>NZ_QOIN01000047.1 GCF_003323715.1 Streptomyces diacarni
CCCTCGCAGCGCTGCCCCTCGCAGCGCTGCCCCTCGCAGCGCTGCCCCTCGCAGCGCTGCCCCTCGCAGCGCTGCCCCTCGCAGCGCTGCCCCTCGCAGCGCTGCCCCTGGCAGCGCTGCGCCTCGCAGCGCTGCGCCTCGCCGAGCCCGCTGCACGGGTGCCCCGCGCCTGCCGAGTGCTCAGCGCTGAGCACTGACGCACTGAGTGTGGGCCCCGGCCATACCTTGCCCGGGTGCCTGGCGCGGGGCCGCCGCAATCGGCCCCGCGTGCCGCACCACCGCCCGGAGCAGGCCGTCCCGGGGCCGCCGGACCCACACCGCCGCGGCCGGTCACTGTCACGGCGGAGCGGGGGCGGAGCCGAGGGTCGGGCCCTCATCCGCGCGGCCTGCGCCCCGCCGCAGCGGGAAGGATCGGCCGCCAGGCGGGCGGCTCCCCAGCCGGATGCGAGGGCGGAGGTGCCGCGGCCAAGCAGGGGCGGGGGGCGGGTTACGCGATGCGGGACACCTCGGCGGGGGTCTCGGCCGCGGCGGCGGTCTTGGCGCGGCGGCGGCGCGAGAGGACGACGCGCCGCTCAGCGGCCGTCAGACCGCCCCATACGCCGTACGGCTCAGGCATCACCAGTGCGTGCTCGCGGCACTCGACCAGGACCGGGCAGCGGGCGCAGACGCGCTTGGCGGCCTGTTCCCTGGAGAGCCTGGCGGCCGTGGGTTCCTTGGACGGAGCGAAGAAGAGCCCTGCCTCGTCCCGGCGGCAGACGGCGTCGCCGTGCCAGGGGCCTGCCTGGTCATCTCGCTCAGGCGTTCGCTGGACGGGGACGGTGGCGGCGGCCTGCAGGGACTGATGCGGCGTGTGCAGCACGGTCTGCTCCTGACGCGACGACGGAGGTGCGGTCTCCTTCACCCGTCTTGCAGCGCACGGCAGTCCACGGGTCCCCCACCGGCTCATCGGAGCCGGTCCGCAGTCAGACCGTACGAAAGACGATGCCCGAGCCCTACCCGCTGTACGTGCCGGTATGCATTGCGTGGCCCCCCACGCACGCCCTGGCGCACGCTCCCCGGCGCGCACCATCCGCAGCGCGCGCCGGGAGGCTGTCACGGTTCCTTACGGAACCGGTCCCGCAGGTTCTGGATGGCCGAACCGCGCTTCGGCTTGGCCTCCACGCCCCCGAAAATCGCGGCGCCCTCGACCAGGACCGTGGGGGCTCCCGGGTCCGGCGAGTCGGTGACATGGACGTCGAAGCCGCCGAAGACACCGGCGCCCTTCTGCTGGAGCGTGACGTTCTCCGGAACGCGGATCTCGATTCCACCGAAGATCGCAGTGGCGTTGATCTGCACGTGCGGGTGCTCGAACAGCGCCTCGGTCAGATCGATCTCGATGCCGCCGAAGAGAGCGAACGCGTTGATCTTGCGCGGAACCCGCCAGCGCCCCTTGCGCCCGGAGCCGCTGAAGATCGCGACGAGGTTCTCCTTGGGCCCCCACCCGTGGGCCGCCGGCGCACTGGTGTGCGAAGCGGCGAAGTTGGCGAACGCCGAGGCGTGCGAACGCTGCCCGCCCTCGGCGCCCTGCCCGGCTCCGTGCGCCGCACCCGCGGCAGCCCCGCGGCCCGCGGGCAGGTCGCCGACCAGCGGCTCCAGTTCGCCCATCGTCTTGGCCGCGTAGACGGACTCGATCCGCTCGCCGTGCTCCTGCGCGTCCAGCCGGCCCTCGGCGAGGGCCTCGCGGAGGATGTCGGCGACGCGGTCGCGGTCCGCGTCCGAGGCGCGCACGTCGGCGTCCCGTACCGCGGGCGCGTGGACCGGCGCGGCGGAGGCCTGCGGACGTCCGTCGGCCGGCTGCTTCTCAAGCGAGGCCGGCTGCTTTTCGAGCGGGGGACGCGAGGAGTCTTCAGTCACACGGGCAGCGTACCCAAACGCGATAGATCGCGACTACCCCCGGACGGCCTCCTTGCGTCCGGGTTCTACGCTGTGAGACGCGCTCCCATCGCCGAGAGCCGTGGCCTTCCTCCGCAACGATCACGCGGGAGGCCGTGAGTGTGAGAGGAAGAGTCCCCAGTATGTCTGCCAGCTCCCAACCGGCCAGCCCGGAGTTCTCCTACACGGACCTGCTCCCCACCGGTGCGGACCCCACGCCCTACCGCCTGGTCACCAGCGAGGGCGTCAGCACCTTCGAGGCGGACGGGCGCACCTTCCTCACAGTGGATCCTGAGGCGCTGCGCAAGCTGGCGGCCGAAGCCGTCCACGACATCCAGCACTACCTGCGGCCCGAACACCTCGCGCAGCTGCGCCGCATCCTCGACGACCCCGAGGCGAGCGCCAACGACCGCTTCGTCGCCCTCGACCTGCTCAAGAACGCCAACATCGCGGCGGCCGGCGTGCTGCCCATGTGCCAGGACACCGGCACCGCCATCGTGATGGGCAAGCGCGGCCAGCGGGTGCTGACGGCGGGCGGCGACGAGGAGGCGCTCTCGCGCGGCATCCACGACGCCTACACCCAGCTCAACCTGCGCTACTCCCAGATGGCGCCGCTGACCATGTGGGACGAGAAGAACACCGGCACCAACCTGCCCGCGCAGATCGAGCTGTACGCGAGCGACGGTGACGCCTACAAGTTCCTGTTCATGGCCAAGGGCGGCGGCAGCGCCAACAAGTCCTTCCTCTACCAGGAGACGAAGGCGGTGCTGAACGAGGCCTCCATGATGCGGTTCCTGGAGGAGAAGATCCGGTCGCTGGGCACCGCGGCCTGCCCGCCGTACCACCTGGCGATCGTCGTCGGCGGCACCAGCGCCGAGTACGCGCTCAAGACCGCCAAGTACGCCTCCGCGCACTACCTGGACGAGCTGCCCACCGAGGGCTCGCCCTCGGGGCACGGCTTCCGGGACACCGAGCTGGAGGACAAGGTCTTCGAGCTGACGCAGAAGATCGGCATCGGCGCCCAGTTCGGCGGCAAATACTTCTGCCACGACGTGCGCGTGGTGCGGCTGCCGCGGCACGGCGCCTCCTGCCCCGTCGCCATCGCCGTCTCCTGCTCGGCCGACCGGCAGGCCAAGGCGAAGATCACCGCCGAGGGCGTCTTCCTGGAGCAGCTGGAGACCGACCCGGCGCGCTTCCTGCCGGAGACCACCGCGGCCCAGCTGACCGAGGGCGCGGGCCCTGACCTGGACGCGGTGCGGATCGACCTGACGCGCCCCATGGACGAGATCCTGGCCGAGCTGACCAAGCACCCGGTCAAGACCCGGCTGTCGCTGACGGGCACGCTCGTCGTCGCCCGCGACATCGCGCACGCGAAGATCAAGGAGCGGCTGGACGCGGGCGAGGAGATCCCGCAGTACCTCAAGGACCACCCCGTCTACTACGCGGGTCCCGCCAAGACCCCCGAGGGCTACGCCTCCGGCTCCTTCGGCCCGACCACGGCCGGGCGCATGGACGCCTACGTCGAGCAGTTCCAGGCGGCAGGGGGCTCGAAGGTGATGCTCGCCAAGGGCAACCGCAGCAAGCAGGTCACCGACGCGTGCGCGTCGCACGGCGGCTTCTACCTCGGCTCCATCGGCGGCCCCGCGGCCCGGCTCGCCCAGGACTGCATCAAGAAGGTCGAGGTCCTGGAGTACGAGGAGCTGGGCATGGAGGCCGTCTGGCGGATCGAGGTCGAGGACTTCCCCGCGTTCATCGTCGTGGACGACAAGGGCAACGACTTCTTCGCCGACCCGGCCCCCGAACAGCCCTTCGTCACCTCGATCCCGGTACGCCAGGGCTCGTGATCCCAGGGGGCGGCCCGACATACCAGGGCCGCCCCCTGCACACGCCCCTTCGCCCGATCTGTGGAGGGCTGACCCCGCATGGCGTGCCGGGAATGCGGGGACCCGTGCGGAACGCTGTGCGTGAGGGAGGTGCCGGAATGACCGACAGCGCGGAGTACCGGACGGAGCACGACTCGATGGGTGAGGTGCGGGTTCCGGCGCACGCCAAGTGGCGGGCGCAGACGCAGCGGGCCGTGGAGAACTTTCCCGTCAGCGGGCAGCGGCTGGAGCGCGCGCACATCGAGGCGCTGGCCCGGATCAAGGCGGCGGCGGCCGTGGTGAACGCGCGGCTCGGGGTGCTGGACGAGGAGCGGGCGGAGGCCGTCCGTGCGGCGGCGGAGGAGGTCGCGCGGGGGGACTGGGACGAGCACTTCCCCGTCGACGTCTTCCAGACCGGCTCGGGCACCTCCTCGAACATGAACATGAACGAGGTGCTGGCGACGCTGGCCACCGAGCGCCTGGACGGCTCACGCGGCGCCTCCGGCGATCCGGTGACCGTCCACCCGAACGACCACGTCAACGCCAGCCAGTCGTCCAACGACGTGTTCCCGTCCTCGCTGCACATCGCCGCCACGGCCGCGGTGACGGCGGACCTGGTTCCGGCGCTGGAGCACCTGGCCGGCTCGCTGGAGGCGAAGGCGGGCGAGTTCGCGCAGGTCGTGAAGTCGGGGCGGACGCACCTGATGGACGCGACGCCCGTGACGCTCGGCCAGGAGTTCGGGGGCTACGCGGCGCAGATGCGGTACGGCGTGGAGCGGCTGCGCGCCTCCTTGCCCCGGCTGGCGGAACTGCCCCTGGGCGGTACGGCGGTGGGTACGGGCATCAACACCCCGCCCGGTTTCGCGGCCGCCGTGATCGAGGAGGTCGCGCGCGGCACGGGGCTGCCGCTGACGGAGGCGCGGGACCACTTCGAGGCGCAGGGCGCGCGCGACGCGCTGGTGGAGACCTCGGGGCAGCTGCGTACCGTCGCGGTGGGGCTCACGAAGATCTCCAACGACCTGCGCTGGATGGCCTCCGGGCCCCGGACGGGGCTGGCGGAGATCGCGTTGCCCGACCTCCAGCCGGGTTCCTCGATCATGCCGGGGAAGGTCAATCCGGTGATCCCGGAGGCGGTGCTGATGGTCGCGGCGCAGGTCACGGGGAACGACGCGACGGTCGCCGCGGCGGGCGCCGCGGGCAATTTCGAGCTGAACGTGATGCTGCCCGTCATCGCCAAGAACCTGCTGGAGTCGGTGCGGTTGCTGGCGAACGCCTCGCGACTGCTGGCCGATCGCACGGTCGACGGGATCACGGCGAACGCGGAGCGGGCGCGTACGTACGCTGAGTCGTCGCCGTCCGTCGTCACGCCGCTGAACAAGTACATCGGGTACGAGAACGCGGCGGCGGTCGCGAAGAAGGCGCTGGCCGAGGAGCTGACCATTCGTGAGGCCGTGCTGCGCAGCGGGTACGTCGAGCGGGGCAAGCTGACGCAGGAGCAGTTGGACGAGGCGCTGGACGTGCTGCGGATGACTCATCCCTGACGGCCGCGGCCCGTCCGGGCCCGCCGCGCTGGTGGCGGGCCCGGACGGCGTCCCGCCGCACGTGCGGCGGGCTCGTGCGGTGCCCCGCCGCGCTTGCGGCACAGCTCACGGCGGGTCGGTGCGGCGGGCACCTAAGATCTCGTCATGACAGCGGAACAGGCGGCGACGACGCAGCGCTGGCCCACGGGGACCCCGATCCTGTGGCGCTACCGCGCCAACGGCGCCGCGCATTTCCACATCTGCCGCCCCGTCACCGTCGTGCAGGACACCGCCGAGCTGCTGGCGGTGTGGATGGCTCCGGACACGCTGTGCGTACGCCCCGAGCTGGCGGACGGTACACCGTTGCACCGCGAACCGCTGGCCACCCGGTACACCAAGCCGCGCAGGGCCGCTCTCACTCCCTGGTTCGGCATGGGTGTGCTCAAGCTGGCGCGGCCTGCCGAGCCGTGGTCGGTGTGGCTGTTCTGGGAGCGTGGCTGGCGGTTCAAGAACTTCTACGTGAACCTGGAGGAGCCGCGGCTGCGCTGGCCGGGCGGTGTCGACTCCGAGGACCACTTCCTGGACCTGGAGGTGTGGCCGGACGGGAGCTGGGAGTGGCGGGACGAGGACGAGTTCGCCGAGGCCCAGCGCGCGGGGCTGATGCCGGCCGCGCAGGCGGGGCGGGTGCGCGAGGCGGGGCGGCGGGCCGTCGAGGCGGTGCGGGCCTGGGGCTCCCCGTTCTCGGACGGTTGGGAGAGCTGGCGTCCTGACCCGGCGTGGCCGGTTCCCGCGTTGCCCGAGGACTGGGACAGGCCGCCGTCCGGCGTGTGCCCGCGCCGCGCTGACGGTGCCCCTTGATACGCCCCCATACTGCAAACGTAGGATCAACCTCCGTACGAAATGCGCCGCACAACTTCCCGCTTCCCCCGGGGATTTGACCGGCAGCCAGGAAGGAGCCCAGCCGTGAGCAGCTCTGCGGGTCTTGGAGCTAGCGGGACAGCCGGGTCAGGTGCCGGGGCATATGACGGTTTTGACCGCACGAGTATCGACAGAACGGGTCAGTCCGAGGCTTTCGACGCCATTGGAGACCGGTACGACGAGGCGTTTCCGCACAAGGAGGGCCAGATCGCCGGTACGGCGTGGCTGTCGGACCAACTGGCGCCCGGCTCCCGGGTTCTCGACGTGGGCTGCGGCACGGGGTTGCCGACCGCGCGTCAGCTGGCCGACGCGGGGCACAAGGTGGTCGGTCTCGACCTGTCGTCGTCGATGCTGAAGCTGTGCCGCGACAACGTTCCGGAGAGCGAGTGCCGCAAACTGGACGTCGCCGACCTGGAGTCGGCCGGTCTGGGCCCGTTCGACGGTGTGGCCGCCTTCTTCTCGCTGCTGATGCTGCCCCGCGCGGAGATCCCTTTCGCGCTGCGGACCCTGCACGGACAGCTGCGCGGCGAGGGGCCGCTGGTCCTGGGAATGGTGGAAGCGGACGTGACCGATTTCGCCATTCCGTTCCTGGGCAATGCGATCCGGGTATCCGGCTACCTGCGGGACGAATTGCGCGGGGTGGTCCAGGACGCGGGATTCGACATCGTGGAGGAGGACGCACGCGCGTACGCTCCTGCGAGCACGGACGTACCACCCGAGATTCAGCTCTTCCTGCACTGCCGACGACGCCCATAGACCGCGAGCCCGCACACCGCGGGCACCTGGCGCTGGGCGTGCGCCGACGCGCAGCCCCGGATGGATGGAAACCGAACGCGTGACGGAGCACGAGAAGCCTGCGGCGAGCAGCACCGCCGAGTCGACGCCGCCCGAGCCGCCCGGCTCGCCGAGCCGGGACGCCGCCGGCTGTGCCGGCGAGCCCACGGGCAGCACGGGTAACGCCCGCCCCACCGGCGCCACCAGCAGCACGGGCCCGGGCGACGAGGCGGCGGTCCCGCGCGGCCGCGACGCCGTCCCCGCGCAACCCCAGCCGCACCCCTCGCCACCCCAGCAGCAGCCACAGCCGCATGCCCGGCCGCACGCCGCGCAGCCCGCGACCGGGGTGGGACCCGCGGCCGGAGCCCGGCCGGCCTCCGCCCCGGCCCCGGCTGCTGGCGACGCCCCGGACGGCAGCGAGCGCTCCGAGCGGGAGCGCCGGGGCGGGGACCGGCTGCGGTTCGTCGGCGCGGCGACGCGGCGCATCGCGCGCGGCGTCGACCTGGACGAGACGGTACTGGGGCTGTGCCGCGCCAGCGTGCCCGCGTACTCGGACGCCATCCTCGTCTACCTGCGCGACCCGCTCCCGGTGGGCGACGAGCGCCCCACGGGCCCCTTCATCCTGCGGCTGCGGCGCAGCGACCGCATCCCCGACGACCCGCTCACCGCGCAGGCGCTGCAAGCCGCCCAGTCGGTCGCCCCCGGACCGGGCCCCGCGGGGGAGGCCGCCGAGCACACCGGGCAGCACACGGGCGGCGGCGCGAACCTCGCCTTCGGCATGGTCTCCGGCATGGCGGCCGGCGTGGCCGGCACCACCGCAGCCCAACTGGCCGAGGTCCGCCCGGGCGGGCCGCTGGCCGAAGTGCTGCGCGGCGTACGCCCCGTCTTCGCCGACTCCCCCGCGGCCAGCGCCGCACTGCCCGAACTCCTCGGGCCCGACCGCGACGTGCCCGCCGGCAACCGCGCCATCCTGGCTCCGCTGCGCGGCCGCCGCAGAGTCATCGGGGCCGCGGTCTTCCTCCGCCGCCCCGACCGGCCCGCGTTCGAGCCGGACGACCTGCTGATCGCGGCCCAGTTGGCCACGCACACGGCCCTCGGCGTCGACAAGGCGGTCCTCTACGGGCGCGAGGCCTACATCGCCGACGAGCTTCAGCGCACGATGCTCCCCGACGAGTTGCCGCAGCCCACCGGGGTGCAGTTGGCCAGCCGCTACCTTCCGGCAGCCGAGACCGCGCGGGTCGGCGGCGACTGGTACGACGCCATTCCGCTGCCGGGCTCCCGCGTGGCACTGGTCGTCGGCGACGTGATGGGCCACTCGATGACCTCCGCCGCGATCATGGGACAGCTGCGCACCACCGCGCAGACCCTGGCGGGGCTCGACCTGCCGCCGCAGGAGGTGCTGCACCACCTGGACGAGCAGGCGCAGCGGCTGGGCAGCGACCGCATGGCCACCTGCCTGTACGCCGTATACGACCCGGTGGCGCACCGCATCGTCGTCGCGAACGCGGGCCATCCGCCGCCGGTCATGCTGCACCGGGGCGGGCGCGCCGAGGTGCTGCGGATACCGGCAGGGGCGCCGATCGGCGTGGGCGGCGTCGACTTCGAGGCCGTCGAACTGGACGCCCCCGCGGGCGCGACGCTGCTGCTCTACACCGACGGGCTCGTCGAGTCGCGGCAGCGCGACGTGTGGACCGGCATCGAGCACCTGCGCGAGAAGCTGGCCGCCACCGCGCGGCTGACCCGGCCCGGCGCGGCCGCCCCGCTGGAGCCGCTGTGCGACGAGGTGCTGGACATCGTCGGGCCCGGCGACCGGGACGACGACATCGCGCTGCTGGCCGCCAGGTTCGACGGAATCGCGCCCAGCGACGTGGCGTACTGGTTCCTCGACCCGCGCGCCCAGACCGCGCGGCAGGCCAGGCGGCTGGCCCGCAGGGCGCTCGCCCGCTGGGGCCTTGAGGAGCTGTCCGACGCCGTCGAACTGCTGGTCAGCGAGATCGTCACGAACGCCGTGCGGTACGCCGAGCGTCCCATCACGCTGCGGCTGCTGCGGACGGACACGCTGCGCTGCGAGGTCGGCGACGACGTGCCGCAGTTGCCGCGGCTCCGGCAGGCGCGCGCCACCGACGAGGGCGGGCGCGGTCTCTACCTGGTCAACCGGCTGGCGCGGCGCTGGGGTGCCACCCGCCTGTCGACCGGCAAGGTCGTCTGGTTCGAACTCCCCTGCCCGGAGCCCGCGCCGGAGCCCTGAGAGCCCCCGAGTGGTGCGCTCCGACCGGCGCGGCGTGAGGCGGCAAGCGGTGTGGGGGCGGCACGCGATGCGAGGGCGGCACGCGGTGTGACGGCGGCAACGGGACCGGCCCGCACCCGGCGACGGCCGCCCCTGTGCGGGGGCGGGCGCCTCGTCGCCGGGTGCGGGCCGGCTTTCCGCGCGACGCCGCGCGCGGGCGAAGGTCAGGCGCCGAGGTCGGCCTCGGCGTCCAGGGTGACGCCGACCGCCTGCACGACGGCAGCGATCTTGAAGGCCTCCTGGATCGTCTCGCGGTCCACTCCGGCCTTGCGCAGCACCTGCTCGTGCGAGTCGAGGCACTGCCCGCAGCCGTTGATCGCGGAGACGGCGAGCGACCACAGCTCGAAGTCGGTCTTCTCGACACCGGGGTTGCCGATGACGTTCATCCGCAGCCCGGCGCGGAGCGTGCCGTACTCCGGGTCCGACAGCAGGTGCCGGGTGCGGTAGAAGACGTTGTTCATCGCCATCACGGCGGCGGCCGACTTCGCGGCGGTGTAGGCCTCCGCGCTCAGGTTCTCCTTGGCCTCCGGCTCCAGCGCGCGCAGCACGATGCCGGAGCGGGACGCGATGGCGCAGGACAGCACGGTGCCCCAGAGCTGCTGCCCCGGCAGGTCCGAGTTGCCTATGACGGAGCCGAGGTTGAGCTTGAGGTCCTTCGCGTAGTCCGGAAGGGCCTGCTTCAGGTCATCGAGAGCCATGGTCGGTCACTCACCCGCCAGCAGCTTGACCGGGTCGAGGGTCTCCTCGCCCTGGGTCCAGTTGCAGGGGCACAGCTCGTCGGTCTGCAGCGCGTCGAGGACCCGCAGGACCTCCTTGGGGTTGCGGCCGACCGAGCCCGCGGTCACCATCGTGAACTGGATCTCGTTGTTCTGGTCCACGATGAAGACGGCGCGCTGCGCGAAGCCGTCCTCGCCCTCGATGCCGAGCGCGCGCATCAGCTCGTGCTTGGAGTCGGCCATCATCGGGAAGGGCAGGTCGGTCAGGTCCGGGTGGTCCTTGCGCCAGGCGTGGTGCACGAACTCCGAGTCACCGGAGAAGCCGAGGATCTGGGCGTCGCGGTCGGCGAACTCGTCGTTCAGCTTGCCGAAGGCGGAGATCTCCGTCGGGCAGACGAAGGTGAAGTCCTTGGGCCACGCGAAGACGACCTTCCACTTGCCCTCGTAGGTCTTGTGGTTGATCGTCTCGAACTCGCTGCCCTTCTCCAGAGAGACGCAGGCAGTCAGTTCGAACTCGGGGAACTTGTCACCGACGGTGAGCACGTACACACTCCTTGCACTTGCGGCCAGGATGCCCAGTTTGTGCGCATTCCTGGAGGTTGGTCGAAACCACCTAACCACATGCGGCATTGATCGCGGAAATAGCTACAGTTGGTGTGGTTGATTGGAGTGACTTATCAGTGACCGCACCGACCGCGCAGTCCGTGCCCGCGCAGCCCGTGCACCCGGCCTCGGCTTCCCCGTCCGCGCAGCCGTCGCGCACCGCCCGCCACCGGCAGCCCAGCGTCTCCCAGCTGCGGGCTTTCGTCGCCGTGGCCGAACATCTGCACTTCCGGGAGGCCGCGGCGGCCATCGGCATGAGCCAGCCCGCGCTCTCGGGCGCCGTCGCCGCACTGGAGGAGACGCTGGGGGTGCAACTGCTGGAAAGGACCACCCGAAAGGTGCTGCTCTCCCCCGCCGGTGAGCGGATGGCCGTCCGCGCACGCGCCGTGCTGCACGCCATGGGCCAGCTCATGGAGGAGGCGGAGGCGGCGCAGGCTCCCTTCACCGGCGTGCTGCGCCTGGGGGTGATCCCCACGGTCGCCCCGTATCTGCTGCCGACCGTGCTCGGTCTCGTCCACAAGCGCTACCCCGACCTGGATCTCCAGGTCCACGAGGAGCAGACCGACTCGCTGCTGGAGGGGCTCGGGCAGGGCCGGCTCGACCTGCTGCTGTGCGCGGTGCCGCTCGCGGCGCCGTGGGTGCGGGAGATACCCCTGTTCGACGAGGACTTCGTGCTCGTCACCCCGCAGGGCCACCCGGCGGCCGGGCGCAGCGACCTGCCGCGCTCGATGCTGCGCGAGCTGGACCTTTTGCTGCTCGACGAGGGGCACTGCCTGCGCGACCAGGCACTCGACATCTGCCGTGAGGCGGGCCGCACCGAGTCGACCGGAGTGACCACCAGCGCGGCCGGGCTCTCCACGCTGGTGCAGCTGGTGGCCGGGGGCATGGGCGTCACCCTGCTGCCGCACACCGCCGTCCGCGTGGAGACCGGGCGCAACGCCTCGTTGCAGACGGCCCGTTTCGCCGATCCGGCGCCCTCGCGGCGCATCGCGCTGGCGACCAGGGAGGGCGCGGCGCGGGAGGAGGAGTTCCACGCGTTCGGGGACGCCCTGCGCGCCGCGCTGGCGACGCTTCCCGTACGCCCCGCACTACCGTGAACCGACCGCCCGCGCACTATCCGTGAGCGGCCACTCCACACCTCCGTGAGCCGTGCCGCGTCGGCGCGGTACGGCTCCGTGGCTTCGGATGCTCAGTCCTCGCGGGGCGGCCGGCCTCTGCGGGGGTGCGGCCTGGTCTGGCTGGGCAGCCGGCCGGCCTCCTTGAGGGCCCGGCGCAGGAGGTAGTCGATCTGCGCGTTGGTGGAGCGCAGTTCGTCGGCGGCCCAGCGGGCGAGCGCGTCGTGCATCGCGGGGTCGAGCCGCAGCAGCACCTGCTTGCGCTGCCGCGGCTTCCCCTTCGCGGGCTGCGGGCCCTGGGGCCCCGCCGCCGCCTCGGCCCCCTCGTCCGAGGCGGCGCTCCCGCCCGACGCGGCGCTCCCGCCCGAGGCGGCGTCCTCGCCGTCGTCCGTCACTGGTAGAGCGACCCGGTGTTCATCACGGGCTGCGGGGAGCGGTCGCCGCACAGCACGACCAGCAGGTTGCTGACCATGCTGGCCTTGCGCTCCTCGTCCAGCTCCACGAAGTCCTGGGCCGTGATCCTGGCCAGCGCGTCCTCGACCATGCCGCAGGCGCCTTCCACGATCTTCTGCCGGGCGGCGACGACGGCGCCCGCCTGCTGCCGCTGGAGCATGGCCGAGGCGATCTCGGGCGCGTAGGCGAGGTGGGTGAAGCGGGACTCGACGATGGTCACGCCGGCCGCGCGGACGCGTGCGGTCAGTTCGGCGGCCAGCTTCTCGGTGATCTCCTCGGCGTTGCCGCGCAGCGAGAGCCCGGCCTCGTCGTGTGCGTCGTACGGGTACTCGATGGCGATGTGCCGGACGGCCGCCTCGGTCTGCGTGGAGACGAACTCGACGTAGTCGTCCACCGAGAAGGTGGCCTGCGCGGTGTCGCGCACCTGCCAGACGACGACCGCGGCGAGCTCGATCGGGTTGCCGTAGGCGTCGTTGACCTTCAGCACCGCCGTCTCGTGGTTGCGCACCCGGGTGGAGATCTTGGTGCGGCTGGTGAGCGGGTTGACCCAGCGCAGACCGTCCGAGCGGATCGTGCCGGTGTAGCGGCCGAAGAGCTGGACGACGCGGGCCTCGCCCGGCGCCACCATGTTCAGCCCCGCCATCCCGAACACGGAGCCGATCACCACCAGGATGCCGATGACGAGCAGCGTGGTGCCCGCGGCCCCCTGGCCGTCCGAGGCCATTCCGCCGCCCAGGACGGTGGCACCGACGCCGATCAGGAAGCCGATGAGTCCCAGGAGGAGGGCGAGCCCGCCCGGGATGCTGTGGGCGCTCGTCTCCCGCACTTCGGGTGCGGGCATCTCGGGTGCGTCGGTCGGCTGGTCGGTGGTCATCGCTCTCCCCCGTTCTCTCCGGTCTCCGGCGCGCGGTGGGTCGAGACGGCGCGCCCTATCAATGTGCTATCACTTTAGCGCCTGGACCCGTTTCCCGCCAGTACGCGCCGGTACGAGGCACGGGCCAGGCCCGGCACCCTGGCGAAAGCACGGGCCGCCCGCGGGCCCGCGACCCGCTGAGCAACCCCTTCGCCCCCCGCTGCGTCCGCTGACGGGGACGGCCGATACTGGACGGTCGGCACTGTGCACTGTGGTGAGCGCACCGGACGGCGAAGACGGGAATGAGGACGATGGGGCAGGTCGCGGACAGACAGCTCGCACCGCCTCGTCGCATACCCCCGCCGCGCCGCCCCCTGCCCCCGCGCGCCAGGCGGCGCCTGCGCAGGATCCGCGCGCTGGCCCGGGCGCTGCTCCGGCGCCCCTACTGGGATCCGCCCGACTCCTCCTACGTCGTACGGCGCTGGCCCGGGCTGACGGCGATCTGCTGCGCCACCCTCTTCTTCTGGCTCTCGCTGACGCCCTCACTCGTGCCCAGGCCCTGGCTGCTGCAAGGGGTGATCGGCGGGATAACGGCCGCCATCGGATACGCCATCGGCGCGCTCGCGGAGTGGCTGGTACGGCTGACCGTGCGCCCCGTGCGGCGCCGCCTGCGCTCGCGCGGGCGCGGAAACCGGCGGCCCCGTCCGCGCCTCAGAGCCCGCGCCTGGCTGACGTACTACGCGCTCAGCACCGTGGCGACCATCGCCGCGCTGTCCTGGAGCGCCGACGCGCAGCGGGAGCTGCGCAGGCTCCAGGAGATGCCGGAGACCCTCACCTGGCACTCCCTGATGATCGCCGCCGTGGCCCTGGCGATCTGCGGCGCGCTGGTGGCGCTGGGCCGCACCGTGCGGCTCGGCACCCGCGTACTGATCAGGCTGCTGGGACGGTTCGTGCCGCGCCCGGTGGCCATCGGGGTGAGCCTGCTGGTCAGCGCGATGGTCGTGGTCTTCGGCACCCGGGACGTCGTCTTCGACCGGGGCGTCATCGACGTCGCCGCGTATCTGGCGCAGAACACCGACAAGAGCACCAAGGACGGCATCACCCGGCCCCGCACGCCGCTGGTCTCGGGGAGCGCCGCCTCCCTCGTCGACTGGGACGAGCTGGGCTACGAGGGCCGCAACTTCACGGGCTCCTCCCTGACCTCGCGGCAGATCACCTCCGTCACCGGCAGGTGGGCGATCCAGCCGATCCGCGTCTACGTCGGCCAGGAGTCGGCGTCCACGTTCACCGCACGCGCCCGGCTGGCGGTGCGCGAGCTGGAGCGCACCGGCGCGTTCGACCGGAGCGTGCTGGCCATCGCCGGCACGACAGGCCGCGGCTGGGTCAACTCGACGGACGCCGAACCGCTGGAGTACATCCACGGCGGCGACACCGCCATCGTGGCCGTGCAGTACTCGTACCTGCCCAGCTGGGCGTCCTTCCTCGTCGACAAGGAAGAGGCGGGGCGCGCCACCCGCGCCCTGGTCGACGCGGTGCGCGCCCGCCTGCGCGAACAGCCCGCCGAACGGCGTCCCGAACTCGTCGTCTTCGGCGAGTCCCTGGGCGCCTACGGCATCGAGGCCGCGTTCGACGGCCCCGACGACATGCTCTCCAAGGTCGACGGCGCGGTGCTGGCGGGATCGCCCAACTTCTCCCCGCTCCGCAGGGAGCTGACCGCGCACCGGGACCCGGAAAGCCCCATCTGGCGGCCCGAGTACGAGGACGGACGCCACTTCCGGTTCGCGCAGTGGCCCGAGGAGGACCTCGCGCGCCCCGGCCCCGCCTCCTCCTGGGAGAAGCCGCGCGTCGTCTACCTGCAGAACGCCTCGGACGCGATCGTGTGGTGGTCCCCGGGCCTCGCGCTGAACCCGCCACGCTGGCTGCGCGAGCCCCTCGGCCCCGACATCACCGACGAGGTCAACTGGTTCCCGCTGGTCACCTTCTGGCAGACGACGGTGGACATGGCCGTCTCGTACGGCGTCGGCGCACCGCACGGCCACCGGTACGGCAACGGCTCGGTGGAGGCCTGGGCCGCCGTCGCGCCCTCCGAGGGGTGGACGGACGCGGACACGGAGCGGCTGCGCCGGTTCATGGACGGGCGGGAGGCCCCCTACTGACGGCGGGCGGGGCCCCCTCCGCCTGACGGCCTGAGGAGCCCCGCCCGCCGCGCCGCCACGCGGGCCCCGCCCGCCGCGCCGCTACGCGCCGCCGTCCCCCGGCAGTTGCGTCTGACCGGGACCGGGGGCAGGACTCTCGTCGCCCCGGGCGCCGGCCGCGGCCGGCTGCTCCGTGGTCTCCCTCAGCCGGCGGAGCGTCTGCTCCTGCGCGTACCCCTTGAGGTAGCCGACGACCGTGTTGCTGACCGCGACCAGCGGCACGGCCACGACCGCGCCGGGGATGCCCGCGATGAGGCTGCCGCCCGTCACGCCGAGGACGACGGCGAGCGGGTGGACGCGCACCAGCCTGCCCAGGATGAAGGGCTGGAGGATGTGGCTCTCGATCTGCTGGACGGCCAGCACGACGGCCAGCGCCAGCGCGGCGGAGACCGGACCGTTGGTGACGAGCGCGACGACGACGGCCAGCGCGCCGGAGATCACCGCACCGACGATCGGGATGAAGGCGAACAGGAAGATGAAGACGGCGAGCGGAACGGCCATGGGCACGTTGAGGAAGTAGAGCCCGATGCCGAT
This sequence comes from Streptomyces diacarni, assembly GCF_003323715.1. Classification (GTDB taxonomy): domain Bacteria; phylum Actinomycetota; class Actinomycetes; order Streptomycetales; family Streptomycetaceae; genus Streptomyces; species Streptomyces diacarni. The sequence goes on from NZ_QOIN01000047.1 coordinate 15,742, forward strand.
GAAGATGGCGTCGATCAACGCGACGATCACCGTGCCGCGCACGTACCCGGTGAGTGTCGCCCAGGCCCGCGGCCCCGCGCCGGCGACACCCTCGCGGGCGGCCGAGGGCACGAACTTGAGCGTCCACTCCCAGATGCGGCGGCCGTCGTAGAGCAGGAAGAGCGTCACGAACATCGTCAGCAGCGCGCCCGAGAGGAACTCGACGATGACGGTGACGCCCTCGATGCCCGCCGAGGTCAGCTCCTTGCTGTTGTCACCCACCCAGTCGCTGAGGTTCTGGGCGATGTCGTTGATCTGGTCCTCGGAGACGTGGAACGGACCGTTGAGCGCCCAGTCGCGCAGCTCCTGGATACCCGCCTGCACCTTGTCGGTGAGGGTGTCCAGGTTCTCCATCACCTGCCACACCACGAACCAGCCGACCAGGCCCATGACGACGAACCCGCCGATGAAGGTGATGGCCGTGGCCAGGCCGCGCCCGAGCCCGATCCGCCGCAGCCGGGCGACCGTGGGCTGCAGCAGCGCGGTGATGAGCAGACCGGCGGAGAACGCGATGATCACCAGGCTGATGGTGCTGACGACCTTCATCAGCACCCAGATGACGCCGGCGAGCACCAGCAGACGCCACCCCGCCTCGGCGGCGACCCGCACGCCCCACGGCACGGCGGCGGCCGGTTCCGGTTTGGCGGCTATGGCGGGCGCGTACTGGGGAGGCGGCGGCACGTAGTCGCTCCCCGCCTCATCACTGTCCGCCTCCGCCTCGGCCTGGGCACGGCCGGCCTGGACGTTGTCCAGCCGGTGGTCGATCCCGTCACCCCCGCCGCGGTCGGAGCCGGCGTCAGGCCCCACTTCGGCGCGCCGCTCGGCGGCCTTCGCGGCCCATCGGCCCACGGCCGCCCTGAGCCTGTCCGTTCTGCCCGTCATTCCGCTTCCTCCGCCCCCGCTCGCCAGTGGCTTCGCCGTGTGAGGGACGACGTTACCCGGGCCGATGGTTGCTTTCCGCACCGGACGCCGGTCGGCCGGTTCCGGTACGCAGCCCGCGCGCGGTCACGGCGGCTGCGGAGCGCACACGCGAATGCCCCCCGCGGCGATCCTGGCGGATCGCCGCGGGGGGCATCATGTCCGGACACACGGTCCGGCAAGCTGCGGGGCCGGTCGGCTCAGTAATAGTGGTTGGCCTGCCAGAAGTCCCACGCACCGCAGGGGCTTCCGTACCGGTCGTTCATGTAGTTGAGGCCCCACTTGATCTGGGTGGCCGGGTTGGTCCGCCAGTCGGCGCCCGCCGAGGCCATCTTCGAGCCCGGCAGCGCCTGGACGAGGCCGTAGGCGCCGGAGGAGGCGTTGGTCGCCTGGTAGTTCCAGCCCGACTCGCGCGTGACGATCTGGGAGAAGCACTGGTACTGGCCGCCGCCGACGATCTGCTTGGCCATCGACTGGACTTCGGCCGTGGAGTACGAGGACTTCTGCGGGAAGTCGGAGCGTTCCGAGGAGCGGCTGGAAGCGGACTGGATCTTGTCCCGCTCCTTGGCCTTCTCGGCGGCCTTCTTCGCTGCGGCTTCCTTCTCGGCCTTCTCCCTCTTGGCCGCAGCGTCCTTCGCGGCCTGCTTGCGGGCGGCTTCCTCGGCCGACTTCTTCGCCTTCGCGTCCGAGGCCACCGACGCGGCGTCGGCCTGCTGCGTGAGGGAAGCGGTCTGCGCCTGGGCCTGAGACCCGGCCGGTATGTCCTCTAGGAGCGTCGCCTGCGCTGCGGTGGCCTCGGCGTCGGACGCCTGACCCTGGTCGGCGCCTGCGGCGACCCCGACGACGGCGCCGACGGTGGTGACCGCGGTGGCGGACGCCACGGCGAATCCCCGGACCGAAATCCGAGCAGTCACACGGTTTCCTTCCAACATGCCCGCTCGGGTGACCTCGCGGACGCAATCGTGCCCCTGGCACTGGTCTCCCTTGTATGGGCGGGGGAGACACGGGCCCGGTGGGCCTCCCCTCGGGGAGAGCCCGCGTGGTTCTTCGGGCGGCATACGGCGCGACTGCTGTTCAGTTCTGTACTGCTGTGCGGTGTCGCACCGTTGGCGGTGCGGATGTGCCGTATGCGGGGCCTGACAGGACCCACACCTTGCCGGAACCGGACGCGTGGAAGCAATTCGGTGTTGAGTGGGAAAGCTCACACGGCGTTTGGGGCGAAGAGGTCTCGGAAACCAGCGCGCACTCAGGCCCCGTGCCGCTAGGGTGTTGCGCCCTTGGGGCACGGGGCCCGTCCCGGCGGGCGCCGCAGCGCCCGGTACTGACCTCCCGTCAGCGGCGAAACGCCCGGCCGACCGGTACGAGGGACGCCCGGTCGGCCGTACGGACGGACGGCGGCTGACGGATGGCGGATGGCCGTCTGATCGCCCTGGCGGATGTCCGGTTGATCGTCCCCGGGGGATGTCCGGTTGATCGGACGATCCGGTGGACGGATCAGACGCGGCCCTCCTCCAGCATCTCGGTCACCAGCGCGGCGATCGGCGAACGCTCCGAGCGCGTCAGCGTCACGTGGGAGAAGAGCGGATGCCCCTTCAGCCGCTCGACGACGGCGACGACGCCGTCATACCGCCCCACCCGCAGATTGTCCCGCTGCGCCACGTCGTGGGTGAGCACCACCCGCGAGTCGGTACCGATCCGGGACAACACCGTCAGCAGCACGTTCCGCTCCAACGACTGCGCCTCGTCCACGATGACGAACGCGTCGTGCAGCGACCTGCCGCGGATGTGCGTGAGCGGCAGCACCTCCAACATGCCGCGCGCCACCACCTCCTCGATGACCTCACGGCTGGTGACCGCCGACAGCGTGTCGAAGACGGCCTGCGCCCACGGGCTCATCTTCTCCGCCTCGGTGCCCGGCAGATAGCCCAGCTCCTGGCCCCCCACCGCGTACAGCGGCCTGAAGACCATCACCTTGCTGTGCTGCCTGCGCTCCAGCACCGCCTCCAGACCGGCGCACAGGGCCAGCGCGCTCTTGCCGGTGCCCGCGCGGCCGCCCATCGAGATGATGCCCACCTCGGGGTCGAGCAGCAGATCCAGTGCCACCCGCTGCTCGGCGCTACGGCCCTTGATGCCGAACGCCTCCCGGTCCCCGCGCACCAGCCGAATGCGGCCGTCCGCGGTCACCCTGCCGAGCGCCTTGCCCTTCTCCGACTGGAGTACCAGACCGGTGTGGACGGGGAGCTCCGGCGCGTCGTAGGGCAGCGCCACGCTCTCCTGCGCGAACAGCTCGTCGACGTCCTCACCCGGAAGGGTGAGTTCGGCCATGCCCGTCCAGCCGGAGTCGGTGATGGCCAACTCCGCGCGGTACTCCTCCGCCAGCAGCCCGACGGAGGACGCCTTGATGCGCAACGGCAGGTCCTTCGAGACGACCGTCACGTCGTACCCCTCCGCCTGGAGGTTCCGCGCGACCGCGAGGATGCGCGAATCGTTGTCTCCGAGCCTGAAGCCTGCCGGCAGCACCGACGGATCGGAGTGGTTCAGCTCGACCCGGAGTGTTCCGCCCAGGTCGCTGAGGGGGATCGGCGCGTCGAGCCGGCCGTGCCTGACCCGGTACTCGTCGAGCCGGCGGAGGGCCTGCCGGGCGAAGTAGCCCAGCTCTGGGTGGTTGCGCTTGGCCTCCAACTCGGTGACGACTACCACGGGGAGCACCACTTCGTGCTCGTCGAACCTGTCCATGGCGGCCGGGTCCGCCAGCAGCACGCTGGTGTCGATGACGTACGTGCGCCGGTCGGACTCGCTGCGCTTCTTGCTGATCACCACGGTGGGACGTACCCCCTCGGATGAGGTCGGGGAGCGACGGCGTCGCGGGGGAAGAGACCGGAGAGCGCCCGCACCACGCGGGCCGGCCTCCGGCCCGCCGCGTCCTGCACCCGTGCCGACCGCTCGGCCTGGAGCCTCACGCGGCCCGGGGGCGTCCGTGGTGTCCAATCGGGCCTCCCGGCGACCGTGGCCCTGCGAGGGCACGGTCGTGAGGGATATTCCCTCCCGAGTGGTCAAGCATGCAATGACATCGGGCACGGCTGGGACGGGAGAGGGCACAGCGCCGTGCAGGACCACCGGTGGGAGAGCGTGAGAGAGGAGGAGGAACCGCCAGCGGGGAAGGGCTCCGGGCGGGGGAACGCCGTTGGGCCGGGTGGGCGCGGACGGGCGGTGCGGGCCGGTGGCACGGGCGGCACGGCGGGGCCGCTGGGGCGGGGCGCGGTCTCAGCCGCGGCGCGCGGGCCGCTTCCTGCGTGGCGCGCGGGCGGCCTCAGCCGCCGTACCGGCGGTGCCGGGCGGCGTAGTCGCGCAGGGCCCGGAGGAAGTCGACCTTGCGGAAGCCGGGCCACAGGACCTCGGCGAAGTAGTACTCCGAATGGGCGCTCTGCCAGAGCATGAAGCCGGAGAGCCGGGTTTCGCCGCTGGTGCGGATGATGAGGTCCGGGTCGGGCTGGCCCCGGGTGTAGAGGTGCTCGGAGATGTCCTCGACGGTGAGTTCTTCGGCGCACGCGTCGAGGCTTATCCCGCGCGCGGCGCGGTCGGCCAGCAGGGAGCGGACGGCGTCGGTGATCTCCTGCCGCCCGCCGTATCCGACGGCCACGTTGACCAGTATCCCGTCGACCTCGCCCGCCTGCTCCTCGGCTTCCTTGAGTACCCGCTGGGTCCTGGCGGGCAGCAGGTCGAGCTGTCCCACGTGGTGCACGCGCCAGCGCCCGTCGGCGGCCAGGTCGCGCACGGTGTCCTCGATGATGCCGACGAGCGGGAGCAGTTCGTCGTCGGGGCGGTTGAGGTTGTCCGTGGACAGCAGCCACAGGGTGACGACCTCGACGTCGGTCTCGTCGCACCACCCGAGCAGCTCCTGGATCTTGCTGGCCCCGGCCTTGTGACCCTGCTCCGTCGTTCCCCCGGAGGCGCGCGCCCACCTACGGTTGCCGTCCAGGATGACACCGATGTGCTTGGGCACCTGTGCGTGGTCGAGACGGTCCTCCACCCGGCGCGCATAGAGCTTGTACACCAGGTCGCGCAACTTCATGGGAACGGCCAGCCTCTCCGTGCCGAATCGGGATTCCAGCACCTTACTGCCGTTCGCCCTTACGTACGAACCGAGCCGGTCAGGTGGCGGTGATAAGAAATGGCATATGACGCACCACACGCACCACACCTCATCCTCCTTTTCCGCACCCACACCCACCGCTGTCCCCTCGGACACCCTGTACCGGGCAGACCCCGCCAGGTACGACGCGATGGAGTACCGCCGTACCGGCCGTTCGGGGCTGAAACTGCCCGCGATCTCGCTCGGCCTGTGGCACAACTTCGGCGACGACCGCCCGCTGGCGACCCAGCGGGCGATTCTGCGCCGCGCGTTCGACCTCGGTGTCACCCATTTCGACCTGGCGAACAACTACGGCCCGCCGGCCGGCTCCGCCGAGCTGAACTTCGGCCGCATCTTCGCCCAGGATTTCCGCCCCTACCGCGATGAGCTGGTCATTTCCACCAAGGCGGGCTACCTCATGCACCCGGGCCCGTACGGAGAGTGGGGCTCGCGCAAGTACCTGCTCTCCTCCCTGGACGCCTCGCTGGGCCGCATGGGGCTCGACCACGTCGACATCTTCTACTCGCACCGCTACGACCCCGACACCCCGCTCGAGGAGACGATGGGAGCGCTCGCCTCCGCCGTCCAGCAGGGCAAGGCCCTGTACGCGGGCGTCTCCTCCTACAGTGCCGCCCGCACCCGTGAGGCGGCACGGCTGCTGCGCGAGATGGGCGTGCCCGCGCTGATCCACCAGCCGTCCTACTCGATGATCAACCGCTGGACGGAGGAGGACGGGCTGCTCGGCACCCTGGAGGCCGAGGGAATGGGCTGCATCTCCTTCGCACCGCTCGCCCAGGGCATGCTCACCGACAAGTACCTCGACGGCATTCCCGAGGGCTCCCGCGCCTCCCAGGGCAAGTCCCTGGACCCGGGGCTGCTGACCCAGGAGGTCGTGCGGCGGCTGCGCGGCCTCAACGCCGTCGCCGAGCGCCGCGGCCAGTCGCTGGCGCAGCTCGCGCTCCGCTGGGTCCTGCGCGATCCGCGGATGACCTCCGCGCTGATCGGAGCCAGCTCCGTGACCCAGCTGGAGGCCAACGTGGCAGCGCTGCGCGGAGCCCCGCTCAGCGACGAGGAGCTGCGCGAGATCGACGACCTGGCGGTCTCCGAGCCGGGCACCAACATCTGGGCGGCCAGCAGCAACTCCTGATCCGGCACCGCCGTCCCCGGTGACATGACCGGATGACATCACCGGATGGCATAAAAGCGGGCCGGTCCGTGGGGGGATACGGACCGGCCCGAGGGGGGGGTTCCACCTTAGCCCCTCGGACGCGATGTTCCGCACACCAACGACCGTGTCGCACAGGCCAGTAGACCGTTCCGTGTCGTCGCCGTGTCGTCCCCGTGTCGTCCCGTGCCGTCCCCGCCGTTCCGGCCCGGTGGCTCAGGCCGCCAGCCCGCCCAGTGCGACGCCCGCCGCCGCGCCGAGCACCATGAAGGGCCCGAAGGCCATGGCGCTGCTGCGGCGGGCGCGGCCCGTCAGCATCAGCGCGACACCGTATCCGGCGGCCGACAGGAAGCCGAGGAACGCGCCCGCGAACAGCACCGGCCAGCCGTACCACCCAAGGGCGACCCCCACCGACAGCGCCAGCTTGACGTCGCCGAAGGCCACCGCGCGCGGACTGATGACGAACAGCACGAAGAACGCGCCGGCCAGCACCAGACCGCCCGCCAGCGCCCGCCGCCAACTGCCGCCCGCGCCCGGCAGCAGGGCCGCGAGCCCGAGCAGTGCGGCGCTGCCGACGGCCAAGGGCAGGGTGAGCAGGTCGGGGAGGCGCATCACCGCCAGGTCGACCGCCGCGAGCAGCAGCGCGAGGGGCGCGCACAGGAGCCACACCGCGAGCTCGGGCCGCACGCCGACGGCCGCCGCCAGTCCGCCGCACACCAGGGCGCCGACCAGCGCGAGAGCCTCGCGCCCGCCACGGTAGCTCCCCTGCGGCCCCTCCACCCCTGCGCAGGCGCCGCAGACGGCGGGGCCGAGCACCGCGCGCACGCCGCCGCCGAGCGGGTGTCCTTGCGGGCAGCTGTCGCGCCAGGGCTGTCCGGGCTCGACGGAGAGACGGTAGGCCGCGCGCGGCAGCACGGCACCGGCCGCGGCACCGTAGACGGCGGCGGCCACGATCGCTATCCACTCCAGCGGCACACGGCGAGCTTACGACGGCAGCGCAGCACCCTTCCCCGGGGCGGACCTTTCCCGCCTCCCCCGGATCGGCCCCCTCTCGGCTGCGGGCCCCGCCGGGAGGGCTGCCGAACCGCCGCTCGATCCGCCCGCCGATCCGCCGTACGGAGGTTCCCGGGAGCGATTCATCTCACACCCGGTCGGAGCATCTCGGAGCGGGACAGCGCCGACACCTGCGACGCAGCGCCAATCGGCCGTCCCGGGCGCCTCGTTAACCAACTGCCGTTGTCAGTGGGGGGCCGTACTGTAGTCCGCATGACATCGACTTCCACCGGGCCCGGAGAGCCCGGACCGTTCCGGGAGACCGACGCGGGCCAGGTGCCTGCCTCGGAGCTCACCGTCACGGCGGCCAACGACGCGATCAGGAGCTTCGTCGCCGGCCGCACCCTCTGGTCGAAGGAAGCTCTCGCCGAACTGGACAGGCTGCGCGGCCAGTGGCAGCGCGCCGTCCATGCCGAGATGGTCAAGGCGGCGTGAGGGCCGCCGCCTTGGCCATCTCTTCTCTCCGACTCAGCGCCGCGTAGCGCGCGATATCCCGCCCCGTTCCCAACGGGGTCTCGTCACCCACCCGTTGATCCGCAAGCATGGACGCATGAGCGGTGCACAGCGGCGGGCCGACAGCGGCACGGGGCAGCAGCAGCCCGACGACGGCGGAACGGACCCCGGCGGGGGGCGCGCGGAGCGGCCACCCGCGCAGCGGGGCACGTCGGCCGGAGTGCCGGGCGCGTCGGAGGAGGTGCGGGAGGGCGCCCGCCGTGGGCGGCGCCGTCTGCTGCTGGCCACGGCGCTGTTCGCGACGCTGATCCTGCCCAAGGTCGTCAGTCCGCCCGGCTCCGCCGACGGGGCCGCGGCCCGCCCTTCCCCCAGCGCCAGCAGCGTCCCCGCGTACCCCACGCCGCGTCCCGACGACAGCGCGACCACCGCCCCGTCACCGTCCCGGCTCGGCCCCACGCCCGGCAGCGCGCTGCCGACCCCGCCCGGCGCCACCGGGCCTGAGGCGGGACCCGGCGGCGACTCGGACTCCCCTGCCGCGGACTTCCGTTCGGTACGGGCCGGGCAGTGCCTGACCGTGCACGGCAACGGGTCGGGGTGGAGCCGCCCGGCGCCCACCGAGGCCACGCGGGTGCCGTGCGGCGACGACCGGGCGTTCACCCGGGTGACCGCCGTCCACGCGGCGGGGCACGGCGGCGACACGGAGACGTCCTGCCCCACCGGCAACGGGCGCGCCGCCTGGACGCACGGCGGGACCACGCTGTGCGTCACCCGGCAGTTCCGCACCGACCAGTGCCTGCTGGCCGAGTCCGACCACGGCCGGCTGCGGGCCGCGCTGATGTCGGCACCGGCCTGCTCCTCCCAGCCGCCCACGGGCGGGGATTCCGGGAGCGGCGAGGACGGGGGCGGGGGAAACGGCCCACCGAGCCGTTACGACCGGCTGCTGACCATCACCGGCGTCTACGACCGGGCCACCCCGTGCCGGGAAGGCGACAGCGGTACGCACCCGCGCTACTGGTCCTGGAAGGTCGACGGCGGCAGCCGGACGCTGTGCGCCGCCGACGCCACGGAGTGACCCGCCGGGCCCGCGTACCGGCCCTTCGGGCCCGCGTACCGGCACGCGTCCGGTTCCGGGCGCCTGCCCTCGCGCCCCAGCACGCGGCGCCACCATCCCGGGGCCGCCACCACCAGCGCCACCGCGCCGATGACCAGCGCGAACGGGAGAGCGGGACCGGCCAGCGCCAGGTACGGGAGGCCTGCCACGGCCGCCACCACGCAGTAGAAGGCGCCCACGAGGGACAGCAGGCCCTGGACGCGGGGCGGACCGTGCGGGTTCCCGCGGACGACGAGCGCCGCGCAGACGGCCGCCCACAGCGCGGCACGCGGTTCCCCGAAGGCGACGGCGTCGCGCACGTCCTCCGCCGCCCTGAACCACCACTGGCCGTCCAGGACGTCGACGAGGTGGCGGAAGCCCGCGGCATAGTGCGGCAGTTCGGCGCCCGGCGGCACCTTCTCGCCGAGTCCCGCCACGTCCTGGCGTACGCACTCCGTGATCATCAGCAGGGCCGCGCCGAGCGTGTGGGCGGCGCCCGCCGTCCAGCCGACGGACCAGGCGCGCAGGCGTGCACGTGCCCTCCCGCCGCCGACGGGCCCGACGCGCCCTCCCGCGCGACCGGTCACCGGACCGGCGTCCGTCGCCGCACTGCCGCTTCCCACGCCGCACCGTCCCCTCGTCGCTGCCGGTGCCGTTCATCGTCAGGGCGCGCGGACCGGGCCGCAAGGGCGGGCCCGTCAGTCCTTCTTCGGGAAGGAGACCTCCACGCGGCGGTTCTTCTTCCGCCCGTCCTCCGTCCCGTTGTCCGCGACGGGGTAGTCCTCGCTGTAGCCGCGTACGCGGAAGCTGGCATCGGATCCCAACCGGGCCGCCAACTCCGTCTGTACGGCGGTGGCCCGCTTCTTGGACAGCTTCTTGCCGTGTTCGTAGGAGCCGAGGTCGTCGGTGAAGCCGAAGACGTTCACCTGGGTACTGCCCTGCTTCTCGATCTCCTCGGCGATCGCCTTGATCCGGTCCTTCGCCCCGCTGTTCAGCTTCGAACTGTCCTTGGGGAAGAGCACCTCGGCCTGGAGGGTGAACTTCGTCTTGACCGTGCTGTCCTCGCGGCGTTCCGCACCGCCCAGGTCCTCGGTCACGAACTTGATGTCCAGCACCCTGGGCTCCGCCAGCTTCGCCCCGTCGGCCAGCCGCAGCCCCTCCGCCTCCGGGTCCACCTCCACCGGCGCCTCGGCCTCCCCGATGTTGTCCGGCGGCTCGCTGAACCCCGGGTCCCCCGGCCCCTTCTCCCCGGGAAGAGACGGCGCCTGCCCGGTGGGGATGGTGGTGGGGTCGTCGGTGGGGTACCGCGTGGCGATGTCCGGGACGGAGGGCGTCGGGTGCGGGGTGGGATCGTCGGCGCCGGCCCGTGGGGCGTGCAGACCCAGCACGAGTGCCGCCGTGACGGACGAACACGCCAGCGTCCTGGTCAGCCGCGGCCCGCGCAGGCCCATCGTCACCCCTCCCCACCCAGGGTCACGCCCGCGGGAGGCATGTCGGCGATCTGGAACTCGACCTTGTCGTTGCCCTCGGGCGGCGCGGGGAACTGGGCGTACCAGGTTTTCGACTTCCCGGCCTGGATCGGCTGCCCGAAGGACGTGCACAGGCACCGGCCCTCGGTGTCCCTGAGCACGAGATAGCGCTTCTTGCCCTTCTTGTCGACGAGCTTCGCGCCGGCGACGGAGAGCTTGTTGCGCAGGGCGACTTCGGACTCCTCGCCCTCCCAGCCTGGGGCGACCCAGACCTTCCCGCCTCCGTTGGTGACCTTGCCTGTGACCGTCACGAAACCGCCCGACTCGCGGCGGGCCGAGGCGATGGTGAGCGTGATGTCGTCCCCGCCCCTCACCTCGGCGAGCGGCTCGCCGTTCCCCGTCCCGCCGGGCCGGTCACCTCCGCCTCCGTCCTCCTCCGTCGAGGAGGGGCGCGGCTCCTTGGTGTCGTCGCCGCCGTCGCCTCCCCCGCCGCAGCCCGCTGCCGCCAGCACCAGGCCGGCCGACAGGGCCACCGCGGTGAGGCCCCGGCGAAGCCCCGTGGTGCGTCGAAGATTCATCACGTGCCCGGCTCTCATTCCTCGTCCGCTCGTCATTCGACCAGCACCACCGAGAAGAGGTCCGACGGTTCCACGTCGAGGTCCTCGTCGTCGGGGTCGATCGTGAGATTCTCGTCGTCGCAGGTCAGCTCGATCTCCCCGCCCCCGCTCCCGCCTTCGGACCCGTCTTCGGACTCGTCCCCGGCCCCGTCTTCGGACCCGTCCCCGGCCCCGTCTTCTTCGGTCCCGTCCCCGGTCCCGGTCTCGGCCGTGCAGCGGGACTTCACGATCGCGGTGGCGGTGGCATGTGCCTTCTTGTGGTCCGCGCCGGGAACGAAGGTGTCGCCCGTGTCGAACCGCGTCTCCACCCCGACGGTGTAGCCGTTGTCCCCCGCGCGCGTCGTGGGATCGCAGGTGACCAGGTCCGAGCGGTTGCGGTCGGCGAAGCGGGCGGCCTCGCCGCAGCCGTCACCCGGCAAAGGGGCCAGGGCGTCCAGCCAGTCCCGCCACTCCCCCTCCTTCGACAGCGCGTCCACGAAACCGTCGAAGAGGAGGTCCCTGTCGTCCCGCGCGGCTCCCAACGCGGCGGCGTCGGCAGCGGTCTGGCCGCCGTTCCGTACCGTCGCGGCCTGGGCGACGGCGAAGAAGGCGAAGGCGAGGAAAAGCAGCCCCGCGATCACGGCGCCGTACAGGATGACCGTCTGGCCGCGGTCCGCCGCACCGGGGGCCGTCAGCCTCCGAGGACGGCGCTCACAGCGTTGGCGATCGCCCCGGAGATCATCGAGTCCAGCCCCAGCGCCCGGATGGCGAGGATGATGCCGGCGACCAGGATGACGATGCCGGCGTACTCGATCGAGTTGGCGCCCCGGTCCGCGGCGGGCCCGCGGAGGCGGGTGGTGCGGGTCCGGATACGCCTGCGGATGGCGTTCGACATCGGGATCTCCTCCGTTGGTGGTCGACTCGCTGTCCCCGCAGGGACACGCCCCCGCGTCCGGCCGGCTCGCCCACCGCGTGTGGCGGCCCCGGTGGGGGCCGCAGCGGCTCGGTGCCGTCACGTCGCGCGCCCCCCTCCCTCACCCCCGCGCGGTGTAGCTAACAGTCGCTGCCCGAATGCAGACTGTGCCACATCTCGTTGCGGCGGCGAAGAGGTGGCGAGAAACCCGTCGGCCTCCGCCTCGGCGCAGCGGCGGTGACGTGCGGGAAGGCGGCGAAGCACGGCGGCGGCTGCCACGCGGCTCCGGCCGCGGGAGGAGCCGGGGGCGTCCCGTCCGCGAGGGTGCGCGGGCCAACACGTCGGCAGGGCTGGCAGGTTGATGGTTCAGCCCCCCAGTACGGAGCCGAGGTCCGTGTCCGAGCCGAGGATGAAGGTCGCCACGATGAGGATGAGGGTGCCGGGAAGCAGGAAAGCGATGGTGGACATGGTCGCCTTGGGAACGGTTTTCGCCGCCTTGCGGCGGGCGTTCTGCGCGTCGGTGCGGCGCATGTCGGTGGCGATCTGGATGAGCGTCTCGGCGATGGGGGCGCCCAGTTCCTCGCCCTGCTGGAGGGCGGTGACGAACTGGTCGACCTGGTCGCTGGCGTTGCGTCTGCGCAGCTCGTCGAAGGCCTGGCGGCGGCTGACGCCCATGTCCATCTGGCGTAGCGTGATGCGCAGTTCGTCGGCCCAGGGCCCCGCGTAGCGGTCGGCGACGCGTTCCAGTGCCTGCCGGAAGCCGAGTCCGGCGGAGACGACGACGGCGAGGACGTCGAGGAAGTCGGGCAGGGTGCGTTCGATGACGCGCCGGCGGTCCTTGATAGCCTGGCGGATGACCAGGTCGGCCGCGAACCAGCCGAACGCCAGCACCAGCACGGTGAACAAGAGGCTGCCTGCCGAGAGGCCGACCAGCGCCATGAGGGACCCGAAGAGGCCGTAGACGGCGCGGCGCGCCGCGTACCGCTCCAGGGTGAGTCCGCCGGGGTTGCCCGCCTGGTCGATTCTGCGGCGCTTCCTGGCGACCTGCCCGGGCCCCATCAGCCGCAGCACCAGGGGTGCCAGCCGCATCCCGAGGCGGTCGACGGCGGCCTCGCCCTTGGTGGTGCGGGTGGCGCCGACCTCCAGGGCGACGGCCAGGTCGGCGGGCAGCTTCGTCTCGGCGCGGTACATCCGCCAGCCGGCGAAGGCGCCGTACACCGCGAGCGCGGCGAGGGCGGCGAGGGCGAGGGCGATCACGGCCTCACACCTCGATCCTGCCGAGCCGGCGGATCACCCAGAACCCGGCCCCGAACAGGCCGACGGCGATGACCATGGCGATCTGCCCCACGGGGCTGCCGGTGACGCGGGCGAGGGCGCCGGGCATCATCGAGTTCATCATCAGCATCGCGCCGAGCCCCAGCAGCGGAATGGTGAAGGCGGTCGCGTTGACCTCGGCGAGCATGGTGCGCACTTCGCGCCTGGTCTCCTTGCGCTCTTCGAGTGTGGTGGTGAGGTTGCGCAGGGAGGCCACGATGGTGCCGCCCGCGCGGTGGGAGAGCACGAGCGTGGTGACGAGGACGACGAGTTCCCTGGAGGGCAGCCGCTCGGCCAGTTCGCCCAGCGCGTCGTCGATGGAGCGGCCGACCGCGAGCTGGTCGGTCACCAGCCGCAGTTCGTCGCCCGCCGGCGCCTCCAGTTCCTCGGCGGCCATGCCGAGGGCGGTGCGCAGCGCGAGCCCCGCCGAGGTGGCGTTGGCGAGGATGCGCGCGAGCTCGGGCAGCTGGTTGATGAACTGTTCGGTGCGGCGTTGCCGCTGGTGGCCGAGGAAGGCGTTGCCGGCCAGGACACCGACCAGTCCCGCCAGCGGCCCGAAGAACGGCGCCAGCGCCCAGGAAGCCAGTATCCACAAGACGGTGACGAGTGCGGCCATGGCGACGACGTACTCGCCGGGCGTCACGTCGAGTCCCGTGGCGGCCAGCTTGGCCTGGAGGCGGCGCCCTGGCCCGGTGGCGCGCACGCGGCGGTCGATCCCGGCGAAGCGGCGCCGTCTGCCGCCGGGACCTGGCGCCAGTGCCCCGGCGGTGTGCTCGCTGTCGGCCAGCCGTGCGAGCAGTGCCCGGCGGCGGGCGCGTCCGGAGAGGTAGGTGACCACACCGGCGACGGCCAGCGCGCAGGCGACCAGCGCGGCCCCGAGCGCGAACCGGGCTGCCGCGTCCAGCGCCAGGGCCGTCGCCGAGCCCGGCGGCGGTGCGGGGCCCGGGGACGGGGGCGGTGCCGGGTGCGTGAGTGCGGACGGTGCCGCGTGCGCGTACGGGGGGATCACACGGCCTCCCGGGTGGCGAGCTGGTCGTCGCTGCGGGCGACGCCGAACGCCGCGGGTACCTGCTCGCCCGCCAGGTGGAGCCGCTCGGCGACGCGGCGCGGCAGCGGCAGGTGCGCGAACCCGCCGTCCACCCGGCCGTCCGGGCCCATGGGCCGGGCGGTGAACCGGGAGACCGTCGCGAGCTGGAAGGTCTCGCGCCCGTGGGAGGCCAGCAGGGCGATCTCGACGACCTTGCGGGTGCCGTCCGCGAGGCGGGCGAGCTGGACGATGACGTCGACCGCGGAGTTGATCTGGTCCTGCAGCGCCGCGAACGGCACCTCGACCTCCGACATGGAGGCCAAAGTCTGCAACCGCATCAGCGCGTCCTCGGCGCTGTTGGCGTGCACGGTCGCCAGCGATCCGTCGTGCCCCGTGGACATGGCCTGGAGCATGTCCAGGGTCTCGCCGCCGCGCACCTCGCCGACGATGATGCGGTCGGGCCGCATGCGCAGCGAGTTGCGGACCAGGTCGCGGACGGTGACCTGGCCCCGGCCCTCGACGTTGGGCGGCCGCGTCTCCAGCCGAATGACGTGGCCCTGCTGGAGCTGGAGTTCGGCGGCGTCCTCGACGGTGATGATGCGCTCCCGCTCGGGGATGAGCGCCGAGAGGGCGTTGAGGAGTGTCGTCTTCCCGCTGCCCGTGCCGCCGGAGACGATGACGTTGAGGCGGGCCCGGATGAAGCCGGACAGCAGCGCCAGCATGTGCGCGTCCAGCGTGCCGAGCTCGATGAGTTCGCCGAGCGTGTAGGCGCGCGGGAACCTGCGGATGGTGAGGGTGGCGCCGGTCAGCGACAGGGGCGGGATGATGACGTTGACCCGCTCCCCGGAGGGCAGCCGGGCGTCCACCATGGGGTTCGACTCGTCCACGCGCCGGTTGACGGCGGAGACGATGCGTTCGATGGTCTGCATCAACTGCTCGTCGGAGGCGAAGCGGACGGGCACCTGCTCGACCCGGCCGCCGCGCTCGACGAAGATCTGGTCGGGCCCGTTGACCATGATCTCGGTGATGGAGCCGTCCTCCAGCAGCGGCTCCAGCACCCCGAGACCGAGCGCCTCGTCGACCACGCGGCGGATGAGCAGTGTGCGGTCGCCGGTCGCCAGGACAGGGCCCTCCCGGCTGATGAGGTGGCCGAGCACCCTCTCCAGACGGGCCCGGCGCTCGGCCGGTGTCAGCGCCGACATCTCGGCGAGGTCGATCTCCTCCAGCAGCTTGGTGCGGTAGGTCGCCACCAGGTGGCTGGTGGGGTCGGCGGAGGCCCCGCGTTCCCCCGCGGCGCCCTCGGGCCCCTGGTGCGCGGTGGCCGCGGTGATCCGGGACCGCAGACTCATCGTCCCCCCTCGCTCATGTGTCCGACCCCTGGCACCGCGGCAGCGGCTGTCCCCGTGCCGAGCCCGGCTGTCCCCGTGCCGAGCCCGGCTGCCGCACCGACTCGGTCGTACGCGCTCACGCGTCGCCGTCGCTCGGCATCGTCGCGGACCTGGACGCCTCGCCCATGCTGTCGACGCCGGGGATCAGCGACGGGATGGTCACCGTGACGGTGACCTCGACCTCGTCGCCCCCGCCCGACAGCGCGAAACTGCTGCGGCGCGCCGTCCAGTCGGACATGGCCGCACGCCCGCTCGCCCGGTACCGCCCGGCGATCTCCTCCTGCGCGGCCACCCTGGCCGCCGCCCGCGCCCCCGTACCCGCCTGCTGCACGGCATAGCCGACGATGCCCAGCTGGATGGCGGCCATCGCCACGAACAGCAGCAGCGGCAGCATCCCGGCGAACTCCAGCGCGCTGGAACCCCGGTCGGACCGCACGCCGCGGAGGACCCGGCGCCTCGATGCGGCGAAGGCCCCACCCTCGCGGGGCCGCTCGCGCCGTCTCATGCCGCCTCACCCCTCCTCCGCCGCGCCCGCCTCGCCGCCGACGGTGAACGGCAGCCCCGCCGCGCCGGGAAACAGGATCGGTGTCCGCAGGTCGACGTCCGCCGTCCACACCGTGCCGCCTCTGCTACAGCTGACCGAGGAACCCTCGCGCCACTTGGCGGGCAGATGTGCGCGCGCGGCGGACTCGCACGCCGCCTGCGGGTCGCCGTACGCGGCGGCCGCGGTGGCGGCGCGGGCGGCCTCGTCGGCGGAGTTGCCCGCGAGGGTGAAGGTGTAGCCGATCAGCACGCACTGCCACAGCAGGACGAGTGTCAGCAGCACGACGGGTGCCATCCCGGCGAACTCGACGGACAGCGCACCCCGCTCGCCCTCCTGCCGGATACGCGGCGCGATCCGGCGCCGCAGGAACCCCGCGGCGCCCGTGTCGGACGGGGCGTGCGCGGTGCTCTCCCCCGGCGAACCCGGACCGACCCGGCCCTGGCCCCGGTCCGCGGCCTGGCCCAGCCCCGGGTCGGCGGCCGGCGGGCCGCCCGGCGGCAGCGCGTGCCGTGGCCGGTCCGCGCCCGTCGCCTGGCCGCCCGGTCCTGTCACCGCGCCTTGGGCGGTGCCGTCCGTGCCGTCCGTGCCGTCCGTGCCGCCGGCGCGGCCCCCGTGCCGGCGCCGACCGCTTCCCCGGCCGCCCGAAGGGGCGGGGAGCCGCGCGGTCTGCGTCCGGGTCCTGGTCTGCGCCGTGAGCCCGAGTTCTCCCGCGAGCCCCCACAGCGCCTGCCGCACGCTGCCCTTGGGGTCGAGGTCCTGCATCCGCCCCGCGTCCAGCGCGGACTGGAGTTCCCTGAAGTGGGCGGGCACGCTCGTACGCGCCACCGGGGTGCCGGTGATGCGGGCGACGAGCTGCGGCTGGATCTCGCTGTGCCGGGAGGTGCGGTTGACGACGGTCAGCGTCTCCTCGGCCTTGCGGATCTGCAGCCGGTCCCACAGCCGCACCATGCGGGTGGCGCCACGTACGGCGATCACGTCGGGGGTGGTCAGCAGCAACGCCGCGTCGGCCGACTCGATCGCGGCGGCGTTCCCCGCGTGCATCTGGGTGCCGCAGTCCACGACGACGACCTCGTAGCGGGCGCGCAGCGCGGCCACCAACTGCCGGGCGGCCCGCTCGTCCACCTCTTCGCCGCGCTCCCCCTCCGCCGGGGCCAGCAGCAGTCCGAGACCCGTCTCGTGCGGGTACACGGCGTCCTGGACAACGCGCGGCGACAGGTCCTTGATCCCGGCGAGGTCGACGACGGAGCGGCGGAAGCGCACGTCCAGGAAGGAGCCGACGTCACCGGCCTGGAGGTCCAGATCCACCAGTGCCGTGTCGCAACCGGAGGCGCGGGCGGCGAGCGCGAGCTGGACGGCGGTCAGTGTGGTGCCGACCCCGCCCTTGGCCCCGGTGACGGTCACCAGCGTGCCGCCGCCACCGCCGAAGCCGTACAGGTCGACGCCGTGGCCCCGCTCGTAGCCGCCGCCCAGGTGGCGGCGCACCCCGCGCGCCCAGGTGGCGGCGGCGGTGACCCGCGCCTCCAGCTCGTCATAGGCCAGCGGCAGCCCGGCCACGCCGCGCGCTCCGGCGTCCATGGCCGCCGAGTACAGCCGCGGGCTGGTGTCCTGGGTGGCCAGGACGACGCCCACGGCGGGGAACTGGAGCGCGACCTGGCCGATCACCTCCAGCGCGGAGGCCGGGCCGATCAGCTCGTGGACGAGGACGACCTCGGGCAGTTCGGCCGGCGCCTCCTCGGCCTGCCGCGCCAGGACGTCCATGAGCCGGGTCGAGTCCACGGCCGGCGGCAGCGGCTCGCTGCCGGGCAGCTGGCTGACCAGCGTGACCAGCGAGCGGGCTGCGTCCGGGTCGCTGACGGCCGGCTGGATGCGGATGTCCATGGGGCCTCACTCGTCTGAGGGGAGCGTGTAGATGCGGTCCTCCTCGGGGACCTGGGTCTCGTCCCCGGGCGCGATGAGGGCCAGCCGGACATGCTCGGCGAACGACTCGGCGTAGGCGACGCGTTGGGCGTTCTCGGTGGAGAGCGCGAACGTGATCGGCACGCCCTCCCGCTCCCGGCGCCGGGTGCGGTCGTCGCGGTCGCCGTCGTCGTCGAGCGGAGTCAGCTCGCCCACGTCGATCACCTTGACGCGGCTGACGAGGAGCCGGGACTCCGACGCCTCCCCGCTCCGCTCGCCGCCGCGCCCGGTGCCCTCGCGCTGCTCGCCCTCGAAGGTCGCGTAGATGTTGACGCGGTCGCCCGGGTTGATCTTTCCGGCGACCCCCGTCTCGGCGTCGATCATGATGGCGAGTTCCTGCTGGCCCTCTTCGAGTTCGGGCCGCTTGGCCATCATGTCCGACTGGAGCAGCGACCCCTTCTTGAGCGGATTGACCGCGACCTTGTGGCGGAGGTCGCCCAGATCGGTGACGGCGGTGACGGGCAGCCAGCGCTCGGGCATCGATATCCGCTCCAGCTGCGAGGCCTCCAGCGCCTCGTAGGCGGGCACGTCCTCCTTCAGCTTGTAGGCCGTCACCTCGTCACCGACCTTGGCCTGCACGTCCCGGACGACGGCCAGCACCCCGGCGAACGCGGCGAGGGCGCACACGAGCGAGAGGACGAGGAGGAGGACGCCACGGCGCTGGCGTGAGTTCATGGACGGATACCTCGGGGGTCGGCGACGACGGGACGCTCGTCCACGTGGTGACCGGCGCCCCCGGGCCCGGACGGCGGCGCGGACGGTGACGCGGCGGGCGGCCCGGCGGGCCGCGCGGAGGGCGACGCCGCGGGCGTCGACTGCGGTACGGGGGCCGCGTCGGGGGCGGGCGGCGCGTGCGTGGGCACAGGGGCGGCGTGCGTGGGCGGCGCGTGCGCGGGCACAGGGCCGGCGGGCGCGAGGGAAGGGCTGGTGGGCGCAGACGCGAGCGCAGCGGGCGGTGTCGGCGGCAGCGCGGTGGCGCAGAACGCGCAGCGGTCGCCGATGAGTTCGAGGCCGCAACCGTGGCAGGTGTCGCGCCGCACCGAGGCGACGAGCTGGTAGAGCACGGAGACGTCCGGGATGGCGGCCACGAACTCCGTCAGCTTGTCCGTGCCCCACCACGCGGGCGAGTCCGCGGGCAGCGGCGCCTGTGCGACCTGGCCGGCCCGCCAGCGCGCCGGCAGCGTGCGGCTCGCCCAGTCGGAGCCGAGCCTGCCGTGGGCGACGGTCATGTCGGTGGCGAACTGCGGGCCCGTCAGCCCCCGTTCACTTTCCTGCGCACCGCCGATCCGCAGCAGCTCGGGCGTGGGCGAGGCCAGCACGGCGAACTGGGTGCCGGGCAGCCAGGAGCGGGCGTGCGAGCCGACGGTGACGGGAACGCGGTCCAGCTTGGCGACCGAGCCGAGGACCGCCCCCGCGTACACGTAGTGCGTCAGCAGCCGCGCGGCAGCGCCCAGCACTCCGGGCGAGAAGTCGCACAGGGACAGCTGCCGCAGCTGCCGCACCAGCACGCCCGTCGCCAGCGGCGGCAGCGGCACGGGCAGCAGGGCGATGCGGCGGCTGTCCAGCAGCGCTCTGACGGTGTGCAGCCGGTGCAGGTAGGGGGTGGGGAGGGAGGCCGGGTAGACGGTGACGAGGTAGCCGTGCTGTTCGAGCAGCGCGTGGGTCTCCTCGAGCGCGGCCTGGAGAGACTGCTCACCGGGCGGCGTCAGCACGTGCGCGCGCGGCGTGTGCCGGTCCGGCGGCGCGAGAATGTGTTCCGTACAGGTGACCGCTAACGCCGTGGACACATCCGCCTCCCCCGGGTCTGCCACGAAAGCCGGTTCGGGGCCGCCCCTTCCGTCCTTCCCGCAGGCCGAATCCCCGCGTTGCCAGGCCCTTGCCGACCTCACACACTAGCCACGGCCCCCCGCCTGGGGAACCATTCCCCAAGACCCACCCCTACCCGCCCCACCCCAGGCCTCAACCGCACCGCCCGCCCCCGCACACACGGCACCGGCGCAGACAGTCCGGGCCCGTACGTTCACACGATCCGGTGACCAAAAGCCGTTTCCCGCGCCACGCCGAGCCGATCTTCATACATTCCGCACATGGTCACTTCCCGTCACGAGACGGCGCACCGCATCTTCCAGGAACGACCCGCGCTCCTCGTCCCCACCTTCCGACTGCTGGGGGTCTCTCTACCCGAGGACTCCCTGGTCGAGGTGCTCACCCCCGACGCCACCGAACTCAAACCGATCGAACGGCGTCTGGACAGCGTGCTGCGGCTCACCCCGCGCGACGGCGGCCCTCCCGTGATGCTCGCCGTCGAGGCCCAGAGCCGACGCGACCAGGACAAGGCCGCGAGCTGGGCCTACTACCTCTCGTTCCTCACCGCGCAGAACAACTGCGCATCCCTGCTGGTGGTCGTCTGCCAGGACAAGGACACCGCCGAGTGGGCCGCCGGCCCCTTCCACCTGGGGCCCGACGACTGGAAGCCCCTCACCGTGCGTCCACTGGTGCTCGGACCCGGAAACGTCCCCATGATCGTCGACCCGGAGGAAGCCGCCGAAGACCTGGCCATGGCCACCTTCGCGGCCATGACACATAGCAAGAGCCCGGACATCACCGTCATACTGGATGCACTGGCACGCGCCCTCGGCACGGCCGACAGCGAATCCCTCAACTACTACTCGGAACTGATGGAGTCCGGCCTCGGCAACACCCCGGCCCGGCAGACCTGGAGAAAGCTCATGAAGAACGGCAGCTACTTCCCCGGACGCGGCACCCTGGTCGAGGAAACCTTCCTCAAGGGCAAGGCCGAGGGCCAGGCGCGCTCCGTACTGCGTCTGCTGGAGATGCGCGGTATCCCCGTCACCGAGACCCAGCGCGCCCGCCTGGCCGCCTGCACCGACCCGGAGGTCCTCGACACCTGGCTGGAGCGAGCTTTCAGGGTCACGGACGCCGACCAGTTGTTCGCCGACGAGCCCGGTGCGGCGGCCCGCACCTGACGTCTCAGGCGCGGGCCGCCGCGTCCCGCGGGGTGCTGTGAGACAGCCGAGCGGCCGTCACCACGGCAGGTCGCGCAGTTCCTGGACGCACAGCACCACGAACAGCACGCAGGAGGCGGCCAGCAGGACGTTGCTGAGCGGCCCGTTGCGCCACTCGCGCGGGGTGCGGTCGGTGTTGAGGAGCCACAGGAGGGTGGCCGCGAGGAAGGGCATGAAGAACGCGCCGAGGACGCCGTAGGCGATGACGAGCCCGAAGGGTTTGTCGAGCCAGAGCAGGGTCATCGGCGGGAACGTCAGCCACAGCAGGTAGCCGCGGAAGGGCCAGGAGCGCTCCTGCTCGCCGCGGGCCAGCGGCGCCACCCCCGCGGTGGCGTCCTGGCCGCGGGCGGCCCGCAGCCTCTCCACGAAGTCGGCGAACATCAGGCTCACGCCGTGCCACACGCCCACCAGCGAGGAGAAGGAGGCGGCGAAGAAGCCGATCAGGAAGAGGTTGGCGGTGGAGGCGCCGAAGCGCTCTTCGAGCACCCGGTCGAGGTCGAGGAGGCCCTGGTCGCCGGAGGCGAGGGCGATCTGGGAGGCGTGCAGCAGCTCCGCGCCGACGATCAGCATGGCGATGACGAAGACGCCGGTGGTGAGGTAGGCGACCCGGTTGTCGAGCCGCATCATCTTCATCCAGCCGCTGTCGGTCCAGCCCTTGGCGTTGATCCAGTAGCCGTAGGCGGCCATGGTGATGGTGCCGCCGACGCCGCCGACGAGGCCGAGTGTGTAGACGATGGAGCCCGAGGGCAGGACGGGCACCAGTCCGGCGAGGGCTCGCGGCAGGTCGGGGGCGACGCGCAGGGCGACGTAGACGACGACCACGAACATGACGCCGACGAAGGCCATCATGATCTTCTCGACGACGGCGTAGCGGTTGGTCCACACGAACGCCAGGCCGATCAGCCCGGTGATGATGGCCCACACCTTGAGGGGCATGACGTCGGGGAAGAGCGCGGCGAGCGGCAGCGCGCTGGAGGACATGGCGGTCGCGCCGTAGACGAAGCCCCAGATGACGACGTACACGGCGAAGTAGACGGTGGTCCAGGCGCCGAGACTGCGCCAGCCGTCGAAGATGGTGCGCCCGGTGGCCAGGTGCCAGCGTCCCGTGGCCTCGGCGAGGGCGATCTTGACGACGCAGCCGACGACGGCCGCCCACAGCAGCGTGTAGCCGAACTTGCTGCCGGCGATGAGCGTGGAGACGAGGTCTCCGGCGCCGACGCCGGTCGCCGCGACGACCATGCCGGGGCCGATCATCTTCCAGTTCGGCTTGCGCACCGGCGGTGCGGCCCCCTCGCGGGGCGCCGGGGGTGTGGTGTGGCCTGCCATGCCGTTGCCTCCGCCGTACGCAGGTTCTTCGGGCCGGGTGGTGGACGACCGCGCAGGTCGCAGGCGCATGTAACCCTCTGCGGACGCGCGGCACAAGGGGTTGCGCGGGCGTCCGCCGTTGCCGGGAACCTTGACAACCGCATTGGTCTGGACCAGGTTGTACGACGCACGTGCACCCCCACCGCTCCCCACCTCTTCTCGGACCCCCCACCGGAGGCAGTTGTGGCACGTCCCAGACGCTTCACGTCGCTGCGCGCACTCGCCGCGCTGACCACCTCGGCGCTCGCCGCCGCCGGGCTGCTCGCCCTCGGCCCCGCCGCCGCGCACGCCGAGTCCCCCACCGCGGAGCCGGGCCCCCGCGTCGGCGCCTCGCAGGTCCCGGCGCACGCGGTCACCGGGTACTGGCAGAACTTCGACAACGGCGCGACCGTCCAGACCCTCGCCGAGGTGCAGGACGAGTACGACATCATCGCCGTGGCCTTCGCCGAGGCGACCACCACCGCGGGACAGGTCGACTTCACCCTCGACCCCGACCTCGGCTATTCCGAGGACCAGTTCAAGGCCGATCTCGCCGCCAAGCAGGCCGAGGGCAAGTCCGTCGTCCTGTCCGTCGGCGGCGAGAAGGGCGCCGTCTCCGTGAGCGACGACGCCTCTGCCGACGCGTTCGCCGACAGCATCGTCTCCCTCATGGACGAGTACGGCTTCGACGGCGTCGACATCGACCTGGAGAACGGCCTCAACTCCACCTACATGACCAAGGCGTTGGAGGCGATCCACGCCGCCAAGAGCGACGTGGTGGTCACCATGGCGCCGCAGACCATCGACATGCAGTCGCCGCAGAACGAGTACTTCAAGACGGCGCTCAACATCAAGAGCTTCCTGACCGTCGTCAACATGCAGTACTACAACAGCGGCTCCATGAACGGCTGCGACGGCAAGGTCTACTCCTCGGGCACCGTCGACTTCCTCACCTCACTGGCCTGCGTCCAGATCAAGGGCGGGCTCGACCCCTCGCAGGTCGGCATCGGCACCCCCGCCTCACCGCAGGCCGCGGGTTCCGGCTATGTGGAGCCCGGCGTGGTCAACGACGCCCTCGACTGCCTGGCCGAGGGCACGAGCTGCGGCAGCTTCACGCCCGACGAGAAGTGGCCCGGCATCCGCGGCGCCATGACCTGGTCGACGGCGTGGGACGCGGCGGCGGGCAACGCCTGGTCGTCCACGGTCGGCCCCCACGTGCACGGCATGTGACCGACGCACGTCGCGCACACGCCGACGCCCCCGGAGCCGGTCCGCCGGCCCCGGGGGCGTCCGGTGTGCGGAGGGGTTACGACTGCGGCTGGGGCAGGTGGCAGCCGCGCGCGTCGAGGTCGAGCTGGTTTCCCCGGCCGAAGCAGGGGTTGATCAGGTACGTCTGCTGCCCGTACGCGTTGAGGTAGCGGATGACGACGTGGCCCTGCTCGTTCACCTCACACGGGTTGTTCAGGGTGCACATCTCCCCGTCCTCGTTGTGGGTGTTGTTGACGCCGACGACCTTTCCGGTGCGGTCGTCGATCACCGGGGATCCTGAGGTGCCGCCCTTGGTCTGGCACTCCATCGTGTAGCGGATGGAGTCCTTCCAGGTCCAGTCGGCCTCCTTGAGGCGGTAGGCGAAGCCGTCGATCGCGCAGCCGAACTTCTCCTTCCAGTAGCCGGACACCACGGTGATGTCGCGGCCCTTTCGGGGGTGCTTCGCGTCCAGCTTGAGCGCGTCGATGCCGTACGTGCGTTTGATCTCCTTGTACGTGCTGTCCGTCTCGTACAGGGAGATGTCCGTGTCCGTCATCGTCGCGTAGGCGATCTTGTCGGAGTGGACCTTCCCCGCGTCGCTGCCGTCCGCGTTCAGCAGGGTGAAGTCGCGGCTGGTGGGCTGGTCGACGATCACCTCGTCCGCGCCGGGCATGCCCTCCTCCAGGCAGTGCCCGTTGGACAGGACGAGCGCCGGGTCGTCGGGCCGTGAGTGCTTGAGCTTCACCACGGAGCCCGAGCAGTTGCTCAGCGCGACGGTGCCCTCGAAGGAGGGCGGGGTGTCCTCGTGCGCTGCCGCGGCCGCCGGGGCCGTGGCTATGCCCGTGAGCGCGGCGGCGCCGAACAGCGCCGCCGCGAGCGTACTGACCAGGGGCTTCCTCATGTACTCCTCATTCTCCGAGTCGTATGTCGAGTCGTTCTTCGAGAGGAACAGACAGGAATGGTGCGGCCCCAAGGTCCGTACGCCCAGGTGCTCACGGCGTGTTCACGGCTTGGGGAGCGTGCAGCCCTCCGCGCCGAGGTCGAGCTTGTTCCCTTCGCCCACGCACGGCGCGAGGATGTAGGTCTGCTGGCCGTAGGCGGTCCCCTCGCGGACGGTGGTCTTGCCGCTCTCGTCCACCTCGCAGGGGTTGTTCATCGTGCACTCCTCGCCGCTCTCGTTCCGCGTGTTGTTGACGCCGACGACCTTGCCGCTGGCGTTGTCGATCACGGGTGAGCCCGAGGTGCCGCCCTTGGTGTCGCATTCGGCCGTGTAGCGGATCGAGTCCTTCATCGTCCAGCCCGCCTCCTCGAGGCGGTAGGCGAAGCCGTCGATCGCGCAGCCGTACGTCTCCTTCCAGTAGCCGGAGACGACGGTGATGTCGTTGCCCTGCGTGGGGTGCGAGGCCTCCACGTCGAGGGCCTTGACGCCGAACTCGTCCTCGATCTCCTGGTAGGTCGAGCCGACCTCGTAGAGCGAGACGTCGGTGTCCGTCATCGTCGCGTACGAGACCTTGGTGGCGTTGACGGTGCCCGCGTCGCCGCCGTCCGCCTTCAGGAGGGTGAAGGAGCGGTTGGAGGGCTGGTCGGTGATGACCTGGCCAGGCTCGGGCATGCCCTCCTCCAGACAGTGTCCGTTGGAGAGCACGAGCGCGGGGTCGCCCGGCTGCGAGGCCGGCATCTTGACCACGGAGCCCGAGCAGTTGCTCAGCGCGACGGTGCCCTCGAAGGAGGGCGCCGCCTCGGGGGCCTGCGCGGTGGCCGGGGCGGTGCTGCCGTCGGTGGGGGCGGCGGCAGCGGGTGCGGCGGTCACGCCGGTGAGGGCGACGGCGCCGAGGAACGTGGCGGCGAGAGAGCCGACGAGAGGTCTGTTCATGGTGGGGGGTCCTCTCCGGTACCGAAGGATCGTTCGGTCTGACGCCGTGCATTCTTGGGCCAGTTGGCCTCCCCCCACAAGAGCACCCCCGGAATCGGCAAAGCGGATTCCGGGGGTGCCCGAGGAAGAACAGGGGGAGAGCAGGGGGAGAGGGTGGTGCGCGGCTAGACGAAGATGCTCACCAACGCGGCCATCACGAACCCGGCGACCGAGAGCACCGACTCCAGCACCGTCCAGGACTTGAGCGTGTCCCGCTCGGAGATGCCGAAGTACTTCGCCACCATCCAAAACCCGCCGTCGTTGACGTGCGAGGCGAAGATCGACCCGGCGGAGATCGCCATGATGACCAGCGCGAGGTGGGCCTGGGACGGGTCGCTCTGCGCCAGCAGCGGCGCCACGATCCCGGCGGTGGTGACGATGGCGACGGTCGCCGAGCCCTGCGCCACCCGCAGCACCAGCGAGATCAGGTACGCCAGCACGATCACCGGCAGCCCCGCGTCCCCGAACACGTCCGCGAGGGCCTGCGCGACGCCGGACCCCTGGAGCACGGCGCCGAAGATGCCGCCCGCGCCGACGACCAGCAGGATGTTGCCGACCGGCTTGAGCGAGGCGGTGGAGACCGTCTCCAGCGACTTGCGGCTCCAGCCGCGGCGCAGCCCCAGCAGGTAGTAGGCCAGCAGCAGCGCCACCGTCAGCGCCACGAACGGGTGGCCGATGAACTCGATGACGGACCGCCCCGTGGAGGGGTCGAGGGCGATCGAGGAGAACGTCGCGGCCAGGATCAGCACCAGCGGGGTGCCGATGATGGCGAAGACCGTGCCCACGGAGACCGGCTTCTCCCCGCCCCGCTCCCCCACGTCCCTCGCCACGGCACGCTTGGACTCCTCCACGGCCTCCAGCATGTCCTGCGGCACGTCGACGAAGACCCGGTTGCCGATCCACGCCGCGTACGCCCACGCGGCGAGCACCGCGGGGATACCGCAGACGACACCCATCAGGATGATCCAGCCCAGGTCCACGTTGAGCAGTCCCGCGGCCGCCACAGGGCCCGGGTGCGGCGGCAGGAACGCGTGTGTCATCGACAGGCCCGCCAGCATCGGCATGCAGTACAGCAGCACGGACTTGCCGCTGCGCTTGGCCGCCGCGTAGACGATGGGCGCCAGCACGAAGATGCCGACGTCGAAGAAGACGGGGATGCCGAAGATCAGACCCGTCAGCCCCATGGCCAGCGGGGCGCGCTTCTCCCCGAACAGGCCGAGCAGCCGCGTCGAGAGGGCCTCGGCGCCGCCGCTGACCTCCAGGATGGCGCCCA
The DNA here is from genome assembly GCF_003323715.1 of Streptomyces diacarni. Lineage (GTDB taxonomy): Bacteria > Actinomycetota > Actinomycetes > Streptomycetales > Streptomycetaceae > Streptomyces > Streptomyces diacarni. Next base: position 42,602 of record NZ_QOIN01000047.1, read on the forward strand.
GCATGGTGCCGAGGCCGATGATGATGGCGACGTGCCCGAGGATGCCGCCCATGCCCGACTCGATCATCGAGACGGCGTCGGAGTTCTGGACGGTACCGAAGAGTTCGGTGACGGACAGGCCCGCCGCCAGACCGACCGCGATGGACACGGTGAGCAGCGCGACGAACGGCTGGAGGCGGACCTTGATGATCAGTACGAGCAGCAGGATGATCCCGAGGGCCGCCACGGTGAGCAGGCCCCCGGTCCCGGGTATGAGCGCCAGCAGGCCGCCCGTGTGGGGCGGCGTCTTCTCGGCGGCGGCGAACAGCATGGGGGAACTCCGTTGTTCAGTGCTGAGAGGAGCCCCTGCCGCACGCCCCGGGGAGCGCCCGTCTGGGCGGCCCCGGGGCGGGGTGGGGCAAGGAAGCTCAGCCGAGGACGGCGAGCGCGTCGATCTCGACGAGGAGACCGGCGGGGAGGCCGACGTACACCGTCGTACGTGCGGCCGGCGCCTCGGTCAGGGAGGCGAAGTACTCGTTGTAGATCTCGTTGAACTCCGCGAAGTGCGAGGTGTCCGTCAGGTACACCCGGATCATCACGGCGTCCTCCCACGTGGCGCCGCCCTCGGTGAGGATGGCCTCCACGTTGGCGAGGGTCTGGAGGGTCTGCTCGCGCAGGGTGGGGCCGACGGGCGTCGGCGCCTGCCCCTCGACGGCCGGGCCGAACCCGACCTGCCCGGCGACCTGCAGGACGTTCCCCTTGCGCACGCCGTGCGAGAACTTCGCGGGCGGCGTCGTGTGGGTGGCCGGGGTCAGTGCGGCCTTGGACAGCTTCTCGCTCATGGTGCGGCTCTCTTGTGTCGCGGATGGGGGTGTCTCCCGCCCGTGGGCTGCGGGAGGATCGGCTGCCCCACGTACTCGGCGCTGATGGCCTCGGCCGTACGCCGCACGCGGGGCAGCAGGGAGAGGAGTTCGTCCGCGGAGACGACGACGTTCGGCGCGGAGACCGACATGGCCGCCACCACGCGCCCCTCGGCGCCCCTGATGGGGGCTCCGACGCAGTTGATGGACTCCTCGTGGCCACCCAGGTCGGTGGCCCAACCCTGTTCGCGCACCCGGGCCAGCTCCGCGAGGAACGCGGCGGCGTCGGGCGTCGAACGGGACGTGTAGCGGGGGTAGTCGAGCCGGTCGGCGACGGCGCGCCGCTCCGGCTCTGGCAGGTCGGCCAGCAGCAGTTTGGCCACGGCCGCGACGGTGATCGCCACGGGCTTGCCGATGCGCGAGTACATCCGCACCGGGTAGCGGCTCTCGACCTTGTCGATGTAGAGGACCTCGTCCTCCTCGTAGACCGCGAGGTGGATGGTGTGCCCGCAGGCGGCGTTGAGCTCGGCCAGGTGCGGGTGCGCGATCTCGCGGACGTCGAGGTTCTCCATCGCCTCCTGCGCGAGCGCGAACAGGCGTGCGCCCAGCCGGTAGCGCTGGTCCGGCTGCCGGTAGACGATGCCGTGCTCGTGCAGCGTCCGCAGCAGCCGCAGCGCCGTCGACTTGTGCACCTGAAGCCGGGAGGCGACCTGCTCCAGGTTGGCGGGGCCCTCGGCGAGCAGCGGCAGGATGCTGAGCGCCCGGTCCACGGTCTGGCTCATGCGCCCACCTCCGCCTGCGTACCGTCGGACTGTCCGTCGCCGCGCTGATCGTCACCGGGCTGTCCGTCACCGGGCTGCCCCTCACCGGACTGTCCGTCGTCCGCAGTCTTCGGGCCGCGCGCGCCCGGCAGCGTCCGCGGCGGCGTCCCGGCACTCCATCCCGGGCCCAGCCGCAGCGCCTCCCAGGCGGCGTCGTCCAGGGCCACCAGCCGGTCGGCCGCCTCGCGCGCCGGCGGCGCGGCCAGGTCGCCCGCGGCGGTCAGCACGGCGGCTGCGCTCAGGTGTCCGTGCCGCAGCCGCTCCCGCACCGGAAGCCCGCGCAGCGTGCCGGCCAGGAAGCCGGCGGCGAAGGCGTCACCCGCGCCGACGGGCGAGACGACGTCCACGCGCAGGGCCGGCGCGAACACACCGGCCGACTCCCCGACGAACGCGGTCGCCCCCAGGCTGCCCTGCTTGACCACGAGTACGGCGGGTTCGGGCAGTGCTTCGCGCACGGCGTCGGGTCCGCCGGTGACGCCCCACGCGGCGGCGGCCTCGTCCTCGCCGACGAACACGATGTCGCTGTGGCGGGCGAGCTCGCCCAGCACCTGCCCGCCCGGCTCGGGCGCCGTCCGCCACAGGCCGACCCGGTAGTTGACGTCGAAGGAGACCAACGGGCCCGGCTCGCTGCCGGAGGCGGCGGCGGGGCGCGCGGAGGTGAGGGTCCGCAGCAGGGCCAGGCAGTCGGCGGAGAGGGCCGCGGTGATGCCGGTCAGGTGCAGGATGTGGCCGGCCCGCGCCGCGTGCGGCGGCACGTTGGCCGGGGACATGGCGGAGGCCGCGGAGCCCGCGCGGTAGTAGACCACCTCGGAGAACGGGGCGGGCTCGGGTGAGGTGACGGGCTCGGTGCCGGTGGCGGACCCGGGGCCGGTGGCGGATTCGCTACCGATGGCGGGCTCGGTGCCGGTGGCGGACCCGGGGCCGGTGGCGGATTCGCTGCCGGTGGCGGATTCGCTACCGATGGCGGGCTCGGTGCCGGTGGCGCGTTCGCCGTCCGTGCGGAAGTAGATGCCGGTCGGCCGCTCGGGGTCGCGTGCGACGGCCGTGGTGTCCACCCCGTGCGCGGCGATCGTGCGGACCAGGTGGTCGCCGAAGCCGTCCGTGCCCACTCTGCTGACCCAGCGGGCACGGTGTCCGGCGCGGGCCAGCGCGCAGGCGACGTTGGACTCGGCACCGCCGATCGTCCGCTCGAACGAGGGCACGTCGGCGAGCGGTCCTGGGCGCGAGGGCAGGAACGTGACCATGGACTCGCCCAGGCAGACGACGTCGGTCTCGGGGGTGGTGGTCACGGTGGGTCCCGCTCCTGTCATGCGCCGGTTGCTCGGGTGACCGGTTCCATTGACCGGCCGTTCGGCGGGATGCTAGACAGCCATAAGCGTCATACGCAATGGACGTTGCAAAATATGCAACGACTTCCTTTCACGGTATCTCTCACGGAGTCCCGCATGGCAGCCCCCGGCCCCCGCCACACCGCAGTCGCCCACGCCGCCGCCCGGCTGGCGGCCGAGCCCGCCGACCACCGCTTCAAGGGCCTGCCTCCGGACGCGGCGGCCGCGGGTACCACGCTCGGGGAACTGGCCGCCGAACGCCGCTCCCTGTTCACCGGCGGCTTCACCACCCCCGTGCTCGCGCTCTCGGCCGAGCGCCTGGACCACAACCTCGCCGCGCTCTCCGCCTACACGGCCCGGCACGGTCTCGCGTTCGCCCCGCACGGCAAGACCTCCATGGCCCCGCAGCTGTTCGCCCGCCAGATCGAGCAGGGCGCCTGGGGCATCACCCTGGCCGTCCCCCACCAGGTGCGGGTCGCGCGCGCGTTCGGCGTGCCCCGGATCTTCCTCGCCAACGAGTTGGTGGACGCGTCGGCGCTGCGCTGGCTCGCCTCCGAACTCGACGGCGACCCGTCCTTCCGCTTCGTCTGCTACGTCGACTCCGCAGCGGGCGTCGCCCTCATGGACGAGGCACTGCGCGCGGCCGGGGCGCGGCGGCCCGTCGATGTCGTCGTGGAACTCGGCGCCGGGGACGGGGCACGCACCGGCGTCCGTACCGAGGAGGAGTGCGCCGCCGTCGCCGACGCGGTCGCCGCCACCGCGACGCTGCGCCTGGTCGGCGCCGCCGGCTACGAGGGCGAGGTGCCGGGCGCCACCCTGGAGGCCGTAGGGGAGTGGCTGCGGCGGCTGATCGCCCTCGCAGCCGCGTTCGATGAGGCCGGGCGCTTCGCGGGGCTGGACGAGATCGTGCTGAGCGCGGGCGGCAGCGCCTGGTTCGACGCCGTCGCCGAGGCCTTCGGCCAGGTGCCCGAGATGTCGGCGCCCGTGCTGAAGCTGCTGCGCTCCGGCGCCTACGTCTCCCACGACGACGGCCACTACCGCCACCTGACGCCCTTCAACCGGCACCCCGAGGAGGGCGCGCTCCAGGCCGCGTTCACCCTGTGGACGCAGGTCGTCTCCCGGCCGGAGCCCGGACAGGCCTTCGTGAACGCGGGCAAGCGGGACGCCGCCCACGACCTGGAGCTGCCCGAGGCGCACGTGGTGCGGGGCCTCGATGGCACCGTGCGGTCCGCGGAGGGCATCTCCGTCACCTCCCTGAGCGACCAGCACGCCTGGCTCCGCGTGGCGGAGGGTGTCGCCCTCGAGGTCGGTGAGTGGATCGGTTTCGGGATGTCGCACCCCTGCACGATCTTCGACAAGTGGCAGGTCATCCCGGTCGTCGACGCCGATGGCACGGTCACCGACCTGATCCGCACCTTCTTCTGAAAAAGCCCCAGCCCCGCCCGCACCCGGAAAGGGACGGCACCACCCATGGACCTGGTCATCCGCGACGCCCGCGTCATCGACGGCACCGGCGCTCCCTCCTACCGAGCCGACGTCGGCATCGAAAACGGCCGCATCACCCACCTCGCCCGGGAGGGCGAGCCGCGCCCGAGCGGCACCCGCACCCTCGACGCCGAAGGCCGAGCGCTGGCGCCGGGCTTCATCGACATGCACGCCCACTCCGACCTGGCGATCCTGCGCGACCCCGACCACTCGGCGAAGGCGGCCCAGGGCGTCACCCTCGAGGTGCTGGGCCAGGACGGCCTCTCGTACGCGCCGACGGACGACACGACCCTCGCCGCGATCCGTGAGGCCATCACCGGCTGGAACGGTGACGGCAGCGACATCGACTTCGACTGGCGCACCGTCGGCGGCTACCTCGACCGCATCGACCGGCAGGGCGTGGCCATCAACGCGGCGTACCTGATCCCGCAGGGCAGCGTGCGCATGCTGGCGACCGGGTGGGACGACCGTCCGGCCACCGCCGACGAGGTGGCCACGATGAAGCGGCTGGTCGCCGAGGGCATGGAACAGGGTGCCGTGGGCATGTCGTCGGGGCTGACGTACACGCCCGGCATGTACGCCTCGGACGCCGAGCTGACCGAACTGTGCCGCGTCGTCGCCCGGTACGACGGCTACTACTGCCCGCACCACCGCTCCTACGGCGCCGGCGCGCTGGAGGCGTACGCCGAGATGGTGGCGCTCACGCGCGAGGCGGGCTGCGCGCTGCACCTGGCGCACGCCACCATGAACTTCGGCGTCAACAAGGGCAAGGCGCCCGAACTGCTGGCGCTGCTGGACGCGGCGGTGGCGGACGGCGCCGACATCACGCTGGACACCTACCCCTACACCCCCGGCTGCACGACGCTCGCCGCGATGCTGCCGAGTTGGGCCAACGAGGGCGGCCCCGAGGCGACCCTGGCGCGGCTGCGCGACCCGGCGACGACGGCCCGCATCCGGCACGTGATGGAGGTCGAGGGCGCCGACGGCTGCCACGGGGTGCCGATCGAGTGGGACCGCATCGAGATCTCCGGGGTGAGCGACCCGGAGCTGACCGACCATGTGGGCCGCACCGTCGCCGAGTCGGCGGCGGCGCGCGGCGAGGAGCCGTGGACGACGGCGCACCGGCTGCTGATCGAGGACCGGCTCGGCTCGACGATCCTCCAGCACGTCGGCCACGAGGAGAACGTCCGCGCGATCATGCGGCACCCGGTGCACACGGGCGGCAGCGACGGCATCCTCCAGGGCGCCAAGCCGCATCCGCGCGCCTACGGGACGTTCCCGCAGTACCTGGGCCGGTACGTGCGCGAGTTGGGCATCCTCTCGCTGGAGGAGTGCGTCGCCCACCTCACGGGCCGCGCCGCGGCACGGCTGCGCCTGCCCGACCGGGGCACCGTCAAGGAGGGCAACGTGGCCGACCTGGTCGTCTTCGACCCGAACACGGTCGCGGCGACCTCCACGTTCGAGCAGCCCCGCTCCCTGCCGACCGGCATCCCGCACGTCCTGGTCGCGGGCCGCCCGGTCATCGAGGACGGACGCCGCACGGACGTCCTGGCCGGACGGGCGGTACGGCGGCAGGGGTGAGGGTCAGCTCCGTACGGGGAAGGCCGAGGTGTCGATCTCGACCCGCTCACCGGTGCTGAGCGTCAGCCTGAGAGGCTCCCCGTAAGGGATCTCCTCGACCTTCGCGTATCCGGTCGCGTACGGCTCGGTCATCAGCGTGCAGAGCTTTTTGAACGGGTCGGCAATCACATACAGGTCGACCCCGAACCGTGCGTACTTGGCGACGTTGCGGACGTAGTCCTTGTCATCATCGGGTCGGGAGGGGACTTCGAGAGCAGCGAGGACTTCGGTGCAGTTGTAACTGTTACCGCGACGTTCCGCTTCCTCGGCGAGGATCACGAGGTCGGGTGCCGCGTCGTTCTCACCAGGGAATCTCACCAGCACGTCGCTGAACACGCGGTCTCTGCCGATGGGCGTTTGCCACACCGCGTAGCGCGCCTCGGCCACAGTCACGTCCTGCTCCGGACTCTGCGGAGTCATGATCACTTCCCCGTCGAAGATTTCGACCGTGTACCCCTCCGGCACAGCCCCACGTGCGAGCAGGTCATCCATCACCGTCACGACAGCTCACCTCCTGCGGCCATTATGCGTGACCGATTCCCTGGCCACAGGCCCTACGCGTGCTGGTAGGCGACCAGGGAGATGCCCACGTAGTGGACGACGAAGGCGGCCAGCGTGAAGGAGTGGAAGACCTCGTGGAAGCCGAACCAGCGCGGTGAGGGGTTGGGGCGCTTGATGCCGTACACGAGGCCGCCGGCGCTGTAGAGGACACCGCCGACGATCACGCACACCAGGACGGCGATGCCGCCGGTGCGCATGAACTCGGGCAGGAAGAAGACGGCAGCCCAGCCCATGGCGATGTAGCAGGGCGTGTAGAGCCAGCGGGGGGCGCCGACCCAGAAGACGCGGAAGGCGATGCCGAGCGCCGCGGCGATCCAGATGCCCCACAGCAGCAGGTCGCGGCTGCCGTCGGGCAGCAGCAGGATGGTCAGCGGCGTGTAGGTGCCCGCGATGATCAGGAAGATGTTGGCGTGGTCGAGGCGCCGGAGCACGGCGTTGGCCCGGGGGCTCCAGTCGCCGCGGTGGTAGAGCGCGCTGACGCCGAAGAGCAGGCACGCCGTCAGCGTGTAGACGGCGCACGCGACGCGGCCGCGTGTGCTGTCGCCGAGAGCGGTCAGGAACATGCCGGAGACCAGGACTGCGGGGAACATGCCCAGGTGCAGCCATCCACGCAGCTTCGGCTTGATGAGCTGTGCCGCTTGGTGCGCCGAGGCGGACAGCCTGCCGGCGGAAGCCGAGGGGGAGGAGGTGGCGGGCTCCGGGGTCGGGGGCGCGGAGTCTGTCATCGCGCCATCGTACCCACGACCTACGGCACCGTAGGTTGAAGGGCTCTTTACCGCTCATCGTACGGGCGCACAACAGGCGTGATGACCGTGGGTGTCGACGAACACACACCCTCCGTCTGGACAGACGCCCCCGCGCGCCCGCATGATCAGATGAGCACAAGCGGCACCGGATGAGCGAGAAAGACCCACTGCCACGAATGCATCCGGGTCGCGGCCCCCAAGGGGCGCGCTTGACAGCAGAACACCCTCAACCTGTCTGGAGCGATCGTGGCGCGCAGTACTGCGGCTCCCACCACCACAACCCTCTCCTCCCCCGCCGGGGAGGATGCCCCCACCCGCCACCAGGAGTTGCTCTCCTGGGTCGACGGGATCGCCGAACTGACCCAGCCGGAACGCGTGGTCTGGTGCGACGGCTCCGAGGCCGAATACGACCGCCTGTGCGGAGAGCTGGTCGAGCGGGGGACCTTCCGGAAACTCGACCCGGTCAAACGCCCCAACTCCTACTACGCCGCCTCCGATCCGTCCGACGTCGCCCGCGTCGAGGACCGCACCTTCATCTGCTCCGAGCGGGAGGAGGACGCGGGTCCGACGAACCACTGGAAGAACCCCGCGCAGATGCGCGAGATCTTCTCCGGGGAACAGGGCGTCTTCCGGGGCTCCATGCGCGGCAGGACCATGTACGTCGTGCCCTTCTGCATGGGCCCGCTCGGCTCCCCGCTCTCCGCACTCGGCGTGGAGATCACCGACTCCGCCTATGTCGCGGTCTCCATGCGCACCATGACGCGCATGGGACAGCCGGTCCTGGACGAACTCGGCGACGACGGCTTCTTCGTGAAGGCCGTGCACACCGTCGGCGCCCCGCTGGCCGCCGGCGAGTCGGACGTGCCCTGGCCCTGCAACCCGACCAAGTACATCTCCCACTTCCCCGAGGCCCGCGAGATCTGGTCCTACGGCTCCGGGTACGGCGGCAACGCGCTGCTCGGCAAGAAGTGCTACGCGCTGCGCATCGCCTCCGTCATGGCCCGCGACGAGGGCTGGCTGGCCGAGCACATGCTGGTGCTGAAGCTGACCCCGCCGCGCGGGGAGGCCACGTATGTGGCGGCCGCGTTCCCGTCCGCCTGCGGCAAGACCAACCTGGCGATGCTCCAGCCGACGCTCCCCGGCTGGAGCGTCGAGACCATCGGCGACGACATCGCCTGGATGCGGTTCGGCGAGGACGGGCGGCTGTACGCCATCAACCCGGAAGCCGGCTTCTTCGGCGTCGCGCCCGGCACCGGCGAGGACACCAACGCCAACGCCATGAAGACCCTGTGGGGCAACGCGGTCTTCACCAACGTCGCGCTCACCGAGGACGACGACGTGTGGTGGGAGGGCATGACCGACGAGAAGCCGGCCCACCTGACCGACTGGAAGGGCAACGACTGGACGCCGGACTCGGCGACGCCGGCGGCCCACCCCAACGCACGCTTCACGGTCCCCGCCGCGCAGTGCCCGATCATCGCGCCCGAGTGGGAGGACCCGCGCGGCGTGCCGATCTCCGCCATCCTCTTCGGCGGGCGGCGCGCGACGGCCGTACCGCTGGTGACCGAGTCCTTCGACTGGCAGCACGGCGTCTTCCTCGGCGCCAACGTGGCCAGCGAGAAGACCGCAGCCGCGGAGGGCAAGGTCGGCGAGCTGCGCCGCGACCCGTTCGCGATGCTGCCCTTCTGCGGCTACAACATGGGCGACTACTTCGCCCACTGGCTGGAGGTCGGCGAAGGGGCCGACCCGGCGAAGCTGCCGAAGATCTACTACGTCAACTGGTTCAAGAAGGACGAGAACGGTGCCTTCGTCTGGCCGGGTTTCGGTGAGAACACCCGCGTGCTCAAGTGGGTCGTCCAGCGGCTGAACGGGGAGGCCGAGGGGGTCGAGACCCCCGTCGGCATCGTCCCGCGGGGCGCGGACCTCGACACCGAGGGGCTCGGGCTGTCCGAGGCCGAGCTGGACTTCGTCCTCGATGTCGACAAGGAGGTCTGGCGCGACGAGGCCGCGCTCGTCCCCGACCACCTGAACACCTTCGGTGACCACACCCCGAAGGCCCTGTGGGACGAGTACCACGCCCTGGTGCGGCGCCTGGGCTGAGCGCCGCCGCGCGTGGCCTGAGCCCCACCGGGGCCCGGGCCGCGCTCCGCGCGGAGTGCGTTACGCGGGCACCGCCTGAGTGGCGGTGTAGGCGGCGAGGCGTTCGGTCATCAAAGCGGTGACGGCCTCGTCGCCACGCGACGAGGCCACCGCGAGGGCGGTGCCCGCGAGGGTGTGCGCCCGCGCGTGGAGCGAGGCCATGTGGGCGGCGTCGTCCCGCGCGGCGGTCGGCTCGGCGCGCAGGGGCGCGCGTCCCGACAGGAGCCGTGCCGCGTGGGCGGCGAGCTCGTGCGCCGCGGTGTCCAGCGCGGTGGAGGGCGCCAGCACGCGCAGCTCGTCGGTGACGGTCAGCAGCGCGGTCAGGTGCCCGGCCAGCCGGATGTCGAGCTCTTCCTCGCGGGTGCGCCGGGGCAGCTCGGCATGGGCGTCCTCGGCCACGGTGTGGACCGACTTGGTGCGGATCGGTTCGTACATGGAGGGCCTCCTGGTGCGTTCAGGAAGCCATCCTAACTTGGACTCCGTCTAAAGTTGTCCGGCGTTCACGGAACGGTCACGCAGCGCTCACGGCTGTCCGTATCCGTCCAGGAAGCGCCCGATGCGCGTCACCGCCTCGCGCAGCTCGTCGGCGGCCGGCAGGTTGACGATGCGGAAGTGATCGGGCTCGGGCCAGTTGAAACCGGTGCCGTGGACGATCATGATCTGCTCCTGCCTGAGCAGGTCGATCACCATCTGCCGGTCGTCCTTGATCTTGTACACCTTCGGGTCGAGGCGCGGGAAGGCGTAGATCGCGCCCTTGGGCCGCACACAGGTGACCCCGGGAATCTGCGTGAGCATCTCGTACGCCGCGTCACGCTGCTCCAGCAGCCGCCCGCCCGGCAGCACCAGGTCCTCGATCGACTGCCGCCCGCCCAGCGCGGCGGCCACCGCGTGCTGGGCCGGCATGTTGGCGCACAGCCGCATGTTGGCGAGGATCGTCAGGCCCTCGATGTAGCTGTCGGCGTGCGTCTTGGGCCCGCAGACCGCCAGCCAGCCGCTGCGGTAGCCGGCCACCCGGTAGGACTTCGAGAGGCCGTTGAACGTCAGCGTCAGCAGATCGGGGGCGATCTTGGTGGTCGGGGTGTGCGTCACACCGTCGTAGAGGATCTTGTCGTAGATCTCGTCGGAGCACACGAGGAGCGAGTGGCGGCGTGCGATGTCGGTGAGGGAGCGCAGCATCTCCTCGTCGTAGACCGCACCCGTCGGGTTGTTCGGATTGATGATCACCAGCGCCTTGGTACGGTCGGTGATCTTGCTCTCCAGGTCCGCCAGGTCGGGCATCCAGTCGGACTGCTCGTCGCAGCGGTAGTGCACGGCCGTACCGCCCGCCAGCGAGACCGACGCCGTCCACAGCGGATAGTCGGGCGCCGGTACGAGCACCTCGTCACCGTCGTCCAGCAGCGCCTGCATCGCCATCTGGATCAGCTCCGAGACGCCGTTGCCCAGATAGACGTCCTCGACGGACACCTCGATGCCCTGCTTTTGGTAGTGCTGCATCACCGCACGGCGCGCGGCCAGCAGCCCCTTCGCATCGCCGTACCCGTGCGCCGTGCCCACGTTGCGGAGCATGTCCTCGAGGATCTCCGGCGGACAGTCGAACCCGAACGCCGCCGGATTGCCGGTGTTGAGCTTGAGAATCTGGTGCCCCGCCGCCTCCAGCCGCTGCGCCTCCTCCAGGACCGGGCCCCGGATCTCGTAGCAGACGTTGGCGAGCTTCGTCGACTGGATGACCTGCATGGAGCCAGCCTAAGCGCGCCCCGTGCACCTCGCCCCGTGTTTTCCCTCACCTCGGTGACAGCCCGCTCATGGCCGCACCAGCAGGTCATGGCCGACAATGAGGGCCATGGCCCCCGCACGCACCGCATCCGCCGACGACACCGCCGCTGGCGCGGACCTCCGCCCAGCGAAACCGGGTCTGCGCGAGCGGAAGAAGATCCAGACCCGCCAGGCCATCCGCACGGCCGCCTACCGCCTCTTCGCGGAACAGGGCTACGACGCCACACCCGTCGACCAGATCGCCGACGCGGCGGAGGTCTCCCCCAGCACCGTCTTCCGCTACTTCCCCACCAAGGAAGACATCGTGCTGACCGACGAGTACGACGCGCTCGTCGAGGACGCCCTGCGCGAGCGGCCCCCCGGCGAGCCGCCGGTCGCGGCGCTGCGCGAGGCGCTGTACACCTCGCTGGCCCGTGTCTACCGGTCGGACGCCACCGAGACGTTCCAGCGCGTGCGCCTCATCCGCGAGGTCCCCGCCCTGCGCGGCCGCCTCAGCGAGCACTCAGCCGACACGGCGTGGCTGCTGCGCAGGGCGCTGGCCGAGCGCACCGGACGCCCCGAGGACGACCTGGAGCTGCGGATCGTCACCGGCGCCATGCTGGGGGCCCTGATGGAGGCCCTGTACTCCTGGGCCGACACCGAGCAGGAACCGGGCCCGGCAGGCAGCCTGGAGGACCTGCGCGCCCTGGTGACCCGGGCGCTGGGCGTTCTGGAACGCGGCCTGACGCTGTAGCCCCCCGGAGGGGACGGAGGGGCGCCGGGATCACTCGTTCAGGGCGGTTTCCAGGGCGTCGGGGTCGGTCACCGGGGCCGCGCACACGAAGCCGCGGCACACGTACGCGGCGGGACGCCCGTCGACGAGGCCGCGCCCTTCCAGCAGAGGCACGGACGCCTCCCCCGACGCGTCCCCCACCGCGACCACCGCGCCCGGCGCGGTCGACAGCAGCGCGGCACGGTGGAGCGCGGGCGACGCCCCGACCACCGCCACCTCCCGCGGCCCATCCAGCAGCGCCTCCCCCACCGCGAGGCCCCAGCCGAGGAACCGCGGCACCCGGGACGCCAGCTCACGCACGACACCGAGCGCCCGCTCGGCGGCCTCCCGGTAGCGGGAGTCACCGGTGTAGGCCGCGTACGTGAGCAGAGCGCCGGCCGCCGCGTTCCACCCGGAGGGCACCGCGTTGTCCGTGGGGTCCTGGGGCCGCCGGATGAGCTGCTCGGCGTCGTCGGCGGTGTCGTACAGCGTGCCGTCGTCCGCGGCGAAGTGCTCCAGCACCGTGTCGAGCAGCAGGCCCGCACGCCGCAGCCACTCCGTCTCGCCGGTGACCGCGTACAGCGCGAGATAGCCCTCGGCGACGTCGGCGTGGTCCTCCAGCACCCCCGCGCTGGTGCCGGGCACGCCCTCGCGCGAGGTGCGGACCAGGCGGCGCCCCTCGCCGACGGTGTGCACGTCGGCGAGCAGCCGGGCTGCCGCACGCGCCGCGTCCACCAGGTCGGGCCGCTCGAAGTAGGCGCCGGTCTCGGCGAGCGCGGCGACGGCCAGGCCGTTCCAGGCGCTGACGACCTTCTCGTCGCGCGCGGGACGGGGCCGCGCCGAGCGGGCCTCGAACAGAGCGCGCCGTACGGACTCCACGCGCGCCGCGTCGGCGGGCGGCCCGTCCCCCTCGCGCAGTTGCAGCACCGAGGCGCCGCCCTCGAACGTGCCCTCGTCCGTGACGCGGAAGCGGGCCGCCGCCAGTGCGGCGTCCTCCTCGCCGAGCACCTCGGCGAGTTGCGCGGGCGTCCACACGTAGTAGGCACCCTCGGCGTGGCCGCCGTGCCCGTCGTCGCTGTCGGCGTCCAGCGCGGACGCGAAACCGCCCTCCCGCGTGCGCAGTTCACGGACGAGGAAGTCGGCGGTCTCCAGCGCGACCCGGCGCGCCTGTGCCGCACCTCCCCCGGCCTCCCCTACCTCCGACCGGGAGGCGCCCCCGGCGCGCCACAGGTGGGCGTAGACGCGGCACAGCAGCGCGTTGTCGTACAGCATCTTCTCGAAGTGCGGCACGACCCACTCCGCGTCCACGGAGTAGCGGGCGAAGCCGCCGCCGAGCTGGTCGTAGATGCCACCGCGGGCCATCGCCTCACAGGTGGCCTCGACCATCTGGAGCGCACCCTCGGAGCCGGTACGGGCATGGTGCCGCAGCAGGAACTCCAGCACCATCGACGGCGGGAACTTCGGCGCTCCCCCGAAGCCTCCCCGGCTCGCGTCGAAGTCCTTGGTCAGCCCGAGCAGCGCGGCCCCCATCTCCTCGGCACCCGGCACCTGCGGCGCGGCGAGACTGAGAGTGCGGCCCGCCAGATCGGCGCTGATGCGGGAGGCCACGTCGGCGACCTCCTCGCGCCGGTCCTCCCACGCGGTGCGCACCCCTTCCAGCACCTGCGGGAAGGAAGGCATGCCGTGCCGCGGCGCGGGCGGGAAGTAGGTACCGAAGTAGAAGGGCTCGGCATCCGGCGTCAGAAACACCGTCATCGGCCAGCCGCCCTGCCCGGTGGCCGCCTGCACGGCCTCCATGTAGACGGCGTCCACGTCGGGACGCTCCTCGCGGTCCACCTTCACGGACACGAAGTGGGCGTTCATCAACCGCGCCGTCGCCTCGTCCTCGAAGCTCTCGCGCGCCATCACGTGGCACCAGTGGCACGCCGCGTACCCGACGCTCAGCAGCACGGGCACATCGCGCCGCCGCGCCTCCTCGAACGCCTCCGGCGTCCAGGGCCACCAGTCGACGGGATTGTCGGCGTGCTGCAACAGGTACGGGGACATGGCATCGGCCAGGCGGTTCACCATGCGGGCAGTATCGCAGCACCGGCCGTGAGAACCCACGAAACCGGAACGGGCCGGCGGGACCCGACCGGTCCATCCGCACGCTCCCGCCACCCGCGCCGGGACCGTAGGGGTCGAACGCGACACCAAGCCGCGACCTCCTTCTTGTGTAAGTGACAGTAACTGAAGTACCTTGCAGTACATGCAACATGACGCCTGGTCACCTCCTCCGGTCTTACTGACGGTCGATCTCGTGATCCTGACGCTGCGGGACGGCCACCTGCACGTCCTCCTAGTGGAGCGAGGTGAAGACCCCTTCCGCGGTATGTCCGCCCTGCCCGGAGGATTCCTGAACCACGACGGCGAGGAAATCCTGGATGCCGCTCACCGCGAACTGAGCGAGGAAACGGCGCTGACATCTAGCTGGGTCCACCTGGAACAGCTGGGCGTGTACGGGGAAGCGGACCGCGACCCCCGCGGCCGAGTCGTCTCCGTGGCACACCTGGCGATCGCGCCGGGACTGCCCGAGCCGGTCGCGGGGACGGATGCCAGCGATGCAGCGTGGGTTCCCGCGCACGCCGTGCTGTCGGGAAAGGTGGAAGTCGCCTTCGACCACCGCCGAATCGCAACGGACGGTATCGAACACGCACGCACCAAGCTTGAGTTCTCTTCGCTGGCCACGGCCTTCTGCGGAGCGGAATTCACCATCGCAGAGCTGCAACAGGTATACGAGGCCGTCTGGGGCACCGCACTCGACACTCGCAATTTCTACCGCAAGGTCCAGGCCGCAAAAGGATTCATCGTCCCCCTCGGCACGGACCGCAGGAGCACGGGCGGACGGCCCGCACAGCTGTACCGGGCCGGTCCGAAGACCGTGCTGTTCCCACCACTGATCCGCCCCGCACCGCCCGCAGCGGAAGAGAATATGAGAGGGGAAGAGGAATAGATGTCGAAAGCCCCGGTGGTGATTCTCACCGCCCTCAATCTCGAGTATCAGGCCGTCCGTCAGAAGCTGGCGAGTCCGCAGATGCACCGCCATGAGCGTGGTACCCGGTTCGAAGTGGGAACCGTGCAGGGTACGACGTGCTGTGTCGCACTCGGCCTGACGAGCAAGGGGAACCATTCCGCCGCGGTGATCGCTGAACGCGCGATTCAGGAGTTCTCGCCGGTGGCCGTGCTGTTCGTCGGGGTCGCCGGCGCTTTATGGGATGCCACCAGGCTGGGTGACGTCGTCATGGCGTCACACGTGTACGCATACCACGGTGGGACCAGCGAGGACGACGGGCTCAAAGCACGCCCGCGGGCGTGGGAAGCACCGCACGGCATCAGCCAGCTCGCCTCGCACCTGGCCCGCTTGAACGACTGGGCGGATTCCGCCTCCGGTCACGAGGGCGCGCCACGGGTTCGCTTCGGGGCGGTCGCCGCCGGCGAGGTCGTCCAGAACTCAAGGATCTCGGCCGAAGCGAAGTGGATTCGGCAGCACTATAACGACGCACTCGCCATCGAGATGGAGGCGGCCGGCGTGGCGCAAGCCGGCCATCTCAGCGGGGCACCGGTGGCCATCATTCGGGGAATCAGCGACCGGGCGGACGGCACGAAGAACAGCACGGACGACCGCAACTGGCAGCCGCAGGCCGCAGCGAACGCCGCGGCGTTCGCCATCCGGTTAGCGGTGGAACTGGCAGCGGAACAGGAAGAGGCCGCCGTGCCCCGGGACGGCAGGGCCCCTTCGGCCGACCGGCCCGGCCGACACGTCAGCAACACCGCTCACAACAGCACCGTCGGCATCATGGCCGGCTCGGTCACGGGCAGCAGGGTTCACATGAACACGGCTCCGCAGGAGTCCAGCCCGATGGACCTGATCGCGACGCTCAACGGTTTCCGCGGAAGTTTGAGGCGGCACCACGCTGAAGGTGCCCTCGACCAGGACACGTACCGGGAGGCCCTGGCCGACCTGGACTCCGCCCTCCGGTCGGCCGGGGGAAACACCCCGGATTCGTCGAAGCGGGCGACCATGACGCTCAGGAGACTGCGCGGACTGGTCGTGGAGTGCCCTGCACTGATGGCCGAGCTCGCCCACTTGATCACCACAGTCGGTGACCGGGCATGAGTGACAGCAGCGGGGCCACGTACGGCTCGGCCGCGTACGACTCCACTGTCGGGATCCAGGCGGAGACCGTACACAACTCCAACGTCTACTTCGTCCACCCGGATGCCTCGCCGCAAGAGAAGTACAGGGTGGGCGTGCGGCTTCTGGAGGACGGAATTCCCAGCCGTGCCCGCGAAATGATCACGGACGCGATCGCCCACGGCTACCACAACGCGGAGGTGCGCTTCCACTGGGTGCTCGCCATGCTCAGCGCACGCACCTACCACGACCTCAGCGTCGAAGAGGTCCAGCGGCTGCGCCACGCCTCCGGGCTCGTGCGGGTCTACTCCGAGGACGAATGGAAGGACGCCCTACGCGTCACTTTCGACCTGCTGGCGGTGCTCGGCACCGCCAGCGGAGCGACCGGACCCGTACTGAAGCAGCTGCAAGACCTGCCGTCCCGCCAGCATGATGCGATCCTTCGCCATCTCGACCTCATGCTCACCGGGGGACTCAAGGACGACCTGTGGGCGGACACCCTCGAACGGGCTGGGGCGGAGCGCTTCGGGAACGACCGGGTCGGACGGGTCTGGGCCTATTTCGAGCCCTCCCCCATTGGGGCGCGCGCCGTGTTGCCCCGCCTGAACACTGATGCCGCTGCCGCTGCCCGGGCGGCCCTCCCGCTCCGGCTAGTCCTGTTCGTGGTCAGCAGTGCGGTCCTCGGGGCCCTGGCATGGATCGCGCATCCGGCCCAGGCGGTCGTCGAGTCACTGGTGGCAGTCGTAGCGGGCCGCGTCGCGGCCCGCTACGGCGTCCAGTGGTGGGGCCGGGGATCCCGGCCGGATCACACGGCCGGAGCCGGCGCCCCACAGCCGCACGATCCCGCCCCTCCCGAGGACGGGTTTACCAAACGAGTCCACAACAAGTTCGACCACTACTTCAGCGTCCGCACACCCCACGGATTCACTCCGGAAGCCTGGCTCGCACACACAGCTGAGGTCCGCACCGGCCTCGCCGCCGAGATCGCGGACCTCTACCGGGAGAGCAGGATCAGTGTGGACCGGGTCACCTGGCTGATCCGGTACCTCGCCGAGGAGAACAGGAACCGCCACAACAACGGCACTCTCTTCGATCGGCACCGCCAAGACCGGACGCCGGCCAAGACGAAGATCCTGACCGTGGCAGCCCTCGTTGTTCTCGGCGCCGTGGCTCTGTCAGCGTTCGGCACGGCAGTGTCGGGCGCTGCCCAGCCGCGGCCGCTGTGGGCCTTCCTGGCCTTGCTCGGTGCGACCTGGTCGGGGCACGCGGCCGCTCATCTGTGGCTGGAATTCCGACGTGAAAGGCACCGAGTGGCCCGGGAGGCTCGGGAGTACCAGGAGGAGCTGGCCGCACGGCAGAAGGCTCATCAGCGTTGGAAGGCATTCCTGGACGAGGCCCGCCCCAGCGAGCGGGAGATGGAGACCTGGCTCACCTGCGACAAGACTTCGTTCGTGGACGAGGCGCTGCGGCACCACCGGCTCACCTGGCGGAATCTGATCACGCACACCATCCTGGTGGCCCCGGCGCCCTCCTACAGACGAGCCCGGGTCCGGGGCGGCCCGTGGCGGTACTCGCACTACGTCATCCGCCTGTTCCTGTTCACCCGGGACGGCATCCGCGAGATCAGTTCCGAGTTCAAGTTCGCCGACTCGACGCGAAGGAACGAGCAGCGGAGCAACTACCGGTTCGACGCACTGTCCTCGGTGCAGGTGACGGAGAACGCAGATATCGGCTACGACCTGGAACTCGTTCTCACCAATGGACCAGCCCGGAAGATCCGTGTCAAGGACGCCGATGCCCATCAACTGGCACCGGACGAGAGCGCCCGGGAGATTTCCGAGATCAGTCTCAGCGCGGCCGGCTTCACCCATACTTTCCGCCTCTTGGAGGGGATCGCGGCGGACGGGAAGGACTGGATCGAACGGCACAACCCCGACGATCTGACGCCCTTCCAGGTTTTCGGCTGATCCTGGAATCGAGCACAGGAACGGCTGTGACCTCCATGGACGATATCACTGAGAGCAAAGTCCTGCTGGCCGAGTACGACCGCCTCAAGGAGGAACAGAAGACCCGCATAGGGTTCCGCGACAACCTGCTCTACTTCACGCTCGCCGCGGTCACCGCGGTCGTGGCGGTCACCGTTCACAGCGGACAGTCCCGACTGTTACTCTCCGCCCCTGCGATCTGCCTGATTCTGGGCTGGACCTACCTGGTCAATGACGAGAAGATCTCGGCGATCGGCTGCTACGTCCGCGACCAACTGGGGCCGCGTTTGGGGGAACTCTCCTCCGCCCGGGGCGCGGTGTTCGGCTGGGAGGTATACCACCGCAACGTTGCGGGCCGCACCTTGCGTAAGCGGCTTCAGACCGCGGTGGACCTGTTCACGTACCTGATCCTACCGATGGTCTGCACGACCGCGTTCTGGTGCTCTCCCACCGCTCGGCCCCTGCTCGTGCTCACTTCTCTCGTGCAGACACTCGCCTTGGCTGTACTGGGTTGGCAGTTCCTGCGCCGTACGGAGCGGTAGCGCCGGGCACGGGTACGACACCTCCGACACCAGGGTGCGCGTCGGACTCCGCTGCACAGTCAACAGGCGTCCGACTCGGGCTCGGGCAGTTCGTCCAGGTCAACGGTCTGGGTCCGTCCGTCGGTCAGTTTGAAGGGCAGCTTGGCGAGCCGTAGTTGTGCGCGGGGCCCGCGAGGCAGTCGGAGCGGGTGGGAGCCGGGTGTGGACGACAACCTCCCCGGCGCACGGGTTCACCACCGACATAGCGGCCGTGCTCAGGCTCCTTCCCCTATGTGCCCCATTTGCATTCATGCGCCATCGCTGACGCACGAGGACTATCCGATGTGCCTCCCACTCGCTTCTCCAGTTCCCTGCCGAGCGTGCTCGACAGGGAACTGGGCGCGCAGACCGCCGCGCTCAGCTCTCGCTCGACGATTGCCGCGAGGGGCTTCGTGCCGCTGATCTGACAGTCATCTGACAGCGCTGCGAGGCGTCAGGTCTGGGAGGCCCTGGCGCCGCCCGTGGACTCCCAGCCGGCGACCGCCAGTGCGCGGTAGGCGGCGTACGTGGCGGCCGGGTCGCCCTCGTCGACCCAGGGGACGGCGCCCACGTGGCCGTCGACGGCGGCGAGGGCCTCCATGGCCTCGCCGTACCGCTCGGCGCGGACGAGGAACCACACCAGGAGGTGCAGCACGTGGGGGCGCACCGGGTGGTCGTCGTCGACCTGGTCGACGGCGTACTCGGCGGCCTCGATGGCGTGGCTGATCTCCTCGCTCTCGTACAGGCCGCGGACCATGTTGACCTCGGGCAGGTGGTCGTAGGCCGCGAACAGCGGCAGGGCGGCCAGGAGGGAGCCCTCGGCGGCGTGGGCGGCCGCCGCGCGGGCGAATCCGTCGGCCTGCTCTTTGGAGCCCATCGACTTCGCCGACCAGTACGGCAGCGCCGCCAGGTGGGCGCCCATGTGGTCGGGGGCGAGGCGGCGCACGGTGTCCCACAGGGACGCGAAATCGGCCTCGCGGTAGTTGAGGCGGCGGGCGATGTGCAGTTCGGTGAGGTGGGGTGTGGGGTCGGCGGGGGCGAGTTGGGCCGCGTCCTGGGCGACGTTGCGCGCCTCCTCCAGGATGATGCGGTGGTCGGCGGAGCCGGGCTCGGCCAGCGCCTGGAAGACGAGGAACTGCGCGTACACCTGCGCACCGCCGTGGTCGTTCGGCTGCTGTGCGCGCCACTGCCGCAGCCACCTCGCGTCCTGCTGGACCGCGGCCCGCTCCTTGCTGAAGGACACCACGTCGGCGGGTCCTTCCGCGCCGGCGTCCCGCGCCTGTTCCCGCGCGCGTGCCAGTTCCATGGCCGCCGCGCCCGCGAGGGACTGCACCCGCTGCCAGCGCAGTTCGTACTCGTCGCCCGTCAGTGCCAGCATCCGCGCCACCGGCTCCCAGTCCTGCGTCCGCTGGGCCTCTTCCAGCGCCTCGACGAGTTCCCTGTCGGGGCCCGGCAGCCGTACGTCCAGCTGCTCGGCGGGGACGAAGCCGTACCCGGCGCCCGGGTCGACGGCCTGGACCAGCCCCTGCCTGCCCTCCTGCCGCAGCCGTCGGCGGCGCATCGCGGGATAGGCCACCACACCGAAGAGGGCGGCGAGTGCGATCAGCAGGAACAGGGCTTCCATGGCGGCGGGTCTCCACGGGGTGACGGGGCGGCGGGTCGGCGGCGGGCTCGGCGGTGCTGGGGGATGAGCTCTTGTGAGCACGCCCCCACTCCACCGTACGGCCCACTAGTCTCGCCCCCATGAGTGAGCAGCGTGACAACCGCACCAGCGGCGGGGACCGGACGACCTCGGCGCCCCCTCCGCACGGCTTCGAGACCCTCGCCATCCATGCGGGCCAGACCGCCGATCCGGCCACGGGAGCCGTCGTCCCGCCCATCCACCAGGTCTCCACCTACAAGCAGGACGGTGTCGGCGGGCTGCGCGGCGGCTACGAGTACAGCCGGTCCGCCAACCCCACCCGCACCGCGCTGGAGGAGAACCTCGCCGCGCTGGAGGGCGGCAGGCGGGGCCTGGCCTTCGCCTCCGGGCTCGCGGCGGAGGACTGCCTGCTGCGCACCGTGCTCACGCCCGGTGACCACGTGGTGATTCCGAACGACGCGTACGGCGGCACCTTCCGGCTGTTCGCGCGGGTCGCCGAGCGCTGGGGCGTCCAGTGGTCGGTCGCCGAATCCTCCGACCCTGCCGCCGTACGGGCCGCGCTGCGCGAGCGCACCAAGGCCGTCTGGGTGGAGACGCCCTCGAATCCGCTGCTGGGTGTGACCGACATCGCGGCCGTCGCCCAGGTCGCCGGCGCCGCGGGCGCGCGGCTGGTGGTGGACAACACCTTCGCCAGCCCGTACCTGCAGCAGCCCCTCGCGCTCGGCGCCGACGTCGTCGTCCACTCGACGACCAAGTACATGGGCGGGCATTCCGACGTGGTCGGCGGCGCCCTCGTCGTCTCCGACCCCGCGCTCGGTGACGAGCTGGCCTTCCACCAGAACGCGATGGGGGCGATCGCGGGGCCGTTCGACTCCTGGCTGGTGATGCGCGGTATCAAGACGCTGGGGGTGCGCATGGACCGGCACGGGGAGAACGCGGCCCGCCTCGTGCAGCTTCTGACGGCGCACCCGAAGGTGACCGAGGTCTTCTACCCGGGGCTGCCCTCGCACCCGGGGCACGAGATCGCGGCGAAGCAGATGCGGGGCTTCGGCGGCATGGTGTCCTTCCGTGTGGCGGGCGGCGAGGAGGCGGCTGTGCGGGTGTGCGACCGGGCTCGCCTGTTCACCCTGGGCGAGTCCCTCGGCGGTGTCGAGTCCCTGATCGAGCACCCGGGCCGGATGACCCACGCCTCGGCCGCGGGCTCGGCCCTGGAGGTGCCCGCCGACCTGGTGCGGCTGTCGGTCGGCATCGAGGCCGCCGACGATCTGCTGGCCGACCTGACCCAGGCCCTGGGCTGAGCGACCGGACACCTCGCCCTTCCCCCCTCCCGTGTGGAGAAACGGGGACCCGCCCTCCCGTGTGCAGAAACGGGGACCCGCCCTCCCGAGTGGAGAGGCGGGTTTCCGCCCCCTCACGAGTGGAGAGACGGACCCCGCTTCTTCCCGTCCCTCCGTGCGGGCGCGGAGGGATCCCGCACGGAGGGACGGGAAGGGCGTCACCACCCCGCGGTGGGAGACGTCGTCTTCGGGGGCGTCGCCGTCCACGGGTCGAGGGCGAGGGCCCACACCAGCAGGGCGGCCAGCCCGGCCAGGGCCCCGGCCCACAGAGCCGTCCGCAGGGCCCGTCGCCGCCCCAGCAACCGCTCCCCCTCCTCGCGCGCCCGCTCGGCGAGGTCGGGGGGCACGGGTTCCGCGGCGCGCTGCTCCAGGAGCCGCCGCACCTCCGCCTCCCTGCGGTCGGGCAGGCTCATGCGCCGCTCCGGTGAGCCGGTGGCCGGCTGAGCACCGTCGCCAGGGCCCGCGTGTGCAGTGTGCGTATCCGCTCGACGGGGAGTCCGAGCCCGGCGGCGACCTGTTCCTCGGCGACCCCCTCGTACAGCCGCAGTACCAGGACGAGCCGTTCGGAGGGGGCGAGCGCCCCCAACAGGCCGCCGCGGGAGCGGCGGTGGCGCAGGCCGGTGCGGGCGAAGTGCGCGGCCATCTCCTGGCGCGTGCGTTCGTAGGGGTCCTCGCCGCGCATCCGGTACCAGTCGGCGCGGGTGCGGGCCAGCGCCCGCACGAGCAGCCGCTCGGCAGCGGGCGCGCTGCCGGGGGGTTCGGCGGTCAGCAGGGTGGCGGCGTGCAGAAGCCTGCCGCCGGCCCCCGCGACGAACGCCTCGAATTCGCGCGCGCTCAGGCGCTCCGTCTGTGCCTGACGCTCTCGCACGCCGCCTCCCGCGCGCGTTCCGCGCGACGCTCCCCCGGCCTCTTGTGCCGCTATAGGACGGCAGGCGGCCAGATCAAATCAAGAGGCGCGTCGTCAGCTTCGCCGGAGCGCGGCGCGCGGGTCCGCTCCGGTGCCCGTGCCACCGGGTGCAACCGGCGGGCCGGAGCGGGCCGGTGGCGTCCTCGCGGGCGCCCCTGTGGGCGTCACCATGGGCGTCCCGAGGGTGCTCAGGAGCCGGACCTGGGTGGCTGGCCGAGGCCGCCGGGGTGCAGGTCGAGCATCGCCCCGTTGAAGCGGGTGAGCAGCTCGCAGAAGGTGCCGCGTTCCTCTTCCGTCCACTCCTGCGTGATGAGCTGCATCAGGTTGCGCCGCGAGGAGCGGACCTCTTCGAGCCTGGCCTCACCGCGCGGGGAGAGCTGGAGCACGACCGCACGGCCGTCCTCCGGGTGGGAGGTCCGCTTGACCAGTCCGGACTCGACGAGGGGTGCGACCTGCCGGGTCACGGTGGAGGAGTCGATCCCCATGCCGGCGGCGAGCGCCTTGACGCCCATGGGGCCCTCCTGGTCGAGCCGGTTGAGCAGGAGGTAGGCGGCACGGTCCATGGAGTTGCGGGCCTGTCCGAGCCCGCCGAGCCGGGTCTGTTCCGCGCGGCGCGCGTACACCGCCAGCTGGTGCTGCATGGCGTCCAGCACGGCCGTGGAGGAGCGGGCACCGCTGTCGGCAGGCACCGCGGGATCGTCCTGGAGTGGTCCCGGGGTGTCTGAGGTGTCTGTCGTCATGTCCGGGTGCGTGGGCATGGCACGTGCGCTCACTTCGTCAGTCTGCGGGAGTTTTTGAGGAGATTTGACGGTTCAGGGGTGGTTTGTTGGCCAGGATGGCCTGAGCATGTGCCGACAGAGTACGCGGGAGTGGCCCTGGGCGTACCTCCACTGCACGAACCAGTGACGCGGACCACCCCCGGGCGACCGCACTCCGGCCGTACCGGCGGACTGCCAGACTGGCGGCATGGCCTCCAGTGCACCGCCCCGCGCCACCCCAGGATCCGAACTGCCCGTCTGTCTCGACGACGTGCGCCGCGCCCACAAGACGCTCTCCGGGATCGCCCGTACCACCGCCGTGGAGGGAAGCCGGCACCTCTCCTCGCTCGTCGGCGCACCGGTCCACCTCAAGTGCGAGAACCTCCAGCGCACCGGCTCCTTCAAGCTGCGCGGCGCCTATGTGCGCATCGCCGGGCTCTCCGCGCAGGAGCGGCGGCGCGGCGTCGTGGCGGCGAGCGCGGGCAACCACGCGCAGGGCGTCGCGCTCGCGGCCTCGCTGCTGGGTGTGGCCTCCACCGTCTTCATGCCGGTCGGCGCCCCGCTGCCGAAGGTGGCGGCCACCCGCGAGTACGGGGCACGGGTGCGCATGCACGGTCAGGTGGTGGACGAGACCCTGGAGGCGGCCAAGGAGTACGCGTACGCCACCGGCGCCGTCTTCATCCACCCCTTCGACCACCCGGACGTGGTGGCGGGTCAGGGCACGCTGGGCCTGGAACTGCTCGAACAGTGCCCCGAGGTGCGCACGGTCGTGGTGGGCGTCGGCGGAGGCGGACTGCTCGCCGGCATGGCGGTGGCCATCAAGGCGCTCCGCCCCGACGTGCGGCTCGTGGGCGTGCAGGCCGAGGGCGCGGCCGCCTACCCCCCGTCACTGGCGGCCGGGCGGCCGACGGCGCTGGAGTCGGCCTCGACCATGGCCGACGGCATCAAGGTCGGCAGGCCGGGAGACGTCCCGTTCCGCATCATCGACGCGCTGGTGGACGAGATCCGCACCGTCTCCGAAGACGCCCTCTCGCGCGCCCTGTTGCTCTGTCTCGAACGGGCGAAGCTGGTGGTCGAGCCCGCGGGAGCCAGCCCCCTCGCGGCGCTGCTGTCGGCCCCCGACAGCTTCGAGGGCCCCCTCGCCGCGGTGCTCTCGGGCGGCAACGTCGATCCCCTCGTCCTCCAGCGGACACTGCGGCACGGCATGGCGGCGGCCGGCCGCTACCTGTCGCTGCGGCTGCGCCTGTCCGACCGGCCCGGCGCCCTGGCCGCACTGATGAGCGAGCTGTCCACGGCCGACGCCAACGTGCTCGACGTCAGCCACGTCCGCACCGATCCGCGGCTCGGGCTCGACGAGGTCGAGGTGGAGCTGCACCTGGAGACCAAGGGCCCCGAACACTGCGTCGAGGTGGCGTCCGGGCTGCGCGCGGCGGGCTACACCGTCGTCAGCTGAGCGCTCAGCACAGGACACGGGTCACTCGCGAACTATCGTGAAAGGCGGTTGACGCGATACATCGCGTCGGCTCATACTGCTGTCGTCGGGCCGGAACCCGCCGCACGGCCGTGTATGCACGCCCGATTTTTCGGACGGATCTAGCATTTTTCGTAGAGCCACGCGCTCCACACCCCGGGAGACCATCCATGCCAGGTGCCATTTACGCCGAGGGGCTGGTGAAAGCCTTCGGCGACGTGAGGGCGTTGGACGGCGTCGACCTCGACGTCCCCGAATCCACCGTGCTCGGCCTGCTCGGACCCAACGGCGCGGGCAAGACCACCGCGGTCCGCGTCCTGACGACCCTGCTGAGGCCCGACGCGGGCAAGGCCGTCGTCGCGGGCACCGACGTACTCAAGAACCCGACGGCGGTGCGCCGTTCGATCGGCCTGTCGGGGCAGTTCGCCGCTGTCGACGAATACCTGACAGGACGTGAGAACCTGCAGATGGTCGGGCAGCTCTACCAGATGTCCGGTCGCGACGCGAAGAAGCGCGCGAAGGAGCTGCTGGAGCGGTTCCACCTCGCCGACGCGGCCGACCGCACCGCCAAGACCTACTCGGGCGGCATGCGCCGCCGGCTCGACCTCGCCGCCGCGCTGGTGGTCAGCCCTCCCGTGATGTTCATGGACGAGCCCACCACAGGGCTCGACCCCCGCAACAGGCAGCAGCTGTGGGAGGTCGTCGAGGAACTCGTCGCCGGCGGTACGACGGTGCTGCTGACCACGCAGTATCTCGACGAGGCCGACAGGCTCGCGCACGACATCGCCGTCGTCGACCACGGCAGGGTCATCGCGCGTGGCACCTCCGACCAGCTCAAGGCCCAGACCGGCGGCGAGCGGGTCGAAGTCGTCGTCCACGAGCGCGAGCACATCCCCACCGCGCGGGAGATCCTCGAAAGCCACGCGCTGCGCGGCGCCGGACGGGAGAGCTGCACCGTCGAGGAGCACACCCGCAAGCTGACCGTGCCCGTCACCGGCGGAGCCAAGCTCCTCGCCGAGGTCATCCGGGAGTTGGACACCCGCGGCGTCGAGATCGACGACATCGGCCTGCGCCGCCCCACCCTCGACGACGTCTTCATCTCCCTGACGGGCCACGCCGCCGAGGGCGAGACCGGGCAGGCGACGGACACCGACGACCAGCCGGGCACCGGCACCGACGCGTCCCGCGACGCGGCACAGCGCAAGGAGGCCACCAAGTGAGTGCCACCGCCCAGGCGGCGCCCGCCGGGACCGCGCCGAAGGGGCGCGGCGGAATCGTCCAGTCCGTCACGGACTCCCTGGTGATCGCCAAGCGCAACCTCATCCGCATGGTGCGCATCCCCGAGGTCGTCATCTTCGGCCTGATCCAGCCGATCATGTTCGTGGTGCTCTTCAGCTACGTCTTCGGCGGCTCCATCAAGGTGCCCGGGTCGGGCACCGACGCCGCCTCCTACCGCGAGTTCCTGATGGCGGGCATCTTCGCGCAGACCGTCACCTTCGCGACGGCGGGAGCGGGCGCCGGCATAGCGGAGGACATGCACAAGGGCCTCATCGACCGCTTCCGCTCCCTGCCCATGGCGCGCGGGGCCGTACTGACCGGGCGCACGCTGGCCGATCTCGTGCAGACCACGCTGACGCTCGTCGTCCTCGCCGTCGTCGCCGCCCTCGTGGGGTGGAGTGCCCACGACGGCATCCCCAAGGCACTGGCAGGGTTCGGGCTGCTGTTGCTGCTGGGGTACGCGTTCACCTGGATCGGCGCGCTGATCGGTCTCTCGGTGCGGACACCGGAGGCCGCCACCTCGGGCGGGCTGGTGTGGCTGTTCCCGCTGACGTTCATCTCCGTCGCGTTCGTGCCCTCCCAGAACATGCCCGGCTTCCTCCAGCACCTCGCCGAGTGGAACCCGTTCAGCGCCACCGTCGTCGCCGCGCGGGAGCTGTTCGGCAACCTGCCGCCGGGCTACCCGGTACCGGACGCCTGGCCCATGCAGCACCCGGTCTGGGCTTCACTGATCTGGTCGGCCGCCATCATCGCCGTCTTCCGCACCCTGGCGGTCCGCAGATACCGCAACGCCACGGCCTGACGACGGCGAACGCCACCGCCGGCACGCCCTGGAGGCAGCCCGACAGCCGGCACGCCCGACGGTCGGCAGGCCCAACGGTCGGCAGGCCCAAGGGCCGGAAAACGGCGGGCGGCCCGCGCACCTCACGCGCGGGCCGCCCGCCATCAGCACCCGTGGGCCGGTTCGCCCGCCCCTCAGCCCTTGTAGGGCTTGGCCTCCAGAATGCGGACGGAGGCCATCTTGCCGTTCGGCAGCTCGTAGTCGGCGTCCTCGCCGACCTTCTTGCCGTTCACACCGGTGCCCAGCGGCGACTGCGGGGAGTACGTCTCGATGTCCGTGCTGGCGTACTCGCGGGACGCCAGCAGGAAGGTGATGGTGTCGTCCTCGTCGCCGTCGAAGGCGATCTTCACCACCATGCCGGGCTCGACGACACCGTCGTCCGCCGGAGCCTCACCGACCTTCGCGTTCTCCAGGAGTTGCTGGAGCTGGCGGATCCGCAGCTCCTGCTTGCCCTGCTCCTCCTTGGCCGCGTGGTACCCGCCGTTCTCGCGGAGGTCGCCCTCCTCGCGAGCCGCCTCGATCTTCTTCGAGATCTCGGTACGTGCAGGACCCGACAGGTACTCCAGCTCGGCCTTGAGCTGGGAGTACGCCTCCTGGGTCAGCCAGGTGACGTTGTCGCTGGTCTGGGTCACAGGTGCTCCTCGTCGGTACTGGGATGTCAGCTGATGCAGCAATCGCCCTACCAGACAGGCTGCGCCTTCACTGGTGGGCGAAACCACGAGCTTAACAATTCCGGCGGAAAAGGGAAGAAGGCCATGGCTCCGTCGCAGGTCACAGCCGCACGAGCACACCACACGCGCAGGCCGTGCGCGTCACCGGGGCCAGGGACACCCCGCGCCGCGCGGGGCGGTCACCGCGCGCGGGCCAGCGCGTCCAGCAGCGCGGCCACCCGCTGCCCGGCCGCCTGGGGGCCGCCCGAGGTGAGCGCGGAGCCCAGGCCGCAGGCCACGGCTCCCGCCGCGATCCACTCCGGTGCGGTCTCGACGGTCACCCCGCCGGTGGGGAGGAGCGGCGCCTGGGGCAGCGCGGCCCGCACGTCCGTGACCCACGAGGGTGCGACGGCGGAGGCGGGGAAGAGCTTGAGCGCGTCCGCGCCGTCCTCCAGGGCGCGGACGATCTCCGTGGGAGAGCCGACACCCGGGAACACCGGCACCCCGTACCGGTGACCGGTGCGCAGCACCTCCCGGTGGAGGCTCGGCGAGACGAGGAAGCGCGCGCCCGCCTCGATCGCCGCGCGTGCCGCGGTCTCGTCGAGGACGGATCCGGCGCCGAGGAGAGCGGTCGGGCGCGCCGCCGTCAGCTCGTCGAGGGCGCGGAGGGCCTGCGGGGTGGTGAGGGCCACCTCGACCGCGTGGAGTCCCGCGTCGAGCAGGGTGCCCGCCGCTGTGACGGCTTCGCCCGGTGTGGCCGTGCGGACGATGCCGAACGCGCGCTGCGCTGTGATGGCCTGGGTGGCTTCGTGGCGGTACATGCGGGTCGCTCTGCTCCTGGTCGCGCTGGTGCTGCCGCCACGACCCCTGCCCCTGATCCGCGAACCGACTCCTCCTTTTCCTCGGGAGGAGGACGGGTCTTTTCCTCGGGAGGAGGACGGGTCTTTCCCTCGGGAGGAGGGCAGGTTTCTCAGGAGAACGACCGATCCCCGGGAGACGGCGGGGGCCGGCGGGCACAGCCCGGGGCCGGCGGGCACGGCCGGGTGCGGCCGAGAACGGCCGGAAGTGACCGGCGCGCGGCCGGTTACCTCTTCTCGCAGCCCAGCAGCTCGGCGCTGGTGGCGCGGGAGGTGGTCCGCACGGTGACGACCCTGTCGACGCGCGCGGTACCCGCGTCGAACGCCGCGGACCTGCGTCCGACCTCGGACCCGTTCTCCGCACGGGAGCGCAGCGTGCACACGCCTTCGGCGCCCTCGTCCTTGCGCACCTCCAGGTGCACTTCCACCGCGCTGTCGGAGACGACCTTGAACTTGATCACTTCGCCGCTGACGTCCTGCCCGGAGACGTAGGAGGCGCCGATCCAGCCGATGAGCGCCAGAAACAGGACACCGAGCACACCGCCGGTGACCTTCAGCCGACGGTCCGTGCGCGCGTCCGTACGGCCCACGCCCGTGCCGGAGCGCCCTGCGGTACGCCCGTAGCGCCCTTCCGGGGCCTTCTGGCTCAGATCGGCCATGGCGGCGGTTCCTCTCGGCGGCGCGGGGGATCGTACCGGGAATACATCACGGTCCTCGTTCGGTCACTATAGAAGCCGCCCGCACTACCGCTGACAGCGGGCCGATGGCCGACTTACGAGGATTGAGTTGTGACTGAGCAACTGCGACTGATGGCCGTGCACGCGCACCCCGACGACGAGTCGAGCAAGGGCGCGGCCACCATGGCGAAGTACGTCGACGAGGGGGTGGACGTGCTGGTCGCGACGTGCACCGGGGGAGAGCGTGGCTCCATCCTCAACCCGAAACTCCAGGGCGACACCTACGTCGAGGCGAACATCCACGAGGTGCGCAGGAAGGAGATGGACGAGGCCAGGGAGATCCTGGGGGTGAAGCAGGCGTGGCTCGGTTTCGTCGACTCGGGGCTGCCCGAGGGCGACCCGCTGCCGCCGCTGCCGGAGGGCTGCTTCGCCCTGGTCGAGGTGGACGAGGCGGCCGGCGCGCTGGTGCGGCTGATCCGCGAGTTCCGCCCGCAGGTGATCACCACCTACGACGAGAACGGCGGCTACCCGCACCCCGACCACATCATGACCCACAAGATCACGATGGTCGCGTTCGAGCACGCCGCGGACACGGAGAAGTATCCGGAGGCGGAGTTCGGCGCACCCTGGCAGCCGCTGAAGGTCTACTACAACCAGGGCTTCAACCGGCAGCGCACCCTGGCGATGCACACCGCGATGATCGAGCGCGGTCTGGAGTCGCCGTACACGCAGTGGCTGGAGCGCTGGGAGAAGATGAAGGTCAAGGAGCGCGAGCTCACCACGTTCGTGCCCTGCGGCGACTTCTTCGAGATCCGGGACAAGGCGCTCATCGCGCACGCCACGCAGATCGACCCGGACGGCGGCTGGTTCCGCGTCCCGATGGACATCCAGCGGGAGGTCTGGCCGACCGAGGAGTACGAGCTGGCGAAGTCCCTCGTGGAGACCTCCCTCCCCGAGGACGACCTCTTCGCGGGGATCCGCGAGAATTGACGGTATGAGCCCGACGCAGACAACGCTCGTCCAGGTCCTTCCGCTGGCCAAGGACCTGGACGAGAACAAGGTGACTCCCGGCGTGCTCGGTTTCGTCGTCTTCGCGGTCATCGGCCTGGCCGTGTGGCTGCTGATGAAGTCGATGAACAAGCACATGAACCGGGTGGACTTCGAGGAGCAGCCGGCGGCCGGGGGCGGCAGCGCCCCCGTCGGCGGACCGGACGGAGCCGGGGACGGCGGCACGCCCGGGGGGACGTCCAAGGACGTCGCCGAGGCGACCGACGCGGACGAAGCGGACGAGGACGCCGGGTCGAGCGAGAGCACGAAGACCGCGGTGGAGGAGAAGAAGACCGAGGTCACGGCCAGTGCAGCCGCCGCATCCTCCGCCCCGGCGTCTTCGTCCGCAGCCTCCACGGCGTCCACGGCAGCCTCGGCGTCCTCCTCGTCCGCCAAGTCGAAGGGCTGACGACCGCACCGGCCACGCAACGGCCCCGCACCGGCCCCGTGCCGCCTCCGCCGCCCCGGACACGGCCCTCCGACTCCCCCACACCCCTCCGACTTCCGTCTGGAGAACGACATGCTGTTCGGCAGGTTCAAAAACCGCGTCCCCACCCCGGAGGAGGCCCTGCAGGGCCGTCCTGAGCCGGAGTTCGCCGTGCCCGAGCGGCACACCGTACTGGGCACGGCGTTGCAGGGCCCGTACCCGGAGGGCCTGGAGGTAGCCGACTTCGGCATGGGCTGCTTCTGGGGCGCCGAGCGGGTCTTCTGGACGACGGACGGCGTCTGGACGACCCTCGTCGGCTACCAGGGCGGGTCCACACCGCACCCCACGTACGAGGAGGTCTGCTCGGGCCTCACGGGACACGCCGAGGTCGTCCGCGTGGTCTTCGACCCGGCGAAGGTCTCCTACGAGACGCTCCTCAAGCGCTTCTGGGAGGCGCACGACCCGACCCAGGGCTTCCGCCAGGGCAACGACTCGGGCACCCAGTACCGCTCGGCTGTCTACACCCACTCCGCCGCGCAGGCGAGCGCGGCGGAGGCGTCCAGGGGCGCGTACCAGCAGGTCCTCAGCGCCTCCGGGCACGGAGAGATCACCACGGAGATCCTCTCCGCCGAGGACCGCCCCTTCTACCCGGCCGAGGGCTACCACCAGCAGTATCTCGACAAGAATCCGGCCGGTTACTGCGGCATCGGCGGCACGGGCGTGAGCTGCCCGGTGGGGCTGGCCTCGTAGGAGGAGCCGCGCACGCCTGGCGAGGTCGTCGGCCTCGTGGCGAACCCGCCCCCGTTCGGTTGTGAGCGGGGGCGTTCGTCGTCCGCGCAAGACCCGTGGGGCGCTCGTGGGGCGCTCGTGGGGCGCTCGTGGGCGTGGACGAGGCCGAAAGTCGTCCACCAGGCCGCACGCGCCGCCGCCCACCTGAAGCACGCCCACCTGGAGCACGCCGATGAAGCACGCCGGCTGGAGCACGCCGGCTGGAGCGCCCCCGTCCCGGCCTCTTTCGCCCGTCCCGGGGCTCTCAGCCGTCTTACGGCCCGGCGGCCCGGGCCCTCGGCCGTGCGGGACTCGTCGGCCGCATAGGGCCGGCCGGCCGTGAGAGATCCGTCGGCCCGTGGGGAGTGTCGGCGCGGGGTGGGACGGCGACGCGCCAGCCGGGGTTGTAGGTGTGGGGCACCGGGTGGAGGTGCCAGTCGGCTGCCTCGGCCCAGGCGGGCAGCGGCGCTCTCCGGAGCACGAGCGCATGGGGCGTGCGCCCCTGGGCGGGGCGGCAGCCGGCGGTGTGGGCCACCGGGATGGTGGAGCTGTTGCCGCCGAGTACGCAGGGAGGGCGTACGCCGTGGGCGCGCAGCACTTCCCCGATGCGCTGCCAGTCGTGGCGGGCCGCCGCCTGGATGCCGGAGTGGAGGCCCAACTGCTGGAGCTGGAGGGCGAGGTGGAGGGCGGCGAGGGCACCGCCGCCCAGCCGGACGAGTACCCGTGCGCGCCGTGCTCCGCGAGCGCGGGCCCACCGCACGGCGCGGAGGGCGCCGAGCGCGGCGACGGGGGCCAGCAGCCCGTAGGCGGGCAGCAGGAAGCGGGGTGCCGCGTACTCCATGAGGAAGAGGTACGGCAGGGCGACGGCGGCTGCGGCCGCCAGCGGAAGCACCGCCGAAGCGGTGCGCCCCTGCGCGCGTGCCGCACGGAGGCCGAGCACCAGCAGCGGGGGGATCAGCAGCCACCATCCGGCGTTCGCCCACTCGATCGCCGCACCGTCGCACGGGCGGCACAGCAGGGGCCCGTCCAGCGCGGCGGCGTGTGCCCTCAGGGTGTCGAGAGTGAGGCGCGGGCTCATGCCGCCCTGGATCTCGCTCGCGGCGCGCACGCGTCGCAGCACACCGCCGAAGCGGAGCGACGCCTCCACGGCCCAGGGCAGCAGCCCGGCAGCGAGGCCGCAGGCGAGGGCGAGCGCGGTCCGCGTCCGGACGCGCGGGGGCGGTCGGCGGCCGCCCAGCGCGGCGGTGAACAGCACGAGCGCGGGCCACACCGCGTCGTTGGGGCGCATCAGGGCGGCGAGGGCGAGCGCGGCGGCCGCACCCGCGCGGGTCCGTCCCGTGGCCGGGCGGCGGAGGAAACAGCCGACGGCGGCCACCAGGCCCGTGGCCACGTAGTGGTTGGGCATCGCCGCGCCCGCGTAGAAGAGCGCGATCCACACGCTGCCGTAGAGCGCGGCGGCGAGCGGCACGGTCCCGCGCCCAGCGAACCTGCCCAGCCAGGGCAGGTAGCCGAGGAAGAGGGAGAGCGACGCGGTCAGCGTCAGGTAGCAGCGCAGCAGCACGACCGAGTCGCTGAACGCCGCGACGGGTGCGAGGAGCGCGGGGACGCCGCGGGTGCGGGGGGCGCTGAAGGGCGTCTCGGGCCCGTAGGGCGCGAAGCGGCTCGTGTAGACGAGTTCGTCCCAGCCGAGCGGCAGCCCTGGGTGGACGACGGTGAGCGAGAGCAGTCCGAAGGCGCCGCACACCCCGGCGAGCCACCAGCGTTCGTCCCGCCACCACGGGCGCCGCTCGACGGTCCGCTGCGCGGGCCCGGCGGCGGGCGCGGGGTACCGGGCGGCCGGTGCGGGGCGTTCGGCGGCCGGTGCGGGAGGCCCGGCGGCCGGTGCCGCGTATCCGGACGTCCGTGCCGCCCGCCCCGCACTCCGTGCAGAAGATGACATACGCGGCATCCTGGCGCCGCGGGGCGGAAACCCCGTGGAGGCCGGCGCCTGCCGCGCGCCGGGCCGCGCAGCCGGACCCTGCGGTCGCGTTGGCGAACGGGCCTGGCTCGACGAGCGTCTCGAAGGAGAGAGTGGAGCCCATCCCTTCGTGTGCAGGTGCGATCAACAGGAGGCTATCGAGGGGGTGTCGGCCCGGACAATGGCCGTCGTGTCACAGCCGCACACGCCCTACAGTGCACGCATGGACTGGGTGGCACGCGTCGGCAACCTCCGGCAGTGGACGCAGAAGGGCGAACGGGCGCCGCACAAACCGCTGTTGCTGCTGTACGCGCTCGGCCGCCAGCAGACCGACCCCGACGGCGGGCTCCGTTACACGGAGGTCGAGCGCGACGTGGCACGCCTGCTGCGGGAGTACGGCCCGCCGCGCGACACGTCGCCGGGCTACCCGTTCCACCACCTGGTGAGCGACGGCGTGTGGGAGGTCCGCACGGACACGGGAGGCGACAGCCCCGGATCGCAGGTCGGGCGGTTGCGGGCCAGCGGTGCGACGGGGCGGCTGGCGCCCGGCCTGCGCGCGGCCCTGGCCGAGGATCCCGGACTGCTGTCCACTCTCGCCCACACCCTGCTCGACCTGCACTTTCCGCCCTCGCTGCACGAGGACGTCGCCGCGGACGCCGGGCTGGATCTGGACGTGGCGGACCTGGCGCGGGTCGCCGTGCGCCGCCTGGTCCGCGACCCGGTGCGCGCGGCCCGGCTCCGCGCCGAGGTCATGTCGGCGTACGGGAACCGCTGCGCGTTCTGCGGGTTCGACGGCGCGCTGGGGCCGCGCCCGCGTCCGGTGGGGCTGGAGGCGGCGCATGTGCGCTGGTGGGCCTTCGACGGGCCCGACGACCTCTCGAACGCCCTGTGCCTGTGCGCCCTCCACCACAAGCTGTTCGACCGTGGTGTCCTCGGCCTGGACGGCGGCCTGCGCATCACCGTCTCCCGCCACTTCACGGGCACCGGCACGGCGGCCCGTCTCCAGGTCCTCGACCTCGCCGACCGTCCGATGGCTCCTCCCGCCGGCGGCGCCCCTCCGGTCGCGGTCAGGCACACCGCCTGGCACACGGCCCAGGTCTTCCGCGGCTGACCGGCAGGGAAGGGGGGCGAGACCGCCGTCGGTCGGGCCGCCCGCGCGGGCGTCAGTCCGCCGCGCCCCACTCCCACAGAGCTTGCAGCACGGGCCCCAGCGCCTGCCCGCGGGCTGTGAGCCGGTAGCTGACGGTGGTGGGCCAGCCCGGTGCCCGGTCCCGGTGAACGACCCCCGTGGCGGCGAGCCGGTGGAGACGGTCGGTGAGGACCTTGTCCGACAGGTCTGGCAGCGCGGCGGCCAGCTCCCCGAACGTGTGCGTGCCGCGCAGCAGTTCGCGTATCACCAGCGTCGTCCAGCGGCCCCGCAGCGCGTCAAGGGCGACCTCGACGGGGCAGCCGGGCGTCGGGGCCGCGGCGCGGGCCAGCGGATCGTCGGGCAGGCCGGGCCGCGCGGGGCCCGGCCCGGCACTGACCGTTGGGTAAGCCACGTGCGGGGGTCCTAACGTCAGTTCTCGTCCTTACGCGCCGAGCCTACGGCGCCTCTCCGCCCTCTCGGAGGTCCCGCGTGAACAGCAGTTCCCTCCCCCTTGCCCGTGAAGCCGCGGACGTACCTGCGGTGTTCGCGACACGGTTCAACAGCGGAAGCGCCGAGGCGGTGGCCCAGATGTACGAGCCGGGCGCGGTGTTCGTCTCCCCCGACGGCACCGTGGCCGACACCCCGCGGGCTGTGGCCCGCGCGAACGCGGACTTCCTCGCGCTCGGTCTGCCGCTGAGCGTGCGCCCCCGGCACACCTACGTCGCCGACGAGGTGGCCCTGCTGATCGTCGACTGGGAGATCGACGGCACCGGGCCTGACGGCGCCCGCGTCCACCTGAGGGGAACGGCCACCGACGTCGCCCGGCGCGGGGCCGACGGCCACTGGCGGTACGTGATCGACCGCCCGGCCGGCAACGACACCGTCCAGCGGACGCCCGACGAGCCCAGCGCGTCGCCGCCTGCCGGGGCCGGCAGTCCCCGAGCGGTGCCGTCGGGCCGCCGGATAGCGTGACCGGTGTTGCCGCGCCGCCCGCCGCGGGCGCGTGCCCGACGAGCAGGGCGGTGGCGAGTCCGCCCAGACGAGTCGCCCACGAGACGGAGAAGACCGTGTCACAAGACCAGCCCGCAGCCGATCCGTGCACCGTCCCGGTGACGGTACGGGGCTACGAGACCGACACCCAGGGACATGTGAACCAGGCCGTGTACCTCCAGTACGGCGAGCACGCGCGCTGGTCGGCGCTGAGAGCGGCCGGTATCGAACAGGCCGCCATGGTGGCCCGGGGTGTGGGGCCCGTCGTGCTGGAGCAGACGGTGCGGTACCTGCGGGAGCTGCACGCGGGTGACGAGGTGACGGTCAGCTGCGCCTTCGAGTGGGGCCCGGGCAAGACCTTCCGCATGCGCCAGCTCATCCGCAGGGCCGACGGCACACTCGCCGCGGAGCTGACCGGCGTCGGCGGGGTGATGGATCTGCGGGCGCGCCGCCTGGTGGCGGACCCCGGCGCGGCGCTGCGTGAGCTGGCGACCGACCCGAAGGTACTGGGCCTGGCGTAACGACGCCCCTCCGCCTCCTGCCCTCTCGCCCCTTCTCTTCCCTCCTGGCCTTCTGGGCCTCTCCCGCCCGCGGCCCCGGAGGCAGGGGGCGCCATACGGCGACGAGGGTGGCCCCTGCCCGGGGCCACCCTCGTGGGTGCCGAAGCTCAGCCGGCGCGGTGCTCGCCGCCGGCCTGCGGCGTCACAGTGCGGAGCCGGCCTTCCACTCCGCCCAGTCCATGTTCCAGCCGTTGAGGCCGTTGTCCGGCTGGACGGTCTTGTCGGGCGAGCCCTTGACCTCGACGACGTCGCCGATCATCGAGTTCTCGTAGAACCAGGCACCGTCGGTGCCGGAGTTGTTCGCCCCCTGGGAGTCCTTCAGGCCGACGCAGCCGTGGCTGGTGTTGCCGGAGCCGAAGGGAGCGCCCCAGTAGTTGCCGTGGATGAAGGTGCCGGAGGTGGACAGGCGCATGGCGTGCGGCACGTCGGGGATGTCGTAGCCCTCGGCGCCCTTGCGGCCGAACCCGACGGTGTTCCCGTCCATGCGGGTCTCCTTGTGCTTCTCGGAGATCACCATCTTGCCGTTGTAGGTCGGGTTGCTGGCGCTGCCCGCGGAGATCGGGATGGTCTTGATCGTCTTGCCGTCCCTGACGACCTTCATCTGGTAGTTCTTCACGTCGACCGTGCTGACCTGCTGGCGGCCGATGTTGAAGGTGACCTTCTTGTCCTGGACGCCGACGTTGCCGTTGCCCGCGTTCACGCCGTCGAGGTCGAGATCGAGGGTGACCTTGGAGTTGGGCTTCCAGTACTCCTCGGGGCGGAAGTCGAGCCGGTCGTTGCCGAACCAGTGGCCGACGACCTCCTGGCCGCTGGTCGAGTTGACCTTGATCGCGGACTCGACGGCCTTCTTGTTCTGGATCTGCTTGTCGAAGGTGATGGAGACCGGCATGCCGACACCGACGGTGGCGCCGTCCTCACCCGCGTAGGTGCCGATGAAGCTGTTCTCGGGCGAGACGGTGGTGAACGTGGAGTTCTCCACGGCCTTGCGGCCCTCGCTGTCCTTGGCCGTCGCGGTGACCTCGTACTTCGTGGCCCGCTCCAGCTGGTTGCCGGGCTTCCAGGACGTACCGTCGGAGGAGAGGGAGCCTTCGACCTCGGTACCGCTCTGGGCGGCCTTCATGCTCACCTTGGTGAGCTTGCCGCCCTTGACCGAGACCTTGCCGCCGCTGTTGATGCTCGCGTTGGTGGCGCCGTCCTTGGAGGCGATCTTTATTCGGGCCTGCGAGGCGTCCTTCTCGGCGGATATGTCATTCTTCGCCGCGGACTTCTCGGTGTCACCCCCGTCGTCGCCACCGCATCCGCTCAGCGCGAGCACCCCACCGAGCAGCACGGCCGTGGCCGCGAGACCCCTGCGGTGCTTCCCACCCGTCATCACTGGCTTCTCCATTTGCCTTCGGAACCCCATGTCTCCCCGGTAAAGCTGCTTGGCCCCCACAGCGCCCGATATCGGACATGTGCGCTCCAGCTCCTTGCATAAGAACGCACGGGGGACTATGACCGGTTCCACTTTCGGTAAAACTGTGGTCTAGGACACGTATCCGACCCGTTCGCGAGCCGTTCCGTCTCTTGTCCCGTTAGATGCGGACGGAGCCGTTGTGGTTCTGTCCCGTTCGAAAAGGACGGAACCTTCCTGGTTCCCCGGAAGAGCGGAAGCATGCCTTCCCCATCGCCTCCACCACTCAGTAACATCAGCCCGCGTACGGTCAGTTCATCGCTGATCCCCCGAGCCGTACGCCGTTCCGACGCACACTGGAGGGCCTTTTCGTGTCCGAGGCCGGACCCTCGAAGCTGTCAGTCCACCGCCGCTCTCTGGCGACCGCCGCGGCGGCCGGCGGAGTACTGTGCGCCCTCTGGTTCGTCCCCACAGCCAACGCTACCCCCGAAAAACCTGACCATCCCACTCGTCACAGCGACACTGTGACGCGGTTGGGACACGAGCAGGACGCCGCCCGGACCGGCTAGGCCGGACCGGAGGTCGGCCAGGGCGGAGCCGTCCGCCCTGGCCGGCCCGGGCGGACGGAGCACCGCCGCCGGCCCCGCCGACCCGCGACCGGCCACCGCCGTCAGGTGGGGCCGACCGACCGCCGGAATCAGGCCAGCGGCCCCGTGACGGACTCGGCCGCCGCCACCAGGGCGCCGGACCTGACGAACGCCTCGGCAGCCGCCAGGTCGGGCGCCAGGAACCGGTCCTCCCCCGGGCCCTCGGCCCCCGCCTCGCGCAGCGCCGCGACCACCGCGCGCGCCGCCTCACCGGGCGCCGCGCCCGCCGTACGGGAGCGCAGCTCGACGGCCCTCGCGGCCGCGTACAGCTCGACGCCGATCACCCGCGAGAGCCCGTCCACCGCTGTCCGCAGCTTCCGCGCCGCGGACCAGCCCATGGAGACGTGGTCCTCCTGCATCGCGGAGGAGGGGATCGAGTCCACCGAGGCCGGTGCGGCCAGCCGCTTCAGCTCGCTGACCAGGGCCGCCTGCGTGTACTGGGCGATCATCAGCCCGGAGTCCACCCCGGCGTCGTGCGCGAGGAACGGCGGCAGGCCATGCGAGCGGTTCTTGTCGAGCAGCCGGTCGGTGCGGCGCTCGGCGACGGAGGCGAGGTCGGCCGCGGCCACGGCCAGGAAGTCGAGGACATAGGCGACGGGCGCCCCGTGGAAGTTCCCGTTCGACTCCACCCGCCCGTCCGGCAACACGACCGGGTTGTCGACGGCGGCCGCCAGCTCCCGCTCGGCCACCGTGCGGGCGTGCGTGAGGGTGTCCCGGCCCGCGCCCGCGACCTGCGGGGCGCACCGCACCGAGTAGGCGTCCTGCACGCGGGGGGCGTCGTCCTGGTGGTGCCCGGTCAGCCCGGAGCCCGCCAGCATCTTGAGCATGTTCGCGGCGCTGGCCGCCTGCCCCGGGTGCGGGCGGATGGCGTGCAGCTCGGGGGCCAGCACCCGGTCGGTGCCCAGCAGCGCCTCCAGGGAGAGCGCCGCGGCGATGTCGGCGCTGGTGAACAGGCGGGCGAGGTCGGCGCAGGCCATCAGCAGCATGCCGAGCATGCCGTCGGTGCCGTTGAGGAGGGCCAGCCCCTCCTTCTCGCGGAGCTCGACGGGGGCGATGCCCGCCTCGGCGAGCAGGTCGCCTGCCGGGCGGACCACGCCGTCGCGGTCCTCCGCCTCGCCTTCACCCATCAGGGTGAGCGCGCAGTGCGAGAGCGGGGCGAGGTCTCCGGAACAGCCGAGGGAGCCGTACTCGTGTACGACGGGGGTGATGCCGGCGTTGAGGACGTCGGCCATCGCCTGGGCGACCTCGGGCCGCACGCCGGTGCGGCCGGAGGCCAGCGTCTTGAGCCGCAGGAACATCAGCGCGCGGACGACCTCGCGCTCGACCCGGGGGCCCATGCCCGCCGCGTGCGAGCGGACGATGTTGCGCTGCAGCTGGGCGCGGAGCTCGGGGCCGATGTGGCGGACGGCCAGGGCGCCGAAGCCGGTGGAGACGCCGTAGACGGGGTCGGGCTTGGCGGCCAGGTCGTCGATGAAGCGGCGGGCGGTGCGCAGCGCCTCGACCGCCTCCGGGTGCAGCTCGATCCGGGCGCCGTCCCGGGCGACGGCGATGACCTCCTCCGGGGTGGTCCCCGAGCTCCCCACGACCACAGTGTGCATATTCATATTCAGAAACACTAATGAGTGAATTGCCATCTGTCACGGTCGGCCGCCTCCGACCGCCCCGGGCAAATCAGGTGCTCTCCTCCAGCCCCTGGCCTTAGGCTCGCGGCGGCCGGAGAAGGCGGCACGAGACGGGGCAGGGCCGGCGAGGGGAAGCGGGGGCTCATGGTGCGGGCGGGGCCGACGGTGGAGCGTGTCGTCGGGGCGGCCGGCGAGGTGGGCCTGGACCAGCCGCACGAAGAGACCCCGGGCGCCGGCACCGAGCAGCACCGGTACCAGCACCAGCACCGCACGAACAAGGAGATCGCGTCCCATGAGTGACCTGCCCGCCGACGCCACCGCACCGCGCGTCGGCGTCCTGCCCGTCCCCGGCGCCACCCTGCGCTACGAAGTGCGCGGCACCGGGCCGCTCCTGCTGCTCATACCGGGCGGCGCCGGAAACGCGGACGTCTTCCACGGCGTCGCGCCGGCGCTCGCCGACCGCTTCACCGTCGCCAGCTACGCGCCGCGCGGCATCAGCGGCAGCCCGCTGGACTCCCCGGGCGAGGAACAGGCGGTCGAGGTGCACGCGGCCGACGCGCGGCGCCTGCTCGACCTGCTCTCCCCCGACGAGCCCGCCACCGTCCTCGGCACCAGTTCCGGCGCTGTCGCCGCCGTCGAACTCCTGACGCGGCATCCGGAGCGCCTGCGGCTCGTCGTCGCCCACGAGCCGCCGCTGATCCGCGTGCTGCCCGACCCGCCTCCCGTCCTGGCCGCCTTCGCCGGCATCCAGGAGACCGCCGTGCGCGAGGGTGTCGGCGCCGCCTACGCCCGCATGGGTGCCGTCCTCGGCGCACCGGAGCCCGTCGACGACCCGGCCGTGGGCGATCCCGCGCCCGTGCCCGACGGGCTGCGGGCCGCGATCGAGGCGAGCAGCGCGCACTTCCTCCGCGACGTGCTGCGGCCCTTCAGCCACCACACCCCTGACCTGACGGAGCTGAAGGGGGTGGCGGACCGGCTGGTCGTCGCCGTCGGCCGGGCCTCACGCGGACAGCTCCAGCACACGATGGCCACCGCTCTGGCCGAGGCGGTGGGCGCGGAGTGCCGGGAGTTCCCCGGCGGGCACGTGGGCTGCGTCGAACACCCGGCCGCCTTCGCCCAGGCGCTGGCCGACACGCTGCCGCCGACGGGCCGCTAGGTCTCGCGCCGCCCGCTTCGGGGCCCTCTGCCGCTGGGGCCTGGAGCCGAGCCCTCCGCCGTCGGGACACCGGAGCCGGGCCCCCGGAACCGGGCCGGGCCCCTGGAGCCGCCGGGGCTCATCCGCGGCGGAAGCGGCGGCGCTCCGGGGCGGGTGGCAGCGGTGCGGGGTCGGCGGCCAGCCGCACTGTGGGGTCGTCGGGTCCGCCCTCGCGGCCCGCCACCACCGGCTTGCCCGAACGCAGCGCCTTGGCCCGGTACTGGGCCGCGTCCGCGAGCCGGAAGATCCGGTGGGCCGTGCGCACGTCACCGACCGGGTCGCCGGTGGAGGCGACGCCGCAGGCCACGCCCTCCCCCAGCTCCAGTGCCGCCGCGCCGTGGCAGAGGTCGTCGGCGGCACGCACCACCTCGTCGGCGGTCGGCCCGACGGTCAGCAGACAGAACTCGTCGCCGCCGAGCCGCCCCGCCAGGGCGCCGGGCAGCGTCGCCGCGCAGTCGGCCAGGACCTCGGCGAAACGTTCCAGCAGCCGGTCGCCCGCCTCGTGGCCCTGCTGGTCGTTGACGGCCTTGAGCCCGTTGATGTCGCAGACCGCGAGGCTGACGACCGTGCCGAGATCCCGGTGCAGCTCGACGGCCTCGTCGAGCCGGGACTCCACGGCGCGGCGGTTGGCCAGGCCGGTCAGCGGATCGGTGTAGGCCAGGCGGCGGACCTCCTCCAGCCGTTCGTTCTGCGCGATGCCGGAGGCGATGAGCGCGGCCAGCACAGCGGCGAAGTCGGCGTCGTTCCTGGTGAAGGCGGGTGCGTCGGCGGCCCTGGCGACGTACAGCTCGCCCCAGGCGCGCCCGTGCAGCACGATCGGGGCGATCACGCCCGAGCCGCGGCCCCTGCGCCGCCACACCGCCACCCGCCGGTAGCCGGGCGCCGCCTCGTCACCGCCCCACAGCGGGCCCTCCTCGCCCTCCACCCAGGCCTGGGCACGGGCGCCGCCCGCCCAGCGTTCGTGCAGGGACTCGGCGATCTGCGGGAAGTCGTGCGCGGGGTAGGACTCGTCGTCGGGGAACTCGGCCTCCCCCGGCGCCCGGTCCCCGACGTTGACCAGGACGCGCAGCCGCCCGCGCGGCCGCTCCCAGACGGAGATGGCCGCGAACGTGCCGCCCATCGCCTCACACGCGCCGCGCGCGGCCGCGTGGGCGATGTCCCGGTGGGAGAGGGCGGCGACGGCCTCGGGGTCGTGTGCGGCACCGGAGGTGGTCGGGGCCGGTGCGGGGGCGGAGGTCTGCGCCGCCGCCATGGCCTGCGACAGCCCCACGACGGCGCTCAGGCGCGCGTCCGCGTCCCCGTCCTGACGTATTCGGCCCATACGGCCAAGATTAGGAGGCTTCGTGCCGTTCTGCCGCGCGGCCCCCTACGGAGGGCCTCACTCTACGTACGACACGTGCGCGGTGGGGCGCTCTTGACACATCTCGTGCCGGGGAACCTGGCGGAGGCAGGCCGCTCAGGCTCCCGGCCAGTCGGGCTTCCGCTTCTCGTTGAAGGCCGCGACACCCTCGGCGCGGTCCCCGGAGAAGGCGACGGTTCGCCAGGCGGCCTCCTCCACCTCGAGACCGGCCCGCAGGTCCATGCCCCATCCGGTGCGCAGCGCGCGCTTGGCGGCCCGCAGCCCCACGGGCGAGTGCGCGGCGATCCGCCCGGCGAGGGCCAGCGCCTCCGCGCGGTCCTCGCCCGCCTCGGCGAGCTGGTCGACGAGACCGAGCGCGTGCGCCTCCTCGGCCGCCACCCGGCGCGCGGAGAAGATCAGCTCGGCGGCGCGGGCCGCGCCCACCCGGCGCGGCAGCAGCTGGGTGCCGCCGCCGCCGGGCACCACGCCGACGGACACCTCGGGCAGCCCGACCACGGCCGAGGGGTCGGCGACGATCAGGTCGCAGGAGAGCGCCAGCTCGTAGCCGCCGCCGAGCGCGTAGCCGTGCACGGCGGCGATCGTCGGCATCGGCAGCTCCAGCACGCCCCGGTAGGCCGCACTGGTGTACGGACGTTGGGCGCCCAGTTCCGCGTCACTGAGCGCGTTGCGCTCCTTGAGGTCGGCGCCGACGCAGAACGCGCGCTCATGCGTGGAGGTCAGCACCGTCGCCCGCACGTCGCCGTCCGCGGCGAGGGCCGCGCACGCGTCGGCGAGCGCACCCGCGAACGCCGTCGAGACGGCGTTCATGGCCGCCTTCCGATCCATCACCAACTCGGCGACGTGCCCGTCCTTGCGGACCCGCACCCACTCCCCGAACACCTGCTCGCCATGGTCCATGGCCGTCACGATAACGCTCACGCTGCTTTCCCCCGGGGGACAACCCCCTCTGCCCCCGGCCCCGGAGGCCGCCCCGACACGGGCGGCCGCCCGCGCGAAGCAGGCCGTCAGGGCCCCGGCGGGGTACGCCGCCTCAGCAGCCAGGGTTCCACCACACCGAGACCCCGCACGGGGCGCTGGTAGAGCGGCTGGAGCGCGAACCGGAAACCCGACAGGTCCTCGCTCTCCTTCTCCGACTCGGGAGCGGCCCCCGAAGCCGTCAGTTCGGCACGGAAGGCGCCGTCGACCAGCACGGTGTCCTTGGGCGCTATCGACGTCAGCCGGCTGGCGAGGTTGACCGTGTTGCCGAAGACGTCACCCATCCGGGTCGTCATCGTGCCGAAGGCGATGCCGACGCGCAGCTCCGGCATCGTCTCGTCGTTCGCCATCGTCTCGATCAGCCGCACGCCGATCTCGGCGGCCGTGCCCGCGTCCTCCGCGACGTAGAGGACCTCGTCGCCCAGGGCCTTGATGAGCCGCCCGCCGTGCGCGGCCACCAGGTCGGCAGCGGTCGTCTCGAACGCCTCTACCAGCTCGCCCAGTTCCTCGTCCTCCAGGCGCCGGGTCAGCCGGGTGAAACCGACCAGGTCGGCGAAGCCGATGGCCTGGCGGCGGTTGACCATCTCGTCGTCGTCCTTGACCTGCACGACCCGCCCGGTCGCCGCCGCGAGCTGGCGGCGCCAGACGTAGACCAGGAACTCCTCCAGCTCCGGCAGCAACAACTGCACCAGCGGAAACGTGACCTCGTTACGCGTCATCCCCGGCTCGGGCGGCTCCGTCAGCCCCATCAGGAACGAGTCGATCTGCCAGTCCGCGAGCCGCGCCGTGGTCTGCCCCGTGGACCGGGCCACCTGCACCGCCATCGGCTCGCTCAGCAGCCCCGCCTCGACCAGCCCGGACAGCCGCCGCAGCGCCAGCACGTCCGCCTCGGTCAGCGCGCGCGCCTGGCCGACGTCGGCGAAGCCCATCGCCCGCCAGAAACGGGACGCCAGCTCCATCGAGACGCCCGCCGCACGCGCCGCCTGGAACGGGGTGTACTGCCGCGCGGAGCCCAGGATCAGCTCCTCGATACGCAGCGCGCTGGGATCGGTGTCGTCCTCGACGATCTCCGCCTCGCCGACGTCCTCGGCGAACGAGTTGGCCTGGACCGGGTCCTGCGAGGCGGCGCGCGCGGAACCGGCGCGCTCGCCGGCGGGCTCGGGATCGGCACGCTCGCCAGCGCGCTCGGGGTCGGCGTCACCGCCGCTCGCCGGGTCGTCCTCCCGGGAGCCGGCCGGCTGCCCCTGCTGGGGCACACCCGGATCGTCCGCGGTCACCGGGGGCTCCCCGCACCCTCCGCGACGTGGCGTCGCGCCCTCGCGTCGTCCCTGCGCACAGCCCTTCCGT
This sequence comes from Streptomyces diacarni, assembly GCF_003323715.1. Lineage (GTDB taxonomy): Bacteria > Actinomycetota > Actinomycetes > Streptomycetales > Streptomycetaceae > Streptomyces > Streptomyces diacarni. The sequence goes on from NZ_QOIN01000047.1 coordinate 87,219, forward strand.
TCCTCTTGCCGCTCCTGCTCGCGGCGGCACACCGGCACCGCCCGTGAGCCGGACCCCGGCGCCCGATGACACCCGATGTCACCGCCGATTGCCCACCATACGGCAGTTGTGCGCTACCTCACTTACCGGTCGCCGGACGCAGATGGACGATGTCACCGGCCGCGACCGGACGCTGCACGCCCTGTTCCGAAGCGATGACCAGCCGACCGTCCCCGTCCACCGCCACGGCCTCCCCCAGCAGCTCTTCCCCGCCCGGCAGCATCGCCCGCACCGACCTGCCCAGCGTCACGCACCCCGCCGCGTACGCCTCCAGAACGTCGGAGGACGCCGGATCGCCGTCCGCGGCCGACCAGCGGCCGTACCAGTCCTCGAACGCGCGCAGCACGGCGCGCAGGATCGGGTCACGGTCCGTGCCCTGGGCGCCCGCCAGAGCCAGCGAGCCCGCCGTGGGAACCGGCAGCTCGTCCTCGCGCAGAGTGACGTTCAGCCCGATGCCGAGCACCACGTGCTCGTCGTCCACCCGCTCCGCGAGGATGCCGCCGATCTTCCGCTCCTCGTCCGCCCCCGTGGCCAGGATGTCGTTCGGCCACTTCAGCCCCGTGTCGACACCCGCGGTACGGGCGAGCGCGCCCGCCGCGGCGACGCCCGCGAGGAGCGGGATCCAGCCCCAGCGCTCGGCTGCCGCGTGGGGACGCAGCAGCACGGAGAAGAACAGGCCCGATCTGGCCGGTGCGCTCCACGCGCGGTCCAGCCGGCCCCGGCCCGCGGTCTGCTCCTCCGCCACGAGGACGGTGCCGGGGCGGGCTTCGCCCGCGCGGGTGCGGGAGACCAGCTCCGTGTTGGTCGAGGTGACGGAGTCCAGCACCTCCAGGTGCGTCCAGAGCGGGTGCTTCTCGTGGAGGAGGGCGCGGCGGAGGGCTGTTTGGTTGAGCGGGGGGCGGGACAGGTCCGACCAGCGGTTGGGCGTCATGCCGCCACACTATGTGCCGCCCTCGGCTGTTCCCCCCTCCCATGGGCCCCCGGCCCCTGGACCCGTTCTTTGTGGGGGCTTCGCCCCTCGCCCCTTCCTTGTAGGGCGGGCCCCCCTTGGCCTCCGTCCTTCTGTGGGCCGCCCACCCCCGAGGGGCACCCTCTGTTTGGGGGCTCCGCCCCCAAGCCCCGGGGTCTCGCCGATCAGGCTTTGGGGCGGCTCCTCCCCCAGACTCCGTCCGGGGGGACCCCCACCCCAACTGCCCCCCCCGCCACGGGGGCTCCGCCCCCCTAGGAGCCCCCGTAGGTACGAAGGAGTTACCTCTTGGGTGAGGGTGCTCGGAGAAGGGGAGAAAGGGCGCGGCGACAGCGGAAAGGGTGCTGGCGGTGTGGCCAATGACGCACTCCGTAACGGGCGTGCCGCAGATAGCCTACGGATCGGTAGCCACCCCGTGACGGTTAGGAGCCCTCCGAGATGTCCGACGACCTCGACATCCACACCACCGCGGGCAAACTCGCGGATTTCGAGCACCGCACGAAGGAAGCCGTGCACGCGGGCTCGGAGCGCGCGGTGGAGAAGCAGCACGCGAAGGGCAAGCTGACCGCGCGCGAGCGCGTGGAACTCCTGTTGGACGAGGGGTCTTTCACGGAGCTGGACGAGTTCGCCCGCCACCGTTCGACGAATTTCGGCCTGGAGGCGAACCGTCCGTACGGCGACGGTGTCGTCACGGGCTACGGCACGATCGACGGCCGCCCCGTCTGCGTGTTCTCGCAGGATTTCACGATCTTCGGCGGCGCCCTGGGCGAGGTCTACGGCGAGAAGATCGTCAAGGTGATGGACTTCGCGCTGAAGACGGGCTGTCCGATCATCGGCATCAACGACGGCGGCGGCGCCCGTATCCAGGAGGGCGTGGCGGCGCTCGGCCTGTTCGCGGAGATCTTCCGCCGCAACACGCACGCCTCCGGCGTGATTCCGCAGATTTCCCTCGTTCTCGGGCCCTGTGCGGGCGGAGCCGTCTATTCGCCCGCCATCACGGACTTCACGGTGATGGTGGACCAGACCTCGCACATGTTCATCACGGGGCCCGACGTCATCAAGACGGTCACCGGTGAGGACGTCGGGTTCGAGGAGTTGGGCGGGGCGCGGACGCACAACGCCACGTCCGGCGTCGCGCATCACTTGGCGGGTGACGAGAAGGACGCCATCGAGTACGTGAAGGCGCTGCTCTCCTACCTTCCGTCCAACAACCTCTCGGAGCCGCCGGTCTTCGCCGAAGAGGCGGATCTGGAGACCTCGGACGAGGACCGGGAGCTGGACACCCTCATCCCGGACTCGGCGAACCAGCCGTACGACATGCACGGCGTCATCGAACATGTGCTGGACGACGGGGAGTTTCTGGAGACGCAGGCGCTGTTCGCGCCGAACATGGTCACCGGGTTCGGCCGGGTCGAGGGCCAGCCGGTCGGTGTGGTGGCCAACCAGCCGTTGCAGTTCGCGGGGTGTCTGAACATCGACGCGAGCGAGAAGGCGGCGCGGTTCGTGCGTACCTGCGACGCGTTCAACGTGCCGGTCCTCACGTTCGTGGACGTGCCGGGGTTCCTGCCGGGGACCGATCAGGAGTACGACGGGATCATCCGGCGCGGCGCGAAGCTGATCTACGCGTACGCGGAGGCGACGGTGCCGCTGGTCACGGTGATCACGCGGAAGGCGTTCGGCGGCGCGTACGACGTGATGGGCTCCAAGCACCTGGGCGCGGACCTCAACTTCGCCTGGCCGACGGCGCAGATCGCCGTCATGGGCGCGCAGGGCGCGGTCAACATCCTGCACCGCAAGAAGCTGGCCGCCGCCGGCTCCCCGCAGGAGACCGAGGAGCTGCGCGCCCAGCTCACGCAGGAGTACGAGGACGCGCTGCTCAACCCTTACGTGGCGGCCGAGCGCGGCTATGTGGACGCGGTGATCCGTCCCGCCGAGACCCGCCGTCACATCACCCGCGGTCTGCGTACGCTGCGCACCAAGCGCGAGCAGCTGCCGCCGAAGAAGCACGGCAACATCCCGCTGTGAGGAGGCCGCGATGACGGATTCCCGAGAGACGTCCCCCCGGACCCCCGAGCCGCCCATCCGGGTCGTGCGGGGCAATCCGACGCCCGAGGAGCTGGCCGCCGCGCTGGCGGTGGTGCGGGCCCGCGCGTCGGCCGTTGCGCCGGGTGAGCCGGGCCGCGGGGTGCCGGGCGCGTGGTCGTCGCCGGCCCGTACGGTGCCGCGCCGGCTGCCGCAGCCGGGCCCGGGTGCCTGGCGCCGTACGTACTGGCCGGGGTGAGGGCCGGGCCCGTGCCCTCCGGGGCATCCGGTGCCCGCGGGGCGTCCGCATCTGAGTACGCGTACTCAGGCGGGGGCGCCCGCCCGGTCCCACCATGGGGCGCATGCTGTGGTCGGACCCCCGCGACGAGCCGCCGCCGGAACTGCGCAGGGCCCAGGAGAAGGTGCACCGTCTCGGCTGGGTGCTGCTGGTGGTGGTGGCGGTCGTGATGCTGCTGCTGTTGTCGGTGGCGTACTCGTGAGCCGCCCGGGTCCGCTGTGCGCGTGCGCGGGGTGCGGGTCCTTACGATGGCCCGCATGAACTCTCCGCGTCTCGTCCTCGCCTCCGCTTCCCCTGCCCGTCTCGCGCTGCTGCGGCAGGCGGGGATGGCGCCGGAGGTCGTCGTCAGCGGCGTGGACGAGGACGCGATCGACGCGTCGACCCCTTCGGAGCTGGCCCGGGTGCTGGCGGAGGCGAAGGCGGCGGCGGTGGCGGGCCGCGCCGAGGCGGCGGGGGCGCTGGTCGTGGGCTGCGACTCGGTGCTGGAGCTGGACGGGCGGGCGCTGGGCAAGCCGGCGGACGCCGAGGAGGCGGCGGCCCGCTGGAAGGACATGCGGGGCCGCTCGGGTGTGCTGCACACCGGGCACTGCGTGGTCGACACCCGGACGGCTCAGGCGCGCTGTTCGGTGACGGCTTCGACGACGGTGCACTTCGGTGAACCGTCCGATGAGGAGGTCGCCGCCTATGTCGCGAGCGGCGAACCGCTGCACGTGGCGGGCGCTTTCACCCTGGACGGCCGCTCGGGCCCGTTCGTCGAGGGCATCGAGGGCGACCACGGCAACGTGCTGGGGCTCTCGCTGCCGACGTTGCGCAGGCTGCTGGCCGATCTGGGTGTCGCCGTCACCGACCTGTGGGTGGCGCGCTGACCTCGCCCTGCGCGGAGGCGGCCGCATCCCGGCTTGCGGGTGCCCGCTCGACGTGCTCGTCGTCGCCTGCGCCGTACCAGGTCAGCGACCACACGAGGAGACCGAGGACGGCCATCAGCACCACGAAGGCCGTCCACCCCACCAGGCCGACGCAGAAGGCGCCGAGCACGCCGTGGACGACGGCGCAGCTGATCAGCACGATGCGCCAGAACCCGCGCGGCGGCAGGTCGCGGATCGCCGTGCGCGCGAGGATCAGCGCGCAGGTGAGCACGTAGCCGCCGACCAGCACGGCGCCGATCACCGCGGAGATCGTCATGGCGCGCGGCTCGATGCCCGCCAGCGACATCTGCTGGACGTCGGCGACCTTGCCGAGGAAGAGATTGAGTCCTACGAGTACGACGGCCTCCAGTGTCAGCACCAACGCCGTCACCGCGGCCACCGCTCGTCTGCGCCCTGACACCGCGCCCACCCCTTCTGTGGCCTGCATCTGCCCTCGGCGGAACGCCTGTTGCGGCCCGCCCGCTCGACGCGCCCGGGTTACTCCGGGTACGTGTACGCGCCAGAGCGAACGCTACTGGCGGGTACATGCCGGGGCAAGGGAAACGGCGCACAGCAAAATTTCGCTTCTCCTCTCGTAGGGAGTCCACAAAGACCCCCGGTTCCACCGAGCCACCGGGACAGAGAGTTAGCCCACACCCCTGAGTCGGACAACCCGTGCCCGAAAGCGGCGTACCGTGGGATGACGAGGGGAGATCCGGTTCCGCGCGAGACGCGCATGACACTCCGTGTGGGCAAGCTCACCCCCCTGGGCGGCTCGGCGTCAGGTGTCGCCAGTACCTAAACTCAGCTTGTTTCAAGGAGGGAGCCATCGTGCGCAAGGTGCTCATCGCCAACCGCGGCGAAATCGCCGTCCGCGTCGCCCGCGCGTGCCGGGATGCGGGTATCGCGAGTGTCGCCGTCTATGCCGACCCGGACCGGGACGCACTCCACGTCCGGGTGGCCGACGAGGCCTACGCGTTGGGCGGTGACACCCCCGCAGCCAGCTACCTGGACATGACCAAGGTCCTCAAGGCCGCCGCCGACTCGGGCGCTGACGCCGTCCACCCCGGTTACGGATTCCTGTCGGAGAACGCCGAGTTCGCGCAGGCGGTCCTGGACGCGGGGCTCAACTGGATCGGCCCGCCCCCGCACGCCATCCGCGACCTGGGCGACAAGGTCGCGGCGAGGCACATCGCGCAGCGCGCCGGGGCCCCGCTCGTCGCCGGCACCAAGGACCCGGTCTCCGGCGCTGACGAGGTCGTCGCCTTCGCCGAGGAACACGGCCTGCCCATCGCCATCAAGGCGGCCTTCGGCGGCGGCGGCCGCGGCCTGAAGGTCGCCCGCACGCTGGAGGAAGTACCCGAGCTCTACGACTCGGCCGTGCGCGAGGCGGTGGCCGCCTTCGGCCGCGGCGAGTGCTTCGTCGAGCGCTACCTCGACCGCCCCCGGCACGTGGAGACCCAGTGCCTGGCCGACAAGCACGGCAACGTCGTCGTCGTCTCCACCCGCGACTGCTCCCTCCAGCGCCGCCACCAGAAGCTGGTCGAGGAGGCCCCGGCCCCCTACCTGAGCGACGAGCAGAACGCCGAGCTGTACCGCGCCTCCAAGGCCATCCTGAGCGAGGCCGGCTACGAGGGCGCGGGCACCTGCGAGTTCCTCGTCGGGCAGGACGGCACGATCTCCTTCCTGGAGGTCAACACCCGCCTCCAGGTCGAGCACCCGGTCACCGAAGAGGTCACGGGCCTCGACCTGGTCCGCGAGATGTTCCGCATCGCCGACGGCGAGGAGCTGGGCTACGACGACCCGCCGCTGCGCGGTCACTCCTTCGAGTTCCGCATCAACGGCGAGGACCCGGGCCGCAACTTCCTCCCGGCCCCGGGCACGGTCACCACGTTCGCGCCGCCCTCGGGCCCGGGTGTGCGGCTGGACGCGGGCGTCGAGTCGGGGTCGGTCATCGGCCCCGCGTGGGACTCGCTGCTGGCGAAGCTGATCGTCACCGGCGCGAGCCGCGGCCAGGCCCTGGAGCGGGCGGCGCGCGCGCTGGACGAGTTCGAGGTGTCGGGGATGGCCACCGCGCTGACCTTCCACCGCACCGTGGTGCGCGACGCCGCGTTCGCCCCCGAGGTGAGCGGCCGCGCCGGTGAGCCCTTCGACGTCCACACCCGGTGGATCGAGACGGAGTTCGTCAACGAGATCAAGCCGTTCGCGCCGTCGGCGGCCGAGGACGAGGACGCCGGGGAAGCGACCCGCGAGACGGTCGTCGTCGAGGTCGGCGGCAAGCGCCTGGAGGTCTCCCTCCCCTCGTCGCTGGGCATGCCGCTGGCGCGGGCCGCCGTCGAGGGCGGCGCACGCAAGCCCCGCAGGAAGGCCGCCAAGAAGTCCGGCTCCGCGGCCTCCGGTGACGCGCTCGCCTCCCCCATGCAGGGCACCATCGTGAAGGTCGCCGTGGAGGAGGGTCAGGTCGTCGAGGAGGGCGAACTGGTCATCGTCCTGGAGGCGATGAAGATGGAGCAGCCGCTCAACGCCCACCGGGCCGGCACCGTGAAGGACCTCAAGGCGGAGATCGGCGCCTCGGTCTCCTCCGGCGCCGTCATCTGCGAGATCAAGGACTGAGCCGCGGCGATCGCCGCCCACCTCTCCTGACGCCGTCGGCGGTGCCGGACCCCCTCGTACGGGGGCCCGGCATCGCCGGCGGCGCGTTGTGCGTCAGCGGCGGCGCGGTGCCAGGTCGGCCACCCGGGGTCCCGGTGCGGCCGTGGGCCGCAGGTGGGTGGGGGGCGGACTCCCGCCCTGCGCGGCGGCCCGCCGCGGGGTGGGCATCGGCACGTCCTGGCGGCCGCGCCCGGCGGAGGCGGAGGTGGCGGAGCCCGCGACGGCGACCTGCACCCCGCGGTCGGCGAGCGCCTGCAATTCCGTCTCGGCACGGTCGTCGTGCGGCGGTGGCTCGTCCGTCACCAGTCGGGTGATCACATCGGTGGGTACCGTCTGGAACATGGTGTCGGTCCCCAGCTTGGTGTGGTCGGCCAGCACGACGACCTCCCCGGCCGCCTGCACCAGCGCCCGGTCCACGCTCGCGGAGAGCATGTTGGACGTGGACAGGCCCCGCTCGGCGGTCAGCCCGCTCCCCGACAGGAACGCCCGGGAGACGCGCAGCCCGTGCAGTGACTGTTCGGCGCCGCTGCCGACGAGCGCGTAGTTGCTCCCGCGCAGGGTGCCGCCGGTCATCACCACCTCCACCCGGTTGGCGTGGGCCAGTGCCTGCGCCACCAGCAGCGAGTTGGTGACCACGGTCAGCCCGGGCACCCGCGCGAGCCGCCGCGCGAGCTCCTGAGTCGTCGTACCGGCTCCGACGACGACGGCCTCGCCCTCCGAGACCAGGCCGGCGGCGAGGTCGGCGATGGCCGTCTTCTCGGCGGTGGCCAGATGGGATTTCTGGGGGAAGCCGGACTCACGGGTGAAACCGCCGGGTAGCACGGCACCGCCGTGCCGGCGGTCGAGCAGTCCTTCTGCCTCCAGCGCCCGTACGTCCCTGCGCACGGTCACTTCGGAGGTCTGGACGACGCGGGCGAGCTCCCGGAGCGAGACCGCTCCGTTGGCGCGCACCATTTCAAGGATCAATTGACGACGTTCCGCAGCGAACACGAAACTGACAGTAACGCCAACGACCGTCTGCTTTCAGCGGTATCCGCCGATTAACAGAAGTTGTTCGTAGGAGGGCACCCAACGTGGTATAGGGGCCCTTTCGGACAGCGCCCCCTCGGCCCCTCAGTGCAGTTCGGCCAGCTTGCGCGTGTGCAACTGCCGCGCCACCTCGGCGATCGACCCCGTCAGCGACGGATACACCGTGAACGTGTTGGCGATCTGCTCCACGGTCAGATTGTTGTCAACCGCGATCGCGATCGGATGAATCAGCTCACTCGCCCGGGGCGCCACGACGACACCGCCGACGATGATCCCCGTCCCCGGACGGCAGAACAGCTTCACGAAACCGTCCCTGATGCCCTGCATCTTCGCGCGCGGATTACGCAGCAGCGGCAGCTTGACGACGCGCGCCTCGATGGCGCCCTTGTCCACGTCCGCCTGCGAGTAGCCGACCGTCGCGATCTCCGGATCGGTGAAGATGTTCGCGGCGACCGTCTTGAGGTCCAGCGGGTTCACCGTGTCACCGAGGAAGTGGTACATCGCGATCCGGCCCTGCATCGCCGCCACCGAGGCCAGCGCCAGGACGCCCGTGCAGTCGCCCGCGGCGTAGACGCCCGGAGCCGAGGTACGCGACACCTTGTCCGTCCAGATGTGCCCCGACTCCTTGAGCCGGACCCCCGCCTCCTCGAGACCCATGTCCGCCGTGTTCGGGATCGCGCCCACCGCCACCAGACAGTGCGTCCCCGAGATCGTGCGGCCGTCCTGCAGCGTGACCTCCACCCGGTCGTCGTCCGTCCGCTGCGCGGACGCCGCACGGGAACGGCTCATCACGTTCATGCCCCGACGGCGGAAGACGTCCTCCAAGACCGCGGCGGCGTCCGGGTCCTCCCCCGGCAGCACCCGGTCCCGGGACGAGACGAGCGTCACCTGGGAGCCCAGCGCCTGGTAGGCGCCCGCGAACTCGGCACCGGTCACACCCGAGCCGATCACGATCAGCTCCTCGGGCTGCTCCTCCAGGTCGTAGAGCTGCGTCCAGTTCAGAATGCGCTCGCCGTCCGGACGGGCGTCCGGGATCTCACGCGGATGACCACCCGTGGCGACCAGCACCGCGTCCGCCGTCAGCTCCTCCTGGCTGCCGTCCGCCACCGTGACCGTGACCGTACGGGAACCGTCCACCGCCTGCCCCGGCTCCAGCCTCCCCCGGCCCCGCATGACGCGGCCCCCCGCACGGGTGACCGACGCGGTGATGTCGTGCGACTGGGCGAGAGCCAGCCGCTTGACACGGCGGTTCACCTTGCCGAGATCGACGCCCACGACCCTCGCCGGGTCGTCCGGGTCATGGGTCTTGTCCTCCACCCGGATACCGAGCTCCTCGTACGAGGAGTCGAAGTTCGTCATCACCTCGGCGGTGGCGATCAGCGTCTTCGACGGCACGCAGTCGGTGAGGACCGAGGCGCCGCCGAGGCCGTCGCAGTCGACGACGGTCACCTCCGCGCCGAGTTGGGCGGCTACCAGAGCCGCTTCGTATCCGCCGGGGCCGCCGCCAATGATCACGATCCGAGTCACCCCCCCATTGTCCCGCACCCACCCCGCCCCCACCCCGCTGGGTCCTCCACCCCCACATACCCCCCTCCCCGAGGGGGCTCCGAGCCCCCTCGGGGAGAGCCGGCTCCCTATCGCGCACGAGTCGACCCAGCACTGAGGTTCTGTGGTCCTCTCATGTGGGGGTCCAGGGGGCGGAGCCCCTTGGCGGGGGTTCCTAGGGGGGCGGAGCCCCCGTAGCGGGGGGCCTTTGGGGGGCGGAGCCGCCCCAAAGCCTCCCCGGCGAGGGGCCGGGGGTCTGGGGGGCGGAGCCCCCCAGACAGAGATCAGCAACATCGGGGGTGGGCTGGCCCCACTGGTAAAGGGGGAGGTATGGGGGGCCCACCCCAGGGGGGCGATGGGGCGGAGCCCCGAGGGGTGTGGCGGCTACCCTCGTGGGATGTCGCTCTACGCCGCCTACGCCGGCAACCTCGACGCCCGCCTGATGTCCCGCCGCGCCCCCCACTCCCCCCTCCGCAGCACCGGATGGATGACCGACTGGCGGCTGACGTTCGGCGGGGAGCACATGGGGTGGGAGGGCGCGCTGGCCACCCTCGTGGAGGCGCCGCGGTCGCAGCTGTTCGTCGCGTTGTACGACATCGCTCCGATGGACGAGGACTCGATGGACCGCTGGGAGGGCGTCGGGCTCGACATATACCGGCGGATGCGGGTGCGGGTGCACACACTGGACGGTGAGGAGCCGGCGTGGTGCTACGTGCTCAACGGGTACGAGGGGGGTCTGCCCTCGGCTCGCTATCTGGGCGACATCGCGGATGCGGCGGAGTCCGCGGGTGCGCCGCACGACTATGTGATGGAGCTGCGTAAGCGCCCCTGCTAAGGACCGGGCGCATGGGATCCCTGCTAGGGACCGGGCGCACGGGCCAGGTGGGGGCTGGGCTCGCAGGGCACGGAACGTACACACGAGAGGCGGCTCGGCACGGACTCGTCCGTGTGTTCGTCCGGAGTTGCGTCCCACGTCTACGCGCGTAGGCGAGAAGGGGCTACCCTCGTCGCGTGAACGCTTCAGCCACTACGCACATCCCCGACGACCCCTACCGCACCGCCGACGAGGCCGCGGCCAAGCTGCGGGCCCTGACCGGCGAGGAGAGCCACGACGTGGCCCTCGTCATGGGCTCGGGCTGGGTGCCCGCGGCCGACGCGCTCGGGGTCCCCGACCACGAACTGGCCGTCACCGAGCTGCCCGGCTTCCCGCCGCCGACCGCCGCGGGGCACGCGGGCAAGATCCGCTCCCACACGGTGGGCGGCAAGCGCGCGCTCGTCTTCCTCGGCCGTACGCACGCGTACGAGGGCCGCGGTGTCGCGGCCGTCGCGCACGGGGTGCGCACGGCCGTGGCGGCGGGCTGCAAGACCATCATCCTGACCAACGGATGCGGCGGCCTGCGCGAGGGCATGCGCCCCGGCCAGCCGGTGCTCATCAGCGACCACATCAACCTGACCGCCGCCTCCCCCATCGTCGGCGCCAACTTCGTCGACCTCACCGACCTGTACTCGCCGCGGCTGCGCGCGCTGTGCCAGGAGATCGACCCGACGCTGGAAGAGGGCGTCTACGTCCAGTTCCCCGGGCCGCACTACGAGACGCCCGCGGAGATCGGTTTCGTCCGCACCATCGGCGGTGACCTGGTGGGCATGTCCACCGTCCTGGAGGCCATCGCGGCGCGGGAGGCGGGCGCCGAGGTGCTCGGTGTCTCCCTCGTCACCAACCTCGCGGCGGGCATGACCGGCGAGCCCCTCAACCACGAGGAGGTCCTGCAGGCGGGCCGCGACTCGGCCTCCCGGATGGGCACGCTGCTGGCCCAGGTGCTCCAGCGGCTCTGACACCGCGCCCGCGGTCTCCGGCTCTCCGCCGTGAGAGCTTCCCACCTCGGGACCCCCACCACGGGGACTCCCCTTCCCGAAAGGCAGGACGGACACGATGAGCGACGCCCGGCGGGATGACGCACGGGCCCGGGACTCCGACGAGGCGCTGCTCGCCCGGGCCCGCGACTGGCTGGCCGAGGACCCCGACCCGCAGACGCGGCAGGTGCTGGCCGGGCTCGTCGAAGCGCGGGCGGTGGAGGAACTGCGGGAGAGGTTCTCGGGCACTCTCCAGTTCGGCACGGCGGGCCTGCGCGGTGAGCTGGGCGCGGGACCGATGCGGATGAACCGCTCCGTCGTGATCCGCGCGGCCGCCGGAATCGCCGCCCACCTGCGGGAGCGGCAGGGCGAGGGGGGCGGTCAGCCGCTGGTGGTCGTCGGCTACGACGCGCGCTACAAGAGCGCCGACTTCGCCCGCGACACGGCCGCCGTGATGGTCGGCGCGGGGCTGCGCGCGGCGGTGCTGCCGTCGCCGCTGCCCACGCCGGTGCTGGCCTTCGCGGTGCGGCACCTGGGCGCGGCCGCCGGGATCATGGTCACGGCCAGCCACAATCCGCCCCGCGACAACGGCTACAAGGTCTACCTGGGCGACGGGTTGCAGATCGTGCCGCCCGCCGACGGGCAGATCGCGGACGAGATCGCCGCCGTCGGCCCGCTCGCCGGTGTGCCCCGCGCGGAATCCGGCTGGCAGGTGCTGGGCGGCGAGGTGCTCGACGCCTACCTGGCGCGTTCGGGTGCCGTCTTGACCGAGGGGTCGCCGCGCGAGGTGCGGGTGGTGCACACGGCGATGCACGGTGTGGGGCACGAGACGGCGCGGCTGGCGTTCGAGCGGGCGGGTTTCCCCTCGCCGGTGCCGGTCGCCGAGCAAGCCGAGCCCGACCCGGACTTCTCCACGGTCGCGTTCCCCAATCCGGAGGAACCCGGCGCGATGGAGCGCGCGTACGCGACCGCGCGTGCCTGGGAGGCCGAGCACGGCGAGCGCCCCGACGTGATCATCGCCAACGATCCGGACGCCGACCGCTGCGGCGTCGCCGTGCCCGACGCGGCGGCCGAGGACGGCTGGCGGATGCTGCGCGGCGACCAGGTGGGCGCACTGCTGGCCACCCATCTGATCCACAAGCACGCCAAGGGCACGTTCGCGACGACGATCGTCTCCTCCTCGCTGTTGGAGCGCATCGCCGAGTCCGCAGGGCTGCCGTACGCCCAGACGCTGACCGGGTTCAAGTGGCTGGCCCGCGTCGACGGGCTGCGCTACGGCTACGAGGAGGCGCTGGGCTACTGCGTCGATCCGGAGGGCGTCCGCGACAAGGACGGGATCACGGCGGCGCTGCTGGTCGCCGAGCTGGCCGCCGAGCTGAGGCAGGCGGGGCGCACGCTGGGCGAGCTGCTGGACGACCTCGACGTCGAGTACGGCGTCCACGCCACCGACCAGCTCTCCGTGCGGGTGTCCGACCTGTCGCTGATCGGCGCGGCGATGGAGCGGCTGCGCGCCGAGCCGCCGACGGCGCTGGGCGGGCTCGGGGTCGCCCGTACGGACGACCTCACCCAGGGCACCGCGTCGCTGCCGCCGACGGACGGGCTGCGCTATTCGCTGGCAGGCGCCGACGGGGTCGGCGGCGGCCGCGTGGTGGTGCGGCCGAGCGGCACCGAGCCCAAGCTCAAGTGCTATCTGGAGGTCGTCGTCCCGGTGGGTGACGCCGCCGATCTGGCCTCGGCGCGTGAGCGTGGCGCGGCGGTGCTGGCCCGCTTCAAGGACGACCTGAGGCGGGCGACGGGGCTGTAGCGGCGTAGCCGGGCAGGGGTGTCGGCGGCTGTTCCGGTGTGGCGCGTACCTCCGCACCACACCGGAATAGTCGCCTTCTTGTTCGAGTTCGGGTGGAAGGGACGCGTCGTCCCCACGACCACCACGAACGGAGGAGCCCGGCCGATGTGGCACGGCGATCAGCTGGACCTCGACGCCTACCTGGCGCGGCTGGGGTACGCGGGGCGGCGCACCCCCACCCTGGGCACGCTGCGCGCGCTGCACCGGGCCCATGTGCTGACGGTGCGCTGGGGCAACCTGGACTGCCTGCTGCACGGCGATGTCCCGCTCGACCTGGGCACCGTCCAGGACAAGCTGGTGCGCCGCGGCCAGGGCGGCTACTGCTTCGAGCACACCGTGCTCTACGCGGCGGCACTGGAGCGGCTCGGGTTCACCTTCACCGCCGTCTCGGGCCGCCCCCGCATGGGCGCGGACAGGATCCGCCCCGCGACGCACGCGATGGTGCTGGTCACCGTCGAGGGGCGCCGCTGGCTGAGCGACATCGGTTTCGGCACCAGCCCACTGGATGTCATCGAACTGGTGGACGGCAACGAGCCGGCCATCGAGGGGCGCAGGTTCTGGCTGCGGCACACCGAGGTCACCCCGGGAGCCGAGGGCTGGATGCTGCACCAACAAGACGCCGACGGCGGCTGGATGGCGCGCCACACCTTCACCGAGAACCCGCAGTACCCGGCCGACTTCGCGCTCGGCAACCACTTCATCGCCACCAGCTCCCACTCCCCCTTCAACCGCCGCCCCTTCCTCCAGCGGGTACGCCCCGACCGCACCGACCAGCTCGACGGCCTCACCTGGACGACCACCGCCGCCACCGGCCTGGCCCCCGAAGAGGAACGCACCGTCGAACCCTCCGAGCTGCCCGAGCTGTTCGCCGGCCCCTTCGGCATCGACCTGTCCGAGGAGGACGCCCGGCTGCTGGTCGACCACGTCGAACGGGGCACACACGGCGCACACGGCCGACGGCCCGCGGGCCCCGGACGAGGGCGCGTCCGCTAGCCGGCCCGAGGACGGTCCTGGCCGAGATCTTGGGCGTAGTCGGTCAGGGTGCGCTGGGCCGTCCAGCCCTGGCGGCGGGCCCTGGTGACGTCCAGGACGACGCCGCGCGCCAACTGTGCGACGGCGTAGCGGGTCAGCGGCGGCTCGGCGAGGGGACGCCGCCGCGCCAGCCGCTCGGCGGCCGTCGCCGCCGCGCGGGCGAACGCCGCCGGAAGGTGCCCCACACGGGCGTGCACCCCGTGGGCGGCCAGGACCGTGCGGACCGCCTCGTCCCTGCTGTAGGGGACCGGGTCCGCGATGTTGTAGGCGCCCGCCGGCCAACCGGCGGCGGCCAGGCAGGCGTCGGCCAGGTTCTCCACAGCCGTCAGGCTCAGCTGCACGTCGCGGCCGGGCAGCAGCAACAGGCCGCGCCGCACGCGCCCCAGCAGCCGCGGCACCAGGTGCGGGTCCCCCACGCCGTACACCGCGCGGGGCCGCAGCACCACCGCACCGGCGGACAGCGCCAGCGCCTCGCCTTCCGCCTTCGTGCGCCCGTAGGCGTTCAGCTGGGCGCCCACCGGGTGCTCTTCCCGCAGCCGCGCCCGCTCAGGTCCCGGAGCGTAGACGCTGGCGCTGCTCACCCACACCAGGGGCCGGTCTGCCGCGGCCCGGAGCAGGGCCGCCGTCCCCGCGACGTTGACGGCGCGCATCGCCGCCTCGCGCGGCGAGCCCGGCACGGGGTCGCCCACGGCGGCCGCGCAGTGCACCACCGTGTCGGCCCCGCCCAGGTCCGGGGGGCGGCCCAGCGCCGCGTCCCAGTGGACGTGACGGCCGACGGGCCCGGGGCGCCGGCCCACGCACACCACCTCGGCGCCCTGTGCGGCCGCGGCCCTGGCGACGTGGCTGCCGCAGAAGCCGCTCGCTCCGGTGACGGCGATCGTGGTCACGGTTCCTCCCCTGTCAGGCGGGTGGTGCGGTGCTCAGACGGCGGCCCCCAGCCGTGCCCCGGCGGCCCCGGGGCGTACTGCGACGCCGTGCCGCGCCTCCCCTCGGGCACCGTGCCGCGTCTCCCTCCGGGCGTGGTGCCGGTGCGCGGGTCCGCGCGGACGGTGAGCGTGCGCCAGGCGGGGAGGGCCGCTCGGCGGTCGGTGCGGGCGCGGACGACGGCGGGGCGGTACGGGGCCAGTGCGGCCAGCAGGTCGGCGAGCTGTGCCCGCGCCAGCCGCGCCCCCGGGCACGCGTGCGGGCCCGCCCCGAAGACGAGGTGCGCCACGGCGGCCGGGGCCGGAGCGGCGCCGCACGGCGCGTCGCGGTGGGCGCGGACCGCGTGCCGCGCCACCAGGACCAGCCGGTCGCCGCCCCGTACCGGGCGGCCCCCCAGCGTCCCCGGCGCTGCCGCCACCCGCGGCAGCAGCGGCGAGGGCGCCGTCACCCGCAGCAGTTCGCCGACGAGCGCGTCCCGCGTGCGCCGGTCACCGGCCTGCTCCCACAGCCCGGCGTCCGCGCACCAGGCGGCGGCCCTGGGCAGCGCGGCGACCGTCGTGGTGACGGCGGCGACCGCCACCATGGCGCGCAGCCCGTCGCCGGTGCGCCCGTGCGGCTCGGAAGGGTCCGCCGCGCACCGGCCGGACCCCGCGGTGCCCGGCGGACCGGGCAGTGCGCGGTCCTGTGCCAGCAGGGTCTCCAGCCGTGCGGTGGCGCGGGCGGCGGCCCGTGCCGCGCCGGGGCGGCGGGGACCCGGCAGGTGGTCGCGGACGGTGGCTGCCGCCGCTTCGGCCGCGGCCCGCGCGAGCGCCCCCGGCGCGGCGGCGACGCCCAGCAGCGCGCACACCGTGGCTCCCGCCAGCTCGTGGGCCAACGTGGCGAGGTCGGTCTCGCCGCCGGTCGCGAGCGGGGCGAGGTGGCGGGCGATGACCCGCTGCCACACCGGGCGCAGCCGTTCCACGCCCGCGGAGCCGAGGTCGTCGGCGAGGGTGCGCCGGGTGCCTCTGTGCCCGTTGCCCTCCTGGTCGAAGAGTGCGCCTTCGCCCGCGTGTGCGCGTACGGCGCCGCCCGTCGTCCCGGCAGCCGTGCGGTCCAGCGGCAGCCGGGTGAGGGCGTGGCGGTAGGCGTCCGCGTCGTGCACCAGCACGGTGCGGCCCAGCCGGACGACGGGGCGGCGGCGGGCGGCGGCGAGCAGGGCGAACAGCAGCGGGTGCGCGTGGCTGTAGACCCGCCGGTCCCGGCGCCGCGCTGCCCGCACGCCGGATGGCCGGGCGGCCCTGGCCGGTGTGCCGGGGCGGGGCCTGGTGCGCCGCGAGGGGGCGGGGGTGGTCGCGTGTGTGCCTGGCACCGTGGTCTGCCGCCGCCTCATCGGGTGGCCGGCCGGCGGTGGCGCCCCGCGGCCAGCAGCGCGGTCGCCGCACGGTCGGGTTTGCGTGACCGTCCGCTCAGGGGGATGTCGGCGAGCAGCACGCCGTCGGGGCGGGCCGCGCCCATGCGCCGCAGGGGCTCCCGCAGCGCGGCACGCAGCAGCCGGCGGTCGGCGCCGGGGCTGGGCTGGATGACGGCGACGAGCTGTTCGTCCCCGTTCCCCACCGGAACCCCCACGAGCAGCGCGAGATCGACACCGGGCACGTGGAGCGCGGGCTCGTACAGCCCCGGGTAGATGTTCTCCGCGCGCCGCAACACCATGTCCTTCACGCGTCCTTCGAGGACGAGTCGGCCCCGGCCGTCCAGGTGGGCGCGGTCGCCGGTGGCCACCCACGGGTCGGGATCCTCGCCGAGGTAGCGGTGGCGGGCGCCGGGCCCGGACAGGAAGAGTTCGCCCGTCGGTCCCGTCTCGGCCGTGACGCCGGGCAGCGGAGCGCCCAGCAGGTCGCCGTCCCCCTCGTACGCCGCCTTGTCGGCCGCTTCGACGGCGGCCGCGGGGAAGAGTTCGGTGAGCGCGTACACGCCCCAGGCCTCGGATGCTCCGGCCTCCTTCACGCGGCCGAGCAGCGCGGCGCCCGCCGGCGCCGAGCCGGTCCACACCCGCCCGGTGAAGCGGGCGTCCGCCGCGAGGGCGGCCCGCAGCTGCGGCGGCGTCAGGTAGGTGGCCTGCGGGCGCAGCCGGCGCAACTGCCGGGCCAGCAGGCGGGGCCGGCGGGCCGGCAGGGCGACGGGGGCGCCCGCGGCCAGGGACGGTACGAGCACGAAGAACGTTCCGCCGAGTACGGGGCTGCCCGCCGACGGGCGCACCAGGTCGGTGACCGTCGCCATCCCGGCGGCCAGGGACGCGCGGGAGTGGACGACGGCGCGGGGCCGGGAGGTGGTGCCCGAGGTGAAGACGATGACCGCGTCCGCGTCCGCGTCGACGGCGTGGTCCACCGCACGGCGCGGCGCGGCGAGTGAGCCGGTCTCCAGCGCGGGCGCGCACCGGGGCAGCCGGGGCCCGATCGTGGCGAGCGGGCCGCCCAGCCCGGCGAGGTCGGGCAGGGCGAGGTGGGCGCGGCGGGCCAGCGGGCCGGCCCATCCTGCGACGGCCTGCGCGGTGGCGTCCGCGAGCACGAGGTCGGGGCGGGCGAGGGCGAGGCGGGCGCGGAGCACGTCGGGTCCGGCACCGGGGTCGAGCACGGCGGCGCGCAGCCCCAGCCGCCAGGCGGCCAGCAGCACGGCGAGGGCGCGCGGTCCCGGCCGGATGGCGACCCCGAGGGTGGCGCCGGGGCCCAGGCCCCTGCGGTGGAGGGCGGCGGCGTAGCGGTCGGCCAGGCCGGTCAGGTCGCCGCGGGTGGCGCGGACGCGGACGCCGCCCGCGAGGGTGGTGCCCAGCAGCGCAGGCAGGTGCGGGTCGCGGCGCAGCGCGGTGGCAAGGGTGTCCAGCATCAGCGCGGGTCCTCTCCGTGTCGCCCGGGGCCTTTGCCGAGGTACCAGCGGGCGGTGCCGAGCAGTCCGTAGGCGCGCAGCCGCCGGGTCGAGTTGCCGACGACCATGCGGCGCTCGCGGGTGATGGCGGTGGTGTGGCGGCGCACCCGGTTGAGGAAGAGCCGGTCGGTGGGCGAGGGGCGCCGCGGCGCGCCGCCGACCTGCTGGTAGAGGTGCGCGGTGATCGCCATGTTGTTGCCCGCGTGCATCCGGTAGGGCGCCAGGTAGCCGTGGCGGCGCCGGTGCGCGGGCCTGATCCTGCCGAAGAGCGCGGCGAGGCCCACCAGGAGGCGGAAGGCGGCGCGGCCGAGGGGCCCGTGTTCGTCGGCGCGTGCGACGACGCGTCCGCACACCAGACCCGCGCCGCCGCCGAGCGCGGCGCGGGCGGCGGCCGCCCAGCCCGGGTGCGGGAGGCAGTCGGCGTCGGTGCGGGCCAGCGCGGCGGCACCGTGTGCGAGGGCGTACCGGAAGCCGGTGTCCACGGCGCTTCCAACGCCCTTCTCCGGTTCGGTGACGACGTGCACGGGGAACGGCGCCCGCTTCGCGAACCCGCGGGCGAGGCAGGCCGTGTCGTCGGTGGAGGCGTTGTCGACGACGACGAGGGTGAAGTCCGTGTCGGTCTGTGCGGCGAGCGCGTCGAGGGTGCCCGGCAGTCGTGCGGCTTCCTGGTGGGCCGGGACCACGACCCACAGAGGGTGGGCCGCCGGGGCCGGCGCGGTGCCCTGTGCCGCGGCTGCGGGCGCGGCTGCTGTCCGTGTCACGACTTCTCCCAGACCATCGTCATGAGGCTGACGCCGCCGCCGAGCCCGACGAGCAGCACCCGGTCGCCGGGGTCGAGTTGGTCGTGCACCCGGTCGAGCTGGATGCCGAGGGTGGCGCTCGCGACGTTGCCGAGTTCGGGCACGGTCACCACCAGCCGGTCCCACGGCACGCCGGTCAGTTCGGCGAACCGCTCCAGGTAGGGGACCGTCACCTGGTGGACGAGGACGTGCCGGAAGTCGTGCCAGCCGAGGCCGGTGCGGTGGCGCACCCGGTCCAGCACGCAGGTGCCGACCTTCTCGAACACCTCCCGCAGCGCGGCGCCGTCGCCGTGGAAGTAGGTGTGCGCGTCACCGCGCGGATGCCGCGATCCGCCGCCGGCTATGCCACCGACCGCCCAGTGCTCCGAGTGGGTCTCGGTGTCGACGTCGAGGATGCCGCCGGCCGCGACGGGCTCCAGCACCACGGCCGCGCCCGCGTCGCCGAAGGTGTAGCCGGCGAACGCGTCGCGGAACTGGCCGAGGTCGGCCGGGTCGTGGCGCACCGCCCGGCTCGGGGTCTCCCCCGTGACGACCAGCGCCCGGTGGGCCCGTCCCGCCAGCAGCATGGCGCGGGCCAGGTCGATGCCGCCGACGAAGCTGTTGCAGGCGTTGGTCACGTCCAGCGCGTGCGCCCGGGAGCCGAGCGCGTCCTGCACGATGTGCGCGGTGGCGGGTTCGGCCACGTCCCGGGTGGCGGAGGCGAACAGGAGCAGGTCGATGTCGAGCGGGTCGAGTCCGGCCCGGTCGAGCGCGGTGCGTGCGGCCCGGGTGGCGAGTGTGGAGGCGTACTCGTCCTCGGCGGCGATACGCCGGGTCTCGATGCCGGTGACCCGCTCGAACATCCGCTCGGGAAGCGCGAGCCCGCTGTGCGCGGCGACGGTGCGCCGCAGCTGTCCGGAGTCCACGACCCGCTCCGGCAGCGCGGCGGCGACCCCGGTGATCCCCGCCCGCGGCAGGCCGGGCGCCGCGTCCTCGCCGGTGCTGTGTATGCCCATGACACGGAGGCTAGGGAGACCTGACGGCCGCGGACATGAGTGCGCGTACTCAAACCTCTTACGGGGAACGCCTGGTGCGGTGACCACACTCTTGCCCACGAGGCCGACCGGGCACCTGCCCGGGCGCCCCCGGACGCACGCACGGAGCGCACCGGAGGGCCGGGGCCGTGCCAGCGGCTTCGGCCCCGTGCAGCGTCGGGGGCGTGCCGAGCTCCGCAGCGGCGGCATGTCCGGTTTGCAGTACGGAAGGGTGTCACACCAATAGGCTGCCTTGTGAAGGCATGTGGGGGGAGAAGGCCATGACCGCTGGGTTGGAACTGGCGTTTGAGCCGGGTAGTGACACCTTCGCTCTGCACGATCAGCCGTGGCGCGACCAGGTTGCGGACCTTCATGCGACCCTGCGCGAGGAGGTGGGGGCGGTCGTCCGGCGCGGTGTGCCCGCGCCGGGGCAGAAGGGCGCTGTCGACACGACGGTGCTCGCGTTGGGTTCTTCGGGAGCGGTGACGGCCGCAGTGGCGTGCTTCCGAGCCTGGCTGAACCGGGACAAGACCAGAACGCTGACCGTGGCCTGGACCGATGACTCGGGAGCCGAGCAACGCCTGCGGGTCACCGGCGACAATATCGACCAAGCGTCCTTCCAGGCTCTCACCGAGGCTCTTGGCAGCCGGTGCGGGGGCGACGGCCGATGACGGAGAGCCGGCGCTACCGGGGGTTGCTGATCGGCAATGCCGACTACCCTCGCGACCCCCACGCTCTGCCTGCCCTCGAAGGCCCGCTGACCGACATCGTGGAACTGCGCAACGCGCTCGCGGATGAGCAGGCCGGGCTGTTCGACTCCGCCGACCTCGAGGTGTTGCCCGACTACGGCATCCACGACCTGAGGGAGCGGGTCGACGAGCTTTTCACCACCGCGACCCGTGGGGACGTGCTGCTGCTGTACTACAGCGGCCACGGCCAACTCGACGAACGCGGCACCCTCTACCTGTGCGCCAGGGACACCAGAACGGCCGCACTGCGCGCCACCGCACTGAGCGCGATCGAGATCAACAACATCCTCGACGGCTCACCGGCGACCAGCATCCTCATCGTCCTCGACTGCTGCTACAGCGGCGCCTTCAAGGGAGCCACCCCCACGACCCCGGTCGCGGGGAGAGGCCGCTACGTCCTCACCAGCAGCAGATCCACCCAACTCGCCCAGGCGGCCACCCGCCCGGGCCAACCCAGCCCGTTCACCCGGCAACTCGTCCGGGCCCTGCGCAGCGCACCGTCCAGTGCGGGTGCCGAACACCTGACCGTCGTCGAGATCTACCGGCAAGTGCACCACTGGATGACCGCCGACGCCGTCATCGCTCCGCAGTTGCGGTTCGCGGGCGAGGGCGACGTGGCCCTCGCCCGCCGCCCAGCCCCGCCTCCAGCCGCACCACCGCAGAGTGCCGAACCGCCCAGCGCACCGCTCACCCGCGCTCCCCCGCCCGAGAAGTCGCGCCCGTCGAGCGAACCGCTCGCCCGTACCGACACCCTGGTCGTGACCTTTCCCCCGGGCACCCGGCACTCGGGCACGCGGCAGCAGTCGGCCTCCGCGCAGAAGCCGGCCTCTCCTCGCGGTTCCGCCTCTCCGTCACGGTCGGCCGAGCGCAGGACCACCGGGGGCCGCGAGGGCCGAGACGCCCCGCCAGACGCACAGGAGCCGGCCCGGAAACCGGTACCCCGGCGGGCAATCCTCGCCCTCGGGGGCGTTCTCGTGGTGGGCGGCGCGACCGCGGTAGCGCTGCTGCCGGGCAACGACGGAGGGGAGTCCGGAGACGGAGCCACCAAGGAAACAGCGAGCCCTACCGCGAAGAAGGTCACCGTAAAAGCCGCGGGCACCCTCCACTGCCCGGATAATGTCACCTCGGTGGCCTTCAGTCCGGACGGACCGACCGTGGCCACCAACGGCGGTTACGGAAACGCACGCCTGTGGAACATGGAGACGGAGAAGAACACCCGTACCCTCACCAACCTCGGCAACGTCTTTTCCGTGGCGTTCAGTCCGGATGGCGAAATCCTGGCCACCGGCGGCGACAACCACAAAGCAGAGCTGTGGAACGCGAAAACGGGGAAACGCCTGCACACCCTCACAGGGCACAGCGATGCCGTCGCTTCCGTGGCGTTCAGCCCGCAGGGAAAAACCCTGGCCACCGGCGGTCATGACGGGGAGGTGCGGTTGTGGAACGTAGCGACGGGAAAGTCCGCCCACACCTTCCAGGGCCTGAGCAAGGGGGCTGTCTCGGTGGCCTTCAGCCCGGACGGCGGAACCCTGGCCATCGGCATCTGGGACGGCAGAGTGCTGCTGGCGAACCTGAAGGACAAACATTCCGTTGTTACTCTCAAAGGCCACACCGACGCCGTCACCGCGGTGGACTTCAGCCCGGACGGTAAGACCCTGGCCACCGGCAGCTACGACAGCAGCGCGCGGCTATGGAACCTGGAAACGAGAAAGACCCTCCACACCTTCACCAACCGCGCCGATGCCGTCAGTTCGGTGGCCTTCAGTCCGGACAGCAAGCTCTTGGCCGCCGACGGCCATGGTGCTACCGCGCGGCTGTGGAACGTGGAAACAGGGAAGCCCGTCCAGGCCTTCACCAAGCACACCGCTCCCGTCAGGGCGGTGGCATTCCACCCGGACAGGAGAATCCTGGCCACCGGCAGCGACGACAAGACGGTGCGGCTTTGGCGCGTGAGCTGACGTCGCTCTCTCGCGAGCCCGCACCCCGGGTCCGGGCTTCCCCGCGAGCCCGCACCCCGGTCCGGGCACCAGGGGCGGCCGGGGCGCCGCGCGGGTCACTGCGTCGCCAGCAGTACCGCCAGCAGCACGGCGCCCGCCAGCGCGGGGGCGAGGACCTCAAAGGACCAGCGGACGGTGACCTCGCCCTGGGACTTCTCCTTGGCGCCGTGGTCCTCCACCAGCGCCCGCAACTCGTCGATCGCCTGGTCGGAGGGGGCGCGCTTGTCGCTCGCGTCGGCCGCGTCGGCAAGGTCGGGCATCCCGCGTCCGCCGAAGAGCCCGCCGCGCGAGACGGGCGGCCTTCCGGTGGCCACGCGCTCGTTGTGCCGGGTCGCCTTCTTACGGGCCCGCAGCGAGACGGGGATCGACCACAGCTGGTACTTGGTGCCGCCGGCGACGACCTCGCTGGAGTAGCCGGCGCGGATCGTCTCGACCGTGCCCCAGGGAACCTCGACGGTGCGGAAGGGGTTGCGCACCTTCATCCGCCACTCCCCCGCGAAGACGGCGGGCCGCAGCGTGAAGGCGACGACGAGGGGGACGGCGAACAGCAGCCCGGCGAGCGCGAGCCACGGGGTGCGGCCCTCGCCGCCGAAGACGGCGTCACCGGCCAGCCACAGGCCGACGGCGAGCAGCACGATGCCGCCCGCCATTCCGGCGGGCGACCGGTAGACCCGGTCGGGGAATCCCTCTCCCGCGGCTCGGCCCCCGTCGCCCTGGCCCTCGGGGCCGTCGTCCTGGCGCTTGTCCTCGCTCGTCATGCGATCGATTGTGCCCGACCGTCCGCATGGCGGACATTGCGGTACGGCATCGAAACACGCGGCGGAACCGCCCCCGCCGGCTCTGCTGCGCGGCCGCGTCTGGGGACGGCTCCGCGCGCGAGCTGGTCCCGCGGGTCCACGGCTCGTCCTCCCGCCGGCACCGGCCGTTCTCCCGTTGGCGCAGGGCCCTTTCCGTCGGCGTACGGCCCCAGTCCGATTCCGAGGGGTGACACGCGGCTACGCGCGTAGATATGGTGCTGTGGTGAGCATGCCTACCGATGCGGCCCCTCGCGACGCCGGGAGGGGCACCCTTCCCGACGTGACGAGCTCTAACGCCGCTCTCCGCCGCTTCCTGCACGGACTCCCCGGTGTCGACGCGGTCGGGCTGGAAGCCCGGGCAGCGGCACTGGGAACCCGATCCATCAAGACCTCAGCGAAGGCGTACGCGCTCGACCTGGCGATCTCCATGATCGACCTGACGACCCTGGAGGGCGCCGACACCCCGGGCAAGGTCCGCTCCCTGTGCGCCAAGGGCGCGAGCCCCGATCCGAGCGACCGCACGGCGCCGCGCGTCGCGGCCATCTGCGTCTACCCGGACATGGCGGCCACCGCTCGGCGGGCGCTGGACGACGCCGGCGCGGGCGAGATCCACGTGGCGTCCGTCGCCACGGCGTTTCCCGCGGGGCGCGCCGCGCTCTCCGTCAAGCTCGCCGACACCCGCGAGGCGGTGGCGGCCGGAGCGGACGAGATCGACATGGTGATCGACCGCGGCGCCTTCCTCGCGGGCCGCTACCTGCGGGTCTTCGAGGAGATCCGCGAGGTGCGGCAGGCCTGCGGCGACGCGCACCTCAAGGTGATCTTCGAGAACGGCGAGCTGGCCACCTACGACAACATCCGCCGCGCCTCGTGGCTGGCCATGCTCGCGGGCGCCGACTTCATCAAGACCTCCACGGGCAAGGTCGCCGTCAACGCGACGCCGCCGAACACGCTGCTCATGCTGGAGGCGGTCCGCGACTTCCGGGCGGCCACCGGACGGCAGGTGGGCGTGAAGCCGGCGGGCGGCGTCCGGACGGCCAAGGACGCCGTCAAGTACCTGGTGCTGGTCAACGAGACGGCGGGCGGCGACTGGCTCAGCCCCGACTGGTTCCGCTTCGGCGCCTCCAGCCTGCTCAACGACCTGCTGATGCAGCGCCAGAAGCTGACCACGGGCCACTACTCCGGCCCCGACTACGTGACGGTGGACTGAGCATGACCGACAACACCACCCCGCCGAACCCGTCGGCGAGCGCCGCGGCGTCGCAGCTGTTCGCGTACGCGCCCGCGCCCGAGTCCCGTGCCGTCGTCGACCTCGCGCCCTCCTACGGGCTGTTCGTCGACGGCGAGTTCCGCGAGGCCGCAGGGGGCAAGGTCTTCAAGACGCTCTCCCCGGCCACCGAGGAGGTGCTGGCCGAGGTCGCGCACGCCGGTGAGGAGGACGTGGAGGCGGCGGTGCGGGCGGCGCGCGCCGCGTTCGGCCCGTGGTCGGCGCTGCCGGGCACCGAGCGCGCCAAGTACCTGTTCCGGATCGCCCGCGTCATCCAGGAGCGCTCCCGCGAGCTGGCGGTGCTGGAGACGCTGGACAACGGCAAGCCGATCCGCGAGTCGCGCGACGCCGACCTTCCCCTCGTCGCCGCGCACTTCTTCTACTACGCGGGCTGGGCCGACAAGCTCTCCTACGCGGGGCTGGGCCCCGATCCGCGCCCGCTGGGTGTCGCCGCGCAGGTCATCCCCTGGAACTTCCCGCTGCTGATGCTGGCCTGGAAGATCGCTCCGGCGCTGGCCGCGGGCAACACGGTCGTCCTCAAGCCGGCCGAGACGACGCCGCTGTCGGCGCTGTTCTTCGCCGACATCTGCCGCCAGGCCGGGCTGCCCAAGGGTGTCGTCAACATCGTCACGGGTGACGGGGCGACGGGCGCGGCGCTGGTGGCGCACCCCGACGTGAACAAGGTCGCCTTCACGGGATCGACCGCCGTCGGCAGGCAGATCGCCCGCACCGTCGCGGGCACGGACAAGCGCCTCACGCTCGAACTCGGCGGCAAGGGCGCCAACATCGTCTTCGAGGACGCCCCGCTCGACCAGGCGGTCGAGGGCATCGTGAGCGGCATCTTCTTCAACCAGGGCCAGGTCTGCTGCGCGGGCTCCCGGCTGCTGGTCCAGGAGTCGGTGCACGACGAGGTGCTCGACGCGCTCAAGCGCCGGCTGGCGACCCTCCGCGTGGGCGACCCGCTCGACAAGAACACCGACGTCGGCGCGATCAACTCCGCCGAGCAGCTGGCCCGCATCACCGAGCTGGCCGAGGCGGGCGAGGCCGAGGGCGCGGAGCGCTGGTCGGCACCGTGTGAACTGCCCGGCGAGGGCTACTGGTTCGCTCCGACCGTCTTCACCCACGTCAGCCAGGCGCACCGCATCGCGCGCGAGGAGATCTTCGGCCCCGTGCTGTCCGTGCTGACCTTCCGCACGCCGGACGAGGCGGTGGCCAAGGCGAACAACACCCCCTACGGCCTCTCGGCCGGCATCTGGACCGAGAAGGGCTCGCGCATCCTGCAGACGGCCAACCAGCTGCGGGCCGGGGTGGTGTGGGCCAACACCTTCAACAAGTTCGATCCGACCTCGCCGTTCGGCGGCTACAAGGAGTCGGGTTACGGCCGCGAGGGCGGCAGGCACGGTCTGGAGGCCTACCTTGAGCACGCCTGAGACGTCACGGGGGCGGCTGGCCGTCCTGAAGACCTACAAGCTGTACGTCGGGGGGAAGTTCCCCCGCTCCGAGAGCGGCAGGGTGTACGAGGTGACCGCAGCGACATCAGCCGCCGGCGCGGCGGGGAAGGGCCAGTGGCTGGCCAACGCGCCGCTCGCCTCGCGCAAGGACGCGCGGGACGCCGTCGTCGCCGCCCGCAAGGCGTTCGGCGGCTGGTCGGGTGCGACGGCCTACAACCGGGGGCAGGTCCTCTACCGCGTCGCGGAGATGCTCGAGGGCCGCAGGCAGCAGTTCGCCGCCGAGGTGACCGCGGCCGAAGGCCTTTCGAAGGCGAAGGCCCAGGCGGCGGTGGACGCGGCGATCGACCGCTGGGTCTGGTACGCGGGCTGGTCGGACAAGCTCGCCCAGGTGGTCGGCGGCGCCAATCCGGTCGCGGGCCCCTTCTTCAACCTCTCCACCCCGGAGCCGACGGGCGTGGTGGCCGTGCTGGCGCCGCAGCGCTCCTCGCTGCTGGGGCTCGTCTCCGTCCTCGCGCCCGTGCTCGTCAGCGGCAACACGGCGGTGGTCGTCACCTCGCGGAACGCCCCGCTGCCCGCGCTGTCCCTGGCCGAGGTGCTGGCCACCTCCGACCTGCCCGGGGGCGTCGTCAACGTCCTCTCCGGCGACACCGCCGAGCTGGCGCGCCCGCTGGCGGCGCACGCGGACGTCCAAGCCGTAGACCTGGCGGGCGCGGAGGGCGGGTTGGCGGCCGAGCTGGAGGCCGCCGCCGCGGAGAACCTCAAGCGCGTGCTGCGGCCCGCCGCGCAGGATCCGGACTGGTCGGCGCAGCCGGGTCTCGAACGGATGACGGCCTTCCTGGAGACCAAGACCGTCTGGCACCCGGTCGGCGCCTGACGTCCGACGGAGGAGAGGCCCGGAGGAGAAGAACGGAGAAGAGGGGCCGGAGGGCCGTGGCGGCCTCCCCCGGTCCCTCTTTCGTCGCCGCGGCGGCCCAGGCCGGTACGGGAGCGCACGCCCGCGTTTCCGTACCGCGGCGGTGCCGTCACTCGCCCCGCAGCTTCCGGGCCCACGAACCGCTCCCGGCCGCGCGGACCGTTCCCGCGGCCACCGCGTCCGCCAGTGCCAGCGAACCGTCGGCGAGAGCGGCGCACGCGTCGGCGTCCAGTTCGAGCCGCGCCCCGGCCTCTTCGGGCGCGGGGCCTTCCGCGTACGCCGGTCCGCCCCGGGGCTCGTCGTCGAGCCGCAGGTGGAAGGTGCCCTCGGGCAGGGCGACGTCGACGGCGCCCGGCACATCGCCGCCGCAGGACCGCCGCACGGCCTCCCGCAGCGGGAGGGCCCACCAGTGGGCGCGTACCGCGTCGGTGGGGCGTGGCTTGCCCAGCGCGGGGGCTCCCCAGGCGGCGAGCGCGGTCAGCGCCGGCAGCAGGGCGCGGCCGCGTGCGGTGAGTTCGTAGACGTGCCCGGTGGCCGGGCGCGGCGGGCGGCGCCGTTCGGCCAGCCCTTCGGCCTCCATGTGCTTGAGCCGGGTGGCCAGCATGTCGGTGCTGACGCCCGGCAGGTCGGCGTGGAGGTCGGTGTAGCGGCGAGGTCCTGCCAGCAGTTCGCGGACGATGAGCAGTGTCCAGCGGTCCCCGACGGAGTCGAGGGCGCGTGCGAGGGCGCAGAACTGGTCGTAGCTGCGGCGTGATCGGCTGGGGCCGGCGTGGCTCTGCATGTCCGTCAGTCTAGACATGTGGTTGGACTTTCCAAGTCCGGGCTTGGTAGAACCAAGTAACCAAGTGAGGCGCAGGAGGGCGGGCGAGCATGGAGTTCCGGCAGTCGAACAAGCTCAGCGAGGTCTGTTACGAGATCCGGGGCCCGGTCATCGAACAGGCGGACGCGCTGGAGGAGGCCGGGCACAGCGTGCTGCGGCTGAACACCGGCAACCCGGCGCTCTTCGGGTTCGAGGCGCCCGACGAGATCATCCAGGACATGGTGCGGATGCTCCCCCATGCGCACGGCTACACCGAGTCGCGCGGCATCCTGCCCGCGCGCCGCGCCGTCGCCCAGCACTACCAGCAGCGCGGCTTCCCCGAGGCGGACGTGGACGACGTCTACCTCGGCAACGGCGTCTCCGAGCTGGTGTCGATGGCCGTACAGGCGCTGGTCGAGGACGGCGACGAGATCCTCATCCCCTCGCCCGACTTCCCCCTGTGGACGGCCGTGACGACGATGGCGGGCGGCAAGGCGGTGCACTACGTGTGCGACGAGCAGTCCGAGTGGCTGCCCGACCTCGACGACATGGCCGCCAAGATCACCTCACGCACCAAGGCCGTCGTCATCATCAGCCCCAACAACCCCACCGGCGCCGTCTACCCGCGCGAGGTGCTGGAGGGCATCCTCGACCTGGCACGGCGCAACGGTCTGATGGTCTTCTCCGACGAGATCTACGACAAGATCCTCTACGACGGCACCGCCCACCACCACGTCGGCACCCTCGCCCCCGACCTGGTCTGCCTCACCTTCAGCGGGCTGTCCAAGGCCTACCGGGTGGCCGGCTTCCGCTCCGGCTGGCTCCTGGTCTCAGGGCCCAAGCAGCACGCCCGCGACTACCTGGAGGGCCTGTCCATGCTGGCCTCGATGCGGCTGTGCCCCAACGCCCCGGCCCAGCACGCCATCCAGGCGGCGCTCGGCGGCCGCCAGTCCATCGAGGAACTCGTGCTGCCCGGCGGCCGGCTCCACGAGCAGCGCGACGTGGCCTGGCGCAAGCTCAACGAGATCCCCGGCGTCAGCTGCGTCAAACCCAAGGGCGCGCTGTACGCGTTCCCGCGACTCGACCCCGAGATCCACAAGATCCACGACGACGAGCGCTTCGTCCTCGACCTGCTGCTCCGCGAGAAGATCCAGGTCGTCCAGGGAACGGGCTTCAATTGGGCCCACCCCGACCACTTCCGCGTCCTCACGCTGCCGCGCGCCGACGACCTCGACGCGGCGATCTCGCGCATCGGCCGCTTCCTGGAGGGCTACCGGCAGTAGCCCTCCAGGCCTCCACCGCGTCACACGTGCGCGGTCTCCTCGCCCACCGTCGTGCTGTCCCCGTGCCCGGTGCGCACCACCGTCTCCAGCGGCAGCGTCAGCAGGCGCTCCTTGATCGAGCGGACGATCGTCGGGTGGTCGGAGAAGGAGCGTCCCGTCGCGCCGGGGCCGCCCTGGAAGAGGGTGTCGCCGGTGAAGACGGTGCCCAGGCTCGGCGCGAACAGGCAGACGGCTCCCGGCGCGTGACCGGGGGTGTGCAGGACGGTCAGGTCGACCCCCGCGACCGAGACCACGTCGCCGTCGGCGAGTTCCCCGTCGGGGTCGCGGTCCGGGTGGGTCATCTTCCACAGCGGCATGTCGTCCGGGTGCAGCCGGATCGGCGCGCCCGTGCGGTCGGCCAACTCGGGGGCCGCGTCGACGTGGTCGTTGTGCGCGTGCGTGCACACGATCGCCCGCAGCGTACGCCCGCCCAGCGCCTCGGCGATGGCGTCGGCGTCGTGCGCGGCGTCGATGACCACGGCCTCGGTGTCGTCGCCGACGATCCACACGTTGTTGTCGACCTGGTGCGTCTCCCCGTCCAGGCGGAACTCGCCGCTGGTGACGAGGTGATCGATACGGGCCGCCATCACAGCATCACCACCGAACGCAGCACGTCGCCCGCGTGCATCCGCTCGAACGCCTTCTCCACCTCGTCCAGGTTGATCGTCTCGGTGACGAACGCGCCCAGATCCAGGCGGCCCTGCGTGTGCAGGTCGATCAGCATGGGGAAGTCCCGCGAGGGCAGGCAGTCCCCGTACCAGGAGGACTTGAGGGAGCCGCCCCGGCCGAACACGTCCAGCAGCGGCAGCTCCAGCGTCATCTCAGGCGTGGGCACGCCGACGAGGACGACGGTTCCGGCCAGGTCGCGGGCGTAGAACGCCTGCTTGTACGTCTCCGGGCGGCCGACCGCCTCGATGACCACGTCGGCGCCGAAGCCGCCGGTCAGCTCGCGGATCGCCTCGATGGGGTCGGCGGTGGAGGAGTTGACCGTGTGGGTGGCGCCGATCTTCTCCGCCGTGGCGAGCTTCCTCGTGTCGATGTCGACGGCGATGATCCGCGCGGCGCCCGCGAGCCGCGCGCCCGCGATCGCGGCGTCGCCCACACCGCCGCACCCGATGACGGCCACGGAGTCACCGCGGGTCACCTGACCCGTGTTGATCGCGGCGCCGATCCCGGCCATCACCCCGCAGCCGAGCAGCCCGGCGACGGCGGGCGAGACCGACGGGTCCACCTTCGTGCACTGCCCGGCCGCGACCAGCGTCTTCTCGGCGAAGGCGCCGATGCCCAACGCCGGCTCCAGCTCACGCCCGTCACTCGCCAGCGTCATCTTCTGCTCGGCGTTGTGGGTGTCGAAGCAGTACCAGGGCCGGCCCCGCTTGCAGGCCCGGCACTGGCCGCACACCGCGCGCCAGTTGAGCACCACGAAATCGCCGGGCGCCACATCCGTGACGCCCGCGCCCACGGCCTCCACGACACCCGCCGCCTCGTGCCCGAGGAGGAAGGGATAGTCGTCGCTGATCCCACCCTGCTTGTAGTGCAGGTCGGTGTGGCAGACACCGCACGCCTGCACCTGGACGACGGCCTCGCCGGGGCCCGGGTCCGGCACGACGATCGTCTCGACCCGCACGGGCTCGTTCTTGCCGGGTGCGACGACCCCGCGTACTTCCTGTGCCATACGGAAGGGCCTCCCTTCTCCATCGGATGTCCTGGAGGCCATTCTCCCTGTCCAGGGACGGTTTCCGGGAGGGGCGGTACGCGGGTCGCGGCGGCCAGTTTCCCCGCGAGGCGGCAGGGGGCCCGCTCTGCCCCGGTCCGCCCCGTCCGCGGGTCGGTAACAGGAGCCGCGTATCCCACTTTCGTACGGGTCTTCGAGCGCGCCGGGGGCATGACGGACAATCGTTGCCCGTGACCGACTCCAGCGACACCTGTGACGCCCCCACACGGACCGCGTCCGCAGCGGACGTACCCGCGCAGGCCGAGAGCCCCGCACCGACCGCCACCTTCGCACCGGACGCACCCTCCACGACGCCCCGCGCCGCCACCGCCACCGCGGGCCGGGCACCCGCCCCGGACCACGAGGCCGCCGCGCACCGCGCGGCTGTCCCGCACCGCGAGGCCGCCGCGCCCGCGCTCGCCCGGGTCGTCCTCGTCACCGGCCCCTCCGGCTCCGGCAAGACCCGGCTCGCCGCCCGCAGCGGACTGCCCGTCCTGCGCCTCGACGACTTCTACAAGGAGGGCGACGACCCCACCCTCCCCCTGGTGGGAGACACCGTCGACTGGGACTCGCCCCGCTCCTGGGACGCCGGCGCCGCCGTCCGCGCCATCGCCCAACTCTGCCGCGAGGGCGCCACCACGGCCCCCCGCTACGACCTCTCCCGCAGCGCCCGCACCGGCACGGACCGCCTCGCCCTCGACGGCTCGCCCCTCTTCCTCGCGGAGGGCATCTTCGCCGCCGACATCGCCGCACGCTGCGCGGCCCTCGGGCTGCTGGCCGACGCCATCTGCCTGCGGGGCCGCCCCTCCACCACGTTCCGCCGCCGCCTCCTGCGCGACATCCGCGAGGCGCGCAAGCCGCTGCCCGTCCTGCTGCGCAGGGGCTGGCGCCTCATGCGCGCCGAACCCGCCCTCGTCGCCCGCCACCGCGCCCTGGGCGCCACCCCCTGCGCCCACACGGAGGCCCACGCCCGCATCACCCGCCTGCGCACGGCCACGGACCTCACCGCGGCAGCCACGGGGAGGTGAGAGGGGGCCGCTGCCCCGGGGGCCGGCTCTTGTCCGCACGCCGACCGGGGGTCTCGGTACAACGCAAGAAAGCGGTTCCGTCTGGACCCCCTGTCCAGGCGGAACCGCTCTCTCCCTTTCCCCGTTGCTCCCCCGTGTCCCCCGTATCCCCGTTGTTTCCCCCGTAGCCCCCTGTGCCCCATGTCCCCGCGGGGTCAGGTGGACGTGCGTGTGGCCGCTTCGGTCAGGCGACCAGTTCGTCGAAGCTCTCTTCCTGGTCACGGCCGAAGCTGAGGACCTCGTCGTCGCGCAGGCGGCGGAGGGAGCGCCAGATGCTGCTCTTCACCGTGCCGACGCTGATGTCGAGTATGTCCGCGATCTCCGGGTCGGTGCGGCCCTCGTAGTAGCGCAGGACCAGCATGGTGCGCTGGAGTTCGGGCAGCCGGGCGAGGGCCTGCCACAGGACGGTGCGCAGTTCGGTGCCGCGCATCGCGTCCTGCTCCCCCACGGTCTCGGGCAACTCCTCCGTCGGGTACTCGTTGAGCTTCCGGCGGCGCCAGGCGCTGATGTGCAGGTTCGTCATGGTGCGGCGCAGGTAGCCGCCGACCGCCGCCTTGTCGGTGATGCGGCCCCAGGCGCGGTAGGTGGAGAAGAGCGCGCTCTGCAGCAGGTCTTCCGCCTCGAACCGGTCGCCGGTCAGGTGGTAGGCGGTGGCGTACAGGGAGGCACGGCGCTCGCGCACGTAGGCGGTGAACGCCGCCTCGGCGTCCGCGTCCGCGTCCGGAGTCCCCCCGGGCTCCTCGACGGTGCCGAGAGCCGTCGCCTTCCTGTACTCACCACTGCCCCGGGAGCCCCCCTCGCTCCCGTTCTCCCCCGTGTCGCCGGTATGACCCGACGTGTCGCCGGTGTGACCCGGCTCCCCCCGGTCCCCCGTCTTCCCCCCCGGGGCGTCTCCCCTCAGCCCCTCGACCGCGGGCCCGAAGACCGTTCGCGTACGCATCCGTCCGGTGCCGCGCGGACACCCCCGTGTCCCCCCGAGTTCCCGGCCGTGGTCGAGCAGCGCTGTGCCCGTCTCGGCGCCGGAGATCTCCGACCGGTTCTGTGTGGCGGGAACCGCGGGGACGTGCAGACGCGTGTGAAGGACTGCGCTGGTGTTGGTGCTGTGCAGTGTGTTCATCTCGCGCCCCCTCGGAGCCAACCGGTCGCTTGCTTGTGGGATAAACCTTGCCGCCCCGATTTCATGGCGAGGTCCCCCGTCTGTCACAGCGGTGTCACAAGGGGCGGCGGGTCACACACAGCGCAGGTCGCGGGGCGTGTCGCTGCCGGGGGCCGACCGCCGGTCGAAGTATGGGGCCGCCATGGGCCAGAATGGCGCGCGTGCCTTTCCTGTTGCTGATCGAGGACGATGACGCTGTCCGTACCGCCCTGGAGATGGGTCTGACCCGCCAGGGGCACCGCGTGGCGACCGCCGCGTCCGGTGAGGACGGCCTCAAGCTGCTGCGCGAACAGCGCCCGGATCTGATCGTGCTGGACGTGATGCTGCCCGGCATCGACGGTTTCGAGGTGTGCCGCCGCATCCGCCGCACCGACCAGCTGCCGATCATCCTGCTGACGGCCCGCAGCGACGACATCGACGTCGTCGTGGGCCTGGAGTCCGGTGCGGACGACTACGTCGTCAAACCGGTGCAGGGCCGGGTGCTGGACGCGCGGATCCGCGCGGTCATGCGGCGCGGCGAGCGGGAGTCCAACGATGCGGCGACCTTCGGTTCGCTGGTGATCGACCGCGCGGCGATGACGGTCACCAAGAACGGCGAGGACCTGCAACTGACGCCGACCGAGCTGCGCTTGCTGCTGGAGCTGAGCAGACGCCCCGGGCAGGCCCTCTCCCGGCAGCAGTTGCTGCGTCTGGTGTGGGAGCACGACTACCTGGGCGACTCGCGTCTCGTGGACGCCTGCGTGCAGCGGCTGCGCGCCAAGGTCGAGGACGTGCCCTCCTCCCCCACCCTGATCCGCACGGTGCGCGGCGTCGGCTACCGGCTGGACCCGCCGCAGTGACGGACCGCACCAGCAGGAACCGTACGAGCACGCGGAACCATAGGGGCGCACAGAACCGTACGAGCACGCAGAACGGAACCGCGCAGTGACCGATGCCCCTTCCTTCGGGGCGCGCCTGCGCTCCCGGCTCGCCGGTCTGCTGCCGTCGCTGCGGCTCCGCCTCGTCGTCGTCTTCGCGCTGGTGGCACTGACGGCGGCGGTCTCCGCCTCGGGCATCGCCTACTGGCTCAACCGCGACGCCGTTCTCACCCGCGCCCAGAACGCGGCGCTCAACGACTTCCGCAAGGCGATGGAGGACAACGCGGGCAACCTGCCCCGCAAGGTCGACTGCGGGCAGTTGCGCGAGGCGGCCGCGAAGATGGCGCGCAGCTCGCAGAACTACCAGGTGCTGCTCGTCGACGAGACGGAGAGCGGCAAGCGGTGCGCCGCGGCCTCCAACCTGGACGACTTCGCCCTGGGGGACGTGCCGGACCGGCTGCGCCACGCGGTCGAGGAGAAGCGCCCCGTCACCAAGCAGAACAAGCACCCCTACCACCTGTACTGGCAGCGCATCACGCTGGACGGCGACCCGTACCTGGTCGGCGGCGCGAAGGTGATCGGCGAAGACCCCACACCGACTGGATACCTGCTCAAGTCGCTGGCCCCGGAGCGGGACGATCTCAGCTCGCTGGGCTGGTCGCTGGGGATCGCCACAGGTCTCGCGCTGATCGGCGCGATGCTGCTGGCGCAGGCCGCGGCGACGACGGTGCTGCGCCCGGTGCGGCGGCTCGGCGACGCGGCGCGCAGGCTCGGCGAGGGGAAGCTGGAGACGCGGCTGCGGGTCTCGGGTACGGACGAGCTGGCCGAGCTGTCGCGCACGTTCAACGACGCGGCGGCCTCGCTGGAGCAGCGGGTGGCCGAGCTGAGCGCGCGGGAGGCGTCCAGCAGGCGGTTCGTCGCCGACATGTCGCACGAGCTGCGGACCCCGATGACGGCGATCTCGGCGGTCACCGAGGTGCTGGAGGAGGAGCAGGACAATCTCGACCCGATGATCGCGCCCGCCGTACAGCTGGTGGTCAGCGAGACGCGGCGGCTCAACGACCTGGTCGAGAACCTGATGGAGGTCACCCGCTTCGACGCGGGCACGGCCAGGCTGGTGCTGGACGACGTGGACGTGGCCGACCAGGTGACCGCCTGCATCGACGCCAGGGCCTGGCTGGACGCGGTGGAGCTGGACGCGGACCGGGGCATCATGGCCCGGCTCGACCCGCGCCGGCTGGACGTCATCCTCGCCAACCTGATCGGCAACGCCCTCAAGCACGGCGGCTCCCCGGTGCGGGTGTCGGTGCACACCCGCGAGCGGCCCGACGGCGGGGACGGTGACGAACTGGCCATCGAGGTCGCCGACCAGGGCCCCGGCATCCCCGAGGACGTCCTGCCGCACGTCTTCGACCGCTTCTACAAGGCGAGCGCCTCCCGCCCCCGCTCCGAGGGCAGCGGACTCGGCCTCTCCATCGCGCTGGAGAACGCCCACATCCACGGCGGGGAGATCACCGCGCACAACGCCCCCAGCGGCGAGGGCGGCGCGGTCTTCACCCTCCACCTGCCCAGGGACGCCCGCCGCGTCGCCGAGGAGTGGGAGCGCGAGAACGGCGAAGGCACCGGCGAGCACCCGCGCCACGGCGGCGACCGCGCTCAGGACGAGGGAGAAGACCGATGAGCCGCTCCGCACGGCGGAAGCAGTCACCGCCGGGGCCGCTCGCCCGGACACCTGCCGGGGCCCGGCGCGGGCGCCCGGCGCCGCTCATACTCCTGTGCGTCCTCGCCGCGATGGCGACCGGCTGCGGCATCCGCGCCACCTCCGTCCCCGTGGACGCCGGCGCGGCCCCCTCCCGGGTGGGCTGCGTGCTGCCCGACGACCACGAGAGCCCGCAAGCGGGCGGCGCGCGGTCACTCGTCCGCGTCTACCTGGTGTGCGGCTCCCGCGTCTCGCCCGTCGAACGGGAGGTGCGGATGCCGCAGGGGCGCTCGTCCGCGCAGCGGCTGCCGGTGGCGCGGAAGCTGCTGGAGGAGCTCAAGCGGCAGCCGCGCACCACGGAGGGTGCGGCGGGATTCACCACGGCCGTGCCCGACGACCTGACGGTCGAGCCGGCCGCCGACGGCGACCCGGACGAGGCGCTGCGGCTCAACCGGCCACCGGACGAGCTGCCGTCGTTCGCGCTGGCACAGCTGGTGTGCACGTACGCGGACACCGCGGCGGCCGACGCCGACGACGGAGTGGTCCTCGGCGGCCCGGCCGGCTCCCCGTCGGACGACAGCGACGGCGACGGCGACGAGAAGGCGGCCGGGAAGACGAAGGCGCCGCTGAAGCGCTACGAGTGCGGTGCCGCACTGCGGACTCGGCCGGAGGCGGCCGAGACGTCGGGCACGGAGGTGTGAGCGGCACCCGTGGCGGGGCGTACGGCGGCGGCAGCCGGGACACGCGCGGGCGGAGTGCATGAGGCGGTGGGACGCGTGCGGCGGCCCGGGCCGGGACACGCGTGTGACACAGTCCTGACCCGCTCAGGACACCGCAAGGAACCGCGGCGGAACGCGCTGGCGTCCTTGATGGCGTGCAGCGCCTTGGCTCCGGCGGCCTGACCTCCGCCTCCCGTATCCGCGCCGTGGGACTCCTCCTGCTGGCGGTACACCTGTGTCTCGTCGGCTGGCTGACGCTGCGCCCCCTCTCGGTTCCCTGGATGGCGCCCGCCAACCTGCAACCGCTGGCCACCATCCGCGCCGAACTCGCCGACGGGCCGCGGGCCGCGCTGGAGGCGCTGGGCCCCGCCTTGCTGCTGCCGGCACCGTTCGGGGTGCTGCTGCCGCTGGCCACAGGACGCCTGCACCGCAGGCTCCCCGGCACCGTGGCGCGCACCACCTTCGCCGGGGCGATGCTCTCAGTGGGGCTCACGCTGGCGCAGACAGGGGTGTCGGGGCAGCTCCTCGACGTCGACACGGTGCTGCTGAACACCGCGGGAGTGGCGCTGGCGGCCGGGCTCGTCTTCCCGTTGGTGCGGCGCGGCCTGCGCTCTTGGGGCGACCGCAGCGGAGGAGGCCGCCTGCCGGACGGCGGGCAGCGGTCCGGGACGGCCGAGCGTCGGACCGGCACCGGTGTACGCCTGCGGGAGGAGACCTCCCAGGGGTCGCCCCCGAGAGCCACCAGGGTCGGAATGGCACCGTAGTGCGATGTTCATCCCGTTGGTCCGTTCTATCGTCGGAAGACAGAGAGAGAACGACCGACGAAGGAGCAGCCTCATGCCCGCACTGGCCCGCCCCGAACAGGGACGCATGATCGGCGGCGTCTGCGCCGCCCTCGCACGGCGCTTCGGCACCACGCCCACCACGGTGCGCGTCCTCTTCCTCGTCTCGTGCCTCCTGCCGGGACCGCAGTGCCTGCTCTACCTGGCACTGTGGGTGCTGCTCCCCAGCGAGCGACAGCACCACAGGTCCGCGTGGTGACCCTGCCGCGTCGCACGGCAGCCTCCGACGGATCCGAGGACAGCCCCCCGCACGCACGGTGACGACGCGGGTGACGACGCGGGTGACGATGTGGCCTGGCGCGCGGGTGTCCGGCACCAGGCCAGTCGACCACCGGTCGCCGCAGGGGTGTACCTGGATACACCCCTGTTCGGCAATCAACTGCAGTGGCGTCCACCGGACGCGGCGGCATCGTCGGTGCCATGCGAAAAAGATCCCTCGACCTCACAGCGATGGCCGTGTACGTGGCCGTCGCGTTTTCGGCGGCCGGCGTGCTGGGGGCCGTGCAGCCCCTGACGCGGATACCCGGCGAAGTCGTTCAGCTGACGCAGTTCGGCCCCGCTCTCGGTGTGGGTGTCGTCGCGCTGCTGTGGCCCGGGCGGCTGCGGGAGGTGCTCGCGGGGACCGGGCCGGCTCGGGCCCGCGGGGCGCTGCTGCTCGCCACCGCGCCGGTGATCATCGTCGTGAGCGCTGCGCTCCACGCGGCGCTGACCGGTGAGGCCGGACTCGCGCGGCCCGAAGCGCCGTTCGCACTGATCGCCGCGGCGCAGTTGCTCGGGGCGTGCGGTGAGGAGATCGGATGGCGCTGTCTGCTGCAGCCGTTGCTGCGCACCCGGTTCGGCCCCCTGGGCGCCTCGGTGACGGTAGGCATCGTGTGGGGCGTCTGGCACGTGCAGATCTTCGCGCGGCACCCGGTGTACGCGGTGTCCTTCCTGGTGGCGGCGGTTTCCATGTCGGTGGTGCTGGGCCTGGCCCTCGATCTGGCGGGAAGCTCGCGGCTGCTGCTCGCCGGAGGTTTTCACGCGCTGATCAACCTCGGCATGCTGCTGTGTATGGACGAGGAGTCCGGCGCGGTGCTCCCCATGGTGGTCTTCGGCTCTTCGTGTCTGCTGGCCGCGGCCGTGTGGGCGTGGACAACCGCTCGTGCGGCGCGGTCGGCTGCTTCTGGGGCGCAGTCGGCCGCGTCCGTACGGGCTAGGCTGCCGGTGATCATGAGAGATGTTCGATAAGCCGCGCGCGCTCGTCTCCCGCGCCGGTACGGCCCTCGGCCGGTGCCAGGTGGCCGGGCTGCACGCCGTCGCGGTGTGGGTGACCGGCGCGCTGGTGGTGTCCGCCCTCCTGCTGCTGCCCGTGGGGGCCGGTCTGTGGCTCCTGCCGCCGACCGCACGCCGGCTGCGGGCACTGTCCGACCGCTCCAGGACCCGTGCCGCCAAGTGGACGGGCCTCCACGTCAGCGGCCCCGAGCCCCCGCACGGCGACGTCCCGGCCCGCGACGCCCGCGCGCGAGCGAGGGCGGTGCTCGCCGACGAGGGGTTCTGGCGCGACCTGGCGTGGGCCTGGGTGGAGCCGCTCGTCGGCGGGTTGCTGGTCGCGGTGCCGCTCGCCCTGGTCGAGTACGGCGCGTTCGGGGTGTTGGTGCAGCCGTTCATCTGGCGGCTTCTCGGCGACGGCAACTGGTACGCGTTCGTTCCCGTACACGACTCGTCGACGGTGTTCGCCGCGCTGGCGCTCGGCCTGGCCCTGATGGCCGCGGGGCTGCTGATGGCCCCCGCCGTACTGCGGCTCCACGCCAGGACGGGCCGGCCGTTGCTCTCCGCCTCCCGCGGCGCCCGGCTCGCCCGGCGGGTCGAGCACCTGGCGGACACCCGGGCCAGGGCGGTGGACACCTTGTCGGCCGAACTGCGGCGCATCGAGCGGGATCTGCACGACGGCGCGCAGGCCCGGCTGGTCGCCCTCGGGATGACGGTCGACCGGGCGACCCGGCTGCTGGAGACGGACCCGGGTGCGGCGCGCGAACTGCTGCTGGACGTGCGCACCACCTCCGAGCAGGCCCTGGCGGATCTGCGTGCCCTCGTCCACGGCATCCACCCGCCGATCCTCACCGACCGGGGTCTCGGTGACGCCATCCGCTCGCTGGCTCTCGACAGCTTCCTCGACGCCCACGTCGAGGCCCGGCTGCCGGGCCGCTTCGCGGCGCCGGTCGAGTCGGCCGCCTACTTCGCGGTGAGCGAGGCGCTCGCCAACGCCGCGAAGCACTCCGCCGCACGTGAGGTCCGCATCGTGCTGACGCACGCCGGCGGCCTGCTGCGCGCCACGGTCACCGACGACGGCCGCGGAGGTGCCGATCCGTCCCGTGGCACCGGCCTCCTCGGCGTACGCAGGCGGTTGGACACTTTCGACGGCACCCTCACCCTGCACAGCCCGCACGGCGGGCCGACCACGCTGACGATGGAGATTCCGTGCGCATTGTCCTCGCCGAAGACCTCTTCCTGCTGAGGGACGGGCTCGTCCGCACACTGCAGGAGTACGGCAACGAGGTCGTCGCGGTGGACAACGGCCCGTCGCTGCTGCGCGCGCTGCTCGACGCGTCGGATGCCGCACCGGATCTCGCCGTCGTCGATGTGCGCCTCCCGCCGACCTACACCGACGAGGGGCTGCGGGCCGCCCTCGAAGCCCGTCGGCAACGGCCCGCTCTGCCCGTTCTCGTCCTCTCGCAGTACGTCGAGACGCTGTACGCCAAGGAGCTGCTCGCCGGAGGCGAGGGCGCCGTCGGCTACCTGCTCAAGGACCGGGTCACCCGCACCGAGCAGTTCGTCGACGCGGTCCTGCGGGTCGCCGCCGGAGGGACGGTGATGGACCCCCAGGTCGTCTCCCGGTTGCTGTCCCGCAGCGACGCCCGCGGCACCATCGGCACGCTCACGCCCCGCGAACGCGAGATCCTCGCGCTGATGGCCGAGGGCCGGTCGAACACCGCCGTCGCCGCCTGTCTGCATCTGAGCGACAGCGCGGTCGCCAAGCACATCGCGAGCATCTTCACCAAGCTCGCGATCAGCCCGTCGGCGGATGCCAACCGCCGGGTGCTGGCTGTGCTCGCCTACCTCGGGCACTGACCGCCGGGGGACGGGCTGTTCGCCGCGCGAAGGGGGAACGAAAAGGGGCTGCGTCACCCGTCGCGGGTGACGCAGCCCCTCCGCCGTGGAGAGCCCCTTCGGGGCGCCGCCGTCGTCGGCCCGGCAGCCTGCCTCAGCGGCGGCCACCGCCGCGCTGCGTCAGTGGGAGCCGCCCACCGGGAGGGCCTTGCCGAGGGGCAGGCCGCCGAGCATGCCGCCGCCGGGGGCCGAGCTCTTGCCCTCGGTGGACTTCTGCGCGTTGTCGGCCACCGTCTCGGTCGCGTCCAGCGGGGTACCCGTCAGGGCCCCGGACAGCGCCTGCTGGGCGACGCCCACCGGTTGGGACAGCCCGCCCGGCAGGCCCTGGGTGGCCTCCCGGAGCGGAAGGTCGCCCACGGTCTTGCCCGCGGTCTCGGCGACCGGACCGAGGGCCTTGCCTGCGGGCGCGCCGCCGAGCATGTCGGTGGGGGCGGCGGAGGCGGAACCCGCGCCGGCCACGACGGCGGCCGCACCCAGCGCGGCGACGCCCAGCGTCTTCTTGGCTACCTGCTTCATCAGTGTCTACGTCCTCGGAGTGGGGGCTTTGAGCAGCTCGAACAGGGCTTGAGTGCCCCGGTGCGGGGCTCCAGCGGCCCGGGGGCCTGAGCAGCCCGGCGAACGTAGCCAGGAATTCCGAGGAGTCGCAAACACGCGGGCGACGCCGTAAGTCGCCGTCGAGACGGGATCCGCGGCGGGGCGCCCGACGCCTTCCGCCGCCGCCCGCGGGGCGCGGGGCGGCGGCGGAAGCGCTGGTCACCGGGCGTCAGACCGCGGCGGTGGGGAAGAGCCACTCCGCCTTGAGGGCCGCGTATCCCGGCTTGACGACGTCGTTGATCATGGCGAGACGTTCATCGAAAGGAATGAACGCCGACTTCATGGCATTGACGGTGAACCACTGCATGTCGTCCAGCGTGTAGCGGAACGTCCGCACGAGGTGCTCGAACTCGTTGCTCATGCTCGTGCCGCTCATGAGCCTGTTGTCCGTGTTGACCGTCGCGCGGAAGTGGAGCCGGCGCAGCAGCCCGATGGGGTGCTCGGCGTACGAAGACGCCGCGCCCGTCTGCAGGTTGGAGGAGGGGCACAGCTCCAGCGGGATCCGCTTGTCGCGCACGTACGCCGCGAGGCGGCCGAGCTTGACGTCTCCCCCGTCGCCGACCTGGATGTCGTCGATGATGCGCATCCCGTGCCCGAGCCGGTCGGCGCCGCACCACTGGAGGGCCTGCCAGATCGAGGGGAGCCCGAACGCCTCGCCCGCGTGGATGGTGAAGTGGTTGTTCTCGCGCTTGAGGTACTCGAACGCGTCCAGGTGCCGGGTGGGCGGGTGGCCCGCCTCCGCGCCCGCGATGTCGAAGCCGACCACACCCAGGTCGCGGTAGCGGTTGGCCAGCTCCGCGATCTCCAGCGCCCGGGCCGCGTGCCGCATCGCCGTCAGCAGCGCGCCGACCCGGATGCGGTGGCCCGCGGCGCGCGCCAGCCGTTCGCCCTCGCGGAAGCCCTCGTCGACCGCCTCGACGACCTGCTCCAGCGTCAGGCCGCCCAGCAGGTGCTGTTCGGGCGCGTAGCGGACCTCGGCATAGACGACTCCGTCGGCGGCCAGGTCCTGCGCGCACTCCGAGGCGACGCGGAAGAGCGCGTCGCGGGTCTGCATCACGCCGACCGTGTGCGAGAACGTCTCCAGATAGCGCTCGAGGGAGCCCGAGTCGGCGGACTCGCGGAACCAGCTCTCCAGCCGTCCCGCGTCGGTCTCCGGCAGCGCGTCGTAACCGGCCTCGCGGGCCAGTTCGACGATGGTCGCGGGGCGCAGCCCGCCGTCGAGGTGATCGTGGAGCAGAACCTTCGGTGCGCGGCTGATCTGCTCCGCGGTGGGGACGACACCCCCGGGGACGACTCCCTGGGGGACGGTGCTCTCGGATTCGCTTACCATCACGGCACTCTAGCTCCTACGCGCGTAGAACGCATGGGGAACGAGGGAGCGTTTTCGGGGTGGTCCGGTTCCGTGCGCTCGCCTGGCCCCGGGCGGGGGGCTACGGGTGATCCGCGTGCGGGCAACCCGTGCGCGTGGCGCCCGTGTGCGTGCACCGCGTGTGCGGAACCCGTGTGTGCGGAACACGTGCGTGCGGAACACGTGCGTGCGGAACCCGTGGTTCCGGGCCTTCGGGGCGTTCAGGACCCTCGTTCCCCGGGGTTTCCACGCGGTTTCCCCACTCCCTTGCGTCAACTCCCTTCCCTCCGCGCGGCGGCGTGCCATTGTTGCGCCATGGCTCAGCGAGCGTTGCCCGAGAGGGAAGCACGCCTGGGACGGCCCCACGGGGCCGTGGGGCAGGCACCGCACGCCGTCGTGCTCGTCCTGCCGGGCGACAGCGGCGGCGCGCTCCGCGGCTCCGCGCTGGCGGCGGCCGCCGCGCTGCCGCTGGCGCGCCGTCTGGGGCGCGCCGGAACGCGGGACGATCCGCTGACCGCGCACGTCGTCCACTACCGCGCCGCTGCCACCCGCCGGGACGCGGCTGAGGGCCCGTCGTCCGACGCGCCCGGGGGCGCGCGCTCCGCCCCGGGCGCCGGGGGCGCGGGAGCCGACTCCGTGGAGAGCGGCGTCGAGGCCCCTGGCGGCGCCGAGGCCCGGAGAGACGTCGAGGCCCCGGGGGCAGGCGGTGTCGAGGACATCGGAAAGCCCGGTCCGCGCGCCGACGCGCCCCCCGGCGAGGCGGCGGGCGACGGTGCCGGGGCTCTCGGTGAGGCCCTGACCGCCACGGACAGTCGGGCCCGGCGCATCGGGTGCGCGTACGCCGAGGACGCCGAGTGGGCCGTCGAAGAGGTCGTACGCCGGTACGGTGACGTTCCCGTCTGCCTGGTCGGCAGAGGCGTCGGCGGGCGTGCGGCGCTGCGCGCCGCCGGCCATCCCGCGGTGGTCTCCGTCGTGGCGCTCGGTCCCGTGCTGGACGGCGCCGACGGTGCGGACGGCACGGACGACGCGGAGCCCGTACGGCATCTGCGCGGCCGTCACGTACTGCTCGTGCACGGCACCAACGACGCGCGGAGCGACCCGGAACTGTCCTTCCGTTTCGCCGAGCGCGCCAAGAAGGTCAACGCCCGGGTGTGCCGGTTCGAGGTGCACACGGACG
The DNA here is from genome assembly GCF_003323715.1 of Streptomyces diacarni. Taxonomy (GTDB): domain Bacteria; phylum Actinomycetota; class Actinomycetes; order Streptomycetales; family Streptomycetaceae; genus Streptomyces; species Streptomyces diacarni. The sequence continues at coordinate 130,649 of NZ_QOIN01000047.1, forward strand.
GACACGGGCTGCGCGGCTACGCGGCCGAGGTCTCCGCGCTCACCCGGGACTTCGTCCTCGGCACCCTGTGTGCCCGCGACCTGTGCCGGCCCCTGACCGACGCCCTGGCGGCTCCCCCGCCCCTGGGCCTGCGGATGCCGCTGGCGAGCGGCTTCGGCAAGAGTTTGCGGTAGCTCGTGCGCGGGCGCGCCAGGCGTCGCGGGTCAGGTGCGTACCGCCGTGTGCACGGTCGTCGCTGTCAGGAAGAAGACGTCGGGGCGGCGCAGGACGCCTTCGGGCAAGGTGTCGTCCAAGAGCGTGTCGAGGGTGGCGAGGTCGTCGGCGTCCAGGGTGTCGGCGAGGCCGGTGCGGAAGCGTTCGAGGCGGCCGCGCACGTGGGCGCGGGCGACCGGGTCGAGGGGGGCCTGGTGGTCGGTGAGGAAGGTGCGGCTGCCCGTCGGGGTCAGCCCGGCGGCGACGAGCAGCGCGGGCCAGTCCTCCACCGTGCGGGTGTGGCCCGGCAGTTCGGCGCGCATGGCGGTGAACCAGTCCTCCTCGGCGGCGTCCAGCCGTGCCTGGAGGCCGGGGCGGCCCAGGCCGATGTCGCGGGGCAGGTAGCGGGTGGGCAGCCCGCGTTCGCGGACGGCCAGGACACCGCCGGGGCGCAGCGCTCCGGCGAACGTCTCCAGGGCGGCGCGCTGGTCGCCGAGGTGGTGGACGACGTTGCTGGTCCAGATCAGTTCGGCGCTGCCCAGGTCGGCTACGCCGTCGGGGAGTTCGGCGGAGCGGGTGGTGATCCGGGAGGCGAGCCCCTCGCGTGCGGCGCGGGCGCGGGCGCGCTCCAGCAGCCCGGGGGCGCTGTCCACGGCGACCGTCTCGGCGCCGGGGAAGGCGTGGGCGAGGGCGGTGGTGGAGACGCCGGGGCCGCTGCCCAGGTCGAGGACGCGGGTGACCTCGCGGCTGCCCGTGAGGTCGTGCAGCCAGGCGGCGGCCTCCTCGAGGAACGGCACGTTCAGTTCGGCCTCGCGTTCGAGGTGTTCGGCGAGGGCCTCCCAGTCCGGTTCGGTACCGGTGGCGCCACCCCCGTGGGCGTGCCCGGGGCCATGGGCGGCGTCGGGTCCATGGGCAGCGGCCGGGCCGTGCGGGTGAGGGGTCATCGGTTGTCCTCCGGGGCGGGGTGGTGGGTGGGTTCGGCACGCAGGAGTTGGCCCCTGCGGCTGAGCAGAAACGCTTTGAAGGCGGCCACGGGCGGCGTGTCGGGGCGCCCGGCTGACCAGGCCAGCCCGATCTCGCGGACGGCGCGCGGCGCGGTCACCGTCACCTCCCGTACGCCGGGCCGGGGGAAGACGGGCGGGGGCAGCAGTGCGACGCCCAGCCCGGCGGCGACCAGCCCGCGGATGGTCTCGGCCTCTTCGCCCTCGAAGGCGATCCGGGGGGTGAACCCGGCCTCGGCGCACATCGTGTCCAGGATGCGCCGCATGCCGTAGCCGGGCTCCAGGGTGACGAAGGACTCCTCGGCGGCCTCGGCGAGCCGGATGCGTTTGCGCCGCGCGAGCCGGTGGTCGTCGGGGACGACGAGCCGCAGCCGCTGTTCGTCCAGGCGGCGGGCGACCAGGTCGGGGGCGTCGGGGACGGGCGAGGTCAGACACAGGTCGAGCTCTCCGGCTCGGAGCCGCTCCAGCATGGCGTCACCGTAGTTCTGCACCAGGGCGAAGCGGACGCGCGGGTGGTCGGCGCGGAAGGCGCGCAGCAGTTCGGGGACCGTCTCCCAGCCGAGGGTGTGGAGGAAGCCGAAGGCGACCTTGCCGGTGGCGGGGTCGGCGTCCGAGCGCACCGCTTCGGCGCCCTGTTCGACGGCGGTCAGAGCCCGCTCGGCGGCGGCCAGGAACGTGCGGCCCGCCGGGGTGAGGGAGACGGTGCGGCCGTGGCGGGCGAAGAGGGCCACGCCCAGGTCGGCCTCCAGCCGGGCAAGGGACCGGCTGAGGGAGGACTGCGGAACGCCGAGTTCCTGCGCGGCGCGGGTGACGTGCTCGTGGCGGGCGACGGCCGCGAACTGCGCGAGGCGGGGCGTGAGCGCGTACACCGTGGGCGCCGTCGCGCCGACCGAGAGCGGCCGCGGTGTGACGGAGCTGTCTTCGACGCTACGGGAGGGTGACACGGGCGGCCCTTACCTGCGGTGATGCGGACGAGCATCGATTCTCGCACTTTCATGCATTGGACGGATGAGAGGAGAGTTCGTACGTTCGTGTCATGCCTGCTCTCGATACCGGGGCGTCCACCCAGCCGGTGGACGCCTCTTCGTGTCCTGCCGAGGGGACGGCTGAGGCCGCCGACGCGACGAAGCTGAGCCCCGGCGACTCCGGGCACGGGCGGATGCGTCTCGCCCTGTTCGCCGCCGGACTGTCGACCTTCGCCCTGCTCTACTCCACCCAGGCGCTGCTGCCCGAGATCTCCCGCTCGCTGCACGCCTCACCCGACCAGGCGAGCTGGACCGTCTCCGGCGCGACCGTCGGACTGGCCGTCGCCGTGCTGCCGCTGGCCGCGCTGTCCGAACGCTTCGGCCGGCGCCGGATGCTGACCGTCTCCATGGCGGTGGCGGTCGCGCTCGCGCTCGTCGTCCCCTTCGCCCCCAGCCTGCCGGTCCTCATCGCCCTGCGGACGCTCCAGGGGGCGGCGGTGGCCGGCGTGCCCGCCTCGGCCATGGCGTTCCTCTCCGACGAGGTACGCGGCAGCCACCTGGTGGGCGCCGTCGGGCTGTTCGTGGCGGGCAACAGCGTGGGAGGCATGAGCGGGCGCATCCTCACCGGCTGGGTCACCGAGGCGTGGGGCTGGCGGGCCGGGCTCGGTGCCGTCGCCGTCACCTCCCTGCTGTGCGCGGTCGCCTTCCGGCTCCTGGTACCGCAGGCACGGCACTTCACCCCCGTGCCGCTGCACCCGCGCCGGGTCGCCGCGACGGTCCGCTCCCACCTGGGCAACGCGCTGCTGCTGCGGCTGTACGCGATCGGGCTGCTGTTCATGGTCGTCTTCGGCGCCGTCTACACCGTCATCGGCTACCGGCTGGTGGCCGCCCCCTTCGGGCTCTCCCAGGGCCTGGTGGGCTCCATCTTCGTCATCTACCTGGTGGGCACGCTCGCCTCGGCCACCGCCGGGCGGCTCAACGCCCGGCTGGGCCGGCGCGGAACCCTCTGCCTGGGGATCGGCACCGCCTCCGCGGGCCTGCTCGTCAGCCTCGCCGACAGCCTGGCCGCCGTCGTCGCGGGGCTCGTCCTGATCACGGCAGGGTTCTTCGCGGGGCACGCGGTGGCCTCCGGCTCGGTCAGCCGCACCGCCACCCACGGCCCCGCGCAGGCCTCGGCCCTCTACCAGATGTCCTACTACGTGGGCAGTTCCCTGGGCGGTGCGCTGGGCGCCGCCGCGTTCGCCGCGGGCGGCTGGAGCGCGACCGTCGCGCTGGCGCTGGGCGCCATGGTGCTGGCGGGAGGGATCACGCTGTACGCGAGTCGGCGCGCGGCGGCGCCGGCACAGCCCTGAACACCGGCCCCACGGTCGGAAGGTGCCCTCTGACAGCTCCTCTCGTTGTGCTCCCAGACGGTGTGGCGCAATCAGGAGCTGGTTTCGATGGGACAGGTCGGCAGCGGAGAAGGGCTGCCGTTGACGGCGGCGCAGACAGGCATGTGGTACGCCCAGCAACTCGACCCGGACAACCCGTGCTTCCGGGCCGCCGAGGCTCTGGAGATCCAGGGTCCGGTCGATCCGGAGCTGCTGGAGCGGGCGTTGCGGCGCACCGTCGCCGAGACGGAGGCGCTGCGCGTCCGGTTCACCACGGACGAGCGTCAGGGCGCGACGGGACCCGAGGAGCACGTGCGGCAGGTCGTCGAGGACTGCGAGGACTGGCCGCTGCCGCTGGTGGACCTGCGCGGCGAGGACGACCCGGCCGCCGCCGCGCACGCCCTGATGTGGGCCGACCTCGGCGTTCCCGTGGACCCGCGGCACGCCCGGGCCTTCACCTTCACGCTGCTGCGCACGGCCGACGACCGGTACACGCTCTACATGGCCATCCACCACATCGTCATGGACGGCTTCTCCATGACGCTCTTCCTGCCGCGGCTGGCGCAGCTCTACACCGCGCTGGAGAGCGGGGCACCCGTACCCGACGGGCGCCTCGCCCCGCTGGCGCAGGCGCTGGCCGACGAGGCCGACTACCGCGGCTCCGCACGCATGGCCCGCGACCGTGCCTACTGGGCCGAGCAGCTCGCCGCCTGGGGCACCTCGGCGCACGCCTCACCGCACTGGCTGCGCCCCGCACGCCGGTTCGTGCGGGAGAGCGGACACCTCGAAGCCGAGGCCGCGCGAGGCCTGCGCGCCCTGGCGCGGGGCGCCCGTACCGGGCTGGCCACCGCGGCCATGGCGGCGCTGGCCCTGTACGTGGACCGGCTCGGCGAGCGGGAGCACGTACAGGAGGCAGCGGAGGCAGCGGAGGCCGCGGAGGCCGCGAAGGCCGCGGGGTCCGCTGCGCCCGCCCCGTCCGACGGCACTGTCAGCTCCGGGAGCCCCGGCGAGCCCGGCAGCTTCGGTGACGTCATGCTCGACGTCACCGTCACCGCACGCGGCGGGGCCACCCGCGAGGTGCCGTGCATGCTCGCCAACGTGCTGCCGCTGCGGGTCCCCGCGCCCTCGGCGGGCACCGTCGAGGACCTGCTGCGGCGCACGGCGGCGCAGGCCAAGGGCCTGGTACGGCACCAGCGGTACCCCTTCTGGGACATGGTGCGGGAGCTGAAGGCCGCCCCCACGCTGGCGGGCGGCATGGCCGACTGGGGCATCAACGTGATGGTCTACGACCCGCAGGTCAGCTTCGGCCGCCACCCGGCCGTCCTGCACAACCTCTCCAACGGCCCCGTCACCGGGATGAGCGTCAACGTCTACGACCGCCCCAGCGACGGCTCCCTGCGCATCGACTTCCAGGCCGACCCCGACACCTACCCGGCCGCCGAGGTCGCCGCCCACCACCGCCGCTTCCTCTCCCTGCTGCGTACGCTCGCCACCTGTGAGAGCACACGCCGCGTGGCCGACATCGACGTGGCGACCCCGGCCGAACGCGACCAGGTGCTCGCCTGGGGCCGCGGGCCCGCGCTCCCGGTCCCCGCCACGCCGCTGCACGCCGAGTTCGAGCAGCGCGTACGGGAGGAGCCCGACGCCGTCGCCGTCGTCTGCGGCCCCGCCGGCGCAGCCGCCGTCCTCACCCGCCGCCGGCTGAACGCGCGGGCCAACCGGCTCGCCCACCTGCTCCTCGCCCGCGGCGCGGGGCCCGGCACCACCATCGCCCTCGGCCTGCCCCGCACCGAGGCCTACGCCGTCGCGGTCCTCGCCGTCCTCAAGACCGGCGCCGCCTGCCTGCCCCTGGAGGCCGGACACCCGGCCGAACGGACCCGGACGATGCTCGCGCAAGCCGCGCCGCTGTGCGTACTGGCACAGCAGGAGACGGCCGCCCGCCTGCCGGGCGAGGGCACAGCCGGGCCGCGGTGCGCCGTGCCCGTCGTCGTGACGGACGCTCCGCCGACGAGGCGCCTGCTCGAAACCCAGCCCGCCACCGATCCCGCGCCCGGCGACCTGACCAGGCCCCCGCGCCCCGAGGACGCCGCGTACCTGGCGTTCACCTCAGGCAGCACCGGCCGCCCCAAGGGTGTCGTCGTCGAACACCGGCAGCTCACCCACCTCTTCCACGACCATCTCGTCTCCCTCATCACCCCGGCGGCGCGGGAGCGCGCCGCCCGCGGGGCCGAGGCCGAGGCGGTGGCCGGGACCGGCGGCGGCAGGCTACGGGCCGCGCTGACGGCGTCGTTCTCCTTCGACACCTCCTGGGAGGCCTGGCTGTTCCTGGCCGCGGGCCACGAAGTGCACGTGGCCGAGGACAGGGTGCGCCACGACCCCGCCGCGCTCGTCGCCCGCATCGAGGAATGGCGCCTCGACTTCCTCGACCTGACCCCCTCCTACCTGCGCCAACTCCTCGACGCCGGCCTCTTCGCACCCGGCAGGCACCAGCCCGGCACCCTCATGGTCGGCGGCGAGGCGCTCGACAAGGCACTGTGGCAGCGGCTGCGCGCACTGCCCGCCACCACCGTCCTCAACTACTACGGGCCGACCGAGTGCACCGTGGACGCCGTGTGGTGCCGCCTCGACGCGCAGCGGGACGAGCCCGTCATCGGACGGCCCCAGCACAACGTCCGCGCCTACGTACTCGACCACTGCGGGCGCCTGGTCCCGCCCGGAACACGCGGCGAGCTCTACCTGGGCGGCGCCCAGGTGGCGCGCGGCTACCTGGGCGCCGACGCGTTGACGGCGGAACGCTTCGTGCCGGACCCGTACGCGGGGCCGGACCCGTACGCGGGGCCGGACCCGTACACGGGACGGGCCGGCGGCGACGACGAGCCGGGCACGGGCGAGCGGCCGGACGCCGACGCCGGTGCGGGGGCCGGTGCGGGGGCCGGTGCGCGGATGTACCGCACCGGCGACCTCGTCCGCTGGACCGACGACGGCATGCTCGCGTACCTGGGCCGCGCCGACGAGCAGATCAAACTGCGCGGCGTCCGCATCGAACCCCGGGAGGTGGAGGCCGTACTGGCCTCGCACCCCCGCGTCGCCCACGTGGCCGTCGCGGCACAGCGCACCGGAACCCCCGAGAGCCCGCTGCACCTGGCGGCGCACATCGTGCCCGCGCCGCGCGTCCCCGGTGACGACACGCAGCCCGCCACCGGCCTCGTCGGCGCCGAACTGCGCTCCTGGGCGGCAGGCCGCCTGCCCGCCGCCATGGTGCCCGCCGTGTACGTCACCCACGACGCGCTGCCGCTCACCCCGCAGGGCAAACTGGACCGCGCCGCGCTGCCCACACGGACCGCGACGGCGCCCCCCGCGGCGGACGCCGCCCCGCGCGCGGCCCGCACCCTGCGCGAACGCACCCTGTGCACCCTCTTCGCCGCCGTACTCGGCGTCCCCGAAACCGGCCTGGACGACGACTTCTTCGCCCTGGGCGGCCACTCCCTAACCGCCACCCGCCTGCTCAACCGCATCCGCACCGAACTGGGCGCCGACGTCTCCCTCGGAGCGCTCTACCACGCGCCGACACCGGGCCAGCTCGCGAAACTCCTCGACACCGCGAGCGACCCGTGCGGCACCACGGACGACGCCTACGCCATGCTGCTGCCGCTGCGCGCGGGCGGTGCGGACCGGCCGCTGTTCTGCGTCCACCCCGCCGGCGGGCTCGGCTGGTGCTACGCCACCCTCACCCCGCACCTGCCGCCCTCCGTCCCCGTCCACGCCCTCCAGGCCCAGGGGCTGCGCGACACCCGCGAACCGCTCGCCGCCACCTTCCCCGGCCTGCTCGCCGAGTACGTCGCCCGCGTCCGCGCCGTACAGGCCCGCGGCCCCTACCGGCTGCTGGGCTGGTCACTGGGCGGCGCGCTGGCCCACGCGATGGCGGCACACCTCCAAAAGGAGGGCGAGGACGTGGAGCTGCTGGCCCTGCTGGACGCCGCCCCCCTCGACCCGCGGCTGCGCGTCGACCCCGCGGCGCACCCCCACCTGGTCCGCCGCCTGGTCACCGAAGCCCTCGGCTCGGGGCCGGCCGGGGAGGCCCAACTGAGCGCCGTCACCCGCATGCTGTCCCACTACGCGGCCCTGCTGCCGACCTACACCCCGTCCGTGTACGAGGGCCCGGCCCTCTACCTCCGCGCCACGGAACCCGACCCCCTCGCCGCCCCCGCCCCACGCCCCGCCCCCGACGCCTGGCACTCCCTCATCACCGGCCCGCTCACCGTCCACGACCTGCCCTACGCCCACAGCGCCCTGGGCGCACCCGACGCCATGGCGGAGGTGGGACGGCTACTGACCCCGCGTCTGTCGGCGGGACGCTGACCGAGCCCCCGCAGGCCCCGTCGGCGGCAGCACCCGCGTGCGAACATACGATGGGTTCCCGACTGGTCACGCTTCGGATGGGGGGCAGGGAATGTCGTTGCGGGACCTGGTCCGCGAGACGGCGGTCGCGCGGATGTCTCCGGCGGAGAAGCTGGCGCAACTGCGCGACGTACGCCTGTATTTCCAGCGCCCGGAGACACCCGGATTTCTGGTGACGGAGACGTCGGAGGGGCCGGTGGTTCCGGTATTCACCTCGTGGCAGCGGTTGGCGTTGTTCGCGGGGGCGTGCGGATGGGCGTCGACCACGGCCGAGGACCTGGTCGGCTTGTTGCCCGAGGGGGTACGGGCTCTGGTCGATCCGCTGGGAGAGCAGCCGTTCCTGCTGGACGGCACCACGCTGGCGGGCCCGGCTGACGTGGCGGACCCGACGGACGCGGCTGACGTGGCGGACCCGACGGACGCGGCTGACGTGGCGGATCCGGATGGGGCGAAGGGGCGGTAAACGTGGCAGGTGACGAGGGGGGCGGCGGTCCGGGCGGCGGGGGCGATCCGAGGCCGGGTGAGGGCTATGCGATCGAGATCGCCGCGGTGCGGAAGATCCTGCGGCCGTTGGAGGAGTCGGTCGTGGCGGCGCACAAGATCAAGGATGACTGGAAGTCGTTGTCCAGTGGTATCACCACCGCGGCCGTGTTCGACATCGAGCAGCCCGCCAAGGACATGCTGGAGGAGTGGGGCTTCGGCATGGGCCGGGTGGCCGAGCACACGGACGTGATCGTGGACACACTGCGGCAGGTGATCGCGGCGTACATGATGGCGGACCTGCTGCGGGTCAAGGACTTCGCACCGACCGAGGACAACATCGCCAAACTCCCCTTCGGCGAGCACGGACTGCGCGCCTGGAAGGACGGAGACCGTCCGACGTTCGACCCGCCTCCGGAGATCTACCAGGAACCCTGGCTGGACGACGACGGCGGCAGCAGCGTCGGGGACGGCGGTGGGGCTGACGGTGACGGTACGACGGTGACGGGCGACCTGCCGGCCAACCCCCGCTACCGGGTGGCCGGCGAGGGCGGCGCGGGCTGGGTCGTCGACGGGGGCCGGAAAGGGTCGGTCGCGTGACGGGCAAGGACGTCACAGAGGGCGGTCGGGAGCGCATACCGCCCCACGCCAAACCCAGCGACGTCATCTACGGCGACCCCGACAAGGTCGACGACCTGGTCATCAAACTCAAGGCATACGCCGGCGCGTTCAAGGACGGCTACGACAAGCTGACCGACCTGTCCCTCCTGCCGTGGACCGGTGCCGCCTCGGACCAGTTCCAGAAGGCCAGCTCGGACCTGCCCAAGGAGTTGGAGAAGGCCGAGAAGTACTTCACCTCCGCCGCGTCCGCGCTGGACGCCTACGCCGACAAGCTGCGATCCGTGCACAAGCGGCTCAAGCCGATCATCGCGGACGCGGACGCCGCCCGGGCAGCCTCCAAGGCGTACGTCAAGCAGGACGCCGCCTACGCCGAGGCCGTCGAGCGCAAGGACGAGAACCTCCCCGACAAGCCGCCGGCGGAGAACCCCGGTATGGCGGCGATGGAGGACTGCCACCGGCGCCTCGACACCCTGGAGCAGGAACTCCAGACCGTCATCGACGACTCCAAACGCAAGCTCGAGAAGGCGACACGGAAGGCTCCGAACGCACCCAAGGGCTGGAACCGCTTCAAGAAGGAGACCGGCGAGTTCCTCGGCGGCATGGGGGACAGCGCCAAGGGTCTGTGGAAGCAGTTCGAGTACCTGGTCGAGGACGGGCCCGACGGCGCCTCCCTGCAACTGGCGGGCATGGTCGACGGCGCGGCCTACGCCGCCCACCACCCCAAAGAATTCGCCAAAGCCGTCACCAACTGGGAGGAATGGCAGCGCAACCCCTCACGCGCCGCCGGCCAGCTCACCCCCGACCTCCTCCTCGCCCTGGCCACCGGCGGCGGAGGAGCCCTCCGCAAGGGCGCCGCCTCCGCCAAGAGCGCCGCCCAACGACTGGCGAGCCGCGAGAAGGCGCTGCGCCGCGACGGCAGCGCCCGCGAGCGCGCGAACGGCGATCCGGAGAGGGAGAACAAGGGCAACACAGAGAGGGAGGGCGTCAACGAGCCGGTCGACGTGGCGACCGGAGAGATGTTCACCTCAGCCACCGACGTGCACCTGCCGGGCGTGCTGCCCCTGCTGCTGACCCGCTTCTTCTCGTCAGGACACGCCTGCGGCGGCTGGTTCGGGCCCAGCTGGACGGGCACACTGGATCAACGGCTGGAACTCGACGACCAGGGCATCGTCTACATAGCCGACGACGGGAAGCTGCTCACCTACCCCGTCCCGCAGCCGGAAACCCCCACGCTTCCCCTCTCCGGCCCGCGCTGGCCGCTGCACTGGGACGGCAAACGCGACGGGACCATGACCATCACCGCGCCCGAGCAAAACCGCGTCCTGCACTTCGTACCGCTGCCCGCCGGGGGCCGCGAGCTGCCGCTGGCGGCGATCGCCGACCGCGCGGGCAACCGCATCGACGTGACATACGACGCGGCCGGCGCCCCGCAAGAGGTCAGCCACTCCGGCGGCTACCGCATAGCCGTCGACACCGACCCGGGACTCCTCCGCGTCACCGCTCTCCGTCTGCTCCACGGCGAACGCAGCACCACCCTCGTCACGTACGGCTACGACGCGGCAGGCAACCTCGACCAGGTCATCAACTCGACAGGCCTGCCGCTCCGTTACCGCTACGACGACCACCACCGCATCACGTCCTGGGAGGACCGCAGAGGTACGACATTCGGCTACGTCTACGATCACCGGGGCAGGGTCCTGCGCACGGTCGGACCTGACGGAACCCTCTCCGGCCGCTTCCACTACGACGACGCAGCCCGCACCACCCGCTACACGGACTCTCTCGGCCACCAGTCGGTCTACGTCTACAACGAGGCGTACAGAACCGTCTCGGTGACCGACCCGCTCGGCCACACCACGCTCACGGAGTGGGACGAGGCCAACCGCCACCCGGTCACCGTCACCGACCCGCTGGGCCACACGACCCGCTACGTGTACGACGACCTGGGCAACACCACCCGAATCGAACGCCCGGACGGCAGCGCGATCACCGCCGTCTACGACGACGACTGCCTCCCGCTGGAGGTCCGCGATCCGAACGGTGGTGTGTGGCGCCACACGTACGACGACGCGGGCAACCGCACCTCGACGACGGACCCCGCAGGGGCGGTGACCCACTATGCCTACAACGGCACCGGCCACCTCACCTCCCTCACCGACCCGCTCGGTCACACGACGACCGTCGCCCCCGACGCGGCGGGCCTCCCGACAGCCGTCACCGACCCTCTCGGTCACACCACCCACGTCCGCCGCGGCCCGCACGGCCTCGTCACCGCCCTCACCGACCCCCTCGGCAACACCACCCGCCACGGCTGGACCATCGAGGGCAAACCCGCCTGGCGCGAGAACCCCGACGCAACCCGCGAGTCCTGGGACTGGGACGGCGAGGGCAACCTCGCCGCCCACACGGACGAGGCGGGACACACCACGGCGTACACGCACACCCACTTCGACCTCCCCGCCACCCGGCGCGACCCGGACGGTGCGGAATACACATTCACGTACGACACCGAACTCCGCCTGGTGAAAGTCACCAACCCGCAGGCCCGCGAATGGCGCTACGAGTACGACGCGGCAGGCCGCCTCGTCGCGGAGACGGACTTCAACGGGGCGACGCAGACCTATGAGCTGGACGCGGCGGGCGGGCTCCGCGTCCGGACCAACGCCTGCGGTGAGCAGCTGAGTTACGCCGTGGACGCCCACGGCCGCCCCGTCGAGCAACGCGACGAGACCGGCGGCGAGGTGACGACGTTCGCCTACGACGCGGCGGGCGCGGTGGTCCGCGCCACGAACGCGGCGACGGACGTCGTGCTGGAGCGAGACGCGGTGGGGCGCGTACTGTCCGAGACGGTCAACGGCCGCCGGACGTCGTACGCCTACGACACGGCAGGCCGACGCGTGCGCCGTACGACACCCGCAGGGCACATTTCGACGTGGTCCCATGACGCGGCGGACCGCCCCGTCGAGGTGTCCACGCAGGGAGGGACGCTCTCCTTCGCGTATGACGCGGCGGGCCGCGAAACGCACCGCCGCCTCGGCGGATCGGCCGGGCCGGCCGGGTCGGCCACCCTGGCCCAGCGCTGGGACGCCACCGACCGTCTCACGCACCAGACGATCCACTCCGCTGGGGAGGAGGTCCTCCAGCACCGCACCTACGCCTACCGCCCCGACGGCTACCTCACGGAGATCCGCGAGCTCACGACCGGGACACGTCGCTTCGACCTGGACAAGGCGGGGCGCGTGGTGGGCGTCCAAGCCCACGGCTGGAGCGAGAAGTACGCCTACGACGCCGTCGGCAACCAGTCCCACGCCGAAGCCCCGGCCCACCCCTCCCCCGGCCCCCGCGAACACGACGGCACCCTGATCCGCCGTGCGGGCCGCACGCGGTACGAACACGACGCCGCCGGCCGCCTCATACGCAAGACCCGCAAGCTCCTCAACGGCCAGACGCACGCCTGGACCTTTCGGTGGAACGCCGAGGACCGCCTGATATCGGCGACCAATCCCCAGGGTGAGACCTGGCATTACGCCTACGACCCTCTGGGCCGCCGCGTCTCCAAGTCCGGGCCTGACTCCCGAACGGACTCGGTCACCTTCACCTGGGACGGCACCCGCGTCACGGAACAGACGTCTGCGGACGGCACGACGACGACGTGGGACTACGCCCCGGGCACCCACCGCCCCCTGACCCAAACCACCCGCGAACCCCTACTGGACACACCGGCCTTCCACGCCGTCGTCACCGATCCGGTAGGCACCCCCACGGAGTTGCTCACCCCCCAGGGCGACCTCGCCTGGCAATCCCGCACCACCCTCTGGGGTACTCCTCTCCCAGCCCCGTCCGGTTCCGCCGACTGCCCCCTCCGCTTCCCCGGCCAATACGCCGACCCGGAAACGGGCCTGCACTTCAACTACTTCCGGTACTACGACCCCGAGACGGGTCGATATATCACCGCGGACCCGCTCGGCCTCGCCCCTTCTCCCTCTCCGTATACATACGCACACAATCCCCACACGTGGGGTGACCCGCTTGGACTGGCTAAATGCCCTCAGGAAGTACGACAGGAGTTCAGGGACCTACGGCAAGGAACTACTAACCGAACTGGACTGGTCGACACCCACGAGGAACTTCGCAAGCTGTTTGACAATTGGACGAAAGGCGCGGAACAGCTACCTGCCCGCGGCCCCAAGGTACCCGAGGTATATAAACTCGACGATGGAACCGTGATCCAATGGAGGACGGAATCCGATTCGGGTGGCGCAACCATAGATATGAGGTGGCCAGAAAGCAAGAAACCGAGAAAGGTCCACATAGACCCGTCGCAATGAGAAGAAGAGACATGAAGGATCACCTCATCCCACTGGTGAAGGAAATGCTAATCGAAGGAGAAGACGATTGGGTCATGGTTGACTTCCTCATCGGGGTGGCCGAGGAGTTCGCCAGCCCTCGCGGAGAAGACTTCAGGGATGTCTCCCTTGAGCTCCTGAGGGAACTCCTGAGGGAAGAAGTTATGGAGATCGGTGATCTCGGCCACACAGGTTTCGAACCTTGGCCACTTGGCGTAGACGACTCTGTTGCCAGGTTCAAGGAGGGATGCGAGTCCCATGACTGGGACCCCATGGGGGCGTTGTGGTGGCTGGCAAACACAGAAAAGGGTGCTCGGTGGCTGGAAAACATCCACTGAGCACGGGCTCCGAATCCGGTGACGGGTGTCAGATCCTTCCGATCCGAATGCGCGCGGGAGGCACTTTTCAGGTCGATTTCCTGTAACTGCCGTTCCCAGTAGGATCTGCACGTTGCTCTGGCCGTTTTCCGTCGTAAGGAGCAGCGTTGAGCGTACGACTCACCTCACCATTCCTTCTGACTCCACTGAAACAGGAATCGATCTGTACGCGCTTCGGACGACGGAGGGCTTTTTCGGGAACGAATCCGAACTCGCCACCTTCCATGCCCCCAAAGCTGAGAGGCTTGCGTCGCCGGCCCATCCACCGGCCCCCGAAACCTTGGAACTACGCGTCCTGAATAGCACGGGTCAACCCATAGCCGCGTACACGATCGGAAGCGCAAAGATCGTGGAGGAGTTCCGGCACGGCGAAGGCAGGGTCGACCTCCGCGTCACAGGATATCTGTGGGACCTCCCGCGAGCCCGTACGGAAGAGATCTGGTCCATTTGGCGTGAGGACACCACCGGGCATGAGCCCCGGGTTTGGGCAAGACTCGACGAGGAAGGCAGAACTGCTTGGCTGGACGCCGCTCGCCTGCGTGCCGCATGGCACTATCCCCTCCCCGCCACCGGTAGCGACGAGTTCATCGTCGAAGGCGCACACGTCACCGACACGGCTGCCCTGTACTGCGCTTTGGGTGAAGCCATGAACGGCCCCGGCGGATACTACGGCGCCGACCTGGACGCGCTTAAGGACTGCCTTCGAGGCAACTTCGGCCCAGTCGCACCTTTTACTCTGATTTGGCACAACTCACGCAGCGGGAGTGACGACGCACTTGACCTGAATCAGGTTGGAACGCCCGCCTTGCGGACGCGCCCGACGCCATGGCGGAGGTGGGACGGCTGCTGACCCCGCGTCTGTCGGCAGGACGCTGACCATGACAGTTGAGGACGGTTCCGAGCTCACGGTCCGGTGCGCGGCCATGGCGCCCGGAGGGCGGGGCGCTCGGGCGGCGGTGGGCGGCGATTTTGAGCGGACAGGTGTACTAGGTCCATGGAAAGCTGGCTCGCATGATTGATCACATTGCGATCCAGGTGCGGGACGTCGCGGCGAGCACGCGGTTCTACGATGCCGTTCTCGCGCCGCTCGGCGGGAAGCAGACGAAGGCGTTCGGTGATTTTGTCAGTTACGGCGCCACCGGGCACACCCTGTGGCTCGGCCCCCTCACGGGCGAGGGGCAAGCGCGCGAGGTCCACCTCGCCTTCGTGGCAGCCGACCGGGAAGCCGTTGACGCGTTCCATGCCGCCGCTGTCGCCATCGGCGCCGAGTCTCTGCACGCTCCCCGTGTGAGGCCGGAGTATCACGAGTCCTACTACGGTGCTTTCGTGCGGGATCCGGACGGCAACAACATCGAGGCCGTCTGCCACACGCCGTAGCCAGGCGCGGCCACGCCGGCCGGAAGTGGACCGGTCCGGACCGGCTCTCGGCACCGCCCAGCGCAGCGCCGGCAAGTGTCGTCAGGCGTCTTCGGGGTCCAGCTCGAACGCGAAGTAAATGCTCAGCGCGTAGGTCTCCTCCTCGCCGCACAGGCAGTTCCATGCGACATCCACCAGCCGGATATCGTGTTCCCCCACCCACTCATGGGCCTTCCTGAAGACCTCCGCGGCGGTTGAGGCGATGAACAGCTTCGCGGCTATCGGATACACGCCAGTTTCGTCGTCCGTGTCGTCGAAGTCCTCTGGAACGACCAGACAGAAATCGGGATCGCGCGCCACGGGATGCACCTTCCAGTCGGTTACCGGGACGAGTCGGCAGAGGCTGCTCCTCTGAACACGACGTCAGGTAAGACCACCTGGCATGCGGAAGGGTTGCTTCTGGCGACCATGCGGCGAGGTGCCGCAGCCGATGTGCGCCGCGTTCGAAGGGGACGATCCCGCTGTCACTCGATCCGGTCGAGGATCAGTGGGGTCGGCTCGTATGTGGCCGAGGCTGTCACGTCGATGGCGTTCGTCAGGGCCGCCTCCGCGTTCGCGAACGTCTCCGGGGTGTCCGTGTGCAGGGTGAGCAGGGGGGCTCCGGCGGTGACGGGGTCGCCTACGCGGGCGTGGAGTTGGACGCCCGCGCCCGCCTGTACGGGGTCCTCCTTGCGGGCGCGGCCCGCGCCGAGGCGCCAGGCGGCGAGGCCGACGGCGTAGGCGTCGAGGCGGGTGAGGACGCCTGAGGACGGGGCCGTGACGACGTGCCGCTCTCTCGCCCGGGGCAGCTCCGCGTCCGCGTCACCACCTTGGGCGGTGACCATTCGACGCCACACGTCCATCGCCGAGCCGTCGGCGAGGGCCTTGGCGGGGTCGGCGTCGGTCAGGCCCGCCGCGTCGAGCATCTCGCGCGCCAGTGCGACCGTCAGTTCGACGACGTCGGCGGGGCCGCCGCCCGCCAGCACCTCGACCGACTCGCGGACTTCCAGTGCGTTGCCCGCCGTCAGACCGAGGGGGGTGTTCATGTCGGTCAGCAGGGCGACGGTGCGCACGCCGTGGTCGCGGCCCAGTTCCACCATGGTGGTGGCCAGCTCGCGGGCGTCGTCGGTGTTCTTCATGAACGCGCCGGAGCCGGCTTTGACGTCCAGGACGAGTGCGCCGGTGCCTTCGGCGATCTTCTTGGACATGATGGACGAGGCAATCAGGGGGAGGGATTCGACCGTGCCGGTCACGTCCCGCAACGCGTACAGCCGCTTGTCGGCGGGGGCCAGGCCGTCGCCCGCGGCGCAGATGACGGAGCCGGCGTCGCGCAGGACGTCCATCATCTCGGGGTTGGTGAGCGAGGCGCGCCAGCCGGGGATGGACTCCAGTTTGTCGAGGGTGCCGCCGGTGTGGCCGAGGCCGCGGCCCGACAGTTGGGGGACGGCGGCGCCGCACGCGGCGACCAGCGGGGCGAGCGGCAGGGTGATCTTGTCGCCGACGCCGCCTGTGGAGTGCTTGTCGGCGGTGGGGCGGGGCAGTGCCGTGAAGTCCATGCGCTCGCCGGAGGCGATCATGGCGGCGGTCCAGCGGGAGATCTCCGTACGGGTCATGCCGTTGAGGTAGACGGCCATCGCGAGGGCGGACATCTGTTCGTCGGCGACCGTGCCGCGCGTGTAGGCGTCGATGATCCAGTCGATCTGTTCGCCGGTCAGTTCCTCGCGGTCCCGCTTGGCGCGGATGACGGAGATGGCGTCCATGGGGGGGTACTCCCTGATTCGTTCGACGACCGGTGAGGGTCAGCGGGCCAGGTCGGTGGGCCCGAACGCGTCCGCGAGCAGTTCGGAGAGCGGGCGCACTCCCGAGGGTGCTTCGATCAGCAGGTCGCCGCCGCCGTGCTCCCACAGCAGTTGGCGGCAGCGGCCGCAGGGGGCGACGACCACGCCGTCGCCGCCGACGCAGGTGAAGGCGACCAGCCGGCCGCCGCCGGTCGCGAACAGTTCGCTCACCAGTCCGCACTCGGCGCACAGGCCGACGCCGTAGGAGGCGTTCTCGACGTTGCAGCCGGTGACGGTGCGGCCGTCGGCGACCAGCGCGGCGGCGCCGACGGGGAAGCCGGAGTAGGGCGCGTACGCCCGGGAGAGCGCCTCCCGGGCCTTCCCGCGCAGCGCCGCCCAGTCGACCGCCGGGCCGGTCACCGGGGCGGCTCCCGAGTTGTCTGGCACGCTAGGTTCCCTCGCCTCGACGGTACGGTTTGCCCACCGCGCGTGGCGCGCGGAGCCGTTGGGCCGCCAGGGAGAGCACGAGCAGCGTGGTGACGTACGGCGTCATCTCGACGAACTCCAGGGCCACGGTGTCGGTCAGCGCGTACCACAGCACGAGCAGTACGGCGATAACGAGGGCAACGGCGGCCTGGACACGGGCGCCGCGCGCGCCCCGCATCCCTGCGCGGAACTTCCAGACGGCGAGGCCGACCAGCAGGACGGCCATCAGCAGCAGCATGGCGTGCACGGTGGCGCCGCCGCCGACGACGCGGAGGGCGTCCATGAAGCCGAACAGTCCGGCGCCCATGGCGACACCGCCGGGACGCCAGTTGCCGAAGATCATGGTGGCGAGGCCGATGTAGCCGCGGCCTCCGGTCTGGTTCTCCTGGTAGAAGTGCACGCCGACGGCGAGGAAGGCGCCGCCGAGGCCGGCCAGGGCGCCGGAGATGATCAGTGCCGCGTACTTGTAGGTGTAGACGTTGACGCCGAGGGATTCGGCGGCGACGGGGTTCTCGCCGCAGGAGCGCAGCCGCAGGCCGAACGGGGAGCGCCACAGGACGAAGAAGCTGCCGGCGAACAGGACGACTGTCAGCACCGTCACCCAGGAGACGTCGCTGACCAGGGCGCGCAGGATGCCGGCCAGGTCGGAGACGAGGAACCAGTGGTGTTTCTCGATGCTGCCGAGCCCGTCGGCGAGTCCCGGCACGGTGAAGGACGGCATGTTGTCCATGGGCGGTGACTGCTTGTCGTTGCCGCCCGCCTTGGCCGCTTCGCTGCCTTCGGCGCCGAACCAGAGCTTGGCGAGGTAGCGGACGACTCCGAGGGCGAGGATGTTGATGGCGACGCCGGAGACGATGTGGTCGACGCCGAAGGTGACGGTGGCCAGCGCGTGCAGCAGGCCGCCCAGTGCGCCTCCGGCGATCCCGGCGAGGACGGCGGCCCAGGGCCCGTACTGCCAGCCGATCCAGCCCGCGCCGAAGGTGCCGAGCATCATCATGCCTTCGAGGCCGATGTTGATGACGCCCGCGCGTTCGGCCCACAGTCCGCCCAGGCCCGCCAGTCCGATGGGGACGGCGGCGGCGATCGCGGTGGAGAACTGTCCGCTGTTGGAGAGCTGTACGTCGCCGGTGACGACCCGGACGAGGGAGAGCAGCAGCAGGCCGCCGGCGATGAGCAGGAGCACGACGGGGTAGGACAGCTTCCGCCTGCCGCCCGTCGACGAGGGGGCGGCCGGCGCGTTCTTCGGCGCGGCGGGCTTGGGTGTGGAGGTGGTGCTCATGCGGAGGCCCCCGCCTTCTGCTCGGTCTCGTCCTGCTCGGCGCCCGCGCCCGCCCGGGCGCTCAGTTCGGCGCCGACCTCACGCTGCTGGCGGCGCAGCACGACGCGGCGGACGATCTCGTACGCGATGACGACGCACAGCACGATGATCCCCTGCATCACGCCGACGATTTCCTGCTTGTAGCCCTCGAACTCCAGCTGGATGCCGGTGCGCTCCAAGAAGCCCCACAGCAGGGCCGCCAGCGCCATGCCGATGGGGTGGTTGCGGCCGAGCAGGGCGATGGCGATGCCGGTGAAGCCGACGCCGGTGGGGAAGTCGGTGCCGTAGTTGAAGGACTTGTTCAGCAGCGTGGGCATGCCGACCAGTCCCGCAACGGCGCCGGACAGCAGCATGCTGGTGACGACCATCCGGCGCACGCTCACGCCGCTGGCGCTGGCCGCCGACTCGCTGCGGCCCACGGCACGCAGGTCGAAGCCGAAGCGGGTGCGGCCCAGCACGAACCAGTAGGCCAGGCCGATGACGGCGGCGATGAGGACGGTGCCGTAGATCGGGTCGGGGTCGGTGGGGATGAGGAAGAAGCGGGCGGCCTCGGGGATGGTGGGCGTGTGGAAGAGGTTGCCGTCCTTGACGGCGAGCTTGTCCTCGGAGAGGAAGTAGCCGATCAGCGAGCCCGCGATGGAGTTCAGCATGATCGTGGTGATGACCTCGCTGACGCCGCGGGTCGTCTTGAGCACGCCCGCGATGCCCGCCCACAGCGCGCCGACGGCCATCGCGACGAGGATGATCAGCGGGATCTGCAGCACTCCGGGCAGGGTGAGCGCCCCGCCGACGACGGCGGCGAAGAAGGCGGCGACCCGGTACTGGCCGTCCACGCCGATGTTGAAGAGGTTCATGCGGAAGCCGATGGCGACGGCCGCCGCTGACAGGTAGTAGGGGATGGCCTTGTTGATGATCCAGACCTGGCTGTCGCTCTTCGAGCCGAAGTCGAGCATCACGTAGAAGGCGTGGAAGGGGTCCTCACCGGTCGCCGCGATGACGACGGAGGAGAGGACGAACGCCGCGACGAGCGCGAGCGCGGGTGCGGCCAGCGCCTGGAGCACGGCCCCGGCGCCGAACTTCTCCTTCAGGCCCTTCACTTGGCGCCCCCGTTCGTGTCGTCGTTCCCGGAGGCGTCCTCGGCGGCCGTGCCGGTGGGCTCCTCCTGGTGCTCCAGGTGTCCCGTGGCGGCGCCGGTCATGGCCGAGCCGAGCTCTTCGGGGGTGACGTGCGCCGGGTCGGCGTCGGCGACCAGGCGGCCCCGGTACATGACCCGCAGCGTGTCGGAGAGCCCGATCAGCTCGTCCAGGTCGGCGGAGATCAGCAGCACGGCCAGGCCCTCGCGCCGGGCGGCGCGTATCTGGTCCCAGATCTGCGCCTGCGCGCCGACGTCCACGCCCCGCGTGGGGTGCGCGGCGATCAGCAGCTTGGGGTGGTGGCTCATCTCGCGGCCGACGATGAACTTCTGCTGGTTGCCGCCCGAGAGGCTGGCGGCGGTGACCTCGATGCCCGGGGTGCGCACGTCGTACTCGGCGACGATGCGCTCGCTGTCGGCCCGCGCGTCACCGAGCGCGAGCAGCCGCGGGGCGCCCGGGATGCCGAGGAGGGGACCGTTGGTGTTCGGCTTCTCGGTGACGTGCCCGAGGATGCGGTTCTCCCACAGCGGCGCTTCCAGCAGCAGCCCGTGCCGGTGCCGGTCCTCGGGGATGTAGCCGATGCCGCCCTCGCGCCTGGCGCGGGTGGGGGCGTGCGAGATGTCCTGCCCGTCGAGGGTGACGGTGCCGCCGTCCGGGTCGCTCATGCCCATGATGGCCTCGACCAGCTCGGCCTGCCCGTTGCCCTCCACCCCGGCGACACCCAGGACCTCGCCCTTGTGGATGGTGAAGGAGATCCCGTCCAGAACGGCACGCTCGACACCGTCGGAGTCGGTGGCCGCCAGCCGCAGCCCGGCCACGTCGAGCATGGGGGTGTCGGTGACCGTCGACTCGCGCGTCTCGGCGGTCGGCAGCTCGCTGCCGACCATCAGCTCCGCCAGCTGCTTGGGGCTCGTCTCCCGCGGCGTCACGGAGGCGACGGTGGTGCCGCGCCGGATGACGGTGATCGCGTCGGCGACCGAGAGCACCTCGCCCAACTTGTGCGAGATGAACACCACCGTCAGACCCTCGGACTTGAGCTCGCGCAGGTTGTCGAAGAGGGCGTCGACCTCCTGCGGCACCAGCACGGCCGTCGGCTCGTCGAGGATGAGGGTGCGGGCACCGCGGTAGAGAGCCTTGAGGATCTCCACCCGCTGCCGGTCGGCCACCCCCAGCTCCTCCACGAGGGCGTCGGGACGTATCCCGAGCTGGTAGGCGTCCGACAGCTCCGCGATCTTCCTGCGGGCCCCGGACCCGATGCCGTGCAGCTTCTCCGCGCCGAGGACGGTGTTCTCCAGCACGGTGAGGTTGTCGGCGAGCATGAAGTGCTGGTGCACCATGCCGATACCGCGCGCGATGGCGTCGGCGGGGCTGTGCAGGACGACGTCCTCGCCGTCGATGCCGATGGTGCCCTCGTCCGGCCGCTGCATGCCGTAGAGGATCTTCATGAGGGTCGACTTGCCCGCACCGTTCTCCCCCACGAGAGCGTGCACGGTGCCGCGCGCCACCGAGATGTCGATGTCGCGGTTGGCGACCACTCCGGGGAACCGCTTGGTGATGCCGCGCAGTTCGACGGCGCTCCCGGAACGACCGGGCCCCGGGCCCGCCCCGGACGGCGCGCTGCTGCTGCCGCTGGACTCGCTGGACACTTGGCTGACGTGCTCCCTGGTTGAGCTCAGATTCCCGGCGCGAGGGTGGAGGCCCTCCACGAAGAGGCGCACACGGGGTGCGGAAGGAACTGCGAAGACGGTACGAGGTGCGAAGGAGGTGCGAGGTGTGAAGGAGGTGCGTAGGGAAGACGGCCCCGCACGTCACGCCGCACAGCACAGGCTGCGCCGCGCGGCACCCGGGGCCGCCCGCGGAACGTCACGGCCGGGTGGGAACGTCCACCTTGCCCGCGGTGATGTCCTTCTTGGCCTTGTTGATGTCGTCCATGATGTCGTCGATGTAGCCGCCCGAGGTGGCGACGGAGACGCCGTCCTCCTTCAGGGAGAACGTCTGGTTCCCCTTCAGCGGCTTGCCCTCCTTCACGCTCTTGATCAGCTCGAAGACGGCGACGTCGACGTTCTTGACGGACGAGGTCAGGATGACGTCCTTGTACTTCTCCAGGCCCTTTTGGCGGTACTGGTCGGAGTCGACCCCGATCGCCCAGGCGCCCTTCTTCTTGCTGATCTGCTCGATCGAGCCGGCGCCGGACTGCCCCGCGGCCGTGTAGATCACGTCGTTGCCGCGGGCGAGCATGCCCTTGGCCATGTTCTTGGCGCGGTCCGGGGCGTTGAAGCCCTCGTCGGACTCCTTGTAGAGGTAGTCGACCTCGATCTTGATCTTGGGGTCGGTGTCCTTGACGCCCTTGACGTAACCGGCCTCGAACTTCTGGATGAGCGCGTTGTCCACGCCGCCGATGAAGGAGACCTTCTTGGACTTGGTCTTCTTGGCCGCGGCCACGCCCACCAGGTAGGACGACTCGTTCTCCGCGAACGTCATGCCGACCACGTTCTTGGCGTGGGACTGCTCGTCGACCACACCGAACGTCGTGTCGGGGAAGTCCTTGGCCACCTTGTTGACGGACTTGCCGTAGTTGAAGCCGACGCCGATGACAGGGTTGTAGCCCGCCTTCGCGAGGGAGGTGAGCCGCTGCTCGCGGGTCTCCTCCGTCTCGTTGTTCCCGGCGGTCATCTCCTTGGTCTTGACGCCGAGTTCCTTCTCGGCCTTGTCGGTACCCCGGGCCGCCGCCTCGTTGAACGAGTGGTCGTCCCGGCCACCG
Source organism: Streptomyces diacarni (assembly GCF_003323715.1). Taxonomy (GTDB): domain Bacteria; phylum Actinomycetota; class Actinomycetes; order Streptomycetales; family Streptomycetaceae; genus Streptomyces; species Streptomyces diacarni. Next base: position 153,270 of record NZ_QOIN01000047.1, read on the forward strand.
ACGTCGAACGCGAGCCCGACGCCCTTGGTCTTCTTGCCGTCGCTCGACTCCGTCGAGCTTTCACCGCAGGCGGTGGCCGTCAGAGCGAGAGTCGCGGTGGCGGCGACCGCGGTGGCCAGCTTTGTTACCCGACGCAACGGAGTCCCCTTTGTGGTCGTGGAAGCACCGGTTCCGGCACCGCAGTTGGGTTCCGGCCCTTGAGACGGGCACACATTAACGCGCGTAGATTTCCAGCAGAAGGAGACGGGAACCAGCCGTTATCGGATCGTCGCGAACGGACGGTGCCCCGGCCACCCGCCGGGGCCCACCCCGAGGGCCCCCATGTCCGACATACCTCCCCCGGGCCAGGGCCCGGAGGACACCGGCACGGGGGCACGAGAGCTCTCGGCGCGGGGCGCCGCCGCGTGCGGCAGGAGCGAAGCGGGAGCGGGTCAGGAGCGGTGCAGGAGGGCAGCGGCCGTGAACAGCTCGACGCCCGTGGTGATCGCGGTCTCGTCGGCGTCGAAGTCGCCCTGGTGCAGGTCGCGGCTGCGGCGGTCGCCGACAGGCCGCACCCCGAGCCGGGCCATGGCGCCGGGCACGTGCTCCAGATACCAGGAGAAGTCCTCGCCGCCCAGGCTCTGCTCCGTGCTCTCCACCGAGGCCGCGCCGGCGCGCGCGGTCATCGCCTCGCGCAGCAGCGCCGTCGCGGACGGCTCGTTGACGACGGGCGGCACCCCGCGCACATACGTCAGCTCGCACTTGGCGCGGTGCAGCGTCGCCAGCTCGTCGATCACCGCGTGCACCAGATCGGGCGCCTCGCGCCAGGTCGGCAGGTCGAGGCAGCGCAGGGTGCCGGACATCTCGGCACGCTGCGGGATGACGTTGGACGTGTGCCCCGACTCGATCCGCCCCCACGTCAGGGCGAGGCCCGAGCGGGCGTCCACACGGCGCGCCAGCAGCGCGGGCGCCTGAGTGACGAGCTTGGCCGCGGCGGTGACCAGGTCGGTCGTCAGATGGGGGCGCGCGGTGTGGCCGCCCGCGCCGCTGAGCACCACCTCCAGCCGGTCGCAGGCCGAGGTGATCGGCCCGGCCCGCAGACCGAGACGGCCCGCGTCCACCCGCGGGTCGCAGTGCACGGCCAGGATCGAGCCCACCCCGTCCAGCACCCCGCAGTCGACCGCGTCGGAAGCACCGCCGGGCAGCACCTCCTCGGCGGGCTGGAACAGCAGCCGCACCGGGCGGGGCAACGCCCCGGCCCGCGCCAGCTCGGCCAGCACCAGGCCGGCTCCGAGCACCACGGTGGTGTGCACGTCGTGCCCGCAGGCGTGCGCCCGCCCGGGGACCGTCGAGCGGTAGGGCACGTCCTTGGTGTCGGGGATGGGCAGCGCGTCGATGTCGCCCCGCAGCGCCAGCAGCGGCGCGGCCTCCACAGGCTCCGCCCCGTCGGCGGCCCGGGCATCGCCCGGCTCCTGGCCGAGCCCGGGGTGGATGTCGCAGATCAGACCCGTACCCATGGCCAGCACTCTGGGACGCAGGCCCGCACGTTCGAGCCGGGTCTTGAGCGCCGCGGTCGTACGGAACTCCTGGTTGCCCAGCTCGGGGTGCATGTGGAGGTCGCGACGGAAGGCGATGAGCTCGCGCCGGAGAGGTTCGGTGAGGCGGCCGGGCAGCTCGGGAAGTACGCCGGCGGCTCCGCGTGCGTCTACCTCCGGGGCTGCAGGGGACAGGAGTTCGTTCATGGTCGAAGAGTAGGCGCACCGGAGCCGCAACTGGCGAGAGATCCACGAAAGTTCAACCTCTCAGGGGAAGAAAATCTCGCCCCGGCGGCGGTTATGCCCTTTTGGGGATGGGTATGGCTGTTCGTTTGCTCTCTCGGTTCCGCACGGCCCCACCCGCGGGCGAGGCGGCCTAAGCGCTCGGTTCCGGCGCGGCCGGGGGCGCGGCCGGCAGCCTCCTGGCCCGGGCGGCCGTGCCCGTGACACCCGTCAGGAAGCTGTGGGCGCGGGGCGAGGCGGTGCGGGTGAGCCAGGCGGGGTCTATGTCGCAGACGGCCACGGTCACGGCGGTGCCGGCGAGGGCGAGCGGAAGCGTGTGGACGACGGTGGAGGGGAAGCTGAGGATCGTACGGCCGACCGGGCCGCGCCGGGCGACCAGCTCGAGAGGAAGATCCGGGCGGACGATCTCCAGCCCGGTGACAGCACTGACCTGCTGGAGTTTCTCGCTGCTCTCGCGGCGGTGCGCGAAATAGCGGGTGGCCCCGTAGGTACGGGCCAGCGAGGCGACGGCCTCCACATAGCGGTCGGTGTCCACGACGCCGGTCTCCACCAGGGACGTACCCACCAGGTCGGCGCCCCTGGTCAACCGGGGCGGCCCGAACCGGGCGCGGGTCCAAGCGAACTCGTTCGCCGTGACGGTGACGTTGCCGGGCGCCTCCACCGGCATGGCACTGAAGACCTCCACCGGACGGGAACCGTCCGCACGCGGCGTGAGGCGGCGGCGGGCACGGCCGGAGACCGGCGCGAACAACCACGCACGCGCCCCGCCACCAGTGCCACGCCGGTGCCAGCGCACGAAGCGCTCACCGCGCGCCAGTTGGGCGACGAACTCCATGGTGGCCGTACCGTCGTCCACCACCGTGACACGGTGCACCGCGCGCGCCGACGTGAGAGCGAGCAGCAGTTGGACGTAGCGGGAAAACGGGTCCCCGATGACCAGGGTGCGGGCCCTGCGCACTCGCCGGGAGAGGGCGAACAGGCCGGTCAGAGCACCGACGGCCCCGTCCCTGGCCTCCTGCCAGCGCACGACGATCCCCTCATCGCGGGCCAGCTCGGCCATACGGCGCAGCTGACCGCGGGTCATCGGATCGGTCGGCGGCAGGACGACGAGGGTGAGCGGGGTCGAGGTGGCGGGCGCGGGATGGTTGTGCGCCCACTCGAGGACGTTGAGGAGCTGGACGGGGCTCTCGACGAACGCGAGAGCCCCGTCGCTGGGCCCGGGGATGGCTCCGCCCCCGGGGTCGGTCGCGGACGAGTCCGCGGATGCTCCGAGGCCGGAGCGGTTACGGGACACTGCGCACACGCTCCGTTTCCGCGTCGGGGGCGTCGAAAGCCGCCGTCAGACCGCGGCCGGTTCGCGGGACCCCGCGCGGGAGGCGGTCGACTCGGCCGTTCCGGCCGCCTCCGCCGCCTCGGCGACCGCGCCCTTGACGCGGCGCAGCTTGCGCATGGGCGCCAACTCGCTGTCGTAGACCCTCTTCACACCGTCACCGAGGGACTCCTCGATGGTGCGGATGTCCCGCACAAGACGGGTGAGGCCCTGCGGCTCGACGGAAGCCGCCTGATCCGAGCCCCACATGGCCCGGTCGAGAGTGATGTGCCGCTCCACGAAGACAGCGCCCAGAGCGACAGCCGCCAGCGTCGTCTGCAGACCCGTCTCGTGACCGCTGTAGCCGATCGGAACGTTGGGGAACTCCTCGTGGAGAGTGTGGATCATCCTCAGGTTGAGCTCCTCCGCCTTCGCCGGGTACGTGGAGGTGGCGTGGCAGAGCACGATGTTCTCGCTGCCCAGCACCTCCACCGCGTGCCGGATCTGCTTCGGCGTCGACATGCCGGTCGACAGGACGACGGTGCGCCCCGTGGCACGCAGAGCGCGCAGCAGATCGTCATCGGTGAGGGAGGCGGAAGCCACCTTGTGCGCGGGCACGTCGAACTTCTCCAGGAACGCGACAGCCTCCTCGTCCCACGGCGACGCGAACCAGTCGACGCCGCGCGCGGCACAGTGCTCACCGATGGCCCGGTAGTCGTCCTCGCCGAACTCCACCCGGTGCCGGTAGTCGATGTAGGTCATCCGACCCCACGGGGTGTCCCGCTCCAGATCCCACTGGTCGCGCGGCGTGCAGATCTCCGGCGTCCGCTTCTGGAACTTCACCGCGTCGCAGCCCGCCTCGGCGGCGGCGTCGATCAGAGCGAACGCGTTGTCGAGATCCCCGTTGTGGTTGATGCCGATCTCCCCCGTGACGTAGACGGGGTGGCCGGGGCCGACGGTCTTGGTACCGAGAGCGCGGGTACGGGGGCTGGCGCTGAGGCCGGTGCTGTTCATGTTCACCATTTCCGGGGGTTTGTTTCTGGGATGGGTACTGAAGGGCGGTGGGGTGGTTCGGGGGGTGTGCGGCGGTGGGGCGGGGTAGGGTTTTTGCAGGTCAGGAGGCGGCGGGGGTGGGCGCCGGGTTCGGGCGGGGGTCCTTTTGTGGGTGGGCCCCACGAGCGCGGCGATCCGTGTCCCCTCCCAGCCCCGCCCCCACCAGCCACCCCGCGATCTCCCTGACCGCCCCCGCTCCGCCGCGCCGGGTGGTGACGGCGCGGGCTGCGGCCCGTACGGCGTCGTGGGCGTCGGCGACGGCGACGGGCCAGCCCGCGAGGGCGAAGCACGCCAGGTCGTTGGCGTCGTTGCCGGCGTACAGGACGCGCTCGGGGGCGATCCCGCGCTCCTCGCACCACTGTTTGAGCGCGAGGTCCTTGCGGTCGATGCCGTGCAGCACCGGCAGCCGGAGCTTGGCGGCGCGGGCGGCGACGACCGGGTTGGTCTCCGTGGAGAGGATCAGCACGTCGAGGCCGGCGCGGCGCAGGGCCGCGATGCCGAGGCCGTCGCCGCGGTGGACGGCGACGGTCTCCCTTCCCTCGGAGTCGACGTACACCCGGTCGTCGGTCTGGGTGCCGTCGAAGTCGAGGACGACCGCGTCGATGTCCTCGCGGGTGGGCAGCGCGCCGGGGCACTGGCGGTCGGCGTCGAGCAGGGGTGCCAGTGCGCGGGCGCGGTCGAGGTCGTGGGGGTCGTCGATCTCCAGGACGCGCGCCGGGTCGGTACGGACGACGGCGGTCCGCCCGAAGAACCGGTGGCCGGCTTCCCGGAAGCCCATGGCGTCCATGGCGTAGGCGGCGCCGGTTTCCAGCAGGTCCTCGGGCCGGTCCTGGCGGCGTGGCCGTACGGCGCGGTCGTGGTTGACGCCGTACGCGCTGCCCGCGTGGCCGCCCGGCACCGCCGGCAGACCGGGGGTCGCCGACAGACCGGGTGCCGCAGGCACACCGCCGGAGACCGCCGGCTCACCACCGGGCTGTGCCTGGTGACCACCGGGTTCCACCGCCTCGCCGGCCCGCCAGACGAAGCCGTGGAAGGGGGCCACGGTCAGGGCGCTGTCGGCTCCGTCGTCGAGGACGGCGGCCGCGACGCGTTCGACGTCCTCGCGTACCAGGAACGGGCTGGTGCACTGGACGAGGAGCACGGTGTGCAGCGGCATGCGGTGCCGTTTCTCCCACTGGTCCATGGCGTGCAGGACGGCGGCCTCGCTGCTGGCCAGGTCGCCGGCGAGGGCGGGGGGCCGCTCGACGACCTCGGCCCCTGCCGAGCGTGCGGCCTCGGCGATGGCCGGGTCGTCGGTGGAGACGACGACGTCGGTGATGTTCCGCGCCGCCAGGCATTCGCGGGCGGCGCGGGCCACGAGCGGCACGCCGGCGACGGGCGCCAGGTTCTTGGCGGCCACGCCCTTGGACCCGCCACGGGCCGGTATCACCGCGAGGACCGCGGGGCTTGAGGACATGTTGACTCCTGGGTGGGGCTGGGAGGTCTTCGCGGGCCGCGGGGCGGCTGCGGGGGACGCGGGGTGGGCCGTCACAGCTCTCCCGCCTTCCGGATGAGCGGCGCGACGCGCTGCACCCCGTGCCGGTAGGCGCCGCGCGCCGCCTCGCGCACCACGCGCCGCAGCAGGCCGCGTCCGGCGGCACCGACGGCGCCGGGTTCTTCGTCGTCGGCGCCGCCGGAGCCCGCCGCCGGTCCTACGGGGGTTCCGTCGGGGCCGAGTCCGTAGCGCCGCAGGATGCCGGGCAGGTAACCGGGGGCGGTGCGTGCCGTGTAGTACGGGGTCAGGGGCGGCAGCCCGGTGCGGGCGGAGCGGACGGCCAGTGCGGCGACCCGTTCGCGCGCGGCCGCGTATCCGTCGCCGCCGCGTACCCCCTGTCGCAGTGCCCACCGGGGGTCGGCCTCGGGCAGCAGGCCGTCGTCGAGTTCGTCCCAGGAGGCGAGGCAGCCGGAGCCGGTGAAGTAGTGGTTGCCCAGGCCTTCGCGCACTCCGAGGTCGGTGAGGACGGCGGTGGGCACGTGGCGGTGGAGGGATTCGAGTGCCGCGGTGGAGCTGACGGTCACCAGCAGGCCGCCGGTGCGCCGCACCCGGTCCAGCAGCGCGCCCATGTTGCCGTAGACGAGGCGGCAGTTGGCCGGCAGGCCGCCGCCGGTGCCGTCGCCGCCGGGCAGCTTGCGTACGAGCTTCTGGTAGGGCAGTTCCTCGATGTGGGTGGTGTGTTCGCCGGGTTTGCTGCGCAGCTTGATCAGCACCTCGCGCTCGGGGTACCGCAGCGCGTGGGCGACGGCGCGGCGCAGCAGGTAGGCGCGGTCCTCGCGGGAGGCGGGGACGGAGGGCTGGACGGCGAAGACGACGGTGAAGGTGTCGCGGCCGTTACCGGCTTGGGGGGTGAGGGAGTCGTCACCGTCTTGGGGGGTGACGGCCTCGTCACCGTCTTGGGGGGTGACGGCCTCGTCGCGGCCTCGGGGGGTGGGGGTGGCGCGCCCGTCACCGGCTCGGGGGGTGACGGTTGTGCCGGGGGCACCGGGGGCCGGCCGCGTGTCCGTGAGGAACGGCAGGGTGCACTCCAGCACCCCGTCCGCGGGCGCGCCCACGCCCTCGTACACGGCGCGGAAGCGGTCGGTGTCGTGGGCCGAGTTGGCGAGGACGAGATCGGCACCGTGCCGCAGCAGCAGCCCGTCGGTGAGCTTCTCGTAGACGACGCCGACATAACCGGTGACGACCACGGGGCGGTGCGCGGGCGCGCCCTCTTCGGTGCCGGCGGTCGCCCGGCGCAGCCCGTGGAGCATGGCCTGTACCGCGCCGCCGACGCACGCCAGGACGATCATGTCGTAGCCGCCGGGCCCGGTGGCGGCCCGCAGGAACTCCCGGGTGGTGACCTCGCGCAGCACGTCGACGGTGACGCCGACCTCGGCGAGCTGGCGCGGGGTGGGCGTGGCCCGGCCGCGCAGCAGCAGCCCGTCGATGACGGCACCGGGGGCCAGCCGGCGGGCGGTCGACGCACCCCATTTCCACCGGGTGTCGGAGTCCGCGAGCACCGCGACCCGGCGGGGCCCGGGGGTGGGGGAACCGTGCGGTTCCGCGTGGGCACGCTGGTCGGGAAACGCACGCGGTCCCGGCGTGTTCGCGGAAGTCGGAGTTTCTGGTGAGGGCACGTCGCCGACGTTAGGAAGGGATTCCGCAAGGCGGCCCAACGCGGGGGCAACAGACGGTTAACAGCGCGTCGACGAACGGCCAACCCGCCCGGCCCGCCGCCCCGTTCACCATCCCGCCACGCGGCGTTCACCCCCCGGCCCGCCGCAGGTCAAGACGGCGGGCGGCGCAGCGCCTACCGTCCGTCGGGTGGTAAAGCTCTCCGTCATCGTGCCGTTTTACAACGTGCAGTCGTACGCCGCAGAAACACTTCGGAGTCTGGGTGCGAACGCGCGCCGGGATTTCGAGTTCATTCTCGTCGACGACGCTTCCCAGGATGAGACGCCGGAGATTCTCCAGCGCGGCGAAAAGGATCTCGACGGTGCCGCGCGGGTGATCCGGGTGCGGCACGCGCGCAACGGCGGGCTGGCGACCGCGCGCAACACGGGGCTCGCCGAGGCGAGCGGCGAGTTCGTCACGTTCCTGGACGGGGACGACTGGCTGGCCCCCGGCCACTATCCGCGTCTGGTGGCCTGTATCGAGCGCCTCGGCTGCGACTTCGTGCGCACCGACCATGTGCAGTGCACGGCGCGGGCCCGCACGCTGGCGCGGGTGCCGCACGGGCGGCGCGGCGTGGTGGGCGACCCGCGGGAGGCGATACTGCCGGCCGGGCGCAGCACGTCCGTGGACTACGCCTACGCCTGGGCGGGCATCTACCACCGCAGGCTGCTGGATCAGGGGCTGCTGCACTTCACCGACGGGCTGCGCACCGCCGAGGACCGGCCGTGGATCTGGCGGCTGCACCGTCAGGCACGCTCGTTCGCCGCGGTCGGCCTGCTGGGGGTCTTCTACCGGCGCGGGGTGGCCTCGTCGCTGACGCAGATCGGCGACGTACGGCAGCTGGACTTCATCCGCGCCTTCGACCAGGTGATCGAGGAGACGGCGCGGGACCGCGACGCGGAGGCGCTGTTGCCCAAGGCGGTCCGCACCTACTGCGCGATCATCTCGCACCACCTCACCAGCGGCAGGTTCGAGCCGCAGGTCGCGCGCAGGCTGCGGGCGATGAGCGCGGCGGCCCTCAAACGGATGCCTCCCGACGTGCTCGGCCAGGCGCTGGACTCGATGGACGCCGAGCGCGCCTCCCGGCTGCGGCGCCTGCGCCGACGCCCCGGAGGCGCGGGCCAGGACGGCCCCAACCCGGGCAGCACGGGTCCGGACGGCACGGCCCCGAGCGGCACCGATCCGGGCGGCGTGGGCCAGAGCAGCACCGCCCCGGACACCGACCCGACCGGCAAGCGGACGGAGGCGGCGGCCTGATGCGCACCCAGATCTTCTTCGCCTCCACCCTCTACGGCGCCGCCACCCTGGCCGCCGCGCTGGACGCGGGCCACTTCGAGGCCGCGGACCAGCGCCTGCTGCTGGTCAGCAACAACGCGGGCAATCCGGAGACCACGCCGGCGCTCGATGCGATGCCGGGCTTCGCGAGGCTGCGCGGCCGCTTCGAGAGGGTGCTCTCCTGGAACGAGACGATCCGCCCGTTCCACCCCGGCGGCTGGTCGCCCCGTTCGGACGACGCCCCGCTGTGGGAGCGGCACCTGCGGATGCTGTGGAACCTGGGCGACGGGCCCGAGGACGAGGTCCAGCTCGTGCTCGAATCGCTGCAGGTCGAGCCCGCGCTCGCGGTGGCCCGGCTGTTCGCGGACGCCCCCATCGACGTGTACGCGGACGGGCTGATGAGCTACGGCCCCACCCGCAACAAGCTCGATCCGCTGGTCGGCGGCCGGGTGCGCCGCCTGCTGCACCTGGACCTGGTGCCGGGTCTCGCACCGCTGCTGCTGACCGAGTTCGGGGTGCCGGCCGAAGTGGTGCCCACGGAGGCCTTCCGCGCCGTACTGGCCGAACTGTCGGCCGACGTGCCGCCCTCGGTGGCCGAGGCGCCCGAGGGCGGGGCGCTGCTGCTGGGCCAGTACCTGTCGGCGCTGGACATCCTGACCGTGGACGAGGAGGAGGAGCTGCACCTGCGCATGCTGCGCGGGGCGGCGGCGCGGGGCCACGGGGACCTCGTGTTCAAACCGCATCCGGTGGCTCCGGCGCGCTACTCCCGCGCCCTGGAGAAGGAGGCAGGCGAGCTGGGTGTCGGTCTCACGGTGCTCTCCTCGCCGGTGCCGGCCGAGGCGCTGTACGCGCGGATGCGCCCGGCGCTGGTGGTGGGCTGTTTCTCCACGGCGCTGCTGACCGCCTCGGCCTTCTACGGGCTGCCCGCGGCCCGTACGGGGACCGCGCTGCTGCTGGAGCGGGTCACGCCGTACGAGAACAGCAACCGGGTTCCGGTCACGCTGGTGGACGCCTTGTTGCCGGATCTGGACGCGACCGCCTCAGCCGGGTTCGTCCCCGCGCGGGGCGTGGACCTGGCGGGGCTGGTCGGGGCGGTCGGCTTCTGCATGCAGCCGAGGACCTACCCGCACCTGCGCGAGGAGGCCGAGCGCTATCTGGCGGACCACCTCTCCCCCGCCACCCGTCGCTACTTCAAGCGCCGCAGGCTGACGTCGCTGGCCCTGCCGGGCGCGGTGCCGCGCCAGTTCGCGTTCGTACCGCGCAGCCCGGCGGTCCGCCGCGTGGCCCGCCGGGCCCGCGCGCTCAAACGCGCCGCACTGGGCTGACGTTCACCGCCTTCGGCGCTCAGCTCGGCGGTTCGCGCAGCACCGTGGCCCGCAGGCCTTCGATCACCGCCCGCAGACCTTCGTCGAAGCGGGCGTCGTAGTCGGTGAACAGGTCGGCGCTGATCTGCGCCGCCAGGGGGAAGGCCGCCATGCGTTCCGTGCGCTCCGCGGGGTCGTAGCCCTCGGTGCGTTCGCCGGGGAGCGGCTGGACGGCCTGTTCCTCGATGACGAAGCCGATCGTGTAGCTGAAGGCGGTGAAGAAGGCGCGGGCCGCGGCGTTCACGGTGAAGCCCGCCTGCGTCATCATGCGCAGGTAGAGCTCTTGGCCCGCGCCGTGTTCGGTGGTGGTCATGCGGGTGCCGCTGAAGACTTTGGCGCCGTCGCGGTAGCGCAGCAGTGCCCGGCGCAGGACGCGCAGGCTCTCGGCGAACCACTCGTCCCAGTCGGCGTCCTGTGCCACCCGGTACTCGAGGTGGCGCATCTCGCGCGTCATCAGGGTGGCCATCTCGTCCAGCAGAGCCTGTTTGCTGTCGAAGTGCCAGTAGAGCGCGGGGGCCTGGACGTCCAGTTCCTTGGCGATCCTGCGCAGGCTGAGCCCTTCGAGACCGGTCTCGTTGAGCAGCCGCAGTCCGGTCTCGGCGACCTGCGCGCGGTCCAGTCGCGGCGGGCTTGCCTTCTTCCGTGCCGGGCGACGGCTTGCCTGGTCTTTCCTCTCGGACACGCTTGACATTTTAACGGCGTTAAGCGCAGGCTCCCGTCATGACTCCACTTAACAGTGTTAAGGACGGGGACGGCCGCGTCCTCGTCGCCGGCGCGGGCCCCACCGGCCTCACGCTCGCCTGCGACCTGCGCCGCCGCGGCGTCGCGGTGACCGTCGTCGAACGCGGGGACGGCCTCTTCCCCGGCGCCCGCGGCAAGGGGGTGCAGCCGCGCACCATGGAGGTCTTCGACGACCTCGGCATCGTCGACGCCGTACGGGCGGCGGGCGGTCCCTACCCCCGGATGCTGGTGCACCGCGCCGGGGAGCCGCCCGTCGAGTGGGACCTGATCGAGCGGGCCGAACCCCGTCCCGACGCCCCCTACGCCGAGGTGTGGATGCTGCCCCAGTGGCGCACCCAGGAACTGCTGCTCGCACGGCTGCGCGCGCTGGGCGGCGAGGTGGAGTTCGGCACCGCGCTCACCGGCCTGGAACAGGACGCGGACGGCGTCACCGCCCGGCTGTCCACCGGAGACACCGTGCGCACCGTGCGTGCCGCGTACGCCGTCGGCTGCGACGGCGCCCGGGGCACGGTGCGGGCCACGCTGGGCATCGGCATGACGGGCGAGACGGTGGAGGCCGAGCCGAGCGTGGTCGCGGACGTCCGGCTCGCGGGGCTCGACCGGCGCTACTGGCACATCTGGCGCGACAGCGCACACGGGGCACACGGCGCCCTCGCCCTGTGCCCGATGCCCGGAGACGACACCTTCCAGTTCGTCGCCCGGCACGCCACCCTGGACGGCGCCCCGGGAGCCACACGGGAAGCGCTCCTGCGCGAACTCCTCGCAGCCCGCACCGACCTGGCTCCGGAACAGCTGAAGGACGTCGTGTACGCCTCCGAGTTCCGGGTCAACGCCGCCCTCGCCGACCGCTTCCGCTCGGGGCGGGTCTTCCTGGCAGGCGACGCGGCGCACATCCACTCCCCCGCGGGCGGCCAGGGCCTCAACACCGGCGTGCAGGACGCCTACAACCTCGGCTGGAAACTGGGCCTGGTGCTGCACGGGCACGCCGACGTGGCACTGCTGGACACCTACGAGGCCGAACGCGCGCCGCTGGCCGCCGCGGTCCTCGGGCTCTCCACCCGGCTCCATCGCCGTGCGGCCAAGCGCGGCACCGAGACCCACCAACTGGACCTCGCCTACCCCGACAGCCCGCTGACCCGCCACCCGACCGCGCCCCCCGCGACACCCCACTCGACCGCGCCCCCCGCGGGCACGCCGGCACCGGGCGACCGCGCCCCGGACGCCCCCGCCACCGCGCCCGACGGCAGCCCGCTGCGCGTCTTCGACCTGCTACGCGGCCCGCACCTGACCCTGCTGGCGGTCGGCGACGTCACTCCCCCGGCCGGCCTGCCGCCGTACGTGCGCACGCATCCGCTCCCCGCCACGCCGCCCTACACCGCAGGCGCGCTCCACCTGGTCCGCCCCGACGGCTACCTCGCGCTGATCACCGAGGACGCCCAGGAGGTCACCTCCTACCTCGCGGCACTGTCCGGCTGACAGGCGTGCGGACCCACCCGCCCGCACACCGTCGGAGTCACACCGTCGGCGGCCACCGCTCGTACCACCGCTGGTCGGCCTCCAGTTGGGCGGCGAGGGACAGCAGCAGGGGTTCGCTGTCCCCGGGGCCGAGGAGTTGGGCGCCCACTGGCAGCCGCAGGTCGCCGGTGACGGCGGCGGGCACGTTGACGCCGGGCCAGCCCAGCACGTTCCACGGCCACGCGTAGGGGCAGTGCGCGATCATCCGGCGGTCGGTCTGCCAGCCGCTCAGCCGCGCCAGTTCGCCGACCCGGGGCGGCGGCGTGGCCGTCGTGGGGGCCAGCACCACGTCGTAGCGGTGGAAGACGCGGCCCACGTGGCGGCGCAGCGGCCCCTCGGCGGCGCGCGCGGCACGCAGGACGGGGCCGCCCAGCAGCCGCCCGGTGCGGGCGGTACCCCTGGTACGCGGATCGAGCAGTGCGGCGTCGGGGGCGCGCCCGGCCCAGGCACGGACGCCCGCCGTCGCCCGGGGCACGAACGTCAGCCCGATCGGCCCGTAGGCCGGATCCGCCTCCTCGACCTCGTGCCCGAGGGCGGCCAGCCGCTCGGCCAGCGCCCGCACGGCCGCCTCCACGCGCGGGTCCAGCCGCTTGGGGGTGGCCGTGAACGCCCAGCGGGTCGACAGTGCGATCCGCAGCCGCCCCGGATCGCGGGTGACGGCGGCCCGCGCCTCGACGGGCGGCGGCCGGTGCAGGTCGCCCGGGTGGTTGCCGCTCGCGGCGTCGAGCAGCAGCGCCGCGTCCTCGACGGTGCGCGCCAGCGGCCCGATGACGGTGATGCCGTTGAACGACTCCGGGTCCGGCCAGGTCGAGATGCGGCCCCGCTGGGGTTTGACGCCGACCAGGTGCGTCCACGCCGCCGGGATACGGACCGATCCCGCGCCGTCCGAGCCCAGCGCCGCGGGCACCAGACCGGCCGCGACCGCGGCCGCCGCGCCACCGGAGGAGCCGCCCGGGGTGTGGTCGCGGTTCCACGGGTTGCGGGTGTCGCCGAAGGCGGGCCCCTCGGTGAACGGCCACTGCCCCAGCTCGGGGCTGTTGGTCTTGCCGACGACGACCGCTCCGGCGGCCCGCAGCCTGCGCACGACCTCCGCGTCGGCGGTCTTGCGGGGGAAGTCGCCACGGCACCCGAACGCGGTGGGCTCCCCGCACACGTCGGTGTCGTCCTTGACGGCCAGCGGCACCCCGAGCAGGGGCCGCCGCTCGCCCCGGGACAGCGCCGCGTCGGCCGCGTCCGCCTCGGCCAGTGCCGCCTCGGCGCGGACCCTGCGGAACGCGTTCAGCGTGGGCTGCGTGGCCTCGATACCGCGCAGCGCCCGCTCGGTCAGCTCCCGCGCGGTCACCTGGCCGTCCGCCAGCGCGGTCACGGCCGCCGCCAGGCCCGGCAGGCGGACAGGGCCCGGGCCGTCACCGTCCGCCCGCGGCTGCTCGGCGGGCCCCGCCCCGGTACCGGTCGCCATGGACACCTCGCACGCTGCTCGTCGTTCGTCCTCGCGGCTACTGTCCCCGATCGGCACCCAGTTCGAAACCCGCCAGTAACCAACCGGGTGCCGAGACTCCGGGCACACCCGAAGACCTCCACAGGTTCACGAGGACGGCGTACTGGGCAGTGATGGTCCGTACATCCGTCGAACCGCCCGGGGGGTTGGGGATGCACCGGAGGGGAGCACCGGCGTACCGCCGCCTCACCGCGGCCGCCGCCGTCATGCTGACCGCGGGGGCCGTCGCCGGCTGCCAGACGAAAGGCACCGGCGCACAGGAGCCGCTGATCCGCGTCTCCAAGGCGCCGCAACAGGCGCCCGCCGAGCCGCCGTCGAAACCCTCGGCGAAACCCGCGACGAAGACCGCGCCCCCACCGACCACCCGCGCCCCGAAGCCCGCGCCCCCCGCCCGGCCCGCGGCGCAGAGCGCCATACGGATGGCACCGGGCTCCCGCGGCGAGAACGTCCGCGAACTCCAGGCCAGACTGCGCCAACTGGGCCTCTTCGACCGCAACCCGACCGGCTACTACGGATCCGTGACCGCCGGCTCGGTCACCGCCTTCCAGAAACAGCGCGGCATGCCCCGCACCGGCAAGGTCACAGAACCGGTGCTCACCGCACTGCGCGCCCGCACCCACCAGCCCACCCGCACCGAACTCCACCCCACCACCTCCCGCCCGCTGGACGCACCCGACCCGCGCTGCATGACGGGGCGGGCGCTGTGCATCAGCAAGAGCAGCCGGACAGCCGCGTGGATGGTCGACGGCACGGTGCGTACGGCGATGGACGTGCGCTTCGGATCCGACTACACGCCGACCCGCGAGGGCCAATTCAAGGTCGACTTCAAGAGCCGCCACCACGTCTCGACCCTCTACCACACGCCCATGCCCTACGCGATGTTCTTCAGCCGCGGCCAGGCCGTCCACTACTCCTCCGACTTCGCCGCCCGCGGCTACGCCGGAGCCTCCCACGGCTGCGTCAACGTCCGCGACAAGAAGGCGATCGCCAAGGTCTTCAACCAGATCCGCGCGGGCGACAAGGTGGTCGTCTACAAATGACGTGAGGCGCGCGAAACACAAGAGCCGAGGGGCGCGGAGGCCAAGACCCAAAGAGCAAGGTCGCCAAAAGCCCAGGGGCGCGGGCGGGACCGGGGACAGCATCATCCGGGGGCGACCCCCGAACCCCCGGCCGGAGCAGGGCGGAGGTAAAAGCCGAGGGGCGCGGGCGGGACCGGGGGAACGTGTCCCACCCGCGCCATCGCGCGAACCCAGAGGTACGGGGGGAACCTCGGGCTTTCCGCGCCGCCGATGACCAGTCGGCTCACTCTCTTCAGCGCCGGGCCGCGCGAAAGTGTCACACCGGTTGGTCAGGGGCCGGGTGTGGCGCCTGTCACGGTGCTGTTGACGCCACCGGCCGAGCCCTCGCCGGGCTCGGCGGGGGCGGAGGGCGTGTCGCTGCCGCCCGTGCCGCCGACGCCCCCGGTGTCGTCACCCGGTACCGAGGGGTGTCCGCCGCCCCCCGTCGATCCGTCGGAGCCGTCGGAGCCGTCGGACCCGTCCGAGCCGCCGTCGCCGGGGCCGCCCGGGGTGCCGCCCTGGCCGCCGCCGTCACCGCCACCCGGCGTGCTGCCGCCCGAGTCGCCGTACTGGATGCAGAACTTGCGCACCACGGCGCGGCCGCCCGCCGCGCGCTCCAGCTTCTTGCGGTCGTCCGCTTCGAGCTTGTTGGCCGTGTACGCCTTGCACAGGGCCATGGCGATGGCTTCCTTGCGGTCGTCGGAGTCGCCCAGCCCCTTGCCGGGTTTCTTGCCGGGCTTCTTGTCCTTGTGGCCGCCGCCGTCCTTGTCGTGCTTGCCTCCGCCGCCCGAGTTGGCCAGGTCGCGGGGGTCGCCGGGGTGCTTGTCGTCCCTGTGGCCGTCGTCGTCGTGCGACGGGCCGCCACTGTCGGTCTCCCGGGGGGTGCGGCGTCCGTCGCCCGCGGTGTCGCGGCCTTCGCCGTCCTCGTCGCCGCCCGGGCTGCTCGCCTCGGGGTCCTCTCCCGTGGGGGTGGCGGCCGGGGAGACGGTGGCGGCGGGGGTGCCGCCACCGGTGAACGGTGTCGGCAAAACGCCCGTGCCGGCCGCGACCGCGACGCCGCCGAGTGCGCACCCGGCGACGGCGACGGCGAATCCGGCGCGCAGGGGTCTGCCCGTCAGCAGGTACCGGGTGCGGCTGCGGCCGCGTTCCCATCCGGTGCCGGCGCCGTCCTCGCCGCGTCTCTCCCCGGTGGCGCCCGAGGTCAGCCCGAGGTCGGCGGCTCTTCCGGCGCGGGCCGCCGCGGGGCCGGCCGAGCCCGCGTGCGGGCCGCCGAGGCGGGCGGCGCGGAACGCCTCCAGGGCGGCGGCCTCGCCGGGCAGCTCGACGGGGGCGGCACCGGGCGCCGCGTCGCTCGTGGACGCGGGGGTCCAGGGTGCGGTGTGGGCGGCGGCCAGGTCGTCCAGCGCGGCGGCCAGCCGCGCGGCCGTGCGCCGGTCGGCCTCCTCGAACCACTCCTCGGACGGCACGCCGTAACGGCCGCCGCCCCGTCCGGGCGCGTCGGGACCGCCGCCGGGGCGGGAGCCAGGACCGGAGGCGGGACGGGAACGGGAAGAGGATCGGGAAGAAGAGGAGGAAGGAGAGGGCGGGCGGGTGCCTCCCGCGGTGTCCGCGGCCCGCGCGGCGCCGGCCCGGGGCCGCGAAGCGGAGCCCGCGTCGCTTCCCCCGCCGTCCGGAGGGTCGACCGGCAGACCTCGCAGCAAACGCTCCGCGGTCTCTTCGTCCAGCCAGCTGTACCGGTCGTCCGCCATCACGTTTCCCTCAGCGTTCGTGTGGCTTTATGCGTCACACCGCGGGCCATGCCACGGGCCCTGCCCTTCGCGGCTCCGCCGCCTGGCCTGGGCCCCGGGCCGCGCCCGCCGGAGTCGCCGACGGGTCCTTGTACGGAGCCGCCGTCGAGGGCGTCGGCGCCGCCCCCGGTGCCCTCCGTGGTGCTCTCGGGCGCATCGCGCGCGCGGTCTTCGAGCAGTTCGGCGAGTTTGCGCAACCCGCGGTGTGCGGCGGTGCGCACCGCGCCGGAGCGTTTGCCGAGCACCTGCGCGGTGCTCTTGGCGTCCAGCCCGACCACCACGCGCAGCACCACGGCCTCCGCCTGGTCGCGCGGGAGTTGGGATATGAGCGCCATGGTGCTGCTGGTGCCCAGGGCCTCCAGTGCCTCGGCCGCGGTGTCGGCGCCGGCCGGCAGTCCGGCCAGTTCGCTCTCGTCGCCGCCGACGGCGGGCCTGCGGCCGCGCATCCGCAGGTGGTCGAGTGCCCGGTTGCGGGCGATGCGGGCGGCCCAGCCGCGGAACTGGTCGGCGTCTCCAGCGAACCGCGGGAGGTCGCGGGCTATCTGGAGCCACGCCTCGGAGGCGACGTCCTCGGCGTCCGCGTCGGGTACGAGGGTGCGGACGTAGCCGAGAAGGCGCGGGTGCACGGCTCGGTAGACGGTGCGGAAGGCGGTCTCGCCGCCCTCCTGCGCCGCGCGTACCGCAGCGGTCAGCTCCGCGTCGTCCCCCTGCACGCTCGTGTCTCGCCCCACTCCGCGAAGGTCTCAGTGCTCTGCGCCGTCGTCCGGGGCCACGTACCGCCGCCTGCGGTGGTCCGCGTCCGGGCTGCCGGGGTCGGTCGTCCCGGCGCGGCGCGAGGAGCACGCTAAGGCCAAGTGTGCACGCTCGTCCATGCCGGAGGGAGGGGCGGGGCCGGGGGTGCGCGGTGCGTGAGGAGGCGGTCGCCCGGCGTCAGCGTGTCGAGTTCGGAGCCCTGTGCCAGGGCCCCGACATGACGGCGTAACACATTGCGGGGCCGTGACGCTGAGGGGAGTACGGGCGAGCCGCTGGCGTAGTGAGCCCGTGACCGACGGCGGCCGGGGTCTCTCCTGTGGGGGGTGGCGACCCCGGTCGCCTTCGCTGTTCGCCGGCCCGCGTGCCGCTTGGCTGTTCGCCGGCCCGCGCCCTGCGCGGAGCGAGCCGCGCGGAGCGCCCCGCTCAGTCCACCCTGTCCACGAGCTTCACGAACTGGCTCCAGGACCGCTCCGGCTTCTGCGGGTCCCACAGTTTCTGCGCCGTGGCGGCGAGCGGCAGTCGGATGCCGTCGGCGACCTGTGCGGTGGTCTGCGCGTCGGCGAGGTCGCCCCACACGGCGAACCGGCCGCCGACGATGTCGTCCGCTCCGGCGTACTTGTCGGGCACGGGTTCGGTGCCGCGGACCACGGCTGGGGTCCAGCTCTTGTAGATGCGCTCGCCCGTGGGGTAGGTGAAGTTGTTGGGCTGGCCGATGACGTAGTAGAGGTACTCGTCGTTCATGTTGACCACCTGCCAGCCTTCCTTCAGGTACTCCTCGGGTTCCCGCTCGCCGTCCTCCCGGCCGGTCCAGTAGGCGACCTGGCGGGGCTTGGAGGGGGTGACGACGCCGCCGCGGTGCATGCCGTCGTTCCAGACCTGCGGCATCTTGTGGTGCTTGCGCAGGGTGGCGGCGCGGTCGTTGAGCCAGTCGGTGGCCAGGTCCTGGATCTTGGCCTTCTTGCCGAACTTGTCCTTGGCCTCCTTGGCGAGCCCGGGGTAGGTCTCCTCCGGGTTCTGCGACATCAGCGCCTGGTATTCGTCGCCGCCCGCGTGTGCGTATCTGCCGGGGAAGAGGTCGGCGAACTCCCCGAGCAGATCGTCGACGATCCCGGCCGCCTTCGGGTTGGCGATGTCGATGGCGCCGCGCGGGCTCTGGCCGCCGGCGCCGCGCAGCTGGAGGTCGGGGTGGGCGTCGATGACGGCGCCGAGGTGGCCGGGCGAGTCGATCTCGGGGACGACGGTGATGTGGCGGGACTCGGCGAGCTTGACGATGTCGCGGACCTGGTTCTTGGTCAGGTGGGGGTCGGAGACGATCTCGGGGTGGGTGTCGCTCTCGATGCGGAAGGCCTGGTCGTCGGAGAGGTGCAGCTGGAGCTGGTTGAGCTTCAGGTCGCCCATCTCGCGGATGCGTTCTTTGATCCAGTCGGCGCTGAAGTACTTGCGCGCGATGTCGAGGGAGAAGCCGCGTTGCGGGCGGTCCGGGGTGTCGCGGACGGTGCCCTCGGCGAAGCGGTGCTGGGCCCGGTAGGTCTGCAGCAGGGTGCGGGTGCCGTAGAAGACGCCCGCGTCGCCGGCCGAGGCGATGGTGACCTTGCCGTCGCGGCTGGTGAGCTCGTACCCCTCGCGTCCGCCCTTGGTCTTCTTGTCGCGCTTGAGTTCGATGTCGCCCGTCCGGGCGGGCCCCCGGGCGACGTCCACCTTCAGTTCGTCCGCGAGCAGCTTCGCCTCGTCCTTGAGGGAGCCGCTGTCGGTGACGACGCGGGTGTACTTGGTACGTTCCCAGCCGGGCCCGCGCACGGCCTTCCAGTCGCGCACGGAGGGGACGACGGAGGGCGCGGCGCCCACCCGGTCCGGGCCCTTGGGGGCCGGCGGCTGGGATCCGCCGTCCGCGTGCGAGGCGGAGGGCGAGCCCTCACCGCCGTCGCCGCTGTCCTCGCCTCCTCCGCAGCCGGTCAGGCCGAGCAGGCCGACGGCGAGCGCCACCGCCAGCGCGGTGCCGGAGGTGCCGGCCGCCATGCCGGAGGTGCCGGCGGTTGACCGGCCGGACTTGTTTCGCCAGTTTCGTCCCATACGAATACGGTATTTCCCCTTTCCGGTGCTCCCCCGTCAGGTATGCGTTCCCACGCGTTCCCTTCCGGGTGAAAAACCCAGGCGGGAAGGGGGCGGATTCCTCCGTACGGCTACCGTGACGGAACCGGACCGCCGCCCTCGGGGCCTTCGAACCCACCCTTCGGACCGCACGGAGCGTATGACCCATCCCACGCCCTCGCAGACGCAGTGCAGGACGCACGGGCAGACGACGCACGGACAACCGCAGCATTCGCAGGACCAAACGCAGCGCAGGACACCGGAGAGGGCGCGGCGCCACACCCCACTGGATCGGCTCAACCTGGCGGCCGCCGGTCCTGCCGAGTCCCTGCTCCTGGACTGCTGCGGCAGCCGCCGCTGGGCGCGGCGGCTGGCCGAGCACCGCCCCTACCCCGACGTGGAGGCCCTGTTGGCCGCGGCCGACGAGGCCAGCTACGACCTGACGCCCGCCGACCTGCGCGAGGCGCTGGCCGGGGAGCCGGGCGCCCACCCGCTGGAGGGCGAACCGCAGGTGGGCGTGCTCGCCGCGCACACCGCTCTGCGGGCGGCGCACGGCGCGTACGAGGAGAAGTTCGGGCACGCCTTCCTCTTCTGTCTGGACGACTTCGCGGTGGAGGAGCGGCTGGATCACGTCCTGGCGGGGATCAGGACCCGGCTGGACAACGACGCCGACGAGGAGTGGGCGGTCACCGCTGAGGAGCTGCGGCGGCTGGCCCGGGGCAGGCTGGGCCGGCTGGCGACCGGCGGCAGCACCGCACGGGAGTGGCGCCGCTCACATCGTAGGTAGGGTCTTTCGTTTGGATATGGCTGGGTCAGGGAGCGGGTTCCGGTGCGTGCTCTCGCAAGGCGGAGGAAGGAGTCCCTGCGGAGCAGCGGCGACTGACGACAACGCCGCGAGAGTGCGTGCCGGGGCCCGCGAGCCCAGCAAGATCCAAACGATAGACCCTAGGCCGTCCGTGCCTGATTGATCACACCTGCACACCCCTGGGCGAAGGTGCCGACAGCGCGTCGCTACGATGACTGAGGCCGGTGGACCGTACCCGGCCGGGCCCGCCCGACCTCCCAAAGCCGGCAGGCCCCAATGTCCGCTCCCGGAGGGTATTTCCGTGCCGGCTGGAACGCTGTACCGCGGCCGGGAAGGAATGTGGTCCTGGGTGGCTCACCGAGTCACCGGCGTCCTCATCTTCTTCTTCCTGTTCGTGCACGTCCTCGACACCGCGCTCGTCCGCGTCTCGCCCGAGGCGTACGACGACACGATCGCCATTTACAAGACGCCCCTGGTCAATGTGATGGAGTACGGCCTGGTGGCCGCCATCCTCTTCCACGCGCTGAACGGCCTGCGGGTCATCGCCGTGGATTTCTGGTCCAAGGGCGCGAGGTACCAAAAGCAGATGCTGTGGACCGTGATGGGCGTGTGGATCGTCCTCATGGCCGGTGCCTTCTACCCGGTGCTGCAGCACACGCTGCGCACGCTGTTCGGGAGCTGATGCGTGATGTCGACGACCGAGACGACCGAACCCGCGAAGAACGCCAAGAACGCGGACGGGGCCGATGGCCCCACCGACGACGTGGCGCTGTTCGACGTGGACCACCCCGCGCCGCTCATCGAGCCGCCGCGCAAGCGCACGGCGAAGACGCCGAAGGCCTCGCGCGGCAACTTCGAGATGCAGACGTGGCTGTTCATGCGCCTGTCCGGCATCGTTTTGGTGGTGCTCGTCCTGGGCCACCTGCTGATCCAGCTGGTGCTGGACGGCGGCGTGTCCAAGATCGGGTTCGCCTTCGTGGCGGGCCGCTGGGCCTCGCCGTTCTGGCAGGTGTGGGACCTGGCGATGCTGTGGCTGGCCATGCTGCACGGCGCCAACGGGCTGCGCACGGTGATCAACGACTACGCCGAGCGCGACACCACCCGCTTCTGGCTGAAGATGCTGCTGTACGTGGCCACCGTCTTCACCGTCCTGCTGGGCACGCTGGTGATCTTCACCTTCGACCCGAACATCCGCTGACGTACCGGGGCTGAAGGCTGAGGTTTTCCCGATGAGCACCGTGAACAACGTAAAGATCCACAAGTACGACACCGTCATCGTCGGCGCGGGCGGCGCGGGCATGCGCGCGGCCATCGAGTCCACCAAGCGCAGCCGCACCGCCGTGCTGACGAAGCTGTACCCGACCCGCTCCCACACCGGCGCGGCCCAGGGCGGCATGGCCGCGGCCCTCGCCAACGTCGAGGAGGACAACTGGGAGTGGCACACCTTCGACACGATCAAGGGCGGTGACTACCTGGTCGACCAGGACGCCGCCGAGATCCTGGCGAAGGAGGCCATCGACTCCGTCCTCGACCTGGAGAAGATGGGCCTGCCCTTCAACCGCACGCCGAACGGCACCATCGACCAGCGGCGGTTCGGCGGGCACTCCCGCAACCACGGCGAGGCCCCGGTGCGCCGCTCCTGCTACGCCGCGGACCGCACGGGCCACATGATCCTCCAGACGCTGTACCAGAACTGCGTCAAGGAGGGCGTGGAGTTCTACAACGAGTTCTACGTCCTGGACCTGCTGATGAACGAGGACGAGGGCGTCAGGAAGACCGCCGGTGTCGTGGCCTACGAGCTGGCCACCGGCGACGTGCACGTCTTCCAGGCCAAGGCCGTCGTCTTCGCCTCCGGCGGCAACGGCAAGTTCTTCAAGGTGACCTCCAACGCGCACACCCTGACCGGTGACGGGCAGGCCGCCGCGTTCCGGCGGGGGCTGCCGCTGGAGGACATGGAGTTCTTCCAGTTCCACCCGACCGGCATCTGGAAAATGGGCATTCTGCTCACGGAGGGCGCCCGCGGTGAGGGCGGCATCCTGCGCAACAAGGACGGCGAGCGCTTCATGGAGAAGTACGCGCCCGTCATGAAGGACCTCGCCTCGCGTGACGTCGTCTCCCGCGCGATCTACACCGAGATCCGCGAGGGCCGCGGCTGTGGCGCCGACAAGGACCACGTCTACCTGGACCTCACCCACCTGCCGCCGGAGCAGCTGGACGCCAAGCTGCCGGACATCACCGAGTTCGCCCGCACGTACCTGGGCATCGAGCCGTACACCGACCCGGTGCCGATCCAGCCGACCGCGCACTACGCGATGGGCGGTATCCCCACCAACGTGCAGGGCGAGGTGCTGTCCGACAACACCACCCCGATCCCGGGCCTGTACGCGGCGGGCGAGGTGGCCTGCGTGTCCGTGCACGGCGCGAACCGGCTGGGCACCAACTCGCTGCTGGACATCAACGTCTTCGGCCGCAGGGCGGGCATCGCCGCCGCCGAGTACAGCGCGACGGCGAGCCACGTCGAGCTGCCCGAGGAGCCGGCGCAGTTCGTGCTCGACGAGATCGAGAACCTGCGCGACGCCACCGGCAGCGAGCGCGTGGTCGAGATCCGCAGGGCGCTGCAGGAGACCATGGACAAGAACGTCATGGTCTTCCGTACGGAGCAGACGCTGAAGGAGGCCGTCGAGGAGATCGGCTCCCTGCGCAAGCGCTTCCGCGACATCAGCGTCCAGGACAAGGGCAAGCGGTTCAACACCGACCTGCTGGAGGCCATCGAGCTGGGCAACCTGCTGGACCTGGCCGAGGTGACGGCGGTCTCCGCGCTCGCCCGCAAGGAGTCGCGCGGCGGTCACTACCGCGAGGACTTCCCCAACCGCGACGACGTCAACTTCATGCGGCACACCATGGCGTACCGCGAGGTGGGCGACGACGGCACCGAGTCGATCCGGCTGGACTACAAGCCGGTCGTGCAGACCCGCTACCAGCCGATGGAGCGTAAGTACTGATGGGCACAGCGACACTAGAGAAGAACGACTCCGCCGGGCCTGTCGACTCGGCCGAGAACAGCGCCTCGCACCTGATCACGGTGACGCTGCGGATCCGCCGGTTCAACCCGGAGGTCTCCGACGCGTCGCAGTGGCAGGACTTCACGCTGGAGATCGACCCGAAGGAGCGCGTCCTGGACGCGCTGCACAAGATCAAGTGGGAGATCGACGGGACGCTGACGTTCCGCCGCTCCTGCGCGCACGGCATCTGCGGTTCGGACGCCATGCGGATCAACGGGCGCAACCGGCTCGCCTGCAAGACGCTGATCAAGGACATCGGTCCGGACAAGCCGATCACCGTCGAGGCGATCAAGGGCCTCACGGTCCTCAAGGACCTCGTGGTCGACATGGACCCGTTCTTCCAGGCGTACCGGGACGTCATGCCGTTCCTGATCACGAACGGGAACGAGCCGACCCGCGAGCGGTACCAGTCCGCCGAGGACCGGGAGCGGTTCGACGACACCACCAAGTGCATCCTGTGCGCGGCGTGCACGTCGTCCTGCCCGGTCTTTTGGAACGACGGCCAGTACTTCGGCCCCGCGGCCATCGTCAACGCCCACCGGTTCATCTTCGACTCGCGTGACGAGGCCGGTGAGCAGCGGCTGGAGATCCTCAACGACAAGGACGGGGTGTGGCGCTGCCGCACCACCTTCAACTGTACCGACGCGTGCCCGCGCGGCATCGAGGTCACCAAGGCCATCCAGGAGGTCAAGCGCGCGCTGATCACGCGTCGCTTCTGACGTTCCGTTTCCTGGGGGCTCCGCCCCCAGGCCCCCGGTCCTCAAGCGCCGGACGGGCTGATTTCAGCCCGTCCGGCGCTTGAGGACTTTCGGGAAGGGGCGGGTATGGGGAAGGTCAGCCGCGTAGCCAGGTCGGGGTGAAGCGGGCGAAGTGGAGACCGCCGGTGTTGCCGACCTCGTAGAGGGTGGCGAGGGAGCCGTCGTCGAGTACCGCCATGGTGGAGTAGCCGGCCTGGCCGGGCTTGATCACGGCGCGGTGGGGCCAGGTGGCGCCGTCGTCCTCGCTGAGGCGGACGGTGAGTTCGTTGCGGCCGCTCGTAGCAGCGGTGTTGCTGAACAGCGCGGTCTTTGTCAGGCCGGGTTTGCCCGCGCCGGGGCGCAGGTAGGAGATCTCGTCGGCGTTGTTGCCCGGGTCGGGCAGCGCGTCGGCGCGGGTCATGGCGCCGAAGGCGCCCGACGCGTCGGGGGAGGTCGCGTAGTAGCGGGCGCCGCCGTTGTTGTGCCGCATGTTCTGGACGATGTCGCCGGTGCTCCGCTGGATCGCCTTGCTCTCGTTGACGTCGCTGCCCGCCTCGGCGCCGGCCCGCCAGGTCCTGCCGTGGTCGTCGCTGATGAGGTTGCCGGTGTGGGTGCCCCGCTCGTCGCGGTAGACGACTGGCTGGAGCAGGCGCCCGTCGGAGGTCTGGATGCCGTGCCCTGAGGAGGCGAACTGGTTCTTCCATCCGGGCTGCCTGATCTGCGCGTGCACGTCGACCGGGTCGCTCCAGGTCTTGCCGTTGTCGTCGCTGGAGAGGTAGGTGAGGTGCTGGCCGCCGTCGGGCCCGTCCTGGAAGAAGTTCGTGCCCGGGCGGGCGAAGTTGTAGAAGAGGAAGACCCTGCCGCTCTCCCGGTCGACGAGGAAGCTGGCGTCGCCTGTGCCGGTGTCGGTCTTGTCGGCGTGCGCGATGATGCGGGCGTCGTCCCAGCTCGCCCCGTTGTCGGTGCTGCGCCGCAGCCCCACCTGGATGTTGCCGGGCAGGTCGCCGCTGCCCTCGACGCGCGCGTCGGTGGCGGCGAGGATCGTGCCGTCGTTGGTGGTGGCCAAGGCGGGTATGCGCACGGACTCGGCCGTGCCGTCGTACTCCTTGCCGTCGTCGCCGAGCAGCCCGTGGAAGGTGGTGTCGGTGCCGAACAGCTTGGTGGTGTTGAGCTGCGGGGTGCCGGACTCCAGGCCGCAGCCGACGGTGCCCCGCTGGGTGCGCTGGAAGCCGCCCGACCCGGTGGTGACCAGGTGGTAGGCGGTGCCGTCCGCGCGCTTCCACTCCAGCTGGGTGCTGGAGTCGGCGGCGACGGTGCGGGTGTAGCTGGCCCCGCCGTCGGGTCCCTCGACGGTGAAGGTCTGCTCGGAGCCCGACTGGTTCTCCAGGATGAGTTGCAGTTGCCCGGTCGAGCAGTTCATGGCGGCCCTGGCGTTGAGTCCGGCGGGCGCCGCGGTGGCGGTGGCGGGGACGGTGAGGGCGGTTCCGGCGGCTGCCAGGACGGTGAGCGCCGCGAGAGCTCTGGCGGATGTGCGCATGCGGGGGTCCTCTCCGGTGGGGGTGTACGACCGCGGGGCGGCCGGTCAGGGCAGGATCGTGCGCAGCCAGGCGCGTTGTGCGCGCTGGTGGTGGGGTCCGCCGCCCTCGTGCCCGTTGAAGGGGTAGGTGCGGATCTGCTTCGGCCCCGCGTAGCGGTCGAAGGCGGTGCGGCAGGCTGCCGGCGGGCAGATGCCGTCGCGCAGGGCGACGGAGAAGAGGGACGGGGCGCTCGCGCGGGAGGCGTGCACGGCGGCGTCCAGGTAGGCGAGGGTGGCGAAGGCGCCTTCGGTGCGGTCCGGGTACAGGCTCAGGTACGCGGCGATCTCGGTGTAGGGCGGCTGTTCGGCTTCGGCGACGCCGCGCGGGATGTCGCTGAGGAACGGCACGTCCGGCATGACGGCGGCGAGCCCCGGTACGAGTCCGGAGACGGCCAGGGCGATGCCGCCGCCCTGGCTGACGCCGGTGACGGCGATGCGGGCCGGGTCGACGGCGGGGTGGGCGCGCGCGGTGGCGACGCAGCGGACGGCGTCGGTGAACAGCCGCCGGTAGTAGTGGTCCTCGGGGCTCTCGAGACCGCGGGTGAGGAAGCCGGGTACGGCCCCGTGGGGTGCGGGCACCGGGTCGGGGGTGTCGCCGACGGCCGCCGACCAGCCCTGGCCGCGGGTGTCCATGAGCAGGTGGGCATAGCCGTCGCAGGCCCACAGGGTGTTCTCGTGCTCCAGGCCTCTGCCGCGCCCGTACCCGAGGAACTCCACGACGCAGGCGAGCCCGCGCCCGGTGCGGCCGGCGCGCTCCTCGGCTCCGGCCGGCGTTCTCAGCCAGCCGCGGACGGGGGCGCCGCCGTAACCGGTGAAGGTGACGTCGTAGGTGTCCAGGAGCGCGGGTCCGCAGTCCGCGGGGGTGAAGCGGGGCGGCTGGGCGCGGCTGTCGGCTTCCCGCAGGGTGCGGGTCCAAAAGGCGTCGAAGTCGTCGGGTTCGCGCAGGGCCGGGACGGCGGACAGGCGTGCGGGGTCCGGGGAGGGCATCGGCAGGGCTGGCCTCTCTGTCCGACGTCCCGCGTGACAGCTCCACCCGGGTGAGATGACGTCAGACGTCTCATGTTTGTGGGACCCTAGAGAGGCCTCCCGGGTGCGTCAAGAGCGCGGACTTCGGCTCATCCCGCGGGGACGGCCTCCTGTCCGTCGTGCGGAACCCCGCCGGCCCGTGCGGCGCGGGAGTCGGCCAGTCTGCGGCGCAGCGGCGCGTAGTGGTCGGCGAGCGCGGCGGCCAGCTCTTCCGGGTCGCCCGCGCGGGCGGCGTCGGCGATGCGCTGGTGCGCGGCGATGGTGTCCTGCTCGTCCTCGGCGCTGACGACGTTCAGGTACGGTGCCACGACCGTGTAGACGTCCCAGAAGGCCATGGACAGCTGGCCGATCAGCGCGTTGCCCGAGGCCCCGACGAGGTGGGCGTGGAAGGCGCGGTCCGACTCGACGAATCCGGTGCCGTCCTTGGCCCCGCTCTCGCGCATCCGGTGCACGAGCCCGTCCAGGGTGTCGAGGTAGGCGTGGTCGGCGGCGCCGGTGAACTTCACGACCATGCCGCGCTCGAACAGCTCGCGCGCCTCCAGCAGGTCGGCCATCACCTGCATGTCGTCGTCGACGCTGAGCATGCCGCGGAAGGTCAGCGACTCGACCAGCGCCGACAGGCTCAGCCGTCCGACGTAGGTGCCGTGGCCGTGCCGCACCTCCACGATGTCGAGGGCGTGGAGGGTCTTGACGGCCTCCCGCACGCTGGACCTGCTGGCGCCCAGCTCCTCGCACAACGTGGCCTCGGTGGGCAGGGGATCGCCCGGCCTGAGCCGGTTGTGGAGGATATGGCGCTTGATCCCCTCGGTTACTTCCTGCCGTAGCAACTGCCGGCCGGTGCGACCCGCGTTCATTTCGTAACCTCCCACCCTCTTGACCCTTCTTCCGTCACCGGGCTAGCTTCCGGGCCATCATCAGACATCATACGTCTGACGCTGCCTCTTCTGTGTGCTGTGCACCTGCCCCACCCCCTCGTGTGGAGGAACTATGCCGGATCGGAAACCCGCCGCCGTCGAGCGACGGACCTTCCTCCGCATGAGCGGCGCCCTCGGCGCCGCGACCGCTTTCACGGCGAGCCTGTCGGCGTGCGGTGGTCCCGACTCGACGGTGTTCGCGGGCCGGGAGGCCGGCCGCGACACGATCGAAGCCGGCATCTCCTACACCCTGTCCACCGGCTTCGACCCGATGATCACCTCCGGCGCCACGCCCTTCGCCGCCAACATGCACCTCTTCGAGGGCCTCGTCGACCTCGACCCGGCCACCTTGGAGGCACGCCCCGGGCTGGCCACCGCGCTCCCGAACAAGCTCGACGAGAGGACCTACCGCGCCACCCTCCGGGACGGCGCCACCTGGCACGACGGTTCCGCGGTGACCACCGAGGACGTCGTCTTCAGTTTCGAGCGCGTCATGGACCCCGACAACGCCTCCGTGATGGCGCAGTTCATCCCCTTCCTCGACAAGGTCGAGGCCGTGGACGCACGCACGGTCGAGTTCACGCTGAAGCATCCCTTCGCGCTGTTCCCCTCCCGGATCTCCGTGGTCAGGATCGTGCCGAAGAAGATCGTGGAGAAGGACTCCAAGCGGTTCGACGCCCATCCGGTCGGCTCGGGCCCCTACCGGTTCGTCAAAGCCGTCCGCGAGGACCGCATCACGTTCGCCAGGTGGGAGAAGTACAACGGCGAGCACCCCGCCCGCGCGAAGAGGATGGTCTGGCGGCTGATCTCCGACCCCTCCGCGCGGGTCAGCGCACTGGAGTCGGGGCGGGTCCAGGCCATCGAGGACGTACCGTACCTGGACATCCCGCGCATGAAGGGATTCAGCACCGTGCAGTCGGTGCCCTCCTTCGGGCTGCTGTTCCTGATGTTCAACTGCTCCCGCAAACCGTTCGACGACAAGCGCGTGCGGCAGGCGCTGCACTACGCCGTCGACACCGAGAAGCTCATCCGGATCGCCCTGCTGGGCGGCGCGGACGCGGCCGTGGGCTACCTCCAGCGCGACCACCCCGACCACCGCAGGGCCGAGGCGGTCTACGACTACGACCCGGCCCGGGCCAGGAAGCTGCTCGACGAGGCGGGCGTCCGCGGGCTCTCGGTGAAGCTGCTGGTCACCGACACCGCCTGGGTCAACGACGCGGCTCCCCTGATCAAGGAGGGCTGGGACGCCGTGGGCGTGCGCACCTCGCTCGACATCGCCCAGTCCCCCGCCCAGTACGCCAAGGTCGACCAGGGCGGCTACCAGGCGCTGCTCGCCCCCGGCGACCCCTCGGTCTTCGGCAACGACGTCGACCTGCTGATGCGCTGGTTCTACAACGGCCTGTGGCCCACCACCCGCTACAAGTGGGCCAAGGACCCGGCCTACCGGAAGCTCACCTCCCACCTCGACGACGCCGCACGCGCCGAGAGCGCGAAGGAACGCGACCGGCTGTGGGCCAGGGCCCAGGACCTGGTCGCCGAGCACGTGCCGCTCTACCCGCTGCTGCACCGCAGGCTTCCCAGCGCCTGGGACGAGGAGAAGCTGACGCGGTTCGCACCGCTGCCCACCACGGGGCTCTCCTTCCTCGACACCGCCCGCGCCTGACCGGGCCGCGCCGCCCGGCACCGCGCCGGCCACCGCCCGGCACCGCCGCTCACCTCCGGCACGGCCCGGCGGCAGCCGGCACCGCGCCGGTCCTCTCCCGGGCCGCGGCCCGCCCGGCCACCGCCCACCGACCTTTCACCCGCTAGGGACACGACGATGGTTGCTTTCCTCCGGCTCGCTGCGCGCCGGATCGCGATGCTGCCTGTGATGATCCTCGGCATCACGCTGATGGTCTTCGTGGTCATGCAGTTCTCGCCCACCGACCCCGCCTACAACGCGCTCGGTGAGGGCGCCTCCGCCAAGGCACGCGAGGCCTTCGCCGAGGAGCACGGGCTCAACGACCCGCTGTTCGTGCGCTACTTCCGGTTCCTCGGGGACCTGCTGCACCTGGATCTCGGTTCGACGGTGCCGCCGAGCACGCCCGTGGCGGACCGGATCACCACCGCCTTCCCGCTGACGTTCCAGCTGACGCTCTTCAGCCTCGTCCTCGCGGTGGTCTTCGCCGTGGTGTTCGGCGTCATCGGCGCCGTGTGGCGCGACCGCTGGCCCGACCAGGTCGTGCGGGTGGTCTCGATGGCCGGTGTGGCCATCCCCTCCTTCTGGCTCGGCGTGCTGCTCATCCAGCAGTTCGCGCTCAACACGCCGCTCTTCCCGACGGGCGGCTACACCAACCCGGCCGACTCGTTCACGGGCTGGCTGCACACCATGACGCTGCCCGCGGTCTCGATCGCGCTGGCCGTCTCCGCCTCGCTGGCCCGGCTGGTGCGCACCTCGCTGGTCGCGGAGCTGGAGCGCGACTACGTACGCACCGCGCGCGGCAACGGACTCCCCGAGGGCGTGGTGCTGCGCTCCGCGCTGCGCAACGCGCTGGTCAACCCGCTGACCGTGCTGGGCATCAAAGTCGGCTACATGCTCAGCGGCGCCGTCGTCATCGAGGCGATCTTCGACCTGCCCGGCATGGGCAAACTCATCCTGGAGGGCGTCACCGGCAACGACACGGCGCTGGTGCAGGGCACCGTGCTGACGATCGCCGTGACCTTCCTGGTCGTCAACGTTCTCGTCGACCTTCTCTATCTGCTGGTCAACCCGCGTATCAGGACGGTGTGAGATGTTCAGTGCGCGTGTAAGGAAGCTGGCCCGCCCGGGTATCCGCTTCCGCTCCCTGCCGCTTACCTCCCGCGTCAGCCTGGGCGTCCTGCTTCTCGTCGTCCTCGGCGCCGTGCTGGCCCCGCTGCTGACACAGGACCCGCTGGCCATGGACCAGCCCGTACAAGCGCCCGGCTCCGAGCACCTGTTCGGCACCGACCGGGCGGGCCGCGACGTCTTCGCCCGGGTCCTGCACGGTGCCCGCTACTCGCTGGTCATCGGGCTCGGCGCGACCGCCGTCGCCCTGGTGGCCGGCGGCATCCTCGGCTCGCTGGCCGCCACCTCCCGCAAGTGGGCCGACGAGACCGTGATGCGCGTGCTCGACGTGGTGATGTCCTTCCCGCCGATCGCGCTCGCCGCCGTCCTGGTGGCCGTCTTCGGCACCAGCATCCCCGTCATCATCCTGACCATCGCCGTCGTCTACACCCCCTCGCTGGCCCGCGTCGTGCGCGCCAACGTCATGGAGCAGTACGGCGAGGACTACGTCGCCGCCGAACGCGTCATCGGCGCCAGGCGGGGCCACATCGTGCTGCGGCACGTGGCCGTCAACTGCGCGGCACCCGTCATGGTGTTCGCCACCGTCATGGTCGCCGAGTCGATCATCTTCGAGGCCAGCCTCTCCTTCATCGGCGCCGGCGTGCAGGACCCCGACCCCAGCTGGGGCAGCGTGCTGTCCTACGGCCGCGACATCCTGCTGGCCGGCGGCTGGTGGGCGACCTTCTTCCCCGGCCTCGCCGTCCTGGTGACCGTGCTGGCGCTCAACATCCTCTCCGAAGGCATGACCGACGCCGCCGCCGCGCCCGCCCACGGCTCGGACACCGCCGCCCCCGCCCGGCAGGCCGCGGACGCGCGGACGGCCGACGCCTACGACCGCGAGGCGGCCGGTGCCGCGGTCGTGGGGCAGGCGCTGGCCAGGCTCGCCGAGCGGCGGCGGGCACACCCGCCGGCGCTCAAGCCCGTGCCCCAGGACGCCCCCACGCTGCTGTCCGTGCGGAACCTCTCCATCCGCTTCCCCGACCGCTACGGCGACGTCGCCGTCGTGGACGACGTCTCCTTCACCGTCCGCGAGGGGGAGACGCTCGGCCTGGTCGGCGAGTCAGGATGCGGCAAGAGCATCACCAGCCTGGCCGTCATGGGCCTGCTGGCACCCAACGCGCAGACCAGCGGCAGCATCCACTACCAGGGCAAGGACCTGCTGCGGCTCGGCTCCCGCGAGCGGCGGACGCTGATGGGCCCGCAGATCGCGATGGTCTACCAGGACGCGCTCTCCTCCCTCAACCCCTCGGTGCTCGTCGGCAAGCAGCTGAGCCGCCTCACCTCGCGCGGCGGCACGAAGACGCCCTCCGAACTGCTGGAGCTGGTGGGCCTCTCCCCCGAGCGCACCCTGCGCAGCTACCCGCACGAGCTGTCCGGCGGCCAGCGCCAGCGCGTCCTGATCGCCATGGCGCTCTCCCGCGACCCCCGGCTCTTGATCGCGGACGAGCCCACCACGGCCCTGGACGTGACCGTCCAGGCCCAGGTGGTCGAGCTGCTGGAGCGGCTCCAGAAGGAGCTGGGCTTCGCGATGGTCCTCGTCTCCCACGACCTGGCCCTGGTCGGTGACCTCGCCCACCGGGTGGCGGTGATGTACGCCGGCCGCATCGCCGAGACCGGCGGGACCGACGCGCTGCTGACCGCACCCGCACACCACTACACCCGCGGCCTGCTCGGCTCGGTCGTCTCCCTGGAGGCCGGCGCCCGGCGGCTGCACCAGGTGCCCGGCGTGGTGCCGGCGCCGCGCGGCTTCGGCGCCGGATGCCGCTTCGCCTCGCGCTGCGCCGCCGCCACCGACGTGTGCCGCACCACGACGCCCGCCCTGGTGGACAGGGGCACCAGCACCACAAGCGCGCACGGATTCGCCTGCCACCACCCCGCCCAGGGCGCGGCGGACGAGCCGAGCCTGGAGGGGAGCACCCGATGATCCGTCTCGAGAACGTCCACGTCCGCCACCGCGCCCGCAGCGGCGGCCTCTTCCACCGGGACACGGTGCACGCGCTGACCGACGTCTCCCTCCAGGTGCGGCGCGGCGAGATCCTCGGCCTGGTCGGCGAGTCGGGGTGCGGCAAATCGACCCTGGCCAGGGTGCTGACGGGACTGCAGAAACCCTCCCAGGGCACGGTGGCCTTCCGCGACGAGAACCTGTGGGGGCTGCCGGACGCGCGGCGGCGCGGCGAGTTCGGCTCCTCGGTCGGCGTCGTCTTCCAGGACCCGTCCACGGCCCTCAACCCGCGGCTGCCGGTCCAGCGCATCCTGCGCGACCCACTGGACGTCCACCGCAAGGGCACCCCGGCGCAGCGGGACGCGAGGGTGACCGAGCTCCTCGACCTCGTCGGCCTGCCTCCGCACACCCGCACCTCCCTGCCGGGGCAGCTGTCCGGCGGGCAGCGGCAGCGCGTGGCCATCGCCCGCGCGCTGGCGCTGGAACCCGAGCTGATCGTGGCGGACGAGCCCACCAGCGCGCTGGACGTCTCCGTACGCGCCCAGGTCCTCAACCTCCTGGTGGACCTGCGCGAAAGGCTCGGCCTGGGCATGGTCTTCATCTCGCACGACATCCAGACCGTGCGCTACCTCTCCGACCGGCTGGCCGTGCTCTACCTGGGCCGGATCGTCGAGGAGGGCCCCTCGGCGGACGTCACCGCCTCCCCCGCCCACCCGTACACCGAAGCGCTGCTCTCGGCGACCCCCAGCCTGCTGGAGACGACCGAGCGCGTCGTGCTGAGCGGACCCGTGCCGTCCGCCACGCACCCGCCGCGCGGCTGCCCCTTCAGCACCCGGTGCTGGAAGGCGGACGACGCCTGCACGGCGGCCTTCCCCGCTCAGTCCCTCGGGCAGGCCGGACACCGGTGGCACTGCGTCCACCCGATGACCGGTGCGCCGGACGCGGCCACCGGTGAGGGACCCGCACCCGGTTCCACGACCACCCTGGCAAGGAGCAGCAAGTGAGCACCACCGCCTCTTCGTTCACCGGCGTCATCCCGCCTGTCGTCACCCCGCTCACCGAACAGGGCGCGGTCGACACCGCCTCGCTGGAGCGCCTGGTGGGCCACCTGATCGAGGGCGGGGTGTCGGGGCTGTTCGCGCTGGGCAGCTCCGGCGAGACCGCCTATCTGACCCACGAACAGCAGGAGACCGTGCTGGAGACGGTGATCGGCGCGGCGGCCGGGCAGGTGCCCGTGCTGGCCGGAGCCATCGAGACCGCCACCCGGCGCGTCGTCGAGCGCGCCAGGGTCGCCGAGAAGGCGGGCGCGGCCGGGATCGTGGCCACCGCGCCCTTCTACACCCGCACCCACGCCGGCGAACTCGCCCCGCACTTCCGCGCGGTGGCCTCCGCGATCGGGGTGCCGCTGTTCGCCTACGACGTCCCGGTGTGCGTGCACACCAAGCTGGCGCCAGGCCTGCTGCTCCAACTGGCCGCCGAGGGCGTGCTGGCCGGCGTGAAGGACTCCAGCGGCGACGACGTCTCCTTCCGCAAGCTGCTGCTGGGCGCCCGCGCCCTGGGCGATCGGGGGGCCTTCTCCGTGCTGACCGGGCACGAGGTGGTCGTGGACGGCATGCTGCTGGCGGGCGCCGACGGCGTTGTGCCGGGCCTGGGCAACGTGGACCCGCGCGGTTACGTGCGGCTCTGCGAGGCGGCGCGGCGCGGGGACTGGGCGGGCGCGCGGGCCGAACAGGACCGGCTCGCGGCCCTGTTCGCGCTCGTCGACGCCGTCGAGCCGGGGACGGCCTCCGGCACCACCGGGGGGCTGGGCGGCTTCAAGACCGCGCTCGCGCTCCTCGGGCTGATCGACACGCCCGTCGTCAGCACCCCGATGCGCCCGCACACCCCCGCGGAGACCGCCCGCGTGCGCGCCCGCCTGGAGGAGGCAGGACTGCTGTGACGGCCGGCCTGCCGTGACGGCCGCGCGGCGCACCGGGCAGCCGGCCTGCCATGACGGCCGCGCGGCAGCCGAGGTGCGTCAGGACACCGCGTCGCGGACGAAGCGCAGCGAGGCGCCGAACACGTCGGCCACCTCGTGCTCCTCGGCGCCGAACCAGCCGTGGTCGGCGCCGGGGACGAGGCGGAGGCGGGCGGAGCCGCCCGCCTGACGGAGCGCCGCCGCCAGGTCCTCGCTGTGCGAGGGGTCCACCATCGTGTCGGCCGCTCCGTGCACCAGGAAGAACGGCGGCGCCTGCGCGTGCACCTGCCGCAACGGGGACGCCTCCCGGGCGAGTGCGGGCACGTCGGCGGGGACACCGCCCAGCAGGCGGGCCTCGGGGGTGCCGGGGCCGGCCGGCGAGAAGCCGCCCCGCGGGGCGGTGAGATCGCTGGGCCCGTACCAGACGACGGCGCCCGCCAGGTGCGGCACGGGGGGCGTCGGCCCCGGCTCGGGGCGGGCCAGGGCCAGCAGGGAGGCGAGGTGGCCGCCCGCCGACTCGCCCCAGGCCACCGTGCGGCCGGTGTCGATTCCCAGTTCGGCCGCGCGCAGCGTCAGCCACCGCAGCGCCGCGCGCAGGTCCGTGAGCGGGGCGGGAAAGGGCGCCTCGCCGCTGAGCCGGTAGTCGACGCAGGCGACCGCGCATCCGGCCGCCGCGATCCGGGCGAACGGGCCGGGACGCCAGTCGCGGGTCCGCATCCCCAGATCGTCGCGCCGCCCCCGCATCCAGGCTCCCCCGTGCGCGTACAGCACCACGGGAGCGGGGTCCTTTCCGGACCCTGCGGCGGGCAGCCACAGGTCGAGCTCCAACGGGCGCACCCGCTCGGGCAGCGCGTAGGGCACGCCGCGCAGCATCCGCACGCCGTCGTCGAGGACGGCGGCGGGCGGCAGCGGGGCGACGTCCGGGTGCGGTGCCGGGATCGCCTTCAGCAAGGCGGGGTCGACGGGGTTCACGTCGTCCTCCACTGGTGGTCGGGCAGGAAGCGCACGTCGTACCGCTCGGGCACGGTGGCGAACGCGTGCGGCGCGGGAACGACCGGCTCGGGCGGCGCGCCGTGGCGCTCGGTGGGCGTCCCCATACTCTCGAAGAACCGCTCGAAGGTGCCGCCGGGGCCCGCCGCGACGCCGACGACCTGGCTGTGGTGCCGCTCCATGCGGTAGGCGTGCGGGCAGTTCTTCGGCACGAACCCGAAGTCCCCGGGGGTGAGCAGCCGTTCCTGCTGCTCACCTGCGGTGTCCTCGACGAACAGGCGGACCGCGCCCTGGGTGACGTAGAAGACCTCGTAGGTGTCCGCGTGGACGTGGGCGGGGATGAGATCGCCCTTGGGCCCCTCGACGGTGAAGAAGTTGAAGAGGTTCTCGGTCTGCTCGCCGCCCGCGTAGACGGTGATCAGGTCGCCGAAGAGGTGGGCGCGGTCGCCCTCGCCCTTCTCGACGACGTACGGCGTGCCCGGTTCGGCGGGGATGCGGGAGGTACCGCGGTAGCGGGTGGCGTACTCGATGGTCATGGGATCTCCCTGGGGGGTGGCGGTGTGCGGCGCGCGGACCAGATGTGTCAGGCAGCCTGACACATGCACCCTGGCACAACCTTTCAGCCCCCGGCAAAACGCCCTCCCCTCCCGCCTCCGGCCGCCCTACCGTGCGACCATGCCGCCCGCCGAAGCCGGCAACCGCCGCCCCCACCCCTTACGCCACCGCGACTTCCGCCTCCTGTTCACCGGGCGCGCCCTCTCCCTGCTGGGTGACGCCGTCATCCCCACCGCACTCAGCCTCGCCGTGCTGCGGGCCACCGGATCCACCGCGGCCCTCGCCCTCGTCCTGGGCTGCGCCATGCTGCCCAAACTGCTGCTGCTGCCCGTCGGCGGCGTCCTCGCCGACCGCTTCCGCGCCCGCACCGTCGCCCTGACGACCGACCTCGTACGGTGCGCCTCACAACTCCTCGTCGGCCTGCAACTACTCGGCGGCGACCCCTCGCTGGCAGTACTCGCCACCGCCGAAGCAGTCGGCGGCGCCGCCTCCGCCTTCGCCATGCCCTGCCTGTACCCGCTGGTCACCGGCACCGTCGAGGCGGCGGACCGGCAGCGGGCCAACGCACTGGTCGCCACCGCCGAGAGCGCCGGCAGACTCGGCGGCCCCGCCCTCGCCGGACTCCTCGTCCTGACCGTGGGCCCCGGCTGGGCGTTCCTCCTGGACGCGGCCACCTTCGCCCTCAGCGCCTGCCTCCTGACGCTGCTGCGGGTCACCCACATACCACTGGCGGCCCGCTCGTTCCGGGCCGACCTCGCCGAAGGCTGGACACAGGTGATCAGCCGCGCCTGGTACTGGCCCAGCCTGCTGGCCCACGCGGTCCACAACGTCGCCATCTCCCTGCTGCTCGTCCTCGGCCCCGCCGTGGCCGTGGAACAACTCGGCGGGGAAGGCGTGTGGGTCGCGGTCGTCCAGGCCGGCGGCGTGGGCCTGCTGGTCGGCAACGCGCTCTCCTCCCGCGTCTACCCGCGCCGCCCCGTCCTCACCGTCAACCTGCTCGGCCTGCTCTTCTGCCTCCCCCTCGCCCTGTTCGCCGCCGCCGCGCCAGCGCCGTGGACCATCACCTCGTACGGCGTGGCCATGGCAGGGCTCGGCTACCTCAACCCGACCTGGCAGACGACGGTGCAAAACGCCATCCCGCCGACCGCGCTCGCCCGCGTCACCTCCTACGACTGGCTGCTCTCCCTCGCCGCCATGCCCGTCGGCTACGCCCTCGGCCCCTGGGCCGCCTCCCAGTGGGGCACCGCCGTGCCGCTGACGGCCGCCGCCGTGCTGGCCTCGGCCGGAGCGGTCACGGCCGCGGTCCCGGCCGTACGACGCTTCACCTCCGACGGGCCGCGCCCGGCGGGCGGCGCGGACGTCGCGGACGTCGCGGACGTCGCGCCGGGGGCCTCGTCGTCGGACCCGGGCCCGGGCCCGCAGGCGGCGGACGGCCCGCCCGCCGGTGCCACGCCCGGGTGACGGCCACGGCATCCGGGACGCGAAGGCAGGACGGTCGGCAGCCGGCGGGAGGGAGACGCTTGACAGCCGACGGGGACGGTCGGCACCCGGAGGGAGGGGGCGCTCAGCGCACCGGAGGGAGGGCCGGGAGAGGCCCGGAGGCAGGGCTGAGGAGACCGGGCGGGAAGGGCCGAGGGGCGCTGGGAGGACGGGCCGGAGGGAGGGGGACCACGGCGGGCGGGAGGCGCGCACCGTATCGTGCGCCGGATGGGACGCATGGCGAACGTACGGACCACCGCCGCGACGGCCCTCGTCGTGGCACTCGCCACGGCGGGCTGCGCGAGCGAGGACGGCGGCACCTCGGCGGGCAACGCCGCCAAGCCCTCGGGCCGGGACGGAGTGCGCTTCGAGACCGACCACCCCCGCGCCCGCGCGGACCAGCCCACTTCCGTGCGGCTGGAAGGGCTCACGCCCCGCACCCGGGTCTCCGTCCGGGCGCAGGCCAAGGACCAGCGTGACGGGACATGGGCGGCCACGGTCACACGTACCGCCGACAGCGAGGGGACCGTCGACCTCGGGCGCGACGGCACCGGGCGGCTGCTGTCCGGCATGCTGCCCGCGGGCGGGCGTACGGCGAAGATGACCGGCAGCGGCAAGGCCTTCTCCTACCATCCAGGCCCGCCCGCCGAGCAGCGCGCCTACACCGTACGGTTCACCGCGACCGCGACCACGGGCGAGCACAAGGGGCAGCGCGTGGCCCGCCGCGACCTGGTGCGGCAGTGGCTGACCGAGGGCACCACCCACCGCAAGCTGACCGTCGACGAGAACAAGGTCGACGGGGACTTGTACCTGCCGCCCAAGGGCGGGGCCCGCCAGGCGCCCGTCCTCGTCTTCGGCGGCTCCGAGGGCGGCAACGCGGGCACCTACACCGCCGCGCTGCTCGCCTCGCACGGGCACCCGGCGATGTCGGTGTGCTACTTCCGCTGCGGAAAGGGCTCGGACCGCCCGAACGGCATCGACGACATCGACCTCGACTACTTCACCCGCGCCGGCGAGCTGCTGCGCAAGCAGGACGGGGCCGACCCCGACCGGCTGGCCGTCATGGGCAACTCGCGCGGCAGCGAGGCGGCGCAGCTGCTCGGCCAGCGGCGCCCCGAGGTCTTCCACGACGTCATCGCGTACGCGCCCTCGTCCAAGGTCAACGGCCCGTACCTGACCGGCACCACCGCCTGGACCGACCACGGCGAGGCGATCCCCACCGGGCCCATCCCCCTCGACCACGTGCGCGGCAGCGTGCTCGCCGTCGCCGGCGGCAACGACAAGATGTGGGGCTCGCAGGCCGCCGCGGGCCGCATGGCGGGACAGGGTGCGAAGAAGCTCGTCTATCCGGACGCGGGACACCACGTCAACTGGTTCCCCTACGCCCAGCCGGGCCAGGAGGGCGGCGCGGACGGTGCGGTCACCCGCACCTCCGAGGCCGACCAGCGGGCCCGCGCCGACTCGTGGCCGAAGGTGGTGAAGCTGCTGAACTGAGGCGCGCCTTCCCCCGGCGCCTTCGAGGCGCCTTCGAGGCGCCTTCGAGGCGCCTTCTCAGCTCTTGGCGGCCAGCGTGACGACGGTGACATCCGATTCCGCGCCCACGCGGACGGGCGGGCCCCAGGCGCCGGCGCCGCGGGTGACGTACAGCTGGGTGTCGCCGTAGCGATCCAGCCCGGCGACGGTCGGGTTGGCGAGGGCGGCGAGATAGGGGCCGGGCCACAGCTGTCCGCCGTGGGTGTGGCCCGAGAGCTGGAGATCGACGTGGTGGTCGGCGGCCTCGTGCACCATGACCGGCTGGTGCGCCATCAGCACGACGGCGCGTGAGGTGTCGCGGTCGCCGAGCGCCTTGTCGTA
This sequence comes from Streptomyces diacarni, assembly GCF_003323715.1. GTDB lineage: Bacteria > Actinomycetota > Actinomycetes > Streptomycetales > Streptomycetaceae > Streptomyces > Streptomyces diacarni. The sequence continues at coordinate 192,397 of NZ_QOIN01000047.1, forward strand.
GTCGGGGCCTTCGCCCTGCGCCTCGCCCTGGATGTCGTTGACGCCCGCCAGGTCGAATCCGGGCAGCTCGCGGCGGGCGTTCTCCAGCGGATGGACGTTCAGCTCGCGCAGGTGATCGACCCAGGCGTGGGCGTCCCCGAAGTACTCGTGGTTGCCCGTCACGAAGTACGAGCCGTGGCGGGAACGCAACGCGCGCAGCGGCTCGGCGGCGGGACCCAGGTCGCCGACGGTGCCGTCGACCAGGTCGCCGACGATGGTCACCAGGTCCGGCTGCGTGCGGTTGATCGTGTCCACGATCCGCTGCGTGTGCGCCCGGCCCAGGATGGGCCCCAGGTGGATGTCGCTGACGACCGCGATCCGGAACCCGGACGCTCTTTCGCCCAGCTTGGCCAGCGGAATGGTCAGATGCTTGAGCGTCGGCCCGTTCAGCACGCCGTAGGCCCCGGCCGCGGTGGTACCGAGCCCGGCCGCCCCGGCGGTGAGCGCGAGAGTCCGCGCCAGGAAGACCCGCCGGGTGGGTACGGGAGCGGAGAGCGGAACGGTGAGGGAACCGGCGGTGCCGCCGGTTGCGGGGGCGGGGTCGGGGCCCGCGGGGTCGGGGCCCGCGGGTGCGGACTCCGACGGCGCCGGCTCCGGGGCGGGTGCCGGCTCGGGACCGCCGGTACGGGGGGCGGTGGCCCGCGCCCGCCCCCACGGCGTACGCCTGAGTACGTACCGCACCAACTCGGCGGCGAGCAGCGCCAGCATCAGGTACAGCAGGCAGGCCAGCCACAGGTAGCCGGGCCAGGCGAGGATCTGTTCGAGCAGAAAGGGGGCTCCGGCCTGGCCGGAGACCAGAGCACCGATCGTGGTCAGCGGCAGCAGTACCGCCAGCACCGTCCCGGTACGCCGCCACCAGCCGCCGGGCGCCGTCACGTCGCGGACGAAACGCCGCCACAGGTAGAGGTGGGCGCCCACGAGCGCGCACAGCACGACGAGCCCCACCAGTACGAACACAGCCGCCATGGCTGTTCCTCCCCCTCGCTCTCGGGCCTGCCCGCCCCCGTCAGCTACGCCGGGCCGCCCTCAAGCCTCTCGGACCGATCGCCGTTCCAGCGGGTGATCGCCGGCAGCAGGTGGGTCCAAGGTAGCCGGTCGACCCCCGCCACCCCCGAACGCCTGTCCGCTGCCCGCCGGACGGTGTGGGACCCCTGGCGGCGAACCACAGGGAGGCGAGTGCGTACGGTGGTGCCGCAAGCCCCTGAACGAAAAGGAACAATCCATGAAGATCGGACGCCTGGTTTCCTGGTTCCTGTTCGCCTTCGGCGTCTGGTCTTGGGTGGTGTGGGTCACCTTCGCGAAGAATTTGTTCAAGGACGCCAGCGGCCTGGCTTTCGACAACGGGGATCCGACCGGCTATTTCTGGGTTCACCTGACACTCGCCATCGTCTCCTTCCTGCTGGGCACGGCGATCGGCGTGCTCGGCTTCCGAGGCATCCGCGCGAATCGCCGCTGACTGCAAAGAGCCCCACCCATGCGCCCGGGGGGCCGCGGGAATGGGGCTATTCGCCGAGCTAGCCGTTGAACGTGTCGGCGACCGCCTGCGCCGTCGGCTCATCCGGCCAGTGCGCACGCCCGTCCGGAGTGTGCACCCGGTGACCGGCGGGATCGATCAGGTAGGAGCGGCCTTCGACCACTTCGACCCTGTACCGCGAACACGGTGGCGCGTCCGCGCCCACGGCCGCAGGCATAGGACGCAGTTCATCCCCGTAGCGGTAGAGGGCCAGCGGAGGACCGACGGGAACGGGGACGGCCAGGCGGTAGATGTGGGGCGCGGGCCCGGTGACCTGAGCGATGGTGCCCGCCGCGCCGGTACGCACGTCCCGCACGGGATCCCCTAGCTTCCACATGTCGGTACGCTCCGAACGGTGCGCGGCGTGTGGCGCCCCGCACGCAGGTGGCGTTCGAAACAGCGCGGAGATGTCCGCCGTGATCTCGCTCGTGTCGCCCCGCGAGAGCTGCGCCCGGTACCACGCGCAATCCAGACAGCCTTTTCGAACACGCGGATCGCGTGTGTCGGTAACGCCGATCACGTCAGCGACTCCCGTAAGTCGTCGGCCACGCCCCCGGACCGGTCACGCGGTCGCGGGGGTCTGTCGTCTGCCAACTCTTCGACTCGCAGCGCTCACGCGGAAGTTGACCGGAGTTGACTACCATGGCGGGACAGCCGGTCAACCCCCAGGGACGCACGATGAGTGGCTTCACGGTTCTTGCTCACCGCCTCCTGCACGACGCCGGGTATTCGTTGAAAGCGGCGGCGCGTGCGACGCACTACGATCCCGCGTATCTGTCCCGCGTACTCAGCGGGAAGCAGAAACCGTCGGGGAAGCTCGCAAAAGCCCTCGACGCACTCGTGGGAGCGGACGGCGCGTTGGCCGCAACCGTGGTAAGCGAAGACGGCGAGGCACGCATCTCTCGTACTGCTGGAAACCCCTCGCGCGTCGAAGCGGGAGCGGTGGACGCGTTGGCCGCTGTTCTCGCCGCCTACCGACGCTTGGACGACAGCGCACAGCCTGCCTCCGTCATTCCGGCGACCATGGCACAGATGCGGGAAGTCGTGCGCATGCTGAAAGGGGCGAGAGGGACGCAGCGTGACCGACTCGCAGAGGTCGCCTCGGAATGGGCGCAATTCGCGGGGTGGATGCATGCGCAGGTGCGCAACGACAGCGAGGCAGTACGCCTGCTGAACGACGCATGGGAAATCGCCGACGACGTCGGCAACGGGACGCTCGCAGCGCAGGCCTTGAATTTTCGTGGGTACGTTGCCCGCCGGCAGGAAAGGCCGCGCGCGGTTGCCCGCTGGTTCGGTGCGGCGGCGAACACGCAAGGGGCACACCCGGCGCAGCGCATCGGCGACTATCTCCAGTCGGCCGCCGGGCTCGCCGCGATGGGTGAGACAGACGCAGCGCTGAGACTCACGGATGTGGCGGAGCGATTGACCGACGCCGCGGTGGCCCTGCCCCCGCCGGAAACGGCGTACTGGCTCACGCCCTCCTTCAACCGACTCAACATGGGTCTCTGCGCACTGGAGTTGGGGCGGTACGGGGACGCTGCGGACCACATCCGTACCGGCCTCGCGGGGCTTCCGGAGCAGTTCCGCAGTGCCCCCTGGGTGAAAGAACACGAGGATGCGCTGGCAAGGGCCACGGCAGCGGCGTGAATGCTCGGACCTCGTGACCAGTACGCGGGCTACCGGCGGGACGCCCGCGCCTGTCGGAGACCCGTTGCCGACGCTGGCCGACTTCCTCCCCGAGGGCGACGACCCCCTGACTCCTCTCAGCATTCGCCAGGGGCGCCGCATCGGCATGGGGCAGGTGGTCGACCTGCAAAAGCGTGTGCACGGTCTCCGTCTCGCTGACGACGTACTGGCCGGCGGTGATCTCATCCGGCCCGCACTGCGAGAGTTGCGCTCCGCTGTACGGCTGTACCGGGAAGGCATTCATACGGCAAAGGTCGGCCGACAGTTCCTGCGACAGATTGGCGAGTTGGCGCAGATTGCCGGGTGGATCGCCAGTGACGCGGGGCAGCACGGCGAGGCGGAACGCATCTACAGGCTGGGGGTAAGCGCGGCCAGGCAGGCGGAGGACTACACGTTGGCCGGGAACGTCGCCGGATCACTCGCTTACCAATTCAGCAACACAGGACGGGAAGAAGACGGCCTTGTGCTGGCCAGGGTGGCGTTGCACGACGCGGGGGAAACGGCGGCGCCGAAAGCACGTGCGCTGTACCTGGATCGTGTGGCCTGGGCCCACACGAAAGCGGGGGGGCGTCGACAACGCGCAGCAAGCCATCCGGGCCCTGGGAGAAGCGTCGGAAGCACTCAGCGAGGACGGGGAAGGGAGCGAACCGCCCGCTTACCTGTACTGGGTGGACGCCGGGGAACTGCGCGTCATGGAATCCCGCGTGTACACCGAACTGCACCGGCCGTTGCGCGCGGTTCCTCTACTCAGAGACGTACTCAACGCGTACGACGCGACACACACACGAGAAATGGCTCTCTACCTGTCGTGGCTTGCCGTTGCCTACGCGGACGCCAACGAGCCGGAAGCCGCGGCGGGAACAGCCGAGAGGGTCATCGGTCTCTCCTCTGACGTGACCAGCGAACGGACAGCGGAACGGGTTCGCGTCGTACTGAAGAGCCTTCGGCGTTACGCAGACGTTCCGGAGGTTGCGGAGTTGCTTGCCGAGCACGAGGCCGCGTAGCCGCGTAGCCGCGCGTAGCTGCGAGGGATCCCGCCGTGGGCACCGCCGCAAGATGCCCCGCGCGCCACGCCTGTTTGCAAAAGGAACGCAAAGTCGAGTGGAGCGGGCACCGGGGGGGCCGAAGCCCCTGCGGCCACACGCGTCACGCAACCCCACCCTCACCCATGTGACGACTTCCACAGCACCGAAAGGTGTAAATGGCAAACAGTTTTCATCGTTCGCTTATATATTTAAGGAATGCAAACTGCGTCGACGGGCGACGAGCAGCGGATCGAGCAGGCGGCGCGTGGCCTGCTGAGCGGCATCGGGAGGCTCTCACGGCTCCTGTTCCGGACCGGGGACTTCGGGCTCCCCCGCAGCTCGGCCACCGCGCTGGACGCCCTCGAAGAGGGGCCGCGCCGGGTGTCCGAGCTGACCTCGCACACCGGGCTGACCCAGCCGCGGGTCACCACCGTCCTCAAGGAGCTGGAGACGCGCGGGCTGGTCGAGCGCAGGTCCTGCGCTCGGGACGGCCGCGCCACCGAGGCCCACATCACCCCGCTCGGCCGTGAGCTGCTGGAGCAGGGGCGCCGGCGCATGGCCGCCGCGCTGCTCCAGGGGCTCCACACGCACGCCGAGGACCCCGAGCACACCGTCGCGGTCGCCCGCGAAGCCGTATGCACCCTCCTGACGTCCCTGGAATCGGAGGCCAGTTGAGCACATCAGCCACCATGACCCCCCGGACAGCACGCCCGTCCCCCGGCACCGAGGGGCCCGCCGATTCGGCCGGCAGCGACGCCGGTGACCGCGTGCCCACGAGCACGGGACCAGGCACGGGCGGGGGAAGAGGCACGGGCGGCGTCGCCCCGGACGACGCCGCCCCCGGCGCAGCCGCCCCGCCCGCCCCGCGCCGGGTGAGCGGGCCGCGTCACTGGTGGGACTGGGTGCTGGCCGCCGATCCCGGGCTCGGCCAGCTCCAGGCGGGATGGCGCACGCTCACCTCGATGGTCACCGCCCTGGCCGTCGGGTACGGCATGTCCGCGGCCACCGGGGTCTCGGCCATGCTGGGCATGATGGTCGGCGGCATGATCGGGCTGATGAGCTCGTTCGCCGTCGCGGAGAACACCCCGCTGCGGCTGACCCGCGCCATCCTGTGGCTGCCGATCCCCTTCTCCGCGATCCTGCCGGTCTCCGCCTGGCTGCACCAGGACCGGGTGCTCGAACTGTGCCTGATGGGCGTGGCGATCGCCCTGCTGTTCTTCCTGCTCAAGTTCGGCACGATCGCGCTGCTGACCGGCATGATGATGTTCAACGCCTTTCTGGTGGGCATGATGACGCCGATCCCGCTGCACTCGTGTGGCTGGCTGCTCGTCATCGCGGTCACCACGGCGGTCGCCGTCCTGGGTGTGCGGCTTGTGCTGTGCCACCCGATGCCGCGCGAGGATCTGCTGCGCACTCAGCGCGCCTTTGTCGTGGAGGCCCGCCGGGTGGCGGACGCCGCCGCCACCGCGTTGGACCCGGACGCCGACGCGGCCGTCGCCACCCGACGCATGCGCCGCGCCCTGCGGCGGCTCAACGTGACGACCCTGACCATCGACGGCAATCTGGCCCAGCCCGAGGTCGCCGCGGAGCCCGAGGCGGCCGAGCTGCTGCACCAATACCTCTTCGACGCCGAGCTGGCGCTCCAGGGCATCGGCCAGGCCACCCAGCAGCTGACGCAGCGGCACGTGCCGTCCCGGCTGCGTGAGGCGCTGGTCGTCGGGCTCGTTCTCGCCCGCGACACCCACCTGGGCCGGGCCGACGCGCTGCGTCCCGCGGCGGAACTGATCCGGCAGCAGGCGACCGCGCCCACACCCGCCGGTGCCGCCCGGGGGCAGGGGGGCGGCGAGGAGGCCGAGGTGCGGGCCGCGGCGCGGCGCGTCGCCGACCTGCTGGACGCGCTCGCCGACGCCCTGGCCTGCTGGCTCAGCCTGGGCTGGAACGCGCCCACCGCCCGCGCCAGGGTGCCGTTCAAGCAGACCGTCCTGCTGGAGCGCGGGCGTCCCGCCGCGTCCGGCCCTGCCGCGCAGCGGGTCGCCGAGGCGCAGGTCCCGGACACCGGCTGGCGCCGCGCTATCCCGTATCTGAGGGCCCCGCTGACCGCGGGGCTCGCCGCCGCGATCACCATTCCGCTCGCCGACGCCATCAACGGGCAGCGGTTCTACTGGGGCCTGGTCGGCGTGATGATCACGCTGTTCGGTACGAACACCACGCATGAGCGGCTGCGCAAGTTCGGCCACCGCATGGTGGGCACCGCGATCGGCGCGGTCCTGGGCATCGCACTGCTGCACGCGGTCGGGCACGGGCACGTCTACGCGATGCTGACGGTCATCGTCGCGGGCATCACGTTCGGTGCCTGGGGCATGTCGCGCGCGTACGCCCTGTGGGTCGTCGGCCTGGTCGTCGCGCTGACCCAGCTGTACGGGCTGACCACCCCGTACGAGGGCATGGACCGGCTGCTGGCCGAGCGCCTCGTCGAGAACGGGCTGGGCGTGCTGGTCGCCACCGCGTGCGCCGCCGCGGTCTTCCCCGTCGCCACGTCGAAGGTGCGGCGGGAGGCGGCCCGCGGCTACCTGTCCGCGCTGGAGGACCTGATCGCGCAGGTCGCCACCCGCTGGAAGGAGCCGGAGGCCCCCATCCGGCTGCGCGGCGCCGCCCGCGCGGTGGACGCCGCGCTGTACCAGATGCAGTCCGTCGTCCGCCCGCTGGTGCGCATGCCGCTGGGCGCGCGGGGCCGCACCGGGGACAACCTCCTGGCGCTGCTGGGCACCGCCACCCGGCATGCCCGTTCGCTGGCCGTGGCCGCGGACGTCGACCTCGACGCCGCCCCCGAGCTGCGCGTCCGCGTGGACCGGATCACCGAGGTCTTCGCCGGCTCCCTGCGCTCCCTCGACCGGCAGCTCGCCACCGGCGGGGGCAAAGACGGCGACGGCACCTGGGTACGGGTCAGCCCGCTGATCCGCGAGTTGGAGGCGTCGCCGCCGGCGCTCTCAGGATCCCGCACCGAACGGTCGGCGCCCGACCGGTCGGGCGCCGACCGTTCGGTGCGGGCCGCGCTGCGCGAACTGGCCGCCCTCGACGAGGTGTTGGCAAGCCTCGCCGACAACCGCGGCATGCGGATCGCCCTCGCCCCCGCCGTGGACCCGCACGAGGGTGCGGCAGGGGAAGCCGCCGCCCCGGACGCGCACCCCGTACCCGGTTCAGGCGTGCGGCCGCCGTCCGCTTCCCGGGCGCACCGCCAAGACCTGCACCGTGCCCTGGCAGCCCAGGCGTTCGCCGCCTCCGCCGCGCGCCACGAGGACCCGCGACTCGACGGGACCGACCCGCGGCCGGACGACGCGGACACGCGGCCGGACGACGCGGACAGGCGGTCCGGTCGGGCGGGTGCCGCTGAGCGGTCCGGTCCGGTCTCCCCCGCCGGGCAGGCGCCGGGCGCTTCCGGCGAACGCACCGCAGCCGCACCCGCACCCGCCCTCCTGCCGACAGCCGAAGCCGGGCCCGGGGCCGGGGCCGACTGGGCCGACCAGGCCGGGCACGAGGCAGGGGCCGGGCCCGGGCCCGGGCCCGGGGCCGTTGGTGCCGTGACCGTCGACGGCTTCGTGCACTGCCCGCTCCACCCGGGCGGCTGCGAGGCGTGGCTGACCGTGGTCGACGCGCGCGGCAAGCGGCAGGCGCTGGTGCGTACGGTCGGCGGCGCCTACCAGGTGACCGGTCTGGCGCCGGGCGGCCACACCCTGGTGATCTCCAGCGCCTCGCACGCGCCCAGTGCGGAGTTCCTGCTGGTGTCCGGTGCGGCAGGCACGATGCGGCACGATGTCGCGCTGCGGCCGGCCCCGTGAGGGGCCCCGCCGCGGGTCCGGTCCGGTGTCGGCCGGGCGGGCGACCCCGGACCCTCTCCTGGCCTAGCGCACTGGGCGAGTTGGCGGATCCGGAGGCGTGTGTGCCGGGGCTCGGCGTCCCCAACGCGCGCAGGGGCCTGTACGTTCGCAGGGTGCCCATTTCTTCGCATTATTCAGACCGCACCCCGCGCTCGGGCGTGCCCCGCGCCCCGCGCACGCGCCGTGCCGCCGCGCTCGCCTCCACGGCGTTCGCGCTCTCCTTGCTGACCGTCCCCGCCGCGATGCCCGCGCACGCCGACGAGAAGAACCCGGCGGACACCGCCAAAGAGCCCAGGCCGCCGGCCCAGATGTCGACCGTGGGCGGGGCACAGCTCGGCCGCCCCGGCACCCAGGTGAACCTGAAGGCGGGCGCGCCGAAGCTGCCGACCAAGCTCTCGGCGCGCTCGTGGGTCATCTCCGACGCGGAGTCGGGCCAGGTGCTCGCCTCGCACAACGCCCACTGGCGGCTGCCCCCGGCCAGCACACTGAAGATGCTGTTCGCCGACACGGTGCTGCCGAAGCTGCCCAGCGACCGCGAGCACAAGGTCGTGCCCGCCGACCTGGAGGGCATGGGCGAGGGCAGCAGCCTGGTCGGCGTCAAGGAGGGCGAGTCGTACTCCGTGCACGACCTGTGGCTCGGTGTCTTCCTGCGCTCGGGCAACGACGCGGTGCACGTGCTCGCCGCGATGAACGGCGGCGTCGACAAGACCGTCGAGGAGATGAACGAGAAGGCGCGCGCGCTCACCGCGAACGACACCAAGGTCGTCAGCCCGGACGGTTACGACCGCCCCGGACAGGTCTCCTCCGCCTACGACCTGACGCTCTTCGCCAGGGCCGGGTTGCAGAACAAGGACTTCCGCGAGTACGCGGCGACCGCGACCGCGAAGTTCCCCGGCGAGACGGAGAAGAAGGACGGCAAGACCAAGCGCGGCAGCTTCCAGATCCAGAACACCAACCGCCTGCTCACGGGGGACGTGGGCATCGACCCGTACCCGGGCATCGCGGGCGTGAAGAACGGTTCGACGACCAACGCGGGCAACACCTTCACCGGCGTCGCCCAGCGCGGCGACCGGGTGCTGCTGGTGACCGTCATGCACCCGGACGGCGAGGAGCCGCACGGCGTCTACAAGGAGACCGCCAGGCTGCTGGACTGGGGCTTCGACGCCGCCGGAAAGGTCGAGCCGGTGGGCGAGCTGGCGGCACCCAGCAGCGCGGGCGGCGGCGGGGGCACCCCGAAGGGCGGCGAGGCCGGCGGCTCCTCGGACGCCCACGCGGCCGCCCACACCGACGGCAAGCCCTCGGGCGGCGCCGGCACGGCCATCGGGATCACCGCGGGCGTTCTGGTCCTTCTCGGTCTGGTGGCGTACGGGGTGCACCGCCGGTGGCCGCTTCCCGACCTGGCGCGTCGCCACCGCCGCTGACGTCGCGGTCGCCCGCGCTGTCGTCGGCGACGACGCCGGTGCCGGAACCGGTGCCGGAACCGGCCCGGGCCCGGTCGCCGGGTGTGTCCTCGGACCCGGACCCGCCGCCACCGCCACCGTCGCCGTCGCCGTCGCCGTCGCCGTCGCCGTCGCCGTCGGAAGCGTCGTCGCCGTCGTCGCCGTCGTCGCCGTCGTCGCCGTCGTCGAAGAGCTCCTTGACCGGTTGCTGCGTGTCCGGGCCGTGGCCCGGGGCCGGCGCGGTGGCGGTCCAGGCCGCGCAGTACAGCAGCAGCTTCGTCATGAAGCTGATCCACAGCAGCAGGGCGATGGGCACACCGAAGGCGCCGTAGATGTTCTTGGCGGCCACCTGCTGGAGGTAGCCGCCGAGCAGCAGCTTCAGCAGCTCGAAGCCGACGGCACCCTGCAGGGCCGCCGCCAGCACCGCGCGACGCGGCGGCTTCACGCGGGGCAGCAGCGTCAGCACGTACCACAGCAGCAGGAAGTCGGCGGCGATGGCGGCGGCGTAGGCGGCGGTGCGCAGCAGCACCGTACCGACGCCGCCCTCGGTCAGACCGAGCCACTCGGCGACCCGGGTCACGGCGGTGACGGCGAAGGCCGAACCGCCGAAGGAGACCAGCCCCACCAGGCCGAGACCGAGCAGGGTCCCCAGGTCGGTGGCCTTGCGGAGGACGACGTTGCCGGGGTCCTCCTCCAGGTCCCACACGGCGCGCAGGCTCTCGCGGAGCGCGCCGACCCAGCTGGCGCCGGTGAACAGCAGCGCCGCGCCCGCGACCGTGCCGACAGTGCCCGCGTTGTCGACCAGGGACTGGAGCTGAAGCTGGTCGGAGATGCCGGGCACCTGGTCGGTGAGGGTGTCCTGAAGCTGCCGCATCTGGTCGTCCGGGAGCAGCGCGGCGGCGACGGCGGCGCCGACGGCGAGCACCGGGAACAGCGCCAGGAAACTGGTGAAGGTGATCGCGGCGGCCAGCCGCGTCCACTTGCGGGCGTCCAGGTGCGCGTAGACGTGCCAGAGCCGGGTGGTGAAGAACCACGCGACGAGGGGGCCCACCAGCGGCAGCTTCGTCAGTTTTTCCACACGTGCCCCCTGCCCCGTCACGGCGTTTTCCAGCCACCGCCGCAGGCGGCGACTGTCCGTGATCAGCCCGGATCAGCCGGTCGGCCGACAGGGGGCACTACGGCACCGGCAGAGACCGGCTACAGCACGGGCCCAGACCGGCTACAGCGTGGCGGACGGGCGGAGGGCGGTGCGGCGCTGGTGAGGCGGTCGGCAGGCGGCCGGCGGCAGCGTCACGTCGAGTGACGAGGCCGCGGCCGGCGCGGGGCCCTGCGGGCGGGCGGGGCCCGGCGGCATGCCGGGCCGCGGGGCGAAGGGGAACTCCCGCCGGAGCCGCCACACCTCGTCCGTCCCCTGCTCGTAGAGGGCGAAGCCGCCGGCCGTCCAGGCGCACTCGAAGTCGGCCAGCTGGGTGAAGGCGCGGTCCATGGCCGCCTCCGGGATGCCGTGCGCGACCGTCACATGCGGGTGGTACGGGAAGTGCAGTTCCCTCGCCAGTGGGCCCTCCGGATCCCGCACCCGCTCCTGGAGCCGCGTGCAGGCCGCGACGCCCTCGGCGACCTGCACGAAGACGACCGGAGTCAGCGGCCGGAACGTCCCCGTGCCCGACAGCCGCACGCGGAAGGACCGCCCGGCCAGGGCGACGCCCGCCAGATGGGCCTCGATCGCCGGCCGCGCCGAGGCGGGCACCTCGGTCGGCGGCAGCAGCGTGATGTGGGTGGGAATACCGTGCGCCGCCGCGTCACCGAAAGAGGCCCGCCGCTCCTGCAGCAGCGTGCCGTACGGCTCGGGGACGGCGAGCGATACACCGAGGGTGACGGTCGCTCCCGCGTCGGTCGCTCCCGCGCCCATCAGTTCTCCCTTCACCGCCTGCCGGGCACGAAGCCCACCTTGTCGTAGACGTCCCGCAGCGTGTCCGACGCCACGGACCTGGCCTTCTCCGCGCCGTCCAACAGGATCCCGTCCAGCGACGCCGGGTCGTCCATGAACTCCTGCGTCCGCGTGCGGAACGGTGTCACCCAGTCCGTGACGATCTCTGCGAGATCCGTCTTCAGCGCACCGTAGCCCTTGCCCGCGTACTTATCCTCCAGTTCCTGGATTCCGGCCCCTGTGAGGGTGGAGTGGATCGTCAGCAGGTTGCTGACACCGGGCTTCTTGTCCTGGTCGAACCGGATGACGGTGTCCGTGTCGGTGACCGCGCTCTTGATCTTCTTCGCGGTGGTCTTCGGCTCGTCCAGCAGCTCGATGATGCCCTTGGGAGTGGAGGCCGACTTGCTCATCTTGACCCCGGGGTCCTGCAGGTCGTAGATCTTCGCCGTCTCCTTGGGAATGTGCACCTCGGGCACCGGGAACGTCGCCCCGTACCGCCCGTTGAAGCGCTCCGCGAGCGTGCGCGTCAGCTCCAGGTGCTGGCGCTGGTCCTCACCGACCGGCACCTGATGCGCCCGGTAGACCAGGATGTCCGCCACCATCAGCGCCGGGTACGTGAACAGGCCCACACTGGTGTGATCCGTGCCCTGCTTGGCCGACTTGTCCTTGAACTGCGTCATCCGCGCCGCCTCACCGAAACCGGTCAGGCACTCCACGATCCAGCTCAACTGGGTGTGCTCGGGCACGTGGCTCTGCAGGAAGAGCGTGCAGCGCTCCGGGTCGAGCCCGGCGGCCAGCAGCTGGGCCGCGGCCATCCGCGAGTTGTGCCGCAGCTCGGCCGGGTCCTTCGGGATCGTCATGGCATGCAGGTCGACGACCGCGTAGAAGGCGTCGTGGGTCTCCTGGAGCGCCACCCACTGGCGTACGGCACCGAGGTAGTTGCCCAGATGGAACGAACCGGCGGTGGGCTGGATCCCGGACAGCACACGAGGACGATCATTGGCCATGCCGCCATTCTCTCAGGTGCGCACGCCCTCCCGTGACCCGATTACGGGTGAGCTGACGCACGGGCGGCGCACGGGTGGCTCTCCCCTGCCGTCCCGCCCGTGCGCCGGCGCCCGGTGCGCCTCCCCGTGGCCCCGTGCCGGGGCCCCGCGGGCCGCGGTACCGCTCCGGCGTACGCCCCCGCGGCACCGCGCGGACACAGGGCCCCGCGCCCACCCCACCGGGACAAGCGTCCCCCGGACAGGGACGGCGGCACGGGCGCCGAGGGAAGATGGGAGGTGCCGCCCCACCCCGCGGCACCGGTACGCACAGAGACGGAGACGACGATGTCCACCCTCTCCACCGCCACGAGCGCGCAGAGCATCGCCACCGCGGAGGCCCACAGCGCGCACAACTACCACCCGCTCCCCATCGTCGTCGCCACCGCGGACGGCGCGTGGGTGACCGATGTCGAGGGCCGCCGCCACCTCGACATGCTGGCCGGGTACTCGGCGCTGAACTTCGGCCACCGCAACCCTCGCCTGATCGAGGCGGCGAAGGCCCAGCTCGACCGCGTCACCCTGACCTCCCGCGCCTTCCACCACGACCGCTTCGCCGACTTCGCCTCCGAACTCGCCGACCTGTGCGGGATGGAGATGGTGCTGCCGATGAACACCGGCGCCGAAGCGGTGGAGACGGCCGTCAAGACGGCAAGGAAATGGGGCTACCGCGTCAAGGGCGTGCCCGCCGGGCAGGCGAAGATCATCGTCGCCGACAACAACTTCCACGGCCGTACGACGACGATCGTCAGCTTCTCCACCGACGAGGAGGCCCGCGCGGACCACGGCCCCTACACGCCGGGCTTCGAGACCGTGCCGTACGGCGACCTCGCGGCGCTGGAGGCCGCGCTCGACGCACACACGGTCGCCGTGCTGCTGGAGCCCATCCAGGGAGAGGCCGGCGTCCTGGTGCCGCCGCCCGGCTACCTGGCCGGCGTCCGCGAACTCACCCGCGAGCGCGGGGTGCTGTTCATCGCCGACGAGATCCAGTCGGGACTGGGCCGCACCGGGGCCACCTTCGCCTGCGAACAGGAGGGCGTGGCCCCCGACATGTACGTGCTCGGCAAGGCGCTGGGCGGCGGCGTCGTGCCCGTCTCCGCCGTCGTCTCCTCGCGCGAGGTCCTCGGCGTTCACCGTCCGGGCGAGCACGGCTCCACGTTCGGCGGAAACCCGCTGGCCTGCGCCGTCGCACTGGAGGTGCTGGAGATGCTGCGCGGCGGCGAGTACCAGCGGCGCGCCGCGGAACTGGGCGAACACCTCCACCGCGAACTCGCCCTGCTGCCGGGCGCGGCCGTCCGCGAGGTCCGCGGACGCGGCCTGTGGGCCGGCGTCGGCATCGACCCCTCGCACGGCACGGGCCGTGAGATCTCCGAGAAACTGCTGGCCCGCGGCGTCCTGGTCAAGGACACCCACGGCTCCACCATCCGCCTCGCCCCACCCCTGGTCATCACCAAGGAAGACCTCGACTGGGGCCTGCAACAACTGCGCGCGGTGCTGGAGTCATGACGCCTGCCTAGGTGCCGTCCGGATCGACAGCACCCAGCCGCAGCCCTCGGCTCTCCGCGACGCGCAGGGCGTTCGCGAGGGCGCGCGCGCACGTGTGCGGCGCCAGCCGGAGAGCGAGGGCTCCGGCGGCGGGGTTCGCCAGGACGTCTTCGGCTTCCCGCAACGCCAGCACCGCGTCCCGCGTCTGCCGTGCTTCCGTCCCGTCGGCCAGCGCCGAGATCATCCCGCCCTCGGCGTCCGCCGCCAGGTAGCAGGGCTTCCCGGTGTCCGTCGTCCATGGCAGCAGCCGCATGTCTTCGTGGAACAGCGGCTCACTCTTCTCCGGCATTCTGTGTTCCTCTCCACGGGTGCCGCTCATGGTCGTCGCCGTCGGCGGGACAGTGCGACGACGTTCGGGGCGCCCGACCGGAGTCACCCAAAGGCGTCAAACCGGTGTCATACGCGAGCGCTTGGTCCTAACGTGGGCCCATGGCCACAGCCGAGCATGTTCCGAACGACGTCCTGCGTGCCGTGCGCATCGGGCTGCGCCTGAGCCAGGACGATTTGGCCAGGGTGCTGCGGCGCTCCGGAGAAGAGGCCGGGGAGCCGAACGACGCGAGCAAGCGGCTCGTCCAGCGCTGGGAGGCAGGAATCAGCCGCACTCCACGCCCCGTGTACGCGCGCGCGTTGGAGCGGGTCACCGGGCGGCCGGTGGAGTCGCTCGGGTTCAGCCTCCCGGTGCCGGGCGCCCGCGTGCGGGAGGACGGGCACGGCGGACACGACCTGCAAGCCGGGGAAGCCGGATCAGTCGGGGGAGCGGGAACGGCCGGTGGCGCGGGGGCCCGGGCGCGGCACGAGCAGCAGCCGCCCCCGCACTACGGCGGCGTCTGGCTGAGCCGCTACGAGTACTTCAGCTCGGGTCGGGGCGCCACCTTCACCGGGGTCCATCACGTCGTGCTGGTGCAGCACGGGAACCGGCTCACCGGGGAATCGCTGCCGGACGGGTCGAGCAACCCGGGCTCGCCGCTGGCGCTGGAGATGACCGTGGACCGCAACGTGGTCACCGGGACATGGACGGAGCAGACCGCGGCCGGTGGCTACTACGCGGGCGCCCGCTACCACGGCGCGCTTCAGCTCCTCGTCGAGCCGACCGGGCGGCGGATGACCGGCAAGTGGCTCGGCTTCGGGAA
Organism: Streptomyces diacarni; assembly: GCF_003323715.1. GTDB lineage: Bacteria > Actinomycetota > Actinomycetes > Streptomycetales > Streptomycetaceae > Streptomyces > Streptomyces diacarni. Next base: position 207,619 of record NZ_QOIN01000047.1, read on the forward strand.
GGACTTCGACGTGAACTCGGGGCCGTGGGAGCTGGTCTTCCTCGACAGTTCCACCGGCAAGGCCGCGCTGGAGCGTTACAGCCGCCCGCCGGGTAAGTGACGGGTCAGTGACGCGGGTTCGCTCTGTCTCAGCTGGCCGGAGCCGTGAGGGTGTGGCGGAGGGCGGTGATCGTCGGGGGCCAGGGGGAGGTGGGCGACTCGGTCCACAGGTCGAGGAGTTCGGACGGTTGTGTGGTGACGCGGTCGAGGGCTTGGACGGCGAGGGGGCGCAGGTCGGTCAGGTCGGGGAGGGGATGCTGCGGGCCGGTGGCCCGGGCGGCGGGGGCGCCTTCGGGGTGCTGGGCGGCGACCAGGGCGGCCGCGGCGACGGCTTCCTGGCCGAGGTCGGCGTCCAGGTAGTCGGCGGTTCCGGTCGCCTCACGGAGGGCCGCTGCGAGGAGAGCGTGCCTCTCGTGGGGCGCCGCGTCGTCGAGGGTGCCGGCGAAGTCGGCCGCGGCGTCGTTGTCGAAGGGGCCGGCGTCCCATGTACCCATCGTGCTGCTCCCATTCGGTGGTGTGGCAGGGCAAGAGGCGGCGCTCGTGCGGGCGAGCGCGGGAGGAATCGTCGCACCCGGGTGTGACAGCCGTCGGGCCCGGCGGTGGGCTGCCGCGTGCGGCTACTGTCGGGGCCCGGCGGCTTCCTGTGCGCGGACGGTGCGGCGCTGGGTCGCCAGCGTGACGGTGAAGGCCAGCGCCAGCGCCACCAGCAGGCCCAGGTTGGCGCCGGCCCAGGTGCCGTCGCGGCCGCCCAGGCCCAGGGGCGCCAGGAGGTAGCCCTGCCAGTCGAGCCAGGTGGCGCCGGTGTTGGCGACCAGGCCCCAGCCCACGGCGGTGGCGGCGGCCAGGAGGGTGACGGGGAGCCACCGTATGTCGCCGTAGCGGCCTGCCGCCCTGAAGAGGTCGGCGTCGTCGAAGGGGCGGGCGCGCAGGGCGAGGTCGGCGAGCATGATGCCGCACCAGGCGGCGATGGGGACGCCGAGGGTGGTGAGGAACGCGGTGAAGGTGGACAGGAAGTCGTCGGCGAGGAAGACGAGGGCGACGGTGCCCGCGACCATCAGCGCGCCGTCGATTCCGGCGGCGACATAGCGCGGGACGCGCACGCCGACGGCGAGCAGCGCGAGGCCGGAGGAGTAGATGTCGAGGACCGCGCCGCCGACCAGGCCCGCCACGGCGACCAGGGTGAAGGGGAGGAGGAACCACAGCGGGAGGAGGGTGGTGAGGGCGCCGATGGGGTCGGCGGCGACCGCCTGGTTCAGGTCGGTGGAGGAGCCGGCCAGCAGCAGGCCGAAGACGAAGAGCAGGAGGGGCGCCAGCGAGCCGCCGAGCGTGGTCCAGGCGGCGACGGCCGTGCCACGTGTACGCCGGGGCAGGTAGCGCGAGTAGTCGGCGGCGGCGTTGACCCAGCCGAGCCCGAACCCGGTCATCACGAACACGAGTGCGCCCACGACCTGTTGGGTGGAGCCGTGGGGCAGCGCGGCGACGCGGTTCCAGTGGATCTCGTCGGCCACCAGCACCACGTAGCCGATGGTCAGGGCGCCTGTCACGACGGTGATGGCGGTCTGGAGCCGCATGATGAGGTCGAATCCGATGACTCCGGCGGCGACGGTGAGAGCGGAGACGACGAGCAGGGCGAGGATCTTGGTGCCCGTGCCGCCGCCCCAGCCGAGGCGGTCGAGGACGGTGGCCGTCGCCAGGGTCGCCAGCGTCACCAGGACGGTTTCCCAGCCGACGGTCAGTATCCAGGAGACGGCGGAGGGCAGCCGGTTGCCGCGGACTCCGAAGGCGGCACGGCTGAGGACCATCGTCGGTGCGGAGCCGCGCTTGCCGGCCACGGCGATCAGCCCGCACAGGAGGAAGGAGACGAGGATGCCGGCGATGCCGGCGAACAGCGCCTGCCAGAAGGAGAGGCCGAAGCCGAGCGCGAACGAGCCGTAGCCGAGTCCGAGCACGGAGACGTTGGAGCCGAACCACGGCCAGAACAGCTGGGCGGGTCGCCCTTTGCGTTCGGCCTCGGCGATGACGTTGAGACCGTTCTCCTCCACTGTCGGCATGGCGCCGCACACCCCCGTCTGCCGTCTGCCGTCTGCCGTCTGGGCCACCGGATGCCCGTGGACGGCTTCCGTACGGGCCCGTGGAGCCTCCACGTACGCCGTGCGGTGCGTCAAGCCCCTCTTCGGCCGGGTGCGGGTTCCGCTCCGGGGCGCAGCGAGGCGAGGGTGGTGCACAGCGCGTCCAGCGCCGCCCCGTACGCGTGTTCGGCGGGGCTTCCGTAGCCGACGACCAGGGACGGGCCCGCGGCGGCCGGGCCCTGCGCGGCCGGGTGCCGGAAGCCGGTGAGCGCGTCGAGGCCGACGCCCGCCCGCTCCAGGGCCCGCAGCGCGCGCTCCTCCCCCACGCCGGGCGGCAGGGCGAGAACGGCGTGCAGTCCGGCGGCGATGCCGGTGGCGCGCGCCTCGGGTACGCGGGCGGCCAGCGCTTCGACGAGCCGGTCGCGCCGGGCGCGGTAACGGTGCCGCATGGCGCGCACGTGCCGGTCGTAGGCGCCGCGTTCCAGGAAGTCGGCGAGCGTGAGCTGGTCGAGGCTGCCCTGGGCCCATTCGGCGGGCGTCTTGGCCGCCAGGACGTCGTCCACGAGGTGGTCGGGCAGCACCATCCACGCCAGCCGCAGCGCCGGTGCCAGCGCCTTGCTGGCGGTGCCGAGGTGGACGACGCGTTCGGGGTCGAGTCCTTGGAGAGCTCCCACGGGCTGCCTGTCGTACCGGAACTCGCCGTCGTAGTCGTCCTCCAGTACGAGTCCGCCGCTGCGCCGCGCCCAGTCGACGACGGCGGCCCGCCGGTCCGGGTGCAGCGGCACACCGAGCGGGTACTGGTGCGCGGGGGTCAGCAGCACGGCTCCGACGTCGGCGAACCCGGGGTCCGCGTCGAGGACTTCCGTGCGCGCGCCGTGCGCGTCCACGGGCAGTGGACGGGCGGGCGCGCCCCGTGCCTGAAGCAGCTCGCGGTGGAAGAACAGGCCGTACTCCTCCACGGCGGCCGTCCCGGCGACGACCCTCGACAGCAGGGAGACGCCCTGTGCGAAGCCCGCGCACACCACGATGCGTCCGGGGTCGGCGCGTACGCCGCGCGCCCGCGCCAGGTAGTCGGCCAGTGCGCGCCGCAGCTCGGCGGTGCCCCGCAGGTCGCCGTGCGAGAACGCGTGGGCGGGTGCGGCGGTCAGCGCTCTGCGGGCCGACGTCAGCCACGCCGAGCGGGGGAACGCCGAGACGTCGGGCGCGCCGGTGCGCAGGTCGTGCGGGGGCCGCTGGCGCCTGCGCTCCGCGAGGGCCGCACGGGCCCGCTCCTGCAGGGTGCCCCCCACCGGGTGGGCTGGGCCGCGGCGCTGCCCCGCGCGGTACGAAGCGGCGCGCCCGGGACTGCGGCGTTCGCGGGGGCGGGACGGGGGTGCCGGCGTGGCGCGTTCGGCGACGCGGGTGCCGGAGCCCTGGCGGGCGGACAGCCATCCCTCCGCGACCAGTTCGGCGTAGGCGCCCGCCACGGTGTTGCGCGCAAGGCCCAGGTCGGCGGCCAGGCTCCGGGAGGACGGCAGCCGGGTGCCGGGGGCCAGCCTTCCGGAGCGGACGGCGTCGCGCAGGGCGGCCAGCAGGGCAGCCCGGGGGCGTCGCGCGCCGGAGCCGGTGGAGAGTGCGAGGTCGAGGTGGAGGTCGCTGCCGCCGGACGGCGGCGAAGTGGCCCATGAATCCGCCATGGAAGTGGACCATACGCGTGGCCCATTCCTGCCTAGGCTCGGGGGCATGACGACACGGCGTATGAACATCTGGCAGACCGCACCGCGACTGATGAAGGGCATGTCCGGCTTCCAGCAGGCCGCGGCCGCCGCCGGCCTGGACCCGGTGGTCGCCGAGCTGGTCAAGATCCGCGCCTCGCAGATCAACCGCTGTGCCTTCTGCCTGGACATGCACCTGACCGAGGCCCGCGAGAAGGGCGAGCGGCAGCTGCGTCTGGACCTGCTCGCCTCGTGGGAGGAGGCGGGCGACCTGTTCACCGAGCGGGAGGGCGCCGCGCTCGCCCTCACCGAGGCGGTCACCCGCCTGACGGACGGCTTCGTTCCCGACGAGGTCTACGCGCGCGCCGCGGCCCACTTCGACGAGGCGGAACTGGCCGCGCTCCTCGGGCAGATCGTCGCGATCAACGCCTGGAACCGGTTCAACGTGGCGATCCGGGAGGTCCCCAAGAGCCTGGAAGAGGGCGCCTCCTGATGGACACCGCCAAGAGGCTGCGCACGCTGCACCGCGACAGGGCGCCCGGCGACCCGCTGGTACTGCCGGGCCCCTGGGACGCCGCCAGCGCCCGCGCCTTCGCCGAGGCGGGTTTCCCCGCTCTCGCGACGCCGAGCGCGGGCGTCTCGGCGTCCCTCGGCCACGCCGACGGGCACTGCCCGGGCGATGAGATGTTCGCCGCGATCGGCCGCATCACCCGGGCGGTGCATGCCCTGGATGTACCCGTCACCGCGGACGTCGAGAGGGGCTACGGGCTGGCGCCGGCCGAGCTCGCCGAGCGGCTCCACGCCTCGGGCGCCGTCGGATGCAATCTGGAGGACTCGGCGGGCGGGCGCCTCGTGGACGCCGAAGCGCAGGCGGAGTTCCTGGCCGCCGTACGGGAAGCCCTCGGTCCGGAACCGTTCCTCAACGCCCGCGTGGACGCCCACCTGCGCGGCGTCGCCGACCCGCTGGCCGAGGCGCTGCGGCGGGGGCGCGCGTACGTGGCCGCCGGCGCCGACGGGGTGTACCCGATCGGGGCGCCGCCCGCCGATCTGGCGGTCCTCGTCCGCGAACTCGGGGTTCCCGTCAACGGTCTGGCCCGTACCGGCGGGCCCGGCGTCGCCGAGCTCGCCGGGGCCGGGGTCGGCCGCGTCACCTTCGGTGGGGGGCTCGCCGCGCGGGCGACGGAGGGGGTGCGGTCGATGGCGGCCGAGCTGCGCACGGGCCGGCTCCCGTGACCTGCCGCGCCCCTCGTCAGCCGGCGCGGGGCGCCGGGGCGGCGGTCAGCAGGGCCGAGAGGACGAGCACCGCGCCGAGCGCGGCCAGTTCCCACGCGGTGGGGCGCCACACCTGCGCGTAGGTCAACCGCGTGCGGTCCCGCATCAGGACGCGCCGGGCGACGAGCGCGCACAGGGCGACGGCGCCCACGACGGCCAGCTTGACCAGCAGCGTTCGGCCCCAGGCCGAGGAGGTCAAGGACCAGACGGAGGGGAGCTTGCGCAGCGTGCTGGCCGTTCCCGTCCCGCACAGGGCGACGAACAGCCAAAAGGCCCGCCGCGCGTAGGCGGCCAGCAGGGCGCGGGCAGCGCCGGGTTCGCCGTGCCAGGCGCGCATGGTGCGCAGCGCGTGGACGAGGCCGCCCGTCCACAGCACCGTGCAGGCCAGGTGGACGAGGGTGAGGCCGACGCCGAGGGCCTGGGTGTAGTTCTCGGGGTGGGCGCGCAGCGCTTCGGCGACGAGCACTCCGGCGAGCGGCGCGGCGGCCCAGGTGGGGCGCCGCAGGAAGACGCAGAGGGCGGCGAGCAGGAAGCCGTTGGCCTCGCAGAAGGCGAGCAGCCCCTCCCGGGTCGCGTAGATCTCGCTGAGTTCGGGGAGCCCGGCGGCGAGGCGGCCGTCGCCTGCCGCGGCCATGGAGGCGAGTGCGAGGGCGGCGGTCATGCCCGCCAGGGCCGCCCCCGCCGCCCATTCGGGTGGCTGCCGTGGCCCGTTGGCCGGGGTGTCCGGCAGGGAGCGGGAGACGTCGCGCGCCAGCCGCCGCCCGGCCACTTCGCCGAGTTGTACGCACAGCGCGGCGAACAGCACCGAGCGCAGCAGGGTGGTGACGCCGCCGCCGGGTATCCGCACCTCTCCGGTGCCGCCGGTGGCCACGTCCGTGCCGGTGAGTGCCACGGCGACGAGGACGCCGACGCAGGCGGTGACCAGCGCGGCGGGTATCAGGGGGCGCCGCCCCGCGCGCGTGGCCCGGTGCCGTCCGCGGCCCGCGGGTGCCGCCGCGCCGCGGGGGCGGGACGGCGGCGGGGGCGGGAGGTCGGCCTGGCTCACGGCCCAATTCTGCCCCAGCGGGGTGCCGCGCCCTTCGGGCTCGGGGGGCGTTACGGTGCGACCGGCCTCGTCGGGGCAGGCCGCGGTCCGTCCGGCCCCGGCGGCACACGGCGAGGTCCGGTTCGGCGGCATGCGGCGTGGTCCGGCCCGGCGGCGTACGGCGCCGTCCGGCCCGGCGGCCCACGGCCGAGACGCGTCCGCCCCCGTGACGGAGGCCGTCACGGGGGCGGGTGCGCTACCGGAAGCGGTGGCGGCGGTGGATCAGTTGGGCATCCACTTCTTCCACTTGTCCGGGTTCTGCTCGACCCACTTGGCGGCGGCCTCGTCGGTGTCCATCTTGTCGATGGTCATCCACTTGACGACCTTGGTCTGCTCCTCGGTGCTCCAGTGGAACTTCTTGAGGAACTCGGCTGCCTTGCCCCCGTTCTCGGCGAAGTCGCGGTTCATGAACTTCGTCAGCGCGGTGTAGGGGTAGGCGCAGTCCACCTTGGAGGGCACCTTGTCGCACCCTGGAGTGCGCTTGGGCAGCTTCACCTCGGTCATGGGGACCTTGGAGTTGAGCCACTGCGGCGTCCACCAGTAGGTGAGGAAGGGCTCCTTCTTGGCGGCCCGCTTCTGGATCTCCTTGACCTGGGCCGCCTCACTGCCGGCGTAGACCGTCTTGTAGGGCAGGTCCAGGTTCTTGATGATCTGGGCGTCGTAGGTGCTGAAGGAGGGGGAGCCCTCCAGCATCTGGCCCTTGTCCCCGCTCTCGGGGGTCTGGAAGTACTTCTTCAGCTTGGGAAGGTTCTTCCAGTCCTTGACCTCGGGGTGCTCCTTGGCGAAGTACGTCGGCACGTACCAGCCGATGTGGCCGGTCACGCCGAGCTCACCCGCGTTGACGACGGTCTTGAGCTCCTCGACGTACTTCTTCTCCTTCTTCGGCACGCCGCGCCAGTCCTCCATCATGGCGTCGGCGCGGCCGGTGTTGAGCGCGTCGAACATGACGGGCTCGTCCATCTGGAGCGTCTTGACCCGGTAGCCGAGCTTCTTCTCCAGGATCTGCTTGGCCACCGCGACGTTCGCCTCGGAGCCCGCCCAGGCCGCGATGGGCAGGGTGACGGTGTTCGGCGAGCCGCTGTAGTACGGGTCGGCCTTGCCGCAGGAGCTGAGGCCCGCGGCCAGGGCGAGGGCCGCGGCTGCCGCGACCCCGCCCCTGATGATGCGTGTGCGCTTCACTTCGTACCTCCGCGCTTGCCGGTGCCCGCGGACTGGGTGAGCCGGTCGAGCATGAGGCCCAGGCAGACGATGGCGATACCGGCCGAGAGGCCGACGCCCAGGTCGCTCTTCTGGAGTCCGTAGACCACGTCGTAGCCGAGGGCGCCACCGCCGACCAGGCCGCCGATGACGACCATGGCGAGGACCAGGACGACGCCCTGGTTGCAGGCCAGCATCAGGGAGGGGCGGGCCAGCGGCAGCTGCACCTGGCGCAGCTGCTGCCAGCCGGTGCTGCCCAGCGAGCGGGACGCCTCCATGGCCGCCGGGTCCACGGTGCGCAGGCCCTGTGTGGTGATGCGGATGACGGCGGGCAGCGCGTACACGGCGGCCGCCAGGATCGCGGCGGGCCGGCCGACGCCGACCAGCGCGACCACGGGCACCAGGTAGACGAACTGCGGCATCGTCTGCATGATGTCGAGGATCGGCCGGATCAGCCGCATCACCCACCGGGAGCGGGCGGCCAGGATGCCGATGACGACGCCGACGACGAGCGTGCACAGCACCGAGACGATCACCTGCGAGAGGGTGTCCATCGACTTGTCCCACAGGCCCAGGGCGCCGAGGACGGCGAGCGAGAGGACACCGGTCAGCCCGGCGCGCCAGGAGCCCGCCATCCAGGCCAGGACGGCCACCAGCAGCAGGACGCCCCACCAGGGCGAGGCCTGCATGGCGTCGCGCATCGGGTTGAGGATCCAGGAGGTGAAGTGGGAGGCCCACACGTCGGTGCCGCCGATGACGGGGATGCCGTCGGAGATGGATTTGGTGAACGACTCGATGCCCTTGGTCAGCGGCGAGGAGATCGAGACGGTCCAGTCGATGGGCCAGGAGCGTTCCCCGATCGGGCCGAAGAGGGTGCCGACGGCGGCGAAGACGACGAAGACGCCCCAGGCGAGCCAGCCGCCGAGCTTCTCCAGGGCGATCGCGCCGGCGTCACCGCCGGTGCGGGTGCTCCCCGGGGAGGTGTCGAGCTGGTCGCCGGCCGCTGCGGTCACCCGGTCGAGCCAGATGGCGATCAGCACGATGCAGCTGCCGGGGATGAGGGCCAGGCCCACGTTGTCCTTGGACAGCGCCTGGTAGACCTTGTCGCCGAGGCCGCCCGCTCCGATGACGGAGGCCATGACGACCATGGAGAGCGCCATCATGATCGTCTGGTTGAGGCCGAGGAGCATCTCCTTGCGGGCCAGCGGCAGCCGCGCGGTCCACAGCCGCTGCCAGGGGTCGGACCCCAGCGAACGGGAGGCCTCCAGCGCGGCCGGGTCGGCGCCGCGCAGGCCCAGCGCGGTGAGGCGGGCCATGGGTGGCGCGGCGTAGATGACGGTGGAGACCAGCGCGGCCGGTGAGCCGATGCCGAAGATCAGCACCAGCGGCAGCAGGTAGGCGAACGCCGGCATCACCTGCATGGTGTCGAACACCGGGCGCAGGATCCGGTTGCCCGTCTCCGACAGGCCCGCGATCAGGCCGAGCAGCACGCCGATGACGGCGGAGACGGCGACCGCCACCACCATCAGGGCCAGCGTCGACATGGCGTATTCCCACACGCCCAGAACGCCGAAGACGCCGAAGGTGCACAGGGTCAGCAGGGCGATGCGCAGCGAGCGCACCTTGAGCCCGGCTCCCGACACGTACCAGGAGACGGCGGTGGCCAGCGCCGTCACGCCCAGCCAGCCCAGGTTGTTGAGGAAGGTGAAGACGTAGTCGACACCGCCCTCGGACCAGTTGCTGATGTGCAGCAGGAAGTACAGGAACAGGGGGCTGGTGGCGCGGTTGTCGGTCAGCCAGTTGCTGAGCCAGTCCAGGCCGTCCTTGATGCCGGAGGACCAGTTGAGCGCGCCGGGCCAGTTGCCGTCCAGCGCGAGGGCGCCGACGATCAGGGCGACGAGGACGAGACCGAACGCCGCGAGAGCGGGCCTGGCCAGCAGCGCGCGGGCGCCGCTCACCTCGGTGGTGGCGGGTGCGGCCGCGGTGGCCTTCTCCTTCTCCTTATCCTCGCTCGGCTGCGGGAGGGTGGTGGTGCTCATATCAGCCCCTCGGCCGGCCGGCTGTCGCGCACGCCCGGGACGGGCGCGGGATGGTGTGTGCTCATACGGCGGCCACCTCCTTGGGCTCGCCGTCCTCGCCGCGGCCCTCGACGGCGTCCTCGTCGAGTCCGGCGACGACGCTCAGCAGGCGGGCGTCGTCGACGACGCCGATGGTGCGGCCGTTCTCCACGACGCGGGCGCTCTCGCCGCTGCGGGCGACGGCCTCGATGGCGTCGGCGACCAGCGTGTCGGGGGCGAGTTCGGTGCCCTTGCCCGCCTCCGTCTTCTCGGCCTTGCGCATGGCGCGGCGCACCGAGATGACCTGCTCGCGGGGGACGTCGCGGACGAAGTCGCGCACGTAGTCGTCCGCCGGGTTGGCGACGATCTCCTCGGGCGTGCCCAGCTGGACGACCTCGCCGTCGCGCATCAGCGCGATGCGGTCGCCCAGGCGCAGCGCCTCGGACAGGTCGTGGGTGATGAAGACCATCGTGCGGCCCTCCTCGCGGTGCAGCCGGATGACCTCCTCCTGCATGTCGCGGCGGATCAGCGGGTCGAGCGCGCTGAACGGCTCGTCGAACAGCAGGACCTCAGGGTCGACGGCCAGCGCCCTGGCGAGGCCGACGCGCTGCTGCTGGCCGCCGGACAGCTGCCCGGGGCGGCGCTCGCCCAGGCCGTCGAGGCCGACCTTGGTGACCATCTCGGCGGCGCGCTCACGGCGCTCCGCCTTGCCGACGCCCTGGATCTCCAGGCCGTAGGCGACGTTGTCGAGCACGGTGCGGTGCGGCAGGAGGCCGAAGTTCTGGAACACCATGGACGCGCGGTGCCGGCGCAGTTCACGCAGCGTGTCCTTGTCCATGGACAGCACGTCCTGGCCGTTGAAGTCGAGGCTTCCCGCGGTGGGTTCGATCAGCCGGGTCAGGCAGCGCACCAGCGTGGACTTGCCGGACCCCGACAGGCCCATGACGACGAAGACCTCGCTCTTGTGGACGTCGAAGGAGACGTCGCGCACGGCGGCCGTGCAGCCGGTCTTCTCCCGCAGCTCGGTCTGGGACAGCCCCTTGACCTGCTCGTCGTGCGGGAGGCGCATCCTGGCGCTCTTGGGCCCGAACACCTTCCACAGGTTGCGGATCGAGATGACGGGGCTGTCAGCACTCGCCTCGTTGGTCCTGGGCGCGTCGTTGCTCTCGTCGTTCGCGGCGTTCGCAGCGGACTCAGTGGCCTCAGCGGTCTCGGACATCACGCAACACCTCCCGGTGCCGTTGTCGAATCGGGTCGGATGAGATCGACCGCCTTCTCGCCGAGCATCAGCACACCGATCATGGGGTTGACGGCGGGCATCGTCGGGAAGACGGAGGCGTCCGCGATGCGGATGCCGGACAGGCCGCGCACGCGCAGCCGCGGGTCGACGACGGCGAGCGCGTCGTCCTGAGCACCCATCCGGCAGGTGCCCGCCGGGTGGTAGACGGTGTGCGCGGCCTTGCGCACCAGCTCGCTGATCTCCTCGTCGTCGCGCACCTCGGGCCCGGGGAAGACCTCGCGCTTGAGCCACTTGGCGAACGGCTCGGCCTGCGCGACCTTGCGGGCGAGCTTGATGCCGTCCACCAGGGTCTTGCCGTCGTAGTCGGCTCCGTCCTCGAAGTACCGGAAGTCGAGCGCCGGCTTGACCTCGGGGTCGGCGGAGGTGAGGTAGACGCGGCCGCGGGAGCGGGACTTGGGGATGTTCGGGGTCATCGACACGCCGTGCTCGGGCCGCTCGTAGCCCAGCCGCTCGGGGTTGTCGGTGAACGGGATCTGGTAGAAGTGGAACATCAGGTCGGGGCCCTTGTGGTCCGGGTCCCGCTTGACGAACAGGCCGGCGTCGGAGTCCATCGCGGAGTTGTCCGGGATCGGCCCGTCCGTCTCCCACACGATCACCGACTCGGGGTGGTCGATGAGGTTCTCCCCCACGCCCGGCAGGTCGTGCACCACGGGGATGCCCAGCGCCTGGAGGTCCTCCTTCTTCCCCACGCCCGAGTGCATCAACAGCCGCGGCGTGTCCACCGCGCCGGCGCACACCAGCACCTCACGGCCCGCGGTCAGCAGCCGCTCCTCGCCGTCCTTGGAGCGGACGTGCACGCCGGTGACGGTCTTGCCGGCACCGTCCTCGCCGCCGCCGAACTCCAGCTTGTACGCCCAGGTCTCCAGCAGGATGTGCAGGTTGGGGCGGTCACCGGCCTCGATGTGCGGGTGCAGGTAGGCGACCGAGGCGGAGGAACGCTTGTTGTTCTCCGGGTGGTAGGACAGGTCGAAGAAGCCGACGCCCTCATCGAACGGCTCGTCGTTGAAGCCGACGACCTCGGGGACGTCCAGCGCCTCCTTCGCCGCGTCGATCCAGTCCTGCGCGATGGCGTTCTGGTCCTTCTTCGCGACACGCACGACGTTGTTGCGCAGCCTGCCGAAGTAGGGCTCCATGTCCTTCGCGCCCCAGCCCGCGGCCCCCGCCGCCTCCCACTCGTCCCAGTCGGAGGGCAGCGGCTTGAAGGAGATCAGGGTGTTGTGCGACGAGCAGCCGCCGAGCACCTTGGCGCGGCTGTGCAGGATGTGCGAGTTGCCGCGCGGCTGTTCGGTCGTCGTGTACTCGTAGTCGAGCTCGCCGCCCAGCAGGCCCAGCCACTTGCGGAGGGTGAGCACCTCGGGCCGGTCGACGTCCGAGGGCCCTCCTTCGATGAGGGCGACGGTGACGTCCGGGTCCTCGGTGAGCCTCGAGGCGATCACCGATCCGGCCGTCCCACCTCCGACGATCACGTAGTCATAGCTGGACATGGGGTACTGCTCCTTGGAACTTGCGGGGACTCGGGGGATGGGGGTTCGAAGGGGTTTCAGGGGACTTGCGGGGGTTTCGGGGCGGAGGGGGGAACGGCGGTTGATACGGGTGCGCCGCGGTGGCCCGGAAACAGGGGGTGAGCCACCGTGGCGCTGCGCTGTCGTCCGTCGTTCGGTACGGGAGGTCGGGAGGTGAGGTTGCTGAGGGGGTCCACATCCGGGGGGCTGGGGTCGGAGGGCGCGGGGCCCGGGCGGCAGAGGGCGCGAGGCCCGGTCGGTCAGCCGCCGAACCAGCGCACCGGGGCCGGCCGCAGGTTCTCGTACACGTGCTTGGTCTCGCGGTACTCGGCCAGCCCGTGCGGGCCCAGTTCGCGGCCGACGCCGGACTTGCCCATGCCTCCCCACTCGGCCTGCGGCAGGTAGGGGTGGAAGTCGTTGATCCACACCGTGCCGTGCCGCAGCCGCGCCGCGACCCTGCGTGCCCGCGCCGTGTCACCGGAGAAGACGGCGCCCGCGAGGCCGTACTCGGTGTCGTTGGCCAGCGTGACAGCTTCGTCCTCGGTGCTGAAGGTCTCGACCGTCAGCAGCGGGCCGAACGTCTCCTCGCGGATGACCCGCATGCCGCGGTGGCAGTTGTCGAGCACCGTCGGTGCGTAGAAGTAGCCGCCGGCCGGACGGACCTCGGACGGCTTCGGCCGCTCACCGCCGCACCGCAGCTCAGCGCCCTCCGCCAGCGCCGAGGCGACATAGCCCTCCGTCTTCTCCAGCTGCTGCTGGGAGACCAGCGGCCCGCACTCGACGCCCTCCTCGGTGCCGCGGCCCAGCTTGATGCGCTGGGCGCGGGAGACGAGTTCGGCCACGAAGCGGTCCTTGACCGACTCCTCGACGATCAGCCGGGCGCCGGCCGAGCAGACCTGGCCGCTGTGGATGAAGGCGGCGTTCAGCGCCTGGTCGACGGCGGTGTCGAAGCCCTCGTCCGTGGCGCAGGCGTCGGCGAAGACGACGTTCGGGTTCTTGCCGCCGAGCTCCAGCGCGACCTTCTTGGCGCCGGCGACCGCCGCGGCCCCCGCCTTCGTGCCGCTGACCAGGCCGCCGGTGAAGGAGAAGAGGTCCACGTCCGGGTGCTCGGCCAGCCGCTGGCCCACGGGGAGCCCCGCGCCGGTGACGAGGTTGGCGACGCCCGCCGGCAGCCCGGCCTCCACCAGCAGCTTCACCAGGTGAACGGTGGACATCGGGGTGACCTCACTGGGCTTGATCACGAAGGTGTTGCCCGCGGCCAGCGCCGGGGCGACCTTCCAGCTCGCCTGGAGGAGCGGATAGTTCCAGGGCGTGATCAGCGCACAGACACCGACCGGCTCGTGGACGACGACGCTGTGCACCTCCGCGCTTCCCGCGTCCACGACGCGGCCGCCCGACTCGTTCATCACCAGGTCGGCGAAGTAGCGGAAGGCGTTCGTCACGTCGTCGACATCGACCCGGCCCTCCTCCAGCGTCTTACCGGTGTCCCGGGACTCGATCAGCGCGATCTCCTCGCGGTCGCGCTGGAGCAGGTCGGCGACCCGGCGCAGCAGGGCCGCGCGCTCGGCGGTCGGGGTGTGCGGCCACAGGCCCTGGTCGAAGGCGCGGCGGGCGGCGGCGACGGCCGCGTCGGTGTCCGCTGTGTCACCCTCGGCGACGACGGCGAGCGTGGTGGCGTCAGCGGGGTCCAGCACCTCCCGCGTGCCGCCGTCGGCGGCCGTGCGCCACGTGCCGTCAATGTGAATGCTCTCCGATACGGACACCTTCGGTACTGCCTTCCTTGCTCCTGCTTTCCCTGGGGCACCTCCCTGCCGACAGCTGGGGCGGCCCCGGTGCCCCCGATGGGGGCTTTTGCCATGCCTTTGGGGAGATGGCAATCCGGAACCCTGCCCCGTCTCCGCGATCTCATGTCCAGAATTCGCTGCCAAGTGGGCTTCATCACTGGCCGAAGTGCGCCACCCCCCGGCGGAACGTACGGTGAGTACGTCTTTGTCCGCATACGGCAGGTTGCCGACCGACGGACCGCGCCTGTCTCCCCGATGGCGGATCGGAGCCACCCCCATGCGACAGCAGCACCGCACAGCACTTGTCGTGGCCGTCTGCGCTGCGACGACGGCCTCGGGCGGGCTTCTGGCCCCGGCGAACGCCGCCCCCTCGGCGACGGACCGTGACGGGCCGGACATCGCAGAGTTGTCAGGAGAGGAAATAGCGGAAAAAGCCTCGAAGGAGCTGAATTCCGCACGCTCTCTGCGGCTGAGAATGGAGGCCCCCGACCTCCGGCTCAATCTCACCCTCGACGAGAAGGCGAATTGCTCCGGGAAAATGTCGGTTCCGCACGGCGGGAGCATGCGGCTGATCAAGCACGGCAACACGATCTGGCTCAAGCCCGACGCCGCGTACTGGAAGGCCCAGCTCGGCCCCGAGGCCGGCGACAAGGTCGCCAAGAAGTTCGAGGGCCGCTACATCAAGGGCACCGCACGCGACCCCGAGCTCGGCGGAAAGGGCCTGACCACCGCCTGCGACCTGGACGCCTTCCGGGCCGCATCCGGCGCGATGTCCACACCCGGACCGCGCTGGAAGCGCGGCGACGAGGGCAAGGTCGGCGGCCACCGCTCCGTCCCCGTCACCCGCACCCAGGACAAGGCACGCGTCACCATGCACGTCTCCGCCGACGGCAAGCCCTACCCGCTGCGTCTGGAACGCAGAGCGGGCGCCAACCACGACGAGATCGACCTCGGCCACTTCGACCGCCCGGTCCCCCGCGACACCCCGCCCGAGGACCGCACCGTCTCCATCAAGCAGCTCCGCCGCCACCTGCAGGACTCCCAGTCCCAGCAGGACGAACCCCCCTCCGAGAGCGTCTGAGCGCACCTTTCGAGAGCGCCTGAACCCGTGGGCCGGCGCCCCCGGGCCTGGGCCGGCCCCCGCCTGGGCCGGCCCCCGCCTGACGGGGGTCCTGGCTTGGGCCTGGGCCGCGGTCAGGGCCGGGGCTGAGCCCGTACGAGGGTGTCGCCCGCGGCCGTGCGGTAGTAGAGGACGGAGCGGCCCGCCCGCCGCCGGTGCACCAGCCCGGCATCGCGGAGGACCTTCAGGTGGCGGCCCGTCGACCCGAGGCTCTGACCGGTGAGGCCCACGAGCTGGGTGGTGCTCATGGGGGACTCCAGGAGCACCAGCACCGCAGCCCGCGCCCGCCCGAGCAGCACCCCCAGAGCGTGCGGAGCAGGCGGTCCCTCCCCCTCGGCAAGCGCACCGGCACAGGGATAGACCACCGCGTACCGGGGCCCGGCCTCCACACCTCGGGGCCGGGCCTCCGCACCTCGGGGCCGGGCCCCGGTCCGCGAGCTGTCGGGCCCGCCGGGGTCCGGGGCGTCGTCAAGGCCGGCACCGGGTTCGACCCCGTGGCCGTCCGCCGGGGTGCCGTGACGGCAGGGGGCGGCCTCCCAGGAGACCCACCCGGTGCGTGGGGTCACCGGGACGAACATCAGGCGGCCTCCCGCCAGATCGCGGGGCGGGTTGTCCCACGCGTTGATCTGGAGCCGGCTGCCACCGAGCCAGCGCATGCCGGGCCGCATGGCGTCCAGCGCCGCCGCCCAGCCGCCGCGGCTGAGCTGTGCGGTGCGCGCCACCACGTCGGCCTCCAGCGCCCGCCGGCGCCGTGGCCAGTACGGCAGCACCGTCGCGCGCCACACCCAGGTGAGGGTGTCCGCCGTGCGGGGCGGCAGGTCGTCCCGGCGCAGCGGCGGTGGCAGCGGGCCACTCGTCCCCAGCGAGACCAGCAGGTCGGCGCGTGCCGCAGCGGGCGGCGTCCCGCGGATGCGCTCGACCTCCTCCTCGAACGAGGCCTCCGTGCGCGGGCGTTCGCGGGGCTCGGGGGTGGGCGTGAGGAAGTCGGCGTTCCACGTGGATCCGAGGGCCGCGCGGATCAGCAGCGCCGTGACCGGGTCGGCGGCCTGGCGGGCACGGTAGGCGGACAGGTGCGCGTCGAGCCAGGCGCGCTCGCCGGGATGGGTGGGGCTGCCGCTCTCCAGCACCTTGAGAGCGGCGATCGCCTCCGCGAGCGGCGAGATCACGAAGCGGCTGCCCGCGAGCACGTCGGCGTTGATCTGCCACCACCCCACAGCCCACCTCCGTCAGCCGCCCGAACCGAAAGTGACCGCCCGGCCGTGACGCGGGCCGAGTTGACCGTGACCCGCCGGCTCGTCCCCCCGACTCGTCCGCCGGCTCGTCCCCCCGACTCGTCCGTTGTCTCGTCCGCCGGCTCGTCCGTTGGCTCGTCCGCCGGTTCGCCCCTCGGGGCGCTCGTTGGTGCCCTCGTTGTTTCGTCCGCTGTTTCGGCCGTCGTTTCGCCCTGGTGCGAAACAGTAACCGCCTCCGCAGAGCCGCCCCACACTCCCTCCATGCGCACCTACCGCGAACTTTTCCGGGCGCCCGAGTTCGCCCCTCTCTTCCTCACCAGCGCACTGCACGTCGCGGGCCACACGGTGAGCGGCCTGGCCCTGGGCACGCTCATCTACGCGGCCACCGGCTCCCCTCTGCTCTCCTCCCTCGCCATGTTCGGGCCCTCCCTGGCCCAGCTCATCGGCGCGACGACGCTGCTGTCGGCCGCCGACCGGGTACCACCCCGCGCCGCACTGGCCGGGCTGCCGCTCGCGTTCGCCCTCGGGACCGCCGCACAGGCCGTGCCGGGACTGCCCGTCGTCGCCTCGTTCTCCGTACTGCTCGCCCTGGGTGTGCTGGCCTCGCTCGGAGGCGGTGTGCGATACGGACTCCTCAGCGAAATCCTCGCCAAGGACGGTTACCTCCTGGGGCGTTCGGTGCTCAACATGTCGACCGGCATCACCCAGATCTGCGGATACGCACTCGGTGGAGTGCTCGTCACCTTCCTCTCTCCGCGCGGCACCCTGCTGGCCGGTGCCGCGCTCTACCTGGCGAGCGCCGGCACCGCGTGGCTGGGGCTCCGTCGGCGCCCGCCTCGCGCCACCGGCCGCCCGTCCGTGGCCGCGACCTGGCGGACCAACTCCCTGCTGTGGTCCTCCCCCGCGCGCCGCTCCGTCTACCTGGGGCTGTGGGTGCCCAACGGGCTGGTAGTCGGCTGCGAATCCCTCTACGTTCCCTACGCTCCGCACGAGGCCGGGCTGCTGTTCGCCTGCGGCGCGGTGGGCATGCTGGCCGGGGACACCGCCATGGGCCGCTTCGTGCCCCAGCGGTGGCGCAGACGACTGCCCGCGCCGATGCTCGCGCTGCTGGCCACCCCCTTCCTCCTCTTCGTCCTGCGCCCACCCCTGCCCCTCGCGGCCGGGCTGGTGACGCTGGCGACGGTCGGCTTCGCCGCCAGCCTGCTGCTCCAGGAGCGGCTGTTGGAGTTGACGCCCGAGAGCCTGAGCGGGCACGCGCTGGGGCTGCACGCTTCCGGCATGCTGGCCATGCAGGGCGTGGGAGCCACACTCGCGGGCGCCGTCGCCGAACGGACCTCCCCCGCCACCGCCATGACCCTCATCGCCGCGCTCTCCCTGACCGTGACGCTCTCGCTGGCGCGGGGCCTCACTCCAGCCGGCCACCCACGCCCGAGCGCCCCGCGGGAACACCCACCAACCGCACCGTCACCCGCTCCCGCACGCTCTCTCCGAGCACCGCGACGACGGCGTCCGTGATCGCGGATATCAGCTTCTCCGGAGCCCGGGCGAAGTTCGGATGGTGGAACATGGCCTCCTTCGAGCGCAGGGTGACGAACGGGGAGGGCTCTTCCGTCAGCTTCCCGCCCACTCCCCAGCGCCCCTGCTCCACGCCGATCAACTCGACGGCGACGATCTCGCGGAACGACTCCGGATAGACCGTCAACGCCGCCTCCGTCAGCTCCTCCACGAGCCGGGCGCTCACCGGCGAGTCCTCCCCTCCCAGAACCGCCTCGTGAATCTGCACTTCGAAGTGCGGCATGGCTTCTCCCCCTATCGGCAAGGTGAGGAAACGGGCGACTACCATGCAGAAGCCCGATTCCTCTTTGATGTCAAAACATCTTTGGTTGCAAAGCTAATGGGAGGCCAGCGCGATGTCAACGGACGGCCACAGAAGGGAAACCGAGCAGGATCCCCGGCGGGACGGGGGCCTCGCCGAGGACGAAGCCGTGCGGGCGCTCCTGCAGTTGATGCCCCGCATCGTCGGCCGGGTCAAGCGCCTCCCCGTCCCCGAAGAGCTGCAGTCCCTCGCGCTGGCGCCCCGCCACCTCTCCCTGCTCTCACTCCTCCTCTTCGACGGCCCGAGCACCGTCAGCGACCTGGCGGCACGGCTGGAGGTGGCACCCACCACGGTCAGCCTCATGGTGGGCGAGCTGAGTCGGAAAGGGGTGCTGGAGCGGCGAGAGGACGAGAACGACCGGCGGCGCCGCATCGTGAGCATCGCCGAGGGCAAGCGCACCACGATCTCCGGTTGGCTCGCGCGCGGCGCCGACGCCTGGCGCCACGCGCTCAGGACCCTCTCCCCGCTCGAGCGGGCCCTGGTGGTGACGACTCTGCGGGCGTACGAGGACGCCGCGTCGGACGAGGACACGGCTTCTGACGGGGGCACGGCTTCTGACGGGGGCACTGAGGCGGAGGGCGGGGACTCATCGGCCGGCGTCACCCGAAAGAGCTGACCGCCGCGCCGGAGACGCCGTCCGGCAGGAACGCGCGAGGGCCCGCGTGGATCGTGAAAGATCCACGCGGGCCCTCGTCCGGCGGTGGCGGTCCGCCGCTCAGCGGCGGCGGACCGGCGCGCGCAGTGGCCCGGAGCGCGCGGGCGCCGGGCCGCGCAGTGCCGTTTCGCGTCACGAAGCCCACGGACCGCCGGGCGGCACAGTGCCGCTTCGTGTCGCTCCGTTTCGCGCCGCGCCGGCCGCGCTGCTCGTCAGATCAGGCCGAGACCGCGCACCGCGTCGCGCTCGTCGGTCAGCTCCTTGACGGACGCGTCGATGCGGGTGCGGGAGAACTCGTTGATCTCCAGGCCCTGGACGATCTCGTACGCGCCGTCCTTCGTGGTGACCGGGAAGGAGGAGATGATGCCCTCCGGCACGCCGTAGGAGCCGTCCGAGGGGATGCCCATGGAGGCCCAGTCGCCCTCGTCGGTGCCGTTGACCCAGGTGTGAACGTGGTCGATGGCGGCGTTGGCGGCGGAGGCGGCCGAGGAGGCGCCGCGGGCGTCGATGATGGCGGCGCCGCGCTTGGCGACGGTCGGGATGAACTCGTCGGCCAGCCACTTCTCGTCGTTCACGACCTGGGCGGCGTTCTTGCCGGAGATCTCGGCGTGGAAGATGTCCGGGTACTGGGTCGCGGAGTGGTTGCCCCAGATCGTCAGCTTCTTGATGTCGGCGACGGTGGAGCCGGTCTTCTTGGCGAGCTGGGTAAGCGCGCGGTTGTGGTCGAGGCGGGTCATGGCGGTGAACCGCTCGGCCGGCACGTCCGGCGCGGCCGCCTGGGCGATCAGCGCGTTCGTGTTGGCCGGGTTACCGACGACGAGGACCTTGACGTCGTCGGCGGCGTGGTCGTTGATGGCCTTGCCCTGCGGCTTGAAGATGCCGCCGTTGGCCTCGAGCAGGTCGCCGCGCTCCATGCCCTTGGTGCGGGGACGGGCGCCGACGAGCAGGCCGACGTTGGTGCCGTCGAAGGCCACGTTCGGGTCGTCGGTGATGTCGATGCCCTGGAGCAGCGGGAAGGCGCAGTCGTCCAGCTCCATCGCGGTGCCCTCGGCGGCCTTCAGCGCCGGGGTGATCTCCAGCAGGCGCAGCCTGACCGGCACGTCCGCGCCCAACAGCTGGCCTGAGGCGATGCGGAAGAGCAGCGCGTAGCCGATCTGGCCTGCGGCGCCGGTGACGGTGACGTTGACGGGGCTGACGGGAGTGCGGGTCATGGCGTTCTCCGTAGTACCTGACGTGGCTGGCGGGTGGCCGGAAGTCTCTCTACGTCAAGAGACCCATCGGCCAGGCTATCCGACCCCGTCCCCGCCGCACCCCCGGGTCGGACCAAGGGGCGCCGCACCCGGGTTTCGCCTGGCTGTCCGAGCGGCCGTGCCGAGGGACGGCCGACGCCGCTCCGTCAGGGGGTGGAATCCGGCGCTGCGGCCGGCCTCGCGTTCACGGCACCGTCCGGCCCGGGGTGGTGCAGCCCTCGCCGCCCGCGGCCGTCGTCGCGCAGGCGCGCGCGTCCTCCTCGGTCGGTGCGGAGACCATCGCGGTGTACGCGTCGGTCGCCGTCACCGTGTCGCTCTCCTTCTGCCCGCCCGGGCCGGTGATGCGCAGCACGTCGTCGGCCGCCGCGCCGCTGATCCTCCCCCACGCCGCCTTGCAGACGTCGCTGTAGCGCACCTCGACGAGGCCTGAGCCGGCCCGTGCCGAGCTGACGGTCGTGGCGTGTGTACCACCGCAGCCCATGGCCTCCGGGTCCTGACCCGAGCAGTCCTCGCCCGCGCACTTCACCCCTGCGGGCAGCTTCCGGGTCTTCTCCGTGGGGGGCGGCTTCGGTTTGGCCGCCTCGTCCTCGGCGCCGCCCAGGTCGAGGAAGAGGACCGCCCCCGCGACGAGGACGAGCACGCCCACAAGCGCCGCGAGCAGGACGGTGACCTTGCGTCGGCCTCGGCCGCCACGCCCCTGGCGTCCGCTGCTCGCCTCCCCCGTGTCCGGCGCGCGGGACCCCGTCACGTCGGGACCGGTTCCGGGAGGGCTGGTTCCGGAGGGACCGGTCCCTCCGGAAAGGCCGGTGGTGCCGGAGCCGGACGCCTGCTCGCCTGCGCCGCCGCGCCGCTGTCCCGGCACCTGGTGGTCACGTGTGCCGGGTCCCGCGGCACCCGCCGCACGGATGGCGTCCTTGCGCAGGACGGCCGTCTCCCTGTCCGGGGGCGGTCCGCCGCTCAACGGTTCGCCAGCGGACGGAGCGCTCGCGGGCTGGTCGCTCCAGGGGAGTTCCTCTGCGGACCGTGCGCCACCGGACGGTCCACCGGACCGCGCGTTACCGGAGCGCTCGCCCTTGCGCCGTCTGCGGCCCTTGTCCTGTCCGGCTCCTGACTCGCCTTCGAACGGCTCCTGCCCGGTCGCCTCGGCTCCGTTCAGCGCGGCTCGGGCCTGGGCGATGCTGATGGCCTCCAGGGTGGTGTCGTGCCGCATCTCGCTGCGGCTCCATGCCCGTTCGGCCAGCTCCCACATGGTGCCGAGGTGGCGTACGTCCGTGCCGGTCACCTCGGCAAGGGCCTGGGTGGCGCCGCGAGGCGGCAGCAACCGGCCGCTGAGGTAGCGCTCCCACGACGACTTGCTGTAGCCGGTGCGGTCGGCGAGGCCCGCGATGCTCAGTCCGCTGCGGTCGACGAGCCGCCGCAACTGGTTCGCGAACTCCCGGATCTGCGGGTCCAGATCCTCCGGTAGCGACCTCCACCGAGGCATGGCCTCCCCCTCGTCCCCGACTGCGCTGTGTGCCTTCCCTTCCCCCGTGTGTGCGCCGGCCCCGGGTCACCGGGTCGCGTACCGGCTGCCCAGGGGGATGCAGGCGGCCAGGATGACAGCTCCGGAAGCGGGGGCGCACGGGGGTGTCACGGGCCGTGACCCACACCCGCGCACAACCCCCTCGTCCACGCGTACGACCCCTAGTCTGCCAGCCCGTCCGGACGCCAACCGTTGCGTCCGTCACGTACCACTCACACGAGTGGTACGCGGCCTCGCCGTTGGCGTCCGACCCGTCAGCTGAGCGTGCGGTCAGCGGACCGTGAAGTGCACGATCGTGTCGAGGAACGGCACCGTCAACAGGGGTTTGGGCTGGGCCATCAGGGCCAGGAGCACGATGACCAGGCCCAGTACGCCGTAGAGCACCATGTCGGTGAAGCGGGAGCGGACGGCCAGCATGCCGACCGACGGCTTCGCCCAGCGCAGCACCGCACCGCCCATCAGCGCCAGACCGATGATCAAGGTACCGGAGCGGAACTCGATCACCGTCACCAGCAGCCCGACCAGCACACCCGCGCACACGGCCAGCAGCGGCCACTGCCGGTAGGGGGCCGGGTGGTGCCCTCCGACCGCACGTCCGCCGCCCTCGGGCCGCGCGGTGTCCCGGGTGAGCACGGGGAAGCGCCGCGAGCGCCTGCGCGGCGCGGCAGCGGCCTGCTGCCGCCCGTCGGACGGCGGCTCCCCGGCGGCGGCCGCCTGCTGTCCGTCGGCTGCCGGCTGTTCGGTGTCCGCCGTCTTCTCCGTACGCGTCGCGGGCTCCGTCCCCGCCTCGTTCTCCTTGCTCATGGCCGCCCTCAGCGCGCCGCCGCCTCGGCCGCTTCCACGACGTTGACGAGCAGCTGGGCCCGCGTCATCGGGCCGACACCGCCCGGGTTGGGCGAGAGCCAGCCGGCGACCTCGGCGACCCCCGGGTGTACGTCGCCGACGATCTTGCCGTTCTCGTCCCTGCTGACGCCCACGTCGAGCACGGCCGCGCCCTCCCGCACGTACTCCGGCTTGATCAGGTGCGGCACCCCGGCGGCGGCGACGACGATGTCGGCCTGGCGCAGCGCTCCGGGCAGGTCCCGGGTGCCGGTGTGGCACTGGGTGACGGTCGCGTTCTCACTGCGCCGGGTCAGCAGCAGCGGCAGCGGGCGGCCCGCCGTCACGCCGCGCCCGACCACCACGACGTGGGCGCCGTCCAGTTCGACGCCGTAGCGGCGCAGCAGCACGATCATGCCCTGGGGTGTGCAGGGCAGCGGCGCCGGCTTGTTGAGCACGAGGCGGCCCAGGTTCGTGGGGTGGAGCCCGTCGGCGTCCTTGGCCGGGTCCATCAGCTCCAGCACCCGGTTGACGTCGATGCCCTTGGGGAGCGGGAGCTGGACGATGTAGCCGGTGCAGGCCGGATCCTCGTTCAGCTCGCGGACCACCGCTTCGATCTCCTCCTGCGTCGCGGTGGCGGGGAGAGCGCGCTGGATGGAGTTGACGCCGATCTGCCGGCTGTCGCGGTGCTTGCCCGCGACGTACTTCTGCGAGCCGACGTCGTCGCCGACGAGCAGCGTGCCGAGGCCGGGCGTGACGCCCTTGGCCTTGAGCGCCTCGACGCGCACGGTGAGATCGGATTTGATCGCGGCGGCGGTGGCCTTGCCATCGAGAATCTGGGCGGTCATGCGCCCATCCTCGCGGATGCGGACCCCGTCTCTCCACTCAGGCTCCACTCGGGCCCCGCACGGGGCTCCGCTCGCGCCGGCTCGGAGGCCGCCCGCGGGGAGACTCGGAGGACGCCGTCGCCGGGCTGGTGCGCTTTGCGCTCCGTTTCGACCTCGCGCACGAGGGGCACCTGGCGCTGCCGGGCGGACAGTTGATCTGCGCCGGGCTGCTGGTCTGAGCACCGTCGGTCCGAGCCCGGACCGCTGGTCCGAGCACCGGACTGGCACGGTCGTCACAGTGCGTCTGACCGCGCGTTGCGGATTCGCCACAGTACGGAAACCCGGCTGGACAGTCCGACAGTCCGACCACCACCATTGTGGGACGGCGTCGGGCGCTACAGAGTGGGCCGGCGGTGCGGCGCCGTACCCGGGGGAGGCGACATTGCTGAGGGCAGGCCGTGGTTCTCCGGAGTCACTCGGCCCGATCCGCTCCCTCAACACCGTCGGAGGAAAAAGCCCGTGAGCTACCCCCCGCCCCCAGGACAGAGTCCACACAATCCGTACTCGGCGCCGCAGCAGCCCCAGCAGGGCGCCCCCTACGGCTACCCCCAGCAGGGCGCCCCGGCCCCTTACGGCTACCCGCAGGCCGGTATGCCCGCCTACCCGGGCGGCGGCATGCAGCCCACCGTCAGCATGCCCGGGGTGGTCGTCACCGCGCGCGTCCTGCTGTTCATCGCGGGCTCGCTGTGGGCGCTGTTCGGCGTCATCCTGCTCATCGGCGGCGTGGCCGCCAACGACGCGCTGGACGACATTCCCGGTGTGGGGGCGGCAGGCGGTGCCGCCCTGGGTGTCGCGCTGTTCGGGCTGCTGATCGGCGGTGGTCTGGCGGCGCTGCACATCGTGCCCGCCTCGATGTTCGGCAGGGGCCGCACCGGCACGCGCGTGACGGCGATCATCGCCGGCTCGGTCAACGCGCTGATCCCCCTGCTGAGCTTCATCGGCAGCCTGGCCAGCAGTGACTCGGCGGCCGGCTCGCTGATCCTCGCCGTGCTGTGGCTGGCGACCGCCGTACTCACGATCGCGTTCTGCTCGATGAGCGCCGCGGGCCAGTGGTTCAACAGGCCGCAGTACTAGGCCTTCGGCCTGTCGTTCAGGCCATCCCCTGCCGTCCGAGCAGGGGCCGCGGCAACCGCGCGGTGACGGCGCGGCCGGACTTCCGGCCGCGCCGTCGCTGTTGTGGGTGACCGCCCGCCGCCCGCCGTCGTGCGGCGAATGGCTCCGTGCCGCGCCGGGCATGTATGCGCCGGGGGGTTGCGTATGCACAGCATCATCGTTGTGCCGCCCGAGGAGTGGGCGGCACAGGGGGCAAGACGGCAGGCCGGGCAGGTGCGGTTGGCGCCCGGCGAGAGTCTCCGGTTCGGCCGGGAGGAGGAGTGCGGACTCGTCCTCGCGCACCCGGGGGTGTCCAGGAGTGCCGGGGTGCTCGCGGCCAGCGGCTCGTTCTGGACGCTGACCAACCACAGTCGCGACCGTACGTACGTCGTGGAGAACCCGGAGGGCGCGGGAGAGCACATCAAGGTGGTGCCGGGCCGGGTGGAGGCTCCGGTGCCCTTCGAGTTCTCCCGGGTGGTGCTGCCCGCGGGGGACGAGCTGGTCACTTTCGAGGTGTGGGCGCCACGCCACGACCACCTGCGGACGGAACCGGGTGCCGACGAGGGGGCGCTGACCGTTCCGGCCTTCCCGCTCGACCGGAACTCCCGGTACTTCCGGGTGCTGGTCGCACTGTGTGAGCCGCGGCTGCGCGGGGAACCGTACGCGCCGCTGCCCACCACCGAGCAGCTGACCGAACGGCTGCGGACGGCGTGGCCGGAGGCGGGCCGCGCTTCGGTGCAGTGGAACATCGACTATCTCGCCGTCAAACTGCGCCTGCGGCCCGCTCCCGAGGACAGTCCGGAGGGCAGAGCGCGGCTCAACGGGAAGAAGGAGATGCTGGTCGCTCTGGCGCTCCGTTTCGACCTGGTGCGCGAGGACGATCTGACCCTGCTCGGCAGTGCGCGAGGCCGCGGACGGCTGGACGCGCGCCCGGGCGGAACGGTGCCGGCATGACGCTACGGCTCCCGATCGGCTACCGGGTGGGGGCCTGGGAGGTGCGGGAATCCATCGCGAGCGGCGCGTTCGGCAGCGTCTACGAGGGCCAGCGGGTCAGCGTCCCCGAGGAGCCGCACGGCGACGTCCACGAGGAGACGCAGGGCGACGTCCACGGGGGGAAGCACGGCAGTGCCCGCGAGCCGCAGCCCGATGTCCAGGAGGAGCCGCGCGGCAGCGTCGGCGAGGAGCGGCGAGAGAGCGCCCGCAATGACCCGCAGGACAGCGTCCACGAGGGAACGCAGAGCAACATCCGTGGAAGGCGGCACGACAGAGCCCGCAGAAAGCCGCACATGCGCGCACGCGAGGAAGCGCACGGCGAGGTCGGGGGGCCGCCGGGTGGCGAGCCGTCCCGCGCCGCCCTGAAGTTCCTGCCGACGGGGACACGGACGCCGCGCCAGCTGGACCACCTGCGTGATCTCACGGAGCGCGAGGTGGCGCTCCTGCGGGCCGTCCAGCGGCCACGGCTGATCCGGATGCACGAGGTGCTCACCGTCGACGATCCGGAGCGGCCCGACGTCGACGGCGCCTGTGTGCTCGTTCTGGAGCGTGCGCACACCTCTGTGGAGCGGATGCTCGCCCACGGGGGCCTCATCCAGGCCGCACTGCTCGCGCAGGTGTGCGAAGGGTTGGTCCAGTTGCACTCGGCGGGCTGGGTGCACGGTGACCTCAAGCCGGCCAACGTCCTGCTCATGCGGGACAGCACGGTGCGCCTGTGCGACTTCAACCTCGCGGCGGAGCTGGAGGGCACACACGCCTACTCGCCCGCGTTCTCCACGCCCGACTACACGCCGCCCGAACTGCTGTGGTCGGACATCGGCGAGCGGGGGCAGCGCATCAGGCCCAGCACCGACGTGTGGGCGTTCGGCGTCCTCGCCCACCTCGTACTGACCGGTGACTTCCCGTTCCCCGGGAGCACCTCTTCGGCCCGCAGGGACGCCGTGCTGCGCTACGCGCGCGGCGGCGAGGGGTTGCGCCTGTCGGACGAGCTCCCGGACGCCTGGCGCGGCATCGTCACCGACTGCCTGGCCCCCACGCACGAGGAGCGCGCCCGGCACGACGCGCGGTCCCTGCTGCCCAGGACGGAGGAGGCCGCAGGCACCGCGCGGGCCGCCAGACCGCGCTCCCGGCGGCGCCGCTTCGGGCTGTCCCTGGCGGCGGGGCTCACCGGACTCGGCCTGGTGGCGGGCACCGCGGCGGTGACGGCGACGCTCGTCGACGACGGTTCCGGCACGCACAGCACGGCGGAACCCACCGGGTACGACCGGTGCGAACGGGGCTACGTCTGCTTCTTCACCGAGCCCGCGGGCCAGGGCGACATGTGCAGCTGGTTCGGCTTCGACGAGGACTGGCGCACCGGCACCATCCGCTGCCCCTGGAGTGCCCGCCAGGCACCCCGTTCGGTGTTCAACAACGGGACGCAGGGCAAGCACACCGCCGTCGCCTACTTCCACTCCGACGACCACCACGGGCGCGAGGGGTGCATCAGCCGGCTGGCCAGGACGGACCTGCCCGCCGACCTTCCCGAGATCCGCTCCCACAGCTGGGTCAAGAGCTGCTGACAGGTGTGCGCGGCAGCGCGGACGGACGCTCCGCGCGGGGGCGGCTGTGCGCACCCTGGGAGTTGCGAGGTACCGGTCCCCGCGCCCTGACGGCACTGTGAAGTCGTGCCGCCCAGGGCGGCACGCAGGGGGAAACACCGGGCCCGGTCGACACGGGGGGCGGGCCCGGTGTCCATGAGAACCGGAGGGGAACCATCATGCGCAAGCTGAAGCTCGCCGCGATCTGCGTCGGGACCGCGGCACTCATCGCCACCGGGGGAACCATGACCGCCGGCGCCACCACGCCGGCGACCACCGTCCAGAGCGCGTCGGCGGGGACGGCCGCGAAGACCGTCGACCCGAAGGGCGCCCACAGCACGGATGTCAGCGTCACCGCGTACTCGTGCACCCGGGGGGCGGTCTGCTTCTACACGGGCACGAAGGGCACCGGGAAGAAGTACCAGCGCTTCGTCAACACGAA
Organism: Streptomyces diacarni; assembly: GCF_003323715.1. Taxonomy (GTDB): domain Bacteria; phylum Actinomycetota; class Actinomycetes; order Streptomycetales; family Streptomycetaceae; genus Streptomyces; species Streptomyces diacarni. The sequence continues at coordinate 235,085 of NZ_QOIN01000047.1, forward strand.
CAACAACTACAACCACATCAGCTCCGCCTGGAACAACGGGCGGACCGACGAGGCCCTGGACCACGTGAAGGTCAAGTGGAACTACACCGACAGCGGCACGTCTCACTGGGGCTGCCTGTCCCCGGGCGAGAAGTGGAACGGCTACGACTACACGGTGGACGCCATCCGCTGGGTCAAGAGCTGCTGAGCGGGCGCACGGGGCGGTGAGAACCACTCCGGGGCCGGCGGAAGCGTCCGCCGGCCCCGGAGGCGTGCCGCACAGTGCCGCACTGTGCGTAGAGGGCCGCACAGTGCCGTAGAGGGCCGCACAGTGCCGTGGAGAGTCGCGGAGTGCCTGACCGGGCTCGGTGGAGCACGCGCCCGGACATTCGCCGGACACTCGGCAGGCACTCAGTGGAAGAAGTGCCGCGTCCCCGTCACGTACATCGTGATGCCCGCCTTCTCGGCGGCCTCGACGACCTGTTCGTCGCGCACGGACCCGCCCGGCTGGACGACGGCGCGCACGCCCGCCTCCGCCAGCACCTCGAGGCCGTCCGGGAACGGGAAGAACGCGTCCGACGCCGCGTACGCCCCCCGCGCCCGCTCCTCGCCCGCGCGCTGGACGGCGAGCCGTGCCGAGTCGACCCGGTTGACCTGCCCCATGCCGACGCCGACCGTCGCCCGGTCCTTGCCGAGCAGGATGGCGTTGGACTTGACGGCGCGGCACGCCCGCCAGGCGAAGGCCAGCTCGGCCAGCTCACCGGCGTCCAGCGCCGCCCCGGCGGCCAGGGTCCAGTGCGCCGGGTCGTCGCCCTCCGCCTGGAAGGCGTCCTTGACCTGGGCGAGTCCACCGCCGTCGATGGGACGGAACTCGGCGGGCGCCGCAGGGGCCTCGGGGCAGCGCAGGACCCGGATGTTCTTCTTACGGGTGAGCGCTTCCACAGCGCCCTCCTCGTAGTCCGGGGCGACGATGACCTCCGTGAAGATGCCCGCGACCTGCTCGGCCATCTCCTTCGACACCGGACGGTTGACGGCGATCACGCCGCCGTAGGCGGACAGCGGATCGCAGGCGTGCGCCTTGCGGTGCGCCTCGGCCACATCGGCGGCGACCGCGATACCGCAGGGGTTGGTGTGCTTGATGACCGCCACGCACGCCTCGTCGTGGTCGTGGGCGGCACGCCGCGCGGCCTCGGTGTCGACGTAGTTGTTGTACGACATCTCCTTGCCGTGCAGCTGCTCGGCCTCGGCCAGCCCGCCGCAGCCGCCCGTGTAGAGCGCGGCCGGCTGGTGCGGGTTCTCGCCGTAGCGCAGCACGTTCTTGCGCGTGTAGGTGACGCCGATGAACTCGGAGAACGGGGAGGGCTCCTCCTCGTCCTTGCCGGTGTACTCGGCGAACCAGCCCGCCACCGCCACGTCGTACGCCGCCGTGTGCCGGAAGGCCTCCCCCGCCAGGCGCTTGCGCGCGGCCAGGTCGAAGCCGCCCTCCCGGACAGCGTCCAGGACGTCGCCGTAGCGGTCCGGGTTGACGACGACGGCCACGGACGGGTGATTCTTGGCGGCGGCGCGCACCATCGAGGGGCCGCCGATGTCGATCTGTTCCACGCACTCGTCGTCCGACGCGCCCGAGGCCACGGTCTCGGCGAACGGATAGAGGTTGACGACGACCAGCTCGAACGGTTCGACGCCCAGCTCGCCCAGCTGTTCGCGGTGTGCCGTAAGGCGCTGGTCGGCGAGGATGCCGGCGTGCACACGCGGGTGCAGGGTCTTGACCCGCCCGTCCAGGCACTCGGGGAAGCCGGTCAGCTCCTCGACGGGGGTGACCGGAACGCCGGTGTCCGCGATGCGCTTCGCCGTCGATCCCGTCGAGACCAGCTGCACCCCCGCGGCGTGCAGCCCCCGGGCCAGCTCCTCCAGACCCGTCTTGTCGTACACGCTGACCAGCGCCCGGCGGATCGGCCGCTTGGCGCCCGTGGTCGCAGCAGTCTCACTCATGACCCAGTCGTACCCTTCTTCTGTTCGGCCCCTCGAAGGTGTAGCCGTCGCGGGCGATGCGCCCCACGACCTCGACGAGCAGCCGTCGCTCGACTTCCTTGATCCGCTCGTGCAGAGCGGCACCCTCGTCGGTGTGGTCCTCTTCCCGGACCTCGACGGCGCGCTGCGCGATCACGGGCCCGGTGTCGACGCCGTCGTCGACGAAGTGGACGGTGCACCCGGTCACCTTCGCGCCGTACGCGAGCGCGTCGCGTACGCCGTGAGCGCCGGGAAAACTGGGGAGCAGCGCGGGGTGCGTGTTGAGGAACCGCCCGCCGAAGCGCGCCAGGAACCCGGGGCCCACCACCTTCATGAAGCCCGCCGAGACCACCAGGTCGGGGGCGTGGGCGGCCGTCGCCTCCGCCAGCGCCGCGTCCCACTCCCCGCGGGTGGCGAAGTCCTTCACCCGGCACGTGTAGGTGGGGATCCCGGCCCGTTCCGCGCGCGACAGCCCCTCGATACCGCCCCGGTCGGCGCCCACGGCGACGATCTCGTACGGGGTGTCCGTGGCGGGGTCGGCCGCGGCGTCGATCAGCGCCTGGAGGTTGGTACCTGAGCCGGACACCAGGACGACGAGGCGCACGGGGGCGGCGGGACGGAAGGACGGCGCGTCCACGACGGTGCTCTCTCTCGCGGGAGACGGGCAGGATGCAGGCAGTACTGAGGGGTGCTGGAGGGGCGCGGTGAGGTGGGTGGGGCGGACGGGGCGGCCGGGCGTCATTGTGTGGTCGCACAAGTACGTGGACCCGCGAATTCCGGGGAACTCTACGAAGCGTCCGACCGTCGGCAACCATACCGGCCCTCGGAACGGCCCCCACGGGACGGGGGCGCAACCGGAAGGTAGCGTCAGGGACACGGCCTTCTCGGGCTCCCGCGGGGCTCGGAGGGCCACACGGCCGTGTAACCGACGCGGAAGCGACGAGGAAGACACACACCAGATGACCGACCGACGCCGCCGTACGGCCGCATCCGACAGCACCTCCCGCGAGGACAACCCCTTCGCGCCACCGCCGGAGGGGCAGCCGGACCAGCCATGGCAGCCTCGGCAGCCGCGGCGGCTCGCCCAGGAGAAGGACGACGGGTCGGACCCCGACGGCCCCAGGGGCCCCCGTGGCCCAGGGGGCCCGGGGCCGGACGCCGGGAGAGGATCCGGCGGCGGAGGCGACGGCTCGGGAGGGGATTCCGGCTCGTCGGACGGCGAGCAGCGGCCCTCCGCGTGGGGCAGCCAGTGGAGCAGCCGCCAGCCGGGACGGCACGGCGGCAGCTTCGGCGGCGGCGACCGCGGGAATGACCGCGACCGCGACCGGCAGGGCAACGGCGACCGGGGGCCTGGCGGACCCGGAGGCGGGCCCGGCGGCTCCGGCGGGCGCGGCATGCGCTGGGACCCGACGGACCCGCTCCAGCGGCACGCCCGGTACGCCCTCCACGCAGGCATCTGGGGCCTCTTCTTCGCTCTGCTGGGCGTCCCCGAGGCCGCACTCCTGCTCGGGGCGCTCTCGCTCTACTGGGGCATCAGCGCGCTGCGCGGCAACCCACCGAAATCCACGACCGAAGGCCGCAGGTCCAAGGGTGACAAGCGGCGCCGCTCCGTGACCGCCACGGCGGAGGACGTCGCCGGTACCGACCGCAGCGCGGAGGGCGAGGAGGAGCCGGGACGCTCCGCGGGCCCCGGCGGAACCGCCGGCCCCGGGGGCCAGGGCGGCGCCGGTGGCCCGGACGGCCGGTCGCCGATCCCGCTCGCCGTCACCCCGGCCCAGGCGGCCAAGGCCAAGCGGACGGCCGCCATCAGCGGCCTGGTCACCGCGGGGCTGACACTCGCGATCGTCGCGGCGACGTACACGTTCCAGTTCGCCTACAGCGAGTACTACACCTGCCAGAACGACGCGCTGACCCAGTCTTCCCGCGACGACTGCGAGCGGCACCTGCCGGAGGAACTGCAGCCGTTCCTGGAGAACCGCTGAGGCGGGCCCACCGACGCGGGGCCCACCGACGCGGGGCCCACCGAGGCGGGGCCCACCGAGATGGGTCCGCTGAGGCGGCAGCGCTGCTGAGGCGGACGAACCGGGGCGGCGCGCTCAGGCCTTCCCCGGTCCGCCGGGGGGCCTGCCGGGGGCCGGCTTCGCGGTGAGATTCCCGTGTGCGTCACCACGGGGGACGTCGGCGGCGGCCGGCGCCACGACCGGACCGTCTGCGGAGGGCGCCTCGACCGGACCGTCTGCGGAGGGCGGGGCACCGGAGCCGGGAGCGTCCTCGCTGTCCTCGTCCGCGTCCCCCTCCGCGCTCGCGCCCTCGTCCGCGTTCACGTCCGTCTCCGGATGTCTCTCCCCGTCCGGGTGCGCGGGTGCCTCCGCGTGCACGCCCCCGTCCGCGTTCGCATCCGCTCCCACGTTCACGTCCGCTTCCCCGTCCACGTCCACGTCCACGTCGAGAACGAGAGCAGCTCTGTTGATCCGCTGAACGAACCCGTGCTCCGTCGGGTCGGCCGGGGCGAACGACGCCATCAGACCGCCTGAGGCAGCTCTCATCGCGGCCCAGCGCACACGGCGGGCCGCGTCCGTGTGCCACGCGGCGTCCGGGCCGAGCCCGGCCGCCCCCTTGGCCGCGGCCTCCGCGGCGCGGGCCGCCGCGGCTGCGGCCCTGCGGGCGCTGGACCTCACCCACCAGCGCACGCCCAGTGCGGTCGGCAGCCCGACGGCGGTCATCCAGCCGCACGCGGCCCCACCCGTCTGCCACCAGGTCGGTCCCATATGCGCGAGGCCGGCACTCCCGAGGGGGCCGCCGGCGACAGCGGCGAGCAGCGCGAGGAGCCCGCCGCACAGGACGGCGGCGAGCGGCACCGTCACCAGCACGGCCCGCCAGCCCGCCGGATGCCCGCCCCGGTGCCCGACGGCGGCCTCGGCCCGTCCTACGGCCACCCGGGAGCGCCCCACCCACCATCCGCACATCAGGCCGCCCAGCGCCGGGACCACCGCCACCAGGCAGCAGGCGACCACTCCGCCAGAGCCCTCGTCCGGGACGACGGAGAGCAGCGGGAACGGCGGCAGGTGCGGCGAGCCGGTGCTCACAACCGGGGAGACGACGCTGTCGCCGCCCAGCGTGAAGCCGGGGCCGAGCCCGTACGACGTCGCCCACAGCACCGCGTTGGGCAGCAGCGCCACCACCAGCAGCAGAACCGCGAACTGCCCGGAGAAGGACTCCGTCAGCTGCGGAAAGGTGCGGCAGACGGTCCGCACGTCCCACACGAGGGCCGCCGAGAGCAGGAACGCTCCCCCGCCGCACAGCACGACGGTTGCCGCACCACCCGCCTGCACCGCGACGATGACCCGCTCTCGCGTCATCTGCCGCATGACGCCCGACACCCGCTCCCTGGGTGCCTCCGACAGCCGGGAGGACAGCTGGGCCCACGCGTGCGCCACCGAGCGGCGCTGCGCGTAGAACGCCGCGCACAGGCCCGTCACGACGACGACGAACAGGGGCAACCGCCAGCTGGTGCCGGCGGGCTCCGCCTCGATGGGCCCGCCCGAGGCGTAGGCGACAGCTGCGGCGGTGACGAGAAGGTAGCCGCCCGAGACCCAGCCCGCGACGGCCACCGCCCCGTACCCGTAACCCGCGACCGGCCGCGATTCGAGCCCTTCGCGCGTGGCCCGCCACAGCAGCCACACCGGTACGACCGTCAGCATCAACGGCGTCACCCCGACGGGTGCCGGGATGCCGGAGAGTGTTTCGTGCCGCACGAGCTGCACACCGTGCGCCAGCAACCACAGGTCCGCGGCCAGGTGGAGGGCACCGTCCGCGTCACTGTCCGGGTACGGCGAGACGGTCCACAGCAGCAGGACGACCACGGCGCACACGCCGAGGCCGAGCCCGGCGGCCACGGCGCCGCCCAGCAGCCAACCGCTGGTCAGGGACAGGGAGCGGGGGTGGCCACGGCCCGAGGACAACGAGGGACCGCGGTGCGTCAATTGGCTCACGACGCCATGCTGCCAAGAACACCCGTTTTGCCCTAGTAGCAGGCATTTTGTCGCTGTGTCGCACAAGCTAAGGGCTATGCGTCTTTCTTCCAGCTCTGCTGCCGCGCCTGCGGACGCGGCAGCCGGCGCGGCCGCCGACGCGGCAACGCGTCCCGCTCCCGGGGCACCTGACGCCCCCTCGTCCCCCTCCGCCCCCACCACCGCAGCAGCGGAGCCGTCTACGACGACGGCGAAGACGGAGGGCGAGACCGCGAGGGAGTCCCGGGGAGAGGCCGCCAAGAACGGGCGGCACAGTGGCCAGGGAAAGGGCCAGGGAAAGAACAAGGGCAAGGGCAAGGCCAGGGGCAAGGGTCAGGCCAAACGTTCGACCGCCCAGCGGCAGAAGTCTCCCGCGCAGGCCGCACCACCCGCCACGTCGAGCGCCGCATCGGACGGCGCGTCACTTCCCGCACCGGACGCCGCCACGTCGAGCGCCACACCGCGCCCCACAGCGCCGAGTCCCGAACCGGACGCCACTCCGAGTCCCGCAGCGGATGAGCCGCCCGGAGCCGTGGAGGCCGTGGCAGAGGAGGGATCTCCCGAGGTCGACGGTCCTCCCGAGGCGGACAGTCCTCCCGAGGCGGAGGGTTCTCCCGGGTCCGAGGGTCCTCCCGGGGCGGAGGGCGGTTGTGGCGGGGACGACGCGGAGACCCGTACGGCACCGGCGCCCACGTCCCGGAACGACCCCGTCACCGGCGAGGGGGCGCCGACACCGCGGGTGTCGGCACCCGCACCGCGGCGGAGCGAAGCGGAGCCGCCCCGCGTCGAGGTGGTCGCGAGCGTGGCGGGGCCTGTGGACGACTTCGTACGGACGGCCGCGCAGCCGCGGGAGCTGCCGTCGGACCCCATCGAGGCGTTCGACGAACTGTACGTGCGACAGGCGCGGGCCCTCACGCGGCAGGCGTTCCTGCTGTCAGGACACCGGCGGGTGGCGGAGCGCGCCGTGCGGTGGGCGTTCCACCAGGCGTGGCAGCACTGGCCCAGGGTGCTGGCGGGCGGCGACCCGACGCGCACGGTGCGCGCGACGGTGTACGAGTACGCGCTGTCCCCGTGGCACCAGTTCCACCCCCTGCGCCGCGTGCCGCAGGCGTACTCGGGCCCACCGGAGGACCGCGCCGTGCTGGAGGCTTTTCTGGGCCTGCCGCGCAGCTACCGTGCCGCTCTGCTGCTGCACTACGGGCTGGGGCTCACGCTGCCGGAGACCGCCGCCGAGGTGGAGTGCAGCACGGAGGCGGCCGCGGGCCGGGTCACCCACGGGCGGGTGGCGCTCGAGGAGAGCTGGCCGCCGCTGCGGGAGCTCCCGCGCAGACGGCGCGGCGCCGTGCTGGCCCGCACGCTGCGCGAGCTCGCCGTGGCCCAGCCGGTACGGCCCGTGCCGCCCCGTCTCGTACGCCGCCGCAGCATCCGTACGACGCGGCTGTGGACGCGGGCCTCGCTGGGGCTGACCGCGACCGTGACGGCGGCTACGGTGCTCACTCTCGTGACGGCGGAGAGCGAGCAGCCTCCGAGGAAGCCCGCCCAGGTGGTGCCCCGGACCTTCGCTCCGGCGGCGTTCCCCGGCGCGTCGATGGTGAGAACCACTCGGACGAGTGAAGAGGGCCGGGGTCGCCGGCACGCCGAGGCCAGGCGCTCGTCGCCCTCGGACCGTGCCTATCTGCCCCAGCTCCGCTCCACCAACGGGCGCGTGGACCTGCACGACGTCCAGCGGAACGAGCGGGACGAGGGCCGGAACAGCTGACGGGCCCGCACCCTCGCGGGGTGCGGGCCCGTCAAGCAGCCGTGCCACGGCCCGGCGTCGCCGTCTCGGACGCGCGGCCTCCAGGCGTCGCTCAGACCTTCGAGCGACTCGGGCGGCTCAGGCGCCGAGGCGCCTCAGGTGACTCGGGTGCCTCAGGCGCTCAGGCGCTCGCGCGCCAGGCGGGCGGTCTCGGACGGGGTCTTGCCGACCTTCACGCCCGCGGCCTCCAGCGCCTCCTTCTTGGCCTGCGCCGTGCCGGAGGAGCCGGAGACGATCGCGCCGGCGTGGCCCATCGTCTTGCCCTCGGGCGCGGTGAAGCCCGCGACGTAGCCGACGACCGGCTTGGTCACGCTCTCCTTGATGAAGTCCGCCGCGCGCTCCTCGGCGTCGCCGCCGATCTCACCGATCATGACGATCAGGTCGGTGTCGGGGTCGGCCTCGAACGCCTTGAGGGCGTCGATGTGGGTGGTGCCGATGACCGGGTCACCGCCGATGCCGACGCAGGTGGAGAAGCCGATGTCGCGCAGCTCGTACATCATCTGGTACGTCAGCGTGCCCGACTTGGAGACCAGGCCGATGCGGCCGCTGTTGGTGATGTCGGACGGGATGATGCCCGCGTTCGACTGGCCGGGAGTGATCAGACCCGGGCAGTTCGGGCCGACGATCCGCGTCTTGTTGCCCTTCTGGGAGGCGTAGTCCCAGAAGTAGGCGGTGTCGTGGACGGCGATGCCCTCGGTGATCACGACCGCCAGGCCGATGCCCGCGTCGATCGCCTCGACGACGGCGTCCTTGGCGAACTTCGGCGGGACGAAGATGACGGTGACGTCCGCACCGGTCTTCTCCATCGCCTCCTTGACGCCGCCGAAGACGGGCACCTCAGTGCCGTCGAAGTCGACGTTCGTGCCCGCCTTGCGCGGGTTCACGCCGCCGACGATGGTGGTGCCGGAAGCAAGCATCCGCTTGGTGTGCTTCTGGCCCTCGGAGCCGGTCATCCCCTGGACGATGACCTTGCTCTCCTTGGTGAGGAAGATAGCCATGGTGTTGTCGGTGTCCTCGTTCGGTCTCGTCCGGGCTTACTTGGCGGCCAGCTCGGCGGCCTTGTCGGCCGCGCCGTCCATCGTGTCGACCTGCTGCACCAGCGGGTGCGCCGCGTCGGTAAGGATCTTGCGGCCCAGCTCGGCGTTGTTGCCGTCGAGGCGCACGACCAGCGGCTTGCTGACGTCCTCGCCCTTGGACTTGAGCAGCTCCAGCGCCTGCACGATGCCGTTGGCGACCGCGTCGCAGGCGGTGATGCCGCCGAAGACGTTGACGAAGACCGACTTGACGTCGGGGTCGCCGAGGATGATCTCCAGGCCGTTCGCCATGACCTCGGCGGAAGCGCCGCCGCCGATGTCGAGGAAGTTGGCCGGCTTGACGTTGCTGTGCCCCTCGCCCGCGTACGCGACCACGTCGAGGGTGGACATGACCAGACCCGCGCCGTTGCCGATGATGCCGACCTGGCCGTCGAGCTTCACGTAGTTGAGGCCCTTGGCCTTGGCCGCGGCCTCCAGCGGGTTGGCGGCCGCCTTGTCCTCCAGCGCCTCGTGGTCGGGCTGGCGGAAGTCGGCGCCTGCGTCCAGCGACACCTTGCCGTCGAGCGCGATGACCTTGCCGTCACCCGTCTTGACCAGCGGGTTGACCTCGACGAGGAGGGCGTCCTCCTTGACGAACACGTCCCACAGCTTGATCAGGACCTGCGCGACCTGGTCGACCAGCTCGGCCGGGAACTTCGCGGCCTCGGCGATCTCACGGGCCTTCGCCTCGGTGACGCCCTCGATGGCGTCCACCGGGATCTTGGCCAGCGCCTCCGGCTTGGTGGCGGCGACCTCCTCGATCTCCACGCCGCCCTCGACCGAGGCCATGGCCAGGAAGGTGCGGTTGGTGCGGTCCAGGAGGAAGGAGACGTAGTACTCCTCCGCGATGTCCGCGGTCTGGGCCAGCATCACCTTGTGGACCGTGTGGCCCTTGATGTCCATGCCCAGGATCTGGCCGGCCTTCTCCACCGCGTCCGCCGGGTCGGAGGCCAGCTTCACGCCACCGGCCTTGCCGCGGCCGCCGGTCTTGACCTGGGCCTTGACGACCGCTCGGCCGCCGAGCCGCTCGGTCACCTCGCGCGCCGCCTCAGGCGTCTCGATGACTTCACCGGCCAGCACCGGTACGTCATGCTTGGCGAAGATGTCCCTCGCCTGGTACTCGAACAGGTCCACGCGCGTCCGTCCCCTTAATCAATGGTCTCGCGGTCGTTGTCAGCGTGGGCGTGCCGCAGGGCCGCGGCGTCCACGGGTCGCGCGGCATGTCCGCCTTGCAGGTTAGCCCTGCGCGCGTGCGCTGCCTAAATCGCACCTCACACATACGCGGTGACAACGGTCACAGGCCCCCGGACCCCCGATCTCCCGGCACCGGTATCGGACGCTTCTCGATCGCGGCGGCCATGACCTCGGGAAAGTGGTCCGGAGTGCAGGCGAAAGCGGGAGCGCCGAGGGCGGCGAGAGCGGCGGCATGGTCCCTGTCGTAGGAGGGCGCCCCCTCGTCGGAGAGCGCGAGCAGCGTGACGAACTGAACACCGGCGTCCTTCATCGCGGCGACCCGCCCCAGCATCTCCCCACGTATCCCTCCCTCGTACAGGTCGCTGATCAGCACGACGACCGTCTCCGACGGGCGGCTGATCCGCGACTGGCAGTAGGCGAGCGCGCGGTTGATGTCGGTGCCCCCGCCCAGCTGGGTGCCGAACAGCACGTCGACGGGGTCGTCCAGCTCGTCGGTCAGATCCACGACGCCGGTGTCGAAGACGACGAGCCGCGTGTCCACCGTCCGCATCGACGCCAGCACCGCACCGAACACCGCGGCGTGGACCACGGACGACGCCATCGACCCCGACTGGTCGACGCAGAGGACGACGTCCTTCCTGACCGACCGCGCGGCCCGCCCGTAGCCGACCAGCCGCTCGGGCACCACCGTGCCCTGCTCGGGCAGGTAGTTCTTCAGGTTCGCCCGGATGGTCCGGTTCCAGTCGATGTCCCGGTGCCGCGGGCGGTCGACCTTCGCGGAACGGTCCAGCGCGCCGGTCAGCGCCGCCCTGGTCCGGGCCGCCAGCCGCCGCTCCAGCTCCGCCACCACCTTGCGCACCACGGCGCGGGCCGACTCCCTGCTGGTCTCCGGCAGCGCGGCCCTGAGCGACAGCAGCGTGCCCACCAGATGCACGTCCGGCTCGACGGCCTCCAGCATCTCGGGCTCCAGCAGCAGCGACGAGAGCCCGAGCCGGTCGATGGCGTCCCGCTGCATCACCTGCACCACCGGACTGGGGAAGTACGTGCGGATGTCGCCCAGCCAGCGGGAGACCTGCGGGGCGGAGGCGCCGAGCCCGCCGCCCCGGCTGCCACCGCCACTCCGGTCGCCGCCACCGGAGCCGTCCGCGCCGTAAACGGTCTCCAGCGCCCGGTCCATGCCGCTGTCCGCGGTGTTCAGCGCGCAGCCGGTGCCGTCCGCCTCGCCGCCACCGAGCACCATGCGCCAGCGCCGCAACCGCTCCGCCTCCGCCTCAGTAGCCGCCGGCACACCGCCCTGACCTGCGGTCATATGCGCACCTCCCGCCGTTCGTCCACCGGACCGCTCTCGTCCTCCCCGAACGCTCCCGTTTTGGCCCGGGCCCCGCCGAGCAGCAGCCGTACCGTCTCGAGCGCGGGCTCGGCACGCGCCGCCTCCAGCCCCGGGGCGAAACCGGGCAGCCCCTCCGCCGCCCCCGCCCCCGGCTCAGCCCTGCCACCGTCGCCGGCGGGCCCTCGCCGCACCAGCTCACCCAGCGTGCGCCGCACCCCCGACTCGAACTGCCCGAACGTCCGTCTCAGCAGCGGCAGTACGTCCGTGAACGCCTCCGCCGGCACACCGGTCAGCCACCGGTCGACCAACGCAAGCAGCCGCTCGTCATGGACGAGCAGCATCCCCCCGCCCGAGAGGAAGCCCTCGACCCACGCGGCAGCCTCACCCGGCGGCGCCCCAGGCGAGAGAGCGAGACTCATCAACCGCTCCGCCTCCTCGCCCGCCAGGCAGCCCTCGTCCAACAGCAGCCGCACGCAACGGCCACGCAGCAGGCCGGGTATCCGGTCCCGCCCGGCGAGCGTCCGCAACATCCCGCGCCACCCGCTCAACAGGCCGGCCCCTGACCGGTCCTCCCCCGCCTGGCCCTCCTCCGCCAGGCCCTGCCCGAGCAGACCCTCCCCGCCCTCCGCGCACGACGCGTCGCGGGTCAGCAGGCGCACGGCCCGGTGCGCGGCGTCCAGATGTCCGCGCATCTCGCGGGCGCCCTCGTCACCGAGCCCCGCGCAGGCGGGCGGGAGCCCGACGCGCACCCGCGCGGCCATACCGCCCGCCACCTCGGCGAGCGCCCCCGCGTCGGTGCCCCGAACGTCGCCGTACCGCAGGCTGCGCACCAGCGCGGGGAGCGCCTGCGCGAGGTGCCCGACATCGGCCTCCAACGCCGCCCGGTCGGCCAGGACCCGCATCACGACGGGCAACGCCTCAGGCAGGTGCGCCAGCAGGCAGTGCTCGGCCAGCGCGGTGACGTCCGCGAGCGTGCCGGCCGGCGCCTCCACCGCACGGGAGCAGGCCTTGGCGGTGGCCGCCTCGTACACCGTCGTGCCCCAGAGCGCGGCCTCGGCCACCCGCACGGACAGCTCCGGCTCCCAGCGCAGGCGCCACGTCTCGCGGAACGTGCCGGTGCTGCCCGCACGCGAGTGCGCGGGCACGCCCCACTCGACGCCCAGCAGCCGCAACCGGTGCAGCAGGCGGCTGCGGGCCGCGTCGGTGTCCTTGCGCAGGTCCAGGTCCAGCTCCCGCTCGGTGGCCGCCGGTTTGAGCCGCACGGCACGCTGCCGGCGCTCCACGTCCCGCTGCAACGGGACGGCGGGAGCGCCCTCGGGCACCTCGCCCAGCGCCTCACCGACCACCAACCGCTCCCGTATCAGGGCCAACGGCACGTCGGAGCCCTCGCACAGCACGGCACGCATCGCGTCAGTGGACTCCGTCAGCCCGGCCAGCGGGCGTCCGCGCATGACGGCCAAGGCCTCGGCGAGCCGCACCGCCTCGATCACATGAGCGGACGAGACCGGATGGTCCTGCTCCCGCAGCAGCCCCGCGACCTTCGTCATCCACCGCTCCACGGGCCGGTCCGGCGCGGCGAACAGATGGCCGTACCAACCGGGCGCGGCGATCCCCGCTCCGTACCCCGACCGATGCGCCAGCCGTCGGTACGTCCACGGCACCCACGTGACCTCGGCCCTCACCTTCGGCAGCCCCTTGAGCAGCCGGCGGTCGGCCGTCACCGCCGTCTGCTCCAGCTCGGCCAGCGCGGGCACGTGCCAGGCGCCGCAGACGACGGCCGTCCCCGCGCTTCCGCACTCCTTGGCGGCCTCCCGCAGCCGCAGCCGCATATGGGCCTCGCGGAGGAGGTCCTGAGAGTGGCCGCCGTCCCCGTGCACGGCGCGCAGCTCGGTCATGGCCTCACCGAGTGCGGTGAACGGCGCGAGGGGGTCGTGGTGGCCGCCCCTCCGGTGTTCGACGGCGTCCTCCCACCAGCGCTCCGGATCGTCGTACCCGGCGACCTCCGCGAGCGCCGCCAGCGGGTCGAGCCGTATCTCCTGGTGGCCTGCGGCCCGCTGCATCCCCTCGGGTGGCGTGTCCCCGGCGGCTCCACCCCCGTGGGGGCCGCCGGGGACCGTCTCCTCCCCCTCCCTGTGCGGCTCCTTCTCACCTCCGCTGTGCGGCTTCTCTTCGCCGTCCTCGTGTGGTTCCCCCTCGCCTTCCCCGGGTGGTTCCCCCTCGCCTTCGCTCATCGTGAGGTCTTCGCTCATGGCGAGGGTGTGCGCTGCCGGCAGGTCGATGAACCGGACCGGCACCCCGCGCCGCACCGCCCAGCGGATGGCCACCCACTCCGGCGAGAACTCCGCCAGTGGCCAGAAAGCGGCCCTGCCCGGCTCGTTGACCGCATGGGCCAGCAACGCCACAGGCGGAACCATGGCCTCCTCCCCCGCCAGGCCCACCACCGCGTCACCCTCCGGCGGGCCCTCGATCAGCAGGACACGCGGCTCGTACGCCTCCAGCGCGGCCCGCACCGCACGCGCCGAGCCCGGCCCGTGGTGCCGCACGCCGAGCAGCAGCGGCCCGGCCGCCGGCCCCCCTTGCGATACCGCGTCCCGAGCAGGGCCGCAGGTCGTCGGCGCGACGGCGCCCTCGTGTGCGGAAGCCCTCATACCGACGCCTCTCGGCAGGCGCGGTAGAAGTCCTTCCAGCCCTCCCGCTCACGCACGACGGCCTCGAGGTACTCCTGCCACACCACCTGGTCGGACGCCGGGTCACGGACGACGGCGCCCAGAATCCCCGCCGCCACGTCGCCCGCGCGCAGCACCCCGTCACCGAAGTGCGCGGCCAACGCCAGGCCGCCCGTCACCACGGAGATGGCCTCGGCCGTGGACAGCGTGCCCGAGGGCGACTTGAGCTTGGTGCGCCCGTCCTCGGTGACGCCTTCGCGCAGCTCTCGGAAAACGGTGACCACCCGGCGGATCTCGTCGAACCCCTCCGGGGCCGGCGGCAGGTCGAGAGAGCTGCCCAGCTGACCGACGCGGCGCGCCACGATCTCCACCTCCGCCTCCGCACTCTCCGGCAGCGGCAGCACCACCGTGTTGAAGCGGCGGCGCAGGGCGCTGGAGAGCTCATTGACCCCTCTGTCACGGTCGTTGGCCGTGGCGATCAGGTTGAAGCCGCGGACCGCCTGCACCTCCTCACCCAGCTCGGGGACCGGCAGCGTCTTCTCGGACAGGACGGTGATCAGCGCGTCCTGCACATCGGCGGGCATGCGGGTCAGCTCCTCGACCCGCGCCGTCATGCCCTCGGCCATGGCGCGCATCACGGGACTGCGGACCAGCGCCTCCCGGCTGGGCCCCTGCGCGAGCAGCTGCGCGTAGTTCCAGCCGTAGCGGATCGACTCCTCCGCCGTGCCGGCCGTGCCCTGCACCAGCAGCGTCGAGTCCCCGCTGACGGCCGCCGCCAGGTGCTCAGACAGCCACGTCTTGGCCGTGCCCGGCACACCGAGCAGCAGCAGCGCCCGGTCCGTGGCCAACGTACTGACGGCGACCTCCACGATGCGCCGCGGACCCACGTACTTGGGCGAGATCACCCGGCCCTGCGGCAGCTCGCCACCGAGGAGGTACGTCGCCACGGCCCACGGCGACAGCCGCCAACGAGCGGGCCGCGGCCTGTCGTCGACGTCCGCCAGCGCAGCCAGCTCGTCCGCGAACGCGTCCTCGGCGTGGGGCCGCAGCGCCGGCTGCTCCGCGACATTGCTCTGGGTCACAACTCCCCCTCAACGCAGGGCTCGGTTCGGAAGCTCGGTTCGGAAGCTCGGTTCGGAAGCTCGGTTCGGACTCGATGACGGAAAAAGACAGGGGAGCGGCCAAGGAAAGAACCCCCGCGCCGCAGCACCTCGGCCGATCCGTGAACCACTGTGCACCCCGCCACTGACAACGCCTCCGCAACCGCTTCTGACCTGCGGCGACGAGGAATTGGAGGCCCGTTGTCAGTGGCGGCGCCTACCGTTTTCGGCATGGGTGGACACACGGTCCGCCGGCCGGCGGAGCGAGCAGGCACGCCGATGCCGGCCGACGACGCGACACTCCGCGCCGAAGGAGAGGGCGCCGGAGCGGAGACCGGCATGTCCGGGGAAGGGAGCTCCGGAGCAGGCACACCTGCCCCGGCCCAGAGCCGGTCCCGCACCGAGGCAGCGCACCGTCGTGCCGCACAGCGCGCGGCGCGGATCAGCGCGGGCACGGAGGAGTTGGAGCAGCGGCTGGCCGACCTGCTGCGCGGCGGTCTCGCGGGCGCCGAGCAGGCGGGATACGCGCTGTGGGAGGAGATCGCGGCCCGCATGGTCGACTCCCAGGCCCCGGGCCTGGCCGCTCGGGTACGGGAACTGGGTTCGGTCGCCGGATCGGGCGAGGGGTGGCCGGAACGGCTGCTGGCCGAGTGTGCGCTGCTGCATCTGCTCGCCCGCGCCTGGGAGGGGAGGGACACGCTGCCGAGGCCACTGGCCGAGACGGTGCGCACCCGAGTGGGTCTGACGGTCGAGACGTCGGAACTTCTCGCGGACGGTGACGCGTTGATACGGGACGAGTGGCTGGTGCTCGCCCAGCGCGACACGGAGGAGGGGCGTCTCACGGCCCGGCGCATCTGGCTGTACGGCCGCGGGACGGGGCGATCGGCGATGCTGCTTTCGTTCGCCGCCGGTGGGCGTGCGCCGGAGCCGGCGCTGCCGGTGGGTGCGGCGTTGGACGCCGACGTCGCCTACTACCCCGGTGGCAGCCCGCTGCGGGTGGCGCTCGGCGAGCGGCACGGGGCGCCGATGCCCGGTTTCCCCCCGGCGGGCGGCAGCATCCCGGAAGCCCTGGAGACGTACGCGCACGCTCTCCACGGCGATCCGTGGCTGGAGGGCTGGCCGTACGTGCTGCGGGATGTGGTGCCGATACCCCCGCCCGAGGGCGGCGCGTCCGCCACGGGACCGGCCCAGCCCCGGCCCCGGACGGCCACCGGTTGGCAATTGGCCTCCGCCGGAGCCGATGTCGCTCTCCCTCTCGCCCCGGGTACCAGCCCCAGAGCCCTGTGGAAACTGCTGGCCATGTCTGCCGACGGCCCCCTCACGGTCTTCGGCGAGTGCGGGCACCACGGCTTCACCCCGCACACGGCCTGGCTCGGAAGCAGACCCGTCACCCTCTGACGACGGAAGGCGGGACGGCCGGAAGGCCGGTCAGCCGGAAAGGTGGGAAGCCGGGAAGGCGTGGGTCAGCGGTCGAGAGCCGCACGGAGCGGACGAACCGTGCGTGGGCTTCTCCCTCGGAAAGGTTCGTCCTGGGACACCCGGGTCAGGGGAAAGAGGAGACGGCGGCGGGACGGGAGCTGAACGACGTGTCGGCTGAGACGGAAGTCGAACGGAAGCATCGGATGAGCGGGCCGCCGGAGGTGGCGGAAGCCGCCGAGCCGAGAGCGGAGGCAGAGGCGGAGGCGGCGGCCAGGCCGGTAGGAGCCGTCCCGGGCCCGGGTACGAGTACGGGGCCCGGCCCGGGCCCGGACAGGGGGCGAGGGGACGCGGGCGGTCCGCACTGTGCGGGGCGGGGCGAGGGCGGCGAGCCGGACGGTCCGGAGTGGGGGGAGTTGGTGGCTGCCGCTCTGCTGGGGGGCGAGCGGCGGCGCCCGCCGGGCGGGAGCTCGAGGGCGTTGCTGGACGCGGCAGCGGCCGAGACCGTACGCCGTCGGGCAGGGGCGCGGCCCGCCGCGCCCCGCAGGCGGCCGGGGCCCGCACCGCAGGACGCGCGGACGCCGCTGCCCACCGCTGCCGAGCAGCGGCTGGCCACGCTGCTCGCGGAGCGGGTGGGCGGCGGGACGGGTCACCCGGGCGCGGTGGCGGGGCGGCGCGGCGCGGGGCCCGACCTGGGCGAGTTGCTGCCGCAGTGGCTGGCCGAGGCCAACCGCCAGGGCTACCGGGCCCCGGCGGACCTGCTGCCGGCGCTGCTGGACGCGGCGCGGGCCCGTACGGACCTGCGGGCCGAGACGCTGGCCTTCGCAGGCCCCCGGGCGCTGTGGCTGGCGCGGCACAACCCGGACTGGAGGTTCGCGCTGCGGGACGGTGTGCGGCGCCGCGTACCGGGCGCGGGCGAGGATCCGGGCGCGGCCGAACGGGTCTGGCAGGAAGGGCTGTTCGCCGAGCGGGTGGCGGTGCTGTCGTCGTTGCGGCGGCACCGCCCTGAGGCGGGGCTGGCGTTGCTGGCCTCGACCTGGCAGACCGAGCGCGCCGAGGACCGGCTGATGTTCCTGGACTCACTGCGCCAGGGGCTCGGCGAGGCCGACGAGCCGTTCCTGGAGCGTGCTCTGGCGGACCGCAGCCGTACGGTGCGGGCGACGGCGGCCGAGTTGTTGGCGGCACTGCCCGGTTCCGCGCTGGCGGCGCGCATGGCGGAGCGGGCCAGAGCCTGCGTGGCTCCGGACCGGGTGCGCGGCGGCGGCATCGTCGTCGAGGCGCCGCACGAGTGTGACGCCGGTATGCAGCGCGACGGCGTCATACCCAAGCCGCCCACCGGGCGGGGTGAGCGGGCGTGGTGGCTCGTCCAGTTGGTGGAGGCGTCCCCGTTGCATGTGTGGTGCGAACGGCTGGAGGGGCGGGCGCCCGAGCAGATCGTCGCCCTGCCGGTCGCCGACGGTTGGCGGGACGACCTGCACGCCGCGTGGTGCGGTGCGGCTGTCCGGCAGCGGAACGCCGCGTGGGCACGTGCGCTGATCGGTGAGCCCATCGAGCCGTTCGCGGAGGGGCCGCGCGATCCGGCCAAGTTGTTGTCGGTGCTGCCCGAGGAGGAGCGGGGGGCGTGGGCCGCACGCTTCATCGCGAGCCACGGCCTGTCGGAGGCGTTTCGCATTCTGGGGGTGTGCGCGGTGCCGTGGTCGCTGCCGTTGGGGCGGGCGGTCGTGGACGCGCTGGAGATCGCCCGTGACGCGGGGAGTTACCCGTGGAGCTTCAGCGGGGTGATGGGGCTGGCGGAGCGCTGCCTGGATCCGTCCGACGCCGAGCGGCTCGCGCCGCTCGCCGCTGTTCCCGACGCACGGGAGGAGGAGTCTCCGGGGGCCGGGGCCTACTGGGCGGAGTCGTTCCAGCGGCTCGTCAGCACGTTGCGGCTTCGGGGCACGATGCTGGCGGAACTGAGCGGGGGAGGGTGATCCGACTCCGTGGCGCGCCGCCCTGGGCCACTGGCAGGGCTCAGGCGGCCACCGGTCCCACGTGCGTGCGGATCCAGTCGACGACCTCGTTGGTCGTGGCACCGGGGGTGAAGATCTCCGCGACGCCTTGTTCCTTGAGCGGGGGGATGTCTTCCTCGGGGATGATCCCGCCGCCGAACACCTTGATGTCGCCGGCGTCCCGCTCGTGCAGCAGTTCCAGGACGCGGGCGAAGAGGGTGTTGTGCGCGCCGGAGAGGATGGAGAGGCCGATGGCGTCGGCGTCCTCCTGAATGGCGGTGCCGACGATCTGCTCCGGGGTCTGGTGCAGGCCGGTGTAGATGACCTCCATGCCCGCGTCGCGCAGGGCGCGGGCGATGACCTTGGCGCCCCGGTCATGGCCGTCGAGGCCGGGTTTGGCGACGACCACGCGGATCGGACCGGACACAACCATCATTGCCTCCCTGTTGGACGACCTCCACGACCTCCCGGCCGGGTAGGCCATGGGGGCGTGAACGCACGTTATCCCCAGCATCCCGCAACCGTCCGTCCCGCGCCCGGAAGGGAGGGAGAAATCACACGCCGGGCCACTCTCCACGGCCACGGCCACGGCCACGGCCTCGTCCACGGCCACAGTCGGCGGGCGCACATCCGTGCCGGCGTCGGCGTCCGCCTCGGCGTCGGCGTTCGCCCCGCGGTGGGGGGGTGGGGCCGGACCCCGCCGTGCGCGGACCAGCGTCCGCTGCGCCGCGCGCTCCAGGTCGTACACCTCGTGCGCCCGGCGCACGGGCGAGGCGGCGTGCGGACGTGTCCGTCGTTTCCCTGGTTCTGCCGGCAGGCGGGGATTCCGTCCGGGTACGGTGTTTCTGCCCGATTCCGTGCGGAGTTGACCGTGGGGGCGGACGCACGACGGGGCCGGGGAGGCGCGGTCGACCGCTCCTCGGAACAGCCCCAGTTTTTCGAACGTATTTCGAACTCAGCGTCTACTACCCGCCCGTAGTCCGCCGAAAGACGGCTGATTGCCCTTTTCTCGAGCGGCTAAAACCCCCCGAAGATTGTCGCCGTCACGTACCGCCGGGTACAGTCGCCGCACTGCTCCGCCCCTGTCGCCGAGGCGAAAGAGAAGTTGGTGGTGAACGACCGTCATCCGTCGGGAGTCCCGAGTCCCGACGACGACTCCGGTACCGGCTTCTCGTACGAGCCCTATGGCGGGGACTACGGACAGTCGGCGTACGGCGCGTACGGTGAAGCCGCCTACTCGACGGACCCGCACGGTGGGTACTCCGTCGACGCTTACGGCTCGCCCACCGGCGCTTACGCCTCCTACGGCGCCGACGACCCGCTCTTCGGAACCCTTCCGGGAGCCGAGACGCACGCGGGCGCCGTCCCCCAGGCCGGGACCGGCGGCTATCCGAGCGCGGGCTGGGAGAACAACACGGCCGGCTACACCGCCTGGGACGGCTCCGGGGCCTGGGACGCCGGTTACGGCACTCAGCCCACAGGGGACTACAGCATCCCGGCCCAGGCAGGACCTGAGCAAGCGCATTACGGCTACCCCGCGCCCGACGACGGGACCGGCCAGTGGACGTTCGGCGTGCAGGAGGCCGGGCAGCAGACCGCGGCCTGGGACGCGTCGTCCTGGAACGGCGGTTGGGACGCCCCCGGTGAGGGCACGGTCGGCGTCGGCGCGGTGGACGCCACGGCGGCAGCCGCCACGACAGCAGCCGGCGCGGGGACGGCCGACTGGTACGCGGCCGAGTGGAACACGGCCGGCTGGGACAACAGCGGTTGGCACGCGGGCGCCTGGGAGACGGACGGTCACGGTGCCGCGTACGGCTATGAGTCCCCCGGAGGCCACGAGGGTCACGCCGGGCTCCAGGCATACGACGGCTACGGTTTCGACGGCCTGAGCCACTCCCCCGCCCAGGATCAGCAGTTCGCACAGGATCCGCCGCCTCAGCACCAACAGCAGGACTTCGCCGCTCAGCAGGATTTCTCCACTCCGCAGGACTCCACCGCTCAGTGGGACTTCTCCGAACTGGCGGAGCACCAGCAGGCGTACGACGAGGCCGCTCCGGCGCCGGACATGGCGTCGTCCGCCACGTCCCGCCTGGCGGACGAGGACGCCGTGGAGGGCGAGTTCCCCGACGAGCACGACGTAGCGGACGCCTCCGCTCCCGCGGCTCTCGGTACGGTCGGCAGCGGCCCCTCCTCGCGGGGGCGCCGGCGCTCGCCCAAGCCCCGACCGCGCCGTCGTGCGTTGATGACCGTCGCGGTGCCGTCGGTGGCCGTCATGGGTGTGGCGGGCGCGGCCGCGGCCAGCGTGATGGGTGGCGACGACGGCGACGGCAACAAAGACAGCGGCACCACCACCGTCGCGGCACCGGACGCGGCACCGGTGAAGCCGTCGAGCGCCAACAACAAGCTCGACACCCAGCTCGCGGGGCTCTCCGCCGACGCCGACGACTTCGCCGACCGGGCCAGTCGCACGCAGGAGCGCATCGACCTCAAGAAGCGCCAGGAGGCCGAGAAGGAGCGCAAGGCGAAGGAGGCGGCGCGCAAGGAAGCGGCGCGCCCCAAGTTCGTCCTTCCGGTCAAGAACCACACGCTCAGCGCCCGCTACGGGCAGGCCGGGGTGAACTGGATGTCGGTGCACACCGGTATCGACTTCCCCGTCAGTTACGGCACCCCCGTCATGGCGGCCACCGACGGCACCGTCTCGACGAAGTACGACGCGTCGTACGGGAACATGGCCATCGTGACGGCCAAGGACGGCACGCAGACCTGGTACTGCCACCTGAGCAGCAACAAGATCCGCTCGGGACAGGTGAAGGCGGGCGACGTCATCGCCTACTCGGGCAGCTCGGGCAACTCCACGGGCCCGCACCTCCACTTCGAGGTGCGGCCGGGCGGCGGCTCAGCCGTGGATCCGATCCCGTGGCTCCAGAGCAAGGGCCTCAACATCAGCTGACGGAGCCGCGCCCGGCCAGGGCGGCCCCGCCACGCGCGCCGCTCCCTGCCACGCACGTCGCGTCCCCGCACACCCCGGGGCGCCCGCACACATCGGTTCAGCTACGGCTGAAGACGTCGATGTAGCCGCCCCACTCGGGCCCGTCCCAGCTGATGTTCAGCTTCGACCCGTCCGGCTTGACCTCGACGGTGCCCTTCTCGCGGCCGTCGAGGGGCTTGGCGCAGTGCAGTGTGATGCGCGGCTTCCCGCTCTTCGGATCGTCGATCTCGCCGGGGCAGGTCTGCTTGCCGGTCGTCTCGACCTTCGCACCGTTGATCTTCACCGTACTGAGGGGGCTGTCCCGGTTGCCCACCCGCCAGGTGCCGTCCAGCCCTGCGGGCGCCTGCGCGCCGGCGGACTCCTGCCCGGAGTCTCCCCCGAACTCGCCGCCCGCGGACGTGCCGGCCTCCTCGTGACCCGACTCCCCCGGCCCCGACTCCCCCGGCCCCGACTCTCCCGACTCCGACGCACCGGTCTCCGCCTTGCCGGAGCCCTCGTCCCCGGAGGATCCCCCGCAGCCGGCCAGCAGTCCGGCGGCCAGCACCAGGGCGGCGGGGCCCCACTTCCTCCGCATGACATGTCTCCATTCGCGCTGCCGGGATCGGGTGCGACCGCCGGGCCCTTCGGCGTACCCGTCCGGATCCAACCACCCCCACTAATGCATGACTTGACGCATTAGCCGCGAGGGAGACTAGCATGCGGCCCGGTACGGAAGGACGGGCGCGGGAGGGCAGCGGCGGGGGCGCGGGCGGACAGTGACAAGGGCACGGGGAACAGCTTCAGCATCCGGCGGTGCCGGGCGAGGGCGGGGGACGGCGTGACACAGCAGCAGGCTCACGGATCGGTACGGCCGGGCGGCAGGACGGCACGCACCCGGGCCGCGGTACTGGAGGCGGCGCGGGAGCGGTTAGGGGCCGGGCAGTACGCGGAACTGACCGTCGAAGGGCTGGCTGCCCGGGCCGGGGTGCACCCCTCGACGATCCGGCGGCGCTGGGGCTCGGTGCACGGGGTGGTGCTCGACCTGTTCGACCACGTCGCCGGAGAGGTCCGCATTCCCGACACCGGCAGCCTGCACGAGGACCTCCGCCTCCTGGCCGAGGGCATCGTGACCCTGTACACGTCCGCGCAGCACCGCAACACCCTGTTCCGTATGGTCGCGGCGGCCACCGCGCATCCCGAGGGCGCGCGGACGGTGCGGGACTTCTTCGCCGCGCGCACCCGCCAGGTGTCCGGCATGGTCCGGCACGCCGCCGCCCGCGGGGAGATCCCTGCGGGCACCGACGTCCTCGCCGTCGTCGAGGCGGTCAGCGCACCGATCTACTACCGGCTGCTGGTCAGCCGCCAGCCGCTGGAACCCGGGGTGGCGCGGCGGACGGCCGCCGCGGCCTACCACGCGGCACGCGCGGGCGCCTTCACCTGAAGACGCCCGCAGCCAACACAGCCCCGCCGCCGAAGGCGCGCCCCGCGGCTACAGCTTCTCCACCGGTGCGTACCGCAGCAGCAGCCGCTTGGGCTTCTCGCCGCCGAAGTCGATGGTGGCCTCGGCGTTGTCGCCACTGCCCTTGACGGCCTGGACGGTGCCCAGGCCGAAGCTGTCGTGAGTGACACGGTCCCCGACCTGGAGGGAGACCACCGGCCGGTCCGTCGTCCGCCGCGTGGCGAAGCCGGAAGGGCCCCCGCGCCGGGACGAGGCGCCGGCGGACGAGGAGAGGGAGGCGGCGATGCCGGAGGGAACTCCGGCGGGCCCGCTGCCCGCACCCGTCCGCTTCCAGTCGAGGTACTCCGCCGGGATCTCCTCCAGGAAGCGGGAGGGCGGATTGTAGGAGGGCTGGCCCCAGACGCTGCGCATGACGGCACGGGTGAGATACAGCCGTTCCTGGGCGCGCGTGATGCCGACGTAGGCGAGCCTGCGCTCCTCTTCGAGCTCCTTGGCCTGGCCCAGGGCGCGCATGTGCGGGAACACGCCGTCTTCCATGCCGGTCAGGAAGACGACGGGGAACTCCAGGCCCTTCGCGGTGTGCAGGGTCATGAGGGTGACGACGCCCTCCTCGTCGCCCTCCTCCGGGATCTGGTCGGAGTCGGCGACGAGGGCGACCTGTTCGAGGAAGTCTGCGAGGGTGCCGGCGGACTCCTCCTCGCTCCGCTCCTGTTCGAACTCCAGGGCGACGGCGGCGAGCTCCTGGAGGTTCTCGACGCGGGTCTCGTCCTGGGGGTCGGTGGAGGACTGGAGCTCCGCGAGGTATCCCGTCTGTTCCAGCACCGCCTCCAGCACCGTGGCGGGTCCGGCCCCGGACTCCACCACGGTGCGCAGCTCCTCCATGAGGACGTTGAAGCGCTTGACGGCGTTGGCCGAACGCGCCGCCATCCCGTACGCCTCGTCGACGCGGACGAGCGCCTGCGGGAAGGTGATCTTCTCGCGGAGGGCCAGCGCCTCGATCATGGCCTCGGCGCGCTCACCGATGCCGCGCTTGGGGACGTTGAGGATGCGGCGCAGCGGCACCGCGTCCTCCGGGTTGGCCAGCACCCGCAGATACGCCAGGATGTCGCGGACCTCGCGGCGCTCGTAGAAGCGCACGCCGCCGACGACCTTGTAGGGCAGGCCGACGCGGATGAAGATCTCTTCGAAGACCCGGGACTGGGCGTTGGTGCGGTAGAAGACGGCGATGTCACCGGCGCGGACCTTCTCCTGGGCCGGCTGCCCCTCCGCCGCCTCCCCGTCCGCGAGGCGGTCGATCTCCTCGGCGACGAACTGGGCCTCGTCGTGCTCGGTGTCGGCGACGTACCCGGTGATGCGGGGGCCCGTACCCGCCCTGGTCCACAGGTTCTTGGGGCGGCGGTCGGCGTTGCGCTCGATGACGGCGTTCGCGGCGGACAGGATCGTCTGCGTGGAGCGGTAGTTCTGCTCCAGCAGGATCGTCGTCGCGTCCGGGTAGTCCTCCTCGAACTGGAGGATGTTGCGGATGGTGGCGCCGCGGAAGGCGTAGATCGACTGGTCGGCGTCGCCGACGACGCACAGCTCGGCCTGCTCCTCCGCCGGGCCGACGAGCTCGCGCACCAGCTGGTACTGCGCGTGGTTGGTGTCCTGGTACTCGTCGACGAGGACGTGGCGGAAGCGGCGGCGGTAGTAGTCGGCGACGTCGGGGAACGCCTGGAGCAGGTGGACCGTCGTCATGATCAGGTCGTCGAAGTCCAGCGCGTTGGCCTCGCGCAGCCGCGCCTGATACATCGTGTAGGCCTCGGCGAGAGTCTTCTCGAACCCTCCCCCAGACTCCTCCCCCAGCCTTCGGCCGGGCGGTGCCCCCTGGGAGGTGCCCCCAGCCTGCCCAGCGAAGTCCTCCTCGTCGATCAGCTCGTTCTTGAGGTTGGAGACCTTCGCGCTGAACGCCTTGGGCGGGAACCGCTTCGGATCCAGGTCCAGATCGCGGCAGACCAGGGCCATCAGGCGCTTGGAATCCGCCGCGTCGTAGATCGAGAACGACGAGGTGAAGCCCAGTTTCTTGCTCTCCCGGCGCAGGATGCGCACGCACGCGCTGTGGAAGGTGGACACCCACATCGACTGCCCGCGGGGCCCCACCAGATCGGCGACGCGCTCCTTCATCTCGCCCGCGGCCTTGTTGGTGAAGGTGATGGCGAGGATCTGGCCCGGGTGCACGTTCCGGGCGCCCAGCAGGTAGGCGATGCGGTGGGTGAGCACCCGCGTCTTGCCCGAGCCGGCGCCCGCGACGATGAGCAGCGGGGAGCCGGCGTGCAGCACGGCCTCGCGCTGCTGCTCGTTCATCCCCTCCAGGAGCGCGGCGGGCTCGACGACGGAGCGGGGCGCGCCGTCACGGTGGTAGGCGTCACGCCCCGCGGCGGCGCCCGCACCCGCGCGCGGGCCGGCGAAGGTGCCCTGGAAGAGATCCTCGGGGATCTCCTCCTCCGGGCCTTGGTGCCCGTGCCGGCCGGGGGCCTCGGGGTCCTCGGGCGGTGGCGGCGCGTCCGCCTCGGGGCTCGTGCCGTCGAGGTCCGCCAGGAAACTGTCGTCGAAGAGGCTGCTCATCGTCGTCCGAGTCTAGGCCGACACACCGACACACCTCACGCCCTGTGGAAAACCGGCCGCCGAGCGACTCCGGACACACCCCGCGTCCATGGGCGCCACGGACGGGACGCCCCCGCAGAGCCGCCCCCGCACAAGGGTCACACCCACAGAACGGCGATGAAGATGTTGACGATCGTCAGCAGGCCGACCGCGCCGAACAGCGGGGTGCTCACGCGCTCGTCGTCGCGCTTGACGTAGGTGATGCCGAGGATCACCACGAGCAGGGCGAGCTTGACGCCCATCTTGAGGTTGTTCACCGGGCTGTCGTCGGCCTGGTGCAGGCCGATCATGGCGACGCCGGTGACCAGCATGGTCAGCGCGCCGTGGAGCATGCCGGGGGCTATGCGGGCCTCACCCTTGCCCATCGCCTTCATCTGCGTGAAGAAACCGCCCAGGAGCGCGGCGATACCGATGACGTGCAGGCCGACGAAGACATTGATGAGTACGTCCATGCCGGTGAGCGTATCCGGGCGTTTCCGGCGCTCTTAGCACACCCCCGCCTTCGCCGTCGAGGCCGACACGGCAACGGTCGGCTCCGCGCATATGCGCCCGGCACCGTGCGGACGGCGGCCCTTACCGGACAGAGAAGGGCAGCTTACACCGATAAAGATCATTTGCGGTCATTCCCGTGCCCGGCGGCGGGGTCCGCGCATAGCGTCCTCGTCAGGTGGCCGCGCCCCGCCGGTCGGCGCGGCCACCCCCCGGCAGCCGGGCCAGATGTGACCTCAGTGACACACCAGTGACACCCGATGAGGAAGTGACGGCCCCCATGGCCTCGCACCGCAAACCCCCTCCCCGCCCCCGACCGCTCACGGCCGCCCGCGCGGCCCTCACCCTCGCCCTCACGGGCATCACGGGCGCCACCGCCCTGGGCGGCACCGCCCACGCCGACAAGGCTCCAGCGGACCGCGCACCCGCCGGCGAAGCTCCCGCCGGCGAAGCCCTCACGGACGGCGAAGCCCCCACGGACAAGGCCGGCGTCAAGGCGAAGGTCGACCGGCTGCACCGGGAGGCCGAGAGCGCCACCGAGGCGTACAACGGCGCCCGCAGTCAGGCGGAGGCCGCACGCGACGAACTGGAGTCGCTGCGCGACGAGGCCGCCCGCACACAGGCCGGGCTCAACACCGCCCGCGCCGCACTCGGCGGATACGCCGCCCAGCAGTACCGCGAGGGCAGCGGCGTCGCCCCCACCCTCCGGCTCGCTCTCTCCGCCAGCCCGTCCGACTACCTGGAGCACGCCGCGCTGGCCGAACGGGTCGCGGATCGCAGGTCGACGGCCCTGCGCCGCACCGCGGCACGCACCCGGCAGCTCGCGCAGCTGCGCAAGGAGGCGGCAGGCGCGTCGGCCGAGCTGGACCGCTCGGCCGACGCGGCACGCGGCCACAAGTCCGCCGTCCAACGCAAGCTGCACGCGGCGCAGCGGCTCCTCGACACCCTCACGGCGCAACAGCGCGCCGATGTCCTCGGTGCACCCGCGAGCCCGTCCTCCACCGACCCGTCCCCCACGGACGGCGGCCGGAAGGGAGGCCCGAACGGAAGCCCGTCCACGACAGGGCCCGGGCGGGACGACCGTGCGGACGGGGGCGGGGACGGGACGGGGAACGGTGCCGGGGCCGCCGGACAGAGCGACGCCTCCCCGGCGCACCACCCCGCCGGTGCGGCGACGGCCGGGCGCTCCGCCCGCGCGGTCGCCTTCGCCCACCGCGCCCTCGGCAAACCGTACGTGTGGGGCGGTACGGGCCCTTCGGGATACGACTGTTCCGGGCTGACCCAGGCGGCGTGGAAGGCGGCGGGCGTCGCGCTGCCGCGTACGACCTACAGCCAGATCCACGCGGGCACCCGCGTGTCCCGCTCCCGGCTCGCGCCAGGCGATCTGGTCTTCTTCTACGACAACGTCAGCCACGTCGGCCTCTACATCGGCGGCGGCCGCATGATCCACGCGCCTCGCCCCGGTACGTCGGTGCGCGTGGCCCCGATCGATCAGATGCCCTTCGCCGGAGCGGTCCGGCCCGGCGGTGCGACGTCAACCGGAGGATGACCGCCGCTCACCCACACGAGCACCGCTTGGCGCGCCTATCAACCTCTCTCCAGCAGGATCACCCGGGCCGTGGACGGCCTCCGAGGCCGTCCACGGCTGAGGTGAGGCACAATCCCCTTGCATCACATGGAAGTTGAGAGGCGGGGTTGCACAGTGGCCGTGGACACGGCTCGGGACGGCTCGAAGGGCCCGGACGACGACGAGGACGGCCCCGACGGCGCCGCCCAGCGCACCGACGACGACGCCCGGCGCACACCCGCCGACTCCAGAACGAGCCCGACCGCCGCAGACACCCGCGGCGCGGGGAGCGCCGCGGCGGCGCCGCGGCGCCCGGAGGCGGACCGGGGCGCCGGCCCGCAGTCCGGCAGCGCGGCGCAGGGGCCCCGCAGCGCCCCGGATGCCGCAGCTCCCGCGGGCGCCACACGCCAGGCGGGCGCCTCACGTGAGGTGAACGACGGTGGCGTCCCCCGCACTCGCGAGGGGGACGCCGGTGCCGGCGGGAGGCCGGAAGGGGCGCGGGTTCCCGGGGCCGGGGCCGGCGAGAACCCCGCGCGAGCGTCCGGGCGTTCGGCGACGCCCGACCCCGCGACTCCCCGCACGCGCCCGTCGGCACCCGGCACGCGCCCGTCGGCACCCGGCGCCCACTCGGAGGCACCCGGCGCCCGCTCGGCGCGTCCCGAAGCCCGCCCGGCGGCTTCCGGCACGCGCAGCACGCCTCCCGACGCGCACCCGGCGGCATCGGGCACGCGCAAGACGCCCTCCGCCGGACACCCGGCGTCTACCGGCGCGAGTCCCACCGACACGCGCCCCCCGAAAACACGCTCCCCGGAGGCACGCACCGACGCACGCCCCGCAGCGGCGCACCCCACTGACCGCGCCCCGCGTCAGGAGCCGACCGCGCGGCCGCAGGGGAAGGTTCCGGGCGCAGGTGCAGGCGCAGACACGGGCACAAGTACGACCGGCACGGGCACGGGCACGGGCACGGGCACGGGCACGAACGCAACGGGCACGGGTGCCGGTACAGGCTCAGGTGGCGGTCGGCGGCGGCCCCCTCGGGTGGAACTGCCGCTGGGCGGCTCCGGCACGCCGCACCGGGCGCGGCCCGAGGCCGCGCCGTCCGAGGCAGGGGCACGGCCGGAGGCGCGTCGTACGTCCCGTTCCGCCGGTATCTCCGCTGCCTCCCCTTCGCCCTGCCAGTGCGAGAACTGTCCGAACAGTGCTCGCCATGAGCACCGCAGGGCGGTGGAGGCGTTCGTGCGGCGGCGGGACGAGTTCGCCGACGGCGAGGGCGTGCCGGTCGGTCTCGCGCACTCGGCGGGGGCTTCACGGCAGTGGGTCTCCGACGAGTTGACCCGGGCGGCACGTGAGGTGGCCGACCGGAGGCGCGCGGAGGGTGAGGCGTGGGTGGCGAGGCTGTGGCGGCGCACCGTCCTCGCCGTGTGGGCGGCGGTCGGTGTGCTCCTGCTGGTGCAGTTGCTGACCGCTCTGGCCGGCGGCTGGTCGGTCGGCAGGTCGGCCGGTCTGGTGGCGGCGCTGGTCTCGGCCGTCCTGCTGTCGGCGGCCGCGTGGCTGCACCGGGCACGCGGCGGGGTGCTGGCGCCTGTCATCGGTGAGGACAACCGGCTGTCCACCTCGCGTACGGTGGCCGCCGCCTGGGTGCTGCTGTCCGTCTTCGCCGTGCTGGTCATGGCCGTCGAACTGGCGGCGGCCCCGGACGCGGGGGCGCGCGGTGACCTGCTGGCGGGGCTCGGTCTGGCGAGGGGGGCCGGAATGGTCACGGTCGTGGCCCTGACCTGCGCGGTCGCCGTCGTGGTGCGCCGGACGGTGACCGTACGGGTGCAGGGCAGGCGGTTGCAGAAGGTGCGGGCCGACCGTCCGCGCGCCGCTGACCTGCTCACGGACGACGCGGGCCGTGGCGCGTTCTCCGATGTGCAGTACGTGCTGATCAGCGCGGCCGCCGTGGTCTTCGCCGCCGTCCGGTTGGCCGGGCAGCCGGACCGGTTGCCCGATCTGCCGTGGGGGCTGGCGCTCTTGGTCGTCGTCTCGACCGTGACGTATCTGGCGGGCAAGTACGCCGAGAGCAGCCGTCCCGTGGTGCTGTCGGTGGTCCGTGCGCGCGAGGTGGGCGATCTGCACGCGCCGATCAGGACGGGTGACGACATCGAGATCCGCGGCACGGGTTTCGTCCCGGTGGGGGCCACAGAGCCCGACCGGCTCTCCCGCATGGTGGTGCGCATCGGCACCGTCCATGTGCACGCCCCGCTCATCCCCGTGCGTGGGGGCTTCGCCAGCCCCGCCGACTCGGCGCTGACGGTGCCCGTTCCCGTGGAGGTCGAACCGGGGCGCGTGGAGGTCCAGGTGGTGACGGCGGCCGGGGCCGAGACGAACCGCTACCCGATCGACGTGGTGGAGTAACACCCCTCGCCCCGGCGCCGTACGCCGCACGCAGCACCCCTGTGCTCGCGCACTTGCCAGGTGGCCAGGGCGTGTGGGAAGAATCGCGGCC
Source organism: Streptomyces diacarni (assembly GCF_003323715.1). Taxonomy (GTDB): domain Bacteria; phylum Actinomycetota; class Actinomycetes; order Streptomycetales; family Streptomycetaceae; genus Streptomyces; species Streptomyces diacarni. Next base: position 265,260 of record NZ_QOIN01000047.1, read on the forward strand.
ACACCGAACGCGTTTGCGGAAGGGCGGGAGCCGTGGGATGTCTGTGACAGGTCCGGGCGGAGGCGGGACCGACGAAGGGGCCAAGACCGTCCATGCTTTCCCGGGACCGGTGGCGGGCGCGCCCGTCGGGGTGCGGGGGCTCGCGGCGCGGTACGCGCTGCTGCCGCTGCGGCTCTTTCTCGGCATCACCTTTCTGTACGCGGGCATCCACAAACTGACCGACGGCACTTTCCTGACCGGAAGCGGACCGGGCTCGTTCGCCGGCACGTTGCGGGCCGTCCACGAGACGGCCGCGGCGCCCTGGCTGGCCGACCTCGCCCAGCAGAGTCCGCAGGGCTTCGGTACGGCTCTCTCCGTCGCGGAGGTCGCGGTGGGTTTCGGCACGCTGTGCGGCCTGTGGACCCGGGTTGCGGCGGCCGGTGGGGCGTTGCTGTCCCTGTGTTTGTGGCTGACGGTCAGCTGGTCGAGCGAGCCGTACTACTACGGCAACGATCTGCCGTACCTGATGGCGTGGCTGCCGCTGCTGCTGGCCGGGGCACCCCTGCTGTCGCTGGACGCGCTGCTGGCGGTACGGCGACGGCGCAAGGGCCAGCAGATTTTCGGCTGAGGACGAGGCCGAGTCTCAGACCGACGGTCCGCTCAGGTTCCGGGCTCCCGCCGCCTTCCCCGTGCGCGGCGCAGCAGAAACGTCAGCAGGGAGACGCAGCCGGCCAGGAGAAGGGCGGCGGGGAGCGCGATCAGCAGCGCCCAGAAGGGCAGCTGCAACTCCCCCGCCACGTCCAGCAGGTACAGCACCGCCATGACGATCATGGCGAGGCCGAGCAGCAGCCGGGAGGGTTCGAAGCGGTGCCTCATCGGGTCGCCTCCTGTGCGGAGTGGCGGGATTCCGCGGCGGGCAACGTTGGGTGTGCGCCCGCCCCCGAGCGCTCGCCCGGGCCGACGGCGCCGCGGCCCGTGGCGCCGGACGGGTCCCCGGGTGCCGTCTCGTCCGGGGCGTCTGCGGGTGCCGTCTCGTCCGGGATGGTCTCGCCGGGCGGCCGCCGGTGGTCGGAGCGCTCACCGGAGGGCAGTTCCCTGACGAGCTCGACGCGGCCGAGGCCGACGCTCATGTCGAGCTCGATCGTCCCCTCGGGCCGCGCGCCGTCGAAGGGGCGCAGGGTGATCCTGCGGGTCGTGCCCAGGCCGCCCGAGCTGTCGGGAACGACGTTCCCGTCCCCGTCCAGGGACCGCGGGAAGACCGTCTCCCCCATCCCGACGTCCGTGTGCAGCTTGACCACCACGTTGTCCGGCACCACCACCTTCGCCTCCCCGGCGCCGATCCGCACGCCGCTGCGCACCGTCTGGCCGGCCTTCAGCCCGGCCTCGGTCAGGTCGAGTTCACCCGCTCCGCTTCCCAGCTTGTAGCGCGGCTTGATCTCCTGCGCCGCGGCGGGCACCCAGCGGGTGTCCCGTATGTGCGTCGAGATGTCCTTCGGCAGCGCGGCCGCGCCCGCCAGCAGGCCCGCCGTCAGCACGAGGCAGAAGAGGGTTCCAGGGCCCGTACGGCCGACGAAGGCGCTGACGCCCAGGCCGAGACCGAAGACCGCCAGGGCGCTGCTCAAGCCGATGACGAGGATCGTGGCCAGCGGGTTCCCTTCCCAGGTGGCGGCGGCGGACACGCCGCCCGCGACCAGCGCCAGCAGGAAGGTGAGCCCGCCGAGCGAGCCGCCGCCCGCGCCCTGCCGCGCGGGCGGACCGCCGCCCTTGGCTCCCGCGGGAACCGGCGCCCCGAACGACTCGCCGCCGCGCGCGTGGGCGCTCGGCGGCGCCGCGTGCGGACGGGCGGCCTCGGGGCCCCACAGATAGCCGGTGGCCGCGCCCGCGCGGCTCCACGGGCTGGTCGACGCGGTGCCCGCCTCGCTTCCTTCCTTGGTGAGCGGCTCCCGCCACCAGGAGGCGGGTACGGCGACGGGAGGGGCCTGCGTCTCGGGTGGCGCGTCGGCGACGGCGTGCGCCGTCGCCGGGTCGACGCGCGCCCCCTCCCCGCGCGCGGCCTCGGCCTGCCGCCGGTGCCGCGACCAGTACGCCGCCCCGGCCACGGTGCCGATCAGCAGCACGGAGAAGGGCACGCTGCGGCCCCCGAGGGAGGCGAGGAAGAGGCCGCAGCCGACGAGAGCGACCAGGACCGCGGAGAGCGAGGAGCTCTCCACCCGTCCGGACAGCAGCCGCCGCCCCTCGTTCTGCGACTCGCCCTCGGCGGGGATGAGCAGCCAGGCGAACCCGTAGAAGATGAGGCCGAACCCGCCGACGACGGACAGCACGGCCAGCGGGACGCGGAAGATCACCGGATCGAGGTCGAAGTACCGCCCCAGGCCCCCGCAGACGCCCCCGGCGACCTTGTGCGCACGGCTGCGCCGCAGCTGCCTGCCCTTCGGCCCCTGGGGCGGCGGATTGTGCGCCCCCCACGACGGTGCCCCCGCGCCCTCACTCTCGCGCGCCCCCGCCCCGGAGCGTGCCCGTGCCCCAGAGCGGGCTCCCGCACCAGAGCGCGCCCCCGCACCGGGCCGCCGCGGCCCCGCGCCGGAAGGCGTCTCCCCCTCCCCCGTTCCGCGCCGCGTGCGGTCCGCGTCTTCCGGGTCCTCCGGGACGCGTTCCCCGCGCTGCTCGTCCTCGCTCATACGCCTATGGTGGCGCCCCGGGCGCGGCCGGGCATCGGGGCCCTACCCGGAGCGATCCCTGAGATCGGCGCGCGCCCCCGCGCGCCGTCGCGAGGCCGCCTCGGGGGAGCCTCAGGGGTCGACCCTGATGTCCCGGCGCGCCGGGCGTGTGACGATCGGAGCATGACAGCGCCCGCCTCCCCCGCCGTGGACGCGCCCCAGGGGCCCGCGTCCGCGGACCCGTCCGCCGAAGAGCCGCCGCAGCGCAAGCTCTACCGCAGCGCGGAGGGGCGGATGCTGGGCGGCGTGGCGCGCGGCCTGGCGGGCCATCTGGCGCTGCCGGTCTCCTGGGTGCGGATCGTCTTCATCGCGCTCGCCCTCGCCAACGGGCTCGGGGTGCTGCTGTACGCGGCGTTCTGGTTCGTCGTCCCGCTCGGCACCGGCGGTGTCGGCGTGGGGCACCGCACCGGTGCGGCGGGCCTGACCGAGGCGGTCACCGACCGGCGCGGGCTGCGGCGCCGGCTGTTCCACAAGCCGGACAAGGGCCAGCTGATCGCCGTACTGGCGCTGGTCGTCGCCATTTTCGTCACCGCGGACAACCTCCAGTTCGGCGCGGCCAACACCTACCTGTGGCCGGTCGTGCTCATCGGGATCGGCGTCGCCCTGGTGTGGCGGCAGGCCGACAACTCCCGCCGCGCCCACTGGGTGGAGGTCGGGCGGCGGGCCAGGCTGCTGCCGCTGGCCCGCAGCGCGGCGGGGGTCGCGCTGGTCGCCGTCGGGGTGACCGGCATCGTCGTCGTGCAGGGCTCGGTCAGCCATCTGGGTTCCGTGCTGCAGGCGGCGCTGGCGGTGCTGGTCGGTATCGCCCTGATGGCGGGCCCGTATCTGGTGCGGATGGTGCAGGACCTCTCCGAGGAACGGCTGATGCGTATCCGGGCCCAGGAGCGGGCCGAGGTCGCCGCGCACGTCCACGACTCGGTGCTGCACACGCTGACCCTCATCCAGCGCAACTCCGACAAGCCCCGCGAGGTCGCCCGCCTGGCCCGCGCCCAGGAACGCGAGCTGCGCGCCTGGCTGTACAAGCCCACGGACGCGTCCGGCAGGACGCGGCCCGTCGAGGAGGAGGACGAGCCCACGACGCTGGCCGAGGGGGTGAAGGCCGCGGCGGCCGAGGTCGAGGACCACCACGGGGTCCCCGTCGAGGTCGTCTGCGTCGGTGACTGCCCTCTCGACGAGGCGCTGGGCGCGCAGCTCCAGGCCGCGCGCGAGGCGATGGTCAACGCCGCCAAGTACGGTGGCGAGGGCGGCGCCGTGCAGGTCTTCGCGGAGGTGGAGGGGCGTACCGTTTTCATCTCCGTGCGGGACCGCGGTCCGGGCTTCGACCCGGACACCGTGCCGTCGGACAGGATGGGCGTACGCGAGTCCATCATCGGCCGGATGCGCCGCAACGGCGGCACGGCGCGGCTGCGCACCGCACCGGGCGAGGGGACCGAGGTCGAGCTGGAGATGGAGAGGGCGGCGGAGTCGTGACGGACGGACCGAACGAGACGAGCGCGGCGGGCGAGCAGCAGGGCACGGACGCCGGAGGGGGCCGCCGGGTCCGGGTCGTCCTCGTGGACGACCACCGCATGTTCCGCGCGGGCGTGCAGGCGGAGATCGGCCGCACCGACGAGACGGGTGTCGACGTCGTGGGTGAGGCGGGCGACGTCGACCAGGCGATGACGGTCATCGAGGCGACCCGCCCCGACGTGGTCCTGCTCGACGTGCACCTGCCCGGTGGCGGCGGCGTCGAGGTGCTGCGCCGCTGCGCGCCGCTGATGGGCGATGCGGAGCGGCCCGTGCGTTTCCTCGCGCTGTCGGTCTCCGACGCCGCCGAGGACGTCATCGGCGTCATCCGCGGCGGTGCGCGCGGCTACGTCACCAAGACCATCACGGGCGGTGACCTGGTCGGCGCCATCTTCCGCGTCGCGGACGGCGACGCGGTCTTCTCCCCGCGGCTGGCCGGCTTCGTCCTGGACGCCTTCGCCTCCACCGACGCCCCGCCGGTCGACGAGGACATGGACCGCCTCACCCAGCGCGAACGCGAGGTCCTGCGGCTGATCGCGCGCGGCTACGCCTACAAGGAGGTGGCCAAGCAGCTGTTCATCTCCGTCAAGACGGTCGAGTCCCACGTCTCGGCGGTGCTGCGCAAGCTCCAGCTGTCCAACCGCCACGAGCTGACCCGGTGGGCGACGGCACGGCGGCTGGTCTGAGGATCCGCCCGGCGTCGGCGCCTCCGGCACGCGGACTCGAGCTCAGCGACCACCGTATTGCTAAGCGGCAGAGCGCACGCCGGCGACGAACGCCGACCAGGCGCCGGCGGTGAAGGCGACCTGGGGGCCCGTGGAGTGCTGCTTGGAGTCCCGGACGTGGATGGTGTGGGGACAGGCGGCTACCTCGACGCAGTTGCCGCCATCGTCGTTACTGTAACTGGACTTGAACCACGCCAGCTCAGTGTTCATAGCTCCTCCGTCAACTCGGCGATGAACCGCGCCGACCCCTCCGGGCTGAGGGCCTGCCGCAGGATCATTTCATGACGCTGACGAAGCGTGCCGATCTTGCCGAGATCCGAGTGGAGCACGCCTGTGGTCTGCCCCTCCTCGTAGCCCAGGTGCTCGTGGTCAGGTGTCTCCAGGAGGACGAACGGCCCGCGGCGACCCGCATGCGGACCTCCTCCGGAAGAGAGCACCTGGATGGTCACGTTTCGCCGCGCCCCCACGTCCAGAAGATGACGCAACTGCCTGGTTCTCGACTCTCCCCCCACCACGCAGTCCCGCAACGCGTTCTCCGAGATCACAAAGCTGAACGCCTTGGTCTGCTTGTCGAGCATCACCTGCCGCTTAAGCCGAGCCTCGACCCGTTCCTCGATCGTCTCGTCGTCCAATGGCGGACAGTAGTTATTGAATAGAGCCCGAACCACCTCCTCTGTCTGCAACAGCCCAGGCACGAACTCGTTCTCATACGAACTGTGGGCCACCGCCTCGCTCTCCGCCTGCATGAAGTCCTGCGAGTACGACGGGAACGGTTCCGGGCGGAGGAACTCCACCGCCGCCGCCAGCTTCCCCTGCGCACCGCACATCTCGTCGGCGATGCGCAGCACATGGGCCTGCACCTTGCGCACTCCGCGTTCCATGCCCTTGATGGCGTCGTAGCCGTAGCCGGCCTCCTGCGCCAGGGCCTGGCGCGAGATACCGGCCGCCTCGCGCCAGCGTTTCATCTGGTCGCCGGCGTAGCGCCATGCCATGGGGCGGTCGTCGCCGTCGCCGTTCCTGCTGCTGCCGTTGGCCAACCGGCTCGCCTCCTGAGCCAGTACGCCCGAGGGCGGGGACACCCCGGGCACACTCACCGTCCGTACCTGCTCCGTTACTTCGCACCGTACGGCGTGACCAGCACGCTGTGCGCCATGAACAGCGAGATTCCCCCTGCGGGCGCCTTCGCGGTCGACACGCGGACGGGCCGGATCGGTCAAGTGATGGGCCGCGAGGGGCCGTACGTACAGATGCGGCCACCCGGTGGCGGTCGCGAGTGGGACGTGCCGCCGGACGCGATCCGCGCCGCGCGGGTCATCGAGGAGCTGCGCGCACGGGTCACCGACCTGAACCGGCAGAGCAGGCTCCCGTGAGCGGCCACCGACGGAGCTCTACGTAGAGGATCACGTGCCGTAACCGTCCGTCGCCAACTACCCACAGCCGGTGTACTCTGCCGCGTGTCAGCTCGCCCCATGTGTCACACATGAGGCGGCCCCCGACGGTGTTGGAGCACCGGTCGAGGGCCTTCACCACCAAGGTCATCCGAAGGGACCCTGGGATGCACAGGCATGTTAGCGCGCCCTCGCGCTTCTTCTCCCAGTTGCCGAACGACATCATCCGCCACCCCCGCCTGTCCGCGACCGCGGTACGGCTCCTGGCCTGGCAGCTTTCCCTTCCCGAGGGCGCCGACGAACCGCTGTGGAAGACGGCAGAGCGCGCCGGAATCGGCAAGGTCGCCTTCCAGCACGCGAAGCGGCAACTCCGCGCCGAACGCTACCTGTTCGAGTGGCGGCACCAGAACGAGCACGGGCGCTGGCAGACCGTCCAGCTCGTCGCCAACACCCCCCTGTCGCCCGACGAAGCCCGCGTCGCCGTCCAGCCCGCCGCCCGACCGACAGCCGCCGTACCGGCCACCGGTGCGCCGACCCGTCGGCCCGCCGCCCCTCAACCCCGTAAAACACCCGTAGGGAACACCCCCCACCCTCCCACGACAACCGAAGCCACCGAAGCCACCGAAGCCGCGGCGCCCCGACTCGGCACCGAGATCCGCGCCCGCACCGAAGCGCTCCTGCTCTCCCTCCCCCGCACCGCGCCCTACCTCGCGATGCCCGCCCGCAAGGCCCGGCGCTGGGCACCCCTCGCAGCGCGCTGGCTGGAGTGCGGCCTGGGCACCGACGACGTACGCACGGCGCTCACGGCGGGGCTGGAACAGGCCCGCTCCCCGCTCGGGGCGCTCCGGTGGCGGCTGGAGCACGCCCTGCCCGAGCCCATCACCACGCCACCGGCCAGGACAGCGCCGCAGCCGCGCGTGTCCCGCATGCGGGAATGCGCGGGCCCACACACCCAGCCGCTGCTGTTCACCCCCGTCGGCGACGAGGACCGGTGCCCCGCCTGCCGCGCGCGGCGGCAGCAGCCACGGCGACGCCCGTGCCCGCGCCCGGGACCGGCCTCCGCACCTTCCACGCAGCACGCGCGGCACGTGCAGCACGCGCGGCACGTGCAGCACGCGCGGCACTCACCGCACGCGCGGCACTCACCGCAGACGGCCTGCCCGCGGCCGCGGAGTGAACCGAAGCGTGGGTCCGCCCGTGTCTGGGGGCGGTGCCTGCGGTGCTGAGAGTGTTCCGAACGTTGCTGGACTGCTCCGGTCCTTCTTCGTCCGTCCGAGCGGACGACGGGCACCTTTCCGCACCCCCTACGCGAGGTGACCATGTTCGGATCTGACAGCAGACAGGACTACTCAGACGACCGGGGATCCCGCCGCGGCCTCATCGCAGTGATCGCCGCGCTGTGCGCGGCGGCCGTGGCCGTGACCCTGATCACCGTCAACACCACGTCCGGCGAGGACGGCAAGCGGCCGGAACTGGCCGCTGCCGCCGACTCGTCGGCAGCAGGCAAAAACGTCGGATACTTCACCAACTGGGGTGTCTACCAGCGCGATTACCATGTCAAGAACATCGAGACCTCCGGCTCGGCGGACAAGCTGACCCACATCAACTACGCCTTCGGCAACGTCCAGGGCGGCAAGTGCACCGTGGGTGACAGCTACGCCGACTACGAGAAGGCCTACACCGCCGAACAGAGCGTCGACGGCCAGGCCGACACCTGGGACCAGCCGTTGCGCGGCAACTTCAACCAGCTGCTGAAGCTCAAGAAGAAGCACCCGGACCTGAAGGTGCTGTGGTCCTTCGGCGGCTGGAGCTGGTCCAAGGGCTTCACCGAGGCGGCCAAGAACCCGGACGCCTTCGCCGAGTCCTGCTTCAACCTGGTCAACGACCCGCGCTGGGAGGGCCTCTTCGACGGCATCGACATCGACTGGGAGTACCCCAACGCCTGCGGCCTCGGGTGCGACACCAGCGGCCCGGACGCCTTCGCCAACCTGATGAAGTCGCTGCGCGGCAAGTTCGGCGACAAGCTGGTGACGGCGGCCGTCACCGCCGACGGTTCCAAGGGCGGCAAGATGGAGGCGACCGACTACAAGGCGGCCGCGCAGTACGTCGACTGGTACCTGCCGATGACGTACGACTACTTCGGCGCCTTCGACAAGGAAGGTCCCACGGCGCCGCACTCGGCGCTGGAGACCTACGACGGCATCCCCAAGAAGCTCTTCGACACCAAGTCGTCCATCGCGTCGCTCATCTTCCGCGGGGTGCCCCCCGAGAAGGTACTGATGGGGCTCGGCTTCTACGGCCGCGGCTGGAGCGGGGTGACGCAGTCGGAGCCCGGCGGCAAGGCGACGGGTCCGGCTCCGGGCACCTACGAGCAGGGCATCGAGGACTACGAGGTGCTCAAGACCCGCTGTCCCGCCACCGGCAAGGTCGGGGGCACCGCCTACGCGCACTGCGGCGACCAGTGGTGGAGCTACGACACCCCGGAGACCCTGCACGGCAAGGTCGACTGGGCCAAGCAGCAGAAGCTGGGCGGCACCTTCGTCTGGGAGCTGAGCGGTGACACCCCGGACGGAGAGCTGATCAAGGCCATCCGGTAGGCGATCACCACGCAGACGAGGCCCCGCGGCACGGTTCCGCGGGGCCTTGGTGCGTCTCCCGCCGGGCGCGGTGCTCACGCCTCGGGGCGTACGCAGGTGTAGCCCTGCTCCAGCAGTACGGGCAGGTAGCGGTCGACGGCCTGGACGGTCTGCTCGCGGGGGCCGCCGCCGTCGTGCTGGAGGACGATGGCGCCGGGGGTGGCCTTGTCGAGGACGGCGCGCACGATGGTGGTCGTACCGGGGCGCGACCAGTCGCGGGTGTCCAGGGACCAGCCCATCGGCTCCATGCCCAGGCGGGCGCAGATCTTCAGCGAGGGGGCGTGCCAGTCGCCGTAGGGGGCGCGGCACCAGGTGGGCGGGACGCCGAGCACACGGTCGATGAGTTCGCTGGTGCGGGAGAGTTCGCTCTCGATGTCCTTGGTGCGCAGCCGGGTCAGCTGGCGGTGGCTGTAGGAGTGGTTGGCGACGACGTGCCCTTCGGCGGCGATGTCGTGCAGCAGTTCGGGGAAGACGGCGGCGTTCTCGCCGACGACGAAGAACGTGGCCTGCACGCCGTGCCGCCGCAACACCTCCAGCAGCGCCGGGGTGTGGACGGGGTGCGGCCCGTCGTCGAACGTGAGCGCGAGGACGCGGCGCCCGTGCGTTCCGGGCAGCGTCATCTCCGCCTGGGTGCGCACGGGCGGGTGGGCGCTCGGCGCACCCATCGACGTCTCCCCGGCGAGCGGGCGCAGCCGGTAGCTGTCGGTGGCGGCGTGCTCCGCGTGCTCCGCGTGCGGGAGGCCGCGCACCGGCCGCCTGCCCGCGCCGGCACCGCCGCCCGCCGGGCGCGTCGGGTCGCCCGGATGCTTCGCGGCGGCGACGGCGTGTCCCTTCCGCCCGGCGTCGTGGTATGCGAACGCTCCAGCAGCGACACCCGACAGCGCCGCCGTGCCGACGCCGAGGCCGGTGAACAGCAGACCCCGTCGCGTGAAGATATGACAATCAGATCGCATGTCCCCTGCGTAGCACCGGCGCGCCGCGTCACGGGTGACGCGGCGCGCGGCATCCGCGAGTCCGCCCGAACGGCGCACACCGCCGGAGGCGGCCGTACACCCGACGGCCGCCCGGACCGGCAGGTGTGCGGCGGACCGGCAGGTGTACGGCGGACCGGCAGGTGCACGGCGGACCGGCAGGTCAGGTGGGGTCCGGGGCGGCCCACGGCTCGTCGTCCTCCGGTTCGTCCTGCACGCGCAGGGCGGCGATCCAGTGCGGCAGCAGCCAGTGCAGCACCAGGAGGCCGAACCCCGCCGTCGCCAGAGGGGCGGCGAGGGCGTCGAGGCCGGCGCCGGTGAGCCAGGCGGCGTAGAAGCCGAGCAGTGCCGCGGCCATCACCGAAGAGCTGATCCGGTAGGCCAGCGCGTGCACCGTGCCGCGCTCGGCGAGCTGCCGCTCGTCCAAAACCCGGGGGCGCAGCTCCAGCAGGCCCCGCGTCATGGAGTTGAGGAGCCCCATGAGGGGGATCCAGGCCAGCCCTGCCACCAGCAGGGCGACCAGCGGCCAGGGGGACGAGACGGCGAGCGGCGTCACCATGCCCGCCGCGGCCACGGCCGTGGCCGCGATGTGCGCGGCCACGATGCGGCGCCGCGCGCGCCGGGTCGCGTGGTAGCGCTTGGTGCGCGCGTCGTTCATGGTCTTGAGCATCCATGTGTCGTAGCGCGTGGTGTTCGAGCGCGTCGTGGTCATCGCGGCGTCCTCCCCGTGTCGTCGGCACTGCCCGTCCCGTCGGCCGGGCCGCCGTACAGCTCGTCCGTGAGCGGGCGGAAGGGCTCCAGGGAGAACAGCGCCTCCACCGGGAGCCGGAAGTGGGCGGCGATCCGGAGCGCCAGATCGAGGCTGGGGTTGTACTGCCCGCGCTCGATGTAGCCGATCGTCTGGTAGTGCGCACCCACCGCCGTGGCCAGCGCCTGGCGGGACACCTTCCGCTCCGCCCGCACGACCGCCAGCCTGTTGTGCACTTGCTCGCTCATGTATAAGAAGTACTACATCACGCCGCAGGCCCGCAACACTGTGCGCCTCGCCATCGCCTCGGCCCCGCCCCGTACGCGTGCGCCCCCGTCAGCCCACCACCAGCACCACCTTGCCTCGCACATGACCGCTCTCGCTCTCCGCCATCGCGGCTGCCGCGTCCGCCAGCGGGTACATCCGGTGCACAGGCAACCGCAGCCCGAAGCCCGTCGCGTGCAGGGCCGACGCCTCGGCGAGCGCCCCCGCGAAGTCCCAGTCCCCGCCTCCGCCGGAAAAGTGCACACCCGACCGTGCGGCCTCGTCCGGGTGGACGATGGTGACGACCCGCGCGCTGCCGCCCGTCAACGCGAGGGACGCCTCCACGGAGCCGCCCCGTCGATCGCCGCGTCCACACCCCGCGGGGACAGCCGCCGCACCCGCTCGGTCAGCCCCTCCCCGTAACTGACCGGCTCGCCGCCCAACTTCCGTACATACGCGTGGTTGTGCTCGCTCGCGGTGCCGATGACACGGATTCCGCGCGCCGCCGCGAGCTGGAGCGCCAGCGTGCCGACCCCGCCGGCCGCCGCGTGGAAGAGCAGCGTCTCGCCCCGCTCCAGGCCCAGGTACGCGAAGCACCGCAGCGCTGTCTCGGCGGCTGTGGGGATCACCGCGGCCTCCGCCCACCCCAGTGCGTGCGGCCTGCGCGCCAGGTTGCGGGCCTCGGCCAGTGCGTGGGCGGCGTAGCTTCCCGTGGAGGTACGTCCGAACACCTCGTCGCCGACGTCGAGTCCGCCCACGTCAGGGCCGACGGCCTCGACGACGCCTGCCGCCTCCAGCCCGGGGACGTGCGGCAGCGGCACCGGGAACAGTTCGGTCATCCCGCCCCGGCGGATCTTCCAGTCCAGCGGGTTGACCGCCGCCGTCCGCACCCGGACGCGGACCTGTCCCGGCCCCGGTTCGGGCAGCTCGACCCGGTGCGGCGCGAGGACGTCGGCCGCCCCGAACCGGTCGAAGGCCATGGCGTGCGTGGTGAGTGTCATCGGGTGTTCTCCTCGGGTCGTACGGAGGTGCCGGCGGGGTGCGGCGGTACGGCCGGGCCGGTCCCGCACCGCACCACTGTCACCGGCGGGCGGCCGGTGGCGGGCCCCTCGAAAGACCGGACCTCGGCTCTCCTTACGGCCAGGTGGCCGCAGGCCGCGCAGTCGTACGGTGGGCCGGGTGGAACCACGCTGGAGCAGTCCCGACGACGCACTGGCCCGGGCGTTCGACCTCGTCGCGGCGCCGCTGCCCGAACTGCTGGAGCGCACCTCGCGCGCACTGAACGGACTGGTGCGGCACACCGCAGCCGCGCAGTTGAGCGAGGTGTCCGCGTACGCGCCCAAGCAGGCCGTGGGCGCGGACCGCGACCTGGCCGCGCGCATCACCCACGACGAGCTGGGCCAGTTGGCCTTCCGGGTGCGGGTCGGTGCGCCCTGGTGGGGCGAGGCGGTGCTGGGCGGCGAGCGCCGCGCCGTGCTCGGTGTCGCGGCGGCACACGCCGGGAAAGGAGGCGCCTTGCTGGCGCTGACCGGGCTGCGGACGGCGGCACCGCCCCCGCCCGCCGTGCTGCGCACCGTGCAGCGCGTCTGGGACCTGGTGACCGTCTCCACCTACCGCCTCACCGCCGAGGCCTTCCCCTCGCACACGTCGGTCTCCCGCGTCGCCGCGGCGGCCCGCGCCGCCGTACTGGCGGAGCTGGCCGACGCGCACGGCGCCGCCCTCACGGGCGTCCTCACCGCCCTGCGCGCGCCCGCGCTGGACGACGCGGCGGCCCGCGCGGCCGCCACCGACCTGGCCGTCGACGCGCTCGCCGCGCTCGGCCGCATGACGTACTGGAACCGTGAGTTGAGCGAGGAGGACGCCGACACCGCCTTCCACCGCGGCGCCCGCGAGCTGCGGCCGCCGGCCCGCCACCGCGCGGTCCGGCTCGCGCTGCGTCCGCCCGGAAGCGGGCGCTCCCTGCCGTCCGACACCGCTCACACGGCGCGCGCCGCGACGCGCACCGTCGCACTCGCCCTGCTGGAGCAGGAAGGGGTCGGGCGGATGCACGTGGGCTGGTGGCTGGAGGGCGACACGTTGCGGATCGCCGTGCGGGACGACGGCCCCGGACGGCCGCCGGCGGACGAGCCCGTCGTCCCCGCGAACGTCGCGGAACGCGTCGCCGCGCTGGAGGGCACGGTGACCGCCGACCCGGTACCCGGCTGGGGCACGACGGTGACGCTCGTCCTCCCCCTGGGTGCCCCGGCCGGCGCCCGCACGGCGGCACCGCCCACGGTGGCAGCGGCGGCGGGACGGGCCGCGAGGACGGACCGGGCGGCAGTGGCCCACGGCGGCCCCCACGGCCTGCGCGACCTCCACCCCCGCGAGGCCCACGTACTGGAGCAGGTGTCACTGGGGCGCCGCAACCGCGAGATCGCGCGAGCGCTGGGCATCAGCGAGTCGACGGTGAAGTTCCACGTCTCCAACATCCTGGCCAAACTCGGGGTCACCACACGCGGTGAAGCGGCGGCCCTCACCCGCGCCTGGGGCCCCTGACCCCGACCGACGCCGACGCGAAACCCGGGCGGGCACGCCGAGGTTCGCTCTCGGCGGCCGGCCGACTGGTCCCGCACACCTGAGCGAGTGCGCCGGGTACTCTCACCCGGTGCCTTCCCTCGACCGTGTCCGCGCCCTGAGCCCGCTGCGCGGCGCCTCACGGCGCACCCTCCTCACCGCCCTGGCCGGCGTGGCGGCACTCGCCCTGGTCGCCGTCCTGGTCCCCGTGCTGCTCGACGGCCGGCAGGAGACCGTCTGCCGGCGCGCCCCCGTCCGGGCGCGCGCCCTGGCCGACGACCCGGAACGCGCGGCCAAAGCGCTGGACCCGGGCGAGGACGTGGCCCGCACGCGCCCGCTCAAGCGCCTCCTGCGGCCCGGCGGCCACCCGCTGTGCGAGGGCCCCGACGGCACCGCGCTGGCGGGCCGCACACTCGTCGCCGCGACCACGGGCCGCACCGCCGAGGACCAGGGCAGGCCCGCCCGCCCCCACACCGAGCGCGCGGCCCGGGTGACACACGCCGTCGTCCTGCTGCTCGGCGAGGGACACGACGGGCACGGGCCCGACTTCCCCCTCGGCCTGGCACCCCACCTCGCGCGGATGTTCGCCTCCTACATCCAGGACACCAGCCGTGCGATGACCCACGGACCGCCACGGGACGACCAGCGCCGGCCCACCATCAGCGACCGGGAAGCGGAGTACCCGGACGGGAGCGGCAACGCCGTCACCCCCTTCCCCAGCGGAGAAGACATCCACGTCGTCTTCCCGGACATCGAGCAGGCGCAGAACCTGATAGGCCGCCTGGCCGCCTCACCGCGCGCGTTCGCCACCCTGTACGACGCCGAACGCGCCCGCTTCGCCGCCTACCTGGAACGGCTCACCGACGACGCGCTGGAACCGGGCGCGAAGACCGAGTACGGGCTGTCGGGAACCGAGTCGGAACTCGAACAGAGCGCCGCCTTCGTGGCCAGGCTCATGGCCTCCCGCACGAGCGCCCTCGCGAACGGACTCGCCTCCTCACCCGACGCGTTCGACCGTGCGGTACTGCGCCACACCCGCGGCCTCTACCACGCCGCCGACCACCGGGTGCGCTCACGCCCCTCGGCGGCCACCCTCGCCCAGCGCCGCCCCGACGCCTCGCCGGGCACCGGCGGCAGGGCCGCGGAACAGCTGATGGACGGACGGATCCAGCTCTTCGCGGTCTTCGACGCCTGGGCGAAGGAGCGCGGCATACCCCCGGGCCGCGCCGAACGGCTCCGGGTGGCCATCGACTGGCGGTACGTGCTGGGGCTCCGCCTGATCTGAACCCGAGCGCCGTCGTGCCCGCGCGGCTCCTCACGGGCGGGTGGGCAGCCGCAGGTCCTCACAGCCGCGCGCGGCGCTCTCCTTCTTCGCGAAGGAGGAGAGCATCGCCAGCATCTCGTCCTTGCCCAACTGGTCGCGGTCCACCGTGGTGCTCTCCGGGCCCGTGTACTTGCCCGGTCTCCTGACGGTGATCTGGAAGCCCGCGGCCTGCCCTTCGCACCGCGCCAGTGCCCAGCCGTTGGCCTCCGTGAGCCACGGACCGGCCTGCTCCCGGTCCGTGCTCGCCTTGTTCGTCCTGGCGTCGAAGAGCCGCAGGCGCCGCGAGAAGTCGCCGTACCAGCCGTACAGCGTGACCACCGCCGCGTGCGGGTCGCCGTCCTCGTCGGTGCCCGAAGGCCGCACCTCGCAACTCGCCATCGGTGCGGGTCCGTCGGGGATGCGCAGATCGGCGGTCCAGGCCGACCCCTTCAAGGGGCCCTCGGCGAGCGCCGCGCAGGAGGTGTGGGCCGCGGCCGCGAGCCTGACGCCCTTCGGCTGCGCCCCCTGCTCCGGCAGGGGCAGCGGCTTCGCGTCGCAGCCCAGCTTCGCGGCCGCCTTGTTGGCGACGGCGACACCGGCGCGCAGCAGGTGGTGCGGCCGCCCCGGATGCCCGCCCGACACGCTCACCAGCAACTGCCCCCGGTGTCCTGCCGCGTCCTTGCCGCGCCCTGGGCACGAAGGCATCAGCCGCACCGTGGACATCTGGCCTTCGAACCCCGGCAGCCCGCCGGGAAGCGCCACCCGGGGGCGCCCGCCCTGGTCCTCGAACTCCCTGGACAACTCCCGGTCGATGTCGTCGCGGCGGCCGTAGACCTCGACCTCGATGACGCGCTCCTCTTCGCTGACCACCTCGCACGAGTAGCGCCCCAACTCGGCGCGGGTCTCGCTGGTGGACTCGGTCAGGTGCGCGTCCGGACTGCCCGCCGCGGCGCGCAGCGCGTCCATGCCGCCGTCGGGTATCGCCCCGTCGCAGGCGCTGGAGGCGATCCTCATGTCCTTGAGCGTCGGCTTGGCCGCCCATCCGGCGACACCGAGCACCAGCACTCCTGTCACGCACCAGCCGACGACGCGCCTGCGGCGGCGGCGCCGCTCTCCCTGTTCCCGGAGGACGCGCCAGCTCTCGCGCTGCTCGTCCGAGTAGTCGAGGAGCCCCGCCCGGCCGGTACGCTCCGCCTCTTCGGGCCCCCTGGCCTCATCGTCCGCCTCCGCCACCCGGGAACCGTATCCCAGCTCGCACACGTGTGCCCCCGTGCTCCGGAGCGGAACACGGGGGCACACGGCACCCGCAGGCGGACCGTCAGGAGAGAATCACTCCCACTCGATCGTCCCCGGCGGCTTGCTCGTCACATCCAGCGTGACCCGGTTGATCTCGGAGACCTCGTTGGTGATCCGCGTCGAGATACGGGCCAGCACGTCGTACGGCAGCCGCGACCAGTCGGCCGTCATCGCGTCCTCGGACGAGACCGGACGCAGCACCACCGGGTGCCCGTACGTCCGCGCGTCGCCCTGGACACCGACGCTGCGCACCTCGGCGAGCAGCACGACCGGGCACTGCCAGATCTGGCGGTCGAGACCGGCGGCCGTCAGCTCCTCGCGGGCGATCGCGTCGGCCTCCCGCAGCACGTCCAGCCGCTCGCGCGTCACCTCGCCCACGATCCGGATGCCCAGCCCGGGGCCCGGGAACGGCTGGCGCTGGACGATCTCCTCCGGCAGCCCCAGCTCCTGGCCAACCTGCCGCACCTCGTCCTTGAACAGCTTGCGCAGCGGCTCCACCAGCTCGAACTCGAGATCCTCGGGGAGACCGCCCACGTTGTGGTGCGACTTGATGTTGGCCGTGCCCGTGCCGCCGCCGGACTCCACCACGTCCGGGTAGAGGGTGCCCTGCACGAGGAAGGCGACCGGCTCGTCGCTCGGCGCCTCCGCGACGATCTCGGCCTGCGCGGCCTCGAACACGCGGATGAACTCCCGGCCGATGATCTTGCGCTTCTGCTCCGGGTCCGAGACCCCCGCCAGCGCGTCCAGGAAGCGGTCGGCCGCGTCCACGACCTTAAGCTGCACGCCGGTCGCCGCCACGAAGTCCTTCTCGACCTGCTCGGTCTCGCCCTTGCGCATCAGCCCATGGTCGACGTACACGCAGGTGAGCTGCTCGCCGATCGCCTTCTGCACCAGCGCGGCGGCCACCGCCGAGTCCACGCCGCCGGACAGCCCGCAGATCGCGCGCTTGCTGCCGACCTGCGCCCTGATCGCCTCGACCTGCTCGTCGACGATGCTCTCCGTCGTCCACGACGGGGTCAGCCCCGCGCCCCGGTACAGGAAGTGCTCCAGCACCTGCTGGCCGTGCGTGGAGTGCATCACCTCGCAGTGGTGCTGGATGCCGTACAGCTTCCGCTCGTCGTTCTCGAACGCCGCCACGGGCACCAGATCCGTGGACGCCGTGACGGTGAAGCCCTCCGGCGCCGCGGAACAGGCGTCGCCGTGGGACATCCACACCTGCTGCTCGTCCGGGGTCCCCTCGAACAGCGTCGAGCCCGACCTGGTGACCGCCAGCGACGTCGCGCCGTACTCGCGGCTGCCCGTGTTGTCGACGGTGCCGCCCAGCGCCGTCGCCATCAGCTGGAAGCCGTAGCAGATGCCGAGAACCGGGACACCCGCCTCGAAGACGCCGCGGTCGAGGGAGGGGGCACCCTCCGCGTACACGGAGGAGGGGCCGCCGGAAAGGATGATCGCCTTCGGGTTCTTGGCGAGCATCTCGGCGGCCGGCATGGTCGAGGGGACGATCTCGCTGTACACCCGCGCCTCACGCACCCGACGCGCGATGAGCTGGGCATACTGCGCGCCGAAGTCGACGACGAGCACGGTGTCCGGGGCGCTGCTCTCGGACGGGTTGGAAGCCACGAAGCTGATGCCTTTCGGCGGTGAAGGGGTTCACCCCCGATGATACCGATCCCCTTCCGGACCCCACGCCCGCGCGCGCTCCCCCACCGCACGGACAGCGCCCCCGGCACCCCGCAGGGGAGGGCGGCTCGGGCGCGGGCGGCCGTGACATACTGGGCGCGTGTTTACGCAGAGCGCTTTCTGGTTTACCTATGGCACCGGTCCGGCCGGCTGCCATGGTCGACGTTCTGTGTGAGCAAGAGAACACACGACTTCCCCAGGCGCCCCGGGCCGGCCAAGGCCCGGGGCGCCTGTGTGTCGGTTCCCGGGCCGCCGTAGCCCGAGGGCTCCACCGAGCTGAGGAGCTGGCAGCTGATGCGCCCGACCACCGTCACCGAACCGACCCCGCAGGCCGCCCCGGACGACCCCGAGACGGTGATCGCCGCGGAGCGCGCCCGTATCGACGCCCTGGACACCCGCATCGTGGCGCTGGTCCGCGAGCGGATGGAGGTCTCCGAGACGATCCAGCGCGTACGGATCGAGTCGGGCGGCCGCCGGGTCCATCTCGCTCGCGAGATGGAGATCCTCGACCACTACAGCGGCGAGCTCGGCTCAGCGGGCCGCGACCTGGCGATGACGCTGCTGCGGCTGTGCCGCGGACATTAGGGCTTGCCCTGCGGGGCCTCTTCCGGCACGGGGGTGCCACTGCCCGCAGTGTGCGGGCCGCGGGGCCCGAAGAGGCCTCACCCGTACGGCGCGTGACCGGCTCGGAGGGGCTTCGTTGATCCCGGTGTCCCTGATCTCCGCCGGGCGTCCGGCGGCGAGCGGGGCGGCGTCACCGGAGCGATGAGACGTCCGTCCTTCCCGGGAGGGGAGACGCCGGGCGTCGTGGGACCTCGCTTTGGTGCTGTGACCGGACGGCAGGGGACAGCAGCCCGGTCACGACAGCGGCCGGTCCCGGGGACGCTCTGGGCCGGCCGCTCCGCGGTCTTTCGACGGCGTCACGAGCGCACTGCGGACTCCGCGCCGAGCTGGCAAAAATCCCGCTCCGTCGAAACGGTTGCGGAAGGTGAGCCGCATCCAGGACGATGCGAGAGCGAGCCCAGTGAGCGCACCACTCGACGACCACGGGTCGGCCGTGGCGGACTTCCGCCATTGGTTCGACCAATCCGGCGGCGCTTCCCCCCGGCGCCGCCTCACAGCACGGGCGCTGCCCTGACGCCGGTGCTGGTCCGAGGGCCCCGCGGCTGCCGCCACCCACCCGGCCGGCGCCACGGGGCCCTTCGTCGTGGCCCCGCCCGGACCGTGGCACCGCCGGCCGGGCGCTCCCGCGCGGGTTTCAGTCCGCCGTTCCCGCCTCCCGCGCCGGCACGTCCGGCACCGGCAGCAGGGGCAGCCGCAGGGCCCCGAAGGCGCTCTCGGGTACCGCGGGCTCGACCGGCGTGACGGGCGCCAGCCGCTGGTAGGCGGCGTCCTGGGCTGGACGCGGGTCGCTCTCGCCCCTGTTGGGCCAAAACGACATGGCGCGCTCCGCCTGCGCGGTGATGGTCAGCGACGGGTTGACGCCGAGGTTCGCGGAGACGGCCGAGCCGTCGACGACGGAGATGCCGGGGTGGCCGTGCAGCCGGTGGTAGGGGTCGATGACGCCGTGCTCGGTGTCCTCTCCGATGGGGCAGCCCCCCAGGAAGTGGGCGGTGAGCGGGGTGCCCATCAGTTCGCCGACGTTGGTGCCGGCGAAGCCGTTGATCTCCTCGGCGAGCGCGGTCGCCGCCTGGGCGCCCTCGGGGATGTGCACCGGGTTGGGGGCGCCGTGCCCCTGCCGCGCGGTGAGCATGCCCTTGCCGAGGCCGCCCTTCTTGCGGTAGGTGGTCAGCGAGTT
Source organism: Streptomyces diacarni (assembly GCF_003323715.1). Classification (GTDB taxonomy): domain Bacteria; phylum Actinomycetota; class Actinomycetes; order Streptomycetales; family Streptomycetaceae; genus Streptomyces; species Streptomyces diacarni. Next base: position 284,824 of record NZ_QOIN01000047.1, read on the forward strand.
GTCGAGCGTCTGCATGACGAGCCCGATGATGATGCGCTCCGACCACTTGCGCGCGGACAGCGAGCGGGCGAACAGCGCGGGGTGCCGCAGACAGGTCAGCACGTGCGCCAGGGCGCCGGGCAGGGTGGTGTTCTGCCGCACCTGGAGGGTGGTCAGGGCGCTCATCGCGTTGGAGCCCTTGCCGTAACGGACGGGCTCGATGTGGGTGTTGGCGTCGGGGTGGACGGACGAGGTGATGGCGACGCCCTTGGTGAAGTCGAGCTCCGCGTCCTTGCCCCACTTCTTGCGGTAGCGGCGCGCCACGGTCTGCGCGCCGACGAGGGCCTCGGAGTTGGTGCGGGTCAGCTCGCCGAGGCGCGGGGAGAGGTGCGGCAGCGTGCCGGCGTCCTTGACGCGGTGCAGCAGCTTCTGCGTGCCGTAGGTGCCGGCCGCGAGGACGACGCGGCGGGCGCGCAGGACGCGGGGTTTCGCGCGGCGCCGGTCGGTGCGCAGCGTCGCCACCTCGTAGCCGTCCTCGTCGGTGCCCGGGGTGCGCTCGCGGATGCCCACGACGGTGGTGAGGGGGCGGATCTCGGCTCCGGCCTGCTCGGCGAGGTGGAGGTAGTTCTCGTTCAGAGTGTTCTTGGCGCCCCTGCGGCAGCCCGTCATGCACTCGCCGCATTCGACGCAGGCGGTGCGTGCGGGGCCCGCGCCGCCGAAGTAGGGGTCGGGGACCTGTTCGCCGGGGGTGGTGCGCGCGGTGCCGTCGCCGTCGTCGCCGTCACCGTAGAAGACGCCGACGGGGGCGAGGTGGAAGGTGTCGCCGTAGCCCATGCGGTCGGCGGCGGCCTTCAGGTGGACGTCCGAGGGGGTGGTGGTGGGGTTGAGGCGGACGCCGAGCATGCGCTTGGCCTGGTCGTAGTAGGGCGCGAGTTCGGCCTGCCAGTCGGTGATGTGGCCCCACTGGCGGTCCTCGAAGAACTGCTTGGGGGGCACGTAGAGGGTGTTGGCGTAGTTGAGGGAGCCGCCACCGACCCCCGCTCCTGCCAGGATCATGACATTGGCGAGCAGGTGGATGCGCTGGATGCCGTAGAGGCCGAGCGAGGGCGCCCACAGGAAGTTCTTCACGTCCCAGGAGTTCTTGGGCAACTCGTCGCGGGAGAAGCGCCGGCCGGCCTCCAGCACGCAGACCCGGTAGCCCTTCTCGGTCAGCCGCAGCGCCGAGACGGAGCCGCCGAAACCGGAGCCGACGACCAGCACGTCGTAGTCGAACGGGTCTGCGTCCGCCCGCTTGTGGGCAGCGTGGGGTAGGGACACGAGTACCTCCGGTTCTGCGGTGACGATGCGGGCCGGCCGCCGGTGGGGGCGGCGGCGGTTTCACGGGCGGGGCCGCCGGGCCGGAGCCGCCGGGCGCGGCGGCGGTCGCTCAGCGGAAGCGGAGCGGCTGCTCAGCGGAAGCGGAGCGTCTTGAGTGCCTTGAGGGAGCGCGACATGAACGCCGCGTAGGCCTCGTCGCTCATGCCGAGCGACGGCGCCATCGGCAGCACCCGCTGGTGCGCCACCGTCTGCGGCTCGGTGTACTTCAAGATGCCCTCCGAGCCGTGGCGGCGGCCGAGTCCCGAGTCGCCCATCCCGCCCATCGGGGCCTGGGCGCTGCCGTACGCGGAGGCGTAGCCCTCGTTGACGTTGACGGTTCCGGTGCGCAGCCGGGCGGCGGTCTCACGGGCCCGGCGGCCGTTGCCGCTCCAGACGGAGGAGTTGAGGCCGTAGGCGCTGCGGTTGGCGAGGTCGATCGCCTCGTCCACGTCCGCGAAACGGTAGACGGACACGACGGGTCCGAAGGTCTCCTCGGCGCAGACGGTCATCTCCTGCTCGACGCCTTCCAGCACGGTCGGCTCGTGGAACAGCGGGCCGACGTCCGGGCGGTGCCTGCCGCCCGCCAGCACCTTCGCCCCCTTGGCCACGGCGTCCTGTACGTGCCGCTGCACCGTCTCCAGCTGCCGTTCGGACACCAGCGAGCCCATGTCGGCGCCGTAGGCGAGGGAGGTGCCGAGCCGCATGGCCCGCACCCTGGCCAGGAAGCGTTCCAGGAAGGCGTCGGCGACCGACTCGTGGACGTACAGGCGCTCGATGGAGATGCACAGCTGCCCGGCGGAGGAGAAGGCGCCGCGCACCGCGCCCGCCGCCGCCTTGTCGAGGTCGGCGTCGTCCAGGACGAGCATCGCGTTCTTGCCGCCCAGCTCCAGCGAGCAGCCCACCAGGCGGGCCGCGGCGCGCTGGGCGACCTCGCGCCCCGTGCGGGTCGAGCCGGTGAAGGAGACGTAGTCGCCGCGATCGGCGACCTCGGGGCCGATCACGGGGCCCTCCCCGAGGACGACCTGCCACACGTCCTCGGGCAGCCCCGCCTGGACCATCAGGTCGCGGGCCCACAGCGCGGTCAGCGCGGTCTGGGTGTCGGGCTTCATCACCACCGCGTTGCCGGCGGCGAAGGCCGGCAACGCGTCTCCGACGGACAGCTCGAAGGGGTAGTTCCAGGGTGCGATCTGGCCGACGACGCCCCGGGGGTGACGCAGCTCGGTGACCTTCGTCAGCGCGGGTATCGCCCCCGTGTGCCGCTTGGGCCGCAGGTAGGAGGCGGCCTTGCGGCCGTAGTGGCGGGCGGCGACGGTGACCGCCTGGACCTCCTCGTGCGCGTGCAGCCGCGCCTTGCCGGTCTCCAGCTGGATGAGGTCGAGCACCTCGGACTGGCGGGCCAGCACGAGATCGTGGAAGCGCAGCAGTACGGCCGCGCGCTGCCGCACCGGCAGCGCCGCCCACCGCCGCTGCGCCGCACGCGCCGTCTCGAAGGCGGTGGCGACGTCTTGGGGGGTGGACTCGGGCAGCTCGGCCAGCACGTCCCCGGTGAAGGGGGAGCGGCTGGTCGTCTTGCCGCTGCCCACCACGCCGCGGGTCAGCGCCGCGACGAGGTCCCTGGTGACCACGTCGGCCGCGGACCGTGCGCCCGCGGGCGCGGGGGCCACCGGGTTGCCGTCGGCGGGAGCGGCGGCGGCTGAGGGGTTGGTGCTCTCCAGCGAGTCCGTCATGCGCCCGAGCGTACGACTCGGGGCACCGGCTCGTATACCCGGCGGTAACCCCTTTTCACGGAATCCGCCAGTGATTGCTGGCAACACCGCGCAGCGGCGCAGGACCGTCACGTCCACGGCGCCCGCACGGTCACAGATCGTGGATCTTCAGGGACTTCTTCGCCTCGTCGAAGACCTGCTCGCCGTCCTGGTGCGACTTGCCCTTGGCGGGCATCTCCACCTTGAGCCGCCAGCGCACGCCGTCACCGTTGACGTAGATCAGCTCGTGCCGGAGCTTCTTGGGGCCCTCGGGCTCGTCCACGTCGTCGAGCCCCTGGAAGGTGGTGACGACCTCGGCCGCCTCCTTGCCCTGCTGATCGGCCTCCGTCACCCGGGAGACGACGTTGCCCATCGTGTCGCGGTAGCCGTCCTCCTCGGCACCGTCCTCGTAGAACTTCTTCCAGGAGTTGGCCTCCGCGAGCGAGCTGTCCTTGATGTCCTTGCTCGACCTGCTCAGCTCCATCGCGATGACGCTCCCCGGATCGGTGAAGGCCACCGACTGCTCGTCGGCACTGCGCTTGTACTCCTCGGGCACGGCCAGGGAGGCCCGCACCCGCTTGTCCTCGTTGCGCGTATGCCAGCCGTCCGGCGCCTGGTCGGCCGTCAGGACGAAGAACAGCGTGAGCGCGGCCGCGAGCGCGACCACCACACCGCCCGTGCCGAACTGCCAGCGGCGCTCGGTGCGCAGCTTGCCGAAGAACCCGCCCAGCCCGCGCGCGACCGCGTTGCCGCCGCCCTGCCCTCCCGGCACGGGACGCGGCGAGCGCACCGGCGGACGCGCCACGTCCTGAAGCGTCTGGCGGACCTCCGTCGCATCAGGACGCAGCGCCGGCTCCTTGGCCAGCAGCCGGGTGAGCAGCATCCCGAACGCGCCCGACGCGCTCAGCGCCCGCGCGGGCCGCTGCGGCTCGGACGAGAGCACCGCCTGCAGCGTGGCCGGACTGTTGGAACGGCGGAACGGGGAGACGCCCTCGGTCGCCGCGTACAGCACCACACCCAGCGACCACAGGTCCGACTCGGGGCCGGGACGCTGGCCCAGCACCCGCTCCGGCGCGGTGAACTCGGGCGAGCCCACGAACGTGCCCGTCTCCGTCAGCCCCTGCTCCCCCTGCACCTGCGCGATACCGAAGTCGGTCAGCACCACCCGGTCGTACCGGCCCAGCAGCACGTTGTCCGGCTTCACGTCGCGGTGCAGCACGCCCTTCTCGTGCGCGGCGTCCAGTGCCCCCGCCACCGCGAGACCGATCCGGGCCGCCTCGCGCGCGTCCAGCGTGCCCTCGCCCAGCACATCGGCCAGCGAACGCCCCTGGACCAGCTCCATGACGATCCACGGCTGGTCGTCCTCGACCACCACGTCGTGGATGGTGACGACGGAAGGGTGCTCGATACGCGCCGCGGTACGGGCCTCGCGGCGCATCCGCGCGTGCATGGTCTCGCGCTCGCGCGCCGGCAGGTGGTCGGGCAGCCGCGGTTCCTTGACCGCCACGTCCCGGTCGACGACCTCGTCGTGGGCTCGCCACACCGTGCCCATGCCACCGTGCCCCAGCCGGGACGCGAGGCGGTAACGGCCGCCGACCAGCCGCCCGGTGCCCGGATCAGCGCCGGCGGCGGGCGGTGCCGGCACCGAGGCTCTGGTCGGCTCGTAGGTACGCGGATCCCGCGCGGGCGGAGGGCTCGGGGCACCTCCCGACGCCTGCGGCTCGTGGTGAGCATCTCCTGGGGCCTGTTGGGCCTGTTGGGCCTGTTGGGCCTGTTGGGCCTGTGAAGGCGGGGAGGGCTGGTGGTCCTGGTGGCTCGCCTGCGCGGGCGGCCGCAGCCCGTAGCTGGTCGACTCGTCCAACCGCCCCTGCTCCCCCGAATGCGTCATGGCCTCCACCCTGAACCAACCGGAAACGCGAGCGCCACCGAGTTCACAGACCTGTGACCGTCAACGGACGCCCGTGACACGGTAGGTGTCGGCGACCGCCTCGAAATGGCGGTCGATCTCGGCACGGTGGCTCTTGGAACCGATCACGAGCAGCACGTGGTAGCGGCCGTCCAGGATCATCGCCCGGTTGCGGGCGTACACCTGCCGCCCGCCGCCCTCCCGCCAGGAGAACGTGCCCTCCGCCATGGCGGTGTCGCCCACGTCGATGCGCCGAAGCCCGCCCGTACTGGCCCAGTCCGCTGCGCGGTAGGCGGACAGCTCCGGCTCGTCCTCGCTCTGGTAGGCCATCGGGTCCTTGCCGTACTTCTTCGTGCTGTCCCGTCCGCCCACGACGACCATCTCCACCTGACCGCCGTTGTAGCGCACCTGCCCGCGCCCGTTGGCCGAGCGCCTGTCCCACTCCTCGGGCACGGCGATCCGGAACCCCGCGGGGTCCTGGCTGGTCTTGTACCCCTCGGGCGCCCGAGGGGACTTCGCCCCGGGCCCGGCGGTCGACGCGGACCCCTTGCCGCTCTCCCCCTTCTCGCCGCCCTCGCCGCTTCCGTCCTTACCGCTGTCGTCCTTACCGCTCTCGTCGTTGCGGCTGTCGTCGTTGCCGCTGTCGTCGTTGCCGCTGTCGTCCCCGTCCGCGGGCGCACGGTCCTGCTCCTCCGGTACGACGACGGAGCCCTTCTGGTTGCCCCCGCCCTTCTCGTGGTCCGGCAGGAACCACATGACGAACGCCACCGCAGCCGCCATACCGAGCAGCACGAGACCCAGGATCACCAGGCCCAGCCGCCGCGGTCCGGCTCCGCCCGACCGCTGCTCGCGCTCCCGCTTCTCCCGCGGCACGGCCCGCGTCGGCGCCCCGGCGGGCTCGTACTCCGGCAGCCGCTCCGGCCCCAGAACCTCCGTGCGGTCGGGCGCCGTGACGGGGGCGCGGGCGCTCGGCTGCGCGCGCTCGCCGCGCGGGCGGCCCCGGCCGTCGGGGCGCCTGGAGCGGCGACGTCTGCGCACCAGTTCGCCGCGCCGCCGCACGATCGGCAGCCTGCGCGGGTCGGACGGGCCGCCGGGTTCGAGCGACGGCGCCGTCACCGTCCGCAGCCCCACATCCGGTTCCGGCGCCGAACGGACGAGCGAACGCAGCCAGCCGCGCAGCTCCTCGAAGTCCGGGCGCTCCGTGGGGTCCTGGCGCATCAGCGACTCGACGACGGGACGCAGCGGACCGCAGTCCTCCGCGAAGGCGGGCGGCTCCGCGCACACCATCTGCGCCAGTTCGGCGGCGCTGTCCTCGGGGTAGGGCGCGTGGCCCTGCACCGCGCGGAAGAGCAGCGCACCCAGCGCCCACAGATCGGCGGCAGGACCGACGGGCGGCGCCAGCCGCCAGTTCTCGTACACGGGACCGGCCTGCTCGGGTGCCCAGCGCTCCGTCACCGGGCCGACGACCGTCATCCGGGCGTGCCGCGCCCGCTCGGCCGCCAGCGCCGTCGCGGGACCGCGGAACCGCCCCGCGACGGCCTCCGCCTCTGCCGCCTCCCCCCAGGGGCGGTCGGCGGGAACGCCGCCCGGCTCCGGGGCGTAGGAGCCGTCCTCCCCGGGAAACGCGTGCTCGTCTTGGAGAGCGCCTTCGCCGTGAAGCGCCCTCTCGCCGTGAGGAGCGCCTTCGCCGTGGAAGGCGCTCTCGCCGTGGGCAGCACCCTCGCCGGCGTCCCCGTCGGCTTCCCCGTTCGGGGAGGAGGCAGGGAGCCCCCTGAGATGGCGGCGCGTCTCATCCGGGTGTCCGGGCCCGGTGGTCCACTGCGCGGGAACACTGCGGCCGTCCTGGCGCGGCGCGCCCGGGAGCGCGGTCGGGCCGCTCCCCCCGTAGGGCGAGGCCCCCGCACCGTAGGGGCCCGCCGCGCGCGGTCCGTAGATCTCGTCCCGCTCGACCTGGCGTCCTCCGCCGCCCTCCTCCAGCGCGTCGGGCCGCACTTCGTCCTCGTCGGACGACAACCAGCGGACCTCGTCGTCCAGCGCGCCAGGCGGATGGTGCCCGTCGCCGCCGCCGTTTCGGTCACCCGGCGCGGTGGACCACCAGTCGGTGACCTGCTGACGGTGATCCCCCGCGTCGGCACCATGCGGGGCGCCTCCGTGCTCGGGGCCCGGGCCACCGGCGCGGCGTTCCGCGCTCCGGGTGTCGGCGACGGCACGCTGGGCGCCCTCCCGGTACGCCGCGATCGCACCGCGCCGGGCCGCGCGCGCCGCCAACGGATCCGCTGCCGGGTCCGCTGTTCCGTCGCCACCCGGCTCACCGCCGGCGCCGGAACCGGGCCTGCGCACACCTCGGCCGCGCGGCCCGCGCACGTCCTCGTCGGGGTCGATGCCCTCGAACCCGAAGATGCCCCGTCCCTGACCGCGAGGGTCGTACGGGTCCTCCCCGCGCGCCGTGAAGCCTTCGGGAAGCCTGCGCCCCGTCCAGGTCGCAGGCACCGCGTCAGTGGGAACCTCAGTCCGGGGCTGCGCCTGGGACTGAGGCTGCGCCTGCGAGGGGATCTGAACCTGGGGCTGGGGCGGGGTCCCGGGGGCGCCGTCGCCCGCAGGGCTGCTCCCAGGCGGAGCGGGGGCGGCCCCCGGCTCGTCCGCCTCGGGCAGCGGGTCGTACCCGCACAGCGCCTCCTCGGCGGCCCCCACCGCCAACCCCGTGAGCATCGCCCGGCCGTCCTCGCAGATGAGCACGGTGCGCGCGGTGACGTTCCGGTGCACCCAGCCGTGGACGTGCACGACCCCCAGCGCGGCCAGCAGGTCGGCGGCGATCTCGGCGGCGCGGTGGGCGCTCAGTGGGCGCTCGGACAGCAGCGCGGCGAGGGAGCGGGCGGGCACCTGTTCGCTCACTATCCACAGCCCGTCGTCCTCCACGAAGACGTCGAAGACCTGGTCGAGCCCCGGGTGGTCGGGCAACTGCGCGGCGGCGACGGCGGCCTCCATCGCTCTGCGCACCACCGGGTCATCGGGACGCCGGGTCGCCCGGCCGCCCCCCGGGCCGCCGGGATACCCGGGCCGGACCGGCTCCGCCGCACCGCGTACCGCGGAACCGCCCCCGTACCCGTATCCGCCCCGGCTGTCGTCGAGCAGCTCGGCCTCGACGACCTCCGCCTCGACCACCTCGGGCAGCGGCACCTGGCGCACCAGGACCTCTTGGCCGCCGACGGTGTCCCAGGCCGGGGACTCGGCGAGCTCGTACGCGTCGGCGGGCGGCAGAGGCAGGCGGTAGCGGCCGGCCAACAGCCGTCCCGCGTACTCCGCGTGTCCCTCCACGACGCCTCCCCAACCGTGCGCGAGGCCGCCAACTCCGTTTCCCCTCCGCACGCTTGCGGAGGGTGACGGCCTGCGTCTGCCACGATACGTCCGGGAACCGCGCGCGTCACCGCGACCGGGCCCGCTACCGCCGCCGTCGCCGTGCGGCGCGGGCGGTCACAGTGGCTTGAACGTCTCGAACGCCGTGTCCCTGAGCGTCTCGCACTCCTCGTCCTGCCAGGCGTCGGCCTCGCACGTGATGAGGATCGCGTAGCCGTTCCCGTCATCGACCTTGAAGCCCCGGTTGAGGACGTGGACCTTCTTGCCGTCCTCCTCGCGCAGGAACTGCCAGTCGGCGACGGTCGGGTAATCCCGCCACTCGACCGTCTCGATGCCCAGCGACTTGTAGCCGGGGCTCTTGCTCGTGGCCGCCGACTCCTGCTGGCGCCAGGCCTTGGCGGCGTCCGCGCCAGGGCTGCTCGTGCGGTCGATCTGGATGCGGGGATAACCGCCCGCGTCGGCCGCGTACTTGCCGCCCGAGTTGCTGCCCGCTATGCCGTAGCGCTTCCAGCCGTCGGGCATCGCGACGGAGAAGTGGAACCTGCCGTCCTTCACCTGCCCGTAGCCGTCCGGCAGACCGGAGTCGGACGCCTCGTCCTCGCCGCCGTCCTTGTCGCCCTCGCCACCCTTGTCGCCCTTGCCGTCCTGCGTCCCGTCGGACGTCCGGCCGTCCTTCGCCGCGCCGGCGTCCTGGCCCTCCCTGGAACCGCTGCTGCCGGCCTTCTCCGCGCCCGCGGTGGCCGAGCCCTTGCCGGACGCGTCGTCGCCCTTGCCATCGCCGTCGCCGCTCAGGCTCACCACCAGCACCACGATGACCACGATGACGACGACCACAGCCCCCGCCACGAGCGCCAACGTCCGCGGAGGCAAGCCCTTGCGGAGCTCGGGCAGATCCCTCAGGTCGCGCAGCGACGTGATCGCACCACTGCCGCCGCTCTCCGGGGGCAGCGCCCGGCCGCCGCTGCCGGCTGCCGGCAGCGGCCCCGCGCCTGCGGCACCCGGGAGCCGGGATCCCGCGCTCTCCCCCGCGCCCGCGTCATTCCCCGCGCCGGAGGTCGAATCCGTCGCGGAGGGGGAAGCGGCTGCGGGGCGGGGAGCGGAGGCGGCACCCGCTCCACCACCCGCGGCCTTGCCGTCGCCGTTGCCCGCGCCCTTGCCGTGGTCCTTGTCCTTCGCGCCCTTGTTCTTGGCGTCTTCGCCCCTGGCGTCCTTGCCCTTGGCATCCTCGCCCTTGGCCGCCGCTCCGGGCCCCGAAGCGGCCCCGGAGCCGGACGTCGCGCCGGACGGCTGCCCGGTCTCCTTCCGCCCGGCTGCCCGGGAGGAGGCACCTGACGCGCCGGACGCACTCGTGCCGTTCCCCGTCGTGCGCCCACTCGACGTGCGGCTCGCCGCGCCGCCGTCGCGGGAGTCGGTCGCGCCGCCCGCAGCACCCTTGCCGCCGGTGCTCTCGCCACCCGTGCTCGTACCGCTCGCGGGCTTCTCGGTCCGCGCGCCCGTCCGCGGGGTCGTCGAGGACGTGGTGGGCGGCGACGACGGACGCGGCGGTGTACGCGGGGCCGACGGCGGGCTCGACGGGACGGGCGGCACGGAGGGCGACGCGGGGGCGGAAGCCCCCGAGGACGCGGCCGCACCGCGCTGTCCGTCAGCGTACGCACTGCCGGAGCCGGCCCCCTGCTGCGAACCGCCCGAACCGGCTCCGTGCCCCGAACCGGAGGACGGCGCATCGCTCCCCGGCCGGGAACCGGCGCCAGGCCGGGAACCCGGACCGGAGTCGGTGCCGCGGCCGGTACCCGCCGCACCCGCGCCGGCGGCGCCTGCCGCGTTCCGCACGGACTTGAAAGCGCCACGCAGCCGTTCACCCGAGCTGGTGCCCTCGGACCGCCGCTTGCGCCTGCCGCCCGTCGTACCGGCGCTGTAGGCGGGACCCGACCGGGCACCGCCCTTGCCTGACGACGAGGCCGGTGACGACGGCGGTGACGAGGCGGAGGACGCCTCCACCCGGGGCAGCACGGACGTGCGGGTCGGGTCGCCGCCGTCACGTCCCGACGGGCCGAGGGGGCTCTTGAGCCCGGAGGCGACCGGCTCCAGCAGCAGGCGGGCCCCGCTGACGTCGAGCCGCTTCTCCGGGTCCTTCACCAGCAGCCCCGCGATGACCTCGTGCAGCTCACCCGCGTGTTCGGGAAAGGGGATGGGCTCGGTCATCACGGCCGTCAGCGTCGAGATGGCGGAGCCCTTGTCGTAGGGCGGGCGGCCCTCGACGGCGGCGTACAGCAGGCCGCCCAGCGACCACAGGTCCGCCGGCGGACCCGGAGGCTTGCCGCGGGCACGCTCGGGCGAGATGTAGGAGGGGGCTCCCACCAGCATGCCCGTGGAGGTGACGGACGGGTCGCCCTCGACCTTGGCGATGCCGAAGTCGGTGAGGACGACGCGCCCCGTGCCGTCCTCCAGCAGCACGTTGGAGGGCTTCACGTCGCGGTGGAGGATGCCCTCGCGGTGGGCGGCGCGCAGCACGTCGAGGATGGCGAGCCCGACCTGCGCGGCGCGCTGCGGTTCGAGCGGCCCGTCCTTCTTGATCTGGTCGGCCAGCGAGCGGCCCTCGACCAGCTCCATGACGATCCAGGGCCTGCTGTCCTCGTTGACGACGTCGAAGACGGTGATGGCGCTGCCGCTGCGGATCCTGGCGATGGCCTTCGCCTCACGCAGGGTGCGGGTGATGAGCCGCTGCTTCTCCTCCTCGTCGACACTGGAGGGGAACCGAAGCTCCTTCACCGCGACACGGCGGCCCAGGACTTCGTCCTCGCCACGCCAGACGGTGCCCATACCGCCACGCCCGAGGACACCCCCGAGCCGATAGCGCCCGCCTACCAGCCGTCCCGTGTCCTCGCTCATGAATCCCCTTGTGTCCCCTCTGCGTGAGAGCCCGCCCCCGGCAGAGCCTTCATTGTGAACCATCGTCCTGACAAGACGTGTACGGGGGCGGCACGGTTACACCACAGCCCCACCACTTCTTACCGGAGTTCACACGCCCAACAGCCCTTGCCAGGGCGACCAGTCCAACGGGGGACCCACGGCCGGGCCCCCCGCCGGGACAGGCTCGCACAGACCCGCGCCGGAAACGCACACGGACCTCACACGGACCTACACCGGGGCGATGTCCGGCGCCCCCAGCCGCGCCGCGTCAGCCGTCTGGTCGTCAGGCTGCAACTGGGACTCGCGCTCCGCCTCCACCCGCTTCTCGTAGTGTTCGACCTCACGGTCGACCTGGTCGGTGTCCCAGCCGAGCACCGGCGCCATCAACTCGGCACACTCGCGGGCGCTGCGCGCCCCGCGGTCGAAGGTCTCGATGGAGATGCGCGTACGGCGCGTCAGCACGTCGTCCAGGTGGCGGGCACCCTCGTGCGTGCACGCGTAGACGACCTCCGCCTTGAGGTAGTCGTCGGCCGCGGGCAGCGGTTCGCCGAGCTTCGGATCCCCGGCGACCAGATCGAGCACCTCCTCGGTCATCGAGCCGTAACGGCCCAGCAGATGCTCCACCCTGGCCACGTGCAGCCCGGCACGCTGGGCCAGCCGCGCCCGGCCGTTCCACAGCGCGTGGTAGCCCTCGGCACCCGCCAGCCGCACCTCCTCCGTGACGCAGTCGGCGACCCGGTGGTCGAGCCCGTGCACGGCCTCGTCGACCGCGTCCTTGGCCATCACCCGGTAGGTCGTGTACTTGCCGCCCGCGATGACCACGAGCCCCGGCACCGGGTGCGCGACGGTGTGTTCGCGCGACAGCTTGCTCGTCGCCTCCGACTCACCGGCCAGCAGCGGCCGCAGCCCCGCGTACACCCCCTCCACGTCGTCCCGCGTGAGCGGCACCGCCAGCACCGCGTTGACGTGGTCGAGCAGGTAGTCGATGTCGGCACTCGACGCCGCCGGATGCGCCTTGTCCAGATCCCAGCCGGTGTCGGTGGTACCGACGATCCAGTGCCGGCCCCACGGGATGACGAACAGCACGCTCTTCTCGGTGCGCAGGATCAGCCCCGTCGAAGAGTTGATGCGGTCCTTGGGCACCACCAGGTGAATGCCCTTGGAGGCGCGGACGTGGAACTGGCCCCGCTCGGCGATCAGCCCCTGCGTGTCGTCCGTCCACACGCCCGTCGCGTTGACGACCTGACGGGCCCGCACCTCGAACACGCCCCCCAACTCCAGGTCCTCGATGCGCGCGCCGACAACCCTCTCGCCCTCACGCAGGAAGCCGACCACCCGCGCGCGGCTGGCCGCGTGCGCCCCGTACTCGGCGGCGGTCCGCACCAGCGTGGCGACGAAGCGGGCGTCGTCCACCTGCGCGTCGTAGTACTGCAAAGCGCCCACCAGCGCGTCCTTGCGCAACGCGGGAGCCACGCGCAGGGCGTGACGGCGCGAGAGGTGACGGTGGGTGGGCAGACCGCGCCCGTGGCCCGACGAGAGGGACATGGCGTCGTACATCGCCACACCCGATCCCGCGTACAGGCGTTCCCAGGCCCGATGCTGGAGGGGATAGAGGAAGGGCACCGGCTTGACCAGATGCGGCGCGAGGCGCTCCAGCAGCAGCCCGCGCTCCTTCAGTGCTTCGCGCACCAGTGCGAAATCCAGCATCTCCAGATACCGCAGCCCGCCATGGATCAGCTTGCTGGAGCGGCTCGACGTCCCCGAGGCCCAGTCCCGCGCCTCGACGATCCCCGTGGACAAACCGCGGGTGACCGCGTCCAACGCCGTGCCCGCGCCGACGATGCCGCCGCCGACCACCAGCACGTCGAGCTCGGCCTCCGCCATCCTCGCCAGTGCCCCGGCGCGCTGCTCCGGTCCCAGTGCCGCTGTCCTCACTGCTGCCTCCCTGGTACGCGTCCGCTGTGCGCTTTCGCTGTGCGTTTTCGCCATGCGCTTTCGCCATGCGCTCTGCTGTGCGTGTTCGCCGTGTGTCCTGCGCCTGGTGTGCCTTCCCTGCGGGTGCTGACCTCGTGTAGCGCCCCCGTGGGCCCAGCGGACCCCATGGACCCTGTGGTCCCCCTGACGATGGTCCCCCATTCCCGCGAGTTTGGCTGAGCGTCGGCCCTGCTGAGCGCGCAATCCGACTTATCTGTCATATGGGCTCTTAACCTTAATGAGCGCCGCTCGCCACTCCCGGTGCTGCCCGGGGACGGGACCGGGCCGACAAGGGGAAGGGAAGACCGCTGCCATGCCCGCAGATCTCGCCGTGCTGGGACTCACCCATTCGGGGCTGCCGCTCGCCCAGGCCGCCACGGCGAACGGAATCGGCACCCTCGGCTACGACCCCGACGACGCCACCGTCGCCGACCTCGGCGCGGGCCGCCCCCCGCAGGACGCCCCGCTCAGCGCCGCGGAGGTACGGCGCATGCTCGCCGGAGGATTCCGCGCCTCCACCGACCCGGCCGTACTCGGCCGGGTACGCACCGCGGTCATCTGCGCGCCCACAGGGCTGGGCGCCAACCGCGCACCCGACATGAGCGCCGTACGCACAGCCGCCCGCACCCTCGCCGCACGGCTGCGGCCCCGCACCACCGTCATCGTCGAATCGAGCGTCTACCCCGGCTGCACGGAAGACGTCGTCCGGCCGCTGCTCGAAGACGGCTCCGGGCTGCGCGCGGGACGCGACTTCCACCTCGCCTGCTCACCCAGCCGCGTCGACCCCGGCAACCGCGGGTACGGCTACGCCACCATCCCCAAGGTCATCGGCGGGCTCACCCCCGCCTGCACCGAGGCGGCCGCCGCCTTTTACGGGCGGCTCACCGACAAGGTCGTGCGCGCCCGAGGGCCCCGCGAGGCGGAAACCAGCAAACTCCTGGAGACCAACTACCGGCACATCAACATCGCCCTCATGAACGAGATGGCCGTCTTCTGCCACGACCTGGGCATCGACCTGTGGGACGTCGTCCGGTGCGCCGAGACCAAGCCGTTCGGCTTCCAGTCCTTCCGGCCAGGGCCCGGCGTGGGCGGCCCCGGAGTCCCCGTCGACCCCAACTACCTCGCCTACCACAGCCGTTCTCTGGGCTACCCCCTGCGGATGGTCGAACTCGCCCAGGAAGTCAACGAACGGATGCCCCGCTACGTCTCCCAGCGGGCCGCCGCCCTGCTCAACGAACACGGCAAATCCGCGCGCGGAGCGCGCGTCCTCCTCCTCGGAGTCACCTACAAACCCGACCTCGCCAGCCAGGAAGGCGGCCCCGCGAGGGAAGTCGCCGGACGCCTCAAAGAACTCGGCGCCCAGCTGAGCTACCACGATCCGTACGTGCCGCAATGGCGGGTCGCGGGGCAGCCCGTGCCCCGCGCCGACTCCCTCTACGAGGCCGCCGCCGCGGCGGATCTCACTCTGCTGTTGCAGAATCATCGGGTTTACGATTTGCAGGGGATTGCGGCGAAGGCGCAGTTGCTGCTGGACACTCGGGGCGTGAGCCCCACTGGTGCGGCGCACCGACTGTGACCTCCCCCTCTTCTCGGGGCTGCGCCCCTGCCCCCATGGTCTTCCCCTTCTTCCGTGAGGGTGCCCTCGGCCGTGGTTGGGGGCTCCGCCCCCAAACCCCCGGGCCTCGCCGGCCAGGCGTTGGGGCGGCTCCTCCCCCGGATAGAGAGCAGCCCTTCGGGGGTGGGCTGGCCCCACAGGTAAAGGGGGAGGTATGGGGGGCCCGCCCCACATAGGTGAGGGGCGTGGGGGAGGTGCGCCCCGCAGGGGGTCAGCGGGCGACGGTGACCTCTACTCGTTGGAACTCCTTCAAGTCGGAGTACCCCGTGGTGGCCATCGCCCGGCGCAACGCACCGAAGAAGTTCATGGACCCGTCAGGCGTGTGGGAGGGACCGAGAAGGACCTCTTCCACCGTGCCGACCGCACCGAGGTCGACACGACGGCCACGCGGCACATCCGCGTGCACCGCCTCCATACCCCAGTGGTGCCCCTTGCCGGGCGCATCCGTCGCACGGGCGAGCGGCGAGCCCATCATCACCGCGTCGGCGCCGCAGGCGATCGCCTTGGGCAGGTCGCCGGACCAGCCGACGCCGCCGTCGGCGATGACGTGGACGTAGCGGCCGCCGGACTCGTCCATGTAGTCCCGGCGGGCCGCGGCGACGTCGGCGACGGCGGTCGCCATCGGCACCTGGATACCCAGCACGTTCCGCGTGGTGTGCGCGGCGCCCCCGCCGAAGCCGACGAGCACACCCGCGGCGCCGGTGCGCATGAGGTGGAGGGCGGCGGTGTAGGTGGCGCAGCCGCCGACGATGACCGGCACGTCCAGCTCGTAGATGAACTGCTTGAGGTTCAGCGGCTCGGCCGCGCTGGAGACGTGCTCGGCGGAGACGGTGGTGCCGCGGATCACGAACAGATCCACGCCCGCGTCGACGACCGCCTTGGAGAACTGGGCGGTGCGGCCCGGGGAGAGGGCGGCGGCCGTGACGACGCCGGAGTCGCGGACCTCCTTGATGCGCTGCCCGATCAGCTCTTCCTTGATGGGCGCGGCGTACAGCTCCCGCATGCGGCGGTTGGCCGTGGCCTCGTCGAGCTCGGCGATCTCCGCCAGCAGCGGCTCGGGGTCCTCGTACCGCGTCCACAGGCCCTCGAGGTTGAGGACGCCGAGGCCGCCGAGTTCGCCGATGCGGATGGCGGTGTGCGGCGAGACGACGGAGTCCATGGGCGCGGCGAGGAACGGCAGCTCGAAGCGGTAGGCGTCGATCTGCCAGGCGATCGAGACCTCCTTCGGGTCGCGGGTGCGCCTGCTGGGCACCACGGCGATGTCGTCGAAGGCGTACGCCCGGCGCCCGCGCTTGCCGCGCCCGATCTCGATCTCAGTCACGTCTACTACTGCCTCTCACTCTGGTGTGCCGCGCCCCAGTATCCCCGCCGCCCGCGGCGGGGTACGGCCCGGCACCCCCCTCGGTCCAACGCGTCAGCGCCGCGAGTAGTTCGGGGCCTCGGTCGTCATCTGGATGTCGTGGGGGTGGCTCTCCTTGAGGCCCGCGGCGGTGATGCGGACGAAGCGGCCGCGGGCCTTCATCTCGGGCACGGTGCGGCCGCCGACGTAGAACATCGACTGCTTGAGGCCGCCGGTGAGCTGGTGGACGACGGCGGAGAGCGGGCCGCGGTAGGCGACCTGTCCCTCGACGCCCTCGGGGATCAGCTTGTCGTCCCCGCTGACGCCCTCTTGGAAGTAGCGGTCCTTGGAGTAGGACTTGCTGTCGCCGCGGGTCTGCATCGCGCCGAGGGAGCCCATGCCGCGGTAGGACTTGAACTGTTTCCCGTTGATGAACAGCAGCTCGCCGGGGGACTCCTCGCAGCCCGCCAGGAGGCTGCCGAGCATGACGGTGTCGGCGCCGGCGACGATGGCCTTGGCGATGTCGCCGCTGTACTGCAGGCCGCCGTCGCCGATGACGGGGACGCCGGCCTCGTGGGCGGCGAGCGACGCCTCGTGGATGGCGGTGACCTGCGGGACGCCGATACCGGCGACGACGCGGGTGGTGCAGATGGAGCCGGGGCCCACGCCGACCTTGACGCCGTCCACGCCCGCGTCGATGAGCGACTTGGCGCCGTCGCGGGTGGCGATGTTGCCGCCGACGACATCGATGCCCGGATGGTTGGACTTGATCTTGGCGACCATGTCGCCGACCAGCCGGGAGTGGCCGTGCGCGGTGTCGACGACGACGAAGTCGACGCCCGCCTCGATGAGGGCCTGCGCGCGGTCGTACGCGTCACCGGCCACGCCGACGGCGGCACCGACGACGAGGCGGCCCTCGCCGTCCTTGGCGGCGTTGGGGTACTGCTCGGCCTTGACGAAGTCCTTGACGGTGATGAGGCCCTTGAGGGTGCCCGCGCCGTCCACCAGCGGCAGCTTCTCGATCTTGTGGCGGCGCAGCAGCTCCATCGCGTCCTCGCGGGAGATGCCGACCTGCCCGGTGACCAGCGGCATCGGCGTCATCACGTCGCGCACCTGGCGGCTGCGGTCCAGTTCGAAGGCCATGTCGCGGTTGGTGACGATGCCCAGCAGCTTGCCCGCGCCGTCGGTGACCGGGACGCCGCTGATCCGGAACCGCCCGCACAGCGCGTCCGCCTCTTCCAGCGTCGCGTCGGGCCGGATGGTGATGGGGTCGGCGACCATGCCGGACTCGGACCTCTTGACCTGGTCGACCTGGTTGGCCTGGCCCTCGATCGACAGGTTGCGGTGCAGGACGCCCACGCCGCCCTGGCGGGCCATCGCGATGGCCATGCGGGCCTCGGTGACCTTGTCCATGGCGGCGGACAGCAGCGGCACGTTGACCCGCACGTTCCGCGAGACGTACGACGCGGTGTCGATGTCCTGGGGGGCCATGTCCGACTCGCCCGGCAGCAGCAGGACGTCGTCGTATGTCAGGCCCAGAGTGGCGAATTTGGCGGGCACTCCGTCGACGTTTTCAGTCATGACACCTTTCCCATGCGGTCCACCCCCGCTTGCGCGGGGAACCACTGCTTGCCCCGGCCGGATCTCCATGCTATCGGCCCGGTGAGGGTGACCGGACCGCCTGTGGAAAACCCCGGCGCGACGGCACGGTCGGCACCCCCGCCGAACCGCGAGGCGTAATCCCGCGGACCGCAGGTCGTGTCCCGCGGACCGCAGGCCCCTACTGCTCGGCCAGCGCCCGCAGCCTGCTGAGCGCCCTGTGCTGGGCGACGCGTACGGCTCCGGGTGACATGCCCAGCATCTGTCCGGTCTCCTCGGCCGTCAGCCCGACGGCGACCCGCAGCAGCACCAGCTCGCGCTGGTGTTCGGGCAGATTGGCGAGGAGCTTCTTGGCCCACTCGGCGTCGCTGCTCAGCAGCGCCCGCTCCTCGGGACCGAGGGAGTCGTCGGGGCGCTCGGGCATCTCGTCCGACGGCACCGCCGTGGAGCCGGGACCGCGCATGGCCGCGCGCTGGAGGTCGGCGACCTTGTGCTGGGCGATGGCGACGACGAACGCCTCGAAGGGTTTTCCGGTGTCCCGGTAGCGCGGCAGCGCGCAGAGCACCGCGATGCAGACCTCCTGCGCGAGGTCGTCGACGAAGTGACGCGCGTCACCGGGCAGCCGCGTCAGCCGGGTGCGGCAGTACCGCACGGCGAGCGGATGCACGTGGGCGAGCAGGTCGTGGGTGGCCTGGCGGTCCCCCTCGACGGCGCGCTGGACGAGCCGGCTGACCTTCGCGACCCTGGCCGCCTCCGCGGCGCCCGCGGCGTCCGCACCGCTCTCGGCACCCGCGGCCGCGCCGGCCCCGGTGGCGGTTTCCGCGCTCGCGACGACCGGCCCCTGGCCGTTTACGGGCCCGGGCGGCGGCCCGTTCTCGTCGTCGCGCATCGGTCCATGGTGCACCGACGCGGCGCCGTTCGCCGCACCGCGTCCGTGGATGTGAGCCGAAGCGTTATGAGCAGGCGCACTGGCCCTCATGTCCATGCCCTCCCCTCACGCCTGACCGAACGGTCCCCGAGGAACTCCATACAACAAGCATGCGACACGCGCGAGATTTTCAGGATGCCGCGGCAGCGCCCATGGGGATCGTCGCCCCGGCACGGAGCCGGGACAGCGCCGGGACGGAGCCGCCGGGCCGGTCGGCGCGTACGTCCGGGCGCCGGGCCCGGAGCCGCCCGCCGAGAGCTGACCGGCAGTCGGCCAGGGGCGTCCACGGGGGCGGGGACGTGCTACCCGCCGCCTGGGCACCTCCCGGCCGCACGCCGAGGGGAAGCGGTGCGCTAGCGGACGAGGCCCCAGCGGAAGCCGAGGGCCACCGCGTGCGCGCGGTCGGAGGCGCCGAGCTTCTTGAAGAGCCGCCTGGCGTGGGTCTTGACGGTGTCCTCCGAAAGGAACAGCTCCCGCCCGATCTCCGCGTTCGAACGGCCGTGGCTCATGCCCTCCAGCACCTGGATCTCCCGCGCGGTGAGAGTGGGAGCCGCGCCCATCTCGGCCGAGCGCAGCCGCCGGGGGGCGAGCCGCCAGGTGGGGTCGGCGAGGGCCTGGGTGACGGTCGCGCGCAGCTCGGCGCGGGAGGCGTCCTTGTGCAGGTAGCCGCGCGCGCCCGCGGCGACGGCCAGCGCCACGCCGTCGAGGTCCTCGGCGACCGTCAGCATGATGATGCGGGCGCCGGGGTCCGCGGAGAGCAGCCGGCGCACGGTCTCCACTCCGCCCAGGCCGGGCATCCGGACGTCCATCAGGATCAGGTCGGACCGGTCGGCGCCCCAGCGGCGGAGTACTTCCTCGCCGTTGGCCGCCGTCGTCACACGCTCGACGCCGGGCACGGTCGCGACCGCGCGGCGCAGGGCCTCTCGGGCGAGCGGGGAGTCGTCGCATACGAGGACGGATGTCATGACCGCCCTCCGCTGCTGATGCGCATCACCTTGAGCCTCCAGGCTGCTTGGGAAGAATCGTCACCTCGCGATTGACGGCCTCGGACACGTGTGCCCCCGGCCGGTTCCGAGTCAATCGCTTTCGCTCTCTCAACGACGGTCACCCGAAAGAGTTACGGCTTCCCGGTACCGCTCTCAGCACTCTACGTGAGCAACCGTACACAGAGCAGCAACATCCCCTCATTGAAACGGCGCTCGCCCCTTCTTTCCTGCGATGCCCTATTTAGCTGCATTTCTTCCGTTTTGCGGGATCGGTCGCTAGATTCGCGAAAGAGTCATATTTACGCACGAGTGACAGATCACCTCCAGCAGCACTCAGGAGAGACGCGATGGCAGACTTCTCCCGCCTTCCTGGACCCAACGCGGATCTGTGGGACTGGCAGCTACTCGCCGCCTGCCGGGGGGTGGACAGCTCGCTGTTCTTCCACCCCGAGGGGGAGCGCGGCGCGGCCCGCAGTGCGCGGGAGGCGTCCGCCAAGGAGGTGTGCATGCGCTGCCCCGTGCGCGCGGAGTGCGCGGCGCACGCCCTCCAGGTACGCGAGCCCTACGGCGTGTGGGGCGGACTCACCGAGGACGAGCGCGAGGAACTGCTGGGCCGGGCGCGCAGCCGCCTGGTGGCGGCGCCCCACGACCGGCGCGCCGAGACCACCCCCGGACCGGGCGGCGCGGCCCCCGCCCCCACCCCCGAGCCGGCCAACCCGTTCGGTGCCCCCGGACGGACCGGCGGAAGCGAACGACGCGACGAGCCCGACCCGGCGCCCGACGCGGACGAGCGCTTCGACGACGCCGCGGCCATGGACGCCGCCGAACGGTTCGACGACGCCGAGCCCCTCGACGGGGACGAGCCGTTCGACGAAATGGAGCGCTTCGAGCAGCGCGAACGATTCGACGCCGCCGACCGGTACGGACGGACCGAACCGGTCGGCGAACGATAGCGGCCTGCGGCCCCGGCCCGGCCGGTCGGCAGCAGCAGGCACGGCTGGCGGCCATGGGTGCCCGCGGACATCCCGCCCGCGGGAGACGGCGGCCCGGGGCCGGGGCGAGCCGCCGTCTCCCGACGGCGGCCGGAGTCGGCCGGGCGCGGGGCGCGCCCGGCAGTGGCTCAGCGGCGGGCTGCTGTCTCCAGTCGGTCCAGCATGGCGGCGACGGCCGGTACCTGGGCGAGGTCGGGCAGGGTGAGGGCCACCACCTCGCGCTGTACCGCCGGGGTGACCCGTACCGCGCGGGTGCCCTTGGGGCGTACGGACTCCACGGCCAGTTCGGGGAGGACGGCGACTCCGAGTCCGGCACCGACCAGGCCGACCACCGCCGGGTAATCGTCGGTGGCGAAGTCGATGCGCGGGGTGAAGCCCGCCGCCTCGCACACCTCGACGAGGTGCCGGCGGCAGCGGGGGCAGCCCGCGATCCACGGTTCCTCGGCGAGTGTGCCGATGTCGACCTCGTCGGCGTCGGCGAACGGGTGTTCCTCCGGCACCAGACCGACCAGCCGGTCCGTGAGTAGGGGCCGTGCCACCAGTTCGTCCCTCCCCCAGCCTCCGCCCGTGTGGTACCCCCACGGGGTCGCGTCGTAGCGGAAGGCCAGCGCGATCTCGCAGTCCCCGGCACGCAGCATGTCCACCGAGCGCGGCGGCTCCGCCTCCACCAGGGAGACCCGGGTTCCCGGGTGGTCGGCGCGCATGGCCGCGACGGCCGTCGGCACCAGGGTCGAGCTGCCGCTGGGGAAGGAGACCAGGCGTACCCGTCCTGCGCGCAGCCCGGCCAGCGCCGCGACCTCCTCCTCCGCGGCGGTCAGCCCCGCCAGGATTCCCGCCGCGTGCCGCACCAGCGCCTCGCCCGCCTCGGTGAGCCGCATCTCGCGTCCGGCCCGGACCAGCAGCGGGGTCCCCGCGGCGGCCTCCAGGGCCTTCATCTGCTGGCTGACGGCGGGCTGGGTGCAGCCCAGCTCGCGCGCGGCGGCGGAGAAGGACCCGGTGGTGGCGACCGTGCGCAGCACCCGCAGATGTCGTGCCTCGATCATGCTTCGAGCATACGTCCATCCATAAGGACACCTTGGGGAGTCGGCTGGGAAACGCGTTCGCGGCTTGAGGCGGGCGCGGCTAGCCTCGGGCCATGCAGCTGCTCTCCGTGAACCTGGCCAAACCCCACCGGTCCGAGTACAGCGACGCCGCGGACAACCGGACCGGCATCGACAAGCAGCCCACCAGCGATCCGGTCGCCGTCTCCGCTCCGGGGCCCCGCGGCACCGGCGGCAGCGCGCTGGCCGGGGACACCATCGGCAACAAGCGGCACCACGGCGGCGACGAGCAGGCCGTCTACGCCTACGCCCGGGAAGAACTCGACCACTGGGAGCGCGAGTTGGGCCGCACCCTGCCCAACGGCTTCTTCGGTGAGAACCTCACCACCGAGGGCATCGACGTCGACGCGGCGCTCATCGGCGAGCGCTGGCAGATCGGCGTCCCCGGTGCGGGGCCGCTGCTGGAGGTGTGCTCCATGCGGATCCCCTGCCGCACCTTCGCGGGGTGGATGGCCGAGGAGCGGTGGCTGCACCGCTTCACCGCGCGCCGGCGCCCCGGCGCCTACCTGCGGGTGCTCGACCCGGGCCGCCTGCGGGCGGGGGACGCGGTCACCGTCGTGCACCGCCCCGACCACGAGGTCACGGTCAGTTTCCTCTTCCGGTCCCTGACGGGCGAACCGGAACTGCTGCCCCGCATCCTGGCGGCGGGTGAGCCGCTGGACCACGAGGCGCGGGACAAGGCGCTGCGGCGCATCCGGGCCTGACTCCAGGTCAGGGCGTGGGCGCCTCGGCCCGGACCCCGGCGGCCGGGCCGATAGCGTTGCCGTATGACGACTGCACTGATTACGGGAGCCACCGCGGGGATCGGCGCCGCCTTCGCGCGCCGCCTCGCCTCCCGCGGCTACCACCTCGTGCTCGCCGCGCGCGACACCGAGCGCCTGTGGCGCGAGGCGACCGAGCTGCACGACCGGCACGGCGTGGAGGCGGACGTCATCACCGCCGACCTGGCGACCGACGACGGTATCGCGGCCGTCGAGGAGCGGCTGCGCGACACCGCGCACCCGGTCGACCTGCTGGTCAACAACGCCGGCTTCGGCAACAAGGGCCGCTATCTGGAGGTGGGGCTCGCCGACGAGTTGGCGATGCTCAAGGTGCACTGCGAGGCGGTGCTGCGGCTGACCAGCGCCGCCACCGCGTCGATGCGCGAGCGGGGCAGGGGCGGCGTCATCAACGTCGCCTCCGTCGCCGCGTTCTTCCCCCGCGGGACGTACGGCGCCTCCAAGGCGTGGGTCACCCAGTTCACCCAGGGTGCCGCCAAGGACCTGGCGGGGCAGGGCGTACGGCTGCTCGCGCTGTGCCCGGGATTCGTCCGCACCGAGTTCCACGAGCGGGCCGAGATGGGCACCGAGGACATTCCCGGGTGGATGTGGCTCGACGCCGACAAGGTGGTCGACACCGCCCTGCGTGACCTCGCCAGGGGGCGTTCGCTGTGCGTCCCCGACCCCCGGTACAAGACGCTGCTGGGCGCCTCGCGCCTCGTTCCCCGCGCGCTGCTGGCCCGCGCCTCGTCCTCCACGGGCCGCAAGTACGGCCCGAAGTGATCTGCCGGGCGTACGCACAGCGAGGGCGCACCCCGCAGGGGGTGCGCCCTCGCCGAAGAGGCGGGTCGCCTCAGTGGGCGTGGCCGTGGCCGTGGCCCGCGGCGGCCTCTTCCTCCTCCGCCGGCTTCTCGACGACCAGGGTCTCGGTCGTCAGCAGCAGCGAGGCGATGGAGGCGGCGTTCTCCAGCGCGGAGCGCGTCACCTTCACCGGGTCGATGACGCCGGCCTTCACCAGGTCGCCGTACTCACCGGTGGCGGCGTTGAAGCCCTGACCGGCCTCCAGCTCGGCGACCTTGGAGGTGATGACGTAGCCCTCGAGGCCCGCGTTCTCGGCGATCCAGCGCAGCGGCTCGACGGCGGCGCGGCGCACGGTGGCGACACCGGTGGCCTCGTCGTCGCTCTTGCCGAGGTTGCCCTCCAGGACCTTGACGGCGTGGACGAGCGCGGAGCCACCGCCGGAGACGATGCCCTCCTCGACGGCCGCGCGGGTCGCGGAGATCGCGTCCTCCAGGCGGTGCTTCTTCTCCTTGAGCTCGACCTCGGTGGCCGCGCCGACGCGGATGACGCAGACGCCGCCGGCGAGCTTGGCGAGGCGCTCCTGGAGCTTCTCGCGGTCCCAGTCGGAGTCGGTGGCCTCGATCTCGCCCTTGATCTGGGCAACGCGGCCGGCCACGTCCTCGCTCTTGCCCGCACCGTCGACGAGGGTGGTGTCGTCCTTGGTGACGGTCACGCGGCGGGCGGTGCCGAGCACGTCGAGACCGGCCTGGTCGAGCTTGAGGCCGACCTCCTCGGCGATGACGGTGGCGCCGGTCAGCGTCGCCATGTCGCCGAGCATGGCCTTGCGGCGGTCACCGAAGCCGGGAGCCTTGACGGCGACGGCGTTGAAGGTGCCGCGGATCTTGTTGACGACGAGGGTGGACAGGGCCTCGCCCTCCACGTCCTCGGCGATGATCAGCAGCGGCTTGGAGCCGCCGGCCTGCATGACCTTCTCCAGCAGCGGCAGCATGTCCTGGATGGAGCTGATCTTGCCCTGGTGGATCAGGATGTACGGGTCGTCGAGGACGGCCTCCATACGCTCCTGGTCGGTGACGAAGTAGGGCGAGAGGTAGCCCTTGTCGAAGGCCATGCCCTCGGTGAAGTCCAGTTCGAGACCGAAGGTCTGGGACTCCTCGACGGTGATGACACCGTCCTTGCCGACCTTGTCCATCGCCTCGGCGATCAGCTCGCCGACCTGCTTGTCCTGCGCCGACAGCGCGGCGACGGAGGCGATGTCCTCCTTGGAGTCGATCGGACGCGCGGTCTTCACCAGCTCGTCGGAGACGGCGGAGACGGCCGCGTCGATGCCCTTCTTCAGGGCGGCCGGGGAGGCGCCGGCGGCGACGTTGCGCAGGCCTTCGCGGACCAGGGCCTGGGCCAGCACCGTGGCGGTGGTGGTGCCGTCACCCGCGATGTCGTTGGTCTTGGTCGCCACCTCCTTGAGGAGCTGGGCGCCCAGGTTCTCGTACGGGTCCTCGACCTCGACCTCGCGGGCGATGGTGACACCGTCGTTGGTGATGGTGGGGGCGCCGAACTTCTTGTCGATGACGACGTTGCGGCCCTTGGGGCCGATCGTCACCTTCACGGTGTCGGCGAGGTTGTTGACACCGCGCTCAAGGGCGCGACGGGCGTCCTCGTCGAACTTCAGGATCTTCGCCATGGAAGCTGTTGTGTCCTCTCACACGTTTCGAGACACGTCTCGCACGAACCGCGCCCTGGACCCTGCTACCTCTCGGGAGCGGGCACCAGGGCGCGGTTTGCTGCGAGCTGCCGCGTGCACCGCGGCAGCTGCGGCTGTCTTACTTCTCGACGATCGCGAGCACGTCGCGGGCCGAGAGAACGAGGTAGTCCTCGCCGCTGTACTTCACCTCGGTGCCGCCGTACTTGCTGTACAGCACGATGTCGCCGACCTTGACGTCGAGCGGGAGCCGGTTGCCGTCCTCGAAGCGGCCCGGGCCGACGGCCAGGACGGTGCCCTCCTGCGGCTTCTCCTTGGCGGTGTCCGGGATGACCAGGCCAGAGGCCGTGGTCTCCTCGGCGTCGAGCGGCTGGACCACGATGCGGTCCTCGAGCGGCTTGATGGCAACCTTGGAGCTGGCGGTCGTCACGATCCGACCTCCCCCTTCGGAGATCTCAATGGGGTCTTGTGTCTGGGGTGGCGACCAGGTGGATCCGCCGTCGCGGGTGCCGGATCTGCCCGTCGCGTACTACTGGCACTCCCACGGGGAGAGTGCCAAGGTTGAGATTATTGCTCCGCTAGCACTCGGTCAAGCCGAGTGCTAGGCGCTCGCCGCGCGGGCCCCCGAACGAGGCCTGTCCGGCGAGGCTGCGAACGGCTCAGGAAACGCCCCGAAAGAGGGCTGCCGCCTCGTTCACGGCGCGCCTGAGCGTCGTCGGATCGGACCCGAGCGCGGCCAGGAGCGTGTCCACCTCCCGCAGGCCCGCCCGCGTGAGCAGCAGCTTCTCGTTGGTGATCCACTCGCCGCGGGCGGCGAGCACCGCGTGGGCGGTCTGCGCGGCGGCCGTGGCGAGCGCGCCCGCGACCTCGGTGGCCTGGCCGCGGGGCACGTGGGCGCCCAGCGCGTACCGGAGGGTGAGCGCCGCCTTGTCCCGCCACACCGGCGGCGCCGCGGCCCGCAGCGCTTCCGGGTAGGTGGGGCGCGGCAGGTCGCCGCGGAGCACCTGGCCCGTGGCGAGTTCGGCGACCACCAGATAGCTGGGGATGCCGGCGAGGTGGAACATCAGCGGCTCCCAGTGGAACCGCCCGGCGCGCGCCTCGGCGGTCTGGTGCTCGACCACGTCCAGGTCCCGGTAGTGGACGTCGACGTGCCGCCCCTCGACGGTCAGCCACGCCCCGCCGTTGAAGACGCCCCCTCCCCACTCGCCGAGCTCACAGACCTGGCCTTCCCAGCCGACGGCGCGCAGGGCGGCGGGGTCGAAGGCGCCCCGGTAGTAGACGGCGAAGTCCCAGTCGCTGCCCGGGTGGTGGGCGCCCTGTGCGCGGGATCCGCCCAGGGTGACGGCGTGCACGGCGGGCAGCGCGGCCAGCCGGTCGGCGACGTGGTCGAGAAACGCCGCGTCGGACATCGCCGCGTCGGACATCGGGGTGTCGGGCCTGCGGGCCTCGGACATCGAGGTGCCGTTCAGCGGTTCCTCGGGCATGGGGTGCGTGGGGTGCATGGGGTTCCGATCGTCGAAGTGGAGGAGGGCGATACGGGCGCGCGAAACCGGCGCCGGGGCCCGGAGGGGGCTCACACGGCGCTGCGCGCACGGGCGCCGCGCGGCGGCGGCGCTCATCGGGTCCTCACTTCACGGTCACGACCGTACAGCGCACCCCTTCCCGTCCGGGCCCCGGCGGCACGGGAGAATGGCGGGGTGGATGTCGAGGTGTTCGCCGAGTTGCTCTCCCCCGCGGGCCAGTCGCTGCTGCGGGAGGTGCGCGGGGTCACGCCCGCGGAGGAGTTGGCCCTCGCCACGCGGCTGCGGCAGCGGTACGCTCCCGCGCTGGTGGCGGCTGCGCTGACGCAGAGCCGCCTGCGCACCCGCGCCGTGGCCAAGTTCGGCGCCGCCGAGGCGGCGGCCCTGTACTTCACCGCGGACGGCCTGGAACAGGCCACGCGCACCTCGGTGGCCGACCACCGGGCCCGCCGTTTCGCCGCGCTCGGCGCCGGCAGCGCCGCCGACCTGTGCTGCGGCGTCGGCGCGGACGCGCTGGCCCTCGCCCGGGCGGGCATCGAGGTGCTGGCCGTCGACCGCGATCCGCTGACCTGCGCCGTCGCCCGGGCCAACGCGCACGTGCTGGGCCTGGCCGACCGCGTCGAGGTGCGCTGCGCCGACGTCGCGGACGTCTCGACGGCGGGTTACGACGCGCTCTTCGCCGACCCGGCCCGCCGGTCAGGGCGCGGCCGGATCTTCGACCCCGAGGCCTACTCCCCGCCCCTGAGCTGGGCCGTGGAGGCGGCCCTCGCCGCGCCGCTGGCCGCGCTCAAGGTGGCGCCCGGCATTCCGCACGAGGCAGTACCGGCGCAGGCGCAGGCCGAGTGGGTCTCCCACTCGGGCGACGTCAAGGAGGCCGTCTTGTGGTTCACCCCCGGCAGCGGCGCCGCCGCCGCGCCCCTGGCCACGCTGCTGCCCTCGGGGGAGACCCTGGCAGGCCGGGGCCTGCCCGATCCCCCCGCGGGTCCTGTTGGCCGCTACCTCTACGAGCCGGACGGCGCCGTCGTCCGCGCCCACCTGGTCGCCGACGTGGCGGCGCTGCTGGAGGGGCGGTTGATCGATCCGACGATCGCCTACGTGACGACGGACGCCCCGCCGCGAGCGATCCCGTACGCGACCGGTTACGAGATCACCGACGTGCTGCCGTTCCACGTCAAGAAGCTGCGAGCGCTGCTGCGCGAGCGCGGCGTCGGCACGGTCACCGTGAAGAAGCGCGGCTCGGCCGTCGAGCCCGAGGAGCTGCGCAGGAAGCTGAAGCTCGACCCGAAGGCGGCGACAGGATCGTGCACCGTCTTCCTCACCCGCGTCGCGGGCGCCCCGAGCATGCTGCTGGGGCATCCGCTGCCGCGCGAGCCGCGCTGACCGCGACGCCTCAGTCCCGGGTACGGGAGAAGTCGCCGCGCCGCACCCGTGCGGTCAGGGTGGTCTCGCCGAGGGAGCCGTATCCCGTCCCGGCCCACAGGCTCTCCTCGGCCGGCACCTCGAAGTAGGGGACGGTGCGGCCCTCGTGGGTCTGGGTCAGCACCTCGGGGGTGCGGTGGGCGGCCACGGCCGCCGCGCAGGTGCCGCAGGCGGCGACGTGCAGCGCTTCCCTGCGCCCCAGCGGACGCCAGCGGATGCGGCCCGTGGCGGGGCCGTGCAGCGGGTGGAAGAAGCACAGCGGCAGTGCGGCGCCGCCGCCGGTCTTGCGGCTCTTGCGGCCCCTTCCCCGCTCGGGCGCAGACCTGCGCAGCGCGCCGCGCCCCTCGTGGACGAGCGCGAGGACGCCCGCGAGGTCGGGTGTGTCGCGCGCGGCGTCCAGGACGGCGCCGGCGGCGTCGTAGGCGTCGAGGGCGAGTTGGAGCAGCGCGCTGTCGGCCCCCTCCTCGCCGAGGTCGCGGGCGAGGAGTTCCCCGTTGTAGGCGAGCAGTTCGCGCTGTGCCCGCCGCCGCAGGTCGCCCACGCCGGCCTTGCGCGCGCTGGCGAAGACGGAGCGCGGGGAGGTGAAGGCGCCACGGGCGGCGCCGCCGCGGCGCACGGCGCGCACGACCAGGACCGCGGCGGCCAGCACGGCCAGGGCGCCCGCCGTCAGCAGCGTCGGCAGCAGCCAGGAGGTACCGCCCCCGGCCCCGTCGGCGGCCGGTCCTTCGGACAGGTCCGCCGTGGCCTTCTCGTACACCTCGTCGCCGTTGCCCGCCTCGACGATCTCCAGCGCCCGGGAGAACTTCGCGTAGAGGCTCTTGCCGTCCATGTCCTCCTGGTGCCCGACGGCGGCCACGCCCCAGTTCGCCTGGTGGGTTCCCTCGCGCGGGTACTCGCGCCCCTCCAGGAACCCGTCGGTGCCGCTGAGGGTCATGTAGACGGCTTCCTTGCGCGGGCTCTCCCCCAGCCGGTCGCGGACGACGTCGATCATCTTGCGCGGGTCCGCGTCCCAGGCGTCGCCGGTGACGAAGGGCACGACGATGACCCGCACCGGCAGTCCCGACGCCTCGATCCGCCGCTCCAGCTTGTGCTGCTCCCCGGCGGTGAACGCCTGTTCGTAGGCGGGGTCGACGTAGACAGGCGAGGTGCGCAGCGCTTCGGCTATCCGCTCGCCGGGGCTCCCGGCGGCCCGGGCCGGTGCGACGGCCCCCCACACCAGCAGCAGCGCCGCCGCGACGGCGGCGGCAACGGCGGCGCCCCGGCCACCCGGCACGGCGGCGCGCGGGAGGCGGAAGAGACGGCCGGGCCCGCCCCGGGCGCGGCCCGTCCCGGCGGAGAAGCCCGAGGACGCTTCCGTGAACGTTTCAGTGGACACCCAGCTGCTCCCGTACGCGGCGGACGATCTGGTCGGCGGTCAGGCTCGCGCCCCGCCCCGTGCCGTGCCGGGCCCCGAGCGGACCCGGCACGCGGTGGTACGGCTCGCGTGCCGCCAGGCGCCCGGAACCGGAGGCGCGCAGGCACAGCAGCCGCGCCCCGACGGTCTGGACGACGTGGACGGCGGACTGCACCTCGGAGGCGGAGTCGCGCGCGGCGAGCGCGGCAGCGCAGGCGGAGCACACCGGGCGGGCCCGCGCCGAACCCTCTCCCGGCAGCTCCAGCCTCCGGGTGGCGGACGCCGGACCGTGCAGCGGATTGAGGAGGCAGAGCCGCAGCTCGGCGGGGAAGGGCAGGTCGCGGTCGCGCACGGCGGCGTGCCCCGCCCGCACCAGGGCCAGCCCGGCGGCGAGGGTGGGCGCGTCGGCGTCGGCGTCGACCCGGCTGTCGCCCTCCTGGTCGAGGAGGAGCGTCGCCGCGTCCAGACACCCCCAGGCACGGGTGCGGACCCGGTCGTCCAGCTGGTCGGACAGCCGCTCGAACCCGGCGCTGAGCGCGTCGAGTTCCCGCCGGGCGGTGCGCCGCAGCCAGCCCGTCGACGGCCGGGCCGGGGCGTGCGGCACCCCACCCGGCGGCGGCCCGTCGCCGGGCGCGCGCGTGCGGGGGCCGCCGGGGCCCGAGCGGTTCGCCGTGCCGGTGCGCCCCGCTCCCCGGCCGCCGGTGACGGGCGCCGCCCAGCCGAGCCCGGTGCGGCGCGCGAGGCCCAGACCGCCCGCGGTCAGCCCGAGGGCCAGCGGGCCCGCGACAGCGCCCAGCGCGGCACCAGCGGTGAAGTCACCCGAGTAGAGGGCGGGCAGCGCGTCCTCCTCGACGGGGTCGGGGGCGGCAGGCGGCTGAAGGTAGGGGCCTTCGGACGAGCCGGAGGGGGCGCGGCCGACGGCGCGCAGTGCCGCGTCCAGCCGCCCGTACAGCCCGTCCCCCGCCGAGGTCTCCTCCCCGTAACGCAGCTTCTCCGTGCTGTCGTGGAGCTGCCTGCTCGCGACCTTCGCGCCGTAGTTGACGAGGTCGAGACCGCCCGTCTCGGACGGGGGCGCGACGACGTACACGCCGTCGCCCGCCGTGCCCAGCCGCTGGTGGATGCGGCGCGCGAACGCCTCGCCGTCGCCCGCCGACTCGTCCTCGGGACTGAGCGGGACGACCACCACGCGCACGGGCACGCCCCGGCGCTCGAGACGCTGCGCGTGCGCCTCCAGTTCGGCGCGCTGCCCACGGGTCAGCAGCCCGCTCGCGAAGGGGTCGACGTAGACGGGGTCGTCGCGCAGCGCTTCGGCGACTCTGTCGGTCCTGGCCGCCATGTCGGCGGCGGTGGGCAGCGGATCGCTGTCCGTGCGGGTGTCGTCCCACAGGAGCGGCGCCCCGACGCCGATGACGACGGCGCTCACCACCGCGGGGAGCACCGCCCCCACCACCGGCGGTCTCGCGCCCTTTCCGTGGCACCACCGGCGTACGTACCAGCCGGCGCTCACCCAGACCACCGGCACGCCGACCAGCAGGAGGCCGGTCAGGAAGCTCTGGTTGTCCCGGTCCGAGAGGCTGGTGTAGCGGGAGTCGGGCTCCTCGCCCGCCCGGCTCTGCGAAGCGCCGCTGTCGGCGCGCGCGGCGGCGTCGCCGGAGCGTATGACGTCGACGAAATGGCGGAAGGCGTCCAGCGCCCCCGCGTCGTAGGGCAGTTCGAACGTGGTGGCCATGGCCGCCTCGCGGGCCTGCACGTCCACACCGAAGGCGGCGGCCCGGGGGCTGCCGCCGTCTCCGCTGAGCAGCACGTACAGCCCCCGCCGGCCCACCCGGTCGTGCACCGCCTCCAGCAGGCCCTCGTCCCCGAACCTCGCCGACGCCGGCACCACCGCCACGTACGTCGGCACCCCGGTGCGCTTCGCCTCCTTCACGAAGGCGGGCCTGGCCGAGCGCGGCGTGGTGCGCGGCATCTGATCGGAGAGGAAGACGGGGGACTTCTTCAGCTGCTCGGCCAGGTAGGCGGCGGGCGTCTCGTGCCGCTCGGCCGCGTGGGCACCGCCCGCGCCCGCGAGCCCCACGAGTGCGCACCACACCACCGCGCCCGCTCGCGCGGCCCACCGCCCCCGCATGCGCTCCCCGCTCCCCGCTGTCTTCCGGTGCCTCCCGGCGCCGTCCGGCTCCCGTCGGCGGGCTCCATACTGGCGCGCCGCGCCGCTGCCGGCGCACTCGGGCCCCGGTTCACACCTGCGCGAACCTCCACCGGTGCACGGGGCGGGCGAGGAGGTCGCCGGGCGGGTCGGGGAATTCGGGGACGTCGGCGTCGTAGGGGCCTTCCCACCAGGTGATGACGAGGACGCGGTCGCCCGGCGCCGTGTAGTGCTCACGGCGCGAGGGCGCCGGTGCCAACGCGGCGGAGCGTGCCCACTCCAACAGGGCGGGGGCGTGGCCGTGCGCGGCCCTGGCCTCCCACATGAGGGCTACCGTCGGCATCAGGCGTAGAGGTTCTTCCTGCTCGTCTCGTGCACGTGGTCGTGGTCGTGCGCGTGGTGCGGGGACGGGGCGGGGACGTGCGGCTCGGTCACCGGGAGGGAGGAGTCGGCGGGCAGGTCCCAGGCGGAGGCGGCGCGGTTGCGGGCGACCATCTCCGCCCCGAGCGCGGCGACCATGGCGCCGTTGTCGGTGCACAGCTTGGGGCGGGGCACGCGCAGCGTGATACCGGCGGCGGCACAGCGCTCCTCGGCCATGGCGCGCAGCCGCGAGTTGGCGGCGACGCCGCCGCCGATCATCAGGTGGTCGACGCCCTCGTCACGGCAGGCGCGGAGGGCCTTGCGGGTCAGCACGTCGGTGACCGCTTCCTGGAAGGAGGCGGAGACGTCGGCGACGGGCACCTCCTCACCGGCGTTGCGCCGTGCCTCGATCCAGCGCGCCACGGCGGTCTTGAGCCCGGAGAAGGAGAAGTCGTAGGGCGCGTCGCGCGGCCCGGTGAGGCCGCGCGGGAAGGCGATGGCGTCGGGGTCGCCCTCCTTGGCGTACTTGTCGATGACGGGCCCCCCGGGGAAGCCCAGGTTCAGCACGCGGGCGACCTTGTCGAAGGCCTCGCCCGCCGCGTCGTCGATGGTGGAGCCCAGCGGCCGCACGTCGGCGGTGATGTCGGGCGCCAGCAGCAGCGAGGAGTGGCCGCCGCTCACCAGCAGAGCCATCGTGGGCTCCGGCAGGGCCCCGTGTTCGAGCTGGTCGACGCAGATGTGGGAGGCCAGGTGGTTGACGCCGTAGAGGGGCTTGCCCAGCGCGTACGCGTACGCCTTGGCCGCCGACACCCCGACCAGCAGGGCGCCCGCGAGGCCCGGGCCCGCGGTGACGGCGACGCCGTCGAGGTCGCTCGCCGCGATGCCGGCCTGGTCGAGCGCACGCTGGATGGTCGGGACCATCGCCTCCAGGTGCGCCCGGCTGGCGATCTCCGGGACGACGCCGCCGAAGCGCGCGTGGGTGTCCACGCTGGAGGCGACCGCGTCGGCCAGCAGCGTGTGGCCGCGCACGATTCCGACGCCTGTCTCGTCGCAGGAGGTCTCGATGCCGAGGACGAGCGGTTCGTCAGCCATGGGTGTTCGTTCCTTGGTGCGTGGTCGGAGGCGAGTGGGGAGACGAGGGCGGGGACGGGTTCGGGGGCGCGTCGTCCGGAGCGCCCCGGCCGGCGTCCGGCGCGGGGGCGTCCGCCGCGGCTGCGTACGACTCCGGGTCCGCGAGCCGCATCACCAGCGCGTCGACGTTCGCCGGCTGGTAGTAGCCGCGCCGGATACCGAGGGGGGCGAAGCCGAACCGCTCGTAGAGGCGCTGCGCGGGCGCGTTGTCGACGCGCACCTCCAGCAGCACCTCACCGCACTCGAAGTCGGTGGCGGCCCGCAGCAGGGCGCGCAGCAGCCGGGACCCGAGTCCCGTGCCCCGGTGGGCCGCGAGGATGCCGATGGTCTGGATGTCGCCGGTGCCCGCCACGGCGGCCAGGCCGCCGTAACCCACCAGGGAGCCGTCCGGCGCCTCGGCGACCAGATACCGCCGGGTGGCGTCCGGGCCGCGCGCGGAGGCCAGCTCCGCCCAGAACATCCCCGCCGACCAGGCGTCCTCGGGAAAGAGCTCGCGCTCCAGCTCCAGCACGGGGTCGATGTCCCACCACCGCATCTCGCGCAGGGCGATACCGGTGACCGCACCGCCCCTGGCCGTCTGCGCGCGGCTCACCGCGGGGTGACCACCTTGTAGCCCGCGGGCACCTGCGCGTCGGGGCGCCGCAGGTACAGCGGGCGCGGCGGCAGCAGCTCCGCGCCGCCGGCCAGCCGCTCGGCGGCGAGCCTGGCCAGCGCCGCGGCCGACTGCTCGGTGGGCAGGTCGCGGCGCACGCCGCGGAAGACGGAGTCGTAGAGCACGGCGCCCGCGCCGACGGACGGCACCTCGGCGACCTGCTCCTCGATGGCGGCGGGGCGGTCCACGGCCGGTCCGCCGACCCTGGTGCGGGCGTCGTCGTACCGCGCCCAGTAGACCTCCTTGCGCCGCGCGTCCGTGGCGACGACGAAGGGTTCGTCCAGCCCCGAGGCGTACGCGAGACCGTCCAGCGTGCACACGCCGTGCACCCGCTGGCCGAGCGCGGCCGCGAACGCCTCGGCCGTCACCAGACCGACCCGCAGCCCGGTGTAGGGCCCGGGCCCCACGCCGACGACGAGGTCGGTGACCTCGGCCAGCTTCCGCCCCGCCTCCTCAAGCACCCGCTCGACGCAGGGCAGCAGCAGTTCGCCGTGGCGGCGGGCGTCGAC
Source organism: Streptomyces diacarni (assembly GCF_003323715.1). Taxonomy (GTDB): domain Bacteria; phylum Actinomycetota; class Actinomycetes; order Streptomycetales; family Streptomycetaceae; genus Streptomyces; species Streptomyces diacarni. Next base: position 318,989 of record NZ_QOIN01000047.1, read on the forward strand.
CTGGTGGGCGGCGGCGAGCGTGCGGTCGCCGTCGGCGTCGTGGAGGGCGACGGTCACGGCGGGTGTGGCGGTATCCAGCGCGAGCATCAACACCCGACCAGCCTACGGCGCCCGCACCCCACCCCCCGACCTGTTCCCCCTCTCTCACCCGTTCCGGGCGCCCCGAAGGGGCGCGGGGAGCGGCGGGGCGAGCCACCTCGCGCCCGCGGACCGCACTCCGCGAACAGTGGCACCCCCTTCCCGAACAGAACAGGAACAAGGTTTCCGGGACAGGCCTCAGAGCCGGTCCCAGGCCGCCGGCTACCGCCCGGCGGCCGTCTTGCCGAAGGGAATGTCCGAACCCGTCAGCTCGGCGCGGATGCCCTCCTTGACGACGGAGACACCGCGCAGCCGCACGTCCCCCGGCAGGTCGGGCAGGGTGAGGTGCAGCGCCAGCTTGTCCGCGAGCTTCGGTTCCTCGATCTTCTTGAGCGCCTCCACCAGCGCCGGATCGATACCGACCTTCCTCAGCAGCTGGGGGTGCGCGACGACGACGTCGAGCATGTTGAGCCGCATCACCTTGTCCACGAACTTGGGCGCCCCCGTCACCCGGTGCAGCTCGCGCTCGCTGTGCCGTACCCGCTCGGCCCGCTCGGGGGTGAGCCCGAACCGCTGCGCGATCGAGCGCACCCCGAACAGGGCACGCGCCTTGGCGGCGTCGTGCTGGATGCGTTCGGCCAGCGGACGGGACAGCCGCAGGCCCGCGTCCTCGCCGGTGCCCGGCGTGAAGCTGAACAGGCCGGGGACGACCAGCCGCATCTCGTCCACGGTGGTGCCCACCCCGTGGTCGCCGGTGCGCTGGAGCTGGGCGCGGGCGCGGACCTTGACCACGGTTTTGGCGACGGGCAGCTCGCCCGCGGCCCGCACGGTGTGCGCGCCGCCCGCCGTGAACGCCACCTGCGAGGTGCCCAGTTCGCGGTCGAGGTCGTCGAAGTCGAGCAGCACGTCGCCCTTCATCCGGCCCAGGACCGCGCCGCGGACGGACGACGGGGCGTCGCCGACGATCTTCACGTCCCGCACGTCGCCGCTGACCTGGGCGACGGAGACCCGTCCCGCGGGAACGTCGGGGATGGCGGCTTCGACGTGGTCGAGGCGGCCGCGCGCCACCTGGGTGAGGAAGGGGAAGCCGTTGATGTGGACCTCAGGCCTCGCGTGCAGGTGCAGCGAGTCCTGCACCTTCTCCGCCGCCTTGCCCTCGGCGTAGAGCGCCGCCCAGCGGTCGCCGACCGCCAGGAAGGCCAGCAGCGTGCCGCAGGCGATGGCGGTCTTCACGGTCCGCGTCAGCCGGGAGCGGCGCCGCCGCCGCACCGCGCGCAGGTGCGGCATCCGGTCCTCGTAGGCGGGCTCGGCGGGCTCGTCGTAGTAAGAGCGCACACCGAAGCCGAGCCCGCGCAGCCCCTCCTCTTCCGCGCGGCCGTACGGCGCGTCGTGGGGGCGGCCGTAGGCGCCGTCGTGGGACGGGTCGGGGGCGCCGGGGTGCGGGTCGTCCGCGAGGGCGGCGAGTTCCTCGTACGGGTTGGCCGGGCGTGCGGCGGCCGCGGGGTCCCCGAGCGGATCGGGGATTTTCGGTATGGGGGTTGTGGAGTTCGCCGATGAACCGTGGGGGGTCATCGGCACATGCGAACACAGGCGCGGCCGTTACTCAAAGTTCCCTCCCGGGCCACCTCGTGGCCGCCCTCCCGGTCACCAGCCGCGCGACCAGCGGGGCGTGCCGCGCCTGCTGCTACCGTCGACCGGAGACGGCGGACGGCTCCCCAGGGAGCCGACAGGAGAGGTGGCGGCACACGGTGGCACGCAGCAGCGGCGGCAGCGCGGGAGTGGTCGTGGCCGGGCTGACCGTAGCGGCCCTGGCCGTGATCGGGTTCTTCGCCTACCAGGCCTCGGCCGCCCAGGACCGCGCCGAGAGGCCGTCCGCCGCGAAGACGGCCAAGCCGTCCCCCGGTGACGACGGCGGCGACGCGAAGGGCCACGCCCCCTCCCAGAAGGAGACGGCGCTGCCGCCCCGCTCCGGCGAGGGTCTGCGCGTCGTCTACGCGCTGGAACGGCAGCGGGTGTGGCTGGTCGGCAAGGACGGCAAGGCCGCCCGCACCTTCGAGGTGGCGCCCAGCTCGGTCAGCCCGCAGCCTGGCACCTACGAGGTGACCTCGCGCTCCTCGCATGTGAAGGGCTCCGACGGGGTGCCCGTGGAGAACGTCGTCAGGTTCGCCAGTGTCGGAGGCGTCACCATCGGTTTCAGCGCCGCGCTCGACGGTTCCACTCCCGACCCGGACACCTCGCGCAAGACGGGCGGCATCCGCGAGAAGCGCGCGGACGGCGAGGCGCTGTGGCTGCACGCGCCCATCGGCACCCGCGTCGTCGTGGTGAGCTGACCATCGTGGTGAGCTGACCATCGTGGTGAGCTGACCATCGTGGTGAGCTGACCCGAGCCGACGTGCCGGCGGGCTCCGGGCCCGGGGTCAGCCCCGGGGCGGGGCGACCGCCTCGGCTTCGCCGTCGGAAGCGGCCTGCGGCGGGGGGCTGGAGACGGCGGCCGCGGCGGCGCAGGACGCGAGCAGCTCGCTCATGGGCGGAGTGCCGGGCACCGGCGCGGTCGCTTCGGCGGGCACCGCGTCGTCCCGCTCCGGCTGGTGCCCGGGATTCTGTGCGGTCATGGCTCCTCCAGGGGCATCAGCACGGTGGCACTTAGGCATACCTAACCGTGCTCTCACCTCCCATGGGACCATGCCCCGTACCGACGACGCAACATCTTGCCGACACCCTGTCGGGACAGGGCGGTCCGCTCAGACCGAGGACGCCAGGTTCTCCCCGGCCCAGCGCTCCCCCACCCCGACGAGCGTGACGATCCGCACGTCCTCGGCCCCGTCCCCGGCGGCGGAAGCCTTGTCTCCGGCGGCTCCGGCGGCTCCGGCGGCTCCGGCGGCTCCGGCGGCTCCGGCGGCTCCGGCGGCCCCGGCAGCCCCGGCCTCCGCTCCGATCGTGCGGGAGATCAGGACCTGCAGCCGGTCCTCGGTCAACTCCTCGACCTTGCCCTCGCCCCACTCGACGACGACCACCGACTCGGGCAGCGAGACGTCGAGGTCCAGGTCCTCCATCTCCTCCAGCCCGCCACCGAGCCGGTAGGCGTCGACGTGGACGAGGGGAGGACCGTCCGCCAGCGACGGGTGGACGCGGGCGATGACGAACGTGGGCGACGTCACGGCGCCGCGCACCCCCAGGCCCTCGCCCAGCCCGCGGGTCAACGTCGTCTTGCCCGCACCGAGTTCACCCGTGAGCATGACGAGGTCGCCGGCGCGCAGCAGCCCCGCGAGACGTACGCCGAGGGCGCGCATGCCCTCCGCGGTCGGCACGGTGACGGCGACCTCCTGCCGCGTACCGCCGTGCGCGGGGGTCTCAGAGGCCCGGACGTCGCCGTGCGGGGTCTGCGGGGCCGGGGCGGGATGCTGGTGGTGCGGTGCTTCCATGCGTCCGGATGGTACGCGCCAGCAACCGGGCCAGGTGGCCGTCGACCTCCTCGGGGCGCTCCAGCATGAGCAGGTGCCCCGTCGCCTCCAGGAGCACGAACGCGGCGCGCGGCAGAGCCGCCGCGATGCGTTCGCTGTGCTCGCTCGGGGTCATCAGATCGCGGTCCCCCGCCATCACCAGCGCCTGCGGCCCCGACGCCGTGCCGAAGGCCGCCAGCGCCGCCGTCTTCTCGTGCTCGGCGAAGGCGGGGTAGAAGTCCGCGACCACGTCCACCGGCACCGACTCGATCAGCCGCTCCGCGAACCTGGCCACGCCCGCATCGACCTGACGGGGGCTGCCGAACGAGTACCGCTTCACGAGCCCGGCGAACACGTCCGCGCTCGCCCGGCGCCCCCGCTCCACCAGCTCGGAACGCGCAGCCAGCGCCCGCAGCACCCCGGGCACCACCCGCCGGACCACGCGCGCCCCGGCCGCGGGGAGCCCGTAGGTCACCTCGGCGAGGCCGCCGGCGCTGGTGCCCAAAAGCGCGACGCCCGCGACGCGCTCGGCGACGAAGCGCGGGTACTGCTCGGCGAGCGCCATCAGCGTCATCCCGCCCATCGAGTGCCCGACCAGCACCAAGGGCCCCTCCGGTGCGGCGGCGTCGAGGACGGCCTTCAGGTCGCGCCCCAGCAGGTCGATGGAGACCGGCTCCCCCACCGGCGCGCGCGCCGAACGCCCGTGACTGCGCTGGTCCCAGTAGACGCACCGCACCTTCCCGCGCAGCGCGGCCCGCTGGAAGTGCCACACGTCCTGGCCCAGGCAGTAGCCGTGCGAGAAGACCACGGTCACCGGCGGCGGGTCCGGCGAGGGCCCGGGCGGCGGGTCCTGGGGAGAAGCATCCGCCTCGTCCGTCTCGTAGTACAGCTCCGTGCCGTCCTCGGCGCTGACGCTGCCCGGGGTGCCGCGCAGCGAGCCGTAGGGGGCGGCGGCGTCGAGCGCGAGCCGTGCCCTGCGGCGGACGGCGCGGTGCACGGTGAGGCGTTCGAGGGCGACACCGGCGGCCGCGATTCCGAGGGCGGCGCCGGCCAGCCCCACCCCGCGCGGCCGGCCCGTGCCCCCGGCCGCCGGCGGCACGGGCGGCGCGCCGGGGTGCGTGCGCGCACCCGACGCGGCGGCTTCCGCCGTGCGCCAGGCCTGCCGGGCCGCGGCCGCGGCCCCCGTCACGTCGGCCGCGTGCACCGCCGACCGCGCCCCGCCGTCCTCGCCCATGACCGCCCCGTCCCTCGTCCGTGCGCGTACGTCCCGGTCACCCGCGCCGGTGACCCGCCCTGCTCACAGGGTGTGGCCACACGTGCTGGTCACCCGTCCTGGTTGGCGTATACCCGCGGCACACGGGGACTGATGCGGGTGACGATCTCGTAGGAGATGGTGCCCGCCGCGCGCGCCCAGTCCTCCGCCGTCGGCTCGCCCTGGTCGCCGGGGCCGAAGAGGACGGCGCGGTCGCCCGCTGAGGCGGTGTCACCGCCCAGGTCGACGACGAACTGGTCCATGGCGAGGCGCCCGGTCACCGTGCGCCACGCGCCCGCCACCAGCACGGGTCCGCCGCCGGAGGCGTGCCGGGGAAGGCCGTCGCCGTAACCGAGCGGGACGAGGCCCAGCGTCGTCTCGCCCGGCGTGGTGTAGGTGTGCCCGTAACTGACGCCGTGTCCGCCCGGCACCCGCTTGACGAGGGCGAGCGAGGCGCTGAGCGTCATGGCCGGACGCAGACCGAGGGACTCGGCGGTGCCGACCTCGGGGGACGGCGAGAGGCCGTAGACGGAGACGCCGGGGCGCACCAGGTCGAAGTGCGAGGAGGGGAGGGTGAGCGTCGCCGGCGAGTTCGCGTGGTGGCGCACCTCAGGATCGAGCCCGGCCCGCTCCGCGACGGACAGCGCCGTGTGGAAGGCGGCGAGCTGCGCGGCGTTGGCGGGGTGACCCGGTTCGTCGGCACAGGCGAAGTGCGACCAGATGCCCGTCACCTTCACGGCGCCCTCCGCCTCGGCCGCGCGGGCCGCCGCCACCAGCTGGGGCCAGTCGGCGGGCTGGCAGCCGCCGCGCCCCAGTCCGGTGTCGGCCTTCAGGTGCACGCGGGCCGTGCGTCCGCTCGCGCGGGCGGCGGCGACGATCTCGGTGAGCGCCCAGGTGCCGCTCGCGGAGACGTCGATGTCCCGTCCGAGGGCCTCCTGCCAGGGTCCGCCTGGGGTCCACAGCCAGCACATGAGGCGGCCACGGTCACCGGCGTCCCGCAGCGCGAAGGCCTCCTGGGGGGTGGCGGTGCCGATCCAGGTGGCTCCCGCCTGGCGCGCGGCCCGCGCGCAGGCCTGGGCGCCGTGCCCGTACCCGTCCGCTTTGACGACCGCCATCAGCTCGGCGTGCGGCGCGTACCCGCGCAGCGTGCGCACGTTGTCCCGCACGGCCGCCAGGTCGATCTCGGCCCGTGCCCGCACCCGGGCCTCGTCCCCCGGCCCCTCATGATCCCCCGGCCCCTCATGGCAGGTCGCGCCCCGTGCGGGGGCGACGTGCGGCGCCCCGGCCGCGACGGCGGCACCCGCGCCGGAGGGAGCGGAGGCGCGCGCGTGCTCGTGGGCCTGTCGGACGTCGTTCACCGCTTCAGTGTCGCAGGTCCGCCCGCTGTCCCCGTGCCGCCGGCGCCCTCGGCCACATACCCGAGCAGGCGGCCTCCCCCGAGTAGGCCGGGGGCGCGGGGCCGGCGCTATCCCGCTCGCAGGACGTCCTGCCACGCGGGCGGCAGTGCGGCGGCGACATCCGTGGCGGAGGGCGGGTCGGGGGCGAGGCGGCCGGCGAGACCGTGCACGTAGGCGGCGACGGACGCCGCGTCGCGGGCGGTCAGCCCGGTGGCCAGCAGGCCCCCGGCGAGGCCGGTCAACACGTCGCCGCTGCCCGCGGTGGCCAGCCGGCTCGTCCCGGTGGCGTTCACCCGGACGGGGGACGCCTGGCCCGTGGAGCCGTCGGGGGGCGCGGCGATCAGCGTCGTGGAGCCCTTGAGCAGCACGGTCGCGCCCGTGTGCGCCGCCAGGTCCCGCACGGCTGCCAGCCGTCCCGCCTCCACCTGCTCGCGTGCGACACCCAGCAGCGCGGAGGCCTCGCCGGCGTGCGGGGTCAGCAGGGTGGGTGCCGTGCGGGCGCGGACGGTCTCCACGTCCATCAGCCGCAGCCCGTCCGCGTCCACGAGGACGGGCACGTCGTGGGCGAGTACCTCCTCGACGGCGCGCCGCGAGGCCGGTTCGTCGCCCAGGCCCGGGCCGATCGCCCACGCCTGGACGCGGCCCGCGTGCTGCGGCGGCCCCTCGGAGACCAGTGTCTCGGGGAAGCGCGCGAGGACCGCCTCCTGGCCGGGCCCGACGTAGCGCACGGCTCCGGCGCCGCTGCGCAGGGCGCCCGCGACGGCCAGTACGGCGGCGCCCGGGTAGCGCGCCGAGCCGGCGACGACGCCGACGACGCCGCGCCGGTACTTGTCGGTCTCCGCCGTGGGGTGCGGCAGCAGCGCGGCCACGTCCGCGTGCTGGAGCGCCTCGACGTCGGGCACGGGGGGCAGGTGGGGGCCGAGGCCGATGTCGATCAGCCGGACGGCACCGGCGCGCTCCCGCGCCGGGTCGACGAGCAGTCCCGGCTTGTAGGCGCCGAAGGTGACGGTGGCGGCGGCGTCCACGGCCGCGCCGGCGACCTCGCCGGTGTCGGCGTCCACCCCGCTGGGCAGGTCCACCGCGACGAGGGGCACCCCGGCCTCGCGTACCGCGTCGGCCAGCTCCACGGCCGCGGGCCGCAGTCCTCCCCTGCCGCCGATGCCGACGATGCCGTCGACCACCAGGTCGGCCCGGGCGAGGAGAGCGCCGAGCGGTGCGGCGGTGCCCTCGACGACCGCGCCCGGTGCCACCACCGTGCGCCCCGAGGCGGCCCGCAACGCCGCCAGCCCGCCCTCGTGCGTACGTTCGGGCGACAGCAGCACGGCGGTCACTCCGGCGCCCCGCCGCGCCAGCCCGGCGCCCGCGTACAGGGCGTCACCGCCGTTGTCGCCGCTGCCCACCAGGAGCACCACGCGCGCGCCGTAGACCCGCCCCAGCAGCCCCGCGCACGCCGCGGCGAGGCCGGCGGCGGCCCGCCGCATCAGCGCGCCCTCGGGCAGCGCCGCCATCAGCTCCCGCTCGGCGGCGCGCACGGTCTCCACGCCGTAACCAGTCCTCATGCCCCCAGTGTGGCCGCTGCCTCAACCGGTCGCGTCCCCAGGTCCCTGATCGTGCCGAGGGCGGGCCGCACCCGGGTCTCCCTCGGCGACGACGACGGCCGAGGCCACCCCCGCGTCGTGCGAGAGGGACACGTGCCAGCTGCTGACGCCCAGCTCGGCGGCGCGTTCGGCGACCGTGCCGCACACCCGCAGATACGGCTGCCCCGTCGCGGCGGCGCACACCTCGGCGTCCGTCCACCGCAACCCGCCGGGCGCCCCCAGCGCCTTGGCCAACGCCTCCTTGGCGGCGAACCGGGCGGCCAGCGAGGCGGTGCCGCGCCGCTGACCGCCGGGCAACCACAGCTCGCGCCCGACGAAGAGCCGGTCCGCCATGGTGGGGGTGCGCTCCAGTGCGGCGGCGAAGCGGTCGATCTCCGCGACGTCGATTCCCACCCCGATGATCACCGCTGCCTCACTCCCGCGCCTCGTCGCCTCGTCGCCTCGTCGCCTGGTCGCCTCGTTCCGGGCCCCGTGCCACGGCACACCGCCGTCGGGGCGAGGGTACGCGCAGCGCGCCCGGGCGCCGCGGCACCCACCCGCGGCTCAGGCCCCGGCGCGGGACGCGGTCACCGGGCGCGGGCCATGCGCTCTATGGCGTCCTCCATCAGCTCCAGGTACTCCGACTCCTCGCAGCGCGGTTTGCTGCCCATCACGTACAGCTCCAGCGAGTCGGTCAGGTCCTCCGTCAGATCCTCGTCGGGCAGGCCGTCGGCGAGGTCGCTGTAGACGTGCCCGGCGAAGCCGGACAGCTGGTCGGTGCGGGCGGCGCGCCGGATGCGGGGGCGACGTATGCGACTCAGGGGGCGTGACATGAGCGGAACATAGCGGCAATTCCACCCCACGTACACCTTCTGCGGGCCTCTCATCCGATCGCGCTGCCATCCGGGCAGGTCAGGCACGCGCCCGCCGGCCGCCCCGGGCCGGGCCGCCCCGCGGGTGAGCGCCCGGCGGCGACCCCGCAGAATGGCGGACGTGTCCACGAAGCCGTACGTCGACCTCAGCCGCGCGGACTGGAGCGCCCTGCGCGAGCGCACCCCCCTCCCGCTGACCGCCGCCGAGGTCGAGGCCCTGCGCGGACTCGGCGACGTCATCGACCTCGACGAGGTGCGGGACATCTACCTGCCGCTGGCCCGGCTGCTGCACCTGTACGTCGAGGCCACGCACGGGCTGCGCAGAGCGCTCAACACCTTCCTCACCGACCCCCGCTCCCCGGGCAGTCCGACGCCGCAGCGCGGCACCCCCTTCGTCATCGGGGTCGCCGGCAGCGTCGCCGTCGGCAAGTCCACCGTCTCCCGGCTCCTGCAAGCGCTGCTCGCCCGCCCGCAGCCCCCGGCCGAGGGGCACCCGCAGCCGGAAGCGCCGCGCGTCGAACGCGTGACCACCGACGGCTTCCTGCTGCCCAAGGCCGAACTGGAACGACGCGGCCTGATGTCCCGCAAGGGCTTCCCCGAGTCCTACGACCGCCGCGCCCTCACCCGCTTCGTCGCCGACGTCAAAGCCGGCAAGCCCGAGGTGACGGCCCCCGTCTACTCACACCTGGTCTACGACATCGTCCCCGGCGCACACCTGACCGTGCGCCGCCCCGACATCCTGATCGTCGAGGGCCTCAACGTGCTCCAGCCCGCGCTGCCCGGCAAGGACAACCGCACCCGGGTGGCCGTCGCCGACTACTTCGACTTCTCCGTGTACGTGGACGCGCGCACCGCGGACATCGAGCGGTGGTACCTGCACCGCTTCCGCGAGCTGCGCCAGACGGCCTTCCAGAACCCGCGCTCGTACTTCCACACCTACACCGGCGTCAGCGAGGAAGAGGCCCTCGACTACGCCCGCACCACCTGGCGCACGATCAACGAACCCAACCTCCGCGAGAACATAGCCCCCACCCGCGGCCGAGCGACCCTCCAGCTGCACAAGGGCCCCGACCACACGGTGGAGCGGCTGTCCCTGCGCAAGCTGTGAGAGCCGCATCCCGCGGTCCTCCTCGGGGCCTCAGCCCAGCGCGCGCTTGACCACGTCCGCGAGCCGCCCGGCCACCGCCCGCGCGTGCTCGATGTCGGCGGCCTCCACCATCACCCGCACCAGCGGTTCGGTCCCCGACGGGCGCAGCAGCACCCGCCCGGTCTCCCCCAGCTCCCGCTCCGCCTCGGCGACGGCGGACACCAGCTCCGAAGCCGACTCGACCCGCGACTTGTCCACATCGGACACGTTCACCAGCACCTGCGGCAGCCGCTCCATGACCCCGGCCAGCTCGGCGAGAGAGCGGTCCGTCGCCGCCACGCGGGCCGCCAGCATGAGCCCGGTCAGCGTGCCGTCACCCGTGGTCGCGTGGTCGAGGACGATCACGTGCCCGGACTGCTCGCCGCCCAGCGAGAACCCGCCGTGCTTCATCTCCTCCAGCACGTAGCGGTCGCCCACCGCCGTGCGGGCCAGCTCGACGCCCTCGCGCTCCATGGCCAGCTTGAAGCCGAGGTTGGACATCACCGTGGCCACGACGGTGTCCTTGCGCAGCTGCCCGGCCTCCTTCATGGCCAGAGCCAGCACGGCGAGGATCTGGTCCCCGTCCACCTCGTGCCCGTCGGCGTCGACGGCCAGGCAGCGGTCCGCGTCGCCGTCGTGCGCCACCCCGAGGTCGGCGCCGCTGCGCACGACCGCCTCGCGCAGCCCGTCGAGGTGGGTGGAGCCGCAGTCGTCGTTGATGTTGAGCCCGTCGGGGTCGGTGCCGATGGTCACCACATCGGCCCCGGCCCGCGCGAACGCCTCCGGGGACACCCGCGCCGCGGCGCCGTGCGCACCGTCGATGACGACCTTCAGCCCGTCCAGCCGGTTGGGCAGCACACCCACGAGGTGGGCGACGTAGTTGTCGAAGCCCTCGTCGTAGTCCCTGACCCGGCCGACGCCCGCGCCGAGGGGACGCTCCCACGCCTGACCGCCCGCGTGCTCGCGGTAAAGGGCCTCGATGCGGTCCTCCAGCTCGTCGGCCAGCTTGTGGCCGCCGCGGGCGAAGAACTTGATGCCGTTGTCGGGCATCGGGTTGTGGCTGGCCGACAGCATCACGCCCAGGTCGGCACCGAGGGAACCGGTCAGATAGGCGACCGCAGGCGTGGGCAGTACGCCGACGCGCAGCACGTCCACCCCCGCGCTGGCCAGCCCGGCCACGACGGCGGCCTCCAGGAACTCGCCCGAGGCACGCGGATCCCGTCCGACGACGGCCACCGGACGGGTGGTGTCCTGCGCCGCCTCGGCGCTCGCCCCCGCCTTCGCCTCGGTCAGCACGTGGGCCGCCGCGACGGACAGCCCGAGCGCCAGCTCGGCCGTCAGCCCCGCGTTCGCGACACCGCGTACACCGTCGGTTCCGAAGAGTCGTGCCACTGTCGTTCCTCCGAGTTCTCCGGGCGTTCACCGGGCGGGCGTGGGAAGCCCGGCACACCAGATATACGCCCCGTTGTCAGCGTGACGGCGCGGGCACCGCCACGGGGGCCCGCAGGGCGGCCCGGATGCCCGAACGCGCACACGCCCGTCCGTGCGCCCGCACGCCCCCGATGAGGGGATGCCGGTCCCGACCCCGGCGAGAGAACGGATGCCCCGACGGCACCCGATACGACGGATGCCCCGTCGGCACCGGTGTGGGGTGCCGACGGGGCATCCGGAAAGGCTCCAGCTCCAGCGAGCGCTGCCTCAGCGCTTGCTGTACTGCGTGCCCTTGCGGGCCTTCTTGAGACCGGCCTTCTTGCGCTCGACCGCACGGGCGTCACGCGTGAGGAACCCGGCCTTCTTCAGCGGGCCGCGGTTGTTGTCCGCGTCCGCCTCGTTCAGCGCGCGGGCCACGCCCAGGCGCAGGGCGCCGGCCTGACCCGAGATGCCGCCGCCGGAGATGCGGGCGACGACGTCGTAGCGCTCGTCGAGCTCCAGAACCTTGAAGGGCTCGTTGACTTCCTGCTGGTGCACCTTGTTGGGGAAGTACCCCTCCAGGGTGCGACCGTTGATCTTCCACTGGCCCGAGCCCGGGATGATGCGGACACGGGCGATGGCGTTCTTCCGGCGACCGGTGCCGGCGGCCGGCTGCGGGTCGCCGAACCGGGAGGCCATGGACTCGGAGGTGTACTCCTGCGGGGCCTCAGGGGTCTCGGTCGTGTACTCCTCGACGCCCTCGACGGGGGTCTCGGCGGTGGTCTCGGCCACGATTCTCCTCAGCTTTTCTTCAGTCTTAGGGGGTGGCCGGACTTACTGCGCGACCTGGCTGATCTCGAACGGCACGGGCTGCTGCGCACCGTGGGGGTGCTGCTCACCCGCGTAGACCTTCAGCTTCGAGAGCATCTGACGGCCCAGAGCGTTCTTGGGGAGCATGCCCTTGACGGCCTTCTCCACCGCCTTCTCCGGGTTCTTGTCCAGCAGCTCGTCGTAGCGGACGGAGCGCAGACCACCCGGGTAACCGGAGTGCCGGTAGGCCATCTTCTGGGTCCGCTTGTTGCCCGACAGGTGCACCTTGTCGGCGTTGACGATGATGACGAAGTCACCGGTGTCGACGTGGGGCGCGTAGGTGGGCTTGTGCTTACCACGCAGGAGAGTGGCGGCCTGAGAGGCCAGACGGCCGAGGACGACGTCCTGGGCGTCGATCACGTGCCACTGGCGCTGGATGTCGCCGGGCTTGGGGCTGTACGTACGCACGGTCGTAGCCTTCGCTTCTCTCAATGATTGGGTCCTGACAGCGGGCCAACCAGGCAGATCACGACAGGCGAGACCACGCACGGTGACGCATCCGCAGGTGATCGCTGGTCATCGACCGGTAGGCCGGGTGTAAAGACCCCCCACGTGAGAACAGGCAAGCCAATACACACAACGATCCAACAGAATACCGACCCTCCCCTGTACGGGTCAAAACCGTCCCGGCCCCACCGCCTACCGGCAGCCCCTCACCGCGCCCGCGCCACCCTGCCCTCGTCCCACACCGGATCCGGCGCCTCCCGCACCCGGCCGTCCGCGCCGAAGACCAGGAAGCGGTCGAAGGAACGGGCGAACCAGCGGTCGTGGGTGACTGCCAGGACGGTACCCTCGAACGTTTCCAGCCCCTCCTGGAGTGCCTCGGCGGACTTCAGGTCCAGGTTGTCCGTCGGCTCGTCCAACAGCAGGGCCGTGGCTCCGGCCAGCTCCAGCAGCAGGATCTGGAAGCGGGCCTGCTGGCCGCCGGACAGGCGCCCGAAGGCCAGCTCCGCCTGCCGGGTCAGCTCGTAGCGGCGCAGCGCGGACATCGCGGCGCCGCGGTCGTGGGCGTGCTCCTTCCACAGGATGTCCAGCAGGGTGCGTTCGGCCAGTTCCGGATGGGAGTGGGTCTGGGCGAAGTGGCCCGGGACGACGCGGGCGCCCAGTTTCCAGTCGCCCGTGTGCGCCACGTCCCCGCCCGCCAGCAGCCGCAGGAAGTGCGACTTCCCCGAGCCTCCCCCAGCTAACGCCGGGAGGTGCCCCCAGAGCCGAGCACGGCGACCCGCTCCCCGTAGAAGACCTCCAGGTCGAAGGGGCGCATCAGTCCCGCCAGCTCCAGGCCGGCACAGGTGATCGCCCGCACGCCCGTCCTGCCGCCGCGCAGCCGCATGCGGATGTCCTGCTCGCGCGGCGGCTCCAGCGGCGGCCCCGCCTCCTCGAACCTGTGCAGCCGCGTACGGGCCGCCTGCAGCCTGGAGGCCATGTCCGAGTTGAAGGCGGCCTTCTGCTTGTACATGATGACCAGCCGCTTGAGCTTGGCGTGCTCCTCATCCCACCTCCGCCGCAACTCCCCGAACCGCGCGAACCGCTCCTTGCGCGCCGCGTGGAACGTCGCGAAGCCACCGCCGTGCACCCACACGTCACTGCCCGCCGCGCCCGGCTCGACCGCCACGACACGGTCGGCGGCGCGCGCCAGCAGCTCCCGGTCGTGGGAGATGAACAGCACCGTCTTCTTCGTCTCGCGCAGCCGCTCCTCCAGCCAGCGCTTGCCGGGGACGTCGAGATAGTTGTCCGGCTCGTCCAGCAGCAGCACCTCGTCCGTGCCGCGCATGGGGGCACCGCCCGGCCGGAAGCTGGGGGAGACTCCAGCACCAGCCTCTTCTGCTCACCACCCGAGAGCGTGCGCACCTGGCGCCACTGCGCCTTCTCGTACGGCACGCCCAGCGCGGCGACGGTGCACATGTCCCACAGCGTCTCGGCCTCGTAGCCGCGCACCTCGGCCCAGTCGGCGAGGGCCTGCGCGTAGCGCAGCTGCGCGGCCTCGTCGTCGACGGTCATCACCGCGTACTCCGCCTCGTCCACCGCCCTCGCCGCCGTACGGATCCGCGGGTGGGCCACCGAGACGAGGAGGTCCCGCACACTCGACTCGTCCCGCACGCTCCCCACGAACTGCGGCATCACGCCGAGCCCGCCGCTGACGGTGACCGTCCCCGCGTCCGGCTTCACCTCGCCCGCGATCAGCCGCAACAGCGTCGTCTTACCCGCGCCTCCCCCAGCTAACGCCGGGAGGTGCCCCCAGCCCCCACCAGCGCCACCGAGGCACCCTCACCCACCCGCAGCGACGCGTCGTCGAACAGCGCCCTCCCGTCGGGCAGAGAGAAGGCAAGGTGCGCGGCCTCGACATGTCCCATGCGGCGATTGTCACGGTCTGACGACGCCCACACCAAGCGAATATCGGGCAACAGGCGCGGCGCCATAAGATGCGGACATGAGCTTTGGGCAGGGGGGACCCCAGTGGGGGTCCCAGGGCGGCGGACCCGGCGGACCCGGCTGGAACACCGGCGGCTCCACACCGACACCCGACTGGGCGGAACTCGCAGACGAGGCAGAACGCCGGCGCACCCGGCGCCGCCGCTGGCTGCTGGCGGGCGGCGGCGCGCTGGCGACCGCCGCCGTCGCGGGCATCGTCGCGGTGGCCGTCGTCAACGAGGGCGGCTCGCAGGGCGCCTCCGACAAGCCGTCGGATTCGCTGCCGCCCTCGTCGAGCATCCCGAGCGACGACAAGGAACCCGAGCCCACCTTCAAGAACGAGCCGCCGCCCCCGCCGCCGCCCAAGGACTTCATCTCCGACGCCAAGCGAGACAAGGCGCCGCTGTCCGCCGACACGCTCTACCCGAGCAAGAAGGTGACCGTCAACGGCCACCCCTACGAGCTGGCCAAGACCTCCACCAGCGAGAACTGCGCCGACGCGGCGCACTCGGGCCTGGGCCCCGTGCTGACCCGCAACAAGTGCGACACCCTCTACCGCGCCACCTACACCCACGACGGGCTCGCCGTCACGGTCGGCATCGCGGTCTTCGCGGACGCCAAGACGGCCGCGCAGGTCAAGAAGGACTACCAGCCCAACCTCGTGGCGCTGCCCGGCAGCGGTGTCCCCGACTTCTGCCGCACCGTCACCTGCCGCACCACAGCCAACTCCCTGGGCCGCTACGCCTACTTCACCATCGCGGGACGCACCAACGGGAAGGCCTCGGACGCCGGCGACAAGGAGGCGCAGCAGGCCGCCCTCGACGGCTCCAACTACGCCTACGCGCGCGTCCTGGAGCGCGGCCGCAGCCAGTCCTCGGACGCCGCGCAGGCTCCCGAGCCCGACTGACCCGAAGGACTGGCCGGCCCCGCGGGGCCGAAGAACTGGTGGGCCCCGCGGGGGCGAAGGGGGAAGCGGTGCAGTCCGACGAGGCCGTCATCGGCTGCTTCGGCGTACTCGTCATCGGCACCAGGGGCGCGGCGGGCCCCGGCGAGGTGCTGGTGAGCGTCAGGGGCGGGTCCGAGACGTTCCTGGCCTGGTCGCCCGAGCCGCTGCCCACCGGCACGACCGTCCTGGTGATCGAGTCGCGCGGCACCCGCCAGGTCGACGTCAGCGCGTGGCGAGACCCACTGGAGCCATGAACCGCCCCGCGCCCCGGCGCGGTCGAGGAGAGGATGAAACATGTTCGGATACCGCGTCCCCTCGCCGGACGAGGCCATGCTGATCTCGGGTGGCCGACGCGGCCTCAAGGGGGCACCGTTCCGCGTCGTCACCGGCCACGGCACGTTCGTCCTGCCGATCTTCCGCAAGGTGCGGTTCCTCACGCTGGCGATGAGCGAGTCCGAGGTCGCCGAGACGTGCGTGACCAAGCAGGGCATCGTGCTGACCGTCCGCGCCGTCATCGCGTTCAAGGTCGGCAACGACAACGAATCCATCGTCAACGCCGGCCAGCGCTTCCTCTCCGAACAGGAGCAGATGTCGGTGCTGACGGGCCGCATCTTCTCCGGCCATCTGCGGTCCATCATCGGCTCCATGACGGTCGAGGAGATCGTCACCGAGCGGCAGAAGCTGGCCACCGAGGTGCTGGAGACCTCCAAGACGGAGATGGGCAAGATCGGCCTGATCGTCGACTCCTTCCAGATCCAGTCCATCGACGACGGCGACACCGGCTACATCGAGGCCATGTCGTCCCCGCACAAGGCAGCCATCCAGCGCCAGGCCAAGATCGCCGAGGCGCAGGCCACCCAGGCGTCCGTCGAGGCCCAGCAGGAAGCCGCCCGCAACCAGGCCGAGTACGAACGCCAGACCGCCATCGTCGAGGCCGAGTACAAGGCCGAGGTCGACCGCGCACAGGCCCAGTCAGCGCAGGCGGGCCCGCTCGCCCAGGCCCACGCCCAGCAGGAGGTCCTCGCCGCGCAGACGGAACTGGCCGAGCGCGCCGCACAGTTGCGGCAGCAGGAACTGGTCGCCGAGGTCGTCAAGCCCGCCGAGGCCGAGGCCGAACGCATCAAGGTCGTCGCCCTCGCCGAGGCGGAACGCATGAAGATCCAGGCCGAGGCCGCCGCCTCCCACGACCGGGTCGCCCTCGACCAACTGCTGATCGACCAGCTCCCGCAGATCGTCAAGGAAGCCGCGACCGGCCTCTCCCACGCCAACGTCAACGTCCTCAACGGCGCCGACGGCCTCGGCGAGGTCGCAGCGGGGCTCGTCAGCCAGGGGCTGACGATCCTCGACACCGTCAAGCAGAACCTCGGCAAACCGGCCGAGGGCGAAACCACCACCACCGGGACCCCGAGGTCCCCGGCCCCCCGCACAGGCCCCGACGACGGGCCTGTGGCGATCCCGTAGGGCGGGGGCCGCTCTGTTCAGCAGCAGCCCGGCGAGGGCGGCAGCGGTGGCAGTGTGCGCTTGTTGCGGGAGGCGAGGTTGCGGGCCTCCAGTTCCTCGTCGGAGGGGTAGGCGACCTCCTCCAGGGTGAGCCCGTGCGGGCGCACCACGTGGACGGCCGAGTCGCGGACACCCGCGGCCAGGACCGTGGCGGGCCACTCGGGGGTCCGGTGGCCGTCGCCGACGAAGAGCATGGCTCCCACCAGGGCGCGGACCATGTTGTGGCAGAACGCGTCGGCCTGGACCGTGGCCTCCAGCACCCCGTCCGGGCGGCGCGCCCACTCCAGCCGCTGGAGGGTGCGGATCGTCGTGGCGCCCTCGCGCTTCTTGCAGTACGCGGCGAAGTCGTGCTCGCCCAGCAGACCGCGCGCCGCCTCGTTCATGGCGTCGAGGTCCAGCGGCCAGTTGTGCCAGAGCACATGGCCGCGCAGCAGCGGGTCGACGCCGCCGGGGTGGTCGGTGACGCGGTAGGCGTAGCGGCGCCAGACCGCCGAGAAGCGGGCGTCGAAGTGCGCGGGCGCCTCGCTGACGCGCCGGACGCGTACGTCCATGGGCAGACGTCCCGCGAGCCGCCGCAGGAGCCGGTCACCCTGCTCGGCCCACACCTCGGCCGGCAGGTCCACGTGCGCGACCTGGCCGCGCGCGTGCACACCCGCGTCCGTCCGTCCCGCGACGGTCAGCTCGGGCGTCTCCTCGCGCCGCAGCACGACGCGGAGCGCGTCCTCGATCTCCCCCTGGACCGTGCGCTGCCCCTCCCGCTGCCTGGCCCAACCGGAGAAGTCCCGTCCGTCATAGGCCAGGTCGAGGCGTACGCGCACCACGTCGTTCGTCACTCGGCGATCCTCTCATCCACTCGGGCCCGCACATGACGAGCGGGCCCGCCCCCCGGCTGGGGAACGGGCCCGCTCACGCGTCAGGCGCGCGGCGTCAGGCGTCCTTGGACTCGCCCTCGGCCTCGGCGTCGGCCTCGGCCGACTCCTTCTTCAGGTCGGCGACAGCCTCGTCACCGGCGGCGTCCTTCGCGGAGCGCTTGGTCGCGGCCTCGGCCTCGCCGACCGCGGTCTGCTGCACCGTCAGCGCCTCGACCAGCTCGATGACCGCCATCGGGGCGTTGTCGCCACGACGCGGGCCGATCTTGGTGATGCGGGTGTAGCCACCGGGACGGTTCTCGTACCGCGGGCCGATCTCGGTGAAGAGGGTGTGGACGACGCTCTTGTCGAGGATCGTGCGCATGACCTGGCGACGGTTGTGCAGGTCGCCCTTCTTCGCCTTGGTGATCAGACGCTCGGCGACCGGACGCAGGCGGCGGGCCTTCGACTCGGTCGTCGTGATGCGGCCGTGCTCGAACAGCGCGGTCGCCAGGTTGCCCAGCATCGCCTTCTGGTGCGAGGCGCTGCCGCCCAGACGGGGACCCTTGGTGGGCTTCGGCATGGTGCTTCTCCTTACGTTGTCCCTGCACCGGCCGTGTCAGGAACCGGCGGCAGTCCCGGCCGTATCAGGTACCGGGGTTTCGGACCCGCGGCGGGCTGCTGCCCGAGCGGGATGCCCCCGAAGGGGCGCGGGGAACTGCGCGACCGGCCACAGCCGGCCTGCAGCTCCCCGACAACAGCGACAGGGCAGACGCTCAGGACCGCCCCGTCACCGAAGGTCTCAGTACTGCTCGGTCTCCACGAACCCGGCGTCCGTGTCGTCCTCGGCGCCGAAGGCGTCGGCCGCAGCCGTCGGGTCGAACCCGGGAGGCGAGTCCTTCAGCGCCAGGCCCATGCCGGCCAGCTTCGCCTTGACCTCGTCGATCGACTTCGCACCGAAGTTGCGGATGTCGAGCAGGTCCGCCTCGGAGCGGGCCACCAGCTCGCCCACCGAGTGGATGCCCTCGCGCTTGAGGCAGTTGTACGACCGAACGGTGAGCTCCAGCTCCTCGATCGGCAGCGCCAGGTCGGCGGCGAGCGCGGCGTCGGTCGGGGACGGGCCCATGTCGATGCCCTCGGCGTCGACGTTGAGCTCGCGAGCCAGACCGAACAGCTCGACCAGGGTCTTGCCGGCCGACGCCATGGCGTCACGCGGGCGCATGGCCTGCTTGGTCTCGACGTCGACGATCAGCTTGTCGAAGTCGGTGCGCTGCTCGACACGGGTCGCCTCGACCTTGTAGGTGACCTTGAGGACGGGCGAGTAGATGGAGTCGACCGGGATGCGGCCGATCTCCTGGCCCACCTGCTTGTTCTGCACGGCGGAGACGTAGCCGCGGCCGCGCTCGACGGTCAGCTCCATCTCCAGCTTGCCCTTGCCGTTCAGCGTGGCGAGGACCAGGTCCGGGTTGTGCACCTCGACACCCGCGGGCGGCGCGATGTCCGCGGCGGTGACCAGGCCCGGGCCCTGCTTGCGCAGGTACATCACGACCGGCTCGTCGTGCTCCGAGGAGACGACGAGGGACTTGATGTTGAGGATGAGGTCGGTGACGTCCTCCTTGACGCCCGGCACGGTGGAGAACTCGTGCAGGACACCGTCGATGCGGATGGACGTGACCGCCGCACCCGGGATCGAGGAGAGGAGCGTACGACGCAGAGAGTTACCGAGGGTGTAGCCGAAGCCCGGCTCCAGCGGCTCGATCACGAACCGGGACCGGAACTCGTCGACGACCTCTTCGGTCAGGGAAGGACGCTGAGCGATCAGCATGAGATGTGTGCCTCCAGTTTTCGGCAACCGCTATTTGATGCCGGTACTGCAAGGGTACGGGCGGCCCGGCCGAATCCGACCGAACCGCCCCCACCCTGTGAGCCGTGCCTCGAACAGGCCCGAGGACGGCTCGATGTACTGCTTACTTCGAGTACAGCTCGACGATCAGCTGCTCCTGCACCTGGGTGTCGATACTGCGTCCCCTCGGGGAACGATCCCCGAACCCCAAGCCGAAACCGGGGCGGGCCCGCAGACCAGGTACCGGAACGAGGAACCGACCCGATTACTTCGAGTACAGCTCGACGATCAGCTGCTCCTGCACCTGGGTGTCGATGACCTGGCGCTCGGGCAGCGAGTGGACGAGGACCCGCAGCTTGGAGGGGATGGCCTCCAGCCACGCCGGAACCGTCTTGTCTCCGGCCTCCGCGACCGCCACCTGGAAGGGGGTCAGGTTACGGGAGGGCTCGCGCACCTCGACGATGTCGTTCACGGACACCCGCGCCGAGGGGATGTCGGTCTTGCGACCGTTCAGCGTGATGTGACCGTGCTTGACCAGCTGACGTGCGTGGTCGCGGGACTTGGCGAAGCCGGCCCGGTACACGACGTTGTCCAGGCGGGTCTCCAGGATGCGCAGCAGGTTGTCACCCGTCTTGCCCTGGAGCCGGTTGGCCTCGTTGTAGTACCCGCGGAACTGCTTCTCGAGGACACCGTAGATCCGAGCGGCCTTCTGCTTCTCACGCTTCTGCAGCAGGTACTCGGAGTCCTTGGTGCGCCCGCGTCCGTGCTCACCCGGGGGGTAAGGACGGATCTCGATCGGGCACTTCGCGCTCTCGCACTTAGCTCCCTTGAGGAAGAGCTTCTGCTTCTCCCGACGGCAACGCTTGCAGTCGGCCCCGGTGTAACGCGCCATGTGTGGTGATCTCCTACTTCAGTTCTCAGACCCGGCGACGCTTCGGCGGGCGGCAGCCGTTGTGCGGGGTGGGGGTGACGTCCTGGATCGAGCCGACCTCGAGGCCGGTGGCCTGGAGGGAACGGATCGCGGTCTCACGGCCGGAGCCGGGACCCTTGACGAAGACGTCGACCTTGCGCATGCCGTGCTCCTGCGCGCGGCGCGCCGCGTTCTCGGCGGCCATCTGCGCGGCGAACGGCGTCGACTTCCGCGAGCCCTTGAAGCCGACGTGGCCGGCCGAGGCCCAGGAGATCACGTTGCCGGTGGGGTCGGTGATCGAGACGATCGTGTTGTTGAACGTGCTCTTGATGTGAGCGTGCCCGTGGGCGACGTTCTTCTTCTCCTTGCGGCGCACCTTCTTGGCGCCGGCCGTACGGCCCTTCGGAGGCATATAGAGATAACTCCCGTGAGGTGGTCGGTCCTACTACGCGGACCGCTTGCAGCGTGTCCGGTGCGGACTACTTCTTGCCCGGCTTCTTCTTGCCGGCGATGGCGCGACGCGGGCCCTTACGGGTGCGGGCGTTGGTCTTGGTGCGCTGGCCGTGGACCGGGAGACCGCGCCGGTGACGCAGACCCTCGTAGCAGCCGATCTCCACCTTGCGGCGGATGTCGGCCTGGATCTCACGGCGGAGGTCACCCTCGACCTGGAGGTTGTTGTCCACGTATTCGCGGAGCTGGACCATCTCCTCCTCGCCCAGGTCCCGCACGCGGGTGTCGGGGCTGACCCCGGTCTCGCGCAGGGTCTGCTGGGCAAGGGTGCGGCCGATGCCGAAGACGTAGGTGAGGGCGACCTCGACGCGCTTCTCGCGCGGAAGGTCGACGCCAGCGAGGCGTGCCATGGATGTGGCTCCTGATGATTTCGTCGGAGGTCTGCAGCAGTGCCGTTCCCTCCATGCCTTTCGGCTGGGGGTGTCCCCTGCTCGAAGAGCGTGAGGGAGGGTCCCCGGCCTCCGACCGGGGGTGTCGACACCGTCGAGGGTGTCGGGCCCTGCTTATGTGACTGTTGCTCGCGTCGCGCGAAGGTACTGCGAAAGGCAGGTGGTGTGCGTCAGCCCTGGCGCTGCTTGTGGCGCAGGTTGTCGCAGATGACCATGACCCGGCCGTGGCGGCGGATCACCTTGCACTTGTCGCAGATCTTCTTGACGCTCGGCTTGACCTTCATGTGGTGAGGTTCTCCGGGTCTGGCCTTCTCCCCACGAGCCTCACGGGGCGGGGATACCGGCACGATCTGTCGCTCTACTTGTAGCGGTAGACGATCCGTCCGCGCGTCAGGTCGTACGGAGACAGCTCCACCACGACCCGGTCGTCGGGAAGGATACGGATGTAGTGCATCCGCATCTTGCCGCTGATGTGCGCGAGGACCTGGTGCCCGTTCTGGAGCTCCACCTTGAACATCGCGTTCGGGAGAGACTCGACGACGGTGCCCTCGATCTCGATGGCCCCTTGTTTTTTGGCCATGCTTGAGCGCTTCACCTTCCGGGATCGGCTACCTGGGAGGCCCCGGCTCTCCGCACGCATACGGATATACCTGGGCCGACGAGCCAGTCTACGACACGCCGTCGAGAAAGACGAATCGTGGAGTATCCCCGCTACCCGCCCTCGTTATTCCCCCCACCTCGCCTGTTCCCGAAACTTCCCGGCTCCGGAGAGGCCCGCGACCCCGGTTCCGGGAGGGGCGGGGCAGAGGTTTCAGCCACCTCAGCCCAGCGGGTCGGGTGCCACCTCGACGCCGAGCTCGGCGAGCTTCGCGCGCCCCCCGTCGGGGGCGGTCAGCACGAACGGGCCCTGCTCCGTCAGAGCGATCGAGTGCTCCCAGTGGGACGACCACGTGCCGTCGTTCGTCTTGACCGTCCACTCGTCGGAGAGAACGTGCGTGCGCGCCGTGCCGAGGCTCACCATCGGCTCGATGGCCAGGCACATGCCGGGCACCAGCTTGGGACCGCGGCCCCGGCGCCGCTCGACGTAGTTCAGCAGGTGGGGGTCCATGTGCATCTGCGAGCCGATGCCGTGGCCGCCGTAGTCCTCGATGATCCCGTACTTGCCGCCGGCAGGACGCGGCTGCCTGCGGATGTAGCTCTCGATCGCCTTGGAGACGTCCACCAGCCGGTTGCCCTTGCGCATGGCGGCGAGCCCCGCCCACATGGACTCCTCCGTCACCCGGGAGAGCTCCCGCAGCTCGGCCGAGTGCCCCTCGCCGACGAAGACGGTCAGCGCCGCGTCGCCGTGCCAGCCGTCGATGATCGCGCCCGCGTCGATGGACAGCAGGTCCCCCGCCTTCAGGACGGTCTCCTTGCTGGGGATGCCGTGCACGACGACGTCGTTCACCGAGGTGCAGATGTTGCCGGGGAAGCCGCCGTAGCCGAGGAAGTTCGGCTTCGCTCCGTGGTCGGCGAGGACCTTCGCCGCGACCTCGTCCAGGTCCTTCGTCGTCGCGCCGGGGACGGCGGCGGCCGCGCAGGCCTCGTGCATCGCGGCGACGACCAGCCCCGCCTCGCGCATCTTCGCGATCTGCTCCGGGGTCTTGATCTCGACCATGACGCCTTCCGCCTTCCCTGACCGGCGCTGAGCCGGTGCCGACCGAATGTTCTGCTGCTACCTGTCAAGTCTGCCAGGCCCCTCGCCGGGGCCGGTCGCTCTGTCGCTGCGATCGGGGCCTCGCGGTGGCTCGGCCCCGAGTGTGTGGGGGCTCCCGGGGTGCCCCGTGCCGCCGGTGACTGCGTGTTCGACCGCCCTGGCCGCCCGCGCAGTTCCCCGCGCCCCTGGGCGTCCTCCCCCTGGCCGGGGGGTGAGTCTGAGGGGGCGCATGGATGTGGGGGCCGGGCGGTGCCCGGCCCCCACATCAGGAAGGAGTCGCCGCGGGTGACCGCCGCGCCATTGGGGACGGTCAGGCGCGCGTACGCTGCAGCGCACTCATCGCCCGCTCCGTCACCTCGCCGACCGCGCCGAGCGCGGGGATCGTGGTCACGAGCCCCTGCGCCTTGTAGTGGTCGATGATCGGCTCGGTCTCGCTGTGGTAGACCTCGAGGCGCTTGCGGACCGTCTCCTCGCGGTCGTCCTCGCGCTGGTAGAGCTCGCCGCCGCACGCGTCGCAGACGCCGTCGGTCTTGGGAGCGCTGTATTCCACGTGGAAGACGTGGCTGCTGTCGTTGCGGCAGATGCGCCGTCCGGCGATCCGCTTGACGACCTCGTCCTCGGGGACCTCCAGGTCGAGAACGGCGTCCAGCTTCTGGTCCGTCTCGTCCAGGTAGCCGTCCAGGGCCCTGGCCTGGGCGATGTTGCGGGGGAAACCGTCGAGCAGGAATCCGCTCTCGGCGTCCGGCTGCGCCATCCGGTCCTTGGCCATGCCGATGGTGATCTCGTCCGGCACGAGCTGTCCGGCGCTCATGTACTCCTTGGCCTTCTGGCCGAGCTGAGTGCCCTGGCTCATGTTGGCGCGGAAGAGGTCACCGGTGGCGATGTGCGGGATGGCCAGGTTCTTCGCGAGGAAGGCGGCCTGTGTTCCCTTGCCCGCACCAGGCGGTCCGACGAGGACGATACGCATCAGCGGAGGAACCCTTCGTAATGGCGCTGCTGAAGCTGGCTCTCGATCTGCTTCACGGTCTCAAGACCGACGCCCACGATGATCAGGATGCTCGTTCCGCCGAACGGGAAGTTCTGGTTGGCGTTGAACATGATCAGCGCGACGGTCGGCACCAGTGCGATCAGACCCAGGTACAGAGAGCCGGGCCACGTGATGCGGTTCAGCACGTAGCTCAGGTACTCCGCGGTGGGACGACCAGCCCGGATGCCCGGGATGAAGCCACCATACTTCTTCATGTTGTCGGCCACTTCTTCGGGGTTGAAGGAGATGGCCACGTAGAAGAAGGCGAAGAAGACGATCAGCAGGAAATAGGTCGCAATGTAGAGGGGGTGGTCACCCTTGACGAAATGCGACTGGATCCACTGTGCCCAGCCTGCCTGCGAGCCGCTGAACTGCACGATCAGCGCCGGAATGTAGAGCAGCGAGGACGCGAAGATGACGGGAATCACACCCGCCTGGTTGACCTTGAGCGGAATGTAGGTCGAGGTTCCGCCGTAACTGCGTCGCCCGATCATCCGCTTCGCGTACTGCACCGGAATGCGGCGCTGTGCCTGTTCCACGAAGACCACGAGGGCGACCATCGCGAGGCCGCAGATGATGACGGCGCCGAATTCGATCCAGCCGTCGGCGAGCTTGCCCTGCTTCTTGATGGCCCACAGCGCGCCGGGGAAACCGGCCGCGATGGAGACGAACATCAGGATGGACATGCCGTTGCCGATGCCGCGGTCGGTGATGACCTCACCGAGCCACATGATCAGGCCGGTGCCGGCGGTCATGGTGATGACCATCACGGCGGTGGTGAAGATCGACTGGTCGGGGATGATCTGGCTGGCGACGCTGCAGTTCTGGAAGAGGGTGCCGCTGCGTGCGGTGGCGACGAGGCCGGTGGCCTGGAGGATGGCGAGCGCGACGGTCAGATAACGCGTGTACTGCGTGATCTTCCCCTGGCCCGACTGCCCTTCCTTCTTCAGGGCCTCGAGCCGCGGGATGACCACGACCAGCAGCTGCAGGATGATGCTCGCCGTGATGTACGGCATGATCCCGAGCGCGAAGATGGTGATCTGAAGCAGCGCGCCGCCGCTGAACATGTTGACCAGGCCGAAGAGCCCCTGCGCGCCCTTGGCCTCGTCCATACACGCTTGGACGTTCTCATAGCTGACGCCCGGCACCGGGACGTGCGCTCCGATCCGGAAGAGCACCATGATGCCGAGCGTGAAGAGCAGCTTCTTGCGCAGGTCGGGCGTCTGGAACGCCCGGGCGAACGCGGTGAGCACGGTGCCTCCTGCGCCCCCCGCGGTGTTGAGTGCGCGAGAGGTGACGGTCTTGAGGATCGACAGATATCAACGGTGGTGCCACCTTACCGGCGACGGCACCTGGTAGAAACGACCAGCCCGGGAAAGAACTGCCGGGCAAACGACCAGCCGGGGATGTCCCGTTGGGACATCCCCGGCCTGTCGTTCACGTGGTCAACGAACTCAGATGAGTTCGGTGACGGTGCCGCCGGCGGCGGTGATCTTCTCCTTGGCGGAGCCGGAGACCTTGTCGACGGTCACCGTCAGCGCCACCGAGATGTCGCCGGAGCCGAGCACCTTGACCAGCTCGTTCTTGCGTACGGCGCCCTTGGCGACCAGGTCGGCCACCGTGACCTCGCCACCCTCGGGGTAGAGGGCGGCCAGCTTGTCCAGGTTCACGACCTGGAACTGCTTGTGCGCCGGGTTGTTGAAGCCCTTGAGCTTGGGCAGCCGCATGACCAGCGGCATCTGCCCACCCTCGAAGCGCTCCGGAACCTGGTACCGGGCCTTCGTGCCCTTGGTGCCACGACCCGCCGTCTTGCCCTTGGAGGCCTCACCACGACCCACGCGGGTCTTGGCGGTCTTGGCCCCGGGGGCCGGACGGAGGTTGTGGACCTTCAGCGGGTTGTCACCCATGTCAGTCGACCTCCTCGACCGTCACGAGGTGGCGCACGGTGTGCACCTGCCCGCGCACGATGTCGCTGGCCTCGCGGACGGCCACATCGTTGACGCGCTTGAGACCGAGGGTCCGCAGCGTGTCACGGTGGTTCTGCTTGGTCCCGATCACGGAACGCGTCTGCGTGATCTTGAGCTGAGCCATTACGCGCTCACCCCTGCACGCGCCCGCAGCAGAGCGGCGGGTGCAACGTCCTCGAGCGGCAGACCACGGCGGGCCGCGATCTCCTCCGGGCGCTGAAGCCCGCGGAGCGCCGCCACCGTGGCGTGCACGATGTTGATCGGGTTCGCCGAGCCGAGCGACTTGCTCAGCACGTCGTGGATGCCCGCGCACTCCAGCACGGCACGCACCGGGCCACCGGCGATCACACCGGTACCGGGCGAGGCCGGCTTGAGCAGCACGACACCCGCGGCTTCCTCACCCTGGATCGGGTGCGGAATGGTGCCCTGGATACGCGGGACCTTGAAGAAGTGCTTCTTGGCCTCCTCAACGCCCTTGGCGATGGCGGCCGGCACCTCCTTGGCCTTGCCGTATCCGACACCCACGGTGCCGTCACCGTCGCCCACCACGACCAGCGCGGTGAAGCTGAAGCGACGACCACCCTTCACAACCTTGGCGACGCGGTTGATCGCGACTACGCGCTCAACGTACGCGGTCTTCTCGGCGGCAGCGCCGCCGTCCCGGCCCTTACGGTCCCGCCGCTCGCCGCCACCGGCGCCGCCACCGCGGCGCTGGGGTCCAGCCATTGGAATTACCTCTCTCTTTGTCCGCTAGCTCACGGAACCGGGGCTCAGAACCTGAGCCCGGCCTCGCGGGCGGCGTCAGCCAGAGCGGCAATCCGCCCTGCGTACTTGTTACCACCGCGGTCGAACACCACAGTCTCGACCCCCGCGGCCTTGGCGCGCTCGGCGACCAGGGCCCCGACCTGCTGGGCCTGGGCGCTCTTGTCACCCTCACCACCGCGGACGGTGCCGTCCAGGTGCGACGCCGAGGCCAGCGTGTGGCCCGCGATGTCGTCGATCACCTGGGCGGTGATCCCGCGGTTGGTGCGCGTCACCACAAGACGGGGGCGCTCGGAAGTGCCCGAGACCTTCTTGCGGATGCGGATGTGACGGCGCTTGGCGGCGGCACGCTTGTAGGCGTCGCCCTTGGCGATCTTCACGCCGTATGCCATGGCTTACTTACCAGCCTTTCCGACCTTGCGGCGGATGACCTCGCCTGCGTACTTCACGCCCTTGGCCTTGTAGGGGTCGGGCTTGCGCAGCTTGCGGATCTTCGCGGCGACCTCGCCGACCCGCTGCTTGTCGATGCCCTCGACCGTGAACTTGGTCGGAGTGTCGACCTTGAAGGAGATCCCTTCCGGGGCCTCCACCAGGATCGGGTGGCTGTAGCCCAGCGAGAACTCCAGGTTGGAGCCCTTGGCCTGGACGCGGTAGCCGACACCGCTGATTTCGAGGTCCTTGGTGAATCCCTGGGTCACGCCAGTGATCATGTTCGCCACCAGCGTGCGGGACAGACCGTGCAGGGCCCTGTTCCGGCTCTCGTCGTTCGGACGGGAGACGACGAGCGCGCCGTCCTCGCCCTTGGCGATCTCGATGGGCGTGGCGACGGTGTGCGCGAGGGAGCCCTTGGGGCCCTTCACGGCGACCGTCTGGCCATCGATGGTGACGTCCACACCGGCGGGAACCTGGATGGGGAGCTTGCCGATTCGCGACATGGCTTTACCTCCGTTCCCTTCCGTTACCAGACGTAGGCGAGGACTTCCCCGCCCACACCCTTCTTGCTGGCCTGCTTGTCGGTGAGGAGACCGTGCGACGTGGAGATGATCGCCACGCCGAGGCCGCCGAGCACCTTCGGCAGGTTGGTGGACTTTGCGTAGACCCGCAGACCCGGCTTCGAGATCCGCTTGATGCCGGCGATCGAGCGCTCGCGGTTCGGGCCGAACTTCAGCTCGAGCACCAGGCTCTTGCCGACCCTGGCGTCCTCGGTCTTCCAACCGGTGATGAAGCCCTCCTGCTGGAGGATCTCCGCGATGTGCGACTTGATCTTGCTGTGCGGCATCTCGACGGAGTCGTGGTACGCCGAGTTCGCGTTCCGCAGACGCGTGAGCATGTCTGCGATGGGATCGGTCATGGTCATGTGATGGCCTTCGGCCTCTCTCGCCGGGGTTTCCCTGTCTGCGTCGTCCCTCTCCCCGTCCGCCGGCCTGACGGCCGACGACGGGACGGGTGCGTCGCGGGGGACCTACGGCGTAGTAAGCGACTGTTCAGCTTACCGAGAGATCCCGGAGTTACCCGAAAGGGTTACCAGGAGCTCTTGGTCACGCCCGGCAGCTCGCCGCGGTGCGCCATCTCACGGAGGCACACACGGCACAGGCCGAACTTGCGGTACACGGAGTGGGGACGGCCGCAGCGCTGGCAGCGCGTGTAGGCACGCACCGAGAACTTCGGCTTGCGGCTGGCCTTGGAGATCAGAGCCTTCTTCGCCATGGTCAGTTCTCCTTGAACGGGAAGCCGAGGTGACGAAGCAGGGCACGGCCCTCGTCGTCGCTGGTCGCCGTGGTGACCACGGTGATGTCCATGCCCCGGACCCGGTCGATCTTGTCCTGGTCGATCTCGTGGAACA
This sequence comes from Streptomyces diacarni, assembly GCF_003323715.1. Taxonomy (GTDB): domain Bacteria; phylum Actinomycetota; class Actinomycetes; order Streptomycetales; family Streptomycetaceae; genus Streptomyces; species Streptomyces diacarni. Next base: position 347,661 of record NZ_QOIN01000047.1, read on the forward strand.
TGACCTGCTCCGTGAGACCGAAGGTGTAGTTGCCTCGTCCGTCGAACTGCTTGGGCGACAGACCGCGGAAGTCGCGGATGCGCGGCAGCGCGAGGGACAGCAGGCGGTCCAGGAACTCCCACATCCGGTCGCCGCGCAGCGTCACGTGGGCGCCGATCGGCTGGCCCTCACGCAGCTTGAACTGCGCGATGGACTTGCGGGCCTTGGTGACGGCCGGCTTCTGGCCGGTGATCGTGGCGAGGTCCTTGATGGCGCCCTCGATCAGCTTGGAGTCGCGGGCGGCGTCGCCCACACCCATGTTGACCACGATCTTGGTCAGGCCGGGGATCTGCATGACGTTCTCGTAGGAGAACTGCTCCTGCAGCTTGCCCTGGATCTCTTCGCGGTAGCGCTGCTTCAGGCGCGGGGCCTGCGTGGTGGTGGCAGTCATCAGATGTCCTCACCGGTCCGCTTGGCAACGCGGATCTTGTTGCCTTCGTCGTCGAAGCGGTACCCGACGCGGGTCACGACCTTCTTGCCGTCCGCCTCCACGACCAGCTGAACGTTGCTGACGTGGACCGGGGCCTCGGTCGTCACGATGCCGCCGGTCTGCGAACCGCGAGCCGTCTGACCGGCCTTGGTGTGCTTCTTGACCCGGTTGACACCCTCGACCAGGACGCGGTCCTCGCGGGGCATGGCCTTGATGACCTTGCCCTGCTTGCCCTTGTCCTTACCGGTGATGACCTGGACCAGGTCGCCCTTCTTGATCTTCATGGTCACAGCACCTCCGGCGCGAGCGAGATGATCTTCATGAACTTCTTCTCGCGCAGCTCACGACCCACGGGGCCGAAGATGCGGGTGCCGCGAGGGTCGCCGTCGTTCTTGAGGATGACGGCGGCGTTTTCGTCGAACCGGATGTACGAACCGTCCGGGCGACGGCGCTCCTTGACGGTGCGCACGATGACGGCCTTGACGATGTCGCCCTTCTTCACGTTCCCACCGGGGATCGCGTCCTTGACGGTAGCGACAATGACGTCACCGACGCCCGCGTAGCGCCGGCCCGAACCGCCGAGCACACGGATGGTGAGGATTTCCTTCGCACCCGTGTTGTCGGCGACGCGAAGCCGGGACTCCTGCTGGATCACGTCTATCTCCTGTATGTCTGCCGGTTCCCGGCAGGGGACCCCTCATCGGGCGTCCCCTGCCGAGCCTGGCGGAACGACCTGTGGACTCGGGACGAGCCCCAGGAATTACTTGGCCTTCTCGAGGATCTCGACGATGCGCCAGCGCTTCGTGGCGGACAGCGGCCGGGTCTCCATCAGGAGAACGCGGTCGCCGACACCGGCAGCGTTCTGCTCGTCGTGCGCCTTGAGCTTGTTGGTACGGCGGATGACCTTGCCGTACAGCGCGTGCGTCACGCGGTCCTCGACGGCGACGACGACGGTCTTGTCCATCTTGTCGCTGACGACCAGACCCTGCCGGGTCTTGCGGAAGCCGCGCTGCTCTGTCTTCTCAGTCACGTTCGTCTCGCTCATCAGGCGCTCTCCACCGTCTCGATGCCCAGCTCGCGCTCACGCATCAGGGTGTAGATCCGGGCGATGTCCTTGCGGACGGCCTTGAGCCGGCCGTGGTTTTCAAGCTGCCCGGTCGCCGCCTGGAAGCGGAGGTTGAACAGCTCTTCCTTGGCTTCGCGGAGCTTGGCCACAAGCTCCTCGTCGCCCAGCTCACGCAGCTCGGACGCCTTGGTTCCGGCCGCCATCACGCGTCACCTGCCTCGCGCCGCACGATGCGGCACTTCATCGGAAGCTTGTGGGCGGCGCGGGTGAGCGCCTCCTTGGCAATCTTCTCGTTCGGGTAGGACAGCTCGAACATCACGCGACCAGGCTTGACGTTCGCGACCCACCACTCCGGCGAACCCTTACCGGAACCCATGCGGGTCTCGGCGGGCTTCTTGGTGAGCGGGCGGTCCGGGTAGATGTTGATCCAGACCTTGCCGCCACGCTTGATGTGACGCGTCATGGAGATACGAGCTGCCTCGATCTGCCGGTTCGTCACGTAGGCGGCGGTGACGGCCTGGATGCCGTACTCACCGAAAGCAACCTCGGTGCCACCCTTGGCCATGCCGGTGCGCTTCGGGTGGTGCTGCTTGCGGTGCTTGACCCTGCGCGGGATCAGCATGGGTCAGCTCTCCTTTCCAGAAGCGCTCGGCTCGGCGGCAGCACCGGCGGGCGCCGCGGACTCCGCCTTGGGAGCCTCGGCCTGCTGGTTCTGCTGCGGCTTGCGGCCGCGACGCTCGCCGCCCCGACGGGGACGGTCGTTACCGCCGCCGCGCGAGGGGCGGTTGCCGGCACGGGCAGCGGCGTTCTCGGCGCGGACCTCGGAGATGTTCTTGACATCGCCCTTGTAGATCCACACCTTCACACCGATGCGGCCGAAGGTCGTCTTGGCCTCGAAGAAGCCGTAGTCGACGTTGGCGCGCAGGGTGTGCAGCGGCACCCGGCCCTCGCGGTAGAACTCCGAGCGCGACATCTCGGCACCGCCGAGACGACCGCCGCACTGGATCTTGATGCCCTTGGCACCGGCCTTCATCGCCGTCTGCATGCTCTTGCGCATGGCGCGGCGGAAGGAGACCCGGGAGGACAGCTGCTCGGCGACCGCCTGGGCCACGAGCTGCGCGTCCGTCTCGGGGTTCTTCACCTCGAGGATGTTGAACTGGATCTGCTTGCCGGTCAGCTTCTCCAGGTTGCCGCGCAGGCGGTCGGCCTCGGCGCCGCGGCGGCCGATGACGATGCCGGGACGGGCGGTGTGGACGTCGACGCGGACGCGGTCACGCGTGCGCTCGATCTCCACCTTGGAGATGCCGGCCCGCTCCATGCCCTGCGTGAGCATGCGGCGGATCGCGACGTCTTCCTTGACGTAGTCCTTGTAGAGCTTGTCGGCGTACCAACGCGACTTGAAGTCGGTGGTCACACCGAGCCGGAACCCGTGCGGGTTTACCTTCTGGCCCATTACCGGGTTCCTTCCTTGCTGCTCACGACCACGGTGATGTGGCTCGTCCGCTTACGGATCCGGTAGGCACGGCCCTGGGCGCGCGGCCGGAACCGCTTCAGGGTCGGGCCCTCGTCGACGTAGGCCTCGGAGATGTAGAGGCTGTCGGCGTCCGTGTGGTCGTAGTTGTGCGCGGCGTTGGCGATGGCGCTGTCCAGCACCTTGCCGACCGGCACGCTGGCGGCCTGCGGGGCGAAACGCAGGACCGCCTGAGCCTCCGTGGCGTCGAGGCCACGGACAAGGTCCACCACCCGGCGGGCCTTCATGGGCGTGACGCGCACATAGCGCGCGGAGGCCCTGGCTTCCATGGTTGTCCCTTCGGTGTCAGTCATGATCTACACACCCCGCCCGTCAACGACGACGCGACTTGCGGTCGTCCTTGACGTGGCCGCGGAAGGTGCGGGTCGGCGCGAACTCGCCGAGCTTGTGGCCGACCATCGACTCGGTGACGAACACCGGGACGTGCTTGCGGCCGTCGTGCACCGCGATCGTGTGGCCCAGCATCGCCGGGACGATCATCGAGCGGCGAGACCAGGTCTTGATGACGTTCTTGGTGCCCGCGTCGTTCTGGGTGTCCACCTTCTTCACAAGGTGGTCGTCGACGAAAGGCCCCTTCTTGAGACTGCGCGGCATCTAAAACCCGCCTCCTAGCGCTTCTTGTTCGTCTTGCGGCGGCGGACGATGTACTTGTTGCTGGCCTTCTTCGGCGAGCGCGTACGGCCCTCCTTCTGACCCCACGGCGAAACCGGGTGGCGGCCACCGGAGGTACGACCCTCACCACCACCGTGCGGGTGGTCGATCGGGTTCATGACCACACCGCGGACGGTCGGGCGAACGCCCTTCCACCGCATACGGCCGGCCTTGCCCCAGTTGATGTTCGACTGCTCGGCGTTGCCGACCTCGCCGACAGTGGCGCGGCAGCGGGCGTCGACCAGGCGGATCTCACCGGACGGCATGCGCAGGTGGGCCATGCGGCCCTCCTTCGCCAGCAACTGCACCGAAGCACCGGCGGAGCGCGCGAACTTGGCGCCGCCGCCCGGGTTCAGCTCGATCGCGTGGATCGTCGTACCGACCGGGATGTAGCGCAGCGGCAGGTTGTTGCCCGGCTTGATGTCGGCGCCCTGGCCGTTCTCGATCCGGTCGCCCTGCTGGATGCCGCGGGGGGCGAGGATGTAGCGCTTCTCGCCGTCCACGTAGTGCAGCAGCGCGATGCGCGCGGTGCGGTTCGGGTCGTACTCGATGTGCGCGACCTTGGCCGGCACGCCGTCCTTGTCGTGCCGACGGAAGTCGATCACGCGGTAGGCGCGCTTGTGGCCACCACCCTGGTGGCGTGCGGTCACACGGCCGGCGTTGTTACGGCCGCCCTTGCTGTGCAGCGGGCGGACCAGCGACTTCTCCGGCGTGTCCCGCGTGATCTCGACGAAGTCGGCGACGCTGGCGCCACGACGGCCAGGAGTCGTCGGCTTGTACTTGCGGATACCCATTTCTCAGTCCTCGGAATATTCCGGACTTCAGAACGTCCCCGCCTCCGTCAGGAGGCCGGGCCGCCGAAGATGTCGATACGGTCGCCCTCGGCGAGGGTCACGATGGCGCGCTTGGTGTCGGCGCGCTTGCCGTAACCGGTGCGGGTGCGCTTGCGCTTGCCCTGACGGTTGATCGTGTTGACGCCGGCGACCTTGACCGAGAAGACCTCTTCCACGGCCTGCTTGATCTGGGTCTTGTTCGCCCGCGGGTCGACGATGAACGTGTACTTGTTCTCGTCCAGCAGCGCGTAGCTCTTCTCCGAGACGACCGGCCGCAGGAGCAGGTCGCGCGGGTCGGAGAACGTCTTGCTCGGCTCGGCCGGCGCGAGCTCGCCCGGGCCCTCGGCCGCGCGACGGGCGGCCTTGGCGACGCGGGCGGCCTTCGCGGCCTTCGCTGCCTTGGAGGCGATGCTCGGGTGTCGCGTAGCCATCAGGCGTCGCTCCCTTCGGTGTGGGCCTTCGGGCCAGCAACGAAGGACTCCAGCGCGGCCTGGGTGAAGACCACGTCGTCGGAGACGAGCACGTCGTAGGTGTTGAGCTGGCCCGGCTCCAGGATGTGCACCTGGGGCAGGTTGCGGGCGGACAGCCAGGTCTGCTCGTCACTGCGCTCGGCGACGAGCAGCACGTGCTTGCGCTCGCTGACCTTGCCCAGCAGCGTCTTGGCCGCCTTGGTGGAGGCCACGCCGTCGGCGCTGTCGACCACGCCGGAGACGACGTGGACGCGGCTGTGGCGGGCCCGGTCGGAGAGCGCACCGCGCAGGGCGGCGGCCTTCATCTTCTTCGGGGTCCGCTGCGCGTAGTCCCGCGGGACGGGACCGTGCACGACGCCACCGCCGGCGAACTGCGGAGCGCGGGTCGAACCCTGACGGGCGCGGCCTGTGCCCTTCTGGCGGTACGGCTTCTTGCCACCGCCGCGGACCTCGCCGCGCGTCTTGGTCTTGTGCGTGCCCTGGCGGGCAGCGGCCAGCTGGGCGACGACGACCTGGTGGATCAGCGGAACGCTGACCTGCGCGTCGAAGATCTCCGCGGGGAGCTCGACGGTCCCGGTCTTGTCGCCGGCCGGCGAAAGGATGTCAATGGTGCTCATCGGTTCCTCAAGCCCCCTTGGCCGCGGTACGGACCAGGACGAGGCCGCCGTTCGGACCGGGAACTGCGCCCTTGATGAGCAGCAGGCCCTTCTCCGCGTCAACGGCGTGGACGGTCAGGTTCTGGGTGGTGACCCGCTCGTTGCCCATCCGGCCGGCCATGCGGGTGCCCTTGAAGACACGGCCCGGGGTGGCGCAGCCACCGATGGCGCCCGGCTTGCGGTGGTTGCGGTGCGCACCGTGCGAGGCGCGGGCACCGTGGAAGCCGTGGCGCTTCATGCCGCCGGCGAAGCCCTTGCCCTTCGACTTGCCGGTCACGTCGACCTTGACGCCGGACTCGAAGGTGTCCGCGCCCAGCTCCTGGCCGAGGGTGTACTCGGCGGAGTCGTTGGTGCGGATCTCCACGAGGTGGCGACGGGGAGTGACGTCGGCCTTGGCGAAGTGGCCCTTGAGGGGCTTGTTCACCTTGCGCGGGTCGATCTCGCCGAAGGCGATCTGGACGGCCTCGTAGCCGTCCCTGTCTGCGGTGCGGACCTGGGTCACGACGTTCGGCCCGGCCTTGACGACGGTCACGGGCACGACGCGGTTGTTGTCGTCCCAGACCTGGGTCATGCCGAGCTTCTCGCCCAGGACGCCCTTGATCTGCTTAGCCATCTTCTACGACACCCCTCAGAGCTTGATCTCGATGTCGACGCCGGCCGGGAGGTCCAGGCGCATCAGCGAGTCAACGGTCTTGGGGGTCGGGTCGAGGATGTCGATCAGACGCTTGTGGGTACGCATCTCGAAGTGCTCGCGCGCGTCCTTGTACTTGTGCGGCGACTTGATGACGCAGTACACGTTCTTCTCTGTGGGCAGCGGCACCGGGCCGGCGACCGACGCGCCAGTACGCGTCACCGTCTCGACGATCTTCTTCGCCGAGTTGTCGATGACCTCGTGGTCGTAGGCCTTGAGCCTGATGCGGATCTTCTGTCCCGCCATGGCTACTTCGTAGTCCTGTCTCTCGTCACGCTCTGGAACCCCGTGGGTTTCCCGTCCCGCTTCCACTTCCGACCCACGCGGTCGGGCGTGTCGGCTTGCTTCTCGTACGTCCGCCGTACGCAGGCGTACGACTCCGCAGGGGATCCGCGCCGGGCGCCGCGGCGAACCGCAGCGGACCCTCGAAGGTCCCGCAAAAGGAAGAAGCCGGGGGGAGAAACCCACCGGGTGCCTGGCTGGAAGCCCCTCCTGCGCTTCCCGGAAGATTCCCGTACTTCCGCCCCTGATGAGGGGCGACGAATACCTGGGACTCGCTTCCAGTCCTCCCGGCGGGAGGCGCGCAGCATCGGCACTCAACCGAGCAACCTGGACAGTGTGCCACAGCGGGATTGGCGCTGGCCAATCCGGGCATTATCACGGGTCGGCCCCCACACGCCCGCTGCCCCGCCGTCGGCGATCCGCCCCGCCCGCTCGCCGCGGCCCCGGGCCCCTCCACCCCGTCGTACCGCCGTGATCAGCGACGATGGCCTTGTCCGCGCACCGACGGTCACGCGTATCGTGGTGACTGCTCACGCAACGGACATACCGGTGGCGAACGAGGTGGGGGATGGAGCTTCCGGACGAGATCGCCGCGACGCGTGCCGGAACGGGTGACCCCGCCGCACTGGTGGGCGAGTTCCGTCGCACGGCCGTGCTGGTGCCCACTGTAAGCCCTGCGGGCGGCGCAGGACCGCTGGACGCCGGACCGCCCGACGTGGGGCCGCCCGACGAGGGGCGGCTCGACGGAGACCGGCTGATGTCGGCCGGTTACGGAGGCGTCCGCTGGATCTTCGCGTTCACCGACGAGGCGGCGCTGGCCCGCTTCACCGAGGAGCGCGCGGCAGCACGGGAGGGCGCGCCCGGCCGCCACGGCGAGCCGGCGGCCGGGGAACCGTGGACTTACGTCTCCGTCCTCGGCGCACGCCTCCTCGACGCGGTGATCCCCGCGCTGGGCGGCCCCGCCGGGGTGGCGGTCAACGCCGCGGACGGGGACGGCTCCATGCTCTTCCCGCCCGTACGGGGCATCGTGCCCGACGGGGTGGCCGTCGACACCGACACCCGCCCCGGCACCGGCCCCGGCCCCGGCCCCGGCGGGGAGGGCGCCTGATGGGCGACGGCAACGGCGGCGACGGCGTCAACTGGAACAAGGAGTCCCTCGACCTGATCGAGAAGGGGCTCAAGGGCGCCATCGACGAGCTGAAGGAGTCCGGCGGCGGCGCCACCGACGCGCTCCAGGGCTCGGGGTTCGAGGAACTCTCCCTCACCGGCATGGAGATGGGCCACCACGGCCTCTCGGTCGACTTCGAGGACTTCTGCGAGAAGTGGGAGTGGGGCGTGCGCGCCCTCGTGCAGAACGCCAACGCGCTGGCCCAGAAGCTGGGCCTGTCGGCGGGGATGGCCTACGAGGAGGACCAGTACGCGGCCGGGGCGCTCAAGGTCGGCCTGAACTCCCTGACCGGGAACCCGCACGCGACCGAGGAAGAGGTCGTCCAGCAGGGCTGGGGGGACATCGTCACGCCGGACGCGCCCGACTACAGCGGGGAGTCCTGGGAGAAGGCCGGCCACGACATCAAACAGGACTGGCAGGACACCGGCCGGGAGCTGACCACCAAGGGGCGCGGTGGCATGTACATGGACGCCGCCCAGGAGGTCACCGGCGTCAGCGACGAGCAGCTCGCCGCCCAGCAGGACGAGTACTTCGGTCCCTCCCCCGAGGAGCGGGCGGCGGCACAGCAGCGTGCGCAGGGCGGCACACAGGGGGGCCAGGGCTGATGGGCTGGGATCTGATACCGGACTCCTGGGAGGACAAGGCCGAGCAGGTCACCGAGAAGATCGGCGACGGCGCGGAGAGCTTCGGCAACTGGACCGCCGACCGGATGGACGACGTCGGCTGGGAGAGCGGCGCCGACTGGACGCGCGACAAGTCCCGCTCGGTCGCCAACACGCTCGGCGCGGAGACCGACGAGCTCCAGCTCGACCAGACCGACGACCCCAAGCGGCTCGTCTACGGCAGCCCCAGCACGATCCGCTCCACGGCCGGGCACCTCAAGGACTTCAAGACAGCCTTCACCAACGTGGCGAACGGCTTGAAGAAGCTGCCCAAGGGCTCGCTGAAGGGGAAGGCCGCGGAAGCCTTCTGGGACAAGGTCGGTCTCGAGCCGGCGAAGTGGGTCAAGGCCGCCGACGCCTGCGAGAAGGCCGCCGGAGCGCTGGAGGACTTCGCCGGGACCGTGGAGTGGGCCCAGAAGCAGGCCGGCGAGGCCGTCAAGAAGTACAAGGACGACAAGAAGGACGACGCCGAGGACCAGCTGAGAGAGGCCCGCTCCCAGCGCAACACGGCGGCCGGGCGGGCCCAGACCGCCGTCAAGGCCGCCCGCGACGCGGCCCCACCCAAGCCCGACTACTCGGAACAGGCCATGGACGGCCTGGAGGGCCTGAAACTGGACGCCGTCCACGTCTCCGGCGGCATCGTCAAGGGCACGGCAGGCCTCGTCAACTTCGCCCGCAGCGTCAACCCCACCGACCCCTACAACATCACCCACCCCGCCGAGTACGTCACCAACCTCAACTCGACGGTGACGGGCATCATGCGCGCCGCCAACGACCCCGTCGGCACCGGCAAGGCCATGCTGGAGGGCTTCAAGAAGGACCCCGCGGAGGGCCTCGGCCGCCTCATCCCCGAACTGCTCGGCACCAAGGGCGTCGGCGCGGCGACGAAGGCGGGACGGGCGGGGAAGGTGGCGGCGGACGCGCGGAGGGCCGCCAAAACCAAGGGCCCCGCCAACAGCGCCACCCCTCCGAAGGAGAAGTGCGCCAACGGCACCGACCCCGTCGACCTGGCGACAGGACTGATGTTCCTGCCGCAGACGGACCTGGAGCTCCCGGGCGCGCTGCCGCTCGCCTTCACGCGTCACGTCGAGTCCGGCTACCGGCTCGGCCGCTGGTTCGGGCCGTCCTGGGCTTCGACCGTGGACCAGCGCCTGGAGATCGACACCGAGGGCGTCGTCTTCGTCGCCGAGGACGGCCGCCTGCTGACGTTCCCGCACCCGGCGCCGGGCCTGCCCACCCTGCCGTCAGCGGGGTCGTCCCGCATGCCGCTGGAGCGCACCCCGGACGGCGGTTACACACTGACGGAACCGGACACGGGGCGGGTCCGGCACTTCGCCCCGCCGGAGGCCGGACCTGATTCCGGCCAGGACGGTACCGCTCGGATCGAGCAGATCACGGACAGGAACGGCCACAGCATCACGTTCGAGTACGACGCCCAGACGGGCGCGCCCGGGCGCTTGGTCCACGACGGCGGTTACGTGGTGGAGCTGACGGTCGAGGGCGACAGGATCACCGCACTGTCCGTCGTCGGTGCGGATGCCGAGACGACGGTGCTGCGCTACGGCTACACCGACGGCAACCTCACGGAGGTCCTCGACTCATCCGGCGTACCGCTTGAGTTCGAGTACGACGAGGAACAGCGCGTCGTGTCCTGGACCGACACCAACGACCGCCGCTACGACTACGTCTACGACAACCTGCACCGGGTCATCGCGGAGGGCGGCACCGCGGGCCACATGCAGGTCCGCATCGACTACGACGGTGTGGACGAGGCGACGGGACACAAGGTCACGACGGTTTCGACCTCTGCTGGGCACGCAACGCGTCACCTGTTCGACGAGCGAGGCCGGACAGTCGGCGAGATCGACCCACTGGGACATCGCACACGGACGGAGCGGGACGCGTATAACCGCCCGTTGTCCCACACGGACGCGGTAGGCCGCACGACGACCTTCACGTACGACGAGGCGGGCCGGGTCGCTGCGGTAACCCGACCCGACGGCACGAGGCTCGCGGCCACCCACAACACTATGGGCCTACCCGTCCGGACGACCGGCCCCGACGGCGCCGTCTGGCACCAGGAGTGGGACGCGGACGGCAACCGCACGGCGCTGACCGACCCCGCGGGCCACACGACACGGTTCACGTACGACGGGCGCGGTCACCTGGCCGCGGTCACGGACGCACTCGGAGCCACGACGCGGGTCCACTGCGACGCCGCAGGACTCCCGGTGGAGATCACCGACCCCCTGGGCGCGAGGACCCGCTACGAGCGGGACGCGTTCGGCCGCCCGGTCGCGGTCATCGACCCCCTCGGCGCCCGGACGGAGCTGACCTGGACGCCCGAAGGCCGCCTGTCCTCCCGAACGACCGCCGACGGCGCGAGCGAACGCTGGGAGTGGGACGGCGAGGGCAACTGCACCCGCCACATCGACGCGGCGGGCGGCGAGACCCGCTACGAGTACACCCACTTCGACATGCTGGACGCCCGCACGGGCCCGGACGGCGTGCGCTACGAGTTCGCCTACGACGCCGAACTGCGCATGACCCGGGTCACCAACCCGCAGGGCCTGACCTGGGACTACACCTACGACCCCGCGGGCCGCCTCGTCGCGGAGACGGACTTCGACGACCGCACACAGCGGTACCAGCTGGACGACGCTGGGAACCTCGTCCGCCGTACGACGCCGCTGGGCGAGGAGATCACCTACGAGCGGGACGCGCTCGGCCGTACGCTCCGCAAGGACGCGGCGGGCGCGGTGACGACGTACGCGTACGACCCGGCGGGCCGCCTGATCGAAGCCGTCGGCCCCGACACGGAGCTGCGCTACCAGCGCGACAAACTGGGCCGCGTCAAGACGGAGCTGGTCAACGGCCGCGCGCTCACGCACACCTACGACCCGCTGGGCCGCCGCACGCGCCGCGTCACCCCGACCGGCGCCGTCTCCACCAGCGCGTACGACGCGGCGGGCAACCGCACCTCCCTGACGGCGTCCGGCCACACGCTCGACTTCACGCACGACGCGGCGGGCCGCGAGACGGAACGCCGCATCGGGGCGGACGGCCTCACCCTCTCCCAGGTCTGGGACCCGGCGGGCCGCCTGACCGCGCAGTCCCTGACCGCGCGGTCCCCGGCCGCTGGGCCGGTCGTCCAGCACAGGGAGTACACCTACCGCCCTGACGGTTACCTGACGGAGGTCGACGACCTCCTCTCCGGCCGCACCACCTACGACCTGAACGAGATCGGCCGCGTCACCGCCGTCCACGCCCGCGGCTGGACCGAGCGGTACGCCTACGACGAGGCGGGCAACCAGACCGAAGCCACCTGGCCCACCACCCACGCGGCGCCCGAAGCCATCGGCCCCCGCCGCTACGAGGGCACCCGGATCACGTCGGCCGGCAAGGTCCGCTACGAACACGACGACGCGGGCCGCATCACCCTCCGCCAGAAGGCCCGCCTCTCCAAGAAGCCGGACACCTGGCACTACACGTGGGACGCGGAGGACCGCCTCACCGAGGCCACCACCCCGGACGGCACGGTGTGGCGCTACGCGTACGACCCCCTGGGCCGCCGCGTCGCCAAACACCGCATGGCGGGCGAGGAGCGCGCGGAGACCGTCACCTTCACCTGGGACGGCCCCACCCTCATCGAACAGACCACGACCGCGCCCGCCCTCCCCCACCCCGTCACCCTCACCTGGAACCACGCGGGCTTCACGCCCCTGACCCAGACGGAACGCCTCACCGCCGAGGCGACCCAGCAGGAGATCGACTCCCGCTTCTACGCCATCGTCACCGACCTCGTCGGCACCCCGACGGAACTCGTCTCCGAGACGGGCGAGATCGCCTGGCGCACCCGCTCCACCCTGTGGGGCACCACCACCTGGCACACAGAGAGCACGGCCTACACCCCACTCCGCTTCCCCGGCCAGTACTACGACCCCGAAACCGGCCTGCACTACAACTACTTCCGGTACTACGACCCGGAGACGGCGCGGTACGTGTCCCCGGATCAACTCGGGCTCGCGGGAGCTCCCCACCCCGCCACGTACGTCCACGCACCGCTCGTTCGGACAGACCCACTCGGGCTGGCTCCTGTTGACGGATGTCCCAAGGGCGGGGAGCCCGACGTGGGAAGCGTCGACTCGCTACTCGACAACCTCGATGATGACGTGGTCTTCCACTACTCGAACAGGGCTGGATACGAGGGGATATTGGACTCGGGAACTGTCCGGGCGGACGCAAAGGGACGGGCGTATGTCACACAGGAGTTGGTGTCCTCAGGAGACGTGAGTAACGTCCTGTTCGCCGGGAACCCGGCATACGCGGGCAGGGGAGAATACATGATGGCCATAAGGACGCCCGAGGGCACCCTTCTCCGTGTTGGCGAGCAACCGAACGAGCTCATCCATCAAGGTTCGCTCCGTTTCCGCCCTGAGGACGTAATCTACGCAGGGCCCAACCCATTCGGCTAAGGACAGAGATGGAAATTGACTTCTCGGTGAGTGAGCTGGAAGTGCTCTCGGCAGCGCTGACACGTCTGAAGTTCGAGGATCCGCCCTCAGAGCCATTCTTCGGTAGCCACTATTTCGCCGCCGCCCATGATCGGATTCTGCGATCGATCATCACGGCAAGCAGAGAGAAAGGAGACTTGGGTCGGGCCGCACGGTGGGAGAAGTGGCGTGACTGGCAAGGGCGTGAATACGAGCGGACTCTGATTTTTCATTACGCGACGGCCCTGACAGCCTGGCCGACATGGAGCGACGAGGAAAAGGTGGAGTTCTTGAGGGTCTGCGCAGCCCCGTTCACCCCCGGCGAGGCCGACCTGAACTCGCTCCGCGAGGAGATCGATTCCTCTCCGCAAGCCCGAACCGAGGGCGAGCCGAACCAATGAACGACACAAAGAGAGGTCAGTCCCCGACAACGCCTCACCTGAACCCGTCGATCACTCTTCCGCGATCAGTAGAAGAAAGCGTGGCCATGGAGCGGTCAGGTCACCCTCTACGGTTCCTCTTCTTCTGGGGTAACCGGCGGGAAACTGACGGCAGCGTCGGACGCGGGTGCCTCAGCCAGTGGTGGGAAAGTGCGTTCTCGGCGGATGGGTACACATTCCGTTCGTCAGAGCACTACATGATGGCCCACAAGGCGTGGCTGTTCGAGGACCACGAGACGGCTGAGAACATCCTGGAAGCACGCCACCCTGGCGAGGCCAAGAAGCTTGGCCGAGTGGTTGAAGGCTTCGATGAATACACCTGGGAAAAGCATCGGTACGAAATTGTACTACGCGGAAGTATTGCCAAGTTCTCGGCAGATGCAGAGATGCGGGAATTCCTGCTGAGAACTCGAAACCGTGTGCTGGTCGAAGCGAGTCCGCTCGACCGGATCTGGGGCATCGGTTTGGCCAGAACGGACGAACGCGCATCGTCACCCGCCTCGTGGCAAGGGCTCAACCTGCTGGGATTCGCCCTCATGGAGGCCCGAGAAGCGCTTGCAGGTGAGTGAACGCGGCACCGCACAGCATATCCGTGGCCGATCCAGGACCATATGCGGCATGGACGCTGACGAATCCGAGAGGTATGAAGCGCTCCGCCAGCTGGCCGAGGCGCTGAAGACGCCCTCGCCCTTGCGGTTTGATCCCCCCACTCCCCACCTCACTTCGTGAGCCCCACTCGCTGCACGGCGTCCGCGTCGCCGGCATCCCGGGCAGCGTGCGACTCGTTGCCGGCGGGGGCGAGAAGGTGAGCACGCTCAGGGGGCAGCACCCCTCGCGTGCCTGCGCTACACCGAACGGTGAGGCCCCCGGCCCGGCCGACCCTCTACCGGCACGACCAACGACGCCGCATACCGCGAAAGTTGGGGGCACTGTCGAACCAGTGAGGGATGACGGCGAGGTACGACCGTCATAGCCTCCGGGAGGAGGGGGATGCAGATGACCGATAACGCCTATCAAGAGGCACAACGCACTGTGCAGCGCATACAGCGCCTGTCGGACGACTGCTGGCACGCGCTGGACGCGTCGTGCCGGAGCATGGACGACGACGCGTGGGTCGGGCCTGTCGCCCGGCGCTTCCATGACGCCGTACGTGCCGACCAGCGCACGTTGCAGGCCCAGCTGACCAAGGCCGTGCAGGACGCACAGGCGAAGCTCGCGACCATGCCGGGCAAGCCATGAGTTTCCCCGCGGGCGACCCCAACTTCTCCGGTGCCAAGACGCCGGCCTTCGACACCCTGGTGAGCGGCCACGCCCGCGCCGCGTTTCTGCTCGAACAGCTCGCGGGGGACCTGTGGGAGGAGCTGACCAGGATGCGCGTCGACCCGTCGCCCGCGTTGCGCATCCGTACGCTCGCCGAGCGTGCCCGCAGCCAGGCGTCGGAGTTGCAGACGCGTCAGAGCCGGGTGCACCACATGCAGCGGACGAAGACGGGCGCGAAACTGTGCACCGTCGAGGGCACGTTCTGGGAGTTGTCCGAGTCGCCCACGCCCACACCGCAGCCGGGCGAGCCTGCCCCCACCGATCCGGCGAAGCTCTCCATAGAGTTGTCGGAAGCCAATCTGCTGCCCCGCGCCGGCCGGCTGCGCCCCGACGGTACGCCGTTCTCCCCCGAGGAGGACGCGGTGTTGAGCTGGATAGACGTGCACCGGGCAAGCATCATCGCGGAAGCCCGGAAGTGGAACGTCTCCCCCCAGGCGATCGCCGCCGCCATCGCCTGGGAGGCCATGAAGAACGTGAAGCACATTCCGGCCGACATGCTCGCCGGAACAGGGGTCGGCACGGCGGTGCCGAACGCGTCGTTCGGGCCGGGAAAGGTCCATGTCGACTTCCCGCTCGTCCAGCAGATCGAGGACCGGGGCTACCTGCCGCGCAGAAGCGTTCCGGAGCGCGAGAAGCTGCTCAGCACCGATGAGGGGTCGATCCAGTACATCGCCGCCATCATGGGCGCGTACTCGAAGGTCACGGAGGACGGCTGGAAAGGCCCCGAGCGGTACAGCATCCGCTACAACGTGCCGATGCTCACCCAGCTGTACCAGGGCAGCGACCTCAAACAGTGGGAACAGAACCTGGGCACGAGGCAGAAGGAAGGCAACTGGCGTACACCCCAAATCGGCAATCCGATGGCGGAGTGGGCCAGCAGGAACGAGGAGTTCCTCAACGCCGCTCTGCCCAAGGACCCCTGGAAGGTGAACCCCACGCCCGCGAAGCCGGTGCGGCCACCCGACCCTTCTGTGCCCCCGTTGCGCCCGGTCACACCGGCGCCGAGGAACCCGCCCAGCCCCACCCCCTCGGGGAACGGCTGACGGGGTCGCCTCAGCGTGTGACGGCGTGTGTGACGAAGGCCGACCAGGCGTCGGGGGCGACGGCGAGCGCGGGACCCGTCACGTCCTTCGAGTCACGGACGTGCACCCGCCCCGGCGCGGCCGCGACCTCGACGCAGTCGGGTCCGTCGTTACTGCTGTAGCTGCTCTTGATCCAAGCAAGACCGGTGTCTGCCTCTGGGGCACGCTTCGTCATCCTGTCTCTCCCAGCAGCTTCTCGATGAATGCCAACGACTCACGGGGATTGAGCGCCTGCGATCGGATCATCCCATACCTCATCTCGAGGACCTGAACCTCTTTGGGGTCCGCAATCAGGCGGCTCGTGAGCTGGGCCTCCGAGAGTCCCAGCGTCTTACCGTCCTGCAACTTCAGCACTCGGTGCTCGCCTGCCATGCCCGCGTGCTCTTCGCACTCGGTCGGCATCACCTGAATCTCTACGTGCCGCCATCGCCCCACCTCCAGAAGGTGCTCAAGTTGCCGCCGGAACACCGGCCGGCCGCCGAGCGGCCTCCGCAACGTCACCTCTTCCTGCACGAAGGTAAGCGTCGGCGCGGGCTGTCGCTCGAACATGCTTTGGCGAGCCAGGCGGGCTGTCACATGGCGATCGATCTCCTCCTCGCTGTACGCCGGGCGCCGCATCGCGAACAGCGCTCGGGCGTACTCCTCCGTCTGCAAGAGCCCGTCGATGTTGTGGTCGCCATAGGCGCCGCGCTCCACCACCTGGGCCTCCAACTTGGCCAAGTCCCGCACCTTTTTCGGGTATCGCGCCTGCTGGACGTCCTCCTTCATCGCGGAGAGCTTGCCGCCCGCGCCGAGTACCGTGTCGGCGTTGTCGAGGAACTCCGGCTTCGGAAGCCGTTTGCACCGCTCGACGGCGGAGATCATCTCCTCCCCGTATCCGATGGCGGCGCCCAACTCCGCCTGGGTGAGGTCCGCCGCCTCGCGCCACAGTCTGATCTGGCGGCTGACCGCCCGCATCACCGCGCTGGATTCGTCGTCCCCCGGGTCGGGTCCGTCCCATTCGTCGCTGCCGTTCTCCGTCATGCGCGTCCGCCTTTTCGCATTCTGTTGCGCAGCACCGTAGGCGCGCCGCGCTTCTCCCTGTCACAAAATGCGGAAAGGCGGCCTGGTCACGGCGTACTGCCCGTACTGTTCGCTGCCGCACCCGGACAAACGGCGGCCGTTCAGCTGCCGACACTGT
This sequence comes from Streptomyces diacarni, assembly GCF_003323715.1. Lineage (GTDB taxonomy): Bacteria > Actinomycetota > Actinomycetes > Streptomycetales > Streptomycetaceae > Streptomyces > Streptomyces diacarni. The sequence continues at coordinate 364,655 of NZ_QOIN01000047.1, forward strand.
CGCTCGTGTCCCCGCGCAATCACGCTGGGTGACATGAGTGACGAGACGCACGCCGACGGCATGCACTTGACCGTCCTGTTGTCCTGCACGCGGCGCGGGGCGCGCCTGGCGCGGCTACTGACCGTCGCGGAGTTGGCCTCGCGGGGGTTGCCGACGGACACCGCCGCGCATGTCGTCGGTGAACTGGCCGCCAACGCGGCGCTGCACGGGCGGGTGCCGGGGCGCAGCTTCCGGTTGAGGGCCAGTTGTCCTGTGCCCGGCTCGCTCCGCATCGAAGTGACCGACGCGCTGGGCGAGCGGGCCCCGCGCCTGGCGACACTGCCCGTGGGCCCCGATGCGGAGTCGGGGCGCGGCCTGCTCCTCGTCGAAGCGCTGGCCGAGCGGTGGGGCGTCACACACGGGCCGTTTCCCTGCAAGACGGTCTGGGCGGAGGTCGCCCTGGTCGGCGTTTCTCCCCCGCGCCGACTCGTGGAAGCCCCGTACGGTCGGCGCACCAACTGCCCCTGACGCCACAACCTTTGACGCTTCCGGGCCGTCTGGGTCTTCGACTTCGGAGCTCCGGGTCCGCAGTCGGAACAGGCCTCAGCAGTCAGCAGAAGAGGACACCGCATGCGTCAGCGCACACTCGTCACAGCAGCGACCCTGACGGCTCTCGCGGCCGGCGGTCTCGTGGTCCCCCTGGCGGCGGCCGGACCCGCGGCAGCCGGGCCCGCGGCAGCCGAGCCCGCGGCAGCCGGGCCCGCGGCAGCCACCACCCCTTCCCCCCAGGACGAGAAGACCGCGCGCGAGGACTTCAACGGGGACGGCTACGCCGACGTGGCCATCGGCGTGCCGGAGGCCGGCGGGAAGGCGGGGGCCGTGGTGGTGACGTACGGGTCGGCGTCCGGGGTCTCCCCGTCCCGTTCGGTGCGCGTCACGCAGGACACCGCCGGTGTGCCGGGGGTGGCGGAGGCGGGTGACCAGTTCGGGGAGAACGTCACCAGCGGCGATGTGAACCACGACGGGTACGCCGATCTGATCGTCGGCGCGCCGCACGAGAAGGTCGACGGCAAGCCGGACGGCAGCCTTTCGATCGTCTGGGGCGGCGCCAAGGGGCTCACGAGCGGCGGCATCGCGCTGGGCGCTCCCACCGCCGAGGACCGGAACTTCGGTGAGGGCGCTTCCTTCAGCGATCTCGACGGGGACGGTACCGCGCAGCTCCAGGTCGTCAGCGGGCGCCACTTCTGGTGGTACTCGGAGGTGCCGCCCCAGGGGGACGGCAGCGACGTGCCGCTGCCTTTGGAGGACGACTTCCTCCCCGATGACGTGCAGCTGGACGGTGTCGCCGCGGGCCACTTCTCGGGCGGTTCGGGTAACGGCAACAGCGACTACGTCGTGTACGGCAAGCGCGGGAGCGGCGACGGGGCGGGCGGGGGCGGGGGCGACTATCTGGCGACGTTCCGCGGCGGTCCCGGCGACATCGGCTACCACCACGACGTCCTGTCCGACGGCGGCGCCGGGACGACGCGGTCGGTCGCGGCCGGCGACATCGACAAGGACGGCGCGACCGACCTGGTCACCGGCGAGCAGGCGGGTGGCGACGGGTCGGGCTCGGTCACCGTCTGGTGGGGCGCGCCGGGCGGTCTGGGGACCGGCCGGGAGCCCGTCGGCTACGACCAGACCGACGCGGGGGTCCCCGGCACCGCCGAGGACGGCGACCGCTTCGGCGCCGATGTGTCCGTGGGCGACGTGACCGGTGACGGTTACGCGGACATCGCCGTGGGCGTCCCCTCGGAGGTCGTACGCGGCACCGACGCGGGCGCCGTCGTCCTCCTCAAGGGCTCAGCCGACGGGGTGTCCGCCACCGGGGCGCAGCTGTTCCACCAGGAGACCACCGGCGTCCCCGGTGCCGCGGAGGACGGCGACCGCTTCGGCTCCGGCGTGCATCTCGCGGACATCGACGGCGACGGCAGGGCGGACCTGTTCGCCGCGGCCGAGGGCGAGGACATCGGGACAGTGACGGACGCGGGCGCGGTCTGGGTCCTGCGCGGCGCCTCGTCGGGCCTGACGACGTCAGGGGTCGCCTCGTTCGACGCCACCGACTTCGGCTTCACCGGCGCTGCCGGCCTGCGCTTCGGCGAGGTCTTCGACCACTGACGCGCCCCGCGGCGCCAGCGCAGGGGCGCGGGGAACTGCGCGACCAGCCGCCACCCACCCGCGGCCCGCGCGCCACGGACAGGGGCACCCCGGCCCCGGTACAAGCGCGGGGCGCGGGTCAGCGCACGTCCCGGCTGTCACCGTCCGGGTTGTCCGGGTCGATGTGCCAGCTCAGGATCCGCGTGGGGCGGACGCGGATGATGTCCTGGGGCCAGGCGGGGTTCACGGGCGGGATGTCCGCCCGTGTGGCCTCGGCCAGGCCCCGGATCTCCACACCGCGGCCCATACCGGGCTTGACCTGGCCGGGCTCGTTCGGGGTCAGGTCGTCCACGACGAAGCTCACCCGCGGGTTGCGCAGCACGTTCCGGTAGCGCTGCGTGCGGGCGAGCCACGGGCCGCCGAGGTCGATGGTGCCGTCGCCGTTGAGGCGGAAGCCGAGGGGACGGGCCTGCGGGGTGCCGTCGGGGCCGACCGTCGCGAGGCGGCCGAGCATCTGTCCGTTCAGGTAGGTGCGTTCGACGTCGGTGAGGGGCACTGATCAGCTCCTGTCGGGCCGGCCGCGTCGCGGCGGAGGGGGCACCGGGATCGGTACGTCGGCACCAGACTGGGACGTGAACCGCACGTGAAGTCAACCGCGAACCACCCGTTCTCCTCCGCCGCAGCGGATCCGGCCGCCGTGGGGCCGGCTACCCGGCAGCCGTCACCGCGTGGGGAGCCCGTGAGGTGGGGGAGCCCGGCACGGGCTCTCCCACGTCGGCCCCGACGCCCACTTCCCGGTTCTCGGCGTCCACGTGGACCACGCGGGGCGCCAGTGCCCGTGCCTCGGCGTCGTCCACCTGGGCGTAGCTGATCACGATGACCAGGTCCCCGGGGTGGACGAGGTGGGCAGCGGCTCCGTTGATGCCGAGGACGCCGCTGGAGCGCTCGCCTTCGATGACGTAGGTCTCCAGGCGGGCGCCGTTGGTGATGTCGACGATGTGGACGAGTTCGCCGGGCAGCAGGTCGGCGGCCGTCATCAGGTCGGCGTCGATGGTCACCGAGCCGACGTAGTGCAGGTCGGCCTGGGTGACCGTGGCCCGGTGGATCTTGGACTTGAACATGGTGCGCAGCATCGCGTCACTCCGGAATGTGTGCTCCCTGCCCGTCACGCGGGTCAAGGGCGTTCCATCAGGTCGCTCGAGACTACTACGCGGCCCCGAAGGGAGGTCGAGAGCAGCAACCAGCGTCTCCGGGAAGTAACCAGCGTCTCCAGGAAATGAAGAGAAGGCGCCCCTCTCGGCTCCGAGGGGCCCGCGCCCGTTCCGCGCCCCGTTCCGCGCCGCCCTCGCGGCCGCCCCAGCGGTCATCCCCTCCTCACCCGCCCCCTGATCGGCCCGCGTTCTGCAACAACGTTGCGTAAATGCCCAGTTGGCGAGGGACGTGGCGAACATGCCATGAACACGCCATGCTTGCGTCGCACCTCTTGACGCCGGGTTCACACCGTTGAAGCATGCATCGGCAAGAGCGCACTCATCGCCCCCACATCGTTCACCTGATGAACAAGGAGAAGCGCCCATGCCCCCCACATCCCCGTCCCCCGACCCCTCCCCCGGCCCGGACGCCCCCGAGCCGGAGCACCGCACGCCCAATCGCCGCACCGTCCTCACCGCCGCCGCGGTCGGCGCGGCGGCGGTCGGCGCGGCCGCGGCGCCCGCTCTGCTCGGCCTGGCGGCACCCGCGTCGGCCGCCCCCGCCCGCGACACGACGCGGGACGCGAAGGACCTGCCGGGCGGCGGCGACCTCGGCCCCAACGTCATCGTCTTCGATCCCTCGACCGCCGGCATCCAGGCCAAGCTGGACGAGATCTTCGCGCAGCAGGAGTCGGCGCAGTTCGGCGAGGGCCGCTACGCGCTGCTGTTCAAGCCGGGCAGCTACAGCGGACTCAACGCCCAACTCGGCTTCTACACCTCCATCGCGGGGCTCGGGCTGTCCCCGGACGACACGACGATCAACGGCGACGTCACCGTGGACGCGGGCTGGTTCGACGGGAACGCCACTCAGAACTTCTGGCGTTCGGCCGAGAACCTCGCGCTCGTCCCCGTCAGCGGAACCGACAGGTGGGCCGTCGCCCAGGCCGCGCCGTTCCGCAGGATGCACGTACGCGGCGGCCTGAACCTCTCCCCCGACGGCTACGGCTGGGCGAGCGGCGGCTACATCGCGGACAGCCGGATCGACGGCGAGGTCGGGCCGTACTCGCAGCAGCAGTGGTACACCCGGGACAGCGCGGTCGGCGGCTGGCAGAACGCGGTGTGGAACATGGTCTTCTCCGGTGTGGAGGGGGCGCCCGGGCAGAGCTTCCCCGACCCGCCGTACACCACACTGGAGACCACACCGGTGTCCCGGGAGAAGCCGTTCCTCTACCTCGACGGGGAGGAGTACCGGGTCTTCCTGCCGGAGAAGCGGACAGACGCCCGCGGGGTGTCCTGGGGCAACGGGACACCGCGCGGCACCTCGCTGCCGCTGTCGGAGTTCTACGTGGCGAAGCCCTCGGATGCGGCCTCCACCCTCAACCAGGCGCTGGAACAGGGGCTGCACCTGCTGCTGACACCGGGCGTCTACCGCCTCGACCAGCCGGTCAAGGTCGAGCGTGCCGGCTCGGTCGTGCTCGGCCTCGGGTACGCCACGCTCATCCCCGAGGGGGGCGCGGCGGCGGTGGAGGTGGCCGACGTCGACGGTGTGCGGCTGGCCGGTTTCCTCATCGACGCGGGCCCCGACAACTCCGAGACCCTGCTTGAGGTGGGGCCCGAGGGGGCCTCCGCGGACCATGCCGCGGATCCGATCACCGTCCAGGACGTGTTCGTGCGGATCGGCGGCGCTGGCCCGGGCAAGGCGACCACCAGCATCGTCGTCAACAGCCGCCACACGATCATCGACCACACCTGGGTGTGGCGGGCCGACCACGGGGACGGGGTCGGCTGGGAGACCAACCGGGCCGACTACGGCGTCGTCGTGAACGGCGACGACGTACTGGCCACGGGCCTGTTCGTCGAGCACTTCAACAAGTACGACGTCCAGTGGTTCGGAGAGCGCGGGCGCACGATCTTCTTCCAGAACGAGAAGGCGTACGACGCGCCGAACCAGGCCGCCATCCAGAACGGCTCGGTCAAGGGCTTCGCGGCCTACCGCGTCGGCGACGAGGTGACGGCGCACGAGGGGTGGGGCCTGGGCAGCTACTGCTTCTACAACGTCGACCCGACGATCGTGCAGCACCACGGGTTCGCGGCACCGGACCACGCGGGGGTGACCTTCCACGACCTGCTGGTCGTCTCGCTCGGCGGCAAGGGCCAGTACGAGCGGGTCATCAACGACATCGGCTCCCCCACCTCGGGCGACACGACGACGCCTTCCACGGTGGTCTCCTACCCCTGACCCCGCGGGCAGGCGCCCCCACGGAAAGAGGGCCCGTACGGCGGTAAGCCGTACGGGCCCTCTTTCAGGCCGTGCGCCGAGCACCCCGCGAGGGGTGCTCAACGCGGCGAGGTCACTTGAGGATCTTGGTGACCTGGCCGGCGCCCACGGTCCGGCCACCCTCACGGATGGCGAACTTGAGGCCCTCTTCCATGGCGACGGGCTGGATGAGCTGGACGCTCATCTCGGTGTTGTCGCCCGGCATGACCATCTCGGTGCCCTCGGGGAGGGTCACGACGCCGGTCACGTCGGTGGTGCGGAAGTAGAACTGCGGGCGGTAGTTGTTGAAGAACGGGGTGTGGCGGCCACCCTCGTCCTTCGACAGGATGTAGGCCTGCGCCTCGAACTCGGTGTGCGGAGTGACCGAACCCGGCTTGATGATGACCTGGCCGCGCTCGACGTCCTCGCGCTTGATACCGCGAAGCAGCAGACCGACGTTCTCACCGGCCTGGCCCTCGTCCAGCAGCTTCCGGAACATCTCGATGCCGGTGACCGTGGTCGAGGTCTTGGTGTCCTTGATGCCGATGATGTCGACGTTCTCGTTGACCTTCAGCACACCGCGCTCGATACGGCCGGTGACGACCGTACCGCGGCCCGTGATGGTGAAGACGTCCTCGATCGGCATCAGGAACGGCTTGTCGGTGTCGCGCTCCGGGGCCGGGATGGCCTCGTCGACGGCCGACATGAGCTTGACGATGGCCTCGCCCCACTCCTTGTCGCCCTCGAGCGCCTTGAGCGCGGAGACCTTGACGACCGGAACCTCGTCGCCCGGGAACTCGTACTCCGAGAGCAGCTCACGGACCTCGAGCTCGACGAGCTCCATGATCTCCTCGTCGTCCACCATGTCGGCCTTGTTCAGGGCGACGACGATGTACGGAACGCCGACCTGGCGGGCCAGGAGCACGTGCTCCTTGGTCTGCGGCATCGGGCCGTCGGTGGCGGCGACCACGAGGATGGCGCCGTCCATCTGGGCAGCACCGGTGATCATGTTCTTGATGTAGTCCGCGTGACCCGGGCAGTCGACGTGGGCGTAGTGACGGTTCTCCGTCTGGTACTCGACGTGCGCGATGGAGATGGTGATACCGCGCTGGCGCTCCTCGGGCGCCTTGTCGATGTTCTCGAACGCCGAGGCCTGGTTGAGCTCGGGGTACGCGTCGTGCAGCACCTTGGTGATCGCCGCGGTAAGAGTGGTCTTGCCGTGGTCGATGTGACCGATGGTGCCGATGTTGACGTGCGGCTTAGTCCGCTCGAACTTCGCCTTCGCCACTGGGGTCCTCCTGTGGACTGGTGCTGTACACCCTCCACACTTTGCGGAGGGTCTCAGGTGGTCGTACCGAACCGGTCAGGACCCCGAGGGGGATGCCCTTGACCTGTTCGCTTGGGTGGGCCGGCGGACGGGGCTCCTCCGGCACGACCGCACAGTGACCAAGCGGTCCGAGCGGTTATGTACCGGAGTGCCCCGAATGCCTTTGCTCCAGCCTAAGGGGTGAGCTCGAAACTCCTGCCCGCCCCGAGCGAGTGCGTTACTCGCCCTTGGCCTTCGCGATGATCTCCTCGGCGACGTTCTTGGGAACCTCACCGTAGGAGTCGAACTGCATGGAGTACGTCGCACGACCGGAGGTCTTGCTGCGCAGGTCTCCGACGTAGCCGAACATCTCCGACAGCGGTACCAGGCCGGTCACGAGCTTCGCGTTGCCGCGCTCCTCCATCGACTGGACCTGGCCGCGCCGCGAGTTGATGTCACCGATGACGTCGCCCATGTAGTCCTCGGGCGTGGTCACCTCGACCTTCATCAGCGGCTCGAGCAGAGCCGGGCTCGCCTTCCGAGCGGCTTCCTTGAACGCGATGGAACCCGCGATCTTGAACGCCATCTCGGAGGAGTCGACGTCGTGGAAGGCACCGTCGAGCAGCGTCACACGGACGCCGGTCAGCGGGTAGCCGGCCAGCACGCCGAACTCCATGGCCTCCTGGCAGCCCGCGTCCACGGACGGGATGTACTCCCGCGGGATGCGGCCACCGGTGACCTGGTTGACGAACTCGTAGCCGTCGCCCTCAAGCGGCTCGACAGAGATCTGCACCTTCGCGAACTGACCGGAACCACCGGTCTGCTTCTTGTGGGTGTAATCGACCTTGTCGACCTTCTTGCGGAGCGACTCGCGGTAGGCCACCTGCGGCTTACCGACGTTGGCCTCGACCTTGAACTCGCGCTTCATACGGTCGACCAGCACGTCGAGGTGCAGCTCGCCCATACCCGAGATGATCGTCTGGCCGGTGTCCTCGTTGGTCTTGACCTGGAAGGACGGGTCCTCCTCGGCCAGCCGCTGAATGGCGACACCCAGCTTCTCCTGGTCGCCCTTGGACTTGGGCTCGATGGCGACCTCGATGACCGGGGCCGGGAAGTCCATCGACTCCAGGATGACCGGGTTGCCCGCGTCGCAGAGCGTCTCACCGGTGGTGGTCTGCTTGAGACCCATGACGGCGACGATGTCGCCGGCACCCACCGACTCGATCTCCTCCCGCTTGTTGGAGTGCATCCGGTAGATCTTGCCGATGCGCTCCTTGCGGCCCTTGATCGAGTTCGTCACCTGGGAACCGGTCTGGATCCGGCCCGAGTAGACGCGGATGAAGGTCAGCTTGCCCAGGTGCGGGTCACTGGCGATCTTGAAGGCGAGCGCGGACATCGGCTCGTCCTCGGACGGACGACGCTTGATGACCTCGTCGGAGTCCTTCGGGTTGTGACCCTCGATGGCCTCGACATCCAGCGGTGACGGCAGGTAACGGGCGATCGCGTCCAGCAGGGGCTGCACGCCCTTGTTCTTGAACGCGGTACCGCAGAACACCGGGGTCACCGTGATGGTGCCCTCGGCGCCCGTGGAGGCCAGCGTGACCCGGCGGATCGCCGCGGTGAGCTGCTCCTCGGAAGGCTCCTCGCCCTCCAGGTACAGCTCCATCATCTCCTCGTCGTTCTCCGCGACGGCCTCGAGCAGCTTGCCGCGCCACTCGTCGGCCGCCTCGGCGTGGGTGTCCGGGATGTCGACGGTGTCGTACATCTCGCCCATCTTGGCCTCGGGGGACCAGACGAGGGCCTTCATCGTCACCAGGTCGACGACGCCGCGGAAGTCAGCCTCGGTGCCGATCGGCAGCTGCATGACCAGCGGCACCGCGCCCAGGCGGTCACTGATCATGTCGACGCAGCGGTGGAACTCGGCGCCGGTGCGGTCGAGCTTGTTGACGAAGCAGATGCGCGGAACGCCGTAGCGGTCGGCCTGCCGCCAGACCGTCTCCGACTGCGGCTCCACACCCGCCACACCGTCGAACACCGTGACCGCGCCGTCGAGCACGCGCAGCGCGCGCTCCACCTCGACGGTGAAGTCGACGTGGCCCGGGGTGTCGATGATGTTGATGGTGTGGTCGACGCCGTTGAGCGGCCAGTGAGTGGTCGTCGCGGCGCTCGTGATGGTGATGCCGCGTTCCTGCTCCTGCGCCATCCAGTCCATCGTGGCAGCGCCGTCGTGGACCTCACCGATCTTGTAGCTGCGACCGGTGTAGAAGAGGATCCGCTCGGTGGTCGTCGTCTTGCCCGCGTCGATGTGGGCCATGATCCCGATGTTGCGGACCTTGGCCAGGTCAAGTGAAGTGGTAGCCATAAGGCTTCAGTCTTCTCTCGGTCTCGATGGGGAAAGCGACTACCAGCGGTAGTGCGCGAAGGCCTTGTTGGACTCGGCCATCTTGTGCGTGTCCTCACGCTTCTTGACGGCGGCGCCGAGACCGTTCGAGGCGTCGAGCAGCTCGTTCATGATGCGTTCGGTCATGGTCTTCTCGCGGCGGGCGCGGGAGTAACCCACGATCCAGCGCAGCGCGAGCGTGGAGGAACGGCCGGGGCGGACCTCGACCGGAACCTGGTAGGTGGCGCCACCGACGCGGCGGGAGCGGACCTCGAGGGTCGGCTTCACGTTCTCCAGCGCGCGCTTGAGGGTGATGACCGGGTCGTTGCCGGTCTTCTCGCGCAGCCCCTCCATGGCGCCGTAGACGATGCGCTCGGCGGTGGAGCGCTTGCCGTTCAGCAGCACCTTGTTGATGAGGGAGGTCACCAGAGGAGAGCCGTAGACCGGGTCGATGATGACCGGGCGCTTCGGGGCAGGGCCCTTACGAGGCATTCTTACTTCTCCTTCTTGGCGCCGTAGCGGCTGCGAGCCTGCTTGCGGTTCTTGACGCCCTGCGTGTCGAGGGAGCCGCGGATGATCTTGTAGCGAACACCCGGCAGGTCCTTCACACGGCCACCGCGCACGAGCACGATCGAGTGCTCCTGCAGGTTGTGGCCCTCACCCGGAATGTAGGCAGTGACCTCGATCCCGCTGGTCAGGCGCACACGGGCGACCTTGCGCAGGGCCGAGTTCGGCTTCTTCGGGGTGGTCGTGAACACACGCGTGCAGACGCCGCGGCGCTGGGGCGAACCCTCCAGTGCGGGCGTCTTGTTCTTCTCGACCTTGTCCTGCCGGCCCTTGCGGACCAGCTGCTGGATCGTAGGCACCGTTTCTCCGGTTTCTGTGTGCCAGTCTCGGTAAAGCTAACCTGGGCCACGCCCCGACCCACGAGGTCGGGTGTGTCGAAGACTGCAGATCCGCGTTGAAGGCGGAAGACTTCTCCGTGGTGAGAAGCATGCAGATCCCGGTGTCACCGGCCGCGCGGCCCTTGCCCGCTCTCGCGGAGGACAACTGCGCAGGGGACACCCCAGGCACAGAGAACGAGGGTACCTACCTCATCGGCCTGGGTCAAAACAACAGCGACCGGCCACCATAGCCTCCCCGACCTGCGAGAAGAAGAGCGCCTCACCCGACACCCCGCCCGGCGTGCCGGACCGGGCCCCGCAGGGGACCCGGCAGGCCTCAGACCGAGGCCACCACCGCGAGGATGAGCGCCAGCGTGAACCCGATGGCCAGCCAGCCCAGCACCAGGCCCGCCGTCGCGAAACCGGAGCCCTCCTCCCCCGACCTGCGGATCTGCGCCTTCGCCAGGTGCCCCAGAATCACCGCGGGCAGGGCCGTGACCCCGTACATCGGGGTGAGGATGCCGCACACCAGCGCCCCGATGGCCATGCCGTTGGTCCTCGGCGGCGGGGCCGGCAGAAAGGTACGCGGCACCGGCTGGTAGGCCGGGGGCGGCTGCGGCACGGGCGGCATCGGCACAGGCCCCTGCGGCAGATCCGCCAGCAGCATCTGCAACTCGGCGTACGTCTGCGCCTGCGAGGCCCTCGTCAGCCGCTGCTCGTACTCGGCCTGGCCCAGCCGGCCCTCACTGAAACCGGCCTTCAGCACGTCGATGGCCCGTTCCCGGTCCGTGTGCGACGCGCGCATCGCACCCACCTGCTGCTCCCCCCGGCTCGGCACGCCCTCGGGATTCCACGGTCCGAACGCCACTGGCCCCCACCTCCCAGCTCGCTTGCAGTCCCTCCATCATCCATGACGCCGACCGCCTGTGACCGGTTCACCCGCGCTCCGATACGGCGACGGGGCGGCCACCGTCGTCGGTGACCGCCCCGTGTGCGCGCCCGGCCGGCCTCAGCGGCCGACCCGTGCCTTACGCGCTGTACGGACCGTAGTCGTAGTCCTCCAGCGGAACCGCCTGGCCCGAGCCCGTGCCGAAGGGCGAGTAGTCGATGTCGTCGTAGCCGACGGCCGAGTACATCGCGGCCTTCGCCTCCTCGGTCGGCTCGACCCGGATGTTGCGGTAGCGAGACAGGCCCGTACCGGCCGGGATGAGCTTACCGATGATGACGTTCTCCTTGAGGCCGATCAGGGAGTCCGACTTGGCGTTGATCGCCGCGTCGGTCAGGACCCTGGTCGTCTCCTGGAAGGACGCCGCCGACAGCCAGGACTCCGTGGCCAGCGAGGCCTTGGTGATGCCCATCAGCTGCGGACGGCCGGAGGCCGGGGAGCCGCTCTCCTGGACCACACGCCGGTTCTCGCCCTCGAACTTGGTGCGCTCCACCAGCTCGCCGGGCAGCAGCTCGGCGTCGCCCGACTCGATGATCGTCACACGGCGGAGCATCTGCCGGATGATGATCTCGATGTGCTTGTCGTGGATCGACACACCCTGCGAGTTGTAGACCTTCTGGACCTCGCCCACCAGGTGCACCTGCACCGCGCGCTGGCCGAGGATACGGAGCACGTCGTGCGGGTTCTCCGTGCCGACGGTCAGCTTCTGGCCGACCGAGACGTGATCGCCCTCGCCCACCAGCAGACGGGCGCGCTTGGAGACGGCGTAGGAGGTCTCGTCCGAACCGTCGTCCGGGGTGACGACGACCTTCTTGGTCTTCTCCGTCTCCTCGATGCGGCAGCGGCCCGCCGACTCGGAGATCGGCGCCACGCCCTTGGGCGTACGGGCCTCGAACAGCTCGACGACACGCGGCAGACCCTGGGTGATGTCGTCACCCGCCACACCACCGGTGTGGAAGGTACGCATCGTCAGCTGGGTGCCGGGCTCACCGATCGACTGGGCCGCGATGATGCCGACGGCCTCGCCGATGTCCACCAGCTTGCCGGTGGCCAGCGAGCGGCCGTAGCACATGGCACAGGTGCCCACCTGGGACTCGCAGGTGAGGATGGACCGCGTCTTGACGGTCTCCACACCGTGCCTGACCAGCTCGTCGATGAGCACGTCGCCCAGGTCGGTGCCGGCCGGGGCCAGCACCATGCCGTCGACGACGATGTCCTCGGCGAGGCAGCGCGCGTACACGCTGGTCTCGGCGTCCTCCGCCTTGCGCAGCACGCCGTCGGCGCCCTTGGAGGCGATCGACAGCTTGAGGCCGCGCTCGGTGCCGCAGTCCTCCTCGCGGATGATCACGTCCTGCGAGACGTCGACCAGACGACGGGTGAGGTAACCCGAGTCCGCGGTACGCAGGGCGGTGTCCGCGAGACCCTTACGGGCACCGTGCGTGGAGATGAAGTACTCCAGCACGGAGAGACCCTCGCGGAACGACGCCTTGATGGGCCGCGGGATGGTCTCGTTCTTCGCGTTCGACACCAGACCGCGCATACCCGCGATCTGACGCATCTGCATCATGTTCCCTCGGGCGCCCGAGTCCACCATCATGAAGATCGGGTTCGTCTTCGGGAAGTTCTCGTTCATCGCCTCGGAGACGTCGTTCGTCGCCTTGGTCCAGATCGCGATGAGCTCCTGCGTGCGCTCGTCCTTGGTGATCAGACCGCGCTCGTACTGCTTCTGGACCTTCTCGTCCTGCGCCTCGTAACCGGCGATGATCTCCGGCTTGGCGTCCGGGACGACGACGTCCGAGATCGCGATCGTCACACCCGAACGGGTCGCCCAGAAGTAACCGGCCGACTTCAGGTTGTCCAGCGCCGCGGCGACCGTCACCTTCGGGTAGCGCTCCGCCAGGTCGTTGACGATCTGGGAGAGCTGCTTCTTGCCCACCGTGTACTCGACGTACGGGTACTCCTCGGGCAGCAGCTCGTTGAAGAGCGCGCGGCCCAGGGTGGTGTGCAGCCGGAACGGGTCGCCCGGCTGCCACTCGGCGGCGAACTCGCCCTCGGCGCCCTCCTCGGGCACCGGCGGCGTCCAGCCCAGCGGCGGGGTGGTGCCGACCGGGAACCGGATGTCGATCTTCGCCTGGAGCGACAGCTCCCCGGCGTCGAACGCCATGACCGCTTCCGCGGTCGAGTTGAACGACCGCCCGTCGCCCTTGGTGACGCGCTGCTCCTCGTCCGTGGTGAGGAAGAACAGACCCAGGACCATGTCCTGCGTCGGCATCGTCACGGGACGGCCGTCGGCCGGCTTGAGGATGTTGTTCGAGGACAGCATCAGGATGCGGGCCTCGGCCTGCGCCTCCGCGGACAGCGGCAGGTGCACGGCCATCTGGTCACCGTCGAAGTCCGCGTTGAACGCGGTGCACACGAGCGGGTGGATCTGAATGGCCTTGCCCTCGACCAGCTGCGGCTCGAAGGCCTGGATGCCCAGGCGGTGCAGCGTCGGCGCACGGTTCAGCAGAACCGGGTGCTCCGCGATGACCTCTTCCAGCACGTCGTAGACGACCGTGCGGCCGCGCTCGACCATCCGCTTGGCGCTCTTGATGTTCTGCGCGTGGTTCAGGTCCACCAGGCGCTTCATCACGAACGGCTTGAACAGCTCCAGCGCCATCGCCTTCGGCAGACCGCACTGGTGCAGCTTGAGCTGCGGGCCGACGACGATGACCGAACGCGCCGAGTAGTCGACACGCTTGCCGAGCAGGTTCTGGCGGAAGCGGCCCTGCTTGCCCTTGAGCATGTCGGACAGCGACTTGAGTGGACGGTTGCCGGGCCCGGTGACCGGACGGCCGCGCCGGCCGTTGTCGAACAGCGCGTCGACGGCCTCCTGGAGCATCCGCTTCTCGTTGTTCACGATGATCTCGGGCGCACCGAGGTCGAGCAGACGCTTCAGCCGGTTGTTGCGGTTGATGACGCGGCGGTACAGGTCGTTCAGGTCGGAGGTCGCGAAGCGGCCACCGTCCAGCTGCACCATCGGACGCAGGTCCGGCGGGATGACCGGCACGCAGTCCAGCACCATGCCCTTGGGGCTGTTGCTGGTCTGCAGGAACGCGGAGACGACCTTGAGCCGCTTGAGGGCACGGGTCTTCTTCTGGCCCTTGCCGGTGCGGATCACCTCACGGAGCCGCTCCGCCTCCTCGTCCAGGTCGAAGGTCTCCAGGCGCTTCTGCAGGGCAGCGGCGCCCATGGAGCCGTCGAAGTAGGTCCCGAAGCGGTCGCGCAGCTCGCGGTAGAGCAGCTCGTCCCCCTCCAGGTCCTGGACCTTGAGGTTCTTGAAGCGGCTCCACACCTCGTCGAGGCGGTCGATCTCGCGCTGGGCGCGGTCGCGGATCTGCTTCATCTCGCGCTCGGCGCCCTCGCGCACCTTGCGGCGCACGTCCGCCTTGGCGCCCTCGGCCTCCAGCTCGGCCAGGTCGCCTTCCTGCTTCTTGGCGCGGGCCTCGAGGTCGGCGTCACGGCGCTGCTCGATCTGCTGGCGCTCCACGCCGACGTGCGCCTCCAGGGAGGGCAGGTCGCGGGTGCGGCGCTCCTCGTCGACGTACGTGATCATGTACGCCGCGAAGTAGATGACCTTCTCCAGGTCCTTCGGCGCCAGGTCGAGCAGGTAACCCAGGCGGGACGGCACGCCCTTGAAGTACCAGATGTGGGTGACGGGCGCGGCCAGCTCGATGTGGCCCATCCGCTCACGGCGCACCTTGGCGCGGGTCACCTCGACGCCGCAGCGCTCACAGATGATGCCCTTGAAGCGGACGCGCTTGTACTTGCCGCAGTAGCACTCCCAGTCCCGGGTGGGACCGAAGATCTTCTCGCAGAAGAGTCCGTCCTTCTCGGGCTTGAGGGTGCGGTAGTTGATGGTCTCCGGCTTTTTGACCTCGCCGTGCGACCACTGACGGATGTCGTCAGCGGTGGCCAGGCCGATTCGCAGTTCGTCGAAGAAGTTGACGTCGAGCACTCTCGTCAATCCCTCTCAGGGTCGTGCCCCCCGCCGCGGCGGTACAGGGGCAGGTTCATGGTCTGAACGGGGTCGCGGGGAGGGCCGGGACGCGGGCGCGCGCCCCGGCCGACTCCGTCAGACCTCTTCGACGCTGCTCGGCTCGCGCCGGGACAGGTCGATTCCGAGCTCCTCCGCCGCGCGGAAGACGTCCTCGTCGGTGTCGCGCATCTCGATCGACATGCCGTCCGACGACAGCACCTCGACGTTGAGGCAGAGCGACTGCATCTCCTTGATGAGCACCTTGAAGGACTCGGGGATACCCGGCTCGGGGATGTTCTCGCCCTTGACGATGGCCTCGTAGACCTTCACGCGTCCGGTGACGTCGTCGGACTTGATGGTGAGCAGCTCCTGCAGCGCGTACGCGGCGCCGTACGCCTCCAGGGCCCACACCTCCATCTCACCGAAGCGCTGGCCACCGAACTGGGCCTTACCACCCAGCGGCTGCTGGGTGATCATGCTGTACGGACCGGTCGAGCGGGCGTGCAGCTTGTCGTCGACCAGGTGGTGCAGCTTGAGGATGTACATGTAGCCGACGGAGATCGGGTCCGGGAACGGCTCGCCGGAGCGGCCGTCGAACAGGTGCGCCTTGCCGGACGGCTGGACCATGCGGTCACCGTCGCGGTTGGGCATCGTGGACTCGAACAGACCGGCGATCTCGTCCTCACGGGCGCCGTCGAAGACCGGCGTCGCCACATTGGTGTCCGGCGCCACCTCGTCCGCGCCGATCGCCTTCAGCCGCTCCATCCACTCCTCGGAACCCTCGACCTTCCAGCCCTGGGAGGCCAGCCAGCCCAGGTGGATCTCCAGGACCTGGCCCGGGTTCATCCGGGAGGGGACACCCAGCGGGTTGAGGATGATGTCGACCGGGGTGCCGTCCTCCATGAACGGCATGTCCTCGACCGGCAGGATCTTGGAGATGACGCCCTTGTTGCCGTGCCGGCCCGCGAGCTTGTCACCGTCGGTGATCTTGCGCTTCTGCGCGACGTAGACGCGCACCAGCTGGTTGACGCCCGGAGGCAGCTCGTCGCCCTCCTCGCGGTCGAAGACGCGGACGCCGATGACCTTGCCGGTCTCGCCGTGCGGCACCTTCAGCGAGGTGTCACGGACCTCACGCGCCTTCTCACCGAAGATCGCGCGCAGCAGCCGCTCCTCGGGGGTCAGCTCGGTCTCACCCTTCGGGGTGACCTTGCCGACGAGGATGTCGCCCGCCTCGACCTCGGCACCGATGCGGATGATGCCGCGCTCGTCGAGGTCGGCCAGGACCTCCTCGGAGACGTTCGGGATGTCCCGGGTGATCTCCTCGGGGCCCAGCTTGGTGTCACGGGCGTCGACCTCGTGCTCCTCGATGTGGATCGAGGAGAGGACGTCGTCCTGCACCAGCCGCTGGCTGAGGATGATCGCGTCCTCGTAGTTGTAGCCCTCCCACGGCATGAACGCCACGAGCAGGTTCTTGCCGAGCGCCATCTCACCCTCGTCGGTGGACGGGCCGTCGGCCAGCACCTGCCCCTCGATGACGCGGGCGCCCTCGTCCACCAGCACCTTCTGGTTGAAGGAGGTGCCCTGGTTGGAGCGGGTGAACTTGGCGACGCGGTAGGTGGTGTAGGTGCCGTCGTCGTTGGCCACCGTGACGTAGTCGGCGGAGACCTCCTGGACGACACCGTCCTTCTCCGCCTTGATGACGTCACCGGCGTCGACCGCGCAGCGGTACTCCATGCCGGTGCCCACCAGCGGCGACTCGGCCTTGATGAGCGGCACGGCCTGCCGCATCATGTTCGAGCCCATCAGGGCGCGGTTGGCGTCGTCGTGCTCCAGGAAGGGGATCATGGCCGTCGCCACCGACACCATCTGGCGCGGCGAGACGTCCATGTAGTCCACCTCGTCACCCGGGATCAGGTCGACCTCGCCGCCACGGCGGCGGACGAGGACCCGGTCCTCGGCGAAGCGCATCTCCTCGGTGAGGGGCGCGTTCGCCTGGGCGATCACGAAGCGGTCCTCCTCGTCGGCGGTGAGGTAGTGCGCCTCATCGCTGACGACACCGCCGACCACCTTGCGGTACGGCGTCTCGACGAAGCCGAACGCGTTCACGCGGCCGTAGGAGGCGAGCGAGCCGATCAGACCGATGTTCGGGCCTTCCGGCGTCTCGATCGGGCACATCCGGCCGTAGTGCGAGGGGTGCACGTCGCGGACCTCGAAGCCGGCCCGCTCACGGCTCAGACCACCCGGACCCAGCGCGTTGAGGCGGCGCTTGTGGGTGAGACCCGAGATCGGGTTCGTCTGGTCCATGAACTGCGACAGCTGGCTCGTGCCGAAGAACTCCTTGATGGAGGCGACGACCGGCCGGATGTTGATCAGCGTCTGCGGCGTGATCGCCTCGACGTCCTGCGTGGTCATCCGCTCGCGGACGACACGCTCCATACGGGCGAGACCCGTACGGACCTGGTTTTGGATCAGCTCACCGACGTTGCGCAGACGGCGGTTGCCGAAGTGGTCGATGTCATCGGTCTCGATGATGATCGTGTCGCCCTCGGCGGAGGTCGACTCGGTCTCACCGGCGTGCAGCTTCACCAGGTACTTGATCGTGGCGATGATGTCGGCGCTGGTGAGCACGCCGGAGTTCAGCGGCTCCTCGCCACCGAGCTTCTTGTTGATCTTGTACCGGCCGACCTTGGCCAGGTCGTAGCGCTTCGGGTTGAAGTAGAGGTTCTCCAGCAGCGTCTGCGCGGCCTCGCGCGTCGGCGGCTCGCCAGGACGCAGCTTGCGGTAGATGTCGAGCAGCGCGTCGTCCTGGCCCTGGGTGTGGTCCTTCTCCAGGGTGGCGCGCATCGACTCGTACTGGCCGAACTCCTCGAGAATCTGCTCGTTCGTCCACCCGAGCGCCTTGAGCAGCACGGTGACGGACTGCTTGCGCTTGCGGTCGATGCGCACACCGACCATGTCGCGCTTGTCGACCTCCATCTCCAGCCAGGCACCCCGGGACGGGATGATCTTGGCGGAGTAGATGTCCTTGTCGGACGTCTTGTCGATGGAGCTGTCGAAGTAGGCGCCCGGCGAGCGGACGAGCTGCGTGACGACGACACGCTCGGTGCCGTTGATCACGAAGGTGCCCTTGTCGGTCATGAGCGGGAAGTCGCCCATGAAGACCGTCTGGGACTTGATCTCACCGGTTTCGTTGTTGGTGAACTCCGCCGTGACGAAGAGCGGCGCGGCGTACGTGAAGTCGCGCTCCTTGCACTCGTCGATGGAGTTCTTCGGGGGCTCGAAGCGGTGGTCGCGGAACGTCAGCGACATCGAGCCGGAGAAGTCCTCGATCGGGGAGATCTCCTCGAAGATCTCCTCCAGACCGGACTTGGTGGGAACATCCTGTCCACTGTCCAGCGCAGCCTCGACGCGTCCCTTCCAGGCGTCGTTGCCGAGCAGCCAGTCGAAGCTCTCGGTCTGGAGCGCGAGAAGGTTCGGAACCTCCAGCGGTTCCTTGATCTTCGCAAAAGAGATACGCAGCGGGGCAGTGCTGGCGCCGTTGTTCGAATTGGCAGTCGAGGCAGTGCGCGAGGCGGCCAAGAGGGGGTCCTTCCGAGGGCTCGGACTCTCTACACGCATACCGGCACCCCTGGTGACGGGCAGGGGGCAGCTAATAGGCAGCGCAAAGGGTCAGTGTAGCCACATGACCCACTGATGTCCAATACGGATGACAGGAAACCGGCTCACGCCCCGGTCTCCACCTCCTGTTGATTGTTCTTCTCGTTCCGCCCCCGCCCCCGGCGGCCTCGATTCGCCGGGACGGATGTGCTCGGCTGCGGTGCTGCGTGCCTGCCGCAACACTTCCCGCTTCGTCCTCGATCCATGCCTCGGAAACCGGATCAGTGTGACGACGCGTCCCGAGAATTGCGCGCTGTGTGCCGTTCGTCAAGGCCCCCAGGAGCAACGAAGATCACCATACCCGCCACCACCGGCACACGGTGCGACCGTCCGGCAACGCCGAAGGGCGACCACCCGTCTGGGTGATCGCCCTCCGTTTGTCCGCCTCCCCCCGCGGGGTGGCGGACGGTGTACCGCGATGACTCGCCGGACCCAGGGCCCGCCGAGCCGTGGGTCACTTGACCTCGACCGAGGCGCCGGCGCCCTCGAGGGACTCCTTGGCCTTGTCGGCGGCGTCCTTGGCGACCTTCTCGAGGACCGGCTTCGGGGTGCCGTCCACGAGCTCCTTGGCCTCCTTCAGACCCAGCGAGGTCAGCTCACGCACGACCTTGATGACCTGGATCTTCTTGTCGCCGGCACCGGTCAGGACGACGTCGAACTCGTCCTGCTCCTCGGCGGCGGCCTCGCCGCCACCACCCTGCGCCGGGGCCTGCACGACGGCGGCGGCCGGGGCGGCGGCCTCGACGTCGAACTTCTCCTCGAACTTCTTCACGAAGTCGGAGAGCTCGATCAGGGTCATCTCCTCGAACTGGGAGAGCAGTTCGTCCTGGCTGAGCTTCGCCATGGTTGCGGGTCCTTCCACTTAGTCGGCTGGTGCCGTATCGATGTGTCGGCGGGCTTACGGCCCGCTGCGACCGGGTACGGAGCGTCTGCGCCTGCCCCCGTCGGGGGCCAAGCGGACTACTCGGCCTCGGCCTCGGCGGGAGCCGTGGTGTCGGCACCGCCCTGCTCTTCGACCTTGCTGCGAAGCGCGTCCGCGGTGCGGACGAACTTCGAGAGCGGGGCCTGGAAGGTCGCCGCGGCCTTGGCCATGGACGCCTTCATGCCACCGGCCAGCTTGGCGAGCAGCACCTCGCGGGACTCGACGTCCGCGAGCTTGTTCAGGTCGTCGGCGGCGTACAGGGCACCGTCGACGATGCCGCCCTTGATCACGAGGGCGGGGTTCTCCTTGGCGAAGTCACGAAGACCCTTCGCCGCCTCGACCGGGTCACCGGTCACGAAGGCGACAGCCGAAGAGCCCGTCAGGAACTCGTCCAGCTCGTTGATCCCGGCCTCGTTGGCCGCGATCTTGGTCAGCGTGTTCTTCACCACACGGTACTGAGCGTTGTCACCGAGCGCACGGCGCAGCTGCTTGAGCTGGGCCACGGAGAGTCCGGTGTACGCGGTGACCACAGCGGCGTTCGAGTCACGGAACTTGTTCGTGATCTCATCGACGGCTGCGATCTTGTCAGGCGCGACCTGTTCCCTCGCCATGAGCCTCGGCCTCCTTCCGGTGATGAGGACCGCTCGGAAGGGGCTGAACACGACAAACGCCCCAGCGCAGGCGCATGGGGCGTCGACTCGACCGACACGCACACGGCACGTCGGGAGTGTGTTCCTCAAGTCACCTGCGCGGGTCGTCCGCAGCGAGCGGATCCTTCGGCCATCGGCGCTCTGAGCGCGCACGACGACGACCAGCGGTCTTTGGCTTCGCACACGAGAATACGCGAGCGGGCCCCGGAGCACCAAATCCGGCCTCCCGGGGCCCGCGGGCCTCTGCGGCAGCTTCCCCCCGCTTACCGCCGCTTACCGCCCCTTACCGCCGCGTCAGCTGAGTTCCGCGCCTCCCGAAGCCTTCATCCGCGAGGACTCCAGGGTCTGCGAGGCCGGCGGGGCGCTCACCTCGACCTCGGTGCCGTAGTCCGAGTAGAAGACCGTGTTCTCGGAGCTCGACCCGTCCTTCGTCTCGAAGGACTCCTCCTTCTTGACCAGCAGGTCGTTCTCATCGATCCACAGGTCGATCTTCTCTTCCGTGATGCCCTGCTTCTCGAACTGCTGCTCCAGAGCCTTCTTGTCGGACTCCTTGAGGTCCTTGGACTGCATACGCACCAGCTCGGACGGCGTCAACGTACCGCTGTAGTGCGTGGCCTCGGCCCCGCGCACCGTCTCGGTCCCGGCCGACTTCACCTTGCCGCTCGCCAGCAGCAGCTGCACGGAGCGTGCCGGGTTGTTGTTCTGCATCTGGTCCTTGAGCATCGCGCCGGAAGCGCTCTGCTCGGCCATGGTCTCGTAGTCGGTCTTGACCCACTGCTTGCCCTGCATCGGCTTCTGGAGCTTCATGTACATCGCGTCCGACAGGTAGCGGATCGTCGTCGCCGAGCCGTCGGCGGTGGCCTCCACCTCTCCTTGGATGCCGCCGGACGACCAGTCGAAGGCGCCCTTCAGCTCGCTGGACATGGTCTTGCCCTGCGTGGTCGTCTTCTGGACGCCGTCGGCGGCGGCGGAGTTCTTCCCCTCCGTGGCCGCCGAGGCCCTCTTCAGCGCCGCCAGGGCGCCCTGCACCGCCGAGCCGCCGCCCTTCGCCTCGTCCCCGCCCCCACCGTCGGCCTGCTCGCTGCCGCAGGCCGTCAGGCCCGTCATCAATGCGACACCCGCCGCCACGGCCGCCATCCGCGTGCTGCGCATGGAACTCCCCCTGTTCGTCTGTGCACGGACCCGTGGGGCCCGCTTTTTATCGGAACCTTACGCAACGGCAGAGACGACCGGAGTGGGGGAAGGGGTTCCGCCTCTGCGGAGCACGTGGAGCACTGAGCCGCTGGACCCGCCAACGGCGAAGGCCGGTGCCCGCCCCGGGAGAGGGGCGGGCACCGGCCTGTGTTTCGGCGCCTGCGGGCCGGTCGCGGATCAGACCGCGGCCGGGTCCTCCTCGACGAGGAGGTTGCGGGTGCGGTTCGAGTCGACGGGGATACCGGGACCCATCGTCGTGGTGAAGGCGGCCTTCTTGATGTACCGGCCCTTCGCCGCCGACGGCTTCAGCCTGTTGATCTCCTCAAGGGCAGCGGCGTAGTTCTCCACGAGCTGCTGCTCGTCGAAAGACGCCTTGCCGATGATGAAGTGCAGGTTGGCGTGCTTGTCGACACGGAACTCGATCTTGCCGCCCTTGATGTCGGTGACGGCCTTGGCGACATCCGGGGTGACGGTGCCGGTCTTCGGGTTCGGCATCAGACCACGCGGACCGAGCACGCGGCCGAGGCGGCCGACCTTGCCCATCAGGTCCGGGGTCGCGACGACGGCGTCGAAGTCGAGCCGGCCGCCGGCGACCTCCTCGATCAGTTCGTCGGAGCCGACGATGTCGGCACCCGCGGCCTCCGCCGCCGCAGCACGGTCGCCGGTCGCGAAGACCAGGACCCGGGCGGTCTTACCGGTGCCGTGCGGGAGGTTGACGGTGCCGCGGACCATCTGGTCGGCCTTGCGCGGGTCGACGCCCAGGCGCATGGCGACCTCGACGGTCGCGTCGAACTTCTGCGTGGAGGTCTCCTTGGCGAGACGGACCGCCTCCAGGGGCGCGTACTGCCGCGTCCTGTCGATCTTCTCGTCCGCCGCGCGGAGGGTCTTGCTGCGCTTCACTGCTGCTCCTGACGGTATGGAGTCGTGGTGCGGGCCAGCGCCTGGCCCTGCCACGGGGAGGAAAGGGTGGGGGTCAGCCCTCGACCGTGACGCCCATGGAGCGGGCGGTACCGGCGATGATCTTCTCCGCCTGGTCCAGGTCGTTGGCGTTGAGGTCGGGCATCTTGGTGGTGGCGATCTCGCGCACCTGGTCGCGGGTGATCTTGGCGACCTTGGTGGTGTGCGGAGTGCCGGAGCCCTTCTCCACGCCCGCGGCCTTGAGGATCATCTTCGCGGCCGGCGGGGTCTTGGTGATGAAGGTGAAGGAGCGGTCCTCGTAGACCGTGATCTCCACCGGGATCACCCAGCCGCGCTGCGACTCGGTCGCGGCGTTGTAGGCCTTGCAGAACTCCATGATGTTGACGCCGTGCTGACCCAGCGCCGGGCCGACCGGCGGAGCCGGGTTGGCGGCGCCGGCCTGGATCTGGAGCTTGATCAGCCCCGCGACCTTCTTCTTCTTGGGAGGCATGCTTCTCTCCGGGTCCTGGTGAGAGTGATTCATCCCTCCGCCCTTCACCCGGGCGGAGGCATACCGCACAACGATAGCCGGTACCGTTCCGCGGCTCGAAACCGAGCAGGTCAGGAAGGGCCCGAGGGCTCTTCCTGACCTGTCCGGAAGCTGGTTGTTCCACCGGCCCGCGAGGCGGGCCGACGGTCAGTTCTTCTGGATCTGGTCGAAGCTCAGCTCGACCGGGGTCTCGCGGCCGAAGATCTCGACGAGGCCCTTGACCTTCTTCGAGTCGGCGTTGATCTCGTTGATCGTCGCCTGCAGGGTGGCGAACGGACCGTCGGTGACGGTGACCGAGTCGCCCACCTCGAAGTCGAGCACCTGGACCTCGACCTTGCGTCCTGGCGTGCCCGCGGGCTTGCCCTCCTCGTCGGCCGCGGCGGCCTTGGCGGCCTTCTCCTCGGCCTCGGGGGCGAGCATCTTGACGATCTCGTCGAGGGTGAGCGGGTAGGGGTCGTAGGCGTTGCCGACGAAGCCGGTGACGCCCGGGGTGTTGCGCACGACGCCCCAGGACTCGTTGGTCAGATCCATCCGGACGAGCACGTAGCCGGGCAGCTTGTTCTGCCGGACGTTCTTGCGCTCGCCGTTCTTGATCTGGACGATCTCTTCCTCGGGGACCTCGGCCTGGTAGATGAAGTCCTCGACGTTCAGCGAGACGGCGCGCTGCTCCAGGTTGGCCTTCACGCGCTTCTCGTAGCCCGCGTAGGTGTGGATGACGTACCAGTCGCCCGGCAGGAAGCGCAGCTCCTCGCGGAGCTGGGCGACCGGGTCGACCGTCTCCTCCTCGGCGGCCTCGGCGGCCTCCTGGCCCGCGGCGGCCGCTGCCTCGGAATCGTCGGCGTCCTCGGCGGCGACGTCGCCGGCGGCCTCGGCCGCGGTCACGTCGTCGGCCGGCAGGGCCGCGCCGTCGTCCTCGTCACGGACGGCGGCCACCTCGGCGGGCTCACCGGCAGCGGCCTCGGCGGCTTCCGCCCGGTCGACGCTGCTGTCCGCCGCCTCGACGATGTCGCGCGCCGTGTCGTCGCCCGCTTCGGGCTCGACGGCATCGTTCATGTTCGGCTCAGACACGGTGGCTGCTTCTTCCTGACTTCAAGGGGTCGAACATGCGGAAAGCCCCCGCGGAGGGGGCTTCGCGCGGGTGGTCAGCCGAAGACGTGTTTCATGACTTCGGTCAGCCCATAGTCAATCACGAACACCAGGGCGATGATGATGACGACGAAGACGATCACCACGCTCGTGTACGTGGAGAGCTGCTGCCGCGTCGGCCAGACGACCTTGCGAAGCTCCGCGACGATCTGACGGTAGAAAAGGGCGAGGCGAGCCAGAGGCCCCTTCTTCGCCCGCTTTCCGCCCTTACGGGGCTTCTTGCCCTCGGACGACCCTCCGGGCTCGGGGACCTCGGTGGTATCCGTGATCTCCGTCACTCGTCCTCACCTGATCCGGGTCGTTGCCCTGCGGCGTCCGGCCCGGCCGCACGGCGGTGCAATGTCAGTGCATTCAGTCGCTGCAACACGTACGCACGCACACACCTTGGCGACGTGTGTGTAGCAGGGCCGGAGGGACTCGAACCCCCAACCGCTGGTTTTGGAGACCAGTGCTCTACCAATTGAGCTACGACCCTTTGTTGTTTCCCTCAACCTACCGCATTCACACGGTCGCGCGGCGTGTGCACCGGCAACGCACTGTGATCGACAGGTCGAAGGCCAACGACGTGTGAGTGTACGTGCTCAGCGTCCTGGCGTCGAACACGATCCGCCCCCGCCGCGGACAAGATCGCCTCCCGCGCCCGTCAAACCGCTGTGCCGCCGCTCGGGCGGGTCTGGTTACATGCCCTGTATGACCGCAGCGACTCCCCCTGCACAGCCACCGTCCGAGCGCCGCCTGTCGGCGCGTATCAGCGCGATCTCCGAGTCCGCCACGCTGGCCGTGGACGCCAAGGCCAAGGCGCTGAAGGCCGCCGGGCGCCCGGTGATCGGGTTCGGCGCCGGCGAGCCCGACTTCCCGACGCCCGACTACATCGTCGAGGCCGCCGTGGCCGCCGCGCGCGACCCGAAGAACCACCGCTACTCCCCCGCGGGCGGACTCCCCGAACTGAAGTCCGCCATCGCCGACAAGACGCTCCGCGACTCCGGGTACCGGATCGAGGCGTCGCAGGTGCTGGTCACCAACGGCGGCAAGCAGGCGATCTACGAGGCGTTCGCCGCGCTGCTCGACCCGGGCGACGAGGTCATCGTGCCGGCCCCGTACTGGACGACCTACCCGGAGTCGATCCGGCTGGCGGGCGGCGTCCCGGTCGAGGTCACCGCCGACGAGACGACCGGGTACCGGGTGAGCGTCGAGCAGTTGGAGGCCGCGCGCACCGAGAAGACGAAGGTCGTGCTGTTCGTCTCGCCGTCCAACCCGACCGGCGCCGTCTACCCGCGCGCCCAGGTCGAGGAGATCGGCCGCTGGGCGCTGGAGCACGGGTTGTGGGTGCTCACCGACGAGATCTACGAGCACCTGGTCTACGGGGACGCGGAGTTCTCGTCGCTGCCCGTGGTGGTGCCCGAGCTGCGCGACAAGTGCGTGGTCGTCAACGGTGTGGCCAAGACGTACGCCATGACGGGCTGGCGCGTGGGGTGGGTCGTCGGCCCGCAGGACGTGGTCAAGGCCGCGACGAACCTCCAGTCGCACGCCACCTCCAACGTCAGCAACGTCTCGCAGGCCGCCGCGCTGGCCGCCGTCTCGGGCGATCTGGAGGCCGTCGCCGAGATGCGCACCGCCTTCGACCGCCGCCGCCGCACCATCGTGCGGATGCTGAACGAGATCGACGGCGTGGTCTGCCCCGAGCCGGAGGGCGCCTTCTACGCGTACCCGTCGGTGAAGGCCCTGCTGGGCAAGGAGATCCGCGGCAAGCGTGCCTCCACCTCGGTCGAGCTGGCGGCGCTGATCCTGGAGGAGGTGGAGGTGGCGGTCGTCCCGGGCGAGGCGTTCGGCACCCCCGGCTACCTGCGGCTCTCCTACGCGCTGGGCGACGACGACCTGGTGGAGGGTGTCTCGCGGATCCAGAAGCTGCTGGCCGAGGCGCGGGACTGACGCGCACACGCAGCGAGCACACCGCGTGAGCGGGCCGGGGCACGGCGCCCCGGCCCGCTCACGCTTTCGGGTATCGCTCTGGCGCCCGCCGGCGCCCGTTCCGCCGCACCCGGCTCTCTGTTCGGGACGTCCCCTTCGGGGAACCCGCTACCGGTCACCCGCCCCAGTACGGCAGGATCTTGGGATGTTGCACTCTTCCGGAGAGCGGGACACGCGCGCACTGCCCAAAGCCCACCTGCACCTGCACTTCACCGGGTCTATGCGGCCCTCCACGCTGCTGGAGCTGGCCGACAAGTACGGCGTGCACCTGCCGGACGCGCTCAAGGGCGGTGAGCCTCCCCGGCTGCGGGCGACGGACGAGCGCGGCTGGTTCCGCTTCCAGCGGCTCTACGACATCGCCCGCTCCTGTCTGCGGGCGCCGGAGGACATCCAGCGGCTGGTGCGGGAGGCCGCCCAGGAGGACGTGCGGGACGGCTCGCGCTGGCTGGAGATCCAGGTCGACCCGACCTCCTACGCGCCGCGGCTCGGCGGTCTCTCCCCCGCGCTGGAGATCATCCTGGACGCGGTGGAGACGGCCTCGCGCGAGACCGGGCTCGGCATCCGCGTGGTGGTGGCCGCCAACCGCATGAAGCACCCGCTGGAGGCCCGTACACTCGCGCGCCTGGCGGTGCGGTACGCGGACCGCGGCATCGTCGGCTTCGGCCTGTCCAACGACGAACGGCGGGGCTTCGCCCGCGACTTCGACCGCGCCTTCGGTATCGCCAGGGACGGCGGGCTGCTGGCCGCGCCGCACGGGGGCGAGCTGTCGGGTCCCGGCAGCGTCCGCGACTGCGTGGACGACCTGCGCGCCTCCCGCGTGGGCCACGGCGTGCGCGCCGCGGAGGACCCCTGGCTGCTGTCCCGGCTCGCCGAACGCCGGGTGACCTGCGAGGTCTGCCCGGCCTCCAACGTGGCGCTGGGCGTCTACGACAAGGCCGAGGACGTACCCGTGCGGGCGCTGTGGGACGCCGGGGTGCCGATGGCCCTGGGCGCCGACGACCCGCTGCTGTTCGGCTCACGGCTGGCCGCGCAGTACGACCTCGTGCGCCGCGCGCACGCCTTCACGGACGCCGAACTCGCCGAGCTGGCCCGCCAGTCGGTACGGGGCGCCTCGATGCCCGAGGACGTACGCGCCGGGGTACTGGCGGACATCGACGCCTGGCTGGCGCCCGCGGCGTGAGAGCGGGCGCCGCCGCCCGACGCCCGTCCGGCCGGGGCGCTCAGCCGATACCGTCCAGTACGGTGCGCGCGAGCGTGGCCGCGAAGTCCTCCAGCGGAGCAGGCGGTCCGTCGACGGCTCCGTAGGCGAAGGCCCGGTGCGCGCAGGCGCCCATCAGCAGCGCGGCGGCGGTGTAGGTGTCGGCGTCCGCCCTGATCCTGCCGGCCTCCTGTTCGGCGCGCAGGTAGGCGTCCAGCCGGCTGATCGGCACGTGTGGCCCTACGCCCCTCTCGCGCATGGCCCGCTCGTGCCGGTCCTTGAGGCGGCGGTCGGCGAAGAGGGACGCGGCGATGGGAAACGTCTCGGCGTAGAAGACGGCGGCGTGCCGGGCGACCTCGGCGAGGTTCTCCTCGACGGTGCCCGCGCCCGGGTCGCCGCGCAGCCTCTCCAACGTGGCGCCGAGCCGCGGCAGCCGCTCGCTCAGCACGCCGATGAACAGTTCCTCCTTGCTCGCGAAGTGCTTGTAGAGCGCCGCTTCCGAACAGCCCGCCGCCTTGGCGATCTCCTTGGTGGTGGTGCGCAGCAGTCCTTCCGAGCGCATCAGCGCGTGTGCGGCGTCGAGGATGCGGGTCCGGGTGGGCTGCGGGGTCATCGTGGTCCCTTCTTGACGGGAGAGTGAGTACTTACCCACCATAGAGGTAAGTGAACACTCACCCACCCTTGGAGTCACCGTGCACCTCACCGTCTTCGGCGCGACCGGCGGCGTCGGCCGGGAAATCGTCCGTCAGGCGCTGCAAGCCGGGCACGCCGTCACGGCCGTCGTCCGCGACCCGGCGCGGCTGCCCGTCACCGGAGAGCGGCTGGAGATCGTCACCGCCGACCTCACCGAACCCGGCGCCCTCGGCTCCGCCGTGGCCGCCCGTGACGCGGTCTTCTCCGGACTGGGCGCCTCCAGCAACGCGCAGGCACGTCAGGGCGTCGCAGCACGCGTCACCGACGTGGTGCTGCGCGCGCTGGAGACGGCCGGCACCCGGCCTGACGGGGACCGGCCGCGCTTCGTCGCCGTCAGCGCGGCACCGCTCGCGAGCGAGCCGGCCGACCAGACGTTCGTCTCCCGGCGGATCGCGATGCCGCTCGTCTCCCGCTTCCTCAAACCGGTCTACGACGACCTGCGCGTCATGGAGGAGGCCATCCACCGCAGCGCGACGGAGTGGACGGTGGTGCGGCCCCCCATGCTGCGGGACGGGCCGCTGCGGGAGACCTACCGCACGGCGCACGAGGTGAACCTGCGGGGCGGTCGCCTCATCGGGCGCGCCGACGTCGCCCACGCGATGCTCGCCGCCGCCGCAGACCCGGCCACCGTCGAACGGAACGTGAGCGTCGCCTACTGAACCCGCCGGCTCCCGGCCCCGCGGGAGCCGGCACCTACAGGGCGCAGCCGACCGTCACCGGCTCGTTCGTCAGAGTGACGCCGAACGCGTCCCGCACCCCGTCGCGCACCTCGCGTGCCAGCGCCAGCAGGTCGGCCGTGGTGGCCGAACCCCGGTTGGTGAGTGCCAGCGTGTGCTTGGTCGAGATCCGGGCAGGACCGGTGCCGTAGCCCTTGGTGAAGCCCGCCTTGTCGATGAGCCAGGCGGCCGAGGTCTTGGTGCGCCCCTCCCCCGCGGGGAAGGCGGGCGGCGCCACCTCGGGACCCAGCCGCTCCCGCACCCGGTCGACGAAGGCCGCGAACTGCTCGTCGTCCAGGATCGGGTTGGTGAAGAAGGAACCGGCCGACCAGGTGTCGTGGTCGGCGGGGTCGAGCACCATGCCCTTCCCCGCCCGCAACCGCAGCACGGCCTCGCGCGCCCGCGCCGCGGGGACCCGGTCGCCGGCCTCCACGCCGAGGAGCCGCGCGGTCTCCGGATACCTGATCGGCGCGGAGAGGCCCTCCGCGTCCTCCAACGCGAAACGGACCCGCAGCACGACGTGGCGTCCCGGATCGGCCTTGAAGCGGCTGTGCCGGTAGGAGAAACCGCACTCCGCGTTCGTGAGGGTGACGACCTGGCGGGCCCGCCGGTCGTAGGCGACAACCTCGGTGAGGGTGCTGGAGACCTCCTGGCCGTAGGCGCCGACGTTCTGCACGGGTGTGGCGCCCGCCGAGCCCGGAATGCCGGCCAGGCACTCGACGCCCGCCAGGCCCGCCTCGACGGTACGGGCCACGGCGTCCGACCAGTTCTCGCCCGCGGCCAACTCCAGGCTGCTGCCCGACAGGGAGAGACCGCGGGTCGCGATGCGCAGGACGGTGCCCTGGAAACCCTCGTCCGCGATGACGAGGTTGCTGCCGCCCGCGATGATCAGCAGCGGCGTCCCGCTGTCGTCCGCCTCGCGGACCGCGGCGATCACCTCGTCGTCTGTGGTGGCCACGACCAGCCGCTCGGCGGGCCCGCCGAGGCGCAGCGTCGTCAGCGGGGCCAGCGAGGCCGTGGGGACACCGGGGTCAACGTAGAGTTCCTGCACGCGCTCCAGCCTACGGGTGTGCGCGACCCGGGCCGCCCCACACTCGCGGCGGGCCCCGCCACGGCGCGGGCCGGTCGTCGGCCACCGGCCGCCTGCCGCTGTCTCAGCCCAGCTTGACCACGGCCCGGGACATGCCCAAAACCTTGGTGCCCGCGCTGGTGACCGTCAGGTCGACCTGCACCGTGCGGGCCTCGTCGTCCAGCTTCTTGGCGACCTTGCCCGCCACCTCGATGACGGCGCCCTCGTCGTCCGGCACGACGACCGGTTTGGTGAACCGCACGCCGTACTGCACCAGCGCACCCGGGTCACCCGTCCAGTCGGTGACGACACGGGCGGCCTCGGCCATGGTGAACATGCCGTGCGCGATGACGTCGGGCAGCCCGACGCTCTTGGCGAACCGCTCGTTCCAGTGGATGGGGTTGAAGTCCCCCGAAGCGCCGGCGTAGCGCACCAGCCGCTCCCGGTCCACGGGGAAGCTGCGCGCGGGCAGCTCCGTGCCCGGCTCCACGTCGTCGTAACCGACCCGCGCTGTCATCCGGGTCACTCCCCTTCCGGCGTTTCGACCGCACGCGCCACCAGTTTGCAGTGGACGGTGACCACCGTCTCGCCCGCCTCGTCCAGCACGTCACCGCGGATGTCGAGAATCTCGTTGCCCGCCATCGACCTGATCGACTCGATGGTCGAACCGACCGAGAGCAGGTCCCCCGCGCGGACGGGACGGCGGTAGGCGAACTTCTGGTCACCGTGCACCACACGGCCCCAGTCCAGACCCAGCTTCGGATCGCGCACCACGCGCTCCGCCTCGCGGAAGGTGAGGGAGAACACGAACGTGGGCGGCGCGATCACGTCCGGGTGACCGAGCGCCTGCGCGGCCTCGACGTCCGTGTAGGCCGGATTGCCGTCCCCGATGGCCTCCGCGAATTCGCGGATCTTCTCCCTGCCGACCTCGTACGGCCTGCTGGGCGGGTACGTCCGCCCGACGAAGGACTGGTCGAGTGCCATCGGCGGCGCCTCCTGGGGCAGTGGTGGCGGGTTCACGGCTTCCCGACTGCCCGGCCTGGCGGCGTGGGCGTCGTGGTGTCGCGACGCCGTGGCTCGACGGCGACGCGGCGAGGCGCTGCACCCAGGAGACCCGCGGGAGGCTGAACCCGTGGAAACCGGCCCGGACCGGGCCCGTGGGGCCGGACACAGCACGAGGCCGACCCCGACGGGCGGGGACGGCCTCAGCGCAGAGAAGAAGTCAGCGCGTCTCGCGGTGCACGGTGTGCCGGTTGTCGCGCGGGCAGAACTTCTTCATCTCAAGCCTGTCCGGGTTGTTGCGCCGGTTCTTCTTCGTAATGTAGTTCCGCTCCTTGCACTCCACGCAGGCCAGCGTGATCTTCGGGCGGACGTCTGTGGCAGCCACGTGAGTGCTCCTTGACGAACGGACGGATGAACGCAGAAAGAGTAGCCGATCGAAGGACAGACCCCACAACCGGCTACTGTCGGTGAAGTAGCGGTGACCGGACTTGAACCGGTGACACAGCGATTATGAGCCGCTTGCTCTACCGACTGAGCTACACCGCCACGATGCGGTGATCTCCCGACGGAAGACCTCTCACATCAGAGCCCCAAAACGGAATCGAACCGTTGACCTTCTCCTTACCATGGAGACGCTCTGCCGACTGAGCTATTGGGGCGAGCGATGAAGACATTACACGTCCCGCCGCCAAACGTGAAATCGGTATGGGTGCCCCCCGCGTGCCCTGGGCCGCCTGGTGAGAGCCCTGGGACCACGGCCGCCCCGGCCTCCCCGTACACCACACCGGTACGACTATTCGTCTCTTCCCCGCCGCCACCGGCCACGCGTCCTACGCTCGTCCCCACCTCGACGTGGGAGCCAGGACGGGGGAGCGGAGATGACCGACAGCGAGCCGCAGGAACCGGGGAGAACGGGGCACGAATTCCACGACGCCGCCCCCCGGCGTTCCGCCCGCCCGGCCCACTCTCTCGTGCTGTGCGGCGCACGGCTCGCGGACGGCCGCACGGTGGACGTACGCCTCGTCGGCGAACGCATCGAGGCCGTCGGCACGGCGGGCAGCCTCGGCGGCGCCCGCGAGTCCGGCACCCGGCTCGACCTCACCGGCTACCTCCTGCTCCCCGCACCCGCCGAACCCCACGCGCACTACGACAGCGCATTGACGGCACCGACGGCCGAACCGCCCCGCCCACGCCACCCCGAGCGCCGCCCGGGCGACACGGACGGGATCGCTGCCGGTGCCCCGGGCGGGGCCGCGGACGGTCGTCAGGACACGGCCGGCGAGGCGGACGCCCTCCCCCGCGAGGACATCCAGCGGCGCACCACCGAAGCCGCCCTCCTCCAACTCGGCCAGGGCGCCACAGCGCTGCGCACCCACGTGCACATCGGCGACGTCGCCGGACTGCGGTCGCTGGACGCGGTGCTCCAGGCCGGGCGGGCGCTGAGCGGCATGGTCGACCTGCACACCGTGGCCGTACCGCGACTGCTGACGGGCGTCGCGGGCGCCGAAGGGCTGGCGATGCTGCGGGACGCCGTGAAGAGAGGCGCCACGGCCGTCGGCGGCTGCCCCGACCTCGACCCCGACCCAGGCGGCTACGTCGAGGCCGTCCTGGACGTCGCCGCCGAACACGGCTGCCCGGTCGACCTGCACACCGACGGCGGCGACCCGGCCCGGCTCGCCCGGCTCGCCGCCGCGGCCGGCGGACTGCGCCCCCGCGTCGCCATCGGCCCCTGCGGCGGTCTCGCACGGCTGCCGCACCAGGTCGCCCAGCGCGCCGCGGGACAGCTGGCCGCCGCGGGAGTGACCGTCGTGTCCCTCCCCCAGGGCAACTGCGGCGTCCTCGAACGGCCCACCCCCACCGCGCCATCCCGGATGGCGCCCGTCCGCATGCTGACGGCAGCGGGGGTCGCGGTCACGGCGGGCAGCGGAGCGCTGCGGGACGCGGCCAACCAGGTCGGCCGCGGCGACCCGCTCGAAGCCGCCTACCTGCTCGCCTCCAGCGGGGAGGCCCGCCCGGACGAGGCCTACGAGGCGATCAGCGCGCGGGCGCGGTCCGCGATGGGACTCCCCCGGGTACGCGTCGAGGCGGGCTTCCCCGCCGAACTGCTGGCCGTGCGCGCCACGGAGCTGGCCGGGGCGCTCTCCCTCGCCTACAGCAGGATCGTCGTCCACCGCGGACGCGTGGTGGCACGGACCAGCGCCGTGCGCGAGTACTGCGACCTGGCCGGCGCCCGCGAACCGGGCCTGCCGCGCCAGTCCCAGGGCTGAGCCCCTGGCACCCCGGCCCCGAGGCGCGCTCAGGGCACCGGGTGGGGTGGGGTCCGTGAGCTGGTGTGTCCGGGGGCGTACGGTCGGTGCATGCGCACAGTCATCGCTGGTGGACACGGTCAGATCGCGCTGCGGCTGGAGCGGCTGCTCGCCGGGCGCGGAGACGGGGTGGCGGGCATCGTGCGCCGCCCCGAACAGGCGAGCGACCTGCTGGCGGCAGGCGCCGAGCCCGTCGTGTGCGACCTGGAGTCGGCGAGCGTCCAGGAACTCGCCCGGCACCTGGAGGGCGCCGACGCGGTCGTCTTCGCCGCCGGAGCCGGTCCCGGCAGCGGCAGCGAGCGCAAGCAGACGGTGGACCACCGGGCGGCCGTCCTCTGCGCGGACGCCGCCGAGGCCGCGGGCGTACGGCGCTACCTGATGGTCTCCGCGATGAGCGCCGACGCCTCCCTGGCGGGCACGCCCGAAGGCATGGACCCCGTCTTCGCCGACTACCTGCGCGCCAAGGGAGCCGCGGACGACGACCTGCGCGCCCGCACGGACCTGGACTGGACGGTGCTGCGGCCCGGACGGCTGACCGACGATCCCGGCACCGGCCGCGTGCACCTGGCCCCCGAGACCGGACACGCCGAGGTGACCAGGGACGACGTCGCTGCCGTGTTGACGGCCCTGCTCGACGAGCCGCGCACCGCGGGCCTGACGCTGGAGCTGGTGGGCGGCCGCATGCCGATCCCCGAGGCGATCGACGAGGTCGCGGGCGTGGCGGGCAGCTGAGCTCCCTCTCTGCCCCGACGTCACCTTCGCCACCCCACGTTCACCAGCCCACGTGACGTCGTGTTCGCCAGGATCCGTCGAACACGAGGCCGCCCGCCCCTCCCCCGGGGTGGTTCCTCTCACCCGTCGGAGGGAGCGGGGTTGCTCCGCGCGCGAGCGGGAGATCGCATGGAGCGCCCACCCCCTGTGACCGAGGGAGCTCGACATGCGTGCACGGATCCTCCTCGCGGCCTCCGCCCTGGCCGCCGCCGGCCTGCTCGGCGGAACCGGCGCCGCCGCGGCGGCAGCCGAACCCGCACCCCCCACCTCGCACCTCAACGGCCTGGCGCACTCCACCTGCGACTCGGCGACCAACGCCGCGGCGCTCCTCGGCGGAAGCATCAGCTGCGGGCAGTGACACCCCGCCCGCAGGTAGCCCGGTAGCCCCTGTCGCGTCACCCCTGTCGTGCCACCCCCGTCCTGGCGCGGAGGGGTGCGGAGGGATCCACGAAGTGGAGTCGTCACGCCGCGGGGCTACCGTTCCCAAACGCAGGTCTCCCGTTCCCGTTTGCGGGGCTATCGTTCCCGGATGGGGAGACGGGCCGCGGAGTTTCTGGCAGAGGCAGCACGGTGGTACGTGCGGTACGCCCCTGGCCGCCTGGAGAAGCCGTCTCTCTCCCGCCTGCTGAACCAGTACTTCGCCCAAAGGCCGGTCCGTCGCACCGTGACGACTCGGACAGGCGCGGTCTTCGAGGTGGACACCGAGGACCTCATCCAGCGCTACCTCCACCTGTTCGGCGTGTGGGAGCCGCACATGACGCGTTGGCTCACGCGTCGGCTGCGCCCCGGAGACGGCTTCGTCGACGTGGGAGCCAACATCGGCTATTTCAGCGTCCTCGCCTCACATCTGGTCGGAAGAACCGGTGCGGTCACGGCGTTGGAAGCCTCCCCGCAGTTCCATCACCAGACCCTGCGCAACCTCCGGCTCAACGGCTGCACCAACGTGCGCGCCGTGAACGCCGCGGTCGCCGCCGAGCACGAGACGCTCCGCTTCACGCTCGCGTCGTCACGCAACCTGGGTGCCAACAGCGCGGTTCCGTGGGACGGGCCGGCGGCGTCCTCCTTCGAGGCGGACGCCGAGCCGTTGGCGCGGCTGCTGCGGCCGGACGAGATCGAGGCAGCCCGCGTGATCAAGATCGACGTCGAGGGCGGCGAAGGGGCTGCCGTCCGCGGCCTGGAGCCCGTACTCGGCCGGCTCCGCCCGGACGCCGAGATAGCGGTCGAGGTCGCTCCGGAGCGCATGGCCCAGCTCGGGGACGACGCCGCCGAGTTGCTGCGCACGATGCGCGGGTACGGCTTCCACACCTACCGCCTCCCGAACAGCTACCGGGCAGGCAGCTATCCGACGGCCCTCCACGCGCCGCACCCGCCTCGGCGCTGGCACGGCCCACTGCCCGAAGTGAGCGATCTCGTCTTCTCCAGGACCGACGCCGAGGTCCTCTGAGGCCGACGCCCGGCATCTCCGGGGCCGACGCCCCGGAATCTCCGGGGCCGACGCCCCGGAATCTCCGGGGCCGACGCCCCGGAATCTCCGGGGCCGACGCCGCGGGTTTCCCAGGCTCGGCCCCGCGGCCGCCTACTCGCCTCCCGGATACCGCCAGCGCATACGGCCCAGCGCCTTCGCCCTGGCCTCCACGACGGCCATGCGCGCGTTCCGTTCCACCGTCTCGGTATGGTCCGGCCAGCTCGTGGCCTGGCCAGGCCACTTCCGGTAGAGGAGACCGGCCTCACCGTGGAACCAGCCCTCCGCGACGGCGTTCAGGGCCAGGAGGAGACCGGTGTCCTCG
This sequence comes from Streptomyces diacarni, assembly GCF_003323715.1. Lineage (GTDB taxonomy): Bacteria > Actinomycetota > Actinomycetes > Streptomycetales > Streptomycetaceae > Streptomyces > Streptomyces diacarni. The sequence continues at coordinate 400,277 of NZ_QOIN01000047.1, forward strand.
GAGGCCGGAAGCGCGGTCCAACCGCCGAGCGCGGCGAGGAGGTCCCGGCGTACGCACAGGGACGCGGGATGCACCTGCGCCCTGTAGTCGTGCGCCTGCCAGTGCTCCAAAACCGCGCCGCGTTCGACGACCCCCTCGGGCGGATCCTGGTCGAAACCGACTCTCGAGCCGTCGGGAAGCAGGTCGAGTACCCGCGCGGTGGTCCAGCCGAGGTGCGGACGTGAGGTCAGGACACGGACGTCCCGGCTCAGCGCCCCGGGCGTCAGCATGTCGTCGGCGTCCAGCACGCGCACCAGGTCGACGTCCTGGCCCACCCGGGAGAGGGCGAGTGTCCTGGCGACGCCGGGCCCGCCCTGGCGCCCCTGTCCGAACGACACGCGGTCGTCCCGGGGCACGTGGGGCGCGACGTCGTCACTCTTCCCGTCCTCCTGGACGACCCACCGCCACTCCCATCCGGCGGGAAGCTCCTGCTCCCGGAGCGACTTCCACGCGTCGGACAGGTGGGAGGCCGACGGACCGTGCACCGCGGTGACTACGACGACGCGACCCACGAGGGGTCACCACCTTTCGAGCTGTGTGGTGAAGATTATTTCGGTGCGGTCGCCCGGCAGCACGAGGTCCGACACCTCGACCGCACGGTCCCCGACGTCGCGCGAGACCTTCCGGACGACGAGCACGGAGGTCCCGGGCAGGAGACGCAGTTCTTCCGCCTCCTCCGCCGTCGGCGGCCGAGCAGTGACGTGCTCCTCCATGCGGTCGATCTCGATGCCGACCGTGCGGAGTTGGTGCATGGTCCCACCGGGCCACGGTTCGTTCGCGTCGTCGAGCAGCCCGGGGTTGCCGGAGATGTGGTCGCGCACGAGGTAGCTGGTCACGAGGTTGAAGGGAGCATCCTCCTGGCGGTACCTCGTCCGGTAGTTCCGCTGGATGAGAGCTGCCCCCGCGGGGAGGCCGAAGACGGCCGCGAGGTCGCCGCTCGCCTGCACCTCGCGGTAGTACGCGTGGAAGAGCAGGTCGTCCATCACCAGGCCCGTGTCGTGCTCCGTCGCCCCCGTCCTGGCCCGCTCCTCGTCGGGGATCAGCGCACGGCTCTTCTCCCACTGGTGACGCTCGTTGCTGCGGGTCACCCTCTTCCGGGGCTTGCGCACGAAGCTGCCCCGGCCGTGCCGCTTCTCGATCAGCCCCTCTGTCTGGAGGAGGCTGAGCGCTTGCCGGACCGTCGGGGGGGTCTTCCGGTACTTCTTCGAGAGCTCCGCCTCGGTCGCCAGCCTGTCGCCAGGGCTCAGCTCACCTGCACGGATGGCCTCTCTCAGGTCGTCAGCGATCTGCTCGTAGGCCTTCGCCACTGCGCTCATCCCCTGTCACCGGTGCGGCCCTCACCCTACGAGTCCTCAAGTCCTCTTGATGACTAACGGTCAGCGTGTCGGCACACGGGGAGGTCACGGGTGGGGGCGGTCCGGGAGCGGTGCAACAGCAGAAGGGGCCCCTGCCCGGCCTCACGGCTGGTCAGGGGCCCCTTCTCCTCCTGTGGCGGCGCCAGGATTCGAACCTGGGAAGGCTGAGCCGGCAGATTTACAGCGGGCCGCTTTCACCCTCTCTGACCTGCCCGTTTCCCCGCGATGCTCCCAACTGGGGAACACGTGGGGAAGTCCCGGCCGTCGATGGGTAGGGAACCGTGACGGGTTGGGGGCAGATCGGGTGGGACACCTGACAGAAGCACACCCCTCGCTCGTTACGCTGGTACGCACCACTTCAGAACGGAGAGTGCTCCGCGGATGGGACCGAAGACGGCCAAGGTGTACGAGACGCTGCGCGCGCGGCTCGTCTCCGGCGAGTACTCCGCCGGCGACAAGCTGCCGTCCGAGCGGACGCTGGTGAACGAACTCGGCATCGGTCGAACGGCGCTACGTCAAGTGCTGGCCCGGCTGGTCGCTGAGGGCGCCTTGGAGGTGCGCGGCAGAAGCTCGTACCGCGTGCCCGGCGGCGTGAGCGTGGCGACGCCTGATGGCCTGGAGCCGTGGCGCATCCACGGTGAGCGGGATCTTTACGACAACCGCTGGGTCAAGCTCCAACTCTGGGATGTCGAGCCACCCGGCATGAAGCGCTTCGAGCACCACGTCGTGAGACTTCACCACGTCGCCATCACCGCCGCCCTTGATGACGAGGACCGGGTACTGATGATGTGGCGCTACCGCTTCGTGCCTCAGCAGTGGGGGTGGGAGCTCCCGGGCGGCATCGTCGATGAAGGCGAAAAGGCCGACGACACCGCGATGCGGGAAATGGTTGAAGAGACCGGATGGCGGCCCAAAGAGCTTGAGCACGTCGTCACCTTTCAGCCCATGGTCGGCATGGTCGACTCACCTCATGAAATCTTCGTCGGCCACGGCGCCGAACGAATTGGTGAGCCGACGGATTTGGAAGAGGCCGGACACATCGAGTGGGTTCCGTTGGCCGACATTCCGGGGCTGATGGCAAGGGGTCAGCTCATGGGTTCCGGCACGCTCGTGGCCCTTCTCCACATCTTGGCGAACCGCGGTAAGCGCGGCGTCACACCCGCGCGCTGAGCAGGTCGATACGGCGACGTTGGCGGACCGAGCCCGTACGGTTCGCCAACAGCCGGGCCTTGCGCAACTGAGTGCTCGCGTCGTCGTATTCAGCGCGCGCCAGGTGGGCTTGCGCCAGGTCCACGTGGAGACCGGCCCGCGCCCGGACGAAGGTGGGGTCAGCGACTTCCAGAGCCCCGTACAGGCTGGTAACCGCCTCATCCTCACCCAGCAGGGCCAAGACGTTGCCGCGCCACCGCGCCAGGTGGGCGCCGTTCAAAAAGATGCTCGACATGTCGGGATCGCGGTCGTCAGTGCCAGGTGGGATGACCTTGAAGGCGGCGTCGAGCGCGCGCTGGCAGTCATCCGGCATGCCGGCGTGGGCGCACAGCTCTGCCTCGGCAGCGTGCAGCCACGCCCGCAGGCGTGGCGAGCCCTCTTGCCCGAGGGTTCGCTGCGCGTCTCGGATCAGCTCAAGCCCGAGAGAGGGCCGACCCGCTTCGCACAGCACGTACGCCTGCTCTCCCATCGCATGAGCGAGGTACATCGGCTCTTCGGCGTCGCGCGCCGCGCGCTTGGCCAGCTCGTAATGCCGCCAAGCACGTTCCACCGCCCCCGCGTCGATCGCCTGCCACGCCGCCAAGGTGGACGCTCCTGCGAGAGCGAGCGCGATGGGGCGGCGTGTCCCGGGGAGCACGGCGAAGTTGAGAGCGTCTTCGAGAGCGGAGAGATGCCCAGCCATCTGGTCGACAAGGCCGGAAGCGCCCATCTGTCGATCCATGGTCCGCAGCAGCTCGGTTTGATCGTTGAACGCCTTCACCATGGAGCCGCTGACGCTGCCGGCTGAGTCGATCCTGCTGAGCAGATCGTCGTATCCATCGGCCACGGTCAGTGTCGGTGTAGAGGCTTGCTCACCTCGCAGTTCCGCGTCCGTGACGCCGAGAAGCTGCCGCAGGATCGCTGCGTAGCGGTCGGAGATGGCGCGCTTGCCGTTCTCCCACTCGGACACGTACACGCGCAGGCTGGCGGTTGAGGCTACGTCACTGGCGTGCCGTCGGGCGTACTGCTCAATCTCGCGAACCAGTCGTTCCTGAGACCAGCCGTGCGCGGCACGCGCTTTCCGAAGTCCAGTACTCACAGGGCATCACCCGGCATTGAGTCCCCTCCTCGACTCCCCCAGCATGCCTCACATTCCCGCAGGTCAACAGGGGTTAACACGCCCGAAGTTAAGGCCTGTTGGCTACCGGCGCACCGTCTCGCACCTGTCTTCTGGGAGTGCACCAGGGCGGGATCGCTTCGCTCGAAACGGTGAGAGCCCTTGACTCTGGTGCGCACCAGTTGCACTCTATTGGTGCGCACCAGATGCGGGAGGTTCTCCGCCCGGTCCCTGGTGCGAAGGGCGTCCGGGAGATCCCGAGAGCGTCCGTCGGTTCTGAACTGAACAGCGTGATCCACCACAGCTAGACGGCCGTGACAACGCCGGCCGAGGTGAGTGGAAATCCGTCGTGAGGCGCCATTACCGCAGGTGGTGGCAGCTCGACACGTGCGACGACCCCGCAGGGCTCATGGCTGCGGGCGAGCGCGGTGGGTCGGCACCCTCACGACGTTAAGAACGACGCGGCCACACCTTCGGCTGGAAGTACGACCCGGGATGACGGTCTCACCGGGCCCGAACAGCCGCCGCGTGGAGACCAGCAGTCCTGCACTGCACGTCGTCCCCCTCCAACGCCCCTGCTCGGGGCGTCCGGGAGGGGCGTCGGCGTGGGGCAGCAGGAAGGCCCCACCAAAAGCGCGTCGCCCGGGGGGCCACCCGGGCGACGCAGACAGGCACCTGAGTAGGAGGCCCTGTGTCCACGATGATTGCCGCTCCCGCCCTGGGGAGCAAACGCGCTGTCGCCACGCCGGTCGATGTCCTGCTGCGCTGGGCGTCGGACGGCCTTATGGCCAGCATGCTGCGCGGCGCCGTGCCCGCCCGGATCGACGCGGCCGGGTTCCTCGCCCGCTACGCCCGCCGACTGCACGGCAACGACCGCGCCGCAGCGGCCCGCACCCTGGCGCTCGCGCTGGGACGGCTGGGCTGCACCCGCGGCACCGTCACCACCCGCCTGCTGGCCGACCGGCTGCACCACGTGCAGCGCTCCCGCACCGGCGGTCAGACCTCGTGACCGCGCCCGAGACCGGGACGACCCGGATGACCGAGAGCGAGCGGGACGAACTGGCCCGCAGGGCCGCTGAGGCCAACAAGCGCTCCGAGCAGTCCGCGCGGGCCAAAGACACGCGCTGACCTCGCTTTTCTCCCTACTGACGGCGCGGCCCCGGGGGCGCAATCCCCGGGGCCGCTGTGGGCCGTCTCGAATCTGGAAGGAATCCACGACCCATGACCAACCGTACTGTCCGCCACCTGGCCGCAGTCCCCAACGACGACGATGGCCCGTCGGCGGCCGAACTGGAAGCGATCGAGACGGAGATGCCCGTCGTTCTCGCCGAGGTGGAGCTGCTCGACGCGCAGATCGCGGTCTTGGACCGCGTGCTCTCGGAGGTGGATGCGCGGCGGCTGCGCCGGGCCGAGCGCCGGGTGCTGGCCGCGCGTCGCGCGGTCGCCAACCGTGCCGTCCGGGAGGTGGGTGCCTGATGATCCGCATTGTCACGGCCAAGCGGCTGGAGAAGATGGCGGCCGAACGTGAGTGGCTGCGCGAGAAGCTGGCCGCCGTCCAGGAAGCTCACAGGCACGCCGGAGACCGCGAGTTCGCTGCGGCGCGGGAGCGCGGCCGGGAGCACGCCGCCGCTCAGCGGGAGATCGGTGCGCTGCGCTGGGAGCTGAACGTTGCCGAGTCCGCGGCCAACAGGTTGCGGGCTGAGGTGGCTGAGCTGGTGGAAGAGGTCGCCGCGGCCGATACCGCGCTGGGGGGTGCGCGGTGAACGCTGTTCATGTGCGTTCAGCGGAGCGCGCGCTCTCGGTTGGTACGTGGCTGATCGTGGCCGGGGCGATGCTGTACTCGATCCTGACGGTCACGCCGCTCGCGGCGGCTCACACGCCGGATGAGTGGGACTGGACGGCGCCGATTCTGCCGTTGGTGGTGGATACGGCTCTCGTCATCGTCGTCCGCTTGGATGCCGTGATGGCCCGCTTGGGCGGCCATGGGGGCCGTTGGCCGGTGGTGCTGCGGTGGATGACCGGCGGCATGACCCTTGCCCTGAATGTGGCCGACTCGGCCCTGAACAGGGACCTGGTGGGTGTCGCGGTGCACGCGGTGGCGCCGCTGCTGCTGATCGTGACCGCAGAGACCGGCCTGGCCTACCGCAGGGCCATCACCGCCGCTGTGACGGCCCTGGAGGCCCAGCGCCGGGCCGAGCAGGCCGAGCGGGAGCAGGCCGCCACAGAGCGGCGTGAGGCCGCTGCACGGCGGGCCCGCGAGGAGCGGGAGCACACGGCCCTGATGGCGCGTGAACAGCGTGAACACGAGGCCCGTCTGGCGCGTGAGGCGGCCGAACGCGAAGAGCGGGTGCGGCGGGAGGAGCGCGAACGCGAGCAGGCCCGGGAGCGGGCCGAGCAGCAGGAGCGTGAACGCCAGCAGCGGGAGCGTGAACAGGTCCGGGCCGAGCGTGAACGCCGTGAGCGCGAGGAGGCCCAGCGGCGTGAACGAGAGGTGCGGGAGCGGGCCGAGCGTGAACGCGAACAGCGGGAGCGTGAACAGGCCGAGCGGGAGCGTGAACGTCTCGCCCTACTGGCGGCCGGACCCGCCACCGAGAAGCAGGGAGAAGAGACCGCCCGCCACACCGTGCGGGCTGCGTTCGCCGCGGAGTTGCCGGTGCGCCAGGCGGCTGAGCTGTGCGGCTGGTCGGTCGGCTGGGTCTCCACCCGCTACCAGGAATTGCGCGAGACCGCGACGACCCCGGCCCTTGAAGGAGCCCCGGCATGATCACTGTTGTCCGCCGCCGCACCCTGAACTCCCTGCTCTCCGACCTCTCGGAGGCAGAAGCGGCGACCGCCGCCGCCCACGAAGACGCTGAGCAGCGCCGGGCGGAAAGCCAGAGGAGCGCCGAATCCGCGACCCGGGCGGAACTCGCCGTCGAAGAGCTGCGGGGAGCGCTCGCCCGTAGCCGGGCGGACACCGCCCGGCTTGAGGGAGAGCTGGGAGCTCTGCGCGCGCAGTCCCTGCTCGACAACGAGGACCGGCAGGCACTGCGGATGCTGCTGCGCATCGCCAGGAAGCAGCGCGCCGACCGCGTCTACGTCCTCTTCCACCACGGGGAGCTGCACAGTGTGCACGCCACCTTGGAGGCGGCGGAATCCACAGCCGAGGCCGAGGGCGCGGACCGCTCGGGATGGACCACACACACGCCAGGTGCCGCTCTGCCCCCGGCTTCCGAGGTCTCTTGGCGGGTACAGCCGCTCCCCTTCGGAGGGGCTCGGTGAGCTGCACCGGGCAGGCCAACACGGCCGAAAGCGCAGACACCCTCCCCGTCTACCGGTGGCGTCTGGCCCCAGACGGGCTGGCCACCTACCGCCAGCTGCGCGCGAGGGGCCTGCGCCCCGGCGGGCAGGACGTGGCCGCCGTCATCGAGCGGCCCCGCCGTCGGCGCGGACCGCTGGTCGCGTACCTCTACCGCGAGGACCTGGCCAAGCCCGTCCGGCCGATGACGCCAGCGAAGCGGGCCGCGCTCGCGAAGGCCAACGCGGCCCAGCGTCGCTGCCCCGGCTGCGGCGTCGACCGCGGCTACCGCATCCCCCGATCCCTGGGCGTCTGCGCGCTGTGCCCGGACGCCCCCGCGGCTGTGGCCGCCTGACCCCGAAAGGGCTTCTTCATGCCTGAGCAGGGCACGCACCACTTCGTCATGACCTGCCAGAAGCCGCAAGCCGGGGGCGGCTTCGCGGTAGCCACGTGGTCCGGGAACTTCACACCCCAGCCCGAGGCCACACGCCACGACGTCTACGAGTGGCTGCGCGAGCAGTACGCCCGTGAGTTCCCCGACCTGACGCACGGCGTCGTTCTCTTCTTCTCCCTGGAGTCGAACCAGCTCTGACCAGGGCAAGCATGCCGGGGCGCCCCCGTCCGGCCCCGCGCGGGGCGGGCGGGTGTCCCGGCAGCTTCCTGGCGGCTGTTCCTCACGCTTGTGTCTGGAGACAGGTATGTCCAAGAGCACCACGGCGCCGACACCACCGCAGGCGCCTCCCGCTCCTCCACACTCCTCCCGTTCGCAGAGCAGCCCGCCAGCTTCCGCTGGCGACCAGCCGTCGAAACCGTCGGGAAACGGCTCCCCGACGGGGACGCAGGGCACGTTGGGCGGGGTCGCCGTTCCCGGTGGGGCGCTGATGTCCCTGATCGGGTTTTGCTGGCTCACGCACCATTTCGGGCTGGGCATGGTCGTTGTCGCGCTGCTGGCCTGCGCGGGGATCGCGACCGGTGTCCTTGTGGCGCGGGGGCGGCGCCGCTCGGGCCGCAGCCGCAGCAAGTGGGGCAGTGCGCTGCCCCGGGGCGGCGCAGGCCCGGGACGCGGGGGCGGCCTGGGCCGGATGCCCGGCGGCAGCGCGTCCGGCCGCCGTACGTCTCCCGCCGGCTCGGGCGGGCGCAACACCATAGGGGGCGCCGGTGGGCGCCGCTCGGGCGGCGGGCGGCCGCTGGGCCGGGGCGGTACGTCCGCGTCGGCCAAGCCCACCGGGCTCACTTCCACTTCCAAGCGGGCGCCGCAGCGCGCCGGGCTCAACTCGACGCCTTCTGCCGGCCGCTCGTCAGGGGGGCGGGCGGGCGCGTCGGGCGGCGGCACGCCGCCGCGGACTGGCGGGGTGCCTGGTCAGCGCGCGGGCCGTGGTGGTGGCGCTTCGGGGCTGAGTGGCCTGCGGCCGGGCGGGCGGTCCGGTAAGGGGCTGACCAGCAAGACCGCTGCCGGGCTCAACCGGGCTGGTGCCGCCGGTCGCCGTTCCTCGCTCGGTGGTGGTTCCCGATCTGGTGGCGGTTCCCTGGGTCCTCGTTCTGGTGGGGCGTCGCCGAAGTCGGCGCGGAAGGCCGCGAAAGCGGCTCGGGCCAATGCGGGGCACACCGGCAGCGGCGGGCGGCTGCGGCCCGGCTTCCTCAAGGCCAGGCCCAAGCCCAAGAACGCCCCGGCCGGCGGCTCCAAGGCCAAGGGCGGCAAGTGGCGGTTGCGGAAGCCGAAGACGAAGCCGTCCACCGCTTCGCCCAAGGCTCTGGACAAGCGCGCGAAGCCTGGACGGAGGGAGCGTGCGCGGGTGCGGTCGGCGCCGATGAGCCCGGCTCGCCGTCTCTCCTATGCGGCGGGCAGCAAGCTGCGCAAGCACACCACCAGGTCAACGCGTCGGCGTCTGCGCACCGCGGCCGCCCCGCTCCGGGCAACGGCGCGCGGGGTGGCGCGGTACGGGTCGCCGCTGCTGGCCCGCGCGTGGCGCTACGGCAGCCGCGCCGTTCTGCACGGCCACATGGCGTTGGGCAACGTGCGGTTCTCCACCATCGGCCCGAACTGGCTGCGCCCCCTTGCCCGCCTCTTCCACACTCTGGCCACGCCCGCCGCCCGTGCGGTGGCCTGGGCCGGAACGCTGGGCTGGCTCAACACCTGGATGTACAAGCACACCAGCGCCGGAACCACCCCCACCACCACGCCCGCCGGGGCCTCCCGCGGCCGACGCACGGCCGCCACGGCGCCGCACCGGCCGGTGGCCAGCCCGGCGGTTCTCACGTCCTCCTCCACTGCTTCGAAGGGAGCTCCCGTGTCTGCTCTGGAACCCACCCTGCCGCTGCGGTACGCGGCCGAGACCGTCCGCAACGCAGGTGCCCTGCTGCTGATGAACCCGGCCGAGAACATGGTCGGGTTCGAGGCCACCATGCACGCCCTGACCGAGGTGCAGTCCGCCATCGGGGACGTGATCCGGGCCGCTGCGATGAACGCGCGGGAGAACTTCAAGGTCAACCAGGCCATCCCCGAGGCGTACGAGGACACCTCCGTCTACGCGCACGCGCTGGCCGGACGCCTGGAGTCGATCCCGACGCTGTACCGGATCATCCACGCCGAGCAGATCGACAACATCGAGAACCCCACGCCGCAGGGCGCCAAGTGGGACCAGTCGGCCAACAACCAGTAACCCGCCCCTCGCAGCATCCCCCGGGGCGGGCCGCGCAGGTGCGGCCCGCCCCGCCGTCTTGCCCGCCCGTTCGCGTTGATCGGAGACGTCTTCATCATGCTGAGCCGTCCGCGCAGCCATGAACCCATCCCCTGGCGGCACGGCGTCGTCAGCACGCCGCTGTTCACCGCCGCCACCGTCTACGCCGGAAGCCTCACCCTCGGCCTGGCCCAGGACGCCGGAACCGCCCTTCCGCTCGGCTGGATCGGCGTCGGCTCGATGACCGGTATCGCCGCCGCGGCGGTCTCCCGCTGGGTGCGCACCAGTGGCCAGGGCCGCTACCGACGCTGGTTCCACACCGGGTTCACCACCGCCTGGACCAGCGCCACCGCCGCGTGGGTCAACTGGGCCGCCCACGGCACCCCGTGGACCATGGCATCCGCCGCCGCGCTGACCGCCGCCACCACGGCACTCACCCCGTTCTACGCCATCGACCGGGGCCTGCGCGCCGAGGAGATCGCGGCGCAGTGGGCAACCGAGAGCGGCGCCAAGAACGCGGACACGGCCGCGTGGGAACAGCACCTGGCCGACGCCGGCGCCCGCGGGGTGGAGGTGTCCAAGCAGCAGCCCACCCGCGGTGGCTACAAGCTGCTGCTGACACTGGCCAGCAGCACCACCGCCCACCTGCGCACCCTCCTGCCGACCCTGGAAGTGAGGGCCGGAGTGCGCACCGGCGCTCTGCGGCTGGAGAGCACGCCGCAAGCGAACGAAGCGTGGCTGCACGTGACCACCCGCGATGTCCTGGCCGAGACGATCCACCTCCCGGCGGACGACCACCCCCTGACGATCCGCAAGCCGCTCACCCTCGGGGACCTGGAGTCCGGTGAGCCGCTGGAGATCCTCTTCCGGCAGAACTCCGTGCTGGTGGCCGGGGCCAAGGGGTCGGGCAAGTCGGTGCTGCTGCACGTCATCATCGCCGCCCTCACCCGCTGTGTGGACGTGGTGATCTGGATGGTGGACATGGCCCAGGGCAACACCGCCAAGCGGTGGCTGCGCCCCTGGGCCCAGCAGTGGAAGGACCGCGACGGGAACCTGATCGACCGGCCCATCCTGGACTGGGTGGCCACCACCCCCGACGAGGCAGTCCGCCTCTACAAGGCCGCACACGCGGTCGGGGACGGCCGTGCACTGCGGATGAAGGGCGGCAAGATCCAGCCCAAGGAGTCCGAGCCGGCCATCGTCGTCGTCTCCGACGAGAACAGCGACCTGATGGCCTGGACACCCGACGCGCTCAAGGCCAAGACCCGCGGCGTGAAGAAGGGCCGCAAGGCCGCCGTCGACTACATCGACGCGGTACAGCGCGGCACCGGGCCGAACACGGGCGGCGGGGAGATCGCCTCCCAGTACGACACCGTGATCGGGATGAAGTTCCGGGAGAAGGCCGAGGGACAGTTCGTCTTCCCCGACCACTACCAGCAGGTCAACGTCGCAACCCTCCCCGGCAACGGCTCCCTCTACATCCTCGACGGCGCCCGCGCCGCCGTCGGCGGCACCGGCCCCGAGCGGGCCAAGGCGTACTTCGCCAACGACGAGGACGAACGGGAGGACGGCGCCCGCTGCGAGGACATCGAGCTACTGTCCGTCGCCCGGTGGGACATCCGCCCCGACCTCGACCAAGCCGCCCAAACCGACGCCGCCCCCTTCGGCTACGCCAACCGGTGGACCGACCCCAACCGCGTGGCGTGGCTATGTGAATCCCTTGACATGCCGCGCCCCGCCGGCGCCACCACCCCGCGGCAGACGACCGCCGCTCAGGACGGCCCGCCCTCGCGGGAGGCGGGCGGGTCGGCCGGGCTGGGGACGCTCACGCCGATGAAGCCGCTCGACTACTACGTCCAGAAGGCCAAGAGCCAGCCGACCGAGCAGCAGCCTCCCGAGCGTCCCCAGGCGCCGGAGGGGGGCGGCGGCTCGGGGGAAGGGCCGGACGACCCGCAGACGGCCGCGGCCATCGCGCGGGCGCTGGAAGAGTTCGAGCGGATCACCGAACAGGCCGCGACCGCCCAAGACGCCGAACAGGCGCCCGGAAACGACGGCGCCGACGGTCCCGAGTGGCTTCCCGCGGCCATCCACGCCGTGGAGTCCGCCGGGGCCGCCGGACTCAAGCCCGCAGCCGTCGCGGGCATCGTCAAGCGCGACCGCAAGACGGTCCGCGAAGGACTCAAAGCCGCCGTCGAGCGGGGCGAGCTGGTCTACCGGGACCGCGGGCCGCACTCCGTCTACGTCCACCCCGACCACGCCTGACAGCTCACTCACGGTTACTGGTTAGTGGGTAGTGGGGCCGCACCCCACTACCCACTAACCCTCTCAACACCCGCGCAGGGCACCTTCACCAGCGTCTGTCAGTCGCACCCCACTACCCGCTACCCAGTACCCACTACCCAGTAGAACCACAGTGCGTGACCACCGAGGCGGCCCGCGGGCCGCCTCTTCCCCGTCTGGAGGCGTCTTGTGGAGACCCCCTACGAGATCACCACCCTCACCCGCACCGACCAGACCAACCCGCCCGCACACCTCGTGCGGGCCCCACTCGGCCCGGCCGAGATCCCGCCGGGGGTGGAGCTGGTGACCCTGCCCGACGGACGGCGCACCCTCGCCTACACCCAGGCGCCCGCCACGGCCCCCCCGCTGGCCGCCGCGCCGTCATCCGGGGTCCCCGGCTGGGCCAAGACAACCGCGCTGCTCGCCCCGACCCTCGGCGCCGGAATCGGCGCCGGCGGATTCGGCCTCTCCTACGCCGCACCCGGAGTCATCGCCATGACCAACGCCCTCTGGGCCGCCGTCGCCCTGATCGCCACCGGATGCGGCGGCGCCGCCCTCCTCCTGGGCCGCTGGCGCAACCGCGCCCCCGCCCACATCACACAGAACATCACCGCCCACGGCTTCATGAGCCGCGCAGGCGGCACCATCAACCACCACTGAGGAGCACGCCGTGACCGTCTCCTTGTTCGTCCTGCTCGCTGCCGTCGTCTTCTTCCTGCTGCGCTCCCGCTCCGTCGGCACCTGGGCCGCGATAGCCGTCTTCCTCCTCGGCTTCTACACCGCCAGCACCGACGCCCGCTCCACCATCAACAACCTCGTCTCCTCCATCACCAACACCGCCAACGACTTCGGCGGCTGACCGGAAGGAGAACGCACGCTATGACCGACACCGCCCCCAGGGGCCAGACCGGCTACCTCCGCCTCGTCGACGAGGCGGAGGACTGGGGATGGGACGACGTGACCGCCGTCGTCTTCCCCGGCCACCTGCCTGAGCGCATCGTGTGGGCCGCACTCAACGCCCGCGCGCGGATCGTCTGGAACGACCCCCTGCGCACCTACACCCCCGGCCAGCCGCAGCACCTCTACGCCCGTCCCGTCCCGTGCCCGGACCCCGCCGACTGCGGCTGTCGCACCACCCACCCCGAAGCAACCCAGACCCCCACCCCGAACCCCGTCACCCTCGTCGACTTCCTCTGAAAGGAATCACCCATGGCCATGGGAGACACCCCCATCACGATCATCGGCAACCTCACCGACGACCCCGAGCTGAAGTTCACCACCTCCGGCGCCGCCCTGGCCCGCTTCACCGTCGCCTCCACCCCGCGGCAGTTCGACCGCGAGTCCGGCCAGTACAAGGACGGCACCGCGATGTTCATGCGCTGCTCGGCCTGGCGCGGCCTGGCCGAGAACATCGCGGCTTCGCTGGCCAAGGGGCACCGCGTGGTCGTCTCCGGACGGCTGCGGCAGCACAACTGGCAGACCCCGGAAGGCGACAACCGCTCCATGCTCGCCATGGAGGTCGATGAGATCGGCCCGTCCCTGCGCTTCGCCACCGCCCAGCCGGTCAAGGCGACCGGCGAGACGAAGAAGGCGGCGGCGCCCGCCGACGACGCCTGGAACACCGGCGGCAACCGCCCGGCCGCCGGGGACGAGCCGCCGTTCTAGACACGCCAGGGGCGGCCCCACCTCGCCAAAGGAATCCGGGGCCGCCCCTGCCCAACCAGCACCAACTCAACAGCGAGCACTGGAGGTCTCCAGGATGACCCAACCCACCCCGTCGACACCACACGAGGACGAGCCGTTCGCGGTGAGTCTGTGTACCGGATCTGCGGCGCTGGACCTGGCCGTGGAAGCGGTCACCGGTCTGCCGGTCCGTGTCGTGGGCGAGAAGGACAAGGCCGCCTCCCGGCTGCTGGCCGCGCGGCTGCCGCACGCCACCAACCTCGGCGACATCACGGCGGTCGACTGGCCCGCCATCGCCGCCGGCCTGCCCCGCCCGGCCGCTCTGATCGCCGGTTTCCCCTGCCAGGACATCTCCAACGCCGGACCCAGGAAGGGGATCGCCGGTGACCGCTCCGGACTGTGGACCACGATCGTCGAGGCTGTTCGCCACCTTCGACCCCGACTCCTGTTCCTGGAAAACGTCGCGGCCATCCGCTCCCGGGGACTCGACGTCGTCGCCCGGGACCTGGCCACGCTCGGGTATGACGCGCGGTGGATGTGCCTACGAGCTGGAGACCCCGACGTCGGCGCCCCGCACCGCCGCGACCGGTGGTTCGCCCTCGCCCATCCCGCTGCTGAAAACCCCCACCTCCCAGCTCGGCAGGAACGGCGGACCGCAGCACCCGGACAAACGCAAAGCCGGGGGACACGGGCCGACGCTGGAGGACGAAGTGGTGTTCTTGCTGCCCACCCGCGAGCCGGAACAGCAGCGGGAGCGGGGGGAGGGCTGAGGCTGCTGCCCACGCCGTCGGCCGCCGACGGCACGGGCGGGCCGGGCACCTCCCCCAAACGCAGGGGCGGGATGAACCTGCGTACCGCCGTCACCCTGCTGCCCACCCCGGCCGCGCGGGACTGGAAGTCCGGCGCCTCCAACCTGCTGGGCACCAACAGCAGGCCGCTGAACGAAGTGGTCGTCAACCTGCTGCCCACACCGAAGGCCAGCGACGGGCCGCACGGCGGGCCGAACCAGCGGGACGCGGCGGGACGCTACTACCTGCCCGGCCAGGCCGTGCGGCTCGATGACCGCACGTGGGTGGCCACCAACGGCACCGACTACGGTCCCGCGATCCGCCGCTGGGAGACGGTCCTGGGCCGCCGGGCACCCGAGCCCACCGAGCCGGGCACGCGCGGCAACCGGCGCCTTTCCCCGGCATTCGTCGAATGGATGATGGGCGCCGACCCGGGCTGGGTCACCTCCCCCGACCTGGGCCTCTCCCGCTCCGACCAACTCAAAATCCTCGGCAACGGCGTCGTCATCCACCAAGCCGCCCACGCCTACCGGCAACTCCTCACCGCCAGCCAGGCCACGGACGCCGACGGGGAGGCCGCCGCATGAACGCCCCGAGCTGCAACCTGGCACTCCTCGCGTGGGCGCTGGAGGCTGCACGGCGTGGGTGGCACGTCTTCCCTCTACGCCCCGGCGACAAGCGTCCCGCCGGCCACGCCGACAAGCACTGCCCTCGCACCGGCCGCTGCGCCGACGGGCACCGCACGCCCGAGCAGCGCGCCACCACCGACAAGGACCTGCTGGTGGCTGCGTGGTCCCAGCAGCCCTACAACGTCGGCGTCGCCACGGGCCCGTCCGGGCTGCTGGTGGTCGACCTGGACACGCGCAAACCGAAAGACTCGAAGGACGCGCCTGACGGCGCGGACTCCTTCCAAGCGCTCTGCGAGCGCGCCGACCAGCCACGACCTGCCACCTTCCGGGTGCGGACCCCCAGCGGCGGGGAACACCTGTACTTCACCCAGCCGCCCGGCACCCACCTGCACAACACCGCAGGCCGTCTGGCCAGGCGGATCGACACCCGCGGGTGGGGCGGCTACGTCGTCGCCCCCGGCAGCACCACCCCCGACGGCACCTACACCGTCCTCGACGACCAGGAGCCCACACCGCTGCCCGGCTGGCTGCACGACGCACTCAAGCCACCCCAGCGGCCCGCGCGGCCGGCAGCCGGGCCGGTCGTGACCAGGGCGGGCGGGTACGCCGCGGCTGCGCTGCGGGGCGAGGTGGCCAACGTGGCGGGCGCTGCGGACGGCACACGCAACGCCACGCTGCTGCGGGCCGCGCGGGCTCTGGGGCGGCTGGTCGCGTCCGGCGACCTCGACCGGGGGGAGGTCGAAGAGGCTCTTAGTAGGGGGGCGGCGGCCAACGCCACACAGTCGCAGCGCTACTACGACGACGTGATCCGCCGGGGCCTGGACTGGTCCATCACCCACAACCCGACATCCGGGAGGCGGGCAGCGTGACCGAACCCCCCTCCACTAAGAGCCTCCCCACCCGTGATGCGGGACGACCGGCCGCCCGGCAGCCGCAGCACGACGCCGGCGGCGGCATGGAGCAGGGCGGCCGGCAGGCCGTCCTTTCAGCTCTTCCCTTCACCACCCTGGCCGAGCAGCAGGCCGGGGCCGATGGGCGCCGCCCAGTCGCCTGGCTGCACATCACCGCACCCGGCCGCGGCGCCACCCCGACCGCCACCTCCCGCTGTGCCTGCGGCCGTGACCGCAGCGCCGTCGGCCACCGCAAGGTCCTCACCCTGATCGAGGACCACACCACCCACCGCACCACCTGCCCGACGCTCACCCGCACCGAAGGGAGGGCCGCCGCATGACCGAGCCCATCGACGGCGCCGCACTGCTCGACCAGGTCGAGCACTTCCACCGCCGCTTCAACGTCTTCCCCACCGAAGCCGCCTACGTCGCCGTCACCCTGTGGGACGCGCACGCGCACCTCATGGACGCGCTCGACGGCACCGCCCGCCTGGCCTTCCTCTCCCCGGAACCGGGGTCAGGGAAGTCCCGCGCGCTGGAGATCGTGGAAACCCTCACCCCACGCGCTGCGACCACCGTCAACGCGTCCGCGAACGCGCTGTTCCGGCTCGTCTCCGCAGAGGAGGGCACACCGACGCTCCTGTTCGACGAGATCGACACCGTCTTCGGCCCCAAGGCCGGCGGAAACGAGGAAGTGCGTGGCTTCCTCAACTCCGGTTATCGCCGCGGCGCCAAGTCCCTGCGCTGCGTCGGGGACGGCACCGACCAGAAGGCCGCCTTCCTCCCCTCCTTCTGCGCGGTCGCCATGGCCGGACTCGGATCGCTGCCGGACACGATCCTGACCCGCTCCGTCATCATCCGGATGCGGAAAAAGGCCCCCAACGAAACGTGCGAACCCTACCGACGCCGCCTCCACGAGAAGCAGGGTCACGCACTGCGCGACCAGCTCGCAGAGTGGACCAGCACCCTGCACGACCGAATCATCGACGCCTGGCCCGAGATGCCCGAAGGCGTCGTCGACCGCCCGGCCGACGTGTGGGAGCCACTGCTCGCGGTCGCCGACGCGGCCGGCGGCCACTGGCCCGAGCGGGGACGCGCCGCCTGCCTGGCGCTCATCAAGGCCGCCAGCGCGGGCGACGAAGCCTCCCTCGGAGTAAGGCTGTTGACCGATCTACGCGACCGCGTGTTCTGCGGCGTCGATCGGATGCCCACCGCCGCCATCCTTGAAGTCCTCCTCTCCCTGGACGACTCCCCCTGGGACGACCTGAGCGAGGACGGACAGGCCATCAAGCCCCTCACCGCCCGCCGACTGTCCAAGCTCCTGAGCCAGTACGTGCGCCCCGACAACACCCCGATCAAGCCCAAAGGCATTCGGGTCGGCAGCACCACCCCCAAGGGGTACTACGCGGAAGACCTCCAAGACGCCTGGACCCGCTACTGCCCCCCGGACCCCCAGAAATCCGCAACAGCCGCAACAGCCGCAACACCGCAGGTCAACCGGGGTGAAATTGTGGCGGAAGGCCCTTCCGAGACCCGCCACATGCACGCGGAAACCGACACACGCACCCTCCGCAGCGTCGGCTGACACCGTCCACGCGGCAGACGCCGCCAGGCCCCCGCCTGGCGGCCCCTATCCGCAACAGAAACACATCCGCCACAGATTTAAGGCCGCTGACCTGCAATGTTGCGGCGTGGCGGATGTTGCGGATTCCCCAGACGGAGAAACGACGACACCGCGAAGGAGTCGCACCGTGGCCCGCCCCCAGATGCTCAAGCTCTTGGAAGTTCTCGAAGAGATCGGCATGAGTCGCGCCGCCTTCTACCGCATGCGCGCACGTGGCCAGGCACCGAAGCTCATCAAGCTGCCGAACGGCCAGCTTCGCGTCCGTCGCAGCGACCTCGACGACTGGTGGGGCCGCTACGAAGAAGACGCCGCCTGACCTCACTGTCCACGAATACCGCCGAAGGGGCCCCGCGCGGGCCCCTTCGGCATGGAGAGGCATGCTCACATACGACGTACGCGTCTACTCGATCGAGACGCGGAAAGACCGACCCAAGCCGTACCGCCTGCACTGGCTGGTCGGGCAGCGGAAGCACTCGAAGAGCTACAAGCTCAAGGCGCAGGCCGACGGGCGCCGCTCCGAGCTGATGTCTGCCCTTCGCGAGGGGCACCAGTTCGATGTGGACTCGGGCTTGCCCGTGTCGGAGCTGAGATCCCGCCAGGGCTCCGTCACCTGGTATCAGCACACCCGCGACTACGTAGACCGGAAGTGGGCGAACGCGCCCGCGAAATCCCGGAAGAACTACGCGGACGCTCTGGCCACAATCACTCCTGCTCTCGTCAAAACGACTGCGGGACGCCCTGAGATGGCACTGCTCCGAAAGGCCCTTTACGGCTGGGCGTACAACCGAAATCGCTGGGATGAGGAGCCGCCAGCGGAAGTGGCAGGGGCGCTGCGCTGGCTTGAGAAGCACTCCCTGCCGGTGTCCGCCCTTGAGGAGCCAGGCAACGTTCGTACCGCCCTGAATGCCCTGAGCCTGAAACTCGACGGCAAGTCCGCGGCGGCGCGCACTGCCCGTCGGAAGCGTGCCTGCCTGAGCGACGTTCTCTCCCTTGCTATCGAGCAGCAGTACTTCACCACGCCGGTGAATCCGCTCACGGCGGTGAAATGGACGGCGCCCAAGTCAGTCGAAGAGGTCGACCCGGAGAGTGTCGCGAACCCTCACCAGGTGCGGCGGCTCCTGCGAGCCGTACGCGAGCAGGGAGACCGCGGCGCACGCCTGGAAGCGTTCTTCGGTTGCCTCTATCACGCCGCCATGCGTCCCGCCGAGGCTGCCGCGCTGCAACGCTCACAGTGCCGCCTCCCTGAGAAGGGGTGGGGCACTCTCGTCCTGCGGCGGGGCAGCGTTCGAGCCGGCCGAAGTTGGACCAACGACGGTTCGGCCCACGAAGCGCGGCACCTCAAGGCCCGAGCCGAGAAGGACTCACGCCCCGTACCGATCCCACCGCACTTCGTGCGGATGCTGCGCCAGCACATTGAGAGGTGCGGCACCGCGCCGGACGGGCGGCTCTTCCGGACCAATCGGGACGGGCTCTTGCAGGAGACCGGCTACGGAGAGGTGTGGGCGCGGGCGCGGAAGAAGGCTCTCTCGGAGGAGGAAGCCGCTTCTCTCCTGGCTCGCCGCCCGTATGACCTACGTCACGCGGGAGTCTCCTTCTGGCTCAGTTCCGGAGTGGACCCGATGGAGTGCGCGCGCCGGGCCGGCCACAGTGTCGCTGTGCTACTTCGCGTGTACGCGAAGGTACTCGCCCGGACGCAGGAGATCGCGAACCGTCGGATCGACGACGCTCTGCGCGAGTGGGGACAGGCGGGGTAAGGCCGGGGAACGCCTGGGGAACACGTACTGACCGACGGTGGGACTCAGGGGGCACGCGGTGAGACAGGCTCCGCCGAGACCACATCGCGCCCGACACACGAGAAGACCCCTCTCACCTGCTGTTTCGCGAGGTGAGAGGGGCCTTCTCTCCGCTGTGGCGGCGCCAGGATTCGAACCTGGGAAGGCTGAGCCGGCAGATTTACAGTCTGCTCCCTTTGGCCGCTCGGGCACACCGCCTGGGATTGCTGCCCGATGCCCGCCTGGGGCGGTGCTCCGCGGCAACGGTGTAAACCATACCCGATGGCCGGGGGTGGTTCGCCACCCGGTTCTCGCCGCGGCGAGTGGTCCGCGCGGCGCCGCCGAGGAGAGCGCGGAAGGCCGGTCGCGGGTGGCTAGGCTTTGCGCACGGCTGCCGCCTCGACGCGGCCGCCGTCTTTCTGCCGGATCTATGTACGAGGAGCCAACTCACCATGGCCGACTCCAGTTTCGACATCGTCTCGAAGGTCGAGCGGCAGGAGGTCGACAACGCGCTGAACCAGGCCGCGAAGGAGATCTCCCAGCGGTACGACTTCAAGGGTGTGGACGCTTCGATCGCGTGGTCGGGCGAGCGGATCGAGATGCGGGCGAACTCCAAGGAGCGGGTCGAGGCCGTGCTCGACATCTTCCAGTCCAAGCTGGTCAAGCGCGGCATCTCGCTCAAGGCGCTCGACACCGGCGACCCGCAGGCCTCCGGTAAGGAGTACCGCATCGGCTCGTCCCTCCAGGAGGGGATCTCCCAGGACAACGCGAAGAAGGTCGCGAAGGTGATCCGGGACGAGGGCCCCAAGGGCGTCAAGGCGCAGGTGCAGGGCGACGAACTCCGGGTGACCTCCAAGAGCCGCGACAGTCTCCAAGAGGTCATCACGCTGCTGAAGGGCAAGGACTTCGACTTCGCGCTGCAGTTCGTGAACTACCGCTGAGCGGGGCCGCGCCGACCGTGAGAGGCCGGCCGCCGCTGCCCGGACCCTTCCGGACGGCGGCGGCCGGGCTTCACCAGCGGTAGTGCGGGTACGCCGTCGGGGTGCCCGTGGGGACGATCTCGCGGCCGAGCGGCATCAGTGAGATCGGCACCATCTTGAAGTGGGCCAGGCCGAACGGGATGCCGATGATGGTCACGCACAGCCCCACGCCGAGCGTGATGTGGCCGAGGGTGAGCCAGATACCGGCGAAGATCAGCCAGACGATGTTGCCGATCCCGGAGGCCGCGCCGGCGTCGTGCCGCTGTACGGCCGTTCTGCCGAACGGCCACAGCGCGTACGCCGCGATGCGGAAACACGCCAGCCCCCACGGGATGGTGATGACGAGCACGCAGCACAGGGCACCGGCGAGCAGGTAGCCGAGGGCCATCCACAGTCCGGAGAAGATCAGCCAGATGAGGTTGAGAAGGGTCTTCACCCTCGCCAGCCTGCCATCTTCTCCAGCCGTGCGACACGTTCGGCCATGGGAGGATGTGTGGAGAACAGCTTGGTCATGCCGCCCTCGCCCCTGCGGAACGGGTTGGCGATCATCATGTGGCTCGCGGTCTCCAGCCGTGGCTCGGGCGGCAGCGGGAGTTGCGCCGTACCGGCCTCCAGTTTGCGGAGCGCGGAGGCGAGCGCCAGAGGGTCACCGGTGAGCTGAGCGCCCGAGGCGTCCGCCTCGTACTCCCGGGAGCGGGAGACGGCGAGCTGGATGAGGGAGGCGGCGACCGGGCCCAGCAGCATGATCAGCAGCATGCCGACCAGCCCCGGCCCCTCGTCGTCGTCGGAGCGGCCCAGGGGGATCAGCCAGGCGAAGTTCACCAGGAAGAGCACCACGGAGGCGAGGGCCCCGGCGATGGACGAGATGAGGATGTCCCGGTTGTAGACGTGGCTGAGCTCGTGGCCGATGACGCCGCGTAGCTCCCGCTCGTCCAGGAGGCGCAGGATGCCGTCCGTGCAGCACACCGCGGCGTTGCGCGGGTTGCGGCCGGTCGCGAAGGCGTTCGGTGCCTGGGTGGGCGAGATGTAGAGCCGCGGCATGGGCTGCCGCGCGGCCGTCGACAGTTCACGGACCATGCGGTAGAGCTGCGGGGCCTCGAACTCGCTGACCGGGCGGGCGCGCATGGCACGCAGCGCCAGCTTGTCGCTGTTCCAGTACGCGTACGCGTTCGTACCCAGCGCGATCAGCAGGGCGATCAGCAGGCCCGTCGTGCCGAAGAAGCTCCCGATGACGACGATGAGAGCGGACAGTCCTCCGAGGAGCAGAGCTGTCCTCAGCCCGTTGTGCCGGCGGTGCACGGTACGCCCTCCAGATGGTGCTGCGGGGCCCCGAGCCGGGCGGACCTTCCGCCGTCGACGGCCCCGTCATGTGGACCCTCCCTTTCCCGTCAACGGAGAGCGCACGTTCTCGGTTCCCCGGCGGCCGACGCGTTCCCGGTACCCCTCCGGACGGCACCGGAAGCGGGTACGGGTCGCCCGGTGGGGGGCGGAGAGAGGCCTGGAGGCCCCGGGCGGGCCGCGCGTCAGAACAGCGCGAGGTCGGCGAACCGGAGGAGCAGCTGGGGAGCGCCGGAGGTGGCGAGGGCGAGTACCGAGGTCAGTGCCACGGTGACGGTCAGCGGCAGCGGGATGGCCACCGGCGCGGGCGCGGTGCCCGCGCCGGCCGGCTGCCGGGCGGACGGGCGGAAGAGCAGCGCCGTCCAGGTGAGGTAGTAGACGAGCGCGATCACGACGTTCACGGCCATCACCACGGCGAGCCAGCCCAGCCCGGCGTCCACGGCCGCGGAGAAGACGGTGACCTTGGCGAACAGTCCGACGATCCCCGGTGGCAGGCCCGCCAGGCACAGCAGGAAGAAGGCGAGTGCCGCGGCGGCCCACGGGTGGGTGCGGGCGAGGCCGCGGTAGTCGTCGAGCCTGCCGTCTTTGCCGGGCGGCCGGTGTGCGGCGACGACGGCGAAGGCGCCCAGGTTCACGACGGCGTACATGAGCGCGTAGGCGACCGTCGCGCCGACCGCGCGTCCGTCCTGGCCCGCCACACCGGCGGCGGCGATCGGGACCAGCAGGTAGCCCGCCTGTCCGACGGAGGACCAGGCGAGCAGCCTGACCGCCCCGTGCGCACGGTCGGTCCGCTGGCGCAGTGCACCCAGATTGCCGACGCTCATGGTGAGCGCGGCCAGCACCGCGAGCACGGGCCCCCAGGCGTCCGCGTACGAGGGGAACGCCCGGACGGTGACCAGGATCAGCCCGGAGAAGCCGGCCGCCTTGCCGACCACCGACAGGTAGGCGGCGACGGGGACCGGCGCGCCCACGTAGGTGTCGGGAACCCAGAAGTGGAAGGGTGCGGCGGCCGTCTTGAAGGCGAAGCCGACCAGGGTGAGCGCCACGCCTGTCGCCGCGAGGGTGCCCAGCCGGCTGTCGACCCGGGGCAGCGCCTCGGCGATGGTCTCCAGGTGCATGCTGCCGGTGGCGGCGTAGACGAAGCTGACTCCCAGGAGCATCACAGCGGTGGCGGCGACGGACGAGAGGAAGAACTTCAGCGCGGCCTCGGAGGAGAGCCGCTGTCCGCGCCGGAGTCCGACCAGTGCGAACGCCGGGAGGGAGGCGACCTCCAGGGCGACCACGAGTGTCGCCAGGTCGCGTGAGGCGGGCAGCAGGGCGGCGCCGGAGGCCGAGGACAGCAGCAGGAACCAGAACTCGCCGGCGGGCAGCCGCTCCTGCCGTACCGGTGTCATCGACAGCAGGGCGGTCACCAGGGCGCCGCCCAGGACGAGCAGCTGGAGGGAGAGGGCGAAGGGGTCGGCGACGTAGCTGCACGCGCGCGGACCGGCCGTGAGGCAGAAGGTGTGCCGGTCCTCGCCGACCAGAGGGAGGAGCGACAGCGCGGCGAGCGCGAGCGCCACGGCGGACAGCGGCCCGAGCAGGCTCTTGCGGCGCTCCGTCAGGAACAGGTCGGCCAGCAGGACGACGAGTGCGGCGACGGCGACGATCGCCGGCGGGGCGATGGCGGCCCAGTCGACGTTCTGGACGAGCTGGTGCACCCCTTGCGCCCCCTGCGTCCCTTGGGCGGCCGCGCTGTGCACGAGAGCGTGCCCGCTGTGCACAAGATCGTGCGCGCCCTGAGCGGTGACGTTCGGGGCGGTTGCGTGGGGGCCGTGGAGGACGGCGGTGTGGAGCGTCATCGGGTCACTCCTGGCAGGAGGCTCTGCACGGCCGGGTCCATCAGTCCCAGGAGGGCCGCGGGCCACAGTCCGGCGAGGACGGTGAGGACCACCAGCGGGGTCCAGGCGGCGCACTCGACACCTCGGACGTCGGGCACCTTCGTCAGGCCCGGGACCGACGTGGGGGCGGCCGGGTCGCCCATGCACACGCGGCGTACGACCAGGAGCATGTACGCGGCCGTCAGGAGCGTCCCGAGGGCGCCGAGGGCGAGGAAGACAAGGAAGGCGGGCCTGCTGAGCCCGGCCGCCGGATGGTAGGCGCCCAGGAGGGCGAGCAGTTCCCCCCAGAAGCCGGCCAGCCCCGGCAGCCCCAGTGAGGCGACGGCGCCGAAGGCGAACAGGCCTCCCAGCCGCGGTGCCCTGCCGTAGAGCGCTGCTCCCGTGGTGCCGGCGAGGGCGTCGAGGTCACTGGTGCCCGCACGGTCCTTCAGGGCGCCGACGAGGAAGAACAGCAGGCCGGTGACGAGGCCGTGCGCGAGGTTCGCGTAGAGGGCACCGTTCACGCCCGTGTGGGTGAGGGTGGCGATGCCCAGCAGGACGAAGCCCATGTGCCCGACGGAGGAGTACGCGATCAGCCTCTTGAGGTCGCCCTGCGCGCCCGGGGACGACTGGGGCGCGAAACGCCTCCATGAGCGGTCGGAAGAGGGGAGGGCGAGGGCCAGGCAGGCGAGCGATCCGTAGACGATGCCGACCACCGCGAACGCCGCCAGGTACGGCGCGAAAGCGTGCGCCCCCTCCGGCACGCTGGGCAGGACGATCCGTACGAACCCGTAGGTGCCCATTTTCAGCAGCACACCGGCCAGCAGGACGGAGCCCACGGTGGGCGCCGCCGTGTGGGCGCCGGGCAGCCAGCTGTGCAGCGGCCACATGGGTGCCTTGACGGCCAGCCCCAGGCCGATGGCCAAGGCGGCGAGCACCTGGGTGGTGTGGCCGAGCCCCGCGCCGTGCTGCCGGGCGAGCGCGGCCATGTCGAACGTGCCGGCGTTCAGCCCGAGGAGCAGCAGTCCGAGCAGCATCACCACGGAGCCGAGCAGCGTGTACAGGATGAACTTCCACGCCGCCGGTCCCCTGCCTTGACCGCCCCACCGGGCGATGAGGAAGTACATGGGGACGAGGACCATCTCGAACGCCAGGAAGAACAGCATCAGGTCGAGCACCGCGAAGGTGGCGAGCGTGCCGCACTCCAGCAGCAGGATGAGCGCCACGAACGCCTTCGGGCTCGGCCCCGCGGGCATCCTGGCGTAGCTGTAGAGGGCGCACAGGAACGCCAGCAGTGCCGTCAGGACGAGCAGCGGCAGGGAGATGCCGTCGATACCGAAGTGCAGCCGTACGTCCAGCGCCGGGATCCAGCTGACGTCCGACTCGGCCTGCATGGTGCCGGAGCGGTCGGTATCGAAGCCGAGCGCCAGCACGACGGCGGCGAGCAGCACGACGCCGGTGACGGTCACGCCGTGCCGCAGCACCGCCTGGTCGGGGCCGCGGCCGCGCAGCCCCGGCGGTGCGGGCAGCAGGGCGGCCACGGCGCCGAGCAGCGGCAGCGCGACGACGGCGACGAGGAGCGCCTGCAGGACGGTGTCGTCGAGCGGGATCACGTCACGCCCCTCCGTTTCCGGTCGCGGCCACCACGGCGATGACGGCGAGCACGAGGGAGCCCGTCAGCAGCGCACCGAGGTAGGTCTGCACGTTGCCCGTCTGGGCGCGCCGCACGGCCGCGCCCAGCAGCCGGGCGCCGCGTCCGGCCCCGTTCACGTAGGCCTCGACGACCTCGCGGTCCACGAAGCGCACCAGCCGGGCGGCTCCCACGAGGGGGCGTACGGCGACGGCGTCGTAGAGGGCGTCCAGGTGGAAGCCCGCGGCGGCGTGCCGGTGCAGCGGCCCGAGCAGCAGCACACCGGGGTCGGCGTCGTGCTGCGGGTGGAGCGCGGCGAGTGCGGTGCTGTGGCGCCAGGTGGCGTAGGTGACAAGGCCGCCCACCAGGGCGACGCCTGTGGCGAGTACGGAGGTCGTCGGCGTGGGCGTGAGGGAGGCGCCGTCGAACCAGTGGGGCAGCACGGGGAAGACGAGACCGAGGGCGAGGGAGGGCACGGCGAGCACCCACAGGACGGCGTTCATGACGACGGGGAGGCGGTGGTGCCCGTCGGCGCTGTCCCTCGCCGGCTCCGGGGTGGCCAGGTCCGTCTCCGGTGCCTGCTGCGGCACCTGTTCGGGTACGTGCTCTGCGGCTTTCTCCGGTCCGACGACGAGCGGCGCCGCCGTGTCGGTGCCGTGGGCCGTCATCTCGGTTGCCTGGTCGCTGCGGCTGACGGTTCCCCGCAGCCGCTGGGGTGCTGCGGCCAGCAGCCACAGCCGCGTCGCGTAGGCCGCGGTCAGCAGCGCGGTGACCAGGCCGGCCACCAGGACGATCCATCCGGCGCTCGCGGGCACGACGTGCGCCCCGTCGAACGGGGCGTGCGCGCCCCCGAAGGCGGCGTGTTCGGCTCCGGCGAGCACGGCCTCCTTCGAGAAGAAGCCGGAGAACGGCGGGATGGCGGCCAGCGCGAGCAGCGCGATGCTCATGGTCCAGTACGCGTCGGGCGCACGGCGGGCGATGCCGCCGGTACGCGCCATGACGGTCAGCGAGTTGGTGCCCGCCGCGTGGATGACCACCCCGGCCGCGAGGAAGAGCAGCGCCTTGAACGCGCCGTGGGTGAGCAGGTGGAAGACGGCGGCACCCCGGTCGGCGACGGCCAGGGCCGCGACCATGTAGCCGAGCTGGCTGATCGTCGAGTAGGCGAGCACCCGTTTGATGTCGTCCTGGGCCAACGCGGCCAGTGCGGAGCCCGTCATGGTGACGGCGGCGACGACCGCGAGCACGACCAGCGCGGCGGTGGAGGCGGCGAAGACGGGCAGCAGCCGCGCCACCACGTACACGCCGGCCGCGACCATCGTCGCCGCGTGGATCAGCGCGGAGACGGGCGTCGGGCCCGCCATCGCGTCCGGCAGCCAGGAGTGCAGCGGGAACTGCGCCGACTTGCCCGCGACCCCGGCGAGCAGCAGCAGGGCGATCAGCGTCGGGTGCGTCAGTTCGAAGCCCGACAGCGACGACGTCAGCCGGGTGACGACGGTGCTGATGCGGAAGCTGCCCGCCTCGGAGGCCAGCGCCAGGATGCCGATGAGGAACGGCACATCACCCAGTTTGGTGACCAGGAAGGCCTTGAGGGAGGCCGACCTGGCCGCCGGGGTCTGCCAGTAGTGCCCGACCAGGAAGTACGAGCAGATGCCCATGACCTCCCAGCCGACCAGCAGCACGATCAGATCGTCGCTGTAGACCACCAGGAACATCGCGGCCGTGAACAGGGAGACGAGCGCCGCGTACGAGGCGTAGCGGGGGTCGTCGCGCAGGTAGCCCGTCGAGTACAGCTGCACGCAGGTGGCGACGAGTCCGACGAGGACCGCGACGAGCACGGCGAAGCCGTCGAGGTGGAGGGCGAGATGGATCGGCAGCGCGTCGTTGCCCGTGGGTGCCAGCTCGGTCGCGGCCCGCACCGGGGCGCCGCCGCCCTGGCCCACGGCGACGACGACCGCGAGGACGGCGGCGGTGAGGGTGGGCAGCACGGCCAGCGGCCGGACGAAGCCGGGCGCGCGGCGGCCGAGCAGGAGGCCCGCGAGCGCACCGAGCGCGGGAAGGGCCGGGACGAGAGCGGCGAGGATCGTGGTGCTCACGCGGGGCGCCTCCCTGCGTCCGAACTGCCCTGACGTGCCTGGTCAGAGCCGCCGTCGGCGTCGTTGTCAGTGGCGGGTGCCAGACTCTTCCCATCGCGTGAACCGGCGCCGCGGACACCGGCTTCGGCACCGGCTTGGGCACCGGCTTGGGCATCGTCGCGCTCCTTCAGGTCCCGGAGCCTGTCGACGTCGGAGCTGCCGCGGTTGCGGTACACGAGCAGGACGATGGCCAGGCCGATGCCGATCTCGGCCGCGGCGATCGCGATGGTGAAGAGGGTGAGCGCCTGGCCCGCGTGCAGGGTGTCGCGGAGCCAGACGTCGAAGGTGACGAGGTTGAGGTTGACGGCGTTGAGCATCAGCTCGACGGCCATGAGGACGAGGATGGCGTTCCTGCGCGCGAGGACGCCGTAGAGGCCGACGCAGAAGAGGAGGACGGCGAGAGTGGCGGGATAGGCGAGATGCATCAGTTCCCACCCGCCTTGCCCGGCGCGCCGCTGCCGCCGGTGCCCGCCCGGGCGGCCTGTTGCCGTCTGGACAGCACGATGGCGCCGACCAGCGCCGCGAGAAGGAGGACCGACAGCGCCTCGAAGGGCAGCACCCAGTGCCGGAAGAGCGCCATACCGGTCACCTCGGAGGAGCCCTCGCCCGGGCCCACGGGCTGCTCCAGGTCGATCCATGTGGCACGGAAGGCGTCGACGACGACGGTGACGAGGGTCCCCGCGGCGGCGAGGGAGACGACGAGCGCCACCCAGCGGTTGCCCGAATCGGCGTCGGGCGAGCGCCCGATGGGGGCTCTGGTCAGCATGAGGCCGAAGAGGATGAGGACGACGACGGAACCGACGTAGATCAGCACCTGTACCCAGGCGATGAACTCGGCGGTGAGCAGGAGGTATTCGACGGCGACCCCGCCGAGCGCGACCACCAGCCACAGCGCCGCGTGCACCAGCTGCCTGGTGACGACGGTCACCACGGCGGCGCCGAGGGTGACGAGACCGACGAGGAGGAAGATGATCTCCACCCCGGTGGGGGAGAGGAAGCCGGGGTGCCCGGCGGCGAGCGGCTGGAGGCTGCTCAGGTGCTGGAGGCTGTGGGGGTGCTGGAGGGGCTCGGCGTGCGCCAGGGCCGTGGTCGCGGGGCTCACGCGTCACCGTCCCGTCGGTCCTCGTCCCGTGCCGCGCCGGGGGTCGACCCTCCGGGGAGCGATCCTCCGGGGGCCGGTTCACCAGAGGCCGACTCGCCGGTCGCCGCACCACCAGGGGCCGACTCGCCGGAGGCGGCCTCCTGAGAGGAGGGGGACTCGTGGGCGGGAGCGGTCTCCTGCGGGGGCTGTTCGCGGTGGGCCGCGAGCCGCTCGGCCTCGGCCGTCTGCGCGGCCTTGTCCGCCGCCTTGCGGGCCGCGGCCAGCTCCTTGGCCTCCTCGGCACGCTCGTCCAGCCCCGGCGGCTCGGGAACGGTCCACATCCACTCCCGCAGCTTGTCCCGCTCGTGGGTGAGTTCCCGGATGTCGGTCTCCGCGTACTCGAACTCGGGCGACCAGAACAACGCGTCGAAAGGACACACCTCGATGCAGATACCGCAGTACATGCACAGCGCGAAGTCGATGGCGAACCGGTCCAGCACGTTGCGGCTGCGCTCGCGGCCGCCCGGCGCGGCAGGAGGAACCGTCTCCTTGTGGGAGTCGATGTAGATGCACCAGTCCGGGCACTCGCGGGCGCAGAGCATGCAGACGGTGCAGTTCTCCTCGAACAGGCCGATCACGCCCCGGGTGCGGGGCGGCAGATCGGGCTGCACGTCCGGGTAGTGCTCGGTGACCGACCGCCGGGTCATCGTGCGCAGCGTGACGGCCAGGCCCTTGGCCAGCCCGGAGCCGAAGACCCCGCGCGTGGTCCGGCCCCGCTCCTCGGACGTGCGCTCGGAGGGCGTGCGCTCGGAGGGCGTGGGGGACACGGCTACATCACCACCTTGACGACGCCGGTGAGGGCGATCTGGAAGAGGGCGAGCGGGACGAGCGCGGTCCACGCAAGCCGCTGGATCTGGTCCTCGCGCAGCCTCGGATAACTGACCCGCAGCCAGATCACGCCGAAGGCGAGCACGCCCGTCTTCAGCAGCATCCACAGCCAGCCCAGGCCGTCGGCGGACGGACCGTGCCAGCCGCCGAGGAAGAGCACGGCGGTGAGCGCGGAGAGAACGACGATGCCCGCGTACTCAGCGAGGAGGAACAGTGCGAACCGCAACCCCGTGTACTCGGTGTACGCACCGAAGATGATCTCCGAGTCGGCGATCGGCGCGTCGAAAGGCGGCCGTTGCAGCTCGGCGAGGCCCGCCGTGAAGAAGACGACACCGCCGACGAGCTGCCACGGCAGCCACCACCACTCCCAGACCCCGAGGATGCCCGGAAGCGAGAGAGTGCCGGCCGCCATCGCGACGGAGGCGGCGGCGAGCAGCATCGGCAGCTCGTAGGCCATGAGCTGGGCCGCGGTGCGCAGACCGCCCAGAAGGGAGAACTTGTTGGCCGACGCCCAACCGCCCATCAGCGAGCCGAGGATACCGACGCCCATCACCGCCAGCACGAAGAAGATCCCGGCATCCAGCGCCTGGACCACTCCCCGGCCCGGCGCGACGGGGATCGCGACGAGCACCAGCAGGTAGGGGATCAACGCGAGTGCGGGCGCCAGCTGGAAGACCCGCCGGTCGGCGCCGTCGGGGACGACGTCCTCCTTCTGCGCGAACTTCACACCGTCGGCCACGAGTTGTGCCCACCCGTGGAAACCGCCCGCGTACATGGGCCCGACCCGGCCCTGCATGTGGGCCATGACCTTGTGCTCGGTCTGCCCCACCAGCAAGGGCAGCAGGAGGAAGGCGAGGAAGACGGCGACGATCCGGACGGTCACGTCGAGAGCGTCCATCAGGCTCCGTCCTCCCCGCGGTCGTCGCTGCGGTCGCCTGTGCGGCCGTCACCGCGGTCGGCTCCGTCGCCGTCGCTGCGGTCTTCCTCGGTGCGGGGCTCGTCGCCCGCATCGGTGCGGGAATCGGCGCCCGCATCGGTGCGGGAATCAGCGCCCGCATCGGTGCGGGAATCGGCGTCCTCGGACCCGCTGCCGTGCGCCGGGCGGGCGTGGTGCCACGGGGCGTCGGCGGAACGGGGCGGCTCCGGCGCGGACGGTGCCTCGGTCCCGGGCCGGGGCTCGGTCCCGGATGGCGACTCGGTCGTGGACCGGGGCCCAGCCCCGGACGGCGACTCGGTGGTCGCCGGGCGGTCGCTCTCGGGCTGCTTCGCGGCGGGCTCGGTCTGCCCCGTCGAGGCCTCCTCCGTCGGGGCAGACTCCGTTGGCGCCGCCTCCGTCGAGGCCGACTCCGTCGGGGCCGCCGGGCGTTGGGAGGCCGATCCGGCGCTCGCGGAGCGGTTGCGGCGGGGGCGACGCGGAGCGGCGGATGCCGCGGGGGCGGCTTCGGTGCCCTCCGGTGTGCCGGACGAGTCCGCGCGCTGGGAGGCCGATCCCGTGCCCGCGCTGCGCGCGCGCCGCGGGGTGTCGCCCGCGGCGCGGCGGGAGCGCTCTCGGGTGGGGGCCGGGGGCAGCTGCCCCTTGAGGGGGCCCCACTCGTTGGGGTCGGGGACGCCGGGCGGCAGCATCTGGCGGCGCTTGGGACCGCCGTGCCCGGACTCGCCGGGCTCCTTGGCGCCAGGCCACGCCTTGGCGACCCGCGCGGCCAGCACGAAGTCCTTGCGCAGCGGGTGCCCCTCGAAGGTCTCGGGCAGCAGCAGCGGTTCGAGGTGGGGGTGGTCGGTGAAGTCGACGCCGAACATCTCGTGGGTCTCGCGTTCGTGC
Source organism: Streptomyces diacarni (assembly GCF_003323715.1). Taxonomy (GTDB): domain Bacteria; phylum Actinomycetota; class Actinomycetes; order Streptomycetales; family Streptomycetaceae; genus Streptomyces; species Streptomyces diacarni. The sequence goes on from NZ_QOIN01000047.1 coordinate 431,324, forward strand.
CAGGCCGCACCGGCGTAGACGCCGGTGGCGGTCGGCAGGGCGGGCGCCTCGTGCGGGACCGTCGTGCGCAGGAGCAGGCCGCGCACGCCGGCTCCCGCCAGGTGGAGGGCTGCCACGTGGGCGCAGACCTGGAAGCCGGTGCCGGGCTCGTCCACCGCGCTGAGCCAGTCGAAGAAGGTGCAGCCGAGTTCGTCACGGGCCGTGGTGAGCGCGGGGATCCAGGAGTCGGCGGGCACGTCGACGGTGAGCAGGCCGTACGCCTCCGCGGCGCTCGCGCCGTCACCGAACAGTTCGCCGGGCGGGCGCGGCAGCCAGCCGGGGTGCTCGGGCGGCACGGTCACCGTTCCCCCTCCTCGGCTTCGGCCGAGCCGTCGGACGAGCTGTCGGCCGAGGAACCACCGGTACCCGAGCCACCGGTGCCCGCGTTGCCGGATACCGGGCGCGCGGGTGGGGTCACCAGGTCGCTGGTGAGGGCCGCGGCCGAGGGGCCCGGGTCCGTGTCGCGGGCGTGGCCGCACGCGTGGGCGTAGCGGTCGGCGGTCGACTCGGCGGCGATCTTCTCCTGGAGTTTGAGTACGCCCTGGAGCAGCGCTTCGGGGCGGGGCGGGCAGCCGGGCACGTAGACGTCGACGGGGATGATCTGGTCGACGCCCTTGGTGACGGCGTAGGAGTCCCAGTAGGGGCCGCCGCAGTTGGAGCAGGCGCCGAAGGAGATGACGTACTTGGGCTCCGGCATCTGCTCGTACAGGCGTTTGACGGCGGGAGCCATTTTGTCGGTGACCGTGCCGGACACGACCATCAGGTCGGCCTGCCGGGGCCCCGGGGCGAAGGGGATGACGCCGAGCCGGATGAAGTCGTGGCGCGCCATGGAAGCGGCGATGAACTCGATGGCGCAGCAGGCCAGCCCGAAGTTGAAGACCCAGAGGCTGTAGCGGCGGCCCCAGTTGAGGACCACCTTCATCGGCTCGGGGGCCAGCCGCGAGAGCAGGCCGAGCCGGGGGCGGCCCTCGGGGCGCGGGGCCGGTGCGGGGTCAGGGGTGTGCGTTACGTCCATTCCAGGACGCCCTTCTTGTACGCGTACAGCAGCCCGACGGTCAGGAAGCCGAGGAAGACGAACATCTCGGCGAGTGTGATCCCGCCGAAGCCCGGGGCGTCGAAGACCGTCGCCCAGGGGAAGAGGAAGACCGAGTCGACGGCGAAGATGACGTACAGGAAGGCGTAGACGTAGTAGCGGATCTGGGTGTGTGCCCAACCTTCGCCGACCGGGTCGACGCCGCACTCGTAGGTCAGCATCTTCTCGCGGGTGGGGACGACGGGCCGCAGCAGCCGGCCGGCCGAGAAGGCCACGCCCACGAAGAGCACACCGACGACGGCCACCAGCCCGACGACCGCGTAGCCGTGGAAGTAGTCCGGCACCTGTCCCGTCCCGTGTCGGTGGTTGCTTTCGGCGGTTGCTTTCGGTGTCTGCCTTCGACGTTCTGTACGCACGGAGTGTAGGCCCTGCCGCACTCCCGAAGGACAGCAGCGTCACACTCCGGGACGGTCCCGCACCCGGCGCCCTGGCAGTACGCGGAACAGTGCCGGGCGGAGCCCGCGAGGACGCCGGAGCACGGCGCCGGAGCAGGGGTCCGCAGCAGGGGTCCGCAGCACGGGCCCGGGGTGGGGTTAACCCCCGTCACAGGACTGCGGTGCGCAGGATTACCCGCCGCGCCGGAGCGGAGGATCCTTGTGGCATGACCACGGTGACCACGGTGACCCCTCTCCCCCGCCCCTGGTGGCTCGTCCTGTTGCGGGCGCCGCTGGCCCGCCAGTCGATGCGCGAGCTCACGTACGTGGCCACGGGGTTGCCGCTGGCGTGCATCGCCTTCTGTTATGCCTTCGGGGCGCTCGCGTTCGGCGCCGCCCTGCTCATCACCTTCGTCGGGCTGCCGGTGCTGGCGGCCGGCCTGGCGGGGTGCCGGGCTCTGGGGCACCTGGAGCGGGCCAGGGCGCGCGGTCTGCTGGGGCTCGATGTGCAGGAGCCCGAGCCGGTGCGGACGCTGCGGCGGTCGAGCGGGGTGATGTCGTGGATAGGCGCCCTGCTGCGCAGCGGGGTGTCCTGGCGGCACCTGCTCTACGCGCTGCTGCACCTGCCCTGGTCGTTCTTCAGCTGCCTGGCGGCCGGGGCGAGCTGGTGCTCGGGCTGGGCGCTGCTGACCTACCCCGCCTGGGAGTGGCTCTTCCCCCGGTACGCCGACCGTCCCGCCCTCCAGGTCGGTAGCGACGGCATCGTCCTCGGCTCCCGGTGGCCGGCGCACGCCAGGTCGCTGGACGGCCCCGTTGGGCTGGCGATGGTCGCGGGGTGCGGGCTGCTGGTCGTCCTGCTGACGCCGTGGCTGGTCCGCGGTCTGGTGCAGGTCGACAAGGTGCTGGTCGGCGGCCTGCTGGGCCCCTCGTGGCTGGCGGCGCGGGTGACGGAGCTGGAGACGGACCGCGGCGTGGTCGTGGACACGGCGGCGGCCGACCTGCGCCGCATCGAGCGGGACCTGCACGACGGGGCGCAAGCGCGCCTGGTGTCACTGGCGATGGGGCTCGGGATGGCGAAGGAGAAGCTGGGTGAGGATCCCGGGGGCGCGGCCACGGTGGTCGAGGAGGCGCACCAGGAGGTGAAGCTGGCGCTCGGGGAGCTGCGCGACCTGGCGCGCGGGATCCATCCGGCGATCCTCACCGACCGGGGGCTGGGCCCGGCGCTGTCGGCGGTCGCGGCGCGCTGCACCGTTCCGGTCGCGGTCACCGTGGAGCTGCCGCAACGGCCTGCGGCCGCCATCGAGGGGATCGCCTACTTCACCGTCTCGGAGCTGCTGCAGAACATCAGCAAGCACAGCGGCGCGCGCCAGGCGTCGGTGGAGATATGGCGCAGCGGTGAGCGGCTGCTCCTCCAGGTGGCGGACGACGGGCGAGGCGGTGCGTCGGTGGCGGGGGGTTCGGGGCTGGCCGGGCTCGCCGACCGGTTGAGCGCGGTGGACGGGCTGCTGATGGTGCACTCGCCGGCCGGCGGCCCCACGACGGTGACGGCGGAGCTGCCCTGGCGGTGACGGCGGAGCCGCCCCGGCGGTGACAGTAGAGCTGCCCTGGCGGTGGCCGGGGAGCTGCCCTGGCGGCAGGGAGCTGCCCTGGCGGCGTGCCCGCGAGGGCGGGGCGAGCAGGGCGAAAAGGGAAACGGAGCCCGCGATCTGGGATGCTGGGGGCGTCGCCGAGCCGGCGGCCGGGGGCGTGGGGGAAGGGCGTGGGGAGGAACGTGGGGGAGACCATCGGGGAGAACAGCGTGGAGCGCACGGTGCGCGTGGTGATCGCCGAGGATTCCGTTCTGCTGCGGGAGGGGCTGACGCGGCTGCTGACCGACCGGGGGCACGAGGTGGTGGCCGGCGTCTCGGACGGCGAAGCGCTCGTCACCGCGGTGGAGGAGCTGGCCGCGGCAGGGCGGGCACCCGATGTGGTGGTCGCGGACGTGCGGATGCCGCCCACGCACACGGACGAGGGCGTGCGGGCCGCGGTCCGGCTGCGCGCGCGCCATCCGGGGCTTGGGGTGCTGGTGCTCTCGCAGTACGTGGAGGAGCAGTACGCGACGGAGTTGCTGGCCGGGTCGAGCCGCGGGGTGGGCTATCTGCTCAAGGACCGGGTGGCGGACGTGCGGGAGTTCGTGGAGGCGGTCGCGCGGGTCGCGGACGGCGGCACCGCGCTGGATCCGGAGGTGGTGGCCCAGCTGCTGGGGCGCAGCCGCAGACAGGACGCGCTGGCCGGGTTGACGCCGCGGGAGCGTGAGGTGCTGGCCGCGATGGCCGAGGGGCGGACGAACGCGGCGATCGCGGGTGAGCTGGTGGTCAGCCCCGGGGCGGTCGAGAAGCACGTCAGCAACATCTTCGCGAAGCTGGGTCTGCCGCAGAGTGACGCGGATCACCGTCGGGTGCTGGCGGTGCTGCGCTACCTGGACTCCTAGGGTCCGGCGGCGGGCGTGCCTGCGCGAGGAGGTGCTTTCCCGCTGGTCGGAGCGGGTGGGAGGGCGGCAGGTGCGGGCGTGCCGGGGTGCGGCGCTGTCCACGCGGAGGGCCCACGACGCCCGGATGCCCGCGCCCGTCTCACAAATGTGTCCACGATGGGAACAGCTGCGGGAAGGCAACCCTTAGCAACGTACGATGGCTGACGAGCCGCCGCCTTGAGGGAGGTCCGATCCACCGTGACCAGTCAGGTCGAAAGCCCAGCCGGGCCCCAGTCCGGCCCCGGAGGGGGCCAGGGCTTGGGACGGGACGCCGGCAGTAAAGAGGTCAGGCGCCTGGACCGGGTGATCATCCGGTTCGCCGGCGACTCCGGCGACGGCATGCAGCTCACCGGAGACCGCTTCACGTCGGAGACGGCCTCGTTCGGCAACGACTTGTCGACGCTGCCGAACTTCCCGGCGGAGATCCGCGCCCCCGCGGGCACGCTGCCGGGCGTCTCCAGCTTCCAGCTGCACTTCGCCGACCACGACATCCTCACGCCGGGTGACGCGCCCAACGTGCTGGTGGCGATGAACCCGGCCGCGTTGAAGGCGAACATCGCGGACGTGCCGCGCGGCGCCGAGATCATCGTCAACACGGACGAGTTCACCAAGCGGGCGATGGCGAAGGTCGGCTACGCCGGCAGCCCGCTCGAGGACGGTTCGCTGGACGGCTACCGCGTGCACCAGGTGCCGCTGACGACGCTGACCGTCGAGGCGCTCAAGGGCTTCGAGCTGGGCCGCAAGGAGGCCGGGCGGTCGAAGAACATGTTCGCGCTCGGTCTGCTGTCGTGGATGTACCACAGGCCCACCGAGCAGACCGAGGCCTTCCTGCGGTCGAAGTTCGCGAAGAAGCCGGACATCGCCGAGGCGAATATCGGGGCGTTCCGCGCGGGGTGGAACTTCGGCGAGACGACGGAGGACTTCGCGGTCTCCTACGAGGTCGCGCCGGCCTCGTCCGCCTTTCCCCCGGGCACCTACCGCAACATCTCGGGAAACCTGGCCCTCTCCTACGGGCTGGTCGCCGCCTCCCAGCAGGCGGACCTGCCGCTGTTCCTGGGCTCGTACCCGATCACTCCGGCGTCCGACGTGCTGCACGAGCTGAGCAAGCACAAGAACTTCGGGGTGCGCTCCTTCCAGGCCGAGGACGAGATCGCGGGCATCGGCGCCGCGCTGGGTGCCGCGTTCGGCGGTTCGCTCGCGGTGACCACTACGTCGGGCCCGGGCGTGGCGCTCAAGTCGGAGACGATCGGGCTGGCCGTCTCGCTGGAACTGCCGATGCTGATCATCGACATCCAGCGCGGCGGTCCCTCCACGGGCCTGCCGACCAAGACGGAGCAGGCGGATCTGCTCCAGGCGATGTACGGGCGCAACGGCGAGGCGCCGGTGCCGATCGTGGCGCCGTCCACCCCGGCCGACTGCTTCACGGCGGCGCTGGACGCGGCGCGCATCGCGCTCACCTACCGGACGCCGGTGTTCCTTCTCTCGGACGGCTACCTGGCCAACGGCTCCGAGCCGTGGCGGATCCCGGACGTGGACGACCTGCCCGACCTGCGCGTGCGGTTCGCCTCGGGCACCAACCACGAGCTGGACGACGGCACCGAGGTCTTCTGGCCCTACAAGCGCGATCCCCACACGCTGGCCCGGCCGTGGGCGGTGCCCGGCACCCCCGGTCTCGAACACCGCATCGGCGGTATCGAGAAGCAGGACGGCACGGGCAACATCTCCTACGACCCGGCCAACCACGACTTCATGGTCCGCACCCGCCAGGCGAAGGTGGACGGCGTCGAGGTCCCCGACACGGAGGTCGACGACCCGAGCGGGGACGCGAAGCTGCTCGTCCTGGGCTGGGGTTCGACGTACGGGCCGATCACCGCCGCGGTGCGCCGGGTCAGGGCCGCCGGTGACGAGATCGCGCAGGCCCATCTGCGCCACCTCAACCCGTTCCCGCGGAATCTGAGCGAGGTGCTGGGGCGTTACGAGAAGGTCGTCATCCCGGAGATGAACCTGGGCCAGCTCGCCACCCTGATCCGCGCCAGGTATCTGGTCGACGCGCAGTCGTACACGCAGGTGCGCGGTCTGCCGTTCAAGGCCGAGCAGCTCGCGACCGCACTCAAGGAGGCCCTCGCACATGGCTGAGACGTCCCCCGGTCTCGCGCAGGAGACCGCCCCGGCCCAGTCGGCCGGGGCGCCGCCGGCGCCCGAGGCGCTGTCGCTGGTGCCCCGCGCCGTGGGCAAGCAGTCGATGAAGGACTTCAAGTCCGACCAGGAGGTGCGCTGGTGCCCCGGGTGCGGTGACTACGCCGTCCTGGCGGCCGTCCAGGGCTTCATGCCGGAGCTGGGGCTGGCGAAGGAGAACATCGTCTTCGTCTCCGGGATCGGCTGCTCATCCCGCTTCCCGTACTACATGAACACCTACGGGATGCACTCCATCCACGGCCGCGCCCCGGCCATCGCCACGGGCCTGGCCAGTTCGCGGCGCGATCTGAGCGTGTGGGTGGTCACCGGTGACGGCGACGCGCTGTCCATCGGCGGCAACCACCTCATCCACGCGCTGCGCCGCAACGTCAACCTGAAGATCCTGCTGTTCAACAACCGGATCTACGGGCTGACGAAGGGCCAGTACAGCCCGACCTCCGAGGCCGGGAAGATCACCAAGTCGACGCCGATGGGGTCGCTGGACACGCCGTTCAACCCGGTGTCGCTGGCGCTGGGGGCGGAGTCCTCGTTCGTCGCCCGTACGGTCGACTCGGACCGCAAGCACCTCACGAGCGTGCTGAGGGCCGCCGCCGACCACCCGGGCACGGCGCTGGTGGAGATCTACCAGAACTGCAACATCTTCAACGACGGCGCCTTCGAGGTGCTCAAGGACAAGGAACAGGCGCAGGAAGCCGTGATTCCGCTGGAGCACGGCCGGCCGATCAGGTTCGGCGCGCCGGCCGAGGACGGTCTCGGCTCCCGGGGCGTCGTGCGGGATCCGGCCACCGGCGACCTGCGGATCATCGACGTGACCGAGGAGGGCACCGAGGGCGTTCTGGTGCACGACGCGCAGGCCGCGACGCCCACGACGGCGTTCGCGCTCTCCCGGCTCGCCGACCCGGACACGCTGCACCACACCCCGATCGGTGTGCTGCGGGATGTGCGCCGGCCCGTCTACGACACCGAGATGGCCAGCCAGCTCGAACACGCGGCCGAACAGGGTGGCAAGGGCGATCTGTCCGCGCTGCTGCACGGCAACGACACCTGGACGGTCGTGGGCTGAGCCCACCCCGCTCCGCCTCCCGGCAGGGCCCGGCACCCCGCGGTGCCGGGCCCTGCCGCGTCTCACCCGCCCCTCCGAGGACCGGCGGAACCGACAGGACCGACAGGACCGACAGGACCGACAGGACCGACAGGACCGACAGGACCGACAGGACCATAATTCAGTACGGAAATGACAAGAAGGGAGCCCTCCGGCTACCTTCGAGAGGCCGACACACCACACCTGGACCAGAAGGCGGGGAGGGCTCATGGGAGCACCGAGCGCGCAGCGCACAGGCCTGCTGTTCGGCTTCGCGGCGTACGGACTGTGGGGGCTGCTCCCGCTGTACTGGCACGCCCTCGCCGACACCGGCGCAGGCGAGGTGCTCGCCCACCGCATGGTGTGGTCGCTGCCCACGGCCCTGGTGATCCTCGCGTTGCTGCGCCGCTGGTCGTGGGTGACGGCGCTGGTGCGGCAGCCCAAAACGCTCGGTCTGCTGGTGCTGGCGGCCACCGTGATCTCCGTCAACTGGGGACTGTTCATCTGGTCGGTCAGCGCCGACAAGGTCCTGGAGTCGTCCCTGGGCTACTTCATCAACCCGCTGGTCTCCATCGCCTTCGGCGTGCTGCTGCTGCGCGAGAGGCTGCGCGTCGCCCAGTGGGTCGCCGTCGGCATCGGCGCCCTCGCCGTCGTCGTGATGACCGCCGCCTACGGCAGGCTGCCGTGGGTCTCCCTCTGCCTGGCGTTCAGCTTCGCCACCTACGGCCTGATCAAGAAGCACATCAAACTCGAAGGGGTGGAGAGCTTCAGCGCCGAGACCGCCGTGCAGTTCCTGCCGGCCCTGGGCTTCCTGCTCTTCCTCGGCGCCCGCGGCGACTCCTCCTTCACCACGGAGGGCCTCGGCCACGCGCTGCTGCTGGCCTGCGCGGGCGTGGCCACCGCGCTGCCGCTCATCTTCTTCGGCAGCGCCGCCGTACGGCTGCCGCTCTCGACGATCGGCCTCTTGCAGTACCTCGCCCCGGCGTTCATGTTCGTCCTGGGCCTCACCGTCTTCCACGAGGAGATGCCGCCCGAGCGCTGGGCGGGCTTCGGCCTGGTGTGGGTGGCGCTGTGCCTGCTGACATGGGACGCCCTGCGCAACGCCCACAAGGGCCGCGCCGCTCTGCGCGCCGCGGCGGCACGCGCCCGCGCACAGGGCGAGGAGGACGAGGAGAGCGCTACTCCCGCCGTCACGGAGGCGTCCCCGCACGCGTGAACCGTCCCCGCTCCCCGTGGAGGCGGACCTGTGCCCGGGGGCAGGACAGGAGAACCGGGCGTTGTCAGAGCCGGCGGATAGAACTGAGCGACTGACAGTCCACCGCGATGCTCACGAGGTACCCCTGATGCGTCCTGCCCTGCCCCTGCCTCCGGCCGATGGCGGTCCGCGAGTGTTCGGCATGCTGCTGCTGCGCACCCACCACGGCGACGACGACGCCTGGCGTGACGTGCTCTCCCGTATGGGCGCACTGCCTGGTCTCGTCGCGCCGCGCCCGCCGGGCGAGGCCCACGCGGTGGTGCGGGAGCCCATTCCCCGGCGCCTGGTCGTGGTGGACGACCGCGCCTGGCAGGGCACCACCGCGCAGGAGGTGGGCGAGGCCCTGGACGGCGGCGGGACGTGGATACCCGACCTGGTCCTGATGGCCGACGAGGGCACCACGGCCGACCCCCACCTGCGTCCGCTGCTGGCGTTCCGCGGCACCGACGGGGGCGCGTTCCGGATCACGCCCCGCCAAGCGGCCCTGACCCACCTGGTGCTGCACCGCCCGTACCAGGAATTCACCCTGGAGCGTTTCGAGGAGGAGGCCCCCGCCGGACCCGACGAGGACGAGACCGCGGCGGGCGAGGAGGACGACCTCCCCGATCCTGTGGGGACCTGCCTGGAGTCGCTGAACCCGCCACCGCGCTACGAACCCCCGACCCTGGCTCTGCCCCTGCTCACCCAGGAGAACTTCGGTCTGCTCGTGCGTACCGACTTCGCCGAGGACGCCGCCTGGTCCTCGTTCCTGGACACCATCCACCGCCCGGGGCCCGGCTATGACGACCCCGTCGAGGACTTCAGCGACTGCGTCGACACCGTGGACGACCCGGCGTTCGAGGGCTGCAGCCCGGAGCAGCTCATGGCGCTGGTCCGCGACAGCGAGGACTCAGGGCAGATGACCGCAGACCTCGTTCTGATCGCCGACGGGGCCACCATGCGCGACCCCGGTCACCGCGTCCTGGCCGTGCCCCTGGAGGGACCCATCGGGCACGCCTTCCGGGTGATACCCGAGCAGGTCGGGAGCATGGTGAGCAATCTGGCGATCGGCAACATGAGCGTCGAGGACTTCATGGACTAGACGGTGATGTCCCGGGCGCCGAACCTCGCCCAGGCGGCCGAGCCGAACACGGCGGCGTACAGGGCCTGGAGGCCGAGGTTTTTGAGCAGGTCGTCCCAGTAGACGGGGTCTCTGAGCAGGTCGGCGAAGCTGAGCCAGTAGTGGGTGAACAGGAACGGGTGGATCTCGTCCAGCTGCGGGATCGCGCCCAGGATCTGCACGGTGATCAGCAGGCCGACCGTCGCCGCCATGGCGGCGACGCCGCTGTTGGTGAGCGTCGAGATGAACAGGCCGAGCGCCGCGAGGCCGACGAGGCTGAGCGCGACCGTCACGGCGATGGCCGCGGCGCGCAACAGCCCTTCGCCGAAGGAGACGGAGGTGCCCGACAGCAGGGTGACCTGCCCGGTCGGGAAGAGGAGCGCTCCGGTCGCCAGCGCGAACACGGCGACCGTCGCCGTCGCGGCCAGGCAGAACGCCAGGACGGCTGAGAACTTCGCCAGCAGCAGCCGGGTGCGGCCCGCGGGGGCGACCAGCAGGTAGCGCAGGGTGCCCGCGCCGGCCTCGCCCGCCACGGCGTCTCCCGCGATCACCCCGACGGTCATCGGCAGGAAGAACGGCAGGGTGGCGGCCAGGGCGGTGAAGACCAGGAACAGCCCGTTGCCGGTGACCTGGGAGAGGAAGGCGGGTCCTCCTTCGCCGCCGCCGATCGACCCGCCGTCGCCGGTCTCGATCTTCACCGCGATGCCGACGAGGACCGGTACGGCGGCCAGCACCGCCAGCAGTGCCAGGGTGCGCCAGCGCCGGAAGGTGACGGCCAGCTCGCTGCGGAAGAGCCCCAGTGTCCACACCGCACGGGCGGGCCGCGTCGGGGAGTGAGGCGCCAGGCCGCCGGTCGCCGTCTCAGCCTGCGACATCGAAGCCCTCCCCGGTGAGCGAGACGAACACGTCTTCGAGCGAGGCGCGCCGCAGCCCGAATGAGCGGACGCGGACCCCGGCGCGCACCAGCGCCGCGTTGAGGTCCGCGAGATCGCGTGCGGGCGGCGGCTCGCCGCTGACCTCTTCCCCGTCGGTGACCAGGTCGGCCACGCCCGCCTCCTTGAGCACCCTGGCGGCCTCGCCGGGGTCTGGCGTGGTGACGGCCAGCCTGCCGCGTGCGCCCGCCGACATCTGCGCGACCGTGCCCTGGGTGACCAGGCGCCCCCGGTGCATCACGGCGGTGTGGGTGCAGACCTGCTCGATCTCGTCGAGCAGGTGCGAGGAGAGGAAGACGGTGATGCCGTCGTCGGCCAGCTCCCGTACCAGGGAGCGGATCTCCCGCATGCCCTGCGGGTCGAGGCCGTTGGTCGGCTCGTCCAGGACGAGCAGCTCGCGCGGCTGGAGCAGCGCGGCGGCCAGCCCCAGCCGCTGCTTCATGCCGAGCGAGTAGGCGCGCGCCTTCTTGGCGGCCGCGGCCGCCAGGCCCACCCGCTCCAGCGCCCGGTCGGCGCGTGCGGCGCGGGTGCGCGGGTCGGCGGTGGGGTCGGCCGCGTCGTAGCGCAGCAGGTTCTCCCGCCCGGTCAGGAAGCCGTAGAGCGCAGGACCCTCGATGAGGGCGCCCACGCGGGGCAGGACGCGCCGGGCCGAGCCCGGCATCGGCGCGCCGAGGACGTGGGCGGCGCCGTCGGTGGGTTCGATCAGGCCGAGCAGCATCCGGATGGTCGTCGTCTTGCCCGAGCCGTTGGGGCCCAGGAAGCCGAAGACGCTGCCGCGCGGCACGGACAGGTCGAGGCCTTCGACGGCGAGCTGACCGCCGCGGTAGCGCTTGGTGAGCCCCTGGGTGGAGATCACGGCGCCCTGCTCCTGATGTGCGGCGGTCGGCTCGCTCATGTGCCCCCTTCGCTGGTGCCGTCGCTTCGCGGATGGCCGTCGGCCGTCAGGACCGGTTACCGGGCCGCCTGGTTGGCGGCCTTCACGAGACCTTCCTTGGTGACGGCTCCGACGTAGAGGTCGCCGTCGTCGGTCAGCAGGGCGTTGACCAGGCGGGTGCTGATGACCCTGCCGGTGCCGAAGTCGCCCTTGACCTCCTTCGTGAAGCCGTCCAGCAGCTTCTGGGCCTGCTCGCCGCTCCCGCCGCCGGGCTTTGCGCCCGCCGCGGGGCCGAGACCGCCCGGCATCCCGGTGTCGATCCTGGCGACCTTGGACCAGTCGCCGGCACCCTCGTTGACGATCTTCGCCCCGGAGAGCCCGGCCAGTCCCTCGGGCGCCTTCGGGGCGGAGCCCTGGTGCGGCTTCGCCTCGGTGACGTCGGCGCCCTTGGGCGGCGTGAAGCGGAAGTCGGCCGGGTCGGGCTTACCGAAGTCGATCTTGGTGTAGGCCATCTCGACGGCCGGCTCGTCGCCCTCCTTGGGGGTGAGGGTGAACTTCAGCGGCAGCCCCTTGTCGGCGTCGACGGCTATCCGGACGGACTCGACCGTGGACTCCGGCGCCCCCTTGGGCTTGATGACGAGCTGGTAGGCGTCGCGCCCCGCGACCTTCGCGGTGCCGTCGACCGTCACGGAGGTGGACGTGTCGACGGCCTTGAGCGCCTGCTTCGCGGCCTGCTGCGGGGTGAGCGACCCGGGCGTCGCACCGGAGGCCGGACCGGCCGCGTCGTCGCCCTTGCCCTTCTTGCCGTGCGCGCCCTTCGGCACCGTGGAGTGCCAGGCGGCGTTGGCCGCGCTGTCGTACGCCCACAGCTGGCGCCCGTTGTGGATGAGGCTGTACTCGCCGGTGGACTCCAGGACGGAGACGCGCTGCTTGTCGGGTCCTGCGGCGGCGAAGCGGAGGGTGTGCTCCCCGGAGGCGAGCTTCGTCAGCTCGGAGCCCGGGGAGACGTCGGGCTTCTCGCTCTTGTCGTTCTCGGCGCGGTCACCCGAGCCGTGCGGACCGCCGAAGCCGCCGCCCGAGCCGCCGTCAGAGCCGCCCGGCAGCGAGGGCAGACCCAGATCGGTGCTGACCTTCACCGTTCCGGACAGGTGTTCGACGTTGGCCTTGGTCATCTTGGCGACCAGCTCCTCCGCGCTGATCTTGGGCAGGTCGGGATCGCCAGAGCTGGCGAGCGCGGGCACCAGGCCGACGGTCGCGGCGGCCACCCCGGCGACCGCGACCGGCACGCCGTAGCGCACCATCCTGCGCCGGGAACTCCTCGGTTGGATCTGTGCCATCTGTCTGTCCTACCTCCGTGATCGGCGGCGGCTGAAAAGGTCGCACTCGTCCACCCCTCGCCGCCATTCTCACCCGAATCGGTGCGGGGTGGGCTGCTCCTATGGCAACAAATCCCCCGCTCCGCCGCGTCAACCGCCGGAGGCAGATCCCGCTACTCCCCCGGGATGACGCGCCCTCCGCCTTTCGGTTGCCGCCCGCACGAGTCATCTCAGGGTCGGCACGGTGCAGTTCGGCCCACACGAGGCCCGCGCAAGCCCGCCCGAGGCCCGCACAAGCCCGCCCGAGGGCCGTCGGACATCCGCCCGAGGGCCGTCAGAAGGTGAGAAGCCGTCAGCCCGCCCGGTCCACCACGGCGGTGCACAGTGCCGCCAGGGCCTCCTTGGCGGCGTTGTCCGGCAGCGGCGCCAGCATCTCGCGGGCCTCGTCGGCGTAGCGGACGGTCGTGCGTCTGGCCTGCTCCAGCGCCGGGTGGGCGCGCAGCCGGGCCAGCGCGTCGGCGAGCCGGGCGTCGTCGGACAGGTCCCCGTCGAGCAGGGCGCACAGCTCGCGGTCCTCGCGACTCGCCTCGGGGCGCGCGGCGCGGGCCCTGACGTAGAGGACCGGCAGTGTGGCGATCCCCTCGCGCAGGTCGGTGCCGGGGGTCTTGCCCGACTCGTGCTCGTCGCTGGCGATGTCGAGCACGTCGTCGGCGAGCTGGAAGGCGACACCGACGCGCTCGCCGTACTGCGTGAGCACCGAGACGGTCCGCTCGTCGGCGCCCGACATCATGGCGCCGAAGCGGCCCGCGACGGCGATCAGGGAGCCGGTCTTGCCGGCGATGACCTCGAGGTAGTGGTCGATGGCGTCGTGGCCCTCGGCGGGGCCCGCCGTCTCCAGGATCTGCCCGGTGACCAGGCGTTCGAACGCCTCGGCCTGGATGCGGACGGCCTCGGGGCCGAGGTCGGCCAGTATGTGGGAGGCGCGGGAGAAGAGGAAGTCACCGGTGAGGACGGCGACCGAGTTGTCCCAGTTGGCGTTGGCGCTGGGCACCCCGCGCCGCACGTCGGCCTCGTCCATGACGTCGTCGTGGTAGAGCGTCGCGAGGTGGGTCAGCTCGACGACGACCGCGGAAGGGACGACACCGGGCGCGTGCGGATCGCCGAACTGCGCCCCGAGCATCACCAGCAGCGGCCGGAACCTTTTCCCTCCGGCCCGCACCAGGTGCTGGGCCGCGCCCGTTATGAACGGCACGTCGCTCTTGGTGGCCTCGATGAGGCCCTCCTCGACGGCCGCCAATCCCGACAAGGTATCGGCTTCGAGAGCCTGGTCCCGCACGCTCAGCCCGAAGGGCCCGACGACGGTCACGAGGGGTACTCCTGTCTGCGTACGTGGAACGAACAGGTACGGATGGCCTACTGCTGCTCGACTGCTGTCGCGCTTGCGGACCGCGGGTGGCACGCGTGGGCCGAGGGCCACCCTCCGCTCTCTCCTGGCAGCGTAACCGGTCACATAACGATCACGGTCGGCGCCTGCCCAGCAGAACGTTCTTGGCGCGCAATGCGGAGATATACGGGATATGTTGCACGTCACCCGTTAGGTGCGGTTTGCAAGCGAGCGTCCGGGACAGCAGAGGCACTCGAATCGCCGAACGTGTCAGGAGCACCACCCGTGTCCCCCAGATCCAGCCAGGACCCGACGCCGCACGGACAGGACGGAGGCGCAAACCCTACGTCCCCCGACGGGCCCGCGGACACCGCGGGGTCCGCCGGCGACGCGGCGCCCACCGGGCGTGACTTCCTGGGGCACCCCCGCGGGCTGCTCCCCCTGTCGGGCCTGGAGGTCTGGGAACGCTTCTCGTTCCTGGGCATGCAGGCCATCCTGGTCCTCTTCTTCTCCGCCACCGCGGCCGACGGGGGTCTGGGCATGGAGCCCGGCGCCGCCGCCTCCGTCGCGGCCGGCTACAGCACCCTGGTCTACCTGCTGTCGGTGGCGGGCGGGTGGATCGCCGACCGGATGCTCGGCTCCTACCGCTCGGTCCTCTACGGCGCCCTGCTCATCGCCTGCGGCCACTACGCGATGGCGATTCCGGCCGCCGCCTCCACGTGGATCGGCCTGGGGCTGATCAGCGCCGGCACGGGCATGCTCAAGCCGAACGTCGCCGCCATGGTCGGCAAGCTCTACTCGGCCACCGACGAGCGCAGGGACGCCGGCTTCTCGCTCTACTACATGAGCATCAACATCGGCGCCTTCCTCGGCCCGATCGTCACGGGGCTGCTGGGCGAGGACGTCGACTGGCACTGGGGCTTCTCCGCGGCGGCGGTCGGCATGACGTTCGGCATCATCCAGTACGTCGCAGGACACCGGCACCTGGCGGGACGCAAGGAGGGCGCCGAGTTCGCGCTGCCGCCCGCCGCCATGCGCCGCGCGGTGTGGCTGATCGCGGCCGGTCTCGTGGTGGTGGCCGGGGCGTGCGTGGCGCTGTCGCTCGGGGGCGCGCTGACACTGTCGGGCTTCGTGGACGCGCTGACGTACGTGTCGATGGCGGCGCCCGTCGCCTACTTCGCCGTCATGTGGCGCAGCCCCCGGGTGACGCCGCAGGAGCGGGGCAGGCTGCGGCCCTTCCTCGTGCTGTGGCTGGCCTCCGTGGCGTTCAACTTCGTGCTCTTCCAGTCGTACACGGTCCTGGTGCTGCTCACGGACAACCATGTGAACACCAGCGTCTTCGGCTACCACGCGCCCTCCAGCTGGATCAGTTCGGCGCTGGGTGCCGTCTCGGTGCTCTCCGCGCCGTTCATCGCGGGCGCCTGGCAGCGGATGGGGCCGCGGCAGCCGCAGGCCTCGAACAAGCTGGCGTTCGGCGTGCTGCTGGGCGGTCTCGGCTTCCTCGTGCTCGTCCCCGTCCTGCTGGGCAAGTCGGGGGACGGCTGGCAGATCAGCCTGGTGTGGATCGTGCTGGCGGTGCTGTTCATCGGCGTCGGTGACGTGCTGCTGGAGTCCACCGGGCTGTCGGCGACGAGCAAGCTGGCACCGGCCGCCTTCAGCAGCCAGGCGCTCGCCCTGTGGTTCCTCTCACTCGCCCTGGCCACCGGCGTCCAGGCGCAGACGGTGAAGTTCTACGGCCGGATCGCGGACAGCCTCTACTTCACGCTCAACGGTGCCGTCGCCGTCGTCGTCGGGCTCGCCGTCCTCGCCGTGGCCCCGTGGCTGCGCCGCACCATGCACCCGATCCACTGAGCGCGCCCGGCACCCGATCCACTGAGCGCGCACGGGCCCGCCACCCCGCCCCGTGCGCCCGAATCGCCGAGCGCGTCGCCCGGCGGACCCCCCGGTGCCCGGAAACCTTCCGCACATGTCCGAAGATTTACAGCTATGCACATCCGCACCCCTGAAGAGTTCCCGTACCGCGTCGTCCGTGAGGACCTGTGGATCCCCACACCGACCGGCGAACACCTGTACGCGCGCGTGTGGCGGCCCGTCACCGAGGAGCCGGTGCCCGTGCTCCTGGAGTACCTCCCCTACCGGCTGAGCGACTGGACGGCCCCGCGCGACGCCCAGCGCCACCCCTGGTACGCCGGGCACGGCTACGCCTCCGTCCGCGTCGACGTACGCGGCCACGGCAACGCCGAGGGGCTGCCCGGCGACGAGTACGACGAGCGCGAGCTCGCCGACGGCGAGGCCGTCATCGCCTGGCTGGCCGCCCAGCCCTGGTCCAGCGGCAGGGTCGGCATGTTCGGCATCTCCTGGGGCGGCTTCAACAGCCTCCAGCTGGCCGCCCGCGCCCCCGAGGCCCTCAAGGCGATCGTCACCGTCTGCTCCTCGGACGACCGCTACGACAACGACGTGCACTACATGGGCGGCTCCGTGCTGGCCGTGGACATGCACGCCTGGGCCTCCACCATGCTCGCCTTCGCCTCACGCCCGCCGGACCCCGCGCAGGTCGGCGACGGCTGGCGGGACATGTGGCTGCGCCGCCTGGAGGCGCTCGACCCGTTCATCCACACCTGGCTCGACCACCAGACCCGCGACGACTACTGGCGGCACGGCAGCGCCTGCGAGAACTACGCCGCCGTCGACGCGGCCGTCCTCGCGGTCGGCGGCTGGCACGACCCCTACCGCGACACCGTGCTACGGCTGGTCGAACACCTGCCCAGGCAGAGCGGCGCTCCGGTGCGCGGGCTGATCGGCCCCTGGTCGCACCAGTACCCGGACCGCGGCCTGCCGCCGGGGCCCGCCATCGGCTTCCTCCAGGAGACGCTGCGCTGGTGGGACCGGTGGCTCAAGGACGAGGACACCGGCGTCATGGACGAGCCGCTGCTGCGCTCGTGGATCAGCGAGTCGCACCCGCCCGCGACGGTCTACCCGCAGCTGGAGGGGCGCTGGGTGGGTGACTCCCAGTGGCCCTCCCCCGCCGTCACCATGACGCCGTACGAGCTGCCGGGCAGCGGCCCGTTCGTGGTGCGCTCACCGCAGCACACCGGGGTGGACGCGGGACGCTTCTTCCCGTTCGGGAACGAGGCCGACCTGCCGCCCGACCAGCGCGAGGAGGACGGGCGGTCCGTCTGCTTCGACTCCGCGGTGCTGGACGGGCGCGTGGAGGTGCTGGGACGGCCGCGGGTGCGGCTGCGCCTCACCTGCCAGGTCCCCCGCGGCCAGGTCGTCGCGCGCGTGTGCGACGTGGCGCCCGACGGCTCTTCCACCCTGGTGACCCGGGGCGTACTCAACCTCTCGGCCCGGCACGGGCGCGACCGCGTGGTGGAGTGGGAGCCCGGAGCGACGGAGGACGTCGGCTTCGAACTCAACGGAATCGGCCACGCGTTCCCCGCGGGACACCGCATCAGGATCGCGCTCTCCTCGGCCTACTGGCCCTGGATCTGGCCCCAGCCGGGCAGCGAGGCGGGCTGGGTGCTCGACCCCTCACACAGCACCCTGGAACTGCCCGTACGGAACCCGGCGGCCGACGAGGGCGCCCCCGCGATCCGGTTCGGGGAACCCGAGCAGGCCGAACCCCTCGGCGTGCGCTACCCGGACGCCGAGACCGGCACCCAGCGGCCCGAGAGGCGCGTGGTGCGCGACGTCGCCGCCGGCCGGTGGCGGCTGGAGGTCGACCCCCGCTACGGCGGCACCCGCATCTACCCGGACGGGCTGGAGTTCACCGAGAACGCCCTGGAGACCTACGTCATCGACGAAGGCGACCCGCTCAGCGCCCGCGCCGTCTCCGAGTGGGAGGTCGGACTGCGCCGCCCGGCCCCGGGCTGGCACGCCCGCCTGCGCACCCGCTCCGAACTCCGCGCCGACGAGAGCGACTTCATCGCCGTGAACGAGGTCACCTGCTGGGACGGCGAGACCGAGGTGTTCTCCCGGACGTGGGAGCGGCGGATCAGGCGTACAGCCGGCTGACCCTCTGCCGTCCGCCCCGGCCACCGGCCGGGGCGGACGCCTGCGCCGACGACGGCGAAGGCAACGGCAACGGCCCGGCCCGTCCGTGCGAAAACCTCGTCGCTCCCGGTGAACCATCCCGCCGCGCGTGACGTCGAACAGCGCTGTAAGGCCCGGTACCGGATGCCCACGGCACCCGGACGGGACCTCGGCCGTCCCGCGCACGTGGAGGACGGTCGACCTCGCCCGACGAGTGGTGTGCTAGGCACGGGCCCGGTTCGCCGCCGCGCGGGTGAAGTCGCCCCGCTGGACGCGGACGGCCAGCGGGTCGGCCGTCAACGAGCCGTACCCGGTGGCGGCCCACAGGCTCCGCTCCGGCGGGACCTCGAAGTAGGGCACCTCGCTGTCGCCGTCCCGTGCCCTCAGCACCTCGGGCGGGCGGTGCGCCCGGACCGCCTCGGCGCACTCCCGGCACGCCGCCACGCGCAGCGGATCGCGCTGCCCGAGCGGACGCCAGCGGATCCGCCGCACGCCACGCCCGTGCAGCGGATGGAAGAAGCACAGCGGCAGCGCCTCACGGTTCCTGGCCGCCCGCGCGCCCCGCTTGGCGGGGGCCCGCAGCGCGGCCCGGCCCTCCTCGACCAGCGCGAGCGCCCCTGCCAGGTCGGCGAGTCCCTCGGCGGCGTCCAGCACCGTTGTGGCCGCCTCGTACGCGTCCAGGGCGCGACGCATCCCGTCTGCGCCACCGTCCGCCGCTTCGCGCCCGGACACGTCCTCCCCCAGGCGGACGACCTCCTCGCGTGCCCGTTCGCGCAGCGCACCGACCTGCTCGCCACGAGCGGTGGCGAACACCGACCGCGCCCCCGCCGCGGGGAGCACGGCAGCCCGCCGGGGCCGCCACCACAGCACAGCGACCACGCCGAGCACCAGTGCGCTCACCCCTCCCGCGAGGAAGGCCGCGGAAGCGGGGACCCCCAAGCTCCCGCCGTCCGCCGCCGGTTTCCCGGACGGCGCCGCGTCCCCGCCCCCGTTCTGCGCCGCACCCGGCCCTTCGCCGTGGCCCACGCCCCGTGCCGCCTCCTTCTCCCGCGCCTTCTCGTAGACGCGCATGCCGTTGCCCTCGGCCGTGAGGTCGACGGCGCGGGAGAAGCGCGCGGCGAAGCCCTTCGTCCGCATGCCGTCGAGTTCACCGACGGCCAAGGCCGCGTACCGGGCCTCGTACCGCTCCTCATCGGGCCACTCGTGGCCTTCCACGGACCGGTCGTCGTCCCAGCCGGAGTTGGTGAGCAGGATGAACTCCTCGCCGCCGCGCGCCAACTCCTCGTGCATGACGGCGGCGAGCTGCTCGGCCGAGCCGCGCCAGGCGTCCGGCCCCGTGCCCCCCTTGTCCGTGAAGGGCATCAGGACGACCTTGATGGGCAGCCCGGTCCCGGCGATCCGCCTCTCCAGCGCACGCTCCTGGGCCCGCGACATCCGCGCCCTGTAGGAGTCGGCGACGTGCACCGGGGAGGAGCGCAGAGCGGCCGCGATCCGGTCGCCCGACGCGCCCTGAGGCGAAGCGGCCCACGCGTGCGCGGGCGAGCCGAGGGCCGTAACGGAAAGCGCCGCCACGACAGCGCCCGCCCGGCGGCAGCGGTCAGCCGGAGACGTCGGACACATGGAAGCGCTCCCTGACGTGGTGGATGAGGTGCCGGACCTCACTGGTGGCGGCGCGGCCGAGTGGGCCCGGCGACTCGCGGTACGGCACCGGACTGCCGTCGGCCCCCGGCAGCAGCAGGCCGCGCGCCCGTGCGGACCCGGCGGCCGCCGTGCGGCAGGCCGCACACCCGGCCGCACGTTTGGCGGGCTCGTGCGTACCGTGCAGCGGGTTGACGGAGCACAGCCGGCGCCGCACCGCGTGCCGCCCGCTCACGCCGAGCGCCGCGCGGCCCGCCCGGACGAGCGCGAGCGCGGCCGCCAGGTCGCCGGTGTCCGCGTCCGCGTCGATCCGTCCGTCGCCCTGCCGGTCGAGCAGGAGCACCGCGGCGTCCAGACAGGCCCACACATGGCCCCTGGCGGCCTTGTCGAGGCGCCCCCCGGCGGCGTCGAACGCGGCGGTGAGTTCTTCCAGCTCCCGCCCCGCGGCCCGGCGGAGCCACCGGCGGCGCGGACGGGAGGGCGCGTCCCGCCCTCCCGCCTCCGGGGCGGCCCGGGCCGCCGGAACCCACGGCAGTGAGGCGGTGAGACGTCCGCCCTCGCGTATCCGCCGCCGCGCGGCGAGCGCACCCCACCCGGCCAGTACCAGCCCGGCCGCGCCGCCGGCCGCGGGGCGGTAGGCACCGGAGTCGATCGGTGCCAGTGACGTGTCCGCGGGCTCGTCCACCCGCCCCGCGTCCTCGGGATGGCCGGGCGGGCCCTGGGGCACGCCCTCGACGTGCCGGGCCAGTGCGGTGATCCGGCGTCCCAGCGCCGGCTCTTCGTCACTGTCCTCGGGGCCGTAGCGGATCCAGTCGCCGTAGTCGTCCAGCTCCTTGGCGGCGAGCTTCACACCCCAGTTGGCGACGGTGACCTCGTACCCGTCGAAGCCGTCGCCTCCCGCGAGGATGTAGAGACCGTCCTCGCCGAGGCTCTTGTGCAGCCGCTGAAGGAAGAGGTCCTCGTCGCCGCCCGACTCGTCCTCCTTCGCCAGCGCCGGAAGAACCACCAGCCGGGCGGGCACCTCCAGCCCGGACAACCGCTCCCGCACGGCGGTCAGGTCGCTGCCGTCGAGCGCGGCGGGCGACTCGGGATCCTGGTAGACCGGCCCCCGGCGCAGCCCCTCCGCGACCCGGTCCGCGCGCAGTTGCAGATCGTGCGCGGTCGGCCGGGCCGACGGAACGGCCTTCTCCCCCTGCGCGAAGGCCACCGCGCCCGCGTGCACGAGCACGGCGGCGCCGATCGCGCACACGAGCGGCACCCCGTAGCCCACGAGCGCACGGCGGCCGTGACCGCGGTGGCGCCGGCAGACCGTGCAGCCGACGGCGAGGACGAGGAGCGGCACCCCGCCCGCCAGGGCCCCCGCCACACCCGAGTTGACGGACCTTGCCTCGCGCGTGGTGTAGAACGGCTCGGAACGCTTCTCGTCGACGAGGCGTCTCTCCTCCGCCTCCGACGCGCGCGCGGCGGCCTTCGCCCCGCTCAGCCCCACGATGTCCACGAACCGGGTGAAGACGTCGAGCGCCGTCGCATCCGAGGGCATCTCCCACTCCGCCGCCCGCGCCGCGTCCGCGGCCGGGACGGACACCCCGCGGGCCACGGCCTCCACCTCGTCGCCGGACGTGCCGTCCACCAGGACGTAGAGGCCCCTGCGGTCCAACTCCCGGTGGACGGCGTCAAGGAGTTCGCGCGCGTCGAGAGCGGTGTGGAAGGGGACCACGAGGACGTAGGTCGGAACGCCGGTGCGCGCGGCCTGCGCGGCGAAGCGGGACGCGGCCGAGCGGGGGTGGGCGAACGGGATCTGGTCCGAGACGTGCACCGGGTCCGCACGAAGTCGCCCCGCGAACCAGGCGGCCTGCCGCGCCGGCCCGTCGGCCTCCTGGCCCGCCGGCGCCTGCCCTTCCCCCGAAGCGCCGGTGGTTACCGCACCCGCGGGCGTTGCCGCACCCGCGGGCGTTGCCGCACCTGCGGCTGAGCCGGCGGTGGTGGTTGCCGCGCCTTCGAGTGCTGCGGAGCCCCCGGCTGCTGCCGCGGTCGCGGCACTCTGCCCGGGACCGAGCACCGCGCCCAGCGACAGGACGGCCGCGGCCAGAATGACGCGTCGCACGGCAGCCCCCTCACACCTTCGCGAGCATCCTAGGCGGCGGGGCTCGCCGGACACGGGGCAGGGACCGCCCGACGAGCTCGCGCACCGGTGTTCCCGCGCCGCCCTCCCTCATAGTGTGACCTCCATGAGTGACACTCTCTTCGGCCCGGACAACCTTCCGTACGGCCTCTTCAGCACACCGGACGCGCCAGGCCACCGCCGACTCGGCGTCCGGTTCGGCGACGACGTGCTCGACCTGGGCGCGGCCGCCGCCACGTTCGGTTCCCCCCACACCGAGGTGCTGCGAGCGCCGTCGCTCAACGCGCTGATGGCCGCCGGACGCCCCGTCTGGCAGGCCGTACGCGCCGAGGTCCGCGCCTGGCTGACCGACGAGACGCACCGCGAAACCGCCGCGCGCCACCTGCTGCCCCTCCACCAGGTGCGCCTCCACCTGCCGTTCGACGTCGCCGACTACGTCGACTTCTACGCCAGCGAACACCACGCCACCAACGTCGGCCGCATCTTCCGCCCCGACGGCGACGCACTCACCCCCAACTGGAAACACCTGCCCATCGGCTACCACGGGCGGGCCGGCACCGTCGTCGTCTCCGGCACGCCCGTCCCCCGCCCGCGAGGACAGCGCAAACCCCCCGGCGAGCCGGTCCCCGCCTTCGGCCCCTCGCAGCGGCTGGACATCGAGGCGGAGGTCGGGTTCGTCGTCGGCACCCCCAGCGCCATGGGCAGCCCCGTCGAGCTGGCCGGCTTCCGCGAGCACGTCTTCGGCGTGACCCTGCTCAACGACTGGTCGGCGCGGGACATCCAGGCCTGGGAGTACGTCCCGCTGGGCCCCTTCCTCGGCAAGTCCTTCGCCACCACGATCTCCCCCTGGATCACCCCCCTCGACGCCCTCGACGCCGCGCGAGTGACCCCGCCCCCGCGCGACTTCCCCCTCCTCCCCTACCTGGACGACTCCGCCGACGGCATCGAACCCGGCGGCTACGACCTGCACATGACCGTGCGACTGAACGGCCACACCCTCGCCGAACCGCCCTTCTCCACCATGTACTGGACAGCCGCCCAGCAGCTCGCCCACATGACGGTCAACGGCGCCTCACTGCGCACCGGCGACCTGTACGCCTCCGGCACCGTCAGCGGAGCCGAACCCGCCCAGCGCGGCTCGCTGCTGGAGCTGACCTGGGGCGGCCGCGAACCCCTCGAACTCCCCGACGGCAAGCGCGCGTTCCTGGAGGACGGCGACGAGGTGACCCTCACCGCGTGGGCACCGGGGCCGGACGGAACCCGCATCGGTCTCGGCGACGTGACAGGCCGGGTGACACCCGCCGAGTGACGCCCCCCCGCCCCCGGATGACGGCTGCCGCCCGGTGGCCGTCATCCGGCTCCGGTGGCGACCGCCGGTGACGGCCACCACCCTGCGTCAGGACCGCGGCGAAGCATCGACTCCCGCCCACAGGGGCCCGGAGTCGGCTTCCGCCCCCGGTTCATCCGGCGCGGCCCCGGAGCCGGCAAGAACCCCGGCCACGGGCTCCGCGCCGTCGACCACGGGCTCCGCGCCGTCTTCCGCCGACTCGGCACCGTCGTCCGCCCGGCCCTCCTGTGCCGCGGAGGCCCCTGAGCCCTCTGCCACCACCGCGTCGGCCTCCCCCGCCGCCACCAGCGCGGCCAACAGGCCCTCGCCGTACGTCGCGAGCTTCTTCTCGCCCACCCCGGCCACACCGCCCAGCTCACCCAGCGAGCCGGGACGCTGCACGGCGATCTCCCGCAGCGTGGCGTCATGGAAGACGATGTACGGCGGCACGCCCTGCTCCCGCGCCTGCTCCGTGCGCCAGGCACGCAGCGCCTCGAAGAGCGGCTGAGCCTCCTCGGGGAGATCAGCCGGGGCCTGGCGCTTCGCCCCACCACCCCGAGAACCCGCGCCGGAACCCGACCGGGAGCCCGACGCCCGGTCCGGCACCGGATCCTTGCGCAGCCGCACCTCCCGCTCCCCGCGCAGCACCGTCGCACTCGCGTCCGTCAGCACCAGCGTGCCGTGCTCCCCCTCGATCTCCAGCAGCCCCTGGGCGATCAGCTGACGGACGACACCCCGCCACTCGCCCTCCCCCAACTCCGCGCCGACACCGAACACCGACAGCGCGTCATGGTCGAACTGGATGACCTTCGCCGTCTTCCGGCCCAGCAGAATGTCGACGATCTGCCCCGAACCGAACTTCTGCCCCCGCTCCCGCTTGAGCCGCACCACCGTCGACAGCGCCTTTTGAGCCGGGACCGTGCCGTCCCACGACTCCGGCGGCGTCAGACACGTGTCGCAGTTGCCGCAGGCCACCTGCGCCGCGCCCGCAGCCGACTCCTGACCGAAATACTCCAGCAGCTGGGCCCGTCGGCAGCGGACCGTCTCGCACAGGGACAGCATCGCGTCCAGATGGCTGCGCGCCCGCCGCTGGAACGCCACGTCGCCCTCGCCGTTCTCGATCAGCTTGCGCTGCTGCACGACGTCCTGCAGGCCGTAGGCCAGCCAGGCGGTCGACGGCTCCCCGTCCCGGCCCGCGCGGCCCGTCTCCTGGTAATAGCCCTCCACGGACTTCGGCAGATCGAGATGGGCGACGAAGCGCACGTCCGGCTTGTCGATCCCCATACCGAAAGCGATGGTCGCCACCACCACCAGGCCGTCCTCCCGCAGGAACCGCGCCTGATGCGCGGCGCGCGTGCCCGCGTCCAGCCCCGCGTGATACGGCACGGCCTCCACACCGCTACGGCACAGGAACTCGGCGGTCCGCTCGACCGCATTGCGCGACAGGCAATAGACGATGCCCGCGTCGCCCGCGTGCTCCTCCTTGAGGAAACGCAGCAACTGCTTCTTCGGATCCCGCTTCGGAACGATCCGGTACTGGATATTGGGACGGTCGAAGCTCGCGACGAAATCCCGCGCCTGCTCCAGACCCAGCCGCTGCACGATCTCCTGATGGGTGGCGCGGGTCGCGGTGGCCGTCAACGCGACCCGCGGCACCTCGGGCCAGCGCTCGCCCAACATCGAGAGCGAGAGGTAATCGGGGCGGAAATCGTGGCCCCACTGCGCGACACAGTGCGCCTCGTCGATCGCGAAGAGCGACACCTCGCCGCGCTCCAGCAACGCCGTCGTCGCCTCCAGACGCAGCCGCTCAGGCGCCAGATAGAGCAGATCGAGCTCCCCCGCCAAAAACTCGGCCTCCACCACGCGCCGCTGATCGAAATCGAGCGTGGAATTGATGAACCCCGCACGCACACCCAGCGCGCGCAACGCGTCCACCTGGTCCTGCATCAGCGCGATCAGGGGCGAGATCACCACACCCGTACCCGATCTCACCAGCGCCGGGATCTGGTAACACAGCGACTTGCCGCCACCGGTCGGCATCAGCACGACCGCGTCACCACCGTGCGCGACGTGCTCGATGACGGCCTCCTGCCGGCCGCGGAAGGCGTCGTATCCGAAAACCTTGCGCAGCACTCGCAGCGCGGCCGTCTCGGACGCCCCGCCGGATCCCTCGGCACTCTCCTGAAGCATGCCCGCCACGATAGGCGGGGCCGGTGACATGTGCGGCCCCGCCTGTGGATAAGTCCCCCACCGGTGGTGCGCTCCGTGGCCGCGGGCCCGGTCCCGCGCCCCTGCGGGCCCGGGCGACACCCCGCGCTCCCCACCGGCCGCCGCCCATTCCGCCGGACCCTCGCCGCCGTGGCGCGCCACCATCGCGGCGGGAAGAGGGGGCCAGCCCCCACACATTCCGCCACCGTCGCGGCGGGAAGAGGGGGCCAGCCCCCACACATTCCGCCACCGTCGCAGCGGGAACAAGGGGTCGGCGGCCCCACACCCCGCCGTCGTCGCGGCGGGAACGAGGGGGCGGCCCCCACGGCCGTCGGGCCCTCGTGGGGGGGCGCCGCCGTTGCGGTGAGGAGAGGGGGGTGGGAGGGCTTGGCACTCAGCGCCAAGGTGGGGGTGGAGTTGGGGGGATTCGAGGTGGTTTGGGGGTGGGGAGCTTGCTAGGTTGCCATGGCCCCGCCACCCAGGCGTCCGTGGCGGGGCGTGAGGAACCGACGGAGGGGGACGGACGTGCGCAGATCGGCGCGGATTTCGGGGGCGGTCGCCGCGGCGGCGGCCCTGGCGTTTCTGGTGGGCGGCTGCGGAGGCGACGGGGGTGGCACGAGCATCGCGGATCCCGGCGACAAGCACCCCGACCTCAGCGAGGAGCCTGGCGACTCGGGGCCGCCGGGAGAAGCGGCCGACGGCTCCGAAGGGAACGGGGAGGGGGGCGGGGACGGCTCCGTCGACCCGTCGGCGATGGTCGGCGCCTGGGCGACCCACCCCGCGGCCGACGGCGAGTCGGTCGTGTTCAGCATCTCGCCGGACAAGCGGGTGTTCATGATCTTGCCCGACCGCTG
Organism: Streptomyces diacarni; assembly: GCF_003323715.1. Classification (GTDB taxonomy): domain Bacteria; phylum Actinomycetota; class Actinomycetes; order Streptomycetales; family Streptomycetaceae; genus Streptomyces; species Streptomyces diacarni. Next base: position 457,657 of record NZ_QOIN01000047.1, read on the forward strand.
CGACGGCAAGGCTAACGGCACCGCGCTGGATCTGACCTGCGAGGGCGGCGGTACCGACTACACCAGCGGCACCGTGACCAGCGTCTCGGGCAAGAGCATGACCGTGAAGTGGAAGTCGGGCCGGACGGTGGAGCTGGGCAAGTCCTCCGATCCGGAACTGGCCTCTCCGCCGCCGGATCTCCCCACGGATTTCCCGTCGGCCGACGACCCGTTCTGAGGCGTCGGGAGACGGGAGGGGGCGGACAGAGCCCCTGCTAGGTTGTCGTGACCCTGCAAACGACCAGGGCGGGACGACCGAGGAGGGACAGTGCGCACGTCAGCGCGGAGGACGGGGGCGGTGGTCGCGGCGGCGGCCGCCGCGCTGCTGGTGGGTGGCTGCGGCAGCGGCGACGACGGCAAGGGCGACGACGGCGGCAAGGCCAAGGGCGATGAGAAGAAGTCCGCCGCGCCAGCGCCGGACAAGAGCGAGGAGCCGGCGGGCGAGGGGCGGCTGCCGGGCGTCTGGACGGCGGACGCGGAGGGCCAGAAGCTGACGCTCACCGTCGTCGACGACGCCGCGTCCCTGCTGCGGGGCAAGGACAAGAAGGTGTGCACGGGCCGCGTCATGGCGGCGGGCGCCGAGAAGTCGCTGGTTCTCAAGTGCCCGGCGGGCGTCGGTGAGGAGCGCGCCACGGGCAAGGTCGGCTCGGTGACGGCGGACTCGCTGAAGGTCACCTGGAACGGCGGGGCCACCGACACCTACACCAGGGCGGCGAACGCTCCGGCGAAGCTGCCCAAGGACCCCGACGAGCTCGGTGATCTGCCCGACAAGCTGCCCGAGAACCTCCCCGACAAGCTGGACGACGTCACCGAGCCGCCGCACGAGAAGACGGAGAGCTCGGGCAGCGACCGCAAGGTCCGCGAGTATCCCGGCGGCTGAGCCGCCCGTTGCGACCGCGGCTGATCCGGGCAGCCGGGGACCACGGGCCCGGCCCTTTCGGGGTCCGGGCCCGGCCCGCGGTCCGTGTCACCGCGTGCGGGCGTCCCGGTCTCGCCGCGGTGGGCCCTGGGCCCGTCGGCGCCCGGCGGGGCCCCTCAGGGGTCGCGCGGCGAGAGCAGGTGGACGGACTCCTGTTCGCGTGGGTCGGTGCGCGCCACCACGACGGTGACGGGCTCTTCGCCGGTGACCGGCATGTGCGGCATGTTCGCCGGCACGTAGACCATGTCGCCGGGGTGGAGGGTGTCGCGGTTCTCCAGGTCCTCCCCGTGCCACATCTCGTGCACCCCGTTGACGACGTAGATGGCCGATTCGTGGCCCGCGTGCAGGTGTGGTTCCCCCTTCGAGTTCGCCGGGATGTGCAGGACGTGCAGACACAGACCCTTGGCGCCCACCGATTCGGCGGAGACCCCTTCTGTGAAGATTCCGCCCTGTTTTCCTTGGTATCCGCCTTTTTCCTGGCGGAGAATTACACAACCCATGCTTCGAGTTCCTACCGTTTCCGCACACGTCTTGTCACGGGTGCATCGGACAGTGCTCATTACAAAGCGCCGCCAGATGCGTCCCGTTGGGGCCTCTGGCGGCGCTTCGTACAGCTAGGGCGGGGGGTCGAGGAGCGGTATGTGGTTCACCGGACGAACACTCCGGCCTGGCCCGCCAGGTCGAGGAAGTACTGCGGTGCCACGCCGAGGACGACGGTCACCACGACGCCGATGGCGATGGCCGAGGTCGTCATGACGCTGGGTACGGCCACGCTCGGCCCGTCGGCCTGCGGTTCGCTGAAGAACATCAGCACGATGACGCGCAGGTAGAAGAAGGCGGCGATGGCCGAGGCGAGGACGCCGATGACGACCAGTACGCCCGCTCCGCCCTCGGCCGCCGCCTTGAACACGGCGAACTTGCCCGCGAAGCCCGAGGTGAGCGGGATGCCGGCGAAGGCCAGCAGGAAGACGGCGAAGACGGCCGCCAGCAGGGGCGACCGCCGCCCGAGTCCGGCCCACTTGGACAGGTGCGTCGCCTCGCCGCCCGCGTCCCGTACCAGGGTGACGACGGCGAACGCGCCCAGCGTCACGAACGAGTAGGCGCCCAGGTAGAACAGCACCGAGGAGATGCCGTCCTTGGAGGTGGCGATGACGCCCGCCAGCAGGAAGCCCGCGTGGGCGATGGAGGAGTAGGCCAGCAGCCGCTTGATGTCGGTCTGGGTGATGGCCACGATGGCGCCGGCGAGCATCGTCAGGATGGCCACGCCCCACATGACGGGCCGCCAGTCCCAGCGCAGCCCGGGAAGCACCACGTACAGCAGCCGCAGCAGCGCGCCGAAGGCGGCGACCTTGGTGGCGGCCGCCATGAAGCCGGTCACGGGCGTCGGCGCGCCCTGGTACACGTCCGGGGTCCACATGTGGAAGGGGACGGCACCGACCTTGAAGAGCAGCCCCATGACGACGAGCGCGCCGCCGATGAGCAGGAGCGCGTCGTTGCCGGCCGTCTGGGCCAGCACCGGGTCGCTGATGGCGTCGGTCCCCGAGACGACGCGGGCGATGCCCGAGTAGCTGACGGTGCCGGCGTAGCCGTACAGCAGCGCGGTGCCGAACAGCAGGAAGGCGGAGGAGAACGCGCCCAGCAGGAAGTACTTGACGGCCGCCTCCTGGGAGAGCAGCCGCCTGCGGCGGGCGAGCGCGCACAGCAGGTACAGCGGGAGGGAGAAGACCTCCAGCGCGATGAAGAGGGTCAGCAGGTCGTTGGCTGCCGGGAAGAGCAGCATGCCGCCGACCGCGAACATCAGCAGCGGGAAGACCTCGGTGGTGGTCCAGCCCGCCTTGACGGCCTGGGTCTCGCCCTCGCCGCCCGGCACCGAGGCGGGCTGCGCGGCGAACGAGTCGACCCTGGAGCCGTGCGCCGAGGGTTCCAGCTTCCGCTCGGCGAAGGTGAAGACGCCCACGATGCCGACCAGCAGCAGGGTGCCCTGGAGGAAGAGCGCGGGCCCGTCCACGGCCAGCGCGCCCATTCCGGCGATCTGCGCCTCGGTGGTGCCCGCGCCGGAGGCCGCCAGTCCGATGACGGCGGCGAACGCGGCGGCCAGGCCCACCAGCGCCACGAACAGTTGGGCGCCGTAGCGGGCCCTGCGGGGCGCGAAGGCGTCGATGAGGACGCCGAGGGCCGCCGCACCGAGGACGATCAGCGTCGGGGAGAGCTTCCCGTACTCGATGCTGGGCGCCTGGAGCTTGTCGCCCGCGCCGGCCGCGACCGTCCACAGGCTGTGGACGCCGGGAGCGCCTCCCGCCGACGCGACGTCGATCATGCCAGTCACTCGTGGTCACCTCCGCCGTGCCCGGCCGGCTTGTCGTCGGACCCCGCGTGCTCCGCGACGGGATGCTGCGGCTTCGGGTCCTTCTTCTGTACGTCCGAGAGGGTGTGCTCCACGGCGGGGTTCACGATCTCGGTGAGCGGCTTGGGGAAGACGCCGAGGAAGAGCAGCAGCGCCACCAGCGGCGCCACCACCGCGACCTCGCGCACCTTCAGATCGGGCATCTTCTCGATCTCCGGCCTGCGGATCGGCCCGGTCATCGTGCGCTGGTAGAGCACCAGCACGTACAGCGCGGCGAGGATGATGCCGACGGTGGCGATGATCCCGGCGACGGGGTAGCGCTCAAACGTGCCGACCAGGACGAGGAACTCGCTGACGAACGGCGCCAGCCCCGGCAGCGAGAGCGTGGCCAGGCCACCGATCAGGAACGTGCCGGCCAGCACGGGCGCCACCTTCTGCACCCCGCCGTAGTCCGCGATCAGACGCGAGCCGCGGCGCGAGATGAGGAAGCCTGCCACCAGCATCAGCGCGGCCGTCGAGATGCCGTGGAAGACCATGTAGAGCGTCGCGCCGCCCTGGCCCTGGCTGGTCATCGCGAAGACGCCCAGGATGATGAAGCCGAAGTGCGAGATGGACGCGTACGCCACCAGCCGCTTGATGTCCCGCTGCCCGACCGCCAGCAGCGCCCCGTACAGGACGCTGACCAGCGCCAGTCCGAGCACCACCGGGGTGGCCCAGGAGCTGGCCTCGGGGAAGAGGCCCAGGCAGAAGCGGAGCATCGCGAAGGTGCCGACCTTGTCGACGACGGCCGTGATGAGCACCGCGACAGGCGCCGTGGACTCGCCCATGGCGTTGGGCAGCCAGGTGTGCAGCGGCCACAGCGGCGCCTTGATGGCGAAGGCGACGAAGAAGCCGAGGAAGAGCCACCGCTCGGTGGACGTCGCCATCGTCAGGTCGCCGCTCGCCCGCGCCTTGAGCAGCTCCGGCAGCGAGAAGGTGCCCTGGCCCAGGGAGTCGGCGCTGACGACGAACAGCCCGATGACGGCGGCCAGCATGACCAGCCCGCCGGCCAGGTTGTAGAGCAGGAACTTCACGGCCGCGTAGGAGCGCTGCTTGGCGCCCTCCTCCTCACCGGCCGCGTGTGCCCGGTCCCCGAAGCCGCCGATGAGGAAGTACATCGGAATGAGCATCGCTTCGAAGAAGATGTAGAAGAGGAAGACGTCGGTGGCGGCGAAGGAGACCAGCACCATCGCCTCGACGGCGAGGATGAGGGCGAAGAAGCCCTGGGTGGGCCGCCAGCGGCGGTTGGCCTGCTCGTCCGCGCGGTCGTCGGCGTCGTCGGCGTCGTGCCAGCCCGCGCCGATGACGAACGGGATGAGCAGCGCCGTCAGCGCCATCAGGGCGGCGCCGATGCCGTCGACGCCGAGTTCGTAGCGGACCCCGAAGTCGGAGATCCAGGCGTGCGACTCGGTCAGCTGGTAGCGGGCGCCGTCCGGGTCGAAGCGGATCAGCACCACGGCGGCCAGCACGAGCGTGGCCAGCGAGACCAGCAGCGCCAGCCACTTGGCCGCGGTGCGCCGGGCCGCCGGGACGGCGGCGGTGGCGACGGCCCCGACGGCAGGCAGCGCCGCCGTGACCGTCAGCAGAGGAAATGACATGACTCAGACCGCCCTCATCAGCAGGGTCGCGGCGATCAGCACTGCCGCGCCGCCGAACATCGAGACCGCGTAGGAGCGGGCGAAACCGTTCTGGAGCCGCCGCAGCCGCCCCGACAGACCGCCGAAGGAGGCGGCCGTGCCGTTGACGGCGCCGTCGACGACCTTGTTGTCGACGTAGACCAGGCTGCGGGTCAGGTGCGTTCCGCCGCTGACCAGCACCACGTGGTTGAAGTCGTCCTGGAGCAGGTCGCGGCGGGCGGCGCGGGTGAGCAGGCTGCCGCGCGGGGCGAGCGCGGGCACCGGCTTGCGCCCGTACTGGAGGTACGCGGCGCCCACGCCGAGGACGAGCGCCACGATCGTGGCGGCCGTCACCGCGGTCGCCGAGACCGGGGAGTGCCCGTGCTCGAACTGGGTGACCGGCTCCAGCCAGCCCACGAAGGACTCGCCCGCCTTGAAGAGGCCGCCCGCGAAGACGGACCCGAAGGCGAGCACGATCATCGGGATCGTCATGATCTTCGGGGACTCGTGCGGGTGGGGCGGCGCGTACGCGCCCCGCGTCTCGGCCGCGGGCTCGACGTCGGGCTCGGCCGGGGACGGGGTGGGCGCCTTGCGCCAGCGCTCCTCGCCGAAGAAGGTCATCAGCATCACCCGCGTCATGTAGTACGCGGTGATGGCCGCGCCCAGCAGGGTGACCGCGCCCAGGATCCAGCCCTCGGTGCCGCCCTTGCCGAAGGCGGCCTCGATGATCTGGTCCTTGGAGAAGAACCCGGACAGTCCCGGGAAGCCGATGATGGCGAGATAGCCGAGGCCGAAGGTGACAAAGGTGACCGGCATGTGCTTGCGCAGTCCGCCGTAGCGGCGCATGTCGACCTCGTCGTTCATGCCGTGCATCACGGACCCGGCGCCGAGGAACAGCCCGGCCTTGAAGAAGCCGTGGGTGACCAGGTGCATGATGGCGAACGCGTAGCCGATCGGGCCGAGCCCCGCGGCCAGGATCATGTAGCCGATCTGCGACATGGTCGAGCCGGCCAGCGCCTTCTTGATGTCGTCCTTCGCGCAACCGACGATCGCACCGAACAGCAGCGTGACCGCGCCGACGATCACCACGACCAGCTGCGCGTCCGGCGCCCCGTTGAAGATCGCGCCGGAGCGGGTGATCAGGTAGACGCCCGCGGTCACCATCGTCGCCGCGTGGATGAGCGCGGAGACCGGGGTGGGGCCCTCCATGGCGTCCCCGAGCCAGGACTGGAGCGGCACCTGCGCCGACTTGCCGCAGGCCGCCAGCAGCAGCATCAGGCCGATCGCCGTCAGCTTGCCCTCGCTCGCCTCGCCGGCGGCGGAGAGGACCGGCGCGAAGGCGAAGGTGCCGAAGGTGGTGAACATCAGGAAGATGGCGATGGCCAGGCCCGCGTCACCGACACGGTTGACCAGGAACGCCTTCTTCGCCGCCGTCGCCGCGCTCGGCTTGTGCTGCCAGAAGCCGATCAGCAGGTACGAGGCGAGACCCACGCCCTCCCAGCCGACGTACAGCAGCAGGAAGTTGTCGGCGAGGACGAGCAGCAGCATCGCCGCGAGGAAGAGGTTCAGGTAGGCGAAGAAGCGGCGCCTCTTCGGGTCGTGCTCCATGTAGCCGACCGAGTACAGGTGGATGAGCGTGCCCACGCCGGTGATCAGCAGGACGAACGTCATCGACAACTGGTCGAGCTGGAAGGCCATGTCCGCCTGGAAGCCCTCCACCGGCACCCAGGAGAACAGCTTGCTGTGCATGGCCCGGCTCTCGGCGTCCTCCCCCAGCATCGAGGCGAACAGCACGGCCCCGATCACGAAGGACACCGCGGCCAGCAGTGTCGCCAGCCAGTGCCCGCTCCGATCCAGGCGCCGCCCGCCCAACAGCAGCACGGCGGCGCCGAGCAGGGGCACTCCGACGAGCAGTCCGATCATTGACTCCACTGGTACGTACCCCTTACAGCTTCATCAGGCTGGCGTCGTCGACCGAGGCCGAGTGGCGGGAGCGGTAGAGCATGACGATGATCGCCAGACCCACCACGACCTCGGCGGCGGCGACGACCATGACGAAGAACGCCATGATCTGGCCGTCGAGGTTGCCGTGCATCCGCGAGAAGGCGACCAGCGTCAGGTTGGCGGCGTTCAGCATCAGCTCGATGCACATGAACACCACGATGGCGTTGCGCCGGATGAGGACTCCGGCGGCGCCGATGGTGAACAGCAGCGCTGCCAGATAGACGTAGTTGATCGGGCTCACTTGGTGGCCTCCTCACGCTCGCTGGCCTGCCCGGCGGCGGTGTCCTGGCCGCCGCCCTCGGCACGGTCGGCCGCGTCCTGGGCCCGGTCGGCGGCCCGTTCGCCCGGGTCCTTGGGGCCCGGGTAGGTGGCGCGGCCCTGGTACTCGGCGGTGCGCTGCTCGATCGCGGCCAGCTGCGCCAGCTGCTCGGCGTTGACCTCGCGGATCTGGCCGCGGTCGCGCAGCGTGCGGCTGACGCTGAGCTCGGAGGGCGTGCCGTCGGGCAGCAGCGCGGGACGGTCGTTGGCGTTGTGGCGGGCGTAGACGCCGGGCGCCGGCAGCGGGGTGACCTGCTTGCCCTCGCGCACACGCTCCTCGGCCTGCTCGCGCTGCGACTTGTTCTTCTCGACGCGCTCGCGGTGGGTGAGCAGCGTGGCGCCGACCGCGGCGACGGTCAGCAGGGCGCCGACCACCTCGAAGGCGACGACGTACTTGGTGAACAGCAGGGAGGCCAGCGCCGGGACGTTGCCCTCGGCGTTGGCGGCCCCGAGCCCGTTGAAGCCGCCCACCGAGACCTGCCCGATGCCGGTGATCAGCAGGATGCCGACGCCCAGTGCGCAGGCCGCGGCGAGCCAGCGCTGCCCCTTCAACGTCTCGCGCAGCGAGTCGGCGTGGGAGACGCCGACGAGCATCAGCACGAACAGGAACAGCATCATGACCGCGCCGGTGTAGACCACGATCTGCACGACGCCGAGGAAATAGGCGCCGTTGGCGAGGTAGAAGAGCGCCAGGATGATCATTGTCCCGGCCAGGCAGAGCGCGCTGTGCACGGCGCGGCGCAGCAGCACCGTACCGAGGCCGCCGAGGACGGCGACGGTGCCCAGCACCCAGAACTGGACGGCCTCGCCCGTGGAGGTGGCGGTGGCGGTGGCGGCGAGTGCGTTCATCGCTCCCCCTCCCCGCCGGCCGTGACGACGCCGTGCGTCATGGGCCCGTACGCCGCGGCCTCGCCCGTGGTGGCCTCACCCGCGGCGGGTTCGTCCGCGCCGTAGGTGTCGGCGGACTCCTGGGGCGCCCCGGTGTCGGTGGCGTGCTGCTGCACGGTGCCGGGCGCGGCCTCGCTGACCAGGCCTTGGTAGTAGTCCTTCTCCGTCATGCCGGGGAAGATGGCGTGCGGGGAGTCGACCATGCCCTCCTCCAGGCCCGCGAGCAGCTCCTCCTTGGTGTAGATGAGGGACTCGCGGGAGGAGTCGGCCAGTTCGTACTCGTTCGTCATGGTCAGCGCCCGGGTGGGGCAGGCCTCGACGCACAGGCCGCACAGGATGCAGCGCAGGTAGTTGATCTGGTAGACGCGGCCGTAGCGCTCGCCGGGCGAGTACCGCTCCTCCTCGGTGTTGTCGGCCCCCTCGACGTAGATGGCGTCGGCGGGGCAGGCCCAGGCGCACAGCTCGCAGCCCACGCACTTCTCCAGCCCGTCCGGGTGCCGGTTGAGCTGGTGGCGGCCGTGGAAGCGGGGAGCCGTCGGCTTCTTGTACTCGGGGTACTGCTCGGTCAGCCGCTTCTTGAACATGTCCTTGAAGGTCACGCCGAAGCCGGCCACGGGGTTTTCAGGCACCGTCAGCCCCCTTGCTCTCGGTGGTTGCGTCAGTTGCGTCGCCAGGAGTGCCGGGCCCGCCCGCACCGGCACCGACCGGCTCGCGCTCCCGCTCACGCGGCGCGCGCGAGGGCCGCCGCGGCACCGGCGGCACCTGTTGCCCCGGCAGCGGCGGTACGGGGAATCCGCCGGCCATCGGGTCGAAGGGCTTGTCCCGCTCGGGCACTTCCTCCTCCTCGGGGCCGGGGCGGAAGAAGTCGACGACGAAGGAGATCAGCAGCAGCGCCAGCGCCGTGCCAGCGACCCAGTAGACGACCGAGCTGTAGTCCCAGCCCTCGTTGCGCATCGCGCGGACGGTGGCCACCAGCATCAGCCACACCAGGGCGATGGGGATGAGCACCTTCCAGCCCAGCTTCATGAACTGGTCGTAGCGCACGCGGGGCAGCGTGCCGCGGATCCAGATGAAGAAGAAGATCAGCACGAGCAGCTTGGCGGTGAACCACAGGATGGGCCACCAGCCGTGGTTGGCGCCCTCCCACCAGGTGGAGATCGGCGCCGGGGCGCGCCAGCCGCCCAGGAAGAGCGTGACCGCCAGCGCGGAGACCGTCACCACGTGGACGTACTCGGTCAGCATGAACATCGCGAACTTGATCGAGCTGTACTCGGTCTGGAAGCCCGCGACCAGATCGCCCTCGGACTCCGGCATGTCGAACGGCGCCCGGTGGGCCTCGCCGACCATCGAGATCAGATAGATCAGGAAGGAGACCGGCAGCAGGTAGGCGAACCAGCCGTCCGCCTGCTCGCCGACGATCGCCGAGGTGGACATCGAGCCCGAGTAGAGGAAGACCGCGGCGAAGCTCAGGCCCATCGCGATCTCGTAGCTGATGATCTGCGCCGTGGCGCGCACGCCGCCCAGCAGCGGATACGTCGACCCGGACGACCAGCCGGCCAGCACCACGCCGTAGGAGGCGATGGAGGCGGTGGCCAGGATGTAGAGGACGGCGACGGGCATGTCCGTCAGCTGCATCGCCGTCCGGTGCCCGAAGATCGAGATCTGGTTGTCCGCCGGACCGAACGGGATGACCGCGATCGCCATGAAGGCCGGCACCGCGCCGATGACCGGAGCCAGCAAGTAGACCAGCTTGTCGCTGCCCTTGACGATGATGTCTTCCTTGAACATCAGCTTCACGCCGTCGGCCAGCGACTGGAGCATGCCCCAGGGCCCGTGCCGGTTGGGGCCGACGCGCAGCTGCATCCAGCCCACGATCTTGCGCTCGAAGACGATGGAGAGCAGCACCGTCACCATCAGGAACGCGAAACAGAAGACGCCCTTGATCAGCACGAGCCAGAACGGATCCGTGCCGAACATCGACAGGTCCTCCTGGGCGAGGTGCTGCACCGGCCCGTTCATGCGCCCACCTCCTGCGGGGTCTGGTTGACGCCGACGCTGCCGGGCGCGATCCGCACCAGCGCGCCGGGGAGCGCCCCGGCGTCGGCCGCGACGCCGCCGCCGACCGTGTTGAGCGGCAGCCACACCACCCGGTCGGGCATCTCGGTGACGCACAGCGGCAGCCGCACCTCGCCGCGCGGTCCCGCGACGGCCAGCGTCTCGCCGTCCGCGGCGCCGATCTCGGCGGCGGTGGCGGCCGACAGCCGCGCGTACGCCGCGTGCCGGGTGCCGGCCAGCGCCTCGTCCCCCTCCTGGAGACGGCCCTGGTCGAGCAGCATCCGGTGCCCGGCCAGCACGGCCTCTCCGGCGGCGGGCTGCGGCGCGGTACGGGCCCCGGGGATCGGGGCCTCCAGCCGGGCCGTGCCCGTGCGGTGGCCGAGGCGGTCGAGTTCGCCGCGCACCATGCGCACGTCCGGCAGTCCCAGGTGGACGTCCAGCGCGTCGGCGAGCATGTTCAGGACGCGGGCGTCGGGCTGGACGTGGCGGCGGGTCATCTGGTCCGGCTTGAGGGCCGCGTCGAACGTCCGCAGGCGGCCCTCCCAGTTGAGGAAGGTGCCGGACTTCTCCGGGGCCGCCGAGACGGGCAGGACGACGTCGGCGAGATCGGTCACGGCGCTGGGCCGCAGCTCCAGGCTGACCAGGAAGTCCACCGCCTCCAGCGCCTCGCGGGCGCGGGCCGGATCCGGCAGGTCCTCCATACCGACGCCCCCGACGACCAGCGCGGACAGCTCGCCCGTGGCGGCGGCCTCGATGATCTGGGAGGTGTCGCGCCCCGGCGCTGTGGGCAGTTCGGCGACGCCCCAGGCGCGGGCCACCTCGGCGCGCGCGCCGGCGTCGGCCACGGCCCTGGCCCCCGGCAGCAGTCCGGGCAGGCACCCGGCCTCCAGTGCGCCGCGCTCGCCCGCGCGGCGCGGCACCCACACCAGGGTGGCGCCGGTGGCGACCGCCGTGCGCAGCGCCGCGGTGAGCGCACCCGGCACGGTGGCCAGCCGCTCGCCGACCAGCATGACCGCGCCGTCACCGCGCAGCGCCTCGGCGGCCGCCGCGCCCTCCTCGTCCAGGCCGACGCCGCCCGCGAGCGCGTCCAGCCACTCCGTCTCGGTGCCGGGGGCCGCGGGCAGCAGCGTGCCGCCCGCCTTGTGCAGGCCGCGGGTGGCGTGCGTGGCCAGTGCCCAGGTGCGCTGGCCGCGGGTGCGCCAGGCCTTGCGCAGCCGCAGGAAGACGCCGGGCGCCTCCTCCTCGGCCTCCAGGCCGAGGAGGAGCACGGCGGGCGCGGCCTCCAGCGCGGAGTAGGTCAGGCCCGCCGCGTCCAGGTCCCGGCCGTGGCCGGCCACGTGGGAGGCGAGGAAGTCGGCCTCCTCCGCGGAGTGCGCCCGTGCGCGGAAGTCGATGTCGTTGGTGCGCAGCGCCACGCGGGCGAACTTGGCGTAGGCGTACGCGTCCTCGACGGTGAGCCGTCCGCCGGTCAGCACGCCGGTGCGCTCCTGCTTGCCGGCGAGTCCGCGCGCGGCGGCCTCCAGCGCCTCGGGCCAGCTGGCCGGGGCCAGCGTGCCGTCCTCACCGCGGACCAGCGGGGTGTGCAGCCGGTCGGGGCGCTGTGCGTAGCGGAACGCGAAGCGTCCCTTGTCGCACATCCACTCCTCGTTGACCTCGGGGTCGTTCTCGGCGAGGCGGCGCATCACCTTGCCGCGCCGGTGGTCGGTGCGGATCGCGCAGCCGCCGGAGCAGTGCTCGCACACGCCCGGCGAGGAGGTGAGGTCGAAGGGGCGGGAGCGGAACCTGTAGGCCGCCGAGGTCAGCGCGCCGACGGGGCAGATCTGGATGGTGTTGCCGGAGAAGTACGACTGGAAGGGGGTGTCCTCCCCGGTGCCGACCTGCTGGAGCGCGCCCCGCTCGATCAGCTCGATCATCGGGTCGCCCGCGATCTGGTTGGAGAAGCGGGTGCAGCGCGCGCACAGCACGCACCGCTCCCGGTCCAGCAGCACCTGCGTGGAGATGGCGACGGGCTTGTCGTAGGTGCGCTTCCTGCCCTCGAAGCGGGAGTCGGCGTCCCCGTGCGACATGGCCTGGTTCTGCAGCGGGCACTCGCCGCCCTTGTCGCAGACGGGGCAGTCCAGCGGGTGGTTGATGAGCAGCAGCTCCATCACGCCGCGCTGCGCCTTACTCGCCACATCCGAGGTCAGGTGCGTTTTGACGACCATGCCGTCGGTGCACTGGATGGTGCAGGACGCCATCGGCTTGCGCTGGCCCTCCACCTCGACGATGCACTGGCGGCAGGCGCCGGCCGGGTCGAGCAGGGGGTGGTCGCAGAAGCGGGGGATGTCGATGCCGAGCTGCTCGGCGGCACGGATGACCAGCGTGCCCTTGGGGACGGTGAGCTGGGCGCCGTCGACGGTCAGCGACACCGTCTCCTCGGGCGGCGGGGCTGCCTCCCCGCCGCCGGTGGAGGTGCCAGTAGCGGTGACGGTCACGCGTTCACCTCCAGGTGAGCGGAGTGGGGGTTCGCGGCCCAGGCGGTGGACTTCTCGGGGTCGAAGGGGCAGCCACGGCCGCCGAGGTGGGCCTCGTACTCCTCGCGGAAGTACTTCAGCGAGGAGAAGATGGGGGACGCCGCGCCGTCGCCCAGCGCGCAGAAGGACTTGCCGTTGATGTTGTCGGCGATGTCGGCGATCTTCTCCAGGTCGGTGGCCTGCGCCTTGCCGGCCTCGATGTCGCGGAGCAGCTGGACGAGCCAGTAGGTGCCCTCGCGGCAGGGGGTGCACTTGCCGCAGGACTCGTGCGCGTAGAACTCGGTCCAGCGGGTGACGGCCCGCACCACGCAGGTCGTCTCGTCGAAGCACTGGAGCGCCTTGGTGCCGAGCATGGAGCCCGCGCCGCCGACGCCCTCGTAGTCGAGGGCCACATCCAGGTGTTCGTCGGTCAGCAGCGGGGTGGAGGAGCCGCCCGGGGTCCAGAACTTCAGCCGGTGCCCAGGGCGCATGCCGCCGCTCATGTCGAGGAGCTGGCGCAGGGTGATGCCCAGCGGTGCCTCGTACTGGCCGGGGCGGGCGACGTGGCCGCTGAGCGAGTAGAGCGTGAACCCGGGGGACTTCTCGCTGCCCATCGAGCGGAACCAGTCCTTGCCGCGGTCGATGAGGGCGGGAACCGAGGCGATGGACTCGACGTTGTTCACCACGGTGGGGCACGCGTACAGGCCGGCGACGGCCGGGAAGGGGGGACGCAGCCTTGGCTGACCACGGCGGCCTTCCAGGGAGTCGAGCAGCGCCGTCTCCTCGCCGCAGATGTAGGCGCCCGCGCCCGCGTGCACGGTGAGGGTGAGGTCCTTGCCGGGGCCGAGCGCGTCGGTGCCCAGATAGCCGGCCTCCTGCGCCTCCTTGACGGCCAGCTGGAGGCGGCGCAGCACGGGGACGACCTCGCCGCGCAGGTAGATGAAGGCGTGGCTGGAGCGGATCGCGTGGCAGGCGATGGCCATGCCCTCGATGAGGGAGTGCGGGTTGGCGAACAGCAGGGGGATGTCCTTGCACGTCCCCGGCTCGGACTCGTCGGCGTTGACGACGAGGTAGTGCGGTTTGCCGTCGCCCTGCGGGATGAACTGCCACTTCATGCCCGTGGGGAAGCCCGCGCCGCCGCGGCCGCGCAGGCCCGCTTCCTTGACGTAGGCGATCAGGTCGTCCGGGTCCATGGCAAGCGCCTTGGGCAGCGCCTGGTAGCCGCCGTGCCGCCGGTAGCCGGCCAGCGTGTAGGAGTCGGGCTCGTCCCAGTGCGCGGACAGGACGGGCGCGAGGAGCTTCTGCGGGTCGGCGTCGCCGTGGGTGCTCGGCTGCGAGGCCTCGTCCTGGCCGCCGTCGTGTGCTGCCACCGTCATCACTTCCCCTCCTCGTCGGCCGCTGCGCCGCGCGGTGCCACCACGCCGGGTGTGCTCTCGCCCTTGGCGAGCCGCAGCCCGGCCAGCGAGGCGGGCCCCGCGCTGCCGGACGCGTCGGTGGCGCCCTCGCGCTCGTCGGGGAAGCCGGCCAGTACCCGCGCGGTCTGCTGGAAGGTGCACAGCGGGGCGCCCCGGGTGGGGGCGACCTCGCGCCCGGCGATCAGGTCGTCGACGAGGGCGCGGGCCGAGGCGGGGGTCTGGTTGTCGAAGAACTCCCAGTTGACCATCACGACGGGCGCGAAGTCGCAGGCCGCGTTGCACTCGATGTGTTCGAGGGTGACCTTGCCGTCCTCGGTGGTCTCCCCGTCGCCCACGGCCAGGTGTTCGCGGAGCGAGGCGTAGATGGCGTCGCCGCCCATCACCGCGCACAGCGTGTTGGTGCACACGCCGACCTGGTAGTCCCCGGAGGGCTTGCGGCGGTACATGGAGTAGAAGGTGGCCACCGCGTTGACCTCGGCGGTGGTCAGCTCCAGCATCTCGGCGCAGAACCGCTGCCCGGTGCGGGTGACGTGCCCCTCCTCCGACTGCACCAGGTGCAGCAGCGGCAGCAGCGCGGAGCGGCTGTCCGGATAGCGGGCGATGACCTCGCGCGCGTCGGACTCCAGCCGCCGGCGCACCTCGGCCGGGTAGTCGGGTGCGGGCATCGCGGGGATGCCCATATCGACGTTGCTCACCGGTCGACGCCTCCCATCACGGGGTCGATGGACGCGACGGCGACGATGACGTCGGCGACCTGGCCGCCCTCGCACATCGCCGCCATGGACTGCAGGTTGGTGAAGGAGGGGTCGCGGAAGTGCACCCGGTAGGGGCGGGTGCCGCCGTCGCTGACGACGTGCACCCCCAGCTCGCCCTTGGCCGACTCGACGGCCGTGTACACCTCGCCGGGTGGCACCCGGAAGCCCTCGGTCACCAGCTTGAAGTGGTGGATGAGGGCCTCCATGGAGGTGCCCATGATGTTCTTGATGTGGTCGAGGGAGTTGCCGAGCCCGTCGGGGCCCAGGGCCAGCTGCGCGGGCCAGGCGATCTTCTTGTCCTCGACCATGACGGGGCCAGGATCCAGCCGGTCGATGCACTGCTCGATGATGCGCAGCGACTGGCGCATCTCCTCCAGGCGCAGCAGGAACCGGCCGTAGGAGTCGCAGGTGTCGACGGTGGGGACCTCGAAGTCGTAGGTCTCGTAGCCGCAGTAGGGCTGGGCCTTGCGCAGGTCGTGCGGCAGGCCCGCCGAGCGCAGGATCGGTCCCGTGGCGCCCAGCGCCATGCAGCCGGCCAGGTCGAGGTAGCCGATGTCTTTCAGCCGGGCCTTGAAGACGGGGTTTCCGGTGCACAGGGCGTCGTACTCCGGCAGGTTCTTGCGCATCTTCTTCACGAACTCGCGCAGCGCGTCGACGGTGCCGGGCGGCAGGTCCTGGGAGAGTCCGCCGGGCCGGATGTAGGCGTGGTTCATCCGCAGCCCGGTGATCAGCTCGTACAGGTCCAGGACGTGTTCGCGGTCGCGGAAGCCGAAGATCATCACCGTGGTGGCGCCCAGCTCCATGCCGCCGGTGGCGATGGCGACCAGGTGCGAGGAGATCCGGTTGAGCTCCATCAGCAGGACGCGGATGACGTTGGCCCTGTCCGGGACGTCGTCCTCGATGCCCAGCAGCCGCTCGACGCCCAGGCAGTACGCCGCCTCGTTGAAGAACGGCGTCAGGTAGTCCATCCGGGTGACGAACGTGGTGCCCTGGGTCCAGGTGCGGTATTCGAGGTTCTTCTCGATGCCGGTGTGCAGGTAGCCGATGCCGGCGCGGGCCTCGGTCACCGTCTCGCCGTCGATCTCCAGGATGAGCCGCAGCACCCCGTGCGTGGAGGGGTGCTGGGGGCCCATGTTGACGATGATGCGCTCGTCGTCGCTCTTGGCGGCGTGCGCGGCCATCTCGTCCCAGTCCCCGCCGGTGACGTCGTAGACGGTGCCCTCGGTGGTCTCGCGGACCCCGGCGGGTGCGTGTGTGGTCGCCATCAGGTGTAGGACCTCCGCTGGTCGGGGGCGGGAATCTGGGCGCCCTTGTACTCGACGGGGATGCCGCCGAGCGGGTAGTCCTTGCGCTGCGGGAACCCCTGCCAGTCGTCCGGCATCAGGATCCGGGTCAGCGCCGGGTGGCCGTCGAAGACCAGACCGAAGAAGTCGTAGGTCTCCCGCTCGTGCCAGTCGTTGGTCGGATAGACGTCCACGATCGAAGGGACGTGCGGGTCCGCGTCGGGCGCGGTGACCTCCAGCCGGATCAGCCGGTTGTGGGTGAGCGAGCGCAGGTGGTAGACGGCGTGCAGCTCGCGGCCCGTCTCGCCCGGGTAGTGGACGCCGCTCACCCCGGTGCACAGCTCGAAGCGGAGCGCGGGGTCGTCGCGCAGGGTGCGGGCGACCTGTGGCAGGTGCTCGCGGGCGATGTGGAAGGTCAGCTCCCCGCGGTCGACGACCGTGTTCACGATGACGTGCTCGGGGACGAGCCCCTGCTCCTCCAGGGCGCCTTCGAGTTCGTCGGCGACCTCGTCGAACCATCCGCCGTAGGGGCGCACCGCGGCCCCCGGCATGCGTACCGTCCGCACGAGGCCGCCGTACCCGGAGGTGTCGCCGCCGTTGCGGGCGCCGAACATGCCGTGGCGTACGTCGATGACCTCGCCGGTGTTGCCCCGCTGGACGGGGACGGAGCTGCCCTCGTCGGGCTCCTGGGGCCCGTTGCCGTTCGCCTGTGCGCTCACCGCAGCAGCCCCTTCATCTCGATGGTGGGCAGCGCCTTCATCGCCGCCTCTTCCGCCTCGCGGGCCGCTTCCTTCTGATTGACGCCGAGCTTGGTGTTCTTGACCTTCTCGTGCAGCTTCAAAATGGCGTCGAGCAGCATTTCGGGGCGCGGGGGGCAGCCGGGCAGGTAGATGTCGACGGGAACCACGTGGTCGACGCCCTGCACGATGGCGTAGTTGTTGAACATGCCGCCCGAGGAGGCGCACACCCCCATGGAGATGACCCATTTGGGGTTGGGCATCTGGTCGTAGACCTGGCGCAGCACCGGGGCCATCTTCTGACTGACCCGGCCCGCCACGATCATCAGGTCGGCCTGGCGCGGCGAGCCGCGGAAGACCTCCATGCCGAACCTGGCGAGGTCGTAGCGGCCCGCGCCGGTCGTCATCATCTCGATGGCGCAGCACGCCAGCCCGAACGTCGCCGGGAACATGGACGATTTGCGCGCGAGTCCGGCCGCTTTCTCCACAGTGGTGAGCAGAAAGCCGCTCGGCAGTTTCTCTTCAAGTCCCATTGCTTTACCCCTGCCCCTAGTCCCATTCCAGACCGCCGCGCCGCCAGTCGTAGGCGTACGCGATACCGATGAGGGCGATGAAGACCAGCATTTCGACGAGTCCGAACATCCCGAGGGAGTCGAAATGGACGGCCCACGGGTAGAGGAAGACGATTTCGATGTCGAAGATGATGAAGAGCATCGCCGTCAGGTAGTACTTCACCGGGAAGCGCCCGCCTCCGGCCGGCTGCGGCGTGGGCTCGATGCCGCACTCGTACGCCTCCAGCTTGGCCCGGTTGTAGCGCTTGGGGCCGATGATCGAGGCCGCGACCACGGAGAAGACCGTGAACGCCGCCGCGATGGCTCCCAGTACGAGGATTGGTGTGTAGACGTTCACCGCTCCCGTCTCCTTCCAGGCGTCGACTCCGACTGCCGGCAGACCGCTGGGCCGCTGCCCCGACCCGGGAAGACCGATCCCACGAAGATCGCTCTTATGTGAGGCAGTTCACAAGCCCTGTTCGCAGGCATCTTAAGCCCGGCCCTCTGTGATCTGCGACACGGGGGGCGCCAACTGCTTTGTGATCTCCACCACCTGACGGCCAATCATCCCGTCTGATGAGCGTTGATCTTCACACGCAAAGCCTCTAAGTGATCACCCGAGGTGACATTCATCCGTGCTCACAGCCGTCGGAGGCGGGTGGCTGTACCAGCCATCCGCATGCAGAGGCAAATTAGCGCTGGACGGTTTCACCTGGTATATGCGAACCAGTTGACCTCGTGCGCTCGTGAAGCCCGGCACAAGCCGCGCGACTCCGGGCGGCCTCCCGGAGTGATCTTCGAAACCGGCCTCGGCGAACCACCGGAACGACCCCGCACCCGACCCGAGACCGCCCCGCGATCCGGCCGAGTCCGCGCCGTGACCGAGCGAGATGGGTGATTGGGCCTCAATGTTCTTTTCGCACGAGAAGTTGAGTCGGCAGGAGTGAGCTGCGTCACGCGCCTTTTCCGGCAGCCACTGCCTTCTTTGCGCTCCCTTTTCCCCCGTGGTATATGCGCCCGAGAGATTCCGGCAATGCGGACAACTGCATGGTCACAGCCCCGTAGTTGGGCAATGATCACGTCGCGGAAAGGCCCGCACCCCACCCCGGGCGAGCTCAACTGGCCGTGTACGCGACGACTGTGGCGCATCGCACGATTGTTGAGCGGAGGGTTTATCGCCTGCTAGGCATTCCCTCATGTCCCCGAAAGCTCAGATACCCAGCCACCGGAAGCCCCGCAACAGCAAGATGAATACGGCGCTGCGTGCGGGTGTGACGGGCGGCGTCATGGGCACCATGGCCCTCACCGCGGCGGCGGCGCCGGCCTTCGCGGCCGACAAGAACGCACCGGACCAGACCGTCGAGATGCCCACCCTCTCCACGGCCGACTCCAACGCACTCGCCGCCGAGTCCATCCAGAACTCGGCGCAGCAGTTCCAGCTCCAGCAGGCGCAGGACAGCGCCGCCTCCCAGGCCAAGGAACAGGCCAAGGAGAACAAGGAGAAGGCCAAGGCGAAGGCCGAGGCCAAGCGCAAGGCCGAGGCGGCCCGCAAAGCCCGTGAGGCCGCCCAGCAGAACGAGGCCCCCGCCTCCCGCTCGGCCGACCGCGACTCCCTGACGACGGCGTCCGCCCCCGCGCCGCAGGGCGGCAACGCGGCCACCCTCATCAACTTCCTGCGCGCCCAGGTCGGCAAGTCCTACGTCATGGGCGCCACCGGGCCCTCCGCGTACGACTGCTCGGGCCTGACCCAGGCGGCCTACAAGCAGGTCGGCGTCAACCTGCCGCGGACCTCGCAGCCGCAGTCGACCGCCGGCACCTCCGTCTCCCTCGACAACCTCCAGCCCGGCGACCTGCTCTACTGGGGCAGCGCGGGCAGCGCCTACCACGTGGGCGTCTACGTGGGCGGCGGCAAGTTCATCGGCGCCCAGAACTCCTCCACGGGCGTCGTGGAGCGTCCCCTGAGCTACGACCAGCCCACCGGCGCGGTCCGCGTGCTCTGACATACCGCGTACCGCGTACCGCTCCCGGTACGTCACCTCTCACGGTGAAGGGTCCACCGCCTCGCGGCGGTGGACCCTTCGGTGTGTGCGGGGCGACGGCCCCTTCGGTGAGTGCGGGGCGACGGCCCCTTCGGTGAGTGCGGGGCGACGGCCCCTTCGGTGTGTGCGGGGCGACGGCCCCTTCGGTGTGTGCGGGCTCCCGGGCTTCGGAGCCCGGGGGCGGTGGCTCAGGCCCTGGGGGCCACCTTGGCCAGGCCGTTGATGATGCGGTCCATCGCGTCGCCGCCCGTGGGGTCGGTGAGGTTGGCGAGCATCTTGAGGGTGAAGCGCATCAGGAGAGGGTGCGAGAGGCCGCGTTCGGCGGCCAGCTTCATGACCTTCGGGTTGCCGATGAGCTTCACGAAGGCGCGGCCCATCGTGTAGTAGCCGCCGTAGGTGTCCTTGAGGACCTTCGGATACCGTCGCAGGGCCAGCTGGCGCTGCGCCGGTGTCGCACGCGCGTGCGCCTGCACGATCGTCTCGGCCGCGATGACGCCGGACTCCATCGCGTACGCGATGCCCTCGCCGTTGAACGGGTTGACCAGCCCGCCCGCGTCCCCCACCAGCAGCAGCCCGCGCGTGTAGTGCGGCTGCCGGTTGAAGGCCATCGGCAGCGCCGCGCCGCGGATCGGGCCCGTCATGTTCTCGGGGGTGTAGCCCCACTCCGACGGCATGGAGGCGCACCAGGCCTTGAGGATCTCGCGCCAGTCCAGCTCCTTGAACGAGGAGGAGGTGTTGAGCACGCCCAGCCCCACGTTGGAGGTGCCGTCGCCCATGCCGAAGACCCAGCCGTAGCCGGGCAGCAGCCTCTCCTGCTCGCCGCGCCGGTCCCACAGCTCCAGCCACGACTCCAGGTAGTCGTCGTCGTGCCGCGGCGAGGTGAAGTACGTGCGCACCGCGACACCCATCGGGCGGTCCTCGCGGCGGTGCAGGCCCATCTTCAGCGACAGGCGGGTCGAGTTGCCGTCCGCCGCGACGACGATCGGGGCGTGGAAGGTGACCGGGGTCTTCTCCTCACCCAGCTTGGCGTGCACGCCGGTGATGTGGCCCGTGCGCTCGTCCACGATCGGGTCGCCGGCGGTGCAGCGCTCGTACAGCCGCGCGCCCGCCTTTTCGGCCTGGCGGGCGAGCTGCTCGTCGAAGTCGTCGCGCTTGCGGACCAGCCCGTAGTCGGGGTAGCTGGCCAGCTCGGGCCAGTCCAGCTGGAGCCGCTGGCCACCGCCGATGATGCGCAGACCCTTGTTGCGCAGCCAGCCCGCTTCCTCGGAGATGTCGATGCCCATGGCCACCAACTGCTTGGTGGCGCGCGGGGTGAGACCGTCACCGCACACCTTCTCGCGCGGGAAGGCCGTCTTCTCCAGCAGCAGCACGTCCATACCGCTGCGGGCCAGGTGGTAGGCCGTCGTCGAGCCTGCGGGGCCCGCCCCGACGACGATCACATCGGCGGACCGCTCGGAGGCTGGTGTCGGCCTGGGATCGGCCTTGTGCTGGGGATCGGCCACGAGGACTCCCGCGATGCTGGCTGGGTCGGCTGACCGGGCCAGTCTATGCGGGCATTCGGGGCGCCCCCCGGACCGCCCCCCGGCCCGGCCCCCCGCCCGCACTACGGCTGCGGTGCGGTGCCGCCGCCACCCGTCGGGTGGGGCGGGTGCGGGCCGGGCGCCTCGGCTCCGGGCGCGCCCGGCCCTTGCCCCTGGCCCGCTTGGCTCTGGCCCTGGCCCGCTTGGCTCTGCCCTACTTTGCCCTGGCCCGCCTGCTCATGGCCCGCCTGCCCGGGTGCGGACTGCCCGTACGGCGGTTGTCCTTGGCCCGGGTATCCCGGCTGCCCGTAGCCCGGTTGTCCGTACCCCGGCTGCCCGTACCCGGGTTGCCCGTGCCCCGGAGCCGTCGGCTGCCCCTGGCCCGGGTGTCCGCCCGGGTATCCGGGCTGTCCGTAACCCTGCGGGCCGTACCCCGGGGAGTACGGCTGCCCGTACCCGGGCCGTACGTACGCCCCCTGGCCGTTGTCGGGGCCCAACCCCGTACGCCCCGGGCCGCCCTTGCCGAACTGCGCGCGCAGCAGCGGCACCAGCAGCGCGCCGCCGAACGACCACAGCAGGGCGAAGAGCAGCAGCTCGGCCGAGCCCGCCGCGACCTCGGCGCTGGAGGTGAAGCTCTCACCGGTGAGTCCTGGCCCCGTGGAGTAGCCAGGGTCCTCCAGGGAGTTCGAGGCCTCGTGGGAGCGCGCCTCGAAGCCCGCGCCCGCCACCGCGGCCAGCAGCAGCACGCCGAGCACGAAGAAACCCGCGGCCCACAGCTGTTCGGCGCGGCTGGTGCTGCGGCGGGCCACCAGCACGCCCAGCAGCAGCGCGCAGGCCAGCCCTCCGGCGAGCGTACCGACGACGGCCCAGCCGCCCGCCGCCTCCGCGAGCTCCCCGTACCCGGCCGACTCGTGCCCCGCGTCCCAGTCGCTGATGTTCCACTTCACGTCGAGCGGGGCGCCCCAGGCGAACGCGAGGGCGAGCGCGCCGACGTTCGGCAGCAGCGCCAGCAGGCTCCCCACCTCGCCCGCGCTGATCTCCTCCTCGGCGGCCAGCAGGACGACGCACGCCACCACGGACGCCAGCGCCACCACGCTCACCAGCGCGAGCGCCGCCGTGCGCAGGGCGCCGGCGGCGGTCCTGAGGCCGGAAGCGGGCCGCCCCGCCAGCCACGCGTCGGTCTCGCCGCGGGTGAGGACGAGCGCGGCCACGAACGTGGAGAGCAGGAACGAGAACAGCAGGGTGAGCCCGGGCGCCGAGTCGAGTTCCAACCCCTCGTAGGAGGGGCTCGCGTACAGGCCGAGCGCCAGTCCGCCGAGCCCGCAGACCGCGCCGATCCGCAGGGCGGCCTCGCAGCCCGCCGAGAGGGTGGGCCGGGGCAGGCGCCGCCGCTCGGAGCGGGCCGCGAGCACCAGGGCGCCGATCCACACGGCGGTGGCCAGCAGCGGCAGTCCCGACACCTCGGCCTCGCCGACGACGGCCGCGCCGCCGAGGTCGGACGTGCCGTCGGAGGAGACGCCGAAGCCGCCGCCGACGCCCTGCAACAGAGCGGCCAGCGCGACCCGCATACGGGTGCCCCAGCCGATGTCGAGGTCGTCGATGTCCTGGTTGGACCAGATGCCCAGGGCGCAGGCCGCGACGAACAGCAGCGCCAGCGGCCAGGCGGCGACCCGCAGCGCACCGAGCCAGTCCCCCTTGACGGTGCGCACCATGAACAGCCCGAACGGCGTCGGCTGGGCGGGCGCCGCGCCCGCAGCGGGCGCGGCCTGTTGCCGAGGGACGAACGGCGGGGGCACCGGCGGAACCCCGGGCGGCGGTGCGGGGGCGCCTGACGGCGGTGCGGGGGCGCCTGACGGCGCTGCGGGTGCCCCCGGCGGCGCAGCGGGTGCCCCCGGCGGCGCTGCGGGTGCCCCCGGCGGCGCTGTCGGAGCCGTGGACGGTGGTCCTGGCGGCGGCGCGGCAGACGCGGGTGGTGGAGGCGGAGCCGACGCGGGGGCGGGCGGGGCTGTGGGGGCCGCCGGGGCTCCGCAGGACATGCAGAACCTGGCCTCGGCGGGCGAAGCGGCCCCGCAGCGCGGGCAGGGGGACGGCGGCGACGACATGGCGCTCCGATGCGTTCCGGGGACGGGGCGGCGGAAGAGTGCACCGCGCGTGTACGTACGGACACGCGGTGCACACCCATGGTTGCCCGTGCGCGCGTCAGCCGGAAGGGAATTTATCCAAGCGCAACCCGTAGGGGAACGACCGCGTAGGGGAACGATCGCGTAGGGGAACGACCGCCGTCGACGGGGCGTCAGGAGCGGGGCTTGAACCCCCGGTGCAGCGCCACGATGCCGCCCGTCAGGTTGCGCCAGGCCACCCGGGTCCAGCCCGCGTCCTGCAACCGGGCGGCCAGGCCCGGCTGGTCGGGCCACTCGCGGATGGACTCGGCGAGGTAGACGTAGGCGTCGGGGCTGCTGCTGACCCGCCGGGCGAGGGGCGGCAGCGCCCGCATCAGGTACTCGCTGTAGACCGTGCGGAACGGCGCCCACGTCGGGTGGCTGAACTCGCAGACGAGCACCCGGCCGCCCGGCTTGGTGACCCGGTGCAGCTCGGCCAGTGCCGCGTCGACGTCGCTGACGTTGCGCAGCCCGAACGAGAGCGTCACCGCGTCGAACGCGCCGTCGGCGAACGGGAGCCGGGTCGCGTCCCCGGCCGTGAACGGCATCCAGGGGTGGCGCTGCTTGCCCTCCCGCAGCATCCCGAGGGAGAAGTCGCAGGGCACCGTGAAGGCGCCCGCCTCCACGAACGGCAGCGAGGAGGTGGCCGTACCGGCGGCCAGGTCGAGCACCCGCTCGCCGGGACGCGCGCCCACCGCGTCGGCGACGGCCCTGCGCCACAGCCGCGCCTGGCCGAGCGAGAGCACGTCGTTGGTGAGGTCGTACCTGGCCGCCACGTCGTCGAACATGGCGGCGACCTCGTGCGGCTTCTTGTCCAGGGTTGCCCGGGTCACTGTCGTCTCGTCCGCCTGTCAGTTCGCGTCGATGAGGGCCAGCTCGGGGTGCGCGGTGCCCCCGTCGATGGCGGTGGAGGACAGGTGGGAGACGACCTTGTCGTCCACCGGGTCGTTCGCCGGGTCGTCGTGCACCACCAGGTGTTCGTAGGTGGTGGCACGCTGCGCCGGGACGCGGCCCGCCTTGCGGATGAGGTCGATCAGTTCCATCCGGTTGGAGCGGTGCCGGGCGCCCGCCGAGGAGACGACGTTCTCCTCCAGCATCACCGAGCCCAGGTCGTCGGCGCCGTAGTGCAGCGACAGCTGCCCGATGTCCTTGCCCGTGGTCAGCCAGGAGCCCTGGATGTGGGCGACGTTGTCGAGGAAGATCCGCGCGATGGCGATCATGCGCAGGTACTCCAGGACCGTCGCCTGCGTCCGCCCCTTCAGGTGGTTGTTCTCGGGCTGGTAGGTGTACGGGATGAACGCGCGGAAGCCGCCCGTGCGGTCCTGCACGTCGCGGATCATCCGCAGGTGCTCGATCCGCTCGGCGTTGGTCTCGCCCGTGCCCATCAGCATCGTGGAGGTGGACTCCACGCCCAGCTCGTGGGCGATCTCCATGATCTCCAGCCAGCGCTCGCCCGACTCCTTGAGCGGCGCGATGGCCTTCCGGGGCCGCGCGGGCAGCAGTTCGGCACCGGCGCCCGCGAAGGAGTCCAGGCCCGCCGCGTGGATGCGCTCGATCGCCTCCTTGGGGCTCACGCCCGAGATCCGCGCCATGTGCTCCACCTCACTGGCCCCCAGGGAGTGGATGACCAGCTGCGGGAACGCCTTCTTGATGGCGGCGAAGTGCTCCTCGTAGTACTCGACGCCGAAGTCGGGGTGGTGGCCGCCCTGGAACATGATCTGGGTGCCGCCCAGCTCCACCGTCTCGGCGCAGCGGCGCAGGATGTCGTCCAGGTCGCGGATCCACACCTTGTCGCTCTTGGGCGAGGCGTAGAAGGCGCAGAACTTGCACGCGGTCACGCACGAGTTCGTGTAGTTGATGTTCCGCTCGATGATGTACGTGGCGATGTGCTCGGTGCCCGCGTACCGGCGCCGTCGCGCCTTGTCGGCGGCGGCGCCCAGGGCGTGCAGGGGCGCGCGGCGGTAGAGGTCGAGCGCCTCCTCGGGGGTGACGCGTCCGCCGGTGGCGGCGCGGTCGAGGGCGGAGAGCAGGTCGGCTTCCGACGCGTGCGCTGTCACCGTGGCGTCCCTCCAAAGGTCGCGCGTTTCGCACATTTCGATACACCTCGCCGCTTACCACAGCACAGCGGCGCCCGACCAGCCTACGCCAGGGGTTCTCAGCCGATCTTGCGGAGTGTCCCCGAGGCGTCCCCGTTGCCGTCACCGTGCGTCTGGAGGCGCAGCCGGCCGTTCTCGCGCAGCGTGAACTCCTCGTCGGGGCTGCCCGGTGCGCACAGCGGGGAGGTGGGCTCGCTGCCGGAGGCGTCGGCCACCATGCGCTTGCCCGACGCCGAGACGAGGACCCACTCCGAGGAGCACTCGGTCCCGCCCAGCTCGGCGGTCCCGGTGGCCACCGTGTCGCCCTTGCCGCCCTGCTTGATGGTGACGGTCAGCGTGCCCACGGGGATGCCGCGCTCGGAGTAGAGGTCACCGCGCCACTTGCCGAGGAAACCCTTGGGCACGGTGGCGGGGCCGCCCCCGCCGGCCGGCGGATCCTTGTCCGAGCCCCCGCTCGATCCGCCGCCGTCCGATCCCTTCTGCGGCGGGTCGTCCTTCGGGGGCGGTTCGGCGGAGTTGTCGTGCCCCGAGCCGCCGGTTCCGGGCAGGATGCCCGCGAAGTAGGTGCCGAACAGCGCCGCCGCGACCACGCAGGCGAGCGAGAGCACCAGCGTGCAGCTGACCCGCCGCCCGCGCCGCGCTCCTGCCCCGTCCTCCCCCGGCGCCGGGGCGCCCGCGCCGCGCTCGATGACGAGGCCTCCCCGGCCGGGACGACCGGAGGGAGGACCGGCGGGGTCGGTGGGGGCGGACGGGGGCGCCGAACCCGGCGGTGCGGCTTCGGTGGCGGGGTGGGCGACGGCCTCACCGAACGAGGGGTCCGGCGGGCCGAACCCCGCCCCGGGCGCGGCCGCCGGCGGGGTGCTCGGCGGCGGCACGGGGGCCGGCGGCACGAGGCCCGCGGCAGGCCCGTACGCGGGCGTCGTGAACGGCACAGGACCCGAACCCCGCGGGGCCTGCGGCTCCAGCTCCAGCAGTTCGACGGCGCGCCTGCTCACCTGCTCCACGATCGGCCCGGGCAGCCAGCCGCTGCGCACCAGCCCGGCCGCGCCGCCCGCCGTACCCGCCAGCTCCCCGGCGAGGCCACCGGTGGAGGGCCGTACGCCCGGGTCCTTCGACAGGGCCCGGGTCACGGTCTCGCGCAGCCCGTCCGGCAGGCCGTCGAGCCGGGCCTCGCCGTGTACGACGTGGTAGAGCAGCGCGGCGGAACTGTCCCCGGGGAAGGGCGCCTCGCCCGTCGCCGCGTAGACCAGCACCGCGCCCAGCGCGAAGACGTCGGTGGCCCCGGCGACCTGCTCGCCGAGGATCTGCTCGGGCGCCATGTAGCCGGGCGAACCGACCGAGACGCCGCTGGAGGTGAGCGAGGCCGTCCCGTCCTTGGCCCGCGCGATGCCGAAGTCGATCAGGCGGGGACCGTCCAGGGTGAGCAGCACGTTGGAGGGCTTCACGTCGCGGTGCACCAGGCCGAGGCCGTGCACGTGGTCCAGCGCCTCGGCGAGCCCCGCGCCCACCGCCCGTACCGTCGACTCGGGCAGCGGCCCGTGCTCGGTGACGGCCTGCGCCAGCGAGGGGCCCGCCACGTAGCCGGTGGCCACCCACGGGGTGGGCCCGTCGGTGTCGGCGTCCAGCACCGGTGCCGTCCACGCGCCGCCGACCCTGCGCGCCGAGGCCACCTCGCGCCGGAAGCGGTGCCTGAACTCCTCGTCGACCGCGTGGTGCGGGTGGACGACCTTCACCGCGACGGTGCGGCCGCTGGTCGAACGGGCGAGGTAGACCCTGCCCATCCCGCCCGCGCCCAGCCTGCGCAGCAGGCGGTACTCGCCCAGCGACTGCGGGTCCTCCGGCTCCAGCGGCTGCATCGTGCCCCCCTCGGTCGCTGCCCCGCACCCTCCCCTCGGGCACCTTCCCTCCGGGTCCCCTCGGGCGCCACCAGCTTAGGCGCAGCCCGGAGAGCCGGCCGGGCGCGGGCGGCCCGGGGCGCGGGCCCACGGCCGGGGCGCGGGCTCACGCGCGGCCAGAGGCCCATGCGGCCAGAGGCTCACGCGGCCAGAGGCCCATGCGGCCAGAGACTCACGCGGTCCGGGAGCGGGCTTCCCGGTTCAGGGGCGCAGCATCTCGACCCGGACGTCGGGCGGGAAGCCGGTCGTCGCGCCGGTGCGGCGGGCGAACTCGGACACGCCCTCCAACTGCCGCTCACCGAAGCGGAAGTCGAGCGTGGTGAAGTACTTCTCCAGCACCTTCGGGTCGAAGACCTCGTACCGCGCGGCGTGCTCGGCCACCTGGTCGACCTGCTCCATGGCCAGGTCGCGGGAGTGGAGGAAGGCGCGGTGGGTCTCGCGCACCGTCTCGGGCGAGCGCGCGAGGAAGTCGCGGCGCACCGCCCAGACGGCGAAGACGAACGGGAGGCCCGTCCACTCCTTCCACAGCCGGCCCAGGTCGTGCACCTGGAGGCCCTCCTCCGGCAGCCTGTGCAGGTAGGCGCGCAGGCCCACGTCGCCGATGACGACGGCCGCGTCCGCCTCCTTCATCATCCGCTCGAGGTCGGGCTCGCTGGTGTAGTAGTCCGGCTGGACGCCGTAGCGCTCGGACAGCAGCAGCTGGGCGAGCCGTACGGACGTGCGCGAGGTCGAGCCGAGGGCCACCCTGGCGCCGTCGAGCTGGTCCAGCGGTACGCGGGAGACGATCTCGCACGACATGACGTCGCCGTCGCAGCCGACCGCGATGTCGGGGAGTGCCACCAGGTCGTCGGCGTTGCGCAGAAACTCCACGAGGGTGACGGGCCCCATGTCGAGCCGCCCGTCGATGATCATTTCGCTGAGCTTCTCGGGGGTGTCCCGAGTGAGGTCCAGGTCCAGCAGGGAGTGCGTGTGGACCAGGCCCCAGTACAGCGGGAGACAGTTGAGGAACTGGATGTGCGCGACGCGGGGGCGGGTGCGCACATCCCTCGAATCAGCCGGTTTAGCAGTCACTCTTCGGAGAGTACGCCCCGGAATTCCGCGTTTCGCATGAGGGGCGCGGTGGCCTGCGCACCCGCCGGTGACCGGGCGGTGGGTGGCCTGAGGAGGGCGGCTTCCAACCGAGTGATCTTCGACCCTTCCACCGTCGGCGCCCCCGTGCTAGTCTCGCTGCAAGTTGCAGTTTGGTTTCCCTTGCAGTACAGAGCCTGCGGAGCATGTGACCGCGGGCTCTCGTCGTTTTCAGGCTTCTTAGTGGGTTCTGGGAGCAGGGACACCCTTATAGGCCCAAGGAGGGCTTATGGCTACCGGAACCGTGAAGTGGTTCAACGCCGAAAAGGGCTATGGCTTCATCGCCCAGGACGGTGACGGTCCCGATGTCTTCGTCCACTACTCCGCTATCAACGCATCCGGGTTCCGCTCGCTCGAGGAGAACCAGATGGTGACGTTCGACGTGACGCAGGGGCCCAAGGGCCCGCAGGCTGAGAACGTCACCGCGCAGTAGGTCCCTGCGACGTACGCAGCACCCCAAGGAGCCCCCGCCGACGGCGGGGGCTCCTGCCTTTGTGTGTACCTGCTGCCTGCGTGTGCGCGGGTGCCTTCGTGTGCGGGGCCGGTTGCCCCCGTGTGTGCGGTGCCGGCGCGCTCAGCAGCCGCCCTGCTCGTAGCTCGTGATCGCGGCGACCTTCTCGGCGGAGGCGGAGCTCTGGTCGAAGCGGTGGTCGAGCCACTCGGCCGCCAGCGTCCTGGCCAGCTCCAGGCCGATGACGCGCTGCCCGAAGCAGAGGACCTGCGCGTTGTTGCTGAGCACGGAGCGCTGCACGGAGTAGCTGTCGTGTGCCGTCACCGCGCGGATGCCCGGCACCTTGTTGGCGCTGATGGCGACGCCGAGACCGGTGCCGCACACGAGCAGCGCCCGGTCGGCCTCGCCCTCGGCGACGCGGCGGGCGGCCTCGACGGCGACGTGCGGGTAGGCGGTGTGCTCGTCGCTGCCGACGCCGACGTCGGTCACCTCCGCGACGCGGGCGTCGCCCTCCAGGTCCTTCTTGAGGGCTTCCTTGTAGTCGAGTCCCGCGTCGTCGCAGCCGACGACGACGCGGAACGGCCGGGGCGCTGCGGGGTGGGTGCTCATGGTGCGTTCCTCCAGAAGAGAGCGTCTGGTACGTCGCCCGGTGCGGTCCGTCGGACGACGCGCGCCGGCGAGTTGCACGGCCCGCGCCGGTCCGCGCCGGTCCGTGCCGGTACGTGTCAGTCGGAAAGGGGGGTGGTCGCCGAGACCTCGGTCAGGACCATGGCCAGGGAGGTGGCGCCCGGGTCCGGGGTGCCGAGGCTGCGTTCGGCCAGCGGCCGGGCCCGGCCCAGCTTCGGGCGCAGCTCGGCGGTGGCCTCGGCTGCGGTACGTGCCGTCTCCGCGGCCGCGGCGAAGGACTCGGCGGACGAGGCGCCTGCGTCGGTCCGCTCGGCGAACGCGGTCACGAACGGGGCGAGCGCGTCGACCAGCGTCTTATCGCCGGGCTCCGCCTTGCCGAGCGAGGTGACCGCCTCCAGTGCCGCCCGGGCTCCGGCCACCAGTGCGGCGGGCTCGGGCGCGCGGTCTGCGGGCAGCGCCGAGCCGAAGGCGCGCAGGCCCGCGCCCCACAGCGCCCCCGACGTGCCGCCCGCCTCGGCGGCCCACGCGTCACCGGCCGCGCCCAGCAGGGCGGCCGGGGCCGCTCCGCGTTCGCGCTGCTGCTCGGCGGCGGCGAGGGCCGCGTCCACGCCCTTGCACATCCCGCGCCCGTGGTCGCCGTCGCCCGCGACCGCGTCGAGCCTGCCGAGTACTTCTTCCTGGTCGTGCAGGAGGGTGTGGGCCGCGCGGAACGCCTCCACGGCGGTGGCCAGGGTGGTGAGCGCCGCCCCTGTCGCGGTCCCGCTGCCGCGCGCCGCGTCGGACGAGGGGGTGCTGCCGCCTGTGCGGGCGGTCCGCCGCGCGGGGGCGGCCTCCCGGGTCTGCGCCTCCGGCGCCGTCTGTGCCGTCTGTGCCGTCTGGGGGGCGCTCATCCGGCCCCGGCGGAACGCGGGGGTGTCGGCGGGGGCCAGCCAGAGGCGTTCCAGTTCCTCGTCCAGCCAGGTGAGGGTGAGGGAGCAGCCGGCCATGTCCAGCGAGGTGACCAGCTCACCCACCTCGGGCCGCACGAGGTCGAGTCCGGCGTCGGCGAGCCGCTTCGCCACCGAGGCCCACAGGACGTACAGCTCCTCGTACTTGGTGGAGCCCAGGCCGTTGAGGAGGACCGCCACCCGGCTGTCGTCCGCCGCCTCGGCGGGCCGCTCGGCCAGCAGGCCCTCCACGAGCGTGCCGGCCAGTTCCTCGGCCGTCGCCAGCGCGCTCTCGCTGACGCCGGGTTCGCCGTGGATGCCCAGGCCCAAGCCCAGCTTCCCCTCGGGAACGGTGAACAGCGGTTCGCGCTGGCCTGGCAGCGTGCATCCGGCGAAGGCGACGCCCAGGGAGCGGGTGCGCGCGTTGGTGCGTGCGGCGACGCGGACGACGTCGTCCAGCGAAGCGCCCTCCTCGGCCGCGGCGGAGGCCGTCTTGTAGACGGTGAAGCCGCCGGCGATGCCGCGCCGCTTGGCGGCGTCGGCGGCGGGGGCGCTCGCCACGTCGTCGGTGACGGCGAAGCACCGGGCCGGTATGCCCTCGTCGGTCAGGCGCTGGGCGGCCTGGCCGAAGTTCATGACGTCGCCCGCGTAGTTGCCGAACATGAACAGGACGCCGGCGCCGGATTCGGCCTCGGTGGCCACGGAGTGGGCCTGGGCGGCGGAGGGCGAGGTGAAGACGTTGCCGATGACGGAGCCGTCGGCGAAGCCCTCGCCGACCACGCCGCAGAAGGCGGGGTAGTGGCCCGAGCCGCCGCCGGTGAGGACCGCGACCTTGGGTGTGGCGGGGCGGGCCGCCCTGACCACACCGCCACCGCCGGGCGCGGCCCTGACGTGCTCGGGGTGCGCCGCCGTGAAGCCCTTCACCATGTCGTCGGTGAAGCGGGAGGGGTCGTTGAATATCCGGGTCATGTGTGTGCTCCAGCTCGTCCTTCGTGCCCTGTCCCCACCCGTGGCCGCACCGGCCGCGTCCCGGCACGGGCCCCGCCGGTGGTCACCAGGACTGGCGGGCCTTTTCGAGGGTGTCCAGGTAGCGGTGGTAGCCGTCTTCGTAGAAGGCGACCGCGTCCGGGTCGGCGCGGGAGACGCGGGCGAAGGAGGAGGCGGGGGGCTCGGGTGCGGTGCCGAGCGCGTCCCAGGCGACGCGGGCCGCTCCGCGGATGCCGACCGCGTCCTCGCGGACGTGGACGTCGCGGCCGAGGACTCCGGCGAAGATGCGCCCCCACTCGCCGGAGCGCGCCCCACCGCCGCAGGCGGTGATCTCGCCTGCCACACCGAGGGTTTCCAGGCAGTGGCGGGCGGAGTAGGCGACCGCCTCGCACAGGGCGCGGACCAGGTCGGCGCGGCCCGTGAGCGGGGAGAGCCCGTCGAGGCGGCCGCGGGCGCGGGCGTCGACGAAGGGGGCGCGTTCGCCGCTGGTGGACAGGAAGGGGAGGGCGGTGACGCCGCCTGCCCCGTAGGGGGACTGGGCGAGCAGCGCGTCGAGTTCCTCGATGCGGACGCCGAGCATGCCCAGCAGCCAGTCGAGCCCGGCCGTGCCGATCATGGCGGGCATGACGCGCAGGTAGCGGTCGGCGTAGGGGGTGGCCAGAACCATGCCGGCCGGTTCGCCCGAGCCCGGTGCGGGGTCGGAGGCCAGGACCTGGCAGGCGAGGGTGGTGCCGATGATGAGGTTGCCCTGGCCGGTCTTCTCCAGGCCCGAGCCGAATCCGCAGGCGGGGATGTCGAAGGGTCCTGCGCTGACGGGCAGCCCCGCGGGCAGGCCGAGTTCGGCGGCGACCTTGGGCAGCAGCCCGAACAGGGTGCCGGGCGGTGCGGGGTCTGCCAGGAGTCCGCGCCAGTCGCTGAGGCCGCACAGGTCGAGTGCCTCGTCGTCGTAGGTGCGGGTGGAGACGTCGAGGAAGGGGACGGAGGCGTCCGAGGCGTCGACGGTGCGTTCGCCGGTGAAGCGCTGGGTGAGGGCGTCCACGCAGTAGCCCGCGGTCTCGGCGGCCGCCAGCCGGTCGGGTTCGTGCGCGGCGAGGTGGGCCAGGAGGGGGCCCGCCGCGCCGGGGAACATGCCGGCTCCCGTGCGGCGGAAGACCGCGTCCGTGGTGCCGTCGGCGCTCCAGCCCTCCAGTACGGGAGCGGCGCGGCCGTCCATCCAGGACAGCGCGCGGCCGACGGGGCGGCCGCGCGCGTCGCGCAGCCACAGGCCGTCGCCCTGCCCGGTGAGGGCGAGGGCTTCGACGGGTTCGTCGGGGGCGAACTGCGCGGCGTCGGCGACGGCGGCCCGCACGACGGTGACGACCGTGCCGATGACCTCGTCCATGTCCTGCTCGACGCGGTTGCCCGGCAGCGTGTAGAGGGTGCTGCGGGCCTCGTGCGCGGGGCCTGTCCGCCCGTCGCGCGCGACGAGCTGGGCCTTGGTGACCGAGGTACCGACGTCGACCCCGACGATCATGGCTACCGTCCTCCGTCGAGGGTCTGCGGGTTGACGACGTACTCGGGGCGTTCGCCGCGCAGGTGGGCGGCGGCCTGTGCCGCGGTGATGGCGGCGGCGCGGTCGGCGGTCTGCCGGGTGGCGCCGGCCAGGTGCGGGGTGGTGATGACGTTCGGCGCCGCGTGCAGCGGCCAGCTGGCGGGCGGCGGTTCGACGTCGTACACGTCGAGCGCGAGCGCGCCCAGGTGTCCCGACTCCAGCAGGGCGGGCAGCGGCGCGTAGTCCATGAGTTCGCCGCGTGCGGAGTTGACGAGCACGGCGCCCTTGGGCAGCAGCTTGAGGTTGTCGGCGTGCAGCATGTGCCGCGTCTCGGGGGTGACGCGGGCGTGCAGACTGACGACGGAGCTGCGGCGCAGCAGGTCGTCGAGGGCGACCAGTTCCACACCGTCCGCGGCGGCCTTGGCCGGGTCGGTGTAGGGGTCGGCGACCAGGACGCGGGAGCCGAAGGCGCGCAGCACGCGGGCGACGATGGACCCGATGGCGCCGTAGCCGACGAGGCCGACGGTGGTGCCGTCGAGTTCGATGCCGGCGTTCTCGATCGCGTAGTAGTCGCCGCGCCAGGTGCCCTTCTTCAGCTCGGCGTCGGAGGCGGGGATGCGGCGCAGCGCGGCCAGCATCAGACCGAGCGCGAACTCGGCCGCGGCGGCGGCGTTGCGGCCCGGGGTGAAGGTGACGGGGATGCCGGCGCGGGTGGCGGCCTCGACGTCGACGTTGACGGGGCCGCCGCGGGCGACCGCGATCAGCTTCAGGTGGGGGGCTTCGCGGATGACGCGATCGGTGAAGGGCGCCATCTGCACGAGGGCGATCTCGGCGTCGCCGAGGGCTTCGAGCAGCTCGTCCTCGGTGCCGGACGCCTCCTTGACGTTGCCGACGGGCCCGAAGGGCGTGTGCGGCCACGGGGTGGTCTGGGTGCGGAAGGCCAGCTCCGCGCCGGGTGCCGCGGCCCTGAGCGCGTCGACGAACAGCTGCGGGGCGATGAAGTGGTCGCCGGAGGCGAGAACCGTGGTCGCGCCGGTGGCGCCGGTCGCGCCCGCGGGCTTGGGGTCCGTCATGCCCGGTCACCTTCCTTTTCCTTGAGCTTGCCGAGCAGGTAGCGGCGTACGGCGTCGTGCTCCGTGGCACAGTAGGCGGCGCCCGCCAGCGCGTCCTCGGCCGGTGGGTAGCCGGGGTTGGGGATGGCGACGACGGTCATCCCGGCAGCGGCGGCGGCGCGCAGCCCGTTGCTGGAGTCCTCGACCGCCAGGCAGTCGGTGGCGGGGACGCCGAGCTTGTCGGCGGCCGCGAGGTAAACGTCGGGGCTGGGCTTGCCGCGAGGGACCTCGGCGCTGGAGACGGTCGCCTTGAAGTGGTGGTCGACCCCGTGGTGGGTCAGCACGGCGTCGATGACGCGGCGCGGCGCGGACGAAGCGAGCGCGATGGGGCCGAGGGCCGCGGCGTCGGTGATCATCTCGCGGGCGCCGGTCAGCAGCTCGATCTCGCCGTCCTCCAGCGCCTTGATCATGCCGTCCACGACGGAGCGCTCGGTCTCGGCGACGCTGTCGCCCCCGCCGGCGAAGTCGGTGAGGAACGCGGCCCACTCGGGGGCGCTCATGCCCTGGCAGCTCTTGGTCTGCTCCGGGCCCCACTGCCTGCCGCGGTCGGCGGCGAACGCGCTCCACAGCCGCTCCCAGAGATGCTCGCTCTCGACGAGCACGCCGTCCATGTCAAATACCACTGCATCGGCCACGGCCGGAACTCCTCACATTCGGCTCCCAGCAAATTAACACCGGTTTTGTTATCTGTCACTTGTGACCTGATACGCGTCCCAGAGCGGATGTGTGGCTCGGAGCGGTCCGAGGGCCGACGGGCGCGGCGCCGGGTGCAGGATGGTCCGTATGACCGCCCAGGGAGCAGCGCGCGCCTCGCGCCAACAGCGTCAGCAGCAGATCGTCGACCACGTGCTGGCCAAGGGCGACGCCGCGGTGGCGGAGCTGACCGAGCTGACCGGCGTCAGCGTGATGACGGTGCACCGCGACATCGCCGAGCTGGCCGACCGCGGCATCCTGCGCAAGTACCACGGCGGCGTCTCGGCCCAGCCCTCCACCGTCTTCGAGTCCAGCTCCGACTTCCGGCTGCACGCGCACACCGGCGAGAAGGACGCGCTGGCCCGGGCCGCGCTCGACCTGGTGACCCCCGGGATGTCGCTGATGCTGGACGACTCGACCACCGCGCTGGCGCTGGCCAAGCTGCTGCCGCAGGTCGGGCCGCTGACGGTGGTCACCAACTACCGGCTGATCACCGAGGAGCTGCGGGCCGCCGACGACATCAGGCTGATCGGCATCGGCGGCGAGTACTCGCGCACCCACGACTCCTGGATCGGGCTCTCCGCACTGGAGATGATCAAGAGCTTCTCCGTCGACCTGACCCTGGTCTCCACCTCAGCCATGACCGGCACGATGACCTACCACCAAGAGCAGGAGATCGTCGCGCTCAAGCGGGCGATGCGTCTCGCGGGCTCGGTGAGCGTGCTGCTGATGGACCACAGCAAGGTGGGCCGGAGCGCGCTGCACCGGCTCGACCCGGTGGACACCTTCGACCACGTCGTACTGACGGGCCCCGTCGACGACGAGCCGGTGGCCGAGATGCGGAAGCTGACCGACGTACGCCTGGTAACGACGTAACGACGTAACGACGTAACAAAAGATTCCGTTACCTTTAACACTCCTCTTGATATTTCTCGCGGCCGGGCTGAGGATCTGCGGTGCACCAACTGGTTACCTCAGAGCGGAGGCCCCCGATGACGGATGCAGCGACGCGTGTGCCCGACAGGGGGCTGCTCGATCGCATAGGGCTGCCCAAACCCCTGATACTCGGGTACATCGGCGTCCTGCTGTTCATGATCGGCGACGGCGTCGAGAGCGGCTTCATCGCCCCGTACATGGCCGACCACGGCGCCGGCACCGACGTGAAGGCCGGCTACGTCATCACCGTCTACGGCGTCGCCGTGATGCTGGCGTCCTGGTTCTCCGGTGCGCTCTCCCAGGTGTGGGGCCCGCGCAAGGTCATGTGGGTCGGCCTGGGCATCTGGGCGGTCTTCGACGCCCTCTACCTGCTCTTCGCGCTCGGCACCGAGAACTTCCCGCTGATGCTGCTCTTCTACGGCATCCGCGGCTTCGGCTACCCGCTGTTCGCCTTCGGCTTCCTGGTGTGGATCACCGGCAGCGCACCCAAGGCCCGGCTGGGCACCGCCGTCGGCTGGTTCTACTTCGCCTTCACCGGCGGCCTGCCCACCCTCGGCTCCCTGTGGTCCAGCTTCACCATCCCGCAGATCGGCGAGATGGGCACCCTGTGGACCGCGCTCGGCCTCATCCTGATCGGCGGCGCCATCGCGCTGCTCGGCGCCAAGAAGCGGGGCGGCGGCGAACGGCTGGCCGAGCCCGGCGTCACCACGGGCCAGTCCCTCTACAACAGCGTCTCCATCGTGTGGACCCACCCGCGCGTCCTGGTCGGCTGCCTGGTGCGGGTCATCAACACCGCACCCGAGTTCGGCATGCTCGTCTACCTGCCGCGCATCTTCTCCGACGACGTCGGCTTCGGCACCGACAAGTGGCTCCAGCTGCTGGCGATCATCTACGGCACCAACATCTTCTTCAACCTCATCTTCGGCGCCCTCTCCGACAAGATCGGCTGGCGGACCACCATCGCCGGATTCGGCGCCCTCGGCTGCGCCATCAGCGTCACCGTCCTCTACTTCGTACCCACCTGGCTCGGCCCCGACTACTACTGGGTCGCCGTCCTGGCCGGCATGCTCTACGGCGCCACGCTGGCCGGCTTCGTGCCGATCTCCGCACTCATCCCCAACATGGCCCCCGAGAACAAGGGCGGCGCCATGGCCCTCCTCAACCTGGGCGCGGGCGGCGCCACCTTCGTCGGCCCCGCCATCGCCTCCCTCTTCCTCCCCCTCGTCGGCGCGGGCGGCGTGACCATCGTCTTCCTCGCCCTCTACCTGGTCGCCCTCGTACTGACCCTGTTCCTCAAGATGCCGGAGGAACAGGGCAGTGCGAAGGACGAGCAGGACGCCTCGCCGCAACCGCAGGCGACCACGGCGGTGTGACGTGCAGTCAGGGCCCCGCCGCGCCCGCGGCGGGGCCCTGACTTGCGTGCGAGGGGTCAGGCCAGCGAGTAGGTGAAGGTCACCGCGACCTTCTCCGCGCCGAGGCGGACCTCGTAGGAGCCGTCACCGGTCAAACCGGTGAGCGCGCCGGTGGCTGAGCCGGGGGCGACGTCGAAAGTGCAGCGGATGGTGCCGTCCTCGTCGAAGGTGCCGGACTGCCGGACGACGAACGTGCCCTCCCGGCCGTCGACCGCCCCCGTCAGCACCTCCATCCCGGAGAAGACACCGGTCTTCTCCGTCACGTACACCAGCGCGTACTCGCAGGCGCTGCCGCCGGCCTCGATACCCCCCGCGTAGTCGTTGACGACGGAGGCCCGGGCCAGCCGGGGACCCTCCGTGGCCCGCACCTCCTTCTCGTCCCAGGAGACGGGGGTGAACGTGGCGGAGGTGGTACGCGAACCCATCAGATGCCCTTTCGCAGTGCGGTGGCGGCCTGAACGGCCTGACCGGCATCCTGTCTGCGGTACCTGACACCTCATGTCAGGTACCGCAGACAATGGCGCCATGCGCGCCGACCGGCTCCTCTCACTGCTCCTGCTCCTCCAAAACCGCGGCCGGATGACGGCACCCGAACTCGCCACCGAACTCGCCGTCTCCGTACGCACCGTCTACCGCGACATCGACGCGCTCAGCGCCTCCGGCATCCCCGTCTACGCCGACCGCGGCCCGGCCGGCGGCTACCGCCTCATGGACGGCTACCGCACCCGGCTGACCGGGCTGACCGACACCGAGGCGGGCTCCCTGTTCCTGTCCGGACTCCCCGGCGCCGCCGAGGAACTGGGCATCGGCGCCGTCCTGACCACCGCCCAGCTCAAGGTGCGAGCCGCACTGCCCACCGCCCCCGCCGAGCACACCCGGCGCATCCAGGACCGCTTCCACCTCGACGCACCCGGCTGGTTCCGGGACGCAGAACCGGTACCGCACCTGCCGCAGATCGCCCGCGCGGTGTGGGAACAGCGGGTGCTGCGGGTGCGCTACCAGCGCTGGCGCGGCGAGGTACGGCGCGAGCTGCGGCCGCTGGGCGTCGTACTCAAGGGCGGCATCTGGTACGCCGTCGCCGAGGCCGACGGCGCCGTGCGCACCTACCGGATCTCCCGTTTCGCCGACGTCGTCCCCGGCGACGAGACGTTCGACCGCCCCACCGGCTTCGACCTGCCCGCCTACTGGGCCGACTCCGCCCGCCACCTGGAATCCCGGCTGCGCCAGAACATCGCCCGCGTCCGCCTCTCCCCGCAAGCCCAACGGCTGCTCCCCGCCAAATTCGGCACGGCCGGCGTCCGCGCCCTCTCCCAAGCGGGCGCACCCGACGAAACCGGCTGGATCGAGACCGACCTGGACGTCGAGTCCCAGCCCGTCGCCGTCTCCGACCTCCTCAGCCTGGGCCCCGAAGCCGAGGTCCTGGGCCCACCCGCCCTCCGCACCGCGATGGCCGAGGCCGTCACGGCCCTGTCCGCGCACTATGCGATATGAGCGCTTTCCGCAAAATGGCCCCGCTTATGGCGAATTGCACTCATGTCGATGCTCCCGCCAGGGGACCTCCTCCTCACCCTCTGGGAACTCGCCCTCGCGGACCCTTCACAGTTCCGCGAGAAGTATCGCCGCTACATGACGTTGGAGGCTGAGGCCCTCAGCCTGTGGCATTACGCGGTCAGCGCTCTTCCCGGTCTGTTGCAGACTCCCGAGTACGCACGGGCGCTCCTCACCGAGGGCGGGCTCGCCGACAAGGAGCTGGCACGGCAGGTCGAAGCCCGTGTAGGGCGCCGCGCACTCCTGGAGCGGGACAACCCTCCACGCTTCCGCACCATCTTGTCGGAAGCCGCGCTGAGGACCCCTCTGCCGGACGCGGAAGCCTGGCAGGAACAACTGCGGCACCTGCTCGCGATGGGCGAGCGCAAGAACGTCGTCATGCACGTCGTACCGCACAGGTCCGGCCTCCACGGACTGACGAACGCCCACACCATGTTTCTGCGAACCCCAGACGGTCGCACGGTGGCGTGGGTGGAGACCGGCTACTCGGGCGTCCTTGCCGAAGACACGGCATCTGTGGAGCAATTGCAACTCAAGTACGATTCGGTGCGCGATCTCGCCCTGTCGCCCACCGAATCGCGGCAGTTCATTACGCAGATGCTGGAGGAAACCCAGTGCGACTCACCGACTTGAACACCGCAGCGTGGCGCAAGAGCTCGTACAGCAACCAGGACGGCGGCGAATGCG
The DNA here is from genome assembly GCF_003323715.1 of Streptomyces diacarni. Taxonomy (GTDB): domain Bacteria; phylum Actinomycetota; class Actinomycetes; order Streptomycetales; family Streptomycetaceae; genus Streptomyces; species Streptomyces diacarni. Next base: position 496,859 of record NZ_QOIN01000047.1, read on the forward strand.
TCGAGATGGCCGCCAACCTCCCCGCCCTCGTCCCCGTCCGCGACAGCAAAACACCGGACGGGCCCCACCTCGCCTTTGAGACAGCCGCCTGGGCCGCGTTCGTCAGCGCTCTCCGGCAGGAACGACTCGGCGGTTGAGCACGGCTCGATGAGGGGCCGGGGCCACCTGTCCCCGGCCCCTCATCCGCGTCCGCGTCCGTGTCCACACACCGTCGGCGCGCTGATCACCCGGCTCGCCGTCTACCCGACGATCACCGTCACGCCCGGCCTGATCGGCCCGGCCATGGCCGGGATACCGCTGCCCCTGCGCGCCCTGGCCCTCACCGCGGTCGTGGTGCCCGTCTCCGCGTACGCGCTGCTACCGGCGCTGAATCGCCTCGCCGCCCGCGTGTTGCGCTCCTGACTAACGCATCAGTCAGGGGGCGCAACGCCCTGGATTTTCCGGGAGTTAACCGAACAAAAGGGCACGTAACACTCAGCACGTCATTGCGGTTATCTCAATGCATCCCTACGGTGGTCGGCATGCGGCACACAGCGGGCGACAGGATCGAGGACAGCGCGGGCGAGGTCGCCGAGCGGGTCCGGAAGGTCGTCGAGGCTGCCGGGTGCACCCAGCGGGAGTTCGCCCGGCGGGTCGTCATGGACCCGTCCAAGCTGTCGCGCGCGCTCAGCGGCACGCGCCGGTTCACCGTCGCGGAGCTCGCCCGTATCGCCGACGCGGGTGAGGTGGACGCCGGGTGGCTGCTCGGCTCCGCAACCGCGGACGCGACCTCCACAGGCGCGGACGCGACCTCCGTCGGCGCGGCGGCGACCTCCCCCGGCACGGTGACCGCCTCCCCACAGGCGGTCACCGCCGCTCCAGCCACCGCACCGTCTTCCGTCACGTCGAGGGAGCCCCTACTCCCCTCCGCGGGGCGCCCGTTGCAGATCGTGCGGGAGACGGTGCGGTTGATCGCCGAGCACGGGTTCCACGCTGTGCGGGTCGCCGACATCGCGGCCGCCTGCGACGCGAGCACCGCCGCGATCCACTACCACTTCCCCGGCCGCGCGGAGCTGCTGGAGGCGGCCGTGCGGTGGTGCATGGACGAGGACACCGCCAGCCGTGCGACGCGCATCGCCGAGGCGGGTGCCGGTAACGCCGCGGTCGAGCTGCGCGAACTCCTCGCGTTGCAGACGCCGCGCACCGCTCAGCAGCGCAGGCAGTGGCTGGTGTGGCTGGACCTGTGGGCGGAGGCGGCGCGGTCGACGGCGATCGGCCGGCTGCACGTGGACTACTACCGCCAGTGGCGCACCACTGTCGCCGACGTCATCCGGCGCGGCATCGCCCAGGGCGTCTTCCGGGACGCGGATCCCGAGTTCAGCGCCCTGCGCCTGACCGCGCTGATCGACGGCCTCGCCTCGCAGGTCCTGGCCAGCGCCGCGGGCGCGGAGGACACCGCGGGCGCGGAGGACACCTCAGGCGCGGGCGCCCGCCCCGACACCGGCCCCGACGACATGTACGCGGCGCTGCTCGCCCACGTCCGCACCGAGCTGCTGTCCGAGGCCGATGCCGACGCTGAGGCCGAGGCCGAGGTCGAGGTCGACGCCGACGCGAGCTCCGTCGAGTTCTGACGCCCCCTTCGGCACCCTTTTCGAGACATTCACCCCCACCCCCAACCGTCCATACGGTCCTCAACCGTCCCTACGGAGGTATCGCCATGTCCATCACCGAGAACGTCATCATCACCGCGGCGCTCACCGGCGCCGGTGACACCGTCGGGCGCAGCCCGCACGTGCCGGTCACTCCGGAGCAGATAGCCACCTCGGCCGTGGAGGCGGCCGAGGCCGGCGCGGCCGTCGTGCACATCCACGTCCGCGACCCCGAGACGGGCAAGCCCTCCCGGGAGCGGCACCTGTACCGCGAGGTGCTGGAGCGGGTCAAGGAGACGGGTACCGACGTCGTCATCAACCTGACGGCCGGCATGGGCGGCGACCTCGTGCTCGACGCCGACCAGCCGCTGGAGAAGGGCGCGCTGGACGGCACCGACCTGGTGGGCGGTCTCGACCGGCTCCCCCACGTCGAGGACCTGCTGCCCGACATCTGCACTCTGGACTGCGGCTCCCTCAACTTCGGCGACCAGCTCTACATCTCGACCACCGAGATGCTGCGCAAGGGCGCGCGCCGTATCCAGGAGCTGGGCGTGCGGCCCGAGTTGGAGATCTTCGACACCGGGCAGCTGTGGTTCGCCAAGCAGCTGCTCGACGAGGGACTGCTCGATGAGCCGACCCTCTTCCAGCTGTGCATGGGCATCCCGTGGGGCGCTCCCGCCGACCCGGGCGTGCTCCAGTCGATGGTCAACTTCCTGCCGTCCGGCGCGCAGTGGGCGTCCTTCGCGCTGGGCCGCATGCAGATGCCGTGGGTGGCGCAGTCGATCCTGCTCGGCGGCAACGTGCGGGTCGGTCTGGAGGACAACCTGTACCTGTCGCGGGGTGTGAAGGCGACGAACGCGCAGCTCGTCGAGCGTGCCGTGCAGATCACCGAGTCCCTCGGGGCGCGGGTGGCCTCGCCCGACGAGGCGCGCGAACAGCTCAGGTTGAAGCCCCGCGCCTGACGCGCCCGACCCCTCCCCCACCCCTCCCACCTCAGGAGCACCACCCATGACCCTCCCTCCCACGGAGCCCACCGACGTCACCAAGGTCACCTGCATCGGCGCGGGTGTCATCGGCGGCGGCTGGGTCGCCCACTTCCTGGCGCGCGGTTACGACGTGACCGCGTGGGACCCGGCGCCCGACGCGCCGGAGAAGCTGCGCCGCCTGGTGGACGCCGCCTGGCCCGCGCTGACCCAGCTCGGTCTGGACGAGGGCGCTTCCCGTGACCGGCTGACGATCGCCGGCACGCTCGAAGAGGCGTGCGCCGAAGCGCAGTTCGTACAGGAGAGCGCCCCGGAGAAGCTGGACCTCAAGCGGGATCTGCTCGCCCAGCTCGACGCGGCGACCCCCTCGGGCGTCGTCATCGCCTCCTCGACGTCGGGCTACCCCATGACGGACATGCAGACCGAGGCGGCCGACCCGAGCCGGCTGCTGGTCGGGCACCCGTTCAACCCGCCGTACCTGATCCCGCTGGTGGAGGTGGTGGGCGGCGAGCGCACCGCGGGCGAGGCCGTCGCGTGGGCCTCGCGGTTCTACGAGGTGGCGGGCAAGTCGGTGATCACGATGGACCGCGAGGTCCCCGGCTTCATCGCCAACCGCCTCCAGGAGGCGCTGTGGCGGGAGGCGCTGCACATGGTGGCCAACGGCGAGGCCACGGTGAAGGAGATCGACGACTCGATCACCGAGGGTCCTGGGCTGCGCTGGGCGTTCATGGGGCCGTGCCTGACCTTCGCGCTCGCGGGCGGCGAGGGCGGAATGGGCCACATGCTCGACCACTTCGGGCCTTCCCTGAAGTCGCCGTGGACCCGCCTGGAGGCGCCTGAGCTGGATGGGGCGCTGCGGGACGCGATGGTGGACGGCTGCGACGAGGCGGCGGAGGGCCGCACGATCGCGGATCTGGTCGCCGAGCGGGATCAGGGCGTCATCGACGTGCTGCGCGCGACCGGCCGGCTGCCGAAGGCCGAAAAGGGTGGAGCCGAATGACGGGCAGCTCGCTGCCGTTGTTCCGCCAGACGGTCCGCCCTGAGTGGATCGACTACAACGGCCACATGAGCGAGGCCTTCTACGTCCTGGTGTTCGGCCACGCGACGGACACGATGATGGACGCCGTCGGTCTGGATCCGGCGTACCGGGAGCGTTCCGGTTGTTCGCTCTACACGGTCGAGGCGCACGTGCGGTACCTGAAGGAGGTGCCGGAGGGCACCCCGCTCGCCGTGCGGACGCGGATCCTCGGCGTGGACGGCAAGAAGCTGCGCTTCGCCCACGAGATGTACGCCGGTGAAGCGGCCGACGGCCAGGAGGCCGAGCAGGACACCGCCGGGCAGGACACCGCCGGGCAGGACTCGGCCGGGCAGGACGGCGGCGCGGAAGCGGTCGCCACCATCGAGCTGTTCGCGCTGCACGTCGGCGCTCAGGGCAGCGCTCCGTTCCCCGAGCCGGTGCGCGAACGGCTCTCCGCTCTGCTGGAGGAGCCCCCCGCGTGGGCGGGGCGGGCCATCGGCCCGGTGCCGCGCGCCGTCTGACGCGCGGGAGGGGGAGGGGACGCGGCAGCTCCCCTCCCCCTCCGACCAGGGCCCCCTCCGACCAAGGTCCCCTGGAAGGTGACGGGCGAGAGGCCGTGTTGACGTTCCGGGGGCGCCACTCCCAGAATGACCTCCATGGTCGCGCACTCCTCTTCCCCGCTCGGACGCCTCGGCGTCCCGTGGCGGCGTGGGTGCGAGCGATCCGGTCTCTAGCTGGGGCACGGCTCCGTAGGTGAGCCACGGGCCACGGCCCCAGCCCGCCCGCGCGGCGATGTCCGCCCATGCGGCGATGTCCGCCCGCGGCGCTTCCATCCCGACCGGATCCTTCTGGAGGACCCTTCCATGAGCATCACCACCCCCGGCACGACCACACCCACTCCCACTACTCTGCGTGACGCCCGCGTTCCCGAGGGCGGCCTCTACGAGGGCGTGCGCACCCTGCGGCCCTACCCCGAGGACTGGCAGGAGCGCGGTTACGAGCTGATCGAGGTCGTTCCGCAGACGCGGGTCATCGGCGCGGAGATCCGCGGCGCCGACCTGACGCGGCCGCTGAGCCCGGCGCTGCGCGAGGAGCTGAACCGGGCGCTGCTGGAGTGGAAGGTCATCTTCTTCCGCGGCGCGAACCTGGCGCCCGAGCAGCAGGCCGCGTTCGCCCGCCACTGGGGCGAGCTGGAGACCAATCCGCTGCTGGCGCGCGGCTCCAGCGACGAGATCGTCCGCTTCGAGAAGGCCGCCGACAGCGCGGGGACGCGCCCGACGTACGAGAACGTCTGGCACACGGACGTCACCTTCCGCGAGCGTCCCGCCATGGGCGCGGTGCTCCAGCTGCGGGAGGTGCCGCCGATCGGCGGCCACACCATGTGGGCAGACATGGCCGCCGCGTACGACAACCTGTCGCCGCGGGTGAAGGAGCGGATCGACGGCGCGACGGCGATGCACGACTTCATCCCGGGTTTCGCGCGCTTCACCTCCGCCGAGCGGCTGGCCGAGCTCCAGGACGAGTTCCCGCCGGTCGAGCACCCGGTGGTGCGCACGCACCCGGAGACGGGGCGGAAGATGCTGTTCGTGAACACCTCGTTCACCACGCATATCGTGGGCATGGACCGGGCGGAGAGCGACCGCCTGCTGGCCGAGCTGGTGCGTCAGGCGCACGTGCCCGAGTACCAGGTGCGGTTCGCCTGGCAGCCCGGCGACATCGCCTTCTGGGACAACCGCGCCACCCAGCACTACGCGCTGTTCGACTACATGGGGCACCGCCGCGTCGCCGAGCGCGTCGCCGTCGTCGGCGACCGCCCCTTCTGAGCGGACCGCACGTCCGGGACGGTCTCCCACCGGCACGCCCCTTCCGCCGCCGATTTCCGGACGATTCGCCCTCCGCCCCGTGGCGTGGACTCCTGACGCGTCAGTACCGTCGAGTCAGCCGGCTTCACGCTCCGGCGCACCGCTGAGTTGGGAGTGGGCCATGGAGTCGTTCCGTACGGCGTCGGCTGGTGGGCGGGGCGCGAGGTGCGGGACACGGCGTCGTGGCCGTACCGCGGCGGGCGCGGTGGTCTGCGCGCTGGCAGCGGTGGCGCTGACGGGTGCGGCGCCGGCGGCGGAAACCGGACAGACGGCGGGGCGGACAGCCGAGAACGGTGCCGCGACCGCGTTTCGGACGGCGGAGCCGTCCGGGCGCGGTGGCGGCCCCGGCTCCGTGCTGAGCGCGGAGCCGACCAGCTTCCGGTCCGGGCCCGGTGTCCCCACCGACACCTCCGCCTGGAAGATCACCTACCGCTCCACCAGCGCGGACGGCCGGCCCAACACGGTCTCCGGCACGGTCCTCGTGCCGCACGACGGCAGGGGCGGCACACGTCCCCTCGTCACGTACGCCGTGGGGACCGTCGGCATGGGCGACCAGTGCGCGCCCTCGTCCGGCTTTCCCGACGGGACGACCACCGAGGCGCCGCTCGTCAACGCGGCGCTCGTGCGCGGTTACGCGGTGGCCGTCACCGACTACGAGGGGCTCGGCACCCCCGGGGACCACACGTACACGGTGGCCCGCGCCGAGGCCACCGCCGTACTGGACGCCGCGCGGGCCGCCCAGCGGCTGCCCGGGGCGCGGGGACTCGGCGTCGGCCCGCGCTCACCGGTCGGCATCATGGGCTACTCGCAGGGCGGGCAGGCCAGTGCGAAGGCCGCCGAGATCGCCGCCTGGTACGCGCCGGAGCTCGACGTGCGGGGCACGGCCAGCGGTGGCGTGCCGGCCGATCTGGCCCAGGTGGCCGAGGCCAGTGACGGCGGGGACAACGCCGGGTTCGTCCTGATGTCGGCGATCGGCCACGACGCGGCCTTCCCCGGGCTGCACCTGGGCACGTACCTCAACGACAAGGGCCGGCGGCTGACCGCGATGGCCCGCGACGCGTGCGCGAGCGAGATCCTGGAGGCGGCCGCCGGCACCCGCATGGACGAGCTGACCGTGACGAACCCGCTCCGGCGCCCGGACTGGCACGTCAGGCTCGCCGCCGACACGCTCGGCGAGCGGGCCCCGGCCGCGCCCACCTTCGTCTACCACGGCGAGGCCGACGAGGTCGTGCCGTACGCCCAGGGCCAGGGGCTGCGCGCCCGCTGGTGCGCCAGGGGCAACGCGGTCAGCTTCCGGTCGTTCCCCGGCTCCGACCACGTGGGCACGGCCGTCGCGGGCAACGCCCCGGCGCTGGCCTGGCTCGGTGACCGCTTCGCGGGCGAGCCCGCGCCGGACGACTGCCCCGCGTAGACCGGCGGGCGGGCCCGCCGATACACCCGCCCGGCTGGACGCCCCACGCTCACTCCACAGTCAGCACTCACTCCACTGTCAGCAGCGTCTTGCCCAAGGTCTCGCGGGCCTCGATCGCCGCGTGCGCGCCGGCCGCGTCCGCCAGCGGGAACGTCTGGCCGACGACGGGCGCGAGGCGTCCCCCGGCGGCCTCGAACAGCGCCCGGTCCAGCAGCGGTTTCGCCTGCTCGGGGGAGAGCTGGACCTGTTCGATACCGGCGAGAGCCACGCCGCGCGCGGCGGCCGCCTCCCGGGGGAGTCGCGCGAAGCCGCCGGCGGGCGCGCCGTGCGCGGAGAAGCGGCCGCCGCGCGCCGTCAGCTCGAAGGCCTCGCCGCCCAGGGTGCCGCCCGCGCCGTCGAAGACGACGTCGACGCCGCGCTCACCGACCACGGCGCGCACCTTCTCCGTCCATCCGGCCTCGGTGTAGTCGACCGCCGCGTGGGCGCCCAGTTCCTCGCGGGCGAGCGCCAGTTTCCGCTCGCCACGCGCCGCGGCCACCACGCGCGCGCCCGCCGCCCGTGCCAGCTGCACCAGCAGGGAGCCGAGGCCACCGGCGGCCGCCGGCACGAGCACCCAGGCGCCGGGCCGCAGGGCGCCCTCGCCGACGGCGTTGTCGAAGAGGCGCACGGCGGTGGGGCCGTCGTGTGTCAGCGCGGTGGCGTCCCGCAGGCTCACGCCGTTCGGCAGGGTGCTCACCGTCTCGACACGGGCGAGGGCGCGCTGCGCGTATCCGCCGCCGGCCCCCGCGCCGGCGGGCGGGACGGTCTTGGCGACGACCTGCCTGCCCAGCCAGGCTGGTTCCACGTCCTGGCCGACGGCGGTGATCCGCCCGCCGACCGCGCCGCCGGGCACGTAGGGCAGCGGCGGGGTGAAGAGGGCCTCGCCGCGCCGCACCTGGGTCTCCAGGAAGAGCACGTCGGCGTAGGCGACATCGATGACGACCTGCCCGGGATCTGCCACCGGGTCGGGCAGGTCGACGGCTCGGAGGACGTCGGGTCCGCCGAACCGCTCCAGTGTGATACCGCGCATCGTGACCACTTCCCTGTTGCTGGCGGATGCTCGCGCTCCGCGCGTCGAGACCGCGCCCCTCGCGGGTTGCCTCGCGAGGGGCCGAACGGGAAGAAGTCTTCAACTTCAACCGAGGTTCAGGTCAATCGGCCGACGGCGTCCGCACCTCGTCGCGGATGCCGTCGACGCGGTCGGCCCACTTCTGCAGGTCCACGTCCTTGGGGTCGACCGAGTAGGTGTCGAGGCTGTCCTTGGCGACGTAGGCGGCGGTCCCCGGGTCGCTCCAGGCGCACACGGGTATCGTCAGCTTCCGTCCCTGCTGCGTCTTGACCAGGACCTCGCAGGTCAGCGGGTCGCCGGAGCCCGTGGGGGTGTAGTCGCGGCGCTTGACGGCCACGTCCATGGCCGAGCCGGACTCCATCCCGTCCATCATCTGGTTCTTCGACGTCTCCGGGTCGCCGTAGTCCTCGCCGCTGGCGGCGCCGTAGAGCAGACGCGAGGTGCCGGCGGCGTCGGCGTAGGAGCCCAGGTGGGCCTCCTCCCCCGGGTTGCCGGTGTCGACCGAGTCGCTCAGGTCGTCCTTGAGCTTGTACGAACCGCCGTCCAGCGTCTTGGGGAACTCCAGTTCGTACTCGGTCTCCGAGGCGGTCGGGCTCGGCGTCGGCTCCTCGGCGTCCTGTGACGGCTCGGTGTCGTCGGCGGGCGCCTCGGAGTGCTCCGACTTCGCCTTGTCCCCCTTGTCCCCCTTGTCGCCGTCATCACCGGAGACGAACAGCAGCGTCCCGGCGACCGCGAGCGCCACGACGAGCACAGCGCCCACCACGAGGGCGACCACCTTGTTGCTCCGGTTCGGCGGCGGCCCGGGCGGCGGACCGCCGTACGGACCGAGCGGACCCGCGGGGCCCCCAGGACCCGCGGCGCCCGGATATCCGGGCTGCCCGTAACCACCTGCGGACTGGCCGAAGCCGCCACCGGGCTGGCCGAAGCCACTGCCACCGGACTGGCCGTAGCCGCCTTGGGGCGCTGCGAACCCCTCCCCCTGCGGCGGGCCGAAGCCGCCTTGGGGCGAGGGTTGCTGCGGCTGCTGCGGCTGCGGGCCGGGGGGCTGGCTCGGCGGCTGCGGAGGGGTCGTCATCCCGTTCCTCCCGACACGAGGGAGGCGCGTACCAAGCCGATCCCCCGACTCGTTCTCCCTGGTACTCCTGCCACGGTACCGCCGTCCCCCGGACGGGTGACCGACGGGTGGCCCGTCGTACCGTCCTCCGGCACCCGGCGCGACCCCTCAGCCACCGTAGAGCTGATCGATCTGCTGCGCGTAGTCCCGCACGATGGCCGCCCGGCGCAGCTTCATCGACGGCGTCAGGTGCCCGCCCTCCTCCGTGAAGTCCCGCGGCAGCACGACGAACCTGCGGATCGACTCGGCGCGCGAGACCTGCGAGTTGGCCTCGTCGACCGCCTGCTGGAGGTTGCGCAGCAGGTCCTCGTCGGCCACCAGGTCCGCCATGGACAGGTGTTCCTTCTTGTGCATCCGCTGCCAGTGCGCAAGCCCGTCGGGCTCCAGCGTCACCAGCGCCGCCACGTACGGGCGGTTGTCGCCGACCACCAGGCACTGGCTGACCAGCGGGTGGGCGCGCAGCCAGTCCTCCAGCGGCGCGGGCGCCAGGTTCTTGCCGCCCGAGGTGATGATGAGGTCCTTCTTCCGCCCCGTGATGCTCAGGTACCCCTCCGAGTCCAGCGCTCCCAGGTCGCCGGTGGGCATCCAGCCGTCGGCGTCCGCGTGCGGGGCGGCGCTCTCGTTCTCCGCGTCCCAGTAGCCGCGGAAGACGTGCTCCCCCTTGATGAGCACCTCACCGTCGTCCGCGATCCGCAGCGACGTGCCGGGTACGGGCCAGCCGACCGTGCCGAGGCGTGGTTTGAGCGGTGGTGTGGCCGTGGTCGCCGCCGTCGTCTCGGTCAGCCCGTACCCCTCGTAGATCGTCACGCCCGCGCCCTCGAAGAACGCGGCCAGCCGGTGGCCCAGCGGGGAGCCGCCGCAGATGACGTAGCGGCAGCGCCCGCCGAGCGCGGCCCGTATCCGCCGGTAGATCAGCGCGTCGTACAGCCCGCGCGCCGCCCGCAGCCCGACCCCGGGGCCGCCGCCGAACCCGTGCTCCTGCGCCTCGACCGCCTCCCCGTACCGCTGCGCGATCCGCGCCCCCCGGTCGAAGGAGGAGGCCCGGCCCATCTTCTCCGCCGTCGCCCGCCCGGTGTTGTAGACCTTCTCCAGCACGTACGGGATGCCCAGCAGGAACGTCGGGCGGAACCCGGCCAGGTCGGCCAGCAGGTCGTCCGTCTTGATGCTCGGCGCGTGCCCGAGCCGCACCCGCGCCCGCAGGCAGCCGATCGCCACCATCCTGCCGAACACGTGCGACAGCGGCAGGAACAGCAGCGTCGAGGGCTCCTGCGACGTCACCGATTTGAAGACCGGATGCAGCAGCTCGATCGCGTTGTCCACCTCGGCGAAGAAGTTCCCGTGCGTGAGCACACAGCCCTTCGGGGGCCCCGTGGTGCCCGAGGTGTAGATCAGCGTGGCCACCGACTGCGGGGTCATGTCGGCGCGGCGCTCGGCCACCAGCGCGTCGGGCACCTGGCGCCCCGCGTCCACCACGTGGGAGACCGCGCCCGAGCTGAACTGCCACAGGTGCTCCAGCGCGGGCAGGTTGCCGCGTTCGGCGCTCAGCAGGCGCGTCTGCTCCACGTCCTCCACGAAGCAGGCGCGGGCCTGCGCGTCCTGCAGGATGTGCCGGGCCTGCGAGGCCGACGACGTCGGGTACACGGGCACCGTGATCAGGCCCGCAGCCCACGCGGCGAAGTCCGTCAGCGTCCACTCGTAGGTCGTACGGGCCATGATGGCGACCCGCTCGCCCGGCTGGAGGCCCAGCGCGATCAGCCCCTTGGCCATCGCCAGGACCTCGGCGGCGAAGTCGCGGGCCGACATGGCCTGCCAGGATCCGTCGGGGCTCTTGCGGCTGAACGCCGGCTGCTCGGGCGCCTCGGCGGCGTTGGTGACCGGGATGTCGGCGAGGGAGCCGGTGGTCACCCGCGGTGCCAGCGGCGGCACCGAGACCTCGCGGACACGGTCGGCCTCCACGGTGGTGCGCGGCGGCGTGAGGGTGGGCGGCTGCGGCATGGTGCGGCTCCTTGGTGGTCGGTGGGTGGGATCCCCGGCCCCGCCCTTTCACCGTCTCCTGGGGCTCCGCCCGCGACTCTCGGTCCGCAAGCCCCTGGGGGCACTTCCGGGCCGAAGGCTGAGGGAGGGCTCCCGTTCAGCCCGTCTGGGGGCACCTCCCGGACGAAGTCCCAGGGAACTTGAGGACGAGCGAAGCGACTCCCGGGGCGTGGGAGGGGGAGGCCCCCAGGAAACGGTGAAAGGGCGGGATCGGGGACAACGTGCCTACGCGCGCTCCAGTACGGCGGTCACCCCCATCCCTCCGGCCGCACACACGGAGATGAGCCCTTTCGCCCCGGCGGGGGCGTCCCGCTGGGCGAGCAGCGCGGCGCCGGTCGCCACGAGCCGCGCCCCGGTCGCCGCGAACGGGTGCCCGGTGGCCAGCGAGGAGCCGGCGACGTTGAGCCGTTCCCGGTCGACGGTCGCCAGCCCGGCCTTCTCCCAGGCGGCGAGCGTGGCCAGCACCTGGGAAGCGAACGCCTCGTGCATCTCGACCAGTTCGAAGTCCTCGATGCCGAGGCCGAGCCGCTCCAGCATGCGGGGTACGGCGACGGCGGGCGCCATCAGCAGTCCGTCGCAGGCGTCCTCGCCGTCGACGAAGTCGACGGCGGCCGTCTCGTAGGCGGACAGGTAGGCGAGCGGGCGCAGTCCGCGCTCGGCGGCCCACTCCTCGCTCGCCAGGAGCACGGTCGCGGCGCCGTCGGTCAGCGGCGTGGAGTTGCCCGCTGTCATGGTCGCCTCGGTCGCGCCGCTCCCCGTGTCCCGCCCTGCGTCCCGCCCGAACACAGGTGGAAGCGCGGCGAGTTTCTCCGGCGTCGTGCCGGGGCGCAGGTTCTGGTCCCTGGCGAGCCCGTTGTAGGGCACGACGAGGTCGTGGAGCAGACCGGTGTCGTAGGCGGTGGCCAGCCGCTGGTGGCTGGTGGCGGCGAGGACGTCCTGCTCGTGGCGGCCGATGCCCCACGCGCGCGCGGTACGGGCGGCGTGCTCGCCCATGGACAGTCCTGTGCGCGGCTCGGCGTTGCGCGGGATGTCCGGCACCAGGTGGCGGGGCCGGATCCGGGCGAGTACGCGGGCTCGCTCCTTGAGCGTCTTCGCGCGCCGCGTGGCGAGCAGGAGGCGCCGCAGCTGGTCGTTCACGCCGAGCGGGGCGTCGCTGGCGGTGTCGGCGCCGCCTGCGATGCCCGCCTCGGTCTGGCCGAGGGCGATCTTGTTGGCGACGGCGACGACGGCCTGGAGGCCGGTGCCGCAGGCCTGTTGAATGTCGTAGGCGGGGGTGCGCGAGTCGAGCGCGGAGCCGAGGACGGTCTCGCGGGCGAGGTTGAAGTCGCGGCTGTGCTTGAGGACGGCGCCCGCGACGAACTCGTCGACCGCATGCGCGCCGTGCAGCCCGTGGCGCTCCACCAAACCGTCGAGGGCCGCGGTGAGCATGTCCTGGTTCGAACAGGTGGCGTAGGGGCCGTCCGAGCGTGCGAAGGGGATACGGCTGCCGCCGATGACGGCGACGCGGCGCGGACGGTCCGCGCTGATGAGGCCGGTGGAACTCATCCTCGACCAAACTCCTGACCTGAAAGTAACCTTACTCGGAAGTAAATTTACGCGAGCCGGAGGAGTTGGGGAATGGCCGACCGCTATCTTCGTTGGACGCACACAGGACCGGGCCGTTTCCTCACACGCCGGCTCGGCCTCCCCCGTCCCGAAGTACTGCACCGCTGGACCGCGGAGCGTCCCACGCTGGAGGGCGGCCCGCTGCTGCACCTGACGGCCACCGCCACGGAAGGCTGCGGCCGAAAAGAGCTGCGAGAGGCGCTGGACGGCTGCGGCCTGCCCGTCGTACACGGTCGTACGGACGTCGCACACGGTCGTACGGACGGGGAAGGACGCGTCGCCGCCGTGCTCGTCGACGCTACGGCCCTCGGCACGGTCGCGGAACTGTCGGGCGTGCACGCGTCCCTGCACCCGCTGCTGCGCCGGCTCGCGCCGTGCGGGCGCGTGGTGCTGCTCGGAGCCCGCCCCGCGCCGGACGACCACCATCAGGCCGCCGCACAGCAGGCGTTGGAGGGCTTCGTCCGCTCGCTCGGCAAGGAGCTGGGACGGGGCCGCACCGCGAACCTGGTCCGCCTGGCACCGCCGGCGCGCGTGGACTCCGCGGCCTCCACCCTGCGCTTCCTCCTCTCCCCCAGATCGGCCTTCGTCAGCGGCCAGGTGATCGAGGTGACGGCGGAAGGCCACGCGCCGGGCACCGCGGACGGCGGCACCACCGAAAACGGCGACGGAAGCGGAAGCGGCGAGGGGCGGCGCCTCGCCCTGGTGACCGGCGCCGCCCGCGGTATCGGCGAGCAGATCGCGGGACGGCTGGCACGCGAGGGCGCCCACGTCCTCTGCCTCGACGTGGAGCAGGCCGCGGACGACCTCACCCGCGTCGCGGACCGCCTCGGCGGCACGGCGCTGCCCCTGGACATCACCGCCGGCGACGCGGGAGCCCGCATCGTCGAGGCGCTGCCGGACGGCCGGCTCGACGTCCTCGTCCACAACGCGGGCATCACCCGCGACCGCAGGCTCGTCAACATGCCCGCCGACCGGTGGGCCGGCGTGCTGGACGTCAACCTGGCGAGCGTGCTGCGCACCACCGACCACCTGCTGGCCGCGGGCGCGCTGCGCGGCTCACGCGTCGTCGCCACCGCCTCGATCGCGGGCATCGCGGGCAACGTCGGCCAGACCAACTACGCGGCCAGCAAGGCGGGCGTCATCGGCTTCGTACGGGCGCTCGCCCCGCGGGCGAGAGCGGAGCACGCCACGACGGTCAACGCCGTGGCGCCCGGCTTCATCGAGACGAAGATGACGGCCGCCGTGCCGTTCGTCATCCGCGAGGCGGGGCGCCGCATGAACTCCCTCTCCCAGGGCGGGCAGCCCCTCGACGTCGCCGAGACCGTGGCCTGGCTCGCCGAACCCGCCAGCCACGCGGTCAACGGCCAGACGGTCCGCGTCTGCGGCCAGTCCCTCCTCGGCGCCTGAGCCGCCGCGACCTGAACGGAGCCCCGATGACGACACCACTGGCGCTGCACCTGCTCAAGGGAGCGCTCACCTCGCCCACCAAGCGGGGCCCCTACGCCGGCGCCCGCCTGCCGCAGGACACGCTCACCCTCCCGGCCGCAGCCCCCGGCCCCGAACACGTGCGCCGCTACGCGCGGGTGTGCGGCCACGACCCGCGCGCGGACACGCTCCCGCCCGCATACCCGCACGTCATGGCGTTTCCCCTGGCCACACGGTTGATGGCGCGCCGGGACTTCCCCTTCCCGCTCCTCGGGCTGGTCCACACCCGCATCGAGCTGACACAGCAGCGGCCGCTCGCCCGCACGGAGAGGATCGGGCTGAGCGTCCACACCGAGAACCCGGCCGCGCACCGCAGGGGGACCACCTTCGACGTGGTCACGCGCGCGGAAAGCGACGGCGAGGTCGTGTGGCACTCCCGCAGCACGTATCTGTGCCGGCACTCCGGCTCCACCCCGGACGCCGAACCCGGCCGGAGCGCACCGCCACAGGACGCGCCCCGCGAGGACGCACGTGGCGAGGACGCACGGCCACAGAGCCCCGAGCCCCTGCCCGCCGGGGAGACGTGGAGCCTGCCCGCAGGGCTGGGCCGCCGCTACGCCGCGGCCTCGGGTGACCGCAACCCCATCCACCTCCACGCCCTCACCGCCCGCGCCCTCGGCTTCCCCCGCGCCCTCGCCCACGGCATGTGGACCTTCGCCCGCTGCCTGGCGGCCCACGAGGCGGACAGCGGCGGCCGGGCCGACGGCATCGGCTTCGCGGAGGCGGACTTCAGGGCGCCCGTGTTCCTCCCGGCCCGGGTCGCGCACGCCGCCGACCAGGACACCGGCGCGTTCGAGCTGCGCGGGACGGGCGAGCGGCCCCGGCTCCACCTCACCGGACGCGTCAGCGCCTCCACCGCGAGCCACGGCGAAACCGCCACCCGTTCGGCGTAACAAGAGGAGCGGGGGCACAGGCCCGGTGGTTGCGTGGCTGGAGTAGCGATCCTCTATGACGGGAGACCGGGTAATGGTCGTCGCGAAACTGCACGAAGCAGGCCTGCGGGCCGAGCACGCCTACTGCGCGGCCCTGGCCTCGGTCGGCATCTCCTTCCTGAGCTGGGCCGCATCCGTCAAGGCGGAGAAGGCCGGCACGGACAGGGCCGACCGGTGGGGCATCTTCATCGGCGAGTGGGCGCCGACGTTCTTCGGCCTGGGCCTGGCCCTCTCCCAGTACGAGAACGGAGGCTCCCGCTGGAAGAAGTAGCCGCTCACCTCGGCGCGGGCACCCACCGGGCGCCCTTGGTGAGGTTCTCCAGGCCGGCCCAGCAGAAGTTCATCAGCGTCGCCGCCGTCTCCTTCGCGGAGGGGGCGGCGTCGGCTCGCTGCGCCGTGCGCGTGTTGGCCCACTCGGCCAGCGACTCCGCCGCGCCGACCAGCGCGTGCGCCAGCCCTGAGACCTCACGTTCGGCCAGTGCGCCGTCGCACCCGGCGTCCTGCGCCGCCTGCGCCAGCAGCTCCGTCACCAGGGTGAGCACCTCGACGCGCATCGCGGCGACCTCCCGCGCGAACGGCTCGCCCTGGGTGCGGGCACGGTGCAGCACGGCGACCCCGTCGGGGCGTGCCGCGGTGTGCGCGAAGAACGCCGTCAGCCCGTTCCACAGCTGCTGGTCGGCCGAGACGCCGCGCTCCCGCGTGCCCCGGCGCACCGCCGCCACCAGCGCGCCGATCTCCCGCCGCACGCAGGCCGTGAACAGGTCCTCCTTGGACTTGAGGTAGAGGTACACCAGCGGCTTGGAGACCCCGGCGGCCTCCGCGATGTCGTCCATGGAGGCGGCCTGGTAGCCGTGGCGCGCGAAAGCGGTCACGGCGGCGTCCAGCATCTGCCGCTCCCGCACCTCGCGCGGCATCCGCTTCTGCCCCACGCTGCCCAACTCCTCTTCCCCGTCGCCCCGTCTGCCCCGTACCGCGTCAACTCCGCGCCACCGCAAGCGTACGCGCCCCCGGCCAGGGGCCGGGGGCGCGCGAACGGAGCCGGGCGGGCAGGTCAGCCGGTGGTGACCGGCTCCTGCTGGACGGCCGGGCGGGGCCCGACGGGCGCGTCGGCGTCCTCGACGCTGAAGCTGCGGGCGTGGGCGAACATCTCGCGGTCCAGGATCTTCTCCTTGGCGGAGACCAGGACCGGGATGACGACCTGCCCGGCGACGTTCGTCGCCGTGCGCATCATGTCCAGGATCGGGTCGATGGCCAGCAGCAGGCCCACGCCCTGAAGGGGCAGGCCCAGCGTCGACAGGGTCAGGGTGAGCATCACCGTCGCACCCGTGAGCCCCGCCGTGGCGGCCGAGCCGATGACCGAGACGAAGACGATCAGCAGGTACTCCTTGAGCCCCATGTCCACGTGGAAGAACTCGCCCACGAAGATGGCCGCGATCGCCGGGTAGATGGAGGCGCAGCCGTCCATCTTCGTCGTCGAGCCGAACGGCACCGCGAACGACGCGTACTCCTTGGGCACCCCGAGCCGCTCGGTGACCTTCTGCGTCAGCGGCATGGTGCCGACCGAGGAGCGGGAGACGAACGCCAGCTGGATGGCGGGCCAGGCGCCCTTGAAGAACTGGAGCGGGTTGACCTTGGCGACCGTGCCCAGCAGCAACGGGTAGACGCCGAAGAGGACCAGCGCGCAGCCGACGTAGATGTCGGCGGTGAAGGTGGCGTAGCTGCCGATCAGGTCCCAGCCGTAGTCCTTGATGGCGGTGCCGATCAGGCCGATGGTGCCCACGGGGGCCAGCCGGATGATCCACCACAGCGCCTTTTGGAGCAGCGCCAGAACGGACTCGCCCAGCTTGAGCAGCGGTTCGGCCTTCTCCCCCAGCTTGAGCGCGGCGACACCGACGACGACCGCCATGAAGACGATCTGCAGCACCTGCAGTTCGGTGAACGGCGTGATGACGTCCTTCGGGATGATCCCGGTGAGGAAGTCCAGCCAGGAGCCCTGGGTGTCCGGCTCGGCGGCGTCCTTGGCGGACAGCCCCGTACCGGAGCCCGGGTTGGTGACCAGGCCGATGAGCAGCCCCAGCGCCACGGCGATCAGCGAGGTCGCCATGAACCACAGCAGGGTGCGGGTGGCGAGCCGGGCCGCGTTGTGCACGTTGCGCAGGTTGGTGATCGAAATGGTGATCGCGAAGAAGACCAGCGGGGCGACGGCCAGCTTCAGCAGCTGGACGAAGATCTCACCGATCTTGGTGAGCGCGGTGCCCAGCCAGGCGACGTCCCAGGTGTTGGCGACCCAGCCGAGGACCACGCCGAGGACGAGGCCTGCCAGGATCTGCGCCCAGAACGGGACCTTGGGTATGCGGAAGCCCTTCGCGGGCGTGGCGGTATCGGACGGTGACGAGGACACGGACCTACTCCGGGGGCGTCATCGAGCGCGTCGAAGGAGGCGCGCTCTCGGGCTGGAAGGGGCGTCGCGAGCAGGGATCGCAGGACGGTGCGGTCGATTCGCGCCGGAGGGTAGTCCGGCCGCGCTGTCAGCGACAGGTCGCCGACATACAGCGGCACAGATCGACGTGCAGCCTTGCCACGAGCGCCAGGGAGGGCCTTCCCCGGTGCGCGTCGGAAGTGGGGGCTGCGTTCGTCATGGCCGTCACGCTAACACTCCGTCTTTGGCTTACCCAAAGCATTGCTTTGGGGGACAGGTACGGAACAGCTCAACGCCCCGCCGGGAGAAGCACATTCCCGACGGGGCGTCGATGAGGGTGTGACGAGGGTTACACGGCTACGGGAGCCGCACGGCTACACCGTGCGCGACTCACCCTGCGGCTGGGCGCCGTCCTCCTGGGCCTGGTTGGCCGCCAGCCGCTCCTTGGCCCGGCCCACACCGCCCACGATCTGCTCGGACATCGCCTCCCGCTGCCTGCGCAGCAGCACATAGCTCAGGGGGGCCGAGAGGACCAGCGCCAGCAGCACCACCCAGATCGGGTTCGACTTGCCGATACCCGAGGGGATGACACCGAACTGCGCCAGCAGCCCGACGACGACCAGGCAGCCGACGAAGATGCCAAGCCGCATGGTGGTGTAGCGGAGCGTGGCGTGCGACCTGCTGCTGCTCACGGGATCTTCTCCCTGCTCTCGGACGTGTGGACGTTTGGGGCGTTTCGCGGATCCTCCCAGTCAAGCACAGGCCCCGCGGCGATCTTCGCCGCCCCCGGCCCGGGGAGCGGCCGGGCTCAGGTGCGCCGGTCTCACTCCAGCAACCGCGCCGCCACCCGCAGGTCGGACAGGAAGCCCGCGTACACCTCGTCCCGGTTCTCGGCGCGCAGGATCGCGGACGGATGGATCGTCGGCACCACCCGCTCCGAGCGCCCCCGCACCTCACGCTCCGTGCAGGTACCGCGCTCCTTGGTGACGCGGAACGACGAGCCGAACAGCGCCTTGCCCGCCGTGGCGCCCAGCACCACCAGCACCTCGGGCTCCGTCAGCGCCAGTTCGGCGGCCAGCCACGGGCCGCACGCCGCCGTCTCCCGCAGCGTCGGCGGCTTGTGGATGCGCCGCTTCCCCCGCCCCTGCTCATGCGCCCACTTGAAGTGCTTGACCGCGTTGGTCACATACGACTGCGCCGGATCGATCCCCGCCTCATCCAGCGCCCGCTCCAGCATCCGGCCCGCTGGGCCGACGAAAGGTTCACCCCGGCGGTCCTCCTGATCCCCGGGCTGCTCCCCGACGAGCAGGACACGGGCCCGGGCGTCCCCACTGCCGAAGACCGTCTGCGTCGCGTCCTCGTGCAGCGGACACCCACGGCAGTCCGCCGCCGCATCCCGCAGCCTGCGCAACCCCGCGTTGCCCCGCCCCGGCCGCTCCGGCAGGAACGGCGACGCGTCGTACGCCTCCTCGGGCCTGTCCGCCCCGGTCCTGCGTCCCGCACCCTTGTCAGCTGCCATACGGCTCGCGGTACCCCGCATCCCGGCGGCTGTCACAAGCCGCCTGCGGCTTACACCCGCATGGGCTGGGGCGCCTCGCGGCGGTCCGGGTCCGGCCCGTCGAAGGAGCGCAGGACACCGTGGTGGGCGTCGCGCTCGACCGGGCGGAAGCCGGTGTCGCGGATGAGCTCGACCAGGTCGTCCCGGGTGAGGACGTCCGCGTCCCGCGAGGCCTCGGCGGCCGGCGGGCCCGCCATCTCGTCGGCGCCGTGCTGGAGCGCCAGCTGGGACGTCTGCGCGCCGTGCACCGCCCAGCGGGCCGCCACGTGCGCCACGTTGTCCAGCAGCAGCCGGCACACGGCGAACGTCGCCAGGACCTCGGCGCCGGTCGCGCCCTGCGGCCCCTCGTGGCGCAGCGGAACCACAGCGCGGAAGCCACCGGTCTCGTCCTGGAGTTCACGCAGCCGCAGCAGGTGGTCGACGCGCTCGGCGAGCTCCTCGCCGTAGCCGAACCGCAGCGTGCAGACGGTGGTGAGGCCCTTGTGGTGCGCCATCCTGTGCACCCGGGCCCAGTCCTGCCAGCCCGCGCCCTCCGCCTCCCGCGCCACATCCTCGGCGTCCTCGGCGTCCGCGGCCTCCGCGCCGGGCCCCTCGAAGCCCTCGCCCAGGGAAGCCGGTGCGGCGGCCAGCAGCTCGTCGAGCACCTCGCTCTCGCTCACCTGCGAGGCGGCGGCGAAACGGCTGACGTCGGCGGCCGTGAACGCGCGCAGCGCCACCGCCTCGGGCAGGGCGGCGCGCAGCGCCCGCAGCGCCCGCACCCACTGCTCCCAGCTCGTGTCCCCGGCCGCGCCCAGGTGCAGCTCGGTGGCGCCGTCGGCCGCGAGACGGGTGGCGGCCTCGACCATGTCGTTCATGGCGTCCGTGTCGTTCACGGCGTCCGCTTCGGCGGGAAGTTCCAGGCGGCGGTGCTCGGCGAAGTACGCCACGTCACCGTTCTTCAGCGCCCGCGCCTCGTGCGCCAGACCGCCGAGCCAGGCCAGGTCGTCGGACGCGAAGAGCGCGACCCCGTCCTCGTGCCCCAGCCGCTCACCGGAGCGGACCTTCCTCTCGACGTCCGCAAGCCGTCGCCGCAGCTCCGCGTCCATTCCTCGCGCCACCTGCCTGCCTCGTTGGTGCTTGTCGCGGTGTGCTGACCTTTCGCGTCCCTCACGTTCCGGAGGGCCTTCCGGGCGCCTCCGCGCGTCCCGACGACACTACGCCAGGCCGCCGGGGCCTCACTCCTCGGGCAGCTCGCCCACCCGGTTCTCCCACTTGGTGGACAGCACGATCGTGGTACGCGTGCGGGAGACGCCCTCGGTGCCAGAGAGCCGGCGGATGGTGCGCTCCAACCCGTCCACATCCCCCGCCCGCACCTTGAGCATGTACGAGTCGTCACCGGCGATGAACCAGCAGTCCTCGATCTCGTGCAGGGAGCGCAGCCGCCCCGCCACGTCCTCGTGGTCCGTCGCGTCGGTCAGCTGGATGCCGATGAGGGCCGTCACCCCGAGCCCCAGCGAGGGGGCGTCGACAGTGGCGCGGTAGCCGGTGATCACCCCGGCCGCCTCCAGCCGGTTGATCCGGTCGGTGACACTCGGCCCCGACAGCCCCACCAGCCGCCCCAGTTCCGCGTAGGAGGCCCTCCCGTTCTCCCGCAGCGCCTGGATGAGCTGCCTGTCCACCGCGTCCATGGTGCCGCTGCCTCCCGTTGTAGAAGTCCGAACCACGAATCTAAGGCATGGGCCCGACACCGCCCCGCCCTAGCTCCCCCTCCCAGCGCCGGTACAACTGGTGCGGCACACCCGCCGCGTCCAGCACCCGCCCCGCCACGAAGTCCACCAGATCCTGGATGTGCCGGGCGCCCGCGTAGAAGGCGGGCGAGGCGGGCAGCACGACGGCGCCCGCCTCGTCCAGCGTCACCAGATGCCGCAGCGTCTGACCGCTCAGCGGGGTCTCCCGGACGGCTACGACGAGCGGACGGCGCTCCTTGAGCGTCACACTCGCCGCGCGCTGCAACAGGTCCTTCGAAAGCCCGAGCGCCACACCGGCCACACACGCCGTGCTCGCCGGAACGATCACCATGCCCTTGACCGGATACGACCCGGAGGACGGCCCCGCCGCCAGATCCCCCGGCGGCCAGTGGCGCACCCGGGCCGGGTCGGCGCCCGGCTCCGCCTTGAACGCGTCCGGGCTGCCGTCCGCGCCCCGGGCCAGCCAGCGGCGCAGGTCCGCCTCCGCGTGCGCGTCGCGGAACGGATGGCCCGTCTCGTCGAGGATCGTGAGGCGGGAGGCGCGGCTCACGACCAGATCGACGTCCTCACCGGCGCTCAGCAGACCGCGGACGACCGCGGCCGCGTACGGCGTTCCCGAGGCCCCTGAGACGCCCACGATCCATGGCACCCGTCCTGTGTCACTCACGGACCCGACCCTACTTGTGCCCTCCCGCCCCGCCGGGCGGGTCCGCCCCGGGGCCGGGAAACCCCGACAGGCTCGGGGCGGGCACGGGGGCGCCCGCGTACCCTCGACGCCATGCGTGTCACCCCGCTCCGCCTGACGGCCACAGCCACGTGCGCGACGACGCTCGTCGCCGCCCTCACCGGATGCTCGGTGGCGGAGCGGCTCACCACGGGACTCAAGGTGAAACACGCCTTCGAGAAACTCGGCGAGCAGCCGACGGCCTCGGTACTGATGTCCGTGGACGGAAGCACGAGCGAGGCCGAGAAGTTCCTGCGCGCGGCGGGCGCACCCAACACGGACACCACCCGGCACACAGCGAAGCTCCTCACCCGGGGCGAACTCACCTTCGCGGTGGGCTCCGACAAAGAGGAGACCCCGCTGAAGGAACTGAGCCGCTCGGAGCGGCTCCGCTTCGCGGCGGCGATCAACTTCGGCGGCAAGGACGTGCTGGCGGCCAAGTCGGTGGAGGAGAAGCTGTACATGCGGGTCAACCTGCGCTCGCTGGTGGCGCAGACGGGTGGCGCCACCGCGGACAAGCGGCGCGCCCGCACGCTCGTCTCGCTCGCCAAGGACCTGCCGACGACACTCGGCTCGGCCAGGGACGCGCTCAAGGGCAAGTGGGTGGAGATCGACCCCGAGTCCTTCGACGACTTCGCGCGCGCCGCCCAGGAGATCGCCGAGGACGAGAAGAAGGGCGCGTTCGGACGGCACGGACCCGCGGTCTCCGAGCAGAGCGACGAGACGAGCAAGCGCCTGAGCCGGGCGACCGCGGCGGGCCGCGCGCTCAACGGCGAGTCCGAGCGGGAGTTCCTGGAGGGCCTGGAGAAGACCCTCGGCGAGCACGCCGAGTTCCACAAGGCCGGCGAGTGGGGCGGCGCCGAGCACGTGACGGTCTCCATGCCGGCACGCGAGGCGGCGCCGGACCTCTCGCGGGCACTGGAGGCCCTGGGGGCGCGGCTGAACCCGGCCAAGGTCCCGGACAAGAAGGTCAGCGCGGACCTCCAGATCAGGCGCGGCCAGCTCACCGGCCTCACCGTGGACCTGGAGCAGTTCCTCGAAGGCGAGGACGCGAAGAAGGTGCACCTGCCGCTGCGGCTGGACTTCGGCGGCGGCCACGCCGTCTCGGTGGAGGCTCCGGACGGGGTCCGCGAGCTGAAACCGCAGGACCTGCTGGCGGCCGTGGCATTCGGCGCCCTGGGCACGGGCGGACTGTAGGCGCCATCCTGGAGAGCGGCACCGGGGCGTCCGGCCCGGGGAGCCGGCATCCCGGACCGCCTCCGGAAGCGGGCGGACCGCCGCCGGACAAGCGGGGGAACCGGAAAGGCCCCGCCCGGCGTTGTAGGGGCAACGGGACGCGTGTCGGTCCTGGGGGCATCGGGACGGCGGGGACCGCTCCTCGCGAGGGAGGCGAGCATGGCGAACGGCTCGGGGGGCTCGGGCACCAGGGCGATGGCTGCGGGAAAGCTGATCGTCGGCTGGGTGGCGCTGCTGTGGCTGCTGGAGGCCGTCGACCAGGCCACGGACAACGCGTTGGACACCTTCGGCGTCGAGCCCCGCCGCGTGGACGAACTGGTGGACGTGGTCCCGAGCGCCTTCATGCACTTCGGCTTCGAGCACCTGATCGCGAACACGCTGCCGCTGCTGATCCTCGGCTTCCTGGCGGCCCTGCGCGGGGTGGGCAGGTTCCTGGCCGTCGCCGCGACGATCATCGTGGTCAGCGGCCTCGGCGTCTGGCTCATCGCCCCGGACGGCAGCAACACCGCGGGCGCCTCGGGGCTGATCTTCGGGTTGTTCGGCTATCTGCTGGCCCGCGGCTTCGTGGACCGCAGGATCACCGACGTCGCCCTCGGCAGCGTCGTCGCCGTCTTCTACGGCTCCATCCTGTGGGGCGTCCTGCCCACCGACGCGGGCATCTCCTGGCAGGGCCACCTCTTCGGCCTCATCGGCGGCGTCGTCGCCGCCCGCCTGACCGCCGAGCCCCGCCCGGCGGGCGAGGGCAGACCGGCCTGGCACTGAGCCGCCTGGTGCGGGGCCTCACCTGTCGAGAGGCTGGGTGCGGGTCTCCCGGTCGACGGGCAGTGCGTCGGTCTCGATGGTCACCGCGCCGATGTCCATGGTGACCTCGACCGGCTTGCCGTACGGGATGACGTCCCGGCCCCGGTAACCGTCCGCCCCCGGGTTCCAGTGCACGGTGCACTCGGCGCGGTAGGGGTCGAAGATCAGGTAGTGCGCGATGCCGCGCTGGGCGTACAGCCGGTCCTTGGTGACGTAGTCGTGGTGCACGCTGCTCGGCGAGACCACCTCGATGGCGAGCTCGATCAGGTCGGGCGAGTAGACGCTGAGGTTGCGGTCGACCTCGGCCATCGGCAGGAGAGCCGAGTCCGGGCAGAGCTCGTCCAGGTCGGTGAAGCGGAAGATGACGTCGGACATGCAGCCCCACTCGGGCCCGAGCTGGGCCTCGAGGGCGTTTTCCAGGAGCCTGATCGTCCTGCCATGAAACGGCTTGACCGGACTCATCATGATGTTGCCCCCCACGATCTCCATCCGGTAGCCAGGGAACTGGTCTTCCAGACGGCTGAGCTGTGAGTGCAGGCGGTCGGTCTCCGAGACGGTCACGGCGCTCTCCCTTCCCTGCTCTCGATGGTAGAGGGAAAGGCTACTCACACACTCAGCCCGCGCACCGCGAGATCCAGCAGGGCGCACACGAACAGGGCGATGCCGATAAAGCTGTTGACCTGGAAGAAGGCGCGGTTGAGGCGGGTCAGGTCGTGGGGGCGGACGAGGGTGTGCTCGTAGCCGAAGGCGGCGGTGACGATGACGAGGCCCAGCCAGTAGAAGACGCCCGCGTCCGTCAGCAGGCCGAAGGTGACCAGCAGGGCCACGGTGACCAGGTGGGCGGCGCGCGTGGTGTGGATGGCGGCGGCGGTGCCGAAGCGGGCCGGGAGGGACTTCACCCCGTTGTCGCGGTCGGCCTCGACGTCCTGGCACGCGTAGATCAGGTCGAAGCCGCCGATCCAGATGCCGACGGCCAGGCCGAGGACGGCGCCGTGCCAGGACCAGGAGCCGGTGACGGCGAGCCACGCGCCGAGGGGGCCGATGGCCTGGGCGAGTCCGAGGATGGCGTGCGGGAAGTGGGTGAAGCGCTTCCCGTACGGATAGACGACCATCGGGAGCGCCGCGACGGGTGCCAGGGCCAGGCAGAGCGGGTTGAGCAGGGCGCAGGTGCCGAGGAAGACGACGAGGGCGACGGCGGCGCCCGTCCACGCCGTGCGCACGGAGACCGCGCCGGTGACCAGTTCGCGGCCCGCGGTGCGCGGGTTGCGGGCGTCGATCTCGCGGTCGATGATCCGGTTCGCGGCCATCGCGAAGGTCCGCATCCCCACCATGGCGACCGTCACCAGCAGCAGCTGCCACCAGTGGACGCTGCGGCTGTCGCGGTACATGGCGGTGAGCGCGGCGATGTAGGCGAAGGGCAGCGCGAAGACGGAGTGCTCGATGACCACCAGGCGCAGGAAGGCGCGGACGCGTCCGACGTCGGCGCCAGGGCCTGGGCCGACGATGCCCTCGGCGGTGCTGCTCACAGCCCGTACTCCTTCCACCGGCGCGTCACCAGGTCGGCCGTCTTCGCGTCGGACTCGATCATCTCCGGCCAGCCGCCGTCCCGCGTGTAGCCCTCCTCGGGGGTTTTGCGGGTGGCGTCGATGCCGGCCTTGCCGCCCCAGAACTGCTGGTAGGAGGCGTGGTCCAGGTGGTCGACGGGTCCCTCGGCCACGGTGAGGTCGCGCGCGTAGTCCACGTTGCCCAGGGCCCGCCAGGCGACCTCGTGCAGGTTCCGCACGTCGCAGTCGGCGTCGACGATGACGATGAGCTTGGTCAGCGACATCATGTGGGCGCCCCAGATGGCGTGCATCACCTTCTGGGCGTGCTTGGGGTATTTCTTGTCGATGGCGACGACCGCGCAGTTGTGGAAGCCGCCCGCCTCGGGCAGGTGGTAGTCGACGATGTCGGGTACGACGATCTTCAGCAGCGGCAGGAAGAACCGCTCGGTGGCCCGGCCCAGCGGCCCGTCCTCGGTCGGGGGCCGGCCGACGACGATCGACTGGAGCAGCGGTCGCTTCCGCGTCGTCACGCAGTCGATCCGCAGCGCGGGGAAGGGCTCCTGGGGGGTGTAGAAGCCGGTGTGGTCGCCGAAGGGGCCCTCTGGCAGCATCTCGCCCGGCTCCAGCCAGCCCTCCAGCACGACCTCGGCGTCCGCGGGAACCTGGAGCGGGACGGTCTTGCAGTCGACCATCTCGACGCGCTTGCCCTGCAGGAAGCCGGCCAGCAGGTACTCGTCGATGTCGGCGGGCAGCGGCGCGGTGGAGGCGTAGGTGACGGCGGGCGGGCAGCCGAAGGCGATGGCGACGGGGAGTTTCTCGCCGCGCCGCGCCGCGACCTGGTAGTGGTTGCGGCTGTCCTTGTGGATCTGCCAGTGCATCCCGATGGTGCGCCGGTCGTGCCGCTGGAGCCGGTAGAGGCCCAGGTTGCGCACCCCGCTGGCGGGGTCCTTGGTGTGGGTGAGGCCGAGGTTGAAGAAGGAGCCGCCGTCGCCGGGCCAGGTGAACAGCGCGGGCAGCCGGTCCAGGTCGACCTCGTCGCCCTGCCGAACGACCTCCTGGACGGGCGCCTCCTTCACCTTCTTCGGCGGCACGTGCGTCATGGCGCCGAGCTTCCCGAAGGCCTCGCGGAAGCCGACGAAGCCCTGCGGCAGCTCGGGCTTGAGCAGGCCGCCGATCTTGTCGCTGATCTCGTCGTAGGAGGACAGACCGAGCGCCTTGAGCAGCCGCCGGTCCGTGCCGTAGACGTTCATGGCCAGCGGCATGTCCGAGCCCTTGACGTTCTCGAACAGCAGCGCAGGGCCGCCCGCCTTGTTCACCCGGTCGACGAGCTCCCCGACCTCCAGGTGCGGGTCGACCTCGGCCTTGACCCGGACGAGGTCACGGTCACGCTCCAGCGCCCGCAGGAGCGAGCGGAGATCGTCGTATGCCATACCCCTCAGTATCTCCCTCGCGGCCCGCGCCCTGAGCGCCGGGGCCTCCGCGCGGCCCATTACGCTGGCACCGTGGGACCCGGACGCCGGGCCCCGCACCGCATCCGTCCGGCGGCATCTCGCACCCAGGGGGCGTTCCGCGTGATCATCAGGCTCCTGCCCGTCCTCGTGATCCTGGCCCTGTGGATCTACGCGTTCATCGACTGTCTGAACACCCCCGAGAACGAGGTGCGCAAGCTGCCCAAGGTGGTGTGGGTCATCCTCATCCTGCTGTTCGGGCAGGTGCTGCTGGGGCCCGTCGCCTGGTTCCTGGTGGGACGCCCCCGCCGCAACACGCCCTACGGCGCGGTCCGTGCCGACGAACGCCGCTGGGTCGCCCCCGACGACAACCCGGACTTCCTCAAGTCCCTGGAGGGCGGCCGGCCGCCCGAGGGGGACGACGAGAGGGGCCGGGGCGGCGACTCCGCGCCCGAGCCGCGGCACCCGGACGAGGAGCTGCGCGACAAGCGCCCGGACCGCAACCAGGACGAGTCCTGACCGACCCTCCTGGCGGCACTCCCCTCCCGCCTTCTTCTCGGCGGAAGGCGAGCCGCTCCCGCGGTAAGGGAGCCCGAAGGCTCACACGCGGTCGGCGTACTGCGCGCGCAGCGCGGCGAAGCGGGCCGGCGTCCAGGCGTCCCAGTCCGCCGGACGCCCCCGCAGCTCCTCGCCCAGCAGCTCGAAGTGCTGGTGCCAGCCGGCGAGGGTGTCCAGCAGCCGGCCCAGATCGCCGGTGAAGTCGTTGCGGAAGCGGACGCGGGTGCCCTCCTCGTCGAGCGCGCCGCGCAGGGTGAAGCCGAAGGAGCCGCGCGCGTCGACCGTGTACTCGGCGAGTCGCCGCCTGGACCAGGCGGTGATCCGGCCGGGCGACGTCGGGCGCGGATCGGCGTCCGCTCCCCCGTCCAGCCAGCGCAGCGTCACCGCTCCGCCGGGTCCCGGCTCGAAGGGGTCGGCCGCGGCCAGCCACCCCCGCAGTCCCGCTGGGGTGGCGACCGCCGCCCAGACGCTCTCGGGCGGGTGCGGAAAGGACAGCTCGAAGCCGACGGTGTGGGCGGCGCCGTCGGCGCTGCTGCGTGCGCTTCCGTAGGGCACCCCACCGGGTGCCGCCTGCGCGCTGTCGGTGCTCATGGCTCCACCTTCACCTTCGTCCCGCGCCGTGAACCCTGTGCTGTGCGAAGGGGCGGGTGCTCAGACGCCCGCGTAGGAGTGCTTGCCGTTGAAGAAGATGTTCACGCCGTAGTAGTTGAACAGGAAGCAGGCGAAGGCGAGGAGCGCGAGGTACGCGGCCTTGCGTCCCTTCCAGCCCGCCGTGGCGCGTGCGTGCAGGTAGCAAGCGTAGGCGACCCAGGTGATGAACGACCAGACCTCCTTCGGGTCCCAGCCCCAGTAGCGGCCCCAGGCGTCGCCCGCCCAGATGGCGCCCGCGACGATGGTGAAGGTCCAGAACGGGAAGACGGTGGCGTTGATCCGGTAGGCGAACTTGTCGAGGGAGGCCGCCGAGGGCAGCCGCTCCAGGATCGAGGTGCCCACGGCTCCGGGCTTGCCGCCGCCCAGCAGCTTCGTCTCGTAGGAGTCGCGGAAGAGGTAGAGCAGCGAGCCGACGGCGCCGAGGTAGAGCAGCGCACCGCAGATGATGGCCAGCGAGACGTGGATCCACAGCCAGTAGGAGTGCAGCGCGGGCACCAGCTGGTCGCTGTCGGTGTACAGGACGGTGACGGCCAGGCCGAGGTCCAGCAGCACGGTGGTGACCAGCGGCAGCCCCATCCAGCGGACGTTCTTCTTGGCGATCAGGAAGCCCAGGTACCCGGCGACGGCGACCATCGAGAAGGCCGTCGAGAACTCGTACATGTTGCCCCAGGGGGCGCGCTGCACCGACAGGGAGCGGGTCAGCACTCCGGCGAAGTGCAGCAGGAAGGCGAGCACCGTCATGGAGACGGCGATGCGTCCGTACATGTCGCCCTGCTGGTCGCCCGCCGCGGCGCCGGGGCCGTCGGGCAGGTCGCCGCGCTTGCCGCTGCCGGAGCGGGTGACGATCTTCGGGGTCTTCGGCGGAGCGGGCTTCTCCAGCACGGCCGTACCGCCCTCGGCCGCCTTGGCCCGTACGGACACGCCGCCGGACTGGGCGGGCACGGCGTCGTCGGCGCCGGGCTTCTTCGTCAGGGCTGCGGCGGTGCGGGCCACCTTGCTGCGCGAGCCGAACGTCCACTCGGCGATGTACGCGCAGAAGGCCAGCACGTAGACGGCCATCGCCGAATAAATCAGATAGTTGCTGATCTGAGCGAGCTGCTCGTTGGGCTCGGCTGCCAGGAGATTCACTTGCCTGCTCCTTCGGGGGCTTGGGCAGGATCGGCCGGTGTCTTCGACGCGTCCGCCTCATCGGTGGCGGCCTCGTCGGCGGCGTCGGCACTCGTCTCGGACGCGACGGGTGCCGCGTCCTGCATATCGGTAGCGAGGGAGGCGAGTTCGTCGGGCAGCCGAGCGGACTCGCTGCGGCCCAGTGCCGCCATCTCGACGACGGTGCGGCCGTCGTCGCCCGCGTACGCCCGCACCCACACGCGGCGGCGCTGGATGAACAGCGACCCGGCGAGCCCCGCGATGGCCGCCAGCGCACCGCCGAGGGCCCAGCCGTTGCCCACCTGGTGGGAGACCTGGAAGTTCGCCCACTCCTTGACGCCCTCGAACTCCAGGGAGCCCGCGCCGTTCGGCAGGGTCATGGTGTCGCCGGGGGTGAGCTTCTTGGCGAAGGGGCTGCCGTCCTTCTCCTTGAACTTCTCCATGTTGTCGGTGTCGAGCTGGTAGACGTTCTGCGCGGGACCGCCGTCGACGCCGAGGTTGCCGTGGTAGGCGGTCAGGAACATCGCCGGGTTCTTCAGCAGGGGCGACTGGGAGAACATGGTGCCGCTGTCCGGCTGGAAGTCCGGGACGAAGAAGCCCTGGAAGCCGACCTGGTCCTTGCGGCCCTTGGCGTCCACGTAGTCGGGAACCTTGACGACGCCGCTGGAGGTCTGGTTGTTGTCCTGCTGGAGGAAGGGCACGGGACCGCGGTAGGCGAGGTTGCCCTTGCCGTCCTTGACGGAGACGACGGGCGCGTAGCCGTTCGCGATCAGGTAGACCTTGGAGGAACCGACCTGGAGCGGATGGTTCACCTTGATCGTGCTCTCGGTCCCCTCCGACGTGCCGCCCTCGGTGTGCGTGATCTCGGCCCGGTAGTCGCGCGCGGTGCCCTTGTTGGGGCCGCTCGTCTCATACGTGGCGTGGAAGTCCTTCAGCCGGAAGGAGAAGGGGTCGAGCATGTCGGAGGTGAACAGCGAGCCCGACTGGAAGTCGTCGTACTGGGTCAGCACGTTGGAGAAGCTGTCGCCCTGGACGATCAGTTTGCGGCCCTCGGACTTGAACAACTGCCCGGAGGCGAACGCCAGCAGCAGGACGATCAGCGCGATGTGGAAGGCCAGGTTGCCGGCCTCCCGCAGATAGCCCTTCTCCGAGGCGACGGCGCCCCTCGACGGTCCGCCGTCGTCCTGCTCCTGATGGGTGCGGAACCGCCTGCGCCGCAGCAGCGTCCTGGCGGCGCCCAGCACCTGATCGGGCGCGGCCTCGGTGCGCCAGGTGGTGTAGACGGGCATCCGGTCGAGACGGCGCGGGGCGCGCGGCGGACGCGACCGCAGCTGGCCGACGAACTGCCAGGTGCGCGGGACGATGCAGCCGATCAGCGAGACGAACAGCAGAATGTAGATCGCCGAGAACCACACCGAGGTGTAGACGTCGAACAGCTGGAGCTTGTCGTAGAGCGGCGCCAGCGTGGTGTGGTCCGCACGGAACTTCTCGACCTTGAGCGCGTCCACCGGGGTCTGCGGGATGACCGAACCGGGGATCGCGCCCAGCGACAGCAGGAAGAGCAGGATCAGCGCCACCCGCATGGACGTCAGCTGCCGCCAGAACCACCGCGCCCAGCCCAGCGGCCCCAGCGAGGGAACGTTCAGCTTCTCCTCGCTCGGCGCCGTCGACAGCTGCGCCGCGGCCTCCCGCTCCTTGGCCGCCTCGGACTCGCCCGCGGCGCCCGCGCCCTGGGTCCCTGTCTCGGTACCGACGTCCTTGCCGGTATCGGTCGTGCTCATGGATCAGATCCCCACAGTGAAGTCGGACGACCAGACCGTGA
Source organism: Streptomyces diacarni (assembly GCF_003323715.1). Lineage (GTDB taxonomy): Bacteria > Actinomycetota > Actinomycetes > Streptomycetales > Streptomycetaceae > Streptomyces > Streptomyces diacarni. Next base: position 527,673 of record NZ_QOIN01000047.1, read on the forward strand.
TCTCGTAGACGATCCGGTCCCAGATGCCTGTGACGAGCAGGACACCGACGACGACGAGCATCCCGCCGCCGAGCCGCATGACCCACGCGTAGTGCCGCTTCACCCAGCCGAAGGCGCCCAGCGCACGGCGGAAGGCGAGGGCGGCGAGGACGAAAGGAACGCCCAGCCCCAGACAGTAGGCCACCGTCAGCAGCGCACCGCGGCCCGCGCTCCCCTGGTCCGAGGAGAGCGTGAGGACGGCGGCGAGGGTCGGCCCGATGCAGGGCGTCCAGCCGATACCGAACAGCACCCCCAGCATGGGAGCGCCCGCCAGCCCTATCGCGGGCCGCTTGTGGATGCGCACCTCCCGCTGGGTGAAGCGCGCCAGCGGACCCAGCACACCCATGAAGGCGAGCCCCAACAGGATCGTCAGCCCGCCCAGCACCTTGGAGATGACGTCCCGGTGCTCCTGGAGAGTGGCACCGAAGCCGCCGAAGAGGGCGCCGCCCGAGACGAAGACGGCGGTGAAGCCCAGCACGAACAGGCCGGCCCCCAGGAACATCCGGCCGCGCCGCGCCTCGGCCAGGTCGGTGCCGCTGACCCCCGTGACGTAGGAGAGGTAGCCGGGCACCAGCGGCAGCACGCACGGCGAGAAGAAGGAGACCAGTCCGCCCAGCAGCGCGATGGGCAGCGCGAGCAGCAGGGCGCCGCCGAGGACGGTGTCGTTCATGCCCGAGGACGCGAGGGAGACGACGGGGCCGGCCGCGAGGGAGGTCATGAGGCGGTCACTTCGCGTCGATCAGGGGGTCGAGCGCCGAGCGCAGTTCCTTCTCGCTCAGCGACTTCAGTGCCCGCACCGCGACCTTGCCGTCCTGGTCGAGGATGAGGGTGGAGGGGATGGCCTGCGGCGAGAGGGTGTTCTTGGGGAACTTGAGGATGAGCTTGCCGCTGGGGTCGTAGAAGCTCGGGTAGTCGACGTCGTAGCTGCGCTCGAACGCCTGCGCGTTCGCCTTGTCCAGGTCGCGGGTGTTGATGCCGAGGAACTGGACGCCCTTGTCCTCGGTGTCGTGGGCGACCTTGGCCAGGTTGGGAGCCTCCGCGCGGCAGGGGCTGCACCACGAGCCCCACACGTTGAGCACGACGACCTTGCCCTCGTAGTCGGAGAGCTTCAGCTTCTTCCCGTCCACCGAGGTGCCCGCCAGATCCGGCGCCTCGGTGCGCTTGCCCTCGGGCACCTCGGTGATCTCACCCGTGCCCTTCACGAACTTCGTGTCGCCGGAGGACGAGCCGGGCTGCTCGCCGCTGCACGCGGACAGCAGCAGCGCGCCGGCGGCGACCCCGGCGGCCAGCAGGGTGGTGCGGCGGCGGGAGGCGCGGGTCTGGCTCATGTGAAAAGTTTCGCATGCGCGCCTCCGCGATCTTTCGCGCCCCCCACCGCATGCGTACCCCGCTGCGCTTGGGCAGTCTGCTCCCCCAGCCTCCGGCCGGGAGGTGCCCCCAGCCCCGCGGAACGCCTGCCCACAACCTTAGGCTCCCGCGCTGCGCCCCTGGGCACCCTTGCCGCCGCGGCCCCGCTTCGCCCCACCGCGCAGGTGCGCCGGCACCAGGTCGCGGGCCGGTTCGGTGTAGCCGACGGAGACGATGCGGTCGCCGAGGAAGGTGAAGCTCGTCAGCGAGGCGAGCGTGCACTGGCGGCGGCGCGGGTCGTGCCACAGCCTGCGGTGCTCGACGAAGCTGCGCAGGATCCAGATCGGCAGCTGGTGGCTGACGCACACCGCCTCATGTCCGCGCGCCGCGTCCTTCGCGGTCTCGATCGCGGCGCGCATCCGCACGACCTGTTCGAGGTACGGCTCGCCCCAGGAGGGGCGGAAGGGGTTGCGCAGGTGGCGCCAGTTCTCCGGCCGGCGCAGCGCGCCGTCGCCGACGCCGAAGGTCTTGCCTTCGAAGACGTTGCCGGCCTCGATCAGCCGTGCGTCGGTGGCCAGGTCGAGCCCGTGCGCCTTGGCGACGGGGGTCGCGGTCTCCTGGGCGCGCTCCAGCGGGGAGGCGGCGACGTGGGTGATGTCGCGGCCCTCCAGGTGCTCGGCGACGCGGTCGGCCATGCGGCGGCCGAGGTCGGAGAGGTGGTAGCCGGGTTTGCGTCCGTACAGGACGCCCTCGGGGTTGTGGACCTCGCCGTGCCGCATCACGTGGACGACGGTGACGGTCTTGTCGTCCTTGCGGGCCCCGGTCTCCCCTCCGTCGAGCGCCTGGCTGCCGGTGTTCTCGCTCACGTCCTCGCCCTGGCTCACGCGGGCACCGCCTCGGCGGCGGCGCGGGCTGCGGCCGGCAGCGCGGCGGCGATCCGTTCGATGGCGCGCTCGTCGTGCGCGGCGGAGACGAACCAGATCTCGAAGCCGGACGGCGGCAGGTACACGCCCTGGGAGAGCATCGAGTGGAAGAACGCGGTGAAGCGGAAGGACTCCTGCTTCCTGGCGTCGTCGTACGTGCGGACCCCCGCGTCGCCGTAGTCGCCGAAGAAGACGGAGAACATGGTGCCCGCCGTCTGGACGGTGTGCGCCACGCCCGCCTTGGTCAGCGCCTCGGTGGCCAGCTCGCGCACCTGGCGGGCCGCGGAGTCGACCACGGCGTGCGCGGCGAAGTCGTCCGCGGCCAGCAGCCGCAGCTGGGCGAGGCCCGCGGCGGTGGCGACCGGGTTCCCCGACAGGGTGCCGGCCTGGTAGACGGGGCCTGCCGGGGCGAGGTGGTCCATGACGTCCTTGCGGCCGCCGAACGCGGCGGTGGGGAAGCCGCCGCCCATCACCTTGCCGAAGGTCATCAGATCGGGTGCGACACCGTCGATGCCGTACCAGCCGCGCGGTCCCGCCCGGAAGCCGGTCATGACCTCGTCGGAGATGAAGAGCGCGCCGTCGGCGGCGCACAGGTCCTTGAGCCCCTGGTTGAAGCCGTCGCGCGGCGGGACGATGCCCATGTTGCCCGGCGCGGCCTCGGTGATCACGCAGGCGATCTCGCGGGGGTGCGCGGCGAACGCCTCGCGGACCGCGTCCAGGTCGTTGTACGGCAGCACGATCGTGTCGCCGGCCTGCGCCCCGGTGACCCCCGGCGTGTCCGGCAGGCCCAGCGTGGCGATGCCGGACCCGGCCGAGGCGAGCAGCGCGTCGACGTGCCCGTGGTAGCACCCGGCGAACTTGACGACCTTGGGGCGGCCGGTGAACCCGCGCGCCAGCCGGATCGCCGACATGGTCGCCTCGGTGCCGGAGGAGACCAGGCGTACCTGCTCGACGGGGTCGATCCGGTGCACGATCTCCTCGGCGAGCGCCACCTCGTCCTCGACGGGGGTGCCGAAGGAGGTGCCGCGCTCCACGGCCTGCCGCACGGCCGCGGTGACCTCGGGGTGCGCGTGGCCGAGGATCGTCGGGCCCCAGGAGCAGACGAGGTCGACGTACTCCCTCCCGTCCGCGTCCGTGAGGTAGGGGCCGGAGCCCGACACCATGAACCGGGGCGTTCCGCCCACCCCGCGGAAGGCGCGGACCGGCGAGTTCACGCCTCCTGGTGTCACGGCGGCGGCGCGGTCGAAGAGCGACTGCGATACTGGTGCACTGTACGAGTAAGTCACGAAAGCCATGGTGTCATCAGGCCCGTGTGCGGGGCCTTCGGGGCGTTTCACGCTCCGTGGGACGGGGAGGTCTCTGACACGATGATCGGGCCGCACGGGGACGGCAGTGCGGCCCGGATGAGCAGTCGGGTGGTGACATGCATCGCGGTGGCGGACTGGGAGAGGGGCCCGGCCCCTCGGAGACTGGCCCGGAGCGTGCGCAGGGGCGCCACAGGCGCACTGCGGCGGAGACCGAGAGCGGAACCACGGCGGGGAGAACACACAGCGGTACGGGGCACAGCGGCAGACCGGACGGCGGTGCCGGGCAGCACGGCGGCACGGCACACGACGGCATGCGACACGGCGGCGCCGGGCCGAACGGCCCGGTGGCGGAGGACGGGACGACGAGCGGCAGCGGACTCGTGCGGGGCGGCGGCCTCGGCCAGGGCGCGGGGCTCGCGGGTATCGGCAGCACGGCGAAGATCAGGAGCAGCAGGGGTGGCGGCCGAGTGGGGGTGACCTACAAGTACTTCGGGGCACCGGACGGTGCCACGGCCGCGCGCGTTCCCATCTCGATGCGCCCCGAGGAGCTGGGCGGGGACGAGTTGGGCCAGGGCATGTTCACCAAGATCAAGCCCGAGACGATGGCGGCGATGGTGCTGACGGGGATCGAGGGCATACCGCTGCACCGGGTCCCGCCGCTCGAACTCGTCGTCCTGCACCCGGACTACGCCGTGGTGAAGCTCCCCATGACGGTCGTCGACCCGCTGCGCGGCGTCGGTGACGAGACGGTGGGCGCGGCGGCGTTCATCTGGTCCACGGTCCCCGACCGGGCGGGACCGCAGGACGCCTTCAACGTCTACCAGCTCCTGCACCGCTGGCAGGACTTCTCCGACCGCCTCCACGAGGCGGGCCACCAGGCCTACTGCCTGGTGTGGCCGTAGACACCCGTCCAGCTCCCGCCCACCGCGCGGGCAGCCGTCACGCCGCCCCGCCCCGCCGCGCCTGCGGCTCATCGCGTCCGCCGACCGCACCGCGCGGGTCACCGCGCGCCTCGCGGAGACGGTGGGCGAGGTCACACACCGGGTGCCGCGGCTGACACCGGCCCGCCTGGGTGTACGAGCGGCGGCAGCGGGCGAGCTGACGGCCCACCAGGAGCGCGGGCGCGGCACGACCGCCCACGACGGACGGGCGCCCCGCCACCGTTGGCACGGTGGCGGGGCGCCCGTCGTCGTCGGGTGGGGACCTTCTCTCAGTCCTCGCCCTTGTCGGTGCTCACCCGGCCCGAGGCGGCCGAGTCACCCGAGGCCTTGCCGTTCGACGCACCGCCCGCCTGACCGGAGTCGTCGGCCACCACGGCGTCGGCCACGGCCTGGGCCACCTCGGCGTCCAGGATCTCCGCGTCCAGCTTGGGCGCGTCCGGGTCGACCGGCGCGATCTGGAACTCGAAGTCGCCGCCGTACTGCTCGTGTCCGGCGACCACCGCGCTGCCCACGGCCTCCTCGCCCCGCTCGGTACGGATGATCAGCGGGTCCCTGCGCAGGTCCTTCGAGAGGGCGATGCACAAGCCGATCATCACGACCGTGAAGGGCACCGCCACCAGAATGGTGAGGTTCTTCAGGCCTTCCAGCGCTTCGTCCCCACCACCACCGATCATCAGCATGACCGCGCCGACGGCGCCGGTGAGGACACCCCAGATGATGACGACGCCGCGGCTGGGCTCCAGCGTGCCCCGCTGCGAGAGCGTGCCCATCACGATCGAGGCGGCGTCCGCTCCGGAGACGAAGAAGATGCCGACCAGGAGCATCACGATGAACCCGGTGACGCTGGCGATCGGGTACTCGTTCAGCACGTTGAAGAGCTGCGCCTCCTGGGTGTCGCCCAGGTTGGTGCCGTCGGACTGGAGCTTCATGGCGGTGCCGCCGAAGATGGCGAACCAGATGAGGCTCACGACGCTGGGGACCAGGATCACGCCGCCGACGAACTGGCGGATGGTGCGGCCCCGGCTGATGCGGGCGATGAACATGCCCACGAACGGCGTCCAGGAGATCCACCAGGCCCAGTAGAAGACCGTCCAGCCGGACAGCCACTCGGCCACGCCCTTACCGCTCGAGGAGTCCGTTCGCCCGATCAGCTGCGGCAGGTCACCGAGATAGCTGCCGAGTGAGGTCGGCACCATGTTGAGCATGAGGATCGTCGGGCCGACGATGAAGAGGAAGACCACCAGCAGTCCGGCCAGCACCATGTTGATGTTGGACAGCCACTGGACACCCCTCTCCACGCCGGAGACGGCGGAGAAGACGAACGCCGCCGTCAGCACGACGATGATGGTGACCAGCACGCCGGTGCTGACCTTGCTCGCCCAGCCGGCCTCCTCTATGCCGCTGCCGATCTGGAGCGCGCCCAGACCCAGCGACGCGGCGGAACCGAACAGCGTGGCGAAGATGGCGAGGATGTCGATGACCTTGCCGACACCGCCGTTGGCGGCGCGCTCACCGATCAGCGGGGTGAAGACCGCGCTGATCGTCTGCCGCCTGCCGCGGCGGAAGCAGCTGTAGGCGATGGCGAGGCCGACGACCGCGTAGATCGCCCACGGGTGGAGCGTCCAGTGGAAGAGCGTGGTGGCCAGCGACGTCTGCATCCGGTCCGCGTCGTTGGCCGGGTCGGTGCCGGGCGGGGCGTCGTTGAAGTGGCTCAGCGGCTCGCTCACGCCGTAGAACATCAGCCCGATGCCCATGCCGGCGCTGAACATCATCGCGATCCACGAGACGGTCTTGAACTCCGGCTGCTCCCCCTCCTTGCCGAGGGTGATCTTGCCGTAGCGGCTGAAGGCCAGCCACAGCGAGAAGATCACGAAGCCGGTCGCGGCGAGCACGAAGGCCCAGCCGCCGTTGTGCATCGTCCAGTCGAGCATCGTCTTGGAGACGTCGCCCAGCGAGTCCGTCGCGACCGCGCCCCATACGACGAAGATGAGCGTGAGCAGTGCCGTGACACCGAACACCACGCGATCGGTCTGGGGGCCCCGGGTCAGCCCCCCGCTGGAGGCATGAGCCTCCTCTGTCTCAGGTTTCACGTTTGACTATTGCCCTTCCTCCGGAGGACACGCGTCCTCGTAAGCGCGCGGTCTCTGACATGGATTCGCAGGGCCGCTACCCGGCGCGGATGAAAGTAATCCGGCTGATCAGCGCCCTCCAAAGCCTGATTTTCCGCTCAACTGCCCACAGCAGCAGGGACGTTGTGCGTACCTCGAAAACCGTCACCACGCTGCGTGACCAGTGGAACCCGGTAAGCCTAGGGCCCCTGTCACCGCCGGGAACCCCCGCGGAGGCGTCGGCCAGGGGGTCGTTGCCAATCCGGAACATGGCGCGTCCGCACAGCGGGGCCTCCCACAAGGCCAGGAGAACGGCGAAAGGGAAAAGACTGACTTTGCGCAACATAGGTACCAGGCGACCGGACGCCTGAGCGGCGCGTGCGGTAGACATGGTGCCGTCGCCGCGTCGGCGGAACGCCTCACGGGCGTGCGCGGACGGCGACGCCCCCGACGACGACCCAGCGAGGAGGCCAACCGTGCCGCGGAGGGCAAAGAGGGACGCCGTGCGCGCGTCGTACGCGACCAAGGCCGCACTCGCCCTCGTACTCGCCGGCGCCCTCACCGCCTGCACGGGCTCCTCCGACACCGAGGACGGCAACGACGGCAAGCCGGGAGGCTCCTCCGCCTCACCGAGCGCGGCCGAGCCCGGCAAGTACAGCACCCTGCCCGAGCCGTGCGACGCCGTCGGCACGGGCACCCTGCGCGACCTGCTGCCCGGCGCCGCGGCGGCCGAGGACGAGGGCACGGCGGCCCCCAGCCCGAGCGCCGACCCCTACGAGGGTGAGCCGAGCGCCACCTACGACACCGACCGCAGGGTCGGCTGCCGCTGGAAGAACGCCACCACCCTCAGCACCCGCCATCTGAACATCGACTTCGAGCGGGTGGTCTCCTACGACCCGTCCGTCAGCGACGACGAACAGGCCGCGCAGCTGTACGTCAAGAAGGCCCGCAAGGCGCACATCCCCCTCGCGCCGGGCGACGGCAGCACGGACTCCGGCCCGGGCGGCGACTCCGACTCCGACTCCGGCAAGGACCCGGGCGCGTCGGGCGAGCCGGACAAGAGCGGCGGCAAGACGCCCGAAGGCCACGCCTCGCCGACCGAGGAGTCCGGCAAGGGCCACGAGAGCGACGGAGCAGCCGGGACCGACGAGCACGGCAAGGGCGGCAAAAGCGGCAAGAGCGGCTCGGGCGACGACGGCGGCGAGGACGGCGAGGGCGGGGCGTCGGACTCCCCCGGGTCCGACACCCCCACCCCGGACGAGGACCTGGCCCCCCGCTCCCTGGACGACCTGGCGGACGCCGCCTACCTCGACGACGAGCTGCACACCGCGGACTCCGGCATCCACCGGGACGTCACCCTCGTCTTCCGCACCGCCAACGTGATCGCCACCGTCGAGTACGACCAGTGGGTGACCGACAAACACCGCATCCCGGACAGTGAGGAGCTCCAGGAGAAGGCACGGAAGCTCGCCGGCCACCTCGCGGAACAGTTCGAGGACTGACCGGACCCACCGGACTCACCGGACCGACCAGGCCGACCCTATGGGTACTTTCGCCCCTTTTTCCCGCCCTCCTCTGTGGCCGACCCCACCCTGTGGGCAGTCCCACGCCCCGGAAGGTGCCGCGAAACACCCACATGAGCCCACAGGTTGCGTACCGTTCCGACAGCACCGCTGCCACCCCCCGGCTCGGCACAACTGGTGAAGACCCCGGAAGCGAAGGAACCATGCACCGAAACGCCCCGCGCAACGCCCCTCGACGGAGTAAAACCGTCAGGAACACGCTCGCCTGTGCGGCAGTGGCGCTCCCCGTCCTGCTGGTCGCCGGCTGCTCCTCGGACTCCGACCAGGGCAAAGAATCGGACTCCCCCTCGGCCTCGGCGAGCAAGAAGCCCACCGTGGCGCCCGCCAAGTTCAAGAAGCTGCCCGACGCGTGCAAGAGCCTCGGCAAGGACGCCGTCAAGGACGTCGTGCCCGGCACCGACGACAAGTCGGGCAAGAAGGTCGGCTCCGGTGACGCCGACGACTCCAACAGCTGCCTGTGGAGCGGGCTCGACAAGTACGACTACCGCCAGCTGACCCTCTCCTTCAAGCGCTTCGACTCCGACCCGGCCATCGGCTCGGGCGCCAAGCGCGCCGCGGACCACGCCAAGCAGCAGGTCGACGAGAAGGCCGCCGACAAGAGCAATCGCGACCTCAAGGAGTTCAAGGTCTCCGGCGTCGGCGACGAGGCCTCAGCCGTCGCCTACGAGACCAAGAAGGAAGACACCAAGGGCAAGACCTCCGAGTACCGGGCCGAACGCCTGGTCACCCGTGTCGCCAACGTCGTGGTCACCGTCGACTACGAGGGCGCCGGCTTCGAGGACGCCAAGAAGCCGGACGCCGACGAGGTGAAGAAAAAGGCCGAGAAGGCGGCCAAGGAAGCGGTCAAGCAGATCAAGTGACCGCCACGTCGCCCACCGCGTCCCGGAGCCCGGCCCGTCCGCACGGAGGCCGGGCTCCGCGCGTGCCGGCGGTCCGGAGTGTGCCAAGGTGGGCGCGCCAGTTTCCGAGGGCGGGTTCCAGAGGGTGGGGACAACTCCAGTGCAGGGCGTACAACTGACCCGAATACACCGCATACTGATCACTGTCGTCATCGCCGGCGCCATGGTGATCGCCGCGATCGGCTTCGCGGGCTCCTACGCGGCCGTCCGCGACCTCGCGGAACGCAAGGGCTTCGGCGCCTTCGCCCCGTTCTTCCCCGTAGGGGTCGACGCCGGCATCGTCGTCCTGCTCGCCCTGGACCTGCTGCTGACGTGGATCCGCATCCCGTTTCCGCTGCTGCGGCAGACCGCCTGGCTCCTGACGGCCGCCACCATCGCCTTCAACGGCGCCGCCGCCTGGCCCGACCCGCTCGGTGTGGGCATGCACGCGGTCATCCCGGTGCTCTTCGTCGTCACCGTGGAAGCGGCGCGGCACGCCACCGGACGCGTCGCCGCCATCACCGCGGACAAGCACATGGAGGGTGTGCGCCTCTCCCGCTGGATGCTGGCCTTCCCCTCCACCTTCCTGCTGTGGCGGCGGATGAAGCTGTGGGAGCTGCGCAGCTACGACCAGGTGATCCGGATGGAGCAGGACCGGCTCATCTACGAGACCCGGCTGCGCGCCCGGTACGGACGTGCCTGGCGGCGCCGGGCGCCCGTGGAGGCGCTGATGCCTCTGAAACTCGTCCGCTACGGGGTGCCGCTGCGCGAGACGGCGCCCGAGGCGACCAGGCTGCCCGAGTCCGCACCCGAGGCGACCAGGCTGCCCGAGCCGGCGCCCGCGGTGGCCGCGGTCGGGACGGGGACGGGGGCCGGGCCCGATGACAGCCCGCCGCCCGCGCAGGTTCCGCACGACGCGCAGGCCGCGTGGGAGCCCGCCCCGCAGCACGAGACCGCACCCGAACCCGCCGCCTCCGTCACCCCCGTTCCCCCTCCCGCGCCCGTACCCGAGACCGCACCCGAAGCCGAACCCGAAGCCGAACCCGCCCCGTCGACGGAGGCCGGGAACGCGCCGCCCCCGGAGGCCGGACCCGCCGGCGGGCAGGGCGCGCACACCGCGTCGGGGCCCGCGGCCCAGCGCCCTGCGGCGGAGTTCCCCGTGCCGGTGGCTCCCGGCCGCTACCGGCGCCTGGCGGAGCCGGCGGCGGCCACGTCGGAAGCCCTGTCGGAAGCCCCGGCACCGGCGGCTCCCGCGCCGGTCGAGGAGCTGTTCATCGAGCCCACGCCTCCCCAGCCCGCCCCCCACGAGGGACCGGAGCAGCCCGGCGCGCACGCCCACGCGAGCGCGGAGACGCACCCGGGCACGGAGGCGTACCCGGCCCCGGACACGCGTCCGGGCCCGTTCGAGGACGAGGACCCCTACGGCGGCGACGAGCCCGTCGGCATCCCCGACGGCATCCCCCGCGAGGAGGTCTACTTCGAGGCGTACCGCCACTACGTCGCCTCGCACGGCGCCTTCCCCACCGCGCGGCACCTCTCCCGCACCCTGCACGACGGTTTCGGGGTCACCACGGTGGACGGCAGGCTGCTGAGCGAGACCTACCTGGGCACGTACATGCGCGAGTTCAAGGACCGCTACAACACCGAGATGGGGCTCGCGGGGTAGCGGTCCGCGGACTCGGCCGGTGTCACGCCTCCAGCAGCTTGCGGACCCGCTCGGCGCCCACCGCGAGCAGCAGCGTGGGCAGGCGGGGGCCGGTCTCGCGGCTGACGAGGAGCCGGTAGAGCAGGGCGAAGAAGCCGCGCTGGGAGACCTTCAGTTCCGGGGTCGGCTTCGCGTCGGGGGCGAGCCCCGCCTGGATCTTCGGCACGCCGTACACCAGGGAGGTGAGGCCCTCCAGCGACCAGTTCGCCTCCAGGCCTTCCAGGAGCAGCCGCAGCGACTCGCGCTGCTGCTCGTCCAGCGAGGCGAGGAGTTCGGCGTCGGGCTCGTCGCGGACCCGGGTGCGCTGGTCGGCGGGGACCTGGGTGGTGATCCACCGGTGGGCGCGGTCGAGGCGGGGGCGGACCTCGTCCAGGTTGTGCACCGGGTGGGCGGGGTCGAGCTCGCTGAGGATGCGCAGGGTCTGCTCCTGCTGGCCGCCGGTGATGTCGGCGACCGAGGCGAGGGTGCGGTAGGGCAGCGGGCGCTCGGTGAGTGTGAGGGGGCCCAGGGCGGTGGTCGAGGCGCGGGTGTGCGCCGCGATGTCGGCGGGCTGTGCGCTGCCGTCGGCGATCTTGCGGCCGAGCGCGTCCCACTCGTCGTAGGTGCGCTGGATCTCCTGGTCGAAGGCGACCTTGAAGGACTGGTTGGGCTTGCGCCGCGCGTACAGCCAGCGCAGCAGCGGGGCCTCCATGATCTGGAGGGCGTCGGCGGGGGTGGGGACGCCGCCCTTGGAGGAGGACATCTTGGCCATGCCGCTGATGCCGACGAAGGCGTACATCGGGCCGAGGGGCTGCTGCCCGCCGAAGATCTCCTTGACGAGCTGGCCGCCGACGACGAACGAGGAGCCCGGGGACTGGTGGTCCACGCCCGAGGGTTCGAAGACGACGCCCTCGTACGCCCAGCGCATCGGCCAGTCGACCTTCCACACCAGCTTGCCGTGGCGGAAGGTGCGCAGCTCGACGGTCTCGCCGTGGCCGCACCGGCAGGTGTAGGTCAGCTCGGTGGTCGCGTCGTCGTAGGCGGTGACCGTGGTCAGGTCGCGGCCGCAGGCGGTGCAGTAGGGCTTGTACGGGTAGTAGGCGGAGCCGGCGCCCGCGCCCGAGCCGTCGTCCTCGGCCGCCGCGCCGGAGCCCTGGGCGGCCTCGACCTCGGCCTCGTCGGGCTTCTGCTGCTTGTGCTGGGGCTTCTTGCCGCCGCCCTTGGCTTCCTTCTCCAGCGTGCGGTAGCGGTCCAGCACCGCGTCGATGCGCTCGCGCTCGCGCATGGCGAAGAGGATCTGCTCGGTGTAGACGCCCGAGGTGTACTGCGCGGTCTGGCTGATGCCGCGGTACTCCACGCCGAGTTCCAGCAGCGACGCCTCCATGGCGGCCCTGAAGTGCTCGGCCCAGCTGCCGTACGGGCTGCCGGCGGGTGCGGGCACGGCGGTCAGGGGGCGGCCGATGTGCTGGTCCCAGGAGGCGTCGACGCCCTCGACGCCTGCCGGGACCTTGCGGAACCGGTCGTAGTCGTCCCAGGACAGCAGGTGCTCGCAGTCCAGACCGCGGCGCTTGATCTCGTCGGCGACCAAGTGGGGCACCATGACCTCGCGCAGGTTGCCCAGGTGGATGGGGCCCGAGGGGCTCAGGCCTGACGCGCAGACGATCTTTTTGAGGCCGCGCCGCTCCGCTTCGGCGATGACGTCATCGGCGATACGGGAGACCCAGTCGGCCTCATGGGTGGTCAAAGCCACGTCCGGCACTTCCTTCTCGTCGCGCTCTTCAAACCTGCGCCGCCATTGTCCCACCCCGGAACGCGGCGGCGCTCCCCACTGCGCGCGTGGGATACTGGACGGCGCATCCAGCCACCCCGACGGAACGGTCAGCACTCCATGGCTACGGTCCCCTCTCTCGCCGCTACGGTCCGCCTGCGCGTCTCGGACGCCCTCTCGGCTGCTCTGCCGGAGGCCGCCTCCGCCGACCCGCTGCTGCGACGTAGCGACCGGGCGGACTTCCAGGCCAACGGAATGCTGGCGCTCGCCAAGCAGCTGAAGGGCAATCCGCGGGAGCTGGCGGCGAAGGTCACCGAGGCGGTGCCCGCGCAGGAGGAGGCCGCCGGGAACGCGGTGATCGCCGGGATCGAGGTCTCGGGCCCCGGCTTCCTCAACATCACCGTCGCCGACCGGGCGATCGTCGAGAACCTGGCCGCCCGCCGGCAGGACGAGCGCCTGGGCGTGCCGTACGCGGACGACCCCGGCACGACGGTGATCGACTACTCGCAGCCGAACGTCGCCAAGGAGATGCACGTCGGGCACCTGCGCTCGACGGTGATCGGCGACGCCGTCGTGCACCTGCTCGAACACCGGGGCGAGACGGTGATCCGGCGCCACCACATCGGCGACTGGGGCACCAACTTCGGCATGCTCATCCAGTATCTGATCGAGCACCCGCACGAGCTGGACCACGCCTCGGACACGGCGGGTGCCAAGGACGCGGGCGAGGCCGCCATGGCCCGGCTCAACCGGCTCTACAAGTCCTCCCGCGCCCTCTTCGACTCCGACGAGGGCTTCAAGGCCCGCGCCCGCGACCGGGTGCCGGCCCTGCAGAGCGGCGACGCGGAGACGCTGACGCTCTGGCACAAGATCGTGGACGAGTCCAAGACGTACTTCCAGGGTGTCTACGACGAGCTGGACGTCGAGATCCGCGACGCGGACATCGTCGGCGAGAGCGCCTACAACGACGACCTCCAGCAGGTGGTCAAGGACCTGGAGGAGTCCGGGGTCGCCGTGCGCTCCGAGGGCGCGCTGTGCGTCTTCTTCGAGGACGTCAAGGGCCCCGACGGCACGCCCACCCCGCTGATCGTCCAGAAGTCCAACGGCGGCTTCGGCTACGCGGCCACCGACCTGGCCGCCATCCGCAACCGCGTCGGCGACCTGAAGGCCGACACCCTGCTGTACGTGGTCGACGCCCGCCAGGCGCTGCACTTCCGCATGGTGTTCGAGACGGCGCAGCGCGCCGGCTGGCTGCCCGAGGGCGCCGCCAGGCAGCTCCCGTTCGGCACCGTGCTGGGCAAGGACGGCAAGCCGTTCAAGACCCGCGAGGGCGAGACGGTGCGCCTGGTCGACCTGCTGGACGAGGCGGTGGAGCGCGCGGCGGCCGTCGTCCGCGAGAAGGCCGACGCGAGCGTGACCGAGGAGGAGATCCAGCGGCGCGCCCAGCAGGTCGGTATCGGCGCGGTCAAGTACGCGGACCTGTCCAACTCGATGACGCGCGACTACGTCTTCGACCTGGACCGCATGGTCTCCCTCCAGGGCGACACCAGCGTCTACCTCCAGTACGCGTACGCGCGGGTCCGCTCGATCTTCCGCAAGGCGGGCGGGCTGGAGCCCGTGCCGCACCCGGAGCGGGAGCTGGTCCCGGCCGAGCGGACGCTGGCCCTGCACCTGGACGGCTTCGCGGACACGCTGGTGACGGCGGCCGACGAGTACGCGCCGCACAAGCTGACGGCGTACCTGTACGAACTGGCCACGCTCTACAGCCGGTTCTTCGAGAACTGCCTCGTCCTCGACCCGGCGGAGCCCGAGCAGTCCGAGAACCGCCTGTTCCTGTGCGAGATGACCGCGAAGGTCCTCCACCAGGGCCTGGCGCTGCTCGGCATCCGCACGCCCGAGCGGCTGTGAGCCGGGGCCTGACGCGCGGCTCGCGCCGGGCCCGCGCACCCCGCGCGGCCGCGAAGGGCCGGCGGGGTCGCGCGGTCACGACGGGTGGACGCCGCGCAGGATCTCCTCCCGCAGTTCGGCGGCCATCGTCTTGATGGTCCGCAGCCCCTGCCTGCCCCACGGGCGCGGCCGCTGGTCGACGACGCAGATCGTGCCCAGCGGCATGCCCGAGGGGTCGAGCAGCGGCGCGCCCAGGTAGGACTTGATGCCCACCTCGTCCACGACGGGGTTGACGGCGAACCGGGCGAAGTCGCGCACGTCCTCCAGCACCAGCGCGGTACGCCGGGCCACGACGTGCACGCAGAAGCCGTGGTCGCGCTCCATCACCCGGCCCACGCCGCCGTCCGGGTCGACCGGGCCCTTCTCCGGGTCCATCGTCGAGTCGTACAGGCCCGAGAAGTACTGCCGCCGCTCGTCGATGAAGTTGACCATCGCGAAGGGCGCGTCCGTGACCCGGGCCAGCTCCCGCGCGAAGGCGTCGAACTCGGGTATGGGCCGCTCGCCGATGCCCAACTCCTTGAGCCGGGCCACCCGCGCGGGCGCCTCGGTGTCCTGCGGGGTCACCAGCAGGCGGGCCGTGAGGTCAAGCGGTGTGAACGGCATGCGCGCTCCTCGGGTCGATCAGGTGCTGGATGAGGGAGATGAGGACCCCGGTGGCGGAGTCGGGGGCGCGGGCGTCGCACAGGACGACGGGGACGCCCGGGTCGAGGTCGATCGCCGCTCGCACCTCGTCGGGGTTGTAGCGGTGGGATCCCTCGAACTCGTTGACGGCCAGCACGAAGCGGATGCCGCGCCGCTCGAAGTAGTCCACGGCGGGGAAGCAGTCTTCGAGACGCCGGGTGTCCGCCAGCACCACGGCGCCCAGCGCCCCGGCGGACAGCTCGTCCCACATGAACCAGAAGCGGTCCTGGCCCGGCGTGCCGAACAGGTACAGGACGTACCCCGCCTCGAAGGTGAGGCGCCCGAAGTCCATGGCCACGGTGGTCGTCGTCTTCTCCTCCACCCCCTCCAGGCTGTCGGTGGCCGCGCCGACCTGCGTCAAAAGCTCCTCGGTGCTCAGCGGGTCGATCTCGCTGACGGCCCCCACGAAGGTCGTCTTGCCGACCCCGAACCCGCCCGCGACGATGATCTTCAGCGCGGTCGGGAAGGGGTCAGAGTCTTCTACGGAGCCCATCCAGCACCGCCTCCAACAGTTCTCGGTCGTTCGTGGCGGGGCCCTGCAGATGTACGGGGCCACGCGTGGTGACGGCGCCGCAGTCCACCAGGTCCGACAGCACCACCTTGGTGACGGTGGCGGGCAGGTGGACGGTCGCGGCGATCTCGGCGACGGACACGGGCCCGCCGCACAGTCCGAGCACCTGGCTGTGCTCGGGACCCAGGTAGCCGTCCGGGCGGACACCGGTCGCCAGCACCAGCGTCAGCAGATCCAGATCGGCCGAAGGCCTGGTGCGTCCCTCGCTGACGGTGTACGGGCGGACCAGCCGGCCCGCGTCGTCGTCGAGCCAGGGCTCGTCGGGGGCTCCTGGCATGGCGTCAGGCGCCGCGAGGCTGCCGGGCCGGTGTCGCCAGGTACGGGCGGACGCTCTTGACCAGCATGGCCATCTCGTAGCCGAGCACGCCCGCGTCCGCCTCGCTCCCCGCGAACACGGCCAGGCAGGCGCCGTGGCCCGCGGTGCTGACGAACAAGAGCGAGCTGTCCAGCTCGACCACCACCTGGCGCACGTCGTCGCCGCCCGCGAAGCGCACCCCGGCGCTGCGGCCCAGCGAGTACAGGCCCGAGGCGAGCGCCGCCATGTGGTCCGCCGTGTCGGTCTCCAGCCCGTGCGCCGCCTTCACCAGCCCGTCCGAGGACAGCAACAGGGCGCTGCGCGCATGCGGTACGCGCTCGACCAGTCCTGTCAGCAGCCAGGACAGGTTCACCGTCTGCTGTCGCGGGGGTGCTTCACTCATCTGGATCGCGTCTTCCTCTCGGTGGGCCGGGCTGTTGCCAGGAGTCGGTGGGCCGGATCGCCGCCTCAAGGGGCCGGCCTGTCGCCGTGCGGCGGGGCCGGGGCGGGCCCGGGTGGCGCGCCCCGGCCCCGCTCCTCGGCCCCCGTGCCGGTCCGTGCCTCGCCCCCGGCTTCTGTCTCGGCCTCGGTTTCCGTCTCGGCCTCGGTTTCCGTCTCGGCCCGGACGGTGCCGCGCTGGAACGCCGCCATCAGCCCCGGGTCGTGCACAGGTTCGTCGGCCCGGACGCCGGAGGAGGCCGCGCGCGGCGGCGCGTCCCGCAGCTCGGGAACGAGGTGCTCCTGACGGCGCCGCCGAGGCAACCGGGGCCGCTCGTCGCCCCCGGGACCGGGACCGGGCCCGGGACCTGCGGACGGCTGCGGGGACGGCGGCCCGAACGGGGGTGGCGGCACCGGCGCGTGCTGCGGCCCGTGAGACGGCGCCGACCGCGACTCGTGCGGCGGCGCCGGCCTCGGCTCGGGGGCCGGCGCCGGCCGCGATACGGGCGGCACCTCGGGGGCGCGGTGCCGCCCTGCCCGCACCGGGAGGGTGCGCTCCGACACCCGGTCCCGCGGGGCCGCGGGGGCCGGGCCCCCGCCCGCGGACGCCGCTGCCGGACGGTTCCCGGCGTCCGAACGCCGGGGCGCGGCCGCCGCCTTGGGACGCTCCTCGCGGGCGCCCAGCATGGCGTGGGGCAGGACGAGGACGGCCTGGATGCCGCCGTAGATGTTGGTGCGGAGCTGGACGGCGATGTCGTGCCGCCTGGCGAGGGTGGAGACGACGTACATGCCGATGCGCCCGTCGGACAGCAGCGCGGCGACGTCGACGCTCTCGGGGTCGGCCAGCAGCGCGTTCATGCGGCGCTGTTCGGCTCCGGTCATGCCCAGTCCGCGGTCCTCCACCTCCACGGCGAGCCCCGCGGTCACGTGGGAGGCGCGCAGCAGCACCTGCGTCTGCGGCGCGGAGTAGACCGTCGCGTTCTCCACCAGTTCGGACAGCAGGTGGATGACGTCGGCGACGGCGCCGCCGCGCACGGTGCCCTCCAGGGGCGGCACCAGTTTGACGCGCTGGTAGTGCTCGACCTCGGCGGTGGCCGAGCGGAGGATCTCGGTGAGCGGTACGGGCCGGGTCCACTGGCGCCGGGAGACGGCGCCGCCGAGGACCGCCAGGTTCTCGGCGTAGCGGCGCACGCGGGTAGCCAGGTGGTCGACCTGGAAGACGCCCTTGAGGATGTCGGGGTCCTCGACCTGGTTCTCCAACTCGTCCAGGACCTTGATCTCGCGGTGCAGCAGCGACTGGAGCCGGCGGGCGAGGTTGACGAAGACGGCGACCCGGTCGTCCGCGCCGAGCCCCTGCCGCCGCTCTTCCTCGCCACTGCCCGCCGCGTGGCCGGTGGCGCCGCGCGCGGCCAGGTGGGCGGCCTGTGCCACCGCGCTGTGCGCGGCGTGCCGCGCGAGGGCCAGTTCGTGGGCGAGCGGCTCCAGGGGGTCGCCGCCGGGCCGGGGTTCGGGCGCGGGCGCGGGCCGGGGCGCGGTGAGCGGTTCGCCCGCCTGGAGCCTGCGCAGTTGCGCCGCCGTCTCGGCGCGGCCGCGCTCGGCCGCGCGGCGCAGTTCGGCGTGGCGCGCCTGACTCGTGCGCGCCTGGGTGGTGGCGGTCCGCAGGCCGGTGGCGAGTGCCGCGGCCGCGACGAGTAACGCCCCGGCGAGCACGCCGACGGCGGCGGCGTCGTCGAAACCGGTTCGCGCGGCCGCCGTCCCGGCGGGTTCCCACGCGTTCCACAGGTAGGCCACGGCTCCGGCGCCGGCGAGTGCGACGACGACGGCGGGCACCGTCGCCAGCCGTATCAGACGGCGGCGTACCACCGCGTCCGCTGGAGATTGAGGCATCGATTCCCTCGGTGATTCCGCTGCGATTCCGCTGCGAACAAGGAGCGTCCCCGCCCGGCTGGAGAACGGTCCTTCTCCCGCCGGGCGGCGTGGGTCCAGCCATGGTGCTACGGCGCAGGCCGCGATGCGGGGCCCCGTCACAACTGCCACACAACTGGGACGAGTTCGACAGCGAGGTATACGAAAACGAACGAATGCGAGCGGAGACCGGCCGACCCCGGTCACCGGGATCGGCCGGACCTCCCGGGCCTCAGCGCTCGGGGAAGAACGCGTACAGCAGGCAGCCCTGCTCGCTGTGCGGCTGGTGGGTGGAGCCCCTGGCCCCCCGCACCCGGCTGCCCGCCGGGTAGCGGCCGCCCTCGTCCCTGAGCTCTCCCTCGACGACGACCAGGATCTCGCTGCTGTCGCCGTGGTGGTCGGGCTCGGTGTAGCCGGACCCCGGGGCGAACCGCACGTAGGCCTCGCGCGGCAACGCGTCCGAGCCGTCCGCGGGGCTGGTCCAGCTGACCACCCGGGCGCTCACCCCGGGGTACAGCTCGATCGGGTCGATGCCCTCCAGTGCCTGGGCGTCGACCACATGGAAGTCGGGGCGCGCGGAAGTCGTCACGATGTGCTCCTCTTTCTCTGCGGTGGCGCTGCGACAAAGGGGACTTCGCGAGACGGGAGAGGTGCGCCGTCGAAGTCGCGCGGGGTCAAGCCGCCCAGCACAGTGCGATGACATGACGTCAACTGCCTCGGCGGCGGCGGGACTTCGCCCGCCGCCGCGCCATTCGAACAAGGCCCGAAGAGCGTAAGTGATCCTTCCGGCTCCCACAACGGAAACGGGCGTTAATTGAGCGGACAACGACAAGGGCCCCATCCCTGGCGGATGGGGCCCTCAACCCGGCCGGCCCCTCGGAGGCCGGCCGGCTCGGTTCAGTACCGCGCGCGCAGCAGCCCAGCGGCCTCCGTCGCCCAGTAGGTGAGGATCATGTTCGCGCCGGCCCGGGTGAAGCTGGTCAGCGACTCCAGGACAGCCGCCTCGCGGTCGATCCAGCCCTTCTCCGCCGCCGCCTCGACCATCGCGTACTCGCCCGAGACCTGGTAGACGCCGACCGGCACCTCGGTCCGCTCGGCGAAGTCCCGCAGGACGTCCAGGTAGGGCAGGCCCGGCTTGACCATCACCATGTCCGCACCCTCGGCCAGATCGAGCGACAGCTCGCGCAGCGCCTCACGCGCGTTGGCCGGGTCCTGCTGATACGTCTTGCGGTCGCCCTGGAGCGAAGAGCCGACGGCCTCGCGGAAGGGGCCGTAGAACGCGGAGGAGTACTTCGCCGTGTAGGCGAACAGGGCCACGTCCTGGTGCCCCGCCTCCTCCAGCGCCGCGCGGACGTACGCGATCTGGCCGTCCATCATGCCGCTGGGGCCCAGCACATGGGCGCCCGCGTCGGCCTGGACGCGGGCCATCT
The DNA here is from genome assembly GCF_003323715.1 of Streptomyces diacarni. GTDB lineage: Bacteria > Actinomycetota > Actinomycetes > Streptomycetales > Streptomycetaceae > Streptomyces > Streptomyces diacarni. Next base: position 547,518 of record NZ_QOIN01000047.1, read on the forward strand.
CGGCGTACCGCTCAAGCGTCGCGTCGTTGTCCACGCGGCCGTCCCCGGTGAGCACCCCGCAGTGGCCGTGGTCGGTGTACTCGTCCAGGCACAGGTCGGACATCAGCACCAGCGCGTCACCGACCTCGGCCCGCACGTCCCGCAGCGCCACCTGGAGGATGCCCTCCGGATCGGTGCCCGCGGTGCCCACCGCGTCCTTCTTCGCGTCCTCGGGCACGCCGTAGAGCATCAGCCCGCCGACGCCCGCCTCGGCCGCCTCCACGGCGGCCTTCCGCAGCGTGTCCCTGGTGTGCTGCACGACGCCCGGCATCGAGCCCACCGGCACAGGCGCGCCGATGCCCTCCCGCACGAAGGCGGGCAGGATCAGATCGGACGGCCTGGTGTGGTGCTCGGCGACCAGCCGGCGCATGGCCGGGACGCTGCGCAGCCGCCGCGGCCTGGCAGCCGGGAAGCTGCCGTAGGCGCTCATGATGTGCGTGCCCTCCTCCTGGCCGGGCGCTTCTCGCTCGGCCGCTTCACCTGCTCGCCCGCCTCCAGCGCGGCGGCGCGGCGCTGGGCGCCGAAGTCGGCGAGCGTCTCGGCCAGCTTGTGCACGGACGGTTCGGGAGCCATCACGTCCACCCGCAGCCCGTGCTCCTCCGCCGTCTTGGCCGTGGCAGGGCCGATACAGGCGATGACGGTGACGTTGTGCGGCTTGCCGGCGATACCGACCAGGTTGCGCACGGTGGACGACGAGGTGAACAGCACCGCGTCGAACCCGCCGCCCTTGATGGCCTCCCGGGTCTCGGCGGGCGGCGGCGAGGCGCGCACGGTGCGGTACGCGGTCACGTCGTCCACCTCCCAGCCCAGCTCGATCAGCCCGGCCACCAGCGTCTCGGTGGCGATGTCGGCGCGCGGCAGGAACACCCGGTCGATCGGGTCGAAGACCGGGTCGTAGGGCGGCCAGTCCTCCAGCAGCCCGGCGGCCGACTGCTCGCCGCTGGGCACCAGGTCCGGCTTCACACCGAACTCGACCAGCGCCCTCGCGGTCTGCTCGCCCACCGCCGCGACCTTGATCCCGGCGAACGCGCGGGCGTCGAGCCCGTACTCCTCGAACTTCTCGCGCACCGCCTTGACGGCGTTGACCGAGGTGAAGGCGATCCACTCGTAGCGGCCCGTGACCAGACCCTTGACCGCGCGCTCCATCTGCTGCGGGGTACGCGGCGGCTCCACGGCGATCGTCGGCACCTCGGCCGGCACGGCGCCGTAGGAGCGCAGCTGGTCGGAGAGGGAGGCCGCCTGCTCCTTGGTGCGCGGCACCAGGACCTGCCAGCCGAACAGCGGCTTGGACTCGAACCAGGCCAGCTGGTCGCGCTGCGCCGGGGCACTGCGCTCGCCGACCACGGCTATGACGGACTGCCCGCCGTCGGGCGAGGGCAGCACCTTGGCCTGCTTGAGGGTCTGCGTGATCCCCCCGAGCGTCGCGGCGAAGGTGCGCTGCCGGGTCGTGGTGCCCGCCAGCGTGACGGTCATCGGGGTGTCCGGCTTGCGGCCCGCGGCCACCAGCTCGCCCGCCGCCGCGGAGACCTCCTGGAGCGTCGTGGAGACGACGACGGTCGCGTCGCTGACGCCCAGCTCGGTCCAGCAGCGGTCGTCCGCCGTGGCCGCGTCGACGAACCGCACGTCCGTACCCTGCCCGTCGCGCAGCGGCACACCGGCGTAGGCCGGCACGCCCACGGCCGCGGCGACGCCCGGCACGACCTCGAACGGGATGCCCTCGCCCGCCAGCGCGAGCATCTCCCTGGCGGCGTCCGAATCCATCCCCGGGTCACCCGCGACCGCACGGACGACCCGCTTGCCCGCGCGCGCGGCGGCTATGGCAGACTCGCCCGCATCGATGGCCACATCGCCCGCCGGTGCGGAGGCAGTTGACGCCTCGTCAGTGACCGGCTGGAGCGGTGTGTCCACACCCGGGCGGGTGTGAACGCGCACGACGTCATGCACGCGGGAGTCGGCGACGAGCACGTCGGCCTGCCCCAGCGCCTCGACGGCGCGCAACGTCAGCAGACCCGGATCTCCGGGCCCGGCGCCCAGGAAGGTGACGCGGCCCTGCGCACCGTGCAGGTGCGCTCTCTTCGCGAATGCCGTCGTGCGTGCGGTGCTCGACTTGTCGGCGGCGGTGGGGCTCAAAGTGCTCGCTCCCCCATCAGACCGGCCGCACCCTTGGCGAGCATCTCGTCGGCGAGCTCCTGACCCATGCGGGCAAAGGCTGCATGGTCGACGATCTCACCGTCGGACGCCGGTACGGGACCGGTGGTGGACAACTGCACCAGCGTGCGTCCGTCGGTGGTGCCGACGACGCCGCGCAGGCGCATTTCGGTGACAACCTGCCCCTCGACAAGCAGGTCGGCAAGCGCACCCACGGGTGCGCTGCAGCCGGCCTCCAAGGCGGCGAGCAGGGTTCGCTCGGCGGTGACGGCCGCCCGCGTGTGCGGGTCGTCCAGCTCCGCGAGCTGTGCGGCCAGGTGCGCGTTGGATGCCGCGCACTCGACGGCCAGTGCCCCCTGGCCGGGGGCGGGAAGTACCTGGTCCGGGCTGATCAGTTCGGTGGCCTCCTCGGCGAGGCGGCCGACGCGCTGGAGCCCGGCGGCGGCGAGGACGACCGCGTCGAGCTCACCGGAGCGCACGTACCCGATCCGGGTGTCGATATTCCCCCGGATCGGAACGGTCTCGATCTCCAGGCCCAGCGCGCGCGCCCAGGCGTGCACCTGCGCCATCCGGCGCGGCGAGCCCGTACCGATCCGCGCCTTGCCCGGCGCGGCGGCGCGCGCCAGCGCCTCGAAGCCCAGCCCGTCCCTGCCGACCAGCACGTCCCGCGCGTCCGCCCGCACCGGCACGGCGGCCAGCGCGAACTGCTCGGGCTGCGTCGTCGGCAGGTCCTTGAGCGAGTGCACGGCGAAGTCGATCTCGCCGCTGAGCAACGCGTCCCGCAGCGCGTTGACGAACACCCCGGTGCCGCCGATCTGCGCCAGCTGCTCCTTGCTGACGTCGCCGTACGTGGTGATCTCCACCAGCTCGACAGGACGCCCGGTGACCCTGCGGACCTCCTCGGCGACCAGCCCGGACTGCGCCATCGCCAGTTTGCTGCGGCGGGTGCCCAGCCTGAGTGGGGTGGTGGCTGTGGCATGGGTGTTCATTGCCGCTCCTGTTCCGGGTTGCTGACAGCGGCGACCGCCTGCGGGTCGAGGTCGAAGAGTTCACGCAACGCGTCTGCGTACCCGGCGCCGCCGGGCTCGCCCGCGAGCTGCTTGACCCGCACCGTCGGCGCGTGCAGCAGCTTGTCCACGACACGGCGCACGGTCTGCGTGACCTCCGCGCGCAGCTTGTCGTCCATGCCGTGCAGCCGCCCCTCCAGGCGGGCCAGCTCCCCGGCGACGACATCGGCGGCCATGGTGCGCAGCGCGACCACGGTCGGCGTGATCGTCGCGGCCCGCTGGGCGGCGCCGAAAGCGGCCACCTCCTCGGCGACGATGGCACGCACGGCCTCCACGTCACCGGCCATCGGCGCGTCCGCCTCGGCGTCGGCGAGCGACTCGATGTCCACGAGCCGCACCCCGTCGATCCGGTGCACGGCCACGTCGACGTCACGGGGCATGGCGAGGTCGAGCACCGCCAGCGCCGCCTCCCGCCGCCGGCCACCGGCGGCGGCCTCGATGTCGGAGGCCGTCAGGACGAGCCCCGTCGCGCCCGTGCACGAGACCACCACGTCGGCCGCCGCCAGCTCACCGGCGACCGCAGCCATCGGCACGGCACGCCCCTGAAGGCTCTCGGCCAGCCGCTCCGCCCTGGCCAGCGTCCGGTTGGCGATCACCAGTTCGCCTGCACCGGCGCGTGCCAGCACCGTCGCGGCCAGCGACGACATGGACCCGGCGCCGATCACCAGCGCCCGCTTCCCGTACGCCCACTCCTGAACGGACGCTCCGGCCGCGAGCTGCTCCAGACCGAACGTCACCAGCGACTGCCCGGCCTTGTCGATGCCCGTCTCGGAGTGCGCGCGCTTACCCACCCGCAGCGCCTGCTGGAACAGGTCGTTCAGCAGCCGGCCCGCCGTGTGCTGCTCCTGCGCGACGGCCAGCGCGTCCTTGATCTGCCCGAGGATCTGGCCCTCGCCCACCACCATCGAGTCCAGCCCGCACGCCACCGAGAACAGGTGGTGCACGGCACGGTCCTCGTAGTGCACGTACAGATAAGGGGTCAGCTCGTCCAGGCTCACGCCGCTGTGCTGCGCCAGCAGGGTCGACAGCTCGGCGACGCCGGCGTGGAACTTGTCGACGTCCGCGTACAGTTCGATCCGGTTGCAGGTGGAGAGCACGGCCGCCTCGGCGGCGGGCTCGGCGCCCACCGCGTCCTGCAACAGCTTGCCCCGCTCCCCGGGCTCCAGCGCCGCGCGCTCCAGCACGCTGACCGGCGCGCTGCGGTGGCTCAGGCCGACGACCAGCAGACTCATGCCGGCATCACGGCGGGCAGGTCCCCGTCAGGTCCGGACTCGGGCGGCCGCTTGGTGACGGCCACGGCGGGCGGTGCAGCGGGCGGCGCGGTGTCCACCTCGGGGGCCGAGGCGGGCTCCTCGCCCGCCTTGCGCTGCTCGTGGAAGGCGAGGATCTGCAGCTCTATGGACAGATCCACCTTGCGCACGTCCACGCCCTCGGGCACGGACAGCACGGTCGGCGCGAAGTTGAGGATCGAGGTGATCCCGGCGGCCACCAGCCGGTCGCACACCTGCTGGGCGGCGCCCGCCGGGGTGGCGATCACGCCGATGGACACCCCGTTGTCGTCGATGATCTTCTCCAGCTCGTCGGTGTGCTGGACCGGGATCCCGGCGACGGGCTTGCCCGACAGCCCCGGGTCGGCGTCGATCAGCGCCGCGACCCGGAAGCCGCGCGAGGCGAAACCGCCGTAGTTGGCGAGGGCGGCACCGAGGTTGCCGATACCGACGATCACGACGGGCCAGTCCTGCGTGAGACCGAGCTCGCGTGAGATCTGGTAGACGAGGTACTCGACGTCGTAGCCGACACCGCGGGTGCCGTAGGAGCCGAGGTAGGAGAAGTCCTTGCGGAGCTTGGCCGAGTTGACGCCGGCCGCCGAGGCCAGCTCCTCCGATGACACGGTCGGCACCGAGCGCTCGGAGAGCGCGGTGAGTGCCCGCAGGTACAGCGGAAGACGGGCGACGGTAGCCTCGGGGATTCCTCGGCTCCGACTCGTCGCCGGACGATGGTTTCGGCCAGTTGCCACGGTGCTCCTGCCGGTTGCGCGAAGCGGTGAGCGGTCGAACGTGAGGTGCCCTCGCGGACCGCTCCGTCCCGACCAGGCTATGCCTTTGTGAACGCGTGCACAAAGATGGTGTCCGCTTTGTCCGGTCAACGTGACCGGCGCCACAGGCATCAACGGGGACACCGGTCACACTCCTCGCCAATACGCCCCCGGACGGCAAAACGCCCTCGATACTAATCGAAAGCAACTCGAACCCCGACCACATTCCCACTCGCCGAGACCGCTTACGACGGGTTCTGCACGGTTTTCGACCGGCGCCCCGTGCGGGCAGCCGGCACCCTCGCCGGGGTGGCGTGGCCCGGCCGGATCAGGCGGCGGAGCCGGGGGCCCGGGCCCCGGGCTCGCCCTCGGCCCACCCCTTTCCCCGGCCCCGCGAGGGCGTCCGGCCCGGAGGGACCGCGGGGTCGGACCGGAGCGGCGGGAACAGGCCAGGCTCCCGGGCCGGCGTCGCACGCGGACGTGGCCAGGCACGCGGACGGGCCAGGCACGGGGGTGGGCGGTCAGGTACGCGGGCGGGGCGGGCACCCGGTGCGTCCGGGCGCCCGGGTCACTCCGTGAGCGCGCGGCGGAGGCGCTCGGGGTCGACGCGCCAGAAGTCGTGCTGGTGCCCGTCGACGAGGACGACGGGGATCTGTTCCCAGTAGGCGCGGTAGAGCTCCTGGTCCTGGTTGATGTCCTTCTCCTCCCAGGCCGCACCCACCTCGTCGCACACCCGCACGATCACGTCGCGCGCCACGTCACACAGATGACATCCGGGCTTCCCGATGAGGGTCACAGTCTTCATGCCCCATTCTCCGCACGTAACGGACCCACCGAACAAACTGGCTATGCTCGCGGCATGGCCCTTCCCGCATGGCTCACCTCTCGCAAGCGCTCCGCGACCGCGCGAAGCGTGCTCGCCGGCGAGGCCGCCGCGGAGGCGGCGCGCAAGCAGGAGCAGGAAGCGGCGGCCAGGGCAGCCGAGCGCGAGGGGCACGAGGGCGCCGAGGAGGCCGAGTTCCCCGTCGTGGGGGACGTCCGCGCGGCGGCGTTCTTCGACCTCGACAACACCGTCATGCAGGGGGCGGCCCTCTTCCACTTCGGCCGCGGCCTGTACAAGCGCAAGTTCTTCCGCAAGCGCGAACTGACCCGGTTCGCCTGGCAGCAGGCGTACTTCAGGCTCGCGGGCTCCGAGAACGCCGACCACATGCAGGACGCCCGCGAGAGCGCCCTGTCGATCGTCAAGGGCCACCGTGTCCACGAGTTGATGGCGATCGGCGAGGAGATCTACGACGAGTACATGGCGGGCCGCATCTGGCCGGGGACGCGCGCGCTGGCGCAGGCGCACCTGGACGCGGGCCAGAAGGTGTGGCTGGTGACGGCGGCGCCGGTGGAGACGGCCACGATCATCGCGCGGCGCCTGGGGCTGACCGGCGCGCTGGGGACGGTCGCCGAGTCGGTGGGCGGCATCTACACGGGGCGGCTGGTCGGCGAGCCGCTGCACGGGCCCGCGAAGGCGGAGGCGGTGCGGGCGCTGGCCGCGGCGGAGGGTCTCGAGCTGGAGCGGTGTGCCGCGTACAGCGATTCGGCGAACGACATTCCGATGCTGTCGCTGGTCGGTCATCCGTATGCGATCAATCCTGACAGCCGACTGCGGGCGCACGCGCGGGAAATGGGCTGGCGGCTGCGGGACTACCGCACGGGCCGGAAGGCGGCCAAGGTGGGCATTCCGGCGGCTGCCGGTGTGGGCGCGCTGGCGGGTGGCGCCGCGGCCGCCGTCGCGGTCCAGCGCCGGCGCCGGTAGCCCTGCCACGAGGGCCGGTAGGCCTGGTCACGAGGGCGGCCGTCCGCGCGTCGCGGCACGCCCGCGGCGCGTGCCCGACACGTTCCGGCGCGCGGAAGTGTCCGTGCGCCCCTGCCGGAACCCGATCCAGCAGTGTTACCCGGCGTTGTCGCCCGCCAGTCCCGCAGCCCTCAGTCGGTCACAAATGATCGCCGAGGCGACATTTCCAGCCAGCAAAATGATCAGTCTTGGCGGCCGAATCGCGCCTGAAAGCGGCGTCATTCCGTAACAGAGCGAACCGAATCGACGATTTTGGCAACTACGTGTAGTGCCGCCTGTACGAAGCGTTATTCTCCTCAGACGCAATTCGGTACCCATCCGTCCCTACGCCGGGTGAATGGTCCCGCACTGCACGTGATGGAAGCTCTGCCTCTGGGAGTCCCGTGTACCCACACGTCGGGGTTGACGCCTCGGGCCTGGCTACGCTGCGCACGACAGTCTTCGACCAACTGCGTGCGTTCGTCCCCACCGCGTACGCCGTCCCTGCCCTCGCCGCAACAGCCGTAACTGTCCCCGCAGGAGCCGCACCTGTCCCCGCAGGCCCCTGCCACGCCCTCGCGCACCGCGCCGCCGGCGCCACGACCCGCACCACCACGGCCGGTGACCGACGCGCCCGGGGAGCGGGCGCCACCGCCCGGCGCCCCGCCGCCTCGGACACCGACAGCCGCCGGATGATGGACCTGGTCGAAGCGGCCCAGGCCGGTGAGGCCGAGGCGTTCGGCCGGCTCTACGACCAGTACAGCGACACCGTCTACCGCTACATCTACTACCGGGTCGGCGGCCGGGCGACCGCCGAGGACCTGACCAGTGAGACCTTCCTGCGCGCCCTTCGCCGCATCGGAACCTTCACCTGGCAGGGCCGCGACTTCGGGGCCTGGCTGGTGACCATCGCCCGGAATCTCGTCGCCGACCACTTCAAGTCGAGCCGCTTCCGCCTCGAAGTGACCACCGGCGAGATGCTCGACGCCAACGAGGTGGAACGCTCCCCCGAGGAGTCGGTTCTGGAGTCCCTCTCCAACGCCGCCCTGCTGGAGGCCGTACGTAAGCTCAACCCCCAACAGCAGGAGTGCGTCACGCTCCGATTTCTGCAGGGGCTCTCGGTGGCCGAGACGGCGCGGGTCATGGGCAAGAACGAGGGGGCGATCAAAACCCTCCAGTACCGCGCCGTGCGCACCCTCGCCAGGCTCCTCCCCGACGACGCGCGCTGACCCGGCGTGCGCCCGGCACTCGGGCGTGCGCCCAGCAGCCCGGCGTGCGCCCGGCAGTCCCGCGGGGCGCCCGGCACGCCCACGGGGCCCGGACACTTCCGCGGGCGTCGCGCACCGGAACACCGGTCACATCATCGTGACATCGGACTCCGTAACCCGACTGGCTTGCGCTCGTTGTCGGGGTTGCAGACTCCCCCAGCCGTGACCGGCCGGGGCCCGTTCACGCTCGAACGGACGCGGTCGGTCACGCACCCCTTCCTGTGCGGCGGGGAGTCGACCGTGCTGACGAGAGGAGGTGCCGCCGGTGATCGGATCCGTGCCGACCAGCCGACGGGCCATCGCCTTCGCCCAGGCCCTGGACGAGCAGGAGCGCGACGCGGGCGCGGCGGCCGACACAGGGTCCGAGGGCTCCGCGGACCCGGGGAGAAGCGGAGCGGCCCCACCGGGCGCTTCGCCGCGGACACGGGCACGGCACGCGCCGTCCCGGTCGTCGGCCTCTCCCCCGTCGCCGCCCCCGCCCTCCGCGTCGCCACCGCCCCCGCACAGCCACCGGGCGGGCGGCACCGACCGGCCGCTGCTGCCGCTGGCGGGTGAACTGGCCGCGCTGCCCAGGCCGCAGCTGGACCCCGAGGTCAAGACGGTGCAGCGGGCGCAGCTGATCGCCGCCATGGAGGCGGCCTTCGCCGAAGGCGGCACGGCCGCGCCGGACACGCGGCTTCCCGAACAGCGCGACGGCCGGGCCTCCTCCCGGTCCGGGAGGGGCGGCGCGCACCGCGCGCCGAACCCCCTGAGCAAGCTGCGCCCCAGGTCCCGGCTGGGCAAGGGGCTGGCGGCGGGCGGCCTGAGCGTCGGAGTGGCGGCAGGAGCCCTGGGCGGCGCCGCGGCGGCCAGCACCGACGCTCTCCCGGGCGACAACCTCTACGGCCTCAAGCGCGGCATGGAGGACCTCAGGCTCGACCTGGCCGGCGACGACGCCGACCGCGGCAGCCTCCTGCTGGACCACGCCTCCACCCGCATGAAGGAGGCCCGCCGTCTCATGGAGCGGGACCGCGCGGGCGCGCTCGACCACGAGTCGCTGGCCGAGGTCCGCAGGGCCCTCTCGGGCATGCAGCACGACGCCTCGGAGGGGCACCGCCTGCTGAGCGCGGTCTACCGGCAGGACGGCGACCTGGCACCGATCCGGTCGCTGTCCAGCTTCACCAAGGAGCACAGGGACGGCTGGAGCCGGCTGCGCGACCGGCTGCCGGTACAGCTGCGCGACGTGGGCGAGAAGGTCACCTCCGTCTTCGACGCCATGGACGAGGACGTCACCCCTCTGCGGTCGCTTCTCCCGCGCGGGCCCCAGGACGGGGCGCAGGAACGCGAGCGGGGCACGAGCGACCGTACGGGCGAGGAGTCGCCGTCCACGGAGCCCTCGACGCCGTCCTCGGACGGTACGCACGGGCAGCGGGAGCGCCGCAGCGAGGAGCCGTCGCCCACCGACTCACAGCGGCGCGACGGTGAGGGTCTGCTCGGCGGCGGCCTGCTCGGTCCCTCCGAGAAGCCCGAGCGCGGCGACGAGCCCACGGGCTCCCGTTCGGGTTCCGCCTCGGGGAACTCCGCCACGCCGGACGGCGAGCCCGAGATCACCCTCCCGCCGATCGTGCCGGAGGTGCTGCCGGGCCTGGGCCTGGACGACCGCGAGAAGTGAGGCGTACGCCGGGCGCACGACGAGGGGGGCACCGACTGCTCGTCGGTGCCCCCCTCGCGCATGCCGCGCCCTGCTCAGCCCTCTTCCCAGCTCGCACTGCCGGCGCCGGTGCTGGCCGGGCCGCACTCGAATCCCGAGGTTCCGGTGGCACCGGGGTTCAGCGTGACCCAGTTGCCCGCTCCGTCGAAAGCCCGCCCGCACACCACGGTGACGCGGAAGGCGACGGACTGGCTGGTGTTGTTGCGGCAGGCCGCCCAGCCCTGCCGCCCGGTGGTCTTGGTGTTGCAGTCCAGCACGTTGTCGGCGGAAACGGGCGGGGCGTCCGCAGCCGACGCCGTGCCGGCGAGCGGAACCACCGTCGCCGCACCGGCCATCAGGGTCGCCGCGAGCACGCGCTTCATGGTCATCTCCCTCATTCAGCGATGGACGTCGTCCCGGCCGGCTCTGCTCGCCGGCCGATGTCTCCACGCAATCAGCGCGCCGCGCACGTCCACACCTGTCACCCGTCAGGGTCCGCCGCCCGCGCCGGGGCCTTGCCGCCTTGCCCCCGCTGCCGTCAGAAGAAGACCGAGCGGCGCCGCACGAGCAGCTTGTAGAGGGTGTGCTGGATCGTCTCCCGTACCTGGTCGGTCAGGTTGAACATCAGCATCGGGTCGTCCGCCGCCTCGGGCGGGTGGCCGTCGGTGGGCAGCGGCTCGCCGAACTGGATCGTCCACTTCGTCGGCAGCGGCACGGCGCCCAGCGGCCCGAGCCAGGGGAAGGTGGGCGTCAGGGGGAAGTACGGGAAACCCAACAGGCGTGCCACCGTGCGCGAGTTGCCGATCATCGGGTAGATCTCCTCGGCCCCCACGATCGAGCACGGCACGATGGGCGCGCCCGCCCGCAGCGCCGTCGAGACGAAGCCGCCCCGCCCGAACCGCTGGAGCTTGTAGCGGTCGGCGAACGGCTTGCCGAGCCCCTTGAAGCCCTCCGGCATCACGCCGACGACCTCGCCGCGCTCCAGCAGCGTCTGCGCGTCCTCCGCACAGGCGAGCGTGTGTCCGGCCTTGCGGGCCAGCTCGTTGACGACGGGCAGCATGAACACCAGGTCGGCGCCGAGCAGCCGCAGGTGGCGGTCGGCGGGGTGGTGGTCGTGGACGGCGACCTGGAGCATCAGCCCGTCGAGCGGCAGCGTCCCCGAGTGGTTGGCGACCACCAGCGCGGCCCCGTCGGCCGGTATGTTCTCCACGCCCCGCACCTCGACGCGGAAGTACTTCTCGAACACGGGGCGCAGCAGCGACATCAGGACCTGGTCAGTCAGTTCCTCGTCGTAGCCGAAGTCGTCGACCTCGTACTCTCCGGTGACCCGGCGCCGCAGGAACGCCAGCCCCCGCGCCGCCTGCTCCTCCCAGCCGGCTCCCAGCACCCGCTGGAGCAGCCCACCGCCGTCACCGCCCGCCGGGCCCGGCTCCTGCGCGGTCCCCGCAGCCTCTCCCCGTCCTCGGCCCGGCACGGTTCCCGGTCCCTGGTCCGGCACGGTCCCCGCGACCTCTCCCGACCCCTGGCCCGGGACGGTCGTCAGTGGCGGGCGTCGGGGCGGACGGTCAGCGGACGATCGGCCAGGACCCTTCTCCCGCCGGCCCGGCCCGCCGGGCGAACCGGCGGCGGACGCGCCGCGCGGGCGGCCCCTGTCGTCGTCGAAGGGTATGACCTTGGCGTCACCCATCCCGGCGCACCTCCTCCTCGCTCCCCGCCCCGGCGGCCTGTCCCGACGGGACGGGTTTCCCCGTCAACAACTCAGCGACCCTCTCGACGGCCCGCGACACGGTCGCGGGCGGCAGCAGTCCAGGACGGTGGTTGCCCGCGAAGGCCTCCACCGTCTGCCCGCTCGTACGGCGCGGTGTGAAGCCCAGCACGTCGCGGGCGTGCCCGGTCGCCACCACCCGCCCGTGCGTGAGCAGCCGCAGCTGCTCGGGGGAGAAGTCCGCCAGGCCGACCGCGCGCAGCGCTCCGCCGCCCCAGCGGATGGCGGGCAGCAGCGTCGGCACCGTCGGCCGCCCCAGCCGCCTGGCGCACTGGGAGAGCGGCAGCACCCCCTCCCCGGCGATGTTGAAGGTACCCGCGCGAAGAGTTCCGGCGCCGGGCTCGGCCGCCGCCAGGCGCAGCGCCTCGATCACGTCGTCGTCGTGCACGAACTGCAGCCGGGGGTCGTAGCCGAGCACGGTCGGCAGGACGGGCAGCGAGAAGTAGGCGGCGAGCGGCGACTCGGCGGCGGGACCGAGGATGTGGGCGAAGCGCAGCACGGTCACGGCGACGTCCGGCCGCCGCCGTGCGAACCCGCGCACGTAGCCCTCCACCTCGACCGCGTCCTTGGCGAAGCCACCGCCCGGCAGGGAGCGCACCGGGGTCGCCTCGTCGAAGACGGCCGGGTCGCGGGGCGCGGAACCGTACACGTTCGTCGTCGACTTGATCACCAGCCGGCTGACGGTGGGCGTCTGCTGGCAGGCACCGAGCAGCTGCATGGCCCCTATGACGTTGGTCTCCTTGACCGCGCCGCGCCCACCGCCGCCGGGTGTCAGCCCGGTGCCGTGCAGATCCATGTGCACGACCGTGTGCACCGCGTGCTCGGCCAGCACCTTGCCGATGGCGGGCTGCCGGATGTCGGCCCGCACGAACTCCGCGTCGCCCAGCGGGTCGGCCGGCGGGTGGGTGTCCACCCCGATGACCCGGCTGACCCCCGGCTCTCGCCGCACACGGCGGACGAGGCGGGCGCCGAGCGGCCTGCCCACGCCGGTGACGAGTACGACCTTGCCCACGATCCCTCCCTGCGCCGCTCCCGGTACGGCCTCCCGCACGACGTGAGCCCCGACGTGAGCCGCGACGTGAACTCCGGCGTCGGCTCCGACGCGTGCCCAAAGCAGAACCGCCGCCTTTCTCCCCGCACGGGGAGAAAGGCGGCGGTCAGTGGCGTGCGGTGCGCTCGCTCACTTCTTGTTGCGACGCTGCACACGCGTCCGCTTCAGCAGCTTGCGGTGCTTCTTCTTCGCCATCCGCTTACGCCGCTTCTTGATGACAGAGCCCACGACTACCCTCGCTCACGGATCATCCCCCACGGGGTGGGGGCGAACTCATTTCGATACTCGGTGCGGGGCGTCCGAGCCCACACGACCTACATGGGTCCACCCTACCCGGCACCGGACAGTGGATGTGAATCGAGGGGTGCCGCCCGCCCTCATCCGCGGTGGCGGCCGCGCCGGGCCTCGGCCTAAGCGCTCTCCACCCCCACGTAGGACTCCTCAAGGTACTCGTGGACGGCCTTCTCCGGGACCCGGAAGGACCTGCCCACCCGGATCGCCGGCAGATGACCGCTGTGCACCAGGCGGTACACGGTCATCTTGGAGACTCGCATCACCGCGGCGACCTCCGCCACGGTCAGGAACACGACCTCGTTCAGAGGGCGTTCGTCAGCAGCCATGTCACACCTGAACCTTCCGCACATGTCGGGCACCGGCTTCCCCTCCGGTGACTCCTGCTCGCATGTGCGCTCTACCCCGGATCAGGGGCGCGTGATGCAAGTGATGAAGAGGAGTAGCTCTCGCTCGCCTACCGTGACAGACACGCTCGATTGAGTACATAGCGAGTAAGCGCGCGGTAGTAATCGGACTGCGCACCGTCACGCCGGAGCGCCCCTGCGGGCCTCCCTCCAGGGTTCATCGACCGCTCCGCGCCCTCGCGTGCCACCCCGTCGGCCCCCCTCGGCCCGCCGCCCCCGCCGCGCCACTGACCTGCGCCGACGCCTCAGCCGTCCCCCCGTTTCCCACCCTTCGTCACCGCCGGAAGGCAGCGGGGCTCCCCCCTGCCGCACGGCCGGGACCGCGTGGGGCGCGCGAGCGTGCGCCCCGCTCGCGGGCGTTTTCCCGCACGCGGGTTACGCGAGGCGACGCGACTCCCCGTACGTAGGAGAGGCCGCACTGACGTACCCCGAATCGCATCGCTATGTCGACAGGTTCCCCCTACGCCGGTGCTAGGCGGGCCGTCCAGACGCCGACAGGCGTGGGGCCAATGTGACGTAGTTGTCCAGGAGTCGGCCAGGGGGCGGGGACGGCCGACGGGGGCGGCCCGGCTTCGCGGGGCCCACGCGCCTGGGCGCGCCACTTTGCACCTGCCGATACCCCGCAACCGGCACCCCTCAACCAGCCTCGCGACTCGCGGCTCACGGCAGCAGCCCGTGGGCCGGGAACACCGCACGGCGGGTGGCGCGGACCGCTTGGTCCAACCGGTCCGCCGGGTCGTACCCGGCCTCCTCCCAGCCCCGCCAGCGCGGTTCGAGCCCGTCCGTCATCCGCTGCGGGGCTCCTCCGCCGCCCGTCCGCGCGAAGACCTCCTGCCGCCACTCGGCCGGCACCTCGGCCTCCCGCGGCACCGGCGTACCCGCCGCGATCGCCACCAGGTGCGTCCACGTCCGCGGCACCACGTCCACCACCGCGTAACCCCCGCCGCCGAGCGCCAGCCACCGGCCCTGGGCGTACGTGTGCGCCCACTCGTGCGCGGCCTCCGCGGCCAGCCGCTGCGCGTCGACGCTCACCGCCAAGTGCGCCAGCGGGTCCTCGATGTGGGTGTCGGCGCCGTGCTGCGAGACCAGGAACTGCGGCTGGAACGCCTCCAGCAGCTCGGGCACCACCGCGTGGACGGCCCGCAGCCACCCCTCGTCGGTCGTGCCGGGCGGCAGCGCCACGTTCACCGCGCTCCCCTCGGCGTCCGCACCGCCGCACTCCTCCGGCCAGCCCGTGCCGGGGAACAGCGTGCCGGGGTGCTCGTGCAGGGAGATCGTCAGCACCCGTGGGTCGTCCCAGAACGCCGCCTGGACCCCGTCACCGTGGTGCACGTCCAGATCGACGTACGCGACCCGTTCCGCACCCTGCTCCAGAAGCCGGGCGATGGCGAGCGCCGGGTCGTTGTAGACGCAGAAACCGGACGCGCTCGCGGGCATGGCGTGGTGCAGCCCACCGGCGAAGTTCACGGCGTGCAGCGCCTTTCCCTGCCAGACGGCCTCGGCCCCGCCCACCGACTGCCCGGCGATCAGCGCGGAGACGTCGTGCATGCGGGCGAACGCCGGATCGTCGACGGTGCCCAGACCGAACCTCTCATCCGCCGACGCCGGATCAGCGGACGCCTGCCGTACGGCCTCGATGTAGTCCGGCCTGTGGACGAGCCGCAACGTCGACTCCCCGACCGGCTTGGCCGCGACCACACGCAGCTCCGGACAGCTCTCCACCCCCAGCGACTCGATCAGGCGCTTCGTGAGCGCGAGCCGTACGGGGTCCATCGGATGCCCACGACCGAAGTCGTAGCCGGTGACGCCCTCATCCCACATCAACTGCGCGCGGCCGCTCATGCCCGCCACCGTATCGGCCGCGCCCGGCGAACGAGCCGGCGCAGGCCAGTGTCACCAGCACCAACACCATCGGGACGAGCATCGCGCCCCGGTAGTCCCAGGCTCCCCCCAGCGCCCCGACGAGCGGCGATCCCACCAGGAACCCGACATAGTTGAAGACGTTCAGCCGGGCCACGGCCGCCTCGGACGCCGCAGGGAACAGCCGCCCCGCGGCCACGAACGTCTGCGGCACGATCACACACAGCCCGAACCCCAGCACGGCGAACCCGGCGATCCCGGTCCACGACCCCGGTGCCACCGTCACCACCGCGAACCCCAGCGCCGCCACCACCGACCCCGCCCGCACGACGAACGCGGCTCCGAGCCGCCGCACCACCAGGTCACCGACCGTCCGACCCACCAGGGTGGTCACCATGTAGACGTTGTACGGCACCGTGGCCAACTGCTCCGAGCTGCCGAGCACGTCCTGCAGATACTTCGCGCTCCAGTTGGAGACGGTCGAGTCCCCGATGTAGGCGAAGGCCATCACGAGGCAGAGCGGCAACAGCAGCCTCCAGGACACGGCGCCCTCGACCGGGCCGCCGGCGGCGCCTGCACCCGCATGCTCCTCACCGGTGGGCGGCTCCGCCCCGACCGGGTGCCCCTCCCCGTCCGGACGCCGCTGCCCCTCCCGATGCTTCCCGGCATCCACGTACCACCGGCTCGCCACCAGCGTCACCGGCAGCAACACGGCCACCACCGGCCCGTACAGCACCAGCAAGGACAGGTCCTCGTGCGCCCCCAGCCAGGCGAGCGACGCCCCGACGATGCCGCCGAGACTGTAGGCGGCGTGGAAACCCAGCATGATGCTGCGCCCGTACGCCCTCTCCAGGCTGACGCCGAGCATGTTCATCGCCGCGTCCAGCATGCCCACGGCGAGCCCGAACGCCACCAGCGCCAAGGCCAGTTGCGCGAGCCCGCGACCGCCGCCCACCCCGACCAGGGCCAGGCACGTCGCGGCCTGCGACCACCGCAACACCCCGCTCGGCCGCACGCCGCGCACCAGGCGCTCGGCGAGAACACTGCCCACCCCCGCCACGACGGGGACGGCCGCGAGGAAGACGGGAAGCAGCGCGTCGGACACCCCGTACCGGTCCTGGATCGCGGGGATGCGCGTCACCAGCAGCGCGAACACCGCACCCTGCACGAAGAAGGCGGCGGCCAGCGCCAACCGTCCACGCGAGCGCCGCGTCTGAGCCTGCGTCATGGGCGCAGAGCCTAGAACTCCCCGCTACGCGTGGGTAGGTGTAGAACGCAAAAAAGAAAGCCCCGTTGGCGTGTGCCAACGGGGCTTTCCTCACGAATAGTTCGGCGGCGTCCTACTCTCCCACACGCTCCCGCATGCAGTACCATCGGCGCTGAAAGGCTTAGCTTCCGGGTTCGAAATGTAACCGGGCGTTTCCCTCACGCTATGACCACCGAAACACTATGAAACACAACCGGCACAACCCCACCTAGGGGGTGCTCGAGTTGTTGTCTCAGAACCAACACAGTGGACGCGAGCCTCTATGGACAAGCCCTCGGCCTATTAGTACCGGTCACCTCCACCCATTACTGGGCTTCCAGATCCGGCCTATCAACCCCGTCATCTCCA
>NZ_QOIN01000029.1 GCF_003323715.1 Streptomyces diacarni
GGTCGTCGATGAACACGTACAGTGCCGCCAGAAGGGCGTCCAGGTTTGTCTTCACACACTGACCAACGGGCGCCCTTCGCCATGGTCGCGACCAGCACACACATCGGACTCACTCATCTAGGGTTTCTGCGTTCGGATCCGGCCGGCTCGGGGAGTCGCGCCGCAGCGGACGGCATCCGGGGTGGTCCCCGCGCCCGGTGCCAGCGGCCAGGGGCGGGCCAGGGGGCGCCAGCCGTGTGCCGTCAGTGGTGTGTGGGGGCAGTCGCTCGCGAACAGCACCCGCGTCGCGTCGGTGACCCGCACTCCCGCGACGTCCGCGCCGCGGCCCTCCCACGGTCCGGCCGCGGAGAAGCGCCAGCGCAGGCGCAGGCCCGCCCGGGAAGGGGCTGCGTCCACGCGCACCCGCACGTGCTGCCAGGCCCGTTCGCCGTGCCCGGACGACCGCGTGCCGGCGACGGCGCGCCAGGTGTCCGAGCCGTCGGTGCTGCGCTCCAGTACCAGGCCGCCCTCGGCGCCGCTGTCGACGAGCGCGTCGTAGCTGACGGTCAGCGGGCCGTCCGCGTGCAGGGCCGGGGTCGTCAGGGTGCCGGCCGCTCCCCCTTTCGGCTCGGCGTACCAGGAGCGTCCGCCACCCGGTGGCCGCGCGGGGATCGCGCGGGCGAGCGCCGTGGCGGCGGCCCGGCGCGCCGGGTTGGTGGAGGGGGTCGCGTCGTCGGGGTGCACGCGGTTGGTCAGCAGGATCGCGAAGGAGCGGGAGGCGGGGTCGATCACCAGTGAGGTGCCGGTGAAGCCGGTGTGGCCCAGCGTCCGCGGCGCGGTGAGGCCGCCCATGTACCAGGGCTGGTTCAGCTCGAAGCCGAGACCGTGGTCGTGCCCGGGGAAGCGCCGGTTGTAGTCGCGCTCCAGCAGGGTCACGGCGTGCCTGCTGAGGATGCGGTGGCCGCGGTAGGTGCCGCCGTTGAGCAGCGCCTGGGCGAGGAGCGCCAGGTCGTCCACGGTGGAGAAGACCCCGGCGTGCCCGGCGACACCGCCCATGGCCCAGGCGTTGGCGTCGTGCACCGAGCCGCGCAGCGGGCCGCCGCGGTCCGGAAGGCGCTGGTTCGACGTGGCGGCGATGCGCGGCCACCAGGAGTGCGGCGGGTTGTAGGCGGTGTCGGTCATGCCCAGCGGCTCGGTGATGCCCTCGCGTACGAGAGTGTCGAGCCGCTTCCCCGTGACCTTCTCCAGCACCAGCTGCGTGCTGAGCATGTTGAGGTCGGAGTAGCGGTAGTGGGTTCCGGGCGCGTTGAGCGGGGCGGCACGCAGGACGGCTCGGGCGCGGGCCTCGCGGCCGCCGGAGATCTGCCACAGCGGTGGTCTCGGATCGGCCGGGAGGCCGGACGTGTGGGTGAGCAGCTGCCGGATGGTGATGCGGGCCTTCCCCGCCGCGGCGAACCCCGGCAGGTAGCGGGCGGCGGGCGCGTCCAGCCGCAGCCGCCCGGCGTCGATCTGCTGCGCCGCCACCAGGGAGGTGAACAGTTTCGAGAGGGAGGCCAGGTCGTAGACGGTGTCGGTACGGGCGGGCACGCGCTCCGCGGGCGGCAGTTCGCGCCCGTCCGGCCCGTACCGCAGGGCGTCGCCACGGGCGAGACGGGCGACGACGGTGCCCTCGTGGGCGAGGAGCGCGGTGGCGCCGGGGAAGAGGTATCCGGCGCCGTGTGCCGGGTCGGTCCACTCGGCCAGCTGCCGCGCGAACGCGTCGAGGGGACGGGGATCGAGGCCCGCCCGCCCCGGGCTGGTGCGGTGCAGCACCGTGCCCGCGGGCGCGAACCCCTCGTAGGGCCGGCCGAACCCTCGGCTGGAGCCGGGGATCTGCGGGCCCGGGCTCGGCCCTGTTGCCGGGCCACGCCCGGCGGACGACGACGTTGCTGCCGTCGTCGTCACCGGCGGTGCCACCGCTGCCGCTGAAGCCGCCGCGGAGGGGCCGGGCGCCGGGAGGGCAGGCCGCGTGGGGGCCGCGCCCTGCGGCGGTGCCAGGAGCGCGGCGAGCGCGGCGAGCGTGGCGCAGCCGGCGAGCGCGCTCGCCGGCGCGGTGACGTACGCACAAATCCGCACGCGGACTCCATCGACCTCGTAGCTGCCCGGGACGGTGCGTGGCTGCCGTCTGCGGTGCCGCGCTCACGAACGTACGCGCGTCGGCCCGTGCGCGTCCCGGCGCGACACGTGCGAGACGCCGTTTCTCCGTCTCCCTATTCCCCGTGTGGCCGGGCGCCGGAGTGGCCGGGGCCGGGCGGCGGCTCGCCGGTAGGGGGCTCGGCCCGCAGCGGTGTGCCCGCCACGGGACATTCGTACGGACAGCCCGCGGCCTCGCCGGCAGGGGGCTCGCCCGGGCCCGGTGCGGGCTGAGCTGCCGTCTCCAGGACGTCGCGGCGGATGGTCGCCAGGGCGAGGAGACCGCCGGCCGCCGCGAGGGCCGCCGTGATGAGCATGGCGGTGTGGAAACCGTCGGCGAGGGCGTGCGGGTCCTGGAAGTCCCGGCCGCCGATGCCGGCCAGCAGGGGGAGGGCGGCGACGGCCGCGAGTTGCGCGAGACGGGAGACGGCGTTGTTGACGCCCGAGGCGATCCCGGAGTGTCCGGACGGCGCGGCCGCCAGCGCCGTGGCGGTCACGGGCGCGACGGTGGTGGCCAGTCCGAGCCCGAAGACGAGCACCGCGGGCAGCACCGAGGTGGCGTAACCGGCCGGGCCGCCGCCGTCGTCGTCCACGCCGATCCGGAGCATCAGCAGCATGCCGGCGGCCAGCAGCAGCGGCCCCACGCTCAGGGGCAGCCGCGGGCCGACGCGTTGTGCCAGCGCGCCCGCTCGCGAGGAGAGAGCCAGCATCAGCAGCGTCACGGGCAGCGAGGCCGCACCGGCCGCCAGCGGGCTGTACCCCAGGGAGGTCTGGAGGAAGACGACGAGCAGGAAGAAGACCCCGCCCAGCGCGGCGTACACCACGAAGGTCACGGCGTTGGCGCTCAGGAACTGGCCGGCGCGGAAGACACCGGGAGGCAGCATGGGGTGCTCGGCGTGCCGCTCCGTGTGGACGAACCCGGCCAGCGCGGCGAGACCGGCGAGCAGCGCGAGCGCCGTCACCCAGCCGGGCGACTCGCCACGGGGACCCTCGATCAGCGCGTAGGTGACACCGCCGAGCCCGGCCGTCACCAGCGCGGCGCCGCGCACGTCCAGGCGGCCCGTGGCGCCGGGGGCGCGGCTCTCGGGCACGTGGCGGGCGGTGACCGCGACGACCACCAACCCGATCGGGACGTTGAGGAGGAAGATCCACCGCCAGGAGAAGGCGTCGATGAGCCAGCCGCCGAGGAGGGGGCCGAGCGCGGAGGCCACTCCCGTCAGCGCGGACCAGGTGCCGATGGCCCTGGCCCGGTCGGCCGAGCGGTAGCTCGCCTGGATGAGGGCCAGGCTGCCCGGGGTGAGCAGCGCCGCGCCGATCCCCTGCAGCGCACGGGCGAGAATCAGGATTCCGGCGTCGGGGGCCACCGCGCACAGCACGGAGGGCACCACGAAGCAGCCGACACCGAGGGTGAAGACGCGCCGGCGCCCGTACCGGTCCGCGAGGGAGCCGCCGAGCAGGATCAGCGCGGCGAGCGTGAGCAGGTAGCCGTCCAGCACCCACTGGAGCGCGGAGACGTCCGCGTGCACGTCCCGTCCGATCGCCGGGAGGGCGACGTTGACGACGGTCGCGTCGAGGAACCCCATGGCCGAGCCGAGGACCGTGGCCGTGAGCAGCCACCGGCCCTCCGCCGAGCGGAAGGCGACGGTCCCGGCGGCGGGCGCAGAACCCTCGGGCGCGTTCATCCTGGCTCGCCGCCCTTCCGTCCGCTGCCGCTGCCCGTCCCGGGGTCGCGCCGCCAGAGCACGGCCGTGCCCCGGCGGGTCTCCCGGCGCTGCCGGTCGGCACGATCGTACGGCGCGGGCGGCCGGAAGCCCCGCAAGGCCGCGGGCCTCGCGGGGCGCGGGCGGCACCTGTCAGCCGCAGTGCTGGGCCTTCTCCTCCTCGGTCATCGGCCGGGTGTGCTGGGTCTTGGTGCTGGGCGCGTCGGGCTTGGGACCCGTGGCCTCGAACGGCACGTACCAGATGTAGTGGCCGTGGAACGGGTCGGGGAAGTGCATCTCGTACTGGCCCTTGACCGTCTGCATCTGCGCCTCGCGCGTCACCCAGCCGACCTCGTCGGGTTTGACGTCGATGTTCGTCTGCTCGGACTCGGTGTGCGAGCTCTCCCAGGTGTGCTGGTAGTTGGTCTCGATGCTGACCTTGAAGACCTCGGCGAAGCCGTACTCCGCGCTCAGCGACACCCCCACGCTGTTGGACTCGCCGGTGGTGTCGGACCAGCCGACGGTGGAGCGCTGGAGGTCGTCGGTGCAGTTGAAGGCCGAGTCGCCGACCTGGTGCGCCTCGCCCATGGAGTCCTTGGGCGGGCCGTCGGGGTGGAACTCGCACACGTCGGTGCCGTTGTCGCACTTGTCGAGCAGTTCCCGCGTGGTGGGCGGGTCGTCGTCGGCCTGGGCGACGGTGGGGGTGAGGGCGGCGCTGCCCGCGGTCACCAGGGCGGCGAACAGGACGGAGAGCCTGACGCGTCGTTTCATGGGGGTCTCCTCGCAGGAGGTGTGGGGGAGGGGTGGCGCGGGCGCGGTGGGCGCCGCGCCGGATCGGCTCGTGGCCGGCTATGGGTCAGCTGAAGCCGATGGACTGGGTGCGGTCGTTCATGAAGTCACCGATGTCGCCGGTGTTCTCCTTGAACGGGCCGTCCCGGTCGCCGCCGAGGCCCGGCTCGGGGTAGAGCCAGATCCAGCAGTTGCCCCACGGCTGCACCGACGAGATGCGGTTCTTCCAGCCGTCTTCCAGGTCGTGCTGGTAGTCGACCCAGCCGTCCTTCTCGCACAGGCCCTCGCCGCTGATGGTCAGCGAGTCGCCGCCGAAGCCGGGGTCGTCGAAGAACGTGCCCTGGATGACGCCGTCGGCCCGTGCTCCGTCCTCGTCCGCGAGCCGCTCGACCTCCGTGCGGAAGCCGCTGTCGCCTGTCGCCGTACGGGCCGAGGCGGGTGCGTCGTCGATGCGTCCCTTGCTGGCGTGGTCGACGGCCTCGGTGAAGGTGGCGTAGCAGTGCTCGGCGTCGGTCCCCAGGTCGAGCGTGCAGTGTCGCGGTTGCCCGCCCACGCCGGGCGCCTGTGTCGGGGCCGGTGCCGCTTGCGCCACGGGGGCTGTGACGGCGCCGGCGAGCAGGACGGAGGCGGCCAGGGTGACCGTACGGTGCGTGCCGTGTCTGGGCCGGGAGATCATCGAACCTCCAAGTGTCGTGGGGGGGCGCTCAGTTGGCGTAGGAACAGCAGTACGCGTGCTCGCTCGGCACCAGGCGAAACAGCAAGCCCGTTATTGCCCGGAAGTTACCGGTGGTAGCAGGAGTAACGCCGGTTCCGTGCCCGTGAATGTGGGCGCGCGGCGGCGTGGTCCTCGCGGCGGCGGCGCGCTCTTCGCAACAGTTGCGCCACAGCCGACTCTCCGGCCGCAGGCGGCAGTTCATGATCCAGTAGGTTCACCGTCCGAGGGGTCCCGCACGAGGACCGCAGGCGACGGGAGGGGAGCTGGGAATGGACCGGCGCAGATTTCTCAGGAACGCGGCAGTGGTGCCGGCCGCGGGCATGCTGGCGTACGCGGGCGGCACGGGCGTCGCCGTGGCGCGGGGCACCACACACAAGGGTTCCCGCGCACCGCTGGGGCCGCAGGACTGGATGGCGGCACTGGCGCCGTCCACAGCCTTGCGCACGCTCACCCTTCCCGGCACTCACGACTCCGGAGCGCGCTTCGGCGGGCCCTGGACGGAGTGCCAGGACACCCTCATAGCCGACCAGCTCGCGGCCGGGGTCCGCTTCCTCGACGTCCGCTGCCGCGCCATCGACGGCGTCTTCGCCATCCACCACGGCGCCTTCTTCCAGCACCTCATGTTCGGCGACGTGCTGATCGCCTGCCGCGACTTCCTGGCCGCGCACCCGGACGAGACGGTCCTCATGCGGGTCAAGCAGGAGTACTCGACGGTCGGCGACGAGGAATTCCGGCAGATCTTCGACGTCTACCTCGACCAGAAGGGCTGGCGCTCCCTCTTCCTGATGGAGGACACCCTGCCCACCCTGGGCGAGGCCCGCGGCAAGGTCGTCCTGCTGGCCGACAACGGGGGACTGCCGGGCGTGCGGTGGGCCGACCCGGAGGTCTTCGACGTCCAGGACGACTACCAGGCGGAACCGTTCTCGAAGTATCCCAGGATCGCCGAGCAGTTCCGCCAGGCCGCCGCCGAGCCCGGGCCCTTCTACGTCAACTTCGTCAGCACGGCGGCCGGACTGCCGCCCGCCTCGAACGCCGACCGCCTCAATCCGAAGGTGCGCGCGCTCCTCGACAGCTCCGAGTTCGCGGGCACGACGGGCCTCGGCATCGTCCCGATGGACTTCCCCGAGGCGGAACCGGGCCTGCTCGAAGCCGTTCTAGCCCACAATCCGACGAGCTGACCGCGCCCCGCGACCGGGCACGCGCCGCCGCGGGCGCGTGCCCGGTCGCGGGCGGGGGTCCGGCGCGTGCCCGGCTGCCGTGCCGTCCGCTCGGGTGAGGCCGCCCGTGGCACCGGTCCGCCCCGGCCGGGTCGTGCGCCGGCCCCGCGCGAGCCAGTACACGAGGGGGGCAGCCGTCGCCGTGCCGGCGGCGGGGCTGTGGATGCGGGTCGACCGCCGCTGTGCTCGCCGCGACCGCGGCCTCCTATGCTCGCCGGGTGAGTACCACGAGCCGCACCCGTCCCCTTCGCCACACCCTGCGCTCCTGGGCCGTGCTGCCGCAGGCCGACCCGCGCGCGCAGGCCGATCCGCGCGCCGCCACCGGGCTCCCCGAGCGGCCCGCCCCGCGCGCGCCGCTGCTGACACCGCGCGCCGCCGATCTGGTACTCACGGGGCTCGTGCTGCTCGCCTCCGTCTGGAACAGCCTCAAGAACCCCTACCTCGGTCCCGCCACCCCCTGGGCGAACGTGCTGCTCGCCGCCGTGAGCGCACTGCCTCTCCTCATGCGGCGCCGGATGCCCGAACCCGTGCTCGCCGTCGCGCTCCTCGCCGACGCCCTCCAGACCTCGGTCTTCGTGACGCCGTGCGCCTACTACGCCGAGGGCGCCTACCGCGGCCCGCGCAGCCGCCGGACCGCGTGGGTGGCCGCCGGGGCGGGCCTGGTGATGACCGCACCACGCAGCGCCGATGCGTGGTCGAGCCCCCGCGTGCTGGTGGCCTGGTTCACGGTGAACTTCGTCCTGGACGTTCTGGTGCCGCTGCTGCTGGGGATGTACGTGGGACAGCGGAGGGCCGTCCTCGCGGGCCTCGTCGAGCGGGCGGAGCGCGCCGAGCGCGAACAGCGGCTGATCGCCGAGGCCGCGCGGGCCGAGGAACGGCAGCGGATCGCCGGGGAGATGCACGACGTGGTGTCCCACCAGGTGAGCCTGATCGTCGTACACGCCAACGCGCTCGGCGCCGTGGCCCACGACGCCGAGGTGACGACCGACACGGCCCGGATCATCCAGACCGCCGGTCGGCGCGCCCTGACCGAACTGCGCGAGATGCTGGGCGTCCTTCGAGACGGAGCTGACAAGCGGGGGAAGGAGGCGGCCGAGCCCGCGGCCGCCCTTCCGGAGTCCGCACGAGCCCCGCGGCCCGAAGGTGCCGCCGCCGCGGACGGTGGCGCCGGCCCGTCCCCGGCCCCCGAGGCACGGCGCCCCGCGGACGCGGTGGTCGAGGGGATCACCGAACTCGCCGACAGCTCCAGGACCGCGGGGCTGCCGGTCAGCGTGCACGTCGAGGGCGGGCCACGGGCGCTGCCGGAACCGGTCGAGCGGGCCGCACACCGGGTGGTGCAGGAGGCACTGACCAACGTGCACAAACACGCGCCCGGTGCCACGACGGACATCCGTTTGGCGTTCGCCCCGAAGACCGTGCGCATCGGGATCGTCAACGGCCCGCCGAAACGGCCCGTGGAGGCGGCGCCGGACGGCGGGGGACCGCTGCTGCCCAGCGGGGGACACGGACTGCTCGGGCTCGCCGAGCGGGTACGGCTGGCCGGCGGGACCATCGAGTCCAGGCCCACAGGGGACGGAGGCTTCCGGGTCGACGCGGCGCTGCCGGCCCAGGAGCCCGCCGATTGAGCCAACGGGTCGCGAACGGGCTTGCGAGACCACTTCAGGGCGAGCCCGTGGCCCTTCACGGTGGGCCCCCTCCGACCCTGTACGGCGGATCAGTGGCCCTTCATGAAGGCAGGGCGGCCAGCCAGTCGATCAGCAGTTCGTTGATCTCGGCGGGACGTTCCTGCTGGATCCAGTGGCCGCAGTCCTCCAGGATCCGGCTGCTGAGCAGCCCGGGCAGCGTGGTGGGGTAGGCGGCGATGGCGTCGGACAGCCAGGTGGTGGAGGCGTCCAGCCCGCCGCCGGCGAACAGCGCGGGCTGTCGGATGGGGGCGCCGTCGAAGGCGGCGAGGTCGGCCCAGTCCCGGTCCATGTTGCGGTAGCGGTTCAGCGCCGGGGTCAGGCCGGTCCGCTCGAACTCCCCGGCGTAGACGTCGAGGTCGTCGGGGCCGAGCCAGCCGGGCAACTGGCCGGGGAAGCGCTCGCGCAGTGTTCCGCCCGCGCCGACGAAGTGGGGGTCGGGCGCGTCGGCGGGCGGCATGGTGTCGGCCGACAGCGCGGCGTAGATCCCCGCGAGCCAGCCGCGGACGTCCGGCTCGATCTCGGCCTCGGCTCGGCCGGGCTCCTGGAAGTAGGAGACGTAGAACTCGTCGCCGCCCATCCGTGCGAAGACCTCGCTCGGGCGTGGTCCGCCGTGCGGCGCGTAGGGGACGCTCAACAGCCCCACCGCGCGGAAGACGTCCGGTTCGAGCAGCGCCGAGTCGGCGGCGATGGTCGACCCCCAGTCGTGTCCGACGATCACGGCCGACCGCTCGCCCAGGGCGCGGACCACCGCGACGTTGTCCTCCACCAGCGCGCGCATCCGGTAGGCGGCGGGGTCGGCGGGCGCGGAGGACCGTCCGTAGCCGCGGACGTCGACGGCGACTGCCCGGTAGCCGGCGGCGGACAGCACCGGCAGCTGGTGCCGCCACGAGTACCAGGACTCGGGGAACCCGTGGACGAGCAGCACCAGCGGCCCTGTGCCCTGCTCCACCAGGTGGGTCCGCCCCGCGGGGGTCGGTACCAGCCGGTGGGTGACGTTCATGGTGTGCGGGGGCATCGGTCTCCTCCTCGTGTTCCGGCCCGGCGGCCGAGCCGTGCACCCGCCGGGCGCGTCCCGTGCACCCGCCGGGCGCGTTGCGTGCGCCGGACGCGTTCGGCACCGGGCGGTCCGGTCCGGCAGGCGGCGGCTCCCGACCGATCTTGCGGGGCCGCGCCCGGGCCCACGAGGCTTTTTGCCGTTCCGGCAACCGGCCCGGGCTCACGGCGTCGCGGGCCGCGCGCTCGACGAGTCCGCCGAATGCCCCAGGTCAGGGGAGGATCGAATCCACGTAGCCGCCGTCCACGCGTACGGCCCCTCCGGTGGTCGCCGACGCGAGAGGGGAGCTGAGGTAGACGGCCATGTTGGCGATCTCGTCGGGCTCGATCAGCCGCTGGAGCAGGGACTGCGGCCGGTGCGTGCGCATGAACTCCCGCTGGGCCTCCTCCCAGGGCAGGGCGGGATCCACGAGTTCGCGGACGAAGTCCTCCACACCACCGGTGTGCGTCGGCCCCGCGATGAGGGAGTTGACGGTGACGCCGGTGCCGGCCGCGTCCTTGGCGAAGCCGCGGGTGACGCCGAGCAGCGCCGTCTTCGACATGCCGTAGTGGATCATTTCGGCGGGAATGACCACCGCCGAATCGCTGGCGATGTTCAGTACCCGCCCCCAGGAGCGCTCCTTCATGCCGGGCAGGAAGGAGCGGATCATCCGGACGGCGGCCAGCACGTTCACCTCGAAGTAGCGGCGCCATTCCGCGTCGGTGATCTCCAGCGCGTCCCTGGCGCCGAAGACGCCCAGGTTGTTGACGAGGATGTCCGCCGCGGGGACCGCCCGGGCGACCTCGCGGGCGCCCTCGTCGGTGGTGATGTCCCCCCAGGCGGCGACGAACGCGTCGCTGCCCGTCTGCGCGGAGAGCCGGGCGACGGCCGCCTCGACGGACTCCCGGCTGCGGCCGTTGACGGCCACCCGTGCGCCGGCGCGGGCCAGACCGGCGGCGATAGCCGCCCCGATGCCCTGGGTGGAGCCGGTGACGAGGGCCGTACGGGCGGAAAGATCGATGTGCACGGGTCTCCTCCTGGAGCCAGGTCCGTCGTGGGGGTGCAAACGCCCGTCATCGCGGGTGGGCGGGTGCGGGCGGGCGAAAGGGGGACCGGTGATCCCTGGACAGGTGCTGCCTTCCTCCCACCGAAGGGGAGCGACACCGTGGAGAGGGAGAAACCCACCACAACGAAGGACGGCCACCATGCCCCGCATCGCTCTCGTCACCGGCGCCAACCGCGGTCTGGGCCGCAGCACCGCACTGCACCTCGCCGAGGCCGGCATCGACGTCCTGCTCACCTACCGCTCGCACGCCGACGAGGCGGAGGCGGTCGCCGAGCGCGTCCGCGCGCTCGGCCGGACGGCGGTGGCCCTTCGGCTGGACACCGCCGACACCTCCGCCTTCCCGGCCTTCGCCACGGACGTGCGGGACGCCCTGAAGCGGCACTGGGACCGCGAGCATTTCGACGCCCTGGTCAACAACGCGGGACACGGTGTCCAAAAGCCGTTCGACCAGACCACCGAGGAGGACTTCGACGGGCTGATGGGCGTCCACGTCAAGGGCGTCTTCTTCCTCACCCAGGCAATGCTGCCCCTCCTCAGGGACGGAGGACACATCCTCAACGTCTCCACCGGACTGACCCGCTTCGTCGCCGCCGAGACCTCCGCGTACGCTGCCGCCAAGGGCGCCGTCGAGGTGCTCACCCGCTACCTGGCCAAGGAGCTGGGGCCGCGCGGTATCGCCGTCAACGCGCTGGCGCCCGGAGCCACCGCCACCGACTTCAACGGCGGCGCGGTGCGCGACCAGGCGGCGGCGCGGACCGCCCTCGGCTCGGTCACCGCCATGGGCCGGGTCGGTGAACCGGACGACATCGGTGCAGCCGCGGCGGCCCTGCTCGCCCCGGGCACGGCCTGGATCACCGGGCAGCGCGTCGAGGCGTCGGGCGGCATGCTGCTCTGACGTGCCGCTTCGGGAGCGATCCGTAAGCTGCCCCGAGAGCTGCCCCGAGAGTCGCTCAGGCTGCTCAGGGCCGCTCTGAGCCGCTCAGGGCCGCTCTGAGCCGCTCTGAGTCGCTCCGAGAGAGTCCGAGAGAGGGAGAACAGTGGACCGAGCACAGCTCGCGGACTTCCTGCGCGTCCGGCGGGAAGCCCTCCAGCCCGAGGACGTGGGACTGCCCCGCGGCCCGCGCCGGCGCACCCGCGGCCTGCGCCGGGAGGAGGCGGCGGCGCTGAGCGGCATGTCGACCGACTACTACGGCCGCCTCGAACAGCAGCGTGGACCGCAGCCGTCTCCGGCGATGCTCGCGGCGATGGCCCGCGGGCTGAGGCTGTCCCTGGCCGAACGCGACCACCTCTTCCGCATCGCCGGACACAACGCCCCGCCGCGGACCGGCTCCGACCACCTCGCACCCGGGCTGATGCGGATTCTCGACCGGCTCGGTGACACCCCCGCGCAGGTCGTCACCGACCTGGCCGAGACGCTGTGGCAGACACCGCTGGCCGCCGCGCTGGTCGGGGACGAGATGCGCCTGACCGGACCGAACCGCAGCCTCCTGCGCCGCTGGTTCACCGACCCTGCCGCCCGGCTGCTCTATCCGGAGGAGGACCACCCCCGGCACAGCCGGTTCTTCACAGCCGAGCTGCGCGGCGCCTACTCGCGGCAGGGCCGCGGCAGCCGGGCCGAGGCCCTCGTCGAGGAGCTGCTGGGGACCAGCGAGGAGTTCGCCCGCTGGTGGAGCGCCCACGAGGTCAGCGCGCCCCGCGTCGATCCGAAGAGGTTCTGCCACCCCGAACTCGGCGTCCTGGAGCTGCAGTGCCAGGTCCTCCTGGACCCGGAGCAGGCGCAGGCGCTCCTCGTCTACACGGCGACACCGGGCACCGAGAGCGACGAGAAACTCCGGCTCCTCCCGGCGACCGCCTCCCGTCCGGCGGGCGCCGCTCCTGCGGCGGACGCCATCCGCCCGGCGGACGCCTGAAAGGTCCTCCGGAGCGCCGGGCCCGGGTGGAGCTCGCGCATCCGCCCGTGTCCTGTGCCCCCGGTTCCTGGGCCTACTCGCCCCCGCCCACCTCGAACAGCAGGAAGAGGAAGCCGGCCAGCAGGTGACCGGCCACCACGTAGACGAAGAGGCGCAGCGCCAGACCGCGCGGAAAGCGCCCGTAGCCGCGCTCGACACCCGGTTCGTCCCGGGGCTTGCGCGGGCGTGCCGGCCGGTGCGGGGGACGGGGAGCCGGGGTGCTCATGGCGGGGCCTTTCCGTACGTGGACGTGCGCGGTCGAGAGGGGCAGATCGGGTGGACGGGACGGACGAGGGGCGGGAGGGCCCTCTCAACGAGCAGGAGCTCAGCGGGGTGTCGGTGCGGGCCCTGGGCCGTGTCCTGGCGGGCCGCCCACGCACAGCTCCGCGGTGGGCGACTGGAGCAGTGTGTGGACGAAGAGAAGATCGACGCCGTCCGCCGACACGGCCTCAAGACGGTGCGGCGTCAGAGAGTCGAAGTGCGCCGAGTCGCCGCTGCCCAGCACCTCGGTCGTCTGTCCGAGGGTGAGACGCAGGCGGCCACGCTGGACGTGCAGCCACTCCTCGCCCGGATGGACGCGGACGAGGTCGCCCTGCGGTCCGCGCGGTACGTGCACGCACAGGGCCTGGAGCGCGCGCCCGGCCTGACCTGCCCGCCGGTAGCGCCAGCCCCCCGCGTCGACGGCCTCCATCTCGGCGCCTCTGACGACGGGGTCGGCGGCCGCGGTGGTCTCTCCCAGCAGATCGCCCGCGGTGGTGCCGTAGACCCGCGCGAGGGTGAGGAGAAGCGGCAGGGACGGCTGCCGCTTCCCGGTCTCCAGGCGGGAGAGGTGGGCGGGCGAGAGCCCGGCCCTGCGTGCGGACGCCTCCAGGCTCAACCCGCTCCGCCGCCTCAGCAGGCGCATCCGCGGCGCGAAAGCGGGCAGCTCTCCCGTTTCGGCCCCGGCTGCCTCATGATGGTGAGGGTTCGGGCTCATGTTCTCGATTAAGGCACGGGCCTTCCCCGCAAGGCAAAACTTTTGCCCCAGTGGCAAGGACGCGGTCGTTTCCGCCGCTGCGCGAGGGCGCCGCGCGAGCGGGCCGTTGTCGGTGGGTCCCGCTATCGTCCCGTGCATGGCGCAGTTGGAGATCGTACGGGGAGACGCCACGTCGCCGCAGGGCAAGGGCGTGAAGATCATCGCGCATGTCTGCAACGACCTGGGAGGCTGGGGCAAGGGCTTCGTGTCCGCGCTCTCCCGCCGCTGGGCGGAGCCGGAGGCCGCCTACCGGCGCTGGCACCGGGAGCGTGCGCACAACGACTTCGGGCTCGGCGCCGTCCAGTTCGTCCAGGTCGACCGCTATGTGTGGGTGGCGAACATGATCGGGCAGCGCGGTATGCGCAGGGGCAGCAAGGGCGTCCCGGTGCGGTACGAGGCGATCGCCACCGCTCTGGGCACGGTGGCGGGCAGGGCCGAGGAGCTGGGTGCCTCCGTGCACATGCCGAAAATAGGCTGCGGCCTGGCCCAAGGGCGCTGGGAGCGGGTCCGCCCGCTGATAGAGGAGCGCGTGGTGCGGCGCGGGGTCGCGGTCACGGTGTACGAGCGGGACGGCTGACCCGCCGGCACAGGGGCCCGGCCGGTAGAGGGGTCTGGCTAGAGGGGCTTGGCCGGCACGGGCGGAGTCGGGTCCCCGGTCGGGCGGGTTGACGCGTCGGCATCGGCCGAGTCGGCTCGCCGGACGGACGGACGGACGGACGGACGGACGGACGGACGGACGGATGGACGGACGGACGGACGGCACGGGCCGTGCCGGCTCCGCCGGCCGGTGGCTAGCGTTCGGGGACGTAGCGCCAGAAGGCGGGCACCGCGAAGGCGAGGGCCAGCGTGCCGGCCACCACCAGCAGGCCGCCGCCGATCACGGTGTGCCGGGTCCCGGCAGCCGCGCCGATCGTGCCGTGCAACAGGTCCGCGAGGCGGGGCCCGCCCGCCACCACGACGGTGAAGACCCCCTGCATCCTGCCGCGCATCTCGTCGGTCGCGGCCGACTGGAGGATGGCGCCGCGGAAGACCATCGAGACCATGTCGGCGGCGCCCGCCACGGCGAGCATCACCGCGGCCAGCCACAGCGGCCCGGAGAGCCCGAACCCGGAGACCGACAGCCCCCAGGCGCTGACGGCGAGAACGACCATCACCCCGTGCCGCCGTACCCGGGAGTACAGGCCGGACAGCAGCCCGCACAACAGGGCGCCCACGGGGAGAGCCGCGTACAGCACACCGAGAGTCGTGCCGCCGCCGTCGGGGCCGCCGAAGTCGAGTTGCGCCATCTGCGGGAAGAGCGCGCGCGGCATGCCCAGCACCATGGCGATGACGTCGGCGAGGAAGGAGACCAGCAGCAGCCGCTTGCGTACCAGGTAGCGGAAGCCGTCCACGATGTCGGCGAGCCCGGCGCGCCGGGCCGCGACCTTGAGCGGGGGCAGGGACGGCAGCCGCCAGACCGCCCACAGCGCCACCACGAGGGCCAGTGAGTCGCACAGGTACAGCACCGGAAGTCCGAGTACCGGCACCAGCGCCCCGGCGAGCAGCGGTCCGGCGATCTGGCCGAACTGCGAAACGGTCGAGGTCAGCGCGGTGGCGGAGGGAAGCTGTTCGGCCGGTACGAGTCGGGCCACCGACGCGGTGCGCGTCGGCTGGTTGATACCGAACAGCGCCTGCTGGAGGGCGAGCAGGACGAGCAGGACGGTGACCGACCGCATGCCGGTGGCCGCCTGCGCCCAGAACAGCAGCGAGGTGAGGGCGATGCCCGAGTTGCTGAACAGCAGCAGTTTGCGCCGGTCCATCAGATCGGCGACCGCCCCGCCCCACAGGGCGAAGACGACCAGCGGGACGAGCGCGGCGGCGCCTGCCAGGCCGACGAGCGCGGAGGAGCCGGTGTCGTCGTAGATCTGCAGCGGCACGGCGACGGCCGTCAACTGGCTTCCGACGGCCGTGACCACGGTCGAGGACCACAGCCGCCGGAAGGGGACTATGCGCAGTGGTGCGGTGTCCACCGCGAAGCGACGCAGCCGCCGCAGACCGGTTCTCCTGTCCCGTGACGCGTCGGTGAGTTCGTCGTCGGGGGGACCCGAGCGGTCCTGGTGCGGTGTGTCGGTGGTCACCGGCCGTTCTCCGTTCTCGGCCGGTGGAATCCCGTCGGCTCCGCGCCGCCGCGCCACCCCGGCCGTTTCGAGCAGGCTGAAGAGACGCGTTGGTTGACGTTAACGCCTACGGTCGCGGCTCGGGCGCCTGTGCGGGGCGCGTCGGGCCGGAGCAATCCAGCACGCTAACCGGCGGATCGCAGCAGGTCAACCGGCGGATCCCAGGGGGAGACTGCCGGTGCCCGTGCGTTTCGCGTCCTGCGGAGCCATTCCGAGCGCGTCCAGCACGGCCCCCGTGGCGAGCCGGTGCCAGCGGCGGGCGTCACGCAGCATGGTGTGACCGCCGCGCGGCATGGGAACGGCCGCTGTACGGGCACCGGCCTCCTGTGCCCGGTGGACGAGGTCCCAGGAGCCGGCGGCGCGGGTGACACGGTCGCTCTCGTCGTGCAGGACGGTGACGCGCCGGCCCGCGAGGTGGGCGACGGGTTCGCCTTCCGGGCACCACGGCGCGAGAGCCACGACCGCGCGCACCTCGTCGAGACCGCCGAGGCGCAGGGCGGCGCGTCCGCCCATGGAGTGACCCACCAGCACGACGGGTACGGGCCCGGCCAGCCGGCGCAATTCCGCGAGGGCACGCCGGGCGTCGCGGACGGTGTCCTGGCGCTCACCGTTCCAGCCGCGCCGCCGGTAGCGCACCCTGCCCACCAGCACGGGGCTGCTCCGCGTGGCGCGGAGCAGCGCGGTGGCGAAGGGGCGCATCCGCAGGGCGGGCAGGTTGAGAGCGGGGGGCGTCTCCAGGCCGTCGGCGCGGCCCCCGTGCAGGAGCAGGACGGCGGCTTGCGGCCGTGCGGGGGAGCGGCGCAGCACGAGCGCGTCCCGGTCGTCCGGCTCCGACCGCCGGGCGGAGGCGGCGCGTGCGGGCCGGGGAGGGCGGGCCTTCATGTGTCCCTCTTCGTGTCGGGTTTCGTCTCGGGCGCCTGGGTGGCGCGGGGGCGGCGGGGCGGCAGCGGCAGGAAACCGCTGGTGCGGGCCTGGTACTCGCGGTAGCCGGGGCGCTCGGCCATGCGTGCTTCCAGGAGCCGCTTTCCGCTGCCCTTGGTCAGCAACAGGGTCATCACCACCGGCGAGACGAGGCACAGGGCCGCGGTCTGCCATGTGCCGCAGGCCATCAGGTACAGCCCCCACCACACGAGGCAGTCCCCGAAATAGTTGGGGTGGCGGGTCCACGACCACAAGCCCCTGTCCATGACGCGGCCCCGGTTCGCCGGGTCCGCCTTGAACCGGGCGAGCTGGTGGTCACCGATCGCCTCGCACGCCAGCCCCGCGGCCCACACGACGGCGCCGAGCACGGTGAGGGCGTCGGGGGAGGCCGTCACGTACTGGCCCGCCTGCACCGGCAGCGAGATCAGCCACGCCAATGCCGCCTGCAGGAGGTAGACCATGCGCAGCGCGTACAGCTGGCGGTTGCCGGGGGCCTTGGCCAGCATCCTCTCGTAGCGGGGGTCCTCTCCCTTGCCCCGGCCGCGGCGGGCGATGTGTGCGGCGAGCCGTAGCCCCCACACGGCCGTCGCGGCCGTGAGCAGCAGGCGACGCGTCCCGTCGCCCGTTCCCGCGGACAGTACGCTGCTGACCGCGGCGACGGCGGTGAAGGCGAGGCCCCAGGCGACGTCCACGACGCGGTGCCGCCCTGTGCGGAGCGCGACCGCGAAGGTGAGCAGCAGGACAGCGAGGGCGGCGCCGGCCGCGGCGGGCAGGTTGAGCAGCAGCGCCGGCCAGTCGGGAGCGCTCACCGGCCGCCCCCTCCGGCGCGGTCCGCCGGTGTCCGCCCCGCGGTGCCGGCCGTTCCGTCCCCGGTCGGGGTGGTGCCATCCCTCAGTCGCACTGTTCCTCACTCGTTCGTCGCCGGCCCGATGCCCGGGGCGGCGCGTCGGCCTCCGGTCGTACCGCTGCCCCTGTCTTCGTCTTCGGAACCGACGGTGGGCGCGGATTGGTGAGGACCGGATCGGTGAGGTCCGATCGGTGGGCGGGCGTGCGGGAGCGGCCGTCCCGGGGGAGTGGCGGCGCAGCGCCTCGGGCGGACACACTGGCGAAAAATGAGCGTGACCGCACCTCGCGCCCTGGTTGGCTGTAGGGGCCATCTTGTAGCGTCCGCGAAGCGCCGTGTGTCTGCCCGCATGCGCGTTCCAGCGCGCTGCCGTGCGCCTCGCGCGGTGGGCGCGTCGTCTGTCCCTGTACCGATGGAGGAACCTTCGTGAGCTCGGATCAGCAGTGGGACATCGTCTCCGGAGTCGGCGTGACGGCCCTCGCGGTCGCCGCCGGCAGAGCGATCGAGTCGACCCGCCCCGACGCGCTGATCACCGACCCCTACGCGCCCGCCTTCCTCGCGGCGGCTTCCTCCGCCGCCCCGTTCCCCACCACCTTGGACCAGTTGGAGGAGCGGGCCGGTGCCTCCGGGCTGTGGCCGCTGATGACGGCGTACCTGGGCATACGCTCGCGGGTCTTCGACGACTTCCTCACCGGCGCCGCACGTGACGGCGTACGCCAGGTCGTCATCCTCGCCTCCGGCCTCGACACCCGCCCCTTCCGGCTGGAGTGGCCGGCCGGTGTCCGCTGTTTCGAGCTGGACCAGCCGCTGGTGCTGGACTTCAAGCTGGCCGTCCTGGCGGAGCACGGCGCCGCGGCCTCCTGCGCGCACACCCCGGTCCGCGCCGACCTGCGGGAGGACTGGGCCTTCGCGCTGGAAGAGGCGGGCTTCGACGCCGCGCTGCCCACGGCCTGGCTGGCGGAGGGGCTGCTGCCGTATCTGCCGCCGGAGGCCGAAGAGCGGCTGTTCAAGGAAATCGACCGCCTCTCCGCTTCCGGCAGCAGCCTCGCCATCGAAGATGTCTCGGCTGTCGAGGAGTTGGCAGGCGACACGCTGGTGCGGGACGGTGGCACGGCTCTCGGCATCGACCTGCCCTCGCTGCTGCCCGACGGCGCCAAGCGCGGCCCGCGGGAGCAACTGGACTCCCTCGGCTGGCGGTACGACGAGCGCTCCGTCCTGGAGTCGGCGCGCCGTCTGGGCCGGCCGATGGAGTCCGCCCCCAGGCTCATGGAACACATGTTCCACGCCTTCGCGCGGCGTCCCTGAGGCCGGGTGAGCCGCCAAGGGGCTGCCCGGTGATCCGCTCGTGTGATCGACTGGGCGCGTGGAAGCTCTCTGGGCGAGTGTCATCGCAGTGGTGGGTACGCTGCTCGGTTCCGTGATCACCCACGTCTTCCAGCGCCTCGCGTCCCAGCGTGGCGAGGACTTCACGCGGGCGGAGACGCTCCGGCAGGAACGGGTGGCCGTCTACAGCGCGTTCGCGGCGGCGGCGGAGGACTACCGGCGTGGCCAGGCCGACCGCTGGTACCGGCGGAAGGAGAACCCCGACGGGCCGGCGTACGTCACGGCGCGTGACGAGGCGCACCGGCTGCGGACCGTGGCCAGGCAGGAGCTGTACCGGGTCAGACTGGTGACCGACCGCGGGGACGTGCAGTCGGCTGCCTTCAGGGCCTACGACTGCGTACGGGATGTCTCCGACGCCACCGAGCAGGAGGCTCACGACGCCAAGGACGCCGCGGCGAAGGAGGGCATCGAGGCGTTCGTCAACGCCGCCGCGCCGCTGGTGCGGTGATCTCCGCTCCGTGGTCACCGTCCGTTCGGCCGCTCGGCCTGCCGCTGGGTCAGCGGCGCCGCGATGTCCTCCAGACCGCGGCGCTCCGCCGGCACGGCGAGAGCGACGGCGACGAGCCCGGCCGCCGTCATCAGACCCGCTCCGATCTGGAAGGCGAGCGCGGTCTCCCCCACGACGCCGCTCTCGGTGAGCTGCGCGAAGATCATGGGACCGCTGATGCCGCCCGCCGCGGTGCCGACTGCGTAGAAGAAGGCGATGGCCAGGGCGCGGGTCTCCATCGGGAAGACTTCACTGACCGTCAGGTAGGCCGAGCTCGCGCCGGCCGAGGCGAAGAAGAGGACGGCGCACCAGCACGCGGTGAGGGTAGCGGCGCTGAGCCGTCCCGAGTCGAACAGCCACGCCGTGCCGAACAGCAGGACGCCCGAGAGCAGGTATGTCCCCGAGATCATCAGCCGTCGGCCCAGGGTGTCGAAGAGCCGGCCCAGCAGCAGGGGCCCGCAGAAGTTGCTCGCGGCGATGACGGCGTAGAAGTACCCGGTGCGTCCCGAGGAGATGTCGAAGAAGGTGATGAGGATGGTGCCGAAACCGAAGGTGATGGCGTTGTAGAGGAACGCCTGTCCGAGGAAGAGGGCCAGACCGAGCACGGCGCGTTTGGGGTAGCGCGTGAAGATGGCGTGGGCGATCAGGCCGAAACCCACCGCCTTGCGCTGGTGGATGGTGATCTGCCCGGCGGGTGGCGGCAGCTCCTCGCCGCGGTGCGCGACGGTCTCCCGTTCCGCCTTGCTCACCAGCTCCTCGGCGGCCTTGCCGTGGCCGTGGATGAACAGCCACCGCGGGCTCTCGGGCACGTGGCGCCGTACCAGCAGGATCACTAGTCCCAGCACGACGCCCAGCGCGAAGGTGAGCCGCCAGCCGATGTTCGCGGGGAAGATGTTCTCGTCCAGCATCACGATCGACAGCAGCGCGCCGCCGGCCGCGCCGAGCCAGAAGCTGCCGTTGATGATGACGTCGACCTGGCCGCGGTACTTGGACGGGATCAGCTCGTCGATGGCGGAGTTGATGGCGGCGTACTCGCCGCCGATGCCGAATCCGGTGAGGAAGCGGAAGAGGAAGAACCACCAGCTCTCGAACGAGAGCGCGGTCATGGCGGTGGCCGCCAGATACACCGCCAAGGTGATCATGAAGAGTTTCTTGCGCCCGAGCCGGTCGGTCAGCCAGCCGAAGAACAGCGCGCCCGAACACGCGCCGGCCACGTACAACGCCGCGGCCAGACCGCTGACCTGGCCCGCGGTGATGTCCAGGCCGCTGTCCGACTCGGCGAGCCTGCCGGCGACGTTGCCGACGACCGTCACCTCGAGGCCGTCCAGGATCCAGACGGTGCCGAGGCCGATGACGATCATCCAGTGCCAGCGCGACCAGGGAAGACGGTCGAGCCGTGCGGGCACGTCCGTGGTGACCGTGCCCTCTTCGACTCCTTCACCCATGCCGCCTGGCGGCTTGTTGTCGGCCATGCACCTACCCTCCGTTCTGACACGTGCTCACGGCTGCATTGCAGGTCCCCTCGAAGGGCAGCTTCACTCGTCCCGCCGGTACCCGGTCCGGCGAGTGGCTTCTCTCACCGGTACCCGCAGCCGGCCGCGGTGTCCCGGCCTCCGCATCCGTTCGGGTCGCCCCCGCTCGGTTCCGCCGTCCGCTGCCCACCGGTCGGCCCGTCGGCCCCACGCCCGGCACCTGGTGCCCCTCCGCGCGGCGGCCTCGCCGGTACGGTGGCGCTCTTCCCAGCGGTCCCCGAGGAGGGGCGAAGGCCGCCGCGCACTCGAACCCGGAGGTGAGGTATGGACGACAAGCCGATGCTCAGGTCGGGGCCGATCCGGTACGCCGAGGCGGAACGCTTCGCACCGCCCCGCCCGCCGTCCGCCGGCGGGGCGCGCCCTCCGGGCGGCCGGATCTGCCCCCAGCCGCCCTCCCGGCTCGACGCGGTGATGGGCCCGCCCCACGACCGCCGCCCGCAGAGCGAGGACTGTCTGCACCTGACCGTCACCACGCCCGCCAGGGACGACGGTGCCCGGCCCGTGCTCGTGTGGCTGCACGGCGGCGGCTTCAGCAGCGGTGGGGGAGTCCTGGACTGGTACGACGGCGGCGCGCTCGCAGCCGAGGGAGACGCCGTGGTGGTCGGCGTCAACTACCGCCTCGGCGCCCTGGGCTACCTCGTCCTCGACGGGGTCAGTGACGGCAACCTCGGCCTTCTCGACCAGTTGGAGGCCCTTCGCTGGGTCCGGGACCACATCGCGGACTGGGGCGGCGACCCCGGCGACGTCACCGTGTTCGGACAGTCAGCGGGCGCCCTCTCGATCCGGCTGCTGATGGCCGTGCCCGAAGCCGACGGCCTCTTCCGCCGCGCCCTGCTGCAGAGCGCGCCGCTGCCCATCGCGGCCCGCCCGCACCAGCAGGCCCGCGACATCGGACGCATGTTCGCCGACCACCTCGGCTGCGACCCGCGCACCGCGACCCCCGAGGCGCTGCTGGCGGCGCAGGGCCGCACCGCCGCGGACCACCAGCGCCGCTCGGGCAGCGCTCTGGAGCCCCCGTTCACCCCGGTGACCGGAACCGCGCCCCTGGCGGCACCCGAGCCCGGCCTCACCGCGCGCGCCGGCGAACTGGACGTCATGTACGGGTGGAACGCCGAGGACATGTCCGCCTTCCCGCCACTGCCCGGCGAGACCGGTACGGTCGCCGAGCGGACCCGCCAGGTCTACGGGACGCCGCTCGCCCACTTCGGCGGGCAGCTGCGGCGGGCCGGGGCCCGCGTCCACGCCTACCGCCTCGACTGGCGTCCCGCCGGGTCGCCGCTGGGGGCCACCCACTGCGTCGAACTGCCCCTGCTCCTCGGCTCCCGTGACGCGTGGCGCGGCGCGCCGATGCTCGGCGAGACGGCCTGGGAGGACGTCGACTCCTTCGGCCGCGCCGTCCGCGCCTGCTGGCTGGCCTTCGCCCGCACCGGAGACCCGGGGGCCCTGCCCGCGCCGCTCGTGTCCGTCAGCCCGTGAGGTGCGGCAAGTGACCCGCCGCAGCGCCGGGGCTACCAGGGGCGGATGGACCGGGTCCCGGTGCGGCGGCCCTGCTGGTCGAGCAGGTGGCCCATGCGCTTGACCGTGCGCAGACCGACGATGCGGTCGGTCACGGTGAGGGACGGCAGCCGGGCGCACAGGGCCGTCTCGCGGCGCTGGATGTCGCCCACACCGGGCAGCCAGAGCGTGACGAGGATGTTGTCCCGCCCCGTGACGGCGGCGACCAGACGGCACTCGGCCAGTGCGGCGAGCGTACGGTGAACGGCGTTGACGTCGCGGGCCGGTGCCCGGCCCAGAAAGGTGACGGGCACGGGCAGGCCCGTCAGTTCGTCCGCCATGTCGCAACGGAAGACGATCACCCCCGACTCGGTGAGGCGGCGCAGCCTGCGCCGCACCGTGGCCGGGCTCGCGCCGGTGTGCTCCGCGAGCGCGGCGAACCCCGCTCGCCCGTCGCGGACGAGGACGTCGAGGAGAGCGTGGTCGACGTCGTCCAGGCCGACGGAGGAGACCGGGTCGCGCGGCCGCGCCCCGGCCCTTCCCAGCGCCGCCAGCTGGCCCGCGTCCAGGGAACGCAGCCGCCAGCGGCTCGCCTCGAGAGGCAGGGACGTGGTCAGGAGCGTGTCCACGCCGGTGACGCCGGGGAGTCGCTCCAGGCGTTCGAGGACCAAAGCGGTCAGTGACGGCAGGTCGGGCGCCAGCACGTCGAGCAGCAGCGCTGCCGAGCCGGAAGCCGTCAGCTCGACCGTGACGACCTCCCGCAGGCCGGCCAGCCGCTCGGCGAGCCGGCCGCGGGCACCGGGGCGGCAGCGCACCAGCACGAAGGCGGAGCAGCGGGTGCGGGAGAACTCCCGCCCCGGCGCCGCGTACACCCAGGCCAGCCCCGCACCGGTCAGCCGCTCCCAGCGCCGCGCCAGAGTCCCGGGCGTGACGCCCAGGGGCGGCGCCAACTCCGCCCAGGACGCCCTGGGGCGCAGTTGCAGTGCGTGGACGAGAGCGAGATCCAGCTCGCTGGCGACGACCGTTTCCCGCATGTGTACCGGCTCTCGTGCACGATTCCGACGAACTGACCGGACCTTGCGGCCGGTGCCCGCACAGTAGCCGCCACATCGGTTTCCAGCCACCAGAAGGGGTGAGGCAATCGTGGCCGCAGGCATCGGTTCGGGGCGGGGACTGCTGGCGACCATGGCGGTCGTCGTGGTGTGCAGCGGAGTCGTCCAGGGCTATCTCACTCCGCTGCTGCCGGGCATCGGAGCGCACCTCGGCATCGGCAGCGTCGGCCAGAACAACCTCTACCTCCTCTCCCAACTCGCCTTCGCTGTGCTGACGCCGCTGCTCTCACGCCTGGGCGACCTGTACGGACACCGCAGGGTGCTGCGGGTGTCCGTCTCGATGGTGACGGGCGGCTCGCTGCTGATGGCGGCATGGCCCGCCACGGCCACCCTGGCCCTCGGAATGGTCCTGCAGGGGGCGGTGGTCGGGTTCTTCCCGCTGCTCGCCGGCATTCTGCGCTCGCGGGCACCCGAGTTGGGCCTCACCGGGATGTCCGTACTGGTCGGGGCCCTGCTCGTGTCGATCGGCGGCGGCGGCCTCGTCGCCGGGTCGCTCAGCGAGGGGCATGCCGTGGCCGGGCTGTGGACGGCCGTTCCGCTCAGCGCGGCGGCGCTGACCGCCGCGCTCGTGCTGCCCGAGGGCGCCGCGGCGCGGGGCGGGCACTTCCACTTCGGGGCGGCGGCCCTGCTGACCCTGGGGCTGGTGGCGCTCGTCCTCGTACTGGCGCAGGGCTCCACCTGGGGCTGGACCACGCCCGCGTCCTGGGGCACGGCCGCGCTGGCGCTCGTGCTGCTCGCCGCCTGGGTCGCGGTCGAACACCGGGCGGCGCACCCGCTGGTGAAGGTGCGGCTGCTGCGCGGCTCGCGGCTCGCCGTGGTCAACGTGCACACCTTCTGCCTGGCCTTCGGCACGATCGGCTTCCTCGGCGCGAACGCGGTCTTCCTCGGCACCGACCCCGACGAGGCGGGCTACGGCATGGGCTGGGGCTCGCGCACGATCGCGCTCGTCTCACTCGCCATGGTCGCCGTCGGCTGCCTGGGCTCCACGGCGACACCGCGGCTGGCCCGGCGCGTCGGCGACCGGGCCATGCTCGCCCTCGGCGGCGCCGTGTGCGCGGCGGGATTCCTCACCATGACCGCGGGCGGGGGCGCGGCCGCCCCCTACCTCGTGGGCGCACTCCTGGTCGGCCTGGCCAACGGCATCTTCGAGGCGGTCACCAGGACCCTGGCAGCGGAGGTCGTCGCCGAGGACGAGACGGCGCTCTCCGTCGGACTCAACGAACTGGCGCTGTCCCTGGGCGCGGCCATCGGCGCCGCCGTGATC
The DNA here is from genome assembly GCF_003323715.1 of Streptomyces diacarni. Classification (GTDB taxonomy): domain Bacteria; phylum Actinomycetota; class Actinomycetes; order Streptomycetales; family Streptomycetaceae; genus Streptomyces; species Streptomyces diacarni. The sequence continues at coordinate 24,514 of NZ_QOIN01000029.1, forward strand.
GGGGCCCTGTTCGCGGCGCACCGGGCGGCGCCGGACGGCCCGCTCACCCTGGCGGCCTTCCGCTGGAGCTGGACCGTGTGCGCCGGTGTCGCCCTGCTGGGAGCCGCCGCCGGACTGGCCTTCCGCCACGGCACGGCCGAGCGCGGACCCGCGCCCGCACACCCCGCAGGCCCCGCACACCCCGCACACCCCGCGCGCCCCGCAGACCCCTCACGAGCGGAACAGCCCCTCGCACGGAACGGAGACGCGGCATGAAGAACCCGACGACACCGGCGGCAGGGCCGACACCGGCGGCAGGGCTGACACCGGCGGCACGGCCGACGCCGACGGACGGACGCAAGGAGCCCAAGGGGAATGACGAGTACGACGGGTGCGCCGGGCACGACGGCAACGGATGGGAGGGGTGCGACGGGTGCGAGGGACGCAGCGGGTGCGAGGGGCACGACGTGCGCGACCGGCACCTGCGCGATCTGGCCGGCACGGTGTCAGGCGCCGTCGAGAAGTGGCGCCCCCGGCTGCTCGCCCTGAGCCACAGCCTGCACGCCGAACCTGAGACCGCGCTCGAAGAGCACAGGTCGGCCGCGAAGATCGGTGACCTCCTCGACGAGGCGGGCTTCGCGGTGACCCGCGGCGTGGCCGGACTGCCGACCGCGCTCGTGGCCGACCACGGCACCGGAGAACTGACGGTGGCCCTGTGCGCGGAGTACGACGCGCTGCCCGGCATCGGACACGCCTGCGGCCACAACGTGAACGGCGCGGCGGCGATCGGCGCGGCGCTGGGCCTGGCGGCCGTCGCCGACCGGATCGGCGTGCGCGTCCGACTCGTCGGCACGCCCGCGGAGGAGGACGTCGGCGGAAAGGCTCTGCTACTGAAAGCCGGCGTCTTCGACGGCGTGGCGGCGGCCATGATGGTGCACGCGGCGCCCGCCGACACGGTCGGCGCCTCGTCGCTGGCGATCGGAGCCTGGGACGTCACCTTCCACGGCAGGCCGGCCCACGCGGCGCTGGCCCCCTGGGAAGGCGTCAACGCGCTGGACGCGATGACCGTCGCGCAGACCGCGATCGGCCTGCTGCGCCAGCATCTGGCGCCCGGCACCCTCGTGCACGGGATCGTCACCGACGGCGGTCAGGCGGTGAACGTCGTGCCCGCGCGCACCCGGGCGCGCTACGAGCTGCGGGCACCCACGGCCGAGCAGCTCACTCACCTCAGGGCGCGCGTCCGTGCCTGCTTCGAGGCGGGCGCACTGGCCACGGGCGCGGAACTCGAACTGGCGCAGCACGGCGAGGACTTCGCCGAGCTGCGCCAGGATCCCTGCATGACCGAGGCCTACGTGCGGGCGGCGCGCGCCCTGGGGCGTACGCCCGAGCCCCGGCACGGGGAGCTGATGGCCTCCACGGACATGGGCAACGTCTCCCACGCCGTCCCCACGATCCACCCGACCATCGGCTACGAGACGCACGGCGCCCTCCAGCACACGGCCGAGTTCGCCGCACACGGCACGAGCGAGGGAGCCGACCGTGCCGTGCTCGACGGGGCGCTGGCGCTGGCGGGCGTCGGCGTGGAGCTGGCCACGCACGAGGCGCAGCGCCGCCGCCTGCTGGACGGCGTGGCGCGCCGGACGCGGGAGGGCGCGCGGCCCTGACCGGCGCGCCGCCGGGTCAGCGGCCGAGCCGCACCCGGTGCACCTGGTCCTCGCCCGCCGGGCCGGAGCCCGACTTGTCCACGACGTAGGCGGCGGATCCGGAGACGGTGACGTGGTTCGGGTTCGCCCCCGTGGCCAGCGTCTCGACGACGGTGCCGCGGCGCGGGTCGACGACGCTGACGTCGCCTGCCGTGCGGTTGGCGGCCAGCACCCGGCCCGAGCGCGGGTCGGTGGCCACGGACAGCGTGCCCTCCCCGGTCGGTACGGACCTGGTGACCTCGCCCTTGCGCAGGTCCACCACGGAGACGGTGCCCGCCTCCTGGTCGGCGGTGTAGGCGGTGCGCCCGTCGCGGGAGAGGGCCACGGAGATCGGACCGTCACCCGCGGGGAAGGTCGTGGGCTCCTTGGCGTGCGGGGAGACGGCGAGGATGCGGTCGCCTTCGAGGTCGGTGGCGTAGACGGTGCCGGTCCGCTCGTTGACGGCGAGCCCCGCGGGGGAGGAGCCCTCGACCGTGACCCGCTTGGTCTCCTTGTGGGTGCGGGTGTCGAAGGCGACGAGGGTGCCGTCCCCGAAGCCGCTGGCCCACGCCGTGTTGTGCCGCTCGTCGACGACGACCTCGCGGGCGTGCTCGACGCCTTCGAGTGTCGCCAGGTGCTTTCCGTCGCGCTGGCTGTAGACGGCCACCGAGTTGTCGCGGGTGTTGGTCGCCCAGACCGTGTTGTGCTCGTCGTCCACGGCGACGCCGTAGACCGCCTCGACGGCGCCGGTCGCCGGGTCGGTGACCGGGGGCTGGAGGGAGTCCTTCACCTTCAGGGTGCGGGGGTCGACCTTGAGCAGTGCGGACTCGGTCACCGGCGGGCGGCCCACGGCCGAGGTGGTCCACAGCACGTGATTCCGCTCGGAGTACGCGGACTGGTAGAGGCCGGATGTCAGTGGGGCGGAGGTGACGTGCGAGCCGCGGTGGTGGGCGGGCTGCGCGGGCGCGGCGGTGGCGGTGGCCGTCTGCGTCAGCGTGCTGCCGGCGGCGAGGGCCACGGCGACGGCGGCGGTACGGCGGATACGGCAGGTCAGAGTGGTCATGCTGCGTCGGTCTCCTCGGTGTGCGCGCCTCCTGGGTGGAGGCGGACAAGAGCTAAATTAGCTTAGCCTTACCTAAGTTTCATCCTCCGGGGTAGGCTGCTTCCCTCTCGCACGCCGCGCCACCCGGAGCCCAGCACCATGACCACCACCGCGCCCCCCGAGGGCGCACCGCACCACCCGCCCCGGCTGCCCCGCCCCCAGCCGGTGCCCCGATCCCCGCGGCCAGGCCTCCCGTTGCCGGGCCCCACCGCCACCGCCGCGGCCCTGGAGGAGTTCTGGGCCGACGTCCGCCGCCGCGGCACCCCCCACATCGGCCCCGACCCCCACGGCAGCGCCACCCACCGGGCCGTCACCTTCCTGTGGCGCGGCACGCCCACGACCCGCGCCGTGCACGTGCTGCCCAACAAGCTCGCCGACCCGCGCGCCCCACAGGACAACCTCATGGAGCGGGCGCCCGGTACCGACATCTGGCACTGGACCCTCCGACTGCGCCACGACTGGCGCGGGACCTACGACCTCTTCGTCGACGAGGGCGACGGGCCCGCGCCCACCGACCCGGACTACTGGCCCTGGCTGCGCACCCGGCGCCGCACCGACCCCCGCAACCCCCGCACGCTGCCCCGCCGCTGGGGAGGCGATCCGGTGCCCTACGCCGAACTGCCCGCCGCTCCCACGGCCGCCGACTGGACCCCACGCGCCGACGTGGCCCACGGCACGGTGACCGAGGGAGAGGTGGCGAGCGCGCACCTTTCCGCCACCCGGCGCGCGTGGCTCTACACCCCGGCGGCCGCCCTGTCCGCCGAGCCGCCGGCCGAACTCCCCGTGCTGGTGCTGCTGGACGGCGAGCACTGGCAGCCGCGGCTCGGCCTCGCGCACCTGCTGGACAACCTCATCGCCGAAGGGCGCATCCCGCCCCTCGCCGCGGTGCTGCCCGACTCGGTCGACGCCGCCACCCGCTGGAGGGAGCTGACCTGCAAGGCCGAGTTCGTCTCCTTCCTCGCCGACGAACTCCTGCCCTGGGCCGCCGGACACCTGCCGATCACCGCTGACCCGGCGCGCACCGTGCTGGCGGGCCAGAGCCTCGGCGGCCTCACCGCCGCGTTCGCCGCGCTCCTGGCGCCCGGCAGATTCGGCAACGTACTGGCCCAGTCAGGGTCGTTCTGGTGGCCTGACGGGCCCGCGGCGGAGTGGCTGACCGGGCGCATCGCGGACGGACCCCGGCTGCCCGTCCGCTTCCGGCTCTCCTTCGGCCGCCAGGAGTGGGTCGCCCTGCCCGCCGCCCGCCGACTGCGCGAGGCCCTCGCCGCCGCGGGCTACTCCGACGCGACCTGCACCGAGTTCAACGGCGGCCACGACTACCTGTGCTGGCGTACCGAACTGGCCGACGGACTGGTGGCGTTGCTCGGCGACGACTGAGGGGCGGAGCGGTCCGCCGGGCGCGGCGCCAGTTGGGCGCGGGGATGCCAACTGGCGATGTCGTCGGGTAACAATGAAACTCACCGCGGACCACGGTCTGGGGGAGCCGCTTCATGGGCACTGAGGTCGAGGGGGACATGTGCGCCTACGCATCGGAGACGAGTCGGCCAACGCGTGCACGGTCGACGGCGGTGGCGACCTCACCGGCCTTTTTGCGGACTGGATTGCCAAGGACCGGGCAGTGGGCCGGTATGTCACCGTCACTCGCGAACGTTCAGGACTGACTGACGGGGGGATGTCCGGAGGCCTGCTGGAGTGGATCGGCCTGAGCTTGAGCGCCGGCTTCTCCACTGCCGGCTTGATCTACTCCCATCTGAACTTCCGCGCTTCTCTTCCGCCGCGGCGGCGGCCGGGCGCGCGGCTGGTGGTCGAGCACAACGGTGTGCGAATGGTGATCGAGGACGGCAGCCCGGAGGACGCAGCCCGCCTCGCTCGTCTCCTGAGCGCAACGCGGGACTGCGAAAGCGACACACCAACTCGCCACTCGGTCCTGGGCGACGAGGACAGTTCCCGGCGGTCGACCAGGGACGACAGGGGGGCGAGTGGTGCTACCTGATCCGCACAAGAGCCGTGCGGTGGTGGTCGGGATCAGTGACTACGCGCACGCCGGGCTGGCTGCCATGTCGGCGGCGGCGACGGGCGCGGCCCACACGGCCCGACTGCTCCGCGACCCCGCGATCTGGGGAGTCCCGCACGAACATGTCACGGTTCTCGGCTCCGAAAGCACGCAGGAGCAGATTCTGACGGCTGCCAGGGACGCCGCCTTGGCCACGGAGGACACGTTGGTGGTGTACTTCGCCGGGCACGGACTACGAGACCAGGCTGAACGCCTGCACCTGGCGCTCGTCGACGCCGACCCCGACTACCCGCAGATCGGCACCCTGCCCTACCGCCTACTCCGCGACCTGATCAGGCAGGCCGGTCACCGGGCCAGGCACAGAGTCACCATCCTGGACTGCTGCTACAGCGGTATCGCCGGTGGAATGTCGCCTGGAGCCCCGACCCGCGACGATCTGGCCGCCGCGCTCGACGAAGACCCCGAGGCGCAGGCAACCGGTGCACACAGCGGGGAGGGGGAGTCTCGTGGGTGGGACGAGAGCGGCTACGGTGACTGCGTTTTGACGTCGGCGCCACCACACAGCCGATCGTTCGTGCGGCCCGGCGCCGCGTTCCCCGAGTTCACGGGTGAACTGATCGCCACGCTGGAAGCGGGCATCTGCGGAGTCGGTCCCGAGATCAGTCTGGAGCACATCTGGCTCAGGGTCCGCGACCGCATGCGCGGTCGCGACAGCCCCGAACCACAGTTGTTCGCGCAGAACAACGTCACACGCCACATTCACCTCCTCAACCGCTCACCACGCGAACGCCGGGAGCGGGAAGCCGCACCCGATCCGGATCCGGGTCCCTCGGCTGCCCACATCGCGGCACGGGATGCCGCCGAGAACGCTGCCCGTACTGTCCCGGACCGCTTCACCAGGATGGGCCTGTTGGCCAGGATTGCCTCCGCGACGATCGCGGTCGACCCCGGCAAGGCGAGACTGCTGGCCGACGAGGTCGTGGAGGCCGGCCACGACACCACCGACCTCTCCCAGAGGGCTCGCCTTCTCACGAGTGCAGCCACCTGCCTGGTCGCTCTCGATCCGCCACGGGCGCGAAGTCTCGCGGAGGAGGGCGAAGAGGCCGTTCTGGGGATGGCGGATCCCGATGCGAGGGCTTCCGGACTGATCGACCTGGCGAGCGCGGTGGTCGACGCGGACCGCGACCGGGCGACCTGGCTCCTGGAGAGGGCGGAGGAGGCTTTGCACGGTCTCCCGGATACGCGGCACAAGGCCGCGAGGTTCCGGACCCTGTCGGTCCTCGTCAACGAGGACGAACCAGCGTGGCGTCAGCGTCTAAAGGACCACTCAGCACACCTCTACAGGGTCGTTGACGAAAGGGAGCGGTTCGAGGAGGACTCGCGCTGTTCGCCGGAAGGCGTGCGCCGGGCCCGCGAGGTCAGATCCAATACCGGCCCGGAGTGGGGGTGGCGGGTGGTGGAACTGGCCACCATCGCAAAGGACGTGGCCCTTGAGCGCCACTACCACCAGGCGGTGGAGCTCCTGGAAGAGGCCGAGAAGGCCGTCCCGGGGATCGTCCTGGATGAAAAGGCGGAGGCTCTGAGCGCACTCACCAAAGCTCTGCCCTTCCTCACACCGGCGGCTGCGACCATCCCCGACCGTGTTGTCGATCTCGTGGGGAGGTTGCGAAGCGTTGTATGGGGTTGCGCCGACGAGGCGCTGGGCGACCGGCTGATCGGCGTCGCGCGGACGCAGGCCGACGTCGCGTATGAGTTGGCCGATAAGGACCCCCGTCGAGCCGTCGGGCTCCTCCGCGTGGCCCAGGCCGTCAAGCCGGAGCTCAACGTCCAACAGCAGCGCCGCTTGGACCGCTACCTCGCGCGCGACCTTGCCCGCGTGGGGGAGGGCCTTGCTCCACTCGACGCCGAGCAGGCGGCAGCGCTCGCCCATGAGTCGATAGCCATCGTCCGGGCGCTGGAGGACGATCTGACCCGAGAGCTGGGGCTGGCTCTGAGCGTGCTGGCTCTGGCCGGCCAGCACCTGGCCGTCGCCGACCCGGATCGGGCGGATGAACTCCTCGCCGAGGCCGAAGCTCTGGCGCACCAACTTCCGGAGAAGCGGAGGGCATTCGTCCTCAAGGACGTCGCGAGCGCGCTGACCACTGCGGGAAGGGACGCCGCGGGAACGGACCCCGCTCGTCTGGACAGGTACGTTCGCATGTTCGATCGCCTTCTTCTGAGCCTTCCGGAGAAGGACAGGAACTTCCCCCGGACAGCCATGGCCTCGACCCTGGTCGTCGCCGGGAAATCGGTGGTCGACAGGGACACCGGCCGAGCGCTCGGCTACGCTCGCGAAGCCGAACGCCTCGCGTGCCAGGTCCCCGCCGAGGACGAGATGCGTGACCATGGGCTGTTTTACGTCGCGAGCCTGCAGGCCGAGGTCGTCAAACACAGACCGGCCCACGCCGACCGCGCCATACGGACAGCCGAAAGCATCACGGACGACGGGTTGAAGTCGGTCACGGTACGCAATGTGGCCATAGCGCTGGCCCCCGCAGACACCGAGCACGCCGAGCGCATCGCCCAGAACGTCACTGACGCCGGTGACAGAGCCGGCGCTCTGGCCGCGATAGCGGAGGCGCGCCGGTAACTCCGACAGCCCCTCCAGGCTGCGGGGACGCTGTGGAGGACCAGGAGGTCGGAGAGGCGCGGTCCTCGGTCCGGCGGTGCTGACCGCAACGCTGGGAAGATGTGGTGTCCGGGCGCGCGACGCGCGGAAGACCGCTGCTTTCCGACGCGCCGGCCACCACACTCTCGGAGTACTCGTTCGGATTTCCGCGGGTGCTGCCTAGCGCTCCCCCGGACGCATCGAGGGCGGCGCCGGCCTCGCTCAGCCGTCCAGCCGAGCCAGCCTTGACACCAGCGTCGCGGTGATCGCGTCGAGGTGTTCGTCCCGTAGCAGGCGCGGGTGTGTGCAGGCGAGGTCGTGGTTGGTGATCGTGCCTGTGACGTGTGGCTGCCATGCCGTGTGGGTCAGCCACGTCTCGGCGCGTGGTGCCGCGGCCGTGAAGAAGACGACATCGCCGTCGAAGACCCGGTGTTGGTGCTCGCGCATCAGCCGGGCGTGGTTGGGGACCACGTCCACGATCCGTGCCAGCGTGCGGTCGGCGAGCCCGGCCAGCGGACTGCCCGCCCGGCGCAGGGTGGTCAGGACGTCATCGCGGTCGCGTTCGGTCGTGCGCTCGAAGCCGGCCATCCGCAGTACGGCGGTGAGCGCGTCGCCCTCCTCGGGCGCGGGCCTGGCCCGCCACTGTTCGGCGGGGAACGCGTCGAGCAGCGCCAGCAGGTCGACGCGTTCCCCGGCCTCTTGGAGCAGTACGGCCACGGTGTGGGCGAGGACCCCGCCGACCGACCAGCCCAGCAGCCGGTAGGGGCCGTGCGGCTGGAGGGCGCGGATTCCGGCCGCGTAGTCGGCGGCCTCCTCCAGCAGAGAGCCGGGCAGCGGCTCGTCGTCGGCGAGTCCGCGTGCCTGCACGCCCCAGACGGGCTGCTCGGGGCCGAGCCGGGCCGCCAGCCCGGCGTAGCACCAGGCCAGGCCGCCTGCCGGGTGGAGGGCGAACAGCGGTGTCCTTTCGCCGGTGGGGCGCAGTGCCAGGAGCAGGTCCAGGGCGTCGCCGGAGACGGGGGCCGCGGTCTCCAGGCGGGCGGCGAGCGCGGCGGGGGTCGGTGCCTCGAACAGCGAGCCGATGGTCAGTTCGGCCCCGTGCGTCTCGCGGACGCGGGTCACCAGCCGGACGGCGAGCAGCGAGGTGCCGCCCAGGTCGAAGAACGCGTCCTCGGGCCCCACGTCCGGCACGCCGAGCACCTCGGAGAACAGGCGGGTCAGCAGCTCCTCGTGCGGCCCCGCGGGGCGCCGTCCGCCGGCCGCGCCGCCGGAGGCGGTGAAGACGGGCGCGGGCAGTCTCCCGCGGTCGAGCTTGCCGCTGGGGCCGAGCGGGAACTCGGCCACGGCGACGACCGCCGACGGCACCATGTGCGCGGGGAGTTCCGCGGCGAGGGCGGTGCGCACCGCCGCCGGGTCCGCGTCCCCGCTCACGTAGCCGACCAGGCGCTGCTCGCCCGGACGGTCCTCGCGCACCACGGCGCAGGCGCCGGTCACGCCGGCCCGGGCCGCCAGCGCGGCTTCGATCTCGCCGAGTTCGATGCGCTGGCCGCTCAGTTTCACCTGGTCGTCGGTGCGTCCCAGGTAGACGACCTCTCCCTCCTCCGTCCAGCGTGCCAGGTCTCCGGTGCGGTACATCCGCTGCTCCGGCGGCCGGTGGGCTTCCTGCCGGCCGTCCGGCACCGCCGTCACGAAGCGTTCGGCGGTCAGCTCGGTGCGGTTCAGGTAGCCGTCGGCCAGTTGGGATCCGGCCAGGTGCAGCTCTCCCGGCACGCCTGGGGGGCACGGCCCTCCGGCCGCGTCGAGCACGTGCAGGCGGGTGTTCCACACCGGGCGGCCGATGGGTACCGGGCCCGTCGCGTCCGGTTCCAGGGCGTGGTGGGAGACGTCGACGGCGGCCTCGGTGGGGCCGTACAGGTTGTGCAGCTCGACGCCGGGAAGTGCGGTGAAGAAGGCCCGCGCCGTCTCGCGGTGCAGCGCCTCGCCGCTGCAGAACACCCGGTTGAGCCCTGTGCACCCGGCTGCTTCGGGCCCGGAGAGGAACGCCTGGAGCATCGACGGCACGAAGTGGCAGACGGTGATGTCCTGGTGCCGTATCACCTCGGCGAGGCGCGCCGGGTCGCGGTGGCCGCCGGGTTCCACGACCACCAGCGTCGCGCCCTCGCGCAGGGGCCAGAAGAACTCCCACACGGAGACGTCGAACGACGAGGGTGTCTTCTGGAGCACCCGGTCGGCGTGCGTCAGCGGGTAGGTGTGCTGCATCCAGCGCAGCCGGTTGTCGATGGCGCGGTGCGGGACGACGACGCCCTTGGGGCGTCCTGTGGAGCCCGAGGTGTAGAGGACGTACGCCGGGTGGGCGGGTGTCAGCGGCCGGGCGGGAGGCACGGGCGGATAGCAGGCCAGTGCGGTCTCGTCCAGGTCCACGAGGGCGACCAGCGGGGTGCCGCAGGATGCGGGGAGCCGTTTCGCGTGGTCGGTGACGGCGCACACCGGAGCGGCGTCCTCAAGCATGAGGGCGAGCCGCGCGGCCGGGTAGTCCGGGTCGAGTGGCAGATAGGCGGCCCCCGTCTTGAGTACCGCGAGAAGGGCGACCACCAGTTCCGCCGAGCGGGGCACGGAGACCGCCACCACGGTGCCGACGCCGGCGCCCCGCGTTTGCAGGTGCCGGGCGAGCCGGTTGGCGCGGGCGTCGAGTTGGGCGTAGCTGAGCGTCGTCGAGCCGTACACCAGCGCGGTGGCCTGCGGGGTGCGGGCGGCCTGTGCCTCGATGGGGCCGATCAGGGTGGTGGGGGGCAGCGCGCGCGCCGTGCGGTTGAACTCCTCGACGACCAGGGCCTCCTCGGCCGGTGTGGCGATGCCGTGGACGGCCGTGGGGGCGTGCGGGTCGGTCCGGGCGAGCCGGTCCAGCAGGTGGAGGAAGCGCTCCTGGTGTGCGGCGAGGTCGGCCCGGCCGTACAGGGCCGGGTTGCCGTCGTGGTCGATGCGCAGTCCGCGCCCGTCGGCACGGTCGTAGATGTTGAGGGTCAGGTCGTCCACAGGCCCTGCGGACAGGTTATGTGCCCGCACCGGTGTGCCCGCGAAGTCGACCGCGTAGTCGAACGGCATGACGTTGACGAGCGGACCCACCAGGCCCCGGGACGCGCTCAGCAGGCCCAGGTCGCGGCGGATGTCCTCGTACCGGTACCGCTGGTGGCGGCGCACCTGGCGGACGCCGAGCACCACCTGGCGTACCAGGTCGGCGAAGGAGTCCTCGGGCCGCACCGTCAGCCGCAGCGGCAGCACGTTCATCACCATGCCGGGCACCCGCAGCGCGACCGACCCCATCCGGCCCATCATCGGCAGTCCGAGTACCACGTCGTCGCGGCGGCAGGCCCGGGAGACGTAGAGGGCCTGGGCGGCGATCAGCAGGTCGGGCCAGGTGGCGCGGAGCCTGTCGGCCAGGGCCCGCAGCTCTTGTGTCGCCTCCGGCGCCAGGTGGGCGGTGCGGCGGTGGAACGTCCGCGCCGGCAGTGCGCTGCGCCCGGCGAGCCGCGGCGCCTCCGGCCGGTCGGCGAGGGCGGCGCCCCAGTGCGCGCGGTCTCGTGCGTACTCCTCGGAGGCGCGGTAGGCGGCGTCCTCGGCCACCAGGTCGGCCAGCGGCCTGAAGGTCCGTGGGCCGGGCTCCTCGCCGCCGACGAGCGCGCTGTAGACCTCCGCGGTGCGGCGCACCAGGAGCGCGTGTCCGAACCCGTCGATGACCAGGTGGTGGACGCGCTGGTACCACAGCCACCGCCGGTCGCCGACGCGGAGGAGTGCGTGCCGGAACGCCGGATCCCTCGCCAGGTCGCAGGGGGTGGCGAGGTCCGCGCGCATCCACTCCTGGGCCCGCCGCTCGGCCTCTTCCCCCGCGGGTCGCAGGTCCCGTACGGTCAGCGGCGCTTCCACGGACTCCCGCACCTGCTGGCGCGGGCCCTGCTCCGTGTCCTGGACGCGGACCCGCAGCGCGTCGGCTTCGCCGGCCACCCGGCGCAGCGCGGCCGCGAACGCGTCCGGGTCGAGTGGGCCGTCGAGCACCAGGCACTCGGCGGTGTTCTGTGCGGGGCTGAGCGGGTCGAGGGCCTGCGCGTAGAACATGCCCTCCTGCGCGGTGGTGAGCGGCAGCCAGGCACCGTCGCCGGCTTCCGCGGGCCCTGGCCTGTGTGCGGTCAGTACGGTCATGCCGCCCCCAGCAGCGGGGCCCACGCCTCGATGGCGGGGGTCTCGGCGAGGTCGGCGAAGTCGGCGCGCACCCCGTGGTCGCGGCGCCAGCGCTCCAGCAGGGTCATCAGGCGTACCGAGTCGAGCCCGTGGTCGACCAGGTTGCCGTCCAGCGGTATGTCGGCGGGGTCCTCGCCGAGGGCGTCGGCGACGTCGGCGCGGATCTGCTCGGGTGTGAGGGACATCGGGTTCAGGCCTCCGTGCGGGCGGTGGGGTGGTCGGCAGGGCGGGAGCCGGCGGCGAAGTCGTCGACGAGCGTGCCGGTGGTGGTGACGGACCCGCAGCGGCCCGCGACCCAGCGCAGGGCCGCCGCGTGGTCGCCCGGGGAGAAGTCGGCGACGGCGTCCGCGACGACGAACGCCTCGATGTCGCGCATCCACGCGTCGCAGGCGGTCACCTGCACCCCGATGTGCGCGTACACGCCGACGACGATCAGCTGGTCGCGGCCGGTCCGGCGCAGGATCCCCTCCAGCTCGGTGCGGACGAACGCGCTGTACTTCCACTTGGTGACCGTGTGGTCGCCCGGCAGGGGCGCGACGGCTTCCGGAATGGCGAGGGCGTCCCTGTCGTCGGCCACCCCCGGGCCCCAGAAGTCGAGTTGGAGGCCGCGTTGGCGCGGGGTCTGGCCCCCGCGCTGTACGGAGTAGGCGACCGGTACGTCCAGGCCGCGGCAGGTGTCCAGCAGCCGTGCGGTGTTGGCCAGCATGCCGGTCAGCGGCTGCTGCCCGGCCGGGAAGGCGCCGAGGAAGTGCTGTTGCAGATCGTGGACGAGCAGCACGGCGCGTGCCGGGTCCGCGCGCCAGCCGGCCGCGCGGTTGGCTGGCAACTCGTCGGCCCTCGGCAGGGGGTAGGGGGCGATGGCGGGAAGTGCCACGGTCTTTGGCGCCTTTCACTGCTGTTCGGCGGCGGTCGCTGCGGACCGCAGCCCCTTCTTGCTGACCTTGCCGATGCCCGTGTGCGGGAACGCGGTGACGAACTCGACGAGGTCGGGGACCTTGTAGGCGGCGATGCCGCGCTCCCGCACGAACCGTCTGATCTGGGCGGGGCGCAACGGCTCGGCGCCCTCGCGCGGGATGACGTAGGCCAGGGAGCGTTCCCCCAGGTACGTGTCGGGCACGGCGACGACGGAGACGTCGTGCACGGCGGGGTGGGCGAGGATGAGGTTCTCCACCTCCTCCGGTGCGATCTTCTCGCCGCCCCGGTTGATCTGGTCCTTGGCCCGGCCCCCGACCACCAGGTGGCCGCTGGGGAGGCGGCGCACCAGGTCGCCGGTGCGGTAGAAGCCGTCCGGGGTGAAGGAGCGGGCGTTGTGCCTCTCGGCGCGCCAGTAGCCGCGGATCGTGTACGGGCCGCGCGTCAGCAGGTGCCCGGACGCGCCCTCGGGCACGTCGCGGTCGCCGTCGTCGACGACGCGGATCTCGTCGGCGGGGGAGAGGGGGCGGCCCTGGGTGGTCACGACGGTCTCCTCGTCGTCGTCCAGCCGGGTGTAGTTGACCAGCCCCTCGGCCATGCCGAAGACCTGCGTCAGCCGGCAGCCCAGCGCGGGGCGAAGGCGCCGCGCCGCCTCCTCGCTGTATTTCGCCCCTCCGACGAGGACGAGTTCCAGGCTGGAGAGGTCGTCCTCGGCGTCGGCTGCGGCCTGGGTCCACACCAGCGCCAGCGGCGGCACGAGACCGGTCATGGTGATGGACTCGCGGGCCACGAGGGGGAACGCGGTGCCCGGCTCGGGGCGCGGGCACAGCACGACCCGGCCGCCGGCCAGCAGGGACCCCAGCCATCCGGGGGAGCTCATCGGGAAGTTGTGCGCCGCGGGCAGGACGACCAGGAAGCGGGTGCCGGCGTTGACGCCGCAGATCTCGTTCGAACCGCGGAGCGAGTACAGATAGTCGTCGTGGGTCCGGGGGATCAGCTTGGGCACACCCGTGGTCCCGCCGGAGAGCTGGAGGAACGCCAACTCGTGCGGTTCCGGCCCGGCGAGGGGTCCTTCCGGGGCGCGGGCGACCTCGGCCAGCGCGGTGTGCTCACCAGGATCGCCGACGACGAACACGTGCCGCAGCGACGGTGTCTTGCGGGCCACCGCGGAGGCCAGGTCCCGGTGGTCGAAGCCCGCGTGCCGGTCGGGGATGACGTAGGCCACGGCCTCGGTGAAGGAACAGAAGTAGGAGATCTCCGTCTCGCGGTGCGCGGGCAGCGCGTACACGGGCAGCGCGCCGATCCGGAAGAGCGCGAAGACGACCTCCACGAACTCGCCGACGTTGGGCAGGTGCAGCACGACCCGGTCGCCCTTGCCGATGCCGCGTGCCGCGAAGCCCGCCGCCAGCCGGTCGGCGCGCTCGTCCAACTGCCGGTAGGTCCAGGTGCGGCGTTCCGGCGCGGGGTCCACCAGGGCGACGCGGCCGGGGTGCGCGGCGGCCCGCTCGCGCAGCATCCCCCCGAACGTCTCGCCGCGCCAGTAGCCCGCGGCCCGGTAGCGCTCGGCGAACCCGGCAGGCCAAGTGGGCGCGTCCACGCCCGGGGTGAGCGCCGTGACGGCGGGGTCCTGCGCGGGCGGCGTCCGCCGGTCCGGTGCGGGCACGGTCCCCCGGGTCTGCGCGGGCGGAGTCTGCCGGGTGCTCACAGCGCGGCCCCCACGGCGTCCAGGAACGTGCGGAATTTCGCGGCGGTCTCGGCGGTCTCCGCCTCGGGGGAGGAGTCGGCCACCACGCCCGCCCCGGCGAACAGCCGCAGCCGTGAGCCCTCGGCCTCGGCGCAGCGGATCGTCACCACCCACTCGCCGTCCCCGTCGGCGTCCTGCCAGCCGACCATGCCGGTGTAGGGGCCCCGCGCGAAGGGCTCCAGTGCGGCGATGACCTCGCGTGCCGTCCGGGTCGGTGTGCCGCAGACCGCCGGTGTGGGGTGCAGCGCCGAGGCCAGTTCCAGCGCGGTGACCGAGGGGTCGGACAGCTCCCCTGTGACGGTGGTGGACAGGTGCCACATGGCGGCGGTGCGCACCAGCGTCGGCCTCGGAGGTGTCTCCAGGCGCGAGCAGTACGGTGCCAGCGCCTCCCGCACCGCGTCGACCACGACGGCGTGTTCGTGCAGGTCCTTGGGTGACTCCAGCAGGGCTGCGGCCCGCCGCACGTCCTCGGCCAGGTCGTCGCTGCGGGGCGCTGACCCGGCCAGCGGGTTGGCCGTCAGGTGGCCCTTCCGCCGTGCGACGAGGAGTTCGGGGCTGGCGCCGACGAGGGTGCGGCCCGGGCCGCTGGGCACGGCGAAGGTGTAGCCGGCCGGGTCGCGGCGGGCCAGCCGGCGCAGCATGGCGGGCAGGTCGGGCTCGCCGGGCGCGGTCAGCTCCAGGGTGCGGGCGAGCACGACCTTGTCGAACTCCCCGGCCCGCATCCGTGCCACGGCCGAGGCCACCGCCTGGCCGTACCGCTCCGCGCTGGGCACCTCGCGCATCTCCCAGCGGCCTTCGGCCTCCCGCTCGGGGACCGGCAGCACGACCAGCGGGTCCTCGCGCAGCGGTGGTGCGCAGCGCACCCGTTCGGGGACGGCCAGCGCGGCTGGCGCGTCCGGGGCGAACGGCAGCGCGCCGACCACGAGCGGTGCCGGGTCCCCGGCTTTCCGCCGGGCGTCCAGCAGGTGGCGTACCCGCTCGGGCAGCGGCCGTGCGTCGTGCGGCGTCTCGGCCGCCGTACCGTGCGCCAGCAGCGTGCGGTGGGGCGTGGCCAGCAGCCGGTCGGTGCCGCTTCGGTAGGCGTCCAGGAGGGCGGTCGCCGCGCCGGGGCTCAGACTCGGGCCCGGCCGGGTGTGCCTTCTCTCGTCGGTGGACGCGGGGAGTTCACGCAAGGGGACAGACATGGTTTCTCCAGGGGAGAGCACGAATCGCGGCGAACGGTGGGGTGGTTCAGGCCCGCAGCGTGGCGCCGCCGTCCACGTACAGGTCGTGCAGGGTGATGTGGCGGGCACGGTCGGAGGCGAGGAAGACGACGGCCTCGGCGACGTCGGCCGGGTCGGCGATCCGGCCGAGCGGGATGCCGGTGCGGTACGTCGCGAGGTCGCCCTCGACGACCCGCCGTGCCGCGGCCGTCTCGTCGTCGGCTCCGGGCCCCCAGCAGGCCCGCTGCATGTCGGTGAGCGTGGAGCCGGGGGAGACGGTGTTGCAGCGCACTCCGCGCCCGGCCACCTCCAGGCCGAGGCACTTGGTGAACATCACCGTCGCGGCCTTGGAGGCGGCGTAGGCGGCCATGCCGGTGCGGGGGACGCCCGCCGCGTTCGAGGCGACGGTGACGATGCTGCCGCTGCCGCGCTCGGACATCCGGCGGGCAGCCGCCCGGGACACGTGGAAGACGCCGCCGGTGTTGACGGCGAAGGTGGCCGCCCAGTCCGCGTCGCTCAGCTCGGTCACCGCGGCGGCGCGCAGGATTCCCGCGACGTTGGCGACGATGTCCAGCGGACCCAGGAGGCGGTCGCTCTCGGTCAGCAGCGCCTCGACGGCCGCCGCGTCGGTCACATCCAGCGGGCGCGCGGTGACCTGGCCGGGATGCTCGGCGGCGAGCTGTTCCACGCCCGCCGGGTCCAGGTCGGTGGCCAGGACGTGCGCGCCCTGCGTGACGAGCGCCTGTACGACGGCCGCGCCGATGCCCCGGGCCGCGCCCGTCACCAGGGCGAGCCTTCCGTCGAGTTCGGGGGCGTATCCGGGCGTGCGGGGCCGCGCCGCGCCGGGGGCCGTCCGGTGTGCGGTGCTCACTCGACCATGGCCTTCCTGATGTCGGCCAGTACCGAGACGGCGGCGTTGGCGCCTCCCAGGCTGGTCCACTTGGACCCGTCGATCTCGGTGACGTGCTTGTCGCGCACGGCGTCCAGCTGCTCGTAGGCGGGCTTGTGGGTGAGCTTGTCGAACAGGTCGGCGTCGGGGCCGTTCGCGGAGAGGGTGCCGATGAACAGCCAGTCCCCATCGATCTTCTTGAGGTTCTCGTCGCTGATCGGGGTGGAGTGGCCCTCGCCCTCGCGGTTTTGGATGCCCGGCCGCTTGAAGCCCAGGTCCTCCAGGACGTCGCTGATGAAGACGCCCTGCTGCATCACGGCGGTGCCCTTGGCCGAGTACCGGGCGACGGACACGGTGGCGCCGGCGTGGGAGCCGAGGTCCTTCTTCAGCGCGTCCGTCTTCGCGCGGTAGTCGTCGAGGAAGCCGTCGGCCTCGTCGTCCTTGCCCAGCACCTTGCCGGTGAGCCGCAGGGACGTGCGCCAGTCCTTGGACTTGTCGATGGTCACCACGGTGGGCGCGATCTTGCGCAGCTGCGCGAGGACCTGCTTGTCGGCGAGCTGCCCGGCGAGGATGACGTCCGGCTTCGCGCGGACGACCTTCTCGATGTTCGGGCCGGTCACCGCGCCGACCACGGGTATGCCCTTGGCCTGTTTCGCCAGGTAGGCGGGCGCCCCCTGCTGGCCGCGGCCCGCGGTCAGACCGACCGGTTCGACGCCGAGCGCGAGGGAGGAGTCCAGGTCCATCTCGCTGAGCGCGACCACGCGCTCGGGGTCCTCGGGGACCGCGACCTTCGTGCCGGTGGCGTCGGTGACCCGGACCGTGCCGCCCTTGTCTGTGTTGCCGTCCCCTCCGGCCTTGGCGTCGGGGGAGCCGCAGCCGGCGAGCGTTGCCGCGCTCGCGGTCAGGCACAGCGCCGCGACGGCGGGAGTGACGCGTCTGCGAACGGGGGCTGAGGGCTTGAGCTGCATGGTCGGGTTCTCTCCTTCGGGCACGCGCGGTGGGTTCCGGGCATGCGCGGTTCTGCCGTCCGGACGACTCCGGGACGGACGAGCTTAGGTTAGGCTAACCTTATGAGTAGCGTGCAAGAGAGACGGGCCGCCGTATCCGGCACCCACTCCGGGCAACACCCCGCGCCCAAGCGGCGATCGGTCCTCCGGGCCGCCACCGTGTTGACCGTTCTCCTCCTGGGGCTCGTCCTCACCTCGCTGCTCGTCGGCAGCGGCGCAAGCTCCCCCGGCCGCGCCTGGGACTACCTCCTCGGCGACCCGCAGGCCCGCGCCGACGCCCAACTCCGCCTCGCCGTCATGGACGTCCGGCTGCCCAGAACGCTGGCCGCCGTCCTCGTCGGCGTCTGCCTCGGACTCGCCGGATGCCTGCTCCAGGCCGCCACCCGCAACCCGCTCGCGGAGACCGGCCTGCTGGGCGTCAACGCGGGGGCCGCCTTCGCCGTCGTGTGCGGACTCACCTTCTTCGAAGCCGAGTCCTCCACCGCGCTGCTGGGCTGGGCGCTGGCGGGCGGCATCACCGCGAGCGCCGTCGTCCTGCTGCTCGCCGCCTCGGGACGGACCGCCGGGTCCCCGCTGCGGCTCGTCCTGGTCGGTTCGGCGCTCGGCGCCACCTTCCACGGGCTCACCTCGTACGTCCTGCTGGGTACCAGGGCGACGTTCGACACCTACCGCTACTGGACCATCGGTTCGCTCGCCGGAGTCGAGACCGGCGACCTGCTCGACCTGCTGCCCCTGGTGCTGCTCGGGCTCGGCACGGCGCTGGCCTGCTCCCGCCCGCTGTCCGCGCTCGGACTCGGCGACGACAGCGCCCGCTCGCTCGGCCACCACCCCGAACGCGTACGCCTCGTGGTGGCGGGCGCCGTCTCCCTGCTGGCCGGCTGCGCGGTCGCCGTGGCAGGCCCCATCGCGTTCCTGGGGCTGCTCGCGCCCTACGCGGCACGGGCCGTGGCCGGTGCGCGGATGACCGCCCAACTCCTGCTGTCCGCACTCGTGGCGGCCGACGTGCTCCTCCTCGCCGACCTGCTGGCCCGCATCGTCATCCGGCCGTGGGAGACGCCGGTCAGCGTCCTGCTCGCCTTCGTCGGCGGACCGCTGCTCATCTGGATCGCCCGCTCGCGCCGCATGTCCACCGCGGGAGCCTCCGCATGAGCGCACCCGGCGACCACCCCCGTGCCTCCTCGCAGCGCCCCCTCGCCCTCCCGCCCGACAGCACCGTGCTACGCGCCGGAGCGCTCTCCTGGCTCTTCCCGCGCCGCAGCGCGCTGGCCGCCGCCCTCCTCCTGCCGCTGCTGGCGCTGGCCACCGCGCTCGCGATCGTGGCCTCGTCCAGCGGCATGGGGCTCGCGGAGGCGGTCGGCGGCCTGCTGGGCACCGGAGACCCGGGCACGGTGATGATCGTCCGCGACTTCCGGCTGCCCCGGCTGTGCGTGGGGTTGATGGTCGGCGCCGCGCTCGGCGTCGCCGGCTGCCTCACCCAGACCCTGGCGGGCAACCGGCTCGCCACGCCCGACCTGGTCGGCGTCAACGAAGGGGCCAGCGCCGCCGTGGTGGCCTCCGCCGCGGGATCCGCGACCGGCATGGTCGGCCAGTGGTGGCTCGGCCCGATCGGTGCCGTCCTCGCCGCCGCCCTCGTGGTGCTGTGCGCGGGCGGCGCGGGCACGGCCGGCTACCGTCTCCTCGTCGTGGGCATCGGCGTCTCCACCCTCGTCGGCGCCGTCAGCGACCTGATCATGTCGCGGGAGAACGACAACACCGCAGGCGGCGTCTTCCTGTGGGCCGTCGGCAGCCTCAACGGCCGCGACTGGAGCGCGGGCACGCCCTTCCTGATCGCGCTGCTCTTCCTGGTGCCGCTCAGCCTGGCGGCGGGACACCGGCTGCAACTGCTGCGCTTCGACGACGAGGTGGCGGCCTCGCTCGGCGTCGAGCTGCGCCGGCTGAGGGCCGCCGCGCTCTGTCTCGCCGTCGCCCTGGCCGGGCTGGCTGTCGGCGTCGGCGGACCCGTCGCCTTCGTCGCGCTGGCCGCACCGATCCTCGCCCAGGGGCTGAGCGGACCCACCCGGGTGCCCGTCGTCGGCTCCGCCCTCGCCGGCGCGGTCCTCGTGGTCGCGGCCGACGCCCTCGGCCGCGTCGCCGCCCCCGTCGAACTCCCCGTCGGCGTCGTCACCAGCGTGCTCGGCGGGCCCTTCCTCCTGTGGGTACTGCTCCGCTCAGACCGCACCACCCGAAAGGCGCGCACCCGACCATGACCGAGACGACCCCGGGCCTGGAGGTCCGCGCCCTGCACGCCGGCTACCCCGGCAGACCCGTCGTCCACGACGTGGACCTCACCGTCGCCGGCGGCCAGGTGGCCGCCGTCGTCGGCCCCAACGGCTGCGGCAAGTCCACCCTGTTGCGTGCCCTCGCCCGGCTGCACCGCCCGGACTCCGGGACGGTGCGGGTGGCGGGCGCCGACGTGTGGCGGCTGAGCCGCCGCCAGGCCGCGCACCGCGTCGCCCTGCTGCCGCAGTCGCCACGCGCACCCGAGGCCGTCACCGTGGCCGGGCTCGTCCGCTACGGCCGCCACCCCCACCAGGGCCTGCTGCGCCAGTGGTCGCGCGAGGACGAACGCGCCGTCCACGAGGCGCTGGAGGCCACCGGCACCGGCGAGTTGGCCGCCGAACGCCTCGACGAGCTCTCCGGCGGCCAGCGCCAGCGGTGCTGGCTCGCCATGGTGCTCGCGCAGCACACCCCTGTGGTGCTGCTCGACGAGCCGACCAGCGCGCTCGACCTCGGACACGCCCTCGACGTCCTCGCCCTCGTCCGCGAGGTGGCCGCCACCGGGCGCACCGTCGTCATGGTGCAGCACGATCTGACGGCGGCAGCCCGCCACGCCGACCTCCTCGTCGCCATGAAGGACGGCCGTGTGCTGGCCCAGGGAGACCCCCGCGAGACGGTCGACGAGACGCTGGTCAAGGAGCTCTACCAGGCGGAGGCCGACATCCTGCCGGCCCCCTTCGACGGCGCCCCCGTCGTCGTTCCACGGGCCCGGCGCACGGTCCCGTGACGCTGAGACCCCTGGGCTCCTCGGTGGCGCCCGGGTGTCTCAGCGCCGCGGGGTCAAGGACAGCAGCGGGGCGCCCGCGGGGAAGAGGTACTTGGCGGCCATGACGGGGCGGCCGGCGGCCGTAACGGTCTGGGTGAGCAGCAGAGCCGGGGTCTCGGGCGGGCGGGAGACGGCCCGGCCGCGCTCCGTGCCGAGCACGGTGGCTCCCAGGGTGCTGCGCGCGGTGAGCAGCGAGGCGGCCCCGCTGTGCAGGAACGCGGCCAGCATGGTGCAGCCCGGCTCGCGCCCGTCGGGGGTCCCGCTCCCTCGGAGCGCCTCACGCCCGTCGGACTTCGCGCCCCCGTCCGACCTCTCGCTCGCCTCGGCCGCACCGTCCCCGCCACCGGTCGCGGTGGGGCCGGCCGCGGTGGTGCCGAGCGCGGCGACGAGGGCCGGTCCTGCCGCCGCGCGCAGCGCCGACTCGTCCGCGGCCCATTCGTGCGCGAAACAGGCGGGCGCGCCGTCCACGTCGACGACCGTCTCCCAGAAGCAGGCGCGTTCCGCCGGTGCCATGCGCAGGTGGTAGCCGGAGAAGTCGGTGGGTTCCTCCCACTCGACGGCGAGGCGGCGGCACCGGCGCGCGCCGGTGCCCAGCAGCGCTTCCACGGGCAGTAGCCGCTCCAACCCCGGGGCGGGCGGCGGCTGGTTGACGACGCTTCCCGAACCTTGCCGGCGGGTTATCACGCCGTCCTCCTGTAGCAGGATCAGCACCTCGCGCAGCCCCGAGCGGCTCACACCCAGCTGGGCGGCCAACTCGGGCTCGGGCGGCAGTTTGGCTCCCGGAGGGAAGGTGCCGTCGTCGATGGCCGCCACGATCCGCTGGTAGAGCTTCACGCGGGGTGAGTGCCGACGGTCTCCCTGTCGAGGCATCGGAGCTCCCGAGTTCATTTGTCGGACATTGCGTGACGGTCGTCCCGCTGCGACGGCGATCCGCCCACGCGTGCGTCCCCAGACTAGCGCCCCGCGCCGCCTCCTCTCCCACCGGCCTTACCTCGGCTCTGCGCCAGATGCGCGCCGACCCTGCACCGGTCTTCCAGCGGTCTCGTATGCGTCTTTCGGCGGCTCTCCGCCGACTCCCCATCCGCTTCCCTGTGGTACTCCCGCGCCGAGTTCCCGGCGGGCGCCGTGCATGCCTCCCGCCGGCGAACCCTTGTGCCGGCCTCGGGGCAGGGCTACTCTCTCGGCCAGTTAATTGTCTGACAATCTCGACTGTCGGGGTCGGGTGCCTCTCGGGCCGCCCGCCCTGCCGCTCGTCTCCTCTCCCCGGAAGTGACCCATGCCCGTCTCCGCCCCCCGCCCCCTGCTCGTGGACTGCGACACCGGGATCGACGACGCCGTCGCCCTGCTCTACCTCTGCCGGACTCCGGGGGTGGACCTGCGCGCCGTCACCACCGTCGCCGGAAACACCACCGCGGAGCGGGCCGCCCGCAACACGCTCCAGGTGCTGGAGACCGCGGGCCGTACCGACATCCCCGTGGCCGCCGGAGCCGCCACCACGCTGCGCGGCGACACCCACCCCGAGGCAGGTTTCGTCCACGGCGACGGCGGGCTCGGCGGTGTCGCGCTACCCGAGCCCACGGCGGCACCCGACCCGGGCACCGCCGTCGAACTCCTCCTGCGCACCGCCCGCGAGACCGAGGCCGGCATCGACATCCTCGCCACGGCGCCGCTGACCAACCTCGCCCTGGCGCTTCGCGCGGAGCCCCGGCTGCCCGAGTGGGTGGGCCGTCTCACGATCATGGGCGGCGCGGTCCACCACCCCGGCAACATCAGTCCGCTCGCCGAAGCCAACATCGGCCACGACCCGGAGGCGGCCGCCGCGGTGCTGGCCGCCGGGTGGCGGGACCTCACCCTCGTACCGCTCGACGTCACCATGCGCGAGAACCTCACCGAGGCGCACCGGCAGCGGCTGCTCGCCTGCGGCAACCCCGTCGGCCGGCTCGCGGGCGAGATCCTCGACTTCTACTTCACCTTCCACGAGGAGACGGCGCTGCCCTTCCGCGGCTCGGCCTGCCACGACCCGCTCGCCGCGGGGATCGCCGTCGGCGAGGTCACCCCGCGGGCCGCGCCCCGGCTGCCGGTCACCGTGGACACCGCCGACGGCGCGGCGCGCGGCGCGCTCGTCGCCGACACCCGCGGCATCCACCGCGGCTACCCCGCACAGCCCGGCGCCAACGCCGCCGTGGTCCTGGAGACCGACGGTACGTTCCCCGAACTGCTCGTCGACCGCCTGTGCCGGATACGGAAGTGAGCAGCGGCATGGCACCTGACCTGAACGTCCAGACGACGAAGAAGCCGGCCGGCACCGCCGCGCTGATGACGGCGCTGCTCGCCGCCTGCGTGGCCTTCCAGCTCAACGCCAGCATGCTCAGCCCTGCCCTGGTCACCATGGCCCGCGAACTGCACACCGACGAGGCGGCCACCGGCCTGTCGCAGACGGCGTTCTTCACCGCCTGTGCGATGTTCTCCCTCTTCCTGCCGCGCTTCAGCGACATCGCCGGGCGCCGGCGCGTGCTGTTGTGGATGCTCGTCGTCATGGCCGCCGGCACGGTACTGGCCGCTCTCGCGCCGAACATCGCCGTGCTCGACATCGCCCGCGTGGCCCAGGGCGTCTCAGGACCCGTCGTGCAGATCTCCCTGCTGATGCTGCGCTCCGAGATCACCGACCCGAAGCGGTTCGGCACGCTCATGGGTCTGGTCACCGCCGTCAACGGAGGCATCGCGGGCGTCGACGCGCTGGCCGGCGGCTGGCTGGCCGCCCACCACGGCTTCCGCAGCATCTTCTGGGTGATCGCACTCGTCGCGCTCGTCGCCGCGGTGGCCGTCGCGCTGGGCTGCCCCGAATCCCGCCCCTCGGCCGGTACCCCGATGGACTGGCCCGGCGTGCCGCCCCTCGTGATCAGCGTCGCGGCGCTGCTGCTCGCCGTCGACCAGGCCAAGAAGCTGGGCGAGGCCAACTGGCCACTGGCGGCGGGCCTGCTGGCGGTGTCCCTGCTCGCGTTCGCGGTCTTCTGGAGGGTGGAGAAAGGCAGCCGGCATCCCCTGGTGCGCATCAACGACCTGCGGCAGCGCGCCACCTGGGCACCCCTGCTGACCACCCTCCTCACCCTCACCGGTGTCTTCGCCGCCGTCAACGGCGTGCTGATGTCGTTCGTGCAGAACGAGCAGGCCGGGTTCGGCATGGGGTCGGGCCTCGCCTCGCTGGTCTTCCTCACCCCGTTCGCGCTCGTCGGCTGGCTCGTGGGCCCCTTCACCGGGCGACTCGCACCCCTGGTCGGCTACCGCCGCCTGCTGCGCTGGGGCCTGCTGGGCAGCGCCGTCGTGGTCGTGGTGATGGCGCTGGTCGGCGTCCACTCGCTCCCCGTCATGGTCGGTTGCACCGTCCTGCTCGGGGTCACCTACGCGGGCATCGCCAACATCGTCCTCAACCTGCTCGGCGTGGTGCTGGCCCCCAAGGACCACCCCGGGTTCCTGCCCGGACTCATCTCGGCCGCCTTCGGCCTGGGCGCCGGGCTCAGCTTCGCGCTGCTGTCCGCCGTCCAGGTGTCCGGCAGCCCGCAGGGGAGTTCCTCGGCAGGCGGCTACGTGGCCGCCCTGCTCCTGGGAGGCGTCGTGGTGGCGGCCGCCTACGCCGCCTCGTTCCTCACCCCCCGACCGCGGGAGGCGGAGGTGGCGCCCTGAGACAGGGCGAGGCCGGCTCCCGAGCCGCCCGCCGCCGCACCCGCCCGCCCGGGTCCCACGGGCGCGGCGGGTGCGACGTCCACCGCGCGGGCGGGAGACGGTGGCCGCGAACGGACCATATCCACCCACCACACAGGACGCGGGCGGGCGATCAGCGCACCCGGGCGGACGTTCCGCGGGTCGCGGCGGACGTTCCGCGGGTCGCGGACGGGCTTTCCACGGGTCACGGACGGGGGCCGACGACCTCGCCGTCCTCGTCCAGCAGCGTGATGGCCAGAGCCGGACACGAGTCGGCCGCGTCGAGGGCGGCCTCCTGCGGGTCGATCTCCTCAGCGACCGCGCGCGAGCGCTCGTTCTCCAGCTCGAAGACGTCCGGTGCCATGCCGGCACACATGCCCGACCCGATGCACACGTCCCGGTCGATCTCGACACGCCACGTCATCGTTCACCACCTCACCGGCATGGAGCGCGGGCCGCGCACGAGCATCGCCGTCTTCCAGCCGATGTCCCCGGCCAGTCGCACACCGGGCAGGGCCCCCAGCAGCGCGCGCAGCGCCTCCTGGAGCTCGACCCGGGCCAGGGGCGCGCCCAGACAGTGGTGCACGCCGTGCCCGAAGCCCAGATGCGAGTTGTTCGTACGGGTGATGTCGAGCTTGCCCGAGCGGTCGAAGCGCAGCGCGTCGCGGTTGGCCGCTCCGATGGCCACCAGCACCGGGTCGCCTGCGCGCACGCGCGTCCCCGAGATGTCGATGTCCTCGGTCGCGTAGCGCGGCTGGCCCGCGCCGACGCCGAGCGGTACGAAGCGCAGCAGCTCCTCCACTGCGCCGGCGATCAGTGCCGGATCCTCGCGCAGGCGCGCGAACTGCTCGGGGTGGTCGAGCAGGACACACAGGAAGTTGGGGATCTGGCTGGCCGTCGTCTCGTGCCCCGCGACGAGGATGCCCACGCACAGATCGACCAGTTCGAGCTCGGAGAGCCTGTCGCGGTCGTCCCGCGCCTCGATCAGCGCCGTCATCAGGTCGTCGGCCGGGTGTGCGCGGTGCTGGTCGATCAACCCCGCCATGTACGCGCGCAGTTCGTTCCTGCTGGCTTCGAACTGTTCGGCCGTCAACGAACTGGTCGACAGCGCGTTGTCGCTCCACACCCTGAAGCGCGGCCTGTCGGCCTCCGGGACCCCCAGCAGCCGGCAGATCACGCCGACGGGCAGCGGCAGCGCGAAGTCGTCCACCAGGTCGGCGGGCGGCCCCGCCTCGGTCATGTCCCGCAGCAGGTCCTCGGCCAGGGCGCGGATCTCGGGGCGCAGCTTCTCCACCCGCCGCACCGTGAAGGCCTTGGCCACCAGGGTGCGCAGCCTGGCGTGTTCGGGCGGGTCCATGCTCAACAGTCCGCCCGTCAGCCGCCCTTCCGACTGGCGGGGCTCGTCGTGCCGCACGGACTCGGCGCGGCTGAAGCGGCTGTCGCCCAGGACGAGCCGGGCGTCGGCGTAACGCGTGACGAGCCAGGCGTCCTCACCGTAGGGGAGGCGCACGCGCGGCAGCCCGTCCTGGTCGCGGATCAGGGCGTAGCGGTCGGAGAGGTGGAGGGACGTCGCCTCGTTGAAGGGGTAGGCCACGGGTTCGGTGTCGGTGCTGGTCACACGACCTCCTACCGGTTGTAAGCGTCTGCTTACAAAAGTAGGCCGGTGCGGTCGCGGCGGTCAACGGTGCCTCACCAGGGTGCCGTTGGGCACATGGCCGTTACGCTGACTGCTCCCAGTGGCCGCTTCGACGGGGGAGGGGCATGACCGCCTACCGGACCGCACGCAAGAGAGACGCCGCAGCGACCCGGCAGGCGCTGGTCCAGGCGGCGGCGGGGCTGTTCGCGGAGCGCGGCTACGAGCGCACCACCGTCCGCGAGATCGCCGCCCGCGCCGGGGTCAACCAGGCGCTGCTCTTCCGCTACTTCGGCTCGAAACAGTCGCTGTTCGAGGAGGTGGTGGCCGGCGAGAGCCTGCGGCACCTGCGCGAGACCCCGCCAGAGAGCGTGCTGGAGACCGCGCTGCGCGGCCTGCTCGCCGCGGGCACCGACGAGCAGGGACAGCGCCACCGGGCACTGGAGATCTTCCTGCGCTCGGCCGTCGGCGGGACCGCCACCAAGACCGGGGCGCTGCTGAGCGAGGAGTACGCGGACGCCCTCGCCATGCTCACCGACGCCGAGGACGCCGCGCTCCGCGCCGACCTGGTCCTCGCCTGGCTGCTGGGCATCGGCCTGACACGTTCGGTGGTCGGCAGGGGGGCGCTGGCGGGCGCCGACCCGGACGAGGTGTGCGCCCTCGTCCTCGACTGCGCCCGCACGATGCTGGAGAAACTCCCCCAGAACGGGGGCCGTTGAGTGCGCGCGCGGGGCCCCGGACGGCCGCCCGTCACCGCTCGCGGTGCAGCTTCGAGTTGGAGGCCTGCGCGCGCGGACGGACGACCAGCAGGTCGATGTTGACGTGGCTCGGGCGGGTGACGGCCCAGGTGATCGTCTCCGCGACGTCCTCGGCCGTCAGCGGCTCGGCCACGCCCGCGTAGACGCCCGCGGCCTTCTCGGCGTCCCCGTGGAAGCGGGTCAGCGCGAACTCGTCCGTCTTGACCAACCCCGGCGCGACCTCGATCACCCTCACGGGGCTGCCGACGATCTCCAGCCGCAGCGTCTCGGCGAGTACGTGCTGGGCGTGCTTGGCCGCGACGTACCCGGCGCCGCCCTCATAGGTGGCGTGCCCCGCCGTGGAGGAGAGCACCACGACGGTGCCGTCACCGCTGTCGGTGAGCGCGGGCAGCAGCGCCTGGGTGAGGTTCAGGGTGCCGATGACGTTCGTCTCGTACATCCGCCGCCACTCGTCCGGGTCGCCCGAGGCGACCGGATCGGCGCCGAGCGCCCCGCCCGCGTTGTTCACCAGCACATCGACCGACGGCAGAGACCGGGCGAACGCGTCGACAGCGGCGCGGTCCGTCACGTCCAGGGGGTACGCCTCCGCGTGGTGACCCGCCTCGCCGATCCGAGAGGCGAGAGCCTCGATCCGGTCGGCACGGCGCGCGGCGAGGACCACCCGGTAGCCGGCGGCCGCCAGTCCGCGCGCGGTGGCGGCTCCGATACCACTGCTCGCGCCGGTGACGACAGCGGTACGGGACGGGACTGCGGAAGCGGTGGCGGTCATACGGTGCTCCTCGAACGTACGGCGGACCCCCGCCAGGGTACGCACCGGCCGCCCCCTCCCACCGCCGCCGTCTCCGGCGCCCTGATCCACCGGCCCACCGGGCGGCGACCGGCCGATGCGGAACCGCAGAAGACGCGCTTGCGGACGCGACCCTGCACGACTTCACGCGCAACACCGGCGCCCGCGCCTTCTACGCACGGCAGCGGCACCATGGAGGGACTGCCCGACATGACGCTGCGCTGCGGGCCCGGCGACACGCGCTGAGGACAGCGCAACGGGCCCCGCATGCCCCACGGGGCCGTGCCCCGCTTCCCCGCACCGGACCGCGCCCCGCCCGCCGGCGAACCCCGTTCCCGGCGCATTCTCAGCCGGCTCACAGGTGCCGCACAGGAAACTCTCAGGGGCGGGGCGGAGGCTGGCGGCATGGGTGAGTCTTCTGTGTCCGCCGAAGCCGGGCGTGCCGGTGCCGTCCCGTCGCGGCCCGGGGCCGCGACGGCCGCCGCGACCGCGATGGGAGCGGCGCTCACGCGGGACGGGCGGCCCGTGCGGGTGCTCGTGGTGGACGACGAGCCGCCGCTGGCCGAGCTGCTGTCCATGGCACTGCGGTACGAGGGATGGGAAGCGCGCTCCGTCGGGGACGGCGCCGGTGCGGTGCGCGCCGTACGGGAGTGGCGCGCGGACGCGGTCGTGCTCGACGTGATGCTGCCGGACACCGACGGACTGACGGTGCTGCGCAGGCTGCGGGGCGAGATCCCCGGGGTGCCCGTGCTCTTCCTCACGGCGCGGGACGCGGTGGAGGACCGTATCGCGGGGCTGACGGCGGGCGGCGACGACTACGTGACCAAGCCGTTCAGCCTGGAGGAGGTCGTCGCCCGGCTGCGCGGTCTGCTGCGCAGGGCGGGCGCCGGGCAGGTGCGCGACGTGTCGCTGCTGACGGTGGGCGACCTGGTGCTCGATGAGGAGAGCCACGAGGTCTGGCGGGCGGACGAGGAGATCCGGCTGACCGCCACGGAGTTCGAGCTGCTGCGGTTTCTGATGCGCAACCAGCGCCGGGTGCTCAGCAAGGCGCAGATACTCGACCGCGTGTGGTCCTACGACTTCGGCGGCCAGGCGAACATCGTCGAGCTGTACATCTCCTACCTGCGCAGGAAGATCGACGTGGGGCGGCAGCCGATGATCCACACCCGGCGGGGCGCCGGCTACGTCCTCAAACCCGGCGCCCCCGGCGGCCGATGAGGACCCTCGCGATGCCCTCGCTCCGAGCCCTGCCCTCGCTCCGCGTCCTGCCCGGCTTCCTCGGCCGCCCGCGCCCGCCACGACTGCTGCGGACCCGCCTGGTGCTGTGCGTGCTCGCGCTGATCGCCGTCGTCGCGGCGGTTATCGGCACGGTGACCACCATCTCCCTGCACTCCCACCTCTACCGGCAGCTCGACGACCAACTCGCCGAGGTCGCCGTGCGCGCCGCCGGCCCCGGCCCGCCGGGCCACGGCGCACCGCCCGACGGGGACCGGCTGCGCTTCTTGACCATGGGAGGCCAGCCACTGGGAACGGTCGGCGCCGTGGCCCCCTCAGGATCCGGCGGCAGCGGCCGGGACTCCGGCGGCACGAAGGTGCTCCGAGCGGGCATCAGCGTCCAGGACGACAGCGCGCCGACGGGCCACGGGGTGGCGGTGGAACCCCTGCCCCAGGAGCAGCGATCCGCGCTCGCGCACGCCCCTCGCGACGGTGAGCCGCACACCGCCGAACTGCCCGGAGAGGGGACCTACCGGGTGCGGTCGGTGCCGGTGGACGGCGGCACGCTGCTCGTCGGGCTGCCCGCCTCGGGCGTCCAGGACACCGTCAGCACACTGGTCGTCACCGAGGTCTGCGTCGCCTGCGCCGGGCTGATCGCCGCGGCGCTCGTCGGCACTGCCAGCGTGCGGCTCGCGCTGCGGCCCCTGGCCCGGGTGGCGCAGACCGCCACCCGGGTCTCCCGGCTGCCGCTGCACGAGGGCGAGGTACGGCTGCGCGAACGCGTCCCGCTGCGCGACACCGACCCCCGCTCCGAGGTCGGGCAGGTGGCCGCGGCGCTCAACAGGATGCTCGGGCACGTCGGCGCGGCGCTGGCGGCCCGCCATGAGAGCGAGACGCGGGTGCGGCGCTTCGTCGCCGACGCCAGCCACGAGCTGCGCACGCCCCTCGCCTCGATCAGGGGCTACGCGGAGTTGACCCGGCGCGGCAGGGAGGAGGTGGGCCCGCAGACCCGGTACGCGCTCGCGCGCGTCGAGGCGGAGTCGGAGCGGATGACCGATCTGGTCGAGGACCTGCTGCTGTTGGCGCGGCTGGACGCGGGCCGGCCGCTGAGCAGGTCAGAGGTAGACCTCTCGGCGCTGGTGGTGGACGCGGTGAGCGACTCCCGCGCCGCGGGCCCCGACCACAGGTGGCAGCTCGACCTGCCCGACATACCGGTCGTCGTCCCCGGCGACGCGGCGCGCCTGCGGCAGGTGCTGGCCAACCTGCTGACCAACGCGCGGACCCACACCCCCGAGGGCACCGTCGTCACGGCTCGCCTGCGGCACGTTCCCGCGGCCCCGGGCCTTCCGCCGCCGCCCGATGGCGGCGCTCCCTCGGGCACGGCCGAGATACGGGTCGAGGACGACGGCCCCGGCATCCCCGCCGAGGCGCTGCCCGTGGTCTTCGAACGCTTCGCACGCGCCGACGCCTCGCGCTCACGCGCCCAGGGGAGCACCGGCTTGGGGCTGGCCATCGTCCGGGCGGTGGTCGCCGCGCACGGGGGACGAGTGAGCGCGCACAGCTCGCCCGGCCGCACGGTCTTCACCGTAGGACTGCCGCTCGGCGAGGGCCGCGCCGCGGCGCCGCCGACGCCCGCTGACGACCCACCGGACCCGGGCGGGACTGCGCCGGTCCACGAGCGCCCTCCCGGGGCGCCTCCGTCCGACTGCGCCTGACGCTCGGCCGGCGCCTGACGGATGGCACCGATGCCGCCGAGGTCGCGGAGGCCGTCGTCTTCGAGGTCGACACCGAGGTCGGTGGCAAGGCGCTCGGACAGTTCGACGAGGGCGAGGGGGCAGGACTCGGCTCGCCGCGCGCACGCTGCCGGACGCCGTTCAGGCCGCCGGCTCCGTGTGGGCGCGGTGGGGGAGGAGGCCGAGTGCGAGTCCGAGGGTGGCACAGGTGGCGCCGAGAGCGGCGACGGCCGGCCAGCCCGCGGTACTCCAGGCGAGGGAGCCCGCCAGGGAGCCGGTCGCGATGCCGGCGAAGCGGCAGGTGAAGTAGCTGGTGTTGAGCCGGTTGTGCAGGGGGGTGGGGAGGGAGAAGAGCGCGGTCTGGCTGACCGTCTGGTTGCCCCACACGCCGACGTCCAGGAGGACGATGCCGGCCACCAGCCAGGCCAGGGAGGTGCCGCCGGGCAGCAGGACCAGCCAGCCGACGATCACCAGAGCGGTCAGCGCGGCCAGACCGCGCCGTGGGCCGTACCGGTCGGCGAGTCGGCCCGCCCACGGGGAGGCCAGGGCGCTGGCGGCGGCGACGAGCCCGAACAGCCCGATCCGCGCGCTGTCGTAGTGGTAGTCGCGGGCCAGCAGGAACGTCAGCGTCGTCCAGAAGGCGCCGAAGGCCACACCGACCAGCGCCCCGGAGAAGACCACCCGGGCGACCGGGGGCCGGGCCGCCAGCCGGGGCAGGGACGCCAGGCAGGCGAGGTAGCTGTCGGTGCCGGCCGGTGTCGGGTCCGCAGGCAGGCACCGGCGCAGGACGACGGCCAGCAGGAGCGTGAGGGCGCAGGAGACGGTGTACACGCCACGCCAGCCGACGAGCTCGGCGAGCGCGCCCGCGTAGGCGCGGGAGGCGAGGATGCCGACGAGCAGCCCCGCCTGCACGGTGCCGACGACGCGGCCCCGTCCGCCCGACCGGCCCTCGGGCGGCTCGGACAGCGCCACGGCCAGCGGCGTGACCAGCTGCGGTACGGGGGAGAGCAGCCCCGTCACGAAGCCGGCCGCGGCCAGGAGCCAGGCGCTGGTGGCGACCGCGCTCGCCGCCAGCGCCAGGCCCGAGCAGGCGGTGAGCACCAGGATCAGCCGACGCCTGTCGTGGCTGTCCCCCGCGGGCACGAGCAGCAGGATGCCGGCCGCGTAGCCGAGCTGGGTGGCGGTGGGGATCGCTCCCAGCAGCGCGGCATCGGCCCGCAGCGAGCCGGCGATCTCCTCCAGCAGCGGCTGGCTGAGGTAGACGTTGGAGGCGGTCACCGCGCTGGTGACGGCCAGGACGAGCACGTGGAGGCGGGAGAGCCCGTGACCCCGCGCCGGTGGCGGGGGCGAGGGCATCAAGCGGGGATCAGGCACGGAGAACGACGCTATGGCCGGCCCGGCTGGCATACTTTCGCCGTACTGCCAGGTGATGTCGAGAGTGCGCCATGTTCGGGAAGAGCGAGAACCGGGACGACTACCAGGATGTGCCCCGCCCGGTGGCGGCGATGGCTCGCGACCTGGCCGACGGCCACCACATCCCGCCGCACCGGCACCGCAGGGCACAGCTGATCTACGGCATCACCGGCGCCATCTCGGTGGGTACCCCGCTCGGCACCTGGGTGGTGCCGGCCAGCAGGGGCGCGTGGGTGCCCGCGGGGCTCGACCACGAGATGACCTGCGCGGGCAGGGTCGCCATGCGGACGCTCTATCTGGACCCGGGCGCCGCCACCCGGCTGCCCGCGGCCCCCACGGTCGTCTCGGTCTCCCCGCTGCTGCGGGAGCTGATCGACGAGGCGACGCGGCTGCCCGTCGAGTACGACACCGAGGGCCGGGACGGACTCCTCATGCGGCTGCTGCTGAGCGAACTCACCCCCCGCCCCGTGCCCGCGCTGCACCTCCCCGCCCCGGACTGCCCCCGCCTGGCGGACCTGTGCGCGCGGATCCGCCGCTGCCCGCAGGACGCGTGGACGACACGGCAGGCCGCCGCCGCCGCGCACATGAGCCCGCGCAGCCTCCAGCGCCGCTTCGCCGAGGCGACCGGTATGAGCCTGGGCCACTGGGTACGGCAGGCCAAGCTGGCGCACGCGGTGGCGCTGCTGGCCAAGGGGGCGCCCGTCACCACCGTCGCGCTGCGCGTCGGCTACGCCACTCCGAGCGCCTTCACGGCCATGTTCCGGCGCGCGCTGGGCACCACACCGAGCCTCTACTTCTCCCCGTGAACGCCGCCGGGCCTCCCCGTGACGCCGCCAGGTCTGCGAGCGTGCCGCCGGGCCGTGCCGGGACGCGCTACCTGCCGCCGCCGTCCAGCAGGCGCCGCGCGGTGCGTGTGCAGCGCGCGGCGACGTCGATGCGGACGCCGCCGAAGTCGGCGGCACGGGTGGCGTCCAGGGCCATCCGGGAGGTGGTGCCCTCCGCCGTGGACGACGGATCGAGGGGGCTGCCGGGAAGCCCGTCCACCACGAACACGTCCCGGTGCGGCTGCAGATGCGTCGCCAGCGCCCACAGCACCTCCGTGTCCCGGGTGACGTCCACGTCCACGTCCTCGTCCACCGCCACCACCGTCTTCAGGTACGGGTCCCAGCCCAGCAGCCCCAGCATCACCTGCCGCGCCTGCCCGGGCCGCGAACGGCGCAGCGCCACGTACGCGTGGAAGTGGGTGCCGGAGGTCGGATAGTGCAGGCGTGCGACCTCGGGAAAGCGCTCGGAGAGTTTCTGCGCCATCTCCGCCTCGCGCGGGATGCGGGCGAGGTTGAGGTGGTCGGCGGTGTTGCCGCCCGCGATGTCCAGCAGCAGCGGTTCGCGCCGGCCGAGCACCGTCTCGACGGTGAGCACGTTGTGCGTGGAGCGGCTGGAGGAGTACCCGGAGAACTCGCCGAACGGGCCCTCGTCCGCCCTCAGTTCCGGGTCGATGGCGCCCTCCAGCACCAGCTCGGCGCTCGCCGGCACCCGGATGCCGTACCGCGGGGTGCGCACCACCTCCAGGGGCGCACCGAACAGGCCCCCCGCGACGTCCCGTTCGTCGGTGCCGGCGTCGAGGCGGGCCGAGGTGGCCAGCAGGAACAGCGGGTGGCCGCCGATCACCATGGCCACCGGGAGCCGTTCGCCGCGCTCGGCCGCCAGCCCCAGCAACTGCCACAGGTGGCCACGCGAGTGGAGGCTGGTGGCGAGCTGGTCACGCGTGTGCACCATGGCGCGGTGGTAGCTGAGGTTCCCCGCGCGCCCCGGCACTCCCGGCGGCGGTTCCACGGCGATGACACCGCTGGTGAGGTAGGGACCGCGGTCGGAGGCGAAGTGCCGGATGAGCGGCAGCCTTCCCAGGTCCACCTCGGGCCCGCTCGCCACCCGTTCCAGCACCGGCCCCTCCGACACCACCCGCGGGGTGGTGCGCCGCGCCGCCGCTGCCTGGTAGGCGGTGTGCAGTTCCCGGGGCCGGGCGTCCAGCAGCCGGGCGACCCGGCGCCGGGAGGCGAAGACGTTGGTGACCAGACCGGTGCCGCCCAGCCCCCGCACACCGGGACACACCAGCATGTCCTCACGTCCGCGGGCGGCCAGCTCCAGCACCAGGGCCGCCACGTCCTCCCCGTCGATCTCCTCGTGGACGGTGGTCACGTCCTCCGGGTGGCGTGCGGGGTAGTCCGCCAGGAAGTCCCGCAGGTCCTGCGATCGCGCTGCTGCGCTCGCGTGCACGGCGCTCCTCCTCCCTCCTGCACGGTACGGTCCGGGGGCGGGAAGCGCCCCCGGACCTGGCGGCTACGCCCGGGCCGCGGCCCGCCCGGTGCGGGCGCCGTCCAAGGAGGCGTAGGTGTCGGTCAGCCGCAGCTTCGCCTCGGCCTCGTCCCGCGGCGGGGGAGTGGGCTCCAGGCCCAGCAGCCGGGCCATGTTGTTGCCGAGGTAGCCCTCCAGGTCCTCCTCCGACAGGTGCATGCCCTGCGGCGGCGGGCCGCACAGCACCTCCAGCTCACGCGCCCACATGCCGGGCTCGTTGGGGGGCGAGTCGGTACCGAAGACGAGCTGGTGCTTCTCCATCTGCTGGGCGAACTCCACGATCCGCGACTGGAGCAGCCAGCCCGACTCGCCGTACACGTTGGGCGAGTCGAGGATCATGTACAGCGCCTCGAAGCAGTACACGCCGCCGGTCTGCACCCCGAAGTGCGCGAGGATGAAGTTGACGTTGGGGAACTCGCGGATGATCGGGTAGAACTGCGTCGGGATCGAGTACGGACCGTCCCCGGTGTGGATCAGCACCACCACACCCAGCTCGTCGCACACCCGCAGCACAGGACGCAGCCAGTCCAGGGCACGGTCGGGACGATAAGCGTGCATGTTGGCATGCAGCTTCATCATCTTGTAGCCGTACTCCTTGACGTGGAACTCCAGTTCCTTCGCCCCGTTCTCAGGACCGAAGCGCGGGTTGTACAGGAAGTTCCCGACGAACCTGTCCGGGTGCGCCGACACCAGCTCGGTGATGTAGGACATGTAGTCGCGGATGCCCTCGCGTCCGGTGCGCATCCCGTCCTGCCAGACGGTGTTGCCGGGCGGCGGCATGATGCAGCCGTAGTCGATGCGGCGCGGCTTGCCGTTGATGGTGTACGGGCCGTCCATCATGGCGAGCGTCCGCTCGCCCGTGAAGGGATCGCCGGCGTGCCGCCAGGCCTTGTCCGGCTTGTTGGTCGGGTGCATGTGGGTGTCGATGATCACGTGCGTCGTCCTCTCCCTCGGTGGGGCCCTCGGCTGGGGCCCGCGGTGGGCCTGTCGTACCCGGACCGTTGGGGGAACCCGAAGGCCCGCCTCACCTCCCCTCGGCGGCGTCGATGATCTCCTCGGGCCGCACCGGCACCCTCGGCAGCCGAAGCCCCGTCGCGTCCCGCAGCGCGTTGGCGAGCGCCGGAGTGGAGGAGAGCGTCGGCGGCTCACCCACCCCGTTCAGCCCGTACGGGGAGTCGGGGTGCGGCAGCTCCAACAGGTCGGTGGGGACCGGCGGCATGTCGGCGATGGTCGGGATGAGGTAGTCGGTGAACGAACCGTTGCGTACCCGGCCGCCCTCGACCCGCAGCTCCTCCAGCAGCGCGAGGCCCAGCCCCTGCGCGGTACCGCCCTCGATCTGACCGTGGACGGCGACCGGATTCACCGCCTTGCCCACGTCCTGCGCGCAGGCCAGCTCCACCACCTTCACCAGGCCCAGTTCGACGTCCACGTCGACGACGGCCCGGTGCGCCGCGAACGCGAACGCGATGTGGGCCGCCCCCTGCCCCCGCTCCGGGTCCACCGGCTCGGTGCGCCGGTGCGCGTACGTGAACTCCGCCTCCACCGGGCCCTCGGCGAGCAGCGCGGCCGGCGGCCCGGCACCGCGTGCGCGCAGCCGCTCCCGCACCACGCGGCAGGCGCCCCGCACCGCGCCGCCGCTCATCCACGTCTGCCGGGACGCCGACGAGGAGCCCGCGTCACCCGCCGAGGTGTCCGCGGGCAGCACCACCACCCGCTCCACTCCCAGCTCGGTGCGCGCGATCTGCGCCTGCACGGTGACGATGCCCTGCCCGCACTCGGCCGCGGCCGACCGGATCTCGGCGACCGGCTCGCCACCCGCCAGCAGCAGCCGCACGTGCGCCGTGGAGCGGTCGTCCACCCCGCCGGAGAACCCGATGGCCTTCACGCCGACCGCGTAACCGACGCCGCGCCGCACCCCCTCGCCGTGCGTGGTGTTGTTCAGCCCGCCCGGCCGGGTCAGCGACGTCTCCGGCTGACCGTCTCGTGCCGCGGGCGGCGGCAGCGGACGGTCGCGCAATCGCCGCAGGAGTTCGGCGACGGGCGCGCCGCCGTCCAGCAGCAGCCTGGCCCTCATGTACAGCAGCCGCCCCTCGCGCGTCGCGCCGTGTTCGACACGCATCCGCGACGGATGCCGGTGCACATGGCCCAGGAACGACTCGGGACGGCCGTAACTCATGCGCACAGGACGCCCGGTGTACAGCGCCAGCATGGCGGCATGGATCTGGCAGGAGACGTCCTCCCGCCCGCCGAAGGCTCCGCCGACCCCCGACAGCCGCACCCGCACCTTCTCCACCGGCAGCCCCAGGCTCGCCGCCATCTGCCGCTGGTCGTCGTGGATCCACTGCGAGGAGACGTACGCCTCTACCCCGCCGTCCTCCGCCGGAACCACCAGCACCGACTCGGGCCCCAGAAACGCCTGGTCCTGCATCCCGGTCTCGTACACCCCGGCGACCACCACGTCCGCGCGGGCCCGCGCCCGCGCCACGTCACCGTGCCGGATGCGCACGTGCCGCACCAGGTTGCCCGGTGCCACCCGGCCGGCGGTGGGGCCGCCGGCCGGAGCCGTGGCCGCCGTGGACGCCGTGGCCGCCGTGGACGCCGCGGTCGGGGCGCCCAGGGGGTGGGTCTCGTGCACCAGTGGACCCTCACCGCGCAGTGCGGCCTCCGGGTCGGTGAGCGCCGGGAGTTCGACGTAGCGGACGTCGACGAGGGCGAGCGCGCGGCGCGCCGTCTCCGGATGGTCAGCGGCGACCAGCGCCACCGGCTCCCCCTGGTAGCGCACCCGGTCGGACGCCAGCACCGGCTGGTCGGCCACCTTCATCCCGTACCGCGGCAGCCCGGGAACGTCCTCGTGGGTGAGCACGGCCCCACCCCGGGCAGTGCGCGGGCGCGGGACGCGTCGATGCTCAGGACGCGCGCCGAGGGGTGGGGGCTGCCCAGCGTGGCGCCCCACACCGCGTCGTCCCTGCGCAGGTCCGAGGAGTAGGCGAAGGCCCCGGTCACCTTGAGCCCGCCGTCGGGGCGCGGTGCTCCGCTGCCGACACCGGCGGCCGGGCCGGTCTTGCCGGGCGTGTGCGGGGCGCTGACGCCGCGCGGCGGAGCCGCCGTCCCGCCGACCGGCGCGGCCTGGGTTGGTGCCGTCCGGGGCGGTGCGGTCTGGGTTGGTGCCGTCCGGGCCGGTGGTGGTGTTTGGGCCCGGGCCGTCTGAGTCGGTGTGGCGGCGCCGGGTGGGTGCGCTGTCGTCGTGCCGCTCACGGTGTGCCTCCCTCTCGCCGGGTGCCGGGTGCCGGGTGCCGGGTGCCGGGTGCCGGGTGCCGGTTGTTGGTAGTTGGTAGTTGGTGAACGGTGGCCGGTGACTGGTGGACGGTGGGTGGCAGGGGCGGGGTAGTGGGCCCGGTGCCGGTGCCGGTGCCGGTGCCGGTGCCGGTGCCGGTGCCGACGGTGTTGGCGGAAGCGCGGTGGTCCGGTCACTCCCGCTCGCTTCGCGCACCGAGCGCCGGCGGGGCAGGGCGGTGTGAGCGCGGCGGTCCGGCGCTACCCGGCGCTGTCGGCACGCGGCGCCCTGGCCACCGCTTCCGATGCCGGCCCCTCGGCCGGCACCCGCTGCGGCACCGTCTGCGACAGCCGGATCCGCAGCCGCCGCACGTGCTCACGGGCCGCCTCCTCGGCCGCCTGCGGATCGCCCGAGGTCATCGCCTCGAAGATCCGCCGGTGCTCGGCGACGGCGAGCCGCTGGGCCTCGGGGCTGCGCCAGAGCGAGTGCAGCGCCAGGTGGGCCTTGCCCTGGATGGTGTCCAGGGCGGCGGTCAGATGGTCGTTGTCCGCGACCTCGCGGATCAGCCGGTGGTAGGCCATGTCCATCCGGGTGTGGCTCTCCTCGTCGTCCCCGGTGGCCACCACGCGTTCGTGTTCTTCCAGCAGCGCGCGCAGCTCGGCGACCCGCGCCGCGTCGAGCCGCTCGGTGGCCAGGCGGGCCGCCAGCCCCTCCATCACTTCCCGCAGCACGTACAGCCGGCGCACGTCCGCCACGTCCACGCGCGCCACGACCGCCCCCCGGTGGGGCTCGTGGGTGGCCAGGCCGTCGTGGATGAGGCGCTGCACCGCCTCGCGTACGGGGCTGCGGCTGATGCCCAACCGCGTCGCCAGCGCCGGGACGGACAGCGCGTCGCCCGGGCACAGCCGGCCGGCGAGGACGGCGCTCTTCAACTCCTGGTACGCCTGGTCGGCCAGCAGACTGCCGCCTGCCAGACGGCTCACCGCGCTCTCGATCGGCATCGTGTGGAAGAACCCCCTCGTGCGGGCCCGGTCTCGGTGGGCGGAAGTGGTCGGTGGGGAGGCGGCGGCTCTCAGGCGCGGGCTCCGCCGCCTCGTGGTGGCGTCCCGGTGGCCTGGCCGCCGCCTGTGGCGGCTGTTCCACCGCCGGTGGCGGCCGGGCCGGGGCCGGCGACGTCCCGGCCGCTGCCCGCGCTCGCCGGTCCCGCCCGTGCGGTGCCCGTGGCCGGATCGTCGGCTGCCCTGACGACTTCATGTTGCATGTGCTCCTCAGGACCGTCAACGCCCCCGACCACTGCGGACGTTGGCGCCGCGCGCCGTCCCGGCAGGGTCACATGGTAAAAGAGCAGGTTGAGCAGCACAGCCGTGAGCGAACCGAGG
The DNA here is from genome assembly GCF_003323715.1 of Streptomyces diacarni. GTDB lineage: Bacteria > Actinomycetota > Actinomycetes > Streptomycetales > Streptomycetaceae > Streptomyces > Streptomyces diacarni. The sequence continues at coordinate 63,247 of NZ_QOIN01000029.1, forward strand.
ATGATTCCGCTCCCGAAAATTACATGCAACTGCTCACCGGGAAGCCGTTGCGCGAACTGCGGGTAGGCGGTGGGCAGAAAGCCCACACCGAGGCTGACCGCCACCACGAGCGTGCCGTTCCTGTGTGCCAGGTCGGCCTGCGCGAGGATCTGCACACCCACCACGGCGATGGTGCCGAAGAGGACGATCGTCGCCCCGCCCAGCACCGGGGTCGGCATCGCGGCGATCACCGCACCGACCTTCGGCATCAGCCCCAACGCGGCCATGAGGACGCCGGACGCCGCGACCACCCACCTGCTGCGCACCCTGGTCAGCTGCAACAGCCCCACGTTCTGCGAGAACACCGTGCTGGGGAAGGAACCGAGCAGCCCGGCGAACACCGTGCCGAGCCCGTCGGCGCGCAACGCCCGTACGACGTCGCGTTCGCCGACCTCGCGTCCGACGATCCGTCCGACGGCGAAGAACTGGCCGATGCTCTCGACGGCGATCACCACCATCACCAGCGACAGGGACAGCGCCGCCGCCGTGTCCCAGCGCGGCGCCCCGAAGTGCAGGGGCTCGGTCATCCCGAACCACCGTGCGGAGCCGGTACCCGAGAAGTCCGCCAGGCCCGTCGCCATCGCCAGCCCCGTCCCCGCCAGCAGGCCCACCAGCACCGCCACGGTCGCCGCGAAGCCGCTGGAGAAGCGCGAGACCAGGATGATGACGAGGAGCGTCGCACCGGCCAGCCCCAGGTGGGCGGGGCTGCCGAAGGAGGCAGCTCCCGGATCCCCGCCGCCCACCTGCTTGGCGGCCACCGCCAGCAGCGTCACCCCCACGACCGTCACGATCGTGCCGGTCACCAGCGGCGGGAAGTAGCGCACCAGCTTGCTGAAGACCGGCGCGACGACGAAGAGCGCGAGTCCGGCGGCGATCACCGCGCCGAACATGGTGGGCAGTCCGGCGTGGGCTCCGCCTGCGGCCAGTCCCACGGCGATGAGGGAAGGGACGGCGCTGGTGGCCGGGCCCTGTACGACAGGCAGCCGGATGCCGATGCCGGGCAGTCCGACGGACTGGAGGAGCGTCGCCAGTCCGCACGCCAGCAGCGAGGCGTTGACGACCATGGCCTGGTCCGCGTCGCGCAGCCCCACCCCCTGGGCGGACCAGCAGCGGCATCACGGCCGCTCCCGCGTAGAAGGCGAGGACGTGCTGGGTGCCGTACACGAACAGGTGCCACACGGGCGGTACGGCGTCCACCTCGTGCGGCGCACGCGCGCGGGGCCCGGGCCCGCCGGCCCTGTTCCCGGCGCGGGGCGCGCGCGGACGCCCCACGACGCTGCGGAAGTTGACCATGCCCTGCTCCCTCCTCCGCCGCGCTGATGAGCGGCGGATTCCATCGGTGCGGCCGACGGCACGGAGCAGCCGTGACCGCGGCTCGGGCAGGCCGGTGGACGGACCGGCGCCGGGGGAGTGCTGCGTGCTCGATGCTGCGAAGGGGACGCAGCACTGCGTGTTGCATGCAATGTAAGGGACCGTAGAGACAGCGGCGGACCTGTCAACCCGTCCCGCACCCCGGAGCCTCCGGAACCGTGCTGCGGAAGACCGGGCCGGGTCCGGGCCGAACACCGTGACGTGCTGGCATGTCACGGGCCCGCCCGTGCCGTCCACCGTCTTGACAGCCCTCGGCGGAGGCGCATTACATGTTGCAGGCAGGCCGTCCTCCGGACGGCACACCGCAGCGCACCCCTCCGCCGGTGACCTCCCGCCCAGGGCGGGCCAACCGTTCGGCGAGACCGAGCCGTTCGTCCCCGCCGCCTCCGCGCGGTCCGGGGGAGGGAGCCGCCATGACGTCCGCCCAGCATCCGCCCCAATCCGCGCACGACCCGAGGCCCCGGCCCGTCGCCGCGTCCTGCGATCTGCTGCTGACCGGGGGCACCGTCGTCACCGTCGACGAGCGGTACACCGTGCACGAGCCGGGCGCCGTGGCCGTCACCGGCGACCGGATCACCGCCGTCGGCCCGGCCGACGAGCTGTCCGCGCTGCGGGCGCGCACCGTCCTCGACTGCCGGGGGCAGGCCGTCATCCCCGGCTTCGTCGACGGCCACACCCACCTCTACCAGGCACTCGTGCGCGGGCTCGGCGAAGGCATGTCCATCGTGCCGTGGCTGTGCGACTTCATGTGGCCGTACTCGATCTCCGTCACGGGAGAGGACGCGGTGGCAGGCGTCAGGCTCGCCGCCGCCGAGGCGCTGCGCGCCGGCATCACGACCGTCGTCGACCACCACTACGCGCCCACCGACCTCGACACCACCCTCGCCGTCGCCCGGACCCTGGAAGAGGCCGGACTGCGCGGTGCGGTGGCCCGCGGCATCGTCGGTGAGCGCACCGCGGTGGCCGCCGCGCGCGGCCAACCCGACGCCCTCTTCCGCTACTCGGCCCAGGACGAACTCGACCTCACCAGGCAGGCCGTGGCCCATCGCCCGCCGGGCTCGCGCGTCGAGGTGTGGCCCGCGCCGCTCAACCTCACCTACGTCGATCAGGAACTGGTGCGCGCCGCCGTCGGCCTGGCCCGCGAACTGGGCACCCGCTGGCACACCCACTGCTGCGAATCCGGCGCCGACCCGCGCGGCTACACGGCGGCCTACGGCGTGCGCCCCCTCCAGTGGCTCGCCGGCGAGGGGCTGCTCGACGAACGGGCCACGCTGGCGCACGCGGTGTGGCTGGACGACGAGGAGATCGAACAGGCGGGCGCGGCGGGCGCGGCAGTGGCCCACAACCCCGTCTCCAACGGCTACCTCGCCTCGGGCACCCTCAGGCTGCCCGCACTGCGCGACGCGGGCGTCCTGATGGCGCTGGGCACAGACGGGCCCAGCTGCGGACACCGGCAGGACATGTTCGAGTGCATGAAACAGGCCGTCCTCGCGCAGCGGCTGCACACCCTCGACCCCCAGGTCGTCACCGCCCGGGAGGTGCTGGCGATGGCCACCAGGGAAGGCGCCCGCTACGCGGGTGTCGACGCGGGCTCGCTGGTCGCCGGCCGCCTCGCCGACCTGGCCGTCGTCGACCTGACGGCCCCTCACCTGCGGCCGCTGCACGACGTGATGAGCACTCTCGTCTACGCGGCCCGCGCCGGCGATGTGACCACCACCGTGGTCGGGGGCCGGATCGTGCACAGGGACGGGCACTGCCTGTCCGTGGACGAGCAGGCAGCCGCAGCCGAGGCACAGGAGCGGGCCGACGCACTGCTGCGGCGCGCGGGCATCGACGTGCCTTCCCGCGCCGCGCAGCACCGCGCGGCCACCCCTTCGCCCACCCACACCTCCATCGGAGAGCGCCGATGACACACCATGGCAGGGAAGCGCCGAAGAGCCCCGCGATCCCGGTAACCGTGCTGACCGGCTTCCTGGGAGCCGGCAAGACGACGCTCGTCAACCACATACTGACCGCGCGGCACGGGCAGCGCGTCGCGGTGGTGGAGAACGAGTTCGGTGACATCCCGGTCGACAACGACCTCGTCGTCGAGACGGACGAGGAGATCGTGGAGATGGCCAACGGCTGCTGCCTGTGCTGTACCGCGCGCACCGACCTCATCGACATCCTGAACCGACTGGCCCGACGCGAACACCTCGACCGCGTCCTCATCGAGACCAGCGGTATGGCCGACCCCAACCCCATCGCCCAGACGTTCTTCGTGGACGAGGAGGTCGCCTCCAGGTTCCGGCTCGACGCGGTCGTCACGCTGGTCGACGCCGGGCACGTGACCCCCCACCTCGACGCCTGGGACGCGGGTGAGCACCACACCGGGCCCGGCCGCCAGGTGGCCGACCAGATCGCCGTGGCCGACCGGGTCGTGGTCAACAAGACCGACCTGGTGGAGGCGGCGGAACTCGACACCCTCCTGGCGCGTCTGCGCGGGATCAACGCGACCGCCGGCCTCGTCACCTCCTGCCACGCCGAGGTCGACCTGGACGCCGTGCTCGGCATCGGCGCCTTCGACCTGGACCGCAGCGCACAGGCCGACCACCGCTGGCTCACCGAGGACGACAGCCGCCACTGGCACGACCCCGAGATCGGCTCTGTCAGCGTGGAGATCTCCGAGCAGCTGGACCGCGCCGCACTGGAGAGGTGGCTGGGAGACCTGGCGGCCGCACGCGGCGCGGACCTCTACCGGCTCAAGGGCATCATGGCGCTCGCCGGCCAGGACTGCCGCTACGTGCTGCAGGGCGTCCACCGGCTCCACGAACTGCGCCCGGGAGCGCCGTGGAGCGCCGCCGAGCCGCGCCGCAGCCGCGCGGTGTTCATCGGACGCGGCCTCGACGCCACCGAACTGACCGCCGGCCTGCGCGCGTGCGCGGCACCTCGCGTCACCGCCGAAGCCTGATCCGCCGATGGCTGAGCCGCCGGGGCCGGTTCGCGACATCGCACACCTGGCCTCGTGCACGGACGCGGACGTGCACGCGGGAGCGGGCGCGGGCGCGGGGCGCTGTTCCGCGCCTCAGCGGCCGTGCTGCTGCGCCTGCTCCCCGACCATGCGCAACTGCTGCTCGGCCTGGGAGATCACGGAGGACAGGCCCAACTGGTCGGACACGCCACCCGCTTCGGCGGCGGCGTTCCGGCCGCCCGCGGTGCTGTCAGCGGCCGCGGCCTGGGACGCCGCGGCGACGCCGGTCAACGAGGCGGCGGCGGCCAGCATCCCCGCCGTCAGTGCACGTGCACGCATGGTGTTTCCTTCCGGTTGCTCACCTGGGGTCACCACCACCAACGAGCCCGGTCGGGTCCGCGACACGATCACGCGACCACTTTCGCGAGGAACGCGGCGACGTTCCCCTCGACTCGCCGGATCTTCTCCTCCAGGGTGAGCGACTCGTGCATCCGGGCGCCGCCCGCCGGATCCTTGCGGCCGCGCACGTACAGCGAACACTCCAGGTCGCCGCATATGTACGTGCCGACCGAGTTGCCCTGCTGCCCTGCCTTGCCCGCCTTCGGCGCGACCATCAGCGAGACCCCGCCCGTGTGCGGGGTCAGGCACATCGAGCACATGCCGCGCCGCGCCTGCCACGAGGCGGGCGCCGGACTGCGCAGCGCGACGGCCCGGGTGCGGCCCTCGAACTCGGTGGCGAGGTAGGCGCGGCCCGGCGCTTGGGGGTCACGCCAGCCGAGGAAGTCGAGCGCGTCCCAGGGCCGGTCGGCGAGGTCGCGGGGGACCGCCAGCCGCTTGGCCTCGCCCTTGGTGCAGTTCACGAACGCGGAACGGATCTCTGGTTCTGTCAGCGCCTTCATGAGTGTTACCGTAAATTGCCTAAAAGGCTTAGGCAATTCCTTAAGGCTTTCATGGAAGACTCTCAGGTGGCGGGTGAAGGACATGGCGCGAGCCGGACTGAGTGCGCGGCGGCTGATCCGGGCGGGAGCCGAGCTCGCGGACGAGGTCGGATTCGACCAGGTGACCGTCTCGGCGCTCGCCAGACGGTTCGACGTCAAGGTCGCGAGCCTGTACTCGCACCTGAAGAACTCCCACGACCTCAAGACGGGTATCGCGCTGCTCGCCCTGGAGGAACTGGCCGAGCGCGCCGCCGACGCCCTGGCCGGACGAGCGGGCAAGGACGCCCTGGCGGCCTTCGCGAACGCCTACCGCGACTACGCCCGCGAGCACCCAGGGCGATACGCCGCCACCCGGTTCCCCCTCGACCCCCGCACCGCCGCCGCGAGCGCCGGACGCAGGCACGCCCAGATGACTCGCGCCATCCTGCGCGGCTACGACCTGCCGGAACCGGACCAGACGCACGCCGTGCGGCTGCTCGGCAGCGTCTTCCACGGTTTCGTCAGCCTGGAGGCGTCCGGAGGTTTCAGCCACAGCGCCCCCGACGCGCCGGAGACCTGGACATGGGTCGTCGACCACCTAGACGCCCTGCTCCGCAGCCTGCGCCCACCGGGGCCCTGACCCCACCCGGCAACCCCCCCCCCCCCCCCCCCCCCCCCCCCGCGCCTGAGCGTGAAGCGGCCTTCCCGACCACACAGGCTGGACCCCCATGAACCCCACGCACGACTGGATCACCACGCCGCTCACCACGGACCTCGTACGCGGCGCCGCCGACCTGGAGCAGACCCCGCACGGCGTCCTGCCCCACCGGCTGCCCGCCTGGGCGCGCGCCCAGAACACCGACGGACAACTCGCCATGGCCGAATCACAGCCCTCGGGGGTCCGCCTGGCGCTCCGCACCGCGGCGACCACGGTGGAGCTGGATGTACTGCCCACCAAACGCGACTACGTGGGCGCCCCGCCCCGCCCGGACGGCGTGTACGAGCTGCTTGTCGACGGCCGGCCCGTCCGCCGGGCGACCGCCACCGGCGGCAACACCCTGACCATCGACATGCTGGCCGGCACCGCCGACACCACCCCTGGACCGGCCGACACGCTCCGCTTCGAGGGCCTGCCCGACCGGGAAAAGGACGTCGAGATCTGGCTGCCGCACAACGAGACCACCGAACTCGGCGCGCTGCGCACCGACGCCCCCGTCGAGCCCGTACCCGACCAGGGACGCAAGGTGTGGCTGCACCACGGCAGCTCGATCAGCCACGGCTCCGACGCCGCGGGGCCCACCTCCACATGGCCCGCGCTGGCCGCCTCGCGTGGTGGTGTCGAACTGGTCAACCTCGGGCTCGGCGGCAGCGCCCTGCTCGACCCGTTCACCGCCCGCACCATGCGGGACACCCCCGCCGACCTGGTCAGCGTCAAGCTCGGCATCAACCTCGTCAACGGCGACCTGATGCGGCTGCGGGCCTTCACCCCGGCGGTGCACGGCTTCCTCGACACGATCCGCGAGGGACACCCGACCACCCCGCTGCTGGTTGTCTCGTCGATCCTGTGCCCCATACACGAGGACACCCCGGGGCCCTGCGCTCCGGACTTCAGCGACATCAGCTCGGGAAGGCTGCTCTTCCGCGCCATGGGCGACCCGGCGGAGCGGGCCGCGGGCAAGCTGACCCTCAACGTCATCCGGGAGGAGCTCGCCCGGATCGTCTCCCAGCGGGCCGCACAGGACCCGCACCTGTTCTACCTCGACGGCCGGGAGCTCTACGGCGAAACCGACTTCGCGGAGCTGCCGCTGCCCGACCAGCTGCATCCGGACGCGGCCGCACACCGCCGGATCGGCGAGCGCTTCGCCGACCTGGCCTTCGGCCCTGGCTGCCCGCTCGCACCCTGAGGGCCGCATACGCGACGAGCGGGTGGGAGGGTGTTCCTCCCACCCGCTCGGGGTGTCGCATGCGTGTGTGCGTATGTGCGTATGTGCGTATGTGCGTGGTGCGTGTGTGGTGTCGGCTGTTGGGGCCTTCTGCTCAGTAGGCGGAGTCGACGTTGTCCATGGTGCCGTAGCGGTCGGCGGCGTAGTTGCAGGCGGCGACGATGTTGGCGACGGGGT
>NZ_QOIN01000057.1 GCF_003323715.1 Streptomyces diacarni
GGTCGGGGTATCAACATATCTGGCGTTGACTTTTGGCACGCTGTTGAGTTCTCAAGGAACGGACGCTTCCTTCAAAACCGTCTCACGGGTTTCTCCGGACGTTTGCCCTTTCGGTGTCTCCGACTCTATCAGATCCGTTTCCCGGCCCGTTTCCGGTGCCGTTCTTCCGAATCGGATTCCCCTGTCGGCGGGGCGCCTTCCGGCTGGTCTCTACTTTAGAGCCTTTTCCCTCCGGCTCCAAATTGAGCCGGCCGCAGAAGAAATTCGGCATGCCGAAGAAACCCCTGCGAAGGGAAGAGCGTGCTCTCGAAGTGGTACCCGCCGGAGTGGCGAAGAGAGTCGCCGCGAAACCAGGACGGCTTTGCGGCAACCCGATGAACCTTACGGAGCACTGGTCGTACTGTCAACCAGGGCCGGTGCCCCCTCAACTCCCGTGGAGGCGACCCCGGCTTGGCCACCGTGGCCGGCCACTCGTGGCTGGTCGCGTCCGTCCGCCGAGCCCGCCGCCTCCGTCCACCGTGGCACCGGTCGACGTCCTTCCGACGGGGCCGGTCGAGGCCGTCAGTCGAGGTCGGTGAGTCGGCCGCTCGCGTCGTGCTGGGCGTGCTCGACGCGGCGCAGGAGGCGGGTGAGCATGTCGCCGAGTTGGGTGCGCTCCGTCGTGGAGAGGTCCTGGAGGAGGTCCTCTTCGAAGACCGAGGCCTTGCGCATGACCTCCAGCCACTTCTCCCGGCCGGTGTCGGTGAGTCCGATGATGACGCGGACGCGGTTGTCGGGGTCGCGCTCGCGGGTGACGAGGTCCTGGCCGAACATGCGGTCGATGCGGTGGGTCATGGCGGCCGGGGTGAGACCGAGGCGCTTGGCGATGGTGCCGGGCCACAGTTGATATGGGCTGCCGGCCATGACGAGCTCCTTGAGCACCTCCCACTCGGGGCTGCTGAGTCCAAGGGTGGCGAGCTGGCGGCCGTAGGCGACGTTCATGCGGCGGTCCAGCCGGCTCAGCGCGTTGACCACCTTCTCCACCTGGGGGTCAAGGTCGCGGTACTCGCGTTGGTAGATCGCGATCTGCTCGTCGAGGGTCGGTTGTCGGTCCGGCATGTGGCCAGTGTCCCATGGCAACTCGTTCGCCCTAAACGGTTGCCCTGTGTATTCTTTAGTGTCGAACTTTAGCTTCGAACTCTGCGGGCTCGGCACCCGTCCTCCCCCCATCCCCTTCTCTATCTAGGCAGGTGAGTGTGACCACGGCGATGGCCGCCGCGCTGCGGCGGATCCAGCTCGGTAACGCGCTGGCAGCTTTCGGCAACGGCTTCACGGTGCCATTCCTCTTCGTGTACGTCGCGCGGGTGCGCGATCTCGGTGACGGCACCGCGGGTGCGGTGCTCGCCGCGTTCGCCGCGGCCGCGCTGATCGTGCTGCCCTTCACGGGCCGCGTGATCGACCGGAGCGGACCTCTCGTGATGGTCGTCATCGGGGCGGTCTCGGCCGCCCTCGGTGCCCTGGGATTCGGGTTGTCGACCACCGCGCCCGCCGTACTGGCCGCCTCGGCCGTGATGGGCGCGGGCATCGCCGTACTCCAGCCGGCGCTCGCGACGATGATCGTCTGGTGCTCGACACCGGGTACGCGGTCGCGGGCCTTCGCCACCCAGTTCTTCCTCAACAACCTCGGGCTGGGCGTCGGCGGGCTGCTCGGCGGCATGCTCGTGAACGAGCACGTCCCGGCGAGCTTCACCCTGCTGTTCTCCATCGAGGCGACGATGTTCCTCGTCCTGCTCGCCGTCCTGGTGACGGTCAGGGTGGCTCGGCCCGCCGAGGCGGCAGCCGGCTCCGGCGCGGGTGCCGCGTCCGGTGCCGGTTCCGGTGCCGCGCGGGGCTCCGGGTGGGGCGTGCTCCTGCGGGACCGTCCGATGGTGCTGCTCGGCGTCCTGGGGTTCGTGATCTTCTTCGCGTGCTACGGCCAGTTCGAGTCGGGGCTGTCCGCGTACGCCGTCGAGGTCACCCACATCTCCACCGCGACGCTGGGGACGGCGTTGGCGGCGAACACGGCGATGATCGTGCTCGCGCAGTTCGTCGTCCTGCGGCTGGTGGACGGGCGCAGGCGCAGCCGGGTGGTCGCTCTGGTGGGCGCCATCTGGACCGTCGCGTGGTTGGCCGCGGGGGCGTCCGGGCTCGTGCACGGGGCGCAGGCCGTGGCGACCGCGCTCCTCATCGGTACGTACGCCCTGTTCGGCGTCGGCGAGACGATGCTCTCGCCGACGGTCGCCCCGATGGTTGCCGACCTGGCGCCCGCTCGGCTCGTGGGCCAGTACAACTCGGCTTTCGCCCTGGTCAAGCAGCTCGCTCTCGCCGTCGGACCCGCCGTGGGCGGGGCGATCGCCGCGGCCGGCGCCTGGTCGACGTACATCGTCATGCTGGTGCTGTGCTGCCTCGGCGTCGTCGGGCTCGCCTTCCTGCTGGGCCGGAGGCTGCCCGAGCGGGTCGACCGGCCGGGGTCGGTCGTCGTCGCGCGCGGCGGCTCTCCCTCCGGCAGCGGCGAGGAGGTGCCGGAGGGTGCGGTCGCGACGTCGGCACAAGGCGCCCTGCCGCCCGAGACCGCGGTGCTGTCGGGCAGTGGCGTGCTGTCCGAGAGTGCCGTGCTGTCAACGGACGCGGCGGCGCCCGGCGGTGCGGTGTCGTCCGGCGGTGCGGGTGGGCGGGTGCCCAGCGCCGTGTGACCGTGCTCCGGGCGGCTGTCCGCCCGGCCGCCGCGCCCCCTGCCCAGCCAGGTGGCCCCGCCCCTTCCCCGACCGGAGGGGCGGGACTCGTTCCGGTCCTGTCAGGTGCTCGGGAGAGCGAACTCGCACCACACCGACTTGCCGCCCCCGGGCGTTCTGCGGCATCCCCACGAGGACGCGATCGTCGCGACGATCGAGATGCCCCGCCCCGACTCGTCACCCGGTTCGGCGCGCCGGCGCCGGGGCAGGTGATCGTCGCCGTCGGTGACCTCGACGATCAGACGGCGGTCCGTACGGCGGAGCCGCAGCCGCATCGGCGGGGTGCCGTGCTGGAGGGAGTTGGCGACGAGTTCGCTGGCGGCCAGCACGCCCAGGTCGCGGAGCTCCACCGGAAAACGCCAGGAGGCCAGCACGCCGGAGGCGAAGGCGCGGGCGCGGGGGGCGGCCTCCGTGCCGCCGAGCAGGTCGAGCGCCGCGTTGTGGAACAGCTCGGCGTCCGTGCCGGTGCGCTCGGGGTGCTGGCAGACGAGGACGGCCACGTCGTCGTCGTGGTCCTCGGTGATGCCCAGGGCGCGCAGCAGACGGTCGCAGACGATGTCGGGCGACCCGGTCGCGCCGGCGAACGCGGCTTCCAGCGCTGCCACGCCCTCGTCGATGTCGGCGTCCCGGCGTTCGATCAGACCGTCGGTGTAGAGAACGGCGGCCGCGCCCGGCGGCAGCGGCACGCTGCCCGAGGTGTGCAGCCAGCCACCGGTCCCCAGGGGCGGCCCCGTGTGGTCGGTGGCGCGTCGGACGGTGCCGTCCGGATCGCGTACGAGGACGGGCACATGGCCGGCGGACGCGTAGCTGAGGTGGCCCTCGCTGGGGTCGTGGACCGCGTAGACGCAGGTGGCGATCTGGGTGGCGTCGATCTCGGCGGCGAGGTCGTCGAGGAGTTGCAGCACCTCGTGCGGCGGCAGATCCAACCGCGCGTAGGCCCGCACAGCCGTACGGAGCTGGCCCATCACGGCGGCGGCCCTGACACCGCGCCCCATGACGTCCCCGATGACGAGCGCGGTGCGACCGGCGCCCAACGTGATCACGTCGTACCAGTCACCTCCGACGGCGGCGTCCGTGCCGCCCGGCTGGTACGTGGCCGCCACCCGCAGGTCGTCGGGCTGTTCGAGTTCTTGGGGCAGCAGGCTCCGCTGGAGGGTGACGGCGGCTTCCCGCTGCCGGCGCTCGCTGGCGCGCAGGCGTTCGACGGCCTCGACCTGGTCGGTCACCTCGGCGGCGAAGATCAGCACCCCGCTGTCGTCCGAGGTCGTGATGGGTGTGCAGGTGAACGTGTAGTAGTGACCCGTACGGCGCCTGGATTCCTGGCGCGTGGCTCCCTTGGCGCCACCTGCCGCGGCTCCCTTGGGACCGGTCGGGCCTCCCTTGGACCCGCCGGAGCATCCCGCCGGAACGCCGGACGTCGTCCCCGTCTGACGCTGCTGGACCCTGCGGGACTTGACCGTACGGGGCGTGCCGCTGCGCCGTACCTGGTCCATCAGGGGGAGCAGTCCGAGCTCGACCAGTTCGGGCAGCGCCTCGCGCGCCGCTGCCCCGGTGGGGCGCGGGCCGAAGACCCGGGTATACGCGTCGTTGACGAACGCGATGCGGTGCTCCGGTCCGTGGACGATCGCGGCCAACGCGGGGACCTGGCCCAGCAGGTCGTGCACGGGCAGCGTGTCGATGCCGCCGCGCTGCCGTGGCGGCCGAGTGCCGCCCCTGGCCTTCGGCGCCCCCGTGTCCCCCCTCGCAGAGAGCGGGTCCGTCTCGGAGCGGGGACGGCCGCGGGCGCCGGGGACGGTGGGGGTCTCCGCCGCACGCGTGTCCGGGGCCGGCTGCCGGCCCGGTCCCGTGGGCGTTTCGGCGCTCCCTTGCGCACGCGTACGCGTGCTCACGTCCGCACGGGCGTCGCCGCCCGCTGTCGTGTCCCGGGGATACGGCTCCGTGTCCGCCGGCGGCGATTGCGTGGCCACATGGGCGCCCGCGTACCCGCCCGAGCGCACGTCCGCGTGGAGGCCCGGTTCCGAGTCGCTGCGGGATCCTCGCGCACCGCCCTCGTCTCCGCCCGTCCCTTCAGCCTCCGCGCCCGTCCCTCCGGACGCATCGGAGCCTCCGTCTCCGTGGCCCTCGTCTCCGTGGCTCTCCCGGTCGCCCTCGCTGTCGCTCTCGGAACGGTCGGCGTGCGCGGGGCCGGACGACTGCGCTCGCGCCTTTATCGCCGCCTGGGCGGCGGCGGTCCGCCGCTGTGTGCCGGGCAGTCGGGCGCTCCAGCGCGTGAAGTTCACGTCGTCCGATTCCTCATGTGGTTCGCGGTGTTCGCTCGGGGGCCGCTCAGGGATCACTCTTCGCAGACGCGGGCCCACCCATGGTCACACGTCCAGTGTGGCGCACCGCGCCGACATTCGTCAGACGCCGCTGTGCGGCGGCCACTTGCGACGCGGCGACCCCGGTGCTTTTCGGTGCTGCCGGTGCTGCTCCGGCAAGGGTCAGTCCTTGTCGGGCCGCCGTACGGTGCCTGCCGCCATCTCGAACTCGGCGCGCGGGTGCTCCAGGGAGCCCAACGAGACGATCTCCCGTTTGAACAGCCCGGAGAGCACCCATTCGGCCAGCACGCGGGCCTTTCTGTTGAAGGTCGGCACGCGGCTGAGGTGGTACGCGCGGTGCATGAACCAGGCAGGGTAGCCCTTGAACTTCCGTCCGTACACGTGCGCGACGCCCTTGTGCAGTCCGAGGGAGGCGACCGAGCCGGCGTACGCGTGCCGGTACTCAGTGGGCTCCGCCCCTTCGAGCACAGCGGCGACGTTGTCCGCGAGGCAGCGTGCCTGGCGCACGGCGTGCTGGGCGTTGGGCGCGCAGAGGGGTGGTCCGGCACCGTCTCCCGCGGCGCGTGGAGCGCCTGCCACACCGCTGAGGGCCGCTCTGCTGACGGTGTCGTCGTGCGCCCTGTCACCGGTCTCGTCGGGCGCCTCATTTGCGGCGCCCTTGTGCGCCGCCCTTCTGGCCTCGTCCATCGCCGTCAGGTCGGGTACGGCTGCCGCGTCGCCTGCCGCCCAGGCGTGCTCCGTGCCGGTGACGCGGAGAGTCGTCTCGCACCTGAGTCTGCCGCGGGAGGTGAGGGGCAGGCCTGTACGCGCCAGGAGGGGATGCGGTTTGACGCCCGCCGTCCACACGAGAGTGCGCGTGGGGTGACGGGATCCGTCGCTGAGAGCGGCGACACGCCCCTCGCAGGAGTCGAGGCGCGTGCCGAGACGGACGTCGATGTTGCGGGCGCGCAGCTCGCGCAGCGCGTATCCGCCCATCTCCTCGCCCACCTCCGGCAGGATGCGGTCGCTGGCCTCCACCAGGAGGAAGCGCAGGTCGTCGGGGTCGATGTTGTGGTAGTAGCGGCAGGCGTAGCGGGCCATGTCCTCCAGCTCCGCCAGCGCCTCCACCCCCGCGTAACCGCCGCCGACGAAGACGAAGGTGAGGGCCGCGTCGCGGACGTCCGGGTCGCGGGTGGAGGAGGCGATGTCGAGCTGTTCGAGCACGTGGTTGCGCAGCCCGATGGCCTCCTCGACGGTCTTGAACCCGACGCCGTGCTCGGCCAGCCCCGGCACCGGGAGAGTCCGGGAGACCGAGCCGGGTGCCAGCACCAGTTCGGTGTAGGGGAGTTCGAGGGTGGACGGCTCGTGCCCGAGACCCGGGCCTGCCTGTGCGGCACGCGCGGCATCGGCCTCCGCGGTGGCGAGGGTGGTGATGTGCGCGACCCGGCGCTCGTGGTCGATGCTGCGCGCCTCACCGACGATGACCTGACAGCGCGGCAGAACGCGGCGCAGGGGGACGACGACATGACGCGGCGAGATCGAACCGGCGGCGGCCTCCGGCAGGAACGGCTGGTACGTCATGTAGGGGTCGGGATCGAGGATCGTGATCGTGATTCCCGAGGCGGACGGCAGCGGAAACGGGGACAGGCGCGGGGACGGGGGGTGGGGCAGCGGGTGGGACCGGGAGGGGGGCTGTGACGGAGACGCAGCAGGCAGCGTCGGATCAAGAGTGGGGGCAGAGGCAGAGGCAGGGGTAGGGCGCGGCGCCTCGCTGAGCCGCTGCTTCAGCTTCCGCTGAAGGCGCAGCGCCGTGTACATGCCGACGTAACCTCCGCCGACGACGAGGATGCGTGTGGGGTCCGCAGAGTCCTTCGTGGCCTTCGTCACTCGACCATGACGCACCCTCAGTCCCTCGTTTGTCCACAGGTCACACGATTCGTATGACTGCTGTGCGCCGGGCGCTCACCGGTGTCCCGATCTCTTGCGGATTTTCGTTCACGCAGGTCACCGGGGAAGAAGAGGGGGCGCGTGGGCCGGTGGCCGGCGCGGAAAAGCGGTCGTGGCCGGGGAAGGCGAAAGGCCGCGCGGCAACGCCCTCTTCTCTCACGACCTGGGCTCAACTATGTTCGTATCCCAGAGCGGGTGCGACGTGTGGACCAATGTGTCGCAGCCCGTCCCCGCGAACGCGGGGGTCTCCGGGGGGAGACAGGGATTTACCGGGGGAACGAATATGCACATTCAGGGTATGCACGGGTCTCATGCCACCGCGGCGGCCGTTTCCGCCGTGCCGGAGGGCCCGATCAGCACCAACGCCGCCGCCGCGAGCCCCTCAGGCGTCGCCCAGGCGGCCGCCGCCACTCCACGCACGGCCCCGCTGCGCGTGGACGCCCAGCGCAACCTCGAGCACGTGCTGCGCGCGGCCCGCGAGGTCTTCGGAGAGCTGGGTTACGGCGCACCGATGGAGGACGTCGCCCGTCGAGCCAGGGTCGGGGTGGGGACGGTATACCGCCGTTTCCCCAGCAAGGACGTCCTGGTGAGGCGGATCGCCGAGGAGGAGACGGCCCGGCTGACGGAACAGGCGCGGTCGGCGCTGGGGCAGGAGGACGAGCCCTGGTCGGCGCTCTCCCGTTTCCTGCGCACCTCCGTCGCCTCCGGTGCCGGACGGCTGCTGCCGCCACGGATACTGCGCGCGGACGGCTGGGCGACGGACAGCGCACCTCGCGTACCGGCACAGCGCCCGCCGGCCCAGGCCGAGTTCGCCGGGGACGCGCGACTGGACGGAAGCACACCGCCGGATCTGCGGCTGGTGGAGCGCACCGCGCCCACCGTCGTGGCACAGGAGGTGGGTTACGAGGGGCTGGAGGAGGATCCGGGCGCGGTCGAGCTTCTCCAGGTCGTCGGCCAGTTGGTCGAGCGAGCCCGGGAGGCCGGCGAACTCCGGCCGGACGTGACGGTGGGCGACGTTCTGCTGGTGATAGCGACGGCCGCGCCCTCGCTGCCTGACGCCGCCCATCAGGCAGCGGCCTCCACCCGGCTCCTCGACATCCTGCTCGAAGGGCTGCGCTCGCGCGCCACGCACTGAGCGGTACCGAGGGGGCCGTGCTGAACGGCTCTTCCCGAGGGGCGCCTTCGGCGGCGTGCTTCCCAAGGGGCGCCTTGGGTGGGTTGGCGTGCTCGCTCGGAACCTCATGCGGGCGCTGCTCTTGCCGAGTGCACGTGGGAGGCACGGTGTGAGCGAGCGCTTTGCCGGGTCGGTGCCTCGCGGCCGGTCGTCGAGCACACGTGCGAGGGGCCACCGGGCGGGGTGATTCGTCAGCTTGTCGGCTTCCCCATCGGCACCGCTGTGCCACGCTGACGCGATGTTCCGCAGGCAGGGTGTGCACGGAAGTCACGGCTATGGCTGGTGACGAGCAGCGGGAGCCGGAGGGACCCGAGGAGCCGGAGGCACCGGGAAAGCTGGAAGCGTCGGGGGAGCCGGAAGCGTCGGAGGAACCGCGTGCGTCCGGGGAGCCGGAAGCGTCCCGGGAGTCGCCTGCGTCCGGGGAGCCGGAAGCGTCGGCGGTGACGGGAGCGTCGGGGGGCTCGGAGCAGGAGACGGAGACGGGCTCCCGCTCAGATCCCGACCCGCAGGTCCCGCCGCAGCAGTCGGCTTCGCCTCAGGTCCCCGAACAGCGTGGACGCCACGACGCGGACAGAGCCGGTCGACCGCGCAGCCCCCACCGTACGGAGCGAACCAACGCCCCCGACGGGCCGCCCGGCGCGGGGAAGGGCACGGCACTGACCGGACGCCGCGGCGCGGACAAGGCCGCGGCGCCGAGCGGGCCACGCGGCGTGGACCAGAAACCCGGGGCCCCGCGTGGGGTCCACGGGGCGGGCAGCGGCGGGACGCTCGGTGGGGCGTCGGACGCGGAGCTGCTGTCGCGGATGCGGAAGGGGGACGACGGGGCGTACGAGGAGCTGTACCGGCGGCACGCCGAGCCCGTGCGGCGCTACGCCCGCACGTGCTGCCGGGACGCGGACACCGCGGAGGACCTGACCGGTGAGGTCTTCGCGCGCACCCTGCAGGCGGTCCGCGGCGGCAAGGGGCCCAGAACCGCGGTGCGCGCGTACCTGCTCACGTCCGTACGGCACGTCGCCGCGGCGTGGACGCGGACGCGGCGGCGGGAGCGGCTGGTGGACGACTTCGCGGTGTTCGTGCAGTCGGCGGCCGCCGCCTCGGCGGCGCGGGACGTGGACACGCTGGATCTGGGCGCCGACGTGCAGGCCATGCACAAGGCGGAGCAGACGCTGGTGGTGCGCGCGTTCGAAAGCCTGTCGGAGCACGACCGGATGCTGCTGTGGCACACGGCGGTCGAGGGCGGCAGGCCGCAGGACGTGGCGGTGCTGCTGGGCACGTCGCGCGGCGCGGTGGCGACGGCGGCGCACCGGGCGCGGGAGCACCTCAAGCAGGCGTATCTGCAGGCGCACGTCAGTCAGGCGCTGACGCAGGGCGGGGAGTGTGCGCGGTACGCGGACCGGCTGGGCGCGTACGCGCGCGGTGGGCTGCGGATGCGGGCCGAGCGGGGGCTCGCCCGGCACCTGGAGGAGTGTCCGGCCTGCAGCCAGGCGGCTTCGGAGGTGAAGGACCTCAACGAGCACATCAGGCTGGTGCTGCCGGTCGCGCTCGTCGGCTGGTTCGGTACGGCCGGCGGGGCGAAGGCGTTCGCCGCGCTGCTCGGTGGTGGTGCGGCGGCGGGAGGGGCCGCGGCCGGTGGCGCGGCGTCGGGTGGTGCGGCGTCGGAGGGACTCGGGGCGCCGGCGAAGGTCGGCATCGGTCTGGGCGTGGCCGCGGCGGCGGGTGCGGTGCTCGCCTATGCGTTGACCGGCGGGGACGAGCCGGTCGAGAAGCCGCGGGCTCGTCCCTCGCCGCCGCACGCGGCGCCGGACCAGCCGCCTCGGAAGCCCGGTCCCGCGCCGCCCGAATCCCGCCCGGAGCCACGGGAGCCGACGGGGCGGCCACCGGCTCCCGGGCCGGATCCCGTACGGGCCGTGCCCCGGCGCCCGGCCCCGGAGGCGGCTCCCGTACGGCGTCCGGCCCCGCGACCGTCCCCGCCTGAGCCGGAGCCCCCGCGGAGCCCGGACCCCGAGCCGCCTACGCCCCCGCCTCCGTCTTCTCCCCCGGCCCGGCCCTCTCCTCCTGCGCCGGAGCCGGCTGAACGGCACCTCATCCGCGTCACGGACCGCGGCGTCGTCCTCGAGTCCACGACGGGGGAGCGGACGGTGCGGCTGGTGGTGGAGCGTCAGCCCGTCGGAGGGGCGCCTGACTCGGCGGCGAGTTGGTCGCACAGCTTGTCGAGACGGGCCGCCGCCTCGGCGAGGGTGAGGGGCGCACCGGCGGCCTCGGGCCCGTCGTCGAAGGCACCGTCGCGGCCGTCGTCGGAAGCGCCGTCGGAGTCGGGGACGGACGTGCCGTCGGGATCGGCGTCGGACGTGCCGTCGGGGTCGGCGCCGGAAGCGTCGGCGGCCGCACCGGCGGAGTAGGCGCGGATGGTGCCGTCGAGGCGCAGTTCGGGGACGCTCGCGGGCAGGTCCCCACGCGTCGCGCCGGCCGCGTCGGCAAGCTGGACGGCGAGGGCGGACCGACCGGCCCGGAGCAGAATGAAGCCGGCGGTCAGCAGGGCGTTGCCGGTGACCGTCTCGGGGACGGCCACCGCCAGTCCGGCGTGGAGGGCGGCGTTGATCTTGCGGAGGGCTTCGGGGATCAGCTCGTCGCCCTCGCACGCTGTGATGCGGGCGTCGAGTACGCGGAGCGGAACCTCGAAGACGGCGGGCAGGCTCCCGACGGAGGCGTATTTCTCGGCTTGCCGGTACAGCTCGCGGGCGCGTGCGATGTCGTCTTCCTCCACGGCGGCCATGGCGCGGACGAAGACGGCGAGGGTCGGTGCGTCGCGGACGCCGAGGCGGTCGCCGTCTTCCAGGGCGCGCTGGGCGAGCTGGTCGGCCTGCTTCGTGTCGCCCTGGCGGTACCAGATGTCGGCGATGCGCACGAGGAGTACCGGCATCTCGGTGAGGGCGCCGAGCTGCTGCGCGTAGCGCATGGCCGTCTCGCACTCGGCGCGGGCGTCCTCGTAGCAGCCCTCCTGAATGGCGATCTCGGCGCGCAGGCCGCACAGCTGGCTGAGCAGCCAGCGGTCGCCGGTGCTTTCGGCGAGGGCGCTGATCTCTGGGAGGTCTTCCTTCAGGCGCGGGAGGCCGCCGGGGGTGTCGAGGCGGATGTGGGCGCGGAAGAGCAGCGCGACGGCGAGTTCCCAGGGGCCGCTGTAGCGGCGGCAGTTCGCGACGAGCTCACGCATGAGGGGTGCGACGCCCTGGCCGCCTTCCAGGAGGAAGCCTGCGAAGGGCCAGAGCATTCCGGGGAAGCGTGCGGAGGCCGGGCCGGGCTCGCGGAAGGTGGCGACCAGCTGCGCCGCGACGGCGCGGTGATACGGCTCTGTGACCAGTTCCTGGGTGCGGTGTTCCGACAGCAGGAAGTAGTCGAGGAGCTGGAGTTCGCGGACCAGCAGCTCCTCGTTCTCGTCCTCGCCATCGTCCTCGTCCCGCCTCTCGTCCTCCCGCTTCCCGTCATCCCGCCTCTCGGCGCCCCGCCTCTCGGCGCCCCGTCGCTCGGGCGAGGTCGGCAGCAGGGTGAGGGCGGCCTCGACCCAGCGGGCTCCCTCGTCACGGAAGTTGCGCAGCCACCAGAACCAGCCGGCCGCGCGGACGAGTGCCACGACGGTCTCGTGGTCGCGCTGGTACAGGGAGCGGTGGAGAGCCGCGCGGATGTTGTCGAGGTCGGCTTCGACGCGGGGCAGCCAGGAGAGCTGTTCGGCCGAGCGGATGCGGGGTTCGGCGGCGGTGGCGAAGCGGAGGATCTGGGCGGTGTGCCGGGCCTCGGCCTCGTCGCGCTCCTCGGGGTGTTCGGCGGCGCGTTCGCGGGCGTAGTCGTGGATCGTCTCCAGCATGCGGTAGCGCACGCCGGTGCCGGTCAGGGCGGGGGGCTGGTCGGCGACGAGGATCGACTTGTCGACCAGGGCGGAGAGCAGGTCGAGTACGTCGTCCGGGTGAATGTGCCCACTCGGTGGCGGGCCGGGCGCCGGCGGCGACTCGTCCGCGCACACGTGTTCGGCGGCGGAGAGGGTGCAGCCGCCCGCGAAGACGGACAGCCGGCGGACGGTGGTGCGCTCGCGCTCGTCCAGCAGGTCCCAGGACCAGTCCACGACGGCCCGCAGCGTCTGCTGGCGGGGCAGCACGGTACGGCTGCCGCTGGTCAGCAAGCGGAAGCGGTCGTCGAGACGGTCCGCGATCTGACGCGGAGTGAGCGAGCGGAGCCGTGCGGCCGCCAGTTCGATCGCGAGGGGCAGGCCGTCGAGCCTGCGGCAGATCTCCGCCACGGCCTCCGCGTCCTCACTCGGACGGAAACCGGGACGCGCCGCGGCGGCACGGTCCGCGAAGAGGCGGTGTGCGGGCGCGGGCGGCAGCGGCTCGACCGGACGCACGGCCTCCCCCGGCACACCGAGGGGTTCGCGGCTGGTGGCCAGCACGGTCAGCCCGGGGCAGTGGGCGAGAAGCGTCTCGGCGAGCGTCGCGGCGGCGTGAACGACGTGTTCGCAGTTGTCGAGCACCAGCAGCGGGGTGCGGTGCTGCAAGTGCTCGACCAGCAGCGCCGTCGCGTCCTGCTGACCATTGAGCGCACGGGCGCCCTCCGTGGCGGCGGTGGACAGCGCGGTCACCCGGCGGCCGAGCGCGCTGAGGACGGCACCCGGCACGGCGGTGGGATGGTCGAGCGGCGCCAACTCCACGAACCACGTGCCGTCGGGGTGCGGAGTCGGATCGGCCGCCCCCGTCGTGGCGGCCACCTGCTCGGCGAGCCGCGTCTTGCCGGAGCCGCCGGGGCCGGTCAGCGTCACCAGCCGGGAGGCCGCGAGGTCGGCGCTGAGGGTGGCGATGTCCGTCTCGCGGCCGACGAAGCTGGTCAGCCGTGCCCGGAGGTTGCCCGGTGGGCGCGCCGGGCCCCGCCCCTCGGGGAGGGGTGTTTGTCCCTCCACGGTGGGCGTGTGCCCCTCCGGGATGGGCGCCTGCCCCTCCGAGGTGGGCGTCGGTCTCCCGCCGCCCGGTGTCGGCTTCGCGCCATCCGCCGTCGGTGTGCGTCTCGCGCCGCGCGTGGGGGCGGGCTCGGCCTCACTCTCCGGCGGGGGCGGGTGTGCGTCACGGCCCGGAGGTGGCGGGAGCGGGTGCGCGTGGTCGCCCTCGGGGGCCGCCCGGTCCCCCGGTGCCGCCCGGTCCCCCGGTGCCGGCACCGGTGTGCGGGTCTCACCGGTCCGCGCCGTCCGGACGGACCGGCCCGTGCCGGAAGTGCCCTCGTCGGAGACAGGGCCAGGGCCAGGGCCAGGGCCAGGGCCAGGGACGGGGACGGGGCCGGGGACGGGAACAGGGGCAGGCGTGGACGACGTGTCCGTGCCCGACGGGGTGCTCGCCCGGAGGAGTTCCGCGTGGAGTGCACGCAACTCCGCTCCCGGGTCGGCGCCGAGGCGGGACGCTATCCCTCTACGTACGGATTCGTAACCGGCCAGCGCCTCCGCCGTGCGGCCGCTCTCGTGCAAGGCTCTGAGGTGGAGGACCTGGAGCGGTTCGTCGAGTGGGTGTTCCGGTGCCAGCTGGCGGAGTTCGGGCAGGACACGCGCGGCGTGGCCCAGGGCGAGATCGGCGGCGAGGCGCCGTTGGAGCGCCGCGTGCCGCAGGGCCTCCATGCGGGCGGCGACGGCGACGCGGTCGGGCAGGTCGGCCAGCGCGGGGCCGCGCCACAGAGCGAGAGCTTCGCGGAGTATCCGCGCGGCCCGCTCCGCGTCGCCCTCCTCCAGTGCGCGCTCCCCCTCGGTGGCGAGGCGTTCGAAGCGGAGGAGATCGACCTCGTCGCGCTCGGGGTCGAGTCGCAGCCGGTACCCGCCGGTGAGCGATTCGACGGCGTCCCTCCCCAGGGCCCGGCGCAACCTTCCCACCAGCGCCTGCAGCGCGGCCGGCGCGTCCTCCGGCAGGGCGTCGGGGTACGCGTCGGCCCACACGTCGTCGATGAGCGCCTGGGGTGAGGCGGGTGCGCGGCTGTGGGCGCGCAGCGCGAGGGCGGCGAGCAGCGCGCGCAGGCGCTGCCCGCCGAGCGGGACGGGACGCCCGGCGTCGTCGCGGGCCTCGCTCGCCCCCAGGATCAGATAGCGCACATGCCTATTGTCCCTGTCGGTGCCGTCATGTCCGCGTCCTTTTTTCGGTTGGTGTGAAAGGGGGCGGAGCGGGGGTGGAGCGGGGCGGAGGCCCGTCCGTCACCTGGGCGTGGGCGGCAGGCTGCGTTCGTGGCGGGCGTCGGGGTGGACGCCCGCCGCCGCGGCGCGGTGGCGGGGTGCCGCGGCGCCGGTCCAGCAGGTGCCGCGGCGGGCGAGCAGGCGGCTCAGCCACAGTTCCATGGCGGCCAGGTCGGCGATGCCCTCCGCGGGGAGCGGTTCGCCTCGGGCCACCCGTTGGACGGCCTGCCGTACGACGCGGGCCTCGACCAGCCCGGCCTCGGCGAGCAGCGGTGCCTGGAACAGTTCGAGCAGCCGCTCGGAAGCGAGGCGTATGCCCGCGCGGAGGGCCGCGTGGTGCGTGGCCTGCGTGGGGGCGCCCCAGCCGGGCGGAACATCGTGGACGCCCGCCCCGGCGAGTGCGGCGCGCAGGACGGACGCGCGCGCTCCGGGGCGTACGCGCAGCGCGTCGGGGAGCTCCCGGGCGGCGCGCACGACCTGGTTGTCGAAGTAGGGGGCGTGCAGCCGCTGGTTGCGGATCTCGGCGGCCTGTTCGAGGACGCGGTGGTCGGCGGCGGACCGGGCGAGGGCGGCGCGGGCCCGTCGCTCCCCGGGCCTCTCCACGGTCGGGCGCGCCTGGGCCGCTGACTCCAGGCGCAGGGAGACCTCCGCGAGCGCCTCCCCCGTCAGCCAGCGGGCCGCCGGTCCCGGGCGGCACCAGGTGAGCGCGGCCACCGAGGCGTCCACGGCGCTCTCCCCGCCGTCCGGATAGGGCTCGAACGCGGACGCCGTGAACCCGCCGTCCCGCAGCAGTGCCGCCGTCTGCTCCACCCCTTCCCTGTAGGGCGTACGGGCCAGCCTGCGCGCTGCCCGGTAGACGGTGACGGGCACCAGCAGCGAACGCCCCGCCACCTGGCCCTCTCCCCGTTGCCCCTCCGCGCGGGCCAGCGCGGCGACAGGGCGGACGAGGTGGCGGCGGCGCCGGTCCAGCAGCAGGTCGGCCAGGCGGGCGGGGTGCGCGTCGAGGACCTGCCGGGCCCCGGCGCCGACGAAGTGGTCCGCGCTGCCCGACGTGAGACGGCTGCGGTGGCGTTCGGCCGCGACGAGAGAGGGTCCCGGCTCGTCCGTGAGCGGACCTGCGGTCAGGTCCGCGTACGGCAGCGTCTCCTCGCCGCCGGTGACCACGAGGTGGCGCAGCCGCGGGTTCTGGGCGATGGCGTGCGCCCGCTCCAGTTCGGCGGTGTGGTCCCCGGCGTCCGCGGGGTCGTGGGGGCGTCGGTCGCGGGGGCCGCGGTGTGCGGTGCCCGTTCCCGTGGTGAGGTCGTTGAAGGTGACGGCCAGCAGCCGCTCGCCCGCGCCCGCCGCACCGGAACCGAAGACCGTGCCGGGGGTGCCGGGCAGGCCGGCGGCGAGCAGCGCGAGGGTGCCGGAGGCGGGCCCGCCGGACAGGTCGGCGCCGACGCCGGGCGCGGGTCCGCCGCGCGCCCGCTGCCGGTCGGCCGGGCCCATGCCGGGGACGGGGCCCGGATCCCGTACGTCGGTGTCGTGTTCGGACGCGTGGCGGGGCGCGGTCAGGCGGGCGCGGACAGCGTTCACCAGCGCGTCCCTGACGCCCGCGACGGCCGCCTCCGGGTCGACGGGCGGCGCGCCGACGACCAGGGACGTGGACGATTCGTACCCGGCGATCTCCCGGCTGCCGCCGTCCCGCACGATCAGCGCGTGCCCCGGCGGCACCCGGCTGACCCCCCGGTAGGGGGTGCCGTCGCCCAGCGCCTCGGGGGCGTCGGGGCAGGCGAGCAGCGCGGCGAGGTGACCGAAGTCGAGCTCCGCCTCGACCAGGTCGGCGAGCGGCAGCGCGGCCGTCGCGTACGCGGTACCGCCCGCCCACGGTGTGTGGAAAACGGGCCGCACACCGGCCAGGTCGGCGGCGACGGTGAGCCGGCGCCCGACGCAGGCGACGGCCGTGTAGCTGCCGGGCCACGCGGTCAGGTGACGAAACGCTCCGCCTCGCGCGGCGATCAGTCCGAGGCGCAGTTCGTCGTCGCTGGCGCCGCAGCAGCCGAACACCGCGAGCCGGCTGCCCGGCTGGGCCTCCACCACCCGGATCTCGTCGGGCCGCCAGTCCCCGACCGCCCACAGCGGGTCCGGGTCACCCCACACCACCTGCGCACCGACGGGCTGCAGGATGCCGTCACCGCCGTCGGGCACGTGCGCGGTGTGCGGGGCGTGACCGTAGCGGCCGAAGGAGTCGTACGGGTCGTAGGCGTCGTACGCGCCGCGGGAGTCGTACGGGCCGTGGTCGTACGGGCCGCTCGAACCGGTGGACGCGCGGGTCCCGTTCGTGGTGGCCCGGGAGCCGCCGCGACGGCCCTGAGGCGCTGCCGCGGCGCTGCTCCACCCCACCAACCAGCGCATCGCCGCCTGCCTTCACGTCACTTGCCGGCACTCCCGCCGGCGTCCGCCGCCCCGTGCGGCCCCTGGGGGGACGGGTGTGCGTCGCCCTGAGACCGCTGCCGTTGCGGCTATGGTGCCACGTAAGTGGCGCACGGGAGGCGTGTAAGGGGCGCATACCTCAGTGGAGTACGCGGCTTTTCTTCCGTCCTCCCGCGCCCCCGTGCCGGCCCGCTGATCGGACTCCGCGCGCGCATATTCCTCTGGCGTCGGCCTCCGGCACCGCACACGCGACCGATGTCATTCGGCCAAATCTGCCCGTACGACCGACCACGACGGCCGCCGCCTTGACGCCCCGCGGCGCACTCGCGACGCAACACCGGACGGGCGGCGCACGGATGGCGGCGGGAGGGGCGGGTGCCGCCGGTGGTCACGCGCGACAGGCGTGCACGCCGAGCGCGCGGCACCGTCGCGTACGCCGGGCACGGAGGCACAGGGGCACACGCATGTGGACCCCCGCTGAGCAGGCGACCGTCCCGGCAGGGAGCCGGAAGAAACTGCGCGGCTGTCCGAGCGGACGATGCGCCTGTCCGAGCAGTCGTTGCGCCTGTCCGAGCGGTGGAAGGGCGCTCCGCACCGCGGGCGAGAGGGCGAACGCAGCGGTCCAGAGGGCGAGCGCAGAGAGAGAAAGCCGGCACCGAGGCCGGACGGGGGGCGAGTCGGCCGGGCCGGAAGGCACATGCGCGCCTTCCGGCCCGGACCGCCGCCCGCGGGGAATGGGACGGCGGTGTTCCCCCAGCCCACTGATCCTGTGCAGCGGGCCGACCCACGCGGCTCCCATGGAACCGCTGACCTCGCAGGCAGGGCAGGCGCATGGGCGGGCGCACGGCCACACGGCCGGTGCACGGGAAACGGCGCCACGAAACCACCCGGACCGGCGGTGGGCGCGTACGATTCCGGCCGCTCGACCGGGGGCACGCTGAGGGTGGCACGTGACCCCTGCACGTACACGCGTACGGAGAGAGATCCCGCCATCCCCCCTGACACCCCTTAACGGTGGGCATGCAGCGAACTACGCTGTGTTGGCAGTGCTTTCCGCGCCGCGCAGTGCGCAGTGACGGGAGGGGGCCCCGCGTCAGCCGCGGGGCGGTCGTCGGTGTGGTCAGGGGTGCGCATGTCCAGGGAGTCACGCGGGCCGAATGAGAAACTCGGCACCGTCCTCGCCCTCGCAGGGATCAGCAACGCCGGACTCGCCCGACGGGTCAACGACCTCGGCGCCCAACGGGGCCTCACGCTCCGGTACGACAAGACGTCGGTGGCCCGCTGGGTATCGAAGGGGATGGTGCCGCAAGGAGCGGCGCCCCACTTGATCGCCGCTGCCATCGGCAGCAAGCTCGGCCGTCCGGTGCCGCTGCACGAGATCGGCCTCGCGGACGCCGACCCGACCCCGGAGGTCGGCCTCGCCTTCCCGCGCGACGTGGGGGCCGCCGTCAAGTCGGCCACCGATCTCTACCGGCTCGACCTGGCCGGCCGGCGCGGTGGCGGCAGCATCTGGCAGTCCCTCGCCGGATCGTTCGCGGTCAGCGCTTACGCCACCCCCGCCTCGCGCTGGCTCATAACCCCGGCCGACAGTTCGGTCGCCCGCCATATCGAACTGCTCGAGGGGGTGGCCCCGTCCGCTGCCGACGGGTCCAGAACGGAGGTCACCAGAACGGACGCGGCGAACGGCGCCCTCACCGCGGTCGACTCGGGGCCGGGAAACGGACACGGGTCAGGCGCCGACCAGGAGGGCGCCACTGCGCCGCTGCGCGTCGGACACACCGACGTCTCCAAGCTGCGCGAGGCCGCGGACGAGGCCCGCCGGTGGGACTCCAAGTACGGCGGCGGGGACTGGCGTTCGTCCATGGTCCCCGAGTGCCTGCGGGTGGACGCCGCGCCCCTGCTGCTGGGCGCCTACACCGACGAGGTCGGACGCTCCCTCTTCGGTGCCACCGCCGAACTGACCCGACTGGCCGGCTGGATGGCCTTCGACACCGGCCAGCAGGAGGCGGCCCAGCGCTACTACATCCAGGCGCTGCGGCTCGCCCGTGCCGCCGCCGACGTCCCGTTGGGCGGCTACGTACTCGCCTCCATGTCGCTCCAGGCCACCTACCGCGGCTTCGCCGACGAGGGCGTCGACCTCGCCCAGGCCGCTCTGGAGCGCAACCGCGGGCTGGCGACGGCCCGCACAATGAGCTTCTTCCAACTCGTCGAGGCACGCGCCCACGCCAAGGCCAACGACGCACAGGCGTGCGCCGCCGCGCTGGCCGCGGCCGAGAGCTGGCTGGAGCGCTCCAGGGAAGGCGACCCGGACCCCTCCTGGCTGGACTTCTACTCCTACGACCGCCTCGCGGCGGACGCCGCCGAGTGCTACCGCGACCTGAAGGCACCGCGCCAGGTGCGCCGCTTCACGGAGAAGGCGCTGTCGCAGCCGAAGGAGGAGTTCGTGCGCTCGCACGGGCTGCGCCTGGTCGTCTCGGCGGTCGCGGAGCTCGAGTCCGGCAACCTCGACGCCGCCTGCGCGGCCGGTACGCGCGCCGTGGAGGTCGCCGGGCGCATCTCCTCCGCCCGTACGACGGAGTACGTGCGCGACCTGCTGCACCGCCTGGAGCCGTACGGGGACGAGCCGCGCGTCGCCGAACTGCGCGAGAGGGCCCGGCCGCTGCTGATGGCCCCTGCGTGATCGCGGCCATCAGCTCCGTTGAGTGAGCGACGCAGTCGCACGAGCGCCGCCCGCCCTGCTCGGCAGGCCGCCATGCTCGGTCACGGCCTTGCTCGGCCACCGCCTTGCTCGGTCACGGCCTTGCTCGGTCACGGCCTTGCTCGGTCGGCCGCCTGCTCGACGGGTGCGCGCGCTGCGGAGCGCGGGGCGGCCGGGGGCCGGAGAGGAACCGGGAGGGATCTCTTGATCGTCGGGGTGACGGGTGCCGCAGCGAGCTGTCAGGTGTGGGGTTCATGATGGTGGGCGTGACCTCGACGTCCAGAAGACTCGACCGCTCAGCCGTCGGCAAGGGCGCCGGCCGGCTCGACTGCGACGTGCTGGTGATCGGCGCCGGCGTCGTCGGGCTGTCCACCGCCTACGCCCTCACCCGCCGAGCGCCCGGAACCCGGGTCACCGTCCTGGAGAAGGAACCGGGCCCGGCCCGGCACCAGACGGGGCGGAACAGCGGGGTGATCCACAGCGGCATCTACTACCCGCCCGGCTCGCTCAAGGCGCGGTTCGCGCTGCGGGGCGCTGCCGAGATGGTCAAGTTCTGCGCGGAGCACGGGATTCCGCACGAGGTCACCGGCAAGCTGATCGTCGCCACCGAACACGAGGAACTCCCCCGGCTGCACGCCCTCATCCAGCGCGGCCGCCAGCACGGCATCCCCGTCAGGGAACTCGGCCCGGCCCAGATTTCCGCACACGAGCCCCATGTGCGGGGCTTGGCCGCCATCCACGTCGGCACGACGGGTGTGTGCGACTACCTGGCCGTCACCCGGCATCTCGCCCGCCTGGTGCGCGACGCGGACGCCGAAGTGCGGTACGGCGCCGCCGGACAGGTCACGGTGATCGACCGCCGCCCGGGCCGCGGCGTCGCCGTACGGACCGCGGACGGGACAGTGCTGCGGGCACGCGCACTCGTCAACTGCGCCGGACTCCACTGCGACAGCATCGCCCGCCTCGCCGGAGACACCCCGCACGCCAGGATCTTCCCCTTCCGCGGCGAGTACGCCGAGCTGGTCCACGAGCGCGAACACCTGGTGCGCGGTCTCGTCTACCCGGTGCCCGACCCGGCCTTCCCCTTCCTCGGCGTCCACCTCACCCGAGGAGTGCACGGTGGCGTGCACGTCGGCCCGAACGCCGTGCCCGCGCTCGCCCGCGAGGGCTACACATGGTCCGCCGTACGCCCCGCCGAGCTGGCCGGACTGGCCGCACACCCCGGTGCCTGGCGGATAGCCCGCCGCCACTGGCGCTACGGCGCCGGCGAGATCCGCCGCTCCCTCTCCCGGCCCTCCTTCACCGCCGCCGTGCGGCGCATGCTGCCCGACGTGACGGAGGCCGACCTGCGCCCCGCGCCCGCCGGAGTACGGGCCCAAGCCGTGCTGCGGGACGGCAGCCTCGTCGACGACTTCCTCTTCGCGGAGGGCCCGCACACCGTCCACGTCCTCAACGCCCCCTCGCCGGCCGCGACGGCCTCCCTCCCGATCGGCAGAGAGATCGCCCGCCGGGCGTCGGCGGTACTGGCCGACGCCTGATCCCCGCCCGGTCACCGACAGTCCGCCGTCGACCACACACCGGACAGGCCCGTCACCGGCCGCCGCCTCCGGTGACCCTTTTCGCAACCGTCACCGGTTTGACCGGTGACGGTTGCGAAAGAGGCCCTCCCCTCCCGGTCGACGGGCGACGCCGCCGCGGTACAGCTGCACGTAAAATCGAAGCATCGTGTCCGAAAGCAAAAACTTCTCTCCGAACGACGGCCTCGCCCGCGAGGATCTCGCCCGCCGGGACCTCGACCACGAGGCCGCCCCTGCCGATACCACCCCCACCGATGCCACCCACGGCGCCCACGACGGATCCGACGGATCCCAGGGCTCTCAGGGCTCTGACAGCTCCCACGCGGAGCGTGAGCCCCGGCCCATGGCCCGGATGTTCCCGCCCGGCGCCGGGCCCTCACCCGACCCCGCCGGGTCGCACCACGAGCGTCGTATCCGCAGCTTCCAGCCCCGCCGCAGCCGCGTCACCAAGGGCCAGCGGACCGCGTTGGAGCAGCTCTGGCCCCGATGGGGCTTCGACGTGGACGGGATGCGCCAGCTCGACCTCGGCAAACTCTTCGGCGACCCCGACCTGCCCATCGTCTTGGAGATCGGCTTCGGCATGGGCGAGGCCACGACCGAGATGGCCGCCGCCGACCCGGCCACGGGCATCCTCGCCGTCGACGTCCACACACCCGGCCAGGGCAACCTGCTCCGCCTCGCCGACGAGCAGGGCCTGGACAACGTGCGGGTCGGCAACGGCGACGCCATCATCCTGCTCCGCGAGATGCTCGCCCAGGACTCGCTCTCCGGCCTGCGGATCTACTTCCCCGACCCGTGGCCGAAGGCCCGCCACCACAAGCGGCGACTGGTGCAGCCCGAGTTCCTCGACCTGGCCGCAGGGCCGCTGCGTCCTGGCGCCCTCGTGCACTGCGCCACGGACTGGGAGGAGTACGCCGAGCAGATGCTGGACGTCCTGTCCGCGCATCCCGAGTACGAGAACACCCGGCCCGACGGCGGCTACGCGCCCCGCCCCGCACACCGCCCGCTGACCCGTTTCGAGGGGCAGGGCCTGACCAAGGGGCACGCGGTGCGCGACCTGGTGTTCCGACGCCGCTGAGCAGGCCGCCACGGCCCGCGGGGGACTGTCCGCGCCGTCCCGCGCACCCGGGCCGCCGTTGCTGCGTCGTTGCCGCAGGGCCGCAGCACATGTCACCCAAACTGGTTACTGTCGATGCGTGCATGACGAGGCAGCCGGCGCTCCAGGCGCGCCGCCGAATCCGATGACGTCCGGGCAGCCCGCGGGCCCGCCCGCGCCCGTCCCCTCGGCGCGCCCTGCCCAGCCGCAGGACGCCCCGGCGGGACAGCCCCACGCCGCCGCCCAGGGGCCGCCGGCCCCGTACGCCCCCCACGTCGGGACCGGGTCCGGACTCGGACTCCCGTACTCCGCCGTGCCGACACACCCGGTGCCGTCCTGGTGGCAACGACACCGCAGGACGCTACGCGCCACCGCGCTGATCGTGCTGCTGACGCTGTGCGGCCTGATGATCCTCGCGCTGGTACGGGAACAGACGGGGACGACGGGCCTGCTCGTCGGGTTCGGACTCGCCCTCTTCCCCGTCCCACTGCTGCTGGCCGCGTTCCGCTGGCTGAGCGCACCGCTGCCCGCGCCGTGGCGCACCCACCTGTTCGCCTTCGCCTGGGGGGCCTGCGCGGCGACACTGGTCGCCATCCTGGCCAACGGCTTCGCCACCGACTGGCTGGCCTCTTCCGTCGTCGTCGACTCGCCGCACGAGGCCGACACCCTCGGCGCCACCGTGATCGCGCCGGTCGTCGAAGAGACCACCAAGGCGGCGGCCGTCCTGCTGCTCTTCCTCTTCCGCCGTCGTCACCTCGACAGCGTCGTGTCCGGCATAGCGGCGGCGGGCATCACAGCGGCCGGTTTCGCCTTCACCGAGAACATCCTCTATCTCGGTACCGCGTTCGACCAGGACGCCGCACTGGGCCCCGACGGCCTGGCCGGTTCGGCGACCGCCGGCACGTTCCTCATCCGCATCATCTTCGCGCCGTTCGCCCACCCGCTGTTCACGGCGATGACCGGCATAGCCTTCGGCATGGTCGCGGCCCTGCCACGGCGGCGCCGCGTCCTGCGTACGGTGCTGCCGCTGCTGGGCTGGTGCACTGCAGTGCTGCTGCACGCGATATGGAACGGCTCGGCGTCCTTCGCCAACTACACGTTCCTGGCCGTGTACGGCCTTTTCATGCTCCCGGTGTTCGGCGCCCTGACATGGCTGGCCGTCTGGTCACGCCTGCACGAGCTGCGGATCGTCCGCGAGACGCTGCCCGCGTACGCGGCGGCGGGCTGGTTCAGCGAGCCGGAGCCCTGGTCGCTCTCGTCCATGCGGGCCCGCTCGATGGCCCGCGCGATGGCCCGCCGCAGCCACGGCCCCGCCGCGGCCCGCACCCTGGCCACCTACCAGCACGACGCCACCTCACTCGCCCTCCTCCGCTCCCGCGCCACCAACGGCGCCACGGCCCCCGACTTCGCCGCCCGCGAGCACCAACTCCTCCACTCCCTCCGCGCCAACCACCCCCTGTCCGGCCCCCCCACCACCAGCGCCGCCCTAGCCCTGAGCCGCCCGTACCCCGCCGCGACGTGGCCGGGGTATCCGGTGCGCTGAGCGACCGCGGATCGTTCCCGAGAAGGAGCGAGCCCGGAGGGAGGCGGCGGTTGAACGGGGGACGGGGTTACGAGGAGGCGTCCGTCAGGAGGCGGACCTCGTCGTGGGTGAGTTGGAGGTCGGCGACGGCCATGAGGGCCGGGAGTTGGTCGACGGTGCGGGCGCTGGCGATGGGGGAGGTGACGGTGGGCTGGGCCAGGAGCCAGGCGAGGGCGACGGTGGCCTCGGGGGCCTGGTGGGCGCCCGCGACCGTGGAGAGGGCCGCCAGGACGCGTTGGCCGCGCTCGGTGGCCAGGAGCTTGGCCGCCTGGCCTGACCGTGCGCCCTCGGGCGGCTGTTCGCCGGGCTGGTACTTGCCGGTGAGGAAGCCGGCGGCCAGCGCGTAGTACGGGAGCACGGCCAGGGACTCGCGCCGGGCGAGGGTTTCGAGCTCTCCCTCGTACGTGTCGCGGGAGACCAGGTTGTAGTGCGGCTGGAGTGCGACGTACCGGGCGGTTCCTTCGCGGTCGCTGAAGGCGAGGGAGGCGGCCAGGCGTTCGGGGGAGATGTTCGAGGCCGCGATCTCGCGGACCTTGCCGGCCTTGACCAGGTCGTCCAGCGCCTGGAGGATCTCGGAGACCTCGACCGACTCGTCGTCGAAGTGCGTGTAGTACAGGTCGATGCGGTCGGTCTGCAGGCGGCGCAGCGAGTCCTCACAGGCGGCCTTGATGTTCTGCGGGTCCAGTCCCATGCGGTCGGGGTGCCGGGCGACCTTGGTGGCGACGACGACGTCGTCGCGGACCGCGGGGCCGCGCGCCGCGAGCCACTGGCCGATCACCGTCTCGGACTCGCCGCCCGAGTTGCCCTCCACCCAGGCGGAGTACCCGTCGGCCGTGTCGATGTGGTTGCCGCCGCCTTCGGTGTAGGCGTCCAGCACGGCGAAGGACGTGTCCGTGTCCGCGGTCCAGCCGAAGACGTTGCCGCCGAGTGCGAGCGGCGCGACGGACAGCTGACCGATCTTCTTGCCGGCGTTCATCTGCATGCCGCGACCGTAGCGCGCCGTCTCCCTCCGGTGCGGGTACAGCGCGCGAGACTTCCCCCGCGCGGCTGTGGGGGGCGACAGTTCCGTCAGGCGCCCCCCACGTGCTCGCGGGGAGCCCCGCGGGCGCGTGCGGGGCCCCGTCGTCAGAGGCGGGTCAGACGTTGACGCCCTTGTCGCGCAGCCACGTCAGCGGGTCCACCGGGGCGTCGCCGTCCGGGCGGACCTCGACGTGCAGGTGCGGCCCCGAGGAGTTGCCGGTGGAGCCGACGCGTCCGATGACGTCGCCGGTGCTCACCTTGTCGCCTGCCGACTTGGTCATGGACGAGAGGTGGCAGAACCACAGTTCCGTGCCGTCGTCCGGTTCGAGGACGACGCGGTAGCCGTACGAGCCGGCCCAGCCGGCCTCCTTGACGGTGCCGGTGTGGATCGCCTTGACGGGCGTGCCGTTGGGGGCGGCGAAGTCCTGGCCTGTGTGGTCGTTCTGCCATCTGCCGCCGGACTGGCCGAAGCCGGCACTCAGCTGGTAGGAGGCGACCGGCGCGACATAGCTGCGGGCGAGCTTGGCCCGGCGTTCGGCCGCCGCCTTGGCCTTCGCCTCGGCGGCCTTCGCCTCCGCGGCCGCGCGCCGGCGTTCGTCGTGGGCCTCGGCTCGCGCGCGCTCCTCGGCGGCGGCCCGCTTCGCGGCCTGCTCCGCGGCGGCGCTCGCGGCCTGGCGTGCCGCGTCCTCGCGGGCTTGTGCGTCCGTCGCGGAGTGGTGCCGCTCGGCCTGCGCGAGGATGCGGGCCCGGAGTGCCTCGCCGGCGCCGCCGCCCGTGTCGGCCGCGTCGGCCGCGTCGGCTCCGTGTGCCGCCTGGGCGCCGTCCGTTCGCTGGGCACCGTCTGTGCCGTCCGCGTCGTCGGAGACGAACGCTCCGAGGCCGGGGATGTCCTCGGCGTCGGGCAGGTGGCCGGTCAGGTCCCGCGCGGTGTCGGCGGCGGCGCCGAGGTCGGGTACGGATATGGAGCCGGGGTCCTTGTCGTGTGCCGTGGCCATGCCGCCCGCGCCCACGGCGGCGATCATGCCGACGCCGAGAACGGCCCCGCCGCGCGCCACACCGCCGGTCCGCTGCCGGGCGACCCGGTGCTTGCCGCGCAGTGAGCGGGTGGCCTCCTCGGTGGGGTTCCACTCCTCGGTGCGGATCCCCTCGTCCTGCGGGCCGATCCCGTCGGAGGACTCGCCCGCGCCGGCCTTGGACTCGCCGTAGGGATGCTCAGTGCCGTGCGGTTGCGCAGCGCCGTGCGGGCCCGGAGCGCCGTGCGGATACGGAGCACCGTACGGATACGGAGCACCATGCGGATGCGCGCCGCCGTACGGGAGCGGGCCCCCGTACGGCTGAGGACCGCCGTTCGGCTGCGGGCCGCCGTACGGCTGCGGGCCACCGTACGGCTGCGGGCCGCCGTGAGGGGCCGGCGCGGGGGTGGGAACGGGGGAGCCGACGGTGCCGGGCTGCGGGCCGTACCCGACGGCCTCGGGGGCAGGGCCCTGGGATGTGGACGCCACGGTGGGCGCTCTCCTTTCCTTCCTTCTCGCCTACCGGGTTAGCTGACGGGTTCGGAGCAGGAAGGTCTCCTACGGGCGTCCCGTGCGGGGCGCCCGATTCACCCCGTCCTTCCCGACATGCTGACGAGAAGGGGTGGTTCCCCGGTTCCCGCGGGGCCTGGCCGGTGAGTTGGGCCGGCTGGTGCCCCGTGTGCGGGATTCGGCGTCGGCGTACGGTGCCGTCTTCCGTGACGACAGTGACGACCGTGCCGCGTTATCGGACGGTAATAGAACAGCACCCGTGTTTCCAAGCCGTTCCCCACAATTGCCGCTCCCCGTGGGGCGGGATTACGTGCTCCGTCGGGTCTCGTGGGCGACAGCCAGCAGCGCCATGTCGTCGACCGCCTCGCCGCCCGTGTGGTCGGCGACGTCGATGAGGATGGTTTCCAGCAGTTCCTCGGGGTCGGCGAAGTAGCTGCGGGACAGCCGTCCGGCGGGGTCGTAGAACACGCCGTCGGCGTTGCGGGCCTCGGACAGGCCGTCGGTGTAGAGGAGGAGTTGGCTGCCCGGCGGGAAGGGCACCTCGTCGATCTCGTCGGGCCACACGCCCAGCTCCGTCATGCCGAGCGGGAGCGCGGGTTCGTCCGGTTCCAGGAGCGTCGTGCGGCCCTGGTGGAGCAGGACGGGGCCGGGGTGGCCGCGGTTGACGAGGCGCAGTACGGGGCCGGATGCGGCGTTCTGCGGGGCTGTTCCCTGCGGCGTGCCGGAGTCGCCCGGAGGGGGCGGGTGGGTGGGGATCTCCACGAGTACCGCGGTGGTGAAGCCCTCGAACCGCGCGGTGCCCAGTTGCCGGCGTCCTTCCCGCTGGAGGGCGCGGTCGAGGCGGGCCGCGACGTCGGCGAGTGTCTCTTCCCGTTCGGCCGCCTCGCGGAAGGCGCCCACCACGATGACGACGGCCTCGACCGCGCCGAGCCCTTTGCCGCGTACGTCGCCGAGGAGCAGCCGTACGCCGTACGGGGTCTCCTCGACGGCGTAGAAGTCGCCACCGATGCGGGCGTCCGTCTGTGCGGCGCGGTAGCGGGTGGCGAACACCAGACCGCCCGTACGGGTGGGCGGCGTGGGCAGGACCGCGAGCTGTACGGCCTCGGCGACGACACGGGCGGAGGCCAACTGCTCGCCGCTGCGACGCAGCACGTAGTTGACGCCCACGGCGAGCGCGGAGACGGTCGCGATGGTGATGGAACGGGCCTCGGGTTCGATGTCGGGGCCTACCTCGTCGTGCAGCCAGGTCAGCAGGACGACGGTGCCGGAGGAGGCGACACCGGCGACGACGGTGGCGCGGAACGACAGCAGGGCGGCCGCGGCCAGTGGCGTGGCGGCGAAAGGTGCCGAGATGGTCACGTTCGGCGGCGTGGCCAGTTCCAGGACGAGTCCCAGGGCGAACAGCGCGGCCGGGAGCAGCCGCGCCAGGCGCCGCAGCCGCCCCACGCCGCCCTGGTACCCGTCCGCCGGTGCCGCCGCCGCGCTCTCGTCCTCCCAGCTCCGTCTCCGGCCCGTTCCTCGACTCGTCCGTCCGCCTGTCCGTCTCTCCTGCACGCTCTCAATCTGGCCCGCCTGCGGGCGCCGGGCCACTCGGGCGTGGTCGGGTCGGGTGACTGGGGATGACTGTCCGCGCGCGGCGTCCGGGAGCGGTAGCACGGGCCCGGCCATGCCGCACCCGTGCGTACGGCGAACGGGCGTCCCGCGCGGCCCTTCGACACCGGGGCCCCGGGCGGCGGGGGCAAGGACGGACGGCGCCCGGCACCCTCCCGTGGAGCCGGGCGCCGTCCGTCGGTACGGGGCGGTCCTTCGGTTCCCGCCGGCCCTCGAACGCGGCAGCGTCCCGTGGTCAGGGGGACGCTACAGCGTTCGGGGGCCGGCCGACGGCCGCCCCGTCGCGGCGGGCCTCCGCACGGAGAGCCCGTCACGGACAGCCGCGCCGGTCACCCCCGTGCGCGTGGTTCAGCCGCCGGTGCCCGGGGCCAGGGGTCCGATCTTCGGGACGGACGCCGTCCCGCTCTTGGTGACCTCGCCGCCCGACCACGGTGCGGTGAGCGAAGCGTGCTCGTCGGGCGGGGTGACCTTCGCCGCGGACGGTTTCACCGTCGGGACGTCGGTCATCTCGGGGTTGGAGTAGGAGAGCGGCGCCCACGCGCTCTTCCCGGGCGCCAGTGTGACCGTCCGCACCTGGCCGCCGGTCCGGTTCGGGTCGATGGAGACCTCCTCGCCCGCGCTGTTGACGAACGCCAGACCGGGGAAGCCGCGCACGGTGCAGGTGGCGTCCGACTTGTTCGTGAACACGAGGGAGTAGTTCTCCTGACCCGCGCCCGGGTGGTTCGGACCGAACGAGGCCCGCAGGTCACCGGTGGCGCAGCGGGAGCCGGAGCCCGCGTGTGTTCCGCCGGCGTTCGAGTCGCCGCCTGACGTACCCGCCGAAGAGGGACCGGACGAGTCGGACGATCCCCCCGATCCGGAACCGGACCCGTCGGAGCCGCCCTTCGCAGCGCCGTCCGTGTCGCCCTTGCCGCCGTTGTCCTGGTCGCCGCCCTTGCCGTCGCCTCCGGTGTCCTTGTCGGAGTCGCCCCCGGCGGGCGCTGCCTCGCCGCTGACCTTCTTCGGTGCCCCGTCCCCCGCGTCCTTGTCACCGTCACCGCACCCGACCAGCAGTGCCCCCGCGGCCAGCACCGCCGTCGCTCCGGCCGCGACACGGGCCACCCGGCGCCGGGGGCGGTGTCCGGCGCCTCCAAAAACGGGTGCGGGACCCGTCGTCTCGTGCACGACCCGCTCGCCTGTCACGTGTTGGCGCTGTGTCATGGCTGCCGTCACTCCCTGGTCACGCGTCTCGCGGTCGTTCGGCCGCCCGGGATGCCGTTCGTGTGTCCCTCACCAGCGTGCACCCCGGGCTCTTGCGCCGTACACACCGTTCGATGGCCGGCACCCCGAGAAAGTTCACGGTTTCGGGAAACTTTTTTTGGCCGCGGGTCCGCGGACCGGAATCGAGTGCGAACAACACGGACACACGTGGGCATTTCCCGCCGACATTTCCGGCCGACGATTCCGGCCGACCGCCTTCAGCCCTCCGACGGGCCGCTCACCTCCAGACTGCCCAGCACCTTGTCCGTCCTGGCCACGCAGTCTTCGTCGCAGCGGATCTGCACGTACACCGGGGGCTTCCCCTTGTGCCGGGGCGTCAGGCTGATCTCCTCCAGCGATATCCCCGAGGAGGCGCAGGAGGACCAGGTACGGATGCGTCCCTGCCAGTTCTCGCCCTTGTACGCACGGCTCGCCGCGTCCTGGCAGGCGGTGCGGTGGCTGATCGCCCCGACCTTGTCCGCCAACGTGTCACCGGACTTCCCGGCGTCGGCACGGGCGCTGTTCGCCCGCTCGTCGCCGTTCGCGCCGTCGGTGCCGGCTCCCTTGCCGTCGCTGTTCCCGCTGTTCCCGCTGTCCTTGCTGTTCTTGCTGTCGCCGCCGAGACCGACGAAGACCCCGCTCGTCTTCGAGGTGAGGTCCTTCCAGCCCTTCACGTCCTCCGCGACGAGCATCCCGGGAGCCTGGTCGGCCGGCAGGCCGATCGACGACGGGCGCCACCCGTCACGTGTCACCTCGCCCGCCCACTCCGCCGGTATTTTCAGACTGATACGTCCGCTGGCGTCGTGTACGAGCATCTCGTCCGGCTTCTTCGGCTCGTCCGGCTTCAGCTTCACCACCGCCACTCCCGCGCCGGCCAGCGCCGCGACGGCGACGGTGAGGACGAGGACCGTACGCCCCCGGCGCCGACGAGCGGTGGGAGGCGAGGCCGGGGGCGGCGCCGCACCCGACGGTGGGACGGCGGCCGACGAGGGCTCTTGGGCGGTCGCCGGGT
Source organism: Streptomyces diacarni (assembly GCF_003323715.1). Classification (GTDB taxonomy): domain Bacteria; phylum Actinomycetota; class Actinomycetes; order Streptomycetales; family Streptomycetaceae; genus Streptomyces; species Streptomyces diacarni. Next base: position 30,126 of record NZ_QOIN01000057.1, read on the forward strand.
GCGCCTCGGCGACCGTGGAGGCCTCCGAATCCGCCTCCGTCACGGGGGAGATGTATCCCACACGGGAGCCACGCCCGCCCGGGGACGCCCCGGCCGCGACCGCCCCGGACGGGACCGCGTCCGACCGCACCGCGTCCGACGGGACCGCGTCCGACGGGTTCGCAGCCGACGAGGACGCGGGAACCGACGGGGAGGCAGCGGTCGGCGCGGGGGCGGCAGCCGACGGAGAGGCGGCCCAGCTCGGAGGGTCGGAACGAGCGGACGAGGCCGGATCCGCCGAGGACACGGGGCTCGCGGAGTTCACGGAACTCGCGGGGTTCGCGGAGTTCACGGAGTTCGCGGGAGAGGCCGAGCCGCCCGGAGAGTCCGCCGATGACACGGAATCGGCCGAGGAGTCGGGATCGGTCGAGGAGGAGGCGGGAGACTGGGAGGAGGCGGGAGACGCGGAGGAGACGGGCGCCGTCGGAGGCTCTGAGGCGGCCTCTCGCGCCGCGCGGGACGCGGGCGCGCCCATCGGCCACTCGGCGGCCGTCGAAGCCTCCTCAGGTGCCTCCAGGCGCCCCTGAGCGCCTTCGGCGCCACCGCCCGTGCCGGCCGCGCCGGCCGCGACGGCCACACCGGCCGCCGCGACAGCACCGCCCGCAGCACCCGCAGGGCCCGCAGGGCCGGCGCGGCCCGTGTCCGGGTCCTCGGACAGGTGCCGGACGCTCTCCGCCAGCCGGTCCAGCTCGTGCGCGAAGGCGCCCGCGGTGGGCCAGCGGCGGTCGCGGTCGGGCTCCAGGGCGCGTCCGACGACCTCTTCCAGCTCCGGCGGCAGCCCCGGCCGCACCCGGCCCAGCGGCGGTACCCGGCCCGGCGCTCCGGGCACGGTCCCGGTCACCAGGTGGTGGAGGAGGGCGCCCAGGCTGTAGACGTCGGCACGGGCGTCGATGCCGTCGAACGGTTCCGCCTGCTCGGGCGCCATGTAGCCGGCCGACCCGGCGACCACCGTCAGGCCCGAGGCCTGCGCGAGGTTCTTCGCCAGGCCCAGGTCGGCGACCAGCACCCGCTCGCTGCCCCGCGCGCCGCCGCTCGCCAGAAGGACGTTCGACGGCTTGATGTCGCGGTGCGCGACCCCCGCCTCGTGCAGCGCCCGCACGCCGCGGGACGCCTCGGCGGTGAGCCACAGCGCCTCGGACACCGGCAGCGGGCCTCCCGCCAGTCTGTCGGCGACCGTGCCGCGGTCCGCGTACTCCATGACGAAATAGGGGCGTTCGTCGTCCAGCTCGCCGACGTCGAAGACCTGGACGACACCGCCCGAGGAGGCCTTGCGCAGCAGTCGCGCCTCGGCGAGGAAACGGTCGCGGATGTCCATACGGCAGGCCCAGTTCTCGGCCATCACCTTGACTGCGACGGGAGCCTCCAGCCGATCGTCGTGCGCGAGCCAGACGACGGCGAAGGCTCCGGATCCGAGGGGCTTCTCGACCCGGTAGCGGCCGAACTGATCAGGTGAGGGCATGCCCCTTATGATGCCTGGATGTGTCCCCCGGCTTCCGCAGACGCCGCGAACCAGCCCTTCGGCCCGGCCGAACCGGCCACTCCGGCCGCCCCGGCAACACCAGCCGGCACGGGCGTCCCCCCAGGCGCCGCACCTCACGATAACGAAACCTTCGACCCCCAATCCCCCGACACCGAGACCCTCGCGCTGTTCGCGGCGCAGGGCGACAGCGCGTCCCTCGACGCGCTGCTCCGCGCGATCCGTCCCGACATCGTGCGCCGCTGTGGCCGCTTCCTCCTCTACCGCGAGGACGCCGAGGAGGCCGCACAGGACGCGCTGCTGCAGGTCGCACGGAACATCCACCGCTTCGAGGGCCGCAGCCGCTTCAGCACCTGGCTGCACACCGTGGTGGCGAACTGTTCCCGGCAGAAGTACCGCGAGCTGAAACGGCGCGCGGCCGAGCAGCCCACGCCCCCCGACGAGGCGAGTGCACCCGAGCGCCGTCCCGACCCCCGCACGACGAGTGTGATCGCGGGCTCCAAGGTGGACGTGCTCGAAGCGCTCGAACGCCTGGAGCAGGAGAGCCCCCACCTGGTGGCGCCCCTGGTCTACCGCGATCTGTGCCAGATGGACTACGCCGAGATCGTCGACCGTCTCGGCATCCCTCTGGGCACCGTCAAGTCCCGTCTCCACCATGCCCGCCGGCACATCCGTCCCTGGCTCACCTCCCAGGAGTGGTGACCGTTCCCGCGGTCCGGGCCCCGCGGCCCGGACCGCGCCGTTGTGCCCCCTCGCGCCGTTGTGCCCCCCCCTCGCGCCATCACGCCCTCTCGCGCCGTCATGTTCCGCTGTGACGTGGAGCGCACAGTCCGCTATGACGTGGAGCGGACGGACGGTGACGTGGAGTGGACGGACGGTGACGGGGGCTGGTGCGCGGGCCGCGGAGTACGGCGTGGTCGACTGAGGCCATGACGGATGCGGCGGTGGCGCGGTTCGAGGCACACAGGGGGCGGCTGTTCGGGATCGCCTACCGGATGCTGGGTTCGGCGACCGACGCCGAGGACGTCCTGCAGGAGGCCTACCTGCGCTGGCAGCGCGCCGACCAGGAGGCCGTCGCGGCGCCCGGCGCGTGGCTGGCCACCGTCGTCACCCGGCTCTGTCTGAACGAGTTGGCGTCCGCCCGCGTGCGCCGTGAACAGTACGTGGGCCAGTGGCTGCCGGAGCCCGTGCTGACGGGGGCCGCGATCGTCTCGGAGCGCGGGACTGCGGTCTGGGGCGGGGCCGGGGCGGCCCCGCTCGGGCCGCTGGAGACGGCCGAGCAGCGCGACTCCGTCTCACTGGCCCTGCTCGTCCTGCTGGAGCGGCTGACCCCGCCCGAGCGTGCCGTGTTCGTACTCCGCGAGGCCTTCGGCTATCCGCATCGGGAGATCGCCGAGGTGCTGGGCGTCTCCGAGGCGAACTCCCGTCAGCTGTACCGGCGGGCGAAGCGCGCCGTCCACGGGACGACTCAGACGGTTTCAGCAGCGCCCGAGGGCGCAACGGCGCAGACCGGTTCAGCAGCGCCCGAGGGCTCAGCACCGCCAGGCGGCTCAGCAGCGCCCGACATGCCGTACCGGAGCGGCTGGAGCGGGCTGGTCGAGACGTTCGTGGCCGCGGCGCGCGAGGGCGATCTGAGGCGGCTGGAGCGGCTGCTGGCCGAGGACGTGGTCTCGTACGCGGACGGCGGCGGCAAGGTCAACACCGCGCGGCGCCCCATCAGCGGCCGGGCCCGGGTCGCCCGGTACCTGGCCGGGGGCCTGGAGCGGTTCGCGGCCGGGGTCGCGCTGGTGCCGTGCGAGGTCAACGGCGGGCCCGCGCTGCTCGGTCTGGCGGCGGGGCGTCTGTTGGGCGTGCTGTCGCTGGACGTCGTGGAGGGCCGGATCACGACCCTGCGGATCATCGCGAACCCGGACAAGGTGCGGTACGCGGCACAGCAGCTCGCCTCGCGGGGCGAAACCGTCCGTAAAGGCGCGCGGAGCGACGTGTGAGCCGTTCGCCGGGCCCGTTGTCGCCGTTCGCGGGGGCCGGTGTCACGTTCCGCGCCGCTGTCCGGTCCTCCAATGTGGGCCCCCTCACCGCCAGGGCGGACCCTCACGGCACCCGCACCGACCCGGAGGCACCCCGATGACACCCGCGCCCTCTCCGCCCTCCCCCTCCCCTTCGCCCTCGCACGACAACGCCCGCCGTCCCGCCGGGCCCGTCCTCGTGACCGGCGGCACCGGCACCCTCGGCCGTCCGCTCGTCGACCGGCTGCTGGCCGACGGCGTACCCGTCCGCGTGATGAGCAGGAGGCCGCGCCGGGAGGGCGACGAGCGGCCCTGCGAGTGGGCCGTGTGCGACCTGACCAAGGACGTCGGCCTGGCGGAGGCCGTCTCGGGCGTGCGCGCCGTCGTGCACTGCGCCACCGACCCGTGGCGCGAGGCGCGGGTGCTCTCGCGCCTCGCGGAGGCGGCTCGGCAGGCGGACGTCGCACACCTGGTCTACATCTCCATCGTCGGCGTCGACCGGATCCCGTTCCCGTACTACAAGGGGAAGTACGCCGCCGAGCGGCTGTTGGAGACGTCGGGCCTGCCGTGGACGATCCTGCGGGCCACCCAGTTCCACGACCTGGTCACGACGCTGACCACCGTCCAGCGGCGCATGCCCGTCGTCGTGGCGCCGTCGGGCTTCCGGTTCCAGCCGGTGGACGTCACCGAGGTCGCCGGGCGGCTCGCCGAACTCGTTGGGCGGGAGCCGGCCGGGCGGGTGCCGGACATGGGCGGGCCGCGGGTGCTCGACGCCCGCGAGGCGGCCGCACAGGTGCTGCGGGCCACCGGCCGGTCCCGCCGCGTCGTCGGTCTGCCGCTGCCGGGCCGCACCGCCCGCGCGTTCCGCCGGGGCGGCAACCTGGCCCCGGACCACGCCACGGGAGCGGGCACCTTCGAGGAGTTCCTGGCCAACCGCTACGGCCACCCGGGCCCCCACGATCCCCCGGAATCCCACGGTCGCTGAGGCCTCTGCCGCCGCCTTGCGGCGCACCCTCAGGATCGGCTCGCCCCTCCCCCGTGAGAGCGTGACGGCATGCCCTACGCGACCGCGGCCGACGGCGCCGCGCTCCACTACGAGGTCCACGGCGCCGGCGGCCCGCCGCTGCTGCTGTTGAGCGGGCAGTCCAACGACCTCGGGTGGTGGGATCCGGTACGGGCCGACTTCGCCGCCGCGTTCACCACCCTGGTCTGGGACTACCGGGGCACGGGTCGCAGCGACCGGCCCGACACCGACTCCTACAGCACGCCCGGATTCGCCCGGGACGCGCTGGCCGTCCTCGACCACGCGGGCGTGCAACGGGCGCACGTGTACGGCACGTCGATGGGCGGCCGGGTCGCCCAGTGGCTGGCGGCCGACCACCCTTCCCGCGTCGACCGGCTCGTCCTGGGCTGCACCTCTCCGGGCGCCCCGCACGGCGTCGAGCGGGGTCCTGAGGTGCGGCGTGCCCTCGTGCAGCCGGACGCGCGGGCGGCCCGCGAGGCGCTGCTCGCCTTGATGTACACCCCCGGCTACACCGCCCGGCACCCGGGCCCGTTCGCCACGTTGGGCGACCCCTCGATGCCCGGGCACGCACGCCGGCGCCATCTGCGGGCGAGCGCCGGGCACGACGCGTGGGAGGCGCTGACCCGCATCGCGGCGCCCACCCTGGTCGTGCACGGCACGGACGACCGTTTCAACCCAACGGCCAACGCCCCGCTGCTGGCGGGCCGGATCCCGGGCGCCGTACTCCGGCTGATTCCGGGCGCCCGGCACGCCTACTTCGAGGAGTTCGCCCACCAGGCGACGCCCCTGGTGACCGGGTTCCTGCGCGACGGCGAGGCCGGCATGCCGCCGGAGGGACCGCCGGCGGGGGCCGGGCGCACGTGAGCGGCCCGCTGGTTCTTACGGGCCGGTGACACAGGAGCGGTGCGGCGCCGTCTGACGGCCTCGCGGGCCTAGCGTGGTGCGTATGCGCGTTCTTGTCACCGGCGGGGCCGGTTTCATCGGTTCACACATCGTCGACGCCCTGACGGAGGCGGGTCACGAAGCGGTCGTGCTCGACGCCCTGTTGCCGTCGGCGCACGAGGAGGGCGGTGCGCTGCCTTCCAGCACCGCGCCGGACGTGCGGTGCCTCGTCGGCGACGTCCGCGACCCCGACACCGTCGCCGGCGCGCTGCGCGGCGTGGACGCGGTGTGCCACCAGGCCGCCATGGTGGGGCTCGGCAAGGACTTCTCCGACGCGCCCGCGTACGTCAGTTGCAACGACCACGGCACCGCTGTGCTGTTGTCCGGCATGGAGGCGGCCGGGGTGCGCTCGTTCGTGCTCGCCGGTTCGATGGTCGTCTACGGGGAGGGCCGTTACGTCTGCGACGAGCACGCGCAGGTGCGGCCAGGGCCGCGTGCGGTGTCCGCTCTGCGCGCGGGGCGGTTCGAGCCGCCGTGCCCCGAGTGCGGGGCGGCGCTGCGGCCGGGGCTCGTGGGGGAGGACGCGCCCACGGACCCGCGCAACACCTACGCCACCACCAAGCTGGCGCAGGAGCACCTGGCCGCGGCGTGGGCGCGGGCCGCCGGGGGCCGCGCCGTCTCGCTGCGCTACCACAACGTCTACGGGCCGGGGATGCCGCGTGACACCCCGTACGCGGGGGTCGCCTCGTTCTTCCGCTCCGCTCTCGCGCGCGGCGAGGCGCCGACCGTGTACGAGGACGGGGCGCAGCGCCGGGACTTCGTGCACGTGCACGACGTGGCGGCGGCCAACGTCGCGGCCCTTGCCGCCGTCTCGGACGCGCGGGCGGGTACGGACACCGGCGCCGCGGGAGCGGGCGAGGACGGTGCCGGCGGCGGCGCGGCGTTCGCCGCCTACAACGTGGGCAGCGACGAGCCGCACACCATCGGCGAGATGGCCGCGGCGCTGGCCGACGCCTACGGCGGGCCCGATCCCGTCGTCACGGGCGAGTTCCGCCTCGGTGACGTGCGGCACATCACCGCCTCGTCGCAGCGTGCCGCCCGTGAGCTGGGCTGGCGCGCGCGGATCGGGTTCGCCGAGGGCATGAAGGAGTTCGCGACGGCCCAGATGCGCGCTTCGTCGGGCAGTTGAGCCACGAGGGGTCCGCCGCCGGTCAGCCGACCTGGGTGACCGGGATCGTCAGCTCGAAGCAGCAGCCGCCGGTGACGTTGCGGACCGCCGCCGAGCCGTGGTGGGCCTCGACGATGCCCCGCACGATGGCGAGCCCGAGCCCCGCGCCCGGCGGCGTGCGGGCGTGGGTGCCCCGCCAGCCGGTGTCGAAGACGCGGGGCAGGTCCTCCTCGGGGATGCCGCCGCAGCCGTCCGTCACCGAGAGGACGACCGCCTCGTCCGTACCGCGGGCGTGCACCGCCACCGTGCCGTCAGCCGGGGTGCGGCGGATGGCGTTGACGAGCAGATTGCCCAGGACCCTGGTCATCTCGCCCGGGTCCACCTCGACGGGGACGGCGGCCACCGCGTCCCCCACGAGCCGGACCCCGCTCTTGCGGGCGAGCGGGTCGGCGCCCGCCAGCGCCTCCTCGACGAGTGCGTCCACGGCCACCTGGTGGGTCGTCAGCGACAGCGCGCCCGCGTGGATGCGGGACAGCTCGAACAGGTCGCCGACCATGGAGTTGAGCCGCTCGACCTCGGCACGGATCTGCCGCAGGCAGCGCCCGGTGTCCTCCACCATGCCGTCCTCCAGCGCCTCGGACATGGCGCGCAGACCCGCGAGCGGTGTCCGCAGGTCGTGCGAGATCCAGGCGACCAACTCGCGCCGTGAGCTCTCCAGAGCGCGCTCGCGGTCGCGGGAGGCGGCCAGTTTCTCGCTGGTGGCGGCGAGTTCGCGGGTGAGCGCCGCGAGCTCGGCCGGATCGTCGTCGGCGCCCTCGCGGGGCGTGGGGAAGCGGCCGCCGTCGCCGAAGGAGCGGGCCGCCGCGGTGAGCGCGTTGCTGCGCGCGACGACCCAGCGGCCGAGCAGCAGCGCGGTCGCCAGCGAGACGACGGCCGCCATGGCGACGACGGTCGTGATGACGAACAGGTCGTGGCGGGAGAGGAACATGGCCCAGGCGACGGCGAGCGTTCCGGAGAACATGGCGACCACGGTGACCGTGGAGACGACCGTCAGCGAGACGATCAGCGAACGGTGCCGCAGCGCGCGCAGCGCCAGCGCGCCGAGCACCCCCGCGGCGGCGGCGCCGAGGAAGGCGAACAGGGCGATCAGCAGCATGTCGTGCACGTCGTCTCAGCCCTCCCGGGCTCCGGCGGGGCCCGCGTCCTGGGAGGCCTGACGGGACGCCGCGTCCTGGGGGGCTGGTCCGGTGGCCGCGTCTCCGGTGGCCTGGCGGGCATCCGTAGCCGGGTGGTCGCCGGAGGCGAGGCGGTAGCCCACGCCCCACACCGTCTGGATGAGCCGGGGGCGGGCCGGATCGTCCTCGATCTTGGCGCGCAGGCGGCGGACGTGGACGGTGACGGTCGACAGGTCGCCGAAGTCCCAGCCCCACACCTCGCGCATCAGCTCCTCGCGGGTGAAGGCGCGGGCCGGATGCCGCAGCAGGTGCGCGAGCAGGTCGAACTCCCGTACGGTCAGGTTGAGCTCGGTGTCGCCCTTGGCGGCCAGCCGAGCGCGCGGATCGACGGTCAGCTCCGCGACCCGCACAGGTGCCTCGGCGCGCGCGGACTCCACGGCCGCAGCGGCCTGACCGGTGTCCCCCGCCTGACCGGTGACCCCCGCCTGACCGGCGCGCGCCGGCTCTCCCGCGCCGCCGCCCGCGCCCCTGCTGCGCCGCAGCACCGACTCGACGCGCAGCACCAGTTCGCGGGGGCTGAAGGGCTTGGTCACGTAGTCGTCCGCACCCACCTCCAGGCCGAGGACGCGGTCGTTCTCGTCGCCGAGCGCGGTCAGCATGATGACGGGCACCGGACCCTTCTCCCGCAGCCGGCGGCAGACCTCCAGGCCGTCCATCCCGGGCAGCATCAGGTCGAGCACGACGAGATCGGGGCGGCGCGCCGCGGCCCTCTCCAGCGCCTCGGGGCCGGTCTCGGCACGGTCGACGGTGTGACCGGCCCGATCGAGGTACCCGGCGACGACCTCGGCGACGGTCGGGTCGTCGTCGACCACCAGGACGTGGCCGGAAGGTGGTGTCTGCATGTGCTCAGGGTGGCACCGCAGGGGCGGACGTAGCAGGCGGGCGGTTGACGGAGACGGGCGATGTCCGTGTTTCGTAAGGACACGAAGCCCGGAATGTCGCTTTCTGCTCCGTAGGGTGTCCCGCGTGACCGATCCCCAGCCGGACGCCGCCCCGCCCCCGGGGACGACGTCCGGGCCCACGTCCGTGTCCGCCCTCGAAACCGGGTCCGCACCCGGACCGAACCACCCGGAGGAGGCCGTGCCCGTGCCCGCCGTCGATGTCGTCCTTCCCTGTCTCGACGAGGAACAGGCCGTGCCCTGGGTGCTGGAGCGGATCCCGTCCGGCTGGCGGGCGATCGTCGTCGACAACGGCTCCACGGACGGTTCGGCGGCCGTCGCACGGCAGCGGGGCGCCACGGTCGTCAGGGAGGAGCGGCGCGGCTTCGGAGCCGCCTGCCACGCGGGGCTGACGGCGGCCGAGGCGGACATCGTCTGTTTCTGCGACTGCGACGCCTCCCTCGACCCCTCCCTCCTGGAGCCGTTCGTGGCGGCCGTGCGCGAGGGGCGCAGCGATCTCGTCCTGGGGCGCAGACGCCCGCAGACGCGCGGCGCGTGGCCCGCGCACGCCCGCGCGGGCAACCTGGCGCTCTCCCGCATGCTGCGCAGCCGGACCGGACTGCGCCTGCACGATCTGGGGCCGATGCGCGCCGCCCGCCGCGCGGACCTGCTGGCCCTCGGTCTGACCGACCGGCGCAGCGGCTACCCGCTCCAGATGGTCGTCAGGGCCGCCGACGCCGGGTGGCGGGTAGAGGAACGGGACGTGCCCTACCGGCCTCGCGCCGGCAAGTCGAAGGTCACCGGCACCTGGCGGGGCACCTGGCACGCCGTACGCGACATGCGCGCCGTCCTCAACGCACCACCCGAACCACCCGCACCATCCGCGCCGGCGGCCCCGACGAGTCCGTCCCGGTCGACGAGCCCGTCCGGGTCGACGAGTCCGTCCGGGTCGACGAGCCCGGGCACGCCGACGGGTCCTGGCCCGTCGCGCCCGCCGTTCACCACCGAGGGGGCCGCCCGATGACCGATGCGCACGCGCAGCCGCCCCGCGAGGGGGAGACCACGCTGCTCGTCATCGCCAAGGAGCCGGTGCCGGGACGCGTCAAGACACGTCTGTGCCCGCCGTGCACCCCCCAGCAGGCGGCCGGGCTCGCGCAGGCCGCGCTGCACGACACGTTGGCGGCGGTCGCGGCGATGCCCGCCAGGCGCCGCGTTCTCGTCCTGTCCGGGCGGCCCGGTGAGTGGCTGCCGTCCGGCTTCGACGTCGTGCCCCAGTGCGCGGGCGGGCTGGACGAGCGGCTGGCCGCCGCGTTCGACGGCGTTGGCGAGGGGCCCGCGCTGCTGGTCGGCATGGACACCCCCCAGCTGACACCCGCGCTGCTGGCGCCCGTCCTGGGGCCCGACGGCTGGCAGGAGTGCGACGCGTGGTTCGGCCCGGCGGCCGACGGCGGCTTCTGGGCACTGGGCCTGGCCCGTCCGGAGCCCGCGCTCCTGCGGGGCGTGCCCATGTCCACCCCGGTGACCGGACAGGCGCAGCTCGACCGGCTGACGGACGCGGGCCTGCGAGTCCGTCACCTCCCTTCACTGCGCGACGTGGACACGGCGCAGGACGCCGTGCAGGTGGCGACTCAGGCCCCGGAGGGCCGGTTCGCCGCCGCCGTCGCCAGGATCGGTCCCCTCGTCCCCCGGCAGGCGGGCGCGCAGGAGGCCGGACAGGGTGCCGGACAGGAGTCCTCGTCGGCGTCCGCAGGGTCCCAGGAAACCTCCCCCTCCCCCGGAACGGCCACCCGATGACGGCGCCCACCGACACGACCCGGCAGCAGACCCCGACACCCCGCCGGCCGCCGCACCAGCCGACCGCGTCCGACCAGCCCTCCGATCCCGCCACGGGTGCCCCGGAGTCCGCCGCTGCCTGCGGCATCCGCCCCTGCTGGAGCGCCGATCCCTACACCGACGCGCTGCGCAGCGGACACGGGCCGCTCTTCCTGCGGCGGTCCGACGGCTGGCTGCTCCCTTTGGACGTCGAGCGCTGGTGCGCGAGCGCGGACGCCGCCGACATGTCGGTGCTGCGGCTGTGCGAGGGCTCCGTGCTGGATGTCGGCTGCGGTCCGGGGCGGCTGGTGGCGGCGCTGTCCGAGTTGGGCAGCAGGGCGCTGGGTATCGACGTCAGCCAGGAGGCGGTCACCCGCACGGTCGGCCTGGGCGCCACCGCGCTGTGCCGTTCCGTCTTCGAGGCCCTCCCCGGGGAGGGCCGCTGGGGCAGCGTCCTGCTGCTGGACGGCAACATCGGCATCGGTGGCCGTCCCGGCGCGCTGCTGGAGCGGTGCGGCGAACTGCTCGCGCCCGAGGGACTGCTGCTGGCCGAGGCCGCTCCCGTGGACGTGGACGAGCGGGTGGAGGTACGCATCGACGACGGGAGGGGCGCCGGCGAGCCTGTCGGGCAGTCCTTCCCCTGGGCGCGGGTGGGCGCGCCGGCGCTCCTGCGGTACGCCGCGCACGCCGGGTGGTCCCGGGCCGCTCAGTGGGAGTCCGGCGAACGGTCGTTCCTCGCCCTGCGGCGCTCCTGAACCGCCTTGCCGGCGGTCCGCACGGCCAGCCACAGTGCGGAGACGGCGAAGAGCCCGACGGTGAGCCACAGCCAGTGGAGTGCGTAGTGGGTGGTGCCCTCCGGCCGTCCGGTGGTTTTCGCGTACCGGTCGGGCGGCCCCCAGATCAGTGGCAGCCACACCAGAAGCAGCAGCAGCGACAACAGGGCCGGGACGCGCAGGTGGTTGACGTACCGGCCGGCGAGCCGGGGCAGCCGGTCGGCGAACGAGTACAGCGGCAGCAGCACCAGGTCGTGCAGCAGAGCCGCGCCGACGAACCAGACGGCGACGCCCAGCCAGTCGTCGGTCGGCAGCCGTGTCCCCGCGTAACCGGCGAGCACGAACGACGCCAGCAGCAGGACGCTCTGCAACGGGCTGCCGAGGCGACGGCGCAGCCGTCCGGCGCCCCGCGCGGGCCCGGCCTCCATCCGCCCCCCGGCGGCGGGGCCCGACGGCTTTCCACGGCCCCGCCCCTGACGCCTCTGAGAGTCGTCACCGGTTGAGGGGGTGACGCCGCCGGACGAGGTGCCCTCCGCCGGTGCCGACGGACCGCCGATCGGTGGCGGCGTACCGCCGGTCGGTGGCGGCGTACCGCCGGTCGGTGGCGGCGTACCGCCGGTCGGTGGCGGGCTGCTGCCGTCGACCGGTTCGTCCTCGGGTCCGCTCTGGGACTCGCTAGGCGGTTCGCTCATCGGTCGGCTCCGAAGGACAACTGGGACACCCACTTGGTGTTGTGCACGCCCGGGGCGGCCGGAACGATGACACGGGCCGGATAACCGTGGTCCAGCGAGAGCTCCTCACCACCCACCCGGAGCGCCAGCAGGGAGCGCGGATCGCGCACCTGGTTGTCGCGCAGTGCGGCCTGCCGGAACGCGCCGGAGCGCTGCAGGGAGGAGACGAACACGCCAGGGAGCCCCTCCCTCGGGTCGTACCCGGCCAGCTCCGCGAGGTCGCGCAGGCGTACGCCGCTCCAGTGCTGGTCGGAGGTGGACCAGCCCTCCACGCAGGCGATGGGCAGGGCCGCGGTGTGCTGCGGCATGGCGAGCAACTGGGCGCGCGAGTAACGCCGTTTGCGCCCGTCCGCGCCCTCGACGGTCAGCCGCCAGCCGTCGCCGGTCTCCTCCGCGGTGACACCGACCGCGCCGGCCGTCTTGTTGATCTGAAAGGCGTTGGCCCCGCTTCCGGGTTCCGTACCGCCGTGCGGCGCCAGCAGAGCCGTACGGCGGAGGGGACCGTCGAGGTTCTGGCCGACCGTCACCCCCAGCAGCAGCACGGAGCCGCCGCCCACCACACCGAGCGCACCGCGCCGCGAGAGGGTGGGCCCGGCAGGCTCGGGGGCGACCAGCCCGGTCTCCCTGTCGGGCTCACGCACGGCCGCCGCGGGACGCCTCCTGCGGCCGGAGGCCAGGTCGTCCGGTGCTCCCGCCCGCAGCACCCGTACGGCCTTGGGCAGCCGCAGGGCGACGTGCACCGCGAAGGCGGCGGCGAACACCCACGCCCCGTAGAAGTGCAGCGGGTAGAACGAGCCGGGGAAGAGGTAGTCGAGCTGGACGTTCAGCAGCCCGGTCACGAACTCGAACAGCACGCCGCCGACGAGCAGCAGCAGCGAGACCCGTTCCAGCGCGTGCGCGGCCGAACGGGCCGGCGGCAGGGTGAACAGTTTCGGGACGACCGACCACAGCTTCGCCAACAGCACCGGCACCAGCACCACACCGACGGTGACGTGCAGGCCCTGGGTGAGCCGGTAGAGCCAGTGCGGATCGGTGGGCCAGGCGAACAGGTAGAAGCCGAGCAGGCCCCGCTCGGGCGTCTGGTCGTTGGCGGGGGCCAGATCCGGGTTGTAGGCGGCGTAGGAGAGCAGCCCCGTGACGAACACCACGGTGATGCCCACCAGCAGGACGACGCCGAGCAGCGCCGTGAGCCACGGGCCGCGCAGCGGGCTGCGCCAGAAGCCGGCGTCCGAGGGGAGCCGCGGTGCCGTGCGGCCTCCCCTCGGCGGCGAGGAGCCGCGCGGAGGAGGCCGCTCGTCCGGCGGTGGGCCGGCAGCGATGCTGTGATCACCCATGCGGCGACCGTATGCGCCGGTGCGGTCCCGTGGGGGCGGGGAAGGCATGACGAAACGCTGACGTCCTCGCCCGATGACCCGCATGCGCCCCCGGGCGGCCTAACGTGCACCTGTGGCACCAGAACCCTTCTCCGCACGCCCCCACGGCCCCGGCCACCGGCCGGACGGCCGCGCACCCCGCCAGCGCGAAGGACACGCGGGCGCGCCCCCGCAACCGCCCGCCCCCTCTGCCCCGGACACTCCCCCGTCCCCGGACGCTCCCTCGGACCCGGACGCTCCCTCGGACCTGCACGCCCCCGCGCAAACGACCGCCCCTTCACCATCGTCCGCAGACCGGTCGGCCGCCGGCGGACGCGGGCCCAGTGAGGCATCGGACGGGCGAAAGACGCGGCGCCGCGGCCCGGTGCTCGACCTGCTGGCCGTACTGGCCGCGGTCGCGCTGGTCTCCACTGCCGTCGTCATCGGATCGGCCATCGAACGCGAGCACGGCACCCTGCGGGTGCACTGGCCGCCCTTCTACGCCGAACTCGACCCCCACGTCGGCCCGGGCACCCCCTTCGCCCTGCTGATCGCCGCGGCCGTCGTGGTGCACGGGCGGACGGTGGCGGCACGGCTGCCGTGGCGGTGGCTGCCCCCGGCGGCGTGGGGTGCCTCCATGGCGTGGATCTGGTCGCTCGCCCTGGTGGACGGCTGGCACAGAGGGGTGGAGAACCAGCTCACCTCCGCCTACGAGTACCTCCAGGAGATCGACCGCTTCGACGACGTGGGCGCGGCGCTGCGCACGTTCACCGACCACATCCTGCTGCACTCTGCCGACAACTGGGTGCCGCACGTGGCGGGCCACCCGCCCGGCGCCGTCCTCACCTTCGTCGGGCTGGACCGCCTTGGCCTGGGAGGCGGCCCCTGGGCGTCGGCCTTCGTCATCACCGTCGGGGCGTCAGCCGCCGCGGCCCTCCTGGTGGCCCTGCGCGCGCTGACGGACGAGGAACACGCCCGCAGGGCGGCCCCGTTCCTGGTGCTGGCACCCACCGCCGTGTGGGTCGGTGTGTCGGCGGACGGCTACTTCACCGCCGTCGCCGCGTGGGCGCTCGCCCTGCTCGCGCTGGCAGCCACCCGCACGGTCCGCGTGCCCTGGGCCGCCGCTCTGGGCTCCGGGCTCCTTTTCGGCCTCCTGTGCTACCTGTCCTACGGGCTCACCCTGTGCGCCCTGCTCGGCCTCACCGTCCTCGTGCTGGCACGCACGCTGCGGCCCCTGCCCTACGTGCTGGCCGGTGTCGCCGTGGTCGCCGCCGCGTTCACTCTGGCCGGTTTCAACTGGTGGGAGGCCTACCACCTGCTGACCGAGCGCTACTACCAGGGCGCGGCGGGCATCCGCCCCTACAGCTACTGGGTGTGGGGAAACCTGGCCTGCGCGGTCACCGTCGCCGGGCCCGCGGCGCTCGCGGGCGTACGACGCGCACTGGTGCGTGGAGCCGCCACGGGGCGGGAAACGATCGGTCGCCTGAGGGCGCGGCGAGCCGGCCGCCCCGAGAGCCCGGACCCGGCCGACGTCCGGCAACGGCCCGACGTCCGGCAACGGCCCGACGGCCGAAGCCGGCTCGTCGCACTCGTGCTGGCGGCCGCGCTCACCGTCGTCGTCGCCGACCTGTCCGGCATGAGCAAGGCCGAGACGGAGCGCATCTGGCTGCCCTTCCTCACCTGGCTGCTGCCCGCCGCGGCTCTCCTGCCGCGGGCGGGAGCCCGCTGGTGGCTCGCCGCACAGGCGGCCGTGGCCCTGCTCGTCAACCACGTGCTGCTGACGGGTTGGTGAGGGCCCGAGAAGCTCTGCGGGGCGTGAGCGGCGCCCGTTGTCGTACCCGGCACCTAGGCTGAGAGCCGATCGCTTCAGGAGGGGTGTCCGTGCGCCGCCGTGCCCGGACAGGAGTCGAGGAGAGCCGTCCATGCCCGTCGAGAACGCACCGGCCACGAAAGCCGACAGCCACGACGTCATCGAGGTGCGCGGCGCCCGGGAGAACAATCTCGCGGACGTCTCCGTCGCCCTCCCCAAACGCAGGCTGACCGTCTTCACCGGGGTCTCGGGCTCGGGCAAGTCGTCGCTGGTCTTCGGGACGGTCGCGGCCGAGTCGCAACGGCTGATCAACGAGACGTACACGGCGTTCGTGCAGTCGTTCATGCCGAGCCTGGGCCGCCCCGACGTGGACGCGCTGCGGAACCTGAGCGCCTCCATCGTCGTCGACCAGGAACGGATGGGCGCCAACTCCCGCTCCACCGTCGGGACGGCCACCGACGCCTACACGATGCTGCGGATCATCTACAGCCGCGTGGGGACGCCGCACCTCGGCACGTCCACGGCGTTCAGCTTCAACAGCGCCGAGGGCATGTGCGCCGAATGCGAGGGGCTGGGCGAGACGACGACCATCGACACCGACCAGGTCGTGAACCGCGAGCTGTCGGTGCGCGAAGGAGCGATCACCGCGCCGGGATTCGCCGTCGACACCTGGTTCTGGCAGGTGGTGGTGGGCTCCGGGTTCTTCGATCCGGACAAGAAGGTGCGCGACTTCACCGAGGAGGAGTGGCACGCGCTGCTGTACCAGCCGACGACGAAAGTCAGGGTCGGCACCTCCAACCTCACCTACGACGGAGTGATCACCCGCATCCAGCGCACCTACCTGTCCAAGGACCGGGAGGCGATGCAGGGCCACATCCGGGAGTTCATCGACCGGGCCGTCGCCTACGCCCCGTGCCCGGCGTGCGGCGGCAGCCGGCTCAGCCAGGCCGCCCTCTCGGTGACGATCGACGGGGTGAACATCGCGGACTGCGCCCGCATGCAGATCAGCGACCTGGCCGGGTTCGTCCGCCGCGTCGACGACACCTCCGTGGCGCCCCTGCGGGACACGCTGTGCCAGACCCTCGACTCGCTGGTCGACATCGGCCTCGGCTACCTGAGCCTCGACCGCCCGGCCGGCACCCTCTCGGGCGGCGAGGCGCAGCGCGTGAAGATGGTGCGGCACCTGGGCTCCAGCCTCACCGACGTCACCTACGTCTTCGACGAACCCACCATCGGCCTGCACCCGCACGACATCCGGCGCATGAACGACCTGCTGCTCCTGCTGCGCGACAAGGGCAACACGGTGCTGGTCGTCGAGCACAAGCCGGAGGTCATCGCCATCGCCGACCATGTGGTGGACCTCGGCCCCGGCGCGGGCAGTGACGGCGGCCGGATCTGCTACGAGGGCGACGTGGCGGGCCTGCGCGCCTCCGACACGCTCACCGGGCGCCACCTCGGCCACCGCGCCGGGCTCCGCGAGTCGGTGCGCACCCCCAAGGGCACGGTGCAGATCCGGGGCGCCGACCTGCACAACCTCAAGGGCGTGGACGTGGACATACCGCTCGGTGTCCTCACCGTCGTCACCGGCGTGGCGGGCTCGGGCAAGAGCTCGCTCGTCCACGGCTACCTCGCGGGCCGTGAGGGCGTGCTGGTGGCCGACCAGTCCGCGATCCGCGGCTCCCGGCGCAGCAACCCGGCCACCTACACGGGCCTGCTGGGCCCGGTCCGTACGGCCTTCGCCAAGGCCAACGGCGTCAAGGCCGCGCTGTTCTCCGCCAACTCGGCGGGCGCCTGCCCCCGCTGCAACGGCATCGGGCTCGTCTACACCGACCTGGCGATGATGGCCGGGGTCGCCTCCGTCTGCGAGGAGTGCGAGGGAAAGCGCTACACGCCCGAGGTGCTGGGCTACACGCTGCGCGGCAAGAACATCAGCGACGTGCTGGCCATGTCCGTCGCCGAGGCCCGGGAGTTCTTCCCGACGGGGCAGGCGAGTACGGTCCTGCGCCGGCTCGCCGACGTCGGGCTCGGCTACCTGCGCCTGGGCCAGCCGCTCAACACGCTCTCCGGCGGGGAGCGGCAGCGTCTGAAGCTGGCGATCCACATGGCGGAGAAGGCCGCCACCTACGTGCTCGACGAGCCGACGACGGGGCTGCACATGGCGGATGTCGACCAGCTCCTGGCGCTCCTGGACCAGTTGGTGGAGGACGGCAACTCGGTCGTCGTCATCGAGCACCACCAGGCGGTGATGGCCCACGCGGACTGGATCATCGACCTGGGCCCCGGCGGCGGCCACGACGGCGGGGAGGTCGTCTACTCGGGGCCTCCCGCACAGCTGATCGCCGAGGCCGACACGCTGACGGCCCGGCACCTGCGCGAGTACGCGGGCTGAGCGGCCGTGCGCAGTCGCCGGCCTCACCAGGAGGGGCGCGCGGTCACCCCGCCGTCGAGCACGAGATCGTGCCCGTTGATCCAGCGGGCGGCCGCCGAGGCGAGGAAGACGCAGGCGTCGCCCACCTCCTCGGCCGTGCCGAGGCGCCCGTCAGGTGCGGCCTCGCGCCACCTCCGCACCCCTTCGGGCCACTGCTCCTCGATGCCCTCGCGCCACACCAGGCCCGGCGAGACGGTGTTCACCCGCACTCCGAGCGGGCCGTACTCCTGGGCCGCGGCCCGCGCGTGGGCGACGATCGCGGCCTTGGAGGCGGCGTAGTGCGCGTGGCCCGGCGCGGGCTGGGCCGCCTCGATGGAGGCGATGTGGGTGACGGAGCCGCCGCCTGCGTCCGCCAGCAGCGGTGCGGCGGCCTGGGTGCAGCCGAAGACGCTGAGCAGGTTCGGCTCGAGCACCGCGCGCCACTCCCGCTCGGACATCCCGCACAGGTGAGTGACCGGCTGGGTGCCGGCGTTGTTGACGACGGCGCCGAGCCCCGCGTCGCGCCGCCACTCCGCCGCCTGCCCGACGACCGCGCGGCAGCCCGCCTCGGTGGACAGGTCTCCGTGGATGGCGCGGGCGACGCCGCCCGCCGCCTCGATGGACGCCACCGTCCGGCGGGCGCCTGCCTCGTCACCGCGGTAGTGCACGGCGACGGCCGCGCCCGCGGCGGCGAAGCGGTGCGCGATCCCGCGCCCGATGCCCCCGGAAGCACCGGTCACCAGAACGGTCCGCGGCCCGGATGCCGGGTCGGCCCGGCGTCCGGAGGCCGGGTCGGTCCCCGGCCCGGATACCGGGTCGGTCCGCGGCCCGGTCGTCGCCGCCTCGTCCCGCCGCGTCATCGGCCCAGCCTCCGGATGGCCCCGGCATGTTCCGGGTACCGCAGGGCGAGCGCTTCCGCGTCCCCGTGTTCGTATCCCGCGTCCGTGTAGCCGGGCGCCATGGTGCAGCCGAAGAGACTCCAGGCGCCGCCCGCCGCGACCTGCGCGCCCATCCACGTCCCGGCCGCCACGGTGAGCTGCACGTGGTGTCCTGCGCCGAGCACGTCGGGGCCGAGCACGGGGCTGCGCGCCGTGCCGTCGGGTGCGAGGAGGAGCAGTTCGAGGGGGTCGCCGAGGTAGTGGTGCCAGATCTCGTCGTCGGGCAGCCGGTGCAGGGCGCAGTAGTCGTCCTGCGCGGCGGTCAGCAGCATCACGATCGCCGACCCCTCGGGCCGCCCGTCGCCGCGCCGCGGTCCTGCCCACAGTCGGCGGAACCGGCCGCCTTCGCGGGGCAGCGGCTCCAGTCCGAAGTGTGCGGCCAGCGCCTCGGCCTCTCGCGCGTCCCGCGCCTGTTCCCGTCCCTGTCGCATCCCTCATGCACTGCCCCTTCCGCGTGCGGGACATGCGCGGGGCGCAGGAGGCGCGGGAGGGCCCAGGGAAAACCGCCGACCCCCATGTCACTCGTAAGGGTGAGATCAAGGCACTGAAGGGTTCGATATCCGCACTCACGCCCCAACCCCCACGAGGCGTGCCTAGAGTGCACTCGTTCGGCCCCGGACCCCGGCCGAACGAGGGAATCGCCGAGGAAATCGCCGTCGTGTCGCACCACCGTGCCACCCGCAGCGGAAGGGGTCATTCATGGTCGCCGTCCCCCGCCCCGACGCCCCGGAGCCCACCCGGTTCCGGATCGTACGCGCGAGGGGCGAGCTGGACATCGCCACGCTGCCCGAGCTGGAGACCGACCTGGTGCGGGCGTTCGGGCCCCCGGGGCCGCCCCGCGTCGTGCTGGACATGCGGAAGGTGACGTTCCTGGACTGCTCCGTGGTCCGCGTCCTGATGCGGGCCCGCGGAAGGGCGCTGTCCCGGGACGGCTCGCTCGTGCTGGTGTGCGCGCACGTGCCGGTCGGCAGGCTGCTGCGCCAGTTGGAGCTGGAGCACCGGCTGCCCGCCTACGCCTCGGTGGACGACGCCTGCTGCGGCGCACAAGTCAGCCGGTAACCGGGCAGCCGCGGACATCCCGCGGTCGCGACCACAACGACCACAACGACCAATACTTTTCTTGCCGCCGAAGGGCAGACACCGCCGTGGCGGGCGGGCAGCATGTGGGCTTCCCCCGCCGCCGCCGGTCCGGACGTCCCCCTCAGCACCGGGCCGGCGGCGGGTCACCCCCGTCCCTGCGGACTGCCCCGGAAAGGCGGTGTCCCCGCGTGCGCACGCGCGCCCTGCTCTCCCCCCTGGCAGCCGCGGTGGTCGTGCTGCTCGTACCGCCGCTGATCACGACCGGCAGCGGCACCTCGGGCGGCACGAACATCCCCGGTCTGCGCTTCATGGTGCCCAACACCCCCGGCGGCGGCTACGACATCACGGCCCGTACCGCGGCCAAGAACGCCGAGGACGCCGGGCTCAACCACAACATCGAGGTGTTCAATCTGCCCGGCGCAGGCGGCACCGTGGGCCTGTCCCGCCTGGTGAACGAGCGCGGCAACGGCAAGCTGGCCATGTCCATGGGCCTCGGCGTCGTCGGAGCCGTCCACACCAACCACGCGCCCTCCACGCTGGCCGACGCGACGCCGATCGCGCGGCTGACGGAGGAGCCGGACATCGTGGTCGTCCCGAAGAAGTCCAAGTACAAGACGTTCGACCAGCTGCTGGCCGACTGGAAGAAGGATCCGGGCGCTCTTCCCGTGGGCGGCGGCTCCTCCGCGGGCGGCCCGGACCATCTGGCGCCGATGCTGATGGCCCGCGCCGCCGGCATCGACCCGAAATCCGTGAACTACGTGCCGTTCGACGGCGGTGGCGAGCTGCTGGCCTCCGTCCTCGGCGGCAAGGTGAAGTTCGGTGTCTCGGGACTCGGCGAGTACCGGGACCAGATCGAGTCGGGCGAACTGCGGCTGCTCGCCGTCACCGGCCCCGAGCGGGTCAGGGGCTTCGACGCGCCCACCCTCAAGGAGTCCGGTCTCGACGTGGAGTTCACCAACTGGCGCGGCTTGATGGCCCCGCCCGGCCTGTCCGAAGCACAGCGCGACAAGCTGATCCGCTTCGTGCGCGAACTGCGCCACTCGAAGGAGTGGAAGGAGTCGCTGCGCACCAACGGCTGGGACGACGCCTGGCTGCCCGGTGAGAAGTACGGCCGCTTCCTCAAGAGCGAGGACGAGCGCGTCGACACGGTACTGAAGGAGCTGGGCCGGTGAGCACGCCCGAGACCCCACCCCCCGCGGACGCTTCCGCCGCGCCCCCTCCCCCCGCCGAACGGCCCACGGGGCTGCGCGCCTACTCCGAGCTCGGCGTCTGCGCCCTGCTGCTGGCCGTCGGCGTGCTCGTGCTGGTGGACGCGGTCACGATGGAGACCGTCGCCTCCGTACGCGGGCCCGTCGGCCCTCGCACCGTCCCGCTGATCGTCGGGATCGCGCTGCTGGTCGTCGCCGTGCTGCTCGCGGTGGACGTGCTGCGCGGCGGGCGCGGCGAGGCCGAGGGCGGCGAGGACGTGGATCTGAGCGAACCCGGCGACTGGCGGACGGTGGCCCTGCTCGCGGGCGTCTTCCTCGCGTTCGCCGCCCTGATCGACCCGCTCGGCTTCCCCCTGTCCGGGGCACTGCTGTTCTGGGGGTCGGCGTACGCGCTGGGCAGCCGCACCCACACGCTCACCCGCGACCCCCTGATCGCGGCCGGCCTCTCGGTGGCCACCTACGTCGTCTTCCACACGCTCCTCGGCGTGCAACTGCCGGGCGGACCGCTGATGGGAGTGGTGTAACCGATGGATGTCATGCTCTCGGCGAGCTCGGCGAGCTCCCTGATCGACGGTTTCGGTACCGCGCTCACCCCGCTCAACCTGCTGTGGGCCGCCACCGGCGTCCTGTTGGGCACCGCCATCGGCGTCCTGCCCGGCATCGGGCCCGCCATGGCCGTCGCCCTGCTGCTGCCCGTCACCTACGGGCTCGATCCGACAGCCGCCTTCATCATGTTCGCCGGCATCTACTACGGCGGCATGTTCGGCGGCTCGACCACGTCGATCCTGCTCAACACCCCAGGCGAGAGCGCCGCCGTGATCGCCGCCATCGAAGGCAATCCGATGGCCAAATCGGGGCGCGGCTCCCAGGCGCTGGCGGCGGCGGCCGTCGGCCACTTCGCGGGCGGCATGATCGGTACGACCCTGCTGGTCGTCCTCGCGCCGACCGTCGCGGACCTGGCCGTGGACATCGGCGCCCCCGACTACTTCGCCATCATGGTGCTGGCCTTCATCGCCGTCACCTCCGTCCTCGGCTCCTCCCGCGTGCGCGGCTTCGCCTCCCTGCTGATCGGACTGACCATCGGACTGGTCGGCCTCGACCAGATGACGGGCCAGCAGCGGCTGACGTTCGGCAGCCTCCAACTCTCCGACGGCATCGACGTGGTGATCGTCGCCGTCGGCCTCTTCGCCATCGGAGAGGCCCTGTGGGTGGCAGCCCACCTGCGGCGCGGCGGACAAGGCGCCATCCCCGTCGGCCGCCCGTGGCTGGGCCGCCACGAGCTGCGGCGCACCTGGAAGCCGTGGCTGCGCGGGCCCGTCATCGGCTTCCCCTTCGGCGCCATCCCGGCAGGCGGCGCGGAGATCCCCACGTTCCTCTCCTACATCACCGAGAAGCGCCTCTCGAAGAACAAGCAGGAGTTCGGCAAGGGCGCCATCGAGGGCGTCGCCGGACCCGAGTCGGCGGCCTCCGCCTCGGCCGCGGGCACGCTGGTCTCCATGCTGACACTCGGCCTGCCCACCACGGCCGTCGCGGCCGTGATGCTCGCCGCCTTCCAGCAGTACGGCATCCAGCCGGGACCGCTGCTGTTCGAACGCGAACCCGAGCTGGTGTGGGGCCTGATCGCCTCGCTGTTCGTCGGCATGGTGATGCTGCTCGTCCTCAACCTGCCGCTCGCCCCCGTCTGGTCGAAGCTCCTGCGCGTCCCGCGGCCCTACCTGTACGCGGGCATCCTCTTCTTCGCAGCCGTCGGCGCCTACGCGGTGGGCGGTGAGGCGATCGACCTCGTCATCCTGCTGATCATCGGCCTCATCGGACTCATGATGCGCCGCTACGGGCTGCCCGTCCTGCCCGCCATCATCGGCGTCATCCTCGGCCCCAACGCCGAGCAACAGCTGCGCAGGGCGCTGCAGATCAGCGACGGCAGCGTCACGGGGCTGGTCAACACGCCCTTCGCGGTGACCGTCTACGCGATCATCGTCGTCCTCCTCGCCTGGCCGTGGCTGAAACGGCTGCTGCCGAGTGCGCGCCGGAGCGAGGGGCGGCGCGAACGCGTGGAGGACGGCGGCTGAACCAGGCGCGCTGCCGCGCCGCTCCCCCCTCCCCTCCCCTCCCCTCCCCTCCGCTCCTCTCCTCTTCCCTTCTCTCCTCCCCCTCTCCCGCCGCAAGGGACTCCCCCCGGGCGCGGGCCTCCGAAACCGGA
Organism: Streptomyces diacarni; assembly: GCF_003323715.1. Lineage (GTDB taxonomy): Bacteria > Actinomycetota > Actinomycetes > Streptomycetales > Streptomycetaceae > Streptomyces > Streptomyces diacarni. The sequence continues at coordinate 53,146 of NZ_QOIN01000057.1, forward strand.
GGTCCGCGCCCTTCTGTCGTCCGGCCCGCCACCCTGTGGAATTGGTTTGGTAAAGTAACTATTAACGCTTTCTTGACTACCTCTTTGCCTGATCATGTGCAAGAGGCCGGACGCCAGGAGGAGCCATCAGCTTGCCGACGCCCGACCATCCCGCAGTTGCCCGCACGCCCCTCATCTCCCCGGGGGACTGAGCATGGGCCACGCCGACACCCTGCTCGCCATGGGCGGCGCCTTCGTCGCCGCCGCTGTCCTCGCCCGCCTCGGCAACCGCATCGGACTGCCGACGATCCCCCTGTTCATCCTCGCCGGGATCCTTCTCGGCCCCCACACCCCCGGCTACGTCCTGGTCGACGACCCGCACGAGCTGGAAATGCTCTCCACCCTCGGGCTCGTCCTGCTGCTCTTCTACCTCGGGCTCGAGTTCCACGTGGGAGACCTCAAAGCAGGCGGCCGCAAAATGGCGCTCGCCGGCGGCATCTACCTCGTCCTGAACGTCGGCGCCGGCCTCGGCTTCGGCTTCGCCCTCGGCTGGGGCACCTCCGAGGCGCTGGTACTCGCCGGAGTGCTGGGCATCTCCTCCTCGGCCATCGTCACCAAGACGCTGGTCGACCTCGGCCGCCTCGGCAATGCCGAGACCAAACCCATCCTGGGCATCATCGTCGTCGACGACATCTTCCTCGCCCTCTACCTGGCGGCGCTCCAGCCCGTGCTCACCGGTGCCGACGAGGCGGGCACGGCGCTGCTCCAGATCGCCAAGGCGTTCGCCTTCCTCCTGGTACTCGGGCTCGCGGCCCGCTTCGGCAACCGCGTGATCAACAGGCTGTTCGCCACCCGGGACAACGAACTCCTCGTCATCTCCTTCCTCGGCGCAGCCGTGCTGGTCGCGGGTGTCGCGGAGGAGTTCGGCGTCGCCGACGCCATCGGCGCCTTCATGGTCGGCCTCATGCTCGGCAACACCGCCTCGGGCGACCGCATCCGCGAACTCGTCCACCCGCTGAGAGACGCCTTCGGCGCCATCTTCTTCTTCGGCTTCGGCCTGTCCATCGACCCCGGCGACCTGCCCACGGTCCTCGTGCCCGTCCTCCTGGCAGTGGCCCTGACCCTGGCGATGAACGTCCTCTCGGGCGTGTGCACCGCCCGCATCTACGCGTTCGGAGCACGGCCGGCGGCCAACGTCGCCACCACGCTGCTGGCCCGTGGCGAGTTCTCCCTCATCCTCGCGGCCATGGCCGCGGCCGCCGGCCTCGACGACCGCCTCGCCCCCTTCATCGCCGGGTACGTCCTCATCCTGGCCGTACTCTCCCCCCTGCTCACCGGCCAGACCTCACGCATCCCGGCAAGTCCCTCCACCACGAAGGAGCCCCCCTCCGACACCGCCCCGACCTCCGCGGCCTCCCAGGAGTCCTCGGGGAACGGGACCGCTTCGGACCGGCCGTCCTACGCGGAACCCCCCGCCTGACCGGCACGCGCGACGCCCACAGCGCACGGGCCCCGGCACCGCGATCGCGGTGCCGGGGCCCGGTACTTTGCTCGCACCACACGAACCGCTGTGGCCCGAGGCGACAGCGGCAGGCCGGCTCGAAACCCCTGGCGACAGGCGACGGGCCGGCCCGGAACCCTCCAACGGCAGACCGGCCCGGACCTTCTAGCGACGGGCGTGGCGGCCGCGGCCCGGACGGTTCTGCGAACCCGACGGGTCCTCCGACGGCGCCGACGGATCCCGGGGCGGTCCCGACGGGTCCTGAGGCGGCGCGGAGGGGCCGTGCGGTCCGCCGTCCCCGCCGTACGGGTCACCGGCGGCGGGGGCCTGGGGTGTGCCGCCCCGCCCGTACGGGTCCTGCGGCGCCGCGCCGTCGTGCGGGCCCGGGTACACCGGGGCACCGTCGCCGTAGGGCGCGCCGATTTCGTCGTTGGGGCCCTGACGGTGTCCCTGCTGCCCGTAGGAACCAGGCGCTCCGGGAGCCCCCGGGGCGCCAGGGCTGCCGGGCGCGCCGTACCCCGGGCCGGGACCGTAGGCCCCCGGCGGGTTGCCCGCGCCCGGACCGTAAGGCTGCTGAGGCCGGCCAGGACCGTGACCGTAGGGAGCGTTCGGGTCCTGGGGCCCGGCCCCAGGACGACCCGCCCCGTAACCCGGCTGGGCAGCGCCCGGCTCCGGCGCGTACGCACCGTGCGCGTTGTGGTTGCCGGGGTGCTGAGCGGGGCCGGGACCGTAGCCCGGACCAGGGTGGCCGTGACCGTGGCCGTGGTCACCGGTGGGCGCGCCCGGCGTCTGGGGGTGCGCCTCGTCGGGCGCGGGCGCGGCGGAGGACGCGTCGTTCCTCGCGGAGCCCTTACCGCGGTTGCGCAGGTACTCGATCACGATCGGGACGACCGACAGCAGCACGATGCCGACGAGGATCAGCTCGATGTGCTCGTGGACGAAGTCGATCTGGCCGAGCGCGGCGCCCAGCAGGGTCACGCCGGCTCCCCACAGGGTGCCGCCGATGACGTTGAAGAGGACGAACGACCCGTACCGCATCCCGCTCACGCCCGCGATGATCGGCGTGAACGTGCGGACGACCGGCACGAAACGAGCCAGCACCAGCGACTTGGGGCCGTGCTTCTCGAAGAACTCGTGGGCCTTCTCGACGTTCTCCTGCTTGAACAGCCGGGAATCCGGCCGCCTGAACAGCGCGGGGCCGACCTTTTTCCCGAACAGATAGCCCGCCTGGTCACCGAGCACCGCGGCCAGCACGATCAGCAGGCACATCAGCCACAGCGGCATGTCCAGCTGGTCGGTCACGATCAGGAGGCCCGTGGTGAACAGCAGCGAGTCGCCGGGCAGGAAGAAGCCGATGAGCAGGCCCGACTCCGCGAAGACGATCGCCAGGATCCCGACCGGGCCGAACGTGTTGATCAGGAAGTCCGGATCCAGCCAGCTGGGTCCTAGGGCGAGGTTGGTCACGGAGGGCTCCTGATCAGGGGCGCGAGTTGGGGGCACCTCCCGGCCGGGGGCTGGGGGAGGGCGACGCGGACAGCACACGGGCCGTATCGGACGCTACACGCTACCAACGCGCCCCCCTCACCCACCGTTCCCGACCACTCGATGCGCGAGCGCGCGCTCACCCGATACGCGAGCGCGCGCTCACTCAGTGCATGAGCGCGCGGCACGCGAGCGCCCGGAGCGCATGTGCCCGGTCGGCGGGTACCCGGAGCGCAGGTACGCGGGAGCGCGAGCACCCAGCCCGCAGACACCCGGTCTGCGGGTACACGGGCCGCACGCACGCAGCCGACCCGCCGGCCCGCGGGCACCCGGCCCGCGGGCGCCCGGAGCAGGAGTGCGTACGGGGCGCTTTCCCCATGTGCCCCCGGGCCTCGAAAGCCGGAGCGTGCCCCAGGCGCCCCAGCGGTGTTCCCCCACGCGGCGGGCCCACACGCCGCGTGCCCGTACGGGCGTTCCCTCCGGGCCCGGCGCCCGCTAGCTTCCCTCTCACCGAGTCCGCGCGTCCGTATGCCGGACGCCCCACGGACATGGAGCACCACACGCCGAACAGCCGTTCCCCGAAAGGACCACGACTGTGTCCGTACCGCTCCGTTCCCGCTCGTCCCTCGGCCTCTTCCGCAAGAGATGCGCCAGTAACACGGTCGCCGCCGTCGCGGCGGCAGCCCTCGCGACCCCGCTCCTCCTCGCCTCCACCCCGGCGGGTGCCACCCCGCACCAGCCCCCGCGTCCCCATTCCCGTCCGCATCCGCACTCGGACGCGGCGAAGGAGGGCGACAAGCTCGCCAGGAAGCTGGTGCACCGCACCGGTGCGAAGGGGGCGCGCCGGCACCTGACGGCCCTCAGCGCGCTCGCGAGGGTCAGCGACGGCAACTGGGGCGCCGGTTCCCGGGGGCACGACCGTTCGGCCGCGTACGCGGGCGCCCTGCTGAAGGCGGCCGGCTACAAGGTGGCGTTCCAGGAGTTCGAGTTCACGTTCCGCGAGACCCTCGCCGAGAAACTGACGGTGCTCGGACCCGCGCAGCACGATGTCCCGCTCACGCTGATGACGTACACGAAGAGCACGCCGGAAGGGGGCGTGGAGGCGCCCGTGGCGGCGGTACCCGTGGACGCGGACGGCTCCAGCGGTTGCGACGCGGCCGACTACGCGCAGGGCACGTTCGAGGGGCGGATCGCGCTGATCCAGCGCGGCTCGTGCTCGTTCGCGCAGAAGCAGGCGGTGGCCGCGGAGGCCGGAGCGGTCGGTGCCGTCATCTACAACAACGAGGACGGCGCGCTCAACGGAACCCTCGGCAGCCCCGACGACGCCCGCATCCCGACCGGCGGCATCACCCGGGCCGACGGTGAGGCGCTGGCACGGCAGGCAGGGAAGGGCGGGGTCACCGTCAATCTGGAGGTGCGCGAGTTCCAGGAGCAGCGCACGACGCACAACGTCCTCGCGGAGACCCGGGGCGGTGACGCGGACCATACGGTGATGCTCGGCGCCCACCTGGATTCCGTGCCCGAGGGGCCCGGCATCAACGACAACGGGTCGGGCTCCGCGGGTGTCCTGGAGGCGGCGCTGCAACTGGCGAGGGCCGATCACAGGGGCAGGCACGCCAACAAGGTGCGTTTCGCGCTGTGGAGCGCCGAGGAGCTGGGCCTGCTCGGCGCTGAGCACTACGTGGAGCAGCTTCCGGAGGGTGAGCGCGAAGAAATCGCGCTCTATCTGAACTTCGACATGATCGCGAGCCCGAACTACGGGGTGTTCGCCTACGACGGCGACGACTCGGACGAGACCGGTTCGGGTCCGGGGCCGAAGGGGTCGGCGACGCTGGAGAGGGACTTGGTGGACTTCCTCGCCACCCGCGGACTCCCGACGCGCGGCACCGACTTCGACGGCCGCTCCGACTACGGTCCCTTCATCGCGGCGGGCATTCCGTCGGGCGGCACGTTCACCGGTGCGGAGGGTGTGAAGACCGCGGAGGAGCAGAAGCTGTGGGGCGGTACGGCGGGTGACGCCTACGACGGCTGCTACCACCAGGCCTGCGACACCCTCGACAACATCGACATGCGCGCGTTCGACGCCAACGTGAAGGCGATCGCCAACGCCGTCGGCCACTACGCCTGGGATACCAGCGGGCTGCCCGGCGGCACCGGCCGGCCGGCCGACGCGCGGACGACCGCCGCCCCGACCGGGCCGGCGTACGGCCCCTACAAGGGGGCACGCCTGTTCCGCTAGTCGCCACAAGGGACGTCTGGTCGCGCCGGGAGACGCCGCACGGCCTCGGCGGCGTTTCGTTGTCCACAGGCTGTGGACAACGAAACGCCGTGACGGCCCCTCCACCCGACGGTGGTGCGGGCCCGCCACCACCGTCCTCGTCCGGCCACTCACGCCCTGCCCGCTTTCCCCCCGCTTTACGGGTAGATCGTCCGGATTGCGCCACGGTCGCGAGGCTGCGCCCGGTACCGGTGGCCCGGTAGGCTTTCCGTGTGATCTTCAAGCGAATCGGAAACGGGCGGCCGTACCCCGACCACGGCCGGGAAAGCACCCGTCAGTGGGCGGATGTGGCCCCGCGACCGGTGCGCCTTGACCAGCTCGTCACCACCAAGGGCCAGCTCGACCTGGAGACGCTTCTCGCCGAGGACTCGACGTTCTACGGCGACCTGTTCGCCCACGTCGTCAAGTGGCAAGGGGACCTCTACCTGGAGGACGGGCTGCACCGCGCCGTCCGCGCGGCCCTCCAGCAACGCCAGGTGCTGCACGCGCGCGTACTCGAACTCGACTGAGCACCGCCCTGCTGCGTACGCATGTCCGGGCGGAGAGGTGTCCGTATCCCCCGTTCGGGTGCGTGTCCTGACGAGTCGTTGATCATCTAGTAGGCAGTACTGCCTTTGGCCATTACCCTGCGCACATGAGCATGCTCACTCCTCCGGGCCTGGGCGGGAAGTACCGCATCAGGGGCGACCGTTACCCGCGGATGCGCAGGCCACGGCGGAGGGGGAGAGTTCTCGCGGTCGCGCTGTCGGGAGCGGCGGCCCTGGCCGTGCTGGGATGGGGCACACTCCAGCTCGTCGACATCTTCTCCGCCGACGCGCCCACCAAGGCCGCCGACGCCGGCAACGCCAAGGCCGCCGACTGCGCCTCCCCGGCCGCAGCCGTCCGGCCCGGCGCCCGCGGCAGCGCGCACCTGCCGAAGCCCGGTGACGTCACCGTCAACGTCCTGAACGCCACCTCACGTACGGGCCTGGCCAGGGACACCGCCGACGAGCTGGAGAAGCGCGGCTTCACCGTCGGCAAGGTGGCCAACGCACCCGCGGAGCTCGCCAAGGAGATCAAGGGAACGGGTGTTCTCATCGGCGCCCCGGGCGCGGAGAACACGGCGCGTCTGAAAACCCTCGCCACCCAGCTGAAGGGCGAGGAGATCCGCTACGACGAGCGGGACGGCGACGCGCTCGACCTCGTCCTCGGTGAGAAGTTCACCGAGCTGACCGAGGAGAAGGCCGCCACGGCCGCTCTCGCCGGACCAGCGGCACCCCGACCGTCCGCCTCCACGCCGCACGACCCCACCACCTGCTGAGCCGGAAACCGCCGTACGGGCGATACCGGGGGACAGATGGGGTGGGACGGCCTGTGGGAGCGCGCGGAGGCGCTAGCTCACCGTTCCGTACATCCGGTCGCCCGCGTCGCCGAGCCCCGGCACGATGAAGCCCTGTTCGTTGAGGCGCTCGTCCACCGAGGCGGTCACCACGGTGACCGGCGTCCCCGCGAGCTCGCGCTCCATGACGGCCACGCCCTCCGGGGCCGCCAGCAGGCAGAGCGCCGTCACGTCGTCGGCGCCGCGCCGGATCAGCTCCTGGATCGCGGCCACCAGCGTGCCGCCCGTCGCGAGCATGGGGTCGAGGACGTAGACCTGGCGCCCGGAGAGGTCGTCGGGCATGCGGTTCGCGTACGTGGAGGCCTGGAGGGTCTCCTCGTCGCGGATCATCCCGAGGAAGCCGACCTCGGCGGTCGGCAGCAGCCTGACCATCCCCTCCAGCATTCCGAGCCCCGCACGGATGATCGGCACCACCAGGGGGCGCGGACGGGAGAGCTGCACGCCGGTCGTCCGGGTCACCGGCGTGGTGATTCCGACCTCCTCGACGCGCACGTCGCGGGTCGCCTCGTACGCGAGCAGGGTCACCAGCTCGTCCGCCAGCCGGCGAAAGGTGGGCGAGTCGGTGCGCGCGTCGCGCAGGGTGGAGAGCTTGTGCGCGACAAGGGGATGGTCGACGACGTGGGTCCGCATGCTTCGACAGTATCCGAGGCCCCGCCCACCCGGCCCCGCCGGGACCCCTGCCGGTCTCATCGCCTGCCGCACCGCGAACGAGAGCCGGGGCGCACGGACGAACGAGAGCGGGGGCGCACGGGCGTACCACCGGCGCACCGGGGAAGGTGGCCAGGTACACCGGAGGTGTGCGTATGACACAGGCAGAAGCCGAGGCGTCGGATGCCCAGGCGTCGAGTGCCCAGGCGCCGAAAGCGGCGTCGAAGCCCGTCCGGCAGCCACGGCGGCGGGCCGGGGAACCGGACCGCCAGGACCGCCGTACCGACCGTGCGGAACAGCCGGACAGGGACAGGGCGGACCGGAAAGCCCCCACGGACACGGAGCGGCTGCGCCGTCGTGCCCGCTTTCTCCGAGAGCTGAACGAGGCGAAGGAACTGCGCGAACGCGTCCACCCGCGCCGTTCGCGCGCCGCCCGAAGGCGCCGGCAGGCACTGCGGATGCGCACGTTCCGCTGGTGAGCCCGGCGCCTGTCCACTGGTGAGCCGGACGCGCACCCCGCCGGGGAGCGCCCAAGCGGCCCGAGCCGGAACGCGCTCCGTGGACAGCTCTGCGTCGCGAGTTGTCACAGTGAGTCGTCGCAGGCGGGGGCGCGGATGAACGTTCGGGCAACAGTCGGGCAAACAGCACGGCGACGCACTGTCGAAGACCCTTCGCACAGCCCGGGTTTCTGCCACGATGCCCGATGGGGCGGGGCACGGTCCTCGTCAGCACTCGGGCACCTCTTGAATCAGTGGGAGAGTCACGGTGTATTTCGCCGCGCTGCTCGCGCGCACCGAAGACGGGTGGGAAGCGAGCGACACAGAGCTTGACGATGTGGAGACCCTGGCCGACCTGGCCGACCTGGCCCGGGAGGCCACGACGGACGACGAGACAGTGCTGGTCTGCATCGAGCAGGAGGGGGAATGGTTCGGCGTCGTCCGCGTGGACGGTGAGGACGACCCGCGCGTCTACGTGTCCGACGCCGCGGCGGCGATGCGCAGTTCGTACGGCGAAATACTGCTGTCGGACGAGCTGCTGGGCCGCCAGCCGGAAGACCCCTCCGCGCTCGACCAACTCGTGGACCTGGACGGCACGGAAGAAGGGGAGCCGGAAGGCGCCGAGAACGACGACGAAGAGGCCGAGCGCACCGCCGCCGCCGACGCGGAAACCGCACCCGCCGGACCGCTGGGCGACCCGGACGTCCTCTCCGACCTGGGCATGGGCGGCAAGGCGCTGCTCTCACTCGTCCCCGAGGACGCGCTGGCCGAGGTCGCAGAGGCCCTGGGCTGTACGGACGTGCTGGAGTCCGTGCGCTGACCGCGTCGGGCCCGGGCCCGACGCGGGGGCCGGCCGGGCCCGGGCCGACACACCGGACAGCCGTCGCCGGCCCGGCCCGGATGCGTGTCTGGTCCCGGGCCGGGCCGGTCCGCGGTGCCGGGGGCACGTCCCGGGCGCGACACTGGACCCATGACCCCCGCACACGACGAGGCCGAGCGGCCGGCGGTCACGGCCTCCTCCCCTCCGTCCTCCCCTGACCCGGTGCGCGACCGCTGGCGCGAGCCCATGAGACTGGCGCTGACGGAAGCCGAACGGGCACCGGGAACGGGGGACGTACCGGTCGGCGCCGTCGTCCTCGGGCCGGACGGTGCCGTACTCGGCACAGGGCACAACGCCCGTGAGGCGGACGGCGATCCGACCGCGCACGCGGAGGTCCTCGCCCTGCGCGCGGCGGCCGGAAAGCGGGGCGACAGCTGGCGCCTGACGGACTGCACACTGGTCGTCACCCTGGAGCCCTGCACGATGTGCGCAGGGGCGGCCGTGCTCTCCCGGGTGGCGCGCGTCGTCTACGGCGCTCCCGACACGAAGGCGGGCGCCGCCGGCTCCCTCTGGGACGCCCTGCGCGATCGCCGCCTCAACCACCGGCCGGAGGTCGTGAACGGGGTACTGGCCGAGGAGTGCGCCACCCTCCTCACCACCTTCTTCCGCACCGCACCCCCCACACCCCCCGCGGGCCCTCCAACCGATTTCGACCCAGGGCCCTCAGTGGGCTAGAGTTCCTCTCGGTAGCGTGTCCGAGCGGCCGAAGGAGCTCGCCTCGAAAGCGAGTGAGGGGGCAACTCCTCCGTGGGTTCAAATCCCACCGCTACCGCTTGTGAGCAGGATGAACGAGGGCCCCGACCGGTGACGGTCGGGGCCCTCGTCGCTTTCTCCCGGCGGCGACCGACGCCGCGGGTCACGCCGTCGAGGACGCGAAGTCCCGGCACTCTGGGCATTCGCGGACGACGGGGTGGGAACAGTCCAGCACGTGATCGAGGAAGGTCGCGGTCCGTTCGAGTCGGGCGCGTTGCCGGTCGATCACGTCGCGTTGCTGCGCGATGAGGTGTCTGCGGTCTTCTCGCCGGCCGTTCAGCAACTGGGCGATCACGTTCAGCGGCAGGCCGGCTTGCCGGCATTTGACTGCGATCGAGAGCGCGTCCAGCAGCTCCGGGTCGTAGCGTCGGGCATCGCCCGCGGTCCGATGCGGGGTGATCAGCCCTTCGGCCTCCCAGTGCCGGAGGAGGTGCGTGGAGACCCCGAGACGTGCGGCCGCCTCGCCGATTCGCAGTAGCTGAGTGCGCATGGACCCATCGTCCTTGACTTCGTGTCGACGCGAACTTCTACCGTCCACCGCGTGCGAATCCACGAACTCAACTGCGGAACCCTCGACGTCCCCGGTGGGGAAGCCGTCTTCGGGGTGCCCCACTTCGTCTGCAGATGCCTCCTGATCGAGCTGGAGGACCGGCTCGTCGCCGTCGACACCGGGATCGGGCGCGGAGATATCGAGTCCCCCGAGCTTCGCCTGGGGAAGGACTGGATCGCTCAGGTCGGTCCGGCTCTCGATCCCGATGAAACGCTGATCGCCCATGTCGTCTCGCTGGGTTTCGATCCGGGGGACGTCTCCGACGTGATCTTGACTCATCACCACCGCGACCACGTCGGCGGGCTCTCCGACTTCCCCTCGGCCCGGGTTCACACCACGAGCGCCTGCCGCTCCGCCGTCGAGGAAGGAGAGGGTCGTGTCATCCCCGCGCAGTGGGCGCACGGCGTGGTGTGGGCTCCGGCGCCCGTGCCCGCGGCCGACTGGCGGGGACAGGCCTCCTGGAGACTCGACGGTCTCCCGGCCTCGATCCGTCTGGTCGCGCTGTCCGGCCACTCCCCGGGACATGCCGGGGTACTCGTCGACGACGCCTTCAGGGGCCGGGAGCTCCTGCACATCGGCGACGCGGTCCACCATCACGCGCAGCTCACCTGCACGGCGCCGCCCGCGGTCGAAGCATTCGCCGCCGCCACACAGCACGACGAAACCGCCAGGCTCCACACGCAGCGGCTGCTGGCCGAGCTCGCCGGTGAGGGGACGGTGCGTCTGGTCAATTCGCACGACCCCGATCCAGACTCCGGCGCCGGCCCTGGGACCGGCCCCGGCCCAGATCGCGATGCCGTACCCGTCAGCCAGTCCCGGAAACCACTCACCGCCCGGCACGTCGGTGCGGACCAGCACTGATCCAGGTGATGCAGCGCCACCTGCCCCAGCGCGGCCTCAATCGCCGCCAGAGGCCGCTAGGCCGTTTCTGATGGCTCTTGGACGGTGTCGCGGAGCCAGATGTTGATCGCTGTGACGGCGAGTGTGCCGTTGAAGATGTAGTCGCGCTTGTCGTAGCGGCTGGCCACCGCCCGGTAC
>NZ_QOIN01000058.1 GCF_003323715.1 Streptomyces diacarni
GCGTCGGCCAACGACTCCTCGCCCTCGCAGCCGCACTCTGGCGCAACTGGACCACCGGCGCCGACGTCAAACGATCACTGACCGCCTACGACCACTAAAAACATCGGACTCACTCATCTAGGGCGAGGCCGAGCCGGGAGGCGTAGGGCATGGCGGCGGTGAGCTCGGCGGGCCGGGTCTGTGTCATGTTCCCACCCGTACGTCGAAGGCGTCGAGGACGGCCAGGCTGTCCTCGTAGACGTGGTGACGGGCGATCAGGCCATTCGCCGCGGTCAGGTGCAGGGCGAACCGGGCGCGGTAGGAGCGGCCGGTGCCGCGGGCGGTCTGGCGGATCTCACCCAGCACGACAGCGTCGTCTCCGTCGACCAGGATGCGTTCGATCCGGGTGTCGGCCTGCTCGGGTATGTGCTCCTCGGCCAGCGAGCGGAAGTGGTCGGCGACATCGGCCCGGGTGGCGCGTGGGCGGATCCACGGAGGGATTCGACTGCCGTGCTGGGACTCCGGCCAGCTGAGCTTCCAGTCGACGTGCTCGGCGTACAGCTCGGCGACGAGCTCCGGGTCGCCCTCGCCGATGCGTCGCAGGAGCTCGCGCACGAGGGCGCGGGTGTCTTCGGTCATGGTCACGGGGTTCCGTTCACTGAGCAGGGGTCGGGTGACGGAGCGCCGTCGCCGTCGCGGCGTCCGCCGGGAAGAACGATTCGATGGCCAGCTCGGCAGTCGTGACCTCCAGCGGGGTGCCGAACGTGGCGACGGTGCTGAAGAAGGCCAGTTCGTCACTGCCGTGGCGGAGCCGCAGCGGCACGAAGATGTCCGCGGGACCGGGGAAGGCGACGTCGGGCTCCGGCTCGGAACAGGGGTAGGCCACCAGTTCGTCGTGCAACGCACGCAGGGCCCCGTCGAGGCCGGTGGCGATCTGGCGGCGCAGCCGGCCCAGCAGGTGGGCCCGCCACTGACCGAGGTTGGCGATGTGCGGAGCCAGCCCTTCGGGGTGCAGCGAGACGCGCAGCGCGTTGGCCGGTCGCTCCAGCAGCTCGGGCGCCACCTTGTCGGTGAACAGGGCAAGGCTCGCGTTGCTGTCCACGATGTTCCAGGCCCGGTCGACGACGGTCGCCGGGTACGGCTCGTGGCCTTCCAACACCTGCCGCACGGCCCTGCGCACGGCTGTCATACGTGGCGCGTCCAGCGGACTCTCCGTGTACGCCGGCGCGTAACCGGCGGCCAGCAGGAGTTGGTTGCGCATGCGCAGCGGCACGTCCAGCTCCTCGGCCAGGCGCAGCACCATGGCGCTGCTGGGCCGGGAGCGGCCGGTCTCGACGAAGCTGAGGTGCCGTGCCGAGGTCTGTGCGCGCAGGGACAGCTCAAGCTGACTCAGTCGCCGTCGCCGACGCCACTCACGTAGCAGTGGGCCGACCCGTGGAGGTGCTGCGGTTGCCATGGGGGAGACGTTAAGCGGCTCCTTGACCCCGCGCCATTACCTCTCACGTAAGGGGCGCGACGGACTGCCCAAGGAGACACGACGACTTACGGAAGAGGCGCGACGACCAGAGGGACACATCACCGCACTGATGCCGCCGCTGGGAAGGAAGCCTCGCGGACGCGGCAGCGAGGCGGCTCGCCTCATCGGCGCGGCAGCTCGTGCAACTCCACGGCGGCCAGGTGTCCGGCCTTCACCTCGGCGGTCAGGTACGTGCAGTACGGCTGGCGCCGCCGGTCCGTCGGCGAGCCGGGGTTGAGCAGACGCAGCCGTCCGTCCTGTGTCGTGGTGTCCCACGGGATGTGGCTGTGTCCGAAGACCAGGACGTCCAGGTCGGGGAAGCGGGCGGCACAGCGGCGCTCCCGCCCCCGCGCCCCACCGGTCTCGTGGACGACGCCGAAGCGCAGGCCCTCCAGACGCGCGTACGCCACCTCCGGCAGCCGGGCCCGCAGCTCGGGGCCGTCGTTGTTGCCGTACACACCGATCAGCTGCCGCGCTCGCGACTCCAGCAGGTCGAGGGTGGCCGTGTCCACCCAGTCGCCCGCGTGCAGGACGACGTCGGCGCGCGGGATCTCGGCCAGCAGCTGCTCGGGCAGCCGCTTGGCCCGCTTGGGCAGGTGGGTGTCGGACATGAGCAGGAGTCGCACCCTGTGACCGTAACGGACGTCGAACGCTGCCGGTTACGCCCGCGACACGGCCCTGGCGTGAGGCGGCGCCCGACGCCGCGCGGACACGATGCTGACAAGCACGGCACACAGGGCCAGCACATAGGCCGCGAACGCCCCATCGAGCTGCGCGAAGAACCCGATCAGTGGTGCGGCAGCCCACAGCGACCACGTCACCACGTTCGGCCGCGCCGTCCCCCTCATCGTCGAGAAGGCATACCGGACGCTCCCCGACAGGCCGAGCACCGCGCTGACGAACACCCAGTGCGGATCGAGCATATACACCTTTCCTCAGCTCCCTGCACGACGCCTGCCTGCGCACCAGGTCAGAGGCCGACCAGCGCAGTGATTCCACCGCGACGAGGAGATTCACGCAACCCGAGGCTCTCAGACGGCTTCTCGGTAGTCGGCTCCGGAAGGTTCCCGAGGGCTGACGACGGTTGGCCGCGTGGTCCGTGGTACCCGGGTGTGAAGACCGCTGAGAGGGCGCGATCAGTACGGCCTCAGCGGGACAGCTTCAACTCGCCCGCCCGGAGCCCGGCCTGGAAGCGGGAGTCGGCCTCGAGCCTGACCATCAGCTCGGCCACGCGCCGCCGATACGTGCGTAGCGAGACGCCAAGCCGTTTGGCCGCCGATGCGTCGGTGAGTCCCGAGCCGAGGGCTTTGAGGATCATGCGGCTGTCGGCATCGAGGTGGGGGATGTCGCTGCGCAGATAGGTGTCGAGACCGGCGGCGGCGTCCCAGATCGCCCGGAACAGGGAGTGGACGCCGTCGACCAGGGTCTGCGACGTCGTGACGGTGTACTCCCGGCCGATGGGTGTCTGCCGGCCGGCGAGGATCATCACCTGCTGGTCGATGAGGATGGTCTCGTGCGGCAGTTGGGAGCCGCTGATCCGGACGAGAGCGCCCTTGCTCTGCACCAGCCGCAGGTGTGCGCGGGCCTCCTCGTCGGCGAGCGCGACCGGGCTGAGCAGCTTTCGAACGGTGAAGGCCGAGGAATCCCTGGCACGCATCCGGTTCCGGATCGCGGCCCTGGCCTCCGGCTGCGAGAACGTCTTGAGGTCCCGGGCGGCGCACAGGAACTCGGCCTGTGCGGACTCGAAGAGGTGACCGGCACGCTCGATCAACTCCGCGTCCCCGCGCACTGAGAAAACCTGTTGGTTCCGCATCCCGCCCAGTCTGGCAGCAAGCTGCCACGCGCTCGATGGGCGTCGTGGCGGCGGACATCATGAGCCATATGACGATCAAGACCTTCTCCCTTGGTGGAGACCTGACCATCAACCGGCTCGGCTTCGGCGCGATGCGTCTGGCGGCGAACACCCTCGAAGGCCCGCCACGAGACCCTGAGAACGGCATCGCGGTGCTCAGGCGCTCCGTGGAACTGGGCGTGAACCACATCGATACGGCCGGCTTCTACCGCAGGGGTGCCGTGCGGGCCAATGAGCTGATCCGTAGAGCGCTGTCCCCGTACCGTGACGACCTGGTGATCGCGACGAAGATCGGGCCGCTGCCCACGCCGGAGGGTGTACCGAGTGGGCAGGCCACGCCTGGTCAGCTGCGCGGCCTGGTCGAGGCGGAGCTGCGCTCACTTGGGCTGGACCGGCTCGACCTGGTCTATCTGCGGGTGGGCGGGACGACCGGGCCAGGGGGCGAGTCGGTTGCCGAACGCTTCGCGGTACTGGCCGAGCTCCGCGCGGAGGGGCTGATCCAGCACCTGGGCGTCAGTAACGTCGATGCCGTCCAGTTCGCCGAGGCCCGGAAGATCGCGCCTGTCGCGGCGGTGCAGAACCGCCACACCGGTGACTTGGGGCTGCTGACGGCATGCGAGGAAGCGGGTATCGCGTACGTGCCGTACTTCCCGCTCGGCGGTGGCGTCAGTCCACTGGAGTCCGAACGGCTGGACAAGGTCGCGGTGCGCCTGGGCGCGACCGCCACGCAGGTGCACCTCGCCTCGCTGCTGGCGACCTCGCCGTCGATGCTGGCGATTCCGGGCACCGGTTCACTCGACCACCTGGAGGAGAACCTCGCCGCGAGCCGCCTCAGCCTCAGTGACGAGGACCTGTCTGACCTGCGAGGTTAACGGGACAGCTGGGGAAGTCGGCTCGCCTGCCAGGCCCGTTGCCGCCGCCTGCCCGATATCCCGACCGATACCGGACTGAACCGGCTGAAGAAGGCAGCCAGAGGCCACAAGACCGAGCACCCGGTCAAGGGGGCAGACCCTAGCCGGGAAGTATCGCGCTCTCGAGGTGGGCGAGGTGGGCGGCCAGGATCTCCTCGAACGCGGCGTGGCGGTCTGCCCCGAGGGGGCGGATGTCGCGGGCGAAGTGTGCCAGGGTCGGGAAGCGTGCGGGGTCGGCGCCCAGTACCGCGACGCGGAAGTGCTCCATGCCCTGTTCGTGTTCCTCGGGTGTGAGGGCGCCGGCCTCGGCCTCGGAGGCGATCAACGCGGCGATCAGGACGGCGATCCGGTGGTAGCGCGCGGGGATCTCCTCGTCCGGCAGTCCCGACGCCCGCAGGGCCCCCAGTACCTCTTCCATGACCAGCCGTGAGCCGATACCGCCCGACGCGTAGCGCCCCCAGACCGCGGCGAGTTGCGGGTGGCGGTCGAAGGCCTCTCTCACACGGAGGGCCAGCGCTGTGATGCGCTGCTTCCAGTCGCCTTCGGGGCGATAGTCGTCCATGGCGGTCGCGAGGATGCGGTCGGCGACCGCTCGCAGCAGTTCGGTCTTGCTGCGGAAATGCCGGTAGAGGCTTGAGGAGTCGGTCCCGAGCGTCGCGGCGAGCTTGCGCACGCTGAACGACTCGGCGTCGCTCGTGCGCAGCAACTCCGTGGCCGCGTCCAGAATCTCCTCGGTCGACCAGCGCCTTCTGCCTGCCATCCCGCTCCCTTCGCAGAGTCTCAGTCGCCGCGTCTTATCGCCGCGTCGTATCGCCGGGTCTCGTCCCCGCGTCTCATCGACGGGTTCAGCCTAACCTGTGCACTTGGGGCTGCACGCACCGCGTGCATAATGAGGACATGAGTGGGCCCAGGGGGTCGGCGACAGGCGGCCCCGCGTGCCGTGCGCGCCCTGTGCCCCCGAGCCCCGCCCTGTGCCCCGGGGCGAGGTGACCCGCGGAGCCCACCTCGGGGACGACGAAAGGACGCACACTGTGAGGAAAGCACCGGATCCCGCCGAGCCCGGCAAGACCCTCGCCACCAACCTTGACGAAGCCCTCGCCACCGCCCTCGACGAAGCCCTCCACGACGTCCACCGCGCCGGTATGCCGGGCCTGTTCGCCGAGGTGCGCGACGGCGACCGGGTGTGGCGCGGCGCCGCCGGGGTGGCCGACGTCGCCACAGGCCGCCCTGTCACCGCCGACATGCGGCACCGCGTCGGCAGCATCACCAAGACCTTCACAGCCGCCGCGGTCCTCCAGCAGGTGGAGAGCGGTCGGATCGGTCTCGACGCGCCGATCGGCCGGTACCTTCCGCGGCTGGTCCCCGGAGCGCGGGGCGAGGCGATCACCGTACGGATGGTGCTCAACCACACCAGCGGCCTCGCCGAGTACCTCCCCCACGCGTACCCCTCCCTCAAGGCGTTCCCCGCTCTCGCGGACACCGGCCCCAGCAGCCTGGACGACCACCG
Organism: Streptomyces diacarni; assembly: GCF_003323715.1. Lineage (GTDB taxonomy): Bacteria > Actinomycetota > Actinomycetes > Streptomycetales > Streptomycetaceae > Streptomyces > Streptomyces diacarni. The sequence goes on from NZ_QOIN01000058.1 coordinate 5,766, forward strand.
GTTCACGCGTTTCCGCGCCACCGACCTGATCGAGAAGGGCGTCACCGCGCCTGCCGTCGGCGCCCCCGGCAGCACACCGGGCGTGTATTCCAACACCAACTACCTGCTTCTCTGCGCGCTCCTGGAGCAGGCAACCGGCACCACGGCGGAGCGGTGCATCACGCGGAACGTGATCGAGCGCGCGGGGCTCCCGGATACCGGATTCCCCGCCGGCCCTCACGTGCGCGGACCGCACTCGCGGCTCTACGAGGCGTGGTTCGGCATGATCGACCCGCCGCGTGACTACAGCGTCTTCGACATGTCGTGGGTGGGACCGGCCGCTTCGCTGATATCGACCGTCACCGACCTCAACCGCTTCTTCGGCCTGCTGATGTCCGGAGAGATCGTCAGTCCGTCGTCGCTGGAACAGATGCGCCGCACGGTCCCGGTCGTCTCGCAGGAGGGAAAGACGATCGATTACGGCCTCGGCCTGCATCCGGCTGAGACAGCGGGGAAGGGCACCTTCTGGGGGCACGGCGGCACTGTCTGGGGTGGTGGAGCGCTGGCCATGACCCGTGCCGACGGGAAGCGGCAGCTGGCCCTCGCGGTGAACTCGCAGAGGTGGAACAGGCTCGACTCCTCGGGCAGGCCGCGGCCCCACCCGCTCGACGACGCGCTCGCCGCTCTCCACCATGTGGCGATGCACGGCTGATACGGCTGATGCGGCCGACCGGGGGAGCCACCCCTCCGGTCGGCGGGGCCGGGCTCGGCGGCTGGTCATGCCCGCGGTGCGACCAGAGCTCGTGCGAGGTGGTCGGTGAGCAGCGGCAACCAGTCGGACCGCGCGTTGCCGAGCAGGTGATCGCCGTGTGGGACTCTCACATAGGTGCCGTGCGGCGCGAGCCGGGACAGCGGTTCGCCGTTCGTCACGCCGGGGATGACGTCCTGGCCTCCGTCCACCACCAGCAGCGGGCCCGTGATGCGCGGGGCCAGGGCGGTGAGGTCCACCTGGCGGGCGAACTCCCGGGCCGCGCCGAACCCGCCGGTGCGCCGTGACATGAGGTCCTTGACCGGCGGGGGCAGATTCTCCCAGTCGAGGCGGAAGGGGCCGCTGACGGTGGCGACCGCCGCCACGCGCGGCTCCAGCGCGGCCGCCCGCGCTGCGAAGTAGCCGCCCAGGCTGAGACCGACGAGCCCGACGCGTGCGCTGCCGAGCGCGTCGACGACTCGGCCCACGATCCGCTCGTAGTCCGCCCGCAGCGCTGTCTTGGCAGCGAGGGCGCCCTGCCCGGGGCCGTCCATCGCGAACACCGCCAGCCCTCTCGCCATCAGCGCGGACGCCAGACCGAGGAACTCCTCCTTGGCCGAGTCGAGACCGGGAACGACGACCACGGTTCCGGGTGCGTCGGAGGAGCCGCGCAGCCAGCCGGTGAACCCCTCGCCTGTCACGCGCCGTGCTCCGGGTTCGAGCACGGTGAGTGCCCGGCTCAGGGCCCGGTCGGCCTCGGCGGCCGCACGGTCGGCTTCCGCGTACGGCGCGAGCGTGGCGAGGTGGAACCATCTGGCCGCCATCAGCAGATGTGTACCCGCGGAGACCGGCGAGCCCGCCTCCTGCGCGCGCTGGAGGTAGGCGTGCCCGGTGCGCAGGAACGCCGGTCCCCAGTCGGCGACGGAGGGGAGGCCGCCGGTGACGCGACGGTATTCGTGGGGGTCGACGCCCGCGCCGGTGGCGCGCGTCCACTGAGCGGCGGCGAACTCGGGGGCGCTCACGGCGCTCACGGCGCTCACGGCGTTCATCGTTCTTCTCCTGTCAGCAGTACGGCCTTTCCGCGTATCCGGCGTTCGCGCAGGTCGACCAGGGTGTCGGCCGTCTCCGCCCAGTCGGCTGTCCGGCCGATCTCCGGGTGCAGCCGGTCCCCTTCCACCAGGTGCACGAGTGCCGCGAGGTCGGAGGCGTAGGGGTCGCCCGCGTAGTGGAAGTGCTGGATGGTGACGCGCTCGGGGCCGTTGAGGAGTTCGAAGAAGTCGAGGGCGACCGGGGCCCGGCAGGCCTGTCCGAACCAGACGAGCAGGCCGCCTGGCCGTACCTTGGCGAGGGCGGTCGGCAGGTGCGGGCCGCCTGTCGACTCCAGTACGACGTCGAAGGGCCCCTGGGCGGCGGCGACGTCGTGCACGAGATGCGCGCCCAGTTCCGCGAGTCGTGCGCCGCGCGCCGGCGTGGCCGTCACCGCGGTCAGCCGGGCTCCGGCCCCCGCGGCCAACTCCGTGACGTAGTGGCCGACGCCACCCGAGGCGCCGGTCAGCAGCACCCGCGCGCCGGCCAGGGAACCGGCCGCGCGCAGCAGCCGAAGCGCGGTGATCCCGGCCAGCGGCAGCGCCGCCGCCCGTGCGCTGTCGACGCCGTGGGGGAGTACCGCGAGCGAGTGCGTGGGCACGGTCGCGTACGCGGCCCACCCGCCCTGGGCCGGATGTCCGACCACGCGGGTGCCGGCTGCGGGCCCCGAGCCGTCGGCTGCGGCCTGCACGACGAGCCCCGCCACGTCCTTGCCTGGCAGCAGCCCGGGACGCGGGTGTTCGAGGAGGAACGTCTCGCCCCTGTTCGGGGCGAACGCCTCGACCTTGATCATGGCTTCGCCGGGCTCCGGCACGGGCGGGGGGACCTCGGCGAACGCGACCGGGCGCGCGGCGTCTCCCGTGGGAATCAGTCTTCGCATGACGACCATGCAACTGCCGCACCCGCTCCGCGAGCCAACAGCGAACGAGCGCACCTGACAACCGTTGGTTGTCATCTATGGTGACAGCCGTGGATCTCGACATGGCGCAGCTGCGTGCCTTCGTCTGCGCCGCCGAGGAACTGCACTTCGGACGGGCGGCCCGGACGCTCTCCCTCTCCCAGCAGGCGCTTTCCAAGAGGATCGCGCGGCTGGAGTCGCTGCTCGGCGCCGAGCTGTTCCAGCGTGCCGGCAACGGCGTACGCCTCACCGGAACCGGCCGGCACTTTCTCCCACCGGCGCGGCAGGCGCTGGCCGCGGCCGACGCCGCCGTCGAAGCGGCACTCGGCAAGGCCCGTCCGCTGCGCGTGGACGTGTGGGGCCATCTCTACGCGCCGATGCGGACGCTGGCCCGGGTCGCCGGGCGGGCCGGAGAGCTGGTGCCGGGGCACGGGCGCGACCTGCCGTCGGTGACGGCGGCGCTGCTGCACGGCGACATCGACGCGGCCTTCGGCCGAGTCCACCCACCGCTGCGTGCCGGGCTGTCGCACCGCCTGGTCCGACTCGAACCCGTGGACGCCGTGGTGAGCACGGACCATCCCCGCGCGGCCGAACCGGAGCTGCGGCCCGAGCAGTTGCGCGGCAGCGTGCTGTGGGCGCCCGGTGCTCTGGACCGGCTCGACTTCCTCCGTCAGTTCGCCGACCGGTTCGACATCCCCGACAGGGGCGCCGGCGTCAACCTGGGCCTCACCCACTTCCTCCGCGAGGTGGCCGGCGACCCGCGGCGCTTCTCGCTGCTGCCCGCCGACGTGCCCCTTCCCGAAGTCCCCGGGCTGCGCTCCGTCCCGCTGGTCGGCCCCACGCCGCTGTACGCCTGGTCGCTGCTGTGGCGCACCGGCAACCCGCACCCGGGCCTGCACGCTCTCGCCAGCGTCTGCGCCGCCGAAGCGGGACGAAGCCGATGGCTGGAGTACGACCCGGCCCGCGACTGGCTCCCCGAGCCGCCCCCGGCGCCGGAGTGAGAGCGTTCCGGCTCCGGGCTCCCCTCAAGCTCTTGACAGCTGTGGCCCCGCGGCGGTCGCCTGTGCCTCTGCGGCGCCCAGGCTCGGGCACGGCGCCGTAGGACGGACACGGGGAGAAGGTGGGCCATGCTGCGGGTGTACTTCACGTCCGAGGATCTGGCGCGGGTGCGGGTCGCTACAGGGCCCGACTATCTGTGGGAGATCAGCAACAGCGTGCAGACGCTCCAACGTGCGGACGGCAGGCGGGAGTTCGGCGAGTGGCGCCGCTGGGCGCGGCCCCGGCTGCCGGAGAGCTGCCGCCTGCTGACGCCGCTCCTGCCGCCACAGGGTTGTTCGCCGGACTTCCTCACCCCCACCTACGGCGACCGAGAGTCACTCCAGGCAGCCGTGGACGCCCTCGTGCGCACACCACGTCCGCGCCTGCGCGCCGACCTGACGAGAGTGGCGGCCACCCGGCGGCTCCCCGGGTGGACGACCGCGCTGGCCGACGGCGACGGCGCCGCCCTCCAGCGGTTGGGGCAGGTACTGGGTGCGTACCACCGGCAGGTGATGGCCCCCTTCTGGCAGCGCGTGCGCGCACACATCGACGCCGACCGCGTCCTGCGGGTGCACGGCCTCCTCGACGGCGCCGTCGACGGGCTGCTGGCAGGGCTCGGGCCCCGGTTCCGCTGGCGCCCGCCTGTCCTGGAGGCCGACTATCCCGTCGAGCACGACCTGTGGCTGAACGGCCGGGGTCTCCTCCTCCAGCCCTCGTTCTTCTGCTGGCCCACCCCCGTCACGCTCACGGACGGCGCGCTGCCGCCGGTCCTGGTGTACCCGATCGACCACGAGCGGGACTGGTCGTGTGCGCAGCCGTCCCGTCGCCCGGACACGGACGCGGCCCTCGGGCAGCTCATGGGGCACACCCGAGCCGCCGTTCTGAGCGCGGCTCGCACCGGCGCTTCCACGGTGGAGCTGGCCCGGCTGCTGGGGGTCACGCACCCGGCAGTGAGCCAGCACGTGAAGGTGTTGCGTACGGCGGGCCTGGTCACGACGGCCCGCAGGGCGGGGCGGTCCCTCCATGTCGCGACCGCGGAGGGCCGTGCCCTGCTGCGCAGCGGTGAGTGCGGCGGGGGAGCGGCGTAAGCCTGGGCTTTCAGCCGTTGCGGTCGTCATATCCTCGCCACGACTCTGTTCGGGCTGCCGCACACCTGACCCCCCACCACGTCGTGTCCCGGCAGCACGCCCCGTACCGGTTGTCCGCACATGAGATCTGTGCCGAGAACCGGGTAAGGGGCGGGGACGCGGCGACCACCTCTCAAGGAGCCGGCGTTGAGCACCCATCTCACCCGCCCCGCCGTCCTGGCCGCCTCTCTCGTCGCCGCGGGCGCGCTGCTCGCCGTGCCGGGTACGGCCCAGGCGTCGTCCGCCCCCCACACCTCGACCTCGGGATCCGCCGCGGAGGCGTCCGCCCAAGAAAGCGGCGTGGGCCTGAAGAAGTTCCAGGAGCGGCACGGGCTGCCCCGTACCGGCTCGGTCGACAGAGCCACCGCCAAGGCGCTCGGTCAGGCCTCCGACGCCGAGCTGCACCAGACCTTCAAAACCGCCGCCGACCTCGGCCCCGAGGAGCTGGCCAACGCGCGCACGGTCATCGGCGTCGGCAAGGGAGCGGGTATCCCGGAACAGGGCCAGGTCATCGCTTTGATGACGGCCATGCAGGAGTCGAAGTTCGTCAACTACCTCACGCCCGTCGACCACGACTCCCTCGGCATCTTCCAGCAGCGCCCCAGCACCGGCTGGGGCACACCAGAGCAGATCACCGACGTACCCACCTCGTCGAAGTCGTTCTACGGAGTGGCCGACTTCGGTACCAACCCCGGGCTGATCCAGATCGAGGGCTGGGAGACCATGCCGCCCGGTGACGTCTGCCAGGCGGTCCAGGTCTCGGCGTACCCCGACCGCTACGCGCAGTGGGAGCAGTTCGCGCGTGACCTGCTCGCGCAGGAGGGCCCCACGGTTCCGCCGATCCCCTGACGGGGACATCCCCGAACCCTCTGCGCCCACTCCCTCCTCCCGCAGGGAGTGGGCGCAGAGGGTTGCCGCGGCGGTTGAGCGGACCGGCCTCGTGCCCGGGAGCGCGCCGGGGCAGCCGGCGCGCGGTCAGCCCAGCGGAGGCCCCCGGGCGGCGATCGGTCCGCAGCCCGGCGGGCAAGGGCATGGGCGCAGTCCTGCGCACCGTCGTCCGCAAGGTCGCCGACAGCGGGCCGGATACCTCACGCGTCGGGCGGCCGGTTCGGCGTCACCCCGCGTACAGCCGGTCCAGCGCTGCCTGGGTCTCCTCGTCCGCGGCACGGCAGAGCATCAACCGCTGGTCGCGATCCTCGAGCGGTGTGAGCACTTCGAAGTGCACCGCGAGCGGACCGACGTCAGGGTGGAGCATCGCCTTGCTCCCACGGCCGTTGACCTTCACGTCCCGCTCGGCCCACAGCCGTGCGAACTCCGCGTCGTGGGCCATGAACTCGGCGATGAGGTCGGTCAGCACCGTGTCCTCCGCGTGCGCGGCCCACGCGGCGCGCAGGTGGGCGACCCCCTCGCGCAGGACGCGTTCCCGGTCGAGATAGAACTCACGTACCCGTGGATGCAGCAGACACAGCCACATCGCGTTGCGCTGCGGCGGCTTCAGGGTGGCGAAGTCGATCAGCAGCTTCGCCATCGCGCCGTTCCAGGCCAGGATGTCGAAGCGGTGGTTCATCAGCATGGCCGGCAGCGGCGACAGGTCGTCGACCAGCCGTGCCAGCTGCGGCGCCGCCGTGGTGGCGGGCCCGCCGTCCTCGCGGGGCCGTTGCCGGGCGAGGTCGAAGAGGTAGGCGCGTTCGTCGGGGGCCAGGCGCAGCGCCCGGGCCAGCGCCTCCACCACGTCCGCCGAGGGCCGCAGCCCGCGGGCCTGTTCCAGCCGCACGACGTAGTCGATGCTGACCCCGGCCAGTTCGGCGACCTCTTCCCGGCGCAGCCCCGGGGTCCGCCGGGACTGCCGACGCGACGGCAGCCCGAAGTCTCGCGGATCCGCGCGTTCGCGTCGAGTACGCAAGAACGCGGCCAGCTCCCGCGTCGCCTCCTCGGTCAGGGTCGTCATGCAGGTGCCAACAGTCAGGGTAGGAGCGGTGTTCCCAGGAACCTCCCTCCCTTACCCCCTGCTCTCCCCGGCCACAGGCTCGTGTGCGACACGGACCACGAGCACAGGAGGAGACGATGTCTCACACCCTCGACACCTACCGGCTGCTGGGCCGCTCGGGCCTGCGGGTCTCACCGCTCGCGCTGGGTGCGGCGACCTTCGGCACCGAGTGGGGCTGGGGCGCCGAGCAGGACGAGGCCCGCAAGCTGTTCGACCTCTACGTCGAGCGCGGCGGCAACTTCATCGACACCGCCGGCACCTACACCAACGGCACCTCCGAGCGCCTGCTGGGCCGGTTCGCCCGCGACAGGCGCGAGAGCCTGGTGCTGGCGACGAAGTACACGACGCTGCGTCGCCCCGGCGACCCGAACTCCGGGGGTCCTCACCGCAAGAGCCTGTTCGCTTCGGTGGAAGCCAGTCTGCGACAGCTGAACACCGACTACCTCGATCTGCTCTACCTGCACGTGTGGGACTTCACGACACCGGTCGAGGAGATTCTGCGCGGCATGGACGATCTGGTGCGGCAGGGCAAGGTGCTGTACGTGGCGATCTCCAACGCCCCCGCCTGGCAGGTGTCGCGCATGCAGGCGATCGCCGACCTGCGCGGCTGGTCCCCGCTGGTCGCGCTGGAGATCGAGTACAACCTGATCGAGCGCGCCGGGGAACGCGACCTGATCCCCATGGCGCGCGAGATGGGTCTGGGAGTGATCCCGTACTCGCCCCTGGCAGGCGGGGTGCTCACCGGCAAGTACAGCCGTGCCGACCTGACCGCGACGCCCACCGGCACCGACGACGGTACCCGCAAGAGGTTCAACCTCGGCGTGGGCGCGGTCACCGCACGCGCCCTCGAGATCGCCGAGGTGGTGAAGGAGGTCGCTACGGAGCTGGGCCGCACACCCGCCCAGGTCGGGCTGGCCTGGACCCTGCGCAATCCGGGGGTGACGGCACCGATCATCGGCGCTCGCACCCCCGCGCAGCTGGAGGACAACCTGGGCGCCCTGGAGGTCGACTTCACCGCCCGCCAACTCGCCCGCCTCGACGAGGCCGGCGCGATCCGGCTCGGTTTCCCGCACGACATGCTCGCCAGCGACAGGATGCGCGCGGAGACCCGCGGTGACCTGAAGATCGAAGCCCGCCAATGACCCCCGGCCGAACCCGAGGGCGGCACCGCCGCCGCCCTCGGGGCGCCCTCGACCTGCTCGCCGCGTTCGCCGCGTTCGCCGCGCCGGGAGCACCCCGCTGGCTGCCGACTGCCTCGCTGCCCGGGCCGTACCCCCTACGACGGCCGATCACCGTACGGCGCCGCCCTTCCGCGGCGTACGCCCGCGCCTCGCGCGGTCGTCCCCCCGGGCCACCGCCACCAGCTCGGCCGCAGGCCCCACCAGCCGCCGTCCCATCGGCCAGACCGCACGCAGCGCACGTGTGAGGTCCACCCCCGCCACGTCTATGCCGACCAGGCGCCCCTCGGCGACGTCTCCGCGCACGGCGAGCTCACTCAGCACCGAGGGCCCCGTGCCGGCGATCACCGCGCCCCGGACGGCGGCCGTGGAACCCAGCTCCAGCAGCGCGCGGGCGCGGCCGCACCCGGCCAGGTGCAGCGCCCGATCCAGCGTCTGGCGGGTGCCGGACCCGCGTTCACGCAGCACCAGCGGCGTGGTGGACAGCTCCTGCGCGTCCGGCGGCTGCCGGCGGCGGGCCCACGGATGGCCGGGATCGACCACGACGACCAGCCGGTCCTCGGCGACCTGCCGCGTCGACATCACCTGCGACAGGTGCGGGCCCTCGACGAAGCCGACATCCGCCTCGCCCGACTCGACCAGGCCGGGGACGTGCTCGCTGTTGGTGACCTGGAGCCCTATGTACAGCTCGGGTCTGCGGCTCCGCAGCTCGCTGATCCAGGCGGGCAGCAGGTATTCGGCGATCGTCAGGCTCGCCGCCACCCGCAGCTCGGCCTCCCGCCGGTTGCGCAGCGCGTCGGAACTGGTGAGCAGAGCCTCCACCTCGTCCAGGACACGCCGGGCGTGGCCCGCGACGATCTGGCCCGAGGCCGTGAGCCGCGAGCCCCGGCGGGTGCGGTCGACCAGCACCAGGCCGAGCGCCCGTTCCAGGGTGGACAGGCGGCGGCTGGCCGACGGCTGCGCGATCCGGAGCCGCTCGGCGGCCCGACCGAGACTGCCCAGGTCGGCGACGAGGACGAGCAGCCGCAGCGACTCCAGATCGGGCGTGCGGGAGGGCGCCGGCGCGGTGCCGGGCGTCGGGGTGGCGGGGGGCTCCGCCGAGTCGGCTGTCACAGCACCAGCGTATGACTGACTCATAGTGTTGCGCTATGAGCTGCTGTGCGATCGGGGGCTACAGCCGGTCCTCATCGGCCCGGAGAGTGTGGATCATGACTGATGACAGCGACGTCTCACCTCCCGCCCACGGCTCTCCGAGGACGACCCCGTCCGGCTCGGCGACCGCTGCCGAGGACGCGGGCGCGCCCGCCCCGGCACAGGAGACGGGACCCGCCCGGGCCGGGGGCATGGGCGCCGCGCTCCTCTCCCGCCTCCCCGGCCTCGCCCTCGCCGTCGCCATCGCGGCCGTGGCCACCGTGCTGGGCAGGCTGATGCCGGTGGTCGGCGGCCCGGTGAGCGGGATCGTGCTGGGTGTGTTGGTGGCGGTCGTGGTCCGGCCGAAGACCGTGCTGCGGCCGGGCATCGCGTTCGCCGGACGCGGTGTGCTGCAGACCGCGGTCGTGGTGCTGGGCGCACAGCTGTCGCTGGGACAGATCCTGAAGGTGGGGGTGGGGTCGCTGCCGGTGATGCTGGTGACCCTCGCGGCCTGCCTGGCCGCGGCGTACTGGCTCGGGCGGCGCCTGGGCATCGTCCGTGACCTGCGCACTCTGATCGGGGTCGGCACCGGGATCTGCGGCGCCTCGGCCATCGCGGCGGTGACCCCCGTCATCGGCGCGTTGGAGGCGGAGGTGGCCTACGCGGTCTCCACCATCTTCGTCTTCAACGTCGCCGCGGTCTTGACCTTCCCGTTCCTCGGTCACCTGCTGGACATGAGCCAGCACGCCTTCGGGCTCTTCGCCGGTACCGCGGTCAACGACATGTCGTCCGTGGTCGCCGCCGCCACCACCTACGGCGGTCCCGCCGCTGACTACGCCGTCGTCGTGAAGCTTGCCCGCACCCTGCTCATCATCCCCATCTGCCTGGGACTGGCCGCGCTGGTCCGCCGCCGCGCGGCTGCCACAGCGGACTCGGCCGAGGCCGACGGGACCGAGCCCCGCCGGATCCGCGTCGGCCGTCTCATCCCCTGGTTCCTGGTCGGCTTCATCGCCCTCGCCGCGATCAACACGGCAGGACTCGTGCCCCAGTCGGCGCACGAGCCGCTCAGCACACTCGCCGTCTTCCTCATCACCGTCGCGCTCTCCGCCATCGGGCTGTCCACCGAACCGGCCAAACTGCGGCGCGCCGGCCCTGCCCCGCTGCTGCTGGGCGGCTTGCTGTGGCTGGTGGTGTCCGCGACCAGCCTGCTCCTGCAGTACCTGCTCGGCCACTTCTGAACGGCGGTCGGTCCGAGGCGGTGCACCATGGTCGAACGGCACACGGCGGGCGCGCCTACCAGCCGGTCATGCTGGTGCGCTCCGCAAGGGGAGCCACGCGTCTCCTTCTCGGAAGCTCCGCGGGCGCGCGCGTACACGAGCGCCCGCGGAGGAAGGCTGTCGACATGACAGAAGACAGTCGGAAAAGACGGTCAGGGTCCGGCGACGACGGAGGCTCCTCCGGAGGAGACGACTCCGACGGTGGCGGAGGAGAGTAGCTGAGACGCGTCGTCGTCCCCGCGTGCCGTCGGTGCGCGGGGACGACGACGCGAGACCACGCGGTGACAGCATCCGCCCTCAACAGGGCCACGGGGCGGCCCGGCGGACGACAGTGCACCGCGTCATCGCTCCACCGCGGGCTGGAGCAGCTCGCCTCGTCCGAGGCCGCGGCCGAGGGGTGTGAGGGTGTGGATGACGCGGTTGTCGTGGCGCACGCTGACCACGAGCCCCGCCGCGCGGAGCACGGAGACGTGTTCACTCACCGACGACGGGGCGATACCGAGGCGGCGGGAGAGGTCGCTGCACGTCGAGGCCGTCTCGACGGCGGCCAGGACCCGGGCTCGCGTACGGCCTACCAGTGCCCCGAGAGCGCGGGGGTCCTCCGTGGCGAACAAGGGGGAGTGGTCCACGGGGTAGACCACGACCTGCGGCAGTGACGGATCTTCCAGCGCGACGGGCTTGCCCCAGCAGAACCGGGAGGGGATGAGGCACAGTCCTCGCCCGTTCAGATGGAGATCGCGGGACTCCGGATAGTCCATCTCCAGTACCGGTGCCTGCCAGCGCAGGTGCGGCCGCAGCGAAGACAGCAGCCCGTGGACGCCGCCGTCCCGAAGAGCCCGCGAGCGTACCGCGCGGTCGGCCTCCACCAGCTTGTCGGTACCTGCCCAGTCGGGGGCGACCAGTGTGCGGTGCACTGTGTGCACCGCCTGTGCCACCTGCCGGACACGGCCGCTGCGGCCTTCGGCGAGTTCCCGTACCCACATCGGTGCCCTGCGCCCGTCGAAGGCCTTGACCAGCTCTGGGCGCAGCCGCGCTCGCGGTGTGGCGCACAGCGCCTCGAGCCCGGCCTCCAGGCCGCGTTGCCCCTCTTGTGGTGTCAGGAAGTCGGGGAAGTAGCCCGTCCGGGGCGGTGCGAGCGCGTGCAGCAGCTGTAGGGCGGATGACAGGGCGTCCGCACGACTCGCCAGCCGGCCCGCACGCTGCCGCCAGGCGGTGAACGTCTTCGGGCCGCGAGGTGTCAGTTGGTGCCCGGCCAAGACGGTCTCCCACAAGGGATCGGACCCGATGGTCACTCGGGTCAGGGCTGTCTCGTCCACGTGTATGCGCAGCACATCTCCCCCTCGTATCCGCCACAGCCCCCCGGCTTGTGGCGCGTGTGTCCGCCGGCGTGCGGCGGATTCCGGCGCTCCGCGTGCGCCGGAGCAGGCAGCGCGCGACACCGGCTTCGCACGGGGGCCCAGGTCGGGTCGGAGCGGGCCCGGGTGCGGCGCGGTGGTGAGCAACCCGGTGTTTCAGTGCGGAAGTTGCCACGAGGCGTCTCGTGGAGTGGTCGGCGCGGCCATGTGATTCCCCCCTGCGAGAATCGCGATTCTCACTTAGGTTAGAGGGGACCGACCTTTTTCCGGGAGGAGAAAACAAGCCATGCGAGAAGACAGCTTCTCATACGTGGTCGACGTTGCCGATGAGTTGTTCTTCGAACATGGAGTCCGTGCGGTGACGATGGAGCGTGTCCGGGAGGTCTCCGGCGTGCCACTGCGGCAGCTCTACCGCATGTTCCGCTCCAAGGACGAGCTGCTGACAGCCTGTCTGAAGCAGCGGGATCGCACCGCCCGTGGGGCTCTCCACGCCTACGCGGGCCGGTACGCCGATCCGGGCGACAACGTGCTCGCGATCTTCGACTTCCTCGACGACTGGTTCCGTCGGCCGGGCTTCCACGGGTGCGTCTTCGCGGGTGCTTTCGGCGAGGTGGGGGGCGCGGCGCCCGAGGTGGTGGAGGTGGTTCAGCATCACAAGCAGCAGCTGCTGGAGCTGTTCACGGATTTGGCGAAACAGACGGACGTCGTGGACCCCGACGAGGTCGGGAAACAACTGGCTGTGCTGTTCGACGGGGCCATGGCCATCGCGACCTTCACAGGGAACACGGAGGCCGCACGGCACGCCCGTCAGGCAGCGCAAGCCGTGCTCGCAGCAGCGCGCTGACAGCGCCCGGCTTCCGCGGGCGGTGCGCAGCAGCGGGCCGGAGAGCAGCGGAAAGACGCGCCCGCGCACTCCGTGTCCCCTTACGTCGATTTACGTCGTTGTCCGCGCGATGCCCCGGGAGTAGTGCTCCTTGAACACCTCCAGGTGCGCCCACGTGGTCAGCCCGCGGACCTCGTCGAGTGCCTTGATCTGCTCCGTGACGTGGTGCAGGCGCGTGGTCGAGTCGGAGCCGAGGGTGAGCACCAGGTCGTAGCGGCCGACGGTGCGGGCGACGAACTCCACTCCGGGCAGCGCGGCGAGGAACGCGGTGACGCGCTCGTCGTCCCCGCCGAGGTTCAGCCCCGCGCCCAGAGCCGGCCTGCCGCTGCCTGTGCCGCGCCGCACCACGGCGGCGACGTGCAGGGCTCGGTTGTCGACGAGCCGGCTGACCCGGGCGCGGACGGCGCTCGGTGACATGCCGACGCGGCGGGCCAGTTCGACGAACGACATGCGGCCGTCGTGCTCCAGCAGTTCGATGAGGCGCAGATCGGTGTCGTTGACGTGCACGTCGCCGCGGATCGGTCCCTGCGGCATGAAGACCGACGTGACGACGTCGGTGTACAAGAGCGTGTTGACCGCCCGCACCCGGGGCTGGGCGCGGAGATGGGCGAGCGCGTCGTACAGTTCGCGGTCGCTGGGGACGCGCAGCTCCGCGACGAGGTCGTAGGCGCCGCTGACCGCGGAGACGAAGACCGACGCGTCCGTCGCGCACAGCGCGCCGACCACGTCGTCGGCGGGCCCCGAGACGGCGACGGAGACGTGGGCGAGCGAGGTGAGCCCGAGGAGCTGGGGATGCGCCACGGCTGCGATCCCCACGGCACCCGAGTCGAGCAGCGCCTGTACCCGCGCCGAGACGGCCGTCCTCGGCGCACCCACCCGGGTGGCCAGCTCGCTGTAGCTCGCCCTGCCGTCCTGCTGGAGCGCGGCGATGAGGCGTGCGTCCAGATCCTCACTCATGAGTGCCGAGACCCAATCTTTACGAAGTGATTCCGTGCTCGTGCGGGAACAAGTCTACGGTTGACGCGGGTACGGGGAGCTGATCAGCAGCAGATCAGTGTTCGAGAGTGACAAAAACGCGGCGACGCATGCGCGGAGCAGCGCACATGGCATTGCTGAGGAGGATGGACGGTCCTACGGTGCCGACCATCGCACACGCCCCCGACACCCGGCACGAGGAATCACATGCGCGCACTGCGCCACCAGGAGACGTCAGTCCTGGACGCGACCACCACCCTGTTCACCGGCGCCACCCTGCGTACCGTCGACCCGGACACCGACGACGCCGAGGCGTTCCTCGTGCACGGTAACCGGTTCGGCGCCGTCGGCACTGTTCGCGCATGCCGGGCCGCGGCGGCACGGCTCGGCCGCACGGCCGAGGAGGTGGACCTCGGCGGCGCCGTCGTGGTGCCGGGCTTCGTCGACCCGCACGCCCACCCCCTGATGTACGGCCAGATGATGAGCTGGGTCGACTGCGGGCCCGACAAGGCGGCCGACATCCCCGCCATCGTCGCCCTGCTGCGCGCGGCGGCCGACACCCTGCCGCCCGGACGGCCGGTGCGCGGCTACGGCTACGAGCACCGCAACCTCACCGAGCGCCGGCACCCCACCAGGGCGGAGCTCGACCAGGTCAGCACGGACCGCGACGTGTACCTGATGAACGCCAGCGGCCACGGCGGCGTCGTCAACAGCACCACCCTGGCGCGGCACGGTGTCACCCGGGACACCCCGGATCCGGAGGGCGGCACGTTCTTCCGCGACGCCGAGGGGGAGCTGACCGGCGAGGTCTCCGACGCCGCCTGCAACATCCTCACCGGCGTCGGCGGCGTCAAGATCGGCCGTCACGGTCCGAACTTCCACCTCGGGGACGAGCCCGCTGAGCACCTGCGGCAACTGCGCGCCGCGCAAGAGCGGTTCCTCGCCGGCGGCGTGACGACCATCGGCGACTGCCAGGTGACCCGCCGCGAGTTCGACACCTACCTGCGGCTGGCCGACGCCGGCGAGCTGCGCACCCGCGTCGGCATGTATCTGCTCAGCCACCTGCTGGACCAGGTGATCGAGGCCGGCATGCACGGTGCGTTCGGCAACGCCCGGCTCTCCTTCGCGGGGATCAAGTTCTACGCGGACGGCACCCTCGGCGGCTGGACGGCCTACTTCCCCGACGGCTATGTCGGTGACCCCTGCCGCACCGGGCAGCTCTACCACGAGCCGGAGGCCTACCGCGAGCTCATCGCCAGGGCGCACGCGGTGGGGCTGCAGACGGCCACCCACGCCCAGTCGCCGGACGCGATAGAGATGGTGCTCGACGCCGTCGAGGCAGCGCAGGAGCGCCACTCCCGCCCCGACACCCGGCACCGGATCGAGCACTGCGGGCTGCCGACGCCCGCACAGATCGCGCGCATGCGCCGGTTGGGCGTCCACCCGGTCAACCAGACCCAGCACTACTACAACTGGGGCGAAGGCGTCACCGAGGCCATCGGCACCCCCGGGGAGCGGTTCAACCCGCTCGGGGAGTTCCTGGAGGCCGGGGTGCCTGTCACGCTCAGCTCCGACGCGCCGGTCGCCGAACCGAAGCCGCTGGAGGCGGTGCAGGCGGCCGTCACCCGCGTCACCCGGCGCGGGCACCGGCTGGGCGAGGCCTCCCTGCGGATCCCCGCCGCCGACGCGCTCGCCGCGCACACGCTCGGCGGGGCGCGCACCCTGGGCCGCGAGCACGAGATCGGCAGCATCACCCCGGGCAAGCTGGCCGACTTCACCGTCTTGGGTGCCGACCCGCTCACCGTCGACCCCGCGTCCATCGCCGCGATCGACGTCCTCCAGACGTGGGTCGACGGCGCGCTCCAGCACTCCACCACAGCCACGTCGACCGAGGGGCAGTCGTGACGCACCACGCTCAATCCCGCAAGGCGCGCAAGGCGGGTATCGCCGCGTTCGTCGGAACCACCATCGAGTGGTACGACTTCTACGTCTACGCCACCGCCGCGTCCCTCGTCTTCGGCAGCGTCTTCTTCCCCGAGGGGACCGACCGGCTCACCGGCATCGCCGCCGCCTTCGCCACGTACGCGGTCGGATTCTTCGCGCGGCCGCTCGGCGGCGTCGTCTTCGGCCACATCGGCGACCGGTTCGGCCGGCGCAGCGCGCTCGTGATCACCCTGACCATGATGGGCGCCGCGACGTTCCTGGTCGGCCTGCTGCCCACGTACTCCGGCGTCGGCGTGCTCGCCCCGATCCTGCTCGTCCTGCTCCGCTTCGTGCAGGGCATCGCGGTCGGCGGCGAATGGGGCGGTGCCGTGCTGATGGCCGTCGAGCACGCGCCGGAGGAGAAGAAGACCTTCTACGGCGGCTTCGCCCAGCTCGGCAACCCCGCCGGGGCCCTCCTGTCCACCGGCCTGTTCAGCCTGCTGTCCACGTTCGGCGGCGACGCGCTCAAGGAGTGGGCGTGGCGCGTGCCGTTCCTGCTGTCCGCGGTGCTCATCGTCATCGGCGTCCTCATCCGGCTCAAGGTCGAGGAGTCGCCGGTCTTCGAGGCCGAGCCCGAACCGGACGAGGGCCTGCCCCTGACGTACGCGCTGAAGACGAACTGGAAACCCATCCTGCTGGGCATCGGCACGCTGCCGATCGCGGTGGGCGGCTACTACCTGGTGACCACGTTCATCACCGCGTACGCCACCGACCCCAGCGTGGGGCTCTCGGAGACGGTGGTGCTCAACGCGCTCAGCGTCGCGGCCGTCGTCGAACTCGTCGCCACGCTGGGCGTCGCGTGGCTGGGCGACAAGCTCGGGCGCGTCCGCGTCGTCATCTGGGGCCTGGCCGCGGTGGCCGTGCTGGCCACGCCGCAGTTCCTGGTGGTCTCCTCCGGCTCGACCGTGCTGATCTTCCTGGTCTTCGCGGCGATGCGGCTGTTCATGGCGGCGACGTACGGCCCCGTGGCCGCCGTGCTGGCCCAGATGTTCCGCCCCCAGGCGCGTTACACCAGCATCTCGGTGACCTACCAGGTGGCGGGGGCGCTGTTCGGCGGCCTGTCACCCGTGGTCTCGACGCTGATGTTCCAGGCGACCGACAGCATCGTCCCGGTCATCGTGCTGCTCGTCGCCATGTGCGCGCTGAGCATCGCGTGCCTGCTCAAGGCACCGCAGCACACCGACGACGCCACCCCCGCGGACAGCGGTACGCCGACGGCACCCGCCTCCACGGCGTCCTGAGAGAGGCGGGCTCCCTCCAGCCGTGGGCCCTCCACGCCATGATCCAGCCGTCGGCCCTCAGCCGCGGGCGATGCGGCGGTAGCGGCCCACGGCGATCGGCATGAACACCGCGATCACCCCCAACGCGCACAACAGGGCGTACCCCGTGGCGTGTTCGACCGGCCAGCTCTGCGGCGGGGCGACCGCCGCGGGAGCGTCGTTGCCGAAGAGGGACCGGGCGGCCGTCGCCGTCGCCGAGACAGGGTTCCACTCGGCCACCACGCGCAGCGGTCCCGGCATCGAGGTGACCGAGACGAACGCCGACGAGACGAAGGTGATCGGGAACAGCCAGACCAGGCCCGCGCTCTGGGCGACCTCCACGCTGCGGGCCACCAGGCCGACCGTCGCACCGACCCACGACATGGCGAAGGCGAAGACGAGCACCAGGAGATAGCCCCGTACCGCGTCGAGCGCGGTGCCCTCGACGCGCCACCCCACCAGCAGCCCGCACAGCGAGGTCACCGTGAGGGTCACGGCGCTCATGGCCAGGTCGGAGAGCGTGCGGCCGAGGATGACCGAGCCGCGCGGCATCGGCAGGGCACGGAAGCGGTCGACCATGCCCTTGTCCATGTCACTGGCGAGCCCGATGGCGGTGAACGAGGCGTTGAAGGTGACGGCCTGGGCGAAGATGCCGCCCATCAGGAAGGAGCGGTAGCCGTCGCCGCCCAGGCTGCCGCCGAAGACGTAGGCGAGCAGCAGGACGAACATCAGCGGCTGGATCAGCGCGGCGATGACGGAACCAGGGGTACGCCGCAGATTGAGCAGGTTGCGCCAGGCGATGATCATGCCGTCGCGGACGGTTCTGGCCGGACCCGCCGCGGGCGCTGCAGCGGGGCTCAGGGCCGCCATGCGTGTGCGCCTCCCTTCCGTGCTCGTTCGGTCCCGCGCCGGCGTGAGAACACCCTGCGCCTGCCGCCTTCCGACGGCCCGGAACCGGATGGTCGGGCTGCGGACGGCCCGGCTGCGGACGGCCCGGCTCCGGGCGCCGGGGCAGCGGGTGCCGCGGCGCCCGGGGTGCTCCCCGCCCCGGGCGAAGCACCCGAGGCGCCGCCGGTGAGGGTGAGGAACACGTCGTCCAGGGTGGGCGGGGCGAGGGCGACATCGCGGACGTCGACCCGCTCGGCCGCCAGGCTCTCCAGCGCCGTGCGCAGCGCGTCGGTCCCGTGTTCGGTCGCCACGGTCACGCTCCCGGTGCGCGGGTCGAGTGCGGGGCGGTGCGGTCCGAGCGCGGCAAGAGCCTCGCAGGCGCGCCCGCGGGCGGCCGGGTCGGTCACCGTGAGGGTGATGCGCTCGCCACCCACGGCCGCCTTCAGCTCGGGCGCGGTGCCACGGGCGATGACCCTGCCATGGTCGATGACGGAGATGGTGTCGGCCAGGGCGTCGGCCTCCTCCAGGTACTGGGTCGTCAGCAGCACGGTCGTGCCCTGGGCGACCAGTTCCTGCACGGCCTCCCAGGTGTCGTTGCGCCCGCGTGGGTCCAGGCCTGTGGTGGGCTCGTCGAGGAAGACCACCTCGGGGCGTGCGGCGAGCGCGCCTGCCAGGTCCAGGCGACGGCGCATGCCGCCGGAGAAGCCGCCGCTGGGCCGGTCGGCGGCCTCGCCGAGGGCGAAGCGCTCCAGCAGGCCGGCCGTGTGCGCGCGGGCCGTCCGGCGGCCCATGCCGTACAGCCGGGCGACGAGATAGAGGTTCTCCCGCGCGGTGAGCCGCTCGTCGACGGCCGCGTACTGGCCTGACAGGCCGATGCGCGCCCGCACCGCGGACGGCTCGCCGACCACGTCGTACCCGGCGACCCGCGCGCGGCCGCCGTCCGGGCGCAGCAGCGTGGTCAGGATCCGCACCGTGGTGGTCTTGCCCGCGCCGTTGGGGCCGAGCAGCCCCAGCACGCTTCCCGCGGGTACCCGGAGGTCGACACCGGCCAGCGCGACCTTGTCGCCGAACCTGCGGGTCAGCCCCTCGGCGCTGATCGCCTCGCCGCCGCCCGACGCGGCCGCCACGGGCGGGACCAGCGGGTGCGGTCCGGCGCGGGGCGGCCGCGGCGCGGGCTCGGGCAGCGGCGCCCTGGCGGGGCCGAGGTGCGCCGCCGGGCGCGTGCGCGGCTGTGCGGGACTCACCGTGAGGCCAGCGCGCTCAGCGGCGTCAGGTCGGTCCAGTGCGCGTCGACGTACTGGACGCAGTCCTCCTGGCCGGCCGGGCCGTGGACGGCGCGCCAGCCGGCCGGGATCTCCGCGAACGAAGGCCACAGCGAGTGCTGTCCCTCGTCGTTGACCAGGACGCGGTGCTGGATGTCGGGGTTGTCGAAGGGGTTGGTCACGTCGGTGCTCTCCTTGGGGAAATGGGTGGTTGGTGGCACGGCGATGGTGCACGTGCCGGGACGGGGGCAGAAGGTCAGGGCTCTTGGCGCAGTTCCTCGGCGAGGACGTTGCCGATCAGCGCCCTGGAGTCGGGCCGCATCATCTGGGCGTGCGCGCACGGCACGTCGAAAAGCCGCACCGGCCCGTCGACGTACGGGGCCCACATCCCGGGCGTGAGGCCGCCCGCCGGGTCCTCCTCGGTGGCGCGGAAGAAGAGGACCTCGCCGTGGAAGACGCGCGGCGTGTAGGGCCGCATCAGCCGGGCCTGCGCCGCGAAATTGCCGACCATGGCCTGGATCGTCTCCGGCTCCAGACCGCCCAGCGGGCTCCCGGCGTCGCGCAGCGAGTCCCGCACGTCGCGGGCGTCGAGTGCTTCGGTCTCATCCCAGGCGCTCAGGTCGAGACCGAGGTTGGTCAGCAGGGCGCGGAAGACGGTGTCGTGGTCGGCCTCCTCCAGACCGTCGGCGGGCGGCGAGGGGTAGGCGTCGAGCACCGCGAGCAGTGCGACATCCTCGCCCGCCTCCTGGAGCTGTACCGCGACCTCCTGCACGACGTTGCCGCCGAACGACCAGCCCAGCAGGTGGTAGGGGCCGTGCGGCTGGACCGCACGCACCTCGCGCACGTAGCACGCCGCCATGTCCTCGATGCTGCTCGGGAACGGCTGGTCACCGGCCAGGTTCGGGGTCTGCAGCCCGTACAGCGGACGGCTGTCGTCCAGGTGCTGGAGCAGCCCCGCGTAGGACCAGGCGAGTCCGCCGGCCGGATGGACGCAGAACAGCGGCGGCAGGTCGCCGCGTGCCCGCAGCGGGAGCAGCGTGGCCAGTTCCCCGCCCGCGTGCGCCGGCGTGCCGTCGGCGTCATCGCAGGTGTCGAGGGCCGCCGCGAGAGCGGCCGGGGTGGGCGCCTCGAAGAGGGTGCGGATCCCGAGGTCCGCGCCGGTCGCCTGTTTGACGCGGGCGATGAGCCGGGCGGCGAGCAGCGAATGCCCGCCCAGCGCGAAGAAGTCGTCGTCGGCCCAGGGACGTTCGACGCCCAGCACTTCGCCGAAGAGCGCGCACAGCACGTCCTCGCGCGGGTTGCGGGCCGCCCGCCCGGCGCGTCGGACGAGGTGCTCGGCGCCGGGCGCCGGCAGCGCGGCGTGGTCCAGCTTGCCGCTGGTGGTCAGCGGCAGCCGGGGCAGCGCGACGAAAGCGGACGGGACCATGTAGTCGGGCAGCGCCCGCGCCACCGCGGCGCGCAGCTCCGCGCGGTCCGGTCCGTCGGCTGCCGTGACCGCCTGCGCCGGGCCGGCGGCGGACAGCTGTTCCGCTGCGGGTACGAGGTAGGCGACAAGGTGCTCCGCGCCGCCCAGCACACCATCGCCCGCAGCACGCAGGGTGACGGCGGCCCGGGCGACGTCCGGGTGCTCCTCCAGCACCGCTGCGATCTCCCCGAGCTCGACACGGAACCCGCGCACCTTCACCTGTCCGTCGGTACGGCCGTGGAAGTCCAGCCGGCCGTCGGCGGTGCGGCGCACGAGGTCACCCGTGCGGTACATGCGGCTGCCGGGCGGCCCGAACGGGTCGGGCAGGAAGCGCACCGCGGTGGCACCGGGGCGCCCGAGGTAGCCGCGCGCGACGCCGTCGCCTGCGAGGTACAACTCGCCCACCGCGCCGAGCGGGGACGGGCGCAGGAAGCGGTCCAGCACGTGGGCGCGGGTGCCGGTGACCGGCGCGCCGAGCACCGGGTGCGGGGACGCGTCGAGCGAGGCGACCAGTGTGTCGACGGTGGCCTCGGTCGGCCCGTACAGGTTCCACGCGCGCAGGCCGGGCACCTCCCGGATCCGCCGCCACAGCGAGGTGGGCACCGGCTCGCCGCCGAGGGCGAGCAGCAGCGGCGGACGGCCTCGCCCTGCGGGCTTCGCCGGGGCGCACAGCCCGGCGTCCAGCAGCGCCGCGGCGTGCGTGGGCGTGGTCTCCAGCAGGTCGATGTGGCGCTCGCGCACCAGGCGGACCAGCGCCTCGGGGTCGCGTCGGGTGTCGTGGTCGACGACGACCAGTTCGTTCCCGCCGAGCATCCACAAGACCGGGTCCCAGGAGGCGTCGAAGGAGAGCGAGGCGGTCAGCGCGACCCGCATCCGGCGCCCCCCGGCGGCCTCCCGCGCGGGCGCGAACAAGTGGCTGGTGTGGTGCTCCAGCAGCCGGGCCAGCGAGCCGTGTTCGACGACGACGCCCTTGGGCCGGCCCGTCGAACCCGAGGTGTGGATGACGTACGCGGCATCGTGCGCCGCCGGACGGGCGCCCGGGGGCGGGCCGCAGGGGAGCGCGGCGAGCGCGGCGGCGGTCTGCGGATCGTCGAGTCGGAGAGTCCGCAGGTCCCCTGCCGGCAGCCGGTCCTCGGTCTCCTCGGTGACCAGCACGACGGCGGGCCGCGCGTCCTTGACGACCGCGGCGATCCGCTCGCGCGGCAGCGTCTCGTCGACCGGCGCGTACACGCCGCCGGCGGTGAGCACGCCGAGCAGCGCGACGAGGGAACCGGCAGAGCGCGGCAGCAGCACCGCGACCGTCGCGCCGCAGGTGACGCCATGAGCGCGCAGCAGGCGCGCCAGCCGGTCCGCGCTGTCGCGCAACTCGGCGAACGAGAGTGAGGCTTCCGCCGACCGCACGGCGAGGTCGCTGCTGCGCGCCGAGTCGGCCGCCGCGCGGAAGGCGTCCACGACCGTCGCGTGGGGATCCACGCCGCTGCCGCCGTCGCCCAGGGCCAGCAGCGTTTCGCGCTCCGCCGCGTCCATCGGGTCGTGTGCCGAAAGCGGCGCGTCGGGACGGTCCACCGCCTGCCGCAGCAGCGCGCCGAACCAGTCGGCGATCCGCTGGGCCGTGCCGGCCGCGAACACGTCGCGGTTGTACTCGAGCAGGCCGCTGAGGCCGCCCGCCGCGTCCTGCTCGGAGAAGCTGAAGGACAGGTCGAACTTGGCGCCGCCGACCTCCACGCCCTCCACGGCCGCGTGCAGGCCGGGCAGGTCGAGCTCGGGGCGGCCCGCGTTGTTGAGGGAGAGCATCACCTGGAAGAGCGGGTGCCTAGAGAGCGAACGCGGCGGCGCGAGGCTCTCCACCAGCGACTCGAACGGCAGGTCCTGGTGCGCGTAGGCGGACAGGTCGGCCTGCCTGGTGCGGGCGATGAGCGCGCGCAGGCTCGGATCGCCGCCGGTGCCCACCCGCAGCACCAGGGTGTTGACGAAGAAGCCCACCAGCGCATTGAGCGCCTCGTCGGTGCGCCCCGCCACCGGGGTGCCGACCACGATGTCCTCGCCGGCGCCCAGCCGGTCCAGCACAGCGGCCAGCACGGCGTGCAGCGCCATGAAGGTGCTGGCCCCCTCCGCCTTGGCCAGCTCCGCCAGCCGGGCCAGGTCCCCTTCGGCCAGCGGGACCGGCACGGTGCCTCCGCGCCCGGAGGAGACCTCGGGGCGCGGCCGGTCGGTCGGCAGTGGCAGTTCGGCGGGGGCACCGGCGAGGGCGCTTCGCCAGTGGGCGAGCTGGCGGGCGTGCACGCTGTCCGGGTCGTGCGGGTCGCCGAGCAGGCTCTCCTGCCACACCGCGTAGTCGCCGTACTGCACGGGCAGCGGTGCCCAGTCCGGCGCGCGTCCCGCGCAGCGTGCCGCGTAGGCGGCCGCCAGGTCTTGCGCGAGCGGGCCCATGGACCAGCCGTCGGCGGCGATGTGGTGGAGCGTGAGGAGCAGGACGTGCTCCTGGGACGAAAGCTCCAGCAGGTGAGCGCGGAGCGGCAGCTCACGTTCCAGGTCGAAGCCGCGTTCCGCGGCGGCCCGCAGCAGGCCGGGTGCCTGCTCGGGACGGCAGCGGAGCGCGGTCAGCCGCGGTCGGGCGTCGCCGGGCGCGAGCACCTGCTGACGCGGTTGGCCGGCCTCCCGCGGTGGCTCGGCGAAGACCGTGCGCAGCGTCTCGTGGCGGGAGACGACATCGCACAGCGCCGCCTGCAGAGCACCGGTGTCGAGGCGGCCCCGGAGGCGTACGGCCAGGGGGATGTTGTACGAGGCGTCCTTCGGCCGCATCCGGTTGAGGAACCACAGCCGCCGCTGGGCGAAGGAGAGAGTCACACGGGCCAGGCGGCCGGAGACGGCGCGCAGCGCGGGACGCCCCGTTCCGCCGGTCTCCAGGCGCGGGGCCAGCTCCCGCGGAGTGGGCGCCTCGAACAGCGCGCGGACCGGCAGCTCGCGGCCGAAGGCGGTGCGGATGCGGTTGACCAGGTGAGTGGCCAGCAGCGAGTGGCCGCCCAGCGCGAAGAAGTCGTCGTCGCGGCCCACCGCCTGGGCGCCCAGGGATTCGGCGAAGAGCGCGCACAGGAGTTCCTCCTGCGGGGTGCGGGGCGCCGCGCCGCCCGCTGCCGCGCCGGGCCGCGGGTCGGGCAGCGAGGCGAAGTCGGCCTTGCCGTGCGTGGTCAGCGGGATGTGCGGGACGAGCGCGACGGCTGCCGGGACCATGTAGGCGGGCAGCCGCGCGGCGGCGAAGTCGCGCAGTCCGGCCTCGGACGGGGGCCGGCCGTGGTGCGCCACGACCCAGGCCAGCAGCCGGCCACCGGCGCCTGTGCCGGTCTCGCGCACGGTCACGGCCGCGTGGTCGACGTCCGGATGGGCGGCGAGAGCGGCCTCGACCTCGCCGGTCTCCACGCGGAAGCCGCGGACCTTGACCTGTCCGTCGGAGCGGCCGACGAACCGCAACGTGCCGTCGGCCTGCCGGCGTACCAGGTCTCCGGTGCGGTACATGCGGGTGCCCGCGGGGCCGTAGGGGTCGGCGAGGAAGCGGCGCGCGGTGGAGCCGGTGGCGTCGTCGTAGCCGCGGGCCAGCCCGGCGCCTGCGAGATACAGCTCACCGGTCACACCGGGTGCCGCGGGCCGCAGCGCCGCGTCCAGCACCCGCGCGCTCATCCCGGTGATCGCGGTGCCGATGTGCGGCCCTGGTCCTGCGGTGACCGGCGTCATGACGCTGTCCACGGTGGTCTCGGTCGGCCCGTACAGGTTCCAGACGCGTACTCCGTCGAGGGCGGCCAGCTCGTTCCACAGCGTCTCGTTGACGGCCTCGCCGCCCAGCGCCACGACGCGGGGCCAGGGGCGGCCGGGGGCGAACAGCCCGCCTGCGCGCAGCTGTTCGAGGAAGCTGGGGGTGGTCTCGATGACGTCGACGCGGTGGCGGTGCAAGAAGGCCACGAGCGCTTCGGGGTCCCGCCGCGTGGCGTCGTCGACCAAGTGCAGTTCGTGTCCGGCCACCATCCACAGCAGCGGGTCCCAGGAGGCGTCGAACGTCGCGGCAGCGGTGAGCGCCACCCGCAGCGGCCGGTCGTTGTTGGCCCGCTCGGCGGGCGATATCAGGTGGTTGGCGTGGTGCCGCAGCAGGTTGACGAGCGCCCGGTGTTCGACGACGACACCCTTGGGCCGCCCCGTCGAACCGGAGGTGTGCAGGACGTACGCCGGGTCCGATTCGCGCGGACCCTCCAGGGGAGGCAGCGGCGCGCCGCCGTCGATCTCGGGCGTCTCGTCGAGGAAGAGGGCGGGGATGGGGGAAGCGGGCAGATCCGCGGCGCACGACCGCTCGGTGAGCAGCACGGCGGGGCGGGCCGTGCCGAGGATCCGCGCATTGCGCTCGGCCGGGTGGAGCGGGTCGAGCGGCACGTAGACGCCGCCCGCACGCAGCACGCCGAAGAGCGCGGCCACCTGCCGGGCCGTGCGCGGCAGCGCCACGGCGACCCGGTCGCCGCGGCCCACCCCCGCGGCGGCCAGCCGGGCGGCCACCGCGTCGGCGCGGAGCACCACATCGCCGAAGGTCACCGAGGACTCGGCGTCGACGACGGCGCTGCGCGCCGGGGTGACGATGGCCTGCGTCGTGAGGATGTCGCAGACGCTCTGCGGCGGCGCGTGTTCCCCGGACATCGGCCCGGCGGGCGCCGGCCGGTCGAGTGCGGCGTCGCGTTCCTCGTCGCTGAGCATCTCCAGCGCGCTGAGCGGCAGGTCGGGATCGCGCAGCGCCGCCGCCAGGAGACGGGTGAAGTGCCGGGCGAAACGCTCGACGCTGGCCTGGTCGAACAGGTCGCGGCTGAATTCGATCTCGCCGGTCAGCCCGGCGGGGGCACCGTGCAGGCCGTGTTCCTCCGTCAGGTCCCAGGTGAGGTCGAACTTGGCGCTCCGCCGCCGCTCTCCGTCCTCGCGGACGGCGCGCAGGCCCGGAAGGTCCAGGCGGGGCTGCGGGGTGTTGTTGAGCGCCAGCATCACCTGGAACAGCGGGTGCCGGGAGAGCGAGCGCGGCGGCTTCAACTCCTCCACGAGCTGTTCGAACGGCACGTCCTGGTGCGCGTAGGCCGCCAGGTCCCGGGCGCGCACCCGGCGCAGCAGCTCACGGAAGGCGGGGTCGCCCCCGGTGTCGGTGCGCAGGACGAGCGTGTCGACGAAGAAGCCGACCACCTCGGCGAGGTCCTCGTCGGCGCGGCCCGCGACCGGTGTGCCCAGGACGACGTCCTCTCCCGCGCCGAGCCGGGTCAGCAGCCCGGCCACGGCGGCGTGCAGGACCATGAACGTGCTGGTGCCGGTCTGCTGCGCGAGGGCAGCGACCCGCTGGTGGGTGTCCTGGTCGAGGCGCAGGGGGACGCTGCCGGCCGGCCCCTTGCTCCGAGCCGGGCGCGGCCGGTCGAGTGGGAGGGTCACCTCCTGGGGCAGTGACGCCAGCGTGTCCCGCCAGTAGCCGAGCTGGCGCGCGGTGAGGGAGTCCGGGTCGTCCTTGACGCCGAGTTCGGCACGTCGGCGCAGCGCGTAGTCGGCGTACTGGACGGGCAGCGGCTCCCACGCGGGCGCCCGCCCCCGGCAGCGGGCCGCGTACGCCCGTGACAGGTCGCGCAGCAGGGGGCCCATGGACCAGCCGTCGGCCACGATGTGGTGCAGCGTCAGCAGCAGGAGGTGGGTCGGGGCCTCGCCGTCCGCGGTGCCTGTCTGGGACGCGAAGTCCGATCCGACGCCGCTGTCCGGATGGGCGGTGACCAACTCGGCGTCCACCGGAGGCTGTTCGTCCAGCCGGAAATCCACGGGCGGGCTCGCGGCGTGCCGGGCGGGGTCCGTCACCCGCAAGGTGCCGCACTCCTCGACCGGCAGGATCAGCTGGTAGGGGCCCGGCTCGCAGGCGGGCGCGCCGGGGACCTCATCGGACTCGGGCGCCTCCGCCGTCCCCGGTGCCTCGGGGTAGAGCGTGCGCAGGCTTTCGTGGCGGGCGAGCAGGTCCGTGTAGGCGGACTGGAGAGCCGGTACGTCGAGGCGGCCGGTCAGCCGCACCGCTAGAGGGATGTGGTAGCGCGCCCCGCCTTCGCCCATGCGTTCCAGCAGCCAGAGGCGGTGCTGCGCGGGGGAGAGCGGCAGTCGGTCGGGCCTGACGCGTGCGGTCGGGGTGCGGCCGGGAGGCGAGGTGTCCCGTG
Source organism: Streptomyces diacarni (assembly GCF_003323715.1). GTDB lineage: Bacteria > Actinomycetota > Actinomycetes > Streptomycetales > Streptomycetaceae > Streptomyces > Streptomyces diacarni. The sequence continues at coordinate 32,485 of NZ_QOIN01000058.1, forward strand.
CGGCGGCCAGCACGGCGGCGAGCCCGGCCGGCGTCGGCGCCTCGAACAGCGCCCGCACCGGCAGCCGCACCCCCGTGGCGTCGCGGATGTGGGACAGCAGCCGGGGCGCGAGCAGCGAGTGGCCGCCCAGCGCGAAGAAGTCGTCGTCCCGCCCCGTCTCGCCCACACCGAGCAGCTGAGCCATGAGCGAGCAGACCAGACGCTCGTCGTCCGTACGCGGCGCCGCACGGGAGCGGGAGACGAGGTGGCGGGGGGCCGGGAGCGCGGAGGGGTCGAGCTTTCCGTTCGGCGTCAGCGGCAGCCGCTCGACGGTCGTGTACGCGGTCGGGACCATGTGGGCGGGGAGCGTCTCGGCCAGCGACTCGCGCAGCGCGAGCGGGTCGCCGTCGCCGGGTATGCCCTCGCCCTCACGCACCGGCACGAGATAGGCGGCCAGCACCTCCCCGTCGCCCTCGGTACGCCGCAGCACGACGGCCGCGGAGGCGACGCCGGGCAGCGCGACGAGGGCCGACTCGATCTCACCGGTCTCCACCCGCATACCGCGAATCTTGATCTGCGCGTCGCTGCGTCCGAAGAACTCCAGCGACCCGTCCTCGCGCCACCGGACCAGGTCCCCCGTCCGGTACATGCGTGCCCCGTGCCCCACGAACGGATCGGCCAGGAAACGGGCGGCGGTCAGCCCCGTCCGCCCGGCGTAACCGAGGGCGACGCCCTCGCCTGCCAGGTACAGCTCTCCCACCGCGCCGCGCGGCAGCAGGTGCATGGCGCTGTCCAGGACGTAGGCGCGGATACCGGCCGCGGGCCGTCCGATCACCGCGAGGTCGCCGTGCACCTGGGTGGTGACCGCGTCCACGGTGGTCTCCGTGGGGCCGTAGAAGTTGTAGACCAGGACACCGGGCGCGGCCGAGAGCCGCTGCCACAGCTCCTCGTTGACGGGTTCACCGCCGAGCGCGACGACGACCGGACGGTAGACCTCCGCCCCGTCCCGCTCACCGCCCCCGCCGGCTGCGTCGTCCGGCAGGAGCCCGGCGGCCAGGAGCTGCCACAGGAAGCTGGGGGTGGTCTCGATGACGTCGATGCGGCGCTCACGCAAGAAGCCCACCAGCTCTTCGGGGTCGCGGCGCGTCATGTCGTCGACGACGTGCAGTTCGTGGCCCGCGAGCATCCACAGCACCGGGTCCCACGAGGCGTCGAAGGAGGTGGCCGCGGTCAGCGCGACGCGCAGCCGCCTCCCCACCGCGCGAGCGGCATGGGCGTGTGACTCGCGGCGGTGGTGGTCCAGCAGGTTGCTCAGCGAACGGTGCTCGACCAGCACACCCTTGGGCCGCCCCGTCGAGCCGGAGGTGTAGATGAGGTAGGCCGGATCGCTCGGGGCGGGCATCGCGCTGTCCGCGTCCGGCGTGTCAGTCCGTGCGGGGGGCGCGGCAGCTGCCGTGTCCCGCGTGCTCAGCACCCTGGTTCCGGCCGGGGCGAGGCCGGCGACGGGGCCGTCCGGTTCGCAGACCAGCACCGCGGGTGCCGCGTCGGTGAGCAGGTGGCCGACGCGCCCCGCGGGAGAGGAGAGGTCGATCGGCACGTACACCGCACCGGAGCGCAGCACCGCCAGCACCGTGACCACCAGGTCCACCGAACGGGGCAGCGCCACCGCGACCCGCTCGCCCCGTGCGGCCCCCGCCGCGCACATCCGGGCCGCCAGCGCCTCGACGGCGGCGTCGAGTTCGGCGAAGACGAGCTGCCGCGAGCCGTCGGTGACCGCCAGATCGCCGGGCCGCTCGCCAGCCCGCTCGGTCAACTCCTCCGGGACGGTGCGTAGCCCGGCGCCAGGTGCCGAGGCGGCGACCTCTTCGGCCGACCCGGCGGCGGGGGAGGGGCCGGTGCTGCGTACATCCGGCGCGGCACGGGTGTCCCCGTGACCGCGAGTGCCGGTGCCTCGCGCGTCGGGGCCCCTGCCGAGCGCCAGTGCCTGGCGCCGCTCATCCGCTCCGATCGTCGTCAGTGAGCCGACGGGCCGGCCGAGGTCCGCGGCCAGTTCCTCCAGCAGGGCGAGCAGCCGTCCGAGATGCGCGGCGGTCTCTTCGTCCCCGTACACGGCCGCGTTCGCCAGCACGTCGATCCGCGCCTCGTCGCCGGAGGAGGGCGCGTGCACGGCGACCGTCAGGTCCTCCACCGGGCCGATGGACAGGTTGTGCACACTGCCCGACGCCGAGCCGAACGTGAGGCCTCCGTCGAAGGCCAGTACGTTCACCGCGGGCCCGGTCAGCGGCTCGCCCGGGCGCAGTCCGCGGTGACTGCGCAGGGCCTCGGCCGGGTAGCGCTGGTGCCGGAGCGCGTGCCGCATGCCCTCCGCGACCCGGCGCACGACCTCGCCGGTCTCCTCGGCGGGGCCCACCCGCACCCGCAGGGGCAGAACCTGGGACATCATGCCGGGCGTCCGTCGAGCCGTGCGGCCCCGGCGGCCGCTCACCGGCAGCCCCAGCAACAGATCCGGCGCTCCGCTCAGCCGGTGCACGTAGATGGCCGTCGCGGCGGCGAACAGCGCGGGCCAGGCGAGCCCCGCCTCCCGTGCGAGGCCACGGAGCCGGTCCCACCGGTCGGCGGGCAGCACGGTGCTGTGGCACCGCACCTCGGCGGCGGGTGCGACTGTCTCCGGGTGGCCCGGCAGCCGGACGGGCGCGGGCGCGTCGGCGAGCAGGTCCCGCCAGTAGGCCTCGTCGGAGGCGTACCCGTCGGACGCGCGGTAGGTGGCGCCGTCCTCCAGGAGAGCGGCCAGCGGGAGGGGGCGTACGTCGGGCCCGTCGGCGTCCGCGTCGGCGAGCGTGCTGTAGACCTCCGCGATGCGGTCCAGCAGGAGCGCGGCCCCGAAGCCGTCCAGCGCGAGGTGGTGCACGCGCAGGTAGAGCAGGTGCCGCCGCGGCGCGAGCCGGTAGAGCGCCATGCCGATCAGCGGGCCGCGCGCCGGGTCCACCGGAGCTGCCAGGTCCTCGCGCATCCGGGCCAGGGCGGCGCGGTAGCCGGGCCCGTCGTCGGACGCGGCGGGCGGGGCCGACCGACTCGCGCACGCGGCGGGGTCCGTGGAGGGAGCGGGGTCCGTCAGATCCGTGAGGGGAACGGCGATACGGACGTCCTCGTGCACGACCTGGCAGCCGGTCGCCTCGGTCTCCGCTCCCGTGACGGGGAACGTGACCCGCATGGCGTCGACCTCGCGGGTGACGTGCGCGACGGCCTGCCTGAGCAGCTCGGGGTCGAGTGCTCCCCGGATGTCCACGTACTCGGCGATGTTGTAGACGCAGCTGTGCGGGTCGAGTTGGTGTGCGAACCACAGAGCCTCCTGCGCTGAGGTCAGCGGCAACCGCACCGCCGCCGCGTCCGACTCGACGTCAGCCCCCTTCGCGCGTGGCGTTCCTGGCAGGTCTGACATCGGCGCCGCTCCTCGTCTCGCACATAGATGCGTCACGGCTTCGACCTGACGCACACCCTTCCGTCACTTGCTATTCGGGACGGTGGAGGCCGCGGATTGGCCTGTGACTCATGACATACGGAGTTACTCGTGCGTTAGACGGACAGCCGACGGCATATCAGTTACTCGAAAGTAAGCCACCCTTTCCATGGGATAGCGGACAGCGGCCCATCCGCGCCCGCGCGGGCTCCGAACCACACGGCGTACCTCAGATCCGTCGAGAAACCGCACAAGGAGCACCATGCCCAGCGCCCGCATCTTCTGGTCCCGCCGCATAGCCGTCACGGTCGCCGTGACGGCCGGCGCACTGGCCGTCACGCCCGCCGCCACCGCCGCCTCGCACCTCTCCGGGCCTGCCCACAGTTCACCACAGGCGCACACCACCCAGGAGGCACACGTCACCCGTCAGACGAACGAGCGGTCGACCGGCTCCGTGGCACCGGACGAGATGCGCACCCAGTCGCGCGGCCAGGGCTACCGGGGCATCCAGGGATTCAACCTCTGCCTGCTGTCACAGTGTTCTCTCGGCGCGGGCGCTCCCGCCGAAGGCGGCATCAGCCAGGTGCAGGGCGGCAACCTGTGCCTGCTCGCGACCTGCGACGCCGGCGGCTGAACCGCGACCCCACCGCGCGCCGGGTGGCTGTGTTCCCGTTTGTTCCCGCTCGGTCTGCATCGTCCGCGAGAACACAGCCACCCGCTTGCTCACAAGGTGCGCTCCAGGCGGTCGGCGAGCACCTTCACGAAGCCCGACGGGTCCTCCAGCTCACCGCCCTCGGCCAGCAGCGCCATGCCGTGCAGCAGGTCGGCGGTCTCGCCCAGCTCCGTGTGGTCCGCCCGCTCGCCGTAGGCCCGGTTGATCCCCTTGACCAGCGCGTGCTGGGGGTTGAGCTCCAGAATCCGCTTGCTGTGCGGAACCTCCTGCCCCATCGCCCGGTACATCCGCTCCAGTGCGGGCGTCACATCGTGCGTGTCCGAGACGACGCAGGCCGGCGAGTCGGTCAGCCGCGCGGAGAGCCGGACCTCCTTGACGTCCTCGCTCAGCCGTTCGGTCATCCACGACAGCAGGTCGGCGAACTCCCGCTGCCGCTCCTCGCGTTCGTTCTCCCGCTCCTGCTTCTCCTCCTCGGTGCCGAGATCGACCTCACCCTTGGAGACGGAGCGAAGCTGCTTGCCGTCGAAGTCGGGGACGGCCTCGACCCACACCTCGTCGACCGGGTCGGTCAGCAGCAGCACCTCGATCCCCTGGGCCCTGAACGCCTCCATGTGCGGCGAGTTCTCGACGGCCGAGCGCGAGTCTCCCGTGATGTAGTAGATGTGCTCCTGGCCCTCCTTCATCCGCTCCACGTACTGCGCCAGCGTGGTCGGCTCGTCCTTGTCGTGAGTGGAGGCGAAGGAGGCGACCTCCAGAAGGGTCTCGCGGTTCTCGAAGTCGCTCAGCAGGCCTTCCTTGAGGACGCTGCCGAACTCCCGCCAGAACGTGGTGTACCGGTCCGGTGCCTTGGTCCGCATCTCCTTGACCGTGGAGAGCACCTTCTTCGCCAGACGCCTGTGCATGAGCTGGATCTGGCGATCCTGCTGGAGGATCTCGCGCGACACGTTGAGCGAGAGGTCCTGTGCGTCGACGACGCCCTTGACGAACCGCAGGTAGGGCGGCAGCAGCGCCTCGCAGTCGTCCATGATGAACACGCGCTTCACGTACAGATGCACGCCCCGCTTCGCACCCTGCTGGAACAGGTCGTGCGGCGCCTGCGAGGGGATGAACAGCAGTGCCTGGTACTCGAAGGTGCCCTCGGCCGCCAGGCGGATCGTCTCCAGCGGGTCGTTCCAGTCGTGGCTGAGGTGCTTGTACAGCTCGTGGTACTCCTCCTCGGAGACCTCGCTGCGCGGGCGGGCCCACAGCGCCTTCTGGGAGTTCAGCGTCTCCGGCTCGGGCGCGGCGGCCTCACCGGCCTTTTCCTCGCCGCTGGGCCCGCTCTCGCCGTTCTCGTCGTCCGCTCCCTCAGCGGCCGGTACGTCCCCCTGCTCGGCGGCCATCCTGATGGGCCAGGTGATGAAGTCCGAGTACCGCTTGACGATCTCCCTGATCTTCCAGGGCGAGGTGTAGTCGTAGAGCCTGTCCTCGGTGTCCACCGGCTTGAGGTGCAGCGTGACGGCGGTGCCCTGCGGGACGTCCTCGACGGTCTCGATCGTGTAGCTGCCCTCGCCCGCCGACTTCCAGCGGGTGCCCTGCTTCTCGCCCGCACGACGGGTCAGCAGTGTCACCTCGTCGGCGACCATGAAGCCGGAGTAGAAGCCGATGCCGAACTGCCCGATCAGCTCCTCCGCCGCGGGGGAGTCACCGCTCTCGCCGGCGTCCTTGGCCTGCTGTGCGTCGGAGAGTTTCTCCAGGAACTGGGCCGTGCCCGAGTTCGCGATGGTTCCGATGAGCTCCACGACCTCGTCGCGGGACATGCCGATGCCGTTGTCCCGCACGGTGAGCGTACGGGTCTCCTTGTCGGCCTCGATGTCGATGTGGAGGTCGGAGATGTCCGCGTCGAGGGAGTCGTCGCGGAGCGCCTCCAGACGCAGTTTGTCCAGTGCGTCGGAGGAGTTGGAGACGAGTTCCCGCAGGAACACGTCCTTGTTCGAGTAGATGGAGTGCACCATCATCTGCAGAAGCCGACGGGCCTCCACCTGGAACTCGAACGTCTCGGTGGTCTCGGTGGTCTCGCTCGACATGATCCGTTGATTCCTTCTCAGGCCATCCGTTGACGGAATTGACTTCACAAAACTGTATGCGAGCGGGCGGGCCGGGCGCCGCCTCGGGCCTTTCGAGGTGCTGCGGGAGCCCCGAACGGAAGTGCCCGGAGGCGGGCCTCGGCCAGGTGCTCGTGGCCGTCCACACGGCAGGGGGCTACCGCGCGAAGCCGTTCGCGAAGTCGCCGTCCTGCGCTTCGTGCCGTGGGATGGAGCCGTAGTCCTCCGGCACGACGAAGTAGCCGCCGCGGCCGGTCGGTTCCCCGCCGGTGCTCGGCAGCACCCACGCCGTCCCTGAGCCGCCCTGCCCGGGGGCGCCGGCTGCCAGGTCGCTGTTGCCGTCGCCGTCCGCGTCGAGCAGGCGTACGGCGCCCCCGAACCGGTCGCCGTCCTCGGGAGCCGGGGCGTCCTCGGCGCCCTGCGCGCCCGCGGTCTCGCGGTCCCCGGCATCCTGCGTGCCGGCCGTGGGCCGGGCGACCAGCTGCGCCCCGCGGCCGGTCAGGCCCTTCGGTCCGCCCTTGAGCAGGGTCACGGCGCCCGCCGACGGCCCGTCCTTCTTCTCGGGACGGGACTGGTCGGGGGTACCGACGGCGACATCGGCGTAGCCGTCGCCGTTCCAGTCGCCGGCGTCGAGTGCGCCTCCGAACTGTTCCTCGTCGGCCTTCCTGCCCGGCACCCCTTCGGTGTCCTGGTCGATCTCGGTGTGCCGCGCGTCATCCGGCTCGGGCCCCTCGGCGGACCCGTAGAACACCTCCACGGGACCGTCGACGCTACTGTCCGCTGCGGCCCCCTCGGGGTGCCTGCGCGCCACCAGGTCGGCGTGACCGTCCTTGTCGACGTCACCGACAGCGGCGCCGGGGGCCAGGCCGGGGAGGGCTGATGTGTCGGGCTTCTCGAAGCCGTCCCCGCTGCCCGCGAGGTAGGCGGACTTCTTTCCGCCGCCCGCGGCGTTGTCCTCGTACTCGTGGGTGCTCACGAGGTCGTCGATGCCGTCGCCGTTCAGGTCTCCGGCCACCGTGTCGGACAGCGACGCTCCCTCGGGCAGCGGCTGCCGGGGCACCTCGGCGGTTGAGGCCGCTCGCCCGTCGCGGGTGAACGGCCCCTTCAGCAGACCCTTGCCGTCGCCGACCTGCACGACGAGGTCGGCGTGGCCGTCGCCGTCGAAGTCGCCGCCGACGAGGGTGTGCTTGCCGGGCTGGTCCACGCTGAAGTTGTCGGGCACATCGTCGAGATAGGTGCCACTGTCGGCCTCGAGCCCGTCGTCGGAGCCCCAGAGGACGAGGGCACCGCTGTGCGCACCGTCCTTCTTGGGAGCGCCGTAGGTATCGACGTCCGCGACCAGATCGGTGTAGCCGTCGCCGTCCAGGTCACGTGTCACGGCATGCTCGCCGAAGCCGACACCGTCGCCCCTCTTGGACGGGGTGCCGGTGGCCTCCTGGCCGATCAACTGGCGCCGCCCGGTCCTGCCCGCGTCGTCGGAGCCGTAGTTCACGGCCAGGTGGTCCGCGAAGTCGCTGAGTGCCACCAGGTCGGCGTTCCCGTCGTTGTCGAAGTCGGCTTGCGGCGCGGTCTTCGCGGGGCCGGTGTGACGGTGCCCTGCGGCCGGATCGCTCGCCGAACCGGTGACGCCGTCCCAGGCCAGCGGCACGGCGGCGGCGACGACCACGGTCGCTGCGGCAGCAACGGCGATACGGCCGTTCCGCCGACGGGAGGAACGCTGACGGAGGCCGATCCGCTCGGTCACAAGTTCTCCAGAAGCGCGTTGGCGGTTGTCACGGGGCAGCTCAGCGTCCGATGCCCCGCATGTTCCATTCCTTCTCCCGTCTCTGACTTCTGTTGGCCCCCTTGCGGTTGCACGCGCGCCACTTCGCCTTCGCGGACGCGGACGGCACCCGGCACGGGCGGCGTGGCGGCGAGGAGAAGACCGCCAGGGCCTTGTCCCCTCCCGGAGCAAGCCGAGCGGTCCGGAACCGGAGCAAGCCGAGCGGCCCGGAACCAGGCCGGTGTCAGCTCGCCGCCCGCTCCAGGGCCTCGAGGGAGCGGCCTGCGGTCTCCCGGATGAAGACGGCCGTGAACGCGAAAGCCAGGACGCAGATGCCGCCGAAGAGGGCGAAGGCCGCACCCGCGCCTGCCACCAGGAGGGTGGGGAAGACCAGTGAGACGGCGAAGTTCGCGGCCCAGTTGGTGCCGGAGCCGACACTGACACCCGTGCTGCGGACCCGGAGCGGAAAGAGTTCGGGCAGCATCACCCACAGCAGCGGTGCCCAGCTCAGTGAGTAGGCTACCTTGAACACCGCGAGGCTGGCGACGGCGGCCGCCTTGCCGGCGGTCTGGTCGAGCAGGCCGAGGGAGAAGACGGCGCACAGGGTGCCCATGCTGATCACCATCAGAACGAGCCCGGTGAGGAGCAGGGGCTTGCGGCCGACGCGGTCGACAAGACGCCCGGTGACGAAGGTGGTGCAGATCGACAGGGCTCCGAGTCCGACGCTGTTGAGCAGCGCGGCCGAGTCCCCGAACCCGGCCGCCTTGAGGATCGTCGGCGCGTAGAACACGATGGTGTTGGAGCCGATGACCTGTTGGATGACGGCCATGGCGACCGCGATGCCGAGACCGCGGCGCACCTGGCGGGTCGCGAACAGTTCCCGTACGCGGTTGCGCGAGTGGCGTTCCGTGTGTGCGGCGGCGTGGATGTCGCGGAGCGCGGCCTCGGCCTCGGCGGGCTCGTGCAGCCTCAGCAACACGGACCGGGCCTCGTCCGCCCTGCCCTTCGTCACGAGCCAGCGCGGCGTCTCCGGCTGGGGCCACATCCCGGCGAAGAGCACCACCGCGGGCACGACGGCGAGGCCGAGCATCCACCGCCACGCGCCCGCGCCCGACAGCGCGTACGAGGTCAGGTACGAGACGAAGATGCCTATCGCGATCATCATCTGGTTGAGCGTGGACACCCGGCCGCGGATCCGCGTCGGAGCCAACTCGGAGAGATAGCTGGGGATCACGGCGGAGGCGGCGCCGACACCGACTCCGGTCGCGACCCGGAAAGCGATGAGTGTCCACGGGTCGGTGGCCAGGGCCATGCCCAGCGCGCCCGCGCCGAAGAGGACCGCGGTCGCCAGCATCACCGGGCGGCGTCCCAGCCGGTCGGTGGCCGGTCCTGCGCCGAAGCAGCCGGCGATGGCGCCGACCATCAGCGAACTGACGAAAGCCCCCTGCATCCAGGAGCTCAGCCCGAGATCGCGGGTGAGGAACAGCTGGGCCCCGGCGACGATGCCCATGTCGTATCCGGACAGCAGTCCGCCGAACGCCCCGCACAGATACAGCAGGAAGGTGCGGCGGGACCGGGCGCGTGCGTCGGGTGCGGTGTGCGTCGTGGCCGGGACGGCGGCAGGCATGACGGGCTCCCTTGCTTGACGGCTGCGCCTTATTAGCGTCAAGTCTTCGTCGAAAATCAAGACGTCGGTGCCCAGTTCACAGGCTTGTGTCGAAGTGTTGACGAAAATAGCGGGCCTGGGCAGCATGGGCGCCATGGCAGTGGACAAGAACCCCACCGTGCTGCGCCAGCTGCGCTACGGAAACATGGAGCGCGTACTGGAGGTCCTCCGCCGCAAGGGCCCCAGCAGCAGGGCCGACGTGGCCACGGCCACCGGACTCTCCCGCACCACCCTGTCCGGCATCGTGGGCCGGCTCCTCGCCGACAACGTGCTGCTGGAGGAATCCGCCCCCCTGGACGGTGCTCGCGCGGGCCGTGGTCGACCCGTGCACCGGCTCACGCTCAACCCGAGCTCGGCGCAGGCTGTCGGCATCGAGATGGGCCGCGAACGTCTCAGGGTCGCGATCGCCAACGCGGCGCACGAGGTCACCGCGTCCGGCGGTGTCCACCGGCCGAACCGCGGCAGCGCCCGCGAACAGGCCGACTGCGCGCTCGCCCTGCTCCGTGACCTCGCCGAGCGTGAGGGCATCGACCTCGCGGGACTCAGCGGTGTCGGCATCGGTACGCCGGGCCCCGGGGAGACGACCGGTGGGGGCACGGGGCCGCTCGGCGACGCGCCCGGAGTGCCCCGGCACCGGCAGTCCGTCGCGGACCGGGTTGCCGCATCCCTCGACGTCCCCGTGCTCGCCGACAACAACACGCGCCTGGCCGCACTCGGCGAGGCCATCTGGGGCGCGGCGCGGGGCGCGGGTGACGCCCTGCACGTGACGTTGTCGTACGGCGTCGGCGGTGGGCTCGTCGCGCAGGGACGGCTGTTCAGGGGAGCTCAAGGCGCGGCGGGCGAGATCGGCCACATCAGCGTTGACCCCGAGGGCGCCCGCTGCTGGTGCGGAGGGCACGGCTGCCTGGAGCAGGCCGCGTCCGTGCCCGCGCTGCTGCGGGCCGCGGGCCGGCGCAGCTGGAGCCGGTTCACCGAGGCGCTCGCCGCCGGCGAGGAGCGCGCGTGCGCGGCCCTCGAACGCGCCGCGTGCGCCGTTGGCCGGGCCCTCGCGGCCGCGTGCAGCACGGCGAACCCGCAGCGCGTCGTCCTGGGCGGTGAGATCGCGGAACTGGGCCCTCTCTTCCTCGACCCGGCCGAGGCCGCCTTCCGCCGCTACACGGCCGCGCGGGTCAGCCGCGGTGTGCGCTTCGTCCCCGCAGCCCTGGCCGACCGGGCAGGGGCCCTCGGTGCGCTCGCCCTCGTCTTCCACGAGTCGCCCCTGCTCGCCGGGTATCCGACACGGGGCGCAGCGGCCCCGGGCGTGGCGGACGGGGCCTCGGCCGTCGCCGCGTCGTGATCCCGGTCCCGGCCCGACCGCACTCGAACGACCGGAAAGGCACCGCCGTGCGCACCAACATGCTCTTCCTCATGACCGACCAGCACCGGGTCGACACCCTCGGCGCCTACGGCAACCCGCACGTGCGTACGCCGAACCTGGACCGCCTCGCCGCGGAAGGCACCCGCTTCGACAGCTGCTACACCCCCACGGCCATCTGCACGCCCGCCCGGGCCAGCCTGCTCACCGGAGCCGCGCCCTTCCGGCACAAACTCCTGGCCAACTACGAGCGCAACGTGGGGTACCTGGAAGACCTCGCGGACGACCAGTTCACCTTCGCAGGGCAACTACGGAGTCAGGGCTACCACCTGGGCCTGATGGGCAAGTGGCACGGCGGCGTCCGGCGTACCGCGGCCGACTACGGCTTCGAAGGCCCTGACCTGGCGGGCTGGCACAACCCCGTCGACCATCCCGACTACCTCGCCCATCTCGAAGAACACGGCCTTCCCGGCTACGCCATCAGCGACCGGATGCGCGGCACCACTCCCAACGGGAGCCCCGGGAACCTCCTCGCGGCCCGGCTCCACCAGCCCGTCGAAGCGACCTTCGAGTACTACCTGGCCAGCCGCACCATCGAGATGCTCCACCGGTTCGCCGAGGCCGAGCAAGGCGGCGACGGCGCCCCCTTCTTCCTCGCCACCCACTTCTTCGGCCCCCACCTGCCGTACATCCTCCCCGACGCGTATTTCGACCTGTACGACCCCGGCCTGGTCGACCTGCCGGCATCGGTGGGGGAGACGTTCGCGGGCAAGCCGCCCGTCCAGAGCAACTACAGCAAGCTGTGGGCGTTCGACACCATGCCGATCGAGGAAAGCCGCAAACTGATCGCCGTCTACTGGGGCTACGTCACTCTCATCGACGAGCAGATCGGCCGCATCCTCGACTGCGTACGGGAGCTGGGCCTGGATGAGCGCACAGCGGTGTGCTTCACCGCTGACCACGGCGAGTTCACCGGCGCCCACCGGCTGCACGACAAGGGCCCGGCCATGTACGAGGACATCTACCGCATCCCTGGGCTGCTGCGGGTGCCGGGCGGGCCGACGGGACAGGTGCGCGACGAGTTCGTCTCGCTGACCGACTTCACGGCGACGATCCTGGAGCTCGCCGGCAGCGATCCCGCCCCGGCCGTCGACAGCCGGAGCCTCCTGCCGCTGGCGCGCGGCGAGCATCCCGAATGGGACGAGCACCACCTGGCCGAATACCACGGCCACCACTTCCCGTACCCGCAACGTATGCTGCGCACGCGGCGCTACAAGCTCGTCGTCAACCCCGAGTCGCACAACGAGCTCTACGATCTCCAAACCGATCCGGACGAGCTCCTCAACCGCTACGAGCACCCGGAACTACGCGGCGTGCGCCGGGAGTTGACCCACCGCCTGTATCACCTGCTGCGCGAGCGGGGCGACAACTTCTTCCACTGGATGACGCCCATGTACGACGTCCCGACCGACTACGACACCACTTTGTCCTCCTTCGAGAAGGAGGACGCCGACCCGCCGCGGTCGGCGGGCGAGCCCCGATGAGCCGGTTCGCCAGAGGGCTGTGATCACCCCGTTGTCCCGGCGCTCCGGCGCTGGTTGGCCTGGAAGCGCGCCTTCTTCTGGCGATTCCCGCACGTGTTCATGTCGCACCATCGGCGGGTGCGGCTCTGGCTGGTGTCGAAGAAGGCGGCCCGGCAGGTCGGTGAGGCACACAAGGCCAATTTCCCGTCCCGTTCGCCCGCGATGATGTCGATCGCGTCGGTGGCGATCACACTGAGGGCGTCTTCCACGCGGGAAGCGGAGCTGAGCCGCCAGCGCCGACCGCCCTCCGCCGTCAGGATCGCTGCGGCCCGACCCTGAGCGCTGCGGTCATTGATCACCTGGAGGGCGGGCACGGGGAGCGCGTCCTGGAGCGCGGCCGCCGTCGCGGCGGCGTGCACCGACTCCCTCAACTCCACGGCGAGGTCGAGCTGGGCAGGGGTGCAGTTGTCAACGGCGAGGCCGTACACCACCAGCCAGTCGATGAGTCGTTGCGGCGTGGGGATGCGCTCCACGGCGTTGCCATGACGCTCCGACAGAGTCCCCGTGAAGCTGGTAGCCAGCACGTTGCCGAGGCGGAAGTCGGGAAACCCATCACGCATGGAACCACCTTAGATGGTTGCGGCATGGCGCGGCAAACTGCTAGAACCGTCTTAGCCGGTTCGCGATGGATCGCGGCCGGTTCCGCGACGGCCAGGAGGCCCCCATGCCCCGTCCCACCGGCGACGTGCGAGCGTTCGAAGCCCACGCGACCGACGCCGACCTCGACGACCTGCGCGCACGCTTGGCCGCGGCGCGGCTGCCGGAGACCGAGACGGTCCACGGCGCCGCGCCCGGCCCCCCTCGTTGGGGACAGGGCGTTCCTCTCGCCGACCTCGTCGATGTCGTGCACTACTGGCGAACCGAGTACGACTGGCGGCTGTTTGAAGAGCGCCTCAACGAGATCGGCCAGTTCCGCACGACCATCGATGATCTGGGCATCCACTTCCTGCACCGCCGATCCCCGCGCGCGGACGCCACTCCGCTGATCCTCACCCACGGCTGGCCAGGCAGCGTTGCCGAGTTCATCGACGTGGTGGACGAGCTGGCAGATCCGAAAGACGCCGAAGCGCCGGCGTTCCACGTCGTGGCGCCCTCGCTTCCAGGCTTCGGTTACAGCGACAAGCCGACCACCACCGGGTGGGGGACCGAGAAGATCGCGGGCGCATGGGTGGAACTGATGGGAAGGCTCGGCTACGGCGAGTTCGTGGCCCATGGCGGCGACTGGGGAGGCAACATCACCACGGTTCTCGGCGGCAGGTTCCCGGCGCACGTCCTCGGCATCCACACGACATTCGCGGAGGCACCACCCGGTGTGACAACGGACGGGCTGACGCCGGCCGAGCGCGAGTGGACCGAGCAGACCCGCCATTTCTGGCGCCACCGCGCGGCGTACGCGAAGCAGCAGGCGACCCGGCCGCAGACCATCGGCTACTCGCTGGTCGACTCACCTGTCGGGCTCCTTGCCTGGATCCTCGACAAGTTCGCCGAGTGGTCGGATACCGAGGACAGTCCGTTCGAGACGATATCCAGGGACAGGGTCCTCGACGACGTCACCCTGTACTGGCTGACGCGGACCGGAGCATCGGCGGCCCGTATCTACTACGAGAGCCACAACTCGCTCGACCCCGGACTGCGGGTCGACGTCCCGTCGGCAATCACCATGTATCCCCGCGACGTCGAGAAGTCTCCGCGCGCCTGGGCACAGGAGCGGTACCGGCGGATCGTCCGGTGGAGGTCACCGGAAGCCGGAGGCCACTTCCCCTCGCTCGAGGTCCCCGGGTACTTCGTCGAGGACCTGCGAGAGGGCCTCGCGGCGGTGCTGGCCGCTCGCCGGTGAACGCGGGCCGGGCGCGGCGCTCAGTCAGTGGCGGGCCGCACAGCACAGAGCGCCGGTCACCCGTGCCCGCCACTTCCGTGTGGCACAGGGGCAGGTCAAACCGTGGTGCCGGGGAGCTTGTCGATCAGGGCCGTCAGCTCGTCGTACTCCTGCGGGGTGAGGTCGGTGAGCGGGGGCCGGACCGGGCCCGCGGTGTGTCCGGTGGCGGTCATGCCGGCCTTGACGATGCTGACCGCGTAACCGGCCTGGCGATTGCGGATCTCGGTGTAGGGCAGGACGAAGTCGGACAGCATGCGGGTCACGTCGGCCTGGCGCAGCTCGCGTACGGCGGTGTGGAAGTCGAGGGCGAACTCGGGCAGGAAGTTGAAGATGGCCGAGGAGTAGGTCGTCACACCCAGCTGAAGGTACGGCAGTGCGTACGTTTCCGCGGTCGGCAGCCCGCCGATGTAGGTGAGGCGCTCGCCGAGGCGGGCGTGGATGCGGGTCACGGTGTCGATGTCGCCGACACCGTCCTTGTAACCGATCAGATTGGGGCAGCTGTCGGCGAGACGGGCGACGGTCTGCGCCGAGTACACCGCGTTGGCGCGGCTGTAGATGACGACACCCAGGGACGTGGCGCGGCACACCGCCTCGACGTGCTGGGCCAGCCCTTCCTGGCCGGCTTCGGTCAGGTAGGGAGGAAAGAGGAGGACGCCGTCGGCGCCGCAGCGTTCGGCGGCAGTCGCGAACTCGACCGCGGTGGCGGTCCCATATCCGGCCGGGGCCAGGATCGGGGTGCCGTCGGGGGCGCTGTCGGTGGCGGCGGTGACGACCCGTTCGACCTCCTTGGGCGTGAGGGAGAAGAACTCGCCGGTGCCGCCTGCGGCGAAGAGTCCGCCGACGTCGTACCGGCCGAGACGGACGATGTTCCGGCGGTAGGTGTCCTCGTCGAAGGACAGGTCGTCCTTGAAGTGGGTCACGGGGAAGGACAGCAGCCCTGAGCCGATACGGCGGCCGAGTTCTGCCGGGGTGAAGGACGTCATGGAACTGCTTCTCCTGTGGTTGACGAGTGCGCGGGTCCGTTGGGCGAGAGGCGGTGGTGCGAGTCGGCGGCTAGGCGACTCGGTGGTTGCTCACATCGGCGGTTGCGCGAGAGGGCGGTTGTGCCGGCAGCGGCACGTCAGGGACGTGTGCCGGCCTCGTGGGTGGCGATCGTCCAGGCGCGGGCCTGCTCGCTGAGGGTGAAGCCGAGGCCGGGTCGGGAGGAGACGTGCATCCGGCCGTCGCGGATCTCCAGATGCTCGTTGAACAGCGGCTCCAGCCAGTCGAAGTGCTCCACCCAGGGCTCGATGGGGTAGGCGGCGGCGAGATGGAGGTGGATCTCCATGGCGAAGTGGGGCGCGAGCTGCAACTGGTGGTGTTCGGCCAGGGTTGCCAGCTTGAGGAACTGCGTGATGCCGCCGATGCGGGGCGCGTCGGGCTGGAGGACGTCGGCGGCGTCGTGGCGGATGAGCTCGACGTGCTCGGCGACGCTGGCGAGCATCTCGCCGGTGGCGACCGGGGTGTCGAGAGAGGCGGCCAGGGCGGCGTGGCCCGTGGCGTCGTAGGCGTCGAGGGGCTCCTCGATCCACACGAGGCCGTACTCCTCCATGGCACGGCCCATGCGCTGGGCGGTGGGCCGGTCCCACTGCTGGTTGGCGTCGACCATCAGCGGCACCTCGTCACCGATGTGCTCGCGCACCGCGGTCAGGCGGGCGAGGTCGTACTTCCCGTCCGGGTGGCCGACCTTGAGCTTGATTCCGCCGATTCCGCTGGCCAGGGCGGACTCGGCGTTGTCCAGTACCTGCTCGGTCGGGGTGTGCAGGAAGCCACCGGAGGTGTTGTAGCAGCGCACCGAGTCACGGTGGGCGCCCAGCAGTTTGGCCAACGGCAGACCGGCCCGCTTGGACTTGAGGTCCCACAGGGCGACGTCGAAGGCCGCGATGGCCTGGGTGGCCAGACCGCTGCGTCCCACGGAGGCGCCGGCCCACACGAGCTTGGTCCAGATCTTCCCGATGTCGCTGGGGTCCTCGCCGATCAGTGTCTCGGCGATCTCCTTGGCGTGGGCGAACTGGCCTGGCCCACCGGCCCGCTTGGAGTAGCTGAACCCTATGCCTTCGTGTCCCCGCTCGGTGGCCAGCTCCACGAACAGGAAGGCCACCTCGGTCATCGGCTTCTGCCGGCCGGTGAAGACCTTCGCGTCGCTGATCGGAGTCGCCAGCGGCAGCGTCACCGAGGACAGACGCAGCCAGGCGATCCGATCGAGTGTCGCCTCGCTCTCGGTACGCGCGGCATGAGAGGTCGTGTGCGTCGTGGTCACCACTTCGTGTCCCTGGGGTCGGCGGGTGCGGAATCGTCGGGGATGGGGAATCGTGCGGGCCGGTGCGGATCGTGGCAGCGCGGTGCGGGATGAGGCACGGTGGGCGTGTACTCCTGTGGCTCTCCCACCACCGCTGGAACGGTGAGCGGCCGTGGTGCGCTCTGTGCGACGGGTTCGACGCTAGGCGCGGTCACGATTTACGTCCAACATAAGTTTTGGATGCGCCCATTCAGGAAGAGCATCGTGCCGCACCCGTGTGGCGTGCGCGATCGGGCCCGAGACAGCCCCACCCGACATGTGCCCGGCATACGCGCGTCACGAAGGCGTCATTCAAGCACTGTATTGCAACCAACAAAATTGGACATGGACGTGCATCGTGCGGGTCCCTACGGTCAACTCAGCCACCGGTTCTGTGGCTCGGACCACACGCGGCAGCGCAGCCGCATCACCTAGGTCTAGGAGATCCGATCATGCCCGCTGTCGACCGGCAGGACGAGCCGACGACCGCCGTTGCCACCGCAACCGCCAGGACAGGTCGCGTCAGACACCTGATCCTGGCCATGCTCTTCGTCGTCACCACGATCAACTACGCGGACCGCTCCACCCTCTCCATCGCCGGCGACTCCATGCAGGAGGACCTGCACATCAGCTCCGGCGAGCTGGGCGTCCTCTTCTCCGCCTTCTCCTGGTCCTACCTCATCGCCCAGATACCCGGCGGCTGGTTGCTGGACCGGTTCGGGTCGAAGAAGGTCTACGGCCTGGCCATCTTCGTCTGGTCGGTCTTCACCATGCTGCAAGGCGCCATCGGCTTCTTCACCGGAGCCGCGGTCGTCCTGCTGTTCCTCCTCCGCTTCGCCGTCGGCTTCGCCGAAGCACCCTCGTTCCCCGGCAACTCGCGCATCGTCGCCGCCTGGTTCCCCACCAAGGAGCGGGGCTTCGCCTCCGCCCTGTTCAACTCCGCCCAGTACTTCGCCACCGTCGCCTTCGCCCCGCTGATGGGATGGCTCGTCACCGCCATGGGATGGGAGCACGTCTTCACCGTCATCGGCGGCCTCGGTGTGCTCCTCGCCCTGGTGTGGACGAAGGTCATCTACGCCCCCCGCAGCCACCCCCGCATCCAGAAGAGCGAACTCGACCACATCTCCTCCGGCGGCGCACTGGTCGACCTGGACGCCCCCACCACCGAGGGGGAGGCGCAGGCCAAGGGGGCCGAGGGGGCCAGGGAAGCCGCGGCTGGCAAGCAGAATCTGCGGCACATCGGGACGCTGCTGAAGAACCGCATCACACTCGGTGTCTTCATCGGCCAGTACTTCATCAACACCATCACCTGGTTCTTCCTGACCTGGTTCCCCGTGTACCTGGTGCAGGAGCGCGGCATGAGCATCCTCGAAGCCGGGTTCGTCTCCTCGTTGCCGGCCCTGTGCGGGTTCATCGGCGGCGTCCTGGGCGGCTGGCTCTCCGACCGCCTGGCCCGGCGGGGCATCAGCCTGACCGCCGCCCGCAAGATACCCATCGTCACCGGCCTGCTGCTGTCGACCAGCATCATCATCTGCAACTACGTGACCGCCTCCTGGCTGGTCGTGCTGATCATGTCGCTGTCCTTCTTCGGCAAAGGGATGGGCGCCCTCGGCTGGGCCGTCATGTCCGACGTCGCACCCAAGCAGATCGCCGGCCTCGCCGGCGGTGTCTTCAACACCTTCGGTGCCGTCGCCGGTATCGTCACGCCGCTCGTCATCGGCTGGCTCCTCGACGCCACCGGCTCCTTCGACCTGGCCCTGGCCTTCGTCAGCGCCTGCGCGGCCATGGCCGTGGTCAGCTACCTCGTCATCGTCCGCGAGATCAAGCGCGTCGAGCTGCCCGAGCACGGACACGCCACCGCATAAGCCGGCAGCCGATCACGTGCTCCACCTGACGTGCCTTCGAGCCATCTGGTTCGAAGGTCTCGTCATTTCCACCGCGGCGCACACGACCCCGACGAGGGGATCACCGCCTGGTGCGCCGCGCGCGCTTCGTGAGCCGCAGGACGCTCACCAGCAGGGCGACGAGTCGGGGACCGGTAAGAAACAGCAGCGCGATGCCGGCAACCACGGCAGAGGCGATCCATGAGCCGGCGGACCAGCCGCGTGCGCCTCCCGAGCCGCTGGGGGAGCCCCCGCCAGCAGCACCAGTCGTACTGCTCGCGCTGCTCGTACCGCCCATGCCGTTCATACCGCCCACGCTGGTCGTGGTGGCCATCCCACTCGTACCGCTCACGCCGTTCATCCCGCTCGTCACGTAGCGGCCGCCCGCGCTGCTCATGCTGCCCACACTGCCGCTCGAAGCCCCGGACGTCCCCGAGACGGCGAAGGTACGGGCCGGAGCGAGAGCGCCCGCTCCGGTGGGACCTCCCGTGGCGTCGGACGCGTGCGCGGGGCCGCGTACGGCAGTCGCAGCGGCGGCATACGAGGCGATGAACGTACCCCCGAGCAGGGCGACGAGTAAGGCGAGGACGGTCGTGATACGCATGGTTCCCCCTGTGGAGCGCAAGGAAGCGGAGTGCGACGGCTGCGAACGGACGACAGCCGTACCAGCACCCGACGGAACCCGGGCCCCGCCTTCTTCCTTCTTCCCGCCGGAGAGGGGATTCCCACAAGGAGGAGCCACCTACCCGCTGCCTCCCCGGCAAGCAGCGCCTGGCCGGGTGTCTGTCGTGCCGCGAGCGTCCCTTGGGGTTCGATACTTCCCGCCACGACCAGTCGGCCCGTTCCGGTTGTTCGGGCGGCGGCGACGAGTTCGAGTGGGCCGATGTCGCCGGCCCGGTAGGCGAGGAGGTCGACTCCGGCGGCACCGGACTGCTCGAAGCGCGCGGTGTCGGCGGCGATCTGTCCGGCGGTGCCGCCCAGGACGGTGGGACGACCGGTCGGCGCCCGGCTTGGCTCTCGGTCGCGTGCCCTGGGCTTCGTCGAGGACGGTGCCGAGTACGTGTTGCTCTCCCGCGCCCGAAACACCGACCCCCGCGCAGGGACCCTCCACCGATGGCCGCTGGAACACGGCACGAGTGCGGTACCGTCCCCGGCACCCGAAGAACCGGCGCAGTGAGGCAGCCCTCCCGCGGCGGTACTCCGAGTCGGAGCCGCACCCTGGTGGACGTCCGTGCACGGGAGAAGGTACGCAGCCATATCCTGCACGTGGTGACCCTGGAGAGTTGGCCCACCCGCAATCAGCGCATCCTCCGGGACCAACTACGCGCCCACCCCGAGGACGCGGCCCGGTACGCGAACCTCAAGCGGGCGATCGTCGACGCTGGTACGCCACCGGCTGTGTACGCGCGAGCCAAGACGGCGCTGGTGCAGGAGCTCACCGACCGTGCTCGCGCGCAACTCGGTCTGCCCCCGGTGCCCGTGTGGGAGAAGCAGTGAGTTTGTTGGACTCGGGGTGACAACACCCGCCAGAGCACCACCGGCCCGGCCGGGCGCCTGCGGGTGCCGTCGAGTGTGCTCGGCGGCTTCCCCCGCCTTCCAGCTCAGCCGCCCGACAGCGCAAGGGTGTTGAAGGAGATCCAGAGGTCGGGAGGCACGTGTCGGGCCGGCCTGGTACCGATCTGCGTTCCTCTGTCCACGCGTCGTCGGCGATCTCCCTGGCGACGCGCCGCCAGAAGCGCACAGCGGAGCTGTTGGCCTCCTGGAACGCGACTTCCCATGAGCCCGGGTGCTTGGCCACGATCTTCTGCACAGCGTGCAGCCCGATGCCTGTCCGCCGTGCGCCGCGCACCACGAAGAAGCTGTTCAGCACGCGTGTCGGGGCGCTCACCCCGCGGACGAACGCGAACCCGGCAGGACTCTCACCACGCGTGAGGAGATATGGCGCCCAGTCGGATGCCGAGAAGGCCCTGTGGAGCCGGTCGCTGCGGAAGGTTCCGTCGGCGTTGGGCAACCGACCGCCGAACTCCGACATGTCGTGGCTGAACATCAGCCAAAGCCGCTCCACGACGGCACGGTCGGCATCACCTGCGAGGCGAACGGATACGTCTGGCATGAGACTCATTGTGCCGCGCGTCAATCGGGAAGCTTCGCTGACGCTGACGAAGCGCGGCGTGGGCGGCGCCCGACGGCAGGCCGAAGCCATCAGGCGGCCGCGCGAGCCAACCCGCGCGGCCCGACGGCGCCGACCCCGATTTCGCTCACACCCCGCAGGGGCCGCGCGTTACGTCGGTGGGCACGTGAGTTTGGCCGCCACGGAGTCGAGGACCCAGTCCAGGCCCGTCGCGAAGGACGTCTCGGCGTCCACGTCCGTGCCGTCGTACACGGCCTTGGCCAGTGCCGGGAAGCGGCCCGTGGCGAGCATCCTCGTCACATGCGGACCGTGGGCGCGCTGCCAGTCGCGCTTGGACAGGCCCGTGGCGCGCTCGGCACGCGCATGCGTGATCTCGCGCCTGATCGCGCCGTTGATGTAGGCGCTGAAGGTCTCCGCGGCGCGCATGACGGTGTCGAGACCGGCGAGGCCGTCGAGGGCGGCCAGCGTCGCCTCGGTCACGGCGAGGCCGTTGGGGCCCAGGGTCGGGCGTCCGCCGAGCAGATCGGCCAGCCATTCGTGTCGGAGGGCGGCCTGTCTGGTGCGGTGGGCGAGGACGCGCAGCGCCTCCCGCCAGTCACCGGGCTGCTCCTCGGGGAGGATCTCGGCGTGGACCTCGTCCACCAAGAGGTCGAGCAGCTCCTCCTTGGTGGAGATGTAGCCGTACAGCCGCATCGGTCCTGCGCCCAGCCGAGCGGCGACCTTGCGCAAGGACACCGCTTCCAGCCCGCCCTCGTCGGCCAGCGCGACGGCGGCGGCAACGATCCGCTCCCGGTCGAGCGGCACGGGGCGGGCCGGCGGCTCCGGACGGTCCCAGACAGTCATGGGTCACACCGTACTGTTGCGCTGCATCGCCCCGTGAAAATACGGTGTATCGGCATGAGACGCCGTATCGCTGTGGTCGGAAGCGGCCCTGCCGGCCTGAGCCTCGCCCGCGTCCTGCACCGTCACGACCACCCCGTCGCGGTCCTCGAACGCGATCCCGCCCCGGACGCGCGTCCTCCGGGCGGCACACTGGACCTGCAGGAAGAGCTGGGCCAACTCGCGCTGGACAAGGCCGGACTGCTGGCGGAGTTTTGGGCGCTGGCTCGTCCCGAGGGGCAGGCCATGCGCATCCTGGACACGGACGGGACCGTACTGCGCGACTGGCAGCCCCATCCGGATGACACGGCCAATCCGGAGATCGACCGCGGGCAACTCCGCGATCTGCTGCTCGGCCCTCTCGACGTCCGGTGGGGACAGGGCGTCACGCAGGTGGTGCCGGGGGCCCGGGACGGCGTACTGGTTCATTTCGCGGACGGGCGGCAGGAGACGTTCGATCTCGTGGTCGGCGCGGACGGCGCCTGGTCCCGGGTCCGCCGGGCGGTCTCCTCGGTGACACCGCACTACACGGGCGTCACCCTGGTCGAGACGTCCCTGGACGACGTCGACACCCGCCATCCCGACCTCGCCCGATTGGTCGGCCACGGTTCCCTGGCGGTGTACGGCGTGAACCGCGCGCTCGTCGCCCAGCGCAACAGCGGCGGCCACGTCAAGGTCTACGCCCAGTTCCGCGCGCCACTGGACTGGCACAGGAACCTGGACCTGGCCGACGCCGAGGCCGTGCGCTCACGCCTGCTGGCTCTGTTCGAGGGCTGGACCGCTCCCGCCCTCGCTCTCCTCCGCCACGGCACCGCCTTCGTCCACCGTCCCCTCCACGTCCTGCCCGTGGCCCACACCTGGACGCATGTCCCCGGAGTGACGCTGCTGGGCGACGCCGCCCATCTGATGCCTCCGCTGGGAGCGGGCGCGAACTTGGCGATGCTGGAAGGCGCCGAACTCGCCGAGTCCCTCGCCACCGCAGGGCCGGCGGATATGGACGAGGTCGTCCGTGTCTTCGAGGACAAGATGTGGGCGCGCGCCGGCAGGTGGGCGCAGTTCACCACGGCCGGTCTGGAGCGCCTGGTGGGTCCGGACCCCGCCGAAGCCCTCGCCCTCTTCGACCAGGTCCAGCCGTCCTGACCGTCGCCCGTAGGCGCACGGCTGTCACCGCGACGGCGTCACGTGCAGGCCGTTCGGCGGGGCGAGGGGCCGGGCGGGTGACGACACGAACGGATGCGCTGGGGATCTACGCCGTGGACACGTAGACAAGAGGGGGCGCTCGACCCACGCCCGCCTGTGGGGCGTCGTGATGCGGGAGCGAACCGGCTCCGCGTGGTGCCTGCCGCCACGCGCCGGCCACCGAGCGCGTGGCAACGCTCCGACCAGCTCCGACCAGCAGGGAGACCGACCATTGACTGTGGGGGTATGCAGGACGCAGGCCGTCGCGGAGGTCCGGAGGATCCGCGTCGTCGGCACCTGCACAGTGCGTCGGCCGCCGCGTGGTGAGACCACACCCGGGGTGAGAGCGCCGGAGTCGGTGGCGGCCGCCCTATGACGGCCCGCCTCCGCCAGGGAGTCGCTGACCTGCACCCGGCCTACGCCGCCTTGGTGATGGCGACCGGCATCGTCTCCACCGGGCTTGCCTCCTTCGACTGGCAGGTGCTCTCCGACATCCTCCTGGCGGTGGCCGCCCTCGCCTTCGTTCTGCTCATGGCGGCTTATGTCTGGCGTGCGGTCGCCTTTCCCGGGCGGGTGCGGGCGGATTCCCGCGATCCCGGGCGGGCGTTCGGCTATTTCTCTCTCGTGGCGGCTCCCAATGTGCTGGCCAGTCGGCTGGCTCTCGACGGTCACCTGCCGGCCACCGCAGCTCTCGCCGCGGCGAGTATTCCGGTCTGGCTGGTGCTCACCTACGCGATCCCGGGCGCCATGGTGGTCGGACGCCGCCGGGGACCGGTGCTGCCGAGAACGAACGGCAGCTGGTTCATGTGGGTGGTCGGCACGCAGTCGCTGGCCGGCGTGACAGCCGCCATCGCCGCGGCAGAGCCCGACCTGACGGCGGCCTTCGCCCCGCTGGCCGTTGCGTTCTGGGGGATCGGGGTGGTGCTGTACCTGATGTTGGTCGGCCTCGTCACCGTCCGCCTCCTCGACGACCAGGTCACCCCGCACGCGCTGAGCCCGACCTACTGGGTCTACATGGGCGCCACGGCCATCAGCGTGCTCGCCGCGGCCGGCCTCCTCGCCTTGCCCGCCTCCCTCCCGGTCATGGCACAGACCCGGCAGGTGATCTCCGGGCTGGCGTTCCTGCTGCGGGCCTTCGGCACGTGGTGGATTCCGTTCCTGCTGTCGTTCGGCGTGCGGCGCCACCTGGTCGAGCGGGAGCGGGTGGGGTACGAGCCCACGCTGTGGAGCATGGTCTTCCCCCTCGGCATGTACGGCGCGGCGAGTGCGAGTTACGGCCGTGTGACGGGCATGGACTTCATGGTCGACATCGCCCGCGTGGAGGTGTGGATCGGCTTCGCCGCATGGGCTGCCGTGGCCATCGCCATGGGCAGGGCACTCCTGTTCCCCGGGGAGGGAGGCGCTGCCCCCGCACAGCACGAGGCACACGAGGTCCGGTGAGGTGCGGGCAGAGCCGTCGAAAGGCGCTGCGAAGGGGCGCTGCGCGGTAGGCGGGCAGTCGTCGCTGGCCCTCCGCAGCAGCGATACGAACGTTGATGGCCTTCTGCAGCGGCGAGATGAAAGGGACGGTGGAACATGAGCGGCGAGCGTGTCGCGGACATCTGGGGGCCGCGTGCCCCCTTCCCCTCAGGGGCCTCGTGGCCCCGGCGAGTGGACCAGTACCTCGTCGACGGAGTCGCCGAGGCCGACGTACAGGAGTGGGTGCGGGGCGCCTGCCTGCTGTGCTCCAACGGATGCGGGCTCGAAGTGGCCGTCAGAGACGGGCGGATGGTCGGTGTGCGGGGACGGGCCGAGGACCGCGTCAACCACGGACGGCTCGGCCCGAAGGGACTGTACGGGTGGCAGGGCCAGCAGTACGACCGGCTGACCACCCCGCTGATCCGCGAGGGCGGCCGGCTGGTGGAGACCGACTGGGAAACGGCCATGGCGGCGGTGGTGGGGCGCTCCCGGTCCCTGCTGGAGACCAAGGGCCCGCTCAGCCACGCGTTCTACACCTCAGGGCAGTTGATGCTCGAGGAGTACTACACGCTCTGCGTCATCGGGAAGGCCGGGATCGGCACGCCGCACATGGACGGCAACACCCGCCTGTGCACCGCCACCGCTGCCTCCGCTTTCCAGGAGTCCTTCGGCTCCGACGGCCAGCCCGGTTCCTACACCGACGTCGACAGCTGCGACGCCCTGTTCCTGTTCGGGCACAACGTCGCCGAGACGCAGACCGTGCTGTGGACCCGCATGCTCGACCGCCTCGACGCGGGTGACCCACCGCGGCTGGTGTGTGTGGACCCGCGGCGCACCAAGGTGGCCGAACGTGCCACGGTGCACCTGCCTGTCCGCAACGGCACCAACCTCGCGGTGATGAACGCTCTGGTGCACGAGCTGATCGCCCGCGGCTGGGTGAACGAGGGCTACGTGCGGACGCACACCGTGGGCTTCGACGAACTCGACCGTCTCACCCGTGACGCGACCCCTGAATGGGCGGCGGAGATCTGCGGGGTGCCCGCGCGCGACATCCGGGCGGCAGCGGAGATCTTCGGCACCGGTGAGCGGGTGGTCTCCACCTGCTCGATGGGCTTCTACCAGTCCCATCAGGCGACCGCGGCCTCTTGCCAAGTCAACAACCTCCACCTGCTGCGGGGCATGCTCGGCCGCCCCGGTGCCGGGATCCTGCAGATGAACGGCCAGCCCTCGGCGGAGAACAACCGGGAGGCCGGTTGCGGGCCCGCCCTGCCGGGCTTCCGCAACTGGGACAACCCCGACCACGTGCGTGAGCTGGCCGAGCTGTGGAACGTGGACCCGCTGGTGATCCCGCACTGGTCGGCACCCACCGATGCCAACGCCATCCTCCGCTTCGCCGAGCAGGGCTCGATCGGGTTCTTGTGGATCGCCGGCACGAACCCGGCCGTGTCCCAGACCGACCTCGCCCGCATCCGCCGCGTCCTCTCCGGCGACCAGTGCTTCGTCGTGGTCTCCGACGGCTACCGGACGGAGACCACCGAGCTGGCGGACGTGGTGCTGCCGGCGGCGCTGTGGGCGGAAAAGACGGGTACGTTCACCAACGTCGACCGCACGGTGCACCTCCAGGAGAAGGCCGTCGAGCCGCCCGGACAGGCCCGCGGCGACCAGGCCATCTGGACCGACTACGCCCGCCGTATGGGGTTCGCCGACAAGGACGGGCACCCGCTTCCCGCCTGGGACACCTCCGAGCAGGCCTTCGAGGCGTGGAAGGCGGCAAGCGCAGGGCGGCCCTGCGACTACTCGGGCCTCACCTACCAGAAGCTCCACGACGTCGGCGGCGTGCAGTGGCCGTGCACGAGCGAGGCGCCCAACGGCACCGAACGCCTCTTCACCGACGGCGTCTTCAACACCGCCGTGGAGAAGTGTGAGACCTACGGACACCACCTGGCGACCGGCGCCCCGGTCGGCGAGACGGCCTACCGGGCGCGCGGGGTCGACGGCCGGGCCATCCTCAAGACCACCGCCTACGACCACCCCTACGAGGAGCCCGACGCGACCTACCCGATGCGGCTGACCACCGGCCGCACCGTCTACCACTGGCACACCCGCACCAAGACGAAGCGGAGCCGCCAGCTGAACGAGGCAGCCCCCGCCATGTGGGTCGAGATCTCCGCCCCCGACGCGCAGCGGCTCGGCATCGCCGAGGGCGACATCGTGCGGGTCGCCTCTCGCCGCGGCAGCATCGAGGCACCCGCCCGGATCTCAGACGTGCGCGAGGGCGTGATCTTCGCTCCCTGGCACTACGGGGACCCCGAGTCCGCCGCCAACGAACTCACGCTCAACGGCTGGGACCCGGTCTCCAAACAGCCCGAACTCAAAGTCGCCGCGGTATCCGTCACTCTGATCCGCCCCGGGGACGGCCCCGCCCCGGCCCCCACCACCACGGCCTCCGCACCCGTGCGTCCTTTCGCCGACACCGGCAGGGAGTGAGAACAACCCCATGCACCTGGTCACCTACCTGCACTTCCTCCACGCGACGGAAGAAACGCTGAGCACCAGCTACCGGACGGTCTCCGACGGACACGTCGCAGACGGGGACGTGCACTGGACCACCGCACGCTTCGCCCGTCAGTGCACGGCACACGCTCAAGCGCTGGCACCCGTCCTGGAGCGCTGCGGACCAGCGGACGAACCCGCCCCGGACCGACTGCACGCCCAGGGAATGACCTCGACCCGCGACGGTCCGGCCGGCCTGCTGCGTGACCTGCTGGACCTCTACCAGCTCACCAACCTGGTCGACATCACCTGGACACTCGTCCGGCAAGCGGCCAGTGCCATCCGCGACCGCGACCTGATCCACCTCACCCAGCAGTACGGCGAGGAGACGAAGGACCAGCTCGACTGGCTCCGCATGCGGATGAAGGCCGCGGCGCCGCAGACCCTGATCGTCGCCACCTGAGCCGTCGTCGGCACGAAGCGACGGGAGGACGCGGAGGCTGCCTGTCGGCCTGCTCTCGGCGGTTCCCGCAACCGAGGCTGGAGGGTGCCCCATGGTTCACCGAGTTCTCAGATCCTTGGCTGAGGACGTGTGGGACGTCGTCCGTGCGGCGAGCCCGACACACCTGAGCCTGCGCACCAGGCTCGTGAAGGCCTTCGTACTCACCGTGATCGTCGACGTCATCGCCGGTGTCTGCATCTACTTCGCGGAGCGGCACGCCCCCACAACCGGGGTGCACAACTTCGGTGACGCCCTGTTCTGGACGACGGCACAGATGACGACGCTCTCGTCGTCGCTGACGAACCCACTCACCGGCGTCGGCAAAGCGATCTCCGTCCTCATCGACATCTACGCCATCACGGTGGTCAGCACTCTGGCGGGCATCTTCAGCGCCTTCTTCTACCGCCGTGGGGAGGAAGGCGAACAGCGCGGTGACCGGGACTGACCATCCGGCCCGAGCGATACGCGGTGTGCTTCAGCCGGGCTCGGCGACGGGGCCCGCGGAGGCGCGCGGCGCACCGTGGAGAGGGGAGGGTGTGGGCCGGGAGGTCACTTCTCCGCACGCCGCTCGTCGTAGTGACGGCGGGCGGCTTCGACCGCGTCGAGGTGCTCGGCGGCCCATTCCAGTACGGCGTGCACCGGGGGCCGAAGGGTCCGGCCCAGAGAGGTGATGCGGTACTCGATCGCCACCGGTTCCGTGGACACGACCGCTCGCTCGACCATGCCGTTGCGCTCCAGTCGGCGCAGGCACGCGGTCAGTGACTTGGGTGTGATGGCGGGCATGTGCTGTCGGAGTTCGTTGAAGCGTCGGGAGCGGTCGCACAACGCGGCCAATACCAGCAAGGACCACTTGTCGAAGAGCTGGTCGAGCAACTGTCGGCCGTCGCCGTCGAGCGCGACTTCGGACACGTCGGTCTCCTTCGCGATACCTGATTTCGTTGAAGTGTATCTACGCCACTAGATATACATCGGATACTTACCAGTCCGACGGCGAAGCGGGAACCATGACCGACGCGTACTCGACTCTCCAGATCTCTCTCTCCAACGGCGTGGCGTACGTCGTGATCGACAACCCTCCGCTCAATCTGCTCGACGCCACGCTGATGGAGGACCTGGACCGGTTCGCGGACGCCATGTCCGGCGACCGCGACATCCGGGTGATCGTGTTCGACAGTGCGGACCCGGACTTCTTCGTCGCGCACGGGGACATGACGACCGCCGACGACCCGGCGGCGTTCGCTGCCCTCACCGTCGCACCCGGCCAAGACCAGTCCCTCAACCCGATGATGAGACTCCACGAGCGCATCCGGTCACTGCCTCAGCTCACCATCGCCAAGCTGCGGGGGCTGGCACGCGGCGGCGGTGCGGAACTGCTGTCCGCGATGGACATGCGGTTCGCCTCGCTCGAGCGCGCCGGAATGGCCCAGATGGAATGCCGGCTCGGCATCATCCCGGGTGCAGGAGGCACCGCGTATCTGCCCGGCCTCGTGGGCCGCGCACGCGCCCTGGAGATCATCCTCGGCGGGCAGCTGGTCGATGCCGCGACCGCGGAACGGATCGGATGGGTGAACCGGGCCCTGCCGGACACCGAGCTCGATCACGTCGTCGACACCCTCGCCGCCCGCATCGCCGCTCTGCCGCCCGGTGTCGTCCGCGCTGCGACCGAAGCGGTCGACACCGCGGCCGCGTCGACCACTCACGGCCTGCGGAAGGCCGACGAACTGCTCAGCGGGCTCTTCGGTGAGCCCGCCGCGACCCGCCTCGCCAAGGCCGCATTGGCCGCCGGCGCGCACACCCGCGCGGGAGAGCGCCGCCTTGAGGCTCTTGTCGACGACATCACCTGAGTGCGAGGTCACTTGAGAGCTCGGCGGGCTACCCCATGACCGCCCGGGCCGCGTCGAGGAACACCGGCCGGTTCTCCTCCCGGCAGTCCCGTACACTCTCGCCGTCGAGCAGACCTTCCCCTGCTGCTCGCTTCTGAGCTGACATGCCGGCTGTCGTTCCATGCGCTCACCCCCGACGGAGCGTTCGCCGGCAGACCCCGTGAAGATGAACCGCGCCTACGCGAGGTCCTTCCGCATCAACGTGCAGATGGTCTCGTAGTGGCGCAGCGATCCGTCAGCGGCCTGCTCGTCCCACGCGTCCGGCTGACGGCCGTAGGCGGCATACCCCAGCCGTTCGTACAGGGCCCGTGCCCGGGAATTGTGTTCCTCCACCGCCAGCTCGGCGTGCCGCAGACCGCGGCTCCTGATGCGCAGTTCCGCCGCTTCGACGAGGAACGTGCCGATCCCGCACGACTGCAACGCGGGGTGGACTGCCAGTTGCCACAGAGTGCCGACACCGTCCTTGACCTGGTAGTCGACGCCACCCTTCGCCACAGGGATATCGGTCGCGGGACAGACCGCAAGGTAGTCGACCTCACCGGCCCGCGCACGTTCCAACTGCCGCGCGACAACGGACAGGTGGTGGTCAGACCCTGCCCACCCGCACGATGCCAGGTCCGCGCGCACCAAGTCACGGGCTGACAGCTTCAACACGATGTTGGTCATCTTCCGTACCTCCGGCCGCCCACCTGTTGACGAGCCCAGCCCGACAACGTCACCCCCAGACGGTATTCCACGGGTTCCTCGCGTAGCCGTTCGCGGCAGAGGGGAGTCGCATGTGACGAGGACGGGATCAGACGGTGGTGCGGGAGGGGCCACCGCTCCAGGGGCCTAGGAGTTGTCTTCAAATGTCACGCCCACATCAGGAGCGAGGCGAGGGTGACGGCTGCTTGGTAGGACTCGGCGGTCTTGTCGTAGCGGGTCGCGATGCCACGCCACTGCTTGAGTCGGTTGAAGCACCGTTCCACGACGTTGCGCCGCTTGTAGAGCC
>NZ_QOIN01000051.1 GCF_003323715.1 Streptomyces diacarni
AAGCCCTCCTCTGCCTCGCCCGACGACGCGCCGACGTGCTCTTCGCCATGCTCCGCGACGGCACCCTCTACCAACCGCCAACACCTTCAACGGCTTGACCAAACCCATAGAGGCACCCCCCCGGGCCGTCGGCCGCTGAAGAACTCCCCCGGCGCGGGGGAACTTTGCCCGCGCGGGGAACTTTGCCGGCGCTTTACGCGTCTGACTGGGTGCGGGCCGCACGTGTCGAACCGTGCGGCCCGACCAGTCTTCGGGGGAGGGACGTAGCAGGTGCTCCGTTGGAAGGTCGTGGCCGCGGCAGCGGTCCTCGCGCTCGCCGTGCCGGCCGCCGCCGGCTGCTCCGCCGTGGACCGCGCGCTGGACTGCGCCACCACCGCGTCCACCATCGCCCAGTCCGTCGACGACCTCCAGCAGGCGATCTCCGACGCCGGCGAGGACCCCGCCCAGGCCCGGGAGTCCCTCGATTCCATAGACAAGAACCTCACCAAGATCGAGGACGAGACGGACGACGGCGACGTCGGCAAGGCCGTCTCCCAGCTGCGCGGTGCCGTCGACAGCGTGCGCTCGGACGTCGAGGCGGGCCGCGCCCCCGAGGCGAAGCCCGTCACCGACGCGGCCGACGAACTGACGAAGGTCTGCACCCCCGGCTGAGCCAGCCGCCCGGCCCCGGCCGGCACCCGCCCCCACGTCACCGCCCCGCGCGGGCCTTCGCCTACCACGCTCCCCGCCGCCCGTCCGGGCACCGGGCGGCGCGATACTGGAGTCATGAGCACCCAGCGCCTGATCCTGGCCACCCGCAACGCCCACAAGGTCACCGAACTCCAGGCGATCCTCGCCGACGCGGGACTCGACCTGGAGCTGGTGGGCGCCGACGCCTACCCCGAGATCCCGGACGTCAAGGAGACCGGGGTGACGTTCGCCGAGAACGCCCTCCTCAAGGCGCACGCGCTCGCCCAGGCCACCGAACTCCCGGCCGTCGCCGACGACTCGGGCCTGTGCGTGGACGTGCTCGGCGGGGCGCCCGGCATCTTCTCCGCACGCTGGGCGGGCCGCCACGGCGACGACGCCGCCAACCTGGACCTGCTGCTCGCCCAGCTCTCCGACATCGCAGCGCCGCACCGCGCGGCCCACTTCGAGTGCGCCGCCGCGCTCGCCCTGCCAGACGGCACCGAGAAGGTCGTGGCCGGCCGGCTGCGGGGCACCCTGCGGCACACCCCCGCGGGCAACGGCGGCTTCGGATACGACCCGATTCTGGAGCCGGACGGTCAGAGCAGGACGTGCGCGGAGCTCAGCGCCGAGGAGAAGAACGCGATCAGCCACCGCGGCAAGGCGTTCCGGGCACTCGCCCCCCTCGTACGGGAGGCGCTGGCGCTGGGCTGAGCCACCCTTTGCTGAGCCGCCGGGGCCCGATTCGGCCTGAGCTGAGCCGCCAGGGGCGGTGCGGCCCGTGGTGGTGGGGTGCGCGAGGGGGGACTCGAACCCCCACGTCCGAAGACACCGGCACCTAAAGCCGTCCCGTCTACCAATTCCGGCACTCGCGCGCGCACGTATCGTACTGCGCGCGCGGGCGCGGGTACCGGCCGGGTGACGGCGAGGGCCCGTGCCGTCGCCGGCACGGGCCCTCGCGTGTTCGTGTCGTCGTCCTCGATCCCGGGTCGTCGCCCGGGTTGGTCAGAAGGTGGGCTCGTTGGTCTCGGCCCTGGCCAGGGCGCGGGCCTCCTCGTGGGTGCTGACGGAGGGCGGCGAGCCCTCCAGCGGCTTGCGGGCCGTCTCCTTCATGCACAGGACGGCGATGATGCCGATGACGGCCGCACCCGAGGCGTAGTAGGCCGGGGCGAGGTTGTTGCCCGTGCTGTTGACCAGGTACGTCATGACGCCGGGCGCCGTACCGCCGAAGACCGCTGTGGCCACGTTGTAGCCGATGGACAGCGACCCGTAGCGCACGTCGGTGGGGAAGAGCGCGGGCAGTGTCGCCGACATGGTGCCCAGCAGGCAGACCAGGCAGGCGCCCAGTACCAGCAGCCCGATGAGCACGGCTACGAAGCTGCCCTGCTGGAAGAGGGCGAAGGCGGGGATCGTCAGCAGCACGAAACCGACCATGCCCGCCATCAGTACGGGCTTGCGGCCGAACCGGTCGTTGAGGCGCCCGACCCGCTGGATCACCAGCGCCATCGCCACCATCGCGATGATGGCCGCGACCAGTTCCATCGAGTTCTCGTACCCGAGGGCGTCGGTCAGGTAGGCGGGCATGTACGACAGGAGCATGTAGTCGGTGACGTTGTAGGCGGCGACCAGGCCGATGCACAGCAGCAGCGTGCGCCACTGCTGCGCGAAGATCGTCTTGAGCTCCTTCTGCGGCACGTTCTCCGACAGCCTCGGCTCGCTCGTCTCCGTCGTGGAGGCCTCGGGGGAGTGCGACATCTGCGCTGCCTGCTTCTGGAAGGCCGGGGTCTCGTCCAGCTTCATCCGCAGGTACAGACCGACCACGCCGATCGGCCCGCCCACCAGGAACGGGATACGCCAGCCCCACTGGAGCATCGCGTCGTCGCCGAGCGTGGTGTTCAGGATGAGGACCAGGCCGGCCGCGCCGGTGTAGCCGGTGAGCGTGCCCAGTTCCAGGAAGCTGCCGAAGAAGCCGCGCCGCTTGTCGGGCGCGTACTCGGCGATGAAGGTGGCCGCGCCGCCGTACTCGCCGCCCGTGGAGAAGCCCTGCACCAGGCGGCAGATGAGCAGCAGGACGGGCGAGGCGAAGCCGATGGACTCGTAGGACGGGATCAGGCCGATGAAGAAGGTGCCCGCCGCCATCATGACCATCGTCAGGCCGAGCACCTTTTTGCGCCCGATGCGGTCGCCGAGCGGCCCGAAGAACAGGCCGCCCAGTGGCCGCACCAGGAAGGAGGCGGCGAAGGCCGTGAACGAGGCCAGGAGCTGGGTGCTGCCGCCGGGGAAGAAGACCTTGCCGATGGTGACCGCGAGATAGGCGTAGATCCCGAAGTCGAACCACTCCATGGCATTACCGACGGCCGCGGCCTTCGTGGCGCGTTTGACCGTGGCTTCGTCCGTGACCGTGATGTCGCTACGGCGGACTTTCGGCTTCCGGCTGCGTCTGACAGCGCGGAAGAGGTGCCGGTGCCGCCTGAGGGCAGCCGGGTCGGCGGGCTGATCCTCTTCGTGGTTCATCCCTCATGAGTACCGCACCTGGCGTACTCGAACGCAACACGGCCCCCTCGCGCCGGGGGCAATTACTCCGAAACCAGCCCGAGGTCCTTGATCAGCTTCGCCACGTGGCCGGTCGCCTTCACGTTGTAGAGCGCGCGTTCGACCTTGCCCTCCTCGTCCACGACCACCGTGGAGCGGATGACGCCGGTGACGGTCTTGCCGTACAGCTTTTTCTCACCGAAGGCGCCGTACGCCTCCATCGTCTCCTTGCCCGGGTCGCCGACCAGCGTGACCTGCAACGACTCCTTCTCCCTGAACTTCGCCAGCTTCTCCGGCTTGTCCGGGGAGACGCCGATGACGTCGTACCCCTGACCCGCCAGCAGCTCCAGGTTGTCGGTGAAGTCGCAGGCCTGCTTCGTGCAGCCGGGAGTCATGGCCGCCGGGTAGAAGTAGACGATCACCTTGCGGCCCCTGCGGTCGGCCAGCGAGACGTCCTTGCCGTCGGCGTCGGGCAGCGTGAAGTCGGGGGCGATGTCGCCGGGCTCGAGTCGCTGACTCATCGAAAGCTCCTTCACTGCGGTACGTGCACTCGTGGTTTCCCCTGCCTCCCGCGGCGGTACTCACCAGTAGTGCGGTACCTCTCAGCGGGTCGGCGGCGGCCTCGGCCTGCCTCAGCGGGCCTGCCCGAGCGTAGCCCGAAGCCGACGTTCGGGGGTGCCGTGGGGCATCGGCCCCGCTGAGCTGACAGGATGGCCGCTGACACGGTAGGACGCAGGACTGACAGCGACGGAGGCAACTCGGTGCCGGAAGCCAGGACCCCCGCGGACATCGAGGCGGACATCGTCCGCAGGCGGCAGGACCTCGCCGCAGCGCTCGACGAGATCGCCGTGCGCGTTCACCCCAAGACGATCATGGGCGACGTCAAGGCGAAGGCCGCGGCCGCGGTGGACCGCACGGCGGGACGCGCCTACGTCGTCGCCAACCGCACGGTCACCGACGTGCGCTCCCAGTTCGTCACCGAGGAGGGCAACCTCCGCATCGAACGGGTCGTGCCCGTCGCCGTGCTGGCCGTCGCCGCGATCGGCGGCACCTACGCGCTCACCTCCCGCCGCAAGCCCGCAGGCCGGGGGAAGGCTCGCCGCCGACACCGCTGAGACGCTGAGATACGGTCTCCCGGTGAGCCCAAAGACCCCTGCCCCCGCCCACGATGACAAGCTGCCGATCCGCATGCTGCACGACCGCGTGCTGGTGCGGACCGACACCAGCGAGGGCGAACGCCGCTCCTCCGGCGGCATCGTGATCCCCGCGACGGCGGCCGTCGGACGCAAGCTCGACTGGGCCGAGGTCGTCGCCGTCGGCCAGAACGTGCGCACGGTCGAGCCCGGGGACCGGGTGCTGTACGACCCCGAAGACCGGGCCGAGGTCGAGGTGCGCGGGGTCGCGTACGTCCTGATGCGCGAACGCGACCTGCACGCCGTGGCCGCCGAACGCCTCCAGGACAGCGACGGCTCGACGGGCCTCTACCTCTGAGCCCCCCGGT
The DNA here is from genome assembly GCF_003323715.1 of Streptomyces diacarni. GTDB lineage: Bacteria > Actinomycetota > Actinomycetes > Streptomycetales > Streptomycetaceae > Streptomyces > Streptomyces diacarni. The sequence continues at coordinate 4,700 of NZ_QOIN01000051.1, forward strand.
CCCCGGCTCGCCCGAGCACCCCATGGCCCCCGGCCCGAGGGGACACCGGTCAGTGGCCTGAGGTCAGTTTCAGCCCCACCACCGCCACCAGCAGCAAAGCGATGCTGTGTCTTCCGGGGGGCGACCCCCGTGCCCCCGGCCGGTCAGTGGCCTGAGGTCAGTTTCAGTCCCACCACCGCCACCAGCAGCAAAGCGATGCTGTGTCTTCCGGGGGGCGACCCCCGTGCCCCCGGCCGGTCAGTGGCCTGAGGTCAGTTTCAGTCCCACCACCGCCACCAGCAGCAAAGCGATGCTGTGTCTTCCGGGGGGCGACCCCCGTGCCCCCGGCCGGTCAGTGGCCTGAGGTCAGTTTCAGTCCCACCACCGCCACCAGCAGCAAAGCGATGCTGTGTCTTCCGGGGGGCGACCCCCGTGCCCCCGGCCGGTCAGTGGCCTGAGGTCAGTTTCAGTCCCACCACCGCCACCAGCAGCAAAGCGATGAAGAAGATGCGGCCCGCGGTCACGGGTTCGCCCAGCATCAGCATGCCGACCACCGCGGCTCCGGCCGCGCCGATGCCGACCCACACGCCGTAGGCGGTTCCGATGGGCAGGCTCTTGGCGGCCAGCGCCAGCAGGATCATGCTGGTGGCGAAGCCCGCGACGGTGAAGACGCTGGGCCACAGTTTGGTGAAGCCCTCGGTGAACTTGAGGCCGATCGCCCAGGTGACCTCGACGAGACCGGCGACGACAAGCATGATCCAGGCCATGACGGCACCTCCGTAAAAACGCTTGCGGGGGTGCGTCGTCTTGTCGGGCCCGGTACGGCGCGTCTCGTCGGGACCGGCCCCACCTATGCGGGGGCCGGTCCCTGGACCGTAGCAAAGAGCACGGTCGGGCGGGGTGGCTCAGGTCACCAGGCCCCGGTCACCACTCGCGGACCCCCGGGGCGCCGCCCCCGGGATCGCCGTCGCCGCCGACGGCGCCGTCACCGCCGGGGCCGCCGCCGGGATCGCCGTTGCCCCCGTCGCCCCCCGGGCCGCCGCCCGGATCACCGCCGTCGACCCCGCCGATCTCCGGGATGCTCGGGCCAGGGCTCGTCGGCGGCCCGGTCGTCGGCGGCTCGGGCGTGGAGGGATCGTCCGACGGCTCCTGCGGCTGCGAGGGCTGATCGGAAGGTCCCTGCGAGGTGGGTGGCCCGGACGGCGGCGGAGACGAGCCGGGCGACCGGGTGCTCGGCACGTCCCCGCTGCCCGCGGTGTCCAGGTCGAACTTCTTGGCCGGGCGGCCCTCCAGCGCCTCCTTCGTGTAGGCGCCCCAGATCTCCGCCGGGAAGCCGCCACCGTTGACGCGCGGCTGCCCCCCGGCCCCGTACAACGGTTTCTGCGCGCCGTTGGCCGGGTCCTTGCCCATCACGCCGATGACGGTCGACAGATCGGGGGTGTAGCCCGCGAACCAGGCGGCCTTGTCCTCCTCGGCGGTACCGGTCTTGCCCGCCGCGGGGCGCCCCGCGGCCTGTGCCGCCGTACCGGTGCCGCCCTCGACGACGCTGCGCAGCGAGGCCGTCGTGGTGTCGGCGGCGGCCCGGGAGACGGCCCGCTCGGAGTCGTGATCGGGCAGGTCGACGACCTCCCCGCCACGGGTGATCTTGCTGACCATGCTGTAGTGACCGTGCTTGCCGTGGTTGGCGAGCGTGGCGTACGCCTCGGCCATGTCCAGCGGCGACGCCGTGGCGACACCGAGGGCGATGGACCCGTCCTCGGTGAGGTTCGGCGTGGTCTTGGGCAGCCCCAGATCGATGGCGGTCTGCTTGACCTTCTTGGGGCCGACGTCGATGCCCATCTGCGCGAAGACGCTGTTCACCGACTTGTCCATGGCCGTGGTGACCGGGATCTGCCCGTAGGAGCGGTCGTCCTCGTTGGCGGGCGCGTAGTCGGTGCCCTGCCCGTCGCTGACCACCTCGCGCTTGTTCGTGCCGTCGTAGACCGTGCTCAGCTTGATCGGCCGGCCGTCCTGCGTCGTGGACTTGTTCTGCACCGCAGAGGTGAACACGAACGGCTTGAAGGTCGAACCGACCTGGTACTCACGCGAGGTCGCGGCGTTGGTGTACTGCTCGGTGAACCCGATGCCGCCGTACATGGCGACGACCTTGCCGGTCTTGGGGTCCACGGACGCGCCACCCGCACGGACGTACTTGTCGATCTTCCGGTTCTTCTTGTCGAGCTTCGACATCAGCTTGTCGTCGACGGCGTCCCGCATGGCCTTCTGCTTCTTGGGCTGGAACGTCGTGGTGATCCGGAAGCCCCCGGCCCGCAACCGCTGCTCGTCGATGATGTTGTTGCTGGTGAGGTAGTTCTTGACCGCCTCCACCAGGTAGCCGCGCTCACCGGACATGTTCCGCGGCGGCTTGGGCTCGTCAGGCTCGGGGAACTCCATCCCCTTCCGGTCGCTCTTCTTGAGCCACCCCTCCTCGACCATGCCGTCCAGCACGTACTTCCAGCGCGCCACTGCCCGCTTCTTGTTCTCCGGATGGGCGCGGGTGTCGTACGCGTTGGGCGAGTTGACCAGCGCCGCCAGATAGGCGCTCTCCTCCGTGGTGAGCTCCTTGACCTCCTTGCCGTAGTAGGCGTGCGCCGCAGACTGGATGCCGTAGGCGTTGCGGCCGAAGTAGCTCGTGTTGAGGTAGCCCTGGAGGACCTCGTTCTTGCTGACCTCGTTGTCCAGCTTCAGCGCGATGAAGAACTCCTTGGCCTTGCGTGTGACCGTCTGGTCCTGGCTGAGGTAGTAGTTCTTCACGTACTGCTGGGTGATCGTCGAACCGGACTGGCGACCGCCCCCGGTGAGCATGTTCCAGCCCGCGCGGGCCATGGCCTGCGGGTCCACCGCGGACTCGTGGTAGAAGTCGCGGTCCTCGGCGGCCAGCACCGCGTGCTGCGTCTCCTTGGGGACCTTGCTGAGCGGAACGCTCTCGCGGTTTATGTCGCCGTCGCGGGCGATCTGGCTGCCGTCGGCGTACAGGTAGACGTTGGTCTGTGCCGCGGCCGCCTCGTTCGGGGCCGGAATGCTCACCAGCAGGTAGCCGGCGACCAGCGCGCCGGAGATGAGCAGGACGATCAGCAGGAGACCGCCCAGGACCATCCGCCAGGTCGGCAGAAGCCGCCGCCAGCCCGTGCGGCGACGCTTCTCCCTGCCTTTCTTGCCCTTCTCCTTCTTGCCCTTCTTCTCCATCATTCCCGCCTCGTCGCTCGCGGCGGGCGGCGTCTGCGCGGCGCCCGGGCCGTCCGGACCACCGAAACCGCCCGGGGCACCGGGGCCGCCGGATCCTGCGGCGGCCTGACCCATGATGGCGGTCTCGGCGGGCGAGGCCGGGCCCACGGCGGCCGTCCCGGCGGCCGTGTCGCCACCGGTGGCCGAGTCCCCACCGCCGGCCGGGCCGCCGGTGGCGGCCGATCCGCCCCCGGTGCCCGTCCCGCTGCCGGTCCCCGTGCCGCCTGACCCGGCCGGCGACGGGGTCGCGTGGGTGGCCGCTTCCGCGGCGGCCGCGGCGGCCCCCCAACTGGTCGTCCGTATGGCGCGCGTCGCACCGCTCTCCGCCGCGGCGTTCTCCGCCGCGCCGTCTTCCGGCGTGCTGCCTTCCGGGGCATCGCTTTCCGCCGCGCTGCTCTCCGCCGCGTTGCTTTCCGTGCCGGGCCGCGGTTGTGCTGCCGCGGTGCCCTTCGGGGAACCCGAATGGCCGCTGGGGCCGGGGCCGTCCGTGCCGGTTCCGGGGGTGGTGCCGGGGTCGGCGGAGTGCGCGTCGTCGTCCTCGGTGGCGCCGTCCGAGGGGTCGTCCTCGGCGGGACCGCTCGTGGCGGGGGTGCTGCTGGTGGTGGGGACGCGGCTCTTGCCGGGGGTGCTGCTCGTCATCGGGATGCGGCTCTTACCGGGCGCTTCGTCCGCGCCGGGCCCCTCGCCTTCGGGTACTCCGCTGTCGGACGCCGCGCCGTCAGGGCGTGCGCCGCCGACGGCTCCGCCCTCGCCCGAGGCCGGCTCGTCGCCGGACGTGTCACCACTGCGGGAAGCGCGCGAGCCGGCCGCGCGCGAGCTGGAGGTACCTGAGCCGGAGGTACCCGAGCCGGAGGTACCCGAGCTGGGCGTGCCCTCGTCGGAGGCTTCCCCGTCAGAGGTGCCCTCCGCGGACGCGTCCTCCGCGGAGGCGCCCTCGTCAGGGGTGGGTCTGTCACCGGGGGTGCCGCTGCCGTCGGAGTCCCCCGCGTTCGGGCGGCCGCCCGGCGCGGGCGTGGGCGCGGGGGTCCGGGGGCCGGGCTTCGCGCCGCGGGCGGTCCGCTTCGGGGCGGGGTCCGCCGCGGGGCCGGCCGGCTTGCCAGGATGCTCCCTCTTGGCCGGAGCGTCCCCCTGGGCCGGGCTCTTCTCGGGCGGGCCGTCCGACTCCGGCTCTCGGCCTTCGGCGTCGCTGTTCGGCTCGTCACTCATGTTCGCAGGGACTCCTCGTCCAATGGCGGGCGCTGCGTCGTACGCCCCGTAGAGCACTTTCGCAGCCTCCGTACCGCAGACCGAGCCGAGGGCGTGGTCGGGCCCTGTGGATATTCGATGGCCGTCCACGGGTCCGCCGGGCTAGGCTCCGTCGCTTCGCCCACGCTCGGTTCTCGTACGGAAGTGCTACTGGAAAGACGGTGGAGGAGCTCGAAAGGATGCATCTGCTCCGTCTCAATCTCGCCGTGGCCGCGAGCGGCTTCCGGCGGTACGCCACCTACCGCGTCGCCACGGCGGCCGGCGTCTTCACCAACACCGTCTTCGGCTTCATTCTCGCTTATACGTTCATCGCTCTGTGGTACGAGCGTCCGCAGCTGGGCGGATACGACCAGTCGCAGGCGCTGACCTTCGTGTGGATCGGGCAGGCGATGCTGGCCACCGCCGCGCTGATGGGCGGCGGCTTCCAGGACGAGTTCCACGCACGCGTCAGGAACGGCGACGTCGCCATCGACCTCTACCGGCCCGTCGACCTCCAGCTGTGGTGGTTCGCCTCCGATCTGGGGCGGGCCGCGTTCCAGCTGCTGGGCCGCGGCCTGGTGCCCCTGGCCGTCGGGGCTTTCGCCTTCGAGCTGACGCTGCCGTCCTCTCCCACAGTCTGGCTGCTGTTCCTGTGCGCCGTGTTCCTGGCGGTGGTGGTCAGCTTCGCGCTGCGCTATCTGTTCGCGCTGTGCGGCTTCTGGCTGCTGGACGCGACGGGGCTCAGCGCCCTGTCCACCCTGCTGAGCGTGTTCTTCTCGGGGATGCTGCTGCCGCTGACGGTCTTCCCCGGCGCGTTCGGCGAGGTGGTGCGCCGGCTGCCGTGGGCGGCCACGCTCCAGGTGCCCGCCGACGTCCTGCTGGGGGAGAGCGGGGGCGGCGGTCTGGCGGGTCTCGGTTTCCAGTTGGCGTGGGCGGTGGTGCTGCTGGCCGCGGGGCGGCTGCTCCAGGCGGCCGCGACCCGCAAGGTGGTGGTCCAGGGTGGCTGAACCGGGCGCCGTGGAACGCCGGGCGCCGGGGCGCGGGCTGTCGGCGCGCCGGGCGCTGGGCGGGGTGGCCTGGGGGTTGCGTGCGTACGGCTTCATCGCGGCGATGTGGGTCCGCTCGACGATGGCGTACCGCGCGTCGTTCGCGATGATGCTGGTGGCGAACTTCACGACGACGTTCCTCGACTTCGCCGCAATCATGATCATGTTCTCGCAGGTGGACGCGCTGGGCGGTTTCGCGCTGCCCGAGGTGGCCTTTCTCTACGGCACCTCCTGCGTCGCCTTCGGCCTGGCCGACCTGCTGCTGGGGGAGGCGGAGCGGATCGGCCGCCGGGTGCGCGACGGCACCATGGACATCCTGCTGACCCGGCCCGTGCCCGTCCTCAGCCAGATCGCGGCGGACAGGTTCGCGCTGCGCAGGCTGGGGCGGATCACCCAGGGCGCGCTCGTCCTGGGCTGGTCGCTGACGCGGCTGGAACTGGAGTGGACGGCGGGCAGTGTGCTGCTGACCGTGTCGATGGTGCTGTGCGGAGGCCTCATCTTCGGCTGCCTGTTCGTACTCGGCGGCGCCTTCCAGTTCTGGGCGCAGGACGCCTCCGAGGTGCAGAACGCCTTCACCTACGGCGGCACGACGCTGTTGCAGTACCCGCCCACCGTCTTCGGCAAGGAACTGGTGCGCGGGGCGACGTTCGTGGTGCCGCTGGCCTTCGTCAACTGGCTGCCCGCGCTGCGGGTGCTCGGCCGTGACGATCCGCTGGGACTGCCGGGGTGGGTGGACTTCGCCGCGCCCGCCGTGGCGCTGCTGTGCTGCGCGGGCACGGCGCTGGTGTGGCGGGCGGGGCTGCGCTCCTACCGCAGTACGGGGAGTTGACGGGTGACAAGAAGGGGTGGGAAGCCGTGCAGGAGGACGCGGGCGGGTCCGTGCGGGACACGGACGGCGCTTTCATCGACGTGCGGGATCTGCGGAAGACCTTCCGGGTGCGGCGCAGGAGCGGTCTGCTGCGCCGCACCAGCAGTGACGTGCACGCGGTCGACGGGATCTCCTTCACGCTGCGGCGCGGCGAGATGACCGGGTTCATCGGACCCAACGGGGCCGGCAAGTCGACGACGATCAAGATGCTCACCGGCATCCTCTCGCCCAGCGGCGGGCGGCTGCGGGTCGCCGGGGTGGACCCCGCACGGGACCGCACGCGCCTGGTGCGCCGCATCGGCGTCGTCTTCGGGCAGCGCACCACCTTGTGGTGGGACCTGCCGCTGCGCGACTCCTACGGCCTGGTGCGCCGCATGTACCGCATCCCGCGGGCCCGCTACGAGGAGAACCTGGCGCGCTGCGTGGAACTGCTGGAGCTGGGCGGGCTGCTGGACGTTCCCGTACGGCAGCTGTCGCTGGGGCAGCGGATGCGCGGCGACATCACGGCCGCGCTGCTGCACGACCCTGACGTGCTGTATCTGGACGAGCCGACGATCGGGCTGGACGTCGTCAGCAAGGCGCGGGTGCGGGAGTTCCTGCTGCGCCTCAACGCTGAGCGCCGCACGACCGTGCTGCTGACGACGCACGACCTGAGCGACATCGAGCACCTGTGCGAGCGGGTCGTGGTCATCGACCACGGCCGCCTGATGTACGACGGGGCCCTCGCGGGGCTGCACGAGATCGGCAGCGGCGAGCGCACCCTGGTGGTGGACCTGGAGCGGGAGCTTCCGCCGATCGAGGGCATCGAGGGGGCCCGTACCGTGCGCACCGAGGGCCCGCGCCAGTGGCTCACCTTCCCCGCCACGGCCAGCGCGGCGCCGCTGGTCTCCCGGATCGCGGCCGACTACCCGCTGGTGGACCTGTCCCTGCGCGAGCCGGCCATCGAGGACGTGATCGCCAGAATGTACGCGGCCTGAGGCGCCCCGGCAGGGGGCGCAGCGGGTCGCGGGGGGCCGCAGGGGGGCGTGGGGGCGGAGCCCCGCACCTTGACCGGCCGCCACGGCGATCGCCACGACGGCGAGGGTCCGGCCGCATCACCGACGACTGGCAGCGCCATTGAGGGGCGTCCCGCGCCAACGGCTGCCGCACTCCGACGGCTGCCGCACTCCGACGGTTGTCGCCCCCCGACGGCTGCCGCCCCCCGACGGCTGTCGCACTCTGACAGCCGTCACAGCTTCGCGGGCCGCGACCCCTTCAGCAGCTGCAGGTCGAGTGCCTGGGCCATCGCCCGGTACCCGTTGTCGCTCGGATGCAGGTGATCACCGGAGTCGTACGCCGCGCGCAGCCGCTCGGGGTGTGCGGGGTCCCGCAGCGCCGCGTCGAAGTCGACGACCGCGTCGAACACCTTGCCGGCCCTGATCTCCTCGTTGACCGCCCGGCGCACGGCGTCCATCCGGGGGGTGTAGCCGCGGTGTCCGCCGAACGGCGTCAGCGTGGCGCCCACGACCCGCAGCCCGCGGGTGTGCGCCTGGCGCACGAGGTCCCGCAGCCCGTTCACGATCTTGACCGGATCGCGCTGCCGCGGCGGCTTGATGATGTCGTTGAGCCCCATCTCCACGACGACGACCTTCACGCCCGTACGGGAGAGCACGTCGCGGTTGACACGGGTCAGCCCGCTCGGACCGTTGTTCGGCGAGAACTTGCTGCCGTCTACCAGGACCCGGTTGCCGCTGATGCCCGAGTTCAGCACGCTGAGCCGGGGCGCGCCCCGCTCCGTGCGCAGCCGCTCGGCCAGAAAGTCGGTCCAGCGGTGGTTGGCGCCGGGGCTGGAGGTGATGCCGTCGGTGATCGAGTCCCCCAGCACCGCGACGGCCCCGTCGGTCTCGTTGCTCCACACGTCGACGGCGGTCAGGTACCGCCAGTACGGGCTCTGCTGGTTGAAGGCGGTGCCGGAGGTGTCCTCGGTGCGGTCGCCCCCGGCCACGTAGCTGGTCTGCCGGGCGTAGGGGTGGTAGGTCACCGGGCCCGAGGGGGTGGGCGAGTACGTGGTGACCAGCAGGTCGGCGGCGTGCGGCACGTTGAGCCGCACCGCGTCGCTGGTGACCTCGCCGCCGGCCGGGATGGTGACCGAGGGCTTGTTCCCGAAGCTGAGGCGGCGCATGCTGCCCGCCGCGGCCGTCGGGTTGCTGGGGGCCGCTGCCAGGGCGATCGTCGCGTGGGAGATCGTCAGCGGGCGGTTGCCGAACAGGTTGGAGAGCTGGATGCGCGCCTGGGTGCCGCCCACGGCGGTGTGCACCACGTTCCGTATCGACATGTTCGCGAACCCGTCGCGGCTGCGCGGCTCGGCCGCGGCCGGGGCCGCGGACCAGGTGCCGACCCACTGGCCCGAGGAGGCCGGGGCCGCCGGGTTGCGGGACTGCGGTGAGTCCTCACCCAGGCCCCCTTCGCCGCTGCCCGCCCCGATGAATATCGCGGTCGACACGAGGACCACGATCGCCGCAAGTCCGGCGAGCAGGGCATAGCCCATGTTCCTGGTCACGTGCGCTGGTTCTCCTCGAACTGGACGGAGCCCAGGCTCCGGACGGTCGGCGGTGCCATGATCCCACGAAAGGGGCACGGATCCCTTCCGGGGGCCGTGCGCTCCGGGGTCTGAAATACCTCCCGCCCTGGGGCTGGGGGAGGGTCGTCGCGACGCGGCACCGGGTCGTGGTTGATGTTGTTTCAATGCTGCCGATCAGACAGACGCGACAGAGCCGTCGTCCGTTCCACTCGGTTGCGGGCGAGAGAGAATGACACTCCGCGAACCGGTCCGAGGACCGGAGGCGGGGCGGTGATCAGGGGCGTCCACGGGGACGGTGGGAGCGGATGGAACGGACAAATGAGGGCGAGTTGCTTGGCCATGATGATGCCCACGTGAAAGCCGTCACACGCGGCCGTTCCGCTTCTGGGGGATCCGGGGGATCCGGAGGCGGCGAGTCCCCCGGAGGCCTCGCGGTCCCCGGGGTGAGTGAACACGGCGCGTTGAGCCGATCGGGTGCCCCGGGCTCCTCCGCGGGCGCAGGGGGCGCGGCGGACGGCGCACGCGCGCCCGGTGAGTCCGGCGGGCCCGGTGGCGGGGCGGGCGGCTCCGGCGGTACGTCCGGGGGGTCCGGTCACGGCTCGGGCGGCGGGTCCGATGGCGGATCTGGCGGCGGACTCGGCGGTTCCGGGCGCGGGCCGGCGGGCGCTGGCGGATCCGGGAGCTCGGGGGGCGGGCCCGGGGGGTTCACCGCGGTTGACGAGGAGCGGCGGCGTGGCGTGCGCCGTATGAAGGCGATCGCCACCGGTGCCCTGCTGCTGATGGCCGCGGTCTTCGCGCTGGCCACCTGGGCCGAGCACGCGGGCGCGGGCGCGTGGACCGGTTACGTGGCGGCTGCCGCCGAGGCCGGCATGGTCGGCGCGCTCGCCGACTGGTTCGCCGTCACGGCGCTCTTCCGCCACCCGATGGGGCTGCCCATCCCGCACACCGCCATCATCCCGACGAAGAAGGACCAACTGGGCCGGAGTCTCGGTGACTTCGTCGGCGAGAACTTCCTGTCCTCCGACGTCGTCCGCACCCGGCTGCGCGCCGTCGGTATCGGCAACCGGTTCGGGTCCTGGCTCGCCCAGCCGGAGAACGCCGACCGTGTGACGGCGGAACTGTCCACGGCGCTGCGCGGCGCGCTCACCGTACTGCGGGACGCGGACGTGCAGGCCGTCGTCAGCGAGGCCATCACCCGCCGCGCCACGGCCAAAGAGGTGGCTCCGGGGCTCGGCGCGATGCTGGAGAAGATCGTCGCGGACGGCGGCCACCGCCGCGTCGTCGACCTGGTGTGCACGCGGGCGGCCGAGTGGCTGGACGAGCACGGCGGCTCCGTCATGGACGCGGTCGCCGGCGGGGCGCCCGGCTGGACGCCGCGGTTCGTGGACCGCAGGATCGGCGAGCGGGTCTACCGCGAGCTGCTCCGCTTCGTCACGGAGATGCGGGACATGCCCGACCACCCCGCGCGCGGCGCCGTCGACCGGTTCCTCACCGACTTCGCCGCCGATCTGCGCTCCGACCCCGACACGCGCGCCCGCGTCGAACGGCTCAAGAACGAGACGCTGGCCCGTGACGAGGTGCAGGACCTGATCGCCTCCGTGTGGGGAGCCGTACGGTCGATGCTGGTGGCCGCGGCCGAGGACGAGCGCAGCGCATTGCGGGTGCGTGCCCGTGCCGCCCTGCTGTCGCTGGGGCAGCGACTGGCGTCCGACGGGCGGCTCCAGGGCAAGGTGGACGGCTGGATCGAGGGCGCCGCGGTCCACCTGGTGACCAGCTACCGGGACGAGATCACCTCGCTCATCTCGGAGACCGTCGCCGGCTGGGACGCCGAGCACACGTCCCGCAAGATCGAGGCCCACATCGGCCGCGACCTGCAGTTCATCCGTATCAACGGCACCGTCGTGGGCTCACTGGCCGGTCTGGCGATCCACACGGTGGCCCACGTGCTGGGGGCCTGAGCGGGCGCGGCGGCGCCGGCGGTCTGCGACGCCATGTTCCAACTCGACGGCGGCCTGGCCTTCGCGCACGAGGACACCCCCGAGCCGCTGAAGGACGCCTTCGCCGCCCTGCTGGAAACCCTCGGCGAGGTTGCGGGGGAGGACGTCCACCCGGGGCTGTTCACCGAGGTGTTCTGGGCGGCCCTGCACGGGCTGGCGACCCTGACCCGCGCCGGACGGTTGCCACCGGGGGACGCCGAGCGGCGGGTGGAGCTGCTGGTGGACAGGCTCGCCGTACTCTGACGTGCCGCCGCCGCGACCCGGAGCGGTTGCGGCGCGAGATGAGCGCGCTCCACGCACGCGAGGGCGTCTCGCCGGTGGCCGGATGCCTGCCGACGCTGCTGCAACTGCCGGTGTTCTTCGTGATGTACCACGTCTTCACCACCGATGACGCGCTGCTGGAGCACACCCTGCTCGGGGCTCCGCTGGGCGGCCGCTGGATGGACGCGCTCGGGCACGGCGGTCCCGTGGGTGCGCACGGGCTCGTCTACGTGGGCCTGTTCGCGCTGACGCTCGCGGTGGCGGCCTGGACGTATGCGCGAATGCGGCGCGCGGCGGCGGCCCGGACCGCGGGAACGGCCGGCGCGGCCGGCACGCAGGGCGTGGCGGGCGTGGCGGAGGCGCCCGTACGGCCGGCGGGGCCGGCGCGGCTGTTGCCGCTGCTCTCGTTCGGGACCGTGGTCACGGTCGCGGTGGTGCCGCTGGCCGCCGCGCTGTACGTGGTGACGTCGATGACCTGGACCGCGTGCGAGCGGGCCGCGCTGCGGGCCGGGAGCGTTCCCGGTCGCGAGGGGGGCGAGGGGCACGAGGGACCGGAGAGGAAGCGGAAGCAGAGGCTACGGTCCAGTACGTGAACGTGGTCTTGTGGTTCTGAACGGGCTCTTGGAGGATCAGCTGATTCGCCTGGGAGGGAGAGCGACGTGAAACTGCTGCGCGTCGGATCGGTGGGGACTGAGCGCCCCGCGCTGCTGGACGAGGACAACACCCTGCGCGACCTGTCGGGCATCGTCCCCGACATCGACGCGGGGCTGCTCGCGGACGAGACCGCGTTCACACGGGTCCGCGCAGCCGCTGCCGCCGGACGGCTGCCCGAGCTGGCCGCGGGTACCGAGGCCGGGGCCGCGCGGGTCGGGCCGCCGCTGTCGCGGATCGGCAAGGTGGTCTGCATCGGGCTGAACTTCCACGACCACGCGCGGGAGACGGGCGCCGCGATCCCCGGGGAGCCGATCGTCTTCATGAAGGCGCCCGACACCGTCGTCGGGCCCGACGACACGGTGCTGATCCCGCGCGGCAGCGAGAAGACCGACTGGGAGGTCGAGCTGGCCGTCGTCATCGGCAGGCCCGCGCGCTACCTGGCCTCGCACGAGGAGGCGCTGGCCTGCGTCGCCGGGTACGCGATCGCCAACGACGTGTCCGAGCGCGCCTTTCAGATCGAGCGCGGCGGCCAGTGGGACAAGGGCAAGAACTGCGAGACGTTCAACCCGCTGGGCCCCTGGCTGGTGACCGCGGACGAGGTGCCGGACCCACAGGCGCTGACGATGCGGCTGTGGGTCAACGGCGAGCTGCGCCAGGACGGCACGTCCGCCGACCAGATCTTCCCCGTCGCCGAAGTGGTGCGCTACCTCTCCCACTTCATGACGCTGTACCCGGGCGACGTCATCTCGACCGGCACTCCCGCGGGCGTCGCCATGGGCCAGCCGGAGCCCAAGCCGTACCTGCGCGAGGGCGACGTCGTCGAGCTGGAGATCGCGGGCCTGGGCCGGCAGCGCCAGGTGATGAAGTCGGCGTGAGCGGGCGCGGGCGAGCCCCCGCGGGAGCGAGCGGTCCCGCGGGTCCGACGGCGCCCCCGGGCTCTCAGCTGGTGCGGGCGCGGGTGAAGGAGCGGGCCGTTTCCAGTACCTGGAGGGCGGCCGCCGCCTCGTGCGCCGTCACGGGCGGGGGCGTGCCCTCGCGCAGTGCGGTGGCGATCGCGTCGTAGAAGGCGGGGTAGTCGCCGTCCAGGGTGGGGACCGCGCGGGTGTCCTCCAGCGCGCCCAGCGTGCCCCACGCCCCCTGGGGCTCCACGCCCCAGGGGGCGCCCTCGGCGGGGCGCGCGCCCTCGCGCAGCGCGGTCTCCTGCGGGTCGAGGCCGTACTTGACGTAGCCGGCCCTGCTGCCGAGCACTCGGAAGCGGGGGCCGAGCCGGGAGGCGGTGGCGCTCATCCACAGGTGGGAGTGGACGCCGCTCTCGTGGGTGAGGGCGATGAAGGTGTCGTCGTCCGCCTCGGCGCCCGGGCGGCGCACGTCGGCCTCCGCGTAGACGGAGGCGGCGGGTCCGAAGAGGGTCAGCGCCTGGTCGACGAGGTGGCTGCCCAGGTCGTAGAGGAGGCCGCCCACCTCCTGCGGGTCCCCCGACTCGCGCCAGCCGCCCTTGGGCAGGGGCCGCCAGCGTTCGAACCTGGACTCGAAGCGGTGGACCTCGCCCAGCGCGTCCTCGGCGAGGAGGGAGCGCAGCGTGAGGAAGTCGTTGTCCCAGCGCCGGTTCTGGAACGGGGCCAGCAGCAGCCCCTTCGCCTCGGCTTTCGCCGCCAATTCGCGGGCCTCCGCTGCGGTGGGGGCCAGCGGCTTGTCCACGACGACGGGCAGCCCCGCGTCCAGCGCGTGGTGGGCGAGCCGCACGTGGGTGCGGTTCGGCGTGGCGACGACCACGAGGTCGAGCCCGTCCGGGTCCGCGAACAGGTCGTCGGCCGAGGGCAGCGTCCGCACCTCGTCGCCCGGGGCGCCCGCTTCCCGCGCCCGCTCGCACCGCTCGGGGTCTGAGGTGACGACGGTGTCGAGCGCGAGCCCCGGCGTCGTGGCGATCAGCGGGGCGTGGAAGACCGAGCCGGCCAGGCCGAACCCGAGCAGGCCGACGCGGAGCGGCGAGGGGGAGGTGTCCATGCGGTTCATGCCCCCACCCTTGCAAAGCGGGTGCGGCCGGGCACGCACCGCCCGCCTCCAGGCCCGAGTACGTTCCGTCCGCCGTGACCGCGCGCCCTGCGAGGATGCCGAGGTGGCTACCTCGCGCGAAAGCTCCGCACCCTACGAGATTCCCGCCGACGGGGCCGCGCCCGTGCGGGCCGGTGTTCCCGAGCACGGGCGGGTCCCCAAGTACTACTGGCTCAAGGCGCGGCTGGTTCCGCTGCTGGAGGAGCTGGGCGAGGGCGGCGTGCTGCCCACGGAGCGCGAACTGGCGTCGCGCCACGAGGTGTCCCGTGAGACGGTCCGCCAGGCGCTGCGCGAACTGCTGCTGGAGGGGCGGCTGCGGCGGTCCGGGCGCGGCACGGTGGTGGCCGGGCCGAAGCTGGCGCAGCCGCTCGCGCTGGCCAGTTACACCGAGGGCGTCCGCCGCCAGGGCAGGGTGCCGGGGCGCACGCTGATCGGCCTGGACCGGCATCCCTGTCCGGCCGCGCTCGCCGCCGACCTCGGGATCGCCGAGGGGGAGCCGGTCTGGCATCTGGAACGGTTGCTGTTCGCGGACGACGAGCGGGTCGGTCTGGAGTCGACGTACGTCGCGGTCGAGCGGGTGCCGGAGCTGGAGCGGGACTTCGAGGCCGATTCGTCCTTCTACACGTACCTGCGGGAGGGGTTGGGGATCCGCTTCGGTGCGGCGGAGGAGCGGCTGGAGACGGTGTTGGCGACCCCGCGGGAGGCGCTGCTGGTCGGAACGCCGCCCGGGCTGCCGATGCTGTTGATCCACCGGCGCTCGCGGGATGACGAGGGGGCGCCGCTGGAGCGGGTCCGGCTGCTCTACCGCGGCGACCGCTTCAGCTTCACGGTGCGGCTGGAGGGGTGAGGCTCACGGTGCGGCTGGAGGGCTGAGGCCGCTCGGCGGTCTCCGGCGGCTCCGTCCGTCCCCGCGGAGCCATCCGAGGTGTGGTCACGAGAACATAACGGGTCCGGACCAGAATTGCCGGGCCGTTCACCCGGCCGTCGCTCTTGGGCCATCGGGGCCCGGGAGGGTCGCGGACATGCGAGTCATAGTTGTGGGAGCCGGCGTGCTGGGGACCCTGCACGCCTGGCAGGCGGTGCAGCGCGGTCACGAGGTCGTGCACCTCGAACGGGAGGAGGCGGCCCGCGGCGCCTCCGTGCGGAACTTCGGCCTGGTGTGGGTCGGCGGAAGGGCGGAAGGGCCCGAGCTGGAGGCGGCGCTGCGCGCCCGGGAGCTGTGGGAGCGGATCGGTCAGGAGGTCCCGGCGCTCGGCTTCCGCGCCTGCGGTTCCCTGACGGCCGTCACCACCGAGGCCGAACTGGCCGTAGCGCGGGCCGCCGCCGAGCGCCCCGACGCCGCCCGGCGCGGCTACACGCTGCTGACGCCCGAGGAGGTCAGGGCGCTCAACCCGGCGCTGCGGGGCAGCGCGCTGCGGGGCGGACTGTTCTGCGAGCGGGACGCGGCGCTCGAGCCGCGCCCCGCGCAGCGCGCCCTCCAGGAGGCGCTGCGTGAGCGGGCGCCGGGCCGCTACACGTTCCTGGGCGGGCGCGAGGTCCGCGACCTGCCGCCCGGTGCCACCGCGGCGGTGCGGGACGACCGCGGTGACCTGCACGAGGGGGACGCCGTCGTCCTGTGCACGGGCGCCTGGCTGGGCGGGCTGGTCGGCGCGCTGCTGCCCGAGCAGCCGGTGCGCCGGGTGCGGCTGCAGATGATGCAGACCGAACCGCTGGAGGAGCGGCTGACCACGGCGGTCGCGGACGCGGACAGTTTCCGCTACTACCCGGCCTACGGCGGCGCCGCGCTCGACGCGCTGGCCGCGGCCCAGCCGCAGTCGCCCGTCGCCGCCGAGCACCGGATGCAGCTGCTGATGGTGCAGCGCGCGGACGGCTCGCTGACCATCGGCGACACCCACGAGTACGAGACGCCGTTCGGCTTCGACGTGGACGAGCGGCCCTACCGGCAGCTGACGGCCGTCGCCGAACGGCTGCTGGGGCGGGCGCTGCCCCCGGTGCGCAGGCGCTGGGCCGGGGTGTACGCGCAGTGCACGGAGCCGGGGCGTGTGGTGCTGCGGCAGCCCGTGCCGGAGCGGACGTCGGCGTGGCTGGTGACCGGACCCGGCGGGCGCGGCATGACCTGCGCGCCCGCGATCGCCGAACGCACCGCCGACGAGCTGGGCTGGTGAGGACGTTGACGACAGCGACACCGAAGGACCGCGCGCCGGGCACGCCGGACGTGGCGGGCACCACGCTGGTCGTGCTGGACATGGCGGGCACCACCGTCGCGGACGACGGCCTGGTCGAGCAGGCGTTCGGCGCGGCGGCGACGCGTCTGGGAACCGCGCCCGGCACCCCGCAGTTCGCGGCGATGCTCGACCACGTCCGCGCCACCATGGGCGAGTCCAAGATCTCCGTCTTCCGGCACCTGGCGGGCGGCGACGAGGAGCGGGCGCGGCAGGCCAACACCGCGTTCGAGGACGCCTACGGCCGGCTGGTGGCCGACGGGCACTGCGCCCCCGTACCCGGAGCCCGCGAGGCCATCGAACAGCTGCGCGCCGCCGGGCGCACCGTCGTCCTGACGACCGGCTTCGCGCGGGCCACCCAGGACGCCGTCCTGGCCGCGCTGGGCTGGCGCGACCTGGTCGCCGCCACCCTGTGCCCCGCCGACACCGGCCCGCTGGGACGCGGCCGGCCCCACCCGGACCTGGTGCTCGCCGCGCTGCTGCGCACCGGCGCGGCCGACGACGTGCGCCGCGTCGCCGTGGCCGGTGACACGGCGTACGACATGCGCTCCGGCGTGCGCGCGGGCGCGGGCGTGGTGGCCGGCGTGCTCACCGGGGCGCACGCCACGGAGGCGCTGCGCGAGGCAGGCGCGACGCACGTGCTGGACTCCGTCGCCCGCCTGCCCGGGCTGCTGTCCTCGCTGGAGCGCCCGGATGCCTGAGCACATGATGTCTGAGCACGCGATCTCTGAGCACGCGATGCCTGAGCACGCGACGCCTGAGCACACCGGCGCACGCGGGCCCGTCGGTATCCGCTTCGAGCAGGTGACCGTCGCCTACGACGGCACGGCCGTCCTGGAGGACTTCGACCTGGAGGTCGGGGCCGGCGAGGTCATGGCGCTCCTCGGCCCCTCGGGGTCGGGCAAGACGACCGCCCTGCGCGCCGTCGCGGGATTCGTCCGCCCCGCGCGCGGGCGGGTGCGGATCGGCGACCGCGACGTGACCGACCTGCCGCCCCACGCCCGGGACGTCGGCATGGTCGTCCAGCAGTACGCGCTCTTCCCGCACATGCGCGTCGCCGACAACGTCGCCTTCGGCCTCAAGGCCAGGAGGACACCGCGCGGACAGGTGGCGGAACGCGTCGCCGAAGCGCTGGAGATGGTCGGCATGGGCGGCTACGCGCGCCGCTACCCGCGCGAACTGTCCGGCGGGCAGCAGCAGCGCGTCGCCCTCGCCCGCGCACTGGCCGTACGGCCGGGAGTGCTGCTGCTCGACGAACCGCTCTCGGCGCTGGACGCGCGGCTGCGGTCCGGCATGCTCGCCGAACTGGACAGGCTCCACCGCGAACTGCCCGACGTCTGCGTCCTGTACGTCACCCACGACCAGATGGAGGCGTTGACGCTGGCCGACCGCGTCGCCGTCATGGACCGGGCGCGGCTGCGGGAGGTCGGCACCCCGCGGGCGCTCTACCGGGCGCCGCGGGGGAGTTTCACGGCGTCGTTCGTCGGCTCGGCCAACCTGCTGCCGGTCACCCGGGCGGGCGAGGGGAAGGTCAGGTTCGGCGACACGGAGCTGCGCGTCGCCACCCCGGGCCCGGGGGACGGCGGAGCGGCCGCCACCTTGTGCGTACGCCCGCACCGGATCGTCCTCGGGGACGGCGGTGCCAACGTGCTGCGAGGGGTGGCCAGAGCCGTCCAGTGGCGGGGTGCCACCCACCGCGTGGCCCTTGAGGTCGCCGGGCACGAGGTCGTCGCCGACGTCCCCGAGTCGGCCTCGACGCCCCGCGTCGGCGACCGTGCCGCCGTGTCCTTCGCGGCGGAGGACGGAGTGCTGCTCGATGACTGAGACCATGGCCTCCCGCAGGCCGGCCGGGCCGCGCCTTCGGGTGCGGTCCGGCGCCGGGCGGCGCGGCGGGTCCGCCCGCACCGGGCGCCCCTGGCTGTGGGCCCTGCCGCCGCTGGCCGTGCTGGCCGTCTCCTTCCTCCACCCGCTCGCGCTGGTGGTGCGGGAGAGCTTCTCGGGCGGGACGGCGGCCTACCGGCAGGTGTTCGGCTCCGAGGCGTTCACCGACGCGTTGGCCACGACGGTCGCCCTCGCCGCCGGAGCCACCCTCGGCTGCGTCGTCCTCGGGTTCGCGCTCGCGCTGGTCGTCGCCTTCGTGCCGTTTTCCGGCAGCAGGTCGGTGGCGCGGTTCATCGACGTGTTCCTCTCCTTCCCCTCGTTCCTGATCACGCTCGCGCTGCTCTTCCTGTACGGCACGGTGGGGATGGCGAACGGCCTGTGGACGGGGCTGACGGGGGCCGAGGAGGGGCCGTTCCACTTCCTGACGACGCCGTGGGGCGTGCTGCTGGCGGAGGTCACCTACTTCACCCCGTTCGTGATGCGCCCCCTGCTGGCCGCGTTCGCGCAGCTGGACACCGCCCAGCTGGAGGTGGCCTCGTCCCTGGGGGCGCGTCCCGCACGGATCGTCCGGCAGGTGATCCTGCCCGAGGCGTATCCGGCGCTGATGGCGGGCGGCGCGCTGGTGCTGGTCCTGTGCCTGAACGAGTTCGCCATCGTGCTGTTCACGGGGGCCAAGGACGTGGTGACGCTGCCGATGCTGGTCTACAGCAAGGCGATCCTGGAGTCCGACTACGTCTCCGCCTGCGTGGTCGCCACGGTCGACGTCGTCCTCTCCGTGGGCCTCTACGGCCTCTACCGCTCCCTCACCGGAAGGAGCAGCCGCCGTGCTCGTGCACACGCGTAAGGGGCGCTGGGCGGTGTGGGCCGTCTTCGCGGTGGTGTGCGTCCCGCTGTTCGCACTGCCGCTGCTGGTGATCGCCACGGCGTCGCTGTCCACGAACTGGAGCGGTGTGCTGCCCTCGGGGCCCACGGGCGTGCACTACGCGTCGGCCACCCGAGGCGAGTCGCTCGCGGCGCTGAGCGTCTCCTTGCAGACGGCGCTGCTGGCGAGCGTGCTGGCGCTGGCCGTGGGCACGTGGGCCGCGCTGGCGGCGGCGTCCCTGGGACGGCGTGGCCGCCGCCTGATGGACGCGCTGTTCATGCTGCCGGTGGCGGTGCCCTCCGTGGTGGTGGGACTGGCCGTCCTGGTGGCGTACAGCCGTCCGCCCGTGCTGCTCAACGGCACCCGGTGGATCGTCATGCTGGCGCACACCGTGCTGGTGACCGCGTTCGCCTACCAGTCGGTGTCGGCGGCGCTGGCCAGGCTCGACCCCGCCTACGCGCAGGCCGCCGCCTCGCTGGGAGCGCGCCCCTGGTACGTGCTGTGGCGGGTGAAGCTGCCGCTGCTGCTGCCGTCGCTGACGGCGGCGGCCGGGCTGTGCTTCGCCCTGTCGATGGGGGAGCTGAGCGCCACGATGATGCTCTACCCGCCCGACTGGATGCCGCTGCCCGTGCAGATCTTCGCCGCCACCGACCGGGGCTCCCTCTTCACCGGCTCCGCGCTCGCCGTGGTGCTGATGGCGGCCACCTCGCTGGTGCTCCTCGCCGTCTCCCGTATCCGTACGGAGGCCTCCTACCGCTGAGGCCCCGTAGGTCTCGTCGGCCTCCCGGGCCTCGTCCCGCTGCTTCTCCGCTCTTCGAAAGGTGCGCATGCCCATGTCCTCTCACCTGCGCTCGTCCCGGTACGTCCCGGCGGTGCTCGTGCTGCCGCTGACCGCGCTGACGCTCTCCGGCTGCGGGGGCACGGGGTCGGCCGCCGCGGGCGACGACAAGGTCGTCACCGTCTACAGCGCCGACGGCCTCAAGGGCGAGCGGGGCAACGGCTGGTACGACGAGCAGTTCGAGGCGTTCGAGCGCGAGACCGGTATCACGGTCAAGTACGTCGAGGGCGGCTCCGGCGAGATGGTGCAGCGCACCGAACGGGAGAAGAGCAACACGCAGGCGGACGTCCTGGTCACCCTCCCCCCGTTCATCCAGCAGGCCGACGGCAAGGGCCTGCTGAGCGGGTACGAGCCGGAGGGTGCCGCGCACATCCCCGAGTCGGAGCGCCCTGCCGACGGCCACTTCACGCCCCTGGTCGACAACTACTTCGGGTTCATCCACAACACCGAGAAGCTGCCGAAGCCGCCCGAGACCTGGGACGAGCTGCTGTCGGAAAAATACGAGGGCAAGCTGCAGTACTCGACGCCGGGCGTGGCCGGTGACGGGACGGCGCTGCTCATCAAGGCGATCCACGACTTCGGCGGCCGGAAGCGGGCGATGGACTACCTGGGCGCGCTCCAGAAGAACAACGTCGGCCCCTCCTCCTCGACCAGCAAGCTCGCCCCGAAAGTGGACAAGGGGGAGCTGCTGGTCGCCAACGGCGACGTGCAGATGAACTACGCGCAGGCCGAGACCATGCCGCACCTCGGCATCTTCTTCCCCGCCGCGAAGAAGGGCGCCAAGCCCACCACCTTCGCGTTGCCCTACACGGCGGGCCTGGTCAAGGGCGGCCCGCACACGGAGAACGGCAAGAAACTGCTGGACTTCCTCCTCGGCGAGCGGCCCCAGCGCGAGGTGTCCTCCATCGGCGGCGGCTTCACCGTGCGCGACGACATCGAGGCGCGGGACGACCAGGCCGAGGAGCTGGCAGCGCTGATGAAGGGGGTCGAGGTCTTCCACCCGGACTGGGAGGAGGTGGCAGGCGACCTCGACTCCTACCTCTCCGGCTGGAAGCGGGCCACGGCCGGCGCCGTCCGTCTCGGCTGACCTGCACCGGCCGCTGCGGTTACGCTGAGCGCGGCGGCCGGTTCCCGTACACCGTGGTACGTCCCACACCGCCGCCCTGACCACCACGACCCGGCAGGAGCCCACCCGTGGCAGAGCGCAAGCCCATCGAGTCCTGGCTCACCGACATGGACGGTGTGCTGATGCACGAGGGGATCCCGGTCCCCGGCGCCGACTCCTTCATCAAGCGGCTCAAGGAGTCGGGGCGTCCGTTCCTGGTGCTCACCAACAACTCGATGTACACCCCGAGGGACCTGCACGCGCGGCTGGCCCGCATCGGCCTCGACGTACCGACGGAGAACATCTGGACCTCGGCACTGGCCACCGCGCAGTTCCTCGACGACCAGCGGCCCGGTGGCACCGCCTACGTGATAGGGGAGGCCGGGCTGACCACGGCGCTGCACGACATCGGGTACGTGCTCTCCGACGCCGACCCCGACTACGTGGTGCTGGGGGAGACCCGCACCTACAGCTTCGAGGCCCTCACCCGCGCCATCCGGCTGATCAACGACGGGGCGCGGTTCATCGCCACCAACCCCGACGAGACCGGCCCCTCGGCGGAGGGCGCACTGCCCGCCACCGGATCCGTGGCAGCGCTCATCACCAAGGCGACGGGGGCGCACCCCTACTTCGTCGGCAAGCCCAACCCGCTGATGATGCGGGCCGGGCTCAACGCGATCGGCGCCCACTCCGAGACCAGCGCCATGATCGGCGACCGCATGGACACCGACGTGCGCGCCGGCATGGAGGCGGGCCTGGAGACCTTCCTCGTCCTGACGGGGCTGACCCGGCCCGACGAGATCGAGCGGTACCCGTTCCGGGCCTCCAGCGTCGTCAACTCCATCGCGGACCTGGTCGAGCGGGTCTGAGAACCGGCGGGGCACCACGGGCGAGCGGTGCCCCGCCGGTCCGTCACACGCTGCCCGGGCGCCGCCGGGGCAGCGGGGCCGCGAACAGGGCGCCGAGAACACCCCACAACACCAGGTGCGCGCCCAGCGACAGCACGCGGAAGTCCCACAGCAGGGTGGCCGGCACCGGTACGGCGTCCGGGTTGTCCGGCAGCAGGAAGAGCGCGGCCAAGGTGGCGACCACCGCGGCGGCCGCCGCCGACTGGCGCACGGGCAGCCCCCGTCCCGAGCGGCCGAGCCGCAGGTGCACCTGGTGGGCGAGCACCATGCCGAGCACGCCGATGACGAGCGCGGCCAGCCACAGGGCCTGCCGTTCGGTGACGGTGCCGCCGTCGCCCACCCCCGGCGGGTTGGCCGGGTAGCGGAGCGCGGGCAGCAGGGACAGGGCGAGCAGCCCGGCCCCCGCCACCCCCATGGAGCGCTGCCAGCCGCGGCCGTCGCCCGGGGGCGCGGCCCGGTGGACGAGCGCGTAGGCGACCGTGAAGAACACGCCGATCGCCATCCCCGCCACCACGGCGGTGACCACGAGCCCCAGGTGCTGGGTGCCCCGGCTGAAGAGCTCCTCCGCCTCGGCGGCGTGGGAGTGGGCGTGGCCCGCGTGCCCGGCGGCCTCGGTGGCCGAGCGCTGCTCCTCCAGCCGGATCGCGCGGTCCATCAGCGGTTCGGCCAGCAGGAGGGAGAACAGCCCCGAGGCGAGCCCGGCGAGCCCGCCGGCGGCGAGGCCGCGGCCGAGCAGGGGCAGCAGGGGATAGGGAGTCGTCTGAGCGGAGACGGACATGAGAAGCGGTACCCCCGTCTCGTCAGTGGCAGGGGGCGCCGAACAGATGGCGGCCGTCGTGGGAGAACTCGTGCAGGTACGAGCCGGTGGCCGAGACGAGGTTGCCGTTGTCGACGAAGACGGCGTAGAGCGCGAGCAGCGCCACGATCGCGGCGGCGGCCACGAGGAGCCAGTCCCGGGTCCTGACCGTCGCCGGGTGCGCGGCGGCGGCCTCGGGCGCGCTGGCCGTGCCGACGGTGTGCGGGGACATCCGCATGCCTCCTTCTGGGGTTTCCACGCCCCATCGGTGGTCAGGCGACAGGTCAGTTCCTGACTCCCGTACGGGCGCGCTTCGCCGCGTACGGACACAGTGGCGGGACCGTCCCGGAGTCGCACCGGGTTCCTGCGCACTGTCGCCTCGGTAGTTTTGCCGCTCAGGAGGCTCCCAGCCCGCATGTGCACTGTCAATAAGGGCTCCGTCACACCCCGTGGCAATCGTGTGGACAACCAGCGGTTTCTGCCCGGCTGTTGAGTTATCCACAGGTCGACTGCGGGCGGTGAGCCCTGTGGCACCATGAGGCGACGAACCGGGTGCACCAAGGGGGAGTGGATGTACGGCAGTCACGGTCGCCGGCCGCCGCGTGCGCCACGCGCCCGGCACCGCGCCGCCACCCGGCGCGGTGCGCGGGCAGTGGCCGCGGCGCTCGCCGGCGCCGCGCTGCTGCTGGCGGGCTGCTCCTCGTCCGGCGACGGGAGCGGCGGTTCCGGCTCTCCGAAGCCCTCGCCCACCATCGAGCAGCGCCCCAGGTCCGAGGCACCGTACTGGGTGAATCCGGAGTCGAACGCCGCGCGCCAGGCCGCCGCCTACGCGCGGGACGGGAAGTCGGCCGAGGCCGCCGGGATGCAGAAGATCGCCGCGCAGCCGGTGGCGGAGTGGATCGGCACCGAGGAGCCGCGCCGCCAGACCGAACGGGTCACCAAGGCCGCCGCCGAGGCGGACCGCGGCGCGCTGCTCGTCCTCTACAACGTGCCCCACCGCGACTGCGGGCAGTACAGCAAGGGCGGCGCGCAGGACGCGGCGGCCTACCGCAAGTGGCTGGACGCCGTCGTCGCCGGCATCGGTGACAGGGCCGCCACGGTGATCGTCGAACCGGACGCCCTCGCCCACGTGGTGGCCGAGGGCTGCACTCCGGCCGCGTTCCACGACGAGCGCTACCGGCTGCTGGCCGAGGCCGTCACCGAGCTCAAGCGCCTCCCCGGCACCACGGTCTACCTCGACGCGGGCAACCCCGACTGGATACGCGACGCCGGCGCCCTCGTCGAGCCGCTGAACCGGGCGGGCATCGCCGAGGCCGACGGCTTCTCGCTGAACGTGTCCAACTACCAGACGACGGCCTCGAACATCGCCTACGGCAAGCGGCTGTCGCCCAAGGTCGGCAACAAGCCCTTCGTCATCGACACCAGCCGCAACGGCAACGGACCACTGGAGGGCGCGCACGCGGACGAGGAGGCGTGGTGCAACCCGCCGGGCCGCGCCCTGGGTGAGGCGCCGACGGTCAAGACGGGCCATGAGCTGGTGGACGCCTACCTGTGGATCAAGCGCCCGGGCGAGTCCGACGGCGAGTGCAAGGGAGGGCCCGCGGCCGGCCGGTGGTGGCCGGCCTACGCCCTCCAGTTGGCCCGCGACGCCAAGGACTGACCGCCGGCCCGCGGCGCCGTGGACTGCGGGACGGGCGCCGCCTACTCCGGATCCTGAGCCGTGACCGTGGCGTGCGCGGCGGTCGGGTCCACCTCCACCTTGATCCAGCGCGCCTTGGAGGGGATCCCGTCGTCGTCCACGCCGAAGACCATCCACCACCCCGGGGTGACCAGGGACGGATCGTCGGGGATGGTCGTCGTCACCTTGCCGTCGCCCGACCTGGTCATCTTCAGCGCGACCGACGACTGCTCCACGTTCGTCACATGCGTGAACGACCCGGGCCGCACGAGGCGGAGCTTCTTGAGCGAGTCGGCGTCCTTGCTCCGGAAGGAGACGCGGTCACCGACCTCCACCGTTTTGCGGCTGCCGCCGACGTCCCTGAGGTCGGGCTGCTTCTTGCCCTTGTTCAGGTAGGGGGGCGTGTAGATCTCGATGCGCTGGTCGAACCGGCCCGGCTTCGTGTTGGCCTTGTCGGCGTAGAGCGAGTCGGAACCGAAGGTCATCACGCGGCCGTCCGGCAGCAGCAGTCCCCCCGAGTGGTAGTTGCGGCCGACGAGGGGCGCGGCGGCCTCCTCGTACGCGTTGGCCTTCGGGTCGTAGAGCGCGGCCTTGAGCACGTTGCTGTCGCTCTTGCCGCGGTACTGGCCCGAGCCGTTGGTGGTCAGCACCGTGTCGTCGGGCAGGATGACGCTGCTGGGGTAGCGGACCTTGTCGTAGAGGTCGGGGCCGTCACGGAAGCGGGGCTTCTCGTCCTTGAGGTCGACGATGCGCGTCTTGGAAGACGACGTGGGGGACTCGCCGACGCCGCCACCACCCTGCACCATGAACTTCCGCGACTGGGTGGGCGGCAGCGGCACGGACATCGCCGTCTCCAGCACGTCGGGGTCGCTCATGCCGGGGATCTCGGTGAACTCGTTGGTCTCGATGTTCCAGATGCCGGGCTTGCGGCCCTTGTTCGCGGGCCCGTAGCCGGCCGTCGTACCGCTGTAGAAGAGGCGGTTCTCGCCGATCAGGTGCAGCCCCGGGTAGGTGGGGAAGAAGCGGGTGTCGGGCAGGTAGTGCCACTTCTTCGTCTTCGGGTCGAAGACCTCGTTCTTGCCGGGGACGACCTGCCCGATGTCGTCGAGTCCTGAGACGGTCAGTACCCGGCCGTCCTGGAGCGTGACCTGGGTGGGGTACCAGCGGGCCTCGTGCATCGGGTCGACGGTCAGGTAGCGCTCGGCCACCGGGTCGAACTCGTAGGCGTCCTTGATGCCCTGGAAGTCCTTCTTGTCGAAGGACATCTTCTGCGCGATGCCGTACACGTTCTGCTTCCAGGAGCCCGTCAGGCCGCTGACCGTGTACTTGTCCTGCGTGCCCGTCTGGTACTCGCGGCCCTCCTTCGCGGCCTCGGCGTAGACGCGGGTGACGCTGGCCTCGGTGCCGACCTCGCCGGTGTCCTGGTCCTTCACCTTCTTCGCGGGCGGCAGGTTGACGGCCTTCTGCGAGATGAAGGTCTTGCCGTTCCCGCGGCCGGTGAAGCGGGTGCCCTTCTTGATCATCTTGGCGCGGTCGGGGTTCTCGTTGTAGAGGAGCATCAGCCCGCCGGCCTTCTTCACATCGCCCTTGAGTGTCTCGTACCGCTGGGTGCCGCCCGCGACCAGAAGTTTGCCGTCCGGAAGCTGGTTGTGCCCCGAGCAGAACAGGTCGTTGGGGGTGGGGATGTTCTTGAAGGTGTTCTTGGCCGGGTCCCACAGCACGGTGCGGAAGCTCTTGGCGGCGAAGTTCTTCGCGTCGTTGCCCGAGCCCGCCACCAGCAGCACCTTGCCGGTGTTCAGCAGCGCGGCGTGGATGGTGTTGATGCGGTACTTCTCGGGAACGTCGACGATCTGCCAGTGGCCCTTGGCCGCCTTGTACTCGGGACGGTTGATCTCGTAGTCGTGGTACTTCGCCGACGCGAAGCCGTACAGCGCGGGGCCGTTGAATCCGGCGATGGCGACGACGACCGCGGTACCGATCGCGATGCGCTTGACGCGGCGGTTCTTGGAACGGCGTCTGGCCTGGCGGCGGGTCGAGCGGGAGGTCATGGTTCGGGTCCCCTAAGGGCGATCGGCGCGTGCTGTTCGGACGAGAGCGGCGGGCTCGCTCACCTGTGCGGTCCGCCGTGGGGCGGTGCGCCCCACGGCGGGGGCGGGGACACGGGCGACGGCGCCGCCGGGGCGGGCCCGCTGCGCGCGCCCGCCCCGCCGCTCGGCGAGGCGCCGTCGGCCCAGCCCTCGCCCGTACCGGGATACGCCCGGGCCGCGGCCCTGTGCCCGCCCGGCCCGTGGCCCCCGTGGGCGTCGGCCCGGTGTGCGTCGGTGTCCGTGGGGTGCCCGTTCGAGCCGGTGAGGCGTCCGCGCGGTCCCGGGTCGCCGTGGGCGGCGGCCCGGCGGGTGTCCCGGTCCGGGAGGTGTCCGTGCGAAGGCGTCGTGGCGGCGTCCGCCGCGGGGCGGCCGACCGGCGCGGTGCGGTCCGGGCCCGGGTGGCCCGGCGCGGGGCTCCACGCGCCGGACTGCGGTGCGGGGGCGGGCGCGACGCCCCGGGGCTCGGTGGCCTCGGGGGCCGTCGGCTGTCGCCGCCTGCGGCCCGTTCCCGGGGCCCACTGGCCGGGGCCTGCCGGCGCCGCCTCGGTGGCGGGCGCGGCGGGCTGCGGAAGGCCGCGGCGGCCCGTGCCGGGGAGGCCCTCACCTCCGCCGTGCCCGGCGAGGGACCCGTGCGGGGCGCCGGTCGGTACCGCTGCGGCGGGGGCCGGCGCGGCCTCGCGCAGCACGCCCGCATCGGGCGCACCCAGGGCGTCCGCGTACCCGGTGGCGTCGTCCTGCCGGCCGCCCGCAGGGCGGCTCCGCGCTCTCCGGCGCGCCCTGCGGCGCTTCTCGGCGCGGACGGTGACGCGCCAGCCGATGATCGGGGCCGCCGTGATGAGCAGCGCGAGCCCGGCCCAGGTGAGCATCGCGGGGTGGTCGTGGCCCAGGAAGAGGGAGCCGACGAGGGAGCCGCCGAAGACGGCGATGAAGAACAGGTGGATGCGGAACGTGCCGAAGAGGGTGTCGGGGCTGGCGGAGTTGCCCTTGGGGGTGACGACGAACTTGCTCTTGCGGCGGAGCACCGTATCGAAGAGGGAGCGCGCGTAGATGGGCGCCGAGAGCGCGGACATCAGCATGCCGGCCAGTCCGCCGGAGCCCTCGGGTTCGTGCGGGGAGACGTTGTGCCGCCGGTTCCAGATGTAGAGGCCGATCTGGAGCGCGGTCGCGTTGCCGTACAGCGCCATCCACACCGTCGGGTCGATCTGTACGCCGGAGGCGCCCATGCCGAGGAAGAGGGCGCAGGAGAGGGCGGCGAGGATCCAGTTGAGCGCCGAGATCGGGTAGAAGATCATCAGCATCGTGTAGTTGAACAGCTTGCCCAGCGGCATGGAGCCGAAGCCGCGCCAGTACTGGCCCAGGATCGTCTCGTAGGTGCCTCGGGACCACCTCAGTTGCTGGGTGAAGAAGTCCGTCCAGGCGTTGGGGCCCTCACCGACGGCCAGGACGTCGGGGGTGTAGACGGAGCGCCACTTGTTGCCGGTGGCGGGGTTGCGGTGGCGGTGCATCTCGAAGCCGGTGGCCATGTCCTCGGTGATGGAGTCGTAGAGGCCGCCGATGGACTTGAGCGCCGAGATGCGTACCGCGTTGCTGGTGCCGACGAACATGGGCGCGTCGTAGGCGTTGCCGGCGCGCTGGATGAGGGCGTGGAAGAGGAACTGCTGGGACTCGGCAGCCTTGGTGACGAAGTTGTCGTAGTTGCCGTAGACCTGGGGGCCGATGACGAAGCCGACGTCCGGGTCGCGGAAGTAGCCGAGCATCCGCTCCAGGTAGTTGGCCAGCGGCACGTGGTCGGTGTCGACGCCGGCGAAGTAGTCGTAGGAGTCGCCGTGCGCGTCGAGCCACGCGTTGTAGTTGCCGTGCTTGGTCTTGGCGCGGAAGGCGCCCTTTTGGGTGTTCCACTGGGCGACGCCCTTGCGGGAGAAGTGGTGGACCCC
The DNA here is from genome assembly GCF_003323715.1 of Streptomyces diacarni. Classification (GTDB taxonomy): domain Bacteria; phylum Actinomycetota; class Actinomycetes; order Streptomycetales; family Streptomycetaceae; genus Streptomyces; species Streptomyces diacarni. The sequence continues at coordinate 32,916 of NZ_QOIN01000051.1, forward strand.
CAGGCGGCGGCAGACCTCCTTGACCTCGGGGTCGTCGCCCTCGTCGAGCAGCCACACGTGCACGGTGCCGCGGTGCCGTACTCGTACGGCCGCCTCCAGGGTCTTGGTGACCATCCCGATCGGCTCCTTGCCGGGCACGAACGAGGTGAGGAAGGCGACGCGGGTGCCGGCCTCGGGCACCACGGGTATCGGGTCGCGGGCCACCAGGGTGGCGTGCGCGTTGGAGATGACGTTCAGCGTGCGGAACAGCTCGATCAGCCCGATGGAGACGAGCATGACGACGTCGAGCTTGAGCACCAGGTCGGAGACCTCGCCGGCGTCGCGCTCCGTCCAGTGCGCGGGCTGCATCAGCCACACCAGCAGCCCGGCGGACAGCAGCGGGGCCAGGCACAGCAGGAAGCCGGCGCGCAGCCGGTGCGGTTCGTCCGCGAGCAGGCCGCGGTAGGCGACGCGGTAGGGCGTGCCGGGCTCGGGGCGGGTGAGCGGACCCGCGAGCCGGCTGTAGTGCTCGTAGTCGTAGCGGGGCGCGGCGCGGTCCCAGGGATGCGGCGAGGGGGTTCTGGGGGGTCTCGGTATGCGCAGCTTCGCCGTCCGGGTCGGGTCCTGGTTCTCCTGCGGGTTCGAGACCGGCTGCCGGGCACCCGTCGGCGGCGTCGTCATTGAGACCTTCCCCCCGCACGCAGTGCGCTGCGTGCCTCGTGCTGGCCCGTGTCCTGCCCCCTCGGCCCGGGCGCGGCGGACTTCGGCCGCCGTGCGCGGGAGACGGGCGCGGGCCGGTTCGCGGTTCCCCTGCGGTCGTTCGCTCGTGTGTGCCAGCCGTTTCGCGCTCCCCCAAGCACGGCAGGACTGATCGGTAACCGCCCGTCAGGTTGTCGGACTCGTCACATGAACGCAAGGCCGGTAGGGGCGGTTCAGCCCTGTTGTGGCGTTATGGCGGCGACAGATGTGACGGATGAGTCATCGAATCGTGGCTGCCGCGTGGTGGGTTCCGGCTAGGACGCGCGGAGCCGTTCACGAATGTTGCCGAAGTGGTCGCGCACGGCCTCTTCCGCGCGCCGCATGTCGCCGGAGCGGACCGCCGCCAGGATCTCCGCGTGCTGCCGCCAGGTCTCCACCGGATCGGCGCGCGGCTCCGCCAGATCCGTGCGCACGCGGTGGAACGCGTCCCAGAACGCGTCCAGCACCTCGCTCAGCAGCGCGTTGCCGAGCCCCGCGTACAGCGCCGAGTGGAAGGCGCGGTCCGTCTCGGCGCGCACAGCGCCCGCGCGCGCCTCCTCGCGCATCCGTGCGACGAGCGCCTCCAACGCGGCCAGCCGCTCCTCGCCCGCGCCGGACGCGCCCCCGTACTCGGCGACCAGCCGGGCCATCAGCCCCGTCTCCACCGCCTCGCGCAGCTCCAGCAGTTGCAGCAGGCTGCTCTCACCGCGGTAGTGCCCTGCGACGGTGCGGAAGGAGAGCTGTTCGGTCATCGGCGCCATGGACATCGCGCCGACGTACGTGCCGAAACCGTGCCGGATCTCCACGATGCCCATCGCCTGGAGCGCCTTGAGCGCCTCCCGCACGGAGTTGCGGCTCACATCGAGCCGTTCCATCAGCTCCGACTCCGTCGGCATCGCCGCGCCCGGCGGCATCCGCTCCTCGATGATCAGTCTCTTGATCCGCTCCTGGATCCGGCCGAGCCTTCCCCCGCTGCGCACCTTCCGGCCTCCTTCACCCGCCTGGCGAAAGCCTACGCGGGCGGCGTCAGCCTCCGCGGGGCGCGGCGGACGAGGGCGCGGCGGACGAGGGCGCGGCGAACGTCACCTGGCGAGGCCCTTCCCGTCCGTTCGCCGCGAACTCCAGCAGGCGCTCGCCCTCCTCGGCCAGCGCCTGCTCCGCCTCGTTGGCCAACCGCTCGAACGGCGTCAGGGTCAGGCGCGCAGGCCCGCGCCCCGTGTCCGCCTTCCACGTGCCGCGCACCCGGCCGTCCACCAAAAAGGTGCCGGGTACCTGCCCGTTGCGGGTGGCCAGCGCACGGCGCACCGGCTCGTCCATCAGGCGGGAGCGGTCGGCGTGCGAGAGGACGAGATTGTCGTACTCGGCCAGGAAGCGCACGGGCAGCGGCAGTTCGGTGTGCGGGCGCGGCGCCTCGGGCAGGTCGAACAGCTCGCGTCCCGCCTCGTCGGCGAAGACCCGCAGCTGCGGGCGCAGCCGCTCCACCACCTCGCCCAGCCGGGTGAGCCCCGACCAGGTCTGGACGTCCCGCACCGAGGCGGGACCGAAGGCGCCCAGATAGCGCAGCACCATCGTCTCCACGCACGGTTCGGCCGGCACGGGGCGGCCCAGCCAGGTCTCCACCGTCTCCAGCAGCGGCTGCCCCGAGCGCCCCCACAGCCCGCGCGGAGGCACCTGCACGAGCGGCAGCAGGCAGCGGGCCGCCATCGACAGCGCCCGCGCCTCCACGCCGGGCCACCGCTCCCTCAGGCGCTCGCCCAGCGCGCTGCCCGTCATCGGACCCTCGGCGAGCAGGTCGCGGGCGGCCTGCGCGACCTGCCACGTGTCCGTCTCGCCCAGCGCCCTGGCGTAGTTGGCGCGCAGGGCCCGTTCCGTCACGACCCGGGTCAGCGCCCGCAGCTGGAGGGCGTCGCGGGCGGAGACGAGGTGGATGGTGCCGCGCATCACGGTCATCCTGACCGCCTCGCGATCCGTGAGCATCCCGGCGAGCCCGCCGGGATCGAACCCCGCCAGCCTGCTCCAGAGCGCGAAGTACGGCGGCATCGGCGCCTGGGCCTGGAGACCCACCAGGTGTTCGAGGGCGTCCAGGACGGGCATCCGGGTGCGCTCGATCAGGAACTGGCGGGCGAGCAGGGCGCGGCTGAGCGCCGGGCGCGTCAGGACTGCGGGCATGGCAGGAGTCTCGCCCATGGCCGGGGACTTCGCCACGTGCCACCGCCGCACGGCGCGCCCGGGAGGCCAACAGGCGGTAAGGAAGCGGGCGATGCGGTATGGATGGGAAATCACTCGCAGTGATACCGAAAACGGAAGCCTCCAAGGAAACGGGTCCATGCACAACGCCACTTCCGGCGCCGGAGCCCGCGGCGCGCTCACTCCCGGCACGCTCGCGCTCGTCGTCGGCGTGTTCCTCGTCCAACTGGGCTTCCTGCTCTCCTACATCGGGTCCTTCCACCACCCGGACCCGCAGGGCATCCCGGTCGCCGTCGTGGCGCCGCAGCAGGCCGCCGACCGGCTCGACGGCCTGCCGGGACACCCCCTGGAGCCCACGGTCGCCGAGGACGAGCAGGCGGCGCGGGAGCGCATCGAGCAGCGGGACGCCGAGGGCGCCTACGTCATGGATCCGCGCGGCGGCCAGGACACCCTGCTGATCGCCTCCGCCGCGGGCGGCCCGCAGGCCCAGGCGCTGCGTCGCGTCGGGGAGAAGGTGGCCGCCGAACAGGACCGGCGGCTGAAGGTCGTCGACATCGCACCTTCGGGTGACCGCGACTACGAGAGCCTGACCGCCTTCTATCTGATCGTCGGCTGGCTGGTGGGCGGCTACCTGCTGGCCTCGCTGCTGGGCGTGGTCGCCGGCACCCGTCCGGCCCGGCCGGAAGCGGGCGCGCTGCGGCTCGCGGGGGTGGCCGTCTACTCCGTGCTGTCCGGGCTCGGGGGCGCGATCATCGTCGACCCGGTGCTGCACGCGCTGCCGCACCACTTCGTGGCGCTGTGGTGGCTGGGGGCGCTGCTGGTCTTCGCCACGGCGGCCTGCACGATGGCGCTGGAGGCCTTCTGCGGGATCGTCGGCATCGGCCTCGCCGTGCTCATCTTCGTCGTCCTGGGCAACCCCAGCGCGGGCGGCGCCTTCCAAAAGCACCTCGTGCCCACGTTCTGGCGGGCCATCGGCGACTGGATCCCCACCGGCGCCGGCACCACGGCCGTGCGCAACATCGTCTACTTTTCGGGGAACGCGCTGGGTACCCCGCTGCTGGTGCTGGCCGTCTGGGCGCTGGCGGGCACGGTACTGCTGCTGGCGGGATCCGTGCGCCGCCGGGAGCCGGGGCTGACGCTGCCGATCTGATACCGGCCAAGGCTGTTCCGACCGTGCGTGACGTAGTGGTCGCGCAGCGCGGCGGCTCGCCGTCGTGGTCACGGGCACCCCCGTGAAGGGGGTAGTATTTCCGTCGTCGGCCGGGAACGGCCCGACAGGCGCCGTTAGCTCAGTTGGTTAGAGCAGCTGACTCTTAATCAGCGGGTCCGGGGTTCGAGTCCCTGACGGCGCACCTCACAGACTGTGGCCCCCTTGCTCACCAAGGGGGCCACAGTCTTTCGCGTGCGGGGCGAGCAGGTGTGGCGTGGGAGCGAGCCGGCCGGCTCTTTCCAGCAGGAGAGGCGCTTGGGTCGGGCGGCAGGAGCCGTGCCTCACAGTGCCAGCGACAGCATCACCGGGGCGGCCCGCTCGCTCAGCAGCTCGGCCGCCCTGCGTAGTCGGTGCGCTTCGGTGACGGGCAGTGACAGCGCCAGACAGCTCACCGCGGAGCCCGCCGTCACGGGAACCGCCGCGCAGACGGTGCCCACCGCGTACTCCTGGAGATCGAGGACCGGGACCGTCGGCGGCTGCCTGTCCAGGCTGTCCAGCAGCCGGCGCTTGTCGGTGATCGTCCGGGAGGTGAGCCGGGGCGTCCTGTGGCGGGCCAGGTGGTCGGCGCGCCGGTCGTGGTCGAGCTGGCTGAGCAGGCACTTGCCGAGCGCGGTCGCGTGCGCGGCCGAGCGGAAGTCCACCCACTGGTTGACCGCGGGTGTCGTGGGGCCGTCGGCGACCTGGGCGCTCTCCAGCTCGCCGTCCTGGTACCGGCCGAAGTAGACGGCCGCGCCCACCGTGTCCCGCAGCTCGTCCAGCGTGCTCTGCAGGCGCTCGCGCAGGGCCCTGGCGCGCTCCACCCCCGAGCCGAGCAGGACCAGCGCCTCGCCGACGATGTAGCTGCCGTCCTCCAGCCGGGACAGATAACCCTCGCGGCACAGCATCCGCAGCAGGTGGCCCAGGCGGACGTGGGGCAGCCCGGCCTCCTGCGAGAGCGTCTCCTCGCACACCCCGTCCCGGTGCCGGGCGGCCGACTCCAGCACCCGGAGTGCGTAGCGCACCGAGCCGAAGGGCGTGACCGGCTCCCGCTCCGGCTCCTCGGAGGGGCCTGAGGACGGTCGGAGTAGCGCCACGGTGTCCCCCTGGGGTTGTGGACCGTCCGCACCGTCACCGGTCCGTGGGGCACGGCGGTACGGCAGTACGGCTGTACGGCTGTACGTCCAACGGTAGCGGTCAACCCCGCCGGAAGACGGGGGTGTTGCTGCTATCGGCATATGCCAGAAGGCTGGATGCGCCCCTGAACGCGCCCCCCTGTGCGCCCCTCGGCGCACAGGGGGAGAGCGACAGCCGACCCGTGCCGATCACAGGACGGCGCTGAGGAACTCCCTGGTCCGCTCGTGCTCCGGGTCGCTGAAGATCTTCTCCGGCGACCCGGACTCGATGACCCGGCCCGCGTCGAACATCAACACGTCGTCGGAGATGTCCCGCGCGAAGTTCATCTCGTGCGTGACGCAGAGCATGGTGATGTCCGTGGAGTGCGCGATGTCCCGCAGCACGTCCAGCACCCCGGCCACCAGCTCCGGGTCGAGCGCCGAGGTGACCTCGTCCAGCAGAAGCACCTGCGGCCGCATCGCCAGCGCCCGCGCGATCGCCACCCGCTGCTGCTGACCGCCGGAGAGCTGGGTGGGGTACTTGTCGAGATGGTCGGTCAGACCGACCATCTCCAGCAGCTCGCGCGCCCGCTGCTCGGCCTCGTCCTTGCCCAGGCCCAGCACGTGCACCGGCGCCTCGGTGATGTTGCGCAGCACCTTCATGTTGGGGAAGAGGTTGAACTGCTGGAAGACCATGCCGATCTTCTTGCGCACCTCGCGGGAGTGCTTCTCCCCCGCGGGCACCAGCTTGCCGTTCCGCTCCTCGTGCGACAGGTACTCGCCCGCCACCTTGATGGTGCCCTCCTCGGGCTTCACCAGGGTCATCAGCAGCCGCAGGATCGTCGTCTTGCCGGAACCCGACGGGCCGATGAGCGTGACGTGCTTGCCGGACGCCACGTCGAAGCAGAGGTTGTCCAGCACCACGTTGCTGCCGTAGCGCTTGGTGACGTTGTCGAATCTGATCAGCTCGCTGCCGTCGACGGCCGGGTTCGAGGCGTCGTTCGCAGCGGTGCTCGGGGTTTTCTCAACGGACAAGACGACGCTCCAGAGCTCGCGTAAGCAGGGATGCCGGATAGGCGATGACGATGAAGGCGATACCGATGACCGTGATCGGCTCGGTCGGCTGGAAGCTGGTCGCGGTGAACTGCCGCGCCTGGCCGAGCATCTCCAGCGCACCGATCGCCGCGATCTGCGGCGAGTCCTTCAACATCGCGATGACGTAGTTGCCCAGCGCGGGCACCACGCGGCGGATCGCCTGAGGCAGGATGACGGCGCTCCACGTACGGCCGCGCGGCATGCTCAGCGCCGTGCACGCCTCCCACTGCCCCTCGGGCACACCGTCGATGCCGGCGCGGTACACCTCGGCCGTGTACGTCGAGTAGTGCAGGCCGAGACCGATGATGCCGGTAGTCAGCGCCGAGAGCGTGACGCTCCACTCGGGCAGCACGTAGAAGAGGAAGAACAGCTGCACCAGCAGCGGGGTGTTGCGGATGAACTCGGTGACGGCCGTCACCGGCCAGCGCACCGCCTTCAGCGGCGAACGCTGCGCCATGGCCCACACCAGGCCGAGCGCGAAAGCGATCAGGGAGCCGAGCACCAGCGCTTCGAGGGTGACGAGCACGCCGTCCCAGAAGCGCGGCATGAAATCACCGACAGCGGACCAGTCCCACTGCATCAGGCCGCACCTCCCTGGCTGGAGCGGGAAATCGCCGTCGCCTGCTCGATGTCCGGCTTCCGCATGCCTTCGCTCTTCGTCGGAGCCTGGCCGATGCCCGCCTTCGCCTTCCGCTCCACCGCGCGCATCACACGCGTCAGCAAGAACGCCAGGATGAAGTACATGACCAGGATGATCGTGTAGACCGGAGCGCTCTCACCGAGCGCGTTGCGCACCAGCGAAGCCCCGAAGGTGATGTCGCCGACGCCCAGGACGGACACCAGCGCGGTGCCCTTGAGCAGCTCGATCAGCAGGTTGTTGGCGGGCGGGATCATCTCCGGCCACGCCTGCGGCAGCGAGATCTTCATCAGCCGCTGCCAGGGCGAGAAGCTGAGCGCGATGCCCGCCTCCTGCTGGGCCGGCGCGACGGCGGCCAGCGCCCCGCGCACGATCTCCGACCCGTACGCGCCGTAACTCAGGCCGAGCGCGAGCACCGCGGCCCACATCGGCACCAGCTGCCAGCCGAAGGCGACGGGCAGCACGAAGAACATCCAGAACATCAAGACCAGGGCCGAGGTGCCCCGGAATATCTCCATGTACAGGCCGGAGACGAACCGGACGATCCACAGCCTGTTCGTCCTGGCCACACCCACCACGAAGGCGACGAAGGCGGCCAGCGCCGCGCTGAAGACCGTCAGCTGGACGGTCACCCACACGCCCTGGAGAAGCAGCTCCCACAAACCCGAGGTCAGGTCCGTCATGCGCAGCGCTCCTTCGCGGTCATCGTGGTCATCTCCTCCTTCACGAAGCCGAAAGGCTTCATGATGCGGAAGAGTTCGCCGCTCTCCTTCATCTTGTGCAGCTCGCGATTGAAGGCGTCCCGCAGCGTCGTCTCGTTCTGCCGGAAGGCGAACGCGCCGGTACCCAGGTCCGGCTTGCCGTCCAGCTTCGGCGTGAACGCCTCGGTGTACTCGGCCTTGCGGCTCTTGGTCTGCCTGACCACGTTGCGGACGGTCACCGCCGTCCCCGAGAAGACGTCCGCGCGGCCCTGCTCGACAGCCAGCAACCCCGCCAACTGGTCGGGCAGCAGAAGCATGTCCGACTCCTTGAGTCCCGCCTCCTCCGCGTAGGCGATCTCGGCGTAGCCGGTACCGGTCGCCATCTTGGCGCCGGCCTTCGCGATGTCCTCGTAGCTGTTGAGGTTCTTCGGGTTGCCCTTGCGCACGATGAACGCGTCCCGCATCTCGTACTCGGGATCCGCGAACAGCACCTGCTCGCACCGCGTGGGCGTGATGTACATGCCGGCCGCGACGACGTCGAACTGCTGCGAGTTGAGCCCCGGGATCAGCGAGTTGAACTCCGTCGGGAACGGCTGGACCTTCGCGACGCCCAACCGCTCGAAGATGATCCGCGCGATCGCGGGCGAGGTCCCCGTCAGTTTGCCGTGCTTGTCGATGTAGCTGTAGGGCTGTTCACCGGCGAGGCCCAGCTTCACCGTGCCCTGGGCCTTCAGCCGTTCCAGCAGATCCCCCCCGTTCTTGGCGTCCGCACTGGACACCCGACTGCATGCGGTTGTCGCCCCGAGCGCACTCACCGCACCCAAGGACGCCGCTCCTGCGAGCAGCGACCGACGGCTCAAACGTCTCCCGGCACGAGTGGTGTTGTTCCTCTGTGGTGGAGCCATGGGCGCGCGGCTACCCAACCGGGATGAAGATATGCGGATCATTTCCAGCCTGTGATGGGGTCGCGACATGCCCGATGTCTGGGCCACCATTGACCCGTCATTGCGCAACACGCTCACCTGGTGCGGAGGCACGATGCCTGATCGCTTCATCGAAGTGTCGTTGGACAAGCGGGGAGTCAGCTGCACGGCAAAGCTGCTCGACGACCGCGCACCGATCACCTGCGCCGCCGTGTGGGACGCGCTGCCGCTCGGCGGCGACGTCTACCACGCGAAATACGCGCGCAACGAGATCTACGCGCTCATCCCCCCGTTCGCTCCGCAGGAGCCGCCGCTGGAGAACCCCACCATCACCCCCATCCCGGGTGATCTGTGTTATTTCACCTTTTCCGATACCCAGCTGGCCACCTCGTCCTACGGCTACGAGGCCGCCGCCGAGCAGCGCGGGAACGAGGCCGCGCACGCCGGACGCAACACCGTCATCGACCTCGCACTGTTCTACGAGCGCAACAACCTGCTGATCAACGGCGATGCGGGGTGGGTGCCCGGCATCGTATGGGGGCAGATCGTGGAAGGCCTCGATGAGATGGCAGAGGCGTGCCAGGATCTTTGGCGCGCGGGGGCCCTCGGCGAAAGTCTGAACTTTCGCCGAGCCTGATTTTCTCTGGGGCTCGCCCCATGCCCCCCTCTGGGGCGGGCCCCCCAGACCTCCCCCTCCACCAGTGGGGCCAGCCCACCCCCGATGTTGCCGATCTCTATCCGGGGGGCTCCGCCCCCCAGACCCCCGGCCCCTCGCCGGGGAGGCTTTGGGGCGGCTCCGCCCCCCAAAGGCCCCCCGCTACGGGGGCTCCGCCCCCCTAGAAACCCCCGCCAAGGGGCTCCGCCCCCTGGACCCCCACCCCAACGCCCGGCCGGCGAGGCCAAGGGGGTGTGGGGGCGGAGCCCCCACCGCGGCCGAGGGCACCTCAGAGAAAGAAGGGGAAGACCATGGGGGGCCAGGGGCGAAGCCCCGAGGAGAAGGGGGTCACAGGGCTGAGGGGACCTCGGAGGGGAGGCCGGTCTCGAAGAGGGCGTGCGCCGCACTCAGGACGAGGGCATCCGCGTGTCGGGCACCGACAATCTGCACTCCCACAGGCAACCCCCGCTCATCCGCACCGCACGGCACAGACGCCGCGGGCTGCTGCGTCATGTTGAACGGGTAGGAGAACGGCGTCCATTCCGTCCACCGCCGCATTCCGGAGCCCTCCGGCACCTCGACGCCCGCCGCGAAGGCGGTCAGCGGCATGGTGGGCGTCACCAGCAGGTCGTACCGCTCGTGGAAGGCGCCCATGCGTGCGCCGAGCGCCATGCGTTCGTCGACGGCGGCCAGGTAGTCGAGCGCGCTGCGTGCCGCGCCGTCCTCGCAGATGTCCCGAAGGCCCGGATCCAGCCCCGCCCGCTGATCTTGGCTGAAATGTTGCGTCACGCGGGCGGCGCCGCTGAACCACAGGGTGTGGAAGGACTCGATGGGGTCGGCGAAGGAGGGGTCGGTCTCCTCCACGACCGCGCCGAGCTCTTCGAGCAGGGCCACGGCCCTGCGCACGGCGGACGCGACGTCGGGGGCCACCCGGACGCGGCCGCCGAAGTCGGGCGAGTAGGCGACGCGCAGGCCTCGTACGCCCTCGGCGCCGGCCGCGAGGGCGCCGCGGAAGCTGTGGGGCACAGGGCCCAGATGGGACCAGTCGCGCGGGTCCGGGGCGCTGATGATGTCCATCAGCAGCGCGGCATCCTCGGCGTCCCGCGTCATGGGGCCGACGTGCGCGAGGGTGCCGAAGGCGCTCGCCGGGTAGATCGGCACCCGCCCGTAGGTGGGTTTCAGCGCGAAGATGCCGCAGAAGGAGGCGGGGATGCGGACGGATCCGCCGCCGTCCGTGCCGAGCGAGAGCGGTCCGGCGCCGGCCGCCACGGCGGCCGCGCTGCCTCCGCTGGAGCCGCCCGCCGTGCGGTCGGGTGCGTGCGGGTTGCCGGTCGCTCCGTGGCGGGGGCTGTCGGTGACGCCCTTCCAGCCGAACTCGGGGGTCGTCGTCTTGCCGAGGAAGACGGCGCCGTTCTCGCGCAGCCGGGCGACCGAGGGCGCGTCCTCGTCCCAGGGGCCTTCGCCGGACACGGTCTGTGATCCCTTCCAGGTGGGGCCGCCCCGCTGGAGCAGGATGTCCTTGACGGTCACGGGCACCCCGTCGACGGGGCCCAGCGGCTCGCCGCGGCGCCACCGGTCCGTCGACTCCTCGGCCTGGCGCAGCGCGGCTTCCTGGTCGATGCGGACGAAGGCGTTGACCCGCTCCTGCGTTTCCGCCGCGCTCTCCAGCGCCGCCCGGGTGACCTCGACGGGGGAGAAGTCCCCCGTTTCGTAGCCCGCCGCGAGCTGGGTCGCGGTCAGGGCGGTGAGATCGGACATGACGAAACCTCCCGAGTGACCGGGCGGCCCCCGACGGGCCGCCCGAACCGAGGGGCCCCGCCCTGGCGGGGCCCCGACAACGCCGATGCCGGGGCCCCGCCGGGCCCGTGGAGGGGTCCTGGCGGGGCGCCCGCAGGGGCTCAGGGCTGCGGTGCTGCCGGTCCGGCAGGCGCAGCGGCGGCCGCGGGGGCCGTGGGGACGTAGCCGAGGCGCTTGTCGACGACGTTGTGCAGCGGTTGGCCCTTCTCCCAGCGGTCGTAGTTGTCCAGGAACTGTTCGGCCAGGTCGTCGCGCCAGCCGAGGGTGTCGCCGCACATGTGGGGGGAGATGAGGAGTCCGGGGACGTCCCACAGCCTGCTGTCGGCGGGGAGGGGCTCCTCCGCGAACACGTCCAGGGCCGCTCCGCTGATCCGGTGCTCCAGGAGGGCGTCGACCAGGTCGTCCTCGACGACGTGCTGCCCCCTGCCGACGTTCACGAAGTGCGCTTCGGGCTTCATGCGCGCAAACATCGCCGCGTCGAACATGCCCGCGGACTCGGGGGTCAGGGGTGCCACGCATACGACCCAGTCGGAGTCGGCGACGAGGTGGGGGAGGGAGGCGGTGGCGTGGACGCGCCCGAATTCGGGGTCGGTGTCCCGTGCGGTCCGGCCGACGAGGTCTACTTTGACACCGAGTGCCAGGAGTGCGCGGCCGATTTCCCGGCCGATCGGCCCCGAACCGACGACCGTCGCGCGACTTCCGCCGACGCGGAATGTCTCCCGGTGCCGCCAACGCCTCTGTCGTTGCAATTCCCAAGTGCCACGGAAATCCTTGGCCATGGCTAGTACGAGGCCCAGGACGTATTCGGCAATCGGCCGGTCGAAGACGCCTCTGGCATTCGTGATGACGGTGTCGCGCGCGTCGGCCAGTTCCGGAAGCAACCGGTCCACTCCGGCGCTGGGGGTGTGCACCCAGCGTGGCCGCGGGCCGTCGCCCGGCCACGCGTGGCGGACCGCGTCGGAGAGGAAGTCCCAGACCAACAGGACGTCGGCGGAGGGAAGTTGCTCGGCGAGCGTCTTCTCGTCGGCGTGGACGACGCGTGCGCGCCCCGCCAGCCGGTCGAGGCGCGGCAGCGGCTCGGCATCGAGGACAAGAACGCAGGTTTCGGACATAGGCAGGAAACCGTTTCGAAACGCAGGGATGGTTGGCTGAACGTGTGAGCCGACGAGGGACGGGAACCAGCCTCTGATGGCGGGATTGACCACGGTAGGGAGCGGAAACTACCTTCGTCAACAAAGACATCTGCCCCGGCGTCCCGGCTTCTGACCGGCTTTGCAGTTCTTGTGGTTCCTTGACTTCCCTTGACTCAGGGGCCTTCTGGCCATGAGCCATTCCCCTCCGTTCTTTTGGGGCCCAAAAATGGACGTCTCCTTCCTCGGCGGACCGCTGCCGCAGCGCGGCGTGGGAATCGTCGCTCCCTTCGACTTCGCACTGGACCGCGAACTCTGGCGCTGGGTGCCGGACGACGTGTCCCTGCATCTGACCCGCACGCCGTTCGTCCCCGTCGAGGTCAGCCTGGACCTCGCTCGCCTGGTCAGCGAGCACGAGACACTCCGTGAGGCGGTACGGGCGCTCAGCGCCGTGGCCCCCGAAGTGGTGGCCTACGCCTGTACGTCCGGGAGTTTCGTGGGGGGCACGGCCGGTGAGCGGGCCATGACCTCGGCCATGGCCGACGCCGGCGAGATCCCCTCGCTCACCACCTCCGGCGCCCTGCTGGAGGCGCTGCGGGAGATCGACGCCCGGCGGATCGCCCTGGTCACCCCCTACACCAAGTCGGTGACCGACTCGCTGGAGGACTACCTGGACGAGGCCGGCATCGGCATCAGCGGCCGCTGCTACCTGGGCCTGACCCGGCACATCTGGCGGGTGCCGTACCGGGACGTGGTCGACATGGCGCGGGAGGCGGTGGTGGACGCACCGGACGCGCTGTTCATCTCCTGCACCAACCTGCCCACGTACGACGTGATCCCGCAGCTGGAGGCGGAGCTGCGGATGCCGGTCCTGTCCGCCAACCAGGTCACCATGTGGGCGGCGCTGCGCGCCGTCGGCAAGGAGGCGGTCGGCCCCTACCAGGCGCTGCTCGACCCGGTCGCCCGGCGCGGCCCCGCCGCCATGACCTCCTCGATCGCCACCCAGCCGTTCGCGCACGAGACGGACGGCCTGGTGGAGCCGGAGGAGGCGCCGGTGGAGCACGAGCCGGAGGCGGCGCTCGCGGGCGCCGGCACCGAGCCGGCCGAGCCTCTGGAAGGGCCGGCCGACCTCGGGTACGGCCAGCCCCTTCACCCGGACGAGTGGGGCGGCGGCGCCCAGCCTCCGGCCTGACCGGATCGGGGGCCCGACCGGCCCCGCGATCTGACCGGACCCGGGCCTCACGGGGGCCGTGGTCCGGCGAGGCCCGGGCCCGTCGGTGCCCGGGCAGTCACCCCCAGCACCCACACCACAGCGGCGACAGCTGCGAACTCTCACAGGAGGCGTAGATGGCACAGGCGGCATCGGCCCCGGCGGTCGGATTCCTCTACCCCGGCTATTCGGCCGAGGACGACTATCCGAGGCTGGAGCGGATCCTCGCCGAGGCGGGCACCGAGGTGCGGCTGCCGCTGGTGCACACCGACATCGGCGAGGACGCGCACCGGGTGGACGCCCTGCTGGAGATGGGCTCGGCCGCCCGGCTCGCCGCGAAGGTTCAGGAGGCCAAGGGACACGGCATCCAGGCGGTGGTGTGGGCGTGCACCAGCGCGAGCTTCGTCTTCGGCTGGGACGGCGCGCACGAGCAGGTGCGGGAGCTGGGGGAGACGGCGTCGCTGCCGGCCTCCAGCACGTCCTTCGCCTTCGCCCACGCCGTCCGCGATCTCGCCCTCGAGCGGGTCAGTATCGCGGCGACCTATCCGGAGGACGTGGCCGACCTGTTCCGTGGCTTCCTGCGGGCGGCCGGGGCGGAGGTCGTCGCCATGCGCGGCAGCGGCATCATCACCGCGGCCGAGGTGGGTACCTGGGGTGAGGAGGAGGTGCTGGCCCTGGCCAGGGGCGGCGACCATCCGGAGGCGGAGGCGGTGCTGCTGCCGGACACCGCGCTGCACACGGCCGCCTACATCCCGGCGCTGGAGGCCGAGCTGGGCAAGCCCGTGCTGACGGCCAACCAGGTGACGGCCAAGGAGGGCATGCGCCTGCTGGACGTCAAGGCGCGCTGCCCGGCGCTGGGCGCCCTCTTCGCCTGACCGGCGGCCCAGACGGGCGTCCTTCGTCCGCCAGGGCCTTCGGTCCTGGCGGACGGGCCGGGAAGACAGTCGCCTCTCGGCGCGTTGTACCGGTTCGTGAGTCGCACACCCGTACCCCGTGCGGGCAGGTGGGACCACGTTTCCGTACGCGCGAGGAAGGCGAGCCACCGTGAGCCGGTCAGGCGAGGACGCACAGGGCAGTGGGCACCGGGGAGCCGGGATCCGGGGTGAGGCACGGGGCTCGGCCCCGGTGCCCCTCTCCGTTCTCGACCTGGTCAACGTGGGTGAGGGCTACACGGCGAGCGACGCGCTGGCGGCCTCGACCCGGCAGGCGGCGCTGGCCGACGCCCGCGGCTTCACCCGCTACTGGATCGCCGAGCACCACTCGATGCCGGGCGTGGCCAGCTCCTCGCCTGCCGTCATCCTGGCCCACCTGGCCTCGCACACGAACCGCGTGCGCCTGGGCTCCGGCGGGGTGATGCTGCCCAACCACGCGCCGCTGGTCATCGCCGAGCAGTTCGGCACGCTGGAGGCGCTGGCCCCGGGCCGGATCGACCTGGGTCTGGGCCGTGCGCCGGGCACCGACGGGGCCACGGCCGCCGCGCTGCGCCGCACCGAGCGGCTGCGTGAGGGCGCCGAGGACTTTCCGCAGCAGCTCGCCGAGCTGATCCGCTTCCTGGACGACGACTTCCCCCAAGGGCACCGCTACGCCCGCATCCACGCCGTACCCGGGCCCGTGCAGGCCCAGGGCGCCGAGGCGCGGGCGGCGGCGCACCGGCCGCCGGTCTGGCTGCTGGGCTCCTCCGGTTTCAGCGCGCAGCTGGCCGGGCAGCTCGGGCTGCCGTTCGCGTTCGCGCACCACTTCTCGGCCGCCAACACGCTGCCGGCGCTGGACCTGTACCGCGAGGCCTTCCGGCCCTCCGCCGTGCTGGACGAACCGTACGCGCTGATCGGTGCGGCGGCGCTGGCGGCCGACGACGAGAAGGAGGCCTACCGCCAGGTGCTGACGGGGGCGCTGTCGATGGTGCGGCTGCGCACCGGGCGCCCCGGTCTGATCCCCACCCCCGAGGAGGCGGAGGCTCACCCGTTCAGCCCCGTGGAGCGGGACTTCGTCGACAGCTGGCTGGGCAACGTCACCTACGGCACGCCCGACGCCGTGCGCGAGGGGCTGGACGCGCTGGTGAAGCGGACCGGCGCCGACGAGCTGATGCTCACCGCGAACGCGCACGCGCCCGAGGCGCGGGTCCGCTCCCTGGAGCTGATCGCCGACGCCTACGCGCTGCCCGCCGCCTGAGCCGACCACGCCAGCAGCTCGGCGATCCGGTCGGCCTCCATCGGTTTGGCGTAGTGCCAGCCCTGGCCGGTGTCGCAGCCGATCCTGCGCAGCCGCTCGGCCTGCGCGGGACCCTCCACGCACTCGGCGGTGACGGTCAGGCCCAGCTTGTGCGCCAGCTGCACCAGGGCCGTCACGATCGTCTCGTCCGCCGGGTTCTGGTGCCGGGCGGTACGGAAGCCGCGGACGAACATGCCGTCCAGCTTGAGGGCGCGCACCGGGAGGCGGCTGAGGTAGGCCAGGTTGGAGTAGCCGGTACCGAAGTCGTCGATGGCGATGTGGACGCCCATCTCCGAGAGCGCCTGGAGCGCTTGGAGAGGGCGTCCGGCCGAGCCCATCACCGCCGACTCGGTCAGCTCCAGCTGGAGCAGGTGGGCGGGCAGCCCGGTCTCCTGGAGGATCTCGGCGACGTCCCGTACCAGGTCCGAGTCCCACACCTGGCGCACCGCCACGTTGACGCTCACGTACGGCGGCGGTCCGGGGTGGGTGAGCATCCAGCGCCGTGCCTGGCGGCAGGACTCCTGGAGCACCCACCTGCCGAGCGGCACGATGGCGCCGTTCTCCTCGGCCAGCCCGATGAAGCGGTCGGGGCCGAGCATGCCGAACTGCGGGTGCCGCCAGCGCACGAGGGCCTCGACGCCGCGCAGCACGTCGTCGCAGAAGCCGACGATGGGCTGGTACTCCAGCACGAACTCGCCGCGTTCCACGGCGCGGCGCAGCGTGGAGGAGAGGGCCTGGCGGGTCATGCGGTGCGCGTTGCGCTCGGGGTCGAACAGGGTCCAGCGCGCCTTGCCGTCGGCCTTGGCCCAGTACAGCGTGGTGTCGGCCGCCTGCATCAGTTCGGTGGGGGTGGTGCCGGCCGTCTCGCGTTCGACGACGCCGATGCTGGCGGAGACCGCGAGGCGCTGCCCGGCCAGGTCGAAGGGGCGCTGGAGCGCGGCGAGCACCGACTGGGCGAGCGCGGTCACCTGCTCGGTCCCGGTGGACGACTCGACGAGCAGCGCGAACTCGTCGCCGCCGAGCCGTGCCACCAGGTGTCCGCCGTCGTCGCCGCCGCGGGACTCGGCGCACTGGGTGAGCCGCTGCGCGACCGCGTCCAGCAGGCTGTCGCCCACGCGGTGCCCGAGGGTGTCGTTGACGGCCTTGAAGCCGTCCAGGTCGAGGTAGCACAGGCCGGTTCTGCCGGTCGCCGAGTCGGCCAGTGCTCCGGCCAGCCGCTCGAAGAACAGGGTGCGGTTGGGCAGCCTGGTGACGGGGTCGTGCATCTGGAGGTGGCGCAGCCGCTCCTGCAGGTCGCGGCGCTCGCTGATGTCCGCGATCGAGAGCAGGGCCTCGCCGCCGTGCACGGTGGGCGTCACGGTGATCTCCGCCCAGAGGGTGTGGCCGTCGGCGTGCTTGAGCCTGCGCGTGCACGACATGCGGTCGGCGCGCCCCTGGAGCGCCTCGTGGTAGGCGCTGCGCACCCGCCCGTCCAGCCCGAGGCCCGCCAGCTCGGCGAGGGGACGCCCGGTCAGGCGCTGCGGGTCGGCGCCGAGCAGGGTGCCCAGCGCGCGGTTGGCCGTCAGCACGCGGCCGTGGGGGTCGACGATGGCCATCGGCAGCTGTGCCGCGTGGAAGGCGGCCCGGAAGTCGCTCTCGCTGTGCCCGTGGTGTGCGCGCCGCCGCCAGCGCTTGTGGCTACTTTCCGTGATGGTCTGGGGTTGCGTTACGAGGGCTTCGCCGGAGTCTTTGCCCGGTCCTTCGAGGGGTCCGTTCACCGATCGCTCCGCGGGGGGCTCGTCTCGTGCGGATCGGTCGGCCGGCTGCCCGTAGGCCGCCCAGGGGAGGATCCGCGCTGGAAATGTGCCGATCATAGAGGTTGGTGCGAGAGCGGAGCCAGTGTCTCCGCTGCCGTTGCCGGTCGCGGGAGCGGCCGGGGAGGGGTGTGCGCGCGAGGCTGACCGTTTCGGCGCCAGTGCTGCCAGTCCCCTGACCACTAACGACCGAGCGTTACGAAGAGTAGTCATACTGCGGTTGACTCGACTGGACTACCGAAACGGGGCAGAGCCGGACATACGACGGGAGGGTGGGGAGGGTCCGCCGTTCCTTTTCCGGTGAGGTCTCCACGTGGCGCCTGCGTCGGTACCCGGGGGTGTTGACAGCTCGGCCCGCGGCCGTCCGGCACGCGGGCCCGGACGGCTGGGCCCCGGCGCGCGGCACCGGGTGGGAGCGATCGTCATGGCGTTGACCGCCTTCATGGGTGTGGGGCTCTTCGCCGGGCCCGTGCGATCCGTTGCGGCGGGCATGCCGTGCGCTCTGCCGCGCACCGAAGCACACCACTCGTTGGGTTTGGACACCTGGAACGCCTCCTATCCGCGCCCCGAAGGGACGCTCGATGCCGCCCTTCTCTTTCTCTCTTTCCCCGATGCGACCCCTATGGCCACCCCTCGAGAGCTTGTGAACGACCATTTCCCGGCCACATCCGACTTCTTCTCGCGGGCGAGTTACGGAAAATTCCGGTTGCGGCCGCGTCCGGTGAACCGGTGGATCGAGATGCCCAAGCCGGCCTCGGCCTACGGCATCCAGCGCGACTGGGACGCTGACCTGCGTCGTTCCTATCTGCACGACGCTGTGCGGGCCGTCGATCCGCACGTCGACCTGGCCCGCTACGACGTCGTCTACCTCATCGCCGACCCGGACGCCCCCGGTGTGGACTCCGATGCGACAAAAGTGGTCAATCTCGATGAGCCGATCACCGCAGACGGAACCGAGCTGAACCGTCTCGTCACGGTGTTCGAACAGAGCCCGCCCGACCGCCACGTCCTCGCCCACGAGACCGGCCACCTCTTCGACCTGCCCGACCTCTACCAACGCCCCGCCGACGGCAAGGCCGACTGGGACACCCGCGTCGGGGACTGGGACCTGATGGGCAGCCAGTTCGGACTGGCGCCCGAGCCCTTCGGCTGGCACAAGTGGAAGCTCGGCTGGCTGGAACGAGCCAATGTCAGATGCGTCCCCGTCACCGGCGGGGCACCTCCGCAGGCCCGCTACACCCTGCGGGCGCTGGCGGCACCCTCCCGGCGCGCCAAGGGGCCCGACGGCGTCCGGCTCGTCGTCCTGCGCACCGGCGAGAACCGCGCCCTGGCCATGGAGGTCCGCGAACGCACCGGCAACGACAGCGACGCCTGTACCCAGGGCCTGCTCCTCTACCGGGTCCGCAGCGACACCCCCTCCACCCACGGCCCGATCGAGGTGGTCGACGGGCACCCCGGCACCTCCGCCTGCCGCCAGACCTCCGTGCACAGCACACTCGCCGACGCCACCCTGGGGGTGGGGGAGAGCTGGTCGGACCCCGGCGAGGCCGTCCGCGTCGAGGTCACCGGGCGCACGGCGGACGGCGACTGGGAGATCCGCGTCGTCCGCGGCTGAGCGCGGACCGGTGCCGGGGCCGCGCGCACGGCGAAGGCCCCCCGCTTCCGCGGAGGGCCTTCGTCTGTCTGTGCGCCGCCAGGGACTCGAACCCCGGACCCGCTGATTAAGAGTCAGCTGCTCTAACCAACTGAGCTAGCGGCGCCTGCTGACGTCGTAGACCTTAACACCCCGATCCGGTGAACCGGAAATCGATAATTCCCGGCGGACACCCTCCCCACCTGCACCGTCGCGCCCACCGGCGCACGCGGCCAGGACCGGTGGCCAGGGCCGGCGCACGCGGCCCGGACCGGCGGCTCAGCCCTGCGGCGGCGGCTGCGTGCCGGGCACCCGGTTCCTGAGCAGGTCGTGGCCGAACTCGATCATCTTGCGCGCGTACTCCTCGGTCCACCCGCCGCGGTCCGCGATGGCGGCGTCGGGCAGCTTGTCGAACCGCTGCGGGTCGGCGAGCTGCGCCGCGGCCGAGGCCTGGTACTCCTGGGCGCGGTCGGCGGCCGCCCGGAACGCGTGCACCAGCTCCGTCGAGCGGTCCAGCAGCTCCGTGGGGTCGGTGAGCGACTCCAGGCCGAAGAAGTGCTCGTCGTCAGGGGCCGCATCGGCCGGCTCGAACAGCAGGGGCGCGGGGCGGCGGTACTGCGGGCCGCCGCCGCTCCCCCCGGCGGAGCGCGAAGGGTCCGGAGCCGAGTGCGGCTCAGACATGTACATACCTCCAAGGTCGTGGGCCGCCCCCCATTGTGCGCCCGGCGCCCCCGCCCCCGCACGGGTCCACGACAAGCCGCCCGGACCCGGCAGCCGAGACCCCGGGCCCGAGACGCCCCGGGGCCCGGGGACATCAGGCGAGCGGGACCCGGTGCTCGGCCAGCTGGGAGAGCACCGCCTGGTGGGCCTCCCAGCCGTCCGGCGCCCAGGAGGCGGGACCCAGCTGGACCGGCTCGGTCGCCGGATGGTCGTCCAGCAGCTCGGCGACGCCCGCGCGGCACACCACCACGCACGCGTGCCGGTGCCGGGAGGCCAGCACACACAGCCGCCCGGTCTCCAGGTGGAACTCGGTCGCGTCCGGCCGCCCCGACAGCGGGTGCAGGACGACCGTGACGTCGAACTCCCGGCCCTGCAACCGGTTGGCCGTGTCCACGGTGACCCGGGCGGCGCGCCCGTCACCCTCGGCCGACGCGTACCCGGCCAGGGCCGCGCGGACCGCCGCCGCCTGGTCGCGGTGCGCCGTGCCCACGGCGATCCGCTCGGGGCCCAGGACCGCGCCGCCGCCGCTCCCGTCCCGCTCGCCGTGCGTGCGCCCCTCCCGCTCCAGCATCCGGTGCACGAGGCGGGCCACCGCCGCCACGGCCTCCGGGTCGGTGCGCGGCGTACGCGCCGCGGGCAGCTCCAGGAGACCCCAGCCCGCGTCCGCCGCCTCGTCCAGCACCGCGTCCCAAGGCGATCCGTCGGCGGGCGCGCCGAAGGCGAGCCTGCGGTCGCCGGGCCCCGTACCGCTGCGGAACGGCGTGTACGGGTAGAACGCCTCGGAGACCAGCGCGGCCGCCGAGTGCGGCAGCCGCCAGGAGACCGGCAGCCGGTGCTGGGGCAGCTGCGGGTTGTGCGCCAGCAGGGTGCTCACGGCACTCGCCGACGGGTCGTGCGCCTGGCCCGCCCACTGCTCGGCACCCACCTGGCTGAAGGGGTCCAGCTGCCCGGGGTCCCCCACGAACAGGGCCCGCTCGAAGAGCCCGGCCACGGCCAGCAGCGCGTCCGAGCGCATCTGGTACGCCTCGTCCACGATCGCGTGCCGCCACCGCTCCTCGCTGCTCACCCACGCCCACTTCGCGGCCGTGGAGACGACCACGTCCAGCCCGGCGAGGTCGGCGGGCTTCGCGGAGGTGCGCACCGAAGGGTGGCGGTCCAGCACCGGGTCGTACGGCTTCGGCTCGCTGCTGTGCAGCCGTCCGACCGGCAGCTCGGCCTCGGCCGTCGCCAGCCGGTCGACCAGGTCGTCGACCTGCGCGTTCGTCTGCGCGATGACCATGAGCGGGTGGCCGGCGGCGGCCAGCTCGAGCGCCGCGCGCACCACGAGGGTCGACTTGCCGGCGCCGGGCGGCGAGTTCACCACCACGCCACGGTGCGTGCCGTCCACGGCCGCGGACAGGATCGCCTCGGTGGCCGCCGCGGCGGCCTGCGCCGGGGACGCGGCGGCCCCGGGCTGCTCCACGAGCGTCGTCACAGCACATCCTCCGAGGTCACCGGGTCGGGTCGCTCCGCGCCCCGCTCACCGGGCGGGCCGCCGTGGGTCCAGGGGGTCTCCTCGGGCTCCGGCAGCCCGGGCCCGCCGCGCGGCGCGTGCTCGAACAGCGTCCAGCACACCAGATCGCCCTTCCGCGGCACGGTGCCCGGCGCGGGCTCCTTCGCCCGCCCCATCCCGTTCACCAGCCGCAGCACCAGCTCGCCCGGCCCCGCCAGCTCCACCAGCTCGGCCCGCTGCTGCCCGCCCTCGGGCAGCCTGCGGTGCAGCTTGTCCCCGTCGCTCAGCAGGGGCGCGTCCTGGGTGTGCACCGTCACCAGGGGGCGGGGTGAGGGACGCTTACCCTCCGAGTAGGCCATCTCCACCTCCAGCACCTCCGCCGAGAACGCCTCGCCCGCCAGCCGCCGCACGGCCATCACCAGCGGATCGTCCAGCGCCTCCTGCGCCTCCAGCTCGGCCTGGCGCTGCTCCCGCATGGCCAGCTTGCGGGCCGCGGTGACCGCGTCGTCCTTGCGCGGCTGGGGCGGCTCCGCGGCCCGCAGCCGGTCCCTGTGGTGGGTGTAGGACTGCCGGTCGCGCCGCCACCTGTCGGGCACGTGCGCGGCCTCCGGCAGCGTGCGCAGCATCCCGACGCCCTCCCACACGGCCTCCCAGGTGGGACGCAGCTGCGTCGCCACCAGCTCGTGCACCTCCTCCTCGGCGCCGGGCACGCCCCGGTCGTAGCGGCTGAGCGCCGGAGCCAGCAGCTCGTTGTCGAACGCCGGGTCGGTAGCGGGCCCCGCGGGCGGCACCAGCAGCTGGCCCCGCCCGTCCCGGCCCAGCTCCGCGCGGAGCGCCGCCTCGGCCCCGCTCGCCCCGTCCGGTGGCGCCAGCCATGCCAGCAGCGCCCCCAGGTGCTGGTCCTCCAACTGGCTCTGGCCCGTCGCCCAGTGCCGCGTCAGCAGCCCCGTCACAGGCAGCAGCAGCGAGGAGCCCGGCACCCTGGCGCGCTCGCCGTAGTGGCTCAGCCAGCGGCCGAGCAGCGGCAGCCGGGGCGGTGCCGGGTGCTCGGACTCCGGGTCCTCCTCGGCGGTCCGCCGGAACCGCGTCGAGCGCCCCAGCAGCCGCACGAAGTCCACACCGGGACCGGTGGGCACCAGCAGCTGCGGCGCGTCGGTGCACAGCTCGGCCTCGACCGCGACCCGCTTGCCCGACTCCGGATCGGTCTCCTTGCGCTCGACGAGCTCCACCTCGTCCTGGCACGACTCCAGGTGCGGCAGCACCGCCTCGGCCAGCCGGTCCAGGAACGCGAACCGCAGATCGCGGTCGCGCGGCTGAGCGACGGTGAGGATCCTCGGCGCCGAGCGCTCGGTCCCCAGCATGACGCCCAGCGGTGCACCGTTCTCACCGGCCGTCGCCAACGGGACGAGGACGAGCGGGCGCTCGGCGAGATGCCGGTGGCGGACGGTCGCCACCGGCCGCGCCCGCCCGCAGGCGACGGCCTCCATACGCGCCAGCGCGTTCAGCAACGACATCAGCCCACCTCCGCGTCCCGCGCGGCGGGAGCCTGAGACGATCCCCGCGCGGGCCCGCGCGCCGCCGCGTCCTGAAGCGCTTGGGCGCGCAGCGCCGCCGCCCTGCGCAGCAGGGCGGCGGCCGGGTCCTGTGCGGCGGCGCTGCCTGGGTCTCCCGAGGCGGCGGCCAGGACGTCGGGCACCGTGGCCAGGCCGCCCAGCTCGCCCCGCACCGAGCGGCCCAGCGCGACCACCGAGCCCGCGCCGCGCGCCCGCTGACGGCAGTGGAAGGCCAGCTCGCATGTCGAGAGGCATTCCGGCGCGTACGCCGCGGGAACCGACTCCACCGCGGCGGCCAGCTCCTCAGGCTCCTGCGTCGGCGCGAAGTGGACACCCTCGGGCAGCTCGGCGGCGATCTCCTCCAGCCGGGTCAGCCGCCGCAGCTGGCGCCGGGTCGCGGCGATCTGCTTGCGCAGCGGGAGCAGCCCGGCCGCGGGCAGGTTGGAGAAGTCCTTCGGACACACCAGCAGGGCGCTCTCCCGCACCGCCCGTGGCTGCGTCTCCAGCGCCAGCGCGTACACCGCCGACTGGCGCGCGGCGGCGCCCGCCTTCACCGTGTCGGCCGCGCCGTCCAGGATCGGGAACGACTTGATCTCGATGATGCTGAGGGAGCCGTCCGGATGGACGGCCAGCGCGTCCGGCTCCAGGTAGGCGGTCGAGCCCGCCACCCGCAGGGACAGCCAGGGATGGTCGAGCAGGCCCCAGCTGCCTTCCGGCACCTCGGCCAGGGCCAGCCTGGTGCGCTCCGCGCGCCCCGCGGGTCCGTCGGCGGTCACGTCGGGCACGACGACCTGCTCGGGCTCCGGGCGGGCCTCGCCCACCTGCTCGCACAACAGCGCGAGCAGCACCTGCCCGCCGTCCGCCTTCACCCGCGCCTCGAACGCGTTGCCGCGCACCAGCGCGAACTGGGACTGGCCGAACGGCGCGGGGGAGCCCAGCGCCTGCGCCACCGCTCCCTTGTCGACCCCCGCGCCGTCCAGCAGCGCGCGGCGGCGGCAGCCCGGATTCGCGGCGAGGGCGGCCAGCGCCCGCGCGTCGAGGTGCTTGTGCGGTACGTCGGGGCCGCCGCGCAACGCGGCGA
This sequence comes from Streptomyces diacarni, assembly GCF_003323715.1. GTDB lineage: Bacteria > Actinomycetota > Actinomycetes > Streptomycetales > Streptomycetaceae > Streptomyces > Streptomyces diacarni. Next base: position 56,749 of record NZ_QOIN01000051.1, read on the forward strand.
GCCGCCGCGGGGAGGCACCCGCCGGTGCCGGGGCCTGCGGCGCGCCCGGAGCGGACGGCTCGGGCGTGCCGGACGCGCCGGATGGCTCGGGCGTGCCGGACGGCGGGGTCTGCTTCGGTAGCGAAGAGGGTGTCATCGGCTGTGGCCTCGGGGGAGGGTGCGGTACCCGGCGAAGTCTCCCACCCGCCGCTGACAACGCACCCCGCACCCACCGGACAGGACCGGTTCCGCCCCTCGCCCCGCCCTCCCGTCACCCCCTCGCGCCCCGCCCCGCCGGGCGCCCCGGCGGGACGCTGCGCGAAGATGGAGGGAGCGGTTTCCGGACACCCGGACAGCCGCCTTCCGGGCACCCGGGCCCGCTTCCGCTTCCCGGGCGGCCGGACGATCCAGCACGTCACGTCCGAGAGGTACCCATGGCAGCGCGCATCCTCCTCGTCCGGCACGGTCAGACCGAGTGGTCGATGACCGGGCAGCACACCGGCAGGACGGACATGCCGCTGCTGGACGAGGGCCGCCGCATGGCCAAGCTGCTCGGCGAGCGGCTGCACCGCGCTCCCTGGAACGGGCTGCCCGGCGTCGAGGTGCGCACCAGCCCGCTGTCCCGGGCCGCCGAGACGTGCGCGCTGGCCGGCTTCGACGGCGCCCGCGGCTGGGACGCGCTGATGGAGTGGGACTACGGCGACTACGAGGGCCTGACCCCCGAGCAGATCCGCGAGCGCGCGGGGGAGGAGTGGTTCATCTGGCGGGACGGCGTCACCGGTGGCGAGACCCTGGCCGAGGTGGGCGAGCGCGCCGACGAGGTGGTGGACTGGGCCCGTTCGGCCGACCGCGACGTGCTGGTCTTCGCGCACGGCCACATCCTGCGCGTCCTGGCCGCCCGCTGGCTGGGCTACGACCCGTCCTTCGCGGCCCGGCTCAAGCTGGACCCCGCCTCCCTGTCGATTCTCGGCTGGGCCTACGGCGACCCCGCCGTCGAACGCTGGAACGACACGGGCCACCTCGACTGACCCCGGGTGCACGGGCCCCGGGTTTCCGGGCCCCGGGTTTCCGGGCCCCGGGTCTTTCGGACCCCCGGCCCGGGCCCCGGCCCAGCCCCCGCCCGTCCGTCAGGCCGTCGCCGCCGCCTGGCGGCCGAGGAAGTCCGCGACGGCCGGCTCGGCGCGGAAGGCGCGCAGCCGGTCGGCCGCCGCCTGGAGCATCGCGCTGATCCTGGTGGACTGGACGGGCCCGAGGAAGTCCAGCGCCCGCGCTCCGGCGGCCGCCGCCTCCTCCACCTCGCCGCGCGCCGCCAGATCGCCGGCCAGCTCCGCGGTGAACAGCGCGCGGTTGCGGGTGAAGTGGGGTTTCTGCAGGCGTACGGCCTGCTGGGCGTGGTCCGCCGCCCGGTCCCACATCCCCAGAGCCGACCAGCACTGCGCCTCCAGGCCCTCCAGCTCCGCCTCACCGAAGAAGCTCATCCACTCCGGGTCGCCGTCGCGGAGGCCCCGTGCGAACAGGCGTTGGGCCCGTGCGAGCGCCTGCCGGCACCCTGACGTGTCGCCGAGGCCCGCCCAGCCGCCGGCCTCGCGCAGCGCGAGCAGCGACAGCAGGTGGGGGGAGCCCAGGGCCTTGGCCGCCTGCTGGCCCGCCTGCGCGGCGCGTACCGCCTCGCGGGGGCGGCCCGCGTCCCGGGCGAGGAAGGCCGTGTTGCAGAAGGCGTGCGCCTCCAGGGCCGGGTCGGCGGCGACGCGTGCGGTGGCCAGCGCCTCCGCGTAGTGGGAGCGGGCGTCGGCGTAGCGTCCTGAGTCGTGGGCCAGCCAGCCGACGGAGAGGGCGAGTTCGCCCGCGCCCGCGTGCAGCCGGTCGGCGACCGCCTGGCTGCGGGTGCCCGCGTCCAGCAGGTCGTAGGCGGTACGCAGGGGGCCCGCGGCGCGGTGGTAGAGCCCGGCGCCGCCGTGCCGGTCGTCCAGCAGCCGGATGTGCCGTACGGCCTCTTCGACGGCGCCCGCCTCGGTTTCCCCCGCGTACGCGGAGGGGGCGGGGCGGTCCGCGGACCAGGCGTGGGGCGCGCCGCCGCCGAGGGAGGCGGCGGCGAGGGCGGCGGGTCCGCCCGTCATGAAAGCGCGACGTAGCACGTCGCTCTCCTCGTCGTACTCGGGACAGTTGGGGAATGCGATGAGACCGGGGCTGTCGGGATGGTCGGTGTGCAGCGGGAGTTGACCGTAGGTGAGATCGGCGCAGCGCGCGGTGGACAGGCGGGGCGCTTCTTCCACGTTGTGCGCCCCGCGAGCGCGCGCCGCGCGACCGCGTACGGACTCCCGGGGTGCGAAGCCCATGTCCGCCAGCGAAGTGCCGGGGAACATGTGCAGGAACACCCGCTCGTAGGCGTAGTTGGGGCACCTGATCTCGCCCGACTCGACGCGGCCGATGTACCGCGCGTCGCACGAGACCTGTTCACCGATCTCACGTGCCGAACGGCGCACGTTCGCCGCGAACTCTCCGGGGGAGAGGTGCCCCCTCAGTGCCCTGAACGCGGTGTTGGGAGTGTGCTGCGGTCGGGGTGACGTTGAGGGTGACGACGCCATGGCGGAAACGTACCGGCTGTGACGGGTCCGACACCGAGGGTTTGGCTACAAACGGGATATCTCACCCTGCTTCTGCCATGAAGTGCCATCCAATGCGCTGGTTCGCCGCCGTAGCCGTTGACGAAAAAAGCCGTTGGACCAGACACAGCGACCGCGAGGAGGGGTCTGAGTTGTCGGACAGTGGCGAAGGCAGCCGCGCTATCGGCGCCGGACCGGTACCCGAACCCTGCGACCTGGTGACCGTGCCCGCGCGGCACGGGCTGGAGGCGGCGGACATCCTCAGGCTCAGGGACGGGGTCGGACCCGTGCTGCACGACCGCTCCGGGGACACCCTCGGTTTCCTCGTCCCGCCGGGGACGGCGGACTGCTGGGACCTGCCGGGCAGCGCCTGTACGCAGACGTACGTGCGCGAGGCCCGCGCCATGGCGAGCGCCGCGGGCGAACCGCCCGTGGCCGGCACCGGATGGCTGGTGCCGCCCTCCGTGGCGTACGCGCACGCGACCGAGCCCGCGGAACTGCGGGCGGCGCTGGGCGAGGCCGCCCGCACGATCGAGGCCGCGAGCCGGGTCTGACCCGTGGCTCGCGGCGCGGTGTCGCCGAGATGCGAGAAGCTGGAAGAACAAGAAAACAGAAAATCGAAAGCATGTGTGTGGAAAAGGCGTGGCGGAGAGGTGGGGTGCTGAGGGCGCCGTCCTGTCACCGTCGCCGTGGCCAGGTCCCGGTGGACCGCGCGGAGCCCTCAGCCGAGCGTGCGGGGCGTCAGCGGCCGTAGGCTCCGCCCCGCAGCGCGCGGGTGCCGCCGGGGCAGGCCATGGTCACGCGCTTGGATCCGGAGAGCACCGGGGTGACGTACCTGACCCGGTTCGAGCAGTCGACGAAGACGCGGTAGGCGTTGCCCGAGCAGGAGACGGCGAAGTACCGCCCCGAGATACGGGCGTTCCAGCAGCGCAGCGACGCGGCCTTCGACGGGGCGGCGGCGCCGTAGCGGCCCGACTTGTGCGCGACACCCTTCGTGGTGCGGCCCGAGCGGGAGTCCTTGGCTGTGAAGTGGGCGTCCGCCGCCACCTGCGCGGTCTGCGGAGCGGCCGGCGGGGCAGCAGCCGCGGCGGGGGCCATCGCCCCACCGAACCCGAGCGCCAGCAGCGCGCTCGTCCCCAGGACAGCCAGTGAATTACGAACCGTCATTCGCGTGTTCCATTTCTTTGTGTCGCGCGGCCTTCATGGCCGTTCACTCGGTTTTCGAGCGACAGGAAAAGAATCGACGCGGAAGAATGGGGAATCAATAATTCCTCGCTCTTAATATGATATTTGTGCTGGTCGGCGCAGCGCCGCCGCCTCTTGCCGTGTACCAGGAGAAACGGTTCGGCACCTCCGTGGGTACGTCCGGGGAATCATGCATGTGGGTGAAGGGCCTGGCCATGGATCCACGGCATTCCGCGCCGGGCGAAGGACGTCGTTTACACCCCAGAAAGCACACGACCCGATATCCGGCGGCACCGGAGGCGCCACCGCGTCAGGCGGGCGGGTGGGGCGGATAGCGGCACGGCCCATGGCGGATACTGGTGGCATGGCACGCGGCGAGAGGCGACGGGGACGGGACGCCGTCGTCACCCAGGTCGACGGCGGCACCGCCTCACTGGTGCCCGACCCGGACCGCCCCCGCGCCTGGTCCCTGCTGCTGCACGACGCGCCCCAGTCGCACGTCGACCTCGACGACCCCACCCACCTCGGCTTCGAGTACCAGCGCAGGCTCGGCCACATCGTCGACCTCCTCGCCCCGCCGGGACGGCCCGTGCACGCACTGCACCTGGGCGGCGGCGCCCTCACACTCGCCCGCTACCTGGCCGCCACCCGCCCCCGCTCCACCCAGCAGGTGATCGAGGCGGACCCGGCACTGACCCGGCTGGTGCGCTCCCACCTGCCCCTGGCGAAGGAGTGGCGGATCCGGGTACGCGGCGGCGACGCACGCGAGGGGCTGGCCAAGCTGCCGCCCGGATGGGCCGACCTCGTCATCGCGGACGTCTTCAGCGGCGCCCGCACCCCCGCCCACCTCACCAGCGCCGAGTTCCTGCACGAGGTGCGGCGTGTGCTGCGGCCCGACGGCTGGTACGCGGCGAACATCGCCGACGGCGCGCCACTGGCCCATCTGCGCGCCCAGATCGCGACCTGCGCCGCCGCCTTCGGCCGGCAGTGCGTGCTGGCCGACCCGGCGGTGCTGCGCGGACGCCGGTTCGGCAACACCGTGCTGCTGGCAGCCGATGGCCCGCTCCCCGTCGCCGAGTTGACCCGGCGCACGGCGGGCGACCCGCACCCGGGGCGGGTGGAGGCGGGTCGTGCGCTGGACGCCTTCACCGGCGGGGCGCGGCCGGTCACCGACGCCACGGCGAAGGCGTCTCCGCCACCGCCCGAGGGCACGTTCGGCTGAGCCCTTCGAAGGGCACGCCCGGCCCGTCAGGGCTGAGCTTCTCCAAGAGCGCGCCCGCCGCTCAGCCGTCGAACGTCTCGATGCGCGGACGGGCGTCGTCCCAGCGGCAGAAGACCGACGAGGACGTGGCGCCCGAGGTGAACGTCACCCTGATGTAGCCCTGGTTGTGCCACACCTTCATCTCCCAGCCGGGATCGGGTGTCGCCGAGACCAGCGTGGCGGAGTCGGCGCCCATGTCGAAGACGGCCCTGCCGCCGCGTACGGTCGCGCCCTCGACCTGCCCGGTGCCGCCCCGGCCCCGCTCGGGACCCTCCGAGGTGGGACGGGGCTTCTTCGACGGGGTCCGCCGCGGTGTGCGGTGCGGCTTCTCGGACGGCGAGGGAGAGGCGGAAGGCGGGTGCGGCCTGGGGCGGTGGGTCGAGGAGGCACGGGGCGCGGCGCCCGCGCCGGAACCGCCCGCCTCGGGACCGTCGGAGACGGGCAGTGCGCGCGGCGGCTCGTAGGAGGTGTCGTCCAGCACCGTGTGCACGCCGAACCAGGAGAGGGTCGTGGCGGCGCCGGTGGCGAGCGTCCACGCGAGGGCGTGCGTCCCGCGCGGTCTGCGGAGTCGTCCGGTGCGCTGCATCCCCGTCACCCTAGATGAGTGAGTCCGATGTTTTTAGTGGTCGTAGGCGGTCAGTGATCGTTTGACGTCGGCGCCGGTGGTCCAGTTGCGCCAGAGTGCGGCTGCGAGGGCGAGGAGTCGTTGGCCGACGC
>NZ_QOIN01000030.1 GCF_003323715.1 Streptomyces diacarni
TGGAGATGACGGGGTTGATAGGCCGGATCTGGAAGCCCAGTAATGGGTGGAGGTGACCGGTACTAATAGGCCGAGGGCTTGTCCATAGAGGCTCGCGTCCACTGTGTTGGTTCTGAGACAATAACCGCACTTCTAAATGAAGAGTGTGCTTGTTCGCTTTGAGACTCCGGGACCTGGATCAAAGATCCGGGTGACCCGATCAGAGTTTCGGTGGTCATAGCGTGAGGGAAACGCCCGGTTACATTTCGAACCCGGAAGCTAAGCCTTTCAGCGCCGATGGTACTGCATGCGGGAGCGTGTGGGAGAGTAGGACGCCGCCGAACTACATGTGAAGTCGTGGTCCCTGAACGTCAGTTCAGGGACCACGACTTTTTTGTGCGTGGTCACCGGCAGTTCATGTTGCGCGGACATCATCCGGGCATGGGTTCACCACAGTTGACCGCAGCGGGTGTCCGGGCCGGTAGCGAGGTCGTGGTGCCGTCCTTCGGCGGATCCGACATCGCCAGGGCAGTGCGCGAGCTCGGAGCCCGGCCTGTCTTCGCCGACATCGACGCCGAGACGTACTGCCTCGCGCCCTCGTCCGTCGCTGAGGTGCTGACCGCGCGGACCGCGGCCGTCGTGCCCGTCCACCTCTTCGGCCGTAGTGCGGACATGACGGCTCTGCACGAGGTCGTGCGAGATCGGTCCGTCCCCCTTGTCGAGTGGGAGCCGATGGTGCGTGCCGACGCGTTGGACGCGGTGCGGCGGCGGCAGTACGCCGCATACCTCGGCCGGCGGCTCAGGGGGGTGGTGGCGCCGACGATCGTGGAGGGTGGTGAGCATGCCGTCACCCGGTACGTGGTGCGGGTCCCCGGGAACGGGCGGCCCGACCGGGACGCGTTCAAACAGGCGCTGCGGGCACGGGGCGTGGTCTGTCATGTGCCGGTGAAGACCCCCGCGCACTGGATGCCCGAATTCCGGGTGGCACGGCGGCTGCCCGTCTCGGAGCGGGCGGCGGAGGAATGTCTGGCGTTGCCGCTTTCCTCGGCGATGAGCAAGCGCGAGTTGCATCAGGTGGTCTCGGCGTGCAATGCGCTCGGCGGCCTCATGCGGGAACGGGCGTCGTGACGCCGTTCGCGCCGGGTTTTGTTTCCCATAGCGCTGCCGAACTATTCGTGGCGATCCGTTCCGCGATCCGCGAGTGCTCCGTAGCGGTTCGCGACGGATGTCAGCCGGTCGAGGGCGGAGCAGCACATGGGGTAAGATCGTCACCGCTGATCGCGCCCCAATAGCTCAGTCGGCAGAGCGTCTCCATGGTAAGGAGAAGGTCAACGGTTCGATTCCGTTTTGGGGCTCTCCGTAAGCAGTGAGAAGGCCCCCGTCGGTGACGGGGGCCTTCTTTCGTGGCAGTCGAGAGGTCCGGGCGCGGGTTACTCCGGAACCCTCATGGCGAGGATGGCCATATCGTCCGAGGGCGCGTCGCTGGCGAAGCGTTCCACGGCGCGCATGATGCGCGCAGCGACCGCTCCCGCGTTCAGGCCCGTGCAGGTGGCGAGCACGTCGGCCAGGCCGTCGTCCCCGAGCATGCGGGTGCCCTCGCGGCGTTCGGTGACGCCGTCCGTGACGCACAGCAGGACGTCGCCGGGGTCGAGCGTGACGGTCTGCTCGTACAGTTCGAGGTCTTCGATGACGCCCAGGAGGGGTTGGGGGTCGGCGGCCGGCTCGACGGTGCCGTCCTGGCGCAGTCGTAGCGGCAGGGGGTGCCCCGCGCACACGACCTTCAGCTCGGCGCTGCCGTCGTGCTGGGGGCGCATTTCGCCGTACAGGAGGGTGAGGAAGCGGCTGCGCGCCCCTTCTTCGAGGATGGCCGCGTTGAGGCGCTGCAGCACCATGGGGCCGCCGAGCCCCTCGCGGGCCAGGAGGCGCAGTGCGTGCCGGGCCAGTCCGGTGACGGCGGCGGCCTCCGGTCCTGTGCCGCAGACGTCGCCGATGGCGAAGCCGTAGGTGCCGTCCGCGATCTCGAACAGGTCGTAGAAGTCGCCGCCGACCTCGTTGCCCTCGCCGGCGGCCCGGTAGATGACCTCGCGCTCGATGCCGCCTTCCACCTCGGGCAGTTCGGGCGGCAGGAGGCTGCGCTGGAGCGACTGGCTGATGGCTGTGCGCTCCGAGTACAGGCGGGCGTTGTCCAGGGCGAGTGCGGCCCTGCGGGAGAGGTCCTCGGCCAGTTCCAGGATCTCCTGGCGGAAGCGTTCGTCGGTGGGTTTGCCGAGGGTCAGCATGCCGATGACGCGGTTGCGGGCCACCAGGGGCAGGATGACGGTCTCCCCTCCGACGGCCGCCGCCGTGGCGAGGGTGGTGCCGGAGGAGAGGTGCTGGTCCTCGCCGCTGAGCGTGACGTTGCGCAGGGAGGTGCGCAGCGCGGCCGAGTGCGCGGCATCGGACGGCGCGGTCCACACGCGGGCGCCGGGGGTGGGCACGGGCTCGGGCGGCTCCACCTTGGCGAGCAGGGCCTTGAGGTTGTCGATGCGGTCCTCGTCCTCGTGCAGGACGTAGGAGAGCTTGGGCTCCGAGCCCTGGTCGGCGACGGTGTAGACGGCGCACCAGGTGGCCAGGGTGGGCACCGTCATCTGCGCCATGAGGGCGAGGGTCTGGTCGCGGTCGAGCGTGCCGGCCAGCAGGTCGGAGGCCTCGACGAGGAAGGAGAGCGAGCCGCGGCGCAGCCGCTCCAGTTCGGTGAGGCGGGCGCGTTCGACGGCCAGCGCGATCCGGTCGGCGGCGAACTGGAGGCGCAGTGCCTCCTCGTTGGAGTAGCGTCCCGCGCCCTCGGTGGCGACTCCGAGGGAGCCGGTGAGCCGGCCCTCGACCTTGAGGGGGACGGTGACGACGGAGCGCATGCCGGTGCCGTCGAGGAGGGGAGCGGCGCCGGGGACGACGGTCAGGTCCTCGTGGACGGAGGGCATGCGGGCCGATCCGTAGCGGCCGCTGCCGGTCTCCACGGGGACGCGGGCGAAGCGCTGGCGTGCCGAGGGCAGCCCTGTGGAGGCGCGGACCTCCAGCTCCGTCTCGTCGTCGGTGGCGAGCAGCAGGTAGGCGGCGTCGCCGTCGAGCATGTCGCGGGCGCGCTCCACGGTGCGTTGCAGGAGCCCGTCGAGGTCGTCGGGGGCGGGGGAGCCGATGAAGACCTCGAAGGGGTCGGCGGAGGACTGTTCCTGGGAGTCCTGGGCGGTGCCGGTGCTGTCGTGCGCGGGCAGGCGGGGCGGGGACTGGAGGATGGCGCGTTCCTGCTCGCGCACCAGCAGGCAGACGGTGGAGGGCTCTCCGTCGCTGTCCCGTACGCGCAGGTGGGAGGCGTAGACAGGGATGGTCCTGCCGTCGGAGCCGCGCATGCCGTAGGAGCCCTCCCAGCGGGAGAGGCGCAGGGCTTCGGCGATGCCCGTCCCGGTGCCGGGGGTGTGGGGCCAGGCGGCGAAGTCGGTGAGCGGTTTGCCGACGACCTGCTCGGCGGGGTAGTCGAACAGGTCGGCGGCGTCCTCGTTCCAGGAGCTGATGGAGCCGCTGCGGTCCACCTGGATGACGGCGACGCGGATGCGGGTGTCGGTGACCGGGAGTGCGGTGTCGGGGAGCGCGGGTCCTGCCGTGCGGGTGCCGACCGGGCGTTCGGGCAGGTCGAGGCGGAACCAGACGCGTTTGTCCGCGGCCGTGTAGTCGACTCCCCAGCGGGTGGCGAGGGCGGCGCACAGCAGCAGTCCTCGGCCCCCTTCACGGTCGGGTCCCGCGGGTTGCGGGTGGGTTTCCTGGAGTGGGAGCTCGCGTTCGGGGTAGCGGTCGACGACCTCGACGCGTACGCCGTCCTCGTCGCGCAGGCACAGCACCTCGGCGGCCGTACCGGCGTGCACCACGGCGTTGGTGACCAGCTCGCTGGTCAGCACGACGGCGTCGTCGACGATGTCGCCAAGGCCCCACCCCTGGAGGGTGTCGCGCACGAAGCCGCGGGCGGTGGCGACGGAGCGGCCGACCGGTTCGAAGGTGGCGGCGGCTCGCGCGGTGATCACTGCTCTCCCCATGGACGTCCTGTCGGCCAGGCGCACTGGTGTGCGCTGCGCGGCCAGGGCCGCGACGGTGCTCGCATCTTCCCTCGGGCTGTCCTGTGAGACACCGGCCCCCGGCGGGGCCCCCGTGGGAGAGCCCGCACGCTCGGCGCTTCGTTCCTGCGTCACCGCAGCGCCCCTCCGTCGCCCGTCGTACTCACACCGCTGCCCCCTGCCTCCAGTCCCCTACCCGGCGGACCCGGCGGAGCACCCGCCGGTATGGGGGTGAACGGACAGCCGGGTGCCAGGTTACTTACGTATCCCTGGCGCGTGGCTGCCGGATGCGGGTGTTTTCCCCGGGCGGCCCGCGACGAAGTGCGGTATGCCATGCTGCCGAACTGTTATCGCCGGGTTCGGACAGGGTGAAACACTGGGAAGGCTCGGAGTACAACGGCCCGGGCAAGGACGGTCGACCCGCAGGAGGGGCAGTGGAGTCTGGCGCAACCGCGCGTAGCGGCAACACGCGCGCGAAGGGCGGACGGTCCCGGAGGAGCGGAACGGTCGAGGTCGACGCCGCCGCGCTGAACCGCCTGCTTGGCGCGCTCACGGCGATGCGGGACGGCAATTTCCGCCGGCGGCTCACCGTCACGGGCGAGGGGCCGATGGCCGAGATCTCCGCTGTCTTCAACGAGGTCGCGGACCAGAATCTGCATCTGACGGGTGAGCTGTCACGGGTGCGGCGCGTGGTGGGACGTGAGGGGAAACTCACAGAGCGGCTGCAGACCGGCGCTTGCGAGGGCTCCTGGGCGTCGGCGATCGACGCGGCGAACGCGCTGGTGGACGACCTGGTGTGGCCCGTCTCCGAGGTCGGCAGGGTGCTGACGGCGGTCGCCGACGGTGACCTGGAGCAGCGGATGGATCTGCGCTCGCGCGGTTCGGAGGGGGGCGGGCATCCGCTGCGTGGCGAGTTCCTGCGGGTCGGCCGTACGGTGAACGGCCTGGTGGACCAGCTGTCGGCGTTCACGGACGAGGTGACGCGGGTCGCCCGCGAGGTGGGCACCGAGGGGAAGCTGGGCGGTCAGGCACGGGTGCGCGGCATGTCCGGCTCGTGGAAGGACCTGACGGACTCGGTCAACACCATGGCGTCGCGGCTGACGGCGCAGGTGCGGGACATCGCACTGGTGACCACGGCGGTCGCCAAGGGCGACCTGTCACGCAAGGTGACCGTGCATGTCGAAGGCGAGATGCTGGAGCTGAAGAACACCGTCAACACGATGGTGGATCAGCTCTCCTCCTTCCAGTCCGAGGTCAACCGGGTGGCCCGCGAGGTGGGCGTCGAGGGCGCGCTGGGCGGCCAGGCGCGGGTGCAGGGCGTGGCCGGCGTGTGGAAGGACCTGACGGACTCCGTCAACCTGATGGCGGGCAATCTCACCTCTCAGGTGCGGGAGATCGCCCAGGTGACGACGGCGGTCGCGAACGGCGACCTGTCGCAGAAGATCACCGTCAACGCGCGGGGCGAGGTGGCGCAGCTCGCCGAGACGATCAACGCGATGACGGACACGCTGCGCACGCTCGCGGACGAGGTCACGCGCGCTGCCAGCGAGGTGGGCACCGACGGGGTGCTGGGCGGTCAGGCGGCCGTGCCGGGCGCCGCGGGGATCTGGAAGGACCTGACGGACTCGGTCAACACGGCGTTCCGGAACCTGACCGCGCAGGTGCGCGACATCGCGCAGGTGACCACGGCGGTGGCCAACGGTGACCTGTCGCAGAAGGTGACCGTGGATGTCGCGGGCGAGATGCTGGAGCTGAAGAACACGGTCAACACGATGGTCGACCAGCTCTCCTCCTTCGGTGCCGAGGTGACCCGCGTGGCGCGGGAGATCGGAGTCGAGGGCGAGCTGGGCGGTCAGGCGGCCGTGCCGGGGGCGGCAGGCACCTGGAAGGACCTGACGGACTCGGTCAACACGGCGTTCCGCAACCTGACGGGCCAGGTGCGCAACATCGCGCAGGTGACCACGGCGGTGGCCAACGGTGACCTGTCGCAGAAGGTGACCGTGGACGTCTCCGGCGAGATGCTCCAGTTGAAGAACACGGTCAACACGATGGTCGACCAGCTCTCGTCCTTCGCGGAGCAGGTCACCCGGATGGCCAGGGACGTGGGCACGGAAGGCCGGCTGGGCGGCCAGGCCCGGGTGGACGGCGTCTCGGGCACGTGGAAGGACCTGACGAACTCCGTCAACTTCATGGCGAACAACCTCACCTCTCAGGTGCGGCAGATCGCGCAGGTGACGACGGCGGTGGCGCGGGGTGATCTGTCGCAGAAGATCGAGGTGGACGCCCGGGGCGAGATCCTGGAGCTGAAGAACACCATCAACACGATGGTCGACCAGCTGTCCGCCTTCGCCGAGCAGGTCACCAGGGTGGCCCGTGAGGTGGGTACGGAGGGCCGGCTGGGCGGCCAGGCGCAGGTGCCGGGGGTGGCCGGTGTCTGGCGCGATCTGACGGACTCCGTCAACGGCATGGCGGGGAACCTGACGGGCCAGGTGCGCAACATCTCGCAGGTGGCCACTGCGGTGGCGCGGGGTGATCTGTCGCAGAAGATCGAGGTGGACGCCCGGGGCGAGATCCTGGAGCTGAAGACGACGCTGAACACGATGGTCGACCAGCTCTCCTCGTTCGCCGAGGAGGTCACGCGGGTGGCCCGTGAGGTGGGCACCGAGGGCATTCTGGGCGGTCAGGCGGAGGTCAAGGGTGTCTCGGGCACCTGGAAGGACCTCACGCAGTCGGTGAACTTCATGGCGAACAACCTGACCAGCCAGGTGCGCAACATCGCCGAGGTCACCACGGCGGTCGCGCAGGGCGACCTGTCGAAGAAGATCACCGTGGACGCCAAGGGCGAGGTGCTGGCCCTGGTGACCACGGTCAACACCATGGTGGACACGCTCTCCTCGTTCGCCGAGCAGGTGACGCGGGTGGCCCGCGAGGTGGGTACCGAGGGCCAGTTGGGCGGCCAGGCGCGGGTGCGTGACGTGTCGGGTATCTGGAAGGACCTGACCGACAACGTCAACATCATGGCCAACAACCTCACCAATCAGGTGCGCAACATCTCGCAGGTCGCCACGGCGGTGGCGGGCGGTGACCTGACGAAGAAGGTGACCGTTGAGGCCAGCGGCGAGGTCGCGCAGCTCGCGGACACGGTCAACACGATGGTCACCACCCTGTCCTCGTTCGCCGAACAGGTCACCAGGGTCGCGCGCGAGGTCGGCACGGACGGTGTGCTGGGCGGCCAGGCACGCGTCCAGGGCGTGGCCGGCACGTGGAAGGACCTCACGGAGTCGGTGAACTCCATGGCGTCCAACCTGACCGGACAGGTGCGGCAGATCGCCATGGTGACGACCGCCATCGCCAAGGGCGACCTGACCAAGAAGATCGACATCGAGGCGAACGGGGAGATCCTCCAGCTCAAGACGACCATCAACACGATGGTCGACCAGCTCTCCACCTTCGCCGAGCAGGTCACCCAGGTGGCCCGCGAGGTGGGTACCGAGGGCCAGTTGGGCGGCCAGGCGCGGGTGCCTGGCGTGGCGGGGACGTGGAAGGACCTGACCGACTCCGTCAACGAGATGGCGGCCAACCTCACCCGTCAGGTGCGGGCGATCGCCGACGTGGCCACCGCGGTGACCAGGGGCGACCACAACGTACACATCGACGTCGAGGCGGCGGGCGAGATCCTGGAGCTCCAGGGCTACATCAACACGATGATCGCCAACCTGCGCGACACCACGCAGACCAACCAGGAGCAGGACTGGCTCAAGGGCAACCTGGCGCGGATCTCCGGCCTGATGCAGGGCCGCCGCGACCTGCGTGACGTCGCCGGGCTCATCATGAGCGAGCTGACGCCGGTGGTCTCGGCGCAGCACGGCGCCTTCTTCGTCGCCCTTCCCCAAGGCACCCCGGAGGGCGCAGGGGGCGTGGGCGCGGGGCCGGGCGAGAACGGCTCGTACGAGCTGCGGATGCTGGGCAGCTACGGCTACTCGACGGACACCATGCCCACCTCCTTCCTGCCGGGCGAGTCCCTGATCGGAACGGCGGCCGAGGAGAAGCGCACCATCGAGATGGGCAACGTGCCCTCCGGGTATCTGAAAATCTCCTCCGGTCTCGGCGAGGCACCGCCCGCGCACCTGGTGGTGCTCCCGGTCATCTTCGAGGGAACGGTGCTCGGCGTGGTCGAGCTGGCGTCCTTCCAGCCGTTCGGGCAGATCCACAAGGACTTCCTGAACCAGATCGCGGAGATGATCGCGACCAGCGTCAACACCATCAGTGTCAACATGCGCACCGAGCGGCTGCTGGAACAGTCGCAGGAACTGACCTCGCAGCTGCGGGACCGCTCGGCGGAGCTGGAGAACCGGCAGAAGGCGCTCCAGGAGTCGAACGCGGCGCTGGAGGAGAAGGCCGAACAGCTCGCACAGACCAACAGCGACATCGAGATCAAGAACCGGGAGATCGAGGAGGCGCGGCAGGTCCTGGAGGAGCGTGCGGAGCAGCTGTCCGTCTCCATGCGCTACAAGTCGGAGTTCATGGCCAACATGTCGCACGAGCTGCGCACTCCGCTCAACTCGCTGCTGATCCTGGCCAAGCTGCTGGCGGACAACGCGGAGAGCAACCTGACGCCCAAGCAGGTGGAGTTCGCCGAGACGATCCACGGCGCGGGCTCGGACCTGCTCCAGCTGATCAACGACATCCTCGACCTGTCGAAGGTCGAGGCGGGCAGGATGGACGTCAGCCCGACGCGGATCGCCCTGGTGCAGCTGGTGGACTACGTGGAGGCCACCTTCCGGCCGCTGACGGTCGAGAAGGGACTGGACTTCTCGGTGAGCGTCTCGCCCGAACTCCCCGCCACTTTGCACACCGACGAGCAGCGGCTGCTGCAGGTGCTGCGCAACCTGCTGTCCAACGCGGTGAAGTTCACCGACAGCGGCGCCGTCGAGCTGGTGATCCGTTCGGCGCGCACCGACGTGCCGGACGCGATCCGCGAGCAGATGCTGGAGAACGGTTCGCTGCGGAACCCGGAGGCTGAGCTGGTCGCCTTCTCGGTGACCGACACCGGTATCGGGATCGCGCAGAGCAAGATGCGGGTCATCTTCGAAGCGTTCAAGCAGGCGGACGGCACGACGTCCCGCAAGTACGGCGGCACCGGGCTCGGACTGTCGATCAGCCGGGAGATCGCTCGGCTGCTCGGCGGTGAGATCTTCGCGGCGAGCGAGCCGGGCCGCGGCTCGACGTTCACGCTGTACCTGCCGTTGCACCCGAGTGAACTGCCGCCGCAGGGGTACGCGCAGCTGCCGGCCGGCGGAGCGGCCACGACGGCCCTGCCGGAGCTCAGGGCGGGCACGTCCGCGGGCGCGCCGGGGACGTCGGCCGGTGCCCCGGGCACGTCCGCGGACGCGCCGGGCGAGTCCGCAGGAGGCGGCGAGGAGCCCGGGGCCGGGCAGGCGCCTGGACCGCAGCTGACGGCCGAGGAGGCCGCGCACACGCTGGCCGACCGGCGCAGGCTGCGGGACGCGAGCGGGCAGGCGCAGCCCGAACTGCCGCCGGAGGCGCAGCCGGCCGCTTCGCAGGCGTCGGGCGGCGCGGTCGCGGGACGGGCGCCGGCTGAGCAACAGAGCGGCGCCGCGGACGAGGCCGAGCGGACCGCGGAGTCCTCCGGCGGGGCCCAGGCGGCTCCCAGGGAGGGGCAGGAGGCGCCGGTCGCGGGTGCGGGGGGCGCGAGCGATCTGTCGGGCCGCAAGGTGCTGATCGTCGACGACGACATCCGCAACGTGTTCGCGCTGACCAGCGTGCTGGAGCAGCACGGTCTGCAGGTGCTCTACGCGGAGAACGGCCGTGAGGGCATCGAGGTGCTCGAGCAGCACGACGACGCGGCGGTGGTGCTGATGGACATCATGATGCCGGAGATGGACGGCTACGCGACGACGGCGGCGATCCGGAAGATGCCGCAGTTCGCGGGGCTGCCGATCATCGCGCTGACCGCCAAGGCGATGAAGGGCGACCGGGAGAAGAGTATCGAGTCGGGCGCCTCGGACTACGTCACCAAGCCGGTGGACACCGATCACCTGCTGTCCGTCATGAGGCGGTGGATCAACGGCGGGTGAATGTGGCACCGTGTCGCTGAGGACCACGTGCTGACTCGCTGTGGTCAAAAGCGTGTGGCGGCACGGTAAACCGGGAACCTTTTGGTCCCCTGGGGCGTTTCTGCTACGTGCACAGTGACATCACGGTGACAGGGTGTGGCGGACCGCAGGGTGCGGCTACCATGACCGGCACAAGGACGGGCGGCGGCGACAGAGAGCCGCTCCCAGGGGCGGCGTCCGAGAGGCTGCCGGGGCGAGGAGGACGGGCCATGGTGCAGAAGGCCAAGATCCTCCTGGTCGATGACCGGCCGGAGAATCTGCTGGCGCTGGAGGCGATTCTCTCCGCGCTCGATCAGACGCTGGTGCGGGCATCGTCAGGGGAGGAAGCGCTCAAAGCGCTGTTGACCGACGACTTCGCGGTCATTCTGCTGGATGTCCAGATGCCGGGCATGGACGGCTTCGAGACGGCGGCGCATATCAAGCGCCGCGAGCGCACCCGCGACATCCCGATCATCTTCCTCACGGCCATCAACCACGGCCCGCACCACACCTTCCGCGGCTACGCGGCGGGCGCCGTCGACTACATCTCCAAACCGTTCGACCCCTGGGTGCTCAGAGCGAAGGTCTCCGTCTTCGTCGACCTGTACATGAAGAACGTGCAGTTGCGCGAGCAGGCGTCGCTGCTGCGCCGCCAGTTGGAGGGCAACGGCGGCCGGCAGCACGCGGACCCGTCCGAGGACGGCGGCGAGGCCTCTGGCCTGCTGGTCGAGCTGTCGGCACGGCTCGCGGCCGTCGAAGAGCAGGCCGAGGCCCTCACCAAGCAGTTGGGCGACTCGGCTGACGCGGCGACAGCCGCCACCGCCGCGCATCTGGAGCGCAAACTCGCGGGGCTGCGCCGGGCACTTGACGCTCTGGAGCCCGGCACGGACGGCGACCACTCGACCCAGGTGCCCTCCCAGAACTGACGGCGTCGGGCGGGGCGTCCCACCCTGTCTGACGGCGCCACAGCTGCGGGCTGGTCAGATCCCCCCGGTCATCCGTGCCTCGGGTGCCCGGCACAGGTAACCTCACACCTATGGCCTCACGCGCGTCGGGAACAGGGAAGGCAGCCAAGAAGGCGCCCGCGAAGAAGGCTGCCCCGAAGGCGGCCAAAGCGGCCCCGGCGAAGAAGGCGCCTGTCAAGAAAGCGCCCGCGAAGAAGGCCGCGGCCAAGCCGCCCCAGGGCAAGGCGAAGGCCGCGCCGTCCCCCACCAGCGGCGTCCTGAAGGTGGTGAAGGCGTGCTGGCTGGGTCTGGCGCACGCCGTCGCCGGGATCTTCCGCGGGATAGGGCGCAGCGGCAAGGCGCTGGATCCGGCACACCGCAAGGACGGTCTGGCCCTGCTGCTGCTGGGTCTCGCGCTGGTCGTGGCCGCGGGGACCTGGTCCAATCTGCAGGGCCCGGTCGGCGACCTGGTGGAGATGCTGGTGACCGGCGCCTTCGGCCGCCTGGACCTGCTGGTGCCGATACTCTTCGCGGTGATCGCGGTACGGCTGTTCCGGCATCCGGAGAAGCCGGAGGCCAACGGCCGCATCGTCATCGGGCTTTCGGCGCTCCTCATCGGGGTGCTGGGCCTGGTCCACCTCGGCTGCGGGGCGCCGGGCAGGGGAGCGGGCGGTGACGCGCTGCGGGACGCGGGCGGCCTGATCGGCTGGGCCGTGTCCCGGCCGCTGATCTTCACCGTCGGCGAGATGCTGGCGGTGGCGCTGCTGGTTCTCGTCACGGTCTTCGGGCTGCTGGTGGTGACGGCGACGCCGGTCAACGCGATTCCGCAGCGGTTGCACGCCGTCGGGGTGCGGCTCGGTGTCGTACAGCCGGTACCCGGTTACGACGACGTCGAGGACGAGGAGGAGGCCTCCCGTCCGTCCCGGCGCGCGCACAGCATGCGCAAGGAGCAGATCGAGCCGGCCCTCGCGGAGAAGGAGGCGCTCGACCGCCGCAGGACAGCGCGCAAGGGCAGGCGCGGCGCCGGTACGCAGCAGCCGCTGCCCGAGAGCGAGGCCGAGGACGGGGTCGAACACACCCTGGACGCGGTGGACGTGGCCGCCGCGGCTGCCGCGTCGCTGGACGGGGCCGTGGTCAACGGCATCCAGCCGTCGCCGGTGGTCGCCGACCTGACCAGCTCCGTGGCCAGGTCCCGCGGCAAGGGCCGCCGCAACCCGTCCGGCGACGCCACGGTGCCGGGGGCGCGGGGCGAGTCCGCGGGCGGCGGTGACGAGGAGTCCACCGAGGGCACTCCCGTCCCGGACCTGACCAAGGCGCCCGCGCCGCCCGAACCCACCGAGCTTCCGACGCGTGCCGAGCAGCTCCAGCTCGCCGGGGACATCACCTACTCACTGCCGTCCCTGGACCTGTTGGAGCGGGGTGGCCCGGGGCGCTCCCGCAGCGAGGTCAACGACCAGGTGGTGGCGTCCCTGACCACCGTCTTCACCGAGTTCAAGGTCGACGCAGCGGTCACCGGCTTCACGCGCGGCCCAACGGTCACCCGGTACGAGATCGAGCTGGGCCCCGGCGTGAAGGTCGAGAAGATCACCGCGCTGGCGAAGAACATCGCGTACGCCGTCGCCAGCCCGGACGTGCGGATCATCAACCCGATCCCCGGCAAGTCCGCGGTCGGCATCGAGATCCCCAACAGCGACCGCGAGATGGTCAACCTCGGTGACGTGCTGCGCTCCGCCGAGTCGATGGAGGCGGACCACCCGCTGCTGGTCGGACTCGGCAAGGACGTGGAGGGCGGTTACGTCTCGGCCAACCTGGCGAAGATGCCGCACATCCTGGTCGCCGGTGCCACGGGTTCCGGCAAGTCGTCCTGCATCAACTGTCTGATCACCTCGGTGATGATCCGGGCCACGCCGGAGGACGTGCGGCTGGTGCTGGTCGACCCCAAGCGGGTGGAGCTGACCGCCTACGAGGGCATCCCGCACCTGATCACGCCGATCATCACGAACCCGAAGAAGGCCGCCGAGGCGCTCCAGTGGGTCGTCCGCGAGATGGACCTGCGCTACGACGACCTGGCGGCGTTCGGGTTCCGCCACATCGACGACTTCAACGAGGCGGTGCGGACCGGGCGCATCACGGCGCCCGAGGGCAGCGAGCGGGAGCTGGCTCCCTACCCGTACCTGCTGGTGATCGTCGACGAGCTGGCGGACCTGATGATGGTGGCCCCGCGCGACGTCGAGGACGCGATCGTGCGGATCACCCAGCTGGCGCGGGCCGCGGGCATCCACCTGGTGCTCGCCACCCAGCGCCCCTCGGTGGACGTGGTCACGGGGCTGATCAAGGCGAACGTGCCCTCACGCCTGGGCTTCTCCACCTCCTCCCTGGCCGACAGCCGCGTCATCCTCGACCAGGCGGGCGCCGAGAAGCTGATCGGCAAGGGCGACGGCCTCTTCCTGCCGATGGGCGCCAGCAAGCCGACCCGGATGCAGGGCGCCTACGTCAACGAGGAGGAGATCCACGGCGTCGTCGAGCACTGCAAGGCGCAGATGGCGCCCGTCTTCCGGGACGACGTCACCGTGGGGCAGGGCAAGAAGAAGGAGATCGACGAGGAGATCGGCGACGACATGGACCTGCTCTGCCAGGCGGCGGAGCTGGTCGTGACGACCCAGTTCGGTTCCACCTCGATGCTCCAGCGCAAGCTGCGGGTGGGCTTCGCCAAGGCCGGACGGCTGATGGACCTGATGGAGTCGCGGGGCGTGGTGGGCCCCAGCGAAGGGTCCAAAGCCCGGGACGTGCTGATCAAGCCGGACGAGTTGGACGGGGTGCTCACGACGATCCGGGGCGGCGGGGGGTAGTCGGCCCGGGCGCGGACCGCGGGGCAGACGGCCGCGGAGGCGGACACGGGGACGAGGCCTGCTCGCGGCCCGGTCCGCGCCCTCCGGCGGCCGCGGCACCCGCCTCGGCGGCCGTGGTGCTGCACTCGGCGGACGTCTCGCTCACTCGAAAGGACGAGCGAGGCAACCGTTTCCGTGGTCCATACGTCAAGTTGAGGGAAAGAGACCGCGACGGTGCACCCGCGCGCCGATTCGCGCTGGTCCCCTCCGCCCCCTTGACGCCGTGTGCGGCCCCTGCATATGGCGTACAAAGTCGCTCCGCCCGCTTGCCCCACCCTTTTGCCCCGCCCCTAGACTGAACCTCCAGCAGGTGGCTACACGCTCGAAAGGCGCACCCGTGTCCATCGGCAACTCATCCGACCAGGACCGGCCTTCGGTCGGTCGAGCCCTCCGAGACGCCCGTATTGACGCACGGTTGACGGTGGAGGAGATCAGTACCTCCACGCGGGTGCGAGTCCCGATCGTGCAGGCGATCGAACAGGACGACTATTCCCGGTGCGGTGGGGACGTGTACGCCCGCGGCCACCTCCGCACCCTCGCGCGTGCCGTGGGACTGGATGCCGACGCGCTGGTGGAGCAGTACGACGAGGAGCACGGCGGGCGCCCGGAGCCGACCGCTCCGGCCACGCTGTTCGAAGCCGAACGCATCCGTCCCGAGCCCCGCAGGCCCAACTGGACCGCAGCCATGGTCGCCGCGATCGTCGCGGTGATCGGATTCGTCGGCTTCACCCTCGTCAGCGGCGGGGGAGGCGGCGAGGAGTCCGGCAAGCCGGTGGCGAAGGACACCCCCTCCGACACCCCTTCCACCAGCGAGAAGCCCTCCCCCTCCAAGACGAGCGACCCCAAGCCGTCCGAGAGCGCCATCGCCGGGGCCCCCGCCGACAAGGTGACCGTCCGGATGACGGCGGAGGACGGCAACAGCTGGGTCTCCGCCAAGGACCACAACGGGAAGCTGGTCCACGAAGGGGTGCTCAAGGAGGGCGACTCCAAGACCCTCACCGACGACAAGCGGCTCGATCTGGTGCTCGGCAACGCGGGCGGCGTCAAGCTGTTCGTCAACGGCAAGGAGGTCGAGCACGCGGGCGAGGTCGGCCAGGTGCAGCGCCTCAGCTACACCCGCGGCGACCCCGAGGCCGGCTGACGACCGCCCTCGCGACGCGGCCGACCGCCCTCGCGTCGGCCGCGGTCCCGCCAGGTGAGCTGCGGGGTCCCAACCTGGCGGCGGGTGGGGGCAGGGGGACGAAGTAGGCTGAGCCCATGCCCGAACGCCGTACCGTCGCCCTTGTCACTCTCGGCTGCGCACGTAACGAGGTGGACTCGGAGGAGCTCGCAGGCCGCCTGGCGGCGGATGGCTGGGATCTCGTCCAGGACGCCACCGACGCGGACGTCGCCGTCGTCAACACCTGCGGTTTCGTCGAAGCCGCCAAGAAGGACTCCGTCGACGCGCTGCTGGAGGCAGGCGACCTCAAGAGCGCCGCGCGCGAGGGAGAGGGAAGAACGCAGGCCGTGGTGGCCGTCGGCTGCATGGCCGAGCGGTACGGCAAGGAGCTGGCCGACGCCCTGCCCGAGGCGGATGGCGTCCTCGGCTTCGACGATTACGCGGACATCTCCGAGCGCCTCCAGACCATCCTCGGCGGCGGCGTGCACGCCCCCCACCTCCCGCGCGACAGGCGCAAGCTGCTGCCCGTCAGCCCCGCCGAGCGGCAGGGCACCGACGTGGCGCTCCCCGGGCACGGCACGCCCGGCGACGCGGAAGCCGCCGCCTCCGCCCCCGCCGACCTGCCCGCGGGCCTCGCGCCCGCCTCCGGACCGCGCGCCCCGCTGCGGCGCAGGCTGGGCAGCAGCCCCGTCGCCTCCGTCAAGCTCGCCTCGGGATGCGACCGGCGCTGCTCGTTCTGTGCCATCCCCTCCTTCCGCGGCTCCTTCATCTCCCGCCGCCCCGCCGACGTGCTGTCCGAAACCCGGTGGCTGGCCGAGCAGGGCGTGCACGAGATCATGCTGGTCTCGGAGAACAACACCTCCTACGGCAAGGACCTGGGTGACATCCGGCTGCTGGAGACGCTGCTGCCCGAGCTGGCGGCCGTCGACGGTATCGAGCGGGTGCGGGTCAGCTACCTCCAGCCGGCCGAGATGCGGCCCGGCCTGATCGACGTGCTCACCGGCACCGAGAAGGTCGCCCCCTACTTCGACCTGTCGTTCCAGCACTCGGCCCCCGGCGTGCTGCGCGCCATGCGGCGCTTCGGGGACACCGACCGCTTCCTGGGGCTGCTGGAGGAGATCAGGAAGCGGGCGCCCGAGGCGGGGGTCCGCTCCAACTTCATCGTCGGCTTCCCCGGCGAGAGCGAGCAGGACCTGGCCGAGCTCGAGCGGTTCCTCACCGGGGCGCGGCTGGACGCCATCGGTGTGTTCGGATACTCCGACGAGGAGGGCACCGAGGCCGCCGGATACGAGGCCAAGCTGCCCGAGGAGGAGGTCGCCCGCCGTCTGGCGCACCTCTCGCGGCTCGCCGAGGAGCTGACCGCCCAGCGCGCCGAGGAGCGTGTGGGGGAGACCGTGCGGGTACTGGTCGAAAGCGTGGACGAAGAAGAGGGCCCCCTCGGGCGCGGCGCGCACCAGGCGCCGGAGACGGACGGGCAGGTGCGCCTCGAGCCGGCCGGCGAGGGCCTCGACCCGGAATCCCCGGCAGGACAGCAGCTACGGGTCGGCCGTATGGTCGAGGCGAGAGTGGGCGCGGCCGAGGGCGTGGACCTGGTCGCCGTGCCGCTCACGGGCCAAGGCGCCTCCGTGTCGCCCGCGCGGGCCGACGCGGGCCGCGGTGCCGTTCCGGCTGCTCGCGCGGCTGCCGGAGGTGGACCCCGCCCGGTCGGTGAGGAGGCCGGCAGATGACGGGGATCCCGGCCTCCGCGGCGAGGCGCGGCACCGTCCCGAAGCCGAAGGCGGCGAGCGCTGTGCGCACTGTGAGTCTGTGGAACATCGCGAACCTCCTCACCATGGCGCGGCTGCTGCTGGTGCCCGCCTTCGTGCTGCTCATGGTCGCCGCCGGCGGTCACGACCCGGCTTGGCGCTCGTTCGCCTGGGCGGCGTTCACCGTCGCCATGATCACCGATCTGTTCGACGGCGAGCTGGCCCGGCGGCACAACCTGGTGACCGACTTCGGCAAGATCGCCGACCCGATCGCGGACAAAGCGATCATGGGGGCGGCGCTGATCTGCCTCTCCGCGCTGGCCGACCTGCCCTGGTGGGTCACCGGGGTGATCCTCTTCCGGGAGCTGGGCATCACCCTGATGCGGTTCTGGGTGATCAAGCACGGGGTGATTCCGGCCAGCCGGGGCGGCAAGATGAAGACGCTCGCCCAGGGCGTCGCCGTGGGGATGTACGTTCTCGCGCTCACCGGGCCGCTGGCGACCGCGCGGTGGTGGGTGATGGCGGTGGCCGTCGTGCTGACCGTCGTCACGGGGCTCGACTACGTGCGCCAGGCTGTGGTGCTGCGCCGGGCGGGCCTCGCCGCCTCCGCCGAGGCGGCGGCAGCCGACCGGGCCGCGGTGGCCGAAGGGGCCGCTTCAGGTCAGGAGGGAGAAGAACGGTCGTGACGGACGTGGACTCGCGGGCCGGCGGAGTGCTCGCGCTGCTCACCGAGCGTGGCCAGACGCTTGCCGTCGCCGAGTCGCTGACCGGCGGCCTCGTCGCCGCGGAGCTCACTGCCGTCCCTGGAGCCTCACGCGCCTTTCTGGGGTCCGTGACGGCGTACGCGGCCGCGCTCAAGAGAGACGTACTCGGCGTGGACGGGGCACTCCTCGAGGAGCGGGGCGCCGTCGATCCCGAGGTCGCGCGCCAGATGGCCCAGGGCGTCCGTACGGCGCTCGGCGCGGACTGGGGCGTGGCCACCACAGGAGTGGCGGGACCAGAGCCCCAGGACGGACAGCCGGTCGGTACGGTGTACGTCGCCGTCGCGGGCCCCGGAGCGGGCGAGGGAGTCGGCGCGGTCGCGGACAGACTGCGGATCGAGGGCAGCCGCAGCGGCGATCGGGCCGGTGACAGCGGTGAGGAAGCCGGAGAACGTGTGCGTGCCGGTATCCGCACGGAGAGTGTCCGAGGCGCCCTCGACGTGCTCTACAGGGAACTGATCGGAAACGCGGAGGGCAGGGTAGGGAACGAAGCGGGGGCACGGGATGTTTGCAGCCCTGAGTGAACACGACATCGCTCCCCGCACGGCTGCCGCTCTAGGCGGTACGGTGGAGGCTGAAGGAACCGGGGCCAACTGGCCGCCCCGCTACAGGCTGTGGAAGACGCCGCGCGTTGAGAGGGAGGAGCACCGATGATTCTGCTCCGTCGCCTGTTGGGTGACGTGCTGCGTCGGCAGCGCCAACGCCAGGGTCGTACCCTGCGCGAAGTCTCTTCGTCCGCCCGGGTCTCGCTCGGATACCTCTCCGAGGTCGAGCGCGGCCAGAAGGAAGCCTCGTCCGAACTGCTCTCGTCCATCTGTGACGCGCTCGATGTGCGGATGTCCGAGCTGATGCGGGAGGTCAGCGACGAGCTGGCGCTCGCGGAGCTGGCCGAGTCCGCGGCGAGCGACGCCGTGCCGGCACCCATGCGGCCGGTGCTCAACCCGCTGTCCGTCACCTCGGTCACCGACGTGCCCCCGGAGCGCGTCACCATCAAGGCGCCTACGGAGGCCGTGGACGTGGTAGCGGCCTGACGGCCGTGTGACGCATACGTGGCTCTCCTTTCCGCCGGCGCGCGGCGCCGGGCCGGGAGGGGCGACAGGAAACGTCGAAGCGGGCCCCGCCGGAGAACCCGGCGGGGCCCGCTTCTGTCTGCCGCCTCTTGCGCTCTGCCCTCTGTGGTCGCGCGGTCGCACGGAGTGCGGGACGATGGCTGAGTCCTGATACGCCGGGAAGGAAAGTACCGGCCCGGGAGGTGGCGGTATGACGGCGGTGGGTCCGATACTGCTGTGCCGCTGGGCATTGGGCGGCGCCTGCGCCGTCGGCTGGCTGTGCGCGATATGGCGCCTGGCCGTGGGCGAGGGAGGCCCGGTGGAGGCGACGGTGACGGCAGGGGGATGGGGGCTGAGCGTACTGCCCGTCCACGTGGCGCAGGACGGCACACGGCAGGGGGCGCGGGGGAGCGGGGGCGAACCCGATCGGGGGGTCACCAGGGCATCGCGACTCCGCCGTTGGGCCGCAGGATCTGGCCGGTGGTGAACGAGGACGCGTCGGATGCCAGGTGCAGCACCGCGTGGGCGATCTCCTGCGCCTCACCGACCCGCTCCAGCGGAGAGGCCCGGGTGAGTGCTTCCTCTCTTCGCCGTTGCTCCGCCGCGTCGTCCCGCTCCGTCATCGGGGTGCGCACCCAACCGGGTGCGACCGCGTTGACGCGGATGCCGTGCCTGCCGATCTCGGCTGCCAGGGTCTTGGTGAGCTGGACGACCGCCGCCTTGGCCGCTCCGTAGCACAGCAGCTCGGCCGAGCCGGTGTCCACGGCCCCCGACGCCATGGTCACGATGGCGCCGCGCGTCCCCGTGCCGATCATGCTCCGGGCCGCCTCCTGGCAGGTGTGCAGAACGCCCTTGAAATTGACGTCCAGCACCCGGTCCAGGTCGGCGTCCCGCGTCTCCAGCACGGTACTGCGGTGCATGACCCCCGCGATCGCGGCGGCGACATCCAGGCTCCCGCCCGCACGGGCCGCCGCAGCCACGGCGTCGCTGAGCGCCGCACGGTCGGTCACGTCCAGTACGTACCCCCACGCCTCACCGCCCGCCGCCTCGATCTCGCCGGTCGTGCGCGCGAGACCCCTCTCGTCCAGGTCGGCACAGTGCACGGCCGCGCCCGCCTGGGCGAGCAGCACGGCTGTCGCGCGGCCGATGCCGCTGGCCGCTCCGGTGACCAGGGCGGTCCGGCCGGTCAGGTCGTACGCCGGGAGGCTCATGCACCATGACGGTACGAGCGAGCTGACGCAGCGTCAATTGGTCGGACACTCAGCGCGATCCATCGCGGGATTCCGTCACCGATCACGTCTCCGGCGGCTGGCAGTGCGGGCAATACCACACCGTGCGGGGGCGCTCCGGCGGCCCGTGCCCGCCCGTGCGCACCTCGGTACCGCAGCGGTAACAGGGCCGGCCCTCACGGCCGTAGACAGCCAGCGCACGCTCAGGGCGCGCACTGCCGGTCGTACGGCGCCGGACACGGGCCTTGTTCGCCTCCAGCAGCCGCTTGGCCGCCTCCAGCAGCCGGGCGAGCAGCGGCGCAGGAAGGGTGCCCACCGGCGTCCAGGGAGAGGTGCGCGCCAGGAAACACAGCTCTGATGCGTAGACGTTGCCGATCCCGGCAAGATTGCGCTGGTCGAGCAGGGCCTCGACCAGCGCACGGTCAGGACCGCGCACCAGCCGCCGCTCCGCCTCCCCGGCATCCCAGTCAGGCCCCAGCAGATCCGGACCCAAATGCCCCACCGCGGCGAACTCCTCCTGCGTACGCAGCAGTTCCAGCACTGGCAGGCGCAGGCCCGCAGCCGTGTGGGACCCGGTCGCCAACAGCGCGCGGACCTGATGAGCCGGACCGAAGCCCCCCGGCGGATTGCTCCGCACCCGCCAGGAGCCCTCCATACCCAGATGCGAGTGCACCGTCAGTCCGCCCTCGACGCGCATCAGCAGATGCTTGCCCCGCGACACCACCTCGAGCAGCACCCGGCCGGAGAGATCGACCGTCGCCATCCTGGGCACTCTGAAGTCCGTACGGAGCAGCACGCAGCCGGCCAGCGCCTCGTGCAGCGTCCGTGCCGCACGCCAGACCGTGTCTCCCTCAGGCATACGGCCATCGTCCCAGCCGGCTGCGACAAGTCACCGGGACAGCGCCGGAACAACGAAGTGGATCACCAGATACCATCCTCGGCCATGGGGCAGTGGGGTTACGAACGACAGCACGACGCGCTCGACGTGGACGGCGAGGAAGAAGCGGAACAGCGGGACGCGCTCGAAGGGGCGCGGGACTGGGTGGACGACCACGTCGACCGCTGGCACACCGTGCTCCCCGACCTCGACCCCCACGTCGAGGGCGCCGTCACACGCATGCAATACCTCGCGGACCACCTGCGGCGCGTGGGTGAGAGAGCACTGGCCGAGTACGGGCTGCGCCGCGAGGAGCACGAGATGCTCCACGTGCTCGTCCGATCCGGCCGCCACACCACCCTCCCGCAGCTCGCGATGGACCTGGGAGAGGCCCCCAACGCCGTCACTGAGTCTCTCGACGCCCTGGAGAAACGCGGATTCGTGACCCGTTCCTCCACGGGGTCGGGAAAGAAGAACCCCGCCGGCGACCGCGGGGAGGAGATCACGCTGACGGACGAGGGGCACACCACCTGGCTCGGCGCCATCGACGCCGCCGGAGCCGAGGAACGCCGCCTGCTGGGGTCCCTCGACTGGTACGAACGTACGCTGCTCGCCTCGCTGTTGCGGCGCGTGGTCCTCACCGTCGAAGGCCACGACGAGGGCTGAACGGCGAGCGGCCGCGCCACGCCGGGCGTGGGCCTGCCGCCATACCGGCCGGGGCCCGCGGGCGCGTCGGGCATAGGCCGCGGGGCGCACCGGATGAGGGCCGCAGTTGAAGCGGACGAGGGCGGCGGTCGTACCCGGCGCGGGTCGCGGCCGTACCCGGCGAGGGGGCGAGGCCCCCGGTCGCAGCAGGCGACGGCCGCAGTCGCACCGGACGGAGGCCGTCCCGCTCATCCCGCGCGCAGCCGCAGCCCACGCGGCGTCGGGTGAAAACCCGCCCCTTCCAGCGTGGAGCCAAGGGACGAGGAGAGCGCTGCCGTACCGTTCACCCGCTCGATCGTGACGGTGCCCAGCGCGCCCCGGCGGGCCGCCTCCGCCAGCGCCTCGACAGCGGCGGCCAGCCGGGCGGTACCCGCCTCACTCGCCGCGGCAGCCGGATCCGCCTCCCCGGTCCCGCCGTCCGGCGCCTCCGGATCGTTCGCCCACGCCAGCAGGGTCTTGCCGCCCCGCTCGACGTACAACGTCAGCACACCGTCGACCACCACCACGAGTGCGCCCGCCTTGCGGCCCGGCTTGTGCGTCGCGCCCGCTGGGGGAGCGGGCCAGGCGAGGGCGGCCCCGTAGGCGTTCGCCGGATCGGCGGCGGCCAGGACGAGAGCGCGCGGACCGCCGCGCGAGCTCCCGCCACGCGCCCCCGCGCCGTACGCCGCACCGGCCCCCTGGCCGGCGCCGCTCTCCCGCTCGCGTGCCGTGCTGACAGCGCGCAACCTGTCCACCGCGCCGTCCACCGCGAACTGCGCGGCGCCCAGGCCCTCCACGACGTAACCGCGCCGGGCCTGCCCGCTCTCCTCGAAGGCCGACAGCACGCGATACGCCGCGGAGAAGCCACCCTCCACCCCCTCGGCGGACACCGCACCGCGGGTCACGACGCCGTGCCGGTCCAGCAGCGTGCGGGCCAGTGCGTGCGCACGGTGGGTGGGTTCGCTCTCCGGCTCGGGAAGCAGCGACCAGCGGCCCGCCACGGTCGGCGGCGCCGACGCGGGAGCGCGGCCGGGGCCGCGGCGGCCCACGCCGCCGCCCGCCGCCACGGCGGCCGCCGTGAACGAGCCGTAACGCCCGCGCGGAGTGGGCCGCTTGGCGCGGTGTGCCGTCGAACCCGCCGTCCGTCCCGAACCCAGCAGGGCGCGCAGCGGCGCCATCGTGTCCCCGGTCACCCGCCCCGACCACACCAGGTCCCACAGCGCCTCCGTCAGCTGGGGGTCGGTGGCCTCCGGCTGCGCGGCCCGCGCCCGCTCGGCGATCTGCCGGAAGAACAGCCCGTAACCACCCGCCAGGGCTTCGAGCACGGCCTGATGCACCGGCGTCAGCTCCAGCGGATGCGGGGGCGGCAGCAACAGCGGCGCCGCGTCGGCCAGGTGCAGCGACAGCCAGCCGTCCTTGCCGGGCAGCGCCCCCGCACCCGCCCACACCACCTCGCCCGAGGCGGTCAGCTCGTCCAGCATCGGCGGCCCGTAGTCCGCGACCCGCCCCGGAAGCACCAGCTTCTCCAGCGCGGACGCCGGAACCGGAGCCCCCTGCAACTGCTCGACGGTGCGCAACAACCCCTCGACACCGCGCAGGCTGCTGGTGCCCACGTGCTGCCACTGCGGCAGGAAAGCCGCCAGAGCCTGCGGCGCGACCGGCTCCAGCTCCTGCCGCAGCGCGGCCAGCGAACGCCGCCGCAGCCTACGCAGCACCCCCGCGTCGCACCACTCCTGGCCCACACCCGAGGGGTGGAACTCTCCCTGCGCCAGCCGCCCGCTCGCCGCCAGCCGGTGCAGCGCGCCGTCCGCGACGGCCGTACCCAGACCGAAGCGCTCCGCCACGTCCGCCGAGACGAAGGGGCCGTGCGTTCTGGCGTACCGCGCGAGCAGATCGCCCAACGGGTCGGCCACGGGCTCGGTGAACGCCTCGGGGATACCGACGGGCAGCGCCACCCCCAGCGCGTCCCGCAGCCGGCCCGCGTCCTCGATCCCCGCCCAGTACTCACGGCCCGCGATCCGCACCCGGATGGCACGGCGCGCCGCCTCCAGCTCCGGAGCCCAGCCCGGCTCGGCGCCGCGCTCCTCCAGCTCACCGGAGGTGAGCGGGCCCAGCAGACGCAGGAGGTCGGCCACGCCCTCCACGTCCTTGAGACGGCGCTCCTCGGTACGCCACTGGAGCTCGGCCTCCAGCTCGTGCAGCACCTCTGCGTCCAGCAGCTCCCGCAGCTCCGCCTGGCCCAGCAGCTCCGACAGCAGCCGGGAGTCGAGGGAGAGGGCCGCCGCCCGGCGCTCGGCCAGCGGCGAATCTCCCTCGTAGAGATACTGAGCGACGTAGCCGAACAGCAGCGAGCGGGCGAACGGTGAGGGCTCCGGCGTCGTCACCTCGACCACGCGGACGCGGCGCGACTCGATGTCGCCCATCAGCTCCGTCAGCCCCGGCACGTCGAAGACGTCCTGGAGGCACTCGCGGACCGCCTCCAGGATGACCGGGAAGGAGCCGAACTCGCTCGCCACCTGGAGCAGCTGCGAGGCCCGCTGCCGCTGCTGCCACAAGGGCGTGCGTTGACCCGGACTGCGGCGCGGCAGCAGCAGCGCACGTGAGGCGCACTCCCGGAAGCGGGCGGCGAACAGTGCCGAGCCGCCCACCTGGTCGGTGACGGTCTGCTCGACCTCGCCCTTGTCGAAGAGCACATCGCCGACCCCGATGGGCGGCTGATCGGGATCGACCGGCAGCCCGCCCCCCGCCCCGGACGCCTCCTGTGCCGGGGTGCGCGGGGAGGGCGACTCGGGCCCGAACAGATCCAGGTCCATCAGCTCGGCGTCCGGCAGCCGCAGCACCAGCCCGTCGTCCGCATGCATGACCTGTGCGTCCATGCCGTACCGCTCCGACAGCCGGGCCCCGATGGCGAGGGCCCAGGGGGCGTGCACCTGGGCGCCGAACGGGGAGTGCACCACGACGCGCCAGTCGCCCAGCTCGTCACGGAAGCGCTCCACCACGATCGTCCGGTCGTCCGGGACGTGTCCGGCCGCCTCCCGCTGCTCGTCCAGATACGCCAGCAGGTTGCCGATCGCCAGCGTGTCCATTCCGGAGGCCGCCAGCCGCTCCCCGGCCCGCTCGCGGGTCAGCGAACCGATCTCGCGCAGGAAGGCGCCCAGCGCCCTGCCCAGCTCCAGCGGCCTGCCCAGCTGGTCCCCCCGCCAGAACGGCAGGCGTCCCGGCACACCGGGCGCGGGCGTGACCAGCACCCGGTCACGGGTGATGTCCTCGATCCGCCAGGACGTCGTCCCCAAAGTGAACACGTCGCCCACCCGGGACTCGTAGACCATCTCCTCATCCAGCTCGCCGACCCGGCCCCCGCCCTTCTTCGGATCCGCACCCGCCAGGAAGACTCCGAACAGCCCGCGGTCGGGGATCGTGCCGCCCGAGGTGACAGCCAGCCGCTGCGCACCCGGACGGCCCGTGAGCGTGTCGGCCACCCTGTCCCACACCAGACGCGGGCGCAGCTCGGCGAACGCGTCGGACGGATACCGCCCGGCGAGCATGTCCAGCACCGAGGTGTACGCCGACTCGGGCAGCGCGGCGAACGGGGCGGCACCCCGCACCAGCGCCAGCAGCTCCTGCACGTCCCACACGTCCACCGCTACCATCGCGACGATCTGCTGGGCGAGCACGTCCAGCGGGTTCGCGGGGATGCGCAGCGCCTCGATGGCGCCCTGGAGCATCCGCTCGGTGACGACCGCGGACTGCACCAGATCTCCTCGGTACTTGGGAAAGACCACCCCCGCGGAGACCGCACCCACCTGGTGTCCCGCGCGGCCCACCCGCTGGAGCCCGGAGGCCACCGAGGGAGGCGACTCGACCTGGATCACCAGGTCGACGGCCCCCATGTCGATCCCCAGCTCCAGGCTGGAGGTGGCCACCACGGCGGGTAGCCGGCCCGCTTTGAGATCCTCCTCCACCTGGGCGCGCTGCTCCTTGGAGACCGAGCCGTGGTGGGCCCGCGCCAAGAGCGGCGGCGCGCCGGTCACCGCGCCCGCGTTGCCCATCAGCTCGGCGGGCGAGTGGTCCTGGGGCATCGGCTCGCCCGTTGCACGCTCGTAGGCGATCTCGTTCAGCCTGTTGCACAGCCGCTCGGCCAGCCGGCGTGAGTTGGCGAAGACGATGGTGGAGCGGTGCTCCTGGATGAGGTCGGTGATCCGCTCCTCCACCGAGGGCCAGATCGACGGCTTGCCGCCCCCACCAGGGCCCGCCCCCTCCGGACCCGCGGCCTCCTGTGAGGGGGAGCCGCCCAGCTCGCCCATGTCCTCCACAGGGACCACGACGGACAGCTCGAACTCCTTGCCCGACGGCGGCTGCACGACGGCCGCGTTCCTGCGGGGGGAGAGGAACCGCGCCACCTCGTCCACCGGGCGGACCGTGGCCGACAGGCCGATGCGCCGCGCGGGGCGCTCCAACAGGTGATCCAGCCGCTCCAGGGACAGCGCCAGGTGAGCGCCGCGCTTGGTGCCCGCGACCGCGTGCACCTCGTCCACGATGACCGTCTCGACGCCGGTGAGCGCCTCCCTGGCGCCGGAGGTCAGCATCAGGAACAGCGACTCGGGCGTCGTGATCAGGATGTCCGGCGGGCGGCGGGCGATCGAGCGGCGCTCGGCGGGCGGCGTGTCACCCGAACGGATACCGACCGTGATCTCCGGCTCCGGAAGGCCGAGGCGAGCGGACTCCTGCCGCATACCTGTCAGCGGGCTGCGCAGGTTGCGCTCCACGTCCACGGCCAGCGCTTTCAGCGGCGAGACGTACAACACCCGGCAGCGCTTGACGGGATCGGCAGGCGGCGGCGTGGAGGCGAGAGCGTCCAGCGAGGCGAGGAAGGCCGCCAGCGTCTTTCCCGATCCGGTGGGCGCCACCACCAGCGCGTCCGACTCCTCGGCCAGCGCACGCCAGGCCCCCTCCTGCGCGGAGGTGGGCTCGCTGAAGGCGCCCGTGAACCATGCACGGGTCGCCGGTGAGAAAGCGTCCAGCGCCGATGTCCGACCCATGCCCCCATCGTGCAGCACGGCACTGACAACGGCGTGCGAGCGCCCAAGAGGGCTGTCGCGGTGGCCGGCGAGGGGTGTGCGCAGAATGGAAGGATGACGGACGGGGAGAGCGCGCACTACTGGCAGTCACCGAAGCTGCCGGACCTCGATCTCCTGCGCGCCCGCTACATCCGCAAGATCTTCGCGCGTCACACCCACAGGACGTACGTCATCGCCGCCGTCACGGAGGGCGTGGAGGCGTTCCACCACGGCGGCGGAGTGCACCGTGTGGGTGTGGGCGGTCTCGCGCTGATCAACCCCGACACCATGCACACGGGGCACGCCGGAACCCCCGAGGGCTGGCGTTACGAGGTCCTCTACCCCGACCCGGCCGTGGTGGCGCGGATCGCCGCGGAGACCACCACGCTCCGGGGCACGCCGGGGTTCACCGTCCCGGCGGCCCACGACCCGGTCTCGGCCCGCCACGTGCGGGCGGTGCACCTCGCGCTGGAGCAGAACAACGCGCTGGCCGCCGACAGCCACCTGCACGCGGCCGTCGCGCGGCTGCTGCGGCTGCACGGCGGGCCCCTGCCCGGGCGGGCGACACGCACAGCCGGGACGCGCTACGCCGCGCTGGCGCGTGCCGCCCTAGAGGAGCGGATGGCGGACCCGCCCACCTTGGAGGCGCTCGCCGCCGAGCTGGACACCAGCCCGTTCGCACTTCTGCGCGCCTTCCGCCGCGCGTACGGGATGCCGCCGCACGCCTGGCTGACGGACGCGCGCGTCCACCGGGCCCGTGCCCTGTTGGACGCGGGGACGCCCCCGGCCGAGGCGGCCGGCACCGTCGGGTTCACCGACCAGGCCCATCTGACCCGCCATTTCGGCCGGATCGTGGGAGTGCCGCCTGGTGCCTACCAGCGTGGCCGCGCAAGAACGTACAAGACCGGCTCATCAGCGGCTTTCTAATGTCCTCCTGTGCCAGAGCAGAGAGAACCCCGAGAGACCTCCGACCGGCCCCGAGCGCCGGAGGTGTCCATAGCGCCGGAGACGTCCCGAGCGCCGAGCCCGCACCCGGGGACTGAACCGTTCGCGGCGCCGGAACGGCCACATCGGGCCGAAACGCCGGGGCAGTGCGGTTCACCGGGGCAGTCGGGTCCGTCTGAGTCGCGCGGCTCGGGCGCTCACCCGGGTGACGGCGGCGCAGAGCCGTCTGAGGACCGCGCTGTCGTGCGGGACGCCCTCGGCGTCGGTATCGCCGTCGGGCTGTCCGGTTTCGCGTTCGGTGTCACCGCCTCAGGAGCCGGTATCAGTCTCGCGCAGACGTGCGCGCTGAGCCTCTTCGTGTTCACCGGCGCCTCGCAGTTCGCCCTGGTCGGTGCCCTGGCCGCCGGGAGCGGACCGCTGACCGCGGCAGTTGGTGCGTTCTTCCTGGGGACCAGGAACACCCTCTACGGGCTGCGTCTCTCCGGCCTTCTCGGACTGCGCCTGGGGACGAGAGTCGCCGCAGCGCACTGGGTGATCGACGAGACGTCGGCCGTCGCCCTCGCCCAGCGCGGACGGCAGGCCGTCCGGCTCGGTTTCACCGTGACCGGTGCGACGCTCTTCGTCCTGTGGAACCTCACCACCTTCCTGGGCGCCCTCGGAGCCGAAGCGCTCGGGGACACCGCCGCCTGGGGGCTGGACGCGGCACCGCCCGCCGCCTTTCTCGCCCTGCTGGCCCCCATGCTCCGCACCGGTGCCGAGCGCACCACGGCGGGGCTCGCCGCCGTCCTCGGGCTCGCCCTCCTCCCGGTGCTGCCCGCAGGCGTACCGGTACTGGTGGCTGCCCTGGCGGCCCCTGCCGTCCTGGTGGTGCACAGCGGAAAGGCACGGAGGGCAGCGGACGTCCTGATGCTGCAGAAGCAGAAGCAGAAGCAGAAGCAGAAGCAGAAACAGAAACAGAAACAGAAACAGAAACTGGTACAGGAGCAGGAACAGGCAGACGAGCAGGGACAGGAACAGGCACAGAGGCGAACGGAGAGCGGGAGCGAGGAGGAGTCGCGGTGAGTGTGTGGATCGCTATCGGGATCACTGCCCTGGGCTGCTATCTGGTCAAGCTTCTCGGCCTGTCGGTGCCCGCGGGCGCTCTGGAGCGCCCGGTGTTCAAGCGGCTGACCGCCCTGCTGCCTGTGGCGCTGCTGGCGGCGCTGACCGCGCAGCAGACGTTCGCCGACCAGACAGTGCTCGTGCTCGACGCCCGTGCGGCCGGGCTCGCTGCCGCGGCACTCGCTCTGGTGCTGCGAGCGCCCTTCCTGGTCGTCGTCGCCGCGGCCGTTCTGGTCACCGCGGGCATACGCGCGGTGGGGTGACGCCTGCCGACACGTGCCCGGGGGACGCGAGCCGGACGGGGTTTTCGGTGTGTCCGGACGGCGTCTTCGTGGGGCGACTCGAAGGGATGGTTCACAGCCGTCCGTACGCGCGGAGAGTGTGCAGGGCCTCGAGCGTCACCAGAGGGCGCCCCTCCAACGCCGTTCCGGGCGCCCACCTGCGCCAGTTGATGTCCCACCCGCCGTCCTCTTCCTGGCGGTTCACCAGGTGGTCGAGACAGCGGTCCAGTTCCGCGTCCGAGAACCAGCGCCGTGCCAGCGAGTCGGGCGCCGACGCGAAATCGGTCACGTAGTGGTGCTCTCCCGGTGCGTAACCGTCCGGAAGGGGGAAGCGCTCCGTGCGGTCCGGGTCGGTCACGACCAGGCGCTGCTCACGTACCAGCGTCCCCAGTCGGGCCGCCGCCGCCTCGGCCCGCGGGCGGTCCGGGACACCGTCCAGGAAGGCGAGCGCTGCCCGGACCTCGTACGGGTGGGTCTTGTCCAGGGTCTCGACGGTGTGCCAGCAGTAGTCCGTCGCGCGGAAGAGCCAAGCGTGCCAGACGCTGTTGCGGTGCAGTGTGCCCACGACCGGACCGGTCGCCAGCAGGTCGCTGGGCGGCACGTCCACCACGGGGATCCACGGTGCGGCAGGGTAGCCGCGCAGCGAGGGGTGGACGGCGGGAAGGGCGCCGTCGGGCGTGGAGACCGCCGTCAGATACCGGCCGATGCGCTCGACCCGTTGTCCGGCACAGCGTCCGATCGCATCCAGCACCCGCACGGCCGCAGCGGTGTGCAGTGGCTGGCTCACCGGACCCCGCAGATCGGGTTCCAGCGCGTGACCGTATCCGCCGTCCGCGTTGCGGTAGGCGTCCAGCGCCGTCTCGACCGCGCTCGGGTCGCCGTCCAGGAAGTCGTGCTCGAAACGCCGCTGCTCCAGCACGCGCGCTGTCAGCCAGATGAAGTTCTCCGCGCGGGAGAGGATCGAACCACTGTGAGCCATTCTCCGACGGTAGGCCCGCCAGACGCCCCGGTCACTGCTGTGGGACCGAGCCAACCCTCCAGGCGGGATACTTGAGGCATGCGGTTGACGGACTTCTGGCAGCGGATGGCGGAGCACTTCGGTGCGTCGTACGCGGACTCCTTCGCACATGACTTCGTGATGTCCGAGCTGGGCGGCCGGACCGTCCATGAGGCGCTCGCGGCGGGGTGGGACGCGAAAGACGTGTGGCGGGTGGTCTGCGACGTCATGGACGTCCCGGCGCACAAGAGGTGAGTCGCTTACCAGGCGGTGTGTCCGATAGGGCGAAACTTGTCCGGTGGGTGCACCAGGCGACGGCGGCCGGAATGACGGCGAGCACGACGGTCGCGACAGACACGCCGGCGAGCACGACGGTCGCGACAGACGCGCCGGGAAGCACGACGGCCGGGACCGACGCGACGGAGAGCCCGGCTCCGGGGAGAGGGGCGAGGGAGACGGAAAATCCCCCGCGAGTGGTGACCCCCAAGGGGAGGGGCTCGGCCCGGTGGCCTCGGCCGCGGGCTTCCGTCGCGGTCCATGGTCCTCGACGATGCCGCACTGGCTGCCGCGGGCCTTCGTGCTCGCCCTCGCCCTGTTCGCCGTCTACCAGGTCCTCAGCTGGGCGGTCCTGCGGGTCCTCACCCTGCTGCTGGACGTCCTGATCGCGTTCTTCCTGGCGCTGGCCATGGAGCCCGCCGTCGCGGGGCTGGCCCGGCGGGGGATGCGGCGCGGGCCGGCCACCGCGCTGGTCTCCGCGGTGCTGCTGGTGGCCGCGGCCGGATTCTTCTTCGCGCTCGGCTCCCTCTTCGCCGAACAGGTCAGCCGCATCGTCGACAACCTGCCCCGCTACGTCTTTGAGGTCCTGCGCTGGAGCAACGAACACTTCCACACCGATCTGCACGTGGACGAGCTCCGCTCGGGGCTCGTCCACTCCGACTGGGTACGCGGCTACCTGCGCAACGGGGCGCGGAACGTGTGGGGGGTCTCCGCGACGGTGCTGGGGGGAGTTTTCCAGCTTCTGACGGTCGCGCTGTTCACGTTCTACTTCGCGGCCGACGGCCCCCGGCTGCGGACCGTGCTGTGCTCCATACTGCCGCCCGCACGCCAGGCGGAGGTACTGCGCGCCTGGGAGATCGCTGTCAGCAAGACCGGCGGGTACATCTACTCGCGGGCTCTGATGGCGCTGATCTCCGCTGCCGCGCACTACCTCTTCCTGCGGCTGCTGGGCGTTCCGTACGCGGCGGCGCTGGGCGTCTGGGTCGGGGCGGTCTCGCAGTTCGTGCCGACCGTGGGCACCTATCTGGCCGGGGCTCTGCCGCTGTTGATCGCCTTCACCGTCGACCCGTGGTCGGCGCTGTGGGTGCTGGTGTTCATCGTCCTCTACCAACAGTTCGAGAATTACGTGTTGCAGCCGCGCATCACCGCCAGGACCGTGGACATCCATCCCGCCGTCGCCTTCGCATCGGTGATCGCGGGCACCTCGCTGCTGGGGGTGGTGGGCGCGCTGGTCGCCATTCCGGCGATGGCGACGTTGCAGGGATTCCTCAGCGCGTACGTGAAGCGCTACGAGGTCTCGGACGTGTCGTTCGGACGGGGGCCGCGGGGCAGGCGCCGCGGGCTCGGGCGGTGGTTGTCGCGCCTCCGATGACCGGGTACGTCTCCTCGTTCCGGAGGCGTTCCGGAGCCTTCCCGGGGACGTGAAGCTCCGGTGCAAACGCTGTGACCTGCGGCTTTCGAAGTTGTCCACAGGCGCGCGGTGCGACTTGACTCAAAAATCGAACATCGATTCTTATGGAGGCTCCGGCGAACGCCCGCTCAGGCCATGCCGGCCGGGGGAGCGCGGGTCCGGACCGATTGTCAGTGGCAGGCGCTAGCGTCGTGAGACGTGAAGCGATCGACTCAAGCAAACAACCGGGTGGCACCCATGGCAGGAACCGACCGCGAGAAGGCGCTCGACGCCGCTCTCGCTCAGATTGAACGCCAATTCGGCAAGGGCGCCGTGATGCGCATGGGCGAGCGGCCGAACGAGCCGGTCGAGGTCATCCCCACCGGGTCGACCGCCCTGGACGTGGCCCTCGGGGTCGGCGGCCTGCCGCGCGGCCGGGTCGTCGAGGTCTACGGCCCCGAGTCCTCGGGTAAGACGACCCTGACCCTCCACGCGGTGGCCAACGCTCAGAAGGCGGGCGGCACGGTCGCCTTCGTGGACGCGGAGCACGCGCTGGACCCCGAGTACGCCAAGCGTCTCGGCGTCGACACCGACGCGCTGATCCTCTCCCAGCCGGACAACGGCGAGCAGGCCCTCGAGATCACCGACATGCTGATCCGTTCCGGCGCGCTCGACCTGATCATCATCGACTCGGTCGCCGCGCTGGTGCCCCGGGCCGAGATCGAGGGCGAGATGGGCGACTCCCACGTCGGCCTCCAGGCCCGGCTGATGAGCCAGGCCCTGCGGAAGATCGCCGGTGCGCTCAACCAGTCCAAGACCACCGCGATCTTCATCAACCAGCTCCGCGAGAAGGTCGGCGTGATGTTCGGCTCTCCGGAGACCACGACCGGTGGTAGGGCGCTGAAGTTCTACGCCTCGGTGCGGCTCGACATCCGCCGCATCGAGACCCTGAAGGACGGCACCGACGCTGTCGGCAACCGGACCCGTGTCAAGGTCGTCAAGAACAAGGTCGCACCGCCCTTCAAGCAGGCCGAGTTCGACATCCTCTACGGCATGGGCATCAGCCGGGAGGGCGGTCTGATCGACATGGGCGTCGAGCACGGCTTCGTCCGCAAGTCCGGCGCCTGGTACACGTACGAAGGTGATCAGCTCGGCCAGGGCAAGGAGAACTCCCGCAACTTCCTGCGGGACAACCCCGACCTCGCCAACGAGATCGAGAAGAAGATCAAGGAGAAGCTCGGTATCGGCGTCCAGCCCCAGGACCCGTCGGGTGAGCCCGGCGCGGACGCCGCGGACAGCACAGTGGCCCCTGCCGCCGGCGCGGCGGTCGCGGCGGACGGCGCGGACGCCACCGCCAAGACGGTCCCGGCCCCCGCCACCAAGACGGCGAAGGCCACCAAGGCCACCAAGGCCGCCGCGGCCAAGAGCTAGTCCGGTGACACGGCGCACCGACTGGCCGGAGTACACCCCTTCCCCGGACCCGTCCTCGGCCTCCGCCGCGCCGTGGGGCGCCGGCACGAGCACGGGCTCCCAGGACGGCGATGGTCCCGCCCCGTCGAGGGCCGGAGCGGGACCATCGCGTTCGCCGTCCACCCCCGGGGAGCAACAGCCCGGGGGATCGCGGCCCTCCAGGGAGCCGCGGTCCCAGGAGCCGCAGGATCCGGTGGAGCGGG
Source organism: Streptomyces diacarni (assembly GCF_003323715.1). GTDB lineage: Bacteria > Actinomycetota > Actinomycetes > Streptomycetales > Streptomycetaceae > Streptomyces > Streptomyces diacarni. The sequence goes on from NZ_QOIN01000030.1 coordinate 33,234, forward strand.
CCAGAGCCATCTGCCTGCGGCTTCTCACCGGTACGCCTCGGACGCGCCGGCAGCTCGCGGACGCGCTCCGCAAGCGGGACGTGCCTGAGGAGGCGGCCGAAGAAATCCTGGCTCGGCTGGAAGGTGTCGGTCTCATCGACGACGGCGCGTTCGCGGCCGCATGGGTGGAGTCCCGGCATCACAGTCGGGGGCTGGCCCGCCGCGCTCTCGCACGTGAACTGCGCACCAAGGGTGTGGACGCCACGGTGATCGACGAGGCGGTGGGCGAGCTCGACGCGGAGCAGGAGGAAGAGACAGCGCGGGCGCTGGTAGAGCGCAAGTTGCGTGCCACCAGAGGCCTGGAGAGGGACAAGCGTCTCCGCCGTCTCGCCGGGATGCTGGCCCGCAAGGGCTACCCGGAAGGCCTCGCCCTCCGCGTGGTCCGCCAAGCGCTGGAGGAAGAGGGGGAGGACCCGGAGGAGCTGGAGGAGCATTTCCCGGGGATTTAGAAGGGACCCGGATGGTCCTGGAAGGGACCGGACGGGTCTGGAGGGATTCCGGAGGGACCCAGACGGTCGGCATGGGATGGGTGCCGGGTCATGCGCGAAGGCCGCAAGACGCTCGGCTGGACGACACCAGCCGAGCGTCTACGTGATCTGCTCACCACCTAGCCAGGCGGTGTTGCCGCGACCACTGGAATCCACGCCCACCGGAGCCGGAGGGGCCACCGTGCGGGGCGGTGGAGGCCGCCGTGCGACGTTCACGCTGCGGGAGCGTCGATCGCCTCGGGTCCGAAGAGGTGCCGGGCCGCTCTGTGCCGGGGAGTTGTCAGCACCCCATCGTGGGGAGCCCATTCTTCGTGGAAGCCTGAGCAGCGGTGCCGTTCGGGGGTGCCGCCCGGCATTCCTGGGTCTCGTCGACCGTGGAGTGTCCAGCTACCGTCGCTGTTCTCGACGCGATGGAACTTTCTGATGCTCTACGCGTTCTTGCCTGACGACTGGCAGGCCGTCCAGCTCGCATACGTGCCGGAGTCGTAGCCGGCCTGGGCGGCGCCGATGCCGATGCCGATCCCGGAGAAGGCAATGTCCCGTGAGCCGATCGGGGAGTCCGCCCCACCGTGGCGAACCCGCACCGGCATCTCACTCACATCGGGCGGACATTGGTCAGATGCTCCTTGAAAACCTCCATGGAACGGCTGCCTCCGATTTCCGCGCGCGGTGGAGGGAAGCGAGCAGGATGGAAGATCACTACTCTGGTGGAGTGCTCTCCTACGACGAGTTGACTCCACCTGAGCGTCGGTTATGGGGCGGGTTTCCCGAGGGGCGCTTCGTGGACTTGCGCACGGGTCTGCCCGAGGACGACCGTGTCGCCGAGGGGGGAGGGTGGGGCCCTGAGCGGACGATTCGAGCCGCGGTGATCGCGGCGCTCCTCCTGGGTGCGCACACCGCGCAGCCGGGTGCTGTCGCGTGTCTGCGGCTCGCCGGGGCACGGATATCAGGGCACCTGGACCTCGCGGGCGCACAGATCGCTCACGCCCTCTGGCTGGAGGACTGCTGGTTCGAGGAGTCGGTGGACCTGCTTGGAGCGTCGACGCAAACGCTCGTGATCAGGGGCAGCCGCGTACCGGGTATCGAAGCCTATTCGGCCCGCGTCGAGGGCACGTTCGACCTGCGGTATTCCGTGGTGGAAAGCCTCGCGTCCTCGCCCTTCAACCATGTGAGCACCGCCCTGTCCTTGAGCGACGCCCGGGTGACGGGCGGCATGCTGCTCGACGGGGCGGAGATCAGCGCGCCCGGAGGATGGGCCGTGGCCGCCGGCGGCCTGGTCATGGAAGGAGGGGTGACCTGCAGAGGCGGGTTCGTCGCGCGGGGTGAGGTGCGCCTGCTGGGAGCACAGCTGCCGGGCGGACTGTTCATGCAGGGGGCACAGTTGGTGAGCCCCGGGCCACGCGGGACGGCGCTCGCTCTGGACAACGCCGTGGGCTCGACGCTCGACTTGTCCGACGGGTTCACCGCGAACGGGACCGTACGACTGCGGGGTGCCCGGGTCTCGGACGGTGTGACCTTCGAGGGAGCTTTTCTGCACGGACCATCCGACGACCGCGGCCCATCTTTGGCCGCCCCCCTGATGCAGGGTGTCGACTTCGACCTCACCCTCGCCCGGTCTCCGTCCGGCAGCGTGGACCTGCGGGGGGCACAGGTGACCAGTCTTCACGACAGCGAGCGCAGCTGGCCGGACGTGGTGGAGCTGGACGGCTTCGTCTACGGCTCCGTCAAGGTGGACGAAGGCGGGGAGCGCCGGGAAGCAGTGGGGTGGCGGGACTCCGTTGCCCGGCGGGTGGCGTGGATACGACGCAGCCCCGGCTACAACCCGCAGCCTTACGAGCAGTTGGCGAGCTGGTACCGGAAGGCCGGCCACGACGACGACGCCCGCCGCGTTCTCCTGGCCAAGCAGCGCCATCGGCGTCGGACTCTGCCCTGGGCGGCGCGCGTGTGGGGGCACCTGCTCGACGCGACTGTCGGCTACGGATACCGCCCCTGGCTGGCGGGTGTCTGGCTCCTCGCACTGACCGTGCTGGGCACGCTGTCCTTCGGCGCTCACTCTCCCAGCCCGGTCAAACAAGGCGAAGGCGCTCCGTTTCAGCCTCTCGTCTACACACTCGACCTGGTGATCCCCGTCGGCGGTCTGGGCCAGCGCACCGCCTGGTACTGGCCGCACGACAGCCTCCAGTGGCTGGCCTACCTGCTGATCGCCTTCGGTTGGGTTTTGACGACAGCTGTCATCGCGGGCGTCACCCGGGCTCTGCAGAAGAACTAGCAGCCGGCAGATGAGCGGAGGCGTCCCCGGCAGATCAGGGCGGATCCCGGGGCGATGAGGCTTCGTGGGTGTCGTCTCGGACCTGTCCAGTGCGTCCGGGGCGACGGAACCCGTGCGGGCGAGCCAACGCGTGCTCGCCGGCGGCCCGGGTGGCGGCGAGCGGGATGCCGGTCGCATCCGTGAGCGAACGGTGTTTGCTGCCCGTCCTGACCCGGTGGCAAGGGCCTCGCGTCAGGAGTTCTGCGAGCCCGTCTCGTGGCCGGCCGCCGCGCCCGTCCCGCGTATCGCCTCCGCCCAGGCGTTGAGCGCCTCGGTGCGCCCTGCCGGGAGGGCGGCGGCCAGGTGGCCGTCGGCGCGGACCACGAGCACCGTGTGCGCGGCCGCGCCGGGGTAGCCCTCGGTGACCAGCAGCGTCGCCCGCAGTGGCAGCTTCTCCACCGCGGCGGCCAGTTCGGGCATCATCCCCGCCGACAGCCAGTGGCGGCTGTCCCACACCGCTGTGCCCGGGGCGACCAGCACCACCAGCAGTTCCCCGCCGACGCCGCCCAGCCGGCCGCGCAGGGTTCCCCGGGAGCCGTCCACGGCGGTGACGGGAACGTCTTCGACCGGTGCGCCCTGTGCCGTGCCGACCGGCACCTGGGGAGTGCTTCCGCGTGGCGGGGCCAGTGGCGTTCGGCTGTAGGCGGGAGGCGCGCCGAGCAGGCCCTGGCCCAGGTGTCCGTCGGTCAGCAGTGCCAGGTGGGAGCGTGCGCCCCCGCCGGGCAGCAGCGACCGCAGTCCGCTGCCGCGCCGTACGACGGACATGGCCTGGTCGACTGCGCGCAGCCGTGCGGTGACGGTGGGGCGTCGCTCCGCCTCGTAGCTGTCCAACAGGGCGTCCGCCGTGCGGTCGTGGCCGTGGTGCCAGGCGAGAGACAGCTTCCAGGCGAGGTTGGTGACGTCCCGCAGCCCTTCGTCGACGGACTGCACTCCCAGTGCGCCCGTCAGATGTGCGGCGTCCCCGGCGAGGAAGGCGCGGTCGACGCGCCAGTGCCGGGCGAGCCGTTGGTGCGCGGTGTGCACTCCCGTGTCGACCAGTTCGTAGGGGCCGATGCGGGCGGCGGCTTCCTGGCCGGCGCGGCTGCCGGGGAGTGCCGGCTGGCCATCGTGACCGCCATCGCCGACGGCTCGCCCGGCACCGGCGTTCCTGTCGGCCCCGTACGCACCACCCGCCCGGGCTGTCTCGGCCGCTCCTGGCGCGCTGCTCGTTCTGGCTGTGCTGCCGGTCCTGGCAGCCTTGCCCGTCTGGTCCGGCCGGACGGGGTGAAGCGCCTCCTCGGACCAGGTCGCGAGTGTGTCGGCGACGCGCTCCAGCATTTCCTGGGGGGTCACCAGGTCGCCGCGTGGTGTCAGCAGCCAGTCGAGTCGCCAGAGTCCGTCGGCCAGCGGTCGTGCCGTCACCTCGCCGGGGGTGCCGCCGGGGTCGCGGTGCAGCAGCGCGCGGCCCGCCTGGCCGGGCTCCCACGTGCCGTCCGGGGCGTAGTGGCCCTCTTCCCAGGGCAGCCGTACGCGCAGCGCCGCGACCGCGTGCCGTTCGACAGCGGTGCGGCCGGGAAAGCGGACCGAGAGGAGTTTGCGGACCGTCGAGCGTGCGCCGTCGCAGCCGACCGCGTAGCTGCCCCGCCACCAGGTGCCGGACGGGCCGCGGGTGTGGACCGTGACGCCTCTGGGGTCCTGCTCCAGCAGGTCGACGTGGCTGCCGGTGATCACCCGGGCGAGCTGCTCGTCGGCCAGGGCGCTGCGCAGCACGCTCTCCAGGGCGTGCTGCGCCAGGTGGAGGGGTGAGCGTTCGGGTGGCAGGTCGGTCTCCGCCACCGGCTGGGCGCGCCGTTGGGTGCGCCACGAGCGCCAGCGCGCACCGGGCAGCGCGGGCAGTTGTGCCACGGTGTCGGGGCGCAGCACGCAGGTGCGTGCGGCGCGGATCTCCGGTTGTCCGTCGGTGGCGTCGAGGACCACGGACGGGACCGCGTGGCGGGCGAGAGCGAGGGAGAGAGCGAGTCCGACGGGGCCTGCCCCGACGATGATCACCGGGTCCACAGCGTGGAGACCTCACACCCCTGGTGGCTGTGGTGGGGCCGGGGTTGCTCTGGCGGTGGGGCCTGGTGCACGATCACGCTGGTATGCAACCCATTGCCTGAGCGGTCGTCAAGTGACGGCCCCTCGGGGCGAGGCGTGAGCCAGGGCGGCGGCTCCGGCGAGCCGCCGCCCTGGCGTCGTTCGCGTGTCCCGGCAGGGAGCCGGTGTCGGCGGCTAGTCCTTGTGGACGTCTCCCGTGCCCTGCCCGGGGGCGGGTGTGGGGTCCGAGCTGCCGGAGGGGGCGACTTCCTGAAGTTCCTTCGCGCCCGCCGCGGGGGCGATGCCGGCCTTGGACCTGCGGCCGCGGCGCTCGATGAACTTCGCGAGCCACGCCAGCGCGAGGCAGAGGGTGATGTAGATGGCGCCGAAGACGATGACCGTCTGTACGGTCGGGTAGACACCGCCCACCGGCGTGTTGTTGGCGATCAGGCGGGCCGAGTACAGCAGCTCCGGGTAGAGGATCATGAAGCCGAGGGAGGTGTCCTTCAGCGTCACGACGAGCTGGCTGATGATCGTCGGCAGCATGGACCGCACGGCCTGCGGGAAGAGGATCGAGACGGTTACCTGGGTCTTGCGCAGGCCCAGTGCGTAGGCGGCCTCGGTCTGTCCCTTGGGGACCGCGTTGATGCCGGCGCGCAGCACCTCGGCCTGGACGCAGCCGTTGTAGATCGTCAGGCCCAGGACGAGCGCCCACATGGACGTCATGTCACCGAGGATGCCGACCCACAGGGCGAAGATCGTGATGAGCAGCGGGATCGACCGGAAGAGGTCGATGAAGACCAGTGCCACCCAGCGGACCGGTTTGTGGTCCGAGAGCCGCGCGACGCACAGGACGACGGCGAAGACCAGCGAGAGGACGCCCGCCAGTGCGAACACCTTCAAGGTGGACAGCAGAGCGTCCAGGATGTTCTGCCGGATACCCGCGTAGTTGAAGATGTCCCACAGCTCGCCCGCGAACTGGCCGCGGTTGTAGAGCCGGTAGACGGCCCAGCCGAGCAGTCCCAGCAGCGCGAGGCTGCCGATGACGGAGTAGACGCGGTTGCGGGCCCGGGCCTTGGGGCCGGGTGCGTCGAACAGGACGCTCGCGCTCATCGGGCGACCTCCAGACGGTTCTCCAGCAGCCGGAAGAGGCCGTTGATGGCGTACGTGATGATCAGGTAGCCGATGGTGATCCAGATGAAGATGACGGCGATGTCGTAGCCGTCGTTGCTGAGCGTCTTCTGGATGTTGAACAGGTCCACGTTGTCGAAGGCGCCGGCGATCGCGGTGTTCTTGGTGAGTGCGATGAATATGCTGCTCAGCGGCGGCACGACGGTGCGTGTCGCCTGGGGGAGCACCACGATGCGCATGGTCTGGGTGAAGGTCATCCCGATGGCGCGGGCGGCCTCGGCCTGGCCCATCGGCACGGTGTTGATGCCGGAGCGGACGGCCTCCGCGACGAAGGCCGAGGTGTAGAAGCCGCAGGCGCACACGGCCAGCACGAAGGAGTTGATGCCCGGGAAGAGAACCTTGGGCACCACGAAGAAGGCGACCAGGAACAGCAGCGTCAGCGGGGTGTTCCGCAGCACCGTCACCCACAGCGTGCCGAAGATGCGCAGTGGTGGCACGGGCGAGACCCGGAAGCCCGCGATCACGAGACCGAGCACCACGGCGAACACGGCGCTGACGGCAGTGAGCGACAAGGTGCCGAGGAATCCCTCGCGGAACAGCGCCAGGTTGTCGAGCAGTACGTTCATGAGTTCTCCGCGAGGAGTCGCGTAGCTTGCGGCGGCAGGAAGAGGAAAAGCAGAAAGAGCAGAAAGAGCGAGTGGAAGGGGGACGCGGGAGGGCGACGGTGGTGGCCCGGGAGGCGACCCGTACGCGCGCGGTCACAGCAGGGTGTGCGGTCACAGCGGCGCGCGCGGTCACACGGACGCGCCCCGCCCCTCGCGGCGCTGGTGCCGGGGAGCGAGGCGCGGCACGTCACTTCTCGGTGATCTCGGGCGGCGTCTTGAACTTGGAGCCGGACTTGCCGAGGGTGGCCTCGTACGCCTTCTTGTAGTCGCCGTTGTCCTGGTGGGCCTTGATCGCGTCGGCGACGGCCTTCTGCAGGGCGTCGTCACCCTGCTTCATGCCGACGCCGTAGGGCTCGTCGGAGAAGGGCTTGCCGACGACCTTGAGCTTGCCGGGGTTCTGCGCGGCGTAGCCCATCAGGATCGCGTCGTCCGTGGTGACGGCGTCGACCTGGCCGTCGATGACCTGCGAGACGCACTCGGAGTACTTGCTCAGCTCGGTGACCTTGGCGCCGTACTTCGGCTGCTTGATGACCTGGAGAGGCGTCGAACCGACGATGGAGCAGACCTTCTTGCCCTTGACGGTCTCCGGCCCGGTGACCTCCTTCTCGTCCTTGCGGACGAGCAGCGAGGCGCCCGCGTGGAAGTACGGGCCGGCGAAGGCGACCTGCTTCTTGCGCTCGTCGTTGATCGTGTAGGTGCCGATCATCAGGTCGACGTCGCCCTTGGAGATGGTCGTCTCGCGTGCGCCGGAGTCGACGGTCTTCCACTCGATCTGCTTCGGCGAGAAGCCCAGGTCGGCGGCGATCATCTTGGCGATCTCGATGTCGAACCCGGAGTACTTCTTGGTCGACTGGTCCTGGAAGCCGAGGTAGGGCTGGTCGGCCTTGGCACCGATGATGATCTTGCCGCGCTTCTGGGCCTTCTTCAGGACGGGGGAGTCGACCTTGGCGTCCTTGGCGACCTCGTACTTCGGCAGCGCCTTCTCGTTCGTCTGGTCCTTGGGCTTGTCGCCCGCGGAGCCCTCCTTGCCGCCGCACGCGGCGGTGGCGGCGAGCGCCAGAACAGCGGCTGCCGCCGCGGCGGTCTTGTGCAACCTCATAGTGAACATCCCTTGCTTGAACAGTCGATGGCCCGGTGCGCTGCTGCGCTGCTCCATGGCCCTGTGGCCGTCCGGCCCCGCGGTCCTGCGGCTCAGTGGTGCAGGATCTTCGAGAGGAAGTCCTTGGCACGGTCGCTGCGCGGGTTGCTGAAGAACTGGTCCGGGGTGGCCTCTTCCACGATCCGGCCGTCCGCCATGAAGACGACGCGGTTCGCGGCCGAGCGCGCGAAGCCCATCTCGTGGGTGACGACGACCATCGTCATGCCCTCCTGGGCCAGCTGCTGCATGACCTCCAGGACCTCGTTGATCATCTCGGGGTCGAGGGCCGAGGTCGGCTCGTCGAAGAGCATGACCTTCGGGTCCATCGCCAGAGCCCGGGCGATCGCGACGCGCTGCTGCTGTCCGCCGGAGAGCTGCGCGGGGTACTTGTCGGCCTGGTTGCCGACGCCGACCCGGTCGAGCAGCGCACGGGCCTTCTGCTCGGCCGCCTGCTTGTCCGTCTTGCGGACCTTGGTCTGGCCGAGGGTGACGTTCTCCAGCACCGTCTTGTGCGCGAAGAGGTTGAAGGACTGGAAGACCATGCCCACGTCGGCACGGAGCCTGGCCAGTTCCTTCCCCTCCTGCGGCAGCGGCTTGCCGTCGATCGTGATGCCGCCGGAGTCGACGGTCTCCAGGCGGTTGATGGTGCGGCACAAGGTCGACTTGCCGGAACCCGAGGGGCCGATGACGACGACGACCTCGCCGCGGGCGATGGTCAGGTCAATGTCCTGGAGGACGTGCAGCGCACCGAAGTGCTTGTTGACGTTGTCCAGTACGACCAGCTTGTCGGTCGCGGGCTCGGGACCGCGTGCGTCCTTGGTCACCGATACTTCGCTCATCGGCGTGTAGCTCCGTCCTCGTCGGTTGCGAGGACCCTAGTGAGCCGCCTGCGTGACCGTCATTACATCTGAGCTGAAATTGAGCATAACGATCCGGCTGCGACCGGGCGCACTGGGTAAAGGGGACGGTACCGGCTGCGTAACGGATGCACTGGCGGGCCGGGGAGCCCCTTGACTCACCTGCGCCGATGGGAATGGATGCTCTGTCGGAGCAATCGGCACGGACAGGACCGCGGGGAAGGAGGGCGCCGGGTGAGACTGCTGCTCGTCGAGGACGACGACCGTGTGGCTGCCGCGCTCTCCGCCGTGCTGGCGCGGCACGGCTTCGAGGTGACCCACGTGCGCAGCGGCGCGGAGGCGCTTCAGCAACTGCTGGTGGGCGACCGGCCGGGTCCGGGTTTCGCCGTCGTCCTGTTGGATCTGGGCCTGCCCGACCAGGACGGGTTCGAGGTGTGCGGGCGCATCCGCCGCGGCAGCACCACCCCGGTGATCATGGTGACCGCGCGCGCCGACGTACGGTCGCGCATCCACGGCCTCAACCTCGGCGCCGACGACTACGTCGTCAAGCCGTACGACATGGGGGAGTTGCTCGCTCGCATCCACGCCGTCAGCCGCCGCGGCTCCGTCGCGGAGGGCGGAGCGCCGTCGGGAAACGGCACGGTGCCGGAGGCGGGATCGGACAGTACGGGCGCGCCCGGCACGATCCGGCTCGGAGCCGTCACCATCGAGCTGCCCACCCGGCAGGTCAGTGTCGACGGCGCGACGGTGCCGCTCACCCGAAAGGAGTTCGACCTGCTCGCGCTGCTCGCCCAGCGGCCCGGCGTGGTCTTCCGCAGGGAACAGATCATCAGTGAGGTCTGGCGTACCAGCTGGGAGGGGACGGGACGCACCCTGGAGGTGCACGTCGCCTCGCTGCGTGCCAAGCTGCAGCGGCCCGCGCTCATAGAGACGGTGCGCGGCGTCGGCTACCGCATGGCAGCGCAGGGCGTCTGAGTCGGCCGGGTCCGGAGACATCCACAGTGCGCAGCCGCCTCCTCCCTCTACTACTCATCCTGCTGGCCGGGGTTCTTCTCGCGCTCGGCTTCCCGCTGGCCGCCAGCCAGGCACAGGCCGAGCAGCAGCGCGTGGTGGTCGACCGGATCGACGACACGGCGCGGTTCGCCTCCCTCGCCCAGTTCGTCACCTCCACCACCCTGCCCGACGAGCGCCGGGCCACCCTCCAACACGAGTTGGACCGCTACCGGGACCTCTACGGCATCCGTGCCGGTGTCTTCTACCGGGACGGCCGCACCATGGCCGCCTCCCCCCGCGACTGGCGGGTGCCTCCTGAGAGCGAGACCGCCGGAGAGGGTGGCAGGCCCGACGGGGCGCGCGCGTACGCCGAGGCGCTGGCCGGGCGCCGCAGCCACGATCCGCCCCAGGTGTGGCCCTGGCAGCGGGAGGGGCGGATCGCGGTGGCCTCTCCGGTCATCAGGGACGGCGACGTGGCAGCCGTGGTGCTCACCGACTCGCCCACGGGGCCGATGCGCTCGCGCATACTCCGCGGCTGGCTGGCCATCGCCGTCGGTGAGGCCGCCGCCATGCTGCTGGCGGTCGGCGCCGCGCTGCGGCTCACCGGCTGGGTCCTCAAGCCGGTACGCACCCTGGACCGGGCCACGCACGAGATCGCCACGGGCAAGTTCACCTCGCGCGTCGTCGCCTCGGTCGGCCCGCCGGAGCTGCGCAGACTCGCGCACTCCTTCAATGAGATGGCGGGCAACGTGGAGGGAGCGCTGGAACAGCAGCGTGCCTTCGTCGCCGACGCATCCCACCAGTTGCGCAACCCGCTCTCCGCGCTCCTGTTGCGCATGGAACTGCTCGCCTTGGAGCTGCCGGAGGGCAACGAGGAAATGGCCTCCGTGCGGGCGGAGGGGAAGCGGCTGGCCCGTGTGCTCGACGACCTGCTGGACCTGGCCTCCGCGGAACACAGCGACGCGTCGCACGTCGTGCTGACCGACGTCGCCGAGATCGCCGCGGAGCGGGTCGCCTCCTGGCGGGCCAGCGCCGAACGCAGGGGTGTGACGCTCACCTCGGCCGGGCAGGCGGCAGCCACCGGGTGGGCGGATCCGGTGGCGCTGTCCAGCGCACTGGACGCGGTCGTCGACAACGCCGTCAAGTTCTCCCCCGACGGCGGCACGGTCACCGTCACCGTCCGCGCGGAGGGCGACCATGTGACCGTCGAGACGCGGGACAGCGGCCCCGGGCTGACCGACGAGGAACTGGAGCGGGTGGGCGACCGGTTCTGGCGCAGCGGGCGCCACCAGAACGTCTCAGGCTCCGGCCTGGGCCTGTCCATCACCCGTGCCCTGCTCGCCGGCAGCGGCGCGGGGCTCTCCTTCGCGCACAACTCCCCCGCAGGGCTGCGCGTGCTGATCACCGTCCCGCGGGAGGCACCGGAGGCGACGGGTCAGGGTTTGGCCGAACGGTAGTAGCGCCGTGCCCCTTCGTGCAGGGGAACGGGGTCGGTGTAGATGGCGGTGCGCAGGTCGACCTTCTGGGCCGCGTGCACCTCGCGCCCTATCTGGTCCCTGCTCTTGATGACCGAGCGGGTGATGCCCTCCGTCAGCGCGGGGTCGGTGCGGTCCGTGGTCACCAGGAGGTTGGCGATCGCCACTGTCTTGACGGACCGGCCGCGCTGCACTGTCGGGTACGCGTCCGGCGCCATGACGGCGGCGCGGTAGTAGCCCGTTCTGCGTCCCTGTTCGTGCAGCCGGGGCAGCAGGTCGCCGAGCTGCACCAGCCGGATGTCCGTCCGCTCCGCCAAGCGCTCGATGGCACCCGTCGGCAGCCCGCCCGACCAGAAGAACGCATCGAGCTTCCCTTCGGACAGCAGGGCGGGCATCCGGTCGATGCCCTCTCGCACCGGATGGACGTCGTCCTCCATGTCCAGGCCCGCGGCCTGGAGCAGCCGGCTGGTCACCAGGGACACCCCGGAGCGCTTCTCGCCGACGCCGACACGCATGCCCTTGAGATCCTTCGCGCTGCTCACAGGGGAGTCCCTGGGCACGACCAGGTGCATGTAGTCGTCGTAGAGCCGGGCGCAGGCCCGGATGCGTGAGGCGTCCTTGCCGCCCTCCTGCTGGTAGGTGGCCAGAGCGTCGGAGGCGGTGATGGTGAAGTCCGCCGTGCCGGAGGCGACCCGGGCCACGTTCTGCACCGAGCCCTCGCTGTGCTGCAGTGTCAGCTCCACCCGGGGCAGGTCGCGGGCGAGCCGCTGTTTGAAGAGCGTCCCGTAGCGCTCGTACACGCCCGTCCGCACCCCCGTGGCGAAGGTGATCTGGCCACTGGGAGCAGGCGCACGGGAGGGCACCAGCCACCATGCCAGCAGCCCGCACACCACCAGGACGGCGGCCGAGCCCCACAGGAGGCGGGGGTGGCCGGCGGCGAACCCGTCCGGGCCGAACACCGGGCGGGAGGCGGTTCGCGGACGGAGGCTGGGCATGGAAGGGGATACTGCCAGCAAGTCGGGGGTGAGGGGAGTGGCCCAGCTCACGTGCGCCCGCACACGGACGGTCGCCTGTCACGAAGTGCAATTTTCACACTGTCGCTTGCTGAGTGGAACGGTAGGGGCCATAGTGACGGGCAGACGACGTGTCACGGTCCCACCGCGGGCCGGGACCAGCCCGACGGAAGGCGCCCCCAGGTGTACGCCGCCCCCGCTCGCAGGGACCCCGCATCAGCCTCCTCCACCGCTTTCACCGGCGGCTCCGGCTACCCGTCCGTGCCGCCCGCGAACTTCCCGGATCCGGGCTGGCAGCTGAGATTTCCCGCACGGGAGCAGAACATCGCACGGGCGCGCGCCGCGTTCACCCGGTGGCTGGGCGAGCGGCACGATCCCCCGATACCCTCCGCGACGGCGGACGACGCGGTGCTGTTGCTCTCCGAACTGGCCACCAACGCCGTCGTGCACACCCGCTGCCTGCCCGAGGCCCAACTGGTCTGCCGTGCGACCGTGACACCGCACGGGACGCAGGCCGCTCCGCTGCTCCGCCTGGAGGTCCACGATCCCGCCAGGGGCGGCGAGGAGCCGCAGCTCCAACGGAGCGAGGCCGCGGACGAGAGCGGTCGCGGGCTGTGCATCGTGGCCGCCCTCGCCGCCGAGTGGGGGGTCCGGGCCTCCTCCGTGACCACCGGCAACACCGTCTGGGCCACCCTCCGGCTGTCGGACGAACCCGCCTCGGAGTGACCGCGCGGTGATCTGCCTCACACTGTCCCGGCGGTCGCCTGGTGCGCCCGTCCCACCCGGCCGAGGGTGTCGGTGAGAACGCCTACCCTTGTGAGCATGAGCAGTAGCGACCGGAGTCAGGCAGCGGACGTCCAGACGGCCGTCCAGGACGTCAAGGGGACGTACGAGGTGCGCACCTTCGGGTGCCAGATGAACGTCCACGACTCCGAGCGGATGGCGGGACTGCTGGAGGGCGCCGGATACGTACGCGCGTCCCAGGACGCGGACGCCGCCGACATCGTCGTCTTCAACACCTGCGCCGTCCGCGAGAACGCCGACAACAGGCTCTACGGCAACCTCGGCCAACTCGCTCCGAAGAAGGCCGCGCGTCCCGGTATGCAGATCGCCGTCGGCGGCTGCCTCGCCCAGAAGGACCGCGACACCATCGTCAAGAAGGCCCCCTGGGTCGACGTCGTCTTCGGCACCCACAACGTCGGCAAGCTTCCCGTGCTGCTGGAGCGCGCCCGGCTGCGCAGCGAAGCGCAGGTCGAGATCGCCGAATCCCTGGAGGCGTTCCCCTCCACGCTGCCCACCCGCCGCGAAAGCGCCTACGCGGCCTGGGTGTCCATCTCCGTGGGCTGCAACAACACGTGCACCTTCTGCATCGTCCCGCAGCTGCGCGGCAAGGAGAAGGACCGCAGGCCCGGCGACATCCTCGCCGAGATCGAGGCACTGGTCGACGAGGGCGTCACCGAGATCACCCTGCTCGGACAGAACGTCAACGCCTACGGCTCCGACATCGGTGACCGCGAGGCCTTCAGCAAGCTGCTGCGCGCCTGCGGCCGTATCGACGGGCTGGAGCGCGTCCGCTTCACCTCGCCGCACCCCCGCGACTTCACCGACGACGTCATCGCCGCCATGGCCGAGACGCCCAACGTGATGCCGCAGCTCCACATGCCGCTCCAGTCCGGCTCCTCGCGCGTCCTCAAGGCGATGCGCCGCTCCTACCGGCAGGAGCGCTTCCTCGGCATCATCGAGAAGGTCCGCGCCGCCATCCCCGAGGCCGCGATCTCCACCGACATCATCGTCGGCTTCCCCGGCGAGACCGAGGAGGACTTCGCCGAGACGCTGCACGTCGTGCGTGAGGCCCGGTTCGCCCAGGCGTTCACCTTCCAGTACAGCAAGCGTCCCGGCACGCCCGCCGCCGACATGGAGGGACAGATCCCCAAGGAGGTCGTCCAGGAGCGCTACGAACGCCTGGTGGAACTCCAGGAGGAGATCTCCTGGGCAGAGAACAAGAAGCAGGTCGGCCGCACCCTGGAGCTGATGGTCGCCGAGGGAGAGGGCCGCAAGGACGACGCCACCCAGCGGCTGTCGGGCCGCGCTCCCGACAACCGGCTGGTGCACTTCACCCGCCCGCAGGAACCGGTGCGGCCCGGCGACATGGTGACGGTCGAGATCACCTACGCCGCGCCCCACCACCTGCTCGCCGAGGGCCCCGCCAAGGCGGTGCGCCGCACGCGCGCGGGCGACGCCTGGGAGCGCCGTACCACGGCCGGGGCTGCCCCAGGACAGCAGGGCAGCGGTGTGATGCTCGGCCTGCCCACGGTCGGCGTCCCCGAGCCGGAGCCGGCGACCACCGGCGGTTGCTGCCCGGCCTGAACCCTGGGTCCGTACCCGGCCTGAGCTCTGGGCCCGTGCCCCGGAGCTCTGGGCCCGTGCCCCGGCCTGAACGGTGGGCCCACGCAGGCGAGATGGTCCGTGCGCGTCGTGCCGGGCCGTCACCCGTTCATGGGGTTCTCGCACGCGCGGGTGAGTCTCGGCCCGGGCTGGGTGGGAAGTGGTGCGCGGGGCACTTAAGCTGCGCGCCATGCTTGTCGCCGCAGCCGTATGCCCCTGCCCCCCGCTGCTCGTACCCGAGATCGCGGGCGGTGCCGCCGCCGAGATGGACGCCGCCCGCGCCGCCTGCTACGACGCCATAGGCGTCCTGGCGGCTGCCCGCCCCGACCAGCTCCACGTGATCGGCCCCGCCGAACAGGCCGGCCGGGGTACGCACCCTCAGGGCGCCCGCGGCTCGTTCGCCGGGTTCGGTGTCCCTCTCGAAGTGAGCCTGGGCAAGGGGGAGCCCGCCCGTCGTGACCTTCCGCCCTCCCTGGCGGTCGGCGCGTGGCTGCTGGACCGTACGGACTGGACGAGCTCCCCCGTCGAAGGACTCGGCGTCGGTGAGCCCTTGACGCGGACCCGCTGCCAGGAGGCGGGCGGGGAACTGGCGGCGAGCGCCGACCGTGTCGCCCTGCTCGTCATGGGCGACGGCAGCAACTGCCGCACCCTGAAGGCCCCCGGCTACTTCGACGAGCGCGCCGCCGCGTTCGACGCCGAGGCCGCACGGGCCCTGGGCGCCGCCGACACCGCGGCGCTGCTCGCACTGGACGAGGAGCTGGCCTACGACCTCGGAGCGGCCGGACGCTCCTCCTGGCAGACACTCGCCGGTGCGGCGCAGGGGTCCGGGCTGGCCGGTCGTCTCCTGTACGACGAGGCGCCCTACGGAGTGGGATACATCGTCGCCAGCTGGTCGTGACCGGCCGGGCACCGTGCGGGCCCTGAGCCTGTCCGTACGCGCCCGTAACCGGCACGCGGCCGGGGTGCACTTCATGCCCCCGGCCGCGCTGCTGTCGTAGCGCTGCGGCAGCCCATACGGCCGCTGCGGGCGCCGGGGGCTTGCCATGCCCCGTCGGCGTCGCTCAGGACCGCCGGAAGCGTGGCTCAGCGTGTGGCTCAGTGGCCTGTGCCGCCTGTGCCGCCTGTACCGCTCCCGCCGCCTGTCGGACCGGAACCGCTCCCGCCGCCCGTCGGGCCGCCGCCTGCGGGGCCACCTCCCGAGCCGCTCTGACCGCCCTGGCCACCCTGGCCGCGGCCTTCGTCGGCCAGCCGCTGGGCGGCGTCCTTGGCCTTCTTGGTGCCGCTGCTGATCTGGCCGCTGTACTTGCCCTTGGTCCGGGAGTCGGCGGCCTTCGCCGCCTTGTCAAGCCCCTGCTGGACCTTGTCGCCATGCTGGCCCAGCATGCCCTTGACCTTGTCCATGAAGCCCATCGCGGTCACCTTCCTGCCATGCCGTGCGGGCGGGGGCCGCACGGTCTACTTGCGGGCGTTGTCCCCGGTCTCGCTGTCGGCGGCCTCGTCGGCGGACTGCTGCTTGGGGATGCCGACGGCCCCCTCGCTGTTCTCGACCCTAGCCGCCGTCCTGTCCTCCCTGCCGTCCGCCGCCGGCCCGTCACCGCTCGTCTCGGTGCTCTCGGGCACCGGGGGAGTGGCGTGCGAGGAGCTCTCTTCGGGCGGGCTCTCGCGAGTGGCCTCGTCCCCCGCCCTGTGTTCGTCCTCGGCCCCCGCGCGCGGTCCCGTCGGCTCGGTGCCGCCCGACCCGGTCCCGTCGCGCGCTCCGCGCCGAACGAAGGTGCCAGTTCCGGCCTCCTCCGCGGGGGTGGACTCGGGAGTGTCCTGTGTTGACTTGGTGGACGAACGACGGAGAATCTTCGCAAACACGCCCATATCTACTCCAGACCATACTCGTGTGGGCGAAATCCCGCGCCTCGCGGAGCGTCCCATTGCGTCGCCCCAGGGCACCGGTGCGGAAACCGGCTGTCGGAACCTCGCATCGGGCAACGACCTCGAAGGTGTCGCGTCACGTCGCTCATTCGAGAAGCCGCAACCGGGTTTGCGAGACTTGACGGGTGAACGCCCATGCCGCCACCCCGCCCACCTCGCAGGCTCCCCCGCAGGACGAGCCGCCCGTCGTCGCCGTCGTGGGGCCCACCGCGGCCGGCAAGTCCGACCTGGGCGTCTTCCTCGCCCAAGAGCTGGGCGGCGAGGTCATCAACGCCGACTCGATGCAGCTGTACCGCGGGATGGACATCGGTACCGCGAAGCTGACGCTGCCGGAACGGAACGGCGTGCCGCACCATATGCTCGACATCTGGGACGTCACCGAGGCCGCGAGCGTCGCGGAGTACCAGCGGCTGGCCCGAGCCGAGATCGACAGGCTGCGCGCCCGGGGGCGGGTGCCCGTGCTGGTCGGCGGCTCGGGCCTGTACGTCCGCGGGGCACTCGACGCGATGGAGTTCCCCGGTACCGACCCCGGGGTGCGGGCCAGGCTGGAAGCGGAACTGGCCGAGACGGGCTCCGGCGAGCTCCACGCCCGCCTGGCCGCGGCCGACCCGGAGGCGGCCCGGGCGATCCTGCCCGGCAACGGCCGCCGTATCGTCCGCGCCCTGGAGGTCATCGAGATCACCGGACGACCGTTCACGGCGAATCTGCCGAGCCACGAGTCCGTCTACGAGACCGTGCAGATAGGCGTCGACGTCGCCAGGCCGGAGCTGGACGAGAGGATCGCCCACCGTGTCGACCTGATGTGGGAGGCCGGACTGGTCGACGAGGTGCGGGAGCTGGAGAAGCGCGGGCTGCGGGAGGGGCGCACGGCCCCCCGCGCCCTCGGATACCAGCAGGTCCTCGCGGCCCTCGCGGGCGAGTGTTCCCTCGAAGAGGCGCGCGAGGTCACCATCCGCGCCACGAAGCGCTTCGCGCGCCGCCAGGATTCCTGGTTTCGCCGCGATCCACGGGTGAACTGGCTCAGTGGTGCGGCGGCCGACAGGCGGGAACTGCCGGGTGCGGCGCTGGCGTTGCTGACGCGCGCGGTTACAGCCTGATCACGTGATGGCATCGGGAAGCCCTGCGCAACCGTCCCGTTACCGCGGGCGTGCCATCATCGTCCATCGTTGGGATCCATAAAACCGGAGTTGGGAGGGCGTGTGGCAATGGTGGCCGGCCCTCGCGACAACTCCTCGGCAGCGGACACCGGGCCTTCCGCCGACAGCGAGTCGTTCGCTGACACCGAGCGGCCCGAGGGGGAACCGCAGGCCGGACCCGAGTGGTCGTCCGGCGTCGAGCGGCCCTCCGGCTCCGGCACGCCGGCAGGCTCCGCCCCGGAGAGCGGCGCCGACCCGGGCCAGGACGCCGACGAAGACGACGTCGCCCTCCCGGAGCGTTCCGCCGACCCGGACAGCGTTGCCGATCCGGAGCGGGAGGAGCCGGGGGAGGACCCCATGGCCACCGGTCCGCCGGTCGAGCCCCACGAGTTGCGCCCGCAGCGCAAGCTGCGGCTGTGGCAGCTCGCCCCCATCGTGATCCTCGGCGCTCTCGGCTCGCTGATGTTCGCCTTTCCGCTGGCTTTCGAGCCGGGCGGCAGCTCGGGCGCCGTGGTCTCCATGCTGGGGTTTTTGCTGTGCGGCTGCGCGGCGGGCTGGGGCGTGATGGCGGCCCGCAGGGTGGGACACACCTGGCCGGGGCTCCCGGCACGCGGCTCGGGCGGACGCCCCGACTGGCGTGTGGTCCTGTGCTACGCGGTGGTGCTGTGCACCCTCGTGGTGCTCGCCGTCTGGCGAATCGACCGCCTCCGCCACTGATCATGCACGGCCGGGGGCCTCTACGGAGCGTCACCGATCATGCACGGTTCGGGTTTAGCGGGTTGCCTCTGGCCCGGCACTGCCCGTGGGTCCTGTGGGTCGCCACCGGTCCCGGCACGGCCCGCGGCCTGATCCGACCAGCCCGTCAGGCGGCCTGACCTGCGAAGGCCCGTCGGCTCGGCCCGTTCCGCGCTTCGGTGCCGCCTCCCGTACGATCGGCGGTGTGACCAGCGCACCAGGCGTGCCGTTCCTCAAGGGCCACGGCACCGAGAACGACTTCGTGATCATTCCGGACCCGGACGGCGTGCTCGACCTGTCCCCGCAGGCGGTGGCACGGCTGTGCGACCGCAGGGCCGGTATCGGTGCCGACGGCGTGCTCCGCGTCGTCCGCGCCGCGACGCATCCGGAGGCCAGGTCCATGGCCGACGACGCCGAATGGTTCATGGACTACCGCAACAGCGACGGTTCCGTGGCCGAGATGTGCGGCAACGGCGCCCGGGTCTTCGCCCGCTACCTGGAACGCGCGGGACTGGCCGAGCCCGGGGACGTCGCCATCGCGACCCGCGCGGGCGTGCGCCGGGTCCACATCGCCAAGAACGGCGGCGACATCACCATCGGCATGGGCACGGCCGAGCTGCCCGAAGCCCAGGACGGGGCGGACGGCGAGATCACCGTGCACGCCGCCGGGCGTACCTGGCCGGTGCGCAAGGTCGGCATGGGCAATCCCCACGCGGTCGCCTTCGTCTCGGACCTGGCGGAGGCGGGGCGGCTGTACGACGCCCCCGAAGTGTGGCCTGCGACGGCCTACCCCGACGGTGTCAATGTCGAGTTCGTGGTGGCCAGGGGCCCGCGGCACGTCGCGCTCCGGGTGCACGAACGCGGCGCGGGCGAGACGCGCTCCTGCGGCACCGGTGCCTGTGCCGTGATGGTGGTCGCCGCCCGCAGAGACGGCTTCGACCCGCGCGAGGACGGCGCCCCGGTGACGTACACGGTCGAGGTGCCCGGCGGACGGCTGGAGATCACCGAGCGGGCCGACGGGGAGATCGAAATGACCGGGCCCGCCGTGATCGTCGCCGAGGGCCGGATCGACCCCGCTCTGCTGCCGTAAGGGTGGCCGCCGCGAGGCGGGGGTGGCGGCTCCCGTGTGACACCGTCCGCGCGGCGTCGCACGATGGGGTGATACGGCTCACCCTGGGCCGGAGTCGGTCAGGGGCGCGTGAGGGGGCCGGTAGCATCACAGCCCCGGCCCGGGGGTGCGGCAGGAGCGGGAGGTGCCCATGAGCGCGGTGCGCGGTCTGCGGAAGCTGAGCAGAGCGGCACTGCTGGGCGCCGCGCCGAGGGACTCGCTGCCGGACGCCATCGAGCACGTCGCCAAGGTGCACAGGGCCCATCACCCGCGCGCCGACCTGCGGCCCCTGCGCAGGGCGTACGTACTGGCCGAGTCCTCCCACCGCGGGCAGACCCGCAAGAGCGGCGAGCCCTACATCACCCACCCCCTCGCGGTCACTCTTCTGCTCGCGCAACTCGGTGCGGAGACCACCACCCTGACCGCGTCGCTGCTGCACGACACCGTCGAGGACACGGCGGTCACGCTCGACCAGGTGCGCCGCGAGTTCGGCGATCAGGTGTGCTATCTGGTGGACGGCGTCACCAAGCTGGAGAAGGTCGACTACGGCTCGGCCGCGGAACCCGAGACGTTCCGCAAGATGCTGCTCGCCACGGGCAACGACGTGCGCGTCATGTCGATCAAACTGGCCGACCGGCTGCACAACATGCGCACCCTCGGCGTCATGCGGCGCGAGAAACAGGTCCGCATCGCCAAGGTCACCAGCGACGTGCTCATCCCTCTCGCCGAACGGCTCGGCATCCAAACTCTCAAAAGCGAGCTGGAGGATCTGGTCTTCGCCGTGCTGCGCCCGGAGGAGCACCGCGGCACCCGCGAGCTGATCCGGGAGCACAGCACACGTCCCGACCCGCTGACCGGACTCGCCGCCCAGGTGCGCCGGACGCTGCGGGACGCCGGGGTCGTCGCCCAGGTGCTCATCCGCCCCCGCCACACCGTTTCGGTCCACAGGCTGCGACTCAAACGCGGCCAGCTCGGCGACTGCGACTTCGCGCGCCTGCTCGTCCTCGTGGACGAGGACGCCGACTGCTACGCCACCCTCGGCGAGCTGCACACCTGTTTCGCTCCGCTGGTGTCGGAGTTCAAGGACTTCATCGCCGTCCCCAAGTTCAACCTCTACCAGTCGCTGCACACCGCGATCGCCGACGAGGAGGGCCGGGTCGCAGAGGTCCTGGTGCGCACCCGGCGCATGCACCAGGTGGCCGAGACCGGAGTCATCGCCCTGGGCGACCCCCACGCGGCCGCCACGGCGGAGGCGGCCCACGACGGAGCCGCAGGGGAGGGTTCCGCGGCCGAAGAAGACGGCACGGGGGAGCGGGTCGACCCGACGCGGCCGGGCTGGCTGTCGCGCCTCCTGGAGTGGCAGAGCGACGCCCCCGACCCGAACACCTTCTGGCAGGAACTGCGCGACGAGTTGGCGCAGGACCTGGAGATCACCGTCTACTGCGCCGTTCCCGGCACGGAGGGCTTCGGGTCCGGCCCGCTGCCGCTGCCCGCGGGCGCCACCTGTGTCGACGCGGCGTACGCCCGACTCGGCCAGGCAGGGCACCGCTGCATCGGGGCGCGCGTCAACGGACGACTGGCCGCCCTCACCACGGTGCTGCGGGACGGAGACGCGCTCCAGCTCTTCCTGGAGCCCAGCCAGGGAAGCCCGTCGGGGCCGTCTCCGCAGTGGCTCGACCACGTACGGACGCCGTCTGCCCGGATCGCCATCCGGAAGTGGCTGGCGGCCCACGGTGAGGCGCCGGAGGCCCCCGCGGACGGGACGGCTGCCGCGCCCCACGCCACCGCCTCCGGCGGCGTGACGCGTCCTTCTGACCTCCGTACGACCGGTAATCCCCGCCTCCGTACTGCCGCCGACGGTGACGCGCAGGCGGCCCCGGACATTGACCCGAGGGCGAGTCAGGACGCGGAAGCGGACACGCCTGCGGGCACGGGCACGGATGCGGAGACCGATGCGGCTGTTCACGCGCGGGCGATCGTGGAGCCGTCACCGCCCGTGGGCGCCACGGACGACGCGGGCATCGCTCCCGCACCTGGCCCCCGCTCCGCCCCCGGCTCAGGACCGGATGCCGCAGCGGAGACGGCCCGCACGGGTGGCGCCGAGGAGGGCACGGCCTTCCGCACGGGTGTCGGCCCCGCGCCCGCTGGGCACCGAGCGGGGCCCGCGAAGGGCGGCGGGGCGGCCCGTCGGGACGCCCCTGCGCAACACACGGTGCGCGGGGTGCGCGGGGAACGATCCGGCAGGCGTGCGGGGCATCGGGGCGAGCGGTATGCGGAGAACGTTCCGGTGGTTCCTGGACGTCCGGACACGCCGGTACGGCTGGCCCGCTGCTGCACTCCGGTGCCGACCGACGCGGTGACCGGGTTCCCGGTGCGCGGCGGCGCCGTCACAGTCCACCGGGACAGCTGCCAGTCGGTGGCGCGGATGGCCTCGGACGGCCGACTGCCGCTGCCGGTGCGCTGGGAGCAGGGCGCGGCCGGATGCCGTGTGACACTGCGGGCCGAGGCGTTCGGGCGCCCCCGGCTGCTGGCCGACCTCACGGAGACCATCGCGGTGCATGGCGCCGCCGTCGTCGCGGCCGACGTCGAGCCTCCCCGCGAACAGCGGGTCCGGCACACGTACACCCTGCAACTCCCCGACGCAGCCGGACTGCCGGCCCTGATGCGCGCCATGCGGCGCGTGCCCGGCGTCTACGACGTGAGCCGCTCCGCCCGCAGGGCCATCGCGAACTGACGCGCACAGGCACCCGGAAGGCGGACCGCCCGGCACGCTGTGGCGAACCGTTGCCGCCGTCCGCGCTCGTCCGCACTGACGTGCGTCCCCTTTCGGGTGGACGCGAGCGAGGAAGATCATCACGGGTGCCGGTCGCTGGTAGCGATGTCGCATGGCCAGTACAGCCCTCACAGTTCGCGCCCGTTCCCGCGCACTCCCACGCCGCTGCGCGGTGGCCACCACGGTCACCGCCGCCGCCCTCGCCCTCGTCGGCGCCACCCTGCCGGCGCCCCGGCCCGCGGGGATCGGCGACCACCTCTTCCCCCACCTGGGCAACCCCGGCTACGACGTACGTGCCTACGACATCTCCTTCGACTACAGCGGCGACAACAGCGAGCCGCTCACGGCGCGCACCCGCATCGACGCGCAGGTCACCGCCGGGAACATGGACCGGTTCAACCTGGACTTCGCGGGCGGGAAAGTGAGCTCCGTCGAGGTGAACGGCCTGCCCGCTGAGCACGCACGCGCGGGGGAGGACCTGGTCGTCACTCCCCGGACGCCGTTGCGACGTGGTTCCTGGCTGCACGTCGAGGTGTGGCACACCAGCGACCCGAAAACCAAGAACGGCGGCTGGGTCCGTACCAAGGACGGGCTGGCCATGGCCAACCAGGCCGACGCCGCGCACCGCGTCTTCCCCTCCAACGACCACCCCGCCGACAAGGCGATGTTCACCTTCCACGTGCGCGCCCCGAAGGAACTGACCGTCGTGGCGGGCGGGCTGCCCGCGGGACGGACGCGCGCGGGTGACGGAAACGAGGACACCGTCTGGACCTACCGGATGGGCCATCCCATGGCCACCGAACTCGCCCAGATCTCGATCGGCCGGTCCACCGTCGTGCACGAGACGGGCCCGCACGGGCTGCCGCTGCGTCACGTCGTGCCTGTCAAGCAGCGCAAGGCGCTCGCCCCCTGGCTGAAGCGGACCTCCGACCAGATCGCCTGGATGGAGCGGAGGGCAGGCCGGTACCCGTTCGAGAACTACGGCGTGCTGGCCGCCGAGGCGCAGACCGGGTTCGAGCTGGAGACCCAGACGCTCTCCCTGTTCGAGAGCGACCTGCTCGCCAACCCGGCGTACCCGTCCTGGTACAAGGAGTCCCTGATGGTGCACGAGCTGGCACATCAGTGGTTCGGCGACAGCGTCAGCCCCCACCGGTGGACCGATCTGTGGCTGAACGAGGGACACGCCACCTGGTACGAGTGGGCCTACGCGGCCGAGCGTGGGGGCTTCACGGTCGAGGAGCGGGCCCGGGCCTCGTACGAGCTGTCGGACTCCTGGCGCAAGCGCTACGGACCGCCCGCGGCGCTGCTGCCCGCCCAGGGGGACGGCAAGATCGAGCTGTTCAGTCCGATCGTCTACAACGGGTCGGCTGTCGTCCTCTACGCGCTCCGGGAGCGGATCGGAAAGGATGCCTTCGCCCGTCTGGAGCGTGAGTGGACGCACCGGTACCGCGACGACAACGCCGACACGGGCGACTTCATCGCGCTGGCCGGCGAGGTCTCGGGCGAGGACCAGAGCGCGTTTTTGAAGAAGTGGCTCTACGGGAAGACCACCCCGCCCATGCCGGGCCACCCGGACTGGAAGCAGAAGTCTCCCGAGGAGCAGCGGAAATCTCTGGAGAAGACACCGGGGAAGAGCCACGGCCCCGTCGACAAGGGCGCCAGGGAGGCCGAGCGTCCCGCAGGACAGGGCTGAGGGCGCCAGGAGGGACCGGCACTGCTCGCCCCAGACACGGGCGACGTCGCCCGTGAGCGGAAGAGAGACACCCGGGGGGGTGCCTCTATGGGTTTGGTCAAGCCGTTGAAGGTGTTGGCGGTTGGTAGAGGGTGCCGTCGCGGAGCATGGCGAAGAGCACGTCGGCGCGTCGTCGGGCGAGGCAGAGGAGGGCTT
>NZ_QOIN01000060.1 GCF_003323715.1 Streptomyces diacarni
CTGCTCCGCAGACACGACGCGCCGCCGCTGCGCGGCGGAAGACCGGCGCCCTCCGGGCGCCGACCGCCCCCATCCGGGGGCGGGGCCCCAGCCTCCGGCCGGAGCCAACCGGGTCCACTGCCCTGGGGTTTCCCTCTCTTTCCGGTCTGCGGCCCGCCTCGTGGCCGGGGTGAACGCGTGTCCCCTCCGGGGCCACACGAGGCGGGCTACGACGAGAGGGGGTGCGGTGCCCGGTCGACTCTCCCAGTATGCACTAGGGGGTAGGTTTTGGTCTACGGGCCCACTCCCCCGCACCCTCCGGCAGCATTCCCTGACGGCAACTCAAGTATGCACGATGGGGTGCGCATTGGAAGTTTCTTGCTCTCTCTCGCACAGCCGGATATGCGCCGGCCGTGCTTTTCGAGTAACGGCGGGAAGGGCAGCGCATCACCGAAACTCCGCGCCGCCACAAACCCGCCTACACACACGACACGTCATCGCCCCGGCAAACGACACCACCTGTCACGCCCGTACGACAGGCCCGGAAACAAACAACCAGCCTGCAAGGACAACCTATGACGCATCCCCACGACAACGACGTTCATCACTCGACCTCCCTGCGGCGCCTGCACTTCACGCCGTCCCGGAAGTCGTAATACGCCATTACTGCCCTACGGGCGTCGCTCAGGAGGGCGGGGATCCTCTTCAGAGTCACGGAGACGATGAAGACGACGACGCTGACGACAGTCAGGCTGGTCGTTACCCATTCCGGGATTTTCACCTGGCCTACTCCCAATCCTGTGGTGAAGCCAAGCAAAAAAGGCGCGCTCGGCCCGACCCACAATCATCTGTGGTCCGAAACCGAGATGCGCCCTCGACGGCCCGCATGAAACCGTAATCGGTTCTCAACGCGGGAGTACGAATCTCGAAGGTCAAATGGTGGCCATAGGTCGATACCCTCTGTACCCACCTCTGGGCCCGTCGTGCCGCATCGGTGGGGGATTGGTCTCCATCATCAGAGTAACGGGGCATCACCTTCTCGGCAAACTATCGGCATACGCCAGGTTTGGGAGCGATCGAGTCAACGGGAGAGGCCCACCCAGCGTCCCGAAGCGAAGTAACCAGCGCCGCCGCACAAGTCAGGCAGCCCCAACGCGGTGCAGAGCGCCTGCGGGTGCCCAGCCGGTGGCGCCTGAGCCTGACACCGACTGGTACTCGATCACGGCGCGTCGGTATCAAGCGTTGAGGGACTCGAACGGTCCGAGTTCTTCGAGGCATCGTGGCGGAGTCGCGCGGGGAGTTAGGAAAGGATTCCCGCTTCGTGTGCTTCGCGGGTCTGGTCCGGGGTGAGTTTCTGTTTCTTGTGGTGGGAGCGGGTGTTGCTGCGGAAAACCCCGAGTCGAACCGCGTGTTCGTGCCCGGCGGTGTCGGTGACCGTCTCCAGATGGTCCCGCGGAACTCGCAGGTGCCCCTCCCGAGACTTGAACTGGCGGGCGGCTGCCAGGTTGATCTCCCACCGCGACGCCCCGTCGGGCACCGACGGAGCGGCTGGGAGCGGTCCGGCCGGTGCGGGGGTGATTCCCAGCGTGATGAGGCGCTGCTGTTGGCCTTCGGTGAGGGCGTGCCAGGCGGCGGGCTGTTGGGCGAGCCAGGTGCCGATGTCGTCGCCGCCGAGGCTGACGCCGGGCTGGAGTTCGGCGAGGGTGGCGCCTTGGGCGAGGAGCCAGCGGGTTTTCGCGTAGTGGCGTTGCCAGGTCAGTGGCCAGGTGGGGTTCCAGTCGGGGTCGATGGCCTCCAGTCGCTCGCGCCGGCTCCTCGCGCGCTCGGTCTTCTTGCCCAGGCCGCCGGGCTTGCGGGTCTGGTGCAGCCGCTCCCCGACCGGCACGCCCGCGATCACGGCGTCGCGGGGTGCGGCGAGGGTGTGGTGGTCGGCGTGGTAGAGGGCGCACAGGTCGAGGAACTCGGTGAATGTCTGGTCGCGGGGGTCGAAGACGAAGCCGGTCTCGGCGAGGAGCTCGGTGCGCCAGTCGGCCAGGTCGCCGGCCCGCCAGGCGCGGCGCTGCTCGGCCGCCCACGGTCCGACCGGGTAGTCGACCGCGTGGTCGCCGAGGTCGATGGTGGCGGTGTAGGGGATGTTCGCGTGCCCGTGGGCGGTCGTGAAGGCGCGGACGGCTTCCAGGCCCGTGAGCCAGGCTGTCGACTCCGGGCGCAGGACGCGGGTCCGGACTAGGCGGGCGATCTCGTTGGCTTCGCGGGGGCGGCGGGAGAAGTGCAGCAGGGCCAGCTCGGCCCCCTCACCGCCGTTGGGTTCCTCCTGGGCGTGGTTCTCGTCGGCTGGCTCGCTCTCGGTGGATGTATCGGCCTCTCGTGGGTCTCCGGCCGGGTCGGCGGCCAGGACATCCTCTGGTGTGCCGCTGCGCCCGGCCGGACGCAGCGCCAGCTGCTCGACGACGCGCGGATCGAAGGAGCGCAGCGCCCGCAGGACGGTCACCAACGGCTCGAACGCGGCCGTTGCCGCCATGTCCCGTCCCTCGTCCTCGGGGCGGAGGAGGACGGGCACGACCAGGCGGGCCACCTTGCCCTCGTCGGGCTGTTGCCGCAGGGCGCGGCCCACGGCCTGGACAATGTCGATGGGGCTGCTGCGGATGTCGGCGAACAGGACGCCGTCCAGGCCGCAGCGGCCCGTGATGTCCGTGCCCTCCCCCAGCAGGCGGCAGGTGCACAGGATGCGGAACTCCGTCTTGCGGCCCTCCGCGTCCACGCCGTTCGCGATCTGGCCGAGGACGGCGCGCTGGTGGGCGGCCGGGTGGAGGCCGCACAGCCACTCCCCCCACACCTCGCCCGGGAACCGCCCCGTGGCGCGTAGCTCGTCGGCCGCGTCGGGCAGGCCGCGGGCGAAGGAGAGGGCCTCCTGGGTGCGGGAGTGGAAGGACAGCAGGCTCACGATGCCGGCGGTTTCCATGTGGGCGAGGGTGGCGGCGCGGATCGCGCCCAGGCGCGCACCGCGGCGCTCTTCGAGGGAGGCTTCGTCGGTGGGGGGTGCGGGGTCGCGGATCTCCAGGACGTCGATCTCGAAGCTGGCGAGGACGCCTTCCTCGATGGCCTGGCCGAGGGGGAAGGTGAAGCAGGGCTTGCCGAAGGTGGCCTGGTCGTCCATCGAGGCCACCAGTACCTCGCCATCTTGGGCGTCCGCGTCGTAAACGCGGGGTGTGGCGGTCATGTACAGGCGCCGGTCGGCGGGGATGCGCTGGTTGTCGTGGATGATCGCCCACGGCTTGGTGGCGAGGCCTGCGGTGCGGTGGGCCTCATCCACGATCGCCAGGCCGAAGCCGTTGAGTTTCTGGCCGAACGCTCCGGCCAGGGCACGTTCCAGCACCCCGGCGACCGCCCGCTCCTCGGCCGCTTCCTCTCCCTCGTCCTCGGTGGCCTCGTCGCCGGATGGGCGGCCGACGAGCGAGTCGTAGGTGGCGAACACCGTCGCCGGTCCGGTGCCGGCCCACATCGCGAGGCGGATCGGGTTGGTGGTGCAGCGCACGTCCAGCTCGTCGGCGAGGTAGGCGCGCACTTGAGGGTCGCGGTCCAGCGAGCAGACCGCCACCGCGGGGCCGCGCATGCCGTACTGGCGCCACTTGGCGACCGTCTGCGTGAGCAGATTCAGCGTGGGGACGAGGACCAGGACGCGGCCGCGGGGCTCCAGGCGCCGGGCCACCTCGTAGGCGACCAGCGTCTTGCCCGATCCCGGGGCGGCGATCACCTGCGTGCGCAGCCCGGTCGCGGGGATGCCGCCGGGCGGGGTCTCCAGAGCGAAGACAGCCGCGTCCACGGCCTCCTTCTGCCGGCGCCGCAGCTGCACCGGCTCGTTCGTGTCGGTCTTCTCCATCTGTCCTCTCCTTCCTCGGGCGGTCCGTGGCTCAGGCGGAGAAGCCGACGGAGGTGGCGTACTCGTATTGGCCCCACTGGGAGCCGAGGTCGGTGAGTTCGTCGTCCCAGGCGTCGGCGAGGGCGTCGTCGTCGGCGGCGGCCCAGGCCTCGACGATCCGGTCCCAGGAGCGGATCCGCAGCCGGCGGAAGGTGGCGGTGTCGGTGGCGATGACTCGCTTGCGGGGATCGGCGACGCCGGACTGGTCGAGGGGCTGGATTTCCACGCGGGTGCCGCCGCGGGCGTTGAGGCGTGCCAGGAGGTGGCGGGCGACGTTGCGGTGCCGGTAGGAGCGGTAGGCGGCGTCGATGCGGGCGAGGTTGGCGCGGGAGGGGGTTTGTTTGTGCTGGAGCCAGCGGCGCAGCGTGCCCCGTGCCACGGTGATGCCTGCCTCGCGCATGGTCTGGTAGCCGGCGGGTGAGTTGGTGAGGTAGTTCAGGCGGGCGGTCAGGCCGCGGCGGGTGGTGGCGGGGGAGCGGATGCCGCCTTCTATGGCCAGGCGGTCGAGGACTTGGCCGGCGAGTTGGGCGCTCTTGGTGCCGTGGGCGCCGTAGAGGCCGAAGTTGAGGGACCTGTCGGGCATCAGTGGGCCTCCCGCTCGCGGTAGCTGCCTGCGGCCGTCTTCTCCAGGCGGTAGGTGTGCTTGGGCTTGACCTCGGTGACCTCACGCCCTTCGGGGAAGAGCAGGGTCTCCTTCCCCGCCGCCCGCGCACTGCGCCAGTCGCCGGCGAGGTGGAGTTCGTCGGTGCCCATCACGCGTACGACGGTGAGGCCGGCTTGGTGGGCGGCCCAGGCTTTGCGCCACAGGTTGGCGAACGCCTGGGAGCGGATGAGGTGCATCCAATCCTGTCGGTAGAGGTCGCGGTTGTAGTTGGACTCCCCCATCGTGGAGACGAGCTTGGAGTACATGGCCTTCACGTACTCATACCCCGCCTCGCTCTCGGCGGAGTTGGTGGCCAGGGCGCGGGTGCGGACTTGTACCAGGGCGCGGCGCAGGGTTTCGAGGAGTTGCTCGGTCGATCCGGAGGTCCATGATTCGTGGATCAGGGGTCGCTCGCTCAGGCCTGCCTTGGGGCTGGCCAGGCGCAGGAGGAGGCGGAGGGTGGATTCGGTGATCCAGATGGGTCCGGGTTCTTCGCGGTCGCCGAGTGGGTTGGGCAGGTGGGGGTGGTCCCAGGCGGGTGGGGTGATCAGGTGGATGCCGGAGCGTTTGGTGTCGTGCGGGGGCCCGCCGTTGTCGGGGCCGAGGTGGTGTTCGAGCTGGCCGATGGGCAGGTGGGCCTTGAGCGCGCTGAGGTAGGCGCCGTTGATATCCAGCGCGGTGACCGTGGCCGTCTGGTCGGCGAGCGCGTCGAGAACCTCGGGCGGTGCGGTCCAGCGGGGGCGGGCTTCCCAGATGTCGTCGGCCTCCTGGCGGCCGCGTTTGTGGAGGATGTCGGGCAGGTCGGGGTAGTTGCGGAAGTCGTAGCGCCCCCCGGTCCGGCTCTCTTCCAGCAGGGCCATGACGTCGGGGATGGCGGTCTTCTTCAACGCGGCGACCGCCTCTTCGACCTGGCCGCCGGTGTCCGCGAGGACAGCGTGGACCTTGCCCTCGATGCGCTCGACCAGCTCGCCGACCTTGCCGCCGTCCTTGTGTACCGCGGTCGTGCCTGCGCTGGAGCCACCCGTAGGGCGCGCGGAACCAGCCGTCGTCACCGGACGAGGGCCCGGCACTGGGCCCGTGGCAGCGGGACGTGCGGCGCCGCGGGTCCCTGGAGAGGCTGGGGTTGTCGTGGGGGACGGTGCGGCGGGCTGCGGTGTGACAGCCGCTGTGGCACAGGCAGCGGGCTCGTCGAGCAGACGCAGGTGAGCCATGTCCAAGGGAACCTCGACAGTCGCGAGGGTGCCCAGGTCTCGCGCGGTGACGGTGATACGGGCGGTGCCGGCGTCGTGCGGGCGGGTCAGATGGAGGGTGCGGTCCGGCTCCAGCTGGGTGACCAGCTGCGGGTCGTCGGTATCCAGCAGCACCACCACTGCGGCCTGCCGCTCGGCAGCAAGACGCGCCAGGGTCTTCATCGCTGAGGGAAGGGCCCGGCCCGAGAGCGGGGCGCCATCGGTGCGGGCGTGCTGGAGCCGGTCGACCACCACCAGGCCCAGCCCCTCGATACGGGAGGCCTCCTCCGCGATGGCCTGCGCGGCCGGCTCCGGCCGGGTGAACGACAACGGCGCGGCGCGTAGTCGACTGTCCGCGTCGACCACGGCCTGACGCTGCTCGGCGGTGAGGGTGCCGGCGGCGAACTGGGCGTAGGGCACGGGGGCTTCGGCGGCGATCAGACGCCGAGCCGCCACCTGCAACGGCACCCCTGAGAGGGCGTAGAGGACCGGGGTCGGTTGCTCGGTGTTGAAGGCGGCGGCGCGTGTCGCTTGGAGGGGCAGGAGGCTGCCGCCCGCGTTCGGCGGGGCTGTCACCAGCGTGAGGCTGCCCCGCGGTAGGCCGCCGCTGGCCCGGTCCAGGGCCGTGACGCCGGTGGAGAGACCGGCTGGTGGCGCGTTGTGGAGGAGGCCGTCGAGGATGTCACCGAGGCCGGTGACACCGGAGATCGTGTCAGGTGGCGGTGACTCGGTGTGGGGGGTGGCGTGTTGGGTGACGGTTGCGGTGGGCCGGCCGCCCGTGGTGAGGACCTGCGGGGCTTCTTGTGCCGCGGCTACCAGGGCGCCGAGCTCTTGCCGTGCCCTGGTACTTGACCACACCGGCCCGGGCGGCTGCGGTCCTTCCAGGCGGCGCAGCACGGCGGCCCGCCGGGTCTTGGTGTTGATCAGGATGGTGTCCTCGCCGTGGCTGAGGCGTTCCATCACCTCGCTCCACTGCTCGCGAGCCTGCGAGAGCGTCACATCCATGCGGGCCTCCTTTGCCAGTACCCCATCCTAGTTCAGTAGGTACGTTGTAGGTGTTTGTATGAGACGGAGTGTGGGTTGAGAGGTTCCCTGATCAGGCTGCTGGGTCGTGGCTTTCGCCGTCCCGGCGGTCGCCTGGTCGGGCGTCGGAGGCGAAATCGTTGTGTCGGCCTGGGTCTCGTCGCCGAGTTCGAGGGTGACGCGTTACGGCCAGAATCAGGACGACCACCGCAACCGTCGCCTCAGGTCAGGAAGTGAGCCTGTTACCGGGCCGTCCGCCCCGATGGTGGAGAAGCCGCGCCGCACGGCAACGCGCCCTGGCCGTCCTGCCCGCCCGCCCGTCCGTCTGGCACGTCGCCGAGGACGTCCCCCTTCCTGGAGTGCGGACTCGGCCAGGGGCGGGAGTGGGCGGAGGCGGATGACGCCCCCCTTCGTCATCCAGCGCCACGCACGGCACGGCGCGGGCTCTGGTGATCAGGTGACGGAGGGCGCTGGTGGCGGCAGCGGCGAGCCGCTCGTCCCGGTGACCGTGGAGGAAGCTCTGGTCGTGCGACTGCGATGCGCAGGTGAGCGGGGAGCGGCTCGTGATCGGCGGAGAGCCGAGCGAGTTCTGCCAGCAGTGGGCTGCCCTGCCAGGAGCGGGCTGTCCGGGACGCGGTCTGCGAGGTGCACGAGAGCGCACTGGCCAAGCGCATCCACGAGAACGCGTTGGCCAAACGCATCCACGAGAACGTTGGTCAAGCGCATCAAGGACACGGCGGCCCAGTTGGGGCGACCGGAGTTGTATGTGCGGTGGCGGCTGTTCGTCACCGCGCGACGCGGTGCTGGGCCCGATGGATTCCTGGCGGCGAAGAACGCCGGGCTGGATCGCCGCAGTGGCCGGCCTGGCCGAGGGGTCGCAGGGGCCGGTGACCGTGGAGGCGGCGGCCAGCCGGCAGGTAGCCGGATGCGGCGGCGGGGCGTGCGGTGCGTGCGGTGGGGGCGCGGCGTGCGGGGCGGTGGCTCGTTGTGGTCGGCGCCCGCGCGCGCGTCGATGAGGGTCTTCAGGGCGCCAGCGGCCCCTCATCCAGCCCGGTCGCGCTGGGGTGTGTAGGGGAGCACGGGGTCGGCCCATCCGCCCAGACGCCGACAGATACCGAAGCGTGGAGCCAGCCACCAACACCGCCGGTTCTGCGCGGCCGTGGCCGCAGACCACTGCGAACCGGCAAGGTCGTCCATACCCCACCAGGTTCTGACGATCTTCTCGCCACCGTGTTTCAACAGTGGCCATCAAGGCAGGTGCAATCCGATGAAGAACATGGAGACGTCGTCCCCGCACTTGGTGGTGTAGAAGTACCGTTGCACGTCCGTGTAGCTGGCTCCCAATCCCCGTCCCAGCCCTCTGGACTCGCCGAGCCATCGCAGATCCAGCCGGCCGCCGGCAGGGATGGACGGCGCCAGTACGGGATTGAGCCACCTCTCCCCGTTCAGCCCATGGGTGAGGCTTGTCTTCTCGGTTTGTGCGACGACGACATTGGTGGCAGGCCCCGTTCCGACATTCACGAGGCTCCACGTTCCCGCGCTTGTGTGTTCTTGCCCGTTCTCCCATGTGAATTGCAGGACCGGCATCTGGGAGCGGCGAGAGGACGCGTATCCGAGAATCAACGACCCCAACGACACCAGAACCGCGAAAATCGAGATAGCAATGGTCAGCAACGCCCCTCCACCAGTGCTGCACCGTCGGCCGGTTCGCCGCGCCCAGCTTGTGAGGTCGAGCAGGGGGTTGTCCAGGGGCCGTCGACCAGCACGCAACGGGCATGCCCGGAATCCGGACCGCCCGGAGCGCGGACCGGGTGTGGTGCCGCTCGACTCCACCGTGGTCCCGGCTCCCGACCCCCGCACCGGGCCGGCCCCGGACCGCTTCACGAAGCCGGTATCGCTTGACTACTTACCGTCCTTTCTGTCCGCACGCGCCAAGCGTTCCTCGGCATAGCGCACACAGCCGGCCTCAGCTGAGGGCACCGCCTACAGGCGGCGAGCGGTGCCGGCCGGGCCCCGCACGTAGGCCGTCCCGCAGGTGCCGCGTACACCGCCGACGGACACGCTGACCTCCACGTGGCAGAACCCGCGTCCATTCGCCCGGTCCTCCCCCGCGCACACGGGCGGCGTTCGCTTCTCCCCCTTGCTTTCCCCTTCCGCTCTCGGCCCTCCCGCGCGCAGACGGGCGGCGTGACGCCATCGGCCCTACACGCGCATGCCGAACCCGGTGGCCTTCCGAGTACGAAAAGAAGCGATACCACGGTCCGCGCTCCTCACCCCGGTGTCAGGACAAGCCCTCGCCCCGACCACACCCCCCGACCCGCGCCCGCCGCCACCGGCTCCGCGGCCCCCGGCCCGCCGCCTCACGCCGAACTGCCCGGCCCGCGCCCCCCACTCAGGACGAACTGTCCGGCACACCTCCACCCGCCGCGGGTCCCGGCCGGCTGGTCGGCCCAGGCGGGTGCCACATCAGGGCCGTGGACAGCCGCAGCAGACCCGGCACCTCCCCGACGCCCTCGCCCTCGTCCGCTGGCACGTCCGTCCGACTCGCCGGCACGCGCAAGGCAGGCCTCGAGGGCCGGTTCCTGGTTCACGTCCCCCTCAGGGGTGAACGAGCCGGGGTGGCCGTGGCCCCCAGGAGGGGGATGGTGCTGCGCTTGCGCAGGACGGTGTCGACCTCGGCACACTCGCCGTCGGGCAGCAGACCGACCGGTGAGCACAGCCACCCAGGCGACGGCCTGACACCGGCAGCGGGCGAAAACCCCAGGAGACGCCACCGGGGAAGCAGACCGCGGCCGCCACCACATCCGCGCACTTGAAGCGCACTGAGATGGCACTGAGGTGAGCGGCCACACCAGGCAGCAGCCGCCTCACTGTTACCAAGCGCGGACACAAACCGGTGAACAACATCCACCTCAAAGCCATCTCACACGGTGTAGCGCACAGCAGACCCGGACGGCGCCGGTCACGACAAGGACCGGCCCCGCACATCGAGACCTTGGGGAGATTCCCGCCATGACAACCCGCCGCACCCGCCGCAGCGCCCGCTCCGCCACCCTGCTCGCGGTGGCCGCCGCCGCGGCGTTCTCTGTGACCGCCTGCCAAAGCGGTGACAACGACGCGTCCGGCCCCCACAAGGCCAGCACCAGCACCAGCACCAGCACCCAGTCCCAGGCGCAGAACGACAGCGCCTCCCTCACGTCCAAGAACGCTTCTGCGGCTCGCACCCAGACCCTGGTCGACGGGAGCAAGGCCAAGATCTCCAAGCTCGACGGCCAGCACTACCGCGCCGAGATTGTCAGTGACGGTGCTGTGGTCGCGACGCTGGACGCCGACGGACGCGATGCGGGGATGGACGGCAACGGCATGTTCGTCACCCTCACCCCGGGTGGTCAGATCTCCTCGTGGATGGACGCCGGTCAGCAGGGACCTGGCACCTTCAACCTCGAAGGCGGCTGGAAGGCCAAGATCACCAAGCAGGACGAGGACCACTACCGCGCCCAGATCATCGGGCAGGACGGCGTCATGGGCACGATCGACGCCAACGGACACGACGCAGGCCTCGACGCCAACGGCGTATCCATCGTCCTCACCACCGGCGGCCTCATCAGCTCCCACAAGTAAGACCCCGACCAAGCCCGGGCGGGCCAGAGACGGGTGCAGTGGGCGACGGTCCAGGGCCTGCCCGCCGGAGGACCGGCCAGGCGGTGGCGTCTGGCGGGCCACCGGGACCCGATGGTCGCGGTGTGCTCGGTGGAGAACGAACCGGTACCGGCGAGTTGGCGGCCGCCACCACCGACCCGATCCAGCTCGGCCTGTGGACCGGAGCCGAACCGGTCGTCGTACTCGCCACATACGCCTCTCCGACGGACCGCAAGAACCCCGCTGGCCCGTCGGGCCCGACGGGCCAGCGGAAAGTCGAGCCGCTGAAGGCTGCCCTGACGGGCGGAGACGAGCGCTACGGGCAGCAGATGGCAGGCCGCGACCTCGCCCTCGTGGATAAGGGCCCCACGGCACCGCCGGTGCTCTTGGGAACCCACGGGCGGCGAACACGAGCATGGTCGACGACCCGGAGGGGCGCCTACGGACTGGCTCGCAGAGCTGGGGCTCTCGGAGGCGATCGAGCGCGAGCTCCTCGCCGGCTGTTCGATGGTCTCGTCGAGGGTGCCGGCCGCATCGGCCCGCACGGGTGAAGGATGGCTCGGATGCGCACCCGAGCGTCCGGATGGCCGGTTGGGGGTTCAGCGGACCGTTCGGCCCGTGCACAGGCCACGTATGCGAGGCACCTCATAAGACGTCCCCAGCAGCACACACGCTGCACCAGCCGCACCACACAAAACGGTCGACCGACCCCGGAATGGTTCGCCACCGCAGTCCACTCCACCGAGGGCATGCTCCACCTGGACGTACGCCAGTCCGGCAACGGCATCCTGATCACCTCCTCACCTGCCGAGATCGACGGTGACCCGGCAACCTGGCCCTTGCGGCTGCACAACGAGGACAACGGCAAGGGGCCGAACGAGTGGAGCGCGGCCCTCGCACCCGAGGCGGCCCCAGACATCGGTGGACGCGGTGCACGGCAATGGCACAACTGATCAGCCAATCAGCCGGGAAAGCGCCACCCGAGAAGGAACTGGGACAGGCCCCACGTCAGCTCCCCGCCCTGCACAGGCCTCAGCCCCGAACGCCCGCTGTCCGCTGTCCGCTGTCCGCTACAGACCAGGCCTTCGCCACCCCTGCGCTGCAGGCCCGGGCTACCGCGTGAGACACCAGGGACAGACCAACTCCAGCAGGACGCACTACGCGCCAGGAGCCGCGGCACAGCCACCGTCGCCGACACCGCACAGCGGCATCGTTGGACAGCAACTCACCCACCTCCAGCGGCCCCTCCCCGTCACAACGCGGACACTGACACTCCGGAAGCGCCGCCCACCGCTCCATGCACTGCCCGCCGGGCCAGGAGATGGGGAACTGACAGTCATGACAGCACCCCCACCACGGCCCGCCCACCACACGACAGCCAGCACACCTCACCCACACGTTCTCACCATCGAAGCAACCGTTGAGCGCGACCACGAACAACACCCGAAACACACCCCGGCCCCCTCCAAGCCAACCTGCCGAGACCAACCTGCCGCACCCCACCGGCCACCAACAGAGGACCTCTCCTGGCCTGGACACGCCAGAGTCCGCTCCTGCCTCATCATCTCCGCTCAGAGAAGGACCCGGACTCCTCACCTCGCCGCCAGGACGATCCCCGACCACGCGCCCGGAAGCCCCCGCCCCCGCCGCCGCCGCCGACAGCGGACAACAGACAACGAGGAGACCCTGCATGCTCGAGACCGGTGGTTCCCGAGGACTGCAGCAGTCCAACTTGCATGGCAGACGGTTCAAGCTCGCTCCACGACCGGCCACCCGCAGCGCTACACCTGCCTGACATCCGCCGTCAACGGCCAGTGGCAATACCCCCGTGCCGGCCACTTGGCGAGGAGCCGTCGGCGGCCGCCGATAGTCACTCCGCGTCGATGTTCCACGCCGCTCAGCGGCTCACAGGTGAGCACAAAAGGAGACTCCGGCATGCTCGATACGGCGACGGCAACGGGTGACCCGGCGATGAAAGGACCTGGCTCCCGGTCGCACCCAAGTGCGGGTTCTTGCAACTGCCGTAGCGGCATGTGGTGCCCTCGAGACACCACCGCAAGAAAGGCTCGCTCCGCGATGTACCCTCCCGTCACACCTCCCCGCCAGGTCAAGATCGGTGATGCCGCCGCCTTCGCCGGTACCACCCCACGCGCCATCCGCCACTACCACCAGATCGGTCTGCTGCCCGAACCTGAGCGAGGCGGGGACGGTCGCCGCCGCTACGACTACGACGACATGATCCGTCTGCTGTGGATCCGCAAGATGGCGCAGGCCGGAATCAGCCTGGACGACATCCGGACCGCCTTCGACGGAGCCCAGAACATCGAGGAGACCCTGGGCCGACTGGGAGACACCCTGGCCACACAGGAAGCCGACATCAAGCAACAGCGCGCGGCAATCCAGCGCCTGCAGACCGTAGGCAGCCCGCTGGGCCTGCTCTCCTCACCGGTGACAGACCGGCTCAGCCACCTGCCCACGGGGGCACTACGCACCTCCGACCTGGACGCCCTACTGGTCACGGAACGGATCTTCGGACCGTTGGGAGCCGCCGTCCAAGCCAGCACCTTCATCGCGCTGGCCACCCACCCCGACCTGCGAGCCGAAGCAGACCAACTCGACGCGGCCGACGCCGCCCTCGACGACAGCGTCGATCCCGACGACCCACGTGTCGAAGAACTCGCCACGCAGCACCACACCCACCACAAAGCCCTGACACAGACCATCGAGGCGGACGGGCTGGACGCGGCCGAGGAAAACCTCTTCGAAAGCTACGACGCCGACCAGACCCGCGACGAAGACACCCGAACGAGCGCCTTCGAAGCAGTCACCAAAATGCCCTACACCTACTCCCCCGCCCGGATCCGCTGCCTTCAACTCACCGCACAACTCCTTACCCAAGACCACCAAAACACCCCGGACGACCGCTAACCACCAACGCCAGACACCCACCAACCGCCCAGCCCCCGTTATGTTTTCTGCGGTCCTGCAAGAGGGCCGCTGGCCTCCGGGCCCGGCATGTCTGTTGCCCCCTGTCGAACGGATGACCTGGGGGGTGGTGTCACCGGGCCCGGGAGGCGCCGTTGGAGACGCTGATGAGAGGTCCGACTACCGCCTGGCCTGGCGCAATGCCCGGCCGCTTGCGGGCGGCAGGTCTGCATAACGTGGATGCGCGCATACGACGCCAACGCCCTGGCCAGCACCACACGAACCCCGCTCGGGAGGATGGATTGGACGACATCGACGACGTGGGCGTCTTCCTCGGCCTGGACGTCGGCAAGAGCACCCACCACGGGCACGGGCTCACCCCGGCCGGCAAGAAGGTCTTCGACAAGCAGCTGCCCAACAGCGAGCCGAAGCTGCGGGCCCTCTTCGATAAGCTGGCCACGAAGTTCGGCACCGTGCTGGTTATCGTGGACCAGCCCGCCTCCATCGGAGCTCTGCCCCTGACCGTCGCCCGGGAGGCCGGCTGCAAGGTCGCCTACCTGCCCGGCCTGTCCATGCGGCGGATCGCCGACCTCTACCCAGGCGAGGCCAAGACCGACGCCAAGGACGCCGCAGTGATCGCGGACGCCGCCCGGACCATGCCGCACACCCTGCGCTCGCTTCAGCTGACCGACGAGATCACCGCTGAGCTGACCGTCCTGGTCGGCTTCGACCAGGACCTGGCAGCCGAGGCCACCCGCACCTCCAACCGCATCCGGGGCCTGCTCACCCAGTTCCACCCCAGCCTGGAACGCGTCCTTGGCCCACGCCTGGACCACCCCGCCGTGACCTGGATGCTGGAACGCTACGGGTCCCCAGCCAGCTTGCGGAAGGCTGGTCGCCGCAGGCTCGTCGAAGTGATCCGGCCCAAGGCCCCACGCCTGGCCGCCCGACTGATCGACGAGGTCTTCGACGCGCTCGACGAACAGACCGTCGTCGTCCCGGGCACGGAGGCGGCGGCGCTGATCGTCCCCAGCCTGGCCCAGTCCCTGACCGCCGTGCTTGACCAGCGGCGCCTGCTGGAGAAACGACTCGACGAGCTGCTGGAGGCACACCCTCTTTCCGCCGTCCTGACGTCGATGCCCGGCATCGGCGTCAGGACCGCGGCCCGCCTCCTCATCGACGTCGGGGACGGCACCAAGTTCCCCTCCGCTGCCCACCTCACCGCCTATGCGGGCCTCGCCCCGACGACCCGCAGTTCAGGCTCTTCGATCCGCGGCGAACAGCCCTCTCACAGAGGAAACAAACAGCTCAAGCGCGCCTTCTTCCTCTCCGCGTTCGCAGCCCTCCACGACCCCGACTCCCGCGCCTACTACGACATGAAGATCAAGGAGGGCAAGCACCACACTCAGGCCCTGCTCGGCCTCGCCCGACGCCGAGCCGACGTGCTGTTCGCGATGCTCCGCGACGGCACCCTCTACGAACCCAGAACCCCACGCCTCGCTTGACGAAAGACATAGAGGCACCCCCCGTTATGTTTTCTGCGGTCCTGCAAGAGGATCGCTGGCCTCCGGGCCCGGCATGACTTTTGCCCCCTGTCGTTCGTATGACCTGGAGGGTGGTGTCACCGGGCCCGAGGGGTGCCGTCGGAGACGCTGATAAGAGGACCGGCCATCGCCTGACCTGGTGCAACACCGGGTCACCTGCGAGGCAGGCATGCCATCGACGAGATGCGAGGGCACCATGACCGACACCAGCGAAGTGGGCGTCTTCCTCAGCCTGGACGTGGGCAAGACTGCCCATCACGGCCACGGGCTAACACCGGGCGGCAAGAAGATCTTCGACAAGCAGCTGCCCAACAGCGAACCGAAACTGCGGGCCGTCTTCGACAAGCTCACCGCCAAGTTCGGCACCGTCCTGATCGTCGTGGACCAGCCCGCCTCCATCGGCGCCCTTCCCCTCACGGTCGCTCGGGACGCCGGGATGCCAGGTCGCCTACCTGCCCGGACTGGCGATGCGGCGGATCGCCGACCTGTACCCCCGGCGAAGCCAAAACCGACGCCAAGGACGCCGCCGCCATCGCCGACGCCGCCCGCACCATGCCCCACACCCTGCGCACGCTGGACGCGGGCGAGGGGACCACAGCCGAGCTGACCTGCCTGGTCGGCTTCGACCAGGACCTGGCAGCGTCCGCCATGCTCGGCGCCCGCTGTTGTCGG
The DNA here is from genome assembly GCF_003323715.1 of Streptomyces diacarni. Classification (GTDB taxonomy): domain Bacteria; phylum Actinomycetota; class Actinomycetes; order Streptomycetales; family Streptomycetaceae; genus Streptomyces; species Streptomyces diacarni. Next base: position 15,574 of record NZ_QOIN01000060.1, read on the forward strand.
CGAAGTACGTCAGGTGAACGATGCCCTGAGCGAGTACGACCCCGGACATCTCGCTGACCTCGACCGGAGAATCCGGGTCCACTGAACCGGCACTCGTCACGGTGAGAATCGACGTCGCATCCCAACGCCTGCCAGACGCTCCGAACTCGGCGAACTCCGGGTCCAGAAGCTCCGAGACCAGGACCGGGGAAGTGCGCACGTCAGGGTCGAGAAGCCGCATCTCCGCCGCGATGGCTGCCTGAACGGCCCGTTCACTCTCGTCTGCCATGCATGGATCCTACGGACGGACCCCGCCCCGCCCCGCCCAAACGAAAATGACCAACTCCGCGAGCAGCCGCTCACCATGCCCGCTTTGCACTAGAACAGCCAGTGCGTCATCGTCACCGCCCCACGCCGCTTCCAGCACAGCAACCGCGCGCATGACCTGGTCCGCGGTCAGCTGTGTTGGCATGGGCTACACCGTAGCCACCCCAGCACGACCCCGGGCGGGACTCCAAGCAGACGCCCTCTGGACGAGTCAAGATCCTCGGGCGGGCAGCCGCGGCGTTCGTCCTCCCCGTCACATCCGGACCTGAAGATGCGGTGCTGATCTGCTTCGCCGACGTCACTGTCCTCGACGGTCTCTGCGACCACTGCAACCAGGCCGTATCTCCGCGCCAGCCGGGCCATTTCCTCGGCAGATCAGTGCCCCAGTCCAGGCCACCCTGCTGCTGGTCACCGAGATCCCCAGGAAACCTGGCGAGCAGTAGGTTCTCAGCGGCCCAGCCTATGCCGGACGTAATCCGGGTAGGCCGCACCAACCTCGACGCGGTTCTCGTCAAGACCGTTGACTATCCGCAGACAGCCGTTGGGGAAGGTGAACTCCACCGCCACGGTTCCAGCCGCCAGGTCACGATCAACTGGCCGCCATTCGAGGAGCGTGACCTCGCACAATGCCTGACCGACGAACGGTTCGAGGCGTTCATCGCGATGAGACCACTTGGGCGTGAGCTCGACGCATTCCCAGCCCGTGATGGTTGCTGCGGTGTCGATCGTGTCCCAGCCGATCGAGAGTTCGTCGAACTTCCAGTGGCAGACCTCCACCTGGACACCGTCGAGGTCCAGTACCACCGGACAGTCGGCGTACCAGTCCCCGTCCTCGGCGAACCGCACCAGCGCGAACCGCGTCAACCGCCTGCCGATGAGCGCCGCCAGGCGTGATCCGTGCACCTGCCGAATCGCGTCGACCCCGCTCAGGAAGGACGGCTCGAAACCAGAGATCCCCATGCTCACAGCACCCGAGTCTCCCGGCCCTCGACCCAACTGATCAACTGCTGCCGGGGATCAGAAACACGCACCGAGGAAGGCGGCGACCCCGATGCGCCCTCTCGTCCAGATCTCCGGGCATGGGGGAGATCACCGGAGAGCGGTGAGGACGATGAGGACGTACCAGACCACGCTCACAGCGATGACTCCGGCCGCGATCTTCTTGCCTCGGTCCCACCTGCGACGTGGTGGCAACGGGGGCGGGTAGGCCGGTCCGTACGGTCCCGGTGGGCGGGGCAGGAAGTATCCGGCCGGCGGGTAGGGGCCTCCGGCAGGCGGAGCGGGGCGCTGCGGGCTCACCGGCCGGGCCGCCATGGTGGGCGCGGCGGCCAGCGGCGGAGCCGGGGACGGGGGCTGCTGCCCGGCCGACTGGGACGGCGGTACCCGGGCCATCTGCGGGAGGGCTCCAGAGCTGCCGACAGAGCCGGGAGCCGGGGCGGCGTGGGGCGGGATCCGGGGGTGTCAGCATATGTGGGCGGTGGGGGCATGTGGTGGGGCGGGTACTGCTGCGCGGTGGGTGATGTCCGCGGCCACGGCGGGCGACAGCCAGTCCCCGGGGCGCCACAGTTGGGTGTCGCCGGACGCCGTCTGGCACATTCGGAGAATCTCGTCGAGGCCGGGTCGGTCGGTGGGCTCCTTGGCCAGACAGCGGGTGGCCAGTTTCCCCAGTTCGTCCGGGACCGTCTCCAGTGCCGGCTCGGCGTGGACGATGCGGTAGAGCACACCGTGGGAGGTGTCCTCGCCGAAGGCCGGGGCACCCGCTTCCCGCTGGGCACCTGGGTCGCGGAGCAGCGGCGGGCGTTCGGGGCCGGGCAGATGGCCGGCCGGCGCGCGGCGCGGCTGGATAAGCTGGGCATGGTCTGGTCAGCGGCCGATGTGCGGTTCCAGGAGAATCTGGCGGCGGCCCGCGCGTACTACGAGCGGCGCTGGACGCTGTGCGCGCCCCGGTCGGCGGCGGCGCTGGACAAGCTGGCCCCACGGGCGCGAGACCTCGATGCAGGAACCGCACTGGGGCCGCAACAGCGAGGGCCGACCGATCGCTTGGGTGGGTAGCGCACCCGACGACTGGTGCGGTGCCGCCGGCGGCCTTGGCGCCGGATTCCTCCCAGCCGCGGGAGTCGTGCCGGTTGCCCGGCAGCGGCCGGCCGATCACTACGACGAGGCGGGTGTCCGCGTCGATGACGATCTGGTGGGCGGTGGAGTAGCGATAGTTCTTCGACTGCTCGGTCACGCTGTGGTCGCGGGTGGGGACCAGGGTGCCGTCCACGATGAGCACGGCGTCTTTGGCGAACCGCTTGCGGGGCTGGAGCGCGAGCATCGGGCCGAGGTCGTCGATGATGCGGTCCGCCGCCGACTTCGAGACCCCGAACAGCGGAGCGAGCTGTCGCATCGTCAGGTTCGTGCGCCAGTACGCCGCGCCAGCCGTGCCCGGTCTTTCAGAGGCAGGCTCCACGGCCGGCCCTTGCGGACCGCATCCGCACCCTCACGCCGCAGAACCGTCACCAGCTTCACGAAACTGCGCGGGCTCAGCCCGGTGAACGAGGCTATCCAGGACGGCTCCAACGCCGTGATCACACCAGCCAAACCAAAATCATCCCACCTGTGACCAGCAGTTACGGGACGGCCCTTAGCTGCCAGGCACGGTGGCCGCGCACGCGAGAAAGAGGAAAGAGGGCCGACTCCGTCCGGGAGTGGCGGGCGGCCCTCTTTCCTCGCCGAAGAGACAGGGCTCTACTGCTGGTAGTAACCGGGTCGCGAGGCGTCGTGGCGGTACGGGCCGGGCTGCTGGAGTCCACCCTGCTGCCGGGGCCCCTGGTGGTAGGGCTGCTGGTAACCGCCCTGCTGCGGAGCCCGCTGCGCGGCCGACTGCCCGTGCTGCTGCTCGGCGGCGAACCGCGCGTGCTGGGGCTGCTCCTCGGCGGGGTGGCCGCTGGGCTCGGCCTGGTCCGGGAGGGAGGTCGATCCGCCCGGGTCGCCGGAGATCTTGCCGGGCCACCAGTTCCACGTGCCCAGAGCTGTCATCAGGGCCGGCAGCACGTAGGTCCGGATGATCACGGCGTCCAGCAGGATGGCAGCCGCGAGACCGACGCCCAATTGCTTGAACTCGACCATGCTCAGAGTGCCGAAGATCGCGAAGACTCCGACCATGACGATCGCGGCGCTGGTGACCACGCCCGCGTAGCGGGTGATGCCCTCACGGACGGCGGTCTTGGTCGTGACACCCCCGCGGGCTGCTTCGCGGATCCGGCTGACCACGAAGACGTGGTAGTCCATCGACAGTCCGAACAGGAGCACGAACAAGAATAGCGGTAGCCAGGAGACGACGGCGCCCGAGCTGTGGAAGTCGAGCAAACTCTCGGCCCAGGTGTTCTGGAAGACGGCGACCAGCACACCGAAGGCGGCCGCGGCGGAGAGCAGGTTGAGCAGGATCGCGGAGAGCGCCACGGCGATCGACCGGAAGATCATCACCATGGTGACGAAGGTCAGCAGCAGGACGAAGCCCACCACCCAGGGCATGCGCTCCTCGAGGTGACCCGTGAAGTCGACGCCCTGTGCCACCTTGCCTCCGACCGCACTCTCGGCGTCGGGTACGCCCGCCATCGCCTGCGGCACCCACTCGCGCAGCACACTCAGGGACTCGCGGGCCCCGTCGCTCTTCGGCTGGTAGGGGGTGCCGACGTCGACGGTGTGGACCCTGCGGTCCTCGGACACCTCGATGGTGGGGGTTGCGTCGTGGGTGAAGAGTTCGTCCTTCGCGGTGCGCTCCAGGAGGCCGTTCAGCGCTGTCTTCACGTCGTCGGCCCGGTCGGCGGGCGCCCGGACGGCGACCTGGTGCACGGTGCCCTTGCTGGGGAAGTGTTCGGTGAGCCGGTCCATCGCCTGCATCACGGGGATGTCCCTGGATAGGTCGTCGGATCCCGGCTGCTTGAGCTCCATGTCGAGGGCCGGCACCGCCAGCAGCAGCAGCGCGCCCACGGACACCACCAGCGTGATGAACGGCTTGGACAGCGCCGGACGCAGCAGCGCCGGCCACACCCGCGACTCGCCGGAGCGCATGGTGAGCCGCCACAGGAACGGCACCTTGGGTTTGTCGACCCAGCGTCCCAGCTTGGCGAGGAGGGCGGGCAGCACGGTCAGCGAGGCCAGTACGGCCACCGCCACCACGATGATCGAGCCGGTGGCCAGGGAGGCGAAGGTCGCCTCGTTCGCCAGGTAGAGGCCGGCCATGGCCACGATGACGGTGGTTCCGGACACCACGACGGTGTGCCCGGAGGTCTCCGCCGCGACCTCGATGGCGTCGACGTGGGACTTCCCCGCACGGCGTTCCTCGCGCTCCCGCTTCAGGTAGAAGAGCGAGTAGTCCACGCCCACGGCCATGCCCATCAGCAGGATGACGCTGCTGACCGCGCTGGTCTCGGGCAGTACGTGGGAGGCGAGCGTGGACAGTCCGGTGGCGGCGCCCACGCCCGAGAGGGCCAGGACCACCGGCACGCCCGCCGCGATGATCGCGCCGAAGACCACGAGCAGGATCAGCAGGGTGAGCGGCAGGCTGATCAGCTCGGCCTTCTTGAAGTCCTCGCCGAGCGTCTCCGACAGACCCTTGGCGGTCGAACCGGTGCCCACCTCGTCGACCCGCAGGCCCTTGTGGGCGCTCTGGAGCGACGCACTGGCGTCGAGCAGCGGTTGCACACGCTCGTCGGCGTGCTCAGTGTCGCCTTTCATGGTCACGGCAACCAGCAGGGCCTTGCCGTCGGGTGCGGGGACCGGGTCGCCGACGCTCTCCACCTCGTCGAGGGCTTTCATCCGCTCGACGATGTCCGCGGCGGCCACGCGGCCGGCCGCGCGGTCCAGCTTCCCGCCGTCCTCGGCGGTGATCAGCACATTCTCCTCGGCCTTGTCGGGGAAGTCACCGAAGTGAACGATCTTGCCAGCCCGGCCCGACTCGCGGACCCCCGACTCCTCGTCGCTGATCGCGTTCGTACCTGCCGCTCCGCCCAGAACGAGGCACGCGGCGACGAAGATGACCCACAGGCCGATGGCGGTCCACGGGTGCGTGGCGCTCCATCGCGCAATCCCTACCGTTGCCGGCTTCTTTCGCACCTTGCTTCCTTCCGTTGCTGCAGGTCCGGCTCTGGAAGCCGGTCAGCTCTCGACAAGCAGAACGCTAGATTCACCGGCAGTCGGATGGATACGAGGTAAACCATCGGTCTCACCGTTGCTTTCCGCAGGTTCACCGTACGGAAAACCGCAGGTGCCACCCTGCGGGAAACCGCAGGCAGAAACCTGGGGAAAACCGTGAAACCGTTTGGGAATTGTCGATCACCAAAAGCCGCACGATTACGCTTGGAGCGCGGACCGACCAGCACCCCCAAAGGGTACGAAATAGCCTCCTGCTTGAAGTGCCGGCCGAGCGCGGATCGCAGCTAATTAGATGGCAGACATAAATTCCTTGGTAATGAGTCGCCGAGGCACTCCGATATTCGAGAGGAGAAAATGGAGACCGCGGTCCTCACCCGGCAGCATGGTGCCGAACTCGTCAAGGGGAGCGGCAACGACCGCTTCATGGACCGGATGCTCCTCCAACTCCAGGAGGCCTTCGCCGCTCCGGACAAAGGCGTGAGCCCCACCCGGGACGGTTTTCTGCGCGGCCCGGGGTACACGGCCATCCTCAACACGGATCCCACACCATGATCCGGGGCGAGCCATGACGATCAGAACGATGGTCTGCACGCCATCGAATCCGGCACGTTCCCGTGACTGGGCCCGAGGGACCGGTGAGCTGTCGGGCCAGTGACGACGACGTGCCGGGCGACGGGGACGACCCTACGCCCGGCTCGTCGCGCGTCAGGACTCCAGGTACCGCAGTACGGCCAGGATTCGGCGGTTGTAGCCGGTGGCGTGGACGAGTTCGAGCTTGTCGAAGATCATGTTGAGGTTTTTCTCGACGGTGCTCATGGAGATGTTCAGTTTCTCCGCAATCGCCGCATTGGTGTGCCTCTGCGCTAGCGTCTCCAGGACACTGCGCTCCCGTGGGATCAGCCGGGTCAGCGGGTCGCTGTGTACCGTTCGGAACACCAGTTGCCGTACGACCTCAGGTTCGATGGCGGCGCCGCCCGCCGCGATCCGTTCCACCTCGGTAAACCCCAACCTCACCGCAACGCACATCGACCGGTCAGTAGCGGTCTGGGCGCAAAGCACCACCGATTCACCGCCAGGCTGCTGACCCCGTTGCGCTCCCGCTTCTCGGACGTCCTCGCCGGTGGGACTCAGAACTGTTCCTCCACCGACCTGGCGATCCACCAGCTACTGCACGAGGCCGGCCTGCCAACGGTTCTCGTTGGCAATCCGGACCAGACCATCAACGCCTGTCGCGGCGCCGAACCGCAGGCGGCTGGGGGCCTTCGCGGCCCGCCTGTCCCCACCCCTCACCGTCTGACGAGCAACTGGAGGAGGGCCCCTGTCATCTGCCGCCTGGCGGCCACACCGCGGCGGTCAGGCGGGTGCGCAGCCGCTCGTACTCGCGCCGGTCGGCGGCGGAGAACGGTTTGGGCAGCCGGTTGAACGCGACGGTGTCCACGACGCCGCCCTCGTCGGCCCAGACCGCGGACATGGGGGCGCAGCTTCCCACGGCGCGGCTCGGCGGCAGGCCGAGGCCCAGCGCGTTGTCCACAGCCCGCGCCGTGGCCGCCAGGTCGGCCGACGAACTGGCGAATCCCTGGCCCTCCGGGAGGGGTGGTCCAGGACGAGCACTCCTCCGGTGGGCCCCGTGCCGTCCGCGAGGATCATCGACACCAGGCGTCTGGCCTTGCTCTTGTGCGCGGGTGCGACGCGCAGCGAGTGTGCGATGGGATCGCTGCGGGAGGTCGCCACGCTCCAGCGGGCGATGGGCAGTGTCACGAGGAAGTATCGCCGCTCCGGCGGCACGCCCGGAGCAGTTCGCCGAAGGTGCCGAAGGTGGTGTTGACGCCGGTCATGCCCCGGTAGGGCAGCCGGGCATCGTCCAGTCCGCTCAGCAAGACACCCTCGTCCCGGCCAGGTGGGCGAGGGTCTCGTCCAGCTCGCGCGCCCCCGGCGCATCCGCTCGCGGGCCAGGCGGCGCCGCGTGAAGCGGCCCGGCACGACCGTGTGCGCCGCGTAGACACGGCGGACCTCCGCTGGGGCGGTGGAGCCGGTGCTCCGCTTGGCACCTGTGGCGCCGGGCACGTCGAACGCGGTGCGCAGCAGGTCGTCAGCGTCGGCGGCGGTGTGGCCCGCCTCCTCGGCCAATCCCCGCAGGAGTACGCGGTCGGGCTCGGCGGGGCTCAGCCCCGCCGCGGTGGCGGCGACAACGTAGCGGTCGACGAAGACCTGGGCGGTCCGCCAGGGGATGTGGGCACGCAGCGTCAGCAGGTTGGCCAGTGTGAGACCGTCGAAGTGCTCTGCCCGGCACGCCTCCAGGGGGCGGTCGGCCTCGAAAGTGAGCCGGTCCATCACAGCGGTGAAGAGCCGCATCACGGACGGGGCGGTGTCGAACGCCGCGGGCACCTGGGCCGAGGCCTCCTTGGTAATCGCCTGCCCGTGGAAACACTCCGGGTGGGGTCGGCCGGCACCCTCGCCGTCCTGAAGCCGCCCCGGAACACGAATACCCGGATCGTCTACGCCTCCTCCAGCGAGATGCACGGCGACCCCCTCGCCCACCCCCAGGACGAGAAGTACTGAGGCAACGTGAACCCGATCGGGCCACGTTCGGTGTACGACGAGAGCAAGCGCTTCGGCGAGGCCGCGGTGGCGGCCTACCGCCTGGAGCACGGAGCCCACACCTGCATCGACCGGCTGTTCAACACCCACGGTCCGCGCATGCAGCCGGACGACGGGCGAATGGTACCCAACTTCGTCCTCCTGGCACTGGCGGGCAAGCCCCTCACCATCTTCGGCTCCGGCCGTCAGACCAGATCCCTGTGCTACGTCTCCGACATCGTCGCGGCTCTCCTGCGCGCCCTCCGAAGCGACCACCCGGGCCCCCTCAGCCTCCTCAACCTCGGCAACCCTACGGAGCTGACCGTCCTCCGCGTCGCCGAGCTGATACGCGCCCTCGCCGGGTCGTCTTCCGAACTGGCCTTCCTGCCCGCCATGGAGGACGACCCGCGTCTTCGCCGCCCGGACATCTCGCTGGTCCGCGAAGTGCTCGGCTGGGAACCGGAGGTCGGGCTGCGGGAGGGGCCTGACCGAGGTCACGCGTCTTCCAGGGACCCGCGGGCGGCATGGATCGACACCCCCCGCGTGACGGAAGCCTGACGTCCCGGCACCCAGGGCCGCCCCGGCGACGGGCTCGTCGCCCGCCTCACCACAGTCCTCACCGCCCCTGCCCCCTCGGCCGGCGGTCAGCACGGCCCCGCCCCGCCCCGCACACAGGCCGTCCAGGACGTCGCCAGTGCCTGCGCTGCCATCCACCAGCGGCTTCGCCCCGGTCGGCGAGTGGGCGCTCAGCCCCGAGGTGATGGCGCAGGTCGAGCATAGCCCGGTGTGGTAGCCGTCGTTGCCGGCCCTCTGCCGCAAGGAATTGAGGCGAAGTTGGGCCTCGATACGGCCGTCAAGGTCGTACGGTGCCGCGTATGTGCCGACCGTGGCGGTGTCGGGAGTCGACGGCCTTACGCGATACCCGCCTGACAAAATGGCCGGCGAAGCGGCACTCTGTATTACTGAACGTGCTGTTCGGACAGACCTGAGCGCTTCTGTGCTGCCCCTGCTTCCCGGGAGCTCCAAGAAGCAGGCTTGGTGACGGCTGTGGCCGCATCCGCGGTGGGACAGTGGTTGCGTGGGTCAGGGGGACGGGGAAGAGACTGAGATGGGGGCGGTGCAGTCGTGAGTGGTTCGGAACCCAAAGGTGACAGCGAGCTGCCGGAGCCGACGTTCGGGCCACCGGTCCCGCCGGGTGAGCAGGGCATGCTCGAACCGCCGCGTGAGGAAGGCGGTCCTCTGCCTCTGCATCCGGGCGAGGGCTCGCTCCTCAGGCCGCAGTTGAAGGTTTCCCACAGCGTGCTGACCAAGGGCGCCACCAGCGCTGGGGAGATCCACACGGCCTTCTACGAGGCCGCGGCCTCGTTGGAGACGTCGACGCGCACGGCGGCGACGGAGTTCAAGGGGTGGACGGCCGCCCAGGGGCTGCGGAAGTCACAGGAACAGTGGGAGATCCAGGCCGGGAATGTGGCCGCGTGGCTGGCGAAAATCGAGCAGAGCCTGCGGGACGCCAAGAAGGCGTACAAGACTCAGGACCACGGCACCGAGACCGACCTGGACAGACTGGTGAAGCAGCAGGGGCAGCAAGACGGCCCCCGGCTTGGGCCTACCAGCCCAGCCCTCCCACCTGTGGCCCCGCGTCGTTCGGCGCTTGACGGGTACGACCGATGAAGAGCGGCAACTTCTACCACGAGTTGATGACCACTGACTTCTCGGTTCTCACGGACCTGGCCAAGAAGTGGAAAGCGGTCATCACCGCCATCGACGGCCTGTCCGGCCGGATCCACAAGGAGCTGATGAAGCCCTTGCGTGACGAGGGCTACTGGGAGGGCGCGGCCGCGCCCTACGCGTGGCAGATGATCGACGACATGGCACGCCAGGTCAGTCGGGCGACCGAGGTGGCCCGCAAGATGAAACAGGTCCTGGAGGACGGCGAGTCGGACCTGACCACGCTGCGCGGTGAGGTGAAGGGGATCGTCCGCCGGATCGAGGAGGGCAGCAAGGGGGCGGTGGAGGTGACCTCCCACGGGAAGGTGCGCGCCACCGCGAGCGGCGAGGTGGACAAGGAGACCGCCCAGATGGTCCGGGACGGGCAGCGTGACCTGAACACCGCCTTGCGTGGCGGTTTGTTCATCGACAGCAGCCTCGCCTACGCCCTCATGGCCGATGTCGGCCTCGGCCAGTGGTTCAACGCCAAGCCGCAGCACACCAACCTGGACAGCACAGGCGGCATCAGCCCCGACGACTTCGACGCTTACACCCGTGTCCTGGACGGCAAGAGTCCGCACGCGGACCCGAACAACGCGACGCCGCGCAGCACAGGTTGGGGCTGGCTCTTCGGCAAGGGGACATTCGAACCGAACCGGCAGTTCCACCAGGGGGACCCGTTCGTCAAGCAGCTCCAAAAGAGCGACAGTATGGCGTCGATCCGCGACCAGACGTTGCAGAAATGGCGCGAGGGAGAGCTGTCCGGACGGGTGAAACACAAGATTTCCGGGGAGGGACGCGGCGACCAGGTCAAGATGTTCGCCAAGGACATGGCGGGGCTGAGCGGCCTCGACAACCTCTGGGGCGGAGACACCAACGAGGCCCAGTCCCTCCTCGGCTCCTACGACGTCGACTACACGGTCAAGTCCGAGGAGCCGGACGGCTCTATCGTGGTGCAGTACACGCTCAACAACGACACCGACGTCGAATCCTTCCTCCCCGGCTACCCGAAGTGGCAGGAGAAGCTCAATCCCCCTGCAGGGCCCGGCACCGGCATCCACGAGAAGATGACCTGGACGGAGCGCATCCACCCGCCCCGTTTCGAGGCTCCGGATGAGCAGTGAAACGATGGCTTCCATGACGACTCACGGCTCGGCCGTCCCCACGCGCAGGCCGAGCGGCACGGTGTCACGCAAGGCGGCAGTGGTGGCCGCCTGCGCTCTGGCCACCCTCACCTCGTGCACCGTCCTGGACGACGCTTCGGGCTCGTGCCCGAAGTCGAGCACCACGGTGCGCGCCGGCGACCTGCACGGCGACTACCAGGGCCCGCACGGCATGCGCTTCACTCTCGGGCACGCCTCCACCCAGTACCCCGAAGGACGTACCGCACAGGTCGGCACGGTGCGGGTGAAGAATTGGGCGACCTCGCTGGAGGAACTGGGCGAGAACGGCCCTGCCGGCAAGGGGTTCCGGGGAGAAGGAACCTGGGAGTACCGCAAGGAGGAAACCACCGGTGGAGAGGGGTTCCGCCAGATCAAACTCGACTTCCTCCGCGGCACACCCGAGCAGCGGATTCCTACCGAAGCGCAGTATCTGGAAATCGGCGGCACCCGGACCGAGCCCGAACTGTTCGTCGAATCCGACCCGGACACCTGTCCCGGTATCGTCTTCCACCGGTAGCTGCCCCTCCCGCACAGCGGCCGGTGGCGCGACGCGGTGAGACTGCCGAGTTGTTCGTCGAGTGCGCAGAGCGGACGGGCAGGCCCCTGAACGCCGAGGCCGATGCCGTACTCGTGCATGCCGTACTCGTGCAGGTGGCGGCGGGCCTGCTGTCAGCGGTGCCGACAGTGGGAAGGCCGTGCGATGCCCGCAGGCCATGCCCATACCGTGGCCCCTGTCCGATGGCGGGCGATGTTCGACCAGGTCGCGGCCCGGATCGCGGGCGGGTTCGGGCGGGTTCGGGCGCGTTGAGCCCCGGCGGCGGCCCGTTCCTCCCTGCTCGGGCTGCTGACGGGCGTCGAGCGGAAGAACTGCCGACAGCTGGCCGAACGAGCGGGGAGAGAAACGGCCCGGGCCCGTGCAGCGTCTGCTGAATTACGCGCGAGGGGAGGCCGATGCGGTCGGCCACTCCCCATGAGCGGCGCCGTCCGGGCAGCGTGGCGCTGACACGCCGCGGCGCGCATCAGGTCTCGCGTCGGGTACCGCCGCCACGGGACGACGGCAACGCACGGGGCGCACGCGGGGTTGTGTTCGCATCCGAGATCCCTGATCTTTATAAGTGTGATAACGGAGAACGCGCGGTGGACGTCCTTGGCAGATGAAGGTCATCAAGAGGCGGAAGATCGGGCTCCGATTTTCCTCTGATCGCCTTCAGGGTGCCGTCATGCCTGGTAAGCGGGGCATCGGACGGTATCCGCCATGCGGGAACGCACGTCATCTGCCGTTCGGACAATTGTCAAAACATCAACGAACAGCGTTTGGAGGGCCGGGATACACTTCGCGAAACATGTTCGTAAGTATCGATGGGCAGTGCACGGGGGCACGTGATTCGTTGATGCCACTGACCCCGTAGCTGCCCTGCCGGCATACGGGGGTAGCCGCAAGTGGTGATAGCTGAGCGAACACGCGAGTTCGAACTCCTCGATGAGGATCTTGTCGAGAGTTCCTCGGGCCGGGGCAGGGTCGTCCTGCTCAGCGGCACGGTGGCAAGCGGGAAGACCACGCTGCTACGGGCCTTCTGCGACCGGCACGCCGACGGTGTGTGGCCGCTCTTCGCCACCGCGCCACCTGCGGCGCACGGCGAACCCTTCGGTGTGCTGCGCCAGTTGTTCGAGGAGACACCGTGGCCCCGCGACCGGCTGCAGGGCCTGCTCGGCACCGGACAGATGGCGGACTGCGCCCATTGCGCCGCGGCGGCACTGCTCGAACTCGCCGAGGACACCCCGCTGGTCGTGGTGGTCGACGACGTCCACTACGCAGACAAGCCCTCCATCCGCTGCCTGCTGAAGGTGGCGCACCGCAACAGGTCGAGCCGGCTCATGCTCGTGCTCGCCGAGTCCACGTGCGACTGGTCGGTGCGCTCCGTGTACCGGATGGAGCTGGTACGGCAGAGCCACTTCCGGCGCGTGCCGCTCGCACACCTGTCGGTCGCCGGCGTACGCGAGGTGCTGGCCGAGCACCTCGGCACGTCGATTGCGCAGCAGGTCGCCGAGGAGGTACACGACACTACGGGCGGCAACCAGTTGCTGGTCCGTGCGCTGGCGGAGGACTACGTCGACTCGCTGGAGTACGCCGACCGCGACGGATGGGCGGTCGGCGAGAGCTACCGGCAGGCGGTGCTGACGTGCCTGTACCGCAGCGGCCACGAGGTGCTCGAGGTGGCCCGCGCCCTGGCCGTCCTGGACATCGCAGGTTCCGCCCAGCAGATCGCGCACATGCTGGAGAAGCAGCCGCGCCCGGTGAGGCGCGCACTCCAGCGGATCGAACGACTCGGCCTGACCACTGGCGGCCGCTTCCGGCACCCGGCGGCCCGTGCCGCCGTGTACGACGATGTGGACCCGGGCGTCCTCGCCGACCTGCACTTCCGCGCCGCGCTGCTGCTGTACCGCGGCCGTCCGTGCGGCCGGGCCGCCGACCACCTGGTCGCCTCCCGCAGCGCCGACAAGAGCTGGGCCGTCGCCGAGCTGCGGCGGGCGGCGGAAGAGGCGCTGGCGAAGGACGACGACGAAACCGCGATCCGCTACCTGGAGTTCGCGCTGCACGGGCGTGCCGAACCCCGGGAGCGGGCGGGGCTTTCGATGCTGCTCGTCGTGGCCAAGCGGCGCAGCGATCCGGCAGCAGCGGTCCACCACTGGGCGGCGCTGATGCGGGCACACCGCCAGGGACTGCTGTCGGTGCCTCAGGTGGCCGACCTGCTGCGCTTCGCACTGTGGCACGGCTTCACCCAGGACGCCGAGGAACTCGTCGACTGGCTGGGGCGCGCGTATCACGCCTCCGACGGACCGCCCGACGGTGTGCTCCTCACCACCGGACGCCTGCTCAGACACACGTACCCCTCCTTCCTGCCCCCCGGCCGCCAGGAAGGGTCGTACTGCCCCAAGGACTGCGTCCCGCTGCCGTCGGGTTTCCCGGTCCAGGCCGCCGAGATGCTCAGCACTCTGCTCAGGGAAGGCGTGGACACCGACGGCTCCTGTAGCCGCATGGCTGAGCAGATCCTGCACAACATCCCGCTGTCGGACGAGTTCTTCGAGGCCGTCATGTCGGTGCTCCAGACCCTCGTCTTCTCGGGGCAGCTCCCGCAGGCGGCACGCTGGTGTGACGACCTGCTCGCCGAGGCCGCGCGGCGCGGCGTGCCGCGCTGGCAGGCTCAGCTCATGGCCTGCCGCGCCGAGATCGACCTTCGCAAGGGCGCTCTTCCCGACGCCACGCGGAATGCCGAGGGCGCCCTGACGCTGCTCGGACCGGACGGCTGGGGGGTGGGTATCGGCGCGCCGATCGGCATCCTCGTGAGCGCGGCCACGGCGCGTGGCGACGTGACGGCCGCTCGCGGCCACCTCAGGAGGCGGGTGCCGGAGGCGATGTTCCAGACCCGCTTCGGGCTCCAGTACCTCCAGGCCCGCGGCCAGTACTACCTGGCCGTCGGGCAGCCGCACGCCGCGCTCGCCGACTTCCGCTACTGCGGCAGGCTCATGGCGTCGTGGGACATCGACGCACCCGCGTTCCTCCCCTGGCGCAGCCAGCTGGCAGAGGTGCTCCTCCAGTTGGGCGACACCGAGGCGGCGCGCTCGTACGCCAAGCAACAGATCGCCCGTGCCAGGTCGCATACCACTCCCGCCTACGGCATGGCGCTGCGGCTGCTGGCCCAGACCGCCGACCGCCGGGAGCGTCCACGGCTGCTGAAGGAGGCCGCTGAGGTGCTGCACGCCTGCGGGGCACGGCTGCCTCTCGTCCAGACCCTGACCGACCTCGGCTACGCCTACGAGGCCGGCGGCAATCCCCAGAAGGCCCGGATGCTGCTGCGCAGGGCCGGCCGGCTGGCGGAAGTGATCGGCCTGCCGGACGTGCCGACACAGGCCGCCGCATCGAAGCAGGACCAGCAGACCCGGGGTTCCCAGGGACACTCCGGCGGAAGAGCGGAGCGGTCTCCCGCCGAGAGCCCGCCGCGCACCCTCACGGTCGCCGAGCGTAAGGTCGCCGCGCTCGCGGGCCTCGGCTACAGCAACCGCGAGATAGCCCAGAAGCTCTACGTCACGGTGAGCACGGTCGAGCAGCACCTCACCAAGGCCTTCCGCAAACTGAACGTGAAGAGCCGCGACGCATTACCACTCGATCTCGAGCTCGACATCGAGCTGCCCTCGCCTTCCGCGTCCGCACACGTTGACCCGTAGCAGACCTGCTCACGGAAGGCGCTCGCCGTGCAGGTGCCCACCTGCGGAAGAGTTGTCCTCGAAGAGCCATGGCCTGGCAGCCGGCCCGCCCGCGGCTGTGCATCGGCGACCGGTGCTCCGCCGGGCCGGCCGCTGTCGACCGCTCCACGCTCGCCTCCTGCCCCGACCGGCCCCGTTCACCTCACGCAGCAGGCTGCTTGCGCGGGGCCTGCCCGCACTGCCGGTTCTCCCTCGGCGGAGGGGCGGCCCGAGGGGGGCCCGTACCGGCCGCGCGCCACAGCACAACTAGGGCATCTTCTACGACTGGTTCGCAACCGTGGCAGCCGGGCAGGACCCTGCCTACGCTGTGGCCGGATCAGCATTTCACCGGCTACCCCGACGGCCTGACGTCCTCCGGCCCCCTCCGTCCGGCCGTCGTCGAGCACTGTCCTGTGCGCACCCGACCTCCGGAACATCCCTCATCCGTTCCAGCCGTACGTCAGCCGGCCGACCGAGCCGCGTCGCCGCGTTTCCACCGAGAGACCGAGAGGAGGTCCGCCGTTGATGACGAGCGTCCGACCGGTGCAGGCAGGTCTGCGTCGGCTTGGAGCGATGGCCGAGTCCGACGACGACAACGTCCGCACGGTCTCCGGCCGGCCGGGCCTCCTGGCGGAGGACCGGCCGTGGATGAGTGAGGACCATGTCGCTCTCGCCGACGCGGAGCGCAGGGGCGAGCCGACCCGGGGGCGCCAACCCGCCCTGCGCAACGCCATCATCGAGCGGCTGTACCCGCCGTCCTGGACGGCGACATGGGTAGCGTCGGAGGACGTCGAACTCGGCGGCCGGGCCATCCCGGCGCGGGGCGAGGGACCTGTACAGCGCCTACTCCCTGCACCGCAACCCGGATCCGGTCCGGTGCCCCGAAACGTTCGATCCCGAGCGCTGGGAGAAGGCGCGGGCCGGCAAGGGGCCGCCGCGCGGTGCGCTGCCGCCCTCCGGGGCGGGCAGCCACAGGTGCACCGGCGACGTGCTGCCCCTCACCGGTACGGCGCAGAGGGCCGCGGCCGGGTGGCCACCGCGTCCGGTCCCAGGCGTATGCCCGGAACCGGAGCCGAGGACCGCCCTCGAACCGGGCCCGCTGGCGACGCGCTGCGGAACACGTTGATGCCGCGCGCTGGAAAGTCGTGCGCCCCGACAGGTCCGCGATCCCCACCCGCCACCGCTGAGTGTGTCGGCGTACCAGGCAAGAGCCCGTAGCAGATGTGGAGGATCCAATCATGGACGAGCTGGTAGAGCGCCTGTCCGTAGAAGGTCAGAACGTCATAGTCGGCGGCCCGTCCCCCTCCGTGGGGGAGCTCCAGCGGCGCATCACCAAGATGGGCTATGTGTTCATCAAGTTCGTCACCACCAACGGCGGTACGGATCTCGGCGTGCGTATCGACGACACCCGTACCGACCTCAGCAAGGCGGACTTCGCGAACGGCACGGGCATCGCGCACATCGAAGGGACCCTCACGCTCAACTACGTGAAGGTGCGCTGTGTCGCCGATGTCGACATGGCCACGCTGAGCGGCACCGGTCACCTGGTGGCGCTCGAAGCGGCGCACATCTAGGCCGATCCGGCGGACCGCCGGCCGCCCAGAGACGGCCGGCACGGTCCGGGTGGACCTCGGGGTGGCTGCTCCCTGCGCGCCGGGAGCAGCCACCCCGATCTGTCATCAACCCCTGAGCTCACCAGGAGGAACTGTGCAGGCATCATCGCCGGCTGTCCGCTACACCCGCGCCCTCACCGTACTGGCGATCGGCGCTCTGCTCAGCACGAGCATTGCCGCCGCCGCGCCCGAGCCCGCCCACGCCGCCGTCGGGCACGTCGTCAACGCCGCCAGCGACCGGGCGGTGAGCAACAGCTACCTGGTGGTGCTCGACGAGGGTGCCCGGCCTGACGTGGCCGCGAAGTACGGTGCGCGGGTACAACAACGGTACGACAGCGCGCTCAACGGGATGCTGGTCCACGCCAGCGAGGAGCAGGCGCGCCGCCTGTCCGCCGACCCGTCCGTGCGCCTGGTGGAGCAGAACACCCGAGTGCACCGGCCGAAGCGGCACAAGACCGTGTCGCAGTCCGAGCCGACCTGCGGTCTCGACCGTATCGACCAGCGCAGGCTGCCCCTGGACGGCTCCTACACCTACCCGTCCGAGGCCGGTTCCCGTGTGGACGTCTACCTGATCGACTCGGGCATCGACTACGACCACCCCGACTACGCGCCCCGTGCCAAACCCGGTTTCGACGCCTTCGGCGGGGATGGCGGCGACGAGTTGGGCAACGGCACCTCCATGGCCGGCATCATCGGCGGCACCACGTACGGGGTGGCCAAGAAGACGAACCTGATCTCGGTCAAGGTGCTCGACGCGTCCGGCGGCGGCACCATCGCCGGGGTGCTGGCCGGGATCGACTGGGTCACCGAGCACGCCTCGGGCCCGTCGGTGGCGAACTTCGTCATCGGCCTCCCCCCGGACGACGTGCTCGACGACGCGGTGCGCAAGTCCATCGCGTCCGGGGTGACGTACGTACTGGAGGCGGGAGCGGACACCGACGATGTCGACAACGCCTCCCCGGCCCGGGTACGCGAGGGCATCACCGTAGGCTCCTCGGACTGCCAGGACACGGTGGCAACCTTCAGCAACCACGGCACGGGCCTCGACCTGTACGCGCCCGGAGTGGACATCACGTCCGACCGGCCGGGTGGCGGGACGACCACGGACTCGGGCACCACCGTCTCCGCCGCCCACGTCTCCGGCGCCGCCGCGATCTACCTGAGTCGGCACCCGAAGGCCACGCCGGACGAGGTGGCCGGTGCGCTGGACGCTGCGGCCGTGGACGGCGTCCTGACCGGTGTGCCCACCGACGGCACACCCAACAAGCTGCTCCAGATCGCCCGGTAGTCCGGGCTCGCCGACCGCGCACCGACCTCGTCTGAGGCCGGGCCCAGCCCCCGGGCCCTGTCTCAGGCGAGCGGCTCCACCACAGCGCCCTCACCCGGCACACCGTGCTCCCGGATCCAGGCCTGGCCCGTCCCCCGGGGCCATTCGCGATAGCGCCGGAACTCCACGGGCACGCCGCGGGCGGTGACCGGGTCGCGCGTGTCCATGACCTGAAGGTGTACATGCGGCTGGGTCGAGTTGCCCGAGTTGCCGCAGTCCGCGATGTGTTGTCCCTCGGTCACCCGCTGGCCCGGGGACACCCGCACGGAGTCGGCCTTGCAGTGCGCCAGGACGACATACGCGGCGACCTCGGACAGCGCGATGACCACGTGGTTGCCGGCGATGGCGCCGACGCCGCGCCGCGCCCGGCCCGCCTGGCCGAACGCGTAGGGCACCAGTGTCAGCTGGGAACGCCGCGCTTCGTGGTCGGGCTCGGAGTCGTGCACCGCGACGACGGTGCCGCCGCCGGGCGCGAGCAACGGCCGGCCGAAGGCGACGAAGCGCTCCGGCGGCTCGGTGGCGAAGAGGGTCCGCCAGTCGCTGACGCCGGAGGTACGGTGACGCTCGTCCACGCCGACGAAGTCGATGGCGTAGCGCCCACCGAACAGGTCCGTGCCATGACTCGGGACCCGCCGGGCCGGACTGTTCTCGATCAGCCAGCGCCCCGTGAACGGCAAGGAGAGCTCGACGGCCCGGGTATTTCGACCTGGCAACGGCGATTCCTCGGCAGCCATGGCGTCAGCATAGGTGAGCGGGTCGGCGCGCGCGGCCTGTTCTCTCCATCGCTCCGGGTGTGTGGCCGGCTCTCTCGGAGCGTGGCCGGCGCTCTGGAAGGCGTGGCTGGCTCTCTGGGAGGCGTGGCCGGCCGAGCCGACGCCACCGCCGATCCACCGCGGAGGTCACTGTGCGTCATCCGGCCGGAATAGCTCCTCGCCGGAGATCGCGGTTCCCTTTCGGTCGGAAGCGATTCTGTCGCTGTGTGGCAGCCGGCTGACCGTACCTGAGCTGCGCTGTTGCCCCCGCGATCACCAGGGCTCTCAACTCTTCGACGAACGAAGACGGCAATACTGATCGAGAAATTCTGGGGTTTCTTACAGTGCTGGGGAGCAGCACTGGCAACTCTCCGGAGCCACCAGGAGCATGGTCGGCGAATCCGTACGCGACTCCGCAGGAACGGGCCGGCAGCGAGTCGGGCAGCCGCACCTACAGTCGCGGATTCTTGAATCTCCTCCGGGCGACGGGCAGGAAATTGCTGATTATCGAAGATCTCGTGAAGTGCTATCGCGGCAGCACACGTGCCAACGACGGCATCAGCTTGCACGTCGAGGCAGGCGAGGTGGTCGGCCTCCTGGGGCACAACGGCGCGGGAAAGACCACCCTGATCAACCAGGTCGCGGGCCTGGCGATGCCGACGTCCGGCACCATCCGGGTGAGCGGGATCGACCCGGTCGCAGAGCCCGCCAAGGTGCGCAGAATGGTCTCGATCATGCCGCAGGCCCACGCGCCGCTCGCCGGCGTGACACCGCGCCAGGCCACCAGGACTCTGGCCCGCATCCGTGGCCTGGACAAGCAGGCCGCGCGGGCCAGGACCGACGAGCTGATCGCCGCCCTGGACATCGAGGCGTGGGCCGACACCACAGGGGAGAAACTCTCCGGGGGCGTCCGCCGGCTGACCGCCTTCGCGATGGCCGCGGCGGCGGGGCCCGGCCGGGTCGTGATGCTCGACGAGCCGACCAACGACGTCGACCCCGTGCGGCGCAGGCTCCTGTGGGAGCAGATCCGGGAACTCGCCAACCGCGGCTGTGCCGTACTGCTCGTCACGCACAACGTGATCGAGGCGGAGCGCAGCGTGGACCGCATCGTCGTGATGGCCTCCGGCAAGGTCGTGGCGGAGGGCACGCCCGCGCAGCTGCGCTCCCGGGCGGTCGGCGAGTTCCGGCTGGAACTGACGGCGGCCACCGACGGAGACCTGCCGAAGCTGCCGGACCACATCACCGCCGCGGGTCCGACGATGAACAGCACCCGGCGGCTGGTGGTGCCCCTGGACTCCGACGCGGCGTCGCCTGCCTTGGCCTGGGCCCAGCAGTTGCGCGACAAGGGGGACATCGACGAGTTCGCGCTCGTGCCGGTCGGCCTGGAAGACGTGTACGTGCAGTTGTCCGGCGACGAGGCCGCTCTCGAAGCCGAGAAAGGGGCGCAAGGTGAACCACTGGCTGCGTAGTTACGGCCTGCTACTCGGGTGGACGGCGCTGCGAAGCCGGGCGAACCTGGTCCTCAACCTCGTCATCCAGACCTGTCTCGCGGTGGGCATCATCATCGGCTTCGCCTACCTGGTGCCGCAGGTGGACGACGCCACCGCGCTCTACTTCGCGACCGGCGCCCCGGTGCTGGGCCTCATCACCGTCGGCATGGTGATCGGCCCGCAGGAGGTCGCCTCCGCGAAGCAGGAGGGCATCTTCGACTTCAACCGGTCGCTGCCGGTGCCGAGGACCGCCCTCATCGCGTCGGACGCCACGGTGGCGCTGTTCACCGCGCTGCCTGGCATCGTGGCCGCGCTCGTGGTGGCCGCGCTCCGCTTCGACCTGACGCTCGACATCAGTCCGCTGGTCATCCCGGCGGCGCTGCTGACCGCCTTCACCGCCATCGGCCTCGGCTACGGCATCGGTTACGGTATGGCGCCGCCGGTCGCCCGGCTGGTGTCCCAGCTGGTGGTGTTCATCGCGCTGATGTTCTCGCCCATCACCTTCCCGGCGTCCCGGCTGCCCGACTGGTTCGAGACAGTGCACAAGGTGCTCCCCTTCCAGTACATGGCCGACGCCGTGCGGGACACGCTGAACACACCGGCGGGCGGGGTCGGTCTCCTCTCCTTCGCCGTCCTCGCCATCTGGGCCGTGATCGGTTTCCTGGTCACGTACCGGATGACGGCCAGGAGGCCGTGAGGCTTCCCCACGGGAACCCCTCCCGCCGCGCCCTGGCGCGGCGGGAGGGGTTCGTTCGTTTTCCGGCCCGCCGGACCGCTATGACCGCAGCGGCTCCACGACCACTTCCTCCCCCGGCATGGCGCGCTCGCGGACGCGGCCTGCGCCCGTCCCCGACGGCCACTCCCGAAAGCGCCGGAACACCATGGGCACGCCACGAGCCACAGAGAGGTCGTCGCTGTCCATGGCCTGAATGTGGATGTGTGGCTGGGTTGAGTTGCCGGAGTTGCCGCAGTCCGCGATGTGTTCTCCCTCGGCCACCTTCTGGCCGGTGGTCACCCGCACGGACCCCGTCCTGAAGTGCGCCAGTGCGACGAACGGGCCGTGCTCGGACACCGCGATGATCACATGGTTGCCGGCGACACCGTTCACTCCGCGGCGCAGCCGTCCCCCCTCGCCCATCATGTAGGGCAGCAGCGCCAGTTGCGAACGCCGCGCGGCGTGATCGGTCTCTCCGTCGTGGACCGCGACGACCGTGCCGGTGACCGGTGCGGTGATCGGCCGGCCGAAGGCGTGGAAGATCTCCGGCCGCTCGGTACCGAGGAAGGTGCGCCAACTGCGGTCGGCGGCCGTGCGGGACCGGTCGTCCACGGCGACGAAGTCGATGGCGTAGCGACCGCCCAACGAGTCGGTGCCATGACTCGGCACCTGCCGCGCCGGGCTGTTCTGGGTCAGCCACCGACCGGTGAAGGGCATCGCGATCTCGAGGCCACGGACGTCGCGCCCCTGCGACGGTCCCCCTCCAGTCCGGCTCGCGACCGCGCCTCCGGCGGCGAGGACCGCGGCACCGAGCGCGACGGTGCGCGCGACGAAAAGCCGCCGGGAAGCGTCGGGGTCCACCGCGCTTGGAGCCCCGTGCGGCGCCCCGGCTGCGCCGGGCGGCGGCTGCGGCGCGCCGGGCGCGTCGGGTACCGACCGGGGCGCGCCGGCCGAGTCGGCTGCCGACCGGGGCGCGCCGGGCGCGTCGGGTACCGGTCGGGACGCCTCAGCCGGCCGGGCGGCCCGCCGGGCCAGGGCGCGGCGGAGCAGGGGGCGGGCCGCCTCCCCCAGGAGCAGTACGAGGGTGAGCCAGAGCAACACGGGAAGCCAGAAGGACGCTGTGGCATCCGCGAGGCGGCGCAGGGCGATGCTGGGCTCCGCCGGCCCGATCGTCAGCAGCACCGCGGTGAGCGTCGGGGCCAGCACGGCGAGTACGGTGCCGGCCCGCCGCCATCCGCTGCCGGCGCGGGTGGTGTCCCTGACGAGGCGTAGGTAGTGGTACCAGTGCGCCGCTGCCAGCACGGCGAGGATCAGGACACCGCTGACGAGTGCGACGGCCATATGAGTGAACTCCCGTCAAGGGTCACGGGGAGACGATGCCTCCGGTGGATACAAAAGCCGCCGCCCGAAGGCATGACGGCGCACACGGACTTCCCTTCTCTGCGGTGGGTTGGACCAGGTGGCCGCCGACCGGCGTCGCCGCTGGAACCGCTGACAGGACAGAGCCTTCCGCAAGCGGCCCCCCGTACGGCAGAATGAGGACGTTTCACAGAAGTTCTGGTTGGTTCCCCAGACTTTCCGGACAGCTTCTTGCGATCACCCGCCGCATTACCCACCGCGTTCCGGGGCTCCCGTCGAGCCGCCGCTCAAGGTCTCTCACGAGCCGACATAGGGGAGGAGGCACCGGGGATAGGGGGCCCCAGACGTTGACCCCTGTGGTGGCCCCTGCCTAGCCTGCCGAGGCGAATCCCGATCCCGAGCGAAATATTCCGATCCAAACATGGGGGACTAGCGTGCAGGCAGCCAACTCACTTACGCAAGCGCCTTTTCCCGTCGAGCCGCAGGTACTGCCTTCTGAGCCGGCTCATTGTGCGGAGAGAACCGGCATGGGCGCATACATTCCCCCACCGCCGCTGACGGACGCGGTAATCAGCGGTGAAGAATACGGGGACGTGCTGCTTTCTCTTTTCGAAAAGACGGGCATCGGTCTGGCCGTCCTCGACCCTGCTCTTCGGGTGCGCGCGGTGAACGACGTCTTCAGTGAGCAGTGCGGCCGCCCGCGCGCGGTCATAAGGAACCACAGCTTTGCCGAGTTGCTCCACCTGAGTGTCAGACAGCACCTGCTCCGTCAGTTCGAACTGCTCGTTCAGGGCGACCACACCCGGGTCGCATGCCAACCCCTCGCCACGCGTTTCGAGAACACCGGCATCGTCGGGCAGCTGGCCGCGTTCCCGGTCGACGACAGCGCGGGCAAGATGCAGTCGATCGTGGTGCAGTTCGCACCGGAACGCACGGATGAAGCGCTCCCGCTGGCCCGGGGGCAGGTGAAGCTGACGGGCCTCACCTCACGGGTTCTGGAAGGCGTGGCCGCGGGTGATCCGACCGTGCGACTGGCGGCGAAGCTGTTCCTCAGCCGCCAGGGCATCGAGTACCACGTCAGCCTTCTCCTGAGGCAGTTCAAGGTGCCCAACCGCACCGCGCTGGCCGCGAAAGCGTACTCGATGGGGATCTTCAGCATCGGCTGCTGGCCGCCCAAGGTGCTCCCCGAGTGCATACGCAACTGACACCGCCACGCCGTGGGCATCACCCGGGGCCGGGCCGCTCCCCCACCGTGCGCAGGGACCGAGTTGCGCACCGGCGGGGGGACGGCGATCAGCACATCCCCGCTGCCGGTGACCCGGTGGAGCGTCGCGGCCAAGGCGCTGAGCAGCAGACCGGTGGTCTCCACGTCATCGGCTCGGCGGCGAGCAGGTGCGCGGCCGGTCGCCAAGTGTGAGCACTACGTGCTCGGCGTGCCGGTCGCGTTACGGACGCCGCACGCGGTCGGCGGGGAAGGCGGGATCTCGCTCTGCCCGGAGGCTGAGAACTCCCCTCAGGTGACCTACCGAAGATGGCTGATGCCGTCCCACCCGTGCATCAACAACGGTTGACGCACCCATCGTGTCAATGTAGGTTGACGCGATGGGTGATCAACCGCTGCTTGCCTGCGGGATGGCCGCCGGCCCGCTCTTCACTGCCACCTACCTGCTGGAAGGCGCCGGCCGTGTGCACTACAAATCCTCCCGCCATCCCGTCAGTTCGCTCGCGCTCGGCCCCGCCGGGTGGGCGCAGACCGCCAACTTCCTCGTCGCGGGTTTACTGTCGCTGCTCTTCGCAGTAGGCCTGTGGCGTACCGGACCCTCCCACTGGGGTGCACTCCTGATCGGCGTATGGGCGGTCGGACTGCTGGGCGCAGGCGCCTTCCGCACGGATCCGGTGAGCGGTTACCCAGTCGGCACCCCCGATCAGCTTCAGCACCCCACCCGCGTCGGGGCTCTGCACGACCTGTTCTCTCTCATCGGATTCCTCGCCCTCGCCGTAGCCTGTTTCGTCTTCGCCCTGTCCAACTCGCCAGGCTGGGCCCTCTACTCGACCGCCAGCGGTGCGCTCTTCGCAACCACGATGACGCTGGCCAGTGCCGCGTTCAGCCAGCATGAACGCTGGGTCGATCTGGGCGGACTGCTCCAACGGGTCGCACTCACGATCGGCTGGACCTGGCAGACGCTGCTCGGCGCACGCGTTCTGCACACCTGACGGTCACCTCCTGTCGCCGCTCACAGCAGAGATGATCTTCCCGTGGCTGGTGCGCCGACCGTGGATCCCACACTCTCGCCCTCGCCGGATAGGCGGGCAAGCCGCGCCGGGGAGAACCGCGTGCACCCCGAGTCCAAGATCAAGTGCGGGACAGTCCTTAGAGCTCGTAACACGACCACGATCCGGACTTCTTCGGGCGCGTCCACGCACACGCGGGTCGTTGGCGGTGTGCACCCCGAAGACGCGATGCCCTTCGGGGCGCGCGGCAGGGGTTCGGGGTCAGGCGTTGTAGCCGCCGTGGGCGTCCAGCACCGCGCCCGTGATGTACGACGCGGCGGGGCTCGCCAGGAAGGCGATCGCCTCGGCGATTTCGTCGGGGTGCCCCATGCGTTGCAGGGACAGCGAGCTGAGCAGGGCCTTGAGGGTGTCCGGGTCCGGCGGTTGCATGTCGCTGTCCATCAGCCCGGCTTCCACGACGTTGGCCGTGATGTCGCGGGGCCCGAGGTCACGTGCGACCCCCATGGTGTACCTCTCGATGCCTGACTTGGTCGCCGAGTAGTCGGCAACGCCCGGGACGCCGACCCGGGAGCCCAGTCCGGAACTCACCGTGACGATGCGGCCGCCCGTGCGCAGAACTCGGGAGGCGGCCCGGATGACGGCGATCACGCCGAGGTAGTTGGTGGCGTGCATCCGGTCCAGTGCGGCGGTGTTGGCATCCGGGTCGTCCACCGTGCGGCCCTGCTCCACCGAGATCGCCGCGTTGTTGACGAGGATGTCCAGGCCGCCGAAGTGCGCGACCACGTCGTCGATCAGCGCCGGCGCCCGGCTCGTGTCCGCCTGGTCGGACTTGAAGGCGACCGCCTTGGCTCCCTTGCCGTGCACCTCGTCGACGACGGCCCGCGCCTGCTTCTCGGAGCTGACGTAGGTGAAGGCGACGTCGGCGCCCTGCTCGGCCAGCAGTCGTACAGTCGCGGCTCCCAGTCCGCGCGATCCCCCGGTGACCAGGGCGACCTTGCCCGTGAGTGGCTTGCTCATCGTTCTCACCTCGTTGATTGACCCGCTTTCCGACGGTCGCAACGTTAATTGTTACGACAGCCTGTTGCAACCTTCACTATTACGACTGCCGTAACATGAAGCGTTGTGACCGAGAGGAGGAGCCCATGAGCGCCAACAGCAGGCTGACCATCGCCGCCCACGCGCTGGCCTGGATCGGCCTCTACCAGCGCCAGGGCCATGAGGTCGCCACCTCCGAGCAGATCGCGACCAGCGCGAACACCAACCCCGTGGTGATCAGACGGCTCCTCGGCGAGCTGCGCAGAGCCGGGCTCGTGGAGTCCCGGCGGGGCGTGGGCGCGGGCTGGTCGCTGGCACGCGAGCTGGAGTCGATGACCCTGTTCGACGTGTACGAGGCAGTGGAACCCGGCCCGCTGTTCGCCATGCACCGCACCACCCCGGACCAGGGATGCGTGGTGGGTCACGGCATCCAGCCGGCAATGCAAAACATCTACGAGGGCATCGAGGAGACCGTGAGACACGAGCTGGCCCGCGTCACGCTCGCGCACGTACTCCGGGACGTACTCGCGACACCTCGCTAGCCTCCGTCACGCCCTGACATCACCAAGATCCTCATCTGATGCTCCAGCTGTAGATCGGGGTCTTCAGACATCGGGCAGCGCGGCCGGGGCGCGCGCCTCACCCTTCGAGTCGACGCCCCCTTGACCGGAGTGAGTACTCACTCCGATACTTGTGGCCATGACGACAACACCAAGTCGGCGAAGAGCACCGGCGATGGACCCCGACAGTCGCCGGGAGGTGATCGTTCGTGCTGCGCTTCCCCTCATGATCGAGCACCGCAGCGCGGTGACGACACGCCAGATCGCTCAGGCCGCAGGCATCGGGGAGGGCGCCATCTTCCGTGACTTCGCGGACAAGGAGGAACCCCTGGAGGCATGCGTGCTGGAGGCGCTCAGCCCGGCCCACCCCCTCGACGAACTCGCCCTGGTGTCCATGGGCCAGCCGCTCGCTGCCCGGCTGACCGAGGCCGCCTCAGCATTGCACGCCCACTTGGACCGTGTCGGCGCGGTGGTCAGTGCGCTTCATGCGACAGGCGGGCGGGGGCGAGGTGTCCGTCCCGGCAGCTCAGAGGCCCCGCCCGATCGTGCGGCCGGTTCCCTGCCCGTGCGAGAGGCGCTGCGGTTGCCTCCCGAGCAGGCAGCACTGATCTTCCTGGGGCTGCTGTTCGTCGGGGCTGGCAGTCCGCCGGCAGGAGGCGAGCCAGCGGATCCGTCGTCGCACTTGGGAGTGCGCGACCTCGTCGACGTCTTCCTGCACGGCGTCCTGTCCCAGCCGGTCGAGAACTGAGAGGCGGAGCATGCCCATTACGCTGAACCACACCATCGTCCCAGCCGTCGACAACGAGGCGGCAGCACGCTTCTTCGCCTCCGTCATGGGACTGGACTATCGAGGTGCACATCGGCATTTCGCGCCGGTGAAGGTCAACGATTCTCTGACGCTGGACTTCATGTCCGTCGAGAATCCGGTCGGCCATCACCTGGCCTTCGACGTGGACTCATCGTCCTTCGATGCGATCCTCGCCCGGCTCCACGCCGCCGGGGTGCCCTATGGCAACGATCCCAGCGAGCCCGACAACGGCCGGATCGATCACCCGTTGTGCCCTCGGGGCCTGTACTTCACCGACGACGCCGGGAACCTTTACGAGGTCATGTCCCCCAGGTAGCGGCCAGCCGGAACTGCGATCGCACATCCCGCGCAACGGTGACAGCCGTGCTCAGCCCACACTCATGCCGACGGAAATGGCCGGCCCGGGACCGGGCTTGATGGCGGCGGCGCCATCCGGACCAATCGAGCCGGTGAGTCGCATGGTGGACGGGCCGGATGAGGAGAGCGATGAACAGGCGCTAAATTTCGTTGCAAGACTGGGGCAGCAGCCCACCGGGGGCGGGCCGGCGGGCGTGTCCCTCAGCACGGACAGCGGCGAGGAAGGCACGAGGAAGGCAGGGGCGAGCATCGCAAGGGTGACCCAGCGGGCCCAGGAGGGATAGCGGAGGACCTGGTGCTCCCTTCTTCACATCTCCGGTCTCGTCGACCACCAGCACCGCATCCTCGTCGTGCAGATGTTCCACCACGTAGTCGCGGACATCGTCAGTCACGTACCGCGTCGGCATCCCGGGAGGCTCGGCACAACAGGCGCTGCATCCCGTGCGGGGTCTTCTCCCCGGCCCACTCGGCGATCGTCCAGCAGTTTTCGCGCGGCAGCTCCGCCAGCAGTCCCAGGACCAACCGCTCGGCCCTGCACCGAGGCTCATCCCTCGCGAAGCGACCCGCTATCCGTCCCATCAGGCTCTCGGAAGCCTCCCGCCAGCGAACGGGATCTCTGCTGTGACTTGCGGCCATCGTCTCATCGTCAGTCCACACAACTCACGATGATCAGCGGTGGCCGCGCCCGTCCCCGCACCGGCTCCCGCCAGCAAGGTCACGGTCTACAGCTGGGTATGAGTCCGACGAACCCGAAACGTTGCGTCGTGGCAACCGAAGTCCTGGGTATTCACCGACAAGTCCGGCGCACGCTTCTAGGGTATTCCCCAGAATGTGTGCGGAGATGGTTTTGAACGATGCCCGCGCCTTTACCGCATCCGGCGCCCCGGGGACGCAATACTAGGACAACACCTACCCAAGGTCCGGAGCCGTGGCGGATTCCGCACCGCCCTTCTACGTTTCCTTCACGAGCGAAGGCGCGGAAGGGGACGAGATGCTGGCGCATGGCTGCGTGGTCGAGCGGGTCGGCGATTGGATACCGTCGGCACGAATCTCCAACGCTCAGCTGCCGGCCCACTGGGGCGTGACGGACGTCTGGGTGCGCTCCCGTGCCGGGATCGCCACACGGCACCGGGCGCGCCCGGGCGCCCGGCTGAACGTCACGTCCGCCCGGGGCGACCGCGCCTCCGCGCGCCGTGGCGCGCGGACCCGGGCTCTGCTCGCCGAACGCGGGGCGAGCACCGACGCCGGCCATGCCACGGCGCCGCGCCCGCAGGGGCGGAGCGCGGAGGTCGCGGTCCGGGCGACCGCCGACGTCTGTCGCGTGCCGGGCGACACCGCGCACGTCAACGCGCGCGCCACCGCGACGCCGACGAACCACGCGAACCACGCGAACCACGCGAACCACGCGGGCGACGCGGTCGAGACAGCCGGGGCAGCCCAGGCAGCGATGATCGGCCGGCTGCTGCCGCACCGGTCGAGCGTGACAGTGCCGCGGGGCGTCCTGGGGCGCAGTCCTCAGGGCCGCCGGTGCGATCGAGGGCGCGCTGACCGTGCTCACCTTCGAGCGCGGGCTGGCCCCCGCCCGTCGCCGACCTGGCGGAACGCTCAGCGGAGGCGGGTGCCGGAGGGGACCTGGACGGCGTCACGCAACAGCGCCGGGCCCAGCGGTGCAGCGCAGCGGTGAGCCATTCCTTCGGATTCGGCGGGCGCAATGCCGCGTTGGCGCTGTCCTCGGCAGGAACGTCTGACGGAGGCGGCAGACGCCGTACACAGGCCCCGGGCCCCTGGCAACCCCCGAGTCGGGGGCCCGGACTCATACCCATGCGGTGCACCGGCATTCGGTCCAGGGGGATTCCGGCGGCAGCCACGCCCGCACCGGGCCGTCGCACCCCGTCCTCCAGCGAGCGGCCCAGACGTCGGATCGACTGGGAAAACCTCTGAACAGCACGCTGCTAGGAGTTGTCTTCAAATGTCACGCCCACATCAGGAGCGAGGCGAGGGTGACGGCTGCTTGGTAGGACTCGGCGGTCTTGTCGTAGCGGGTCGCGATGCCACGCCACTGCTTGAGTCGGTTGAAGCACCGTTCCACGACGTTGCGCCGCTTGTAGAGCT
>NZ_QOIN01000041.1 GCF_003323715.1 Streptomyces diacarni
CCGCGCGATCGCCACACGCTTCGACAAACTCGCCGCCCGCTACAAGGCCGGAGTCCACCTCGCCGCACTCATCCTCTGGCTCCGCGAACCCACCCAAGACCCTTTGTCAGACACGGCTTAGGCCGGTTGATCCTCTGGTGCCGCAGGAAGGTAACGACGTGCAGGTACCGCTTGCCGTCGACCTCGTAGCGGCAGATCAGCCCCGCCGTCGCGAGCTGGGTCAGATCGTCCTCGACACCGACCGGGCCGTGCTCGGGGCGCAACGACCACAATAGTCCGGCGATAACGGCGGGCTGGTCTCGGAAGCGACCGTGATCGTCGCACTGGGTCAGCAGGCCGAAGAACGTCCGCTCGGCGTGGATGCTCACCTCGGCGAGCGACTCCGAGGCGAACGCCTCGGGCTTGAGCGTGCGAATCCGGGCCATGCTCAGCACCCCCCGTCGACAGCGGCGTATCCCACGGCCGCGGGCCGCAGCGTGCCCGAAACGAGGTCGAGGTCGTGCGGCTCGTCCCAGTCCAGCTCCGGGCTGGCCCGGATAACCCAGCGGGCAGCGGTCAGCCGCTGGGCGCGGTTCAGGATCAGCAGCCGTCCCCGCTCGTCGTAGGCGCGAGCGAAGGGGCTGGGCCAGCAACGGTCCGGTTCACGCTGGGAGACACGGATGACGCAGGCGCCGGGGATCATGTCGGCGAGCAGCTCGGCAAGGCGTGCGTGGCAGGCGCCGGAAGCACCGTCACCGATCACCAGGCACTGGACCAGGCTGCCGATATGGTGGAGGACACCTGGGGGCCGATCGATGTGTGGGTCAACAATGCCGGCAATCTTCGCCCCGGTCTCGCTGGTGGGCGCGGACAGCTTCCGGCGCGTCACTGAGGTCACCTACCTGGGTTACGTCTTCGGGACACAATGTGCACTGCGGAAGATGCTGCCCCGCGATGCCGGAACGATCGTGCAGGTCGGCTCGGCCTTGGCCTACCGCGGCATTCCCCTGCAGGCGGCCTACTGCGCTGCCAAGCACGCCATCCTGGGCTTCCATGAGTCGCTGCGCTGCGAGCTGCTGCCGACGGGCAGCAAGGTCGCCGTGACGATGGTGCAACTGCCTTCAGTCAATACGCCGCTTTACGACTGGCTGCCCGCCGAAGCCGGCAGGCAGCCCAGGCCCGTGCCTCCTGCTTACCATCCCGACGTCGCGGCGCGCGGTATCCTCCATGCCGCGGACCATCCGCGCCGCCGCGAGTACTGGGTGGGTGGCCAGAGCCTTGCGACCATACTGGCGACCAAGGCGGCGCCTGCCGTCGTGGACCGCGTCCTCGTCGCGGCGGGCTACTGGCTCGCAAGCTCCTCGAAGCCGCACCCCGCCCTCCCCTCGAACTTGTGGGCCGCCGCAGACGATGATCAAGACCGGGGCGTCAAAGGCCACTGCGTGAGCTACACCCGGCGCTTCTCCATGCAGTTGTGGGCCTCACACCATCGTGTGCCGGTCGCCGCCATCGGGGCTCTCGCCGCCTGGGCTCTCGTGCGCCGTCTCGCGTCCGCTCATGCCCGGTCTCTGAAAGCTCGCGCTTGCCAACGGCTGGCGCTGAGGGAGCGCTGATACGTGGAACGGCGGAGATCCTCGGGATGGACGCCGAGGAGGCGGACGTCGCCGGGTGCCGGTGACCGGCGGCCGGTCAGGGCAACGAAGCGCGAACCAGGGCCGCCATCGCGGCCCGGAGCGCAGAGACCACTGTCCAAAAACGTACCGCGCAACGCCTGCACCGCCCGGCTGGTGCCGCAGCTGCCGAGGGGACGTGTGTTCGGCGCCCGGTGCGTGCCGTCCGGCCCGGGCGAGGCAGGAGCCGCTCCTGCCTCGCCCGGGCCGGGCTGTCTCCGCCGCAGTGCGGATAGACAGTGCACTTCTCACGGCCCGTACCGCGGTGGTCGTGCATCGCGCGGGTTTGCCGGATTGCTGTGCGGGCGGCCAATAGCCCCTGGGAGGGCTACTGAGCAGTGCCTCGCCTCGGGGCCTGGCGCGCGGCGGGGATCAGCACGCTCCGATCAGGGACGCGGTGATGGAGGCGGACAGCGCCACGAGGGGCAACCCGCCGCCCGGGTGGCTGGAGCCGCCGACGAGGAAGAGGCCAGGGACCGGCGACCGGTTGGCCGGCCGCAGGAAGGCAGCACGAGGGCCGTTGCTGGAGGTGCCGTAGATGGCGCCCCCGGGTGCGCTGTGGTGCCGTTCCAGGTCAGCGGGTGTGCGGGTCTCGTACCACAGCAGGCGGTCACGCACGTCGAGTCCCCGGTCTGCCAGCACGTCCAGCACGTGTTCCGCATAGCTGTGCCGCAAGCCGGTGGTCTCCCAGTCCACCGTCCCCGCTGCCTCGCTTGGGGAGTGGCGTGGGGCGTTGACCAGAACGAACCAGGCTTCGTGCGCGTTGTCCGGGCGCAGGGCCGGATCGTCGGGGGCGCTGATGTAGATGGCTGGGTCGGTGACGGGCCGGGCATGGCTGCCGAAGAGCGCGTCGAACTCCGCGTCGTAGTCGCGGGGGAAGAAGACCCGATGATGCGGCGTACCGCGCTCGCGTCCCCGCAGGGCCATCAGGAGGGCGAACCCGGAAAACGACGGGACCGCGCGGCGCAGCGCGGTGTGCGCCCCCCGAGAACGCGGATCAGCGGTGAGGCGGCCGTAGAGGTGTGCGGCGTCGGCGTTGGAGATCACCACGTCCGCCGCCAGTGCGCTGCCGTCCCTGAGCCGTACGCCGTCGACGCGAGTGCCCGCAGTGGTGACCTCGACAACCTCGCAGCCGTGGTGGAAGCGGACACCGCGCTCCAGGCACCGTTCGTGCAGCGCCTGGGCCAGGCGGTGCAGTCCGCCCTTCACATACCAGGCGCCGTAGTGCTGCTCGATGTGGGCGGCGACCGCCATGACCGCGGGGGTCCGTCGCGGATCGGAGCCCGTGTAGGTGGCATAACGGTCCAGCCAGGTGCGCAACCGCCAATCGTGCAGGTGTCTGCTGCCCATGCCGCGCAGGGTTCGCCACGGCGCGATGGCCGCCAGGTCGCGTAGGCGTGTCGCGTGGCGCAGAAGGTCGCGGGGCCCCTGCAGAGGGCGTTGCATGACTGTGTCGTTGACGATGTGCCACAGCCGTGCGGTGGTCTCGTGGAGGCTGCTCCACTGCTGACCGGCCCCGTCGCCGAGCGCCTGGTCCAAGGCGGCCGGCACCTCTCGCGAATTGCCCGGCATGGAGAGTTGGGTGCCGTCGGCGAAGCGGTACCAGCACGCCGGGTCGACTCGCGACAGGTCGCAGTAGTACTCAAGAGGCGCACCCGTGTCGGTGAACAGCTGGCGGTAGACGTCGGGCATGGTGAGCAAAGACGGGCCTGTGTCGAAGACGAACCCTTCCCGGCGATGCACACCGAGTTTCCCGCCGCTTACTTGGGTCCGCTCGCAGACGGTGACGCGATGTCCGCCGACGGCGAGTCGTGCGGCTGCGGCCAGTCCGCCCATGCCCGCACCCACCACGACAATGCGAGCCATCAGCCGCCCCTTCCTCGCTCCGGTGCCTGACGAGACGTTGTCGTGCCGGTCGGCTGACGAAGCGGCGGCGTGGGCGCGCTTCTCGCTGCGCGAGGACGTCGCCACCGATGGCGTCGCGCGCTGCCGCGGCAGCGCGCTGCCAAGCCCACACGGCCTGAAACGACTGTCAGGACTGACCTGCTGCGCCAAGCCACCGAGGCCATGGGTACAGCGGTGACGCCCATCAGCAGTCCTCCGACGAGGGCCACCGAGGGCCGGCCGAAGAAGACGGCGGCGGCCAGCACGCAGGAGGCGTAAGTCCACAGATACAGCGTGACCGCTGGGCCGCTGCACGCGCCGTCGAAGCGCACCTCAGCGCGAGGGGCCCCGGCGGTGCGCCCGACCGCGGTGTCGAGCGCGGCCATCATGAGGGTGGCCACAGCCAGCCAGCCGGCGAAGTTCGACAGAGGAATCCCGGCTACACCGGGTAGCGCGGGGTGCGGGTCGTGCCACCGCCAGTGGCCAGCATCGACCATCTGCGGGTCCAGAAACACATCCCAGGACGCCAGCGCCCATCCCCCACCAGAGTCGTGCGCAGCCGGTTGTGCCGCCGCGGGGTGCGGTCGCGGTTGCGGACGGTCAGGCCGCGTGCGACGACGAGTGCGGGCCAGGCCATCATGGCCCACGCCAGCGGCACGACGAGCGGGACACCGGCCAGCGAGGGACCCAGCGTGTCGCTGTACTCGTAGGAGCCGAAGGGGAAGCCGCTGCGCAACCCCACGATCTCCACAGCCAGGCCGCCTCCTGCGGCCACCAGCAACACTGTGAGCGCGCCCCGGCGACCGTGGCACCGGGAAGCGTCCAGCAGCGAAGCACTGCAGAAGAACAGCACCGTCACGATGGTCAGACTGTTGCGCTGGGAAGGCGTCGCGAGCGGGTAGAGGATCTGGCACACGATGGCGATGCCGGCCAGGCCACACACCGTAGCCGTGAGCCGACGATGCCGCCCACGCGCAGGCGCAGGTGCCGGGGGCTGAACCGACTGCAGCATGGGCATGAGCTTAGAAAGGCACACGTCAAGCGCCCGGGAGCTGCAGGCCCATTTTCCGCCCCCGCAGTGCCACTGGGCGCCCAACGCAGCACGCTCAGACGTCCATGCGTCATGTACCGCTGCTCACTCAGCACCCGTTCGGCGCAGCAGGCGGGCGTGTCGCGGCGATCCCCCTCGGCGCGGCTGGGAGGCTCGATTACCCCACTGGGCGTCTGCTCGGGAGAGTGAAGTGTTTACTCCGGCGTTTGTAACTCCCCGCCCACGCGAGGTGAGGCCCGGCCGTGACAGGCGCGCCGTACGGCACACGGCCACGCCGGGCGATCCGCACGCACCCAGGAAACCGCGCAACGTCGCGGTCATCGGTGGAGGCATCGCCGGCATCACCGCCGCCACCGCCCTGGCTGAACGCGGCGTACGCGTCGACCTCTTCGAAGGCCAAGCATCACTGGGAGGGCGGCTGGCAGGCTGGCCGAGCACACTGAGGGACGGAAGCCAGGTGACCATGTCGCGCGGCTTCCACGCCTTCTTCCGCCAGTACTACAACCTTCGGGCCCTGCTGCGCCGTGTCGACCCACAGCTTGAGTCCCTCTCCCCCGTACCCGACTACCCCCTCTGGCACAGCGCCGGCCACCATGACAGCTTCGCCGGCCTGCCCAGAACCCCGCCATGGAACGTGGCAGCGTTCATCCTGCGCAGCCCTACCTTCTCCATGGCAGACCTCAAAGCGATCGACCGACAGACCGCGCTGTCACTCTTCAACGTCGGTGTCCCCGAGACCTACCGACGACTCGATCACCTCGACGCCCGCACCTACCTGCGCTCCATGCGTTTCCCCGAGCGCGCCCACCATCTGGCCTTCGAAGTCTTCTCCCGCAGCTTCTTCGCCGACCCGTCCCAGCTCTCCGCTGCCGAACTGGCCGTCATGTTCCACCTCTACTTCCTGGGATCGAGCGAGGGACTCCTCTTCGACGTCCCGACGCGGCCCTTCCCCCAAGCCCTGTGGGAGCCATTGGGTGACTACCTGCGCGCCCACCACGTCTCCATCCATACCCGCACGCCCGTCAAGCGCCTCGTGGCGGACACCACGCACGAGCTCACGGTCGAGACGGAGGACAGTGGCCCGCAAGGCGGCCTTCGAGGCCAGCGGTTCGACGGCGTCGTCTTGGCGATGGACACCGACGGCCTGAAGAAGCTCGTCGCTTCCTCGCCGAATCTGGGAACCGGCACCTGGCGCCGCCGGATCGACCAGCTCCGCACCGCCCCGCCCTTCCAGGTCACCCGCCTGTGGCTGGACCGGCCACTGGATTCCACCCGCCCCGCCTTCCTGGGCACAGCCGACTGCGGCCCCCTGGACAACATCAGTGTCCTCAACCGCTACGAGCAGGAGGCACAGGCCTGGGCAGAGCGCCGCAACGGCGCCGTCGTGGAACTGCACGCGTACGCGCTCCCCGGCAGCCAGGATGCAGCACGTACGCGGGAACGACTGCTCGAAGAGCTGCGACGCATCTATCCGGAGACTGCCTCCGCGCGCGTGGTCGACGAACGTACCGAAGTCCGGGCCGACTGCCCGCTCTTCCCGGTCGGCCAGTTCGACCGGCGGCCGACCGTTGCCACCCCCGATCCGCGCGTGATGTGCGCAGGTGACCTCGTCCGAGTCGACCTCCCCGTCGCCTTGATGGAGCGAGCCGCCACAAGTGGCTTCCAGGCAGCCAACGCGCTCCTTGCCCGGTGGAAGCTGCCCGGGCACGACATCTGGAGCGTGCCCACGGGCGGCCGTGCACGGATCCTGCGTGCCGCGGCCGCCCGCACCAGCGTCCGTGCCCCGTGACATCCCTCCATCGGCAAGGCGCGAGTAGCAACCGCAGGCGACCGGCGTGCCGAGACTGCGAACGCCGACCGTGTGCCTGAGCGTGCGATGCCGCAAAGGGCCGACCTGATCGATCTCCGCACGTGCCGCGCACCTACCCGAGCCGCTGGAACCCATCACGCGCCGCACGTGCGCGGCCCACCACACCCGACCGGAGGCAACATGACACAGGAACGCAGCATCTACACAACGACGGCCCGAGCCCGAGCCGGCCAGGTGAAGGTCGAGGGAACCGGGGAAACGCTGCCGGTCGCCCTTCCCACTGCGTTGGGCGGGGCCAACGCCTGGGAGGGATGGAGCCCGGAGCAGTTGCACGCCGCTGCCCTGGCTTCCTGCATGCAACAGTCCTTGGCCCTGGCAGCGAGTGTCCGCGGCCTGTCCGTGGAGAACAGCAGCGTGACCGCCGACGTCTCACTCGAACACAGCGGCCCGCTGCGATACGCCTTCCAGGCCAGCATGCGCATCGACCTGCCGGACCTGGAAGCCGGCGAGTACCAGAACCTGATCGCCGAAGCCGCACGCGCGTGCCCCATGGCTTCCGGCGTCCACATCGACGGACTCTGAAGCCCACGACGGTGCCGTCTTGTCATCCAGCGTCTCGGACGCGCTCACTCGCGGAACAGAGCTTCGAGGAGCTGAGTGACCTTGACAGCGTCCTTGCCGGGCAGCGCAGAGACCACGAGCGCCTGGACGGCCTTATGGAGCGCTACTGGGCAGCCGACAGCCCAGACATTGAGCGGACCGTCGAGGAACTGATCCGGCTGGTCGCCAGCCATACGTTCGCCGAGGGATTGTGCTGTACCCGGTCGTGCGCGGTCGCGTGCCAGAAGGCTGCCGGCTCGAACGGGACTTCAACGACCTCCGACCGGCGGCTCGGATGACCATCGTCCCCGGGGGCCGCTCGCTCCGGAGGAGGCACGGGCCGCCTCCCCGACACGGCACGGCTTGTTGACTCGGGGCTCAGTCAGGGCCACGGACAATCTGCGGCAGTGTCGCACCATCGTCATCTGGTGGGTGATGTCCATCCAGGGCCTGGACCACGCATCACCGAGCAGGCTCCCGTCTGCGCACCCCGCGAGCCCCGTGAACTTCTCCGGGGTCGCGGCGGTGTATCAGGCGCCTCGCCCGAAACGTCCCGATGCTCTCCGTGGGTGATCAAAGGAAGCGGCGGATGGGACGTACAGCTGCTTCCCCGAGGCGCTGCTGCACGGGCCTGCGCTTCCAGCGTCCGGGCGTGATGAGGTCGCCTCCCTCCCAGTCCTCGGCGAAGTGCTTGTCCAGCGTGGCGGTGAGCTCCTCGTCCACGACAGCGAGCATGACCTCTTCGTCGTGTTCGAGTGAGCGACGGTTGAAGTTGGTGGAGCCGACCAGGGAAACGATGCCGTCGATGGTCACGATTTTGGCGTGCAGCATCGTCGGCTGGTACTCGGCGATCCGGACCCCGGCATCCAGGAGGTCCTCGTAGGAGCGGCGGCCGCCCAGCTGTGAGACGCGTTTGTCCGTGTGCGGGCCGGGGATGAGGATGTCGATCGTGACTCCCCGGCGAGCTGTGCGGCAGAGCAACTGGACGAAGAAGTCGTCCGGGGTGAAGTACGCGGTCGAGACCCGGACCCGCTCCTGCGCCGACTCCAGCAGCACGCGCAGCAGGGTCTGCATGTCCTGCCAGCCGAAACTGGCCGAACCGCGGACCACCTGGACCACGGACCGACCGGTCGTGTCGTGTTCAATGAACCGGTCTTTCTCGTCGAAAAGCTCCTGGTGGCACTCCGCCCAGTTCTGTGCGAACGCGGCCGTGATGCCGTCGACCGCGGGGCCGCGAACCTGGATGTGAGTGTCCCGCCATTCACCCGGATGGCGGGCGTCCCCGCACCATTCCTCGGCGATGCCCACCCCTCCGGTGAAGGCGGTGCGCTCGTCGACCACGAGAGCCTTGCGGTGGCAGCGGTGGTTCTGCTTGAGAGGAGAGACCCACAGCGGCTTGCGGAACCACACCACATGCACGCCGGCCGAGGACATCTCATCGAGCAGGTCCTGCTGGATCGGGCTGCTGCCGAACCCGTCCAGCAACAGCCGTACGCGTACGCCTTCC
The DNA here is from genome assembly GCF_003323715.1 of Streptomyces diacarni. Taxonomy (GTDB): domain Bacteria; phylum Actinomycetota; class Actinomycetes; order Streptomycetales; family Streptomycetaceae; genus Streptomyces; species Streptomyces diacarni. The sequence continues at coordinate 8,502 of NZ_QOIN01000041.1, forward strand.
CGGGCGCGTTCCGAGAGCGCGGCTGCGAAGTCACGGGCGATGTCACCGCGCCAGTAGACGAACGTCATCATGTCGACCGTGTGCTCGGCCGCTCGGATCGCCCCGAGCATCGCGGGGAAGATCTCATCGCCGTTACGCAACACGCGCAGCTCGTTGCCTTCTGTGGCGGCGATGCCGATCAGTCGTTCCAGACGTCTGCGTATCTCCTGCTTCCGTTTACCGACCGGCACAGCCGCAGAATTCTTGTCGTCATCGGCGGGACTGTCGGCCTGCTCCACAACACTCATGAGGGGGACCATACGGATCGCGACGACGGGATGGAAAAACCCCTCGTCACAGCAGTGATGCCCCTCGGACACCGGACGACGGTGGCCGGAGCTCAGCTCTCGTGCTCTTCAGCGCGTGTCGCCTCGCGGCCGGTGCGCTGCTCTTCCTTGTCGCGCTGCGCCTGACGCTCAAGCTCTCGTTCGCTGTAGGCGGCCCGGCGCACGGCGTCCTCACCCGCGAGACCGGATCCCAGAGCACCTGCGATCGTTCCCATGGACGCGGACAGCCACGCGATGGTCGCGAGGTCGGGAATGCCGGCGCCGTGCCGGAGCGTGGTGGCGAGGTAGCCGGTCGGGATGGCTACGAACGCGGCAAGCAGCGTGACGGCGTACAGCAACAGGTACATACAGAAGACACCGAAAGACACGGTCAGCGTCGTCACCGAGTTGTACAACGCCGATTCGGACCGCAGGCGACGGTTTCTCGGGCTCTCCCACAGGCCGTTGTCGAAGATCAGCCAGACGATCATCGCGAGCACCGCGGCCGCGTTGACCAGGATCAGGCGCGCGGTGCTGAAGGCATCTGCCAACTGCCAGATGTTGGAGTAGAACACGCCGAACGCGGCACCGGCAGCAGCGCCCGCCAACGCCGGCGAGAGGCTCGGGACCAGACGCCATGGACGGTTCGCCCTCACCATCCCGGTCAACAGCCGCAGCTTCCCGCGCGCCCCCGTCAGCACAAGATGCAGGGATTCCCCCTGGGTACCGAGCTGAACGTCGGAATCCTCGCTGCCGTCCTCCTCGATGTCGGCGCGCCTCTCTTCCCGATCGCTGATGATCTCGTAGGAGAACCCCAGCGCGGGCCCAGGAGACTTCCGCTCCCCACCTGACTCCTCGGCCGCGGATCGAGCACCGCCCGCGTTCCCGAGATGCGCGGCCACCAGATACGCGATCGTGTCGCGCGCCCGGCGACGCACCCGAAACGCCCCCAACGCGGGCAACGACACCAGCCCCACCCCGGCCTCAGGATGACAGTCGGCGACAATCGGCTGCCGACCAGCACGGCGCGGCAGCTCAGTCAGCAGGACAGTGACGTCCCAGCCTTGCTCCTCGCGCTGACGACGCCCGATGTCGAGTAGCGGCAACGCGCCTTCCTCGTCCAAAGGCAGCAGCTGCGACGAGGTCTCCACCCGCCAGCGCTCCGGGCCATCCTCCCGCTCCGCGAGGAGAGCAGGCAGCTCCTGCCCGATCGCATCCACGAGCTCAGCCGACAGACCAGGGTCAGCGACCAGTCCGAGAACGGCTTTTGCATCGTCTCCGCGACCGTTGCCCGCTTCTGCCGGGTCTTCCTGCGTGCTCAAAAACATCTCCCATTCGCACCGCCCTATTGCCCGGTCACGGAAGTAAGTGTCCAGGTCGGCGGCTTCTTTTCTCCGTACGTTGTTCTGCTTGCGGCGAAGTGCGTGCCGAGAAGCCCATCTCCTGCGGTACCCGGACACGCGCCGCCCAAGCCCGGGAGGCTTTCACAGCCGAAACGGGTTTCCGCAACTCTTTTTCGCTGGTAAGGCGCGCGCACACATGAACCAGAGGGGTACGTATCTCCGCTCTCGGCATGCGTCTGCGCTGGTCGGGAGGTTTGCACGGTTGCGGACGGGTACGCGAGCCGTGCTTGACCGTTTCGGAAAAGAGCCGGTCGGGAAGTGCGCCAGAGCGTCCCGGGCGCTCTGGCGGGGCGCACCCACTGCCGCAAAGTGGCCGGTGCTGCGGGCGACCGAAGGCCGCTGGCAGTCCCTCGCAAGAGCGCTACTCACGGTCGTAAGCCCACGTACTGTTGGCGGGCTTGACACGGCTCCTCCGGCTACCCTGGGAGAGCAACGCCTGAGTTTCTCGTCGGAGTGGCTGGTCCGCCGGACATGGTCGGTATCTGCAGGGCGGTGGTGATGTGCAAAGGCGTGCGGAGGAGGGGCAGGGGACGCTGGCCCTCCTGACGGAGGAGATGCACAAGGTGGCGCCGGACCGGCTGCCGGGGCTGTTCAACCAGCACGCCTCCGACCTGGGGCTGGAGGAAATCACCGTCTACCTGGCGGATGTCCGCCAGGACACTCTGGTGTCCATGCCCGAGGGGGCGCAGCGGCCCTCCCATCGCCTCAGCGTAGAGCGGAGCGACGCCGGGCGGGCCTACCGCACCGGGCGGGCGGAGACTCACGAGAACCGCGGCAGCGGGCTGCAACTGTGGCTGCCCCTGCTTGACGGTGTCGAGCGTATCGGCGTCCTCGGCGTCCGTGCCCAGAGTCTTGACAAGCCTACGCTGCGTATCTGCCGTGTTCTGGCCTCCCTCATGTCGCTGGCCGTGGTCAGCAAGACGCATTACAGCGACACCTTCTCCCGCCTCCAGCGCAGCGCGAAGATGCGGCTATCCGCGGAGATGGTGTGGGCTTACCTGCCGCCGCGCACGATGGGCACCGACCAGGTCACCTCCAGCGCTGTGCTGGAGCCGGCCTACGACCTGGGCGGCGACGCCTTCGACCACTCCCTGATCGACGGCGACCTGCACGCCACGATCCTGGATGCCATGGGCCACGACCTGCTTTCCGGCCTGACTTCCACCGTCGCCATGGCCGGCTGCCGCCAGGTACGCCGCAGCGACGGCGGCGAGCTGCGGGACATCGTGGCCAATGCCGACGGGGAGCTGGAGCGCTGGTTCCCCGAACGCCAGGTGACCGCCGTCTTCGCACACCTCCAGCTAGCCAGCGGCATGCTGACCTGGATCAACTGTGGCCACCCGACTCCGCTGCTGCTGCGCGACCAAAACGTCGTCCCGCAGGCGCTGGAGCGCCCGTCTCAGCTGCCGCTGGGCATGGGCAGCGCGGACACGCACCACACCTGGCGCGTCGATGACCTGCAACTGGAGCCCGGCGACCGCATCCTCCTCTTCAGCGACGGAGTCCCCGACGCCCGCAGCCCCTCGGGTGAGCGCTTCGGTGAGGAACGCTTCACCGACTTCATCATCCGCGCCATCGCCGCGGGCGAACCCGCCCCCGAAGCCCTCCGCCGCCTGGTCAACGACATCCTCACCCACCAACAAGGCCACCTCAGCGATGACGCCACCATCCTCTTGATCGAGTGGCACCCCACCCGCGGGTGACCGCCGCAACGCAGCCACTCGCCTCACGCCGGCCCCCTCGCGCGGGGTGAGAACGCCACTATCATCGGCGCCTGCACGGGGGTACTCGCCTGCCCCTCGCCGTCCACGCCACGGACAGGGACTGGCCGCCCCGACGCGAAAACGGAGCCGATCGCGGGCCGCCCGTGCGGCTCGGGAGAGGGGAGCCTGCCATGAGCGATCAGGACCTCGGCCACGATGTGGTCCCGGACCTCGACCTGACACATCTGGTGCTGGAGACCGACACCTTCTACGACTTTCTCCATGCCCTCGCCGGCCAAGCAGCCCACCACGCGTCGGCTTCGGACGGCTGCGGCATCACCCTGCAGCGAGAGCACCGCCCGCTGACGGTCGTCAGCGTGGGAGACAGCGCCAGCGCCCTGGACGAGAAGCAGTACGGACTCGATACCGGCCCCTGCCTGCAGGCCCTCCGCGAGGGCACCGAGATCCGGGTGGACGACATGCTCGATGAGAAGCGCTGGGGTTCCTACCCCTTCTATGCCGTGGCCTGCGGTGCCCGCTCCTCACTGTCGCTGCCCATCGCCGCCCGCACCCACACCACCGGCGCCCTCAATCTCTACGCCTCCGCCGCCGGCGCCTTCACCCACACCGACCTCGGCCCCCTGCGCGTCCTGACCGCCCAGGCCAGCGCAAGTGCCCCGCCGACGACGCCTTCGCCCTCCTGCGTGAGACCTCTCAACAGCACAACCGCAAACTCCGCGACCTGCGCGCCGACCTGATCACCGACATCGGAGGCCGGCCCCCGACCACCACCGACGTCCAGCGCCGCCCATAGCGCGGAGCACGCACGGTGTTGTGCGCCAGGTCGGCGACCGCCTCCGTGTAGGTCACACCGGGGGTCTCATAACGACCAGCAGGGCCTCGGTTCCAAGGTCAGCGACACCGTGCCCGAGATGGCCGGCTTCGTGCGCTGTTCCGCCGACCACCCGCCCCCGAGGAACCGGCCGCCCAGATGGACGGTAGCCCACGCCCCCGCCAGGTGGGGCATGAACACCGCTCAGGACAGGGACGCCTGGCGCGGGCCTCGGTCCAGCATCGATCTGGAGATACGACCCGGACGACGCCGCCCCGGCCAACCTCGCATCCACCGGGCCCGGGACCCGGTACCTCGGGCCTGGCGGGGAGGATTCGGGGCCGGGGCTTGGCGCGTGTCAGGGCTGTTGCCGGGCTTGCTGGTCGGCCTGGGCTGCTGCCTGGGTTTCGGTGTTGGCACTGGTGGTGCTCAGGTTGCCGCTGGCGCTCTCCAGATGGGCTCGGACGAACCATTGGAACAGCTCCAGGTCGCGGAGGTGTTCGATGAGCATGTCCTGGGTGACCAGGTCGAGGTCGTCGGTGGCGGCCATGGCTTTTCGGTGGTCTTCGATGACGCCGGTGTAGACGAGGTCGAGGGCGCCGAGGTGGGCGATGGAGTCCGCTCTGCCGACGGCGTAGTCGCTCCAGGTGCGTTCGGCGACCAGGGCGCCGGGCGTGCCGCAGGGGGAGCCGCCGAGGGTGGCGATGCGTTCGGCGGTCTGGTCGGTCATGTCGCGGACCTTGTCGACCTGGGGGTCAAGCATCTCGTGGACGGCGATGAAGTGGGGGCCGACCACGTTCCAGTGGATGTGCTTGAGAGTGAGGTGCAGCTCGTTGAGGGCGTGCAGGCGCCTGCGGAGCAGGTCGAGGATCTGCTGTCCGGACTGGGTGGACAGGCCGGGAACGGTGTAGCGGGGGGTGTCAGCCATGGGGTACCTCCGGTGGGTGGAGCCTGCGCTTCAGGTCTGCGCGGGCGTCGGGCTTGCGTGCCGGTCGGTTCCTGTTCTAGCGGGACGGCTGCGGTCGGGGTGGGATGTCAGGGCGGGGCTGAGAGCGCGGGCGAACAGGCGCAGACAGGCGGTGCGGCCTTGTGCGGGCACGGTCAGCAGGGGGTGGCCGCGTACGTGCCAGGTACCGAGCAGGGCGTTGGCGGCTTGGAAGCCGCTGGTGGCGGCGCGTTCCATCAGGGCGACGGGTGCGTCGGTGCGGACGAGGTCGCCGGCGAGGACGAGCCGGGGGTGGGCGGTGGTGATGGTGGGGCGGTCCGGGTAGCTGCCGGGGGCGAACAGAGGGCAGTCGTTGCGCCATTCGTGGCGCTGATCGAGGACGTTGGCGGTGGCCGTCTCGGGGTAGAGGCGAGCCAGCTCGGCTCGGAGGCGTTGTTGCAAGGCGCTGCGGTCGGTGTGCGGGTCGGTGGCGTAGGCGTGGAGTTCGACGACGCTGCCGCCAGTACGGGCGGCCCACCGGACGGCTTGGCCCTCGAAGCGGTCCAGGACGCTGATGTTGTCCAGCGGTCCGTAACCTGCGGTGCCCAGAAAGCCGGGTCGTGCGGGGTGGACGGGGCTGTCGAGCCAGTAGCGGGAGACGAGGAAGGGCGGGGCCTGCTGCAGGCCGGCGATGCGGGCGCGCCAGCTCGGGTCGCCCACATGCGGGGATGCGTCGAGCAGGGCTTTGAGGCCGGCGGTGTCGAGGGCGAGGACGACGGCGTCGTAGGTGCGCTCGTGGGTGCTGCCGGGCCCGTGAGCGGGGGCGGTGGTGAGGGTGAAGCCGCCCGCGTGGTGCGGTGTCAGACCGAGTGCGCTCGTGGCTGTGTGCACGTGCGCGCCGTGTCGGGCCAGGTGGTCGGCCAGCGGATCTCACAGGGCGGTGGGAAAGGGGTCGGCCGCGGTGTCGAAGAGCAGGCCCTCTGCGGAGCCGAGGAAGTAGATGTGGAACATCAGTGCCAGTTCGGCGGCCGACAGGTTCTCGGGAGCGGCGAAAAAGCTGCGGGAGAAGACTTCGAAGGCCAGGTGACGGGCGCGGGCGGGAAAGTTGATGGCGGTGAGGAACTGGTCGGCGCTGAGGTGGTCGAGCTGGCGGTAGATGCCTGGGGGGTGCACGTCCAGCAGGTGCAGGGCGGCACGGGGGTGCATGTGGGCCAGATCGGCGGTGGTGAAGGTGTCGCTGGCGGTGGTGAAGCCGAGCGCGTTCCAGGGCGGGGTGCGGGGGATGCCGGCGAAGCTGTCGCGTGCGCCGGCGGCGTGCTGAAGGGGATAGTCGTCGAGTGGCGTCAGCATCGCCAGGTGGGGGTCGACGCGGCGCAGCAGATTGCGCAGGTTGTAGTACTGGCGGAAGAACGCGTGGAAGCCGCGGCTCATGGTCTGAGTGGTGCCGTCGGCCAGTTGGGTGGGCCAGCCGGCGACCCGGCCGCCGAGGTAGGGCTGCTGCTCGAAGAGGTCGACTCGCATGCCCCGTTCGACAAGGGCGGTGGCCGCCGCGAGACCGGCGATGCCGCCGCCGACGACAGCGCAGCGGGCCTGCCCGTCCATGCGTGCGGCTCCTGGCGGCGCGGGCCGGTAGGCGGCTTGGCGGTCACGCGCCAGACGGTGCGGGGAGCTGCTGAAAGCGCGCATCACGACCGGGTTTCTGTGCGGTGAGGAGTGTGGGCGGGGTCGCTGCCGTGTGCGGGCTGACGGGGCACGAAGGGCAGTTCGGCCAGGGTCCGGCTCATGGGAGCAATCGGGCAGTGGGAGCCGAGGACGATGTCCTGGAGCGGGCTTGAGGTGCCGTGCAGGAACGACAGCACGCGGTCGAGCGGGTTGCGGGTGAACATACGGGTGAAGAAGGCGGGTCCGTCGATGCGTCCTTGGGCCAGCGCGCGCAGCCAGACGGCGTCCATCATCAGGTGGCGGCGGCTGTGCGGCCTCGGCGGCACGGGGCGGCGCCCAGCGCGGCATGCCTCGGCGACCGCGCTGGTCTGCGCCTGGATGGTGGCGAAGGTGTAGCCGGTCGCGGGTCGAGTGGCTCCCGAGGCTGTCCCGATGCGGAAGAGGGAGCGGCCTTGCCGGCGGACGAAGGCAGCATCAGTCATCGGAATGACGCCCTGCTCGGTTTTGGTGACGGTGAACGGACCCAGTGGGCGGATGTGGCGGGTGTAGTGGTCGAGGGCCGCGTCGTAGGTCCTGCTGTCCAGCGTGCAGGGAGAGAACTCGGTGTATTCGACCAGTGCCCGACGCCGGGTGAGCGGAAGGAGGTAGGCGAAGGACAGGCCGCGGGGCGGTTGCGGGGTGCGGAAGTCCATCAGTTCCGCCAGGCCGGGATCGAACCGGTCGCTGTCGGTCTCGATGAACCAGCCGCGGAAGTGCTGCAAGAGCGTGGTGCGAGCGGGAGGCAGAGGGCGGGGCGGGCGGGAGTCGAAGACCCAGCGGCCGTGCACGCTCAGGGCGCGGCCCTGGGGGGTGACGGCGGTTACCTGGGCGCCGTGGGAGACGTCGCTGACGCCGGTGACCGTCGCCGTCATCTGCTCCACGTGGGGGGAGGCGGCGAGCTCCGCGCGGACGGCCGGAAGGAAGTCCGGTGAGCGGATCATCTTGTACCGGTACGAGCTGGTACCTGTGATGGGCTGCCCACCTGCGCTGCGGACACACAGGCGAGGCCAGGAGTGAGCGACGAACTCGTCCAGCTCACCAGGCCCCTTCTCCCAGAAACACCAGGTACGTGGCGGACTGGTGAGTGTCCCTGGCGGAGGTTCGATGACAACGACCTCCAGCGCCCGTCGGCTCGGGGCGGGCGGAGCGGCCAGGCGCCGGGCCAGGGACAGTCCTGCCGCGCCCGCGCCGACCACAACGACATCCACACGCCTCACCTTCGTCTCCTCTCCTGTCGTCCCGTGACTTGACCGGATACAGGGCTGGGTCAGGCTTTCCCTGGGAAACGGCCGCGGCTGCGCAGGTGCCAGCGGCGTTCGGCGTAGGCCAGGTCGTCGCGCCACAGCCGTGCCGCTGCCCGCCGCATCAGCGGGCGCAGCAGGGGAGCGGCCGCCCGGGCCGCCGCGAACCCGGTGCGGTGGGAGGTGGCGATGACCGCCTCGACGACGGCCGTGCGGGGGCTGGTGGCGGAGGGTGTGGTCAGCGGAGTCGCATGGGTCTCCACCACGGAGCCGGTGCCTTCGCCCTCCAGGATGCGCATCACGATGGTGCGCGGGCCCGGTGCGGTGAATTCCGCCAGTACGGGTACCGCCGCGCGGGTGCTGAGGCGATAGGAGACCTGGACGAGGAAGCGGTCGCCGTTTTCGGGGCCGGGTTCTTCCAGGACGGTCAGGTGGGCGAAGGCGTAGGGGTGAAACCAAGCGCCGTGCCAGGGGTCCAGCCGGTTGGCGATCACATCTTCCGGCTCGCAGCGGCCTATCAGCGTGGTGACGGCCTCGATCGCTGCTGATGGGGAAGGCCGCGCGGGCACCGCGGGCTTCGGCCAGCCGGACTCGCTGCCGGGTACCGGCAGGCGCACCCACACCAGGACACCGTCATCATGGGCGGGCAGGGGAGACCATCCGGGGCCGCCTTCGGGACCGAGCCGCAGTCCGTGCCAGTGGCAGATCAGCTCTTCCCCGACCGCGGGTGACTGGCACAGCGGAGCTCCCAGATGCGGGCAGGCACCTGGACCTGCCACGACGTGGCCGTCAGGGGTGCGCCAGGCGACGATCTCCTCGCCGACGACGGTGCGGCCCCAGGTACGGCCGGGCGGCAGGTGCCGGCTGGCACCCAGCACGTACCAGTTCCCCGTGGGTCGGGCAGCGGCCCGCTCGTAGGCGTCGGCGATCAGTCGCGGTTTGGCCGCCTGCCATGTGGAGGGCTGCTGACTCCAGTCGGGGTAACGGCCCAGTCGCAGAGGACTACGCCATGGGGTGGGGCGCGTCACGTCGCTGCTCCTTCCACAGCCTGGCGCCGAAGGGGTGAGTGGGTGTGCTGGTGGCGTGCCCGGTGGGCGGTGGCTGAGGCCAGACCGCACGCGGCGACGGCGGTCTTGTAGGGGCGAGGCACGATCGTCCGGCGTGCGATGATCGCGCAGTCGGCGGCTTCGATGCGCGTCAGAATGGCGCTGTAGAGAACGAAAGCGGTGTGCACGCACGGCCTGGAGGCCGGGTCGAGCAGCCGGATGCCGCGGGCGGCGTGCCGGTAGATGCCGCGGGTGAGGCCGATCATCTCCCGTAGCGCGGCGCGGACGCGCATGTCGGTGTGCCCAGCGCGGCGGCACCAGTTCAGCAAGGGGCGGTCGACGCCGTGGGCGGCCAGCAGGTCGGCGGGCAGGTAGATGCGGCCCCGGTCAAGGTCCTCCCCCACATCCCGCAGGAAGTTGGTCAGCTGGAAGGCGACCCCCAAGGAGGCGGCGTGCGGAGCCGCCTCCCGCCTCGGGACTGTCGTGCCCAGGATCGGTAGCAGTTGCAGGCCGATGACGGCGGCGGAGCCGTACATGTAGGAGCGCAGCGCCTCCCACGTCGGGTAATCCGCGGTGTCCAGGTCCATGCGCATGGAGCGCATGAACGCGGTGAAGTAGGCCGGGTCGATGCGGTAGCGGGCCGCTGTGTGCGCCAGTGCGGCCAGCACCGGATGGCTGCTGCGGCCGGTGGCGAGCGCTTCGTCCACGGAGGCGCGAAGTGCCATCAGATCCCGGGCCCGTGCGTCGGTGTTCTCGTAGGCATCCGGGTCATCGACGATGTCGTCGGCGTACCGAGCGAATCCGTACAGTGCGTGGACGGCGGGTCGCTGGGCGGGCGCCAGCAGGCGGGTGGCCAGGAAGTAGGTGGCGCCGCCTTGCGCGTTGATGCGCCGGCAGCGGCTGTAGGCGGCCCGGAGCCGCAGGTCGTCGATCCCGGCGGCGTCCAGTTCGCGGGTGGTCACCGGGAGCCTCCCTCGGATGTGAGGTGGGCACGAGACGTGCGGTGCTGGCCTGGTAGACGTTTGCCGCCCCCAGCGCGGTCCGGATGACGGTGAGGGGTGCCGGTGATGCGGGCGGCGGCGAGTTTCCCGGACAACAGCACGGTGGGCACGCCCACGCCGGGTGTGGTGCCACATCCGGCCAGCACGACGTTGTCCCAGCCGCGTGGCAGGTTACGGGGGCGGAAGGGGCCGGTCTGGGCGAAGGTGTGTGCGGCGGAGAACGGGGTTCCGGCGGCCAGGCCCTGCCGGGCCCAGTCGGCCGGGGTGACCACCTTTTCCACTTCCAGGTCCTGGCCGAAGCCGGTCAGGCCGCGCTGTTCCAGGGTGGCGCACAGATGGTCGCGATAGCGGGGTCCCAGCCGGTCCCAGTCGAAGCGGCCCCGGTGCAGGTTGGGGCAAGGGGCCAGCAGATAGTGCAGATGCCGCCCCGGTGGCGCCAAGCCGGGGTCGGTACTCGTGGGGCGGGTGATCAGCAAGGAAGGGTCGCTCATCAACTCGCCGGTGCGGGTCACCTGGCGGAAGGTGTGCTTCCAGGCATGGCCGAAGGAAAGGGTGTGGTGGCTCAGCTGCGGCCACGTGGTGGCCGCACCGGTGTGCAGCAGCACGGCCGAGGGCGCGTACCGCAGCGGGATGGGCCTGCGCGGTGCCGCGCCCAGCAGCCTGTGAGCGACGGGCAGATCGCAGGTGAGGATGAGCGCGTCGCAAGCGAGGCGCTGACCGTGCTCGGTGCGCACCGCCCTCGCGCGGCCGCCGGAGCGCTCCAGCGACACGACACGGTCGCCGTAGCGAAAGCGGGCACCGGCCGCGGCTGCGGCCGCGGCCATCGCGCGGGGCAGCGCGTGCATACCCCCTTTGGGAAACCACACGCCGGCCACCGTGTCCATGTAGGCGATGACCGCGTAGGCGGCCAGCGCCCGGGCGGGTGGCACCCCCGCGTACAGGGCCTGGAAGGAGAAGAGGCGCTGCAACCGCTCATCAGACAGGTAGCGGGAGATGCGGCCATGCCAGGTGCCGAAGCCGCCCAGTGCGGCCAGCCGGGCCAGGTCCGGGGTCAGCAGCCCGAGCGGTGAGTCGAAGTTGGCGTCGATGAAGGTGCGCATCTGTACGCGGTACAGGTGGTGCAGCCAGCTGCGCAGACGACGGTAGCCCGCCGCTTCCCGCTGGCCGGCCACCTGTGCGATCTCGGCTTCCATGGCGTCGGGGTCGGTGTGCACGTCGATGCGGGACCCGTCCGCGAACAGCGCCCGGTAGGCCGGGTCCAGCCGCACCAGGTCGAGATGGTCGCTCATCCGGGCGCCCGCTGCGGCCATCGCCTCCTCGACAAGGTCGGGCATGGTCAGCACCGTGGGCCCCGTATCGATGCGGTAGCCGGACATGTCGTCGAGACCGGCCCGGCCGCCGGGGGCCTGTGCCGCTTCCACGACGGTCACCGACCGCCCCTCCGCCAGCAGATGCAGCGCTGCCGACAGGCCCGACAAACCGGCTCCCACCACAACGACATGGTCGCTGGGGCCACGCACTGCCTTCATACCGGATCTACCCCCTCGGCGCTCGCGTGTCGGGGCGGAGCCGCACGAAGGGTGGCGCCGACCAGCGCGGTGAGGCTGTCGGCTGCCGCCCGGGGCATGGCCGACTCGGCGACCGCCTCCCGGGCTTCGTCCGCCAGCTCGCGGACCAGTTTTTCGACGTGGCCGCGGGCACCTACCTGCGTCACCGCTGCGCGGACCTCGTCGAGTCCGTCCTCGCTCAACTCGGGATTCCCTTGTGCGCGGGTCAGGACTTGCTGCGCTGTGCGGTGACCGCCGCGGCTGGCGGCCTCCAACGCCACGGTCATCAAGTAGGTCGGCTTGCCCTGCCGGACGTCTTCCCCGGTCCGCCTGCCCAACTGCTGCTCGTTCCCGAAAAGATCGGCCACATCGTCTGCCAGCTGGAAGGCCAGTCCGGCGCACCGGCCGACCCGTTCCAGCCCCGCGCTGAGGTCAGCGGATGCTCCGCCGAGCGTGGCGCCCAGCAACAACGGGCGCTGCACCGTGTACAGACCGGACTTGAGGTAGGCAGTGCGCAGCGCCTCGTCCGGGCAGCTTGCGCCGTCAGCCTGGGAACGCAGGTCAAGGTACTGTCCGGCGACCATTTCGGTGCGCATCGCCTGCCACAAGCGACGCGTCCGCTGCCGAGAGGGCTGCGGCAGGTCCGTCTGCTCCCACAAGTCCTGTGCCCATGCCAGTGCCAGGTCACCAGCCAGCAGAGCAGCCGAGTATCCGAACGCCTCGGCCGAGCCACTTGCGCCCCGGCTGCGGTGCACGGCCTGAAAAGCGACGTGCAGGGCGGGCCGGCCCCGACGACTTGTCGCGGAGTCCATGAGGTCGTCGTGGATGAGCGCGCAGCCCTGCAGCAACTCCAGCGCCGCACCGATCTCCAGTACGGCGTCTGCCGAGACGTCGGCTGCTCCTGCCGCGTGCCAACCACACCACAGGAACGCCGGCCTCAGCCGCTTCCCGCCTCCCAGGACGAGCCGGGTGAGATGGTGGACGACTTCGTCGGCGAACGCGGCAGTCAGCGCGGCGCTTTCCGTGCGGCGCTGCGCCAAATGGGTGTCGAGGACACGTTCGACACGTGCGGCGACGCTCCGCGCACAAGAGCCCGGCGGCGTCTCGTCCGCCTCGCAGGCCGGGGTGATGCGTGTGTCCGGCAGCGGTGGTGCGGTCCGGACCGGGCCGTCGTGCCGCATCGCACTCCCTTCGGTTTCGCCGACATGCACAACACCTGCGCTGACGAGGTCACTCATCCGTGCCGTCCGGCAGCTCCAGCCAGACGACGACCGCGGTGGTGCGGTGGCCGTTGCACGATCACTGGGAGGACAAGGTGCCCTCGCTGCGCTCGTACTGGGACAGTGCCAGCCCAAGAGCGAAGAAGGTCGGGGCCCACTCGCCGACGAAGATGCCCCAACGGTCCGCGCGGTCCATACCGGCGTGCTCGGCCTTGTTGGAGGTCAGCCAGGTGACGAAGGAGGCGCCGATCGACGCGAACGCTCCCAAGTAGGCGTGCTCGCTGCGTAGTCCTGCTTCATGCAGTTTCTTGACGATCATGCCGTCCCTTTCTCCGTTGTGACCGGACGACACGACGAGTAACCTGCCCCCGAAAGCGGCAAACCTCGACAGAACTTATGCACCCGTTCGTGCCTTGCGATGTTGCGACGTGCGGCCCGGTCGCCGGAATATGGCGCGCATGAGCACGCACGCGACACCCTGTCGGACCTCGGCAACGCCCGAGGCGGAGGTGAGCCTGTTCTCGGTGGGTGTCGCGGCCCAGCGGCTACAGACCAAAGCGGCGACCCTGCGCGCCTGGGGGACCCGCTATGGCCTGGAGCCCTCCGGCCGTACCCCCGGTGGCCACCGGCGCTACTCGCTGGAAGACCTACAGCGGCTGGATCGCATGCTCCATCTTGTCCGCCAAGGCGTCGCCGCCGCCCAGGCAGCCCGCGCAGTCTCGGCCGGCCCCCCGCCGGACTCCACAGGGTCCGTGCCGGTCAGCGCACAGGATCTGCGCGCGGCGATGGACGCCTTCGACCCCGAAGCCGTCACACGCCTGGCCGCAGCCGCGCTCGCCCGCCAGGGCGCCGCGCTGGCGTGGACGACCGTCTTCGCCCCCGCTCTGGTGGCGATCGGCGAGCACTGGGAGAAGACCGGCTGCGGAGTCGAGATCGAGCACATGACCAGCGGCCTCCTCGAAGCCGCCCTGCGCCAGCACGCCCAAGCCCACGCCCCGAACCCGTCAGCACAGGCCCCGCTCGTGCTGCTGGCAGCCACCTCCGACGAACAGCACACTCTGCCCCTGACCGCCTTGGCTGCCGCCCTGGCAGACCGCAGCTACACCAGCGTCCTGCTCGGCAGCCTTCCTTCCCGCTACCTGATCGAAGCCATCTCCCGTACCCAGCCACACGCCACCGTGCTGTGGGCACGCGACCCGGCCACAGCCGACACCGGCATGCTGCAAGACGCTGCCAGCAGCGCGAGCGCACTGGTCTACCCGGCGGGACCAGGATGGCCCTGCTCCCCTTGCACCGGACACGCCGCATCCGTGCTCCAGACCCTGCCTCAAACCCTCGACGTCCTCACCGGCATCTGATCGCCACGCCGCAGACGACTCAACCGACCGTTTCTGGCAGTCGAACTGTCGAGCTGACTGGGACACTTCCAGGCCTCGGCCACGACGCCGGCCGGGGCGTGGCACCCAACCCGTCAGCGCGGTGGCCATCCGCACCACCGAATACTCCAGGCCGAATCCAGTGGTACCAGCTGGTGCGGCAGGCGCAGTTCCTCCCCAGCGCGCAAGGCGATGGCCGCAATGACCTCGTGGCCCGCCACATAGTCCTGCACTCCGCAGCACAGTGTGTCTCCTCAGCTCACCGCCAGAAAGGGGGTGCTGACGAGACCGGCCAAGCTGTCGGCGAAACGCCCCCCTGCCCAGGAACCGGCCGAGGCCGCGCAGGCAAGCCGTCACGGGACTCTGGCTGATCGGGTGACCGTTCGGGCAGGATCGCAGGCATGAGACTCCTTGTGCTGGGCGGTGGATGGTTCCTCGGGCACGCGGTCGCACACGAGGCTATGAGCCGAGGGTGGGAGGTGCACGTATTCAACCGCGGCAGGACCGGAGCGGTCCCGGACGGCGCCAGCCCGGTGCATGGCGATCGAACCATTGCCGCAGATCTCGAACGGCTTGCTTCCGCAGGGCCCTGGGACGCCGTCGTGGACACATCCGCGTCCGAGCTGGCCCCACGCGATGTCCTTGCAGGGGCCCGAGTCCTGGAACGAGTCGCCAGGCGGTACGTCTACATCAGCACAGTGAACGCCTATCGCGGTTGGCCAAACGAGTCGTTGACGGAAGGCTCTGAGCTGCTGGACGGCCCTCCGGACGCCGGTGCCGATTACGGCCGCCTCCCGGCCGACTGGACAGGTCCCGACTGGCATTACGGTCGGCAGAAAGCGGGCGCTGAGCGTGCAGTTACTACCGTATACGGCCTCGGGAGAACGAGCGTTTTGCGCCCGGGTGTCATCCTGGGGCCACGTGAGTACGTCGGACGGCTTCCCTGGTGGTTGCGCCGTGCTTCCCGCGGTGGTCGCATGCTGGCTCCTGGGGCACCAGAGAAGACCATCCAGCCGATCGACGTGCGGGATGTGGCTGCGTTTGCTCTCGACCAGGCGGTTGCCGACAGCGGAGGCGCCTACAACTGCGTCGCACCAGTCGACCAGGCGACTATGAGCGATCTGCTGACAGCGTGCGTCCTGGCCACGGGCGGACACGCACAGCTGATCTGGGCTTCCGACAAGCTGCTCCTGAACCACGAGGTGAGGCAGTGGACGGAGCTGCCGCTATGGCGCACGCATGCCGGCGTATGGCGGATCGACTCGACGCGCGCGCAGGCTGCTGGGCTGGTCTGTAGACCGCTGGCAGACACGGTCGCAGACACCTGGGCATGGATGACAGAAGGTGGCACGCCGGTGGAACACCCGCGATGGGCCGAGCACGGCATCTCGCCCGAGAAGGAACGAGCGATCCTGGCCGCGCTCGGCCGGTAGAACGGTCAGGCTTCGATTGCCAGGGGGCTGACTGCTCCGAGTCGGCGGGCCGGCGACAGCGCGCTGAATTCCTCTATGCGTTCCGCCAGGTCGACCGCGGCCGGAGCCCGCTCGAACGCGGGGCTGGTCAGCTCGATCCTGGCTGCGGTCAACCGTTCCAGTAGGCCCGCACCGCGCCACTCCGGTGGAATCTGCAAGACCGAAGCGAGCGCTTCACCAGCGCCTTCAACCTCCCGGCGCATCAGCCGCGCACGGGCCAGGTCGATGGCGGCCGGGCCGGAGACCACGATCGGCTGCTCGCTCTCGGGACGGTTGCTCAGCAAGGCGAGGGCTTCGGTAGCGGACGCTTCCGCTGCTTCGCCGTCCCGCAGCAGCAAGCTCGTGGTGGCGTTGCTCATCGCCGTGCGAGCGAGGTCGAAGTCGAACTCCCCACCGATATCGTCGTGGAGCTCGTCACGGTCGCCGGCCGCCTGCTCCCCCGCCTGGCGTATGGCGCGCTGGGCCTCGCGGTCGTTGCGCAGATGCCCGTGTGCGCGCGCCTCGATGGCGAGCAGACGGCGGCGTGCAGTGTCCCCCAGGCCACCGAACTCCAGCGCCTGCCGGGCGAGGCGCACTGCACCAGTGGGGCGCCCTTCCCAGAAGGCCATGAAGGCGAGCATTCCGTGGGCATATGCCTGAACAGGGCCGTTTTCGATGGTTTTGCCGTACTGCGCGCTAGAACGCGCGAGGGAGACCGCGGGTGCCATCGCGCCCAGGTCGAAGGAGACTGCACTGAGCAGCGCCGTAGCTTGCGCTGCCGCATAGTAGAGGCGGGTGTGCTGCTGTGGTGAGCTCGTCCGCTCCAGCATGCTTTGCGCAGCTTGGAGCAGTGTCTTCGCGCGTTCGTAGGTCTGTGACGGGGCGGTCATTCCGTAGGAGCGGGCGAGAACGACCAGGTCGTCGTCGAGCTGGTCGAGGCTCATCTCGTCCAGGTGGAGAGAAGCGGCCTGGCCTGCGTGTGCAGCGGCGTCCTGAGCGGTCATCAGCAGTTCACTTTCGTTGGGCGCACGGGTCTGCGAAACGGCGTCTACCGGGGCCGACTGGGACGTAGGGGCGGGACTCAGCAGTTCAGCGATGGGCCGCTGGAACATGTATTCCAGAACCCGGACGGTCGGCGCGAAGGGCTCCGTCTTGACGGCACCCACCTTGAGAAGGCGGGTCAAGTGCCGCTGGGTCGGTGCTGGAGCCACATCCGCCCCACGGCGGGTCAGGTCGCTCGCGGCGGCACGATAAGCCTCACTGAACTTGCTGTGGGCTTTGATGCCCTGCGCAGTTGCCAACTCGCAGAGCAGCGTGCGGTCCTCGCCGTTCATGGCCCCCTCCGCAGATTCGGTTCCCTCCCGGGATACCGCCTCAGTCTGCTGTAGGAAACGGTGCGCAAACAGAAGGCCGACAAGAAGTCCTCCTGAGACATGCAAGTCCTGGAGAAGTCCAACTTCCCGTCCTAGCCAACACGTCCCCCTCTCTTGAACTCTGTGTGTTCACCTCGCGACGAGGAGGAACCGATGAGCGTGCATGTGCTCACGAAGACGGTGGAGAAGAGGGACAGGACGAAGCGCCCGCCGACCGGGACGTCAGACTCCAGTGAGCTCCTGCCGCAGACCTCGCGGGCCTTCGCGGTGGCCTTCGCACCGGACAGTGCCCGTGTCCCCGAAATACGACGCACCGCTGGCACCATCCTGCGATCTTGGAACCTGCCCACGCAGTTAGTCGAGGATGTCCAACTCGCTGTCTCCGAACTGCTCGCCAACGCGCTGGAGCACGGCGATGGCGACATCGAAGCGCGGGTGCTGCGCGTTCTCGACGAGGTGCGCATCGAGGTCACCGACGACAACCCGGAGCCCGCTCAACTGCGCTGCCCCGACGTTGATGACCTCTCCGGCCGCGGGCTGCTTCTCGTCGCTGCCCTCGCGCAGAGCTGGGGCGTCAGCCGCGACGGCCGTACGACCTGGTGCTCCTTCCGCCTCGCTCGGAGGGCCTGATGATCGCCGTAGACGACGCCACCGCCGCCACGCTGGTGCGACGCCGGTTCTCCACCGACACCGAGACGCTGGTCAAGTACCTGGGCTCCATGCGCCGCTGGCTGGCGGCGGAGGAAGGCATCGGCGACGACCTCTACAACGTGCTGGAGCAGATCGTCGGCGAACGGGCCCAGCCCGCCCCCGACAGCCTCCGCCGCCCCAAGCTCGACGACGTCTTGGTACGCCTCCGGCTTCCGCTACCGCGGCGTTGTCGGCGCGGCAGCGCCCCGCCTATGGACCCAGCAGAGGCAGCGCGGATCACCGACCACTTCCGCAGCGCGACGACCGAGCTCAAGCAGCTCGCACCGCACCGTACCGCGGTCTGCCCCATCCGGGAGATCGCGCGCCTGATCGCTCTCGCTGACGAGCGCCCGCCACCCGACCAGGCCGTCGCGCACCTGCGGCGGTACGCCTTCGCGATCCTCGACGTCCTCGACCTGATGGGAGACGACGCGTGACACGCCCCACCACTCCTCCCGGCAAGGAGCACCTCTGTGACCATTTCTGTCGCCAGACCCCAGCTCGCACCCCGGGAACGGCAGGTCCTCGCAGGCTTAGCAGGGGGAAACACCCTCGGAGAGGTCGCAAGCCGGCTCCGGCTTCGGGAGGGTACGGCCCGGGGCTACCTCGACCTGGCGAAGTCCAAGCTGTTCGGCGCCCGCAGTACCGAGTCCGCGATCGCGGCCGGCTACGCCGTCAACGCCATCACCCAGCCGATGCCGTTGCCGCCTGAGCAACTGCTCCTGACTCCCGAGCAGCGCGCCCTCGTGCCCTTCATCGCCCAGGGGATGAGCGCGACCCAGATGGCGGCGCAGCTCACTCGGCCGCTCAACACCGTTCGCCGAGACGGCCGTGAACTCCTGGCGGCTGCGAGGGCGGTCAACCCGGCTCACCTTGTCACGCGGACGTGGCAGCACCAGGTCCTGACCGAGAAGCAGGTGCTGACGTGGCTGCCCTGACCCGCGGTGGTCGCCGCCTTACCTCATAGACCGGTCGTCTCTGCCGCGCAGGCCCCCTCGCCCGGGTGCACGCCACTTGGCGGAGACGACCCTCCAGATGGGCTTCCTCCCCGGCGCGCTCCCGAGACCTGGCCGGGGACGCCGGCCGCCCCCGAGGGGGGCGGCGCCGTCCCCGCCTGCCGACCCGTACCGGTACCCCCCGGGGGCGAGCGCCCCGGCCGCCGCTCACATGGGCTGGAGGAGCGGCGGCCGGCCTCAACACCGCTACCTACCGCGACGAAAGGCACTACCACCATGACTCCCGCTCCGCGCGTTCCCGAGGGGTGTCCGCACCAGCCGTCCTGCCCGACCGCGGAGGCAGGCGACAGGGAAGCAGCGCAGCCTGTGGCCTTCCACCCTGAGCAGGGGTGGTCGCTCCTGTGCAATGGCGTAGTCCTGTTCGATGACACGGGAGAGCTGCTGCCGGATGGCCGCGTCGTCGGCCCGCACCGTCCGCTCGGTGATCACCTCCTGACCGCCGCATGAGCCCTCAGCAGTACTACGAAGACGGCCTGCGCGTGCCTTACGTCGCGTCCTGGCAGTACGAGGACACCTTCATGCCGACACCGGTCGAGCGGCGGCATGGCGTCGGCGGCGCGGGCATTGGCTACCTGGGTGAGGCGCGCACGGGCGGGGTCGACCGGCGAAACGGCGTCCTGTGGGTCAGGGCGCCCCTCGCGCGGGGGCGGGGGCGGGCGCGGCTGGGCAGTGTCCATCCGCTGCGTCAGCGGCAGGCGATGAGTCACATGCTCTGCCAGGTCTGCGGCGCTGACACCTTCGACAGGAGCGACGAGCGGCACATGGTCCTCGCGCGTGGGGAGACACCCATCCGCGAGGGAGAGCGGACCGCCTCACCCCCCGTGCATGAGAGCTGTGCAGCCGAGTCGGTCCGTGACTGCCCGCATCTGCGCCGAGGCCACGTGGCTGCCTTGGTCCGGCACTTCCAGCCCTGGGGCGTGGCTGGCCTCCTCCACCACCCGAAGACTCTGAAGATCCGCTACAGCGGCACGAGAGACGGGCTCACTTTCGTGGGATTCGGCGATCCACACATCCGCTGGACCCTCGCCGCCCGGGACGTCAGCACCCTGCACGGCGTGGAGGCCATCGACTTGGACGACCTCCACCTCACCGCGTGACTGGCTGCGGAAGCACGTTTTCGCTCGCCCCGAGCCGTCTCCGGGCTTTCCGCCTGGAGCGCAGCACCCTCACCGAGAGAACCGAGAAAGAGGAATCTGACATGCCGACCATCTCAAGTCCGGACCTTGCCCTGCCGTTCGCCGCGCGGCTGTTCGAAGGACCGGTGGCCCCCACCGCGCCCGAGGCCGCCGGCAGCGCGTACAGCACCGCGGCCCAGGTCACCATGGCGCCCGACGGGGCGCCTCTCGTGCAGGCCCACCCGGGCGCTTCTGCGCAGAAGACCGCGGTCACCGTGAGCGGGAGGCCCGGCGACGACCCCGAGCCGATGATCACCAACTGGTGGTAGCAGCCCGCTTGCCACTGAAGGCAGCACGCCCTGAGGTGGTGGGCTCAGCCGCGAGCCCGCCACCCCGCCCCAGACTGATAGGAGTCCCCATGTCTGTCCCCGGAGCTGTGGTCGTCCTGACGTCTGCTGACGACCTGGCCGCCGACAAGGTGGTCCTGGAGCTCGGGAGTCTCGGCGCCCCGGTGCTGCGTTTCGACCCTGCCCGTGAGCCGGTCACGCTGGCGGCCAGCCACGGCCCTGCCGGGTGGCACGGCACGCTGAGCACCGGCGCACATCACGTGTGCCTTGAGGACATCGGCGCCGTGTGGTGGTGGCACCCCTCGCCCCTGGCCCACACCAGCCTGCGCCCCCGCGACATCCGTGACTGGGCGCAGCGCGAGACCGTCGCCGGGCTCACCGGTGTACTGCACGCGCTGCCGTGCCTGCACCTCAACCACCCCGAACGTGTCACAGCGGCCCAGAACAAAGCCGGCGTGCTGGCGCGAGCCACCGAGTGCGGCCTGCGGGTGCCCGCCACGTGGATCGGCAACAGCTATGCCAGCGCGGCACAGTTCGCGTCCGGTTCCCCCGGCGAGCTGGTCGGGAAAGCCCTGGCGAGCCCTCAGATCAGCTTGCCGGACGGCAGCGCGCGCACCTTCTTCACCACTTCGCTGCCGCCGGACGGGCTCGACGAGACGGTCGAGAGCGCGGTCCACCAAGTCCAGCGTCGCATCGACAAAGCGTACGAGGTGCGGCTGACAGTCATCGGGCCCAGCACGTTCCCGGTCCGCATCGACGCCCACAGCGCCCGCGCGCGCGAAGACTTCCGCGCCGACTACGAGTCGCTGTCGTACTCGGTCACCCCCCTGCCGACCGAGGTGAGGCAAGGGATCGCCGACCTCATGGACTCCTATGGCCTTGCGTATGCGACCGTCGACCTGTTGGTCGACGGCGGTGGCACCTGGTGGCTGGTGGACCTCAACCCGGCAGGCCGTTGGTCTTGGCTCGAAACCGCACTTCCCGACCTGGGCATCACCACCGCGTTGGCCCAACTTCTGGGTGGGACCCTCTCTCCGGCACGAAACGACCGGGCGGTGGAAGCCTGTGGGTGACACCGAGTACGGAACGCTGCGTGTGGCAGTCGGCTCCGACCGTGCCGGCGATGCCTACAAGTCCGTCTTGACGAGTGATCTGCACGCTCACCGCCTGGTGGGTTGTGTCGTCGAGGGTAGCCCCGGCCAGCAGTCTGCGGCCACCTACCCGGAGGTCGCTTTCGCGGCTGCTCAGCTCGTCGCGTGCGGGGAGGCGGACCGCGCACTGCTGGTGTGCCACACGGGACTGGGCATGGCCGTGGCCGCGAACAAGGTGCCGGGCGTCCGCGCCGTCACCGCCCACGACTCACTCTCCGTCCAGGCCGCGGTCCTCTCGAACAGCGCACAGGTGCTGGCGCTGGGACAGGGCGTCGTCGGGCTCCAGCTCGCCCGCCGCCTTGTCGCGGAGTGGCTGACCTACCGGTTCGACAGCACCTCCTCGGCTGCCAAGAAAGTCGAGGCGATCACGGCACTGGAACGTCGTGCCAGCCACTACATGCAAGGGAGAGGCTGATGCCCACCGATCCCTCCACCGTTCCCCGCTCTCTCCATGCTCTGCGGTGGCCCGTAGAACCCGCGCAAGGCGGCTGGTACACGGAAGCCGAGCACGATGCGCTGCGCCGGGTCCTGGCCGAGTCCGCGGATTGGCGCACCGGATGGAGAGCCACGTCCTACAGCGACCCGTTCGAGGCGGCCTTCGCCACGTACACCGGAGCACGGCATGCCGTGGCGTTCAACTCGGGCGGCACCGCCCTGGAGATGGTGCTGCACCACCTGAGGCTCGCACCCGGGGACGAGGTGATCTCCTGCGCGCTCAACTTCGTCGGGCCGCACCTCGCGGTCATCAGCCAGGGCGGCCGGCTGATCCTGGCCGAGCCCGAACCGGTTACGCTCAACCTCGACCCCGCCGATGCGGAGCGGGTGATCACGCCCCGCACCCGGGCCATTCTGGTCACCCACTGGAACGGGGCATGTGCCGACCTGCGGCCTTTCCTGGACCTCGCCGAACGTCATCCCCACCCGGTACACGGGCCGCCGGTGGTGATCGTGGACGCCGCCCGCGCGTGCGGCGGCCGGACCCCCGCGGGCCCGCGGTTGGGGTCGGAGGGCTGGGCGACCGTCTTTTCCTTCGAGTCGAAGAAGCTGATGACCACCCTGGGCCAAGGCGGCATGGTCACCACCAACGACCCGGCCCTGGGCGAGCAGCTGCGATGGCTGCGCACCTATGGCGGCCGGGAGCGCTGGGGCACCAACCAGATGATGAGCAAGGCCCAAGCGGCGGTCGGGCTGGTGCAGCTTGCTCGGCTGGATCGGATGAACGACGCCCGTATTGCCCGGGCACACGAGCGATCCCGCTGCCTGGCCGGCACTGCGGAACTGACGCTGCCGCCCACCGTGGGCGACCGGCGGCATCTGTACTACCGGCACAACCTCTTGGTCCCCGAGCCCTGGGCCGGGGCTGGCCGCGATGAGCTGATGGAGCTGTTGGCCGCCCGGTATGGCGTCGGCAGCATCGTCAACGATCCGCCCACCTACCTCGGCCACCGCCTGATCCGTGACCACACCCGCGGGCAGCGCTGCCCGCGCGCCGAACAGCTCGCCGCCCGTCTGCTGTGCCCCTGCATGCACCCACGCATGCGACCCCCAGAGGAGGCGGCGGTCTGCGACGCCATCGAGCAGGCCACCGCCCACATCGCCCGCACGTACGGCACCACCGACTGAGGGAGCAACGGCCATGTCCCAGCAGACCGAAGAGATCGACGGCATCCGCGCCCACGAGATGCAGCTCACCCCGCCCTACCCGCACACCGACCCGGCCGGGTTACTGCGCATGGTGTTCGTCATGCCGTTCGGACACCCCTACAGCCTCATGTGCAACGGCCCGATGAGCCTGTACGACCTGATCAACAGGAGCGAGGACATCCCGGCCCTCGCCGAACGGGCCATCCAGTACGACTGCCTGGTCCGGGACGGCAACCAGCTCGTCATCCCGGATGGCGAGCCGTACCGCAGCATCGAATCACCCCTCCCGGTGAGCGAGGCCGACGTCCTTGGCCTGTCGGTGATCAACAGCGGAGACCTGCACAGCGTCTTCCGCCTGCTGGACCTGGCCGGCGTTCCCAGGCGAGCGGCCGACCGGCTGCCCGGCGTCCATCCGCTCGTCGTCGGCGGCAACAGCGGACTGGCCGACCCCGAGCCGATGGCCGACTACCTCGACGTGGTCGCCCTCGGCGAAGCCGAACGCTCCCTGCCCGAGCTGCTGCGCATCCTGCACGCCTACCGCGCCCAGCCCAGCGCAGCCCACGCCCCGCTGTACGAACAGATCGTCGGCGTGCCGGGCCTGTACGTGCCGTCGTTGTACGCCCCCGACTTCCTCCCCGGCGGCGGTGTCCGCCACGTCCAGCCCAAGGCTCCGACGGCTCCGGAGGCCGTGCACGCCCAGTACCTGGAGGTGGGCGACCTCCACCCGGCGCACTTCACCTACCCCCTCACCGACGGGACAGCCGCCGGCCTCCACCCCGTGGTCGGATGCCGCCACTCCTGCGGCTTCTGCAACCTGGGCGTCCCGCCCTTCCGGCAGGCCCCGCTGGACATGCTCACCCGCTACGTCGACCGCCTGGAGGACCTCCAGGTCGAGAAAGTCATCATCAGCGCGCCGACGTTCACCCAGTACCGCCACCGGCAGGAACTCCTCGAACACATCCACGCCTACGCGCAGCGGGCCGCTGCCGACGGACGCAAGGTCACCACCATCATCGGGTCAGTCCGCGCGGACGAACTCAGCGCCCACTACCTGGACTCCGTCACCGAACTGGGCGACTTCGGGCACCTGTTCACCGAGCTGAACCTGTCCCAGGCCCGCGGCATCATCACCATCGCACCGGAATGGGCCGCCGGCGACCTGGTCGCCCTCTACGGAAAGACGCAGACCCGCGAACGCGTGAACAAGGCGATCGACCTGTGCCGGGCCAGCGAAGACATCAACACGATCATGTTGTACTTCATCGTCGGAGCGCCCGGCGAGCACCCCGCAGACCGGCTGGCCATCGCCGACTACGCCCGCGACGTACGCGAACGGCTGGGCCACGCGGACGGCAGCGTCATCGTCAAACTGCACCAATTCATGCCCAAACCGGGCACTCCCAGCCAGCGGCTGCGCATGGCCGACCCGGACCTCGTCGAGGACTACGCCAAGCAGATCGCCGACAGGCTGCGCACGCTCGTCGGAGAGGAGCAGTACACGCAGCACTACCGGGTCGTGCCCGGAGACACCAGCCGCATGCACCTCGAAGTCGTCTGCTCCCGCGGGGACCGCCGTATCGGACACGTCCTGGAAGACCTCTACACCGCCGGCACCGATCTGCGCACCCTGACCAAGGACCAGCTCGTGGAAGCACTGGACAAACGCGGCCTGGACTACAACCGGCACCTGCGGCACATGGACGAACCGGTCCTGCCCTGGCACACCATCAACCACGTCAACCGCGACGCCGAGCAGCAGTTCACCGACGCGATCCTGGCCAGGGAGGGACGGTGAGACAGCCGACGTTCCCCCTCTTCCCCGACAAGCACACCCACCCAGCCGCCCCCGACCCGGCCGAACACGCCGCCTGGGTTTGCAGCATCCACGGTCACGGGGCGAGTCTCAGCGGACTCGACGGGGTGGCGATGGTCTACCAACCGCGCCTCTTGGAGTACGCGCTCCACCGCTACCGCCCGCGCGTGCTTGAGGGGTGGGTCCGCGGGCAGCTGCTGATCGTCCAACACGACGGCCGCACTCTCGGCATCTGCGGAGGGTTCGGCATCGGCGCACCGGCCGCCGTTCTGGTCCTCGAACAACTCGTTGCCCTAGGCATCACCCGCGTGATCACGGTCGGCACCGCAGCCACTCTCCAACCGGACATGATCCCCGGCGACACCGCGGTCTGTAACGCCGGCCTGCGCGACGAAGGCGTCTCTCACCACTACTTGCCCCCCGGACGCAGCGCTATCGCTTCAGCCGGCCTGACGCAGCACCTGGTAGCCGCGCTGCGTGCCGCAGGAGTCCCCTTCCGGCTCGGAGACGGGTGGAGCACCGATGCGCCCTACCGTGAGACCGTCCCAGAGATCACCCGCTACCGCACCGACGGCATCCTGACCGCTGACATGGAAGCGGCCGGGGTGTTCGCCGCCGCCGCTCACCGAGCTATCGACGCAGCCGCTGCCTTCGCCATAGCCGACTCCCTCATCGACCGTCGGCCCCGGCAGACCCAGCCCCGCACCTTCACCAGTCTGTGCGCCCTCCTGTCCGCCTCCTTGGATGCCCTCAGCGCCTGCGTTCGAGCGTCGGCAGGCGCACACCAAGCGCATTAAGGTGTCCTCCAGCCGTAACCCGCCGTTCACCAGAAGGGGGCGCGGCCCGCCGGTCGCGTCTCCATCCGCTGCAAAGGACCGCCCACGTGACTCTCCCCGCCATCGGCGCTGTCGTGCTGACGATGAACGACCGGCCTGTCGAGTTTCCCCGGGCGATGGCCTCCCTCACGGCGCAGGAGGACGTCGAACTCGACATCGTCGTCGTGGGCAACGGCTGCACCCCCGAACACGTACCAGAGGGAGTACGTACCGTCTCCCTGCAGGAGAACGTAGGCATCCCCGAGGGCCGCAACGTCGGCGCCAACGCGGTCAAAGGCGACTACCTGTTCTTCTTCGACAACGACGCCCATCTGCCAGAGCCCCACGCCCTCCGGACCCTGGCCGACGCGCTCGCAGCCGACCCCGGCTTGGCGTACGTCCAGCCCCGCATCGCGGACCCGGAGACCGGCACCACCCTGCGCCGCTGGGTCCCCCGCCTGCGCGCCGCCGATCCAACCCGCCCCGGCACCGTCACGGTCATGGCCGAGGGCGTCGTCATGGTGCGCCACACCGCCTACGACAACGCCGGCGGCTGGCCCGGCCACTTCTTCCTCTTCCACGAAGGCGTGGACCTGGCCTGGCGGCTGTGGAACCAGGGCTACACCGGCCGCTACATGCCCGACGTCGTCGTCCACCACCCCGCCACCGACCCGGCCCGCCACGCCACCTTCTACCGGCTCAACGCCCGCAACCGGGTCTGGCTCGCCCGACGCAACCTCCCTATCGCCTTGGTCCCGCTCAACCTGTCAGCCTGGCTGCTGCTGAACCTGTGGCGCCTCCGCGACATAGCCGCTCTACGGGCCTCCCTGGCCGGTTTCGTCGAGGGCCTACGCGGGGGGCATGGGACACGCTCCCGAATGACATGGCGCACCGTCGCCCGCCTGGCTCGTGCGGGCCGCCCACCGATTCTCTGACCAGGTAGCACTACCGCCCGGCCGTCTGGACCTTTCAGCACGTGCCGCCTCGCAGACAACGGCGGGCTCTCTTGCCCCACGACGTGGCAGCCGAGCCGGACGCTGGAAGCGGGCCGCCGACCGGTCGCGGGGTACACCTCAACGACCACACCACCGGGCAGCGAGGCAGAGTAGTGAACGGGCCCGGACACGTGCTCTTTCCTCGACGAAGACCAGACCCATGGCGCTGTAGAGCTCATGGGTTTCTTCAATACGGTCGGTGTAGAGGATCAGGAGCCCGATGTGGACGGTCGTCATGCTGGTTAACAAGACATATGGCGCCCCCTACACGAGCGGCCGACTTACGTCGAGGAAGCCCTCAGCCCGAGGTTCCTCTGAACTGAGCCCGCGTGCGGTCGCACAACCTGCAGCCGAACATGCGCCGGTGTTCGATGAGATCAGCCAGGGGTGGTGCTGAATTCTAGAGACGGTCTTGGTCCGAAGACCCCGCCATGCTGGGAAGCGCCTGGTGTGTTCTCCACAGCGATCCAAGCGGCAGCCCGGCTTCCCCTCAGCAACCACCTGGCCGCAAGCAACCACCTGCCCACATGCGCATGCTTCACCCTGGCCAGCGGAAGCCACGCCGGGCATTCGCTATCGCTGGGAAGACAGACCTCAGTTACCACAAAACCTCGGCGCCACCAAGTCGTCTTTCCCGTGGACACTCCCCTTACACCGACAGCGAGACGGGAGTCCACGTGTCCGAGTACCAACCGCACCTGCCACCACCGTCTTTTCTCACACTGTCGAAAGCCGCCCAATATCTCGGCATCTCGGCCAACACCCTTTACGTGTGGAGGCACCGCAGGCAGGGTCCGCCTAGCTTCCGTATGGGTGGTCGAGTGATGTACCGCATATCCGCTCTGGAAGAGTGGGTGGCCGCGCAGGAGTCTGCGGACTCCCGGTCCAATCCCTCCCGTAGCCCGTTCAGCAGGCCACCGCAGCGTCGAACTCCGCGCTGGAATCGGTAACGCTTCAACCGTCGACGATCACGAAACTCACCGCCCGCGTCGGGATTCGAACGCGATGGGCGAGGCGTTACAAGCATCAGTCGTGCAACCAACGCGAGTGACCCAAGGAGCAAGAACACCATTGCCTGGTTACATAGAAGACAGGTGGCTAAGGAAGCGTCCGAACAAGGAAACCGGGAAGCGCGAACGCACCACGCTTTGGGGGAAGTGCACTCGGTACCGCGTAAAGGGGATTCCCGAGGTTCGGGACCGTTCGTTCGACACGGTCGCGGACGCCAAAGCTTGGCTTGCCGAGGCCCAAACCGACTCGCGACGTAGCGACTTCGTGGACGCACGCGACGGCGCGATCAGCCTCAGCGAGTACGTCGAGAAGCACTGGTGGCCCTCACAAATTCATCCAGCACAGACACTGGAGAGCATGCAGTACCGCATCTGGGGCCATTTGCTACCGCACCTGGGCAATCTCGCCCTGCGGGACATTGGCGTCGCTGAGCTCCGTCGCTGGTCTGCTGACATCCAGCGTGAGGTCGGAGCGGGTACCGCGCACCTGGCCTGGGTCTACTTGAAGGCCATCCTCGAAGCCGCCGTCGAGGACAAGCGGCTGTACCGCAACCCCTGCAAGGGCAGCCGCTCGATCAAGCCACCAAAGAGGCCGGAGAGGAAGGCGCGGGCGTGGCATCGGGACCGTGTCGAACGCGTGAGGGGGCATCTGCCCGAGCGGTATCAGGTCACGGCCGACCTCGGCTTGGGGTCAGGACTGAGGCAAGGGGAGGCATTCGCCCTCAGCACGGACGACGTGCATGAGGACTTCGCTCACATCGAAAGGCAAGTCATCAGGTATAAGTCGCAGCTCTACTTCGGCCCGCCCAAGGGAGGTAAGGAGCGGGACGTGCCGCTCCCTCCGTCTCTGGCCAAGCGCATCATCAGCCACCAGGAGCGCTTCCCTCCGGTCAACGTCACCCTGCCTTGGCTCGATCCGGAAGAACCGGACGTTCCCCGATCTCAGCGACGCTTGGTAACGGTCCCACTGCTCGTCTACACCACCCGACAGTCGGTGATCAACCGGTCGGTGTGGAACACGAAAACGTGGAAGCCGGCGCTCGCTGCCGCAGGCGTCATCTCACCCCTCGCTGTACCGGCGGAGGGTGAGAAGCCGTCCAGGGTCTGGGAGCCCAGCCGTGAGCACGGCTTCCATGTGCTTCGTCACACGTACGCCTCCATCATGCTGGAAGCCGGCGAGTCGATCGTCTCGCTCGCGAAGTGGCTCGGTCATTCCGACCCGGCCTTCACTCTCCGCACCTACACACACTTCATGCCGCAGGCCGGCGCGCGGGGCATGAAGTCGCTGCAGTCCTGGCTCTCGGACGCACCGGTAAGTCCCTGAACGAGGAAAAGTCCCTCACAAGTCCCAGAGCGTTGGGCGGCCCGGCCCGTCGGCCCTGAAACGCAGGTCACAGCCTTACTCTGCCAGCAGCGGGCCAGAACCCGGCGTACAGGCCGACTCGTCCGCCCCCACCTGGGGCTTCACCCTGGCACGGGCCTCTGGCCAGCGCCGGAGGCAGCCCAGGAGTGATCCGAGCGCTCTTGCCTACACCGCCGACTCCTCGACCGCTGCCAGCCGCTCGACGGCGGCCACGGCCTCCCCACGATCCCGGCCCGGCGCAAGGCCCGCCGCGAGTACGAGAACCGGGTCAGCGCACTCACACCCGGACCATGATCGTTCTCAGCGCCAATCGCTGTACCGATGTTCCTACCAGTCGAGGCCAGATCACCTGCGAAGTCGAGAACGATATTCGCCCGGGGCCGTGCCTCGGGCACGTCTGAAGGCACGGCTGAAAGCGTGCGGAGAGCCGTATCCGACCGCGCCGGAGATCGACTCGACGGGCTCATCGGTATCGCGGAGCCGGACGGACGCCAGGTCGATGCGCCACTGCGTCACGTATGCGCCCGGCGTCTGTCCGAGGGCGGACCGGAAGCGCCTGGACAGCGTCGCCCGGGAGACGTTCGTCGCGGCGGCCAGGGCCTCCGTGGTCCAGGGGTGCTCCGGTTGGGCGTGGACACACGCCAGAGCGTCGCGCACGACCGGATCACGCATCGCTCCCAGCCATGAGCCGGACCGCTCCTGCGGGTGGCGGGCCAGCCAGGCACGTACGAACTGGACGAGCAGCAGGTCGACGATGCTGTTGACGGCGGCGGTGGTGCCGATCTGCGGCTGTGCGAGCTCAGCAGCGAGAAGTCCGACGGTCCTTGCGAGCTGCGCGTTCTGGCGGGCTGCGACATGAATCGGCCGGGCGAGGGAGGTGAGCACCGGTGTGCGCACCTCCGGGTCCTGCTCGTAGTGCAGGACGATTACTTCCGTCTGCACCGGCGCCGAGCCCAGCCGCAGGGCCCGGCCATCGGCAAAGGACCGGGCCGCTGCCTCACGGTCGCAGGAGCCCATCGTCACACTGGCTCCGCCGGCTATCCCGTGTGCGGTGCCCGGCGACACCAGGACGGCGTCTCCGGCCCGCACCTCAAGAGGTTCCTCGCCCGTGACGTGGAGCCACATGGTGCCGCGGGACACCACGTGCAGCGCCGCCCCTGGGTAGGAGTCCAGCCACAGGCCCCAGGTTCCGCCGGCCTTCAGCACGACCCCGAGCCCTCCACGCGCACCCGAAACACGCAAGACCTCCGCCAGCACATCCATGGGTCCATTCTCGTCCACCGCCGCGAACCGCCCGCCGGCGGGCGAGGCGCATGTGTCCTCGCCTGCAGCGTCAGACCACGTCAAGAACGACCTTTCCGTGCACCTTCCGCGCGAACAGCGCCCGGACGGCGTTGTCCACGTCCTGCCAGTCGCCTCGCAGTCCGACTGGCGCCGAGAGCCTCCCGGCGGCCATGAGGCCCAACAGGTCCGTCAGCTCCCCGCCGGTCGGCGTCATGTCCCCGTAGGTGGCGATGCTGCGGGGTTCGCCGAAGCCGAACAAGACCTCTGCCGGGAAGGTGGTTTCCTGCCCCGAGGAGTAGCCGACCAGGTGGATGGTGCCCCCCTCGGCGAGGGAACTCCACGCCCGGGCCACCAGTGGTCCGCCGACCGTGTCCAGGACGAGGTCGAACCGGTCCCCGGTCTCGGCCAGGTCGGTCAGGACCCTGTCGGCGCCGAGTTCACGGAGTCCGTCGGCCCGCTCCGGCGAACCGACGAGTGCCGTCACCCGGGCGCCCGCCAGGGCCGCCAGCTGGACGGCGAAGCGCCCCACGCCCCCGCTAGCGCCGGTGACCAGAACGTTGCGCGCCAGCAGGGAACGCTTGCGCAGCACTCGCAGAGGGGTGACTCCGGCGATCCCCAGCGCCGCGGCGTGGGCCAGATCGACCCCCTCGGGGACGGTGCCGAGCGAGGCGGGGCTGACTGCCACCCGCTCCGCCCACGCGTGGGGGGCCATTCCCACTGCGACGCGCGTACCTGCGGGCGGCCCCGAGCCGTCGGACGCGGCGCGCACCACGATGCCGGCCGCGTCGTGACCGTGCACAGCGCCGGCCGGCCACTGGTGCACGTAATTCAGCTCTCCGAAGTTGAGACCGATGTGCCGTATCTCCACCAACGCCTCACCGGCGGACGGTACGGGCTCATCGACATCGGCGAACCGGACGGGGCCGGCCTCACTGTGATCGACCACAAGGGCGTGCATCAGGGGTGTGTTTCCTTCTCTCGTGGGTACGCCTGAACACTCGGCGCGGCAGCAGATCGAGTGCGCAGATGCCGCACTGCCGCCTTCTTGGAACCCTTTCGCAGGACCGGGACAGCGACCAGACCCGTGAGAATCAATCAGTTGACAATCAGTGTCAGACGTCACGGACTGCCCCGGGATGCCGGGGAGGTCCGCAGCGACTGCCCGCGCGTCAGCCCGTGAGTACCGTGTGTGGGAAGGCCGAGGTGATGACGCGACTGGCGAACTTCCACTCGCCTTCGGCCCGGATGTAGCGATCGTTGTACGTGACGTGAGCGCGGGAGCGACTGCCGTCGGTCTTCACAATCTCCACGAGGCAGTTGACCCGGCCTTCACCGTGGTCGCCCTCGATGCTGGTGATCAGGTGGTTGAACATCATGTGGACGACGTGCGTGGAGTTCGCCATGAGCGTGTCGCGGAAGAAGGCGCGAATCGCCTCGCGGCCTTCGAACAGTCCGAAGCCGGTTTCGGACTCGTCCAAAACGCCGTCCTCGACCCAGCAGCCGACGGACTCATCGAGCTGCCCGGAGTCGAAGGCGATCGCGTAGCGGCTGTTGAGGTCCTGGATTTCTGCACGGGCGTCACTCATCCAGGAACCGTACGTCAGCGAACACGAGCAGGATCAGGAGGTGCGGCCCGCCGCACCTCTCTGGACGCTATTTCAACTCGTGACGCGGCGGTGGCATATGAGGGTTGCTGCGATGGCCGTGAAGGCGAGGAAGTGCTCGGGGTTGCGTTCATAGCGGCGGTGGAGGCGTCGGCATCTCGGCATCCCGACAGCCAGGACACCGTTCGTTCCACGACCCAACGGTGTCGGCCCAGGCGCTGGGAGGACTCGGTGCCTCTGCGGGCGATGCGATGGCCGATCTGTCGCAGGGAGAGCCAGCTCCGCAGGTGGGGGTAGTCGTAGCCCTTGTCTCCGTGGAGTTTGTCCGGCCTGCGGCGTCTCGGGCCACGGCGAGGCCGAGCGAGCGGGCTCATACGGGAGCGCGGCGGGGGCGACCCAGCGCGCCGCGTCCTCAGCGTCGTGGGCCTGGGGTGTCGTGATACTCGCATCGCTGTCCGAGGAGACGGTCGGCGTACTTCTCGCCCACCTCTCGGGCGTGCACCCAGCCCTCTCCGCGCACCTGGACAGCGACCATCTCCTCGCGCGCGGGAGTGGGCAGTCCTCGGCGGAGAGGCGTGCAACGCCGCCGCCTGCGGGTCTGCACAAGGGGTTGTTCACTGCGGTCAGCCGCCCTTCGCCATTTCCTCGAATGCGTCCGTTTCTCGGTGGAAGTCCGCGAGGTCGGCCGGCACGGGGTGGAGAGCGAGCCGGGCCTGGGTAGCGGTGATCTGACCGCTGTCGGTCCGGTCCAGTTCGTCAGCCCGGTCAGCCGCCCTGTACGGGTCGCAGGAGTGGGGGCGGTGTTCGCTAGCCCTCTTGCGGAGATCCCATCGAGCGCCGCACACGTCGCCGGAGCGTGCTTCCTCGCCAATCCGTGCAAATTCCTCGGTGAGCGGCGACGAGGCGCCTTCCTCAACCTGCTGCCGCCACCACGCCGGTAGCGCCCGAACGGTCACAAGACCGGTTTCATCGGCCTGGCACAAAGCCTTGGGCATATCAGTGACGGTGATCGGCCTGAGCGCTAGGCCGTTTCTGGTGGCTCTTGGTGGTGGATCGGTGTGGTGTTGGGCAGGTGTCCTGCATGGTGCGACGGCATGAGCTGAGTGATGCGCAGTGGCTGAAGATCGAGCCGTTATTGCCGGTCAATGGCAGGCCAGGTGGGCAGTGGGCCGATCACCGGAGGGTG
>NZ_QOIN01000023.1 GCF_003323715.1 Streptomyces diacarni
GGTCGTCGATGAACACGTACAGTGCCGCCAGAAGGGCGTCCAGGTTTGTCTTCACACACTGACCAACGGGCGCCCTTCGCCATGGTCGCGACCAGCACACACATCGGACTCACTCATCTAGTTGGCGGGGAGTTGGTAGGCGAGGACGTAGGCGTCGGCGGCCATGACGGTGTCGCAGACCTCTACCGCGCGGCCCTCGGTGTCGTAGGCGGTGCGGATCAGGCTGATCACGGGGACACCAGAGGAGAGGCGGAGCATCTTGACCTCGGCCGGGGAGGGCATCCGGGCGCGGACCTCTTCGTCGAAGTGGTCCAGGCGGTGGCCGAGCTCTTCGAGTCGGGCGTAGATGCCGCCGGGGCCGGGGTTGGGTTCGGCGATCTGCGTGCCGCGCGCCAGGTCCAGGGGGAGGTAGGAGACGGCGAACTCGACGGGCCGTCCGTCGAGGAGGTAGCGGCGGCGCCGGGCGAGGATCTTGCGGGGCGAGCCGAGGCGCGCGGAGATGTCGGGTGCCGGCTTCTCCTCGCGCACCTCCAGGCTGTCGACCTCGGGTTTGCTTCCCGCGGCTTCCGCTTCGACGGTGAAGGCCGACTTGCCCTGATCGCGATGCCGCCGTGCGAACCGGTCCGAGGCCAGACGCCTAACCGGGGGCCGTGGTCGCACGAAGACGCCTTTCCCGTGCTCGGAGGAGACCAGACCCTCACTCTGGAGGATCGAAAGCGCGTTGCGCACGGTCATCCGGGATACCCCGAAGTGCTCTACCAGCTCCGCCTCGGACGGCAGCTTGGCGCCCTCCTTGAAGCGCCCCTTGTCGATGGCCTCCCGGACCTGGTCGGCGATCTGCCGGAAGACGGCGCGATCACTGGTCGGGTCGAGCGTCCCGAGAACGCCGGAGGACAGTGCAGCCATAGCGGGTACTCCTTTGGATATCTAGACGAGCTACTGAGTTCTGTTGCTACGGTGGAGAAGCCTAGCCATCTGAGGGGACCGAGGAACGTGAGCACGGTAGAGCGCCCCCACTCCGTGAGCGTCGCAGGGGTCATCGTTGACGACGCGGGCCGAGCGCTGCTCATCCAGCGCCGCGACAACGGCCAGTGGGAGCCACCCGGCGGCGTCCTCGAACCCGGGGAGACCATCCCCGACGCGCTCCAGCGCGAGGTCCTCGAAGAGACCGGCATGAAGATCGCCCTTCCGGCGACCCTCACGGGCATCTACAAGAACATGAGCGGCCTGATCGTCTCCATGGTCTTCCGCTGCGAAGCGGTCGACGGCTCCCCGACCACCGGGGAGGAGACCTACGCCCTTCGCTGGGCCACCCGCGAAGAGGTCACCCAGCTCGCCGACGAGGCATACGCGATCCGCGTCCTGGACGCGCTCGACGGGGCATCCCCGCCGGCCATCCGGGCCCACGACGGCGTGCGACTCGTCTAGCACACACCCACTACCCATAGCGGCCACCAGCACGAAGGAACTTGTATGCACGAGTATATGAGTATGAAGCGGATCTGGGAACTCACCTGCCCAGGACTCCCCGAAGAGGTCGGCCGAGTCCGCCGCTGGACCCGCGACGTGCTGCACGACAGCCCCCACGCGGACGATGCCGCACTGATCGTCAGCGAGCTGGGCTCCAACGCACTCATCCACTCGGCCAGCGGCAGCCCCAACGGGAGCTTCCACGTCTCCCTGCACCGATCTCCCGGCACGGTCGTCCTGGCGGTCACCGACACCGGCGGAGGCGCAACGAAGCCCCACGTCGCGACACCGGACCAGGACGACACCCACGGCCGCGGCCTGGGACTGGTCGCAGCACTGGCCAACCGCGTACAGGTCA
This sequence comes from Streptomyces diacarni, assembly GCF_003323715.1. Classification (GTDB taxonomy): domain Bacteria; phylum Actinomycetota; class Actinomycetes; order Streptomycetales; family Streptomycetaceae; genus Streptomyces; species Streptomyces diacarni. Next base: position 1,829 of record NZ_QOIN01000023.1, read on the forward strand.
ACGGAGACGACTACGGCCGAACCGTCACCGTCGAGATCAACGACCAGCACCAGTCGCCGGCCAAGCACTCAGCGCGAGGCACCCGCGTCGCACTACCCGCCCCGAGGTCGATGGCATGAGCGTGCGAACGCAGCCGCCTCAGCAGGTCTACTACTGCGAGTGCTACGTCAACGAACGCCGCATCGGCACCTACGACGCCTACAGCCCACGCGAAGCCCTGCGATGGATGCGCATCAGCCTCATGATGATCGCAACCACCCTGGACGAAGCCCCCTACCGGCGAGCCCGCACATGGCTCGACCACGGCCAACCAGCAGCAGCCCACGACCTCGAAGCAGGCAGGCCGCACACCCTCACACTCAGGCAGCGCAGCACCCAGGCCACTTGGACAGTCAGCCCGATACCGTGCCCACCAGCACACGAAGCGCGTGCGTAACAACTTTCTCTACGACTTCAAGGCGGCCCGCTGACGCGGGCCGCGCGCGCTGGCGTCCCGTGGCCGCCGCCCGCTCCTGTCTCCGCCCCGCTCCGCGCCGACCCCGACCCGCTCAGCGCGCAACCCGGAACAGCTATCCGCCAATCACATGCGGCCCGGCTTCATCCGATACGGCTCGGTCATCGGCGGACGCCGTCAGCATGAGTACGACCGTGTGCGCGAGGCCGACAAGATCCGTTGCGCGGCGCCAGGTCTCGTCGCGGTCTGCGGGCCGGTCCCGCAATCGCGCAGGGGCCGGCCGGGGCTGCGCGGAGGCGTCTGCGAGTCAAAGATCAGAACTTCGCAAGTGGCCGATGCCGGTGCGTGGCTGAGGGGGCCACATGCGGTGCTCGCGCGTCTCTCCCGCCGTCGTGGCTGACTTTCTGTGGCTGAGCGACGATCATTTGTCAGCCCCCTCACAGTTCCGTTTCGACGCTCTCCTGCGGCACCGTCCACGTGTTGGGAAGTCAGCTCGTTCCGCTGGAAACTGGCTGTCAAGACAGCAGCTCCAGCCGTCTGTCGTTCCTTTCCCGTCAGAAATCCTTGGGCGAGCACGGCGCGGATCTGCTGCTTCCTAGCCTTATGGCATGGCTACTTCGGGGGCTCGGAACAAGAAGCTCGGTGGGCTGGGTCAGTGGTGGGGTGTCCTGGCAGGCGTCTTGCTGATCGCGGCATGGGTGAACAAGGCAGCAGGTCCAGCGGTAGTCATCGGCCTCTCTGCTCTCGTGTTCCTCTGGTGCTTCTTCCAGGCCCCAGTCACGTGCAAGGCGGATGTCCGCGGGCGGGTGGACGGCTGCCGCAACAACGCGTCGGGGCTTCTCCTTGGATGTCACATCCGGCAGCATCGCTTGCAGAAGCTCAAGATGCTCGTCGCGCGCCGACAGGTGAGGGCCTTCTGCAGCAGCCTGTTCTCGGACGGAAAGGCCACCGTTGTGACACTGTCGGGCTTGGGCAGTTTCGCTTCGGGACTGGCCGCCATGATCCCAGGGGTCGTGGCCCACTGAGCTCTTGGAAGTGCTGCGCCCGGACTGCTGCTGTACAGCAGCGAAGTACAGCAGCCCCACCAACCGCCGCCGTCTTTCACCGCATCCCCCGCGCCCAGAGGCGGCCGGTATAGCCGTCACTGACCGTCCCATCCACAGCTTGTAAACAGAAGGTCGTCGGTTCGAATCCGACAGGCGGCTCCAGCTCGTTTTGCAGGTCAGAGGCCCGTCCCGGGGATCAGGGGCGGGCCTGTGTGGTGTCGTACAGCAACCAGAGTGATCTTTAGCGACTAGCGGCGTCCCCCGGTTGTCCTCTGGAGCTGGGCCACCGAGGGCAGGGGGCGGCGCTGGAGGGCCGGTCTCGGGCCTCGTTTTCGCCGCCGACGGCATTCGGAGTCCGCATAGAGGAGAGGACTCTCCTCGCCGCCTTCGTCGCAGAAGAAGTACGTGCGGCCTGCACCGTCGTCGGCGCGCCTTTCGAGCGCGGCGCCGTCCTCCGCGTCTCAACTGGCGTGGTTGGGGCGGACGGGGCGGGACGCGGGCCGTCGGGGCCCCGGCCGCGTTGGACCGTGGCCTGTCCGCTGCGCTGGGGCGACGGCGCCAGGCGGTAGCGTCCGGCCGTATGACGACTGGTGCCTTGGAGAAGCTGCGGTCCGAGTTGAGGGGGCTGGCGGAGCCCGGGATTCGGGCGCAGCTGGTGCGGGTGCTGCGGCCGCCGGGCGATGACGAGTTGCTCGGTGTGCGCGTTCCGGTGATGCGCAAGCTGGCCCGTGGGTATCGGGAGTTGGCGCAGCAGGACGTGGAGGTCCTGCTGCGCAGTCGCGTGCATGAGGAGCGGTTCGCCGGTCTGCTCGTGCTGGCCGAGCAGGTGCGCACTGCGCGCGGTGGAGAGCGGAGGGCGCTGGTCGATTTCTATCTGGCGCGTACCGGCTGTGTGGACAACTGGGATCTGGTGGATGGCTCGGCGTACGTCGTGCTGGGGCCGTGGCTGCTGGATGGGCCGGGGGACGACTCGGGAGACGGGTTCGAGGTGTTGGACGGGCTGGCCGGGTCGGCGTGGTTGTGGGACCGCAGGATTGCCGTGGTGGCCACGTTGGCGTTGATCCGAGCCGGCCGCTTCGGGCCCACCTTGCGGCTCGTTCACCGGTTGCGCCGGGATCCGGAGCCGTTGATCCACAAGGCGTCGGGGTGGATGTTGAGGGAGATCGGCCGTCGGGACGAGCAGGTGCTGGTGGATTTCCTGGAAAGGAATGTGACCGGGCTGCCGCGGATCACTGTGCGGTACGCGGTTGAGCGGTTGGCGCCGGACGCGCGTGCCCGGTTCGTGCAGACGCGGTAGGGAGGGTATGGGGAGCCGCGTTTTTTGACGGGGCGATGTGGAGAATTCCGCAGGTAATCGCGTGTAGTACGGATGTGGTGTCCCTGCGTGTCAATCCTTTCCGGTCCTGCGGTAGTTTTCCGTAGGGCCGGGAATCAGATTGTGCCGTCACGCCGCCGTGGCGAAGTGGGGGACGGGGCCCAGGGGGATCATCCGGCCGTTCGACTCGTCGGCGCGGGCGCAGGTGCACGCGCCGCCCCGCTCGTCTTCCTTCTTTTTCAGGAAGGTCAGGAGTTGGGTGGTGGCGGCGGTGAGGGCGCCCAGGCCGCCGAAGAAGGTGCCGAGGGCTTCAAGGGTTTGAAGGAACATCGTGCTCGCCTCCCGTGTGTGCACGGGCCGGGCGCGCACTGCGTGGTTCACTCGGTCAGGAAAGGAATTCCTGGGGCGGAGAAGGTGAGGGATCCGGCCATTCCGGCAGCTTCTCGCCACTTGCGGAGCGCGTCACCCCTTACGAGGCTTTTGGCGCTCCGGTTGATCCGGTTGATCGGCACGGGTTTCCTCCTTTCCTTCTCCGTTGGAGAAAGTGAGAGCCCTTACTGTAGCGGTATCTTCGCCGTCCCGTACAGGACCCGTTCGGTGGGGCGTTGTCATTCAGCCATGGTGGCGTCTGCCCGATCACGTGCCGTTGCGCTGTTCCGCGTTGAACTCCTCCACCCACTTCAGGTGCTGTTCGTAGTCGTCGGTGAAGCGGGTGTCGCCCGGTTTGACGGTGACGAAGTAGAGCCAGTCGCCGTCGGCGGGGGAGGTGGCGGCTTTGAGGGCTTCGCGGCCGGGGTTGTTGATCGGGGACGGAGGGAGGCCTTTGTGGCGGTAGGTGTTGTAGGGGGAGTCGATGCGGGTGTCGGCGAGTGAGGTGTTGAGGGTGGAGCGGCCGAGGGCGTAGTTGATGGTGGAGTCCATCTGGAGGGGCATGTCGCGGGCCAGGCGGTTTTTGATCACGCGGACGACCTTCGTCATGTCCGTGTAGTTGTCGGCCTCTGCCTGGGCGATGCTGGCGACGACGAGGGTGCGGTAGTCGTCGACGTGTGCCGCCGTGTGCCGCTTGCGGGCGGTCTTCGCCATGGAGGCCACCAGCGACGTGGGGGTCGTCTCGGACCGCACGGTGTAGGTGCCGGGGTAGAGGTAGCCCTCCGGGTTGCCCTTCGCCGCCGCGGGCAGCTTGAGTTTCCCGGCGCGGGCGGCGCGCTCCGCGGCCTTCTTCGTCGTCCCTGCCGATACGGAGAGCGCCTCGTCGGCCGCCTCGTACACCTGCGCGGCGCGTTGCCCTCCGGAGACGACGAGGGGCGTCGTGGCCCACTCCTGCTGGTACTGCCGGATCAGTACGACGGCCGCGGTCACGGCGAGCGCGCACAGGGCGGCCACCCCGGCGAGCCGGCGCTGTCGCTTCGCGGTCCTGGTGGTCATACGAGGAACGCTAAGCCAGCGGCGCGCCCCGCGGGAGGCCGACCGCCGGTTATGGGACGAGTACCACCTTGCCCGTCGTTCCCCGCGTCTCCAGCGCCCGATGGGCGGCCGCGGCCTGGGCGAGGGGGAAGGGGTGCACGAGCGGGGTCAGGACGCCGTCGGCCGCGAGGGTCAGCGACTCGTCCTCCAGTTCGCGCTTGTGTGCCTGGATGAACGCCGGATCGAGCGGACGGACGGTGAGGCCCCGCGCCGCGGCCTCGTCGGTCCCGGACGTCTGCGTGGAGGAGTCGTCCGTGTCGTCACCCGGCGAGTGCGTGGACGGGCTGCCCGCCGTGGCCGGGGCGTCCGTCGTGGGCGGGGCGTCCGTCGTGGACGGGTCGTCCACGGCGGACAGCAGCGTGGACGAGCCGCCGTACGCGTGGTGTGTGCCGCCCGGGGCGAGGAGGGCGAGTGCGGTGCGGGCGAGCGCTCCGCCCGGGCCGTCGAACAGGTGGCGTACGGGGCGTTCGCCGTACGCCGCGCGGATGCGCTCGCTCCAGTCGGCGCGGGTGTAGTCGACGGCGAGGTCCGCACCGAGACGGCTGACGGCGGCTGTCTTGTCCTGGCCGCCGGCCGCGCCGATGACGTGGGCGCCGCGGTGTTTGGCGTACTGGGTCAGGAGCGCGCCCATCCCGCCGGCCGCGCTGAGGACCAGCACGGTGTCGTCCGGGCCGAGATCGGTACCGTGCAGGACGCCCATCACGGTGCGCCCGGTGCCGATCATGGCGACGGCCTGTGCGGGGGTGAGCGTTTCGGGTATCGCCTGGAGGGCGACGGCGTCGGCGACGGCCAGCTGCGCGTAGCCGCCGGGTGCCGCGCCCAGGTGGACGGTGACGCGGCGTCCGAGCCAGCCCGCGTCGGTGCCCTCGCCCAGCGACGTGACGGTTCCGGCGACCTCGCGGCCGGGGACGGTGGGCAGTTCGGGCAGGGGCAGGGGGCCGAGACGGCGGCCGGCGCGCAGCGTGGCGTCGAGCAGGTGTACGCCCGCGGCCTGTACGCGGATGCGTACCTGGCCCGGACCGGGGAGCGGGTCGGGGACCTCCTCGTACGTCAGGTTCTCGGGCGGACCGAAGGCGTGCAGGCGTACGGCGTACATGGTGGGTGCTCCTCCCGTGGGCGGCTGCGGTCGGTGCCGGTCGCGGCGGCGAGGCCGACCCGTTGATGCTGCAAGTTGAAGTGAGGTTCAGGTCAACTGGCGCCTTGCGTCCGCGGGCCCGCATCGTGCGGGGGCCCACATCGTGCGGGGGCCCGCGTCGAGAGGGGCCCACGTCGTGTGTGGGGCCCGCGCCGGCCGGCGTTGTCAGTGGGCGGGGGCAGCATGGGGGAATGGCGACATCAGCGGTACGGGAAGCGCGGCTTCCCCAGGTCACTCTGCCCGAGCTGCGGCCCTTCGACGGGGCGGGGCTGGAGCCGGACGGGGATTACGACGGCGTGCGGTTCGAGGGGCTCGACCTGAGCGGGACGGACGGCGGCGGGGCGACGCTGCTGGACGTGGGGATGTACCGCTGCGCGCTGGACGAGGCGCGCCTCGCACGGCTCAGGGTGATCGATTCGGTGCTCGAAGGGGTGTGGGGGGTCGGTACGGACCTCGCGGGTGGCGAGCTGCGCGACGTCGAGTTGCGGGAGGCCAGGCTGGGCGGCGTCCAGCTGCACGGGGCGCGGCTGAACCGGGTGCTGGTACGGGGCGGGAAGATCGACTACCTGAATCTGCGCCAAGCCCGGCTGACAGACGTGACGTTCGAGGGGTGTGTGCTCACCGAGCCCGACTTCGGGGGCGCCTCACTCGAACGGGTCGCGTTCCGCGACTGCGAGCTGCGCCGTGCCGAGTTCCACCAGGCGCGGTTCAAGAACGTGGACCTGCGCGGCGCGACGGAGCTCGACATCGCCACCGGGGTGGGCAATCTGGCGGGCGCGGTCGTCAGCTCGGGCCAACTGATGGAGCTGGCACCGGCATTCGCGGCCCAGCTCGGCGTGCGGGTGGAGGACTGAGAGGGCCTGTGAAGGCCTCTGAGGCCCGCAGGCCCCCTGCCGGGCTTTCTGAAGCCCGCAGGCCCCTGCGGGCCCTCACAGGCGCGTACGCACCCTCACGCCTCATGCCTCATGCCTCACGGCGTTCGGGGGTAGCGGGACGTCAGGTCCCATACCGTCGGGTTGTCCGCCAGGCCGTCATGCATGTCGGTGAGGTCCGCGACCAGGTCGTGCAGGAAGTCGCGGGCCTCCCGGCGCAGCTCGGTGTGGGCGAAGGTGAGCGGCTCGCGGTCGTCGTCGGGTGACCAGTCTGCGGTGATCTCCACCCAGCCGAAGCGCCGCGTGAAGCGCAGCATGTCGGTGGACTCGGTGAAATCCAGCTCGGCACGGTAGGGGCCGGGGGACCGGCTGCCGGGGGCGGCCGCCTTCTGTCCGGGCGCCGGGGAGGCAGCGCGGTCGAGGTGCTCGGCGATGTCGCACAGCGCCCAGGCGAAGTCGAGCACCGGTACCCATCCCCAGGCTGTGGACAGTTCGCGATCGGTGTCGGTGTCGGCGAGGTAGACGTCACCGCAGAACAGGTCGTGCCGCAGCGCACGGACGTCAGCGCTGCGGTAGTCCGTCTGGGGCGGGTCGGGAAAGCGGTGGGAGAGGGCGTAGCCGATGTCGAGCACGCCGCGATGGTGTCACGCCGCGCGGAGCGCTCCCGCGTGGGCGCCGACGCTGATGCGCTGACGCGCTCCTGGGCGCGCACGGACGCTGCCGCGCTCCCGCAGGGACGTTGCAGTGCTCCCCGGGTGCGCGCCGACACTGATGCGCTCCCGCACGGACGCCGCCGCGCTGACGCACGGACGCCCGCGCCGCCGCGCTGACGCTCCCGCAGGGACGCTGACGTGCCGACGGGTACTCCCGCGTGTGCACTCCCACGTGCGCGCTGCCGCGCCGATGCGCTCCCCGCGTGGGCGCCGACGCCGACGCGCTGACGTCGAGCCCGACGTGTTCTCCGGCCTCGCGTCATGGGGCTCGGGCCCGTCGGCAGACCCGCGCGGGCCCGCCCGCACACGCTCCGGGTGGCGCTTCCCGCACGGGAAGCGCCACCCGGAGCACGCCGTGTCGGCGCGTGGCCCTCGGCGGGCGGATCGGACCGCGTGGGTCCTCAGGGCGTCGTCAGACGTTGACGCCGAAGTCCTGGGCGATGCCCACCAGGCCGGAGGCGTAGCCCTGGCCGACGGCGCGGAACTTCCACTCGGCGCCGCTGCGGTACAGCTCGCCGAAGACCATGGCGGTCTCCGTGGCGGCGTCCTCGCTGAGGTCGTAGCGGGCGATCTCGTTGCCGTCCGCCTGGTTGACGATGCGGATGAAGGCGTTCCGCACCTGGCCGAAGTTCTGGCTGCGGCTCTCGGCGTCGTAGATCGAGACCGGGAAGACGATCTTGTCGACCTCGGCCGGGAGGCCGGCCAGGTTGACGTTGATCTGCTCGTCGTCACCGGCGCCCTCGCCGGTGACGTTGTCGCCGGTGTGGACGATGGCCTGGTCCGGGGTGGCCTTGTTGTTGAAGAAGACGAAGTGCTGGTCGGAGTAGACCTTGCCCTCCGGGTTCACCGCGATGGCGCTCGCGTCGAGGTCGAAGTCCGTACCGGTGGTGGTGCGCACGTCCCAGCCGAGGCCGACCGTGACGGCGGTCAGGCCCGGTGCCTCCTTGGTGAGCGAGACGTTGCCGCCCTTGGACAGGCTTACAGCCATGGGGGTGCCCTTCTGTCGTGATGGATCGGTGGTGACCCCCGAGGGAATCACCGGTGTGGGACCGGGACCTCACCGGGGTCCACCGTCCCGCATCTCACCCTCCACAACGCAGCCGGGCCGTGCGCGGGTTCCAGCTTTCTTTGCCTTCTTTGCCTTCCACGGGGAAATGCGGATGACGCGTGCGCGCGGAAGGCGGACCATGGAGGCATGTCCGGTCCCTATTGCATACGCGGTACGGTCTCGCTGCCCGAGGCCGAGCTGACGTGGCGCTTCACGCGCTCGTCGGGGCCGGGCGGGCAGCATGTGAACACCAGCGACACCCAGGTGGAGCTCCGCTTCGACCTGGCGCGTACGCAGGCGCTTCCCGAGGTGTGGAAGCGCCGCGCGCTGGAGCGGCTGTCCGGCCGCCTGGTCGACGGCGGCGTGCTGGTCGTACGGGCGAGCGAGCACCGTTCGCAGTGGCGGAACAGGGAGACGGCCGCCGTGCGGATGGCCTCCCTGCTCGCGGAGGCGACGGCTCCGCCTCCGCCGCCGCGCCGGCAGAAGAAGATGCCGCGCGGCATCAACGAGCGCAGGCTGCGGCAGAAGAAGCAGCGTAGCGAGGTCAAGCGCGGGCGCTCGGGGCGCGGTTGGCAGTAGCGCGCCCCCCAGCGGCCGGGACTCAGCCCCTGGAGCGGCGCTCGGCCCCAAGCGCGGGGCTCAGCCGGAAGCGCGGGGCTCAGCCCCCAAGCGCGGGGGCACGGCGCCCCAAGCGCGGTAGGGCTCAGCCCAGGGAACGGTAGCGGCCGCTGTAGTACAACAGCGGCCCGCTCTCGCCGTGGGTGAGCCGGGTGGCCAGGACGCGGCCGATGACGAGGGTGTGGTCGCCGGCGGTCACGCGCTGTTCGGTGCGGCATTCGACCGCGGCGAGTGCGCCGTCGACGAGGGGGGCGCCGCTGACGGTGCCCCGGGTGTGCGGGAGCTCCTGGAAGAGGAGCCGGTCGCTGAGCCGCGCCTTCATGGCGAAGCGACCGGCGGTCTTGGTCTGGGCGTCGGTGAGGAGGCAGACCGCCCAGTGGTCCTGTCGGGAGAGCAGTTCGTCCATCCGGGACTCTTCGCGGAGGCTGATCAGCACCAGGGGCGGGTCGAGGGAGACGGACAGGAAGGCGGTGGCTGTCATGCCGACGTCCTCGCCGCGTGGTCCCTCTTCCGGGTCGTGCGCGGTGACCAGGGCCACTCCGGCTGCCAGGCGCGCCATTGCCGCGCGGAACTCGTCGTCGCTCACCCCCTCAGCATGGGGCATGGGGTGGGGCGGGGGCACGTGGGTCGTCTGCTGCTGCACTGCGTGGGACACACTCGCTACGCTAACCAGCGGTATTCGGGGTCCGCATCGGGCTGGGGGACCAGACGGGGTCTAGGACCGCTGTCCCGGGGCAGGCGGTGGGATGGATCGGGCGCGCCGCGGGGTGCCTGGGTCCGCGGCGCCGGCGGGCCGGTGGCCAGGTGCACGTCCGGGCCGGTGGCCCGAGTGCACGTCCGGGCCGGCGGTCGGTGCACGTTGCGCAGTCAACCAATTGCTGACTGTTGTGACTTGAGTCACAGAGGGCATTAATTGTTGACCCTGTGTACCGGGTGAACAGCTCGCTGTGATTCAGTGGCCGTGACAGCCGAGGAACGCCTGTGCGCACCGCAGATCGACCGTGGACTCGACCGAGGCCCGACCGAGGCCCGGCCGCAGCTCAGCCGAAGTCCCGCCGAAGTCCGGCGGGAAAGGTTTCGGGGGAGCGGCGGAAGGGTGGCCGAAGGGCGAGGGAAGACGGACCGGAGGGCGCGCGGGGACCCAGCGCGGTCAGCGAGGCCCGCACGCGGCGCCAAGAGCACCTGGAGTTGACGTACACGGCTCAGGGGGAGGGCTATGGAAACCGAGTCGGAGCCCTATGTCCGCCTTGCCAGCCTGCGTCAGCTGCATCACGTGGTGGCGCGGCTCAGCACGGCGCGGAGCCTCGCCGAGACGCTCCAGACGGTTGCCGACGGTGTGGTCGAGGGGCTCGGCTTCGAGATCGCCGCGGTGAACCTGGTGCGTGCCGAGGGCGATCTGGTCGTCGCCGCCGTCGCGGGCAGTCCGGCGGCTGAGGCGATGATGGCGGGCCGTGTCGGCCCCCGCGCCTCCTGGGAGCGTCGGCTGGCGATGGGCGAGCAGTGGGGAGCGCTCCGGTTCGTGCCCTACACCGAGGGCTGGGTGCTGGACGACGACGACGTCCCGCAGTGGCACTCGCCCTCCCCGGTGCGCCAGACGCCTGACGCCTGGCACCCCATGGACCGGCTCTTCGCCCCGCTGCGCGCCACGGACGGCGAACTGCTCGGCGTCCTGTCCGTCGACAAGCCGCGCAACGGCCGCCGTCCGGGAGCCTGGGGGTGCGAGGCGCTCCAGATGTTCGCGTCGCAGGCCGCCATCGCCATCAGCAACGCTCGGCTGCGCTCGAACATGCAGCGGGCCCTGGTGCGGCTGGAGCGTGAGCAGCAGGCGCTGCGCTCCAGCGAGGAGAGCTTCCGGCAGGCCTTCGAGTACGCGCCGAGCGGCATGGCCGTCGCGGAGATGGGCGGGGACCAGCACGGGCGGCTGCTGCGGATCAACGACGCGCTGTGCCGGCTGCTGGGCCGTCCGGCGTCCGCGATGCGCCGCTACTCCTTCTCCGACCTCGTCCACCCCGAGGACATCGGCACGCTGTTGAACACGTTCGCCGAGGGGGGCAGGGCGGAGCTGCGGCTGGCGCGGCGTGACGGCTCGTACGTGTGGGTCTCGCTGCGCAACTCGGTCGTCGCCGACGCCGCCGACGGGCCGCGCTATCTGCTCACCCACGTCGAGGACATCGAGGAGCGCAAGCGGCACGAGTTGCAGCTCGCGCACCGCGCCAGCCACGATGCGCTGACCGGCCTGCCCAACGGTGCCGAGTTGCGCGCCCGGCTCAGCAACAGGCTGTGCTCGCTGGGCGAGCGGGCGGCGGGGTGGCACGGCCACGGTCCGACCGGCGTACCGGCGGGAAGCCGCCCGGACGACGGGTACGGGCAGGGCAACGGGAACGGGCACGGGAACGGCTTTGGCGGACACGGGTACGCGGCGGGTTCCGGTTTCGAGCACGGTTACGAGAGCGGCGACGGCTTCTGGGATCTGGAGGGCCTGGGCGGCGGGCCGGGAGGTCCGCACGTTCCGCGAGCCCCCGATGCCCAGACCGGGATATTCGGCTCAGGGGGCGGGTTCGGGCCCGGGAGCGGGTTCGGGCACGGAAGGGGAGCGGGTGCCGCCCCGCCGGACCCCCACCACGTGCACACGGTGCCGCCGAAGGGCGACGGGCCCGGTGAGAAGGGGCTCGCCGTCCTCTTCTGTGATCTGGACGGTTTCAAGTCCATCAACGACCGCCACGGGCACCACTGCGGTGACGCCGTGCTCATCGAGGTCGCCCGCCGCCTGTCGGACGCCGTGCGGGACGACGACACGGTCGCCCGGCTGGGCGGTGACGAGTTCGTGGTGCTGGCCGACGGGCTGGGACCCGCGGAGGCCCAGGACCTCGCGGTCCGGCTGCGGAACGCGATCATCCCGCCGATGCAGGTCGACGGCCGTTCGGTACGGGTAGGTGCCAGTTTCGGCATCGGCTGGGCGGGCTGCGGAATGACGACCGAAGAGGTCCTGCAATCCGCTGACCAGCGGATGTACGTGGAGAAGCGGTCACGCTCCAAGGGGCAGCGCAGAGCGGGCTAGCACACACGGGGCCGATCGGCCACGACCGTGCCAAGCGGTTCGCCCAAGAGAGGTAGGCTCGCCCGGATACCTGACGCAGTAGGGAGTGAAGGGATGACCGCCGAGAACCACGGCACGGGTGCCCCGTCGGAAGGGGGAGACGAGGACCCGTTCGCTTATCTGTACCGGCAGGAGGGCGGCGCGCAGCAGCCCGCCGCGTCCGGCCAGCAGCCCGGCGTCCCCCGCCGCTCCTTCAACCAGGTCCGTGCGGTCGGTGAGCGGCAGTACGGCTACGGCTATCCGCAGCAACAGCAGCGTTCGGGCTACGGCTATCCGCAGCAGCAGTCGGCTTCCTACCAGTCCGGCGCTCCCCAGCAGCAGTCCGGGTACGGCTATCCGCAGCAGCCTCCGCCTCCTGGGCACCAGCCCAGCCCGCACTACGCGGCGCCCGAGACGATGCCGGGCGGCCGGGCGGCGGCGCGGCAGCAGGGCGGTCCCGGCGGTCCCGGGCGTGGCAGGCGCAACCGCACGGGTCTGCTGGTGGGGGCGATAGCCGTGGTCGCCGCCGTGGTGATCGGTATCGGTGCCGCCATCGTCTTCAACGAGGACGACGCGGACGATCCGCAGGCCAAGGACCAGCAAAGTGCCCAGCAGGACGATCCGAAGCAGGGCAACGACGGCAGCGCGGACGGCGAGAAGAACGACAAGCCTTCGCCCAAGGCGCTGCCCAAGGAGGACGCGGCCAGTCTCACGCTCGACGGCAGCGCCTCCGCCGCCAAGGACGTGGAGGGCGCCAAGGGCCGCGGTGGCACCTATGTGGGGGGCCTGAACCAGCCGGGAGCCTCGGCGACCTGGGAGCTGAAGGACGTGCCGGCGGCGGGCAAGTACACCCTCCACGTCCGCTACGGAGTGCCCGGCAAGGACGCGAACGCCACTCTCACCATCAACGGTGAGCCGGAGAGCCGTCCGCTGCGGATGAAGAACTTCTCCGGGGCGAAGAAGGGCGACTGGGAGCACGGCTGGCAGAACACCTGGTCGAACATCCAGCTCAAGAAGGGCCAGAACAGCATCAAGATCTCGTGCGAGGAGGGCAACAAGTGCAATGCCAACCTCGACCAGGTCTGGCTGGAGAAGGGCTGGAACCAGGGCTGACCCCGTCGGCGGCGGGGCCGTGAGCCCGTAGTCGGCAGAGCCCCGCCGCCGTCACAGGGCCCCGCAGGTTCACGGCGCCTCGGAACGACGTACCCGTACCGACGGCAGCATCGTCGCGTACGTCGGCTCGTCGAACTCGCCCGCCACGGGGGAGCGGACCGTGGCGGCGGACAGCGCGACGGCGCGGGCCAGCCGGTCCGGCCAGGGCAGGCCTTCGGCGAGGCCCGAGAGCAGTCCGGCGACCGCCGAGTCGCCCGCGCCCGTCGGGTTGCCCGCCAGCCGCTCGGGCACCGCCGCACTCCAGGCGCCGTCCTGGGTGACCAGCAGCATCCCGTCCGCGCCGAGCGAGGCCGCGACCGCGTGGGCGCCGCGCCGCTGCGCCGCGCGGGCCGCGCGCAGTGGTTCCTCCGTGCCGGTGATCCCGGCCAGCTCCTCCGCGTTGGGTTTGACGATGTCGGGGCGCGCCGCGAGCCCGCGGCGCAGCGGTTCGCCGCTGGTGTCGAGCAGCACGGGGGTTTGCGCCGTGCGGGCCTCGCGGACCAGCGTCGCGTACGCGCCCACGGGGACGCCGGGCGGCAGGCTGCCGCACAGCGCGACCGCGCGGACGCCGCCGTCGAGCAGCTCGCGGTAGGCGGTGAGGAAGGTCTCCCACTCCTCGGGGGTCACGTGCGGGCCCGGCTCGTTGAGCTGGGTGGTGTCCCCGCTGTTCTCGTCGACGACGCCGACGGTGCGCCGGGTGCGTCCCGAGACGGGCACCAGCGCGTCGGTGACCCGCGCCGGGCCGTTCGGGGGCCCGGGGGCGGCGTCGGCCGCCAGGAGGCTGCGCAGGACGCGGCCCGTCTCGCCTCCGGCGAAGCCGGTGACGGCGGTCTCGAAGCCGAGCGCCGCGAGCACCCGTGCGACGTTGAGGCCCTTGCCGCCGGGGCGCTCGCTGACCTCCCGCACCCGGTGGGAGGCGTGCGGGACGAGGTGGGGCACGCGATAGGTCAGGTCGAGGGCGGCGTTGAGCGTGACGGTCAGGATCATCCGCTCGCACCACCCTCACCCGTCGGACAACGGCTCATGACACCAAACCCACGACGAAACGACACCGCGGCCGGAGCGACCGCGCGAGCGATCATGCCATTGGAACGGCGACCCGGCGACCCCCCGTGCCAGCTCAGGGGGTGTGCGGGGGCACCACCCAGGTGCCGTGACGCATGACGCCGGCCGGCTCGAACTGCTGGTCGAGCACCACCAGGTCGGCCAGCTTGCCGGGCTCCAGCGAGCCCACGCGGTCGGCCACGCCCAGCAGCCGCGCCGGGTTGGCGGACAGCGCGGCGACCGCGTCGGTGACCGGCAGCCCGTCGACGGTGACCGCCCGCTTGAAGGCGCGGTCCAGGGTCAGGGTGGAGCCCGCGATCGAGTCGCCCTCGACCAGCCGGGCCACGCCCTCGCGGACCTCGACCTCCAGATTGCCGAGCGGGTAGCGGCCGTCGCCCATGCCGGCCGCGCCCATGGCGTCGGTGATGAAGGCGACCCGGTCGGCGCCGGCGGCGCGGAACGCCAACTGGAGCGCCGCGGGGTGCAGGTGGATGCCGTCGTTGATCAGTTCGACGGTGACGCGGGGGTCTTCCAGCAGCGCGGTCACCGGGCCGGGGGCGCGGTGGCCGAGCGGCGGCATGGCGTTGAACAGATGGGTGGCCACCGTCGCACCGGCGTCGATGGCCTCCCTGGTGGACTCGTAGCTGCCGTCGGTGTGTCCGACGGCGGCGATGACGCCGCTGTCGGCCAGCAGCCGCACCGAGTCCAGGCCGCCGGGGCGCTCGGGGGCCAGCGTCATCATCACCGCGTGGCCGCGCGCGGCGTCCAGCAGCTTGCGCACGTCACCGGGGTCGGGGTCGCGCAGCAGCGACTCCTCGTGGGCGCCGCGCCGGTTGCAGGCGATGAACGGCCCCTCGAAGTGGATGCCGGCCAGCTCGCCCTGTTCGACCAGTTCGCTGAGGGATCCCGCCTGCCGGGACAGGTCGTCCAGGTCGCCGGTGACGGTGGAGGCGGCCATGGTGGTGGTGCCGTGTCTGCGGTGGGTGTCGATGACGGTCAGCGACTCGTCGTGGCTGGCCGCCGAGAAGGACGCGCCGCCCCCGCCGTGGACGTGCATGTCGACGAAGCCGGGCACGATCCAGTGACCGCCCAGGTCGAGTTCCTCGGCCTCGCCCGGTCCCGCGCCGTCCACCAGATGGCGGTCCTCGACGGTCACCGTGGCGTCTTCGCGCACCCCGTCCGGCAGCACCACACGGGCGCCGGTCAGCACCGTTCGCTTGCTCATCGGCTCGCAACCTCCGCGGTCAGTAGGTCCCAGGCGAGGAGGCCCGCACCCAGGCAGCCGGCGGCGTCACCGAGCGCCGCGGGCACGATGGCCGGGAGTGGCTGGAAGGTGACCTTCTCGCGGACCGCCTCCCGGAGCGGAACGAAGAGGGTGTCGCCCGCCTCGGCGAGGCCACCGCCGATGATCAGTGTGCGCGGGTCGAGCAGGGTGAGGCCCGTGACCAGGCCGGTGGCGAGCGCGTCGATCGCCTCGGCCCACACCTTCGCCGCGCGCGGGTCGCCCGACGCGACGGCCTTGGCGGCGTCCGCCGCCGTCGCCTGAGGGTCTCCGCAGGCCTCGGCCCACGCCGCGCCGACCGCCGAGGCCGACGCGAGCCGCTCCAGGCAGCCGCGCTGCCCGCAGCCGCACGGGGGCCCGTCGGGGCGTACGACGATGTGTCCGATCTCCCCGGCGCTGCCGTGCGCCCCCGGCTCGACGGTCGTGCCGATGCCGATGGCGCCCGCGATGCCGGTGCCCAGCGGTACGAACAGGTACCGGTCCACGCCCTCGCCCGCGCCGATGCGGCCCTCCGCGAGCCCGCCGGTGCGCACGTCGTGCCCGAGCGCCACGGGCAGCGGCGCCAGTTGGGCGGCCCTGCCCCGGCCGAGGCGTTCGCTCAGCAGCGCGCGGAAGGGGACGTCGCGCCAGCCGAGGTTGGCGGAGAAGACGGCGACGCCCCGCTCGTCGTCGACGATGCCGGGTACCGCCACGCCGGCGGCGGACGGCTCGGTGCCGTACCGCTCCAGGCCCAGGGAGCGCAGTTCGGCGGCGAAGTCGAGCACGCCCTCGACCACGGCCTCGGGGCCGCGTTCGCGGCCTGTCGCCCGCCGCGCCTCGTGCAGCAGCTCGTTGCCGGTGCCGATGAGGGCGGCCTTCATGCCGGTGCCGCCGACGTCGAGGGCGATGACGTACCGCGCGGCCGGCGTCGGGTGCGGGGGCCGCGTGGGGGGTGCGGTGGGGGCCTCGTCAGGGGTGCTCACGCGGGACAGTCTCCCGCGTGAGCACCGTAAAGGTCTAGTCCACTCCGGGGATCTTCTTCTCGCGCGCTCCCTCCCCGAAGGCGCACCAGCCGCTGACCCGCGGCGGATGCGCGCCTGTTCCCGTCCGGCGGATACGAGCCCGTGTGCGGGGCATTCGGTACGCCTTCGCAGGCGATCGGTACGTCTTCGCAGGCGAAGGGAGGAGGCTAAATCATCCGAGCACGGAATTCTTTTACGGGGATCGAACGGAAGCCAAGCTGATTCCTTACCGGTATCGATCATCTGTAGACGGTGCGGGGGTCACGGAGGGAGACTCCCGCTCAACGGACCGGGGTTGGTGGTGCCAGGGGGATTGGTGGTGCCAGAGGGTCCGCGGCACGGAGCACGTTCTGAGGGTTCGCAGGCTCTAAAGGGGCAGGGAAGCAGATGGATCGGCGTCGATTTCTGGGTATGGCCGCGACCGGGGTGGCCTCAGCGGCGGGAATGACCGCTCTGAGCGGCTGCGGCAGTGGCCCTGGATCCGGCGATGTCACGTTGAAGCTCGTCGCGGCCGACTACGGCAACCCGGGAGCCGACAACAGCTCGAAGATCTACTGGCAGAAACTCGCCGACGCCTTCACCAGGAAAAACCCCGAGATCTCCGTCGACGTCACCGTGTACAGCTGGAACGACATCGGCAAGAAGCTCGGCGACATGGTCGACTCTGGCAACCCGCCCGACATCGCCCAGGTCGACTCGTACGCCAGCTGGGCCGCCGAGGGAAAGCTCTACAAGGTCAGTGAGCTGCTCCCGATACCCGTCCAGGCCGAATTCCTCGTCTCGCTCGCCGAGGCCGGCGAGGTGCAGCGCGTCCAGTACGGCCTGCCGTTCGTCACCAGCACCCGGGTCCTCATGTACAACAAGGACCTCTTCGCCAAGGCGGGGCTCGATCCGGACAAGCCGCCGGAGAGCTGGGAGGCGCTGCAGTCGGCCGCCCGCAAACTCAAGCAGGCCGGGGTCGAGATCCCCTACGGACTGCCGCTCGGCCCTGAGGAGGCCCAGGGCGAGGCCCTGATGTGGTGCCTCGGCAACGGCGGCTCCTACGTCGACAGCGTCGGCAACTACACGATCAACTCTCCCGAGAACATCGAGACGATGGAGTGGCTGCGCGACAACCTCGTCGTGCCCGGCTACACGGAGCCCGAACCGCAGCGCGTCGACCGCCAGAAGCTCTTCGAGGCGTTCAGCGCCGGCAAGGTCGGCGTCCTGAACGGACACCCCACCCTGGTGCAGCAGGCCGACAAGAAGGGCCTCGCCTACGGCACCGGCAAGCTGCCGGGCCGGGACGGGCCCGCGGACGGCACCCTGGGCGTCGGCGACTGGATGATGGCCTTCAAGAAGAACGACCACCGCGAGGCGTGCGGCAAGTTCCTCTCCTTCGTCTACGAGGAGAAGAACCACTACGCCTTCGCCTCCCGGTACGGGCTGCTGCCCGTGACCACCAGCGCCTCGGAGCGGATGCGCAAGGACAAGAAGCACAAGAAGCTGTGGCCCTTTCTCGACCAGCTCGCCGGCGCCGAGTTCTATCCGGTGGGCAAGGTCTCGTGGACCGGTACCAACGCGGCCCTCAAGAAGTCCGTGGGCAAGGCCGCGATGAAGGGCGGCGACCCCAAGGCCGTGCTGACCGCGCTCCAGCGCAAGGCGGAGGCGGCCGAGAAGGCGGACTCGTAGCGGCAGTCGTGAGGGCGGAGTCGTAGGGGCGCCGTACCGTGGAGGGATGAGCGCATCGAAGGGGGACACCGGCGACGCGGAGGACGCGCGCGCGGGCGACCGCGACGCGGAGCCCGCGGGCGTCGGTGCCGCGGCGGGTCTCTCGGACGAGGACAGGGCGGTGCTGGCCTTCGCCGCGCGCGGCTGGTCCTCGCCTGGCGAGAAGGAGCGGGCCGTCAGGGAACGGCTCGGCATGTCTCCGGTCCGCTACTACCAGTACGTGAACGCCCTGCTCGACGACGCGCGGGCAGCGGAGTACGACCCCGTGACGGTCAACAGGCTGCGGCGGCTGCGGCAGGTGAACCGCGACCGCACCCGCTGACGCGACCGCACCCGCTGACGCGACGTACCCGCTGACGCGACGTACCCGCTGACGCGACCGCGTCCGCTGCGGGCCGCGGCGGCGCCGGCCTGGTTAGGGTGCGGTCATGTCGCCTGAATCCCTGCCCGAGCCGCGGACGCAGGAGGGGCGCGCGGGGCTCGCCGCGCTCCGCGCCGAGCCCGAACGCGCCGTACTGGCCTTCGACTTCGACGGCACCCTGGCGCCCATCGTCGCCGACCCGCGAACGGCGCGCGCCCACCCCGACGCGGTGCCGGCGCTCGCCCGGCTCGCCCCGCGCCTGGCGGGCATCGCGGTGATCACCGGCCGGCCCGCGGCCGACGCCGTGCGCTTCGGCGGCTTCGAGGGCGCGGCCGGGCTCGAAGGACTGACCGTCCTGGGCGCCTACGGCGCGGAACGGTGGGAGGCGGCCGACGGCTCCGTCCACGCCCCCGAGCCCCCGCCCGGGGTGGCCGCCGTTCGCGCCGAACTCCCCGCGCTGCTGCGCCAGGCGGGCGCGCCGGACGGTACCTGGACGGAGGACAAGGGCAGAGCGCTCGCGGTGCACACTCGGCGCACGGCCTCGCCCGACGAGGCCCTCGACCTTCTGCGCGCCCCCCTGCACGCCCTCGCCGAGCGGCACGGGCTGATGGTCGAACCGGGCCGCATGGTCCTCGAACTGCGGCCCCCGGGCGCGGACAAGGGCGCCGCGCTGGCGGACTACGTACGCGAGAAGCGCGCGGGCGTCGTCGCCTACGCGGGCGACGACCTGGGCGACCTGCCCGCCTACGAGACCGTCACCGCCTTGAGGGGTGACGGAGTGCCGGGCCTGCTGCTCTACAGCGCCCCGCAGGCCGGGAACGAGACCGTCCCCGGGCTCGCCGAGCGCGCGGACGTGACGGTGCGGGGCCCGGCGGGCCTGGTGCGCTGGCTGAACGGCCTCGCGGAGGGGCTCACCGCGTCACGCTAGCTCCCGCAGCTGGTCGAGGAGCCAGCGGGTGGGCGGGTGCGCGGTGGCCGTCTCGGCCAGGCGGCGGGAGCGCGACGCCCTGGTGGGCGCGTCGAGCAGGAGCGCCGCGTGCACGGCGTCCGCCGTCTGACGTACGTCGAACGGGTTGACGCAGAAGGCGTCGGCCGCCATCTCCTCGTGCGCGCCCGCCTCCCGCGAGAGCACCAGCGCGCAGCCCTCGTCCGAGACCACGGGGATCTCCTTGGCGACGAGGTTCATTCCGTCGCGGATGGGGTTCACGAGCGCGACGTCCGCCATCCGGTACGCCGCGAGCGAGCGCGCGAAGTCGTCCTTGACGTGCAGGAGGACGGGCGTCCACCCGGGGGTGCCGAAGGCGGAGTTGATCTCGTCGGCGACCCGGCCGACCTCGGCGGTGTAGTCGCGGTAGACGGCGAGGTCCTGGCGCGAGGGGTAGGCGAAGGCGAGGTGGACGACGTGCTCGCGCCACTCGGGGCGGTCGGTGAGCAGCCTGGAGTAGGCGTGCAGGCCGCGCACGATGTTCTTGGACAGCTCGGTGCGGTCGACCCGCACCAGGGTCCGGCGCGGCAGCCCGTCGGGTCCGGTGCCCACCTGGTCCCGCAGCTGGGCCCTCCGTTCCGCGACGTCGTCACGGTGCGCCCGCTCGCGCAGGAAGTCGCCGTCGGCGCCCAGCGGATGCACCCCGATCCGGGTCGTGCGGCCCTCGTACGTCACGGACAGCGTGCCGCCCTCCGTGGTGACGTCCGCGCCGAGCACCCGCTCGCAGCACTCGGTGAACAGGCGGGCCCAGCGGGTGGTCAGGAACGCGGTGCGATCGGCGCCGAGCATGCCGCGCAGGACGTCTGCCGCGACATCGTCGGGCAGCAGCCTGTAGTAGTCGGCGGGCGCCCAGGGGGTGTGGGAGAAGTGGCCGATCCGCAGGTCGGGTCGGCGCTCACGAAGGAGCAGGGGGACGAGGGTGAGGTGGTAGTCCTGCACCAGCACGGTGGCGCCCTGCTCGGCCTCCTGCGCGAGGGCGTCGGCGAAGGCGGCGTTGTACGTCTCGTACCGCGCCCACTGGCGGGTGAACCCCTCGTCGAACGCGGGTTCGAGAGGTGTCTGGTACAGCATGTGGTGGGTGAACCACAGCACCGAGTTGGCCACGCCGTGGTAGGCGGCCTCGAACGTCTCCGCCGGAATGTCGAGCATCCGGACGGCCTGGCCCCCGGTCTCCCCGCGGTCCAGACGGCCGCCCGTACGCCGGGCCGCCTCGCGGTCGCCCTCGCCGAGCGCCGCGCACACCCACACCGCGTCCGTTTCGGGCCCGATGGCCGACAGGCCGGAGACGAGGCCGCCGCCGCCCCGCTTGGCGGTGAGCGTGCCGTCCTCCGCGCGCGTGTAGGACACGGGCCCGCGGTTGGACGCGACGAGTACCTGCGGCGACGCGGAAGAAGAGGCCTTCGGTGATGTTGCTCCAGCGACCATGCGCGGAGCCTAGCCGCCCCCGAATCCGCTCAAACGTACGCGTGGCCGCCGAACCCCCCGCGCGTGGCGAACCCGGACACGCTCCGCGTGCGGCGCCGTCACGCCGCCACCCGCCGCTGCCCGTATTCGGGCACCGTGCACATCGGCGGGCGCTCCTCCGCGTCCACCAGGTGGCCGCGCGGCTCGAAGGTGCCCCCCTCGCCCCGCTCGAACTGGGTCAGCGGCGTCACCCCCGACCGTCCGCCCAGCACGCTCGGACCGTCGCGGTGACCGCCCGGGCCGCCGTCGAGACCGACTCCGCGTTCGATGCGGCGCTGCGCCGTGGCGTAGATGGCGGTGGCCATCCGGCCCAGCGCCAGCCCGTCCTGGTTGCGGTGCAGACGCACTCCCACGTCGACCTGCGCCAGCGCGTCGAGACCGACCAGCTCCAGCGCGTCGACGAGCAGCCCCAGCTCCACCCCGTACCCGACCGGGAACGGCAGCCGCTCCAGCAGCGACCTGCGCGCCGCGTACTCGCCGCCCAGCGGCTGCACGAGGCCGGCCAGGCGCGGCCAGTGCAGGTTGAGCAGGGGCCGCGCCACCAGCTCGGTCACCCGCCCGCCGCCCGCCGGGCTGTCCCGCAGCGGACGGTCGTACATCGCCTTGACCAGCTGCACGTCGGGTTCGGTCAGCAGCGGGCCGACGATGCCGGTGACGAAGTCGGGCGAGAACTCGCGCAGATCGGCGTCGACGAAGCAGACGATGTCACCGCGCGTCACCATCAGTGAGCGCCACAGCACCTCGCCCTTGCCGGGCCTGGCCGCTACCCGGGGCAGCACTTCGTCACGGTGCACGACCCGGGCCCCGGCCGCCGCCGCGACCGCGCCGGTGGCGTCGGTGGAGCCCGAGTTCATGACGATCACCTCGTCCACCAGGGACGTTCCGGTGGCCGGGTGGGGGGAGGCCAGCTCGCGGCGGATGATCGAGACGATGTCGCCGACGGTGGCTTCCTCGTTGAGTGCCGGCAGCACCACGCTGACCGTGGTGCCGGTGCGCCGCTTGGCCGCCAGGAGCGCCTCAAGCGGCCGGTCGGCGGCGCGCCAGGAGCGGCGCCGCAGCCATTGGCCCACTTCATCGAGCACGTGCGCGCCTTCCTGTGGTCCGACTGGGGAGCTACGGACGGTCAGCGGTGATCCATCTCGCGGTTCGGACGTCCCTCTCAAGCGTGACCGCCGTCGGTTACAGTCTTGAACAACGCAGGTGACCTCCGCATCTCGGGGGCCCGCGAACAAACGCCCGAGCGGCCCGACCGCCCGGCGCCATAGTGCAGCTCATCCAGAGGGGCAGAGGGAACGGCCCGTTGAAGCCCCGGCAACCATCCCGCGATCCGCGCGTACGCGGACAGCTGTGGCGAGACCGCCTCGTGGGGACGGTGCCAATTCCGGCCCGTGGCGAGATACGACACGGGGAAGATGAGGAGAAAGGGCCTCGCCTCACATGGCTGTGCAAACCGTTGCAGCGAACAGCACCACCGCCTCCGACGCCTCGGCGCCCTACGACCTGGGCGCGGCCGTCGCCCTCTCCTGCCGCGAGTGCGGCACCCGCACCCCGCTGGGCCCCAGCTTCGTGTGCCTGGAGTGTTTCGGCCCGCTCGAAGTCGCCTACGAGCTGCCGACCGGTGACCCGGAGGGACTGCGCAGGCGCATCGAGTCAGGTCCCGCCTCGATGTGGCGCTACGCACCGCTGCTGCCGGTGCCCTCCGACGTCGCCGCCAAACCGAACCTCAACCCCGGCTTCACGCAGCTGGTGCAGGCCGACCGGCTCGCCGCCGAGCTGGGCGTGACCGGCGGGCTCTACGTCAAGGACGACTCGGGCAACCCCACCCACTCCTTCAAGGACCGCCCGGTCGCCATCGCCCTGGAGGCCGCCCGCGCCTTCGGCTTCACCACGCTGTCCTGCTCCTCGACCGGCAACCTGGCCGGTGCCGTGGGGGCGGCCGCCTCCCGCGCGGGGCTGCGCAGCTGCGTGTTCATCCCCGACGGCTTGGAGCAGTCCAAGGTCGTGATGGCCGCGGTCTACGGCGGCGACCTGGTGGCGATCGACGGCACGTACGACGACGTGAACCGCTTCTGCTCCGAGCTGATCGGCGACCCGCTCGGCGAGGGCTGGGGCTTCACCAACGTCAACCTGCGGCCCTTCTACGCCGAGGGCTCCAAATCGCTGGCGTACGAGATCTGCGAGCAGCTCGGCTGGCGGCTGCCCGACCAGATCGTCATTCCCGTCGCCTCGGGATGCCAGCTCGTGAAGATCGACAAGGGGCTGCGCGAGCTGATCAGCCTCGGGCTCGTCGAGGACAAACCGTTCCGGATCTTCGCAGCCCAGGCCGAGGGCTGCTCGCCGGTCTCCCGCGCCTACAAGGACGGGACGGACGCCGTGCGCCCCGTCAAGCAGCCCGACACCGTCGCCAAGTCCCTCGCCATCGGCGACCCCGCTGACGGTCCGTACGTCATCGACATCTGCAAGCGGACCGGTGGAGCCGTCGACGACGTCGATGACGAGCAGATCGTGGACGCCATGAAGCTGCTCGCACGGACGGAAGGCGTGTTCGCGGAGACGGCGGGCGGCGTCACGCTGGGTGTGACGCGCAAGCTGATCGAGTCGGGGGCGATCGACCCCACCCTGACGACGGTGGTCCTCAACACCGGTGACGGCCTCAAGACGCTGGACGCCGTGGCGCCCTCTTCCCGGCCCACCGCCGTCATCCGGCCCAACCTCGACGCGTTCCGCGCCGCCGGCCTGGCCTGACCAGCCGCTTCCCGCCCCGGCCCGCGGCAACCCCACCACGTAAGGAAGATGCGAAAATGAGCGTGAACGTCCGGATCCCGACCATCCTGCGCACCTACACCGGCGGCCAGGCGGAGGTCACCGCCGAGGGCGGCACCCTCGCCGAGGTGCTGTCGGACCTGGAACAGAACCACACGGGGATCAGCGCCCGCGTCCTCGACGACACGGGCAAGCTGCGCCGTTTCGTGAACGTCTACGTCAACGACGACGACGTCAGGTTCGAACAGGGCCTCCAGACGCCGACGCCGGACGGCGCGGGCGTCTCCATCATCCCGGCGGTGGCCGGCGGCTGAACGTCCGGCGGCTGAATCCCGGCTTCTGAGATCCGACCGACCGCGGAATCGCCCCCTCCGGATTTGATCCGGAGGGGGCGATTCCGCGTTTCGGAAGGCGGTAGAGTGACGGCAGTTCCCCGAGGTGCTGCACCGCCGCTTGCCGGACGCATATGAGCGCGCGAACGACGGCGCGACAAGTTGGTGCCGAAAACGCTGTGGCAATTGTCGTGTTGACCCCGTATGCCTGGCCCGACTTGCCCTGGTAGCACCGGAGTTGAGGCGGTTTTTCCGATCAACCGTGCCCAGAATTCTCGTCCGATTGACCTGTTGCACAGGGCGTCCGTGCAGATACATTCAGCGGCGGTCGACGCGTTCCGGCGCACGCCCCCGCTCGCTCGTGGGGGTGAGGTCTGACCCGGGTTCGCGAAGTGCGGGCTCGTGCAAGGGCCAGTAATAGGGGAGTTAGGAATGGCTCAGGGCACCGTCAAGTGGTTCAACGCGGAGAAGGGGTACGGCTTCATCGCGGTCGACGGTGGTGCGGACGTGTTCGTCCACTACAGCGCGATCCAGATGGACGGGTACCGCACTCTCGACGAAGGACAGCGGGTCGAGTTCGAGATCTCGCAGGGTCAGAAAGGGCCGCAGGCGGACATGGTCCGCGTGACCGGCTGAGTGTCGCCGGACTGCGCGGAGGCGCAGACCTCGAACAGTAAGGGGCCGCACCCTACGGGGGGCGGCCCCTTACTGATGCCCGGAGCCTCCCCCAGCCTCCGGCCGGGAGGTGCCCCCACCAACCGCCACCCCTCATGGGGACTCCTTCGGAGCCGCTTGCGCCCCCCCGTCGCCCGACCGCCACCCCTCATGGAGACTCCTTCGGAGCCGCTTGCGCCCCCCCGTCGCCCGACCGCCACCCCTCACGGAGACTCCTTCGGAGCCGCTTGCGCCCCCCCGTCGCCCGACCACCACCCCTCACGGAGACTCCTTCGGAGCCGCTTGCACTCAGCATGCCCGAGTGCTAATCATTGGGTTAGCACTCTACGAGTGAGAGTGACAGACAAGGACCGGGTCGGTGAGGTCCGCGGGCTGGGCGGGGAAGGGACCGCCGGGGCCGCAGGCCGTCCGTCGCGGGCGCCACGCGGTCCGGAGCAATCCAACCCTCCCCTTGCGTCGGGCATGGGGGAATCCAGGGAGGACCAACCCACATGGCCAAGATCATCGCCTTTGACGAGGAGGCGCGGCGCGGTCTTGAGCGTGGCATGAACCAGCTTGCCGACGCCGTCAAGGTCACGCTCGGCCCGAAGGGCCGCAACGTCGTTCTGGAGAAGAAGTGGGGCGCCCCCACCATCACCAACGACGGCGTCTCCATCGCCAAGGAGATCGAGCTCGAGGACTCCTACGAGAAGATCGGCGCCGAGCTGGTCAAGGAGGTCGCCAAGAAGACGGACGACGTGGCCGGTGACGGCACGACGACCGCGACCGTCCTGGCTCAGGCGCTGGTCCGCGAGGGGCTGCGCAACGTCGCCGCGGGTGCCAACCCGATGGCGCTCAAGCGCGGCATCGAGAAGGCCACCGAGGCCGTCTCCGCCGCCCTGCTGGAGCAGGCCAAGGACGTGGAGACCAAGGAGCAGATCGCCTCCACCGCCTCCATCTCCGCCGCTGACACCCAGATCGGCGAGCTGATCGCCGAGGCCATGGACAAGGTCGGCAAGGAAGGCGTCATCACCGTCGAGGAGTCGCAGACCTTCGGGCTCGAGCTGGAGCTCACCGAGGGCATGCGCTTCGACAAGGGCTACATCTCCGCCTACTTCGCCACCGACATGGAGCGCATGGAGGCGGAGCTCGAGGACCCCTACATCCTCATCGTCAACTCCAAGATCAGCAACGTGAAGGACCTCCTTCCGCTGCTGGAGAAGGTCATGCAGTCGGGCAAGCCGCTGCTGATCATCGCGGAGGACGTCGAGGGCGAGGCCCTGTCCACGCTGGTCGTGAACAAGATCCGCGGCACCTTCAAGTCCGTCGCCGTCAAGGCCCCGGGCTTCGGCGACCGCCGCAAGGCCATGCTCGGTGACATCGCCATCCTCACCGGTGGCCAGGTCATCTCCGAGGAGGTCGGCCTCAAGCTGGAGAACGCCTCCCTGGACCTGCTGGGCCGCGCCCGCAAGGTCCAGATCACCAAGGACGAGACCACCATCGTCGACGGTGCGGGCGACAGCGAGCAGGTCGGGGGCCGGGTCAACCAGATCCGCGCCGAGATCGAGAACAGCGACTCGGACTACGACCGCGAGAAGCTCCAGGAGCGCCTGGCGAAGCTGGCCGGCGGCGTGGCCGTCATCAAGGCCGGTGCCGCCACCGAGGTCGAGCTCAAGGAGCGCAAGCACCGCATCGAGGACGCCGTTCGCAACGCGAAGGCGGCCGTCGAGGAGGGCATCGTCGCCGGCGGTGGCGTGGCCCTGCTGCAGGCCTCCTCGGTCTTCGAGAAGCTGGAGCTGGAGGGCGACGAGGCCACCGGTGCCGCCGCCGTCAAGCTGGCTCTGGAGGCCCCGCTCAAGCAGATCGCGGTCAACGCCGGTCTCGAGGGCGGTGTCATCACCGAGAAGGTGCGCAACCTGACCCCGGGCCACGGCCTGAACGCGGCCACCGGCGAGTACGTCGACATGATCGCCGAGGGCATTCTCGACCCGGCCAAGGTGACGCGCTCCGCGCTGCAGAACGCCGCCTCCATCGCGGCGCTGTTCCTCACCACCGAGGCCGTCATCGCCGACAAGCCGGAGAAGGCCGCGGCGGGCGCCGATGCGGCTGCCGCCGGTGGCATGGGCGGCATGGACTTCTGAGTCCGGCCTCCCACGGGACCCCCACGGGGCGTCCCACCGGATCCGTCCACCCCGAGGGCGGGCACCCATGCGGTGCCCGCCCTCGGGCGTGTGTACGGGCGCGCCTCAGCCGACCTCCACGTCCGCGAAACACAGGTGGCCCTTGATCTCGGAGACCCGGGCGTGCGGTTCGGGGTAGGACCAGGCGACGTCCTGCGCGCTGCCGTCGGCCAGCGACCAGTAGGAGGCGGTGCCCTTGAAGGGGCAGCGGGTGCGGGTCTCGGACGGGGTCAGCAGGTCCGTGCGGACGTCCTCGGGCGGCAGGTAGTAGCGCACCGGATAGCCGGTCTCGCTCAGCAGCAGCGGGCGGTCGCTGTCCGCCAGCACCTGCCCCGCGTGCGTCGCCCGCACGCGCTCGGTGCCTTCCTCGATGGTGATCGTGTGGCCTGCGGCGGACATGTGCGGTCCTTCCTTCGGTGCGGCTGCGACCTTCTGTGCGGTCGCGGACTTCGGACTGCCGGCGAACCGTCTGCGCGCCCAGCCTCTCACCGCGGGGCGTCCGCCGGAGGGCGCGCCGGGCCCCCGAGCCCGAAGAGGGCCGGGGAGGCCGCGTCCAGCCCGGTCATCTCCACCGGCACGGTCCTGTGTTTCTTCCCGTCATCGCGGCCGAGATCGCGCTGTGGGGGCCGAGCCCCATGACGGGAGCCTGCCGAAGCGGGGGGGCGGGGAGTCGGACGCGCAATCGCCGCCCGCGGCGAGGGGCTCGCGCCGCCCCCGGGCGGTCGATCGCGCGTCTGGTCGGGGGCCCGGCCTCGTGCGTCTCGCCGGGCGGCCGGCTTCACGTCTCGTCGAGCAAGTGGGCGACGCCGTCGAGGAGGGCGGTGAGCCCCAGGGTGAACAGTTCGTCCAGGCGCAGGTCGTAGCCGTCGCGGCCCAGCGCGCCGACGACGCGGGTGAAGGTCGGGTAGGCGCCGGAGGTGGTCAGCGCGGTCATCGTCGTGGACTGGTCCGCCAGCCACTCCTCATCGGTCTGCCCCGTGGCGCTGCGGGCCGCCGTCTCGCGCTCCGACTGGACGGCGAGACCCTGCACGTGGCTGTAGAGGAGGACGTTCACGTTCAGCATGGTCGCCGGGGACAGGCCGTGGCCGTCCAGCGCCGAGAGCATCCACTCGGAGTACGTCATCAGGTTGGGCAGCAGCAATGGGCGGGTGAGGGGGCCGATCTGGGCCAGCCAGGGGTGGGCGCGGTGCACCTGCCACAGGGCCCTGGCCCCCGCTTCCAGGCGGCCTCGCCAGCCGGCGGTGGCGGCGCTCTCGGCGGCTGTGCGGTGTGGCAGCGGCAGGTCGGCGAGGACGGTGTCCGCCATCAGGAGCACCAGGTCGTCCTTGCCGTTCACGTAGCGGTAGGCGGTCATCGTGGCGGTACCGAGGCGTGCCGCCACGCTCCGCATGGACAGCGCGGCCAGGCCTTCCGCGTCGGCGATCGCGACGGCCGCCCGGACGACGCGCTCACGGGTCACCTCCGTCTCCCGGGCGGGGTGGTCGGTGGTGCGGTGTCCGGGAGGGGGTGCCGGGTGGCGCCGCCGCGTCGCGACGACGGTGCCGACCCGGGGTCTGGCCTGTACGAGTCCCTCCTGGCGCAGCACGGTCAGTGCCCTGGTCGCGGTGGCCAGTGCGACGTTCCATTCCTGGGCGAGCCGGCGGGTGGAGGGCACCCGTTCCCCGGGGGCCAGTTCGCCATCGGTGATGCGGCGCCGCAGCTCCGCGGCGATCCGGGCGTACGGCGGCTGTGTGGGGTTCGCCACAGTGGGCTCCTTCCGTCGTCTGTCCTAGTACAGCGGTCACCGGCGTCGAGGGTGTGCGACCGGTGTTCTGTCCTAGGGGGTGTCTTCAATGGATCTTGGGTAGTGGATCATGGTCGGGTGATACGTCGCCATGAGCTGTCCGATGCCGAGTGGGAGTTCGTCCGACCGCTGCTGCCCGCTTCGCTGCGGGGC
>NZ_QOIN01000062.1 GCF_003323715.1 Streptomyces diacarni
GTTTGTGGGAGGAGACCAGCGGTATGACCGGTGCCCTGGCCGGCACCGACCGCGACCGACTGACCCGGGGCGGACTGGTACCCCTGACCACCGAGCAGGGCATGACACTGCTCGACACCGCACTGGAACGACCGGACGACGCGTTCCTGGTGGCCGCACAGCTGGACACCCGTGCTTTGCGGGGCATGGCCGAGGCCGGCACCCTCGCACAGGTGCTGCGCGGCGTCGTCGACGTGCCCGTGCGCGGTTCCGGCCAGCCGTCGGCGGGTGCCGCTCCGCTGCTCGGTCGCCTGTCAGGACTGCCTGAGCCGGAACGGGAGGCGGCGCTGCTGGAGCTGCTTCTCGAAGAGATCAGCGCGGTCCTCGGGCACGACTCGGCGCGCGCGATAGATCCGGAGCGCGGGCTGCTGGACATGGGTTTCGACTCGCTGTCCGCCCTGGAGCTGCGCAACCGGCTGACGGCCGCGACGCGTCTGCGGTTCCCCTCGACACTGGTCTTCGACCATCCGACGCCGCGGCGACTCGCCCGCCATGTGTCCGGGCTGCTGTCCCCGAACGGCGAAGAAGCGGTCGACGGAGTGGGCGGCAGTGGGCCGGACGGCGACGGCGACCTCCGCGCTGCCATCGCCGCGATTCCGCTGGCGCGGCTGCGGGAGGCGGGGCTCATGGACACGTTGCTGCGGTTGGCCGGGCGCGGACCCGTGTCCGCTGCGTCGGCGGCGAGTGACGAGGAGAGGATCGAGCACATC
The DNA here is from genome assembly GCF_003323715.1 of Streptomyces diacarni. Lineage (GTDB taxonomy): Bacteria > Actinomycetota > Actinomycetes > Streptomycetales > Streptomycetaceae > Streptomyces > Streptomyces diacarni. The sequence continues at coordinate 750 of NZ_QOIN01000062.1, forward strand.
AAGGACGCCGCCTTGGACGACCTTGTCCGCATGGCTCTGGCGGATGGTGAGGAGTAGCGGGAGCGGCGGGGCGGGCCGACACGTCGGCCCGCCCCGGGGGCCTTCGCCAGCCCGGCGCATCCGCGACAGCGGGTGCGGGAGGGGCCCCGGAGGGGGCGTGCCCGACGTGCCGCCCGCCCCCCGCGCGCAACAGTGCCCGGGCCGAGCCCGGCCCGGGCTCACCGGAGGCTCTGGCTCCGGTTAAGGCGCGGGCCCACCCAGCCCAGCGCGGACCCGCACAAGCCGGGCCCATGCCCACCCCGGCCGGGCCACGCCCACCCGGGCCCGGCCGGGTGGGCGTGGCCGCACTACAGCACGGAGACAGCAAAAAGCCGACCCGTTCCGCAGGGAGGCCGACGAGTGGGGTGCGGGGCAGGGAGCCGAGCGCAGCGGAAGAGAGGTCTAAAAGAACGCAAATTCTGCTCGCATGGTGAAGAGCACGGTGCCGGGCAGTGGATAATGGACGGTCCAATCCGCGTCCACCAACTACCGCGAAGAGAGCTCTATGTTGGCGCGAGTCCTGCGCGACCCTGTACGAAGTCACCTTACACCATTGCTGCTCCTCGTGCTACTCCAGCTCGTGCAATCGGTGGCCACTCTCTATCTGCCGACGCTCAACGCCGACATCATCGACAACGGCGTACTGAAGGGGGACACGAACTACATCCTGCAGATCGGCGGTTGGATGCTGGCGGTGACGGTGTTGCAGGTCGCTTGTGCGGCCGGTGCGACCTATTTCGCCGCGTTCACCTCCATGGGTGTGGGGCATCACATCCGCGCCGCGGTCTTCTCGCGGGTGCAGCGCTTCTCCGCCCGGGAAATGGGGCGGCTGGGTACGTCGTCGCTGATCATGCGGACGACGAATGACGTGCAGCAGGTGCAGATGGTGGCCCTGCTGGCCCTCACGGTGATGGTCTCCGCACCGATGATGGGCATCGGCAGCATCGTCATGGCCCTCGGGCAGGACGTCCCGCTGTCGGGGCTGCTGCTGGCCCTGGTGCCGGTTCTCGGAATTTTGATCGCGCTGCTGATGAGGCGGATGCAGCCGTTGCAGCGTGCGGTGCAGCAGCGGATGGACACGATCAACCGGGTCATGCGCGAGCAGATCTCCGGTGTCCGGGTGATCCGCGCCTTCGTCAAGGACAGGCACGAGCAGCAGCGGTTCGGACAGGCGAACGAGGATCTGTTGGACGCGAGCATGCGGACCGGCCGGCTGATGGCTCTGATGGTCCCCGTCGTCATGCTGACGGTGAACGTGTGCAGCGTCGGTGTGGTGTGGTTCGGCGCACAGCGCATCGACAGCGGCGGCATGCAGATCGGTGCGCTGACGGCCTTCCTCAGCTACCTGGTCCAGATGCTGACCTCCGTCGTCCTGGCCACGTCGATGTTCATGCTGGTGCCGAGGGCGACGGTGTGCGCCGAACGCATCCAGGAGGTCCTGACCACGGAGCCGAGCATCGCTCCTCCCGCCGCGCCGCGGCGTGAGACGCACCGGGGCGGGCGCGTGGAGCTGCGGCAGGCCGGCTTCTTCTACCCGGGCGCCGAGGCGCCTGTGCTGCAGGATGTGGACCTGGTGGCCGAGCCGGGTGAGACGGTCGCCGTGATCGGGTCGACGGGCAGCGGGAAGAGCACGCTGCTGGGGATGGTTCCACGGCTGTTCGACGTGACGTCCGGGCAGGTGCTCGTCAACGGTGTGGACGTGCGGGAAATGGAGCCGGGCACGCTCACTTCCCGCATCGGGCTCGTCCCGCAGGCGGCGTACCTGTTCACCGGGACCGTCGCGTCCAACCTGCGGTACGGCAGGGCCGAGGCGACGGACGCGGAGCTGTGGGCAGCGCTGGAGGTGGCGCAGGCGAAGGACTTCGTCGAGCGGATGGACGACGGCCTCCAGGCGTCCGTCTCGCGCGGCGGCACCAACCTCTCCGGGGGGCAGCGGCAGCGGCTGGCCATCGCGCGGGCGCTGGTGCACCGCCCCGAGATCTTCCTCTTCGACGACAGCTTCTCCGCGCTGGACTACGCCACCGACGCGGCGCTCCGCGAGGCGCTCGCGTGGCACATCCCCCAGGCAACGGTGATCAACGTGGCGCAGCGGGTGAGCACGGTCCGTGAGGCCGACCGCATCGTGGTCCTCGATCAGGGCCGCGTGGTGGGTTCGGGCACGCACAGCGAATTGGCGGCGGCCAACGCCACCTACCAGGAGATTCTCGCGTCCCAGCGCACCGAAGAGGAGGCGGCATGAGCGCCAGGCAACCGGACTCGAAGCGCGGCTCATCGCAGGGCAGCGCCCTGATGCGGTTCGCCGGCAGCGGGGGGCCCGCGCAGCAGACGGCCGACTTCAAGGGGTCGGCCAAGCGCATGCTCGGCCTGCTCCGGCCTGAACGGCGCTTTCTCTACGGGGTGTTGATCCTCGGTCTCGTCGGCGTGTCGCTGACGGTCACCGGGCCGAAGCTGCTCGGACACGCCACCGACCTGGTCGTCGCGGGCGTCGTCGGACGGGGGATGTCCTCAGGGGTGTCCAAGGAGCAGGCGATCGACGGGCTGCGCGAGCAGGGCCGGGACGGTGTCGCCGACATGCTCGGGTCCGTCGACTTCGTGCCAGGGCAGGGCATCGACCTGGGGGCCGTGGGGCAGGTCGTACTGCTCGTGCTCGCGCTGTACGTGGCGTCGGGCGTGTTCGGCATCGTGCAGAGCCGCCTGATCACGGCGATCGTCCAGCGCACCGTGTTCCGGCTGCGCGAGGCCGCGGAGGCGAAGCTGTCGCGGCTGCCGCTGTCGTACTTCGACAAGCAGTCGCGTGGTGACGTTCTCAGCCGTACGACCAACGACATCGACAACATCCAGCAGACGCTGCAGCAGACGATGGGGCAGATCGTCACCTCGCTGCTGAGCATCGCCGGGGTCCTGGCGATGATGCTGTGGATCTCTCCGCTGCTCGCGCTGGTGGCGCTGGTCGTGGCGCCCTTGTCGGTGTATCTCACCAAGGTTGTCGGCAAGCGTGCGCAGGGGCAGTTCGTCCAGCAGTGGCGTTCGACGGGGAAGCTCAACGCGCACATCGAGGAGACGTACACCGGCTACGCGCTGGTGAAGGCGTACGGGCACGAGGACGAGTCGGCCGAGACGTTCCGCGAGGAGAACGACGCGCTGTTCACGTCGGGGTTCAGGGCCCAGGCGCTCTCCGGGATCATCCAGCCGATGATGATCTTCATCGGGAACTTCAGCTATGTGCTGGTGGCGGTCGCCGGCGGGCTGCGCGTCGCCTCGGGGGCGCTGTCGATCGGCGACGTGCAGGCCTTCGTCCAGTACTCGCGGCAGTTCAGCCAGCCGCTCACGCAGATCGCGAGCATGTCGAACCTGGTGCAGTCCGGAGTCGCCTCGGCCGAGCGCGTCTTCGAGCTGCTCGACGCGGAGGAGCAGTCACCCGACGGGGTGTGGGTGGCGCGGCAGGGCGCCCTCGGGCAGGTCTCGTTCGAGAACGTCTCGTTCCGCTACGAGCCCGAGCGGCCGCTCATCGACGGCCTGACGCTGTCGGTCGAGCCGGGGCAGACGGTGGCCATCGTCGGCCCGACGGGGGCGGGGAAGACCACCCTGGTCAACCTGCTCATGCGGTTCTACGAGCTCGACGGCGGCCGGATCACGCTGGACGGCGCCGACATCGCCGCGATGTCGCGGGAGAGCGTGCGGTCCCGCATCGGCATGGTCCTCCAGGACGCGTGGCTCTTCGGCGGCACCATCGCGGACAACATCGCGTACGGCAGTGAGAACGCCACGCGCCAGCAGGTCGAGGAAGCGGCACGGATGGCGTACGCCGACCGGTTCATCCGCACCTTGCCCCAGGGCTACGACACGGTGCTCGAGGACGAGGGGAGCGGGGTGAGCGCGGGGGAGAAGCAGCTCATCACCATCGCGCGCGCCTTCCTGTCCAACCCCTCGATCCTGGTCCTGGACGAGGCCACGAGCTCGGTCGACACCCGTACGGAGATGCTCGTCCAGCAGGCGATGAGCCAGCTGAGCACCGGTCGGACGAGCTTCGTGATCGCGCACCGGCTGTCCACCATCCGCAACGCGGACGTGATCCTGACGCTGGAGTCCGGCTCGATCGTCGAGCAGGGTACGCACGAGCAGCTGCTGGCGGCCCGGGGAGCGTACGCGCGGCTGTACGCGGCGCAGTTCCAGGAGGCGGCGACCGAAACCCAGTGAGCCGCGGCCGTGCGCCGGCGGCGGCACGATGTGCCGCGGCTCCTCCCCACGTGTGGCGGAGGGGCCGCGGCGCGGCGTCCCGCAGGTGGTGCGAGGCTCCGCTCAGCGCGGGTTCAGCCCGAACGCCGCCAGTACGCGCAGCCCGGGTCCACGAAGAGGAGCTCGTCCTCGATCCCGAACTTCTCCCGGTACTCGTGCACCGCTTCCTTGCAGGCGGGAATGGCGTAGTCGTCGATGATGACGTAGCCGCCCGTGGAGAGCTTCGGGTAGAGGTGGGTGAGCGCGTCCATGGTGGACTCGTACAGGTCGCCGTCCAGCCGCAGGACGGAGAGTTTCTCCACGGGCGCGTCGGGCAGGGAGTCGCGGAACCAGCCGGGCAGGAACCTGACCTGCTCGTCGAGCAGGTCGTAGCACCGGAAGTTGGCCTTCACCTGCTCCTCGGAGATGCCCAGCACACCGTTGTGGCGGTGCAGCGCCATCTTGTGGTCGACCGGGTGGCCGTCGTCGGCGACCTCGGGGATGCCCTCGAAGGAGTCGGCGACCCAGACCGTGCGGTCGGTCACGCCGTGTGCCTGGAGGACGGCGCGGGCGAAGATGCACGTGCCGCCGCGCCACACTCCCGTCTCGATGAAGTCTCCCGGCACGCCGTCGGCGAGAACCTGCTCGAGGCATTCGCGCACGTTCTGCAGACGTGCGAGGCCGACCATGGTGTGAGCCACGGAGGGCCAGTCCTGGCCCTGGGAGCGCATATCCTTGTCGTAGGACTCGTGCGCGTACCAGGGGCCTTGGGGCGGGTCTTCGTAGATGACGTTGGTGAGGACCTTCTTCATCAACTCGAGATAGTGGCTCGTGTCGTTCATCGATCACCCCTCAGTGGTGTCTGCGCGGTGCGGTCGGGACCACGCCGGGTGCCGGAGATCGACCGCGGAGCCGCCAGGCGGGACGCCTTCGGCGCGAAGCTATGGCGTCCCCCTAAAGCACCCCCAATCGATGGGTACGGCAATTATCCGGCCTGGCCACGACATGCTGCACAGGTCCCCGGATTTCCTCCTCGCCGGTGGCCGGAGGGGTTAGCCGAACTTAAGAGCTGTGGAAAAGCATGGCCTCACGAGTGGTGTGGCGAAACGCGCCCGCTTTTCTGCCCGGAGTTCGCGTCCAGGCCCGACGATCGGAGATTTCGGTTGCAGTGTGATGTCGTCGTCGTCGGTGGTGGTCCCACCGGGCTGCTGCTCGCCCGCGAACTGGCGCTGCACGGTGCGTCCGCCGTGGTGCTGGAGAAGGCGCCGGAACCGCGGACGGAACCCAAGGCGAACGGTCTCGTGGGACAGAGCGTCGAACTGCTGCACTATCGGGGGCTACTCGACCGCTTCCGCCCCGAGGCACAGTTCGTGGGCAGGGTACCCGCCTTCACGTTCGGTTCCGTACCGCTGCCGCTGGCGCGGCTCGGTGACAGCCCGTTGCAGTTGCTGGCCCTGCCCCAACCCCGATTGGAGGCCCTGCTCACGGAATGCGTGACGGAGCGGGGCGTTCCGATCCGGCGCGGCTGCGCGGTGGAGGGCCTGGCACAGGACCGCGACGGGGTGACCGTCCAGGTGCGCGGCCCGGAGGGAGAAGAACACGTCCGCGCCTCCTACGTGGTGGGCTGCGACGGTGCCCACAGCACGGTGCGCGAACGCGCCGGCATCGAGTTCCCCGGCACCACGAAACCGGACGTGACGAAGATCGGTCACGTGACGCTGCCGCCGGACATCGTCGCCGCGGACGGCAACGGGCTGGAACTCCCTCAGACCGGACCGCTGCCGCTGGGCTGGCGCCACACGGACCGCGGCCGGATCGGCGTGATGTCGACGCGGCCCGGCGTGCACATCGTCACCGTCACCGAGAACGACCCGGCCGGAGCCGATCCGGCGGCCCCGCTGACTCTTCAGGAGTTGCGCTCCAGCGCGGCGCGGGTGCTCGGTGAGGAAGTGCCGATGACCGCAGCGCACTGGCTGTCCCGCGTGGTGAACCAGAGCCGCCTCGCCGCCCGGTACCGCGCCGGGCGGGTGCTGCTGGCGGGTGACGCCGCGCACCTGTTCCCGGTCGGCGGGTCCTCGTTGAACGTCGGCATGACGGACGCGGTCAACCTGGGCTGGAAGCTCGCCGCGGTACTGCGTGACGGCCCCGCCGCGCTGCTGGACACCTATCACGACGAGCGGTATCCCGCAGCGGAGCGTACCCTGGCGCAAGCGGAGGGGCAGGCGGTGATGATGGCCTCTTCCGAGGAGGCCGCGGCGCTGCGCGAGCTGTTCGCCGAGCTGGTGTCGCACGACGCGGCGTTGCGCCACATCGCCGAGCTGATCCACGGGTCCGACATCCGTCACGGACAGCCCGGGCACGGGGAGGGCGCCGACGCGGACGCGCATCCGCTGGTCGGACGGCTGGTTCCCGATCTCGCCTTCGACGCGGAAGCAGGCGGTCCCTCCGGGGTGGCCGAACTGCTGGTCGAGGGGCGTCCCGTGCTGCTCGACCTCGCGGGCCGCACCGCGGTGGCGGAGGCCGGATCGCGCTGGGCGAAGCGGGTCGAGCCGGTCGCGGCGCGCTGTGCCGGTGCGGCGCCTGCCGACGCACTTCTGATCCGTCCCGACGGCTGGGTCGCGTGGGCGGCCGGATCAGGAGAGACGGACGCGGCGGTGCACGCCGGGCTGACCCGGGCCCTGCGCTTCTGGTTCGGCTCCCCGGACTGAGCGCCCCGGGCCCCGGGCGCCCCGGACGCACACCTCGGTGAGGGCGCGCGGAACCGGCACGCGAGCACGTCGGCCGGCGCACACGAACCGCTCTACCCGTTACTTGCCCGTACGGTTCCGGCCGCACCCCCTATCCGACTCCTGTCCATGCCGATCGGCGACAGTAGGGGCAGGTTAAGGGTGCCTGTCGCGGGACACCTCGGCGAGCATCTGTCGTGCCGACCGAAACCACAGGGCTCTTGCGGACGGGACCGACACCTCGTCGTGCGCAGACCCCTCACGCGGAAGGGGGACGCGTGCAGTTGGAGACACCCGAGCGGCTTGTCCGTGCGAGGGCTCGCCCGTGTCCTGCTTCCGTGCCGGCAGAGGGAGCCGCGCGCACCGAGCTGCCGCAGGCCCTGTGCGAGCCGGTGTCGGTGGCACACATGAGGCGCGGGTTCGCGCCGAATCCAGACACGGGGAAGGACCGAGGCAGATGTCATCACTGTCCGAAGCCCAGTTCGGACCGGCGGCGTCCGCAGCCGGAGCGCGCGTGGGGCGTGGCGGGCCGCCGCCCCTCCGCTCCCGGGGAGAACGCCGCACGCCGGAGGGGGTGCGCGATGAGGTATGAGCTGCTGGGCACACTCCGCGTCGCCGAGGGGGACGAGGTGCGCACCCTCGGTGCCCGCAAGATCGAGACCGTGCTGGCCGTACTGCTGATCCGCGCCGACCAGGTCGTGACGTTCGAACAGATCATGACCGAGGTCTGGGGCGACGACCTGCCGCGGCGGGCCACAGCGGGCCTCCACGTCTACATATCGCAGCTGCGCAAGTTCCTCAGCCGGCCAGGGCACCGGGAGAACCCCGTGGTCACCCGCACCTCCGGGTACACCCTGCGCACGGACGACGACGAACTCGACTTCCGCGTCTTCCTCGACAAGGTCAAGCAGGGCAGGGCCCGCGTGCGCGAGGAGCAGCACGAGGAGGCCGTCGAGTGCTTCGAGGAGGCGCTGCGGCTGTGGCGCGGGCCGGTACTGGGGGACCTGCAGAACGGCCCCATCGCCGACGGGTTCGCGGCATGGCTGGAGGAGACCCGCCTGGAGTCGGTGGAGGTGCTCGGGGAGACGCAGCTCCAGCTGGGCCGGCACCGCGAGCTGGTGGGCTGGCTCTACTCGTTGACGACGGAGCACCCCTTGCGGGAGACGTTCTACCGGCAGCTCATGCTGGCGCTGTACCGCTCGGAGCGGCAGGCCGACGCGCTGCGCGTCTACCAGACGGCACGTGCGCGGCTGAACGAGGAGCTGGGACTGGAGCCGTGCAGGGCGCTCCAGTCCCTCCACCAGTCGATCCTCACCGCCGACGCCCGGCTCGACCCCCAGGCGCAGCCGGTCTCCGCCTGACCACCGGCCCCGGGCGCCGGGCGGAGACCGGGCGGTCCGGGCTCATCCGGCCGGGCCCGTGGGGCGAGGGGCGCCCGCGAGGCGGCGGCGTACCGCCAGCGCGCCCCTCAGCAGGCCGATGACGGCGGCCGGCACGGAGCGCTTCGCACGCATGCGCAGCAGGGTGGCCACGCACCACAACTGCGTCTCCCGCACGTGGTGCGGTGCTCCGTGCAGGTCGTCGAGTTCCAGCGTGCGGCAGTCGGCCACGCACTCGGCGAGGGTGCGCGGATCGGCGGGCGGGATGATCTCGTCCCGCCCGCTGGCCACGTAGCCCACGGGGATCCCCAGCCCGGACAGCTGCTTGTGGGACAGGGCGAACCCGGCGAGCTCCTCCCGGAGGGCGCCGCCGGAGGCGCCAGTCAGGTGAGCCAGCGTGTCGACGGTGATCCGCGGCACGCGCGGCCACCAGTCGGGGTCGGTGAAGAACGCCTCCACGGGCGCCCCCGTGGTGACGATGCCCCGGATCCTGTCGTCCTCCGCTGCGCACCGCAGCGCCAGGTTTCCGCTGAAGCTCAACGCCATCGCGTACGTCTGCGACACGTCGGCGCGGTCGGCGAGCGCGTCGAGGACGCCACTGAGCATCCGCCAGCTGTCCGGCTCGTACCGCTGCGCGTTCTCGCCGACACCGGGAAGCTCGGTGACGAGGGCGGCGAAGCCCTGCCGCGCCAGCCGGGTGAGCGCGGGCCCCCACTGCTCCTTGACGGTCACGATACCGCCCATGACCACCAGCAGCGGGGCCCTCCGTGCGCCGTCGAGCCCCGCGGCCCAGCACGCGACCCGTCCGCCGGGCAGGTCGAGTTCCAGACGTTCGATGCCGGACCCCTGCGACCTCCACTGCTCGTACACGCGCACGCAGCGGTCCTGCGCGTCCTGGCGTGCCGGTCCGTCGACGTACGGGAAGCGGGCCATGGCGTAGTGCCGGCCGGCCTCCAGCAGCCGTCCGCCGCGCTCGTGCGCCTCACCCGCCCTGACCCACTCGCCCACCCACGAGCCCGGTGCGTCGCCCTCGTCGGTCCGGATCCCGGCCAGCAGCTCTTCCTGGCCGGGTATCTGCTGGCCGCGGGCGTGCACGACGACGAACCGCTTCAGCTCCTCCACCTCGTTCACGAGCCCACCGCCTCCTGGCGGGCGGCGGTGTCCGTGCCGCCGTCCTCCTCGCCGTCGCCGTCCGCGAAAGCCTCCAGCGCGTACTTCATCTCGGCGAGTACGTCCGCCGCCTCCGCCCCGTCGAGGACCCGGTGGTCGAAGGTCAGCGACAGCGGCAGCACCGGTGCGACAGCGGGCGCTCCGTCGCGCACGACGGGCCGGTCGGCGATGCCGCCCAGCCCGAGTGTGATCGTCGTGCCGCCGACGGAGTGGAACGAGGTGACGGGCCGGTGGCCCAAAGAGGACACCGAGAACGTTCCGTTGGTGGCGATCCTGCGGTGCAGCGGACGGGTGGCCAGGCGGTAGACGAGCCGTCCGAGGGGCACCGGCAGACGCTGCAAGGAGCGCACACCCGCGAACTCGGGCAGCTGCTCGGCATCGCCTTCACGGTGGTGGGCGATGCGCTGCCCGATCTCCTCGAGGCTCAGCCGCTGCAGGTCGGGCAGTACCGCGGCGAGCACGACGCGGCGTCCGTTGAGCCTCTTGTCCAGCGCGAGCTTCCCGGCCACCGTGGGGTAGCGGGTGACGCGGGGCCGCAGCAGGCCGCGCATCGCGGCGTTCGCCTCGGGGTGAGCGGCCAGCACGCGTGCGGCGACGTACAGCACGTACGCCACCGTCGGTGCGTTCCCGCCCGCTTCGCGCGCCGCACGCTGGTGGCGCCGCACCGCGCTCATGTCGACGTCGGCGCCGAGGAACACCGGCGAGAAGCCGCGGATCTCCCGGAGGAAGTGGGCGGTGTGCCGGCGTTCCCTGGGGAAGGGTTCCACCCTCATGTTCCGTGCTCCCGTCATGCGTCGACCGCCAGCTTGTGCACGTCGCGCAGTGTGCTCGCCTGTAGCGCGTCGGCGAGCAGGACGCGCCGCCCGGCCTGCTGTTCCAGTGCCGTCACCAGGGTCAGGAGGAACATCGAGTCCCATCCGGGGAGTTCGTCGACGTTCCGGTCGGCGTCGTGCGTGGTGACGTCCAGTCCGAGTTCCCGGGAGACGAAGTCGAGGAACTCGTCGAGCGTGGTCACTGGGGGCTCCTTTCACAGCTCTTCGTGAGGTGCAAAGCTCTCCGTGAGGTGCACGTGCGGCGGTGGGGCCGGCACGTGGTGCAGGTCGTGGCGGAAGGCGGCCGTGGTCCCGTCGTCCGCGACCTCGGTGAAGCCGTGCGCGGTGTAGAGGCCGGCGACCTTGCCGTTCTTCGCGGTTCTGCGGTACGTGCCGGCCACCGAGGTGGCACCGGTCTGCCGCGCGTGCCGCAGCACGGACGACAGGCAGGTCTGCTCGATGCCGCGGGCGAAGACCCGGCAGCTGAGCACGAAGTTGTCGATGTGCAGCCGCTCCCGCTCGCGGCGCAGGAAGAGCGCGCCGACGAGCCCGTTGTCCCCGAAGCGGTCGCTGCTGTGCACGGCGAGCACCTGCGTGTCTTTCGCGGCGATCAGCTCACCCACTTCGGTGGGCTGCATACGCACCGTGGTCATGTTGAACTGGTTGGTGCGCAGCGTCAGCTGGGACACCCGGGGCAGCTCCGCGGGGCCGGGCGCCGCCAGCCGTACGCTCACCTCCAGTTCCCGCAGGTAGTCCTCGACGGAGGAGAAGCCGTCGAGGAAGTCCCTGCGGTCGGCCTCCTGCCGGTAGCGGGAGACGCGCGCGTGGTCCTCCGAGGTCAGGCGCAGGGAGTCGAACCAGCCGTCGCGCAGCAGGTGTGTGACGTGCAGCGCCGGCTCGTCGTCCACCGCGACCACCGTGACGTCCGGCAGCTCCCGCCGCACCAGCTCACGCTCGTAGGCGCTGTCGTCGACGAAGACGAAGGCGTCCGTGCCGAGGTTCAGTGCCGCGGCCGTCTCCGCGAGGGCCTCGTGCTTGGGCCCCCAGCTGGCGGCGATCCGCACGAAGTGCTCCTCGCCGAGTCTCATATCCGGGTGCTCGCGCAGCACCCGGCGTACGGGTTCGACGTCGTTCTTGCTGGCCGCCGCCAGCAGCACACCCTGCGAGGCGAGCTGTTCGACGACGCGCTGGAACGCGGCGAAGGCCTCACCGCGGTAGCTGCCGGAGACCTCGATCCCGTCAGGGCCGTCGTCACCGAGGACGCCGCCCCACACCGTGCCGTCCAGGTCGAGGACGAGGACCTTCTTCGTGCTGCCCGCCACGTGCCGTGCGAGGTGCCCCACCTCGCGCGCGTACTCCGCCAGCAGCGGGGGAGAGAGCCGGGCCTTGGCGTACACGCTCAGCCGCACGTCCTCCGCCGCGACGCCGCACGCCACGAGTGGATCCAGGTCGAGCACGGCGAGGGAGGGGCGGTCCTCGGCGAGCCGCAGCAGGCCGGTGTTGAACTCGCGCCACACCGCGCCGAGCCGTGCGCGGGAGCGGTGGTCGACAAGCTGCGCGGTGAAGCGCCGGGGCAGCGGGACGGTGTTGAGGACCAGCGTGCCGTCACACGAGTCGGCGAACCGGTCGGCCAGCCCCGCCAGCAGGGCGAGCTTCTCCGCCGCCACGCGCTCCACGTCGGCCGGCTGCCACGGCGTCGCCACCTCGTCGAAGACGACGGCCGCGTCCAGCACGCACAGCGCCACCTCCGGCCGGGACGCGTACAGTCCGCTGCCGGGGTCGCCCAGGTCGAAGACGTAGCTGTCGAAGTCGGAGAGCCGCGCCCGCAGCAGCAGTCCGTGCCGGGCGAGCTCGGCCGTCAGTGCGGGAAGCAGAGCGCCCAGCGTCCCGTGGCCGGTCACGGCCACGGTGAGCGCGGGGACGGCCGGGTGCGCGGCGACGACCCGGTCGGGGTCCAGACGGCTGAGGAGGTTCCCCGCCCTGAGCAGCTCGGGCCCCGACATCTCGGCGAGCAGCCGCTTGACCTCAGGGTAGCGGGGGACGAGTTCGTCCTGCCGGTGCATCCGCAGCAGCACGTCCGACGGGGAGTCGGCGCCCCCGTCGGCGGGGGCAGCAGGTTCGGCGGCCATGTGCTCAGCACACCTCCAGCGCGAAACCGGCTTTGATCCACTTGCTGGACTCCACCGCGATGCCGACGGCGCGGTCACCCTCCCGCATCCGGCTCAGTGCCTGCTCCAGCTGGAACCAGGGGGCCGCGTTGCCGGTGTTGCCGATGTCCGCGACGAGGCTCACCTCGGTGGCGCCCGGCAGGTCAAGACCGGCGACGATACGCTCCGTCATCCTGCCGCCGAGCTGCGGAGGCAGCAGGAAGTCCACATCGGTCTCCTTCCAGTCCAGCTCGTCGAGGAGCTCGTCGAGGACTTCGCACGCCATGGGCGGTACGGATTCCTCGATGGCCTTGTAGTCCTCACGGACGGCCTGCCGGTCGGTGTGCCGGTCGGCGCGGCCGAACCACTCGACGAGCTGCCCGGGTTCACGCCCCAGGCCCACCAGTCGCTGCGTGACCCCGCGGAGCACGGGCGTGCCGGGCAGCGGATCGGTGCCGAGCACCACCGCCCCGGCGCCGTCGCCGAAGAGCACGCCGTTGATCTGCTCGGACGCCGGCAGGCCGGCGACGTCGACCGTCAGATCGAGATGCTTGGCGCAGCTCTCGGCTCCCACGACGAGGGCGGTACGGCGGCCGCCGGCCGACAGCATCGTGCGGGCGAGTTCCAGGGCCTGGAGCGCGCCGCAGCAGCCGGACTGGAGTTGGTAGGTGGGCACGCCGTCGACGCCGAGGCGGTCGGCGACGACGTTGACCGTCGCGGGCATCAGCAGGTCGGGTGAGGCGGTGCTGAGCACCATCAGATCGATGTCGCCGGCCCGCAGGCCCGCGGTCTGAAGCGCCCGCGAGGCCGCGGCCTCGCCCATGTCGGCCAGCGACCAGCGCACCTGCCCGGTCTCCAGGTCGGTGGCCAGGTGGCGGCGGCGCGTTCCCACGAAGGTGTCGATCCACTCCTCCCACACCGGCGGCATGGAGAACCGCCGCGTCAGTTCCGCGTTGTCCACCGGTGGCCCGGGGAGCACGGTCCCAGCAGCGAGGACGTGGATGTCGCGACGGTCCATTCTCTTCCTTCCCGATGTCGGTTGCCAGGTTCGTCCCGCTGCCTAAAGCCGCCCTAGTCGAGGGCTCACGGCGCACACGGGCCCGCCCCGATCCCGTGCGCTTCGGCGCGCTGCCGGTCCGGTGGCACGTGTCAGGTGCTGCCTGTGCCGGCGGCGGGTGCGGTGGCACGCGGCAGGTGCCGCCTCAGCCCGCCGCCGGGCCGAACCACCGTTCCAGCGCGGCGCGCAGTCCGGCGTGGTCCGAGTCCGCGTCGCCGCCGTCGGCTGCCCAGGCGACGCGCCCGTCGGGGCGCAGCAGCACCGCGCGCGCACCGATGCGCTCGGTGGGCTCCGCGACGACGACGTCGACCCTGTCCCGCCAGCCGCCGACGTCGGCCGACTCGGACGCCGCGCCGGTCAGTGCGAGGAGGACCCCGTGCCCCGGCAGCAGGAGCCGCGCCAGGCTGGTCTCCTCGCCGTCGGCGGTGCGGAGTGGAATGTCGCCCGGCCGCTGTCCGGTGAGGGCGTGCGCTCGCGGCCCGCCGTTCTCGCCGTCCTCGCCGTCCTCGCCGTCCTCGCCGTCCTGGCCGTCACGGCTGTCCTGGCCGTCCTCGCCGGCGGGTCCGAGGGGATACCGGCTGTCGAGGCCGCCGACGGTCCGCACGAGGTGCGCGTTGACGTCGTCGTACTCGATCAGTTCGCGCAGCAGCTCGCGCACGGGGGCGGCCCGGTCACCGGGCTGCATCAGCGCGGCCTGCGCGCCCGTGACGGAGCAGGTGCGGGCACCGACCGGGCGCCGTTCGCTGTCGTAGGTGTCCAGCAGGCCCGCCGGAGCCCGTCCTCGCATGTCGGCGGCCAGCTTCCAGCCGAGGTTGACCGCGTCCTCGATGCCGGTGCTCAGGGCCAGTCCGCCCAGCGGGAACTGGATGTGTGCGGCGTCCCCGGCCAGGAACACGGACCCGCTGCGGTAACCGTCCGCCTGCCGCGCCCTGTTGAACCACCGGTCGAGCCAGTGCGGCTTGTCCAGAGTGATGTCGTCACCCGTGATCCGCCGGGCCAGGCGGCGCAGCTCCTCGACGGTGGCCGGCGTGTCGGGATCCGGCGGCCTCACCCCGAACTCCCCGACGGTGACCCGCAGGGTGGAGGGACTGGTGGGCGCCACCGTGAACAGCCCGTCGGCGTACTGGTGCGCGCCGAGGCGCCCGAACAACTCGTCGGTGATGTCGAAATCCCCGACGAGCCCGTAGAACGGCGTCTCCCGCCCGGGAAAGGCGATGCCCGCCGCCTCTCGCACGGTGCTCGCCTCGCCGTCGCAGCCCACCAGATAGCGGCATTGCAGCGTCTGTTCGGCGCCGTCCGCGCGCACCCGCACCCGCACGCCGCCGCTCTCGTCGTCCTGCGTGACACCGGTGATCCGGTGCCCCCGGCGGATGTCGGCGCCCGCCTCGACGGCACGCTCCTCCAGACGGTACTCCAGCCGGGTCTGCGCCACCATGAAGTTGTACGCGCGCTGCTCCGGCAACCTCGCCGGGTCCAGCGGCAGGTGGGCGAAGAACGCCTGTGGCAGCTCCATGCCTTCCCCGCGGAGCGCTTCCATGACGCCGCGCTGCGTGAGCAGTTCCACGACGGTCGGGTTGATGGCCATGCCCGGGGAGGTCGTGCGCGGCTCACCCCGCTGTTCGAGCACGACGGTCCGCACGCCCGCTTCGCTCAGCTCGCCTGCGAGCATCAGTCCTACGGGTCCTGCGCCGGCGACGGCGACGATGGGACGCATGCAACTCTCCTCGGTTCTGGGCCGTTCAGGGGGTCTGGCACGTGTGGGACGGGCGGCGGGATCGCTCACGACTCGGTCAGGGGGCCCGCTGTGGGGCCCGTGGTGGGGCCCGCCGCAGGATCCGCCGCGGGGGGAGGGCTGTGGGTGGCGAGTTCCGCACTCAGGTGGAGGGCCAGCGCCTGCGGCGTCGGGTGGTCGAAGACCGCGGCCGGTGTCAGCGCGAGCCCGGACTGCCGGATTCCGGAGCTCAGTTCGAGCGCGCTCATCGAGCTGAGCCCCAGCTCGAACAGGTTCGCGTCGGCGTCGAGTGCCTCTGCCGCCAGCCCCAGGACGGCAGCGGTACGGGTGCGTATCTCCTCCAGCAGCACGCCCGGCCGCTCGGCCTCGGGGGTCTCCCGCAGCCGCCGCAGCAGCAGGGAGTCCGGCGGTGTGCCGTCAGGGGCGGCCTGCGCGCCCGCCACCTCCCGCAGCAGCGGGTCGACACCGGCGCCGGCCGTCGCGGAGACGAACCGTTCCCAGTCCACCTCGGCCACGGTCAGCAGCGGCTCGTCGTCCTGGTGCGCGGCGTGCGCCAGCACGTCCATGGCGAGATCGGGCACCGTGGTACCCAGCCCCGCCGACGCGAGGGCGCCGTCCGCGTCCGTCCCGGCACCGGCCGCGCCACCCGACACGGTCCCGGCCGAGGGCACCGGCGCGTACGGGCCCCAGGAGACCAGCAGCCCCGGGAGGCCCCGCGCACGGCGGCGCCGCATCGCCGCCTCCACCAGCGCGTGGGCGAAGACCGCACGATCCGGTGACACCGCGTCCGTGGGAGCTTCCCCGCCCCGCAGGGGGAGGCCGAGGCCGGGCGCGGGGCGCAGCACGGCGAAGGCGTCCAGCTGTACGTCGGCGGCCAGCTCCTCAAGGATGCGCACAGCCGCCTCTGCCGCCTCTGCCGCCTCTGCCGTCTCGGCCGCTCCGGCGTCCACCACGCCCGTCAGCGGCCCGTGTCCACCGTCGGCCGGCTCCAGCAGCCGTGCCAGGGCCTCACGGTCGGTCGGCCGGGCGGTGGTGTACCTCCAGGTCGCGCCGAGCTCGTCCAGGGCGGTGGTCAGCTCCTTGACCTCCGCGCTGCTCTCCTCGGCCGCGCCCGCCAGCAGCAGGTGCGCGGCGCCGTGCGCGGCGAGCCACCGAGCAGCGGCCGCGCCGAGGACCGTGTCCGCACCGACTACCAGCACGCTGCCCCGCGGCTGCCAGGAACGGGACGGCGGCGCGTCGGACAAGGCGATGCGCGTCAGCCGCGGTGCGTGGACCCCGGTGTCACGGACCGCCACCTGGTTCTCCCCGCTGGCGCGGCCGAGTACCGCGGACAGCAGCCGGCCGCCGCCCTCCGTCAGGGCGAGCGGCAGATCGACCGCGCCGCCCCACAGCTCGGGGCTCTCCACCGCGAGTGCGCGCCCCGCCGCCCACGCACGCGCCTGCGAGGGATCGGCCGACGGGTCGCCGCACGGGACGGGCACGGCACCGCGGGTGGCGAGCCACAGAGGCGCGCGCACTCCGGCGTCCTTCATCGCCCGGGCGATCAGCGCCGTCCGATCCCGCTCGCCGCGCTGCCGGTCGGTGCCCGCGCCCCGCTCCGGGTGGGGCCCCGCATCCTGCTCCGCGTGGGGCCGCGCTGCGTGCGTTGCTCCGGATCCCGCTTCGAGCGCCGCGAGCCAGAGCGCCCCGGCAACAGGGCCCGTTCCGGTGCCCGCGCAGTGGCGCAGCGCCCCGGTCAGCGTTTCCGTACGGCCGTCCGGATCGCTTCCGCGAAGAGGCCCGACGGGCACCTGTACGGTCTGTGCCCCCGCCTCCCTCAGTGCCGCGTCGGCCGCAGCCACCAGCGGGTCCCCGGACGCCTCTTCGGGTACGAGGAGCAGCCAGCTGTCCCGCAGCGGCGCGGGCGGGGCCTCCATGGCCGACTGGGTCCAGCGTGTCCGGTAACCCCAGGTGTCCCGCCGGCGCCAAGCGGAGAGGTTCGGCAGCACCGTCCGCAGCGAAGCCCGCTGCTCCGAGGTGAGGCCGAGCGCGGCGGAGAGCCGGTCGAGGTCGGTGGTCTCGACCGCCTGCCAGAAGACATCCTCCGTGCGGTTCGTGTGCTCCGCAGCCGGCTGCTCCAGCCAGTGGCGCTGCCGCTGGAAGGGGTAGGTCGGCAGCTCCACGTGCCGCCCCGAGGACGGCCCGAACACACGTGCCCAGTCGACGCGGTGGCCGGACCCGTGCAGTCGGCCCAGCGCGGTGAGCAGCGTGCGCTTCTCGGACCGCCTGGCACGCAGCAGCGACATCGTCACCGGTTCGGCGTCGTCGTCGGGCACGCAGTCCCGGGCCAGCGGGGCCAGCGTGGCGTCAGGACCGAGTTCCAGATAGCGGGTCACGCCCCGCTCGTGCAGCGTGCGCACGCAGTCGGCGAACCTCACCGTACGGTGCACGTGACCGGCCCAGTGCTCGGGCGAGCCCAACTCCTCGTCCGCCGCGACGCGTCCGGTGACACCGGTGACGACGGGGATGCGCGCGGGGGAGTACGACAGGGTGCGTGCGACGGCGCGGAAGCCGTCGAGCATGCCCTCCATGTGCGGGGAGTGGAAGGCGTGGCTCACGTTCAGCGCCCGCGTCCTGTGCCCCCGCCCCTTCCACAGGGCGGCGAGCTCCGCGACGGCGTCCTCGTCGCCCGAGACCACCGTGGCGCGCGGCCCGTTGACCGCGGCGACCGCGACCCGCCCCTCGTAGTCGGCGAGGGAGGCGCGTACGTCGTCCTCGGCCGCACGTACCGACACCATCGCCCCGCCGGGCCGCCCCCGCTCCGCCATGAGCCGGCCGCGCGCCGCGACCAGGGTGCACGCGTCGGGCAGCGACAGGACGCCCGCCACGTGGGCCGCGGTGATCTCGCCCAGTGAGTGGCCCGCGACGAGGTCGGGAGCGACGCCGAAGGACTCGGCGAGGCGGAACTGCGCGGTTTGCAGGGCGAACAGCGAGGCCTGCGTGTAGAGGGTGGTGTCGAGCAGCTGGGCATGCGGCTCCGCGGGGCCGGCGAACGCCACGTCGCGCAGGGGCCGTTCGAGCTCGGGGCCGAGCAGGTCGCAGATCTCGTCGTACGCCTCGGCGTACACGGGAAAGGCTTCGTAGAGCTCACGGCCCGCCCCCGGACGCTGGCTGCCCTGCCCGGAGAAGAGGAAGGCCGAGGAGCCGCCCGGCCGGACGGTGTCGACGACGAGGGACGGGTCGGGCTCGCCCCGCGACAGTGCCTCCAGGCCGCGCAGCAGTGCCGTACGGTCCTCGCCGATCACCACGGCCCGCCGGCCGAAGTGGGTGCGGCTGGTCGCCAGGGCTCTGGCGACCTCGGCCGGGTCGAGCGCGGGATCCGCCAGTACGCGGTGGCGCAGCTGTGCGGCCTGGCTGCGCAGCGCCTGCTCGTCGCGGGCCGAGATGGCCCAGGCCACCGGGCCGCTCACGCTCGGGGTGGTGGCGTCGCCGGACTCGGAGTCGTCGCACTCCGGCTCCGCCGCCGAGTCCTGCGGGGGTGCGGGTGGGGCTTCGAGGATGAGATGGGCGTTGGTGCCGCTGATGCCGAAGGAGGAGACCGCAGCCCGGCGAGGGTGCCCCGTCTCGGGCCACTGAGTCGACTCGGTCAGCAGCCGCACCGCACCCGTGGACCAGTCCACGTGCGGGGTGGGCTCGTCCACGTGCAGTGTGCGCGGGAGCATGCCGTGCCGCATCGCCTCCACCATCTTGATCACACCCGCCACACCGGCGGCGGCCTGCGTGTGCCCGATGTTCGACTTCACCGAGCCCAGCCACAGCGGCCGATCCGCCGGCCGGCTGTGCCCATACGTCGCCAGCAGCGCCTGCGCCTCGATCGGGTCGCCCAGTGTGGTGCCCGTACCGTGCGCCTCCACGACGTCGACATCCGTTCCGGTCAGCCGGGCGTCGGCCAGGGCCTGCCGGATGAGGCGCTGTTGCGAGGGTCCGTTCGGAGCCGTCAGACCGTTGCTCGCCCCGTCCTGATTGACCGCGCCGCCACGGACGACGGCCAGCACCGGATGCCCCTGCTCGCGGGCCGTGGAGAGACGTTCCAGCAGCACGACCCCGGCACCTTCGGCCCAGCCCGCGCCGTCCGCGGCGGCGGCGAAGGACTTGCACCGCCCGTCCGGCGCCAGCCCACGTTGCCTGCTGAACTCCACGAACACCCCGGGCGTCGCCATCACCGTCACACCACCGGCCAGCGCCGCCCCGCACTCGCCCCGGCGGATCGCCTGGCAGGCGAGGTGGAGGGCCACGAGCGACGAGGAGCAGGCGGTGTCCACCGTCACCGCGGGGCCCTCAAGACCGAGCGTGTAGGAGATCCGCCCCGAGGCCACGCTGCCCGCGCTGCCGTTGCCGAGATATCCCTCGAACCCCGCAGGCGGGCGCGGGTACATCCGCGATGCGTAGTCGTCGTACATCACGCCCATGAAGACGCCCGTGGCGCTGCCCCTCAGGGATGCCGGGACGACACCGGCCCGCTCGATCGCCTCCCAGGCCGTCTCCAGCAGCAGCCGCTGCTGCGGGTCGATCGCGGTCGCCTCGCGGGGACTGATCCCGAAGAAGTGCGCGTCGAAGTACGCGGCGTCGTGCAGGAATCCGCCCTCGCGGCTGTACGACGTGCCCGTCCGCTCGGGGTCCGGATCGTAGAGCTGGTCGAGGGGCCAGTCGCGGTCGGTGGGGAACTCCGAGACCGCGTCGGTGCCCTCGCTCACCAGCCGCCACAGCCCCTCCGGGCTCCGCACGCCCCCGGGGTAGCGGCAGCTCGCCGCGACGATCGCGATCGGCTCCCGATCGGCCTCCTCCAGCTCCTCCAGCCGCCGCCGGGTGCGGTGCAGGTCGCCCGTGACCCACTTGAGGTAGTCGACGAGCTTGTCCTGGTCGGTCACGTCCATTGTTGATCCTCAAATCCGTCTGCTGAGCTCGCCGGCGCGTTGCGATGGCGACCCGGGAACCCGCTCAGGCGCCTCTCAGCTCCTTGTCGATGAAGTCCAGGACCTCCGCGGCCGAGGCGCTGCTCAGCCGCTCGTCGACGTCTGTCTCCGTCCGGCGGGGCGCCTCGTCCCAGCGCGCTGCGAGGGCGCGCAGCCGCTGCGCCACGTCCGCTCCACCGTCACCGCTGTCGTCCGCGGTGAGTGTGTTCAGCGTGGCCTCGAGTCGGTCGAGTTGGGCGAGGACCGTGTCGGATGGATGGGTCTTCGGCGGTGCAATGTGTTCGAGCAGATAGCCGGTCAGCGCCTCGGCGGTCGGGTAGTCGAAGACCAGCGTCGCGGGCAGCGAGAGTCCCGTGAGGGCAACCAGTCGGTTGCGCAGCTCCACCGCGGTGAGCGAGTCGAAGCCGAGGTCCTTGAACGCGCGGTCCGGGTCGACGTCGTCCGCGCTGCTGTGACCCAGTACGGCGGCGACGGTGCCGCGCAGGCTGCTGAGAACCGTCTCGTGCTGTGCGGCGGCGTCCAGTCCCGCCAGCCGTTCGGGCAGCGACTGGCCGGCTCTTTCGGCCCGCCGGGCACGCGCCGGCACCATGGTGCGCAGCACGGGAGGCAGCAGCCCCGCCGCGGCATGCCCCCGCAGCGTGGGCAGGTCCAGCTGTGCCGGGACGCGGACGGGGGGATGCGGGGTGGCGAGCGCGGTGTCGAGCAGTGTCATGCCCTGCTCGGTGGTCAGGGGGACCAGTCCGCCCCGGGTCAGTCGGTCGCGGTCGGTGCCGGCCAGCGCACCGGTCATACCGCTGGTCTCCTCCCACAAACCCCACGCCAACGAGACAGCGGGAAGACCCTGCGCGTGGCGATGCTGCGCCAACGCGTCCAGGAACGTGTTGCCCGCCGCGTAATTGGCCTGCCCCGGCGTGCCCAGGGTGCCGGCGATGGAGGAGAACAACACGAACGCCGACAACCCGGCATCCCGAGTCAGCTCATGCAGATTCCAGGCCGCATCCACCTTCGGCCGCAACACCCGCGCCAAACCCGCCGGCGTCAACGAACCCAGCGTCGCGTCCTCCAGCACACCGGCGGTGTGGAAGACCCCCGTCAACGGATACTCCGCCGGAATCGCAGCCAAAAGTTCGGCCAGTGCGTCGTGGTCGGCCACGTCACACGCGGCCACCTCCACCCACGCCCCCGCCCCCTCCAACTCAGCCACCAAGCCGGCAGCACCCGCAGCCTCCATACCGCTGCGGCTGACCAGCAACAACCGCTCCACCCCATACCGGGAAACCAGATGCCGCGCGGTAGCCGCACCCAGCACACCGGTACCACCCGTCACCAGGACCGTCCCGCCACCACCCAACACCGACAGACCACCGTCAGCCTCTTCAAGGCCCGCCTGTCCGCTGGTCTTGGCCAGCCGCGGCACCAGCACCCGGCCCCCACGCAGCGCCACCTGCCACTCCCCAGCCGAAGCCGCACCCGCGACCGCAGCCGCAACCGACCTCCACGGCACCGGCTCCTCACCGGGCTCCGCATCCACCAGCACCAACCGGCCCGGGTTCTCACTCTGCGCACTACGCACCAGACCCCAGCAGGTCGCCGCCGCCACGTCCGGCACACCCTCACCCGCGCCCGCAGCCACCGCACCCCGCGTGACAAGCACCAACCGCGACCCGCTCAACCGCTCCTCACCCAACCACCCCCGCACCACGTCCAGCACCCGACGGGCGACCCGGTGAGCGGCCCGCGCAGGCGACGAGGACACCTCCAGACCACCCACCGGACACACCACCACCCCCGGCACCGAGCCCACTGTCCCCACCGACTCCGCTGACCCCGAAGACTCCGACGTCCCCAGCGAACCGTCCGACACCTGACGCAACAGACCCGCCAAGTCCGAATAGACCGGGACATCCGGACCCGCACCCTCCACAGGGCCCGACCACTCACCGACACCACCCCCCAACACCGCCCACGACTGCGGCGTGCCCTCGCCGCTGTCGCCCGCAGCGGGAGCGTCCGTCCAGTCGAGGCGCAGCAGGGTGGAGAGCCCGGCGTCGCGGGCGAGCGCGGAGCTGAACTGCTCCGTGCTCATCGGCCGCAGGGTGAGGGAGGCGATCGACGCGACCGGCGTGCCCTCGCTGTCGGACAGCAGAAGACCGACGCTGTCCGGTCCGGCGGGGGTGAGGGCCACGCGCAGGGACCTCGCTCCGTGTCCGCCGTACAGGGTCATCCCGCTCCAGGCGAACGGCAGCCACGCCTGCTGTGCGGAGCCGCCGCGGTCCGTGAGACCGAGCGCGTGCAGTGTCGAGTCGAGCAGAGCGGGGTGCAGGCCGTAGCCGTCCGTCTGGATCTCCTCCGGGAGGTCCACCTCCGCGTACAACTCGTCCCCCCGGCGCCAGGCGGCGCGCAGTCCCTGGAACACCGGTCCGTGCTCCATTCCGGTCGCGACGAACCGGTCGTACGCCTCGCTCGTCTCGCACGGTGAGGCTCCGGGCGGCGGCCAGGCCTCCGCCGTGAGCGATGGAGGTGACGGCGGCGGCGAGTCGGCGGACGACAGGCTGCCCTGGGCGTTCCGCGTCCACGGGGCGTCCAGCTCCGGTGATTCGGGACGGGAGTGGACGGCGAGCGCGCGGCGTCCCTCCGCGTCCGGGGCGTCGATGACGATCTGGACCTGGACGGCGCCCTGTTCGGGCAGTACCAGCGGTGCCAGCAGCGTCAGGTCGTCCACTGCGCCGCACTCGGTCTGCGCTGCCGCGAACAGCGCGAACTCCGCGAACGCCGCGCCGGGCAGCACGGTCGCGCCGAACACGGTGTGGTCGGCCAGCCAGGGACTGGTCCGTGCCGACAGCCGTCCCGTGAGCACGCACCGGTCGTCCCCGGCCAGCGGGAGCGCCGCCCCGAGCATGGGGTGCCCGGCGCCGACCAGGCCCGCCGAGGCGGCGCCTGCCCGGCCCGCCGAGGGCAGCAGCCAGTAGCGGCGCCGCCGGAAGGCGTAGGTCGGCAGTTCGACCGCCGGTACCGAGCGGCGCGGGCGGAAGACCCGGTGCCAGTCGACGTGGGCGCCGCCCACGTGCGCCCGCGCCAGGGAGGTCAGGTACTCGCGCGGGCCGTCGTGGTCCTTGCGGACCGTGCCGACCACGGTGGCGCTCACACCGGCGTGGTCGCGGCTCTGCTGGAGACCCACGGTCAGCACCGGATGCGGGCTGACCTCGACGAACAGGCTGTGGCCGCTGTCGAGTGCGGCCCGTGTGGCGTCGGCGAACAGCACGGTGTGGCGCAGGTTGCGGTACCAGTAGTCGGCGTTCAGGCGGGTGGTGTCGATGATTTCACCGGTCACCGTGGACAGGAACGGCACGTCGGCCGGGCGGGGCTCGATGGGATCGAGCACCTTCAGCAGCTCGTCGCGGATCGCCTCCACGTGGTGCGAGTGCGAGGCGTAGTCCACGGGGATCGTCCGCGCGCGCACGCCGTCGGCGCGGCAGTCGGCCACGAGCTGCTCGACGCTGTCGGGGTCGCCCGAGACCACGGTGGTGTCGGGCCCGTTGACCGACGCGACGCCCACCCGCCCTGACAGCGCCTCCAGGCGTGCCGTCAGCTCCTCGACGGGCAGTGGCACGGAAGCCATGGCGCCGCTGCCCGCCAGCGCGGTGAGGGCCCGGCTGCGGAACACCACGACGCGGGCGGCGTCGTCCAGGGACAGCGCACCCGCGACGCAGGCGGCGGCGATCTCGCCCTGGGAGTGGCCGACGACGGTGTCCGGGGCCACGCCGCAGGAGGTCCACAGCTCGGCCAGCGCCACCATCACGGTGAACAGCACCGGCTGTACGACGTCCACCCGCTCCAGGGAGGGTGCGTCGGGCTCCCCGCGCAGCACGGCCAACGGCGACCAACCGGCGTGCTGCTCCACCGCCGCGTCGCACGCGCGCAGGCGGGCGGCGAACTCGGGCGAGCTGTCGAGCAGGTCGAGCGCCATGCCCGCCCACTGCGAGCCCTGCCCGGGAAAGACGAAGACGGTACGCCCTGTGTCGCTTCCCGCGACCCCTTCGACCAGGGCCGCGTGGGGCTCACCGGAGGCCAGCGCCGCCAGCGCTTCGTGGAGTTCGCCCCGGTCGCCGGCGACGACAGCGGCGCGGTGCTCGAAGGGAGACCGGGTGGTGGCCAGCGCGCCGGCGGTCTGAGCGAGGTCCAGGTCCGGATGGTCGCGCAGCAGGTCCCGAAGGGCCGCCGCCTGGTCCCTGAGCGCCTGGCCGTCGCGGGCCGAGACCGTCCACGGCAGCGGCGCTCCCGCGAACGCCGCGGGCGGTGCCGCCGCCGCGGCGGACCGCGCGTCGGCGACCGGGGGCTGTTCGAGGACGACGTGCGCGTTGGTGCCGCTGATGCCGAAGGAGGAGACCGCGGCCCGGCGGGGGCGCCCCGTCTCGGGCCACTCGGTGGTCTCGGTCAGCAGCGCGACGCCGCCCGCCTCCCAGTCGACATGCGGCGTCGGCGCTTCGATGTGCAGGGACTTCGGCAGGACGCCGTGCCGCATTGCCTGCACCATCTTGATGACACCTGCCACGCCGGCGG
Source organism: Streptomyces diacarni (assembly GCF_003323715.1). Taxonomy (GTDB): domain Bacteria; phylum Actinomycetota; class Actinomycetes; order Streptomycetales; family Streptomycetaceae; genus Streptomyces; species Streptomyces diacarni. Next base: position 25,539 of record NZ_QOIN01000062.1, read on the forward strand.
CCTGCTGCGCGTGCCCGATGTTGGACTTCACCGAGCCCATCCGCACCGGGCGGTCCGCCGGCCTGTCCTGCCCGTACACGGCCATGACCGCCTGCGCCTCGATGGGGTCGCCGAGGGTGGTGCCGGTGCCGTGCGCCTCGACGACGTCCAGCTCGCCGGGGGACAGACCGGCCCCGGCGAGGGCCTGACGTATCACGCGCTGCTGCGAGGGGCCGTTGGGTGCGGTCAGCCCGTTGCTGGCGCCGTCCTGGTTGACGGCGCTGCCGCGGACGACCGCGAGCACGTTGTGCCCCTTGCGTTCCGCGTCGGACAGCCGCTCGACGAGCAGCATCCCGATGCCCTCGGAGAACCCGGTACCGTCCGCCGAGGCCGCGAAGGCCTTGCAGGAGCCGTCGGGGGACAGCCCGCGCTGGCGGCTGAACCCGGTGAAGATCGCGGGGGAGGACATCACGGTCACCCCGCCCGCCAGGGCCAGGTCGCACTCGCCGCTGCGCAGGGCCTGGCAGGCCATGTGCAAGGCGACCAGCGACGAGGAACAGGCCGTGTCCACGGTGACCGCGGGGCCTTCGAGCCCGAGCACGTAGGCGACGCGGCCGGACGCGACGCTGCTGGTGGCCCCGGTCAGCAGGAAGCTCTCCAGGGAGTCGGCCGACGTCTGGTCCGTGCCCAGCCCGTAGTGGTGGTCGGCCATGCCCACGTACACGCCGGTCCGTGAGCCGCGCAGTGAGGCGGGCGGTATCCCGGCCCGCTCCAGGGTCTCCCAGCCCGTCTCCAGCAGCAGCCGCTGCTGCGGGTCGGTGGCCAGCGCTTCCCGGGGGCTCATCGCGAAGAACCCGGCGTCGAAGTCGCCCGCGGCGTCGAGGAAACCGCCCCGTGTCGTGTAGGTCTTCCCGGGCTGCTCCGGGTCGGGGTCGTAGAGGTCCGCGATGTCCCAGCCGCGGTCCGCGGGGAACTCGCCGATGACTTCCCTGCCCTCCAGCACGACGCGCCACAGGTCGTCGGGGGAGGCGATCCCCCCTGGATAGCGGCAGGCCATGCCGACGATCGCGAACGCGGCGTCCTCGACGGCCTCGGCGTCGCGGGGTGTCTGCGCGGCGTCGGCGGTCGGCTCTGCGGCGTCCGCCCCCGGCGCCGCCGTGAGGGTGTGCAGGTGTGTGGCGAGGGCGGCGGCCGAAGGGTGATCGAAGATCACGGTGGGGGACAGCCGCAGGCCCGTCGCGGCGTTCATACGGTTGCGCAGTTCCACCGCGGTGAGGGAGTCGAAGCCCAACTCCTGGAAGGGACGTTCGGCGGCGACGGGCTCCGACGGCGCACGTCCGAGCACCGCGCCGACGTGCTCGCGGACCAGATCCAGCAGGATCCGCCGCTGCTCCGCCGCCGTACGACCCGCGAGCCGCTGGTGCAGCGAGGAGGACGTCTCGTCCGCCGCACGCGCTGTCGGCCGCCGCCGCGGCAGCAGCGAACGGACCATCGACGGCAGCGCGTCGGCCGCGGCCCGCAGCGCCGGCATGTTCATCCGGGCCGGCACGAGCACGGAGTGCGCGGCGCGCGCTCCCTCGTCGAAGAGGTCCAGCGCCTCCCTCGTGGGCAGCGGAGCCAGCAGCGAGCGCGCGCCGCCCCGCTCGGCCTCACCGAGGACCTTGCCCGAGATGCCGCTGCTGCGCTCCCACAGACCCCACGCCAGCGAGGTGGCGGGCAGGCCCATGGCGCGCCGGTGCTGGGCGAGGGCGTCCAAGAAGGTGTTCGCGGCCGCGTAGTTGGCCTGCCCCGGGTTGCCCATGACGCCCGCCACGGACGAGAACAGCACGAAGGCCGACAGGTCCAGGTGGCGCGTCAGCCGGTGCAGGTTCCACGCCCCGTCCACCTTGGGCCGCAGAACGGGGGCGAACCGGTCGCCGGTCAGCGACGTGAAAACCGCGTCGTCGGCGACACCCGCCGTGTGCACCACGGCGGTCAGCGGGTGCTCCTCGGGTACGGCGTCGAGCACCTCGGCCAGGGCGGTCTCGTCGGCGGCGTCGCAGGCGGCGAGGGTCACCTGGGCGCCCAGCCCGGTCAGTTCTGCCTCCAGCTCCGCCGCACCCTCGGCGTCGCGTCCCCGGCGGCTGAGCAGCAGCAGGTGACGGGCGCCGTGCCGCTCCACCAGGTGGCGGGCGACGAGCGCGCCCAGTGTGCCGGTGCCGCCGGTCACCAGGAACGTGCCCGCCGGATCGGGGCGCTGCGGCAGGGTGAGGACGAGCTTGCCGAGGTGACCTGCCTGGCCCAGCCGGCGGAAGGCGGGCAGCGCGTGCCGCACGTCGTAGGCCGTGACGGGCAGCGGCCGCAGCACACCCTCGGCGAACAGGCCGTCGAGCGCGGTCAGCATCCGGTGGATGTGGTCGGGGCCCGACTCGAACATCTCGAAGGGGCGGTAGGTGACCCCCGAGTGGTGGCCCTCCACCTTCGCGACGTCGCGGAGGTCCGTCTTGCCCATCTCCAGGAAGTGCCCGCCGTTCGGCAGCAGCCGCAGCGACGCGTCGACGAACTCCTGAGCGAGGGAGTTGAGGACGACGTCGACCCCCTCGCCGCCCGTCGCCCGGAGGATCTCCTCCGCGAAGTCCAGGGTGCGCGAGTTCGCGATGTGCGCGTCGTCGTACCCCTGCGAGCGCATCGCGCCCCACTTGGGCGGGCTCGCGGTACCGAAGACCTCCATGCCCAGGTGCCGGGCGAGCTGGGTGGCGGCCATGCCCACGCCGCCGGTGGCCGCATGGACCAGCAGCCGCTGTCCCGGTACGGGCCGCACGAGTTCCGTGAGCGCGTAGTAGGCCGTCAGGAAGACGATCGGTGCGCCGGCGGCCTGCGCGAACGACCAGCCCGCCGGCACGCGCGTCAGCAGCCGCCGGTCGGTCACCGCGGCGGGGCCCATGGCGCCGTCGTGGAACAGGCCCATCACGCGGTCCCCGGGCCGCAGACCGGTCACCTCGGGCCCGACCGCGGTCACCACGCCGGACGCCTCCCCGCCGATGACCGCCTCGTCCGGGTACAGGCCCAGCGTGAGCAGCACGTCCCGGAAGTTCATGCCGGCGGCCCGCACGGCCACCTGCACGTCCATGCCCTCCACAGGGCGCCCCGGAGCGCCGGGCTCGTCCTCGGCGCGTGCGACGAGAGCGAGGTTGTCCAGAGTGCCCGGCTCACTCACGTCCAGCCGCCACCTGGAGACGCCCGCGGGCGGCTGAAGGGCGTCCCCCGTCCGCACCCGCAGCAGCCGGGGCACGTAGGCCTCGCCGTCGCGAAGAGCGAGCTGCGGCTCCCCGCCGGCCGTCCACGTGGCCAGCTGCCGCGCGGACACACCGGTGGCACGGGGATCGGTGTCGACGAGGACGAACCGCCCCGGATGCTCCGACTGCGCCGTACGCAGCAGCCCCCACACGGCGGCGGCGCCCAGATCCCGGACGGGCTCGCCCTCCCGTACGGGCACGGCGCCGGACGTCAGCACGACCAGCTGAGCAGTCGCGAACGTGTCGTCGGCGAGCCAGTCCCGCACCAGGTCGAAAGCGCGGGTCGTCGAGGCGAGAACCGCCGAACCCACGTGCTCGTCGGACGCATCCCCTCCGCACAGGCGCACGCACACCGCCCGCGGCACCGGTACACCGTCCCGCACGGCGTGACGCAGCGCGGACAGACTGTCGAAACAGGCGAGCCCGGACGCCCCCGCGCCCTCCGGTTCGAGCAGTGCCGCGTCAGGCCCGACGACGGCCCAACCCGCGACGGCCCGACTCTCCCCGCCGGCACCCGGCTCGGCTCCCACATCGGTCCGCGTCCACTCCAGCCGGTACATGTCGTCCCGCCTGCCGCCCGCGGCCGACCACGACTCCGGCGTGACCGGACGCGCGGCCAGCGTCTCCACGGACGCCACCGGGGCTCCGGCGGCATCGGCGACCGCCAGCGACACGGAACCCTCGCCGCCCCGACGCAGACGTACGCGCACAGAACTGGCGGCCACGGCATGCACCGCCACCCCGTGCCAGGCGAACGGCAGCCGGGCCTGAACCCCTTCGCCGCCCGGGTCCAACGCCGTCGCGTGCAGCGCCGCGTCCAGCAGAGCGGGGTGCAGCGCGAACCCGTCCGCGCCGACCCCCTTCGGCAACTCCACCTCGGCGTACACGTCCTCGCCACGCCGCCAAGCGGCGCACAAGCCCCGGAACGCCGGCCCGTAGGCCAGGCCCGCCTCGGCGAAACGGTCGTACACGCCCTCGACGGCCAGCGGCTCGGCGCCCTCCGGCGGCCAGGCCGCCGCGGAGCGCGGCGGCGCCGTCGCCGCCGCGCCGGCCAGTGTCCCCACCGCGTGGCACGTCCACGTATCGGGCTCCGCGTCCGCGTCGGCGGGTTCCGGCCGCGAGTGGATGGTGATCGACCGCTCACCGTCGCCGCCGTCCCCGCCCACGACCACCTGGAGCTGCACGCCCCCGCGCTCGGGCAGCAGCAGCGGCGCCTGCAACGTCAGTTCCCCGATCCCGCCCGCACCGGTGTGGTGGGCGGCGTGCAGCGCGAGCTCGACGAACGCGGTCCCCGGCAGCACGGCCCGCTCCAGCACCACGTGCTGGGCCAGCCAGGGATGCGACTTCAACGAGATACGCCCGGCGAACAGGTGCCCCTCCCCGTTGGCGATCTCGGTACCCGCCGCCAGAAACGGATGCCCCGCGGGAGCGAGCCCGGCACTGCCCATGTCGCCCGCCGTGACGATGTGATCGGGCCAGTAGGTGTGGTGGGTGAAGGGGTAGGTGGGGAGGGGGGTGGAGGTGTGTGGGTTGGGGTGGTGCCAGGTGAGGGGGTGGGTGGTGGTGTGGGTGTGGGCGAGGGTGTTGGTGAGGGC
>NZ_QOIN01000064.1 GCF_003323715.1 Streptomyces diacarni
TCGTCGATGAACACGTACAGTGCCGCCAGAAGGGCGTCCAGGTTTGTCTTCACACACTGACCAACGGGCGCCCTTCGCCATGGTCGCGACCAGCACACACATCGGACTCACTCATCTAGGGGGCGCCCGGATGACGTACGGTTCCGCCCATGGCAAGTGTGCTCGTGGTCGAGGACGACCAGTTCGTGCGCTCCGCCCTCATCCGGCACCTGACCGAGGCGGCCCACACGGTCCGCAGCGTGGGCACGGCGCTGGAGGCCCTGCGCGAGGTGGCGCAGGTCGGTTTCGACGTGGTCGTCCTCGACCTCGGGCTGCCGGACCTCGACGGCGCCGAGGCGCTGAAGATGCTGCGCGGCGTCACCGACGTCCCGGTGATCATCGCCACGGCGCGGGACGACGAGACCGAGATCGTCCGGCTGCTGAACGCGGGAGCCGACGACTACCTGGTCAAACCGTTCTCCGTCGCCCACCTGTCGGCCCGGATGGCGGCCGTGCTGCGCCGCACGCGCACCTCCGCCGCAGGCGGCGACGGCGCCCGGGACGCCGTGATCCGGGTGGGCGGGCTCGCCATCGACCCGCTGCGCCGTATGGCACAGCTGGAGGGCGCGCTGCTCGACCTGACCCGCCGCGAGTTCGACCTGCTGGCCTTCCTGGCGCGCCGCCCCGGCGTCGTGGTCGCCCGCAAGGAACTGCTGTCGGAGGTGTGGCAGCTCAGTTACGGGGACGACCAGACGATCGACGTCCACTTGTCATGGCTGCGGCGGAAGTTGGGGGAGACGGCCGCCAAACCGCGCTACCTGCACACCCTGCGCGGGGTCGGCGTCAAGCTGGAACCGCCCGCCACGAACCCCGCGGCCCCGCCGCCCGCCACGGAGCCCCCGGCCCCGCCGCCCGGTTCGGGCGGGCCCACGTGAGATGGGCCCTGGTGAAGGTCTGCCTTGCCGTGACCGCGATGGTGGTGGTGGCCTTCGCCGTCCCGCTCGCCCTCGTCGTCAAGGAGACCGCCAGAGACCGGGCCTTCGCCGGCGCCGAACGCCAGGCCTCCGCCATCGGCCCCGCCCTGGCCATCACCCGCGACCGCCGCCAACTCCAGCGCGCCGTCGCCATCACCCAGGCCGGCGCCGAGGGACGCGTCGCCGTCCACGTACCCGCCGAAGCGGGGAAAGGCGGCGCCAAGAGCGGCCCCGTACGCGTCGGCCACAGCCGGGCACCCCGCGCCCGGCTCGCGGCGGCGCGCCGCCTCGGCCGCGCCACCACCGTCGAGGTCGACGGCGGCTACACGCTCCTGCGGCCCACCGCCGTGACGGGCGGCATCGCCGTCGTCGAGGTCTTCGTACCCGACGACGAGGTCACCCACGGCGTCGCCACCTCCTGGATGGTGCTCGCCGGGGTCGGCCTCGCACTGATCGTCGGCTCGGTCGCCGTCGCCGACCGGCTCGGCACCCGCATGGTGCGGCCCGCCGAACGGCTCGCGGGCGCCGCGCACGACCTCGGCGAGGGACAACTGGACGTGCGGATACCCGAAGAAGGGCCCACCGAGCTGCGCTCCGCCGCCACCGCCTTCAACTCCATGGCCGACCACGTCGTCCAACTCCTCGCCAACGAACGCGAACTGGCCGCCGACCTCTCCCACCGGCTGCGCACCCCGCTGACCGTCCTGCGGCTCAACGCCGCCTCCCTCGGCGAGGGCGACGCCGCCGAGCAGACCCGGGCCGCCGTCGCACAGTTGGAGGGCGAGGTCGACACCATCATCGCCACCGCCCGCGAACAGAAGGCGCCCGCGCCCCACGCGGCCCCCTCCGCCACCTGCGACGCGGCCGAGGTGATCCGCGAGCGGATGGCCTTCTGGTCGGCGCTGGCCGAAGACGAGAGCCGTGAGGCGCGGGTCGCCGGGGTCGAGCATCCGGTACGGGTGCCGGTCGCCCGCGCCGAACTGGCCGCAGCCGTCGACGCCCTGCTCGGCAACGTCTTCCGGCACACCCCCGAAGGCACCGCCTTCGCCGTCGACCTGCACAGCGGACCCACGAGCGAGGCCGCCATCCTGCTCGTCTCCGACGCGGGCCGCGGCATCACCGACCCCGACGCCGCGCTGCGCCGCGGCCACGGCCACGGCGGCCCGGGCTCCACGGGGCTGGGCCTGGACATCGTGCGCCGCGTCGCCGAATCCACCGGCGGCGACCTGCGGCTGGGCCGCTCGGTACTCGGCGGCACGGAGATACGGGTGCGGCTCGCACTCCGCGACGGTGCCGCCACCCGCACAGGAACCCACCGCGTCAGCCACCGCCTCCGCCGCGGGGCCCGGCGCGCTCGCCTCGCGCGCCGGGCCTGAGGACGCGCCGCGGCGGCGCGGCGCACCGTGCGAGCGCCACGCCCGACGCCTGCCCCCTCGCGAGGCGCCCACCTGCACGCGGCGCGCTGCCGCGCGGGCGGGAGTGTCGCGGTGCTGGGGGCGCGCTGCCGCGCACGGGGGCGTCGCGGTGCGTGCGAGCGCTGCCGCGCGCGGGGGCGCCGCCGGGCAGGGGAAGTCCGGTGCCGTGCCCGGGTCCGCCCCGCCGCAGGCGGGAACGTCGTGGTGCAGGGTCACGTTGCCGCGTGTGGATCCGCCGTCGTGCGGGGGAAGGCCCCCGCCCGTGGGGGCTCTGCCGCGTCCGGGGAAGGTGCCGCGCAATGGACCGCGCCGTTCGCGGGAACGCCGTCGTGCCCAGGATCGCGGCCGTACGCGGGAACGCCGTCGCGCCCGGGGTCGCCACCTCGCAGGAGACCGCCGCCATGCGGGGACTCGCTGCCGCGCGGGAAGTTTCGCCGCGCGCGAGACGCCACCGTGTCTGGGAACGCGACCGTTCGGGGACGCCCCCGTGCCCGGGTGCGCCGCCGCGTCGGGAGCCTGGTCGTGGCCGGGGAGGTCACCGTGCTCGGGAACGCCACCGCCCGGGAACGCCACCGCCCGGGAACGCCGCCGCGCGCGGATATGCCGCCGTACCGGGAACCCGGCCGTGCGCGGAATGCGGCCGTGCGCGGAAGGGCCGCCGCGCGGAAAGGGATCCGTGCGCGGACATGGGTCCGCGCACGGGAGCGCCGCCGGGTCCGGTCCGTGGGGCGGGCCGGACGCGGCGGCGTCGGGGGTGCTTACTTGTTGGCGCAGGCGTTGCCCGCGGCGGGGTTCAGCAGGCCGATGACGTCGATCGAGTTGCCGCAGACGTTGGCACCGACGTTGACCGGAACCTGGACGACGTTCCCGCTGAGGACACCCGGGGAGTTGGCGGCGCCGCCCTGGGCACCGGCGTCGGCGGCCGCGGCGGAGGCACCGCCCAGGACGAGGGCGGCGGCGAAAGCGGCCGTGGTCACGGAACGAAGCATGGTGTTTCTTCTTTCAGGAGACAGACAACTTGCGCTTGGGCACCATCCATGCACAGCGGGCGCGGTGCCGTCGTTGTGACTTTCCGACCGTCGCCCGCCCGTCACCCCACGGAGGGGTGCTTTCTGCGGCGTTCGGAGCAACGCGGTTCCGGTCCGGGGGCGGAATGCCCGCCCGCGGCCTGTTGTGGGCCGCCGCTCCTGAGGAGGCCCTTTCGGTTTCCTTAAGCGCGTCCTAAGGAAGCCGGCCGGAGTCCGCAACATGGCATTCGTCCGATTCACCGCGGCTAGCGTGCTGGCCGTTCCCGTCCCCCACCTCAGCGAGGCATCGAACGCGATGACGCACTCAGCAGGACACCGCCGCCGCACCCGCCGTACGACCACACTGCTCACCGGAGCCGCTGCCGCCGCCCTCGTCGCGGGAGGCGGCTTCGTGCTCGCGGGCAACGCCACGGCGGGCGAGGAGGCCGCGGCCCCGTCCGAGGCGGCCGGTACGCCTTTCGCGCCGTACGTCGACACCTCGCTCCAGCCTTCCTACGACCTGCTGGAGAGCGCGGAGAAGACCGGCGTCAAGGAGTACAACCTGGCCTTCGTCACCAGCGGCGGCGGCCAGTGCGCCCCCCAGTGGGGCGGCTCCCAGGAGCTGGAGGACAACCCCGTGGCCGCGCAGATATCCGACCTGCGCGCCAAGGGCGGGGATGTCCGCGTCTCCTTCGGCGGCGCCAACGGCTCCGAGCTCGCCACGGCCTGCGACTCGCCGGACGCGCTCGCCGCGGCGTACGGCAAGGTCGTCGACACCTTCGACCTGAAGAAGATCGATCTGGACATCGAGGGCGCCGCGCTGCCCGACACCGAGGCCAACGAGCGGCGCGCCAAGGCGGTCGCCGCGCTTCAGAAGAGCCATCAGGGCCTGGACGTCTCCTACACCCTGCCGGTGATGCCCGAGGGGCTGACGGAGCCCGGCGTGGCCCTGCTGAAGAACGCCGAGGCGAACGGGGTGGAGGTGTCGGCCGTCAACATCATGGCCATGGACTACGGGCCCTCCTACGACGGCGACATGGGCGAGTACGCCACCCAGGCGGCGACCGCCACGCACAAGCAGGTCGCCGAGGCGCTCGGTCTGGGCGAGGCGGAGGCGTGGAAGGCGCTGGCCGTCACCCCGATGATCGGCGTCAACGACGTCAACGTGGAGGTGTTCCGGCCCGAGGACGCCAAGGAGGTGCGGGCGTTCGCGCAGGAGAAGGGCATGGGCTGGGTCTCCATGTGGTCCGGTACTCGTGACAAGCCCTGCCCCGGCGGCCCCAAGGACCAGGCGGACCCCACCTGCTCCAGCGTCGAGCAGCAGCCCTACGACTTCACCGAGGCGTTCGCGGGCTGACCCCACGGCAGCCCCTGCCCGGCCGGGCACGGGTCGCGGCCCCCGTCCAGGGCCCCACCCGGCGCACCGGCCCGGTCGGCGGGGCGCGATGGTCCCACCCCCACCCGTCGCGCCCCACCGCGCCGTCGCGCCGCCGAAGGGGCCCGCGCACGCGTGGGCCCCTTCGGCGGCCGTTGTAGTTGAATGAGCTCCCTCGCCCCGGTCTCGCCAGGTCCGGGGCCGGTGCGGGGAGGGGACCATGGCAGCAGCGCGCGGCGGACGACCCGGCGGGTCCGCACCGCCCCGGCCGACTCTGGAGCAGGTCGCACGCCGTGCGGGGGTGGGACGCGGCACCGTCTCCCGGGTGGTCAACGGCTCTCCCCGCGTCAGCGACCGCACCCGCGCCCTGGTCGAGGAGGCCGTCGCCGAACTGGGGTACGTGCCCAACCGGGTGGCCCGCGCGCTGGCGGCGGGCAGTGCGGACGCCATAGCGCTGGTCGTCCCCGAGGCCGGGTCCCGGTTCTTCTCCGAGCCGTACTTCTCCGACATCGTCCGCGCGGTCGGCACGGAGCTCGCCCGCGCCGACATGCAGTTGCTCCTCACCCTGCTGGACTCCCAAAAGGAGCGGGACCGCTTCGCGCAGTACGCGGCGGCGCACCGGATCGACGGGGTGCTGCTCGTCTCCGTGCACGCCGACCACACGCTGCCCGACGTGCTCACCGGCGCCGGGATCCCCACCGTGCTCGGCGGCAGGCGCCGCGCCGCCGCGCCGGTGCCCTACGTCGACTGCGACAACACCGGCGGCGCCCGGAACGCGGTCGCGCATCTGCTCGACCGGGGCCGCCGCGCCGTCGCCACCATCACAGGTCCCGGCAGCGTCCACGCGGCGCGCTGCCGTACGGACGGCTACCGCGCGGCGCTGCGCGAGGCGGACCGCCCGCTGGACGCACGCCTCGTGGCGGGCGGTGACTTCACCGAGGAGGGCGGTCGCCGCGCCATGCGCCTCCTGCTGGAGCGCGCCCCGGCGCTGGACGCCGTCTTCTGCGCGTCCGACGTGATGGCCGCGGGCGCCCGGCACGCGCTGCGTGAGGCGGGCAGGTCGGTACCGGACGACGTCGCCCTCGTCGGCTTCGACGACTCGGTCGTCTCCCGCCACATGGATCCGCCGCTGACCACGGTGCGGCAGCCCCTGCCCGTGATGGGCCGGGAGATGGCCCGCCTCCTGCTGGACCTCCTCGGCAGGGGAACGCCCGGCGCCTCGGCCGCGCACACCACGGCGGAGGGCGACCGCTGCCACCGCGTCCTGCCCACCGAACTGGTCACCCGCGCCTCCTCCTGACGGGGGACCGGCTCACTCCTTGGGCCTCGTCCGGGGTGCGAGGTCGCGGCCGAAGGCCGTTGCATCACAGGTATGGCTCGTACGACGACCCACGGTGACCGGGCTTCCGGCGGAGCGCAGGCGGCCGCGGCACGCGGCGGACGCCTCCGCCGTGCGGTGGCCGGCGCCGCCGCGGGCTTCGCCCTCCTGCTCGCGGCGCCCGGCCTCCCGGCCGCCGGCCCCTCGGGGGCCTCTGCCGTCCTCGCCGGTGCCGGCGCACCCCGGAAAGCGGAGCCCCCGCCACCGGACGCCTCCTCGGCGGGTGGGGCCTCCGGGCAGGGGGCGGGCGCGGGCGCGGCTGAGGCGGGCGGATCGGCGGGGACCGTGCGCTGGGTGCGGCCGATCGCCGTGGAGGGGGTGCGGGTCTCGCAGGCGTACGGGGTGAAGGGGGACTGGGCGGCAGGCCACCACACGGGCATCGACCTCGCCGTGCCGGAGGGCACGGGGGTCCGCTCCGTCGGCCCGGGAACGGTGGTCTTCGCGGGCTGGTCCGGCGACTACGGCAAGGCGGTGACCGTCCGCATGACGGACGGCGGATACACCCTCTTCGCCCACCTGTCGCGCCTCTCCGTGACCGCGGGCGACACCGTCCACCCCGGCACCCCGCTGGGCCGCTCCGGCAACACGGGCCGGTCGACCGGGCCCCACCTGCACTTCGAGGTGCGGGCCGAGCGCGGCTACGGCAGTGACATCGACCCCGTCCGCTACCTTGCGGGCCACGGCGTCCGCCTGGTGTGAGGCGGGTTGCGACCGGGGAACGCCGCCGGCGCGTGCGCTCTCACCCGGAGGGGGAGGCTCAGCGCGCCGTGCGCAGTGCACGGTCCGGGCGGCAGACGTCGCACACCCGTGCGTCCTCGCCGTCGGCCAGCAGTGCCACCGCCTCCCGTGCGGTGATCCGCCGCGTGAGCCACCCGTCCCTGGCCTGCCAGCAGTCGCGGCGGTGCACGCACCACCACGGGCCCTCCTGGCCGACGCCCCGTACGCGGACCGCCACCCACTGGCGCCCGGCCACCGCGCCGGCCGTCGGCAGCGCCTCGTAGCGCTCGCCGGGGAGAGGGGTGATGCTCTCGGCCGCGACGACGATCGCGGTCGGCGCGCTGCCGGGCTCGACGCGCCCGTCGGGGTGCTGGTAGCGGCTGGGCAGGATGGCCTCGCACTCGTACCACCAGTGCCCGTCGGGGGTGCGGGAGCGGCCGGTGACGATGACGTCCAGTTCCTGTCCGTCGGGCATCCGGGCCCGCGCCCACGGCCCTGCCCTGTCACTCCACTCACTCACGTACCGAATATTAGTTCGAATGCGGAGAAGGCTGCGCCGTCCGGGTTCAATCCGCGACGACGTTTTCGTGTTGTACCAAAAAGTGACACTTCGGCAGCCATCGTGGTGCTTCATCCAACCAACCCTTGGAGGTTCCCATGCGTATGCGTACGCTCGTGCGCTCCGTCGCCGTCGGCTTCGCCGTTCTCGGCCTGGCCGGTGCGGGCGCGGGTTCCGCTGCCGCCTGGCCGAAGGGGCACCAGTACAACTCGGTGCACGAGTCGGTCAGCAAGGAGTGGAAGAAGATCCACGTCTCCGACGACGACCACATCATGAACGACTCGGTCGTCTTCGTCTTCGGCCCGATGCAGAACGACTGAGCCGAGCGACCCGTAACGGCAGACACTCAGCTCTGCCCGCCCGTCAGCACCGCGTTCCCGTCTCCCGGCAGGGAGGCCGGGAACGCGGTGTTTTGCGTACCCGGAGAAGTTCCGTGGACCGCTCATGGCGCGAACGAGCGAGGCCCCCACCGGACTTGCCGGTGAGGGCCTCGCTCGAAAAGGGTGATCGACGGGACTTGAACCCGCGACATCCTGGACCACAACCAGGTGCTCTACCACCTGAGCTACGACCACCACGTCCGGTGCGGGGAGAGGATCTTCCCTGACCGGCCGCTACGAGTGTACAGGGTTCGGGCGTGTGCTCGCGCACGGGTTTCGGGGCGGGGCCGGGACAGGCCCTCCGCCGGTCGGTGCGGCGTCCGGCCCGTCAGTGCGCAGGGGGCAGCACGTGCTGGGCGGCGATCTTCTTCGCCGTCTCCGAGTCCGGCCCCGGGTGCGGGACGAACACGGCCTCGCGGTAGTACCGCAGCTCGGCGATCGACTCGCGGATGTCGGCCAGTGCCCGGTGGTTGCCGTTCTTCTCGGGGCTGTTGAAGTAGGCCCGGGGATACCAGCGGCGGGCCAGCTCCTTGACCGAGGAGACGTCCACGATCCGGTAGTGCAGGTGGCTCTCCAGGGCCGGCATGTCCCTGGCGAGGAAGCCGCGGTCGGTGCCGACGGTGTTCCCGCACAGCGGCGCCTTCCCGGCGTCCGGAACCCACTCGCGCAGATACGCCAGCACCTGGGCCTCCGCGTCGGCCAGCGTCGTACCGCCGTCCAGCTCGGCGAGCAGACCGGAGGTGGTGTGCATCTGGCGCACCACCTCCGGCATCGTCTCGAGCGCGGAGGCGGGCGGGCGGATCACGATGTCCACGCCGTCCCCGAGTACGTTCAGCTCCGAGTCGGTCACCAGCGCGGCCACCTCGATGAGCGCGTCATCGGACAGCGAGAGGCCGGTCATCTCGCAGTCGATCCACACCATGCGATCGTTCATGCGCTTCACACTACGTGACCCGCCCCGCTCAGCTCGCGCCCCGGCCGCGCTGGCCCGGAACCCGGGGGGCGAACGCGTCCGAGTCGGGTTTGCCCCGTTCGGAACGGCCCTCCCGCACGCTCCGGTACTCGCGCACCCCCTGGCGCCCGCTGTGCGCGGCGGCCGGGCCGTTCGCGGGGGCCCCGGGCTGCCCGTGCCCGGCGGCGGCCCCCGGCTCCTGACCGCCCCCGTACCCGTGCCCCTGCCCGTACCCGCCCGTGGAGTGTCCCGGCTGCACGGCGTGCCCCGGCTGCCCGCCCGGGTACCCCGCGCCGGCGTGGACGGGGCCAGGACCGTGACCGTGCCCGGCTCCCGGCCCCGGCGCGTACCCCGGGCCGCCGCCCTGGCCGCCGGGCCCCTGGACGAGGGGACCCTGGCCGCCGTGGCCCGGCTGCGGCTGGTGCGGCAGGCGCGCTCCGCCCTCCGCGCCCTCCCCGCCGAGGACCGGTGCGTCCTCGCCCTGCTCCCCGTCCACCTGCCGTGCCCGGTAGGCGGCCCGGTAGGCGGCGGGAGAGGCGCCGAGCTGGCGGCGGAAGTGGCCGCGCAGCGCGACGGGGGAGCGGAAGCCGCAGCGTCCCGCCACCTCGTCCACCGAGTAGTCGGACGTCTCCAGCAGCCGCTGCGCCTGGAGCACGCGCTGGGTGATCAGCCACTGCAGTGGAGCGCTCCCAGTAAGAGACCGGAAGCGTCGGTCGAAGGTGCGGCGGCTCATGTACGCGCGCGCGGCGAGGGTCTCTACGTCGAACTGCTCGTGGAGGTGTTCCAGTGCCCAGGCGACGACCTCGGCCAGCGGGTCGGCGCCGATCTCCTCTGGTAAGGAGCGGTCCAGGTGGCGGGGGTGGCCACCGGCCTCCTGGCCGTTGCCGCGGCGGGGCGGTATGACCAGCCGCCGCGCGAGTGCTCCGGCCGCCTCGGCGCCGTGGTCGGTGCGCACCACATGCAGGCACAGGTCTATGCCCGCCGCCGTGCCCGCCGAGGTGAGGATGTCGCCGTCGTCCACGAACAGTTCGCGCGGGTCGACGTGGACGGCCGGGTAGCGCTTGGCGAGCGTCGGCGCGTACATCCAGTGCGTGGTGGCGGGGCGGCCGTCGAGCAGGCCCGCGGCGGCGAGGACGAAGGCGCCCGTGCACAGCCCGATGACCCGGGCCCCCTCCTCGTGCGCGCGGCGCAGCGCCTCCAGGGCTGCCGGGGGTGGTGGCTGGGTGATGGAGCGCCAGGCGGGCACGACGACGGTGCCGGCGCGGGAGATCGCCTCGAGGCCGAACGGCGCGCTCAACTGGAGCCCGCCGGTGGTGCGCAGCGGTCCGTCCTCGCCCGCGCAGACCAGCAGCCGGTAGCGCGGAACTCCCGCGTCCTGGCGGTCGATTCCGAAGACGGAGAGCGGGATGGAACTCTCGAAGATGGGACCACCGCTGAAGAGCAACACCGCCACGATCTCGCGCCGGCGGCGCGCGGCCAGCTTGCGGGTCTCAACTGGGCCGTTCGTGGAGTCCTGGCTCATTGGAACTAAGCCCCCCTCAATCGTTGTGTTCCTCTCGGTCCATACACATCTCCCCCGCTCTCCCCCGCAGCGAAAGCCAAGATCGAATCTACTGCGTCGGATGAGGTGGGCGGTGCAAGTTCGGCATCCGGCGCTATGTCGACAAGGCAACTTGGCGTGAAGCATTCGATCACGAAGCGTTTCACTCAAAGGCGTTGCAGGGAAGTACGCATGCCCTCTCTGCCCCGTCAACGTAGGGTGCACACCCGCTCGGCGCTCCTTTCCTCCCTGGTGACAGGGGGTCGGGGGAGTGGTACGGGAAGGGATGAGGCGTGCTCCCAAGTTGGCCGAAAAACGAGGGGGGTCACACGTACGATCCAGTCACTCCCGGGGCGCACGCCACGGGTGCCCAGAGGCGCGGGAGGCGCATGCTGCGCCTGGTCATCCCCGGTCCGGCGGAGGGGCGAACGGCACGTGACATCTGGTTACCCAGTGTGCGCCGGTGTGCGCCCCGAGCGATCGTCTCGCGCCATCGCATCGACCCGCTGCCGACTCGGGCGGCGGCCTCCCGGCCGGCCGGGAGGCGGCGGGGCCGGCCGGGAGTCGGTGGGGGTCGGTCGGGTGTCGGTGGGTGGGCGGCCGGGGGCCGGCCCCGCGGCGGCGGACGCGGCGGCGGACGCGCGGGCCCCGCGTGACCAGGCCGCCACGCGAGGTGGGCGGGGAGCCGGCCCGGTGCGGCGCCATGGCTCCGCGGGTCCCGGCGGGTCCCGCCCGCGTCAAGGAGGCGCGTAAGGGGCGTAACGCGGCATTGCGCTGAGGGCCGCGCTCAGGCATGCTCCGGGGTCAACCGCCCCGGCGGCCGCCTTCCCTTACCTGTGCGAGGGGGGAGTGCCGCCGTACCCTTTGGGTAAGGGAATTGGGAAGACGATTCCCGGTCTTCCCCGGTCTTCGTCCCTTCGCCGAGCCGGCCGTGAGGCCCCGAGCAGATCGAGAAAGCGCAAGCCGTCCGTCGTCCCTCTGCACAGAGGACTCATTCGCCGAGACAACTCATGGCAGGACACGAGATCCCTGACCCAGCGGACCGCAGGCAGATCGCCGACTCCACGGCGGTCCCCGAAGCGGCGGGCGAGCCACGCCACTCCTGCGATCCGGCCTTCCAGCACGGCGTCGTCGTCGGTTTCGACGGCTCGGTCTCCAGCGAGCGGGCGCTCGCCTACGCCATCGGCATGGCCCGGCGTACCGCCTCGGGGCTCATCATCGTGCACGTCGCCAACCGGCTGCCGACCACGGTGTGGGCGGGCTGCGAGCCCCCCGTCTTCGTCGACGTCCCCGACCACCGCACCGAGGTCCTCGGGCTCGAACTCGCCTGCGCCGAGCACCTGTCCGAAGTCCCGTGGATCCTGGTGGAGCGCGGCGGCGACATCTGCCACGAGCTGGAGGAGGTCGGCAGCGAGTACGCGGCCGACGCCATCGTGGTCGGCTCGACGCACGGCCTGGTGGGACGGATGTTCGGCTCGGTGGCGGGCCGCCTCGCGCGCCGCGCTCAGCGCCCGGTCGTGGTGGTGCCCTGATCCGGCTGGGACGCCGGTGTGCCGGGGGCCGGGTGTACCGGGTGCGCCGGGGTCGCGGCGGTGCGGCAGCCCCGCCCCCGGGCGTGGAGCGGGGTGCGGTCCGGTGTGTTTTCCTCCAACTCCGGTGTGCTCACCGGGGGTTGATTCTGTGGGGATCGATAAATCTACTCGCCCGTAGAGGTGCGTTGTGCGCTTGTGAGGGGCATACAGACAGCACGTGGACGCCCCCGGACCGAGGGCGTGCCGCCGACCGGGAGTGACGGTCCCGCGCGGCGGCCCACCTGCCGGCGTAATGGGCGACGCCGGCACAGGGGAGGCGGAATCCCGCGCGGTTGGTGGCCCGCGCGGGATTCCGCCCATCCGCTACTCCACGGTGACGGACTTGGCCAGATTGCGGGGCTTGTCGATGTCCCGGCCCAGGGCCAGCGCCGTGTGGTAGGCCAGCAGCTGGAGCGGGATGCCCATCAGGATCGGGTCCAGCTCGTCCTCGTTCTTGGGCACCACGATGGTGTGGTCCGCCTTCTCCTGCTCCTGGTGCGCCACGGCCAGGATCCGGCCGCTGCGGGCCTTGATCTCCTCCAGCGCCGCGCGGTTCTTCTCCAGCAGGTCGTCCTCCGGCACGATCGCCACCGTCGGCATCGCCGGCTCGATCAGGGCCAGCGGCCCGTGCTTGAGCTCCGAGGCGGGGTAGGCCTCGGCATGGATGTAGGAGACCTCCTTCAGCTTCAAAGAGGCCTCCAGCGCGACGGGGTAGCCGCGCACCCGGCCGATGAAGAGCATGGAGCGGGCGTCCGCGTACTTCTTGGCCAGCTTCTCGATCTCCGGCTCCTGCTTGAGGATCTCGGCGATCTGGGCCGGCAGCCTGCGCAGGCCCTCGATGATCCGCTTGCCGTCCTTGACCGACAGGTCGCGGGTGCGGCCCAGGTGCAGGGCGAGCAGCCCGAACGCCACCACGGTGTTGGTGAAGCACTTGGTGGAGACCACGCACACCTCGGGGCCCGCGTGCACGTACACCCCGCCGTCCGCCTCGCGCGCGATGGCCGAGCCGACGACGTTGATGACGCCGAGCACGCGCGCGCCCTTGCGCTTGAGCTCCTGGACGGCGGCGAGCGCGTCGTAGGTCTCCCCGGACTGCGAGACGGCGATGTAGAGGGTGTCCGGGTCCACCACCGCGTTGCGGTACCGGAACTCGCTGGCCGGCTCCGCGTCGGCGGGGATACGGGCCAGCTCCTCGATCATCTGGGCGCCGATCAGCCCCGCGTGGTAGGAGGTGCCGCAGCCGAGGATCTTCACCCGGCGCACGGCGCGCGCCTCGCGCGGGTCCAGGTTGAGGCCGCCCAGGTGCACGGTGGCGAACCGGTCGTCGATGCGGCCCGCCAGCACCCGGTCCACCGCGTCCGCCTGCTCGGCGATCTCCTTGTGCATGTAGGTCTCGTGGCCGCCCAGGTCGTAGGACTCGGCGGCGTACTCGACCGTCTCGGGCGAGGAGGAGGTGCGCGACCCCTCGGTGGTGTAGGTGCGGTAGTCGCCGGCCTTGATGGTGGCCATCTCGCCGTCGTCCAGGGTGACGACCTGGCGGGTGTGGGAGACCAGCGCGGCGACGTCCGAGGCGACGAACATCTCGTTCTCCCCGATGCCCAGCACGACGGGGGAGCCGTTGCGGGCCACCACGATGCGCTCGGGGAAGTCGGCGTGCAGCACGGCGATGCCGTAGGTGCCCTCGATGTGGCGCAGCGCCTCCTGGACGCGGCCCTCGAGGCTCTCCGCCTGCGCGGCGGCGATGAGGTGGACGAGCACCTCGGTGTCCGTCTCGGAGACGAAGGCGACACCGTCCGCGCTCAGCTTGGCGCGCAGCTCGGCGGCGTTGTCGATGATGCCGTTGTGGACGACGGCGACCTTCTCGGCCGGGTCGAGGTGCGGGTGGGCGTTGACGTCGTTGGGGGCGCCGTGGGTGGCCCAGCGGGTGTGCGCGATGCCGGCCGTGCCGGAGAACCGCTTGGGGACGCGCTCTTCCAGGTCGCGGACGCGGCCCTTGGTCTTGGCCGTCTTGAGGGCGCCGGGTTTGCCCGCGGCGCCGCCGGTCTGGATGGCGATGCCCGCGGAGTCGTAGCCGCGGTACTCCAGTCGCTGGAGGCCCTCCAGCAGGAGCGGAGCGGTGTCACGCTTACCGATATATCCCACGATTCCGCACATACTGCTGATGCCCTGCCTCTCCGTCGTGCTGTGCTGCTGTTGAAGGTGTGCCGCTTGGTGCCCTCGGTGCCCTTGGCGCCGTGCCCCGTCCGGTGTGGTCGTCGGAGGAACGACGCCGGCAAGGTCAGCCGTAGACGATGCGGCGCAGCTGTCTGAGGGACAGCTGAGGCGGTGCCACGGCGCGGTGCGGCAGCTCGGCCTCGATGCGTTCGAAGATCTCCGGATTCGTCAGACCCTTGGCCTGCAGTTCCCGGTGCCGGCGCCGGACGAACTCGGATGCCGTCTCGTCGAAGTACGACAGGACGTCCAGCACCACCCGCGCCGCCTCGCCGCGCCGCAGCGGCGTGGTGCGGACCAGGTGGTCGAGTAGGTCGTCGTGGACCGGCGTCGGAGCGTCGAGCACTCGTCGATAGTGCGGTCTCGGCGTCACGATCGCAAGAAATCTGCCCGATAGCGGGCACGGCGTGGCGAAAAGTGAAGCCATCCGATGTCTTCCCGGTCGTCTTCGGGACCGCCATCATGACGAAGTGTCCCGAAGACGGCTTTCGTTGTGAGTGCGCCACCCCAGTGAACGACCGTTCGAAGAATTCCTGACCGGATCTCGGAGGGATCACTGAATGGGACGACGACTCCGACCACTTCTGCTCCTGTGCGCCTCCCTGCTCGCCGCCACCTCGCTGCCCGCCGTCTCGGCCACCGCCGACACCGGCGCGCGGCCGGACCCGGGCGCCGCGCACGGCCCCCGTTCGCTCGATGAGGTGATACCCGCGCCCGCCTCCGTACGGGCCAAGGGCAAGCCCTACACCCTCACCTCGCGGACCGTGATCCGGGTGAGCGGCGGGCACGGTCCCGGGCACGACCACGGTCCCGGGCGGCACGGGCGGGGGAAGAAGGGCGGGCACGACGCCTCCAAGGGCGCGCGCCAGGTGGCCGAACAGCTGGCCGACCTGCTGCGGCCCGCCACCGGCTACCGGCTGCCCGTCACCACCCGGCCTGGACGCGACGGCATCCAGCTGAGGCTGAGCGGCGAACGCGGACTCGGGCCCGAGGGATACCGGCTCCACGTCACCGAACGCGCCACCGTCCTCAGCGCCCGCGAGCCCGCGGGCCTCTTCCACGGCATCCAGACCCTGCGCCAGCTCCTGCCCGCCGCCATCGAGGCCGACAGCACCCGTCCCGGGCCCTGGCAGATCGCCGGCGGCACCCTCACGGACACGCCGCGCTACGCCTACCGCAGCGCCATGCTGGACGTCTCCCGGCACTTCTTCCCCGTCGACTCGGTCAAGCGCTACATCGACCAGCTCGCCCTCTACAAGATCAACACGCTGCACCTCCACCTCTCCGACGACCAGGGTTGGCGCATCGCCATCGACTCCTGGCCACGGCTGGCCACCCACGGCGGCAGCACCCAGGTCGGCGGCGGCCCCGGCGGCCACTACACCAAGGCCGACTACCGCGACATCGTCCGCTACGCCGCAGACCGGCACCTGACCGTCGTGCCCGAGATCGACATGCCGAGCCACACCAACGCCGCCCTGGCCTCGTACGCCGAACTCAACTGCGACGGCAAGGCGCCACCCCTCTACACCGGCACCGACGTGGGCTTCAGCTCGCTGTGCGTACCGCTCGGCCGTACCTACGACTTCGTCGACGACGTGATCCGCGAACTGGCCGCCCTCACCCCGGGCCCCTACCTGCACATCGGCGGCGACGAGGCCCACTCCACCAGCGAGGAGGACTTCGCCGCCTTCATGAAGCGCGTCCAGCCCATCGTCGCCAAGTACGGCAAGACCGCTGTCGGCTGGCACCAGATCACCGCGGCGCCGCGCCGGGGCACCATCGCCCAGTACTGGGGCTACGACGAGACCGGGGCCGAGGAACGCGCCCAGGTGGCCGCCGCCGCACGCAACGGCACCCGACTCGTGATCTCCCCGGCGGACCGCTCCTACCTCGACATGAAGTACCACGAGGACACGCCCCTCGGCCTCTCCTGGGCCGGCTACGTCTCCACCGAGCGCTCCTACGACTGGGACCCGGCCACCTATCTCGACGGCGTCCCCGAGCGGGCCGTCCTCGGCGTGGAAGCGCCCCTGTGGACCGAAACCCTCTCGACCAGCGCCCAGCTCGAATACATGGCCTTCCCGAAACTGCCCGGCATCGCCGAACTGGGATGGTCCCCGGCCGCCACCCACGACTGGGACACCTACCGCGTGCGGCTCGCCCAGCAGGCACCCCGCTGGGACCTGATGGGGGTGAACTACTACCGCTCCCCGCAGGTGCCCTGGGACGGCTAGAAGCTGTCTCGTAGACCTGGCCGCGCGTTCGCGTTCGCGTTCGCGTTCACGGGCGTACCCCGTACCCGGCACCGGCCTCCGACCGGTGCCGGAGGCCGGCTTCGCGGTAGGGGCGTCGGAGCGTGCCGGGCTGCCCCGTCAGGACCGCCTTGCAGGTGGGTGCGTCACCTGTCTGACCGGTGACGCGGGCGGCAGCCCCTTGTCCCGGCGCACGGCATCTCCCGGCACGCGGCATCTCCCGGCGCGCGGCGTCAGAGGCGGTCGAGCACCGCCTTCTTGGCCAGGGCGAACTCCTCGTCCGTCAGAACACCCGAACGGTGCAGCTCACCCAGCTCCCGCAGCCGCCGCAACAGCACGTCATGGTCGGCACCCGCGGCCACGGGACCACCCACGTCCCCTCCCGTGGGGGCCGTCTCGGCGCGTGGCCCGCCGGTCGCCGTGGCCGCCTCGGGCGGGTGCTGCGCCGCGTCCGCCTCCGGAAGGGCCCGGCCGTCCCGCGCCCGCGCCGGGCGGGAACCGCCGTGCGGGTGGGGCAGCCGGGCGGCGACGGCGGCCGCCAGCCGCACCGCACCGCTCGTCTCCCGCGCCTGCCGCACGCCCCACAGCACCAGGCAGTGGGGGTCGTGCTCCGGCTTGAGTGCGGGCTGGTCACCCCCGAGGCGGAAGCGCAGGCTGCCGTTCTCCCAGCCCAGCGCGGGCGTCCATTCCACGCCCGCCAGATCCCCGAGCCCGAGACGCCGCGGACCGGCCGACGCCTTGCTCTCCTCGGCCATCCAGTTCCAGTCCAACTGGAGGTTCTCCCCGTCGAACGTCACCGTGCCGTCCGAACCGGTCGCCGTCAGCGGGACGGCCGGGCCGGGCACGATCCTGAGATGCTCCCCGTCGAAGGTCCAGGCTCCGGCTCGCTGCAGAATCTCCGCCATGCTCCGATTATTCGGGCTCACGGAAGCGCTGCACACCCGGGGGAAGGGTGTGGCCGTGGCGTCAGGCCCCCACCCCCAACTCGCGGGCCACCAGCATGCGCTGGACCTCGCTCGTGCCCTCGCCGATTTCCAGGATCTTGGCGTCGCGCCACATGCGGGCGACCGGGTACTCGTTCATGAAGCCGTAGCCGCCGTGCACCTGGGTGGCCTCGCGGGCGTTGCTGACGGCGATCTCGGAGGAGTACAGCTTGGCCAGCGCGGCCTGCTTCTTGAACGGCTCGCCCGCCACCAGCCGGGCGGCGGCGTCGCGCCAGGTGACGCGCGCGGTGTGCGCCCGCATCTCCATGTCGGCGATCTTGAACTGGATCGCCTGGTTCGCACCGATGGGCTTGCCGAACGCCATACGGGTGTTCGCATACCCGACCGACTCGTCCACACAGCCCTGCGCCAGCCCGGTCGCGAGCGCGGAGATCGCGATACGCCCCTCGTCGAGGATCCGCAGGAACTGCGCGTAGCCACGGCCCAGCTCGCCCAGCAGGTTGGCCTTCGGAACGCGGACGTCGGTGAAGGACAGCTCGTGGGTGTCCGAGGCGTTCCAGCCGACCTTGGAGTAGCCGGGAGCGACGGTGAAGCCCGGTGTGCCGGAGGGGACGATGATCGAGGAGATGCGCGGCGCGCCGTTGTCCTTGCGTCCCGTGACGGCCGTGACCGTGACCAGGCCCGTGATGTCCGTCCCCGAGTTGGTGATGAAGCACTTGGTGCCGTTGATCACCCATTCCCCGGTGGACTCGTCCAGCACGGCCGTGGTGCGGGTGCCGCCCGCGTCCGACCCGCACTCCGGCTCGGTCAGCCCGAAAGCGCCCAGCATCTGGCCCGAACACAGCTTCGGCAGCCACTCCTGCTTCTGCTCCTGCGTGCCGAACAGGTAGACGGGCATCGCCCCCAGCGACACGCCCGCCTCCAGCGTGATCGCCACGGAGGAATCCACCCGGGCCAGCTCCTCCAGGGCCAGGCAGAGCGCCAGGTAGTCACCGCCCATGCCGCCGTACTCCTCGGGGAACGGCAGCCCGAACAGGCCCATGGCCCCCATCTGGCGCACGATCTCGTACGGGAACGCGTGCCGCTCGTAGAAGTCACCGATCGAGGGCGCCACCACGTCGTGGGCGAACTCCTCGACGGTGCGGCGCAGTTCCTCGTGCTCAGGGGAGAGACGGTGGTCGAGAGCCATGCTGCTCACTGCTCCTTGGTGTCGGGGGAGTCCGGACAAGTCGATGCCGTCGGGGAGGACGGGGCAGACGGGGAGGACGGGGAACCCGCGAGGGCGCGGACCGTGCGGGAGGGGCTGGGGCGGCCCAGCCGTTCGGCCATCCACACACTGGTCGCCGTCAGCCGCGCGAGGTCGACGCCCGTCTCGATACCGAGACCGTGCAGCATCCACACCAGGTCCTCGGTGGCGAGGTTGCCGGTGGCGCTCTTCGCGTACGGGCAGCCGCCCAGCCCGCCCGCCGAGGCGTCCACCGTCGACACCCCCTGCTGGAGGGCCGCCAGCGTATTGGCGAGGGCCTGGCCGTAGGTGTCGTGGAAGTGCACGGCCAGCCGAGGCCCGCCCTCGGTCCGCTCCGACAGCCCCGCCTCCCGGAGGGCCGACAGGAGTGCGTGGACGTGGCCTGGGGTGGCCACACCGATGGTGTCGCCCAGGCTCAGCTCGGCACAGCCCATCTCCGCCAGCGCGCGGCAGACCCGCACCACTTGTGCCACGGGTACCGCGCCCTCCCACGGGTCCCCGAAGCACATCGACAGGTACCCGCGCACGGCGAGCCCCTCCCGCCTGGCACGGGCCACGACGGGCTCGAACATCTCCAGCGCGCCGTCCACTGTGCGGTTGAGGTTGGCCTCCGCGAACGACTCCGTGGCGCTCGCGAACACCGCGACCTCGCGCGCCCCCAGCGCCAGCGCCCGCTCCAGACCGCGCGCGTTGGGTACCAGCACCGGAAGGCGCACCCCGTCCAGGACACCCGCGTCGGGACCGGCCGCGTCGCCCGCGCCGGGCCCGGTCAGCCGGGGATACAGCTCTTCCGAGTCGGCCAGTTGGGGCACCCAGCGGGGGTGTACGAAGCTGGTGGCCTCGATCGTCGTCAGCCCGGACGCGGCCAGCCTGCGGACGAACTCCGCTTTCACCTCCGTCGGAACGCTCGCCTTCTCGTTCTGCAACCCGTCCCGCGGGCCGACCTCGTGGATCCGCACCCGCGCGGGCAGCCCCTCCAGGGGGAAGGACATGGGCAACTCCGTCATCCCGCCACCTCCGCGCCGCCGTCTCGGCCGTCCGCGCCGGGCTCGAACGGGTCCACCACCGCGAGGATCTGGTCCATCGCGACGGTGGCGCCTGCCGTGACGTCCAACTGGGCCACCCGCCCCGCATGCGGCGCCGCGATGACGTGCTCCATCTTCATGGCCTCCACCACCAGCAGGCTCTCGCCGGCCGCCACCTCGTCACCCACCGCGGCCTTGACGAGGGTGACGGTGCCGGGCATGGGAGCCGTCAGCGCGTCGGCGCCCTGGGCGGCCCCGGCCCGCTGCAACGCGGCCGCCACCGGGTCGTGCACCCGCACCTGCCACGCCTCGCCGTCCCGGCCCAGCCACACGCCCGGCGTCTCGCCGTCCCCGCACACGGCGCGGGTGAAGACGCCGCTCATCCCGTCCCAGTCCAGCCGCACGGTGGCGCCCCGCACCCCGCCGGGCTCCTGGTCCTCGGCGGTGGGACCCGGGGCCAGACGGGCGCGCACGGGGGCCGCGCCCTCGACACTGACCTCCATCTCGCCGGGGGAGACGGGCACCTGCGGACGTTTGCCGTCCGGGGCGGGGGGCCGGACGCGCACCGCCACCGGATCGTGGCCCGGCACCCGCAGATGGTGCACCGTCCACGCCCGCTGCCCGCCGAGCCGCCAGCCCGAGGGCACCGCGAACGGGCTCACCCAGGCCGCCGCGCCGCCACCACCCGGGTCCCGGACCGTGCCGGGCGCGGAGGGGCCGGCCCCGCCGCCACCCGGGACCGCCCCGGGCGCCGCCGTGGCCGGCTCCGGCGTCAGCGCCGCGTGGCGCAGCAGTGCCGCCGCGCCGTACACCTCGTCCGGCACGCCCTCGGGCAGCAGTCCCGCCGCGGCACGCTCCACCAGGCCCGTGTCCAGATCACCGGAGACGACCTCGGGGTGGGCGAGCAGTCCGCGCAGGAACGCCGTGTTGGTGTCCACGCCCAGGACCGTCGTCCGCGCCAGCGCCGCCCGCAGTCCGCGCAGCGCCGCGGCCCTGTCCGGGGCCCACGCGATGACCTTGGCGAGCATCGGGTCGTACACCGTGCCCACCTCGGTGCCCGTGGTCAGCCCGGAGTCGGTGCGTACCCCCTCGCCTCGCGCCTCCTCCAGCAGCAGCACCCGGCCGGCCGACGGAAGGAAGTCGACCCGCCCGTCGTCGGCACCCGGCGCGCGGCGCGCCGTCTCCGCACAGATACGGGCCTCCACCGCGTGCCCGTTCAGCGTGACGTCCTCCTGCGCGAGGCGCAGCGGCTCGCCGGCGGCCACCCGTACCTGCCACTCCACCAGATCCAGCCCGGTGATCAACTCGGTGACCGGGTGCTCGACCTGGAGGCGGGTGTTCATCTCCATGAAGTAGTACGCGCCCGAGCCGTCCCCCGGCACGATGAACTCCACGGTGCCCGCACCCAGGTAGCCGCACGAGCGGGCCGCGTTCGCCGCCGCCTCGCCCATCGCCGTGCGCGTCGCCGCGTCCAGCAGCGGGCTCGGAGCCTCTTCGACGATCTTTTGGTGGCGTCGCTGGAGAGAGCACTCGCGCTCCCCGAGGTGCAGCACCGTGCCGTGGCCGTCGGCCAGCACCTGGATCTCGATGTGCCGGGGCCGGTCGACCCACCGCTCCACCAGCAGCGCGTCATCACCGAACGCGCCCCTGGCCTCGCGTCGGGCCGCGGCGATCTCGTCCGGCAGCGCCGCCTCGTCCCGCACCAGGCGCATGCCCTTGCCACCGCCGCCCGCCGACGGTTTGAGCAGCACCGGCAGACCCGTCTGCCGTGCCGCGACGGCCAGTTCCGCGTCGGACAGCCCGCTGCCCGAGGAGCCGGGCACCACCGGGACCCCGGCCTCGCGCACCGTCTCCTTCGCGCGGATCTTGTCGCCCATCAGCTCGATGGCCGCGGCGGGAGGGCCGATGAAGACCAGACCGGCCTCGGCGCACCGCTGGGCGAACTCGGCGTTCTCCGCCAGGAAGCCGTACCCCGGGTGGACGGCCTGGGCGCCGCTGCGCCGGGCCGCCTCCAGCAGCCGCTCGATACTCAGATAACTCTGCGCGGCCGCGGCCGGACCGATCCGCACCGCCGTGTCGGCCTCGCGCACATGGCGCGCGTCGGCGTCCGCGTCGCTGTAGACCGCGACCGAGCGCACGCCCAGCCTGCGCAGCGTGCGGATCACCCGCACCGCGATCTCACCGCGGTTGGCCACCAGCACCGTGTCGAACATCGGTCCTCTCCTCGCCCTCACGACTTCCGTCAGCTCCGCCACCGTGCTCGCCCTCTCACCTGCGCAGGACGCCGTCACATCCGGAAGACACCGAACCTGGCCGCCTCCGGATCGCGCCGCGGCAGCGGGGCGTTGGCGCACGCCGTCAGGGCCAGCCCCAGCACCTGGCGGGTCTCCAGCGGGTCGATCACTCCGTCGTCCCACAGCCGGGCCGTGGCGTAGTAGGCGTTGCCCTGCGTCTCGTACTGGGCGCGGACCGGGGCGCGGAACTCCTCCTCCGCCTCGGCGGACCACTCCTCGCCCCTGGCCTCCAGTTGGTCCCGCTTGACGGTGGCCAGCACCGACGCCGCCTGCTCGCCGCCCATCACCGAGATCTTGGCGTTCGGCCACATCCACAGGAACCGGGGGCTGTAGGCCCGGCCGCACATCGAGTAGTTGCCTGCGCCGTAGGAACCGCCGACCACCACCGTCAGCTTCGGGACCCGGGCGCACGCCACGGCCGTGACCATCTTGGCCCCGTGCTTGGCGATGCCACCCGCTTCGTAGTCCTTACCGACCATGAACCCCGAGATGTTCTGCAGGAACAGCAGCGGAATGCCCCGCTGGTCGCACAACTCGATGAAGTGGGCGCCCTTTTGGGCCGACTCCGAGAACAGGATGCCGTTGTTGGCCACCACGCCCACCGGGTGCCCGTGGATGTGGGCGAAGCCCGTCACCAGCGTCGTGCCGTACTCCGCCTTGAACTCCTGGAACCGCGAACCGTCCACCACGCGGGCGATCACCTCCCGCACGTCGTACGGCGTGCGGGAGTCGGCCGGCACCGCGTCGTAGAGCCCCGCGGGATCCAGGGCGGGCTCCTCGGGCGGACGCACGGACCACGGGAGGACACCGGCCTGCGACCCGCCGGCCGGCAGCGTCGAGACGATGTGCCGCACGATGCGCAGGGCGTGCGCGTCGTCCTCCGCGAGGTGGTCGGTGACGCCGGAGACGCGCGAATGCGTCTCGCCGCCGCCCAGCTCCTCCGCGGTGACGACCTCTCCCGTGGCGGCCTTCACCAGCGGCGGGCCGCCCAGGAAGATCGTGCCCTGCTCCCGCACGATCACCGCCTCGTCACTCATCGCCGGGACATAGGCGCCGCCCGCCGTGCACGAGCCGAGGACGGCGGCGATCTGCGGGATACCGGCGGCCGACATCCGGGCCTGGTTGTAGAAGATCCGTCCGAAGTGCTCCCGGTCGGGGAAGACCTCGTCCTGCATCGGCAGGAACGCGCCCCCCGAGTCGACCAGATACAGGCACGGCAGCCGGTTCTCCAGCGCCACCTCCTGCGCCCGCAGGTGCTTCTTCACCGTCATCGGGTAGTAGGTGCCGCCCTTGACGGTGGCGTCATTGGCGACGATCACCACCTCGCGCCCCGACACCCGGCCGATACCCGCGATCACCCCGGCCGCCGGGGCCGCGTCCTCGTACATCCCGTCCGCCGCCAGCGGGCACAGCTCCAGGAACGGCGATCCGGGATCGAGCAGGGAGTCCACCCGGTCGCGCGGCAGCAGCTTGCCGCGCGCCACGTGCCGCTCGCGTGCCCGCGCGCCGCCGCCCAGCCGGGCGCGGGCCAGCTTCTCGCGGAGCCGGCCCGCAAGCTCCCGGTGCGCCCTGCGGTTCTCCGCCGACGCCTCCGAGTCCGGGTCGACGGTGCTCGCCAGACGTGGCGCGGCGGGCCCGTGCCCGCTCGCGTTCCGCACCGCCCGCTCGTCCATCAAGCCCAGCTCCCTCGCTCGCACCACACCGCACACGTCCCGTCCCGTCACCACGCGCCCCCGCGGCGACGCGCCGCCGCGGTCGGCCAGCCGGCACACCGCCCGGAGCCCGCCCCGCACGGCAGGAAAAGTTAGTGGCCGTTAACCGACGACTTCAGGTTAACGGCTATTAACGAGGCTGTCTAGAATGGACGGATGAGCAACAGGACGGCGGCGG
This sequence comes from Streptomyces diacarni, assembly GCF_003323715.1. GTDB lineage: Bacteria > Actinomycetota > Actinomycetes > Streptomycetales > Streptomycetaceae > Streptomyces > Streptomyces diacarni. Next base: position 23,713 of record NZ_QOIN01000064.1, read on the forward strand.
GCACAGCTGCACCAAGTCGGCGGGAGCAGATCCTGGGCGAGGCCGCGCGGCTCTTCGCCGAGCGCGGATTCCACGGGGTGGGGGTCGACGAGATAGGAGCCGCCGTCGGCATCAGCGGCCCGGGCCTCTACCGCCACTTCGCCGGCAAGGACGCGATGCTGGCCGAGCTGCTGGTCGGCATCAGCGAGCGGCTCCACGACGGCGGGCGGCGCAGGGTGGAGGAGTCGCTGGCGGCCGGACTCGGCCCCGAGGAGACGCTGGACGCGCTGATCGAGGGGCACATCGACTTCGCACTCGACGACCGCGAACTGATCACCCTGCACGACCGCGAGCTCGACCGGCTCCCCGAGGCGGACCGCAAAAAGGTCAGAAAGCTCCAGCGGCAGTACGTCGAGCTGTGGGTCTCGGCGCTGCGGGCGGTGAACACCGACCTGACCGAGCTGGAGGCCCGCGTCGCCGTGCACACCGTCTTCGGACTGCTCAACTCGACGCCGCACCTGAGCGGGTCCTCCTCGATGCCGGACCGCGAGACGACCGCGGCGCTGCTGCACCGGCTGGCTCGCGGAGCCTTCTCGGCCGCTGCTCCGCGCGGCCTCGTGTAGTGAGGGCTTGCCCTGTCTCTGCGGCCTCGCGCACTGAGGGCTTGCCCTGTCTCTGCGGCCTCGCGCACTGAGGGCTTGCCCCGTTTCCGCGGCCTCGCGTGGTGAGGGCTCGTCCTGCGGACGTCGCTCCGGCGAGGGGGTGCCCCTGTCCGCCGTGTGCGGGCCGCGGGTGGGGTGTGGCTTGTGGGGGTACCTCCCGGCCGGAGTCCCCCGGCCTCCGGCCGGGAGGTGCCCCCGGGGGGTGCCTCTATGGGTTTGGTCAAGCCGTTGAAGGTGTTGGCGGTTGGTAGAGGGTGCCGTCGCGGAGCATGGCGAAGAGCACGTCGGCGCGTCGTCGGGCGAGGCAGAGGAGGGCT
>NZ_QOIN01000046.1 GCF_003323715.1 Streptomyces diacarni
CACCCTCCGGTGATCGGCCCACTGCCCACCTGGCCTGCCATTGACCGGCAATAACGGCTCGATCTTCAGCCACTGCGCATCACTCAGCTCATGCCGTCGCACCATGCAGGACACCTGCCCAGCACCACACCGATCCATCACCAAGAGCCATCAGAAACGGCCTAGGCGTCAGCCCGCAGCACGGAGACGTTTCCGCCACCACTGCGCAGGGTGATCCTGCGCTCCGCCGCGGGGTCGGTGTCCACCGTCACCGTGCGCTTGCCGCCCCCGGTGGTGGCGTGCACGGCGTACGGGCCGCGCGGCAGCCGTACCGTCGCGTTGCCGCCGCCGGTCTCGTAGCGCAGCGAGTCGGGGGCCGTGGCGAACGTACCGCTGAGGCTGCCGCCGCCGGTCTTCGCCTCCACTTTCCTCGCCTCGGAGTCCAGCATGCGCACGCTGCCGCCTCCCGAGGTGGCGTGCACAGGGCCCGAGGTACCGCGCACCACGATGGAGCCGCCGCCTGTGGTGAGGCGCAGGGACAGCGAGGCGGGCACGGAGAGGGTGTAGCCGACCTCGCACGTCCGGTCGCCGCCCGAGCACTCGCCCGCGGTCAGCTTCAGGGTGCCGTCGCTGACGGAGTGCTCGGTGTGCGGCTTGGACTTCTCGTACGCGGAGTCCTCCGTCACCCCCACACTCGTCCGCCCCGGGGCGGCGGCCTTGACGGTGATGTCACCCGCGTGCGAGTCGACTTCGAGCGCCTCGATCCGGTCGCCCTTCGCTCCGACGGTGTACGACCGCGAGGCGTTGTGCGTCTCGGAACCCGCCCAGGAGCAGCCCGCCGTACCGAGGGCGGTGGCGGCGGTGAGGGCGGTGGCGGCGCTGAGGAACCCACGGGTACGGGTGCGTCGGATCATGCGGACCATCCTGCCGCCCGGTAAGCGCCGGCTGCTCATCTCGCGGAATGACGCGACCCTGACCGGACCCTCAGCCAGTTCTGTCCGTTCTGTCCCGATGAGACCGTTATGCTGCGCTGTGTTGTCGTGTTGTCGTGTTGCTGCGTTCCCACCGGGATGTGACAACGTGTGGGAAAGAGGCGCGGGGCGTGGGCGGAGCCGAGGACCCTTCCAGGAACGGAGCTTCGAGGAACGCAGGCTCGAAGAGCGGAGCCTCGGAGCGTGAAGCCCCGAAGAGCGGATCCGAGGACACCTCGGGGAACGGCGGCCGGGGGTTCACCTTCCCCAGCGCGCTGACGGTCCTGGCGCTGGTCACCCTCCTGGTGTGGGTGATCGCCTTCTTCGTCCCCTCGGGCCGCTACGAGCGCGACGCCGCAGGCGCGCCCCGACAGGGCACCTACCACAGGGAGCCGTCCGGACTCGGCTTCCTCGACCGGCTCACCGACCTGTTCCTCTCGCCGGTCAACGGCCTCTACGGTGTCCAGGACCGCGAGACGGGACAGGTGGCCCCCGACGCCGTCGGCGAACTCTACGGCGCCGCGGGGGTGTTCCTGTTCGTGCTCGCCATCGGCGCCTTCATCACCGTCGTCTTCGCGACCGGAGCCATGGACCGCGGCATCGGCCGCCTCGCCCACCGGCTGCGCGAGCGCGGGGCGCTGCTGATCGTCGGTGTGATGCTGATCTTCTCGCTGCTGGGCACCGTGGAGGGCTTCGCCGAGGAGACGCTCGGCTTCTACGGGCTGATCGTCCCGCTGATGCTCGCCCTGGGCTACGACCGGATGGTGGCCACCGGCACCATCATCCTCGGCGCCGGGATCGGGGTCCTGTGCTCGACCGTCAACCCGTTCGCCACCGGCGTCGCCTCCTCCGCCGCCGACATCTCCCTCGGCGACGGCATCGTGCTGCGCGCCGCGATGTGGGTGGTGTTGACCGCGGTCACCATCGCCTACGTCGTCCGCTACGCGCGCCGCGTACGGGCCCGGCCCGAGCGCTCGCTGTCCGGCTTCCTGCCCGGGGACCGCGGCCGCGCCGAGGTGCGCGCCGACGCCGCCGAGCCGCCGCCGCTGACCGGCACGCACAAGGCCGTCCTGGTGACCGTCGTGCTGGTCTTCGCCTTCATGATCTTCTCGGTGATCCCGTGGGCGAGCGCGCTGAGCGGCGACGCGGACGCCGCCCCCTACGGCTGGGAACCCGGCTGGTCCTTCCCGCAGCTCGCGGCGCTGTTCCTCTGCGCCGCGATCCTGGTGGGCCTCCTGACGCGGATGGGGGAGCAGCGGTTCACGGCGACGTTCGTGGAGGGCGTCGGCGACTTCGTCTCACCCGCACTGGTGATCGTGCTGGCCCGCGGGGTGACGGTCCTCATGAACAACGCGAAGATCACCGACACCGTGCTGCACTCCATCGAGGGTGCCGCCATGGGGGTGCCCTCGGCGCCGTTCAGCATCATGATCTTCGTCGTCAACCTGCCGCTCGCCTTCCTCATCCCCTCCACCTCGGGCCACGCCACCCTCGCGATGCCCATCCTGGCGCCGCTCGCCGACTTCGCGGGCGTCTCCCGCGCGGTCGTCGTCACCGCCTGGCAGGCGGCCAGCGGCTGGATGAACCTGTGGGTCCCCACCACGGCCGTCATCATGGGCGGCATCTCACTCGCCCGGGTCGGCTACGACCGCTACCTGCGCTTCGCCGCCCCGCTGTTGGGCCTCCTCGCACTCCTGATCGCCGGTTTCGTCGCGCTGGGTGCCGTCTGGTCGTAGCCGTGGGTGACGTTTGGGTCTGCGGCGGGTGGGCAGCGGAACCTGGAAGAACGGGGATGCACCAAGGGGGACCCATGACCGTCACGTTGGGTGAGGAAATCACGCTGCTCTCGCTGGACGACGACACCGGCACGGCCAAGGACCGGCCCGCCGCGGGTTGGGCCGTCGCGGGGGGCACGCTGCTGGAGCTGACACTGGCCGGGCGGGTGGCCGCCACCGAGGGACGGCTCGCCGTCACCGACCCGACGCCGACCGGCGACGCGCTGCTGGACGGCCGCCTCGCCGCGCTCACCGAGTGGACCGCCCAGGACGACCAGGCCAAGGTCGGCGACTGGCTGTCCAAGGACCAGGCCAAGGCCTTCGACGCCGCCGTGGCCAACCTGTGCGCCCGCGGCGTCATCACCGAGAAGAAGCACCGCACGCTCGGCATCTTCGTCACCCGCCGGTATCCGGAGGCGGACGGCTCGGTGGAGCGCGAGTTGCGGCACCGGCTCGCGGACGTCGTCCTCGACGGCGCCGAACCCGACGAGCGCACCACGGGGCTGATCGCGCTCCTGCACGCCTCCAACCTGCACGCCGCGGCCTTCCCCGACGTGGCCCGCAAGCAGGTGTCGCCGCGCATGGAGTCCATCGCCGAGGGCCAGTGGGCGGCGGAGGACGTGCGCAGGGCGCTGAAGGACATGCAGGCGGTCCTCGCCGCGGTCATGCTCTGCACGACCGTGGCCACGACGGTCGCGGTCACCTGAGCCCACCTCGCCGTCGCAACCGTCGTCCTGGATACCGCGTCGACCTACCGCGACGGACGGTGACCCGACCGGCGAACAGCCGTCAGGTCACCGCCCGTGGGTGCCGCGTGCGAGGCGGCAGGCGGCAGAGGGCCGCCGAGGCGCCTCAGCCGCGCAGCATCTCGTACGCGGGCGTGGTCAGGAAGTCCTCGTAGCTCTCGTCGAGGGCGACTCGCAGCAGCAGGTCGTGGGCCTGCTGCCAGTGGCCGGCCGCGAAGGCCTCCTCGCCGACCTCCGTGCGGATCGCGGCGAGTTCCTCGGCGGCCACCTGGCGCGCCAGGTCGGCCGTGACCTGCCGGCCGGTGTCCAGCACGACCTCCGCGTTGATCCACTGCCAGATCTGCGAGCGGGAGATCTCCGCGGTGGCCGCGTCCTCCATCAGGTTGAAGATGGCCACCGCGCCGAGGCCGCGCAGCCACGCCTCGATGTAGCGCATGCCCACCTGGACGGCGTTGCGCAACCCCTCGAACGTGGGGCGGGCCTCCAGCGAGTCGACGGCGATGAGGTCGGCGGCCTTGACGTCGACGTCCTCGCGCAGCCGCTCCTTCTGGTGCGGCCGGTCGCCCAGCACCGCGTCGAACGAGGCCTTGGCGATCGGCACGAGGTCCGGGTGGGCCACCCAGGAGCCGTCGAAGCCGTCGCCGGCCTCCCGGTCCTTGTCGGCGCGGACCTTCTCGAAGGCGACCTCGTTGACCTTCGCGTCCCTGCGGGAGGGGATGAAGGCGGCCATGCCGCCGATGGCGTGCGCGCCGCGCTTGTGGCAGGTGCGCACCAGCAGTTCGGTGTAGGCGCGCATGAACGGCGCGGTCATCGTCACCGCGTTGCGGTCCGGCAGCACGAAGCGGGAGCCGGCGTCGCGGAAGTTCTTGACGATGGAGAAGAGGTAGTCCCAGCGACCGGCGTTCAGCCCGGCGGCGTGGTCGCGCAGTTCGTAGAGGATCTCCTCCATCTCGTACGCTGCGGTGATGGTCTCGATCAGGACCGTGGCGCGGACGGTGCCCTGCGGGATACCGCAGTAGTCCTGCGCGAAGACGAACACCTCGTTCCACAGCCGCGCCTCGAGGTGCGACTCGGTCTTGGGCAGGTAGAAGTAGGGGCCCTTGCCCGCGTCGATGAGGCGCTGCGCGTTGTGGAAGAAGTAGAGCCCGAAGTCGACCAGCGCGCCGGGCACCGGCGTGCCGTCGCAGACCAGGTGCCGCTCGTCCATGTGCCAGCCGCGCGGCCGGACCACCACGGTGGCCAGTTCCTCGGCGGGGCGCAGCGCGTAGCTCTTGCCGCTGCGCTCGTCGGTGAAGTCGATGCGGCGCTCGTAGGCGTCGGTCAGGTTGAGCTGGCCGCCGATGACGTTCTCCCAGGTGGGCGCTGAGGCGTCCTCGAAGTCGGCGAGCCAGACCTTCGCCCCGGAGTTGAGGGCGTTGATGGTCATCTTGCGGTCGGTGGGCCCGGTGATCTCCACGCGGCGGTCCAGCAGCGCGGGCGGGCAGTCGGCCACCCGCCAGTCGCCCCCGCGTACGTGCGCGGTCTCGGGCAGGAAGTCCAGCGAGGCGGTGCGCGCGGTCTCGGCGCGCTTCTCGGCCCGGCGGGTGAGCAGCTCGTCGCGGCGGTGGGTGAACTCGCGGTGCAGCGCGGCCACGAACTCCAGCGCGGCACCGGTCAGCACCTCGTCCTGCCTCGCGGGCCGCTGCCCGGTCTCGACACCGACGATTTCCAGCGGAGAGGGCGCTGGTGCGGACATGGTGGGTCACTCCTTCAGACAGCGTGATGTGCGGCCGCCGGGCCTCGGGCGAAGCGGGACGGCACGGGGTGCCGCGTGCCGCGCCGGGCGCGCGGAACACGGCCATGGCACCTCCGGGACAGGAAGGTGCTTCTGATCAGTGGAGATTAGTTTCCTCATAGTGGAACTTCAAGAGTTTGTTGACGTCGAGATATCTCTCACCCCGATCCGACCCCGGAACCCGCCCCTGAGCTGACCCCGGGTGCCACCACGCGCCTAGGCCATGCGGCTTGGGCGCGGACGAACCGCGCGGCCCGGCCGCGGGTGTCCGGACGGCGGGATAGGGGAGGGGAAGAGGGGGAGGGAGAGGGGAGGAAGGGGGGCGGTGCGCAGGTCACCTCAGTCGGTGCAGGTCCTCGGGCGTGTCGATGTCCGAGGGGTCGGCCAGGTCCGCGCACTCCACCAGGGTCAGTGCCGCGCGGTGCGCGCGCAGGTAGGTGCGCGCCCCCGCGTCCTGGCGCGCGCTGCGCGCGGCGCCCTCCCAGTGCGCGGCCCCCAGCAGCACGGGATGGCCGCGGCGCCCCTCGTACGCGGCGGCGGCCAGCGTGGTGGGGGAGCGGTAGGCGGCCCGTACGCGGGCGACGGCCGGCGCGCCGATCCCCGGCTGGTCCACCAGCAGGACGAGCGCGGCGTCGGCGCCGTCGCGCGGCAGGGCCGCCAGACCCGTCCGCAGCGACGTGCCCATGCCCCGCTCCCAGTCCGGGTTGTCGACCAGGACGCACCCGGCCGGGCACGCCGTATCCCGCACTCGGTCACGCGCCGCGCCCAGTACGACGTACACCAGATCGCAGCCGCCCTCGCGCAGCACGTCGGCCGCGTGCTCCACCAGGGGCCTGCCCCGGTAGGGCAGCAGCGCCTTGGGGCGGCCGCCAAGCCGCCGCCCGCCGCCGGCGGCCAGCAGCAGGCCCGCGACCCGCGGGGCCGCCGTGCCCGGCGAGGGGGCGGTGGCGGGCAGGTGGGCGTCCGCGGTGTGCCGGCCGTCGGCCGGTGTCGGCTCCCGTGTCATGGTCCCTCTCTACCGTGCGCCTACAGCCTGAGGGGGACGCGCGCCCTCCTCCTTGGGGACGATCATTGAAAATGCACCCCCGAATCTCGCGTTCCGTGTGGCGCCACACGCGGAGAGTGGCGTTTACTGTCGGAACCTCCGACGACGTGGGTCACTGCTCGGAGGAACGGCACCTCCGGGCGAGCGTCTCGTCCCGGGGAGATCCTGTGGGGGGAGAGCGTGCGGAGCGAGACGATGGCGCAGTGGGGGCCGGTGGCCGCCGAGCCGGACACCGGTGTGGATCCGCGGGTCGAGGCGTTGCGGAGCGCCGTGCACCGGATGCGGCGGGAACTGGACGCCTACCCTGCCGAGTTGCGTGACCGCCGCGAGGCGGAGCGCGAACTGGACGTGCTGGCCGCCTCGGTGCACTCCGGCACGCCGGCCACCGAGGAGTTGCTTCACTCACTGCTGCTGCTCGCGGCCGCGGTCGGCTCCGTCAGCGCGCTCGCGCTGCCGCTGGCGGCCGTCCGCGAGGCCGTCGAGCTGTTCGGCACGGCCCCGCGCGCCGCGCACTGATCACCTGAGGGTACGGTCTTGTGGTCTTTCCAGGCCACCGACTATCCCAGGGGCAGCAGTTCATGGCTGACGGAGCGGCAGCAGAGATCTTCTCGCCACTGACCGACCAGGACCCCGCTTCGGTTGCCGGTTACCGGCTGGCGGCGCGGCTCGGTTCCGGCGGCATGGGCAAGGTCTACCTGTCCTACACGCCCGGCGGGCGCGCCGTCGCCATCAAGGTGATCCGGCCGGAGTTCAGCGAGGACCCCGAGTTCAGACGCCGCTTCCTGAGCGAGGTGCGCCTGGCGGAACGGGTGCAGGGCCTCTACACCGCGCCCGTGATCGACAGCGACGTCGAGGGCCACCACCCGTGGCTCGCCACGGCGTTCGTGCCGGGGCCCTCGCTCACCGAGGCGGTCGTCGGACACGGCAGGCTGCCGGTCTCCTCCGTGCTGTTCCTGGTCGCCGGGATCGCCGAAGCCCTCCAGGTCATCCACAGGGCCGGCATCGTGCACCGGGATCTGAAGCCCTCCAACGTGCTGCTCGCCGACGACGGGCCCCGCGTCATCGACTTCGGCATCGCACGCGCCGCCGACGCCACGGCGCTCACCGGCAGCGGCGTCACGATCGGCACGCCTTCGTTCATGGCCCCCGAGCAGGCGGAGGGCTCCACCGTGACCGAGGCCACCGACGTCTTCGCGCTGGGGCAGATCGCGGCCTACGCGGCGCTCGGCACCCCCGCTTTCGGCGAGGGCACGGCGCACGGCGTGCTCTACCGCATCGTCCACGACGAGCCCCGGCTGGACGGGCTCGACCAGGAGCTGCGGGAGCTGGTCAGCGGCTGTCTGGCCAAGGCGGCGGGGGACCGCCCGCGCACGGACGAGGTCCTGCGCATGTGCCAGGCGGCCTCCGGCGAGACGCAGCTGAGGCGCCCGGGCAACTGGCTGCCGGACGCCGTGGCCGCCGACATCGCCCGCCGCGCCGCCGCCCCCGTGCCCCCGTCGTCGCACCCCGCGACGCAGCCGGTCACCGAAGCCGCCCCGCAGGCGGCCGGGGCCGCCGCGGGTCGTGCGTCGGACCACGCGGCCGTGGCCGACGCCGAGACGGCGCACGCACCCGGAACGCCCGCCGCTCCCGGACCGGCCCCGGCGCCGTCGGCGGCCGCCCCCACGGCGGGCCCCGGGGTGCGGCAGCAGCCCCCCGGTTTCGGTCCCGCCGTCCCGCAGCCGCCCGCCGGGTTCGGCGGTCCGCCTCCGACGGTCGGCTACGGACCTCCGGGCCCCGTCGGCCCGTACGGCGCACCGGGTCCTCCGCGGCCCCTGCCGCCGCGCCGCAAGTCGAACGCGTTCAAGATCGTGGCGGTGAGCCTGGTCGTGGGGTCGCTGATCGTGGTGGGCGGGTGCTCGATGCTGGTCGAGCTGGTCCGGGGCGCGAGCAGCGCGGCGGGGAACGGCCCGGCCTCCCCTGACGAGCGGAAGCCGAAGGCCCATCCCGAGCCCGCGGCCTACAAGGACATCGAGCTGCCCAACAAGTACTTCCTGGCCATGTCCGACGATCCTCTCGAACCGCGCGAGCTGGGCGAGGGCGGCGAGACCTCGGAGCTGACGTACCTGAACGTGAGCACGGACGGGCCGAGCCTCGGCATCGACAGGCCGAACGGCAAGCTGTCGCTGCTCAAGAACTCCCAGAAGGGTTCGCTCGCCACCTGCCGCAACGAGACGCGGTTCACCGACGACGTCAGGCTGAACCGTCTGGCGCCCGGAGCCCAGCTCTGTCTGCGGACGAGCTCCGGGCACGTCGGTCTGGTCACCTACCGCGGCCACTCTCCCGAGGGCGACCCCAGCGACTACGTGAAACTGGACGTCACCGTCTGGCGGGACGCCATCGAGGCGAAGGACTCCTAGCCGTCCCGCGGCCTCACTGGCCGTTTCCGCCTGCGCCGTTGCCCGAGCTGGCCAGCGCGGCGGACAGGTCGGCGGCGACCTCGTGGAGCAGGGGGACGAACTTGTCGGTGGCGGCGTCCGTGACGCGTCCGGCAGGACCCGAGATGGAGATGGCCGCCGAGGTGGGGGAGTCGGGCACGGTGACGGCGATGCAGCGCACGCCGATCTCCTGCTCGTTGTCGTCGGTGGCGTAGCCGGCCTCGCGCACGTGCCCGAGAGCCTCGAGGAAGCCCTCGGGGGTGGTGATCGTCTTCTCGGTGGCCGCGGGCATGCCCGTGCGCCCGAGCAGGGCCCGCACCTGGTCCTCGGGGGTGTGGGCGAGCAGCACCTTGCCGACGCCGGTGGAGTGGGGCAGCACCCGGCGGCCGACTTCGGTGAACATCCGCATCGAGTGGCGCGAGGGCACCTGGGCGACGTAGACGATCTCGTCGCCGTCGAGCATCGCCATGTTCGCCGTCTCGCCGGTCTCCTCCACGAGCCGCGCCAGGTAGGGGCGGGCCCAGGTGCCCAGCAGGCGGGCGGCGCTCTCGCCGAGGCGGATGAGGCGGGGTCCGAGTGCGTAGCGCCGGTTGGGCTGCTGGCGCACGTAGCCGCAGGAGACCAGGGTGCGCATCAGGCGGTGGATGGTGGGCAGCGGCAGCCCGCTGGCGGTGGACAGCTCGCTGAGCCCGACCTCGCCCCCGGCGTCCGCCATCCTTTCCAGCAGGTCGAAGGCCCGCTCCAGGGACTGCACTCCGCCGGATGCGGCAGGGGCCGTGGCAGCCTGGGCTGCACTGGCGGTGGGCTTGCGCTCTGCGGACGGCGGCACGTCGCGTTCCTTTCCTGGCCTGCGGTCAGGCGCATGGTATCGGGGGGTGGGGGCGGCGGGCCGCCTCCTACGGATCGCCTCCCGTACGCGCCCGGCACGGACGCCGGTCTCCTTCTGTATGGCGAAATTCTAGTTCCATTTTGTGGACTTCTCCAAGAGGAGAACCCTTGACTGGCTCTTCCCGGCGGATGAGGATTCGTTCAACAGATCGTTTCAACACTTCGTTGAAGAGGCTGAAGGAGGTCGGTTTGTCCGACGTGCGGCTCGTCCTGCGCTCACGGCGCGTCCTCACCCCCGAGGGGGAGCGTCCGGCGACCGTCACCGTCAACGGTGCGGGCCGGATCGAGGACGTGCTGGGGTACGACGCGGAAGTACCACCCGGCGTCGCCCTGGAGGACGTCGGCGACGACGCGCTCCTCCCCGGCCTGGTCGACACCCACATCCACGTCAACGACCCGGGCCGCGCCGAATGGGAGGGCTTTTGGACGGCCACCCGGGCCGCGGCGGCCGGCGGCATCACCACCCTCGTCGACATGCCGCTCAACTCCCTCCCGCCCACCACCACAGCCGGCAACCTGCGCACCAAGCGCGAGGTCGCCGAACCCAAGGCCCACATCGACGTCGGCTTCTGGGGCGGCGCGATCCCCGGCAACGTCGCCGACCTGCGGCCCCTCCACGACGCGGGCGTCTTCGGCTTCAAGTGCTTCCTCTCACCGTCGGGCGTGGACGAGTTCCCCGAGCTGAACCGGGAACAACTCTCCGCCGCCATGGCCGAGATCGCCTCCTTCGACGGGCTGCTCATCGTGCACGCCGAGGACCCCGGGGCACTGTCCGCCGCCCCCCAGAAGGGCGGCCCCGCCTACCGCGACTTCCTCGCCTCCCGCCCCCGCTCGGCCGAGAACGACGCCATCGCCCTGCTCATCGAGCTCGCCGAGCGGCACGGCACCCGCGTCCACGTCCTGCACCTGTCCTCCAGCGACGCGCTGCCCCTGCTGGCCAAGGCGCGCGCCGACGGACTCCGCCTCACCGCCGAGACCTGCCCGCACTTCCTCACCCTGACCGCCGAAGAAGTCCCCGACGGCGCCACCGAGTTCAAGTGCTGTCCGCCGATCCGCGAGAAGGAGAACCAGGACGCGCTCTGGCAGGGCCTGGCCGACGGCACCCTCGACTGCGTCGTCTCCGACCACTCGCCCTGCACCACCGACCTCAAGACCCCCGACTTCGGCACCGCGTGGGGCGGCATCTCCTCCCTCCAGCTGGGGTTGCCCGCCATCTGGACCGAGGCCCGCCGCCGCGGGCTCGCCCTCACCGACGTCGCCCGCTGGATGTCCGAGGCGCCCGCCCGGCTGGCCGGCCTCGGCGCCAAGGGAGCCATCGCGCCCGGACGCGACGCCGACTTCGCCGTCCTCGCACCCGAGGAAACCTTCACCGTGGACCCGGCGCACCTGCACCACCGCAACCAGGTGACCGCCTACGCGGGCAAGACGCTGGACGGCGTCGTCCGCTCCGCATGGCTGCGCGGCGAGCGCGTGGCCGACCACGGTGTACCCACCGGAAAGACCGGCCGACTCATCGAAAGGCAGGCAGCATGACAGCGGCGCAGACCGCCGGAACACCCAGCTACACCGGATACACGGGAGACGCGGCGCCCTACTCGGGCGGCGACACCTACGCCGACTACCGCGCGCCGGAGGCCGGGTTCCCCTTCGCTCACCTCCCCGACCTGGTCGACCGACGGCTGGGTGCCACTGTCATCGCCGCCAACGACGAGTTCTTCGCCGAGCGGGAGAACCTGCTCAACCCCGAGCGCGCCGAGTTCGACCCCAACGCCTTCCAGCACAAGGGCAAGATCATGGACGGCTGGGAGACCCGCCGTCGCCGCGGGGCCTCCGGCGAGGAACCGCACCCGGCCGAGGGCGCGAACGACTGGGCGCTCATCCAGCTCGGCACCCCAGGCGTCATCCGCGGCCTCGTCGTCGACACCGCGCACTTCCGCGGCAACTACCCGCTGGCCGTCTCCGTCGAGGCCACGTCGATGCCGGGCTCGCCCTCGCCCGAGGAACTCCAGGCCGACGACGTGAAGTGGACGACCCTGGTGCCGCACACCCGCGTCGGCGGGCACGCGGCCAACGGGTTCACCGTCACCGAGGAGAAGCGCTTCACCCACCTGCGGCTGCGCCAGTACCCCGACGGCGGCATCGCCAGGCTGCGGGTGCACGGCGAGGTCGTGCCCGACCCCGAGTGGCTGGGCGCGCTGGGCAGCTTCGACCTGGTGGCCATGGAGAACGGCGGCCTCGCCGAGGACGCCTCCGACCGCTTCTTCTCCCCGCCGGTCAACACCATCGTCCCCGGCCGCTCGAAGAAGATGAACGACGGCTGGGAGACCCGCCGCCGCCGCGACAAGGGCAACGACTGGATCAGCTACGCGCTGACCGGCCAGAGCCGCGTGCGCGCCGTCGAGATCGACACCGCCTGCTTCCGCGGCAACGCGGCCGGCTGGGTGGCCCTCGTCGGCAAGGACGGCGAGAGCGGCGAGTGGACCGAACTGCTGCCGCGCACCCGCCTGCAGCCCGACACCATCCACCGCTTCCTGCTGACGGAAGCGCCGGCGGTCACCCACGTGCGGATGGACATCTACCCCGACGGCGCCATCTCCCGGCTCCGCCTGCACGGCTCCCTCACCGACGAGGGCGCCCGCCGCCTCGCGGCGCGCCACGCCGAGCTGAGCTAGGGGTCACCTGCGGCTCCCGGCCCCCGGACCGGTAAGGGGGTGCCACTGTCCGCAGTGCGCGGGCCGCGGGTGGACTGTGGCTCGTCGCGCCGTTCCCCGCGCCCCTTCGGGGCACGCCCACGCCTCCCAGCCGCGCTGGGGACCCGGGTTCGTCCGGTCGAAGAGCGGCGCGCGAGGCCCTGGTCGCCGACGGCGGCCAGGGCCTCGCGCGCCGTCGCGAAGGGAACAGCAGCCCGACGCGGCGGCGCGTCAGCGTGAACGCCCGGCAAAAATCCGGTACTTGCCGTTGACACGTCGTCTACGCGCGTCACCATGGGTGCCATGAGATTCCCCCCACACATCAAGCGCATCGGCGCCGCGGGCGCCCTCGCCGCCGCCCTGCTCGCGGGCGGCCCCGCCCTCACCACGGCGAGCGCCGCCGCACCGGCGCCCACCGCGGCCGCGGCCCAGCACGTCGCCGCCGTCGGCGACATCTGTGAGTCCAAGCTCCCCGCCGAGGCGCACGAGACCCTCGACCTCATCGAAGAGGGCGGCCCCTACCCCTACCCGCAGGACGGCACCGTCTTCCAGAACCGTGAGGGCATCCTCCCGGACCAGGGCGAGGGCTACTACCACGAGTACACCGTCGAGACCCCGGGCTCCGACGACCGCGGCGCCCGCCGCATCGTGACCGGCGAGGAGGAGCAGGAGGACTACTACACGGCCGACCACTACGAGTCCTTCGACCTCGTCGACTACACCTGCTGAGGCCGCACGAGCGCGGATCCGAGCTCCGGGTCCCCACGCCCCGGGCTCCGCGGCGGCCGTTGTCCCGTATTGGGACGGCGGCCGCCGCTTTGCGTGTAACGTTCGGCTCTCATCACCGGCGCCCCGGCCCCCCGGGGGTGGTCAACCCGCCGTGAACGGGTAACGTTCCCCACAGAGAGTGATGCGTCGGCGGTGGATATGGGGAGTTACCGGTGAGAAACGGTCCGGAAGCGGTCACGTGCGGTGAGGCCATGCTGCTCATGCTCGCCGAGCCCGGCCTTCCCCTGGAACGAGCGGCGCACTTCAGGCGTTCCGTCGCGGGCGCCGAGTCGAACGTCGCGGCGGGCCTCGCCAGGCTGGGCCACTGGGCCCGCTGGATCGGCAGGGTGGGGGACGACCCCGCGGGCGAGGCCGTTTTGCGGGAACTGCGCGCCGACGGCGTGGACGTCTCCTGCGCCGAGATGGACCCCGAGTCGCCCACCGGGCTGCTGCTGCGCGACAGCCACCCCCAGCGCGCCATCGACGTGCAGTACTACCGCACGGGCTCTGCGGCCTCGCTGCTCAGCCCGGCGCAGATCACCCCCGAGGCGCTGGCCGGGGTGCGGCTCGTCCACGTCACCGGCATCACGCCGATGCTCTCCGAGGACGCCGAACGCGCCACGCACGCCCTGATCGAGGGCGCCAGGCAGGCGGGTGCCACCGTCTCCTTCGACCCCAACGTCCGCCGCAAGCTGGGCACGGAACACGAGTGGATACGGCGCGTCGGCCCGCTGCTGCGCGAGGCCGATCTCGTCCTCGCGGGGGAGGACGAGCTGGAACTGCTGCTGGGCGCCGGCCCCGAGGAGGGCGCCAAGGCGCTGCTGACGCTGGGCCGCGCCGGCACGGTCGTCGTCAAGCACAGCGACCACAGCGCGGTCGCCCACACCGTCGAAGGACGCTGGCGGCAGGAGCCGTTCGACGTCCCGGTGGCCGACCCGGTGGGCGCGGGCGACGCGTTCGCCGCAGGCTGGCTCTCGGCCCGGCTGCGCGGGCTCGACCAGCAGCGCGCGCTCGCCGAGGCGGCGTGCGTGGCCGCGCTGGTCGTCCAGGCGCCGGGAGACACCGACGGGCTGCCCACGGCCGCGGGCCGCGACCGCGCGCTGGAGGCGTTCACCCGCGGCACCGATCCGGTCCACCGCTGAGCCCCGCACCCCGCGCCGGGTGACCGGCCGAGCCCGGCGATCCGCCGGGCGAAGGCCGGAGTCCCGGCGTCCGACAGACCAAGAGAGGCGGCGAACTGCCGTGTACCGCTGGGAGATCACCAAAGCAGCGCTGGAACAGCGCGTCTTCGCCATCGTGCGCGCGGACAGCTACGAGAAGGCCACCGCCACCGCCGACACCCTCCTCGGCGCCGGACTGACCAGCATGGAGATCTCGCTGACCACGCCGTACGCGTTCGACGCGATCACCACGCTGCGGCGCGAGACCGGCGAGGAGACCGTGATCGGCGCCGGAACCGTCCTGGACGGGCCCTCAGCGCGGCGTGCCGTGGACGCGGGCGCGCACTTCCTCGTCTCGCCCAGCCTGGACGAGGAGGTCATACGGACGGGACACCGCTACGGCGCGCCGGTCTTCCCCGGGGTCGCCACGCCCACCGAGATGGTCCGGGCGCTGGAGATGGGCGCCGACGGCCTCAAGCTCTTCCCGGCCTCGGCCCACGGCCCCCGCTGGCTGCGGGACGTGACCGCGGCGCTGCCCCAGGCCCCGGTGCTGCCCACCGGAGGCGTCACGGTGGAGACGGCGCCCGAGTGGATCGCCGCGGGGGCCGTGGCCTGCGGCATGGGCTCGGCGCTCACGGAGGGCGACCGCGACGCGGTGGGCAAGCGCGTCACGGAACTGCTCCAGAGCCTCGCCGACGCGGCGCCCTCCGGCGCCCAGGGCTCCTACCGCTGACCCGTTCGACTCGCGGCCGACCCGTCCGGCTCGCCCCCGGCCTCCTCCAGCCGACCCGTGCGGCCGGCGGCCGTGCCGCCACCCGTGCGGCCTGCGGCCCGGCCGCAGGTCACCTGGCCGGATCACGTCAGTGGAACGCCTCGCTCCGCCTGCGGTCCGTACGATCGCGCCATGGCTGACCTGAGCGTGATGGAGCTGAGCCCGAACGCGGACGGCATCGTCGACTTGGCGGCGCTGGGGGAGGAGTTCGTCCGCGACCCCTACCCCTTCTATGCCGCGCTGCGCGAGCGCGGTCCCGTGCACCGCGTCCGCATCCCCGAAGGCGCCCTCGCCTGGATGGTGGTCGGGCACGACGCGGCGCGCGCCGCCCTGGCCGACGACCGGCTCTCCAAGAACTGGGCCAACGCCGCGCCGGAGGCGGGAGCCAACTCCGTCTCCTCCGGCTACCACATGCTGATCGCCGACCCCCCGGACCACACGCGGCTGCGCAAACTGGTCGCCCGGGAGTTCACCACGCGCCGGATCGCGGCGCTGGAGCCGCGCATCCGCGAGATCACCGGGGAACTGCTGGACGCCCACCTGGCCGGCGCGGGAGGCCGGGCCGACCTGGTGGCGGCGCTGGCCTTCCCCCTGCCGATCACCGTGATCTGCGAACTGCTCGGCGTCCCCGGGCTGGACCGCGACCGCTTCCGCGAGTGGTCGGACAAAGCGCTGGGCATCGCCCCTCGGGAGGAGAAGACCGTCCACGCGCAAGCCCTGAGCGGCTACCTCGCCGAGCTGCTGGAGCACCGCAGGTCCCAACCGGGCGACGACCTGCTCAGCGCCCTGATCCGCACCAGCGACGAGGACGGCGACCGGCTCGACGAGCAGGAACTGCTCGGTATGGCCTGGCTGCTGCTGGTCGCCGGGTACGAGACGACCGTCGGGCTCATCGCCAACGGCACCCTCGCGCTGCTGCGCCACCCCGACCAGCTGGCCGCGCTGCGCGCCGACCCGGCGTTGCTGGAGGGCGCGGTCGAGGAGATGCTGCGCTACGACGGCCCGGTGGAGACCACCACCTACCGGTTCACCACCGAGCCCGTCGAGATCGGCGGCACGCTGATTCCCGGCGACGGCCAACTGGTCCTTCCGGTGCTGGCCGACGGCGACCACGACCCGGCGCGCTTCCCCGGCGGCGACACCTTCGACATCCGCCGCGCCCCACGCGGCCACCTCGCCTTCGGCCACGGCCTGCACTTCTGTCTGGGCGCCCCACTGGCCCGCCTCGAGGCGCGGGTGGCCGTCGGCATGCTGCTGGAGCGCACCAGCGCCCTGGAGCTGGACGCGGATCCGGCCACACTCAGGTGGCGGGAGGGCGTGCTGCTGCGGGGGGTCAAGACCCTGCCGGTGCGCTGGGAACGGTGAGGAGCGCCGCGACGGCCTCGCGACCGGCCCGGCGACCCGTACGGCGGCCGGTACGGTCGGAGGGTTCCCGGGCCGGTGGCGGCAACCGGACGGTGTGCTGTTGCCGATGGCGGTCCGGTGGGCCGCGTGCGGCGCGCACGTCCTGCCCTTCGCGGGTTCGGGGAAGGTCGGTGAGGACCCCCAGTGGTCTGGACCGGCTGCGTAGGCTACGGACATGCGGATCAGCCAGTGCCGGGAAGAAGACGTCGAGACGCTCGATGCGCACATGCCTTTCCGGGGGGCGACCTCGCACCACGGAGTGCGCTGGGCCCGGCAGCGGGACGGCCGCGGCACCTTCCTGGTGGCCTGGCGGGAGGAGCGTCCGGTGGGCAGCTGCGAAGTCCGCTGGGAGGGGTGTGCGGCTCCCGAAGTGCGCGCCGTCCACCCCGACTGTCCGGAGGTGAACGGGCTGGGGGTGTGGCCCGAGACGCTGCGCTCCCAGGGCATCGGCACGGCCCTCATCAAGGAGGCGGAGCGGCTGGCCACCGGGCGCGGGTGCCGGGCGATCGGGCTGGGCGTGGAGAAGAACAACCCCCGCGCGCACGCGCTCTACGACCGCCTGGGCTACCGGCCCTCCACGCCGTACCTCGACTGCTGGAGCTACGAGGACGGCGCGGGCGTCACGCACAAGGTGGCCGACGCGTGCGTGTTCATGGTCAAGCGCTTCTAGCGCGTGGCCGACGTCACGTGCGGTTGTCCTTTCGTCCTGACAATCGAATGTACGGTTTCGGGGCGCCCGGAAGACCACTACGCTCCCCTCGTGCCCAAGAATGATCCGGTGGACCTGCAGCTGAGCGTGGACCGAGCGAGTCCCGTCCCGCTCTACTTCCAGCTTTCCCAGCAACTGGAGAGCGCCATCGAGCGCGGCAAGCTCGCCCCGGGGAGCCTGCTGGGGAACGAGATCGAGCTGGCGGGGCGCCTCGGTCTCTCCCGCCCGACCGTCAGGCAGGCCATCCAGTCGCTGGTGGACAAGGGGCTGCTGGTGCGGCGGCGCGGCATCGGTACCCAGGTGGTGCACAGCCAGGTCAGGCGCCCCATGGAGCTGAGCAGCCTCTACGACGATCTGGAGGCGGCCGGGCAGCGGCCGGCCACGCGGGTGCTGCGGGAGAGCGTGGGGGAGGCCACGGCCGAGGTCGCCGCCGCGCTGGGGGTGCCGGAGGGGGCGGAGGTCAGGTCGGTGGAACGGCTGCGGCTCACCCACGGTGAACCGATGGCCTACATGCGCAACCACCTGCCGGCGGATCTGCTTCCCCTGGAGCGTGCCGATCTGGAAGCCACGGGGCTCTACCGGCTGATGCGGGCGGCCGGGGTGACGCTGCACTCCGCGCGGCAGGCCGTGGGGGCCAAGGCCGCCGACGCCGCGGAGGCCGAGCTGCTGGGGGAGGAGCAGGGTGCTCCGCTACTGACGATGCAGCGCACCACCTACGACGACACCGGGCGCCCCGTCGAATACGGCGCGCACCTCTACCGTGCCTCCCGCTACGCGTTCGACTTCCAGCTCCTGGTCCGCCCGTGACCGTCCTGCGCAGGGGGCCGGCGCCTGCTTGTTGACGGGCACCGCGTGGGCCGCTACAACACGGCCATGGCGAACAGGCATCCGGCCCGTCCGTCACGTTCCGGCCACGGTGACGGATACTTGTGCGAAGATCCGGGGCCTTCCTCCCGGCAGTGTCCGTAGTCCGTACCGATCCTCCAGCCAGAGAGCAGAACAGGGTGGCCAGCGTGCTCAGGTCCCGGCTCACGTCCCGTACGTCCCGTGCGGGCAGGCAGCCCCGTACGGGCAGGTCGTCCCGTACGGGGCGCGCTCCCGTGCGTACGACAGCCGCTGTGGTGGCCGCGATGGTCGTCGCGACGGCCTCGCTCGCCGGGTGCAGCAGCACCGGGGGCAAGCGGGCCGAGGAGGCCCGGCAGCAGGCCGCCTCGGGGAAGGCGAACGTCACCACGCCCCGCTGGAAGTTCGCCATGGTCACGCACTCCGGTGACGGCGACACCTACTGGGACATCGTGCAGAGCGGCGCCAAGCAGGCCGCCGCCAAGGACAACATCGAGTTCCTCTACTCGCACGACAAGGAGGCGGGCCGCCAGGCCCAGCTCGTCCAGACCGCGATCGACAAGAAGGTCGACGGGCTGATCGTCACCCTCGCCAAGCCGGACGCGATGAAGAAGGTCGTGAAGAAGGCGGTCAAGGCGGGCATACCCGTCATCACGATCAACTCCGGCCAGGAGGTCTCCCAGGACTTCGGCGCACTCACCCACATCGGCCAGGACGAGACGCTGGCCGGCGAGGCCGTCGGCCGCGAGCTCAACGAGCGCGGGAAGAAGAAGGCGCTCTGCGTCCTCCACGAGCAGGGCAACGTCGGCCACGAACAGCGCTGCGACGGCATCGAGAAGACCTTCGACGGCAAGGTCGAGGACCTGTACGTGGACGGCACCAACATGCCGGGCGTGCAGTCCTCCGTCGAGGCCAAGCTCCAGTCCGACAAGAAGGTCGACTCCGTGGTGACGCTCGGCGCCCCCTTCGCCGCCACCGCCGCGGAGGCCAAGAAGGACTCCGGCAGCGACGCCGAGATCGACACCTTCGACCTCAACGCCAAGGTCGCCGCGGGCCTCAAGGACGGCACCATCGGCTTCGCCGTCGACCAGCAGCCCTACCTGCAGGGCTATCAGGCCGTCGACCTGCTGTGGCTCTACCGCTACAACGCCGACATGCTCGGCGGCGGCAAGCCCGTGCTCACAGGACCGCAGATCCTCACCAAGAAGGACGCGGGCAAGCTGGAGGAGCTCACCAAGCGGGGGACCCGATGACGGCGACGACCGACCCGGGCAAGCCCGACTACGACGAGCCCGGCGACGGGCGTCAACAGCAGGACCCGCCGAGCCCGGCGGCCGCCGGGGACCGGCTCGTGCACCGCCCGCTGCCGGTGCGACTGCTGCGGCGGCCCGAGCTGGGCGCCGTCGTCGGCGCGCTCGCGCTGTTCGTCTTCTTCGCGTGCGTCGCCGACAGCTTCCTGCGGGCCTCCAGCCTCTCCACGGTCCTCTACTTCTCCTCCACGATCGGCATCATGGCGGTGCCGGTGGCGCTGCTGATGATCGGCGGAGAGTTCGACCTGTCGACCGGCGTGATGGTGACGTCCTCGGCGCTCATCTCCTCGATGTTCAGCTATCAGATGACGGCCAACACCTGGGTGGGTGTCGGGGTGTCGCTGCTGGTCACGCTGGGGATCGGGTTCTTCAACGGCTTCATGCTCACCCGCACCAAACTGCCCAGCTTCATCATCACGCTGGCCACCTTCCTGATGCTGACCGGCCTCAACCTGGGCCTCACCAAGGTGATCAGCGGCACCGTCACCACCAAGACCATCAGCGACATGGAGGGGTTCGACTCGGCCAGGGCCGTCTTCGCCTCCACGCTGACCCTCGGCAGCGTCCACATCCAGATCACCGTGCTGTGGTGGCTGCTGCTGGTGGCCGTCGCCACCTGGATCCTGCTGCGCACCAGCGCCGGCAACTGGATCTTCGCCGTCGGCGGCGGGGTGGACGCGGCCCGCGCCGTCGGCGTCCCGGTCGCGCGCACCAAGATCGGCCTGTATCTGGGCGTCGCCTTCGCGGCCTGGATCTCCGGCCAGCACCTGCTCTTCAACTACGACACCGTCCAGTCCGGCGAGGGCGTAGGCAACGAGCTGATCTACATCGCGGCCGCCGTCATCGGCGGCTGCCTGCTGACCGGGGGCTACGGCTCGGCCATCGGCGCCGCCGTGGGCGCCTTCATCTTCGGCATGGCCAACAAGGGCATCATCTACGCGCAGTGGAACCCCGACTGGTTCAAGTTCTTCCTCGGGGCCATGCTGCTGCTGGCCACCCTGCTGAACGCGTGGATCCGGAAGCGGGCGGAGGCGACCCGATGACTGAGCAGACCCGCCAGTACGAGCAGAACCAGCAGGACGAGCAGACCCGGCGAGCCGGTCGGGTCCAGCAGGACGCGCAGCCCGGGGACGCGGAGGCGCCGCTCGTCGAGCTGACCGGTGTGGCCAAGTTCTACGGCAACATCCGGGCGCTGGAGGACATCTCCCTCACCGTCCGTCCCGGCGAGATCACCTGCGTCCTCGGCGATAACGGGGCGGGCAAGTCCACCCTGATCAAAATCATCTCCGGGCTCCACCAGCACGACGGCGGCACCTTCCGCGTCCAGGGCGAGGAGACCCGCCTCGCCTCCCCGCGCGAGGCGCTGGACCGCGGCATCGCCACCGTCTACCAGGACCTGGCCGTCGTGCCCCTGATGCCCGTGTGGCGCAACTTCTTCCTCGGCTCGGAGCCGACTGTCGGCCGCGGACCGCTGCGCCGCATGGACGTGGCGCGCATGCGGCGCACCACCCACAGCGAGCTGCTGCGCATGGGTATCGACCTGCGCGACGTCGACCAGCCCATCGGCACCCTGTCGGGCGGCGAGCGGCAGTCCGTCGCCATCGCGCGGGCCGTGCACTTCGGGGCGAAGGTGCTGGTGCTGGACGAGCCGACGGCCGCACTCGGCGTCAAGCAGAGCGGCGTCGTCCTCAAGTACGTCGCCGCCGCTCGGGACGCGGGCCTGGGAGTGGTCCTCATCACACACAACCCGCATCACGCCTACCTCGTGGGTGACCGCTTCGTCCTGCTCAAGCGCGGCGCCATGGCCGGCGCCTACGAGCGTGACGAGCTGGAGCTGGAGGAGCTGGTGCGCCAGATGGCGGGCGGCTCGGAGCTGGAGGAGCTCAGCCACGAGCTGGAACGCTGAGCGCGGGGCCGGGGCCGGGGCCGACCGGCCCGGGACCGGGCGACGTACCGTTGATCCCTGGCAGAATCGAGCCCGCCCGTAAGACCCCTCCCAGAGAGACGACCACTCTTGAACGCGGACAGCTTCCAGCGAGAAGACAGGGCAGACAGGGCAGACAGGGTCTACCGACGGCGCACCGCTCCCAGTGCGAGTGTCCTGAGAACGGTCAGCACCCGTGAGCGCCGCTCGCACCTGTCGGCTCCCCGCGTGCCGACCGTCGGCATCGACATCGGCGGCACGAAGGTCATGGCGGGCGTCGTGGACGCGGACGGCGCCATCCTGGAGAAGGTGCGCGCCGAGACCCCCGAGAAGTCCAAGAGCCCCAAGGTCGTCGAGGACACCATCGCCGAGCTGGTGCTGGACCTCTCCGACCGGCACGACGTGCACGCGGTGGGCATCGGCGCGGCGGGCTGGATCGACGCGGACCGCTCCCGCGTGCTGTTCGCGCCGCACCTGGCCTGGAGAGACGAACCCCTCAAGGACGCCCTCACGGCACGGCTCGCCGTCCCGGTGATGGTCGACAACGACGCGAACACGGCGGCGTGGGGGGAGTGGCGCTTCGGCGCGGGCCGCGGCGAGGACCACCTCGTCATGATCACGCTCGGGACGGGTATCGGCGGCGCGATCCTGGAGGACGGCCGCGTCAAACGCGGCAAGTACGGAGTGGCCGGCGAGTTCGGTCACATGCAGGTGGTGCCGGGCGGCCACCGCTGCCCGTGCGGCAACAGAGGGTGCTGGGAGCAGTACAGCTCGGGCAACGCGCTGGTGCGGGAGGCCCGGGAGCTGGCGGCGGCCGAGTCGCCCGTCGCGTACGGGATCATCGACCGGGTCGGCGGCCAGGTCGGCGACATCACAGGACCGCTCATCACGGAGCTGGCCCGCTCCGGCGACGCCATGTGCACGGAGCTCTTCCACGAGGTCGGCAACTGGCTCGGGGTGGGCCTGGCCAACCTCGCCGCGGCCCTCGACCCGTCCTGCTTCGTCATCGGGGGAGGCGTCAGCGCCGCCGACGAACTGCTGATCGACCCGGCCAAGGAGGCCTTCCGCCGCCAGCTGACCGGCCGCGGCTACCGCCCCGAGGCCCGTATCGTGAAGGCACAGCTGGGTCCCGAGGCAGGTATGGTCGGTGCCGCGGACCTCGCCCGGCTGGTGGCCCGCCGCTTCCGCCGGGCCAACCGCCGCCGCCTGGAGCGCTACGAGCGCTACGAGCGCGCGGCCGACAACCTGCGCCGCGCGGTGGGCCAGTGACCGTGGCGGCCACGCCCGACGACCCGTCCACCCCACCCTCCCCGACGCCTGAGACGCCGAGCGCCATGCCGTACAAGGACGCCAGCCCCCGCCCCTACGAGCCCCACACCAGGCCCCCGCACCGCCCGCGGCACCGGGTCTTCGTGCTGGTGATCGTCGTGCTGCTGATCGCGCTGCCGGCCGGATACCTGGTGCAGTCCGCGTTCCAGAGCCGCGCCAGCGGCAAGGACAAGGAGCGCGCGGCCGCCTCCACGAGCCTCACCTACGGCCGCCCGCCCAAGGTCAGCCAGCGGATCTACGACGTCCCCGTGCCGCTCTCGGCGACGCGCGTCGCCTTCTACGAGACGAACGCGTGGGAGAAGAGCACCATGTGGGTGCAGTTCCGCACCAGCCCCAAGAGGCTGGAGCAGTTTTTGGACGAGGTGGGCAGCGACACGGCGGAACCGGCGAAGCCCGTGAAGCTGCACAAGGGCCGGGTGGCCGTCACCGGCAAGCTGGCCACCGAGGTCGGCTGGCGGTTCGACGAGCCGAAGAGCCACTACTTCAGCGCTGTGCACGAGCAGCCCAAGAGCAAGCCGGACCTGAAGATCACCGTGGACATGACGTACAAGAAGCGCCCACGCGTTTACGTCGTGTCCAGCACGCGCTTCTGACCACCGGGCCGGCCCGCGGCGGGGTCCGGCGACTGCGGCGACGCCTGGATCGCCCGCTGCACCGACCACACCGATGACACCGGCTACACCGACTCCACCGGCTGGGCCGACAGCAGCGTGCGCAGCCGTTGCCGGGTGCCGGTGCCCGGCTGCGGCAGCAGCAGGACGACGTGCAGGTCGGGGTCGTCGGCGATCCGCACCGTCGTGCGCTGGAACACCAGCCGGCCGCCGCGCGGATGCTCGACGACCTTCTCGCCCAGTGCGGTGTCCCGCACCTCCTGCCGGGCCCACAGCCGGGCGAAGGCGGGGCTGTGCTCGGACAGCCGCCGCACGAGCGCGGCGAAGCCCGGGTCTTCCGGGTAGCGGGCCGCGTCCGACCGGAACTCGGCGACCAGCGACGGCGCCATCGACTCCCACTCCGGCAGCGCACGGTGCGGGCCCTGCCGCGTCAGGAACCCGTCCAGGCAGCTGTGCAGCGTCGGTACCTCACCGAACAGCGCCTCGACCGCGGTGTTGCCGTGCAGATAGCGCCAGTACCGGTCCAGGACGTACGCCGGGCCCGGCGCCCACTCCTCGACGAGGGCCACCACGTGCTGCGGCAGTCGCGGGGCCGACGAGTCGGCGGCCCGGCGCGGGGCGGGGGCCGGCGTGTGGCCGGCCAGTCGGTACAGGTGCGCCCGCTCGGTGTCGTCGAGCCGCAGCGCCGAACTGACGGCGTCCAGAATGCTGGTGGTGACGGTGATCCGGCGGCCCTGCTCGAGCCACGTGTACCAGGTGAGCCCGATACCCGCGAGCGAGGCGACCTCCTCACGCCGCAGCCCCGGGGTGCGGCGCCTTCCCGACGTCGGCAGACCCACCTCCTGGGGGGACAGCCGGGCTCTGCGGCTGCGCAGGAAGTCCCGCAGATCGTCCCGCCGTTGTTCCGACTCCGCTCCTCGGGTGGTGGTCACGGCAACAGCATAAAGGGCAACTTGGCCCGCACCACGGGGCCCGCGAAACTGATGCGGTACCGGACGGGCGTCAAAGCCGGGGGCGGTATCCGGCATCCGGCACAGCGGTTCAGCGCGGCGGTAGGCCGCTGCCTCCCCGCCTTTTCGGGCACGTCTCGCCGCCGCGTCGAATCAGTGAAAGGCCATCGCGTTGTCCAACGAGCACAGAGTGGTGGAAACGGATGTTCCCGCTGAGCAGGAAAGGGGAAACAGCCCGGCGCCGCCCGCCGCGACCACCGCGCAATGGGGTGCGGTATGGATCCTGTTACTCGGCGCCTTCATGGGATTTCTCGATATCTTCATCGTGAACGTGGCCAATCCGTCGATCCAAGCGGAAATGCATGCCTCGTTCGCCGACATTCAACTGGTGCCGACCGGCTACACGCTCGCCTACGGCGCCGGCCTGGTCGCCGGTGGCAGGCTCGGCGACATCTTCGGCCGCCGCCGGGTCTTCCTGGTGGGTGTCGTCGTCTTCGCTCTCACCTCCGTCGCCTGTGCCGCCGCGCAGAGCCCCGGTTTCCTCATCGGGGCCCGCATCGCCCAGGGGCTGGGCGCCGCCGTGATGCTGCCGCAGGTGCTGGCGCTCATTCAGGTGACGTTCCGGCGCGACGAGGAGCGCGAGCGCGCCATCGGCCTGTACGGGGCGGTCATCGGCATCGGCGTCGTCGCCGGACAGATCGTCGGCGGTTTCCTGATCGAGTGGGACGTCGCCGGCCTGGGCTGGCGCTCGGTCTTCCTGGTGAACGTGCCGCTGTGCGTCATCACTCTTGTCGGAGCGTCGGCACTGGTGCGCGACCCCGGTGAGCGGACCCCGACGAAGCTGGACCTGGTCGGCGTCGTCCTGTTGGGCGCCGGCCTGCTGGGCCTGGTGCACGGGCTGGTCATCGGCGCCGAGCAGGGCTGGACGGGCCCGCGCGTGGGCGAGATGGCCGGCGGCGTGGTGCTGCTGGCGCTGTTCATCCTGTGGGAGCGCCGGGTGGCCGCGGGGGCCGAGGCGCCGCTGCTGCCGCCGCGGCTGTTCAAGCAGCGCGGCTTCTCCCTGGGGCTGCCCACGGCGCTGTGCTTCTACGGCGTCAACGGCGCGTTCGTCTTCCTGCTGGCGTTCCACCTCCAGCAGGCCCAGGACTTCACCCCGCTCCAGTCCGCCCTCACCTTCACCCCGATGGCGCTCCTCACCTCGGTCTTCTCCGTGCTGCGCGGCAAGCTCGTGGCCCGCTGGGGCCGGCGGGTGGTACCCGGCGGCGCGCTCGCGATGGCGCTCGGCCTGGGCCTGGTGTGGGTCGGCGTCGACCTGGTGGAGGGCACCGGCCCGGCGGCGGCCCTGATGCCGGGGCTGGTGCTGTACGGCGCCGGCGGCGGCATCGTGGCCACCTCGCTGATCGGTGTGGCTCTCTCCGGTGTGGCCCCGGCCGACGCGGGCGCCGCCTCCGGCGGCATCCTCACCGCCGTCCAGGTGTCGGAGGCCGCGGGGGTGGCCGGTATCGGCGCCCTGTTCGCGGCGCTGGCGGCCGGCCACGGCGAGGTCAGCGGCTTCGCGGTGTCCGTCGGGGTGCTCGCCGTCCTCTCCCTGCTGACGGCGCTGCTGCTCGCCTTGCTCTCCCGCCCGGCGCGCTGAGAACGGGCCGCGGGGGCAGGGGACTCGGCCGGACCGCTCTTGGGGGAGTCGATCGACTACGCTCGCTGGCGGCCACCTGAGCCGAGCCGGGCCGGTGGTGGCCTGGCCGCACCGGTGGAACCGGTCGCCCTCCGGGCGCGGAGGTAAACGGAGGTTAGGGGAGCATGGTTTGATAGCGGACAGTACTCGGAGTGCCGACGGCGAGTGGCAGTCCACCCGCGCGAAGAACCTCTGTTATCGCGGCCCGCGCCTGGTCACCGGCGCGGACATCGTCCGCATCTCACGGACTCTCGCCCTGGAGCCGTGGCATTTCACCCAGGCCGCACCGGCCGCCGCCAACGACCCGACCGGGGTCGTGTTGGACAACGCGCGGCGCCGGGTGAACGTGCGGCTCGCCAACGCCGCTCACGGCTGCGTCTTCCACGTCGTCACCCTGGAGGGCACCGGACGCTGCGGACTGGGCGAACTGGCGCCGCTCTCCTGCCGGATGTTCCCCGCCGTCCCCGGCCGCGCCGACCGCGACGGCACGGCAGAGGCCGACCGCGACGGCGCGCCGGAGGGGGAAGAGAAGGCGGCCGGGGGCACGGACGCCGTACAGGACGCCGTCGGGGACGAGGGAGAGGGCGGGGACGGCAGCGCGCTCGGGCTGCCAGGGCGCCCGCTCGACGCGGAGGGTCTGGCGCGGGCGGAGCGGCGGTGGGCCGCCGACCGCGACCAGTGGTTCGAGATCGTCGCGCACTGGAACGCCCTGGCGGAGAAGACCGACGACCCGCCCGGTGTCGAGGACTTCCAGCGCTATCTACTGGAGGCGCACGCGGCCTGCGAGGCCGGTGCCCCCTGGCCCGAGGAGGTGGTCGCGTGAGCGGCTCGGGAGCCAACCTGGCCGGCTGTGCCTCCTGCAAGGGGCGCTGCTGCCGGGAGTACACCGTGAACGTGACCCTCGACGACGTGCGCAGGCTGGCCGCTGGAATGGCCCTCCACCCACGGGAGTTCGTCACCCTCAAGGAGAAGGAGGACGGCGACTTCCGGTTCCGGCCCGGCGGCCCGCTGTACGACCTCCGGCTCCGCCACCGGCCGGACACCCAAGGGTGCGTGTTCCTGATGGAGATCGCCCCCGGGCACGCGCGCTGCGGCGCGTACGTCCACCGCCCGCGGGTGTGCGCGAACTTCCCGACCTCCCTGACGGGGAACACGTTGTCCATCCGCGAGAACACCCTGTGCGGCGACTCGGACTCGTGGAACCTCACGGCGATGGACCTGCCGGCGCTGCGGGCGAACATCATGCGCAACCGGGCGGCCTGGGGCGAGCACCTGCGGCGGGCCGAGCAGTGGAACGCCCGGGTCGACCGAGGGCACCGGGCGCTGTCGGAGGACGCCTTCTACGACTTCGTCCTCACGCCGGAGCAGCCGGAGGAGAAGGCCGCTGCCACTGCGGAAGAGGGCGCGGCCACGGCCGCCGGCCAGAACGCCGCCGCCCGGGACGCCGCCGCCCAGGACGCTGTTGGTCGGGGCGCCGACGGTCCGGCACACGCCTCCGCCTGACCGAGGCCGCTCCCCGGGCCCGGGCCTGCGAAGGCCGGGCCCGTCGGCGGGTGGGCCGGGTCAGCCGGCGGGCTGCGGGGAGGACGCCGGCAGGTCGTCCGGGAGCAGCAGCCGCAGGTCCTCCAGGCCCGGGGTGGCGATCGTGCCGATGCGGCGGGCCTGTCGCGTCATCATCGACTCCAACAGCTGGCGGGCGGCGCGCGCGTTGCCGAAGGAGCGGTCGCGCGGGATCAGCTCCACGTAGCCGCGCAGCGCCTCCAGGGTCTCCTCCGGACAGTCGTAGCCGGACTTGGAGGCGTACATGTTCATGATGGTGACCAGCTCTTCCGCGGAGTAGTGCTCGAACTCCACGGTGCGGCTGAAGCGGGACGCCAGGCCCGGGTTGGAGCCCAGGAAGCGCCGCATCTCGTCGGTGTAGCCGGCGGCGATGACGACGACCTCGTCGCGGTGGTCCTCCATCAGTTTCAGCAGCGTGTCGACGGCCTCCTGGCCGAAGTCGGAGCCCGAGCCCTCGGGGGTGAGGGTGTACGCCTCGTCGATGAACAGCACACCGCCGAAGGCCCGTTCGAAGACCTCCTTGGTGAGCTGCGCGGTGTGTCCCACGTACCGCCCCACCAGGTCGGCACGCGCCACCTCCACGAGCTGACCGGTGTTCAGCACGCCCAGGGAGTGCAGCAGATCCGCGTAGAGGCGGGCGACGGTCGTCTTGCCGGTGCCGGGCGGGCCGGAGAAGATCAGGTGGTGGCTGATCCGCGGGATGGGCAGCCCCGCGGCCTGCCGCTTGCGCGTGGCCTCCAGCAGGTTCACCAGGTCCGTCACCTCGTGCTTGACGGCGGCGAGGCCGACCATGGAGTCGAGTTCGGCCAGCAGGTCCTGGGAGCTGCGTGCCGTGTCGCCGCCGCTGATCGTCTCGTCGTCTGCGACATCGGCCGGGAGCAGCAGCGACAGGTCCGCCTCGGCCGGGTTGGCCATCGAGCCGAGCCGGAACGCCTGCCGGTCCACCATCTCCTCGAAGACGCGGCGGGCCGCGCGGCCGTTGCCGAACGTGGCGTCGCGCGGCATCCTCTCGTAGAGCCGCGCGAGAGCGTCCAGGGTGCTCGGGTCCAGCTCGTACCTGTGGGCCTCGCACATGGACTCGGTGATGGTGACGAGCTCTTCCACGGAGTAGTTGGCGAACTCGATGCTGCGGGTGAAGCGGGAGGCCAGACCGGGGTTGGAGCCGAGGAAGGTGTCCATCTGGTCGGTGTAGCCGGCGGCGATGACCACCACGTCGTCGCGGTGGTCCTCCATCAGCTTGAGCAGGGTGTCGATGGCCTCCTGCCCGAAGTCCGTGCCCGACCCCTTGCTGTCGGACAGCAGGGTGTAGGCCTCGTCGATGAACAGCACACCGCCGAGGGCCTCGTTGAACGCCTCGGTGGTCTTGATGGCCGTGCCGCCGATGATCTGGGCGACCAGATCGGCCCGGGAGACCTCGACCAGATGGCCGGAGCGCAGCACGCCGAGATCGGCGAGGATGCCGCCGTACAGCCGGGCGACGCTGGTCTTGCCGGTGCCGGGCGGGCCGGAGAAGACCAGGTGGCGGCTCATCGGCGGGGCCGGCATGCCGAGGCTGGCGCGGCGCTGGGCGAGTTGGTTGAGGTTGATCAGGGTGTGTACCTGGTGCTTGACGTCGGCCAGACCGATCAGCGACTCCAGCTCCTCCAGCGGGCCCTCGGGCTTCTTCGCGCCGCCGCCCGCGGGGCCGGCCTCGGCGCCGCCGAGGCCGATGTCCTCGCCCCAGGCGTCGGGGGACGCGTTGCCGCTGCTGTCCAGCTCCTCCACGGTGAGGCGGTCGCTGCCGCGTGACTGCCTGAGGCCCGCCCCGCGGTTGTCGCGGACCGTGCACCGGTCGAGGACGACCTTCTCGGCGCTGTCCACCCGGATGCCGTCGCCGGTGCTGCCGGTGACCTGGCACACCTCCAGGGACGCCTTCGCGCCCTCGGCGATCAGGACGCCGTGGGCACCGGCCTCGGACAGGCGGAGGCGCTGCGCGGCGATCTCGCCGCCGCTCTCCACGTGGAGGCCGACGGTGGCGCTGGAGGATATCTCGCAGTCGGACAGGGTGCCGCGGCCGTCGGCGCCGACCGAGACACCGGCCAGGGTGGTGCGGCGCACCGTCGTGTCGCGGACCTCCGGGGCGCCGCCGCCCGCGATGCGCAGACCGGCGCCCTCGGTGCCCTCGACGGTGCACCCCTCCAGCCGTCCGCGGCCGTCCTCGGCCACCTCAACGCCGTGGCCGCGCGCTTCGGCGATCCGTGCGCGGCTCAGCAGCGGATCGGCGTTGGTGCGGACGGAGACGCCGGCGCCGGCGGCGTCGACCACCTCCAACCGTTCGAACTCCGCCGAGGAGCCCTCCGCCAGCAGCACGGAGGCCGTCTTGTCGGCGCACTCGCGCACGGTGGTGCCGGTCAGCAGCGGCGCGCTGGAGCCGATCACGCGGATGGCCGGATCGGTGGCGGAGTTGAAGTCACAGTCCCGGAACGTGCCGCGGGAACGCTCGGTGACGGCGAGCCCGCTGCCCTTGGTACGGGAGGTGACGCAGCGCACCAGCTCCGGGTCGGCACCGGAGGAGAGGACGATGCCGGGTCCCGAGGTGTCGGTGACCGTGACCTCTTCGAGGGCCGGCCGGGAACTGCTGGTGATGTACACACCGACCGAGGTGTCGTGCACCCGGGCCCGCAGCACCTGGGTGGAGCACTTGCCCTCCAGCGCGATGGCGGGCTTCTCGGTGGCGGTCACCTCGCAGTCCTCCACCCGGCCCTGCGCCTCGCCGTTGGCGAGGATGCCGTTGCCCTGCGCGCCGCGCACCCGGCAGCCGCGTACGGTGGTGCGGGCCTGCTCGCCCAGGACGATGGCCGAGGTGCCCAGGTGTTCGAAGACGGAGTCGGCGACGACGCTCCCGGTGGGCGCGGTGTCCACCACGCCGGCGCCCTCGGGGTTGGAGATCCGGCAGTCCCGGATGGCCACCGATCCGTTCTCACGCGCCAGGACGGCCGTCCAGCCCGATCCCACGGCCGTGCAGCCGTCCATGGCCACCTGGCCGCGGGGCGCGTCCACCACGGGGAGGTCCTCGTTGCCGCCGCGCAGGGTCAGGTCGGTGAGCATCACGGCGTCCGCGACGAGTACCACGGCGGTGCCGCGTGACGGGCAGATCTCGACGCTGCCGCGCTCCCCGTCGCCGGCGATGGTGACGCGCGTGCGGACGGTGAGGTTCTCGCGGTATCGGCCGGGCCGGACGCGTATCACCGCACCTGCGCGAGCCTTCTCCAGGGCCTCGCCGATCGTCCGGAAGCCCTCCGGCTGGTCCGGACCGACCGTGAGCAACTGCCGTGACACGCTGGGACCTCCTCGTTGTGATGCCGTTGCCGGTCCCCTCGGTGGCCCCGAGCCCGGGCGGCCGGGGGAAGGTACAGGCACGCGATGAAGGCTACGGGAACCGTGGCACCGGCAGCCAGGTGCCTCCGCCACGGTGGCGGGCCCGTGCCCGAAGGTGAGCGGGTCCCTGCCCCCGCCCTAGTACGAAGGGTTGGGGGGGCCCATGACCTGGGTGCGGCACGACAGTTCGCCGCCGGACGCCCGTCGTCCCGCGGCGGTGTTGCCCGCGGGCGGGGGCCGCGGGAGCACGTTACCGTGTGGAGATGCCCTGCGCGTATCGTGCGCGGCATGCGACGTGCTCGTTCCCCTCGCCGCTCGGTAGGACGCGCGGTGGCCGCCACCCTGCTGGCCGCGGCGCCGCTGGCCGCTCAGACGCCACCCGCCGCCGCCGACTCCGTCCAACTGCCCGCCCTTCCCACGGCCCTGGCACCCGACGAGCCGTGCACGCCCGCTTCGAGCGAGACGGCGCGCGAGCAGACGTGGACCCGGCAGGCGCTGGGGCTGCGCCGCTCCTGGTCGCTGGCGGACGGCCACGGAGTGACCGTCGGCGTGGTGGACACCGGGGTCGGCACGGACATCCCGGCCCTCGAGGGGCGGGTGGAGGCGGTCGGCGATGCGGGCACCGACTGCGTGGGGCACGGTAGTTTCGCCGCCGGGCTGATCGCCGCCGCGCCCCGGCAGGGGGTGGGCGTGGCCGGGGCCGCGCCCGCGGCGCGCGTCCTGGCGGTGCGCGGCACCGACAAGCGCGGCAAGGCCGCGGCAAAGCAGCTCGCGGACGGTGTCAGGGCCGCGGTCGACGGCGGGGCGCGGGTCGTCTATGTGGGGCGCGCGGTGCCGGACGGCAAGGCGGAGCTGACCGCAGCCGTGGAGTACGCCACGCAGCACGACGCCCTGGTCGTCGCGCCGTTCGCCCCGGACGCCCTGCCGAAGGACAGCAGCACCGGCAGGACGAGCGAACCGGCGCCCCGGTACTGGCCCGCTGCGGCGCCCGGGGTGCTGTCGGTCATGGACTACGGCCCCGACGGCACCCGCCCGAAGGACGCCCCGCAGCTGAAGGGGGCGAAACTGGCGGCGCCCGGGGACGCGGTGGTCAGCGTCGGCCCCAGCGGATCGGGGCACTACATCGGCTCCGGTTCCTCGCTCGCGGCGGCGAACGTGGCCGGGGCGGCGGCGCTGGTGCGGTCGCGGAAGCCGAAGATGACGGCGGCCGAGGTCGCCCGGCAACTCGTCACGGCGGCGTACCCGGCGGTTCCGCCGCGGGTGGACCCGTATGCGGCGCTGACCGCCGTCCTTCCGGACAAGCAGGGCACGGTGCCCTCTCCGCCGCCGGCGAAGCTCCCGCCTCAGGCGTCCCCCCAGCCGCTCAACCGCGCGCTGCTGATCGCGGGCGCGGGCGGCACACTGGTGCTCCTGGTGGCGGGCGCGGCGGTGGTGATCCCCCGCGGCCGCGCCCGGGGATGGCGTCCCGCGGGCGGGGCTCCAGAGCGCGACTCGGCCACCTGACCGCCGTCCGGCCCTGCGGCGGCCGAGCCTCCCGAGTCGGCGGGTGGGAGGGCGGCGGACGCGAAACGGCCGGTTCCGGCCCCCGTGAAGTCACCGGTGGGGGCGGAACAGCCCGGTACGGGCGCGTTCGGACCGGTTACGCGTCCGGCTCCTCCAACATCGCCGTCTGGACCTGTGTCGTCTTGCGGCGGGCGATCCGCACGGCGCGCCCCGGGTTCATGGCCCGGCCCTTGACGTTGCCCAGCAGGTAGCCTTCCGAGGGCGGGCAGGACAGCAGCAGGGCCGGGGTGTTGACCTCCAGCATCCGCCGCATGAGCATCTCGTTCAGACCGCGCCCGGCGCCCGAGGCGCCCCGGGTGACGATGATGTGCAAACCGACCTCCCAGCCCAGGGCCAGGTGGTTGAGCAGCGGGTCGAACGGCGCGTTGCCGATGCCGGTGCCCAGCATGTCGTAGTCGTCGACCAGGATGAACAGCCGCGGTCCCGTCCACCAGTCGGCCTGCTTCATCCGGCCCGGGGCGATGTCCGGGCCCGGCACCCGGGTCCGCACGGCGCGGGCGGCACCGTCGATGAGGTCCTTGAGCGCGTCGATCGACACCGCGTGGCCCAGCCGGTACTCCTCCGGTACCGCTTCCGCCAGGTCGCGGCGGTAGTCCACGAGCATGATCCGCGCCTCGGCGGGCGTGTACCGGTCCATGATGGACTTCGCCATCAGCCGCAGCAGGTTGGTCTTGCCGCTCTCGGTGTCGCCCACGACGACCATGTGCGGGCTCTCGCTGAAGTCGTGCCAGACGACCGACAGCCGCTCCTCCTCCAGGCCGATCGGCACCCGGAAGTCGCCTCCGGCAGGGGGCAGCTGCGCCGCGGGCAGCTTCGTGGGCAGCACCCGCACCTTGGGGGCCGCGGGGCCCGGCCAGCTCTCCTTGACCGCGGCCACCAGGCCCGCGATGCCGTCGGAGAGGTCGTCGGCGGACTCCGTGCCGTCGATGCGGGGGAGCGCGGCGAGGTAGTGCAGCTTGCCCTCCCGGGTGAGGCCCCGGCCCGGGTTGCGCGGCACGGTGGCGGCGCGGCGGGTGTCGATCTCGGAGTCCATCGGGTCACCCATCCGCAGCTCCACATGGGTGCCCGCCTGGTCGCGCACGGCGGCGGTGAGCTCCACCCAGCGGGCGGAGGTCACGATGAGGTGGATGCCGTAGTTGAGGCCGCGGGCCGCGATGGCGGCGAACGTCTGGATGTTGCGGTCGAAGTCCTGGCGGACGGTGGACCAGCCGTCGATGACGAGGAAGACGTCGCCCTGCGGCTGGTCCGCGAACTCGCCGGCGGCGCGGCGGCGGCGGTAGGTCGGCATGGAGTCGATGCCGTTGTCCAGGAAGAACCGTTCGCGGTCCGCCAGCAGATTGGTGACCTCGGCGATCACCCGGCCCACCCGCTCGGAGTCCAGCCGTGCCGCGACTCCGGCGGTGTGCGGCAGGTCGGCCAGCGAAGCCAGGGTGCCGCCGCCGAAGTCCAGGCAGTAGAACTGCACCTCGCGCGGGGTGTGGGTGAGGGCCAGCGCGGTGAGGATCGTGCGCACCACGGTGCTCTTGCCGCTCTGCGGGCCGCCCGCGATGGCCACATGGCCGCCGACGCCCGACAGATCGACGGTCAGCAGGTCGCGGAGCTGCTCGAAGGGCTTGTCCACGATACCGATGGGCACCGTCAGCCGTCCGCGCATCGGCCAGCCGACGGTGGTGAGGCCCAACTCGGGATCGGGGGTCAGCGGCGGCAGCACCTGGTCGAGGGTCGCGGGCACGCTCAGCGGCGGCAGCCACACCTGGTGTGCGGACGGACCTGCGCCCAGCAGCCGGTCCACGGCGACGGACAGCAGGGTGTCGCCGCTCTCCTCCTCGGGTTCGGCCTCCGGCTCCGGTTCGGGGTCGGGAAGGTCCGGGAGCTGGCGGGGCACCACGTAGCCCGCCGTCCACGGCACCGTCTGGCTCGCGACCCGGGCCTGGTTCACGCGGCTGCGCCGGTGCTGGTAGGGGCCGGAGACGTACGCGGCGCGGAAGCGGGTCAGCGCCTCCACGCCGGACTTCAAGAAGCCGCTGCCGGGCTGCGGCGGGAGCTGGTAGGCGTCCGGGACACCCAGCACACCGCGGCTCTCCATGGCGGAGAAGGTGCGCAGTCCGATGCGGTACGACAGGTGGCTCTCCAGCTGGTGCATCCGCCCCTCGTCCAGCCGCTGCGAGGCGAGCAGCAGGTGGACCCCGAGGCTGCGCCCGAGCCGTCCGATCATCACGAACAGCTCCATGAACTCGCGGTGTGCGGAGAGCAGTTCGCTGAACTCGTCGACGATGACGAACAGGCTGGGCAACGGCTCCAGCGGGACGCCCGAGGCGCGTGCCTTCTCGTATTCCAGCGCGGAGGTGTAGTTGCCGGCGGCGCGCAGCAGTTCCTGGCGCCTGATCAGCTCA
The DNA here is from genome assembly GCF_003323715.1 of Streptomyces diacarni. Taxonomy (GTDB): domain Bacteria; phylum Actinomycetota; class Actinomycetes; order Streptomycetales; family Streptomycetaceae; genus Streptomyces; species Streptomyces diacarni. The sequence continues at coordinate 34,614 of NZ_QOIN01000046.1, forward strand.
CCGTGCAGGGCGTCCTGCATGCGGCCGACCAGTGCGGCCTCACCGGCGAGGTTGGTGATCACCGCGGAGACGTGGGGCAGCTCGTCGAGACCGAGGAAGGTGGCGCCGCCCTTGAAGTCCACCAGCACGAAGTTGAGTGTTTCCGAGGAGTTCGACAGCGCGAGCGCCAGCACCAGGGTGCGCAGCAGTTCGCTCTTGCCGGAGCCGGTGGCCCCGATGAGCATGCCGTGCGGACCCGTGCCGCCCTGCGCGGACTCCTTGATGTCCAGTTCCACCGGAGTGCCGTCGGGGCCGACCGCGATCGGCACCTTGAGCCGGTTGGACCCGGTGCTCTGCTGCCACAGGCTCTGCGGGTCGTGCCGGTACAGGTCGGTGATGCCCAGCAGGGTGGACAGCTCGACGTCCGAGGAGAGCGGTTCCGCGGAGTCGCCGCCGCCCGTGCCCATCCGGTACGGGGCCAGCCGCTTGGCCAGCGCCGTCGCGCTGATCGTCCCCATGGGGTCGGGGCGGCCGAGTCGGGTGGTCTGCTCCTTGCGCTCGCGGTCGGTGCGGACCAGTGCGAAGGAGTCCTCGCTCACGTCGAACCGGAGGGTGACCCGTCCGGGGCGCCAGCTCAGCGCACCGGTGAGGTCCAGCACGACGGCGTTGCGGAAGCCCGCGCCGTCCAGCCGGTGACGGGCGGGTACGGAGCCCCCGTCGAGCACGATCACGGTGTACGGCTCGTCGCGTCCCGGCGGTGCGTCGGGGTCGAAGGACGGCCGCTCCAGGAACTCGGCGCCGAGCAGGTCCTCCAGTTCGTTGAAGGCCGAGACGAACATCCGGGCCGGCCCGGCGCCGTCGCTCTCCTGGGGGTGCAGGTTGTGCGGCAGCCACTTCACCCATTCCCAGTCGGCCCGCCGCTCGTCGGACACGCACAGCGCCACCCACACGTCGTCGGGGGCGTGGAAGGTCACGAGCTGCGCCACGATCGCGCGGGCCAGAGAGCGGATGCGGTCCTCGTCGCCGCGGAAGAGCACCCGCGCCCAGGCCCGCAGATAGATGGCTATGGGCTGCTCGGGCACGGTGGAGTAGGCCCGGATGAAGCTGCGCAGGGCGTGGGCCGACAGCGGTTCCAGGTCCTCGACCGGGGTGGTCGAGGTGGGCGTCAGCCGCAGGCCCAGCTTCTGTTCCCCGACGGCCACCCGTATCTCGCCGAAGTCGGTGTCCTGCGGACGGCGCTCCCACAGCCGCGTGGTGCCCGCGAGCTGCCATAGGGCGGAGGGCGGCGGGTGCCGCCAGGCCAGCGCCTTCTGCTGGTCGACGACCGCGGCCCGCACCTTGCGCCGGATCTGGGTCAGGTAGCGCAGGTAGTCGCGGCGCTCACCCTTGAGCCGCTGTTTGCGCTCGCTGGCCTTGCGCATCATCTGGCCCAGCATCATGGCCGCCGAGGACAGCACCATCAAGCCCATGGCCAGGTACATGTAGTGGCTGCCGCGGCCACCGCCCATACCCGGTCTCATCAGCATGAGCATCATGGACACCGACATCAGCGCCATGGGCAGGTAGGTCCAGATCGCGGAGCTGTCCGGCACGACCTCGGGCAGTGTCGGCGGCTCCTGCAGTTGCAGTTCGCCGTCCGGCATCTCGGGGCCGCGCCGACGCGCCGGGCGGCGGAACAGGACGACGCTCAACGCCGGTTCTCCTCACGGGGCGGGGCACAGTCGGTGGGGGGAACGCCCTCGGTCCGTGGGCGTTCCGGCGCGTCCGCGCTGACGATCAGGGTCCGCCCTGACGACCAGAGTGAACTCTGCATACTTGGTATACCAGTTCTCGGAGTCGGCCCGTGATGCGCACCCACCCTGATGTGGGGGTACTGCACACATCTATGATGACGTCTCGTCAGCGCCCCTCGCCCCGTGCGGGCACAACCAAGACCCGGGAAGCCCCCGCGCAGACCCCCGGAAGAAGCGTGAGCCAGCCCGATGACTGACAACCAGGTGGCAGGTCTGTGCCGCCTGACCATATGTGCGCCGGCCAAGTCCATCGACCTCGCGGTGCCCTCCGACGTGCCGGTGGTCGACCTGCTGCCCGCCGTCCTCGGCTACAGCGCCGACAACCTCGCGGAAAGCGGCATCGACCACGGCGGCTGGGTACTGCAGCGCCTCGGCGGGGAGCCGATGGACGAGGAGCGCACCCTCGACTCCTACGACCTGCGCGACGGCGAGACCCTCTACCTCCGGCCGCGCATCGATGCCCTCCCCGAGGTCCACCTCGACGACCTGGTGGACGGCATATCCACCACCATGCAGGACCGGCCGCACGGCTGGAGCCCGCGGGCCAGCGCCCGGCTGCTGATCGGCTTCGCCGTCACCGCGCTGCTGGCCGGAGCGGTCGTCCTCGCCCTGCCCGGCGGCTCCACCGGCCTGCGTGCCCTCGGTGCCGCCGCGGCCGGGCTGCTGCTGATCGCCGGGGCCGGTTCGGCCAGCCGCGCGGTGGGTGACGCCGGGGCGGGCGCGGCTCTCGGCATCATGGTGGGCCCGTACCTCGCTCTCGCCGGCTGGCTGTTGCCCGGCGGCGACATGGGGGGCCCGCACAGCCACGAGGTGCTGGGCGCCCGACTGCTCGCCGCCTGCGCCGCGGGCGCGGGCGGCGCGATCGTCGCCCTCGCCGCCGTGGCGTCCTTCGCGGCGCTCTTCCTCGGCCTCGCCGTGGTCATGGCCTTCGGGACCCTCGCCGGCGCCTTGATGGTCCTCACCGACTTGGGACCGTCCAACGTGGCCAGCATTCTCGCCCTGTTGGCCGTCCTCCTCGGGGCTTTCGTCCCCTCGCTGGCGTTCCGGATGTCCGGGATGCGCATGCCTCCGCTGCCGACCAACGCCGACCTGCTCCAGGAGGGCATCGAGCCGCACCCCACGTCCGTGGTCTCCGCGCGGGCGGTGCTCGCCGATGGCTGGATGAGCTCGCTGTACGGAGCGGTGGGTGCCGTGTGCGCGGTCTGCCTGGCGCTGCTCACCCACGACGGCGGGCTCGCCGAGGTCATCACGTCCGTCGTGCTCACGCTGCTGCTGTTGCTGCACGGCCGTGGGCTGGGGAACGTGTGGCAGCGACTCTCCCTCTTCGCCCCGGGGGCGGGCGGCCTGCTGATGCTGGTCCTCTTCCGGGCCGTGACCTACTCGCCGGACAGCCGGCTGCTGCTGGTCGCGAGCCTGCTGGCGGCCACCGCGGGCATCGCCATCGCCTCGTGGACCGTGCCTGGCCGGCGGCTCGTCCCGTACTGGGGCCGGGCCGCGGAGATCCTGCACTCGGCGACCGCGCTCGCCCTGCTGCCGCTGGCCCTGTGGGTGCTCGGGGTGTACGGCGCCCTGCGCGGCCTGAACGGCTGACGGCCCGAACCGGAGGAACGCACAGTGCAGTCCAAGCGCGACCAGGTCCAGGCGCACATGTTCGTCATGGGGCGGCTGACCTCGGGCATGCTGCGCGCCGACCCCGACGCCCCCGAGAGCCCCCAGGGCAGGACCAACCGCGGGGTGGTCATCAGCATCGTCATCGCCCTCCTGATCTGCGCGGGTTCCTTCGTCTTCGGACTGATCAAGCCGGGCACGAAGGACTCCTGGCGCGAGCAGAACACGCTGGTGGTCGACAAGGACACGGGCGGCCGCTACCTCTACCTCGGGGGGCGGCTGCGCCCGGTGCGCAACTACACCTCGGCGCGGCTGCTCCTGGGCGCGGACCTGAAGACCGCGTCCGTCGGCAGTAAATCGCTCGGCGGCACCGCGCACGGTGCGCCCGTGGGCATCGTCGGTGCCCCCGACAACGTGCCGGACAGCGGCTCCCTGTCCTCGGACCCGTGGCAGGTGTGCTCGGCCGAGGGCGACGGCGGGACCGCCACGGCGCTGGCCGTCGGCAAGGACATCGACGGCAAGGGCCTGGGCGGCTCGGAGGGGCTGCTGGTCACCGGGTCGGGCAAGGCCCAGTACCTGGTGTGGCAGGGCAGCAAGTTGCGCCTTGACGTGGACAGCGGGGCGCGGGAAGCCCTCGGTTACGGCTCGCGCCGCTCGCTGCGGGTGTCGGCGGCGCTGCTCAACTCGCTGCCCTCAGGGCCCGACCTCGTCGCCCCCGACATCCCGCGGCGCGGCAGCCCCGGCCCGTCCCTGGGCGGTGGGAAGACCCGGGTAGGCCAGGTCTTCCGGGCGTCCGCGCCCGGCGGCGAACCCCGCTACTACGTGTTGCGCAAGGAGGGGCTGACCCCGGTCAACGCCACCGTGGCCGCGCTGCTCCTCGGCAACCCGCAGACCAAGGAGAAGGCGTACGCGGGCGGTGGGGTCAACGCCGTCCCGCTGGGTGCCGACGCGGTGATCGGGCATCTGGCGCCGGGCGCCGAGGGCGGGGACACGCGCACGGACCTTCCCGAGAGCCCGCCGAAGGCGGTCGAGCCGGGCACGGACGAGGCTCCGTGCGTCGGTATCCGGTCGGGTGAGGACGGCACCCGGGTGAGTGTGTCCCTGGCGGACGTCGCAAGCATCGGCCGGGCCGCGCAGGCCGCCCCGGAGGCGTTGACTCCGGCCTGCGTGAAGGCCGACCGGATCGTGGTGCCGCCGGGCGGCGGGGCCCTGGTCCACGCCCTGAGCGCGGACGGCTCCAACGTCGGCAGCACGGTGTACCTGGTGACGGACAGCGGGGTGAAGTACCGGGTGCCGACGGCCGACGCGCTGAAGGCGCTGGGATACACCACGAGCCAGGCGCAGCGGCTTCCCTCGTCGCTGTTGTCGATGTTGCCGACCGGGCCGGATCTGACGCCCTCGGCGGCGAAGTCGGGCCGGTCCAAGGCGACAACTCCGCCGTGTGACACAGGCAACAAGAAAGCGGGAAACCCATGAGCACGGCAACGCGTCTTTCTCATCGGTATATCGACATTTGAGGAAAGCCTGAGGACGTGTCACGGCACGTCAAGTACCGCAAGACCAGGCAAAGATGGTGGTGCGGGCGCATAGTGGCATTTCTCGCCGAGGAACGTTGCTCACGCTTTGCGACCCTTCTACCATCCTTGTCAGGACCAACCAACTGGATGAGGATGCCTCCGCATCCGGTTACGCAACCGCGCCGGCGCCTCGGGCCTGGCGGGGAGATTTCCACCGGAAGGGGCCGGCCCATGACGGGTATGCAGCGGGCAGAGGAACAGGCGACACGCAACGGTATTCAGGCCCTTGAGATGGCCTTCTCGGGCGTCCAAAGCCGCCGTCAGGATGTCGAGAACACCAAGCACGGCATGATCTCGGCGCTCCAGGGCAGTGACGGTGGCGCCTTTCAGAAGCTGCTGGACTCCTGGGACGAGCACGCCGAGATCATCTCGAAGAACCTCCAGGACATGATCAACCAGCTCAACGAGACACTTCGCGGCCAGGGGCTGACCCAGGGTTCGTCGAACGACGCCATCAACCAGGCGTACTCCCAGTCGCAGTCGATCTTCGACGGCCTGATGGGCAGCACCGCCGGACAGTGACCGCCCGGGCCGGTACCGCTCCGGCCCGCCGCAGCCGCAACCGAAACGCCGTACCGACAGCCATTCAGGGAGACGAGGTCACTGATGCCGGACAACCTCACTGACGGATATATCTACGTCAGCTATGCCCACGTCGACAACGCCGTCGAGGACATGCGCCTTCAGACGCGCGAGATCGAGAAGATCATCAACAGCCTGAACGACGAACTCCAGGCGCTGAAGAACTCCTGGGAAGGCGACGACCGCCAGGTCTACGACGAGAAGCAGGCGGCGTGGAACCAGGCCGTCACCAATATGGCCAAGTGGCTCAATGACAACGCGGCCACGCTGAACAACATCCGCGACCTCTACACGCACAACGAGCGCCAGCAGACGCAGAGCTGGCAGGACGTCAAGATCGGCTGATCCGACGTTGCTCGGGCGGTCGTCCCACGACGAGCTTCACGTGGGGCGGCCGCCTGTTGTCGTCGCCCGGACCGTGACGGAGGAAGAGGCAGGGATATGGCCGAAGGCAATCAGCCCCCGACGCAGCTCAACAAGGAATGGCTCCAGAATTTCAAGGACCACGACATAGCGGCTTTCCGGGACGCACTCAAGGTGGTGTCCGGGGACAGCACGGGAGACCCGGTGATTCCCGGCATGTTGTCCCTGAAAGGCGACAACGGGGCTATCGACGGTCTTCCCTACGGTACCCCCGTCCCGCTCGCGATCGGGAACCTCGCGAAGGACGAGGACAGCAACGGGGACCGGGTGAACAGCGCCGTCGTGGAGATGGTGAACGCTCTTGAGGGGATTCTCACCAGCCACAAGGAGCTGTTCAAGGACATCGACTCCGCCTTGGAGGAGACCATCGAGACCCTGTTGAAGACACAGGGGGAGAGCCTGGATTCCATCGAGGGCCAGAAACTCTTCGAGATCTTCGAGGACGAGGACGTCGAGACCGACCTCACGACCACGCCGAGCGAGGACGACAGCGGCGGGGGCGGCGACGACGAGGACGACGAAGACGAGTAGACCTCCGCCGCGCCCACGCCGCCACACGGGCGGCGTCTGCCTGCCGATCCACGTCGCCGCCCCTTCCCGCCCGCTGATCCCGCCCGTTGATGGAGTCCCGCCATGGCCGATGACAACAAGGACGACGACACTTCGCCCGCGGACTACTGGTTGCAGGCCGTCGAGCTCTTCACGGGGTACAAGGCGGATGCCAGGAGCACCCTCTTCGACGAACTCGTCGGCAACGACGGCATCAAGCAGATGCGGGTCGAGATATCCAAGCAGAAGAGCGTCGAGTCCATCGACGCCTCCGACTTCAACTGGATGTCGGAGAACGCGGGCTGGGACATCCAGAACACCGACTTCGTCATTCCCTTCTACACGTCGGGCGGGGGCTCGGGCGCCACCTACTACAAGGCGCGCATCACCCTGATCGGTTCCACGGGTCACATGCCGTCGGGTGGCGAGCACGTGGGAGGTGAGATCCAGAGCGCTTACGGCCAGGAGCTGGACGACGGTCACTTCAAACCGACCGACGACGGAGTGGTCTGGAACAACTTCAAACTGACCAAGTACTCCTACGGTACGGGTCGGGCGCTGCAAGCCCTGTTGGAGAACAACGACGGGAGCATCGGTTTCGCCTGGGGCGGCGAGGATCCCATCGGCCCCGACAAGGGCGTCCGGCTGAAGTCGTTCGACATGGTGGGGGACGCCTTCGACCGGGTGGCCAAGTTCATGTGGGACAGCAAGGTCACCATGGACGAGTGGCAGAACCGCGTGGGCAGCGAGCAGAACGACGCGTGGCTGGGGCAGGCGGCCGGCGTCTTCTGGGACCTCATCCATGAGCTCCGGCGGCGCTACGACAACTACGTCGAGGACATGGGGGCCGAGAACGGCGGTGTGTCGAAGCCCGGCACCGAGCTCCGGGCGGCGGGCGAGGCTCTCCGAACACAGGCCAAGAACCTCTACGACAAGTGGGACTACTGGAACGTCTACGAGGGCAACCCGCTGCGGTGGCTCGTCGACCTCCTGTCGGAGATCGCCTCGAAAACCTGGGACAACAACCTGACCCAGCTCGACGCCGACTACGTGCCTGGCTACGGCCCCTACGCCGTCGGCCACTGGGACTACACCCCGAAGGGCGGCTTCACCTCCGAGGCCACGGACGCGAACGGCAGGACGTACGGCGACCTGTCGGAGTACTCCACCTGGAAGGCGGTGAGTGAAGAAGCGGTCAAACGGTGGAACGACTCCGTCGAGGAAAAGCTGGTCGGCCCCGCCGAGCTCGCGCTGCGCAACCTGTCCAACGCGTGGGGTGCCTCGCAATTCAACCTCGGCTCCATCAGCACCAAGGGGGACTCGGGGATCGAGGAGTCCTTCAAGGAGGACCAGGCCGCCAAGGAGAAGAAGGACGCCGAGGACAAGGCCGCCGCGGACAAGGCGGCGGCGGACGCCAAGTACGAGAAGGACAAGAAGGAGGCCGAGGCCAAGGCGGCCGCGGACAAGGCGGCGGCGGACGCCAAGTACGAGAAGGACAAGAAGGAGGCCGAGGCCAAGGCCGCCAAGGAGAAGGCGGAGGCCGAGGCCAAGTACGAGAAGGAGAAGAAGGAGGCCGAGGCCAAGGCGGCCAAGGAGAAGGCGGAGGCCGAGGCCGAGCGGGAGGAGCAGAAGGCCGAGGCCGAGGCGTACCGCGAGGAGCAGGAGGCCAAGGCCGAGAAGGAGAAGAAGGAGGCCGAGGCCGAGCAGGCGCAGCAGGAGGCCAAACAGGAGCAGATCCGCAAGGAGCAGGAGGCCAAACAAGAGCAGATCCGCGCCGAGCAGGAGGCCAAGCAGGAGGAGGCTCAGCACAAGCAGGAGGAGGCGCAGAAAGAGGCCCGGGCCTTCCAGATCCAGCAGGCCAATCAGCAGAAGGCCGAGCGGGACAGGCGGGAGAAGGAACAGGAGAAGAAGCAGGCGGAGGCGGAGGCCAAGCAGGAGCAGATCCGCGCCGAGCAGGAGGCCAAGCAGGAGGAGGCTCAGAAGAAGCAGGAGCAGATCCGCGCCGAGCAGGAGCGCGAGCAGGACGAGGCGGAGAAGAAGCAGGAGGAGATCCGCCGGCAGCAGGAGGCCAAGCAGGAGCAGAAGGAGAAGGAGGCCGAGGCCGAACGGGCGGAGCAGGAGGCCAAGCAGGAGGAGTACCGCAAGGAGCAGGAGGCCAAGCAGGAAGAGGTCCGCGCCGAGCAGAAGGCGGAACGGGAGGAGGCGGAGAAGAAGCAGGAGCAGATCCGCGCCGAGCAGGAGGCCAAGCAGGAGGAGATCCGCGCCGAGCAGGAGGCCAAGCAGGAGGAGGCTCAGCAGAAGCAGGACGAGTACCGGCAACAGCAGCAGCAGCTCAGTCACCAGCTCAACGGCGGCGATCTGGGGCAGCGGCACCTCAGCCCCGACATCTCCGGGCCGGTCAACGGCAACGACTCGCTGACCAACCCCGACGGCAGCGTCTCCCATCTTGACTCCCAGGACCGGGTCGTCACGGAGTTCCCGGACGGCAGCAAGTCCGTCGTGGACCCGGACACCCAGATGTCCACGGTCACCAGGCCGGACGGCAGTTCGTACTCCGGCCCGCTCAACGCGGGCGACTCGCTGACCAACCCCGACGGCAGCACCACCCACCTGGACCAGCAGGGCCAGGTCGTCACCGAATACCCCGACGGCAGCGTCTCGCGGGTGGACCCGGACACCGGCGCCACCTCGATCACCAACTCTGACGGCACGACGACCACGGGCTACCTCAACGGCCCCGACAGCGCCTCCCCGGGCTCCCACCAGCTGAACGGCGGCGGCCACCAGGGCTCCCTGGGCACCCCCTCCTACGACTACGGCGACCCCTCCTACGAGGAGGAGCTGTACGACGACTCGCCCTACAAGGAGCCGTCGCTGGCCGGCGCGTCCGGCGGCGGATCGGGCGACGCGGCGGACGCGGGGCGCGGCACGCCGCTGAACAGCGGCCCGATGCCGGGCGGAGGCGCGGGCGGCATGCCGATGGGTGGTATGCCGATGGGCGGCATGGGTGGTATGGGCGGTATGGGGGGCGGCAAGGGGAACGACGGGCCCTCGGAGCGCGTGCGCAACGTCATCGACACGGGCGACGTGGTCAGCAACCGCCGCCCCGGCGCACCGGGGCGCGGCAAGGGCGGGTACGAGGAACGGCAGACCGTCAGCACGAGTGGCGCCAACCCGTACCTGCCGGCGATGGGGGGCGGCCGGGGGGCACCGGGACAGACGGAGACCGAGAGCGGCGACCGTGACCGCGAGGTCTGGGAGCCGGAGGACGACGATGTCTGGGGCACCGACGAGGGCGGGTCACCGGCGGTGATCGGCCGCTAGGTCCAGGCGCCCTCGGCGAAGCGTCTCCGCGCCGGGTGGTGCTGTCCGTTGGCGTCGCAGAACCGGCCGGGAATGGCTTTTTCGTTCCGTTGTACGACAGAATGATCGTTCCATATCTTCGAACAGGAGTTGCGTTGTCCGAGCCACTGCAGGAGCGCATCGCCCACGCCATGGCCGAGTTGGAGGCCACGCAGGCCGCCGTCTCGCGAGCGCAGGCGGACCTCAGCCAGGCTGCCGCGACGGTGCGCTCCAAGGACCGCGTGGTGGAGGCCACCGTCGGCTCGCAGGGCGAGTTGACGGGCCTGAAGTTCCTCGACAACAAGCACCAGAGCATGACGGGACCGCAGTTGGCCGCCTCGGTCATGGAGGCCGTCCAGCAAGGCAGGTCGCAGATGGCGCACCGGGTGATGGAGACCTTCGCGCCCTTCACCCAGCCAGGACCCGAGGGTTCGGTCCGCCGGGGACTGGACATCGACTGGAACAGTATCTTCGGATCGGCGCTGAGCGGCGAGGGCCGAACCGGCTCCGGCCGGTCGGGCCGGAACCGGTTGCGTGACGAGATCGCCGAGGACGACGAGAGCGCGGGTTGAGCACGGAAGGGGAGGGACAGTGAGCGGTTACCACAACAACTACCAGGCGGACCTGGTCGGTCTGGACCAGACGTTCCAGCAGCTCGACGGGATGGCGGGCGCACCGAAGCGGTTGCTCGACGATTTCGACCGTTCGGTGGAAGCCACCAGGTGGTGGAACGGCACGGACGACGATTTCCACGACGAGACCGAGGACCAGGACCAGCGGCAGATCGAGAGCTGCAGGAAGTTCGTCGGCTCCCTGGAGATGTTCACGGCCGGGCTCCAGTCGGCGGTGCGCAAGAGCATGGGCAGCATCGAGGGTGTCCACACCGACGTTCAGGACCAGATCCACGACGCTCAGCAGAACGCCGGCTCCTACGACACCGGTGGTGGCGGGAAACGCTGAATGTACGACATCGAGTATCCCGAAGAGGTCAGCACGATGCTCTTCGTCCTGCTCGGCGCGAAGCCGCTGCAGGCGAAGGCGGGTCTCGCCTGGGATAGTCGCAACGGTTACACCGATCTCGCCGCAGGACTCCGCGATCTCCGGCAGGAGATGCTCGACGCGATCGAACAGGGCAAGCGGTACCTCCCGCCGAACGTCGCCGACGCCTATGAGCAGGCCCTGTCCGGGCTGGTGCACCGGCACGGGAACGACACTCTCGAGCAGTTCATCGGCCAGCTGGAGAAGTACACCGCCGACCGGGGCCAGGCGTCCATCCAGATCCAGCAGTCCCACTTCGAGATCATCATGGAAGTCCTCTTCCTGATCGCGGAGTTGGCGATTCTGGCTGCGGTCGCCGCGTTCACCGGCGGGGCCTCGGTCTCGGAGATGATCCTGGCCCGGATGCGGTCCAGGCTGGCGATCCTCATGACGATCGACCGGCTGCTGCGTTACGTCCAGGCATTCCCCTCGCTGTCCGAGGCACTGGAAGAGGCCATCCAGAACCTGGCCTCCCAGCTTCTGTCGATGACCATCAACCCGCCCACGCAGCAGCCCGACGGCGGTGTCGACTGGAGTCAGGTCGGCCTCTCGGCGGCGGTCGGCGGGCTGGCCGGATTCCTCATCGGCCACTTCCGCACCTGGGCGTTCAACCTCAAGAACAGCCTGTCGAACCTCTTCAACAACAACTTCGGCAAGGACATCTTCGGCAAGTTCGAAATCAACTTCAAGAACCCGTTCACCAAGCAGAACGGGAACAACACGCTGTTCGACGTCCCCACGGCGTTCGTGACCGAGGGCTTCGGCGAGACGATCGCCGTGGCGATCGTGCTGCAGAAGTGGGACTGGACGTCGCTGGCCGGAGCCGGCCTCAGCGGGATCTCCGAACTCTTCATGCATCAGCCAGTGGGGCAGTTCTCCGGCGGCCTCCACTCCAAGCTCTTCCCGGACGGCAACGTTTTCACCGAGTTCCAGAAGAACTCGACCAAGATCCTGATCGAGCGGCTCAACAGGGAGATGGGCAACGGCCCCGGCAGTGGTGCGGGCCCAGGACCGACGGCGTTCACCCCGGCACCCGCTGCGCCGACCCCGGTGGTGGGCAACTCGCCCACCCCGCCGCCACCCGCGCCCACGCCACCCGTGCCCACCCCGCCGCCCGTCACCAGCAGCGATCTCGACGGCACGGCCGACAGCGTCTACGACTCGGACGGCTCGCAGACCTCGTCCCGGCCGCCGAGCGTCTTCGACGACTCGGACACCGAGTCGCTCTCGGACACCAGCTCCCTGTACTCCAACGACGCGGACGCGTCCGCGTCGACCCTGCCGAACGGAACGTCCCTGCCCGGCGGCGCGGCCAGCCACCTCAAGTCCCCGGACTACCTCAAGGACCCGGCCTCCCTGAACGCGCCGGGGACGCAGGACGACGCGTGGGGACTGAACGAAACGGACCTCACGCTGCCGGACGAGTCGGCCGGCGGTCTCCCGCCGACGTCGAAGACGGTACCTTCCGCGGTCTCCGACACCGGGACGAACGGCCTGAAGGCCCCGGGCTCCCTGCCCAACCCCGGCGCTCTCAACACGCCCGGCGGTTCCCACGCACCCGGCGGGCTCGGCAACCCCTCCTCCGCGCCCACCGTCTCGCGGCAGGACGCGGGACGCACCGACACCGACCAGTCCGATGCCGGGCAGTACAACGGCGCACCGGAATCGCGGGAAGCCGACTCCTCCCAGGGCGCCCACGGCACCACCCCGCACACCCCCGTGGCCAACACCCCCGGCGAGACGCGCCGGTCCGACATCGGCCAGGCCCGCACCGCGTACGAGGACGCGCTCACCACGTACGCCGACGCCACCCGCGCCGTCGACGAGCTGGCGGGCGGCACCGACACCACCACCGTGCTCGCCGAGGCCCAGGCACGGGCCCAGCAGGCGCACGGCAACCTGCTCGACGCCACGGCCCGGTTGCGCGACCTCGGCGTCACACCGCACGCCACGGGCCCGGACGGGACCGGCCACGCCCCGCCCCAGGTCCACCGGGACGGCGTCCAGCGCGAGTGGATCGCGCGGCAGGTCACCATCGAGGACCTGCCGGGCACCCTGGCCCAGGACCTGGCCGAGCTGCACGGCCCGGACGCCGTCGTCACCCCGGCCGCCGCGCGGGACGCGGGCCTGGTATTGAGCCCGGAGCAGTACGCGGCGGCGCGCGACGGCGCTGCCCTGTCCGTCTCAGAGCTGGACCCGGTCGACCAGGCACGCCTGCTGATGGCGCAGCCCAGCCCCTGGCCGGTGGCGCTGGAGACCGTGGCGGCCAACGCGTCGCTGCGGATGTGGGACGCGGCGTACGCGGACTTCGCGGGCGCGGCCCTGAACACCGACGCACCCCCGGCGACCGCGCCGCGGCCCACCACGCCGAACGCCACCGCACCCGCGGGCGCGAGCCCCGCAAGCCCGCGGCCCACCCGGGCCGACGTGGACCGGGCCTGGGACACGGCCGTCGCCCTGGTGCTGCCGCCGACGCCGGCCCCCGTCCTGGCCGACTCCCGCCATGCCGAAGCCCCCTACCGGGACGCCGTCCGGCAGGTCGCCGACCACCTGCTGACCAACGGCCCGTACGCCTCCTCGGGCGTCACGCTCGCCGGCACGCTGCGCACCTCGCTCGGTCTCGGCCCCGTCGCACCCGTCCGTGCCACGACGCCCACCGAGCTGCCGGGTCCGGACACCCCGTCGACTCCGGCCCCGCCGACCGCGACCGTCACCACCACCTCCAGCGACCTTCCGGCCGACCCGCCGCCCACTCCGGCCGGACCCGCCACCGCCACCGCGACGTCGGTCCCCGCACCCGCACCCGCGCCGGCCACCGACACGGCCTCCCACGACGTCCCGTCCGCCGCCGGCACCGCGCCCGCACCGTCCCCGGTGAGCGTGGATCCCGTCGCCGACCTGGCGTCGCGCCTGCCGGACATGCCCAAGGCCGACCGGGCCAGGGAACTGTCGCTGCTCCCGCCCGCCGACCGCGAGCGGCTGGCGTCCGACCCCGCGCTGGTCGACACGCTGCGTCAAAGACTTCAGCCGGCGGATTTCGCGGAGACCGCCGCCCAGTTGATGGTGCAGATCCCCGCCGGGGTGGACCAGCCGGTCTCGTCGCGGCGCGAAGTCTCCGCCCAGGTCGCGCGCATGCTGCGCGACCCCGCGGTGGCGGCGAAGCTGCTGACGGACGGCGCGCGCGTGGCCGTGGTGCCGAAGGGCGAGGCGCTCATCACGCTGGACCCGTTCCGCCACCTTGCGGGCACCCTGACCCCGGACGGGCGCCCGTGGGAGGAGGTGCGCGGCGCCGCGACGCGCACGGCCGGGGTGACGGAGGAGAACCTGCTCGGCGAGGTGACCTCCGTGGCGACGGACCGGCGCTCCCACCCGGAGGGCTACTCCACGACGACCCACGAGTTCGCCCACATCCTCCACCAGTACGGGCTGAGCGCGGACGAGAAGCAGCTCATCCACGACGCGTACCAGGCCAAGGTGGACCAGGGGGACGCCGCGGTCTGGCCGGACGGGCCGCTGCACGACCCCTCGGGCAAGCGCAAGCAGCCCAACTACTCCTCCCTCAACGAATACGAGTACTTCGCCCAGCTCACCAACGCCTATCTGGGCACCAACAAGGGCCGGGACGGGTTCACCAAGCAGCGGCGGAACAACGGGGCCGCCTGGGTGCGGCAGCACGACAAGACGCTGCTCCCCTTGCTGGAGCGGCTCTACAGCGCCGAGCCCGAGGCTGTCCACGCGCGGCCGGCGAACCAGCTCGCCGGCCCCCGGAAGGAGAACTGGGTCTTCGAGGGCTTCCGGGCGTTCTGGGACCGCGCGGAGGGCACCCACCAGCCGCAGCCCCACGAACTCGCGCCCGTTCCCGACCCCGACCCGGCGCCTGCCCCGGCGGCGCCCGCCCCGGCGGCGCCCGCCCCGAAGACGCCTGCCGCGAAGGCGCCCGCCCCGGCGGCGAGCGCGGCCGCGTTGCCCCCGCCGCCGACGAGTCAGCAGAGCTACCAGCAGTACCTGGCGTCCGGGCTCCAGGCCCTGTTCGGGGCGGACCTGCCCTCGGACCCGGCGACGTTCCAGATGATGGTCAACTCCCTGGAGCTGGTGGACAGGGCCCGGCAGAACGACTCCGCGTTCGCGAACGTACCGCTGGACCTGGAGCGGATCACGCGGCGGGTGCTGCACATGCCCGCCTCGGCCCCGTTCGGTTTCCAGCCGGCCTTCTCCCTCCTCCAGCTGGCGGCGAGCGCGGCACGGCGCAACCGGGCCGGAAGCCTGACGGCGATCGCGGCGTTCGGGCTGGAGAAGAGGGGCGCCCTCGGGAACACGAGAAGAGCGACCGACGCAGCCGGCCGGCCCCTCGGGCGGAACTGGATGCCGCTGCCCATCGAGGGGCTGCACCTCGACGACGTCGCCAAGAAGATCGGGGCCGAGTGGGAGACGACCGGCGCCCCCTGGCGCGGGCGGCCGACTCACATGGTCTTCGCGGAAACGGCGGACTCCGGCCTGCTGGTGGTGCGCGACGGCCACGGCACGCCGGTGGAGGTGGACTACGAGGAGTTCGTGGAGCTCCTGGGGCACGACCCGCACCGGCCCGAGGGCGCCTCCCTGGTGCTGATGGTGCCCGGCACCACCGGTGTGCGGACGATGGACTTCGAGCGGTGGGTGGCGGACCGGCTGGGGACGCGGGTCTGGTCCACCGACGGGGACCTGCGGCTGCAGCCCACCGACGACGGCACCGGCCGCAGGGTGCTGGTGCTGGCGCTGGCGAACGAAAAGCCGGGGCAGGAGCCGGTCGGCACGTGGCTCCCCAACGACCCGGGTCTGGTCGCCCAGGGCTCCCAGCATCAGGTGACGGCCGTCAACGGGCAGGTGTTCCCGGACAGCGACGTCCAGTCGTACCTGCTGTCCACGGTCGACGGCCAGGCGCTGACCGGACGGGCGTTCCTGGACGCACAGAACATGGCGCTCCTGGAGGACGGCCTCCGCACCGTGGCCGAGGTGGCGCACTACACGGATCACGACGAGGGACTTCCGGCCATTCGCGCCCCGCAGGAGAGCGGGCTTCAGCTGCTGCCCCGGTCGCTGCGCGGTGCCTTCATCGCGGTCGGGCACGGGAACACGGGCCGCGCGGTGCTGCCGATACTCAGCACGGGAACCAACCACCACGTGTCTCCCGAGGAGGTCGGGAGGCTGCTCGCGCGGGACCCGTTGCTCCGGTCGTTGCCCCCGGACGCGCCGGTGTGGCTGCTGTGGTGCGAGATGGCGATGCCCGCGGCGGGCAAGGACCGGCTGGCACACACCATCGCGGCGCAGGTACTCGCGAACGAGACCGGCCGGACCGTCTTCGCCATGGAGGCGACGACCACGGTGCATCCGGCGGAGCAGGGCATGCCGCCGCGGCTGATCAAGTTCGACGAACTGCCCCAGCCCAAACACCGCATTCTGGAGTTCCGCCCCGATCCGCCGTGGGCGCACCTGAACGCCACGGCCGACCTGGCGGGGCTGCCGGAGAACATGCCGGACAGGACCACCCGGGCGCTGCGGTGGGTGAGGGCCACGCGGGAGGTCTACGGCGTCGACATCGACACCTCCCCGCAGCGGGCGGCTCAGTTCCGTGAGCTGATCGAGGGCTTCGGGGTGTGGGAGCGGGCCCGTGGCGACGCCCTGACCTGGACGGAGCTGCAAAAGACGCTCGCGCAGTACGCCCAGCAGCGCGGCATCGACCCGACGGCGCCGGCGACGCTGACGAGGATGCTCCGCTCGTGGAGGGCGGCCCAGCCCGCCCCTGGCCCGTCCCACCAGGCGTATGCCGCACCGGCCCAGGCGCCGCGTGCGGGGGCGCGCGCCGAGACCTCCCCGGTGCTGGCGCGGGCAGGGCTGGAGTTCGCGCCGGGGTCCACCGCGCTGCCCGAGGACGCCATGACGGACCTTGCCGAGCTGGCGCAGCAGACGGCGCTGGCCGCGCTCGACGCCCGGAACGCGGGGCGGCCGCTGCCCAAGGGCGTGATCACCGGTTATGGCGAGGGCCCGAGGGCGCAGGCCCGGGCGAGGGGCAGGGAGCGTGCCGGGGCGGCGCGCACCTGGCTCCTGGAGCGCGTGGATCAGGCGCTGGCCGCCTTCCAGGCGGACGTACCGCCGGCGGACCGGCTGACCGCGGACCAGCTCACCGTGGTCACCCGCGGCTGGGTCGGCAACACCCGGGCGGCCGCCGCGCCCGGCGGCGTGCCGCGGACCACGGTCGAGTTCACCGCGCCCCCCGCACCCCCGGCGCTCAGTGACCTCGGCCCGTCCGGCTCGGGAGCAACGCAGCGGACGCCCGGCCCACTCGCCGCCGACGCCCCGAGCGGTGGCACCGCTCCGGCCCTGGGCGAGGACCAGCGGGCGTGGCTCAAGGACCAGCTGACGAAGCAGGACCTGTCGCCGGACGCGCCCCGCCCTGCCCCCGGCACGTACGTCGACGTGGCGGAGCTGCGCTCCCTCGGCATCGGGCTGGAACCGGGCCAGGAGATGGAGGCCGTGCTCGCCGGCAACCAACTCGCGGTGCACACCCTGGATCAGCTGGCCCAGGTGCGGCTGCTGCTGAGCAGGCCAGGGCCGGGACCTGAGGGCATCGACGCGCTTGCCGCCGTGGTGGCACAGCGGCTGTGGCGGTCGGCGTTCGACGCGTTCGAGGCGGCGACCGCGGCGCGCGGGGCGGTGAGCGCGCAGGACGGCGCGGACACCCGGGACGACGCCGCGCCGGACGCCGCGCGGGCCTGGGAGCTGGCCGCCTTCCTGGTGCTGCCCGCAACGCCGAACGAGGCCCGGGCCGACGCGCACTACGCAGGAGAGGACTTCCGGGCGGCGGTACGGGACGTCGCCGAGCACCTGCTGGCCCACGGCCCGGACGCCCGCTCGGCCGTGGAGCTGGCCGACACCCGGCGCCGGGAGCTGGGGCTGCGCCCCCGATGGGCCGACGCCGACCCGTCCGCGCCCCGCACCCGGCCCGTGGTGTCGTCGAGCGTCCGGTCCTCGGACGTCGACATGCCGGACGTCGACATGCCGGACATCGACGCGGACTCGGACTCGGACTCGGCGTCGGGCACGGACGCGGACGTGGACTCGGACGCGGAGTCCGGCTCGGAGCCGGACTCGGACGCCGAGATGCAGGACGCCCCGGACGGTACCGAGTCGGAGGCCTCGGAGGCGTCCGACCTCTCCGACTCGGACTCCGCGAACAGCATCCTCGACGAGGAGATCTACCCCCCCGACCCCTCCGACTCGTCCGAAGACAGCGACTCCTCCGACGAGGACACCGACACCGACACCGACATCGACTCGGATTCCGACTCCGACACCGATTCCGACGGCTCCCCGTCGACCCCGGCGGTGCCTCGTACCGGGCTGCCGGCGAAGGCCGAGGTGAGGTTCACCCGGCCGTCCGTGACGCTGTCCGGCGAAGAGGCGGCGAACCTGCGGCAACTGGCGCGCCGCCTGGCCCTTGTCGGGATGCGCAACTGGCGGGCCGGCGTGCCGCTGCCCGAACTCGTCATCTCCGGATACGGCAACGACGTGCGGTCCAACGCCCCGCTGGCCGACCGGCAGGAAGCGGCACGGCAGCGCGCCTCGCAGCGTGCCCGGGCCACCTCCAGCGCGCTGAAGCTGGAGCTGGGCCGGGTGCTGAACGTGCTGAACCGGCGGCGGCCGCCCGGCGTGCCGCGCCTGGGGCCCCACCACTTCCCCATGCTGCGGCACGGCTCCCCCCTCGTCCCCGCCAACAAGAACATCGCGCAGTTCCCCCGGCCCACGCTGCTCCAGTTCTCCAGCGCCCCCCGCGCGCGGGCGGTGGACCTTCTGGACCGGCTGCGCCGCCAGGACAAGGGGCTGCGCAGCGGGCCGATGGACGTGGACGCCCTCGCCCGCCGCATCCTCCACCTGTCCGAGAACCAGCCCACCGCGGAGGCCGCCCAGGACGCCAGGAACGAGCTGCTGGACCTGGTGACGCAGGCGGACGAGGCGGGCCGGGCGACCAGCCTGGCCGCGCTGGGGGCCTTCCACGCCCAGCAGCAGGGCCTGCTCGACGGCCACTTCCGGTACACCGACGGCCAGGGCGAGCCCGCCGGCCTGAACTGGACCTCCGCGCAGGCCGCCGAAGTGGACACCGCCTCGGTCGAGCGGATCACGAAGGACGAGCAGGACCAGGTCACCGACGCCGGGATGGACGACCAGCCGTGGGAGTGGGACGAGCCCGCCTACGTCATCGCCGCCGCGGGGGACCGGAGGGGGGTGGTGGTGCCGTGGCCGGACGGCACCACACGTGAGCTGCGCATGGACGAGTTCGTCGAGCTGATGGCGAACGACCCGGTTCTGGCGGCGGCGCCGAAGGACGTGCCCCTCGTGCTGGCCGTCCCGCACGCGGGCTACGGTCTTCTCTTCCTGCCGCGCCTGCTGGCGTTCCGCACCGGCCGCACGGTGTACGCGCACAGCGGTGACGTGGAGCTGACCGTCCGTCCTGGGGTGTCGGCGAAGATCAGGGTCGTCCACCACGAGGGGAGGCCCGAGGGCGACTGGGTGCCCAACCCTCCGGACCTGGACCCCGGCTCCTACGACGAGGTGCCCGACTGGCACCACGACGTGGAGACCTCGGCCATCGTCAGCCTGCGGACCAAGAAGCAGGTCGGACGCGCCGCGTTCATGCCCGACGACATGGCAGGTCGCCGTGAGGAACTCCTCCGCCACCTCGACCAGACGCGGCAGTTCGTCCACGAGAACGTCACCACGGGAACCGAGTCGCCGCGTTTCATCCCCACGGACCCGGACGAGGCGGCACCGGCCGTCTACCAGAGCCTCCACGGGGGGCCCGGCGGCATCACCGTGCCGCTGGAGGGCGGCGGCAAGAGGCAACTGAAGGGTCCGAAGGTCGAGAACTGGGCCCGTGCGCGGCGCAACAGCCTGTCGGTCTACCCCAAGAAGTACTGGGCCGACCTGGAGATCTGCTGGGCGGGCTCCGGCCGCGAGGGCCGGGTGCCCCGATACGGCAGCGTCGGCGACGGGTATCCCGGGCCGTTCGTCGCCGACCCTCTGGACGAGGTCCCCATCGGGCAGCGCTACGCCAACGGTCTGCGCCGCAAGGTGCGCTGCACCGTCAGGGCCGCTGCGCTCAACTCGAAGGGCACCGCGCCGAACCGGGTCTACTACCGCGTGCTGTCCAGCGACCCGCGGGGGCGGCGTTCCTCCCGCGCGAAGTTCTTCCCCGAGCCCCGGGCCGGTGAGCTCAACCGCCGGGCGCGGGCGATCGGTTACAGCGGCTCGGACGGACGGGTGTCGGCGGACCAGCGGGTGTCGACGCTGCGCCTGGTCCGGGCGCTGAAGCTGGCGCTGGGCAACGAGGTGGACGACGCCGTACGCGTCGAGAAGAACCCCGGGTACCTCGAACTGCTGCGCGGGGCGGCGGCCCTGGAGAAGATGTGGCACGCCGACGGAAGGTTCGCTGCCGCGGGCGGGTTCACCATGGACCTCTTCCACCGGGTCGTCGAGGCGACCCTTCCCGCGGGGACGGAGCCGCGCCGGGCGGATTACCGCGCGGTGCTCCTGCAAGCGGCGAACGCCGCACCCGGCACCCGCCTGGGCGACTTCGTGACGCTGTCGCCCGCTCTCGACGCGGCGAGCGCCTGGAAGGACGGGGCCCACCAGCCCTCGCACCACGACGCCGTCGTCGCGTCCCTGCTGGACGTCAAACCCTCCCGGGTGGGCGACAGCCACCGCTCCCGGGCCTTCTGGGGCCGGGTCAAGGCCCACGAACTGCTGGGGCGGCCCGGCCTGGACCTCGACGGTCTCGCGCGCGGGGCCCTCCACCTGGACGCCTCCGACCCGGTGGACGACGCGCGGCGAGCGGAGTTGTGGGCCCTGGTGCAGACCGCGTTCACGCGCGGCAGGGACGCCACCGACGAGGAGGTGCTGGCCGCCGTTCACCTGGAGCTGGCCGGGGCCTTCGAGGCGGCCAACCAGCTCACGGATCCGGCCGGGGAGAAGGTCGGATACGACTGGTCCACCACCGGCAGCCGGATCACGAGCCTGGACACCTCGCGGATCCAGACACCCGGTGGCCTCGTCCCGGCCCCCTGGGCCGGCCAGGACAGCGACGGCGAGGACCGGGCCGCGCCCTTCGTCGTGCGGGGCGACTACGACGCGTCGGACCCGGGCGCCGTGCGTCTGCGCTTCGGTGACGGGCAGCCGGTCCACCGGGTGCCGTTCGGGGAACTGGCGGAGCTGCTGGCCTACCACCCGGTCCTGGCGGACCGGGACCTCAACGCCGTCCTGGTGCTGGACATACCCGGTCTCTACGGCTCAGCACTGGCGGACCTGCTCAACGAGCGGCTCGGCCGCACGGTGACGGTCACCCGGGCTTGGACGGGGATCGCCCACCCCAGCGGAGAACCCCAGCCGGTGCTGTCCCTGAACCCCTCGTCGAAGAGCAAGAAGCCGACGGCGAGCAGCTGGCGGCTCCAGCGACCGGTCGACCCCGTGCACCCCGCGGACGCCCCACCGCAGGTCCGGCCGGTGGCCAGCGGCGCGTCCCGCCGCCACCAGCCCGCGCCCTTCGTCGCGGCCGCGCCCCCGGTGACGAGTGCGCCCCGGGCCGGGGCCGCCCGGGCCGCGCGCGTCCGCAACGGGTCGGACCCGGCCGGTGTGGAGTCCTCCGATTCGGTGGCCCTGCGCCCGCTGCTGCCCCCGGCGCCCGCCCCGACGACCGACGCCGAGACCGAAATCGCCTCGGCCGAGGAGGAGTCCGCCGCCACCGTCCCGGTCGAGGAGTCCACCGCCCTCGTCCCGGCCGAGGGGGAGACCGCGCCCACCGTCCCGGCTGAGGGGGAGACCGCGCCCCTCGTCCCGGTCGAGGAGCCCGCTCCCACCGACCCGGCTGCCTCGGCCCTCGTCGCGGCCTTCGGCCGGGGCCACCGCGGTCTGAGGGGGATGGTGCACATCATGCCGCTCGCTGAGGACACCGTCCGCTGGCTGCACGAGCGGCTGGCTGCGACCGTCCGCGCCCGGGCCGCGCGCGAGCAGCCGCCCCGCGATCCGGAGGCCCAGGACCCGGGCGGCACGGAGGAGCTGGACGGGGACCTCGCAGCGCAATACGACGGCGACGAGCTGCTGGACGCGATGCCGCACCTGCTGGGCCCCAAGGGCATGTCCCGCACGGTCACCTACCGGGGCCGCCGCTACCAGGTGTCGGCGCGGGTGGAGTTCTTCGACCACCGGCCGGCCTCGGTGATGAGCGAGGACACCGCCGAGGGACGGCGGGTCAACGTCGAGGAGCGCAACCAGACCGCGATCGACACCAGCGACACCCTCACCACGGGGAACGTGCGGAACCTGCCGCTGTCCTACGGCCGTACCTGGCTGGTCAACGACACGGTCTCGCAGACGTTCACTCCGAAGTTCACGCTGACGCACAACCAGCAGACCGTCGTGATGACGGTTCCGGAGAACTACACCACGGGGTCCGCCGTGGCGTTCTCGACAGAGCCCTCGCACGCGTTCGACTACGGCATGCGCTGGGAGTTCACGGCCGTGCCCGCTCCGGCGCCCACGGCGCCGACGCCGCACACGGAGGCGGACTGGAGCGCTGCGCAGGCCGCGCCCGGCCGGCTCACCGCGTGGTTCCCGCACTACCTGACGCAGGGCATGCCGCCCCGTCCGTTCGGCCCGGTCTCCCCGCACGACCTCCCCGCGGACCCGCGGGTCATCACCGACGAGCAGCCGCTGCACCGGCTGGACACCATTCACGACCCGGCCGCCCTGCTCGACGCCCTCCTCACCGCCGACGCGTTGCGCCCGTACCTGCGCCGGATGTCGGACGAGTCGGCCGCCACGCTGCGCACGTTCCTGAACGAGAGCAACCAGCGTTCCGGACTGCCGCTCATGCTGGCCTCGGCGTACCTCTCACCGATCCTCCTGGACCGCGGTGGGCAGCCGTTGGGCTACCTGCAGGTCTCGGCACGGATCAACTCCCTCAGCCCCGACGTGCTGGCGCGCAGCAGCGCGAAGGGGGTGTTGGAGGCCGACCTGCTGCACCGGATCGGCGCCCAGACGGGGCTGACGGTGACCAACGCCGAGAAGGCGGAGTTCACCCTCGCCACCACCTTCCAGGGCCCCCACGCGGGCGGGAACTTCGTCTTCGGCGGCGGCTACCAGCACAAGCGCACCCGCACCCTCAACTCCGGCGGTACCGCCTACGACTGGTTCAGCCTGGTCACCGAGAACCCGCACCTGCTCACGGACGCGGACATCACGTACACGGCCGCGCTGGTCCTCCCCAAGGGCGGCAGGACCGAGCCCTTCGAGCTGCCCAGCCCCCAGGGGCAGTCCCTGCGGGTGCCGACGATGGCCGATGCCGCCGGCACCCCGGTCGAGCCCGGCCAGGAACGTCATCTGCCGCCGGAGCTTTCGTCCTTGCGCTCCCTGGGGGTCGACGCCACCCCGTTGAAGGTGGGCGGAATCGACTCGCTCTTCGACCAGTTGGAGACCCGGCTGCGCAGCATGGGCTTCCTGCCGCCCGCCGAGCCGCGCCGCCTGGAGTGGCTGGGCAACGACACCGCGGTCCTCATGGCGTGGCTCGCCAACGCCCGCAAGCTGGCTGTCGCGCGTTCCCAGATCGGCCTGCGTGGGGCGGTCGGCGCGCTCATGGACGGCGGTCACCCGCTCTACTTCGACCTGCCCCTCGCGCACGGCGTCTGGCGGGTCACCGCGGACCTGTCCGTGGTACCGACGCACGGCACGTCCCCCCGGCATGCGAAGAACCTGCCGGGCTGGTCGGTGATGAACGCCAACGGCACCGGGACGGTGGGCAGCGAGTCCCGCGGCTCCAGCCAGTCGCTGTTCGGCGACCTCTCCGCCGAGGCCAACGGGCCGGCTCCGGACGACTGGACGGTGGCGGGCGGTATCCCCAGCAGCCTGTCCGGCACCCGCCAGATCACCGGCGACGCCTCCGGGTCGGCTTCCGCCCACAGCCTCGACCTGCTCGCCTACGCGCAATCCGGGCTCGGGGTCTTCCACATCCCCGGCACCTTCACCATGACGGTGTTCTCGGAGAATGGCGACACTCCGCTGGTCACGTTCCGCCCCGTGGACGGCACCGTCTCCCTCGCCGTCCCGCTGACCCGCACCCTCGACGCCCCGGCGGCCCCGCTGGGCCCGGTCACCGTCCGGCGCGCGACGGACGAGGACTTCCGCAAGGCGCGGATGAGTCCGGACGGGACCGGTCAGCGCCCGCAGGACGTGGTGCTGCTCCCCGCCGCCGCGCACATCAACGTGGCGATGGGCAGCGGCGCGCTGGCCAAGTCGTTCCGACAGCTGCTGGCCGGTATCGACCCGGAGGCCACTACAGCCACTACCGCCGACGAGCCGGGGCAGCTGGCCCGCGTCCGGCGCTGGGCGGCCGCGCAGGGCTCCAACCTCCTCGACCACCTACCCTCGGCCCTGACCGCCTTCGCCGAACCCGCCCGCTGGCTCAAGGACATGACCGTCGGCAAGTCCGTCACGGACGCCGAGAGCCCGGTCCGGCAGGTGCTGCGCGCCGCGTCGTCCCCGACCGGCCTGATCTCGCGTGCGCCCCAGATCTTCCGCGGCGCCCACGTCATCGACGCCACCTCGTCCGGCACGCTGGTGGGCACCGACGTGCAGGTCGAGATCCGCGGCTTCGTGAGCAACCTGTCCTACGAGGGCACGGGGCATCCCAGCGAGACCCCGGGCGCCGCCACGTACACCGAGAACGACGTCACCAGCACCGACTCCGCCTGGCGCGGCACCACCTCCGGCCACTCCGGGCAGCTCGCCACCGACCTGACCGCCTCGCACACCGGCGAGCGCCCCGGTTCCTTCTCGGGCAGCGGCGGGCGCAACCTCGCCACCTCCCGCAGCCTGACGGACACCGACTCCGCCTTCACCGACCGCGTCACCTCCGAGTACCACCCCAAGGAGCGGTTCCACATCTTCCGGGGGGATGCCAACTACGTCGAATCGCTGCGCAAGGGGCATCGCAACGCGCTCGCGAACACCGTCGGCGTGGGCCCGCACAGCCCGGTGGCCCACTCGGTGCACGTCCCCGGCGGTCTGGTCTTCTGGCTCACCGAGACCCTCGTCCGACAGGACCCGCGCCTGGCCAGGCTCGCCGGTCTTCAGCCGCTGAGTCTGCCCATGGACCGGCTGCTGCCGCGGTACTTCGCCCGCTCCGGCGGCCGGTCGCTGGGGTTCGCCACCGTGCCCGAGGCGCTGCCGACCGGCCCGCTGGACGCCTTCACCCAGGCGATCCACGACGCCGTCGACCGCGAGGCGCCGGGCGCGCTGCTGCCCGGGAGCGGCTTCCACGTCCCCGGGCTCGACGGGCGCGTCACGGAGGCGGGCTCCGTGACGGGCATGCGGTCGCTGGCGTCCGCCGGGGCCCACCACTGGCGGCGCTTCCACTTCCCCTACCGGGGGAACACCGGTCTGCACCTGGTGGAGGTGGCGCTCAACGCCCGCCCGGCCCCGCTCACCGACCTGATGGCGCTGCGCGGCGCGCTGCAGCCCTACTCGGGGCTGGCGAACTTCAACTCGGCGGCGGCGACCGCGCTCACCCGCACCCTCTCCCGCAGCTCCGGGTTCACCCTCACGCTCAGCGGGACGGGCGGCTTCACACTGTCGCCGGGCACGGAGCGCACCGGCAGCGCGGGGGCTTCGCCCTCCTTCACCACCACCGGCAGCCGCGGCACCACCCGCACGGTCACCCGCAGCCACCAGGAGTGGCCGCGCACCTTCCGGCCCGCCGCGCAGTTCCAGGTGGTGTACGCGTACCAGGTGGAGGTCACCTCCAGCCGGCTGGAGGAGTCGGCGCTGGGCTTCGTGAGCAACCGGTTCGTCTCGCTGGCCGAGCTGACGGGGCAGATGCTCGACGGCGCGCTGTCGGTCGCCGACACCGCGGGGCTGACCGGCTACATGGACCGGGCCCTCGGCCGTGGCGGGACCGGTACGGCAGCCGGCACGGCGGGCACACCCGGGACCCAGCTCACCCCGGCGCCCGCCCCGGTGACCGCACCGTTCACGCCCGTCACCGTCACGCTGCGCTTTCCGGGCAGCGAAGCCCCGCTGCGCCGGGAGGACGGGACCGTACAGCTGCCCGCACCGCCGCCGGACCTCCTCACACCGGGCGTCCACCGGACCGACCCCCGGCTGCCCGCTGCCACGGTGGCTCCCGCCCCGGCCACCGGCCCGGCCACCGGCGCGGCGCCCAACAGGCTGTCCGGCACCGGGCAGTGGACGCCGACCGGACCGATCACCGTCTACGACTTCGACGCGCTGGACCAGCTCGGCAACGCGCTGCGGGAGGTCGACCCCCAACTGCGCGGCAAGGCCCTGCCGAAGACCTCGACCTCCGCCGAGGCCACCATGCGCAGGCTCGGCGACCTCATCCGGCGCGTCAAGGTGGACCTGACGCCCGCCCAGGCGTCCCGCTACACCGGCAACGAGCCCTCCGGCGGCTCCGCGCGGATCGAGCTCGCGCTGTACCGGCCGCAGCAGGAGACCCTCAGCCGGGACGTGATGTCCCAGGGGCTGCGCACCACCGCCGACAAGGACGCCGCGAACGGCAGCCGCCTCCTCGGGCCGTCGGTGTCGGTGCCGATCACGGGAGGGCTGAGCGACGGCGACACCGACACCCTCTCCGGAACCGTCCCGGTGGCGGGCGAGAACACCGGCGTCGGCCAGGCCACCGGGGTCAGCGGCTTCCGCCGGGGGATCCTCAAGTACGGCACGCACGCCTCCGAGAACGAGAAGACCGAGCCGGACGACAGCGGTGTCCTCGGCTACACGCTGACCGCCCACGCCGTGCTGCGGGTCAGCGGCCCCGACGGCACCCGCTGGGTCACCGGGAACGTGGTGCTGCGCCCCGCGCTGGAGGACGTCCTCGGCCTCGGCCTCGGTCCGGCCCGCCCGTCCCAAGGGGTCTACGACGCCCCGGCCGCCCTCGCCGCCCGCGGCCTGCACGACTGGCGTGCGCTGAGTCGCGAGGAGTTCGGCGACGGGCTCGTCGAGGCGTTCGACGACGCGTTCGTCGAGGGAGGCGCGCGCACCCAGGTGTGGCTGGACGTGGGCGAGGTGACGCCGGACACCCGGCGGACGCTGGAAGCCGTCCGCCGGGCCCTGGGGGACGGTGTCCTGCCCGAACAGTCCCAACGGATCCTGGACACGCAGGGAGTCACGCTGCCCGCCGACGTCCGGCTCGCCCTCGACGCGGCGGTCCGCGCCGGCGAACGCGCCTGGCGGCCCGTCGAACTCATCCTGCGCACCGGGTCCGGCCCCCTCCGGCTGCCCTTCCTCCCCCGCCCGCTGCCGACGATCGGGGTGACCCCGCCGGCCCCGCAGGACCGCACGGGTCAGGACCTCACGGGGCAGGACCGCACCGGGCAGGAGAGGACCGCGCAGGACCTCGCGTCGCCGGAGCGGGCGGCCGCGATCAGGCGGCTGACCACCCCTGTGGTGCCCCGCCCTGTCCTGACCCGGCGGCAGTTGGAGGGGGTGGCGCGCAGGCTGGCCCAGACCCTTCCGGTGAGCGCGCTGCGGATGCAGCGGTGCCTCACACTGGTGGCCGGCCTGCGGGACGTGCTGTATCCGGGCGGGGTGCGCGCCGCGGGCACGGTGGACGACGCGGCGGTCCTCGTGGGTCCGGACGCGGCGGCGACGGGCCTGGTGGCCGGGCCGGGCTGGCGTCCGGTGCGCGCGTGGGACGCGGTGGCGCGGGCGGTGGCGGACGCCGGTCCCGGTGCGGTGGCGTTCGTGCTGGCACGGCGCCAGGGCGGTCAGCTGGGGCACGTGTGGGCTGCGTACAACCTGGGCGGGCGGACCGGCGTGGTGGCGGTCGATCCGTCGGCCGGTGCGGGCCGGCGGGTGTCGGCGACCGCGCCGGACCTGGCCCCCGTCGAGGCGCGGGCCGTGGTGATCGACCGGGGCGGGCGCGTCGTGGAGAACGCGCTGCCCGCGTTCACCGAGTCCTCGTCCCCGGCCCACGCGGTGGTCGACAAGCCCACCGGGCACGAGTACGGCGCCATCGGCCTGGAGGCCGAGGAGCGGTACATCCTGGGCGTCCAGGGCGAGGCGCGTGAGGCGATGGTGCTGGCGTCGGGGCCCGGCCTGTCGCTGGTGACCGACAAGATGTACTTCTGGTTCGTCCCGGACACCAAGGAACTCTTCGACTTCGCCACGCGGCCCGAGGTGCCCCCGGGGGCCCGCCCGCCCGTCCTGCGGAAGTTCCACATCGCAGAGATCGTCGTCGACGAGATGGCCGCCGTCCCGGGCGAGCTGCGGCAGACCCCGCAGGAGGGGCTGGACCAGCTCGCACTGTTGCGGCGCCGCCTGAGGACGGCGAACGAACATCCGGGCGGGGTGTCGCTGGAGTTCCTCCTGTCGGACCTCCCCGGCTGGGAGATGGAAGAGGGCGGCACCCGCGCCACGGTCTACCCTCAGCGTCCCGGATACAACGGCCGCGTCTACGTGCAGCTCACCGGCGGTGTCCCCGCCGTCGGCCTGCGAGGGCTCCACGACCTCGCCTTGCGGCGGCTGAAGCTGCCGACGAACGAGCCGGTGCTCCGCGCCGGGAAGGCCTTCGGCCGCCGGCTCTCGGCGGAGTTCGTGCGGCACCTCACCGGTTCCGACGTGCCGGCGGACCTGGTGCCCTTCCTCTCGGCCGTCCCTGACGTCGACAAGGTGTGGGGATACGGCTGGCTGCTGTTCGGCCATGTCGCCGCCTCCCCGATCAACGAGTTGAAGACGGTCAACGACACGGCGACCAGGACCGGCCTCGCCAAGAACATGCTGTCGGCCGCGTCCCGGCAT
This sequence comes from Streptomyces diacarni, assembly GCF_003323715.1. GTDB lineage: Bacteria > Actinomycetota > Actinomycetes > Streptomycetales > Streptomycetaceae > Streptomyces > Streptomyces diacarni. Next base: position 63,343 of record NZ_QOIN01000046.1, read on the forward strand.
CCGTTCGACCGGACGCTGCTGAGCATGGGGACGCGGATCCGCGGGTTCCTCGACGGGAATCACGACGAGATCACCGACATGACGGTCACGTCGCTGACCCAGGTTCTGACCGTCTACCAGCAGATGTTCGGCAAGCCGTTCTCCGAGGCGTTCTTCGACGCCGTCTACGAGGGCACGCCGACGGTGCGCGAACATCTGACCGCCACGCTGACGGGGCGGACGTCGGAGGGGAAGACCGTCGGCCAGCACGAGACCGTCGGCATGGAGGACTACCGGAACCTGGACACCGACCAGGGCAGGCTGCCGGTCGCCCTGCTCCTGGAAGAGCTGCGGCAGTACGGGATCACCGAGCAGTTGATGACCGACGAGGAGGTACCGGAAGCCTTCGCCGAACTCGCGGAGTTCAGCCGGACGGCCTACCAACGGGCCGTCGAGTCCGCGGTTCCGCTCTCCGACGCGGTGCTGCGCGACGCCGTCCAGCGCATCCTGGACAACACCGTGGTGCGCGACCTCGCCCCGTTCCTGGCGATGGCCCACGACGGCATGGCGCTCGCCGACGCTCCCGCCGCACAGCTGCTGTCCCCGTACGACGCCCAGGTCCTCGCGGAGGCGCTGGGCGCCTACGCCCTGGGCACCCCGCTGCCGGACGGTCTCCGCACCGCACTCGACGGCGCGGTCCGCACGGCGACCGGCCTCCTCGACCGCACGCCCCAAGGACAGCGCACGCGGAGCCGGCAGACCGTCGAGGCCGCCCACCGCGCCCTGCGCGCCCTCACCGACCCCGCGCGGCTGCCGGCGCCGATCCGCTGGACCAGGGAGATCCCCGCGCTGGACGGGACGCGGGTGCCGGTGGATCAGGTGGAGCGGACGAAGCACACGGAGCCCGAGGAGGGGGACCCGGTGGGTTTCTCCTCGCGCCCGGCCGCGGAGTGGGACGGCCGCCAGGACTCCTACGACCTGCTGCCCGAGGTCACCACGTACACGTCCCTGCTGTGGTCCCAGCAGTACCAGGGCCCCGGCGGCCCGGCGGTGCCGGAGACCGCGCCCCAGGACCTGCCGTTCGGGGAGGCGTACCTGGTGGGCCTCAGCGGGAACGCCGCGACGGTCCGGCTCGGACTGCTGGACGGCTCGGACAAGGAGTTCGACTACACCGCGGCCCTGGACCACCTCTTCGCCGCCGACCCCGACCTGATCGCCCTGGACGCGGAGACCGCGGCCGTCGTCCTGGGCGCGGACGTGGCGGGACCGCCCCCGCACGACCCGCTGGAGCACCCGCTCGCCGGTCAGCTCATGGCCACCGCCTGGAGCCGCTGGGTGTGGACCTCGGGTCTGGGACAGGAGCCGGGCATCGTGCCGGGCGACGGGCACGCCGGACCGCGGTTCCAGCTCACCGAGGGCGACTGGTGGGCGGGCTTCCGCCCCGAGCCGTCGTCCGCCCAACTGGCCCGGCTGGCCCAGCGGATCACCGGCGACCGGCAGGCAGGTGGGGACGTGCTGCGCTGGGTGCGGGCGATCCGGCTGGTCTACGGGCCGCTGCTGGAGGACGACACCGCCGCCTTCGAGGCACTGCTGCACGGCTTCCGGCAACTCGACGCGGTGCGGGCGGCCCAGGGCGACCGCACCCCGCTGACGTGGCTCGGCCTGCACACCGTGGTCGCCTCGCACGCAGGACCCGCGGCCGCGTCCCCCCTCCCGCAGGCACTGCCGTTCGCCATGGTCTCGGCCGCCGGCCGAACAGGCACGCACCTGGAGCTGTCCGGGTACGCACTGACCCAGCGGTTCGCCGCCGTGCGCGCCTGGCAGCGCGGCACGTACGGGCCGGCAGGGACGGCCCTCACCGCGCAGGGCCCCGGCGGCGCCCAGGGGCCACCGGCGACCCCCACCACCGTCCCGGCGACGGCGGTCACCCCCGCGGTGGCAGGGGTGCCCGTGACGCCCGCGGCGCCCTACGACCCGGAGGCGCACTACGACACGCTCGTGCGGAGTCTCTACGGGCAGCCGCCCCCGGGGGCACGGGAGGCACTGCGGCGGCTCAACGCGCTGCGGGCGGGCGTCCCCGCGCTGCGCGGCGGTCCGCTGGACCTGGAGGCGCTCGCACGGTACGTGCTCAGCCTCGACGAGCCGGACACGCCCGTCAGCCCGGCCGAGTACACCGAACTGCTCCGGCTGGCTTCGGACCCTGCCACCGCGCACGCCACGCGCCTCGCCCAACTCGCGGCGGCCCACCTGCGGTTGCGGGGCGCGCTCGACGCCGAGATGCGCTTCACCACCCCGAACGGTCTCAGCGGCATCAACTGGACCGGCAGGGCGCTGAACGTGCCCCTCGCGGTGGACACCGTCCACGAGGCCGTCCGGCGACCGGACGGCACGGTCGCCCTCGACACACCGGCTCCCGCCGGATGGAGTGGCGGGCCGACGCCCTACGCGCTGCTGGCCACGGGCGGCCTGAACACGGTCACGGTGCGGGGCCGCAACGGGTTCGTGCGCGAGGTGCGGCGGGAGGCCGTGGTCGAACTGCTCGCCCTCGACCCGCTGCTGAACAGGCTGCCGAGCGGCGTTCCCCTGCTGATGCTCGTGCCGTTGGCGGCGGCCGGGGACACGCTGTTCTCGCGCGGGAGCGCCGTCGCACTCGGCCGGGAGGTGTGGTCCGCCAGCGGCTTCGTGCTCTTCGGATTCCTGCCGAACGAGCCGGGCGTGCTGGGCATCGGCATCGACATGGCTCCGGACCAGGGCATCGTCGGGGGCTGGCTGCTCAGCGACCCCACCATGGCGCCCGCGCCCGCACCGGGGGGCGAGGAGTGGGAAGAGCGGGTCGTCTCCCTGCCCGTCATCGGGCGGGACCACCGCTCGACCGGGCAGCTGTCCGTGCCGCTCACCGAGCGCCCCGCGGTGCTGCGCCAGCGGGCCCTTTTGGCGCTGCAACTGGCGAAGATGACGCACTTCGTCCATCACGACGCCGCCACCAACTCCGTCAGCGCGCCGGTCGAGCTGCCCTGGCGGCGGGACGATCCCGGCGCCGAGCCGTACTTCGAGATCAAGCACGGCGTGCCCGGCGCGTCCATCTGGTCGGTGTCCGACGGAACGGTCACCACCAGCGGCGGGCGGTCCACCGGCGCACTGGGGCGACGGCCGAGTCTGCGGGCCAAGCGGGACCGGGACCCCGTCGCGAAGATCTCGTGCTTCGGCGCGGAGCCGGGCGGCATGGGCTTCCTCGGCAACTTCGGTCCGCGGCCCTACGTCCCCGACCCGCTGGCCGTCGCCTCCGAGGCCCAGGAGAGCGCCAACGACACCGGCGGCAAGCGCCCCATGACGTACGCGACCCGGCGCCCGGTCCTTCCCCGCATCACCACGCCCGAGGGGGAATTCCTCGCCGTCGACAACGACAGCCGCGGGGCCGAGTTCGGCCTGGACCTGGTCCTTCCCGAACCTGCGGGGGACGCCCTGGACGACCGGGCCCGCACGGCCGGACTGCACCACGGTCCCGGCCCCGCCCCCGAGCCCGTCCGCCGGCGGACGCTGCGCCTGGTCCGGCTGCTGGGCACCGTCTTCGGCTCCCGGATCGAGCGGAACACGACCGACTACCCGACCCTGCTGCGCGGCGCGGGCGCGCTGGACAGGATGCTGCACAACGACCCCGTTCTGCGCCACGCCCCCCTGCTCACCGTCGAGATGTTCGAGCGCGTGGCGGTGGCCGATCACGCACACCACGCCCCGGACCGGCAACTGGGGCGCGAGGCCGTGGCCCAGGTGCTGCGGCGGGCCGCGGACCGGATCGACCGGGCCCCGGACACCGAGCTGGCCGCCTACGTCCCGCTCCCGGTCCTGGTCGAGAAGGTCTCGACGCTCATGCACCGCCCCGACCTGGACCACCTGGCCGTCCGGATCCTGGGACTGCCCGCGAACGCGCCGATCGGCGACGTGGAGCGGTCGCGACTGCTGTGGGCCCACGTCAAGGCCGACGAGGCGATGGTCCGTCTCCGCAGCAGGGGTGGTGAGCAGGAGGTGCACAGGTTCGCCGCCCGGGTCCTGCACCTCCTGACAGCGCCCGATGCGTCCCACCTCGCAGCGCTGAGCCAGTACCTGCTGCTCGCGGTGGCCGGCGGGCGCGACCCGGGCGTGCCCCGCGAACTGGCCGAGGTCCACCTGGAGGTGCACGGCGCGCACGCGGCCACCACCAGGCTCCTCGCCGCGAACGGCACCTCGGTGATCGGCCGCGACGTCACCGGCCACCCGGCCGGCACGCTCGACGTCGACCTGACGGTGCTCACCCTGCTGCGGCGTGCGCCCGACGGGAGCCTCGTCGCCGACTCCTCGGTGCCGGCCCCCTGGCACGCCGGGAATCCGCAGGCCCCGCAGCCGTGGCTCTACCGGGCCGACCGTCGCGACGACGCCCGGGTCGAGGTGCGCGGTCTTCCGGCGCCCCACGAGGAGATCGCCGAGCTGATCCACCGGGACCACACGACCGGCGCCCTGCCGCTGCACCATCCCGTCGTCCTCATGGTGCCCCGCTCCCGGCCCCGCCCCGGCGAGCCGGTCGTGGACACCCTGCCGGGCCAGGGCGCCTTGCTGGCGGGGCGCGGAATGTGGGCCGCGTACGGCACGCCCACCTTCCACACCGACCCGGCGACGGGGAAGACCACCGTCGCCCTGGAGCCGGACCCCGCAGGCAACCCGCTGACGGCGGCGGACTTCGGCCTCGTACAGGTGCGGGACGTCCGGCCGCCGCCCCCCGGCTACCGGGCACTGCCGTCGGCCGCCACCGTGCCCACCACCACCGTCCTGGCCGCCCCGACGGCCCCCGCACCGGGGTCCGTCACGTTCGGAGCGCAGGGCGGGCCGTCCGAGCCGTCCGAGCCGTCCGAGTCGACGCGGGCGTCCGAGTCGGCGCGGGCGGCGGAGGAGGACCGCGGGGCGGCCCGCGCGCTGCCGTCCCCGGCCGCCGAGCCGGGCGCGGCGACGAGCCGCGACGCGGCCCGGCCTGCGGAGACCACCCCCGCCGAGCCGCACCCCGCCGAGGCGCCCGGCGACGTCTTCGGCCAGACGCTGACCCACCTGCGTGCGGCCGGAGTGGAACTGCCGGTGGCCGAGGGGGAGCTGCGCTCCTGGGCGGCCGAGCGGGTGGCCGTGACCGACCTGCCGGACGCCGCGGCCCTGCCGCCCCTGGCCGACGACCTGGAGGTCTCCACCGCGAAGCTGACCGCGGCCGGTGTGCGGCTCACCCCCTCCCAGGAGTTCGAGGCGGTGCTGCGGGACGGCAGACTGCCGGTACACGACCTCGCGCTCACCCCGGACCAGCGTCTGAGGCTGCTGGCCGCACCCGGCGGCGACCACGTCCTCGACCCCGCCGCCGCGCTCGCGATCGACACGGCCCTCGCCGCGGCCGTCGCCCGGGAGCTGGGCGTCGCCCTCGCCGGACCGCAGCCGGCGGAGTCTCCCCTCTCGCCGCGGCTGACGGCGAAGATCGGCTTCGAGCTGGAACTCGGCGACCTCACCGTGCCGTTCTACGCCCGGGGCGTGGTGCTCTTCCGCGGCAAGGGGTGGCGTCTGGAGACCGACACGCCCGACGATCCGCCGTACACCCGGTCCAACCTGGAGTTCGTGCTGGACCCGGCCTCGGACATGAAGCAGACCGAGGCCGCCCTCCGCGAGCTCATCGGAATCGTCGGGCGCATGCGCACCCTGGCCAAGGCCGCCCCTGACCACCGGCTCCAGCTCTCCGACCTGTTCGCCTCGGCCCCGGGACAGGACCCCTCGGGGCTGATCCGGGACACGACCGTCACGGTCGGGAGTTTCCGGTGCGGGGCAACGCTCCAGGCCACGTACGGGACCGGTCTGGAGGACCTCGGGAACACGGTCGACGATCTGTTCACACCGCAGGAGGCGAAGCACCTCCAGCAGCGGGTGTCCGAGGTCGAGGAGTTCTTCGACCGGGAACACGGACGTCCACTGTCGCCGCGCGCCCGTGAGTTCACGCGGCTGATCGTCCTGTACCTGGAGCGGGCCGGGGCGAAACAGGGGCCGATCAAGGCGCGGATCATCCGCCGCCATGTGGTGGCGGCCTTCCCCCTGATGAGCCGCAGCGACCTGTGCTCCGTCCGCGACGAACTGCTCAGCGACGACGAACGCCGCGACATCGACGCGCTGCTGCTGAGCCGGAGCGGTCAGGAAATGCCCGACCTCGTGCGGGCTCTCGGCCGCGCCCCCGCTGACCGGGTGTTCCGGGAGCCCTACGAGGACAAGGACAACAACCTCAACGAGGGGCCCACCCTGGCCGACTGGCTGCACTCGATCGTCCACGGCCGCGGCGAGGGGCCGTTCAAGAAGGACCTCCTCTCACCCCCGCCGGGTTTCCCCCTGCACTCCGGAGACCTGGACGCGGACTTCGGCATGGGCGCCATGGGTGTGGACGCCGAGAACGGCCTCCTGCTCTTCGAGGCACGCGTCGCCCCCTACCGCCCCCCGTCCATTCCGCTGAACGGCATCGCGCTCCCCGTCATGGCACGGGAGTTCATGACCGCCATGAGCCGCAATCCGGCTCTGACGCGGGACGACACCAGCGCCGCGCCGTGGCCCGAGGCCGTCCGGGAAGCCGTCAGGCTCGAAGGGCTGCTGGGTTCGCTCACCACGATGATCGGCGGCGTCCGGCGGGCCGGCGCGAAGCCCACGGCCGTGGCCAGGCGGATGATCGGCCGCGGCTTCGGCAGCTACCGTGAGGACGTCGAGGCGGCTTTGGCGGACACCGGCTCTTCGGCGCTGCCGGGCGCCCTGGTTCCGCTGCGCGAGGTGTACGAGAAGGTCCGCAGCCTGCAACGCGCGTGGTCGCTGCAATCCGACGACCTGCCCCTGGCGCTCGCCGAACTCGAGGCGGCACTGGAGGCGTTCGGGGAGGCGCTGTGGGACGCCGAGGACGGAATCGGCCGCACCGACGCGGCCCCCGGCAGCGCCGGAACGCCGTAGGAGGGGGAGACGATGTCGTGCGGCGTGGCCGCTCTCCCTCGGGAGAACCGCAGGTGGTGGACGTGAGGCCGCGCGGGCATGTGATGATGCGGGTACCTGATCTCCTCGATCAGTCGTCCGAGGTCCGCGAGCCGGCCTTACGGCTTGAGCGGCCGCGCTCGTCCCGGTGCACGCATCACGTACCGGGCATACCGGGGCAGGGGTTGCCTCGGAGGGCGTGGCGGGCTGCCGGACGGCCCGCGGGGGCGCGCTCGATGCCACCGACCATGCCGGGCATTCCCAGCAGCGAGCCAGCCGGCCCAGTAAGCGAGGACAGCATGAGCGACAACGGCGCTTCCGCCCCGGCCACCCGACCCGGAACGGACGAGCCGACGACCGGCCCCGCACAGGTCGAACCGGACACCACCGCGGCGTCCGCAGCGCCGGCCGGCGACGGGGCGACGACCGGGATATCCGACGACGACGAGGTGCTGGAGCCGCCCGAGGAGTTCGTCAAGGCGGCCAAGCTCGCCCCGAACCACTGGCTCTACCTGACCGATCCGGCGTGGCAGGGCGAAGGCCTGCCGCCGGACTGGGCCGTCGTGGGCCAGTGGCGCTCCGACGACGACGGCGAGATCGTCGAGTGGCAGGACAACGAGAACTACCAGCCCTCCCCGGAGGCGCTCGGCTGGCCCGAACCCGAGGACGACGTCGACGCCGCCATCCAGCTCGCCACCACCGGCTACGGACCGGCCGAGGACGTCACCGCCGCCCTGGCCAAGGCGGAGGTGGCGGTGCTGGTCACGGCGGGCGGTGAGCCCGTCAGCGCCTCGGCGTCGGACGGAACGGCGGTGGTCCCGATCTTCACCTCACCCCTGTACCTGCACGCGGCCGGACGTCTGGGGTTCGAGCGCGTGCGGATCCCCGCGCTGCTGGAGCGGCTGCCCAAGGAGCACAGCCTCTGCATCAACAGCTCGGCGCCGGTCAGTATGGTGATGACCACGGACGGTCTGGCGGACCTCATGGCCGCCGCGGCCGAACTGCCCGAGGAACAGGCCGCGGACGACGAGCCCGCAGCCGAGTGGCCGACGCTCGCGCCTCGCGAGGGCGCCGCCGCTCCGCAGGTCTCCGCACCCGCCGCGACGACCTCTTCGGACGCCCGGGACGCGCCGGACGCCGATGAGGGGAAGAACCGGTGACCCCGCGGCCGACAGCACGGCGTCGTCGGCACGTTCCACGGGGCAGCTGTGACCAATACAACTCGGCAGGGGCCGGCCGCGTCTGAACCTGGAGGGCAGCGCGAGCATCTGAACGAGTAGGACAACGCGGGGGGCGCCAACATCAACGTCCGGCTGGGATGCCAGCCGGACCGTGTGCGAAGGAGAGACGACGTGAGGCGTTCCGGCGGTGGCCGGTCACGGTGGTTCGGCGGTCGGGGCAGGGCGGGACGGGGGTCCGCGCGGCCCACCGCACCCGTCACCTCGCCCGAGGGGGCCGGCGCCACTGACCCGGGGAGCGACGCGCCGTTGGTCGCCGAGGAATACGGCGCGCTGGTGGTGCTGCGCGCGGCCCACGACACCACGATCAGCCAGACCGACATCGACGAACTGTCCGACCGGTTCGGCGCCGAGCCGGGCATCACCACCGTGGTCACCGGCACAGCGGGGCCGGACGGCGCCCCGGCGGACACGTTCTGGCAGCGCTTGAGTGAAGTGTTCGACACCCTGCGCGAGACAGGCTCCCACACCGTACGGCTCGTCCTGTCCGGCGCGGGCGAGGAACTGCCGGAACGGCCGTCCGTGGCCCGGCGGGTGGCCGACGCCTGGGAGCTGGAGGTGATCGCCCCGGACGGTGAGGTCGAGATCGTCCCCGGCGGCTCGCTCTTCGTCCGCCCCGACCGGCCCCGGACACGCGGCTGGTGGAGCTTCTCGCCCGGGGTGCGGCCGGTGGCCCTGGGCACCCGCCAGCCCGCGCCCCCGTGGCAGGACGGTATCGAGCAGGTGCCCGAGCGCACCGGCAGCGGCTGTGTGATCCATCAGGTCCCCGCGGGGCTGCTGGCGCATGCACCGCACGCGAACGAGCCGGAGCCCGGGGACCTGTGCTACTCGGTGCCGGTGGACCCCCGCGGCCCGACCGTCCTGGTCGGGGTCCCCGGGAGTGGAGACGTCTCGGCGTCCGATGTCGGCGAAGTACTCAGCGCACTGCCCGCCGCCCTCCGGCCCGGGATCCGCCTCGCCCCCGGCAGCCCCCGCGACATCCTGCGCACCGGCCAGTCGGCGGCCGACCTGCTCGAGCGCGAGATCGTGGTCTACACGGGCATGCCGCTCCTCACCCCCGCCGAGCGCGGCACCACACGGGCCGTACTCGTCGGAGCCGACGGCTCCCCGCTGTGGCGGCCGTTCGTGGACGCGGTGGTGTGCGCCCCGGCCCGCGAGGGCGAGCCCGCGCCCGCCCCGCGGCTCCTGGGGTGGAACCCGCCGCTGCCGGGCGGCGACGACCTCGCACACGGCACGGTGCCGCTTTCCGACCGATGGCGGGTCACAGGGACCCGGGCCGGTCTGTGGATCACGGACGCCGACGCGACGGACGACGAGGAGACGGACGCCGACGAGGCGGTACCGGCCCCGGTGACCCGCGAGGTCAACGCCGAGGGCCCGGCCATCGAGGTGGGCCGCCCCGGCGACGAACTCGCCCCCTCGCTGTGGCCCGAACTGTCCCGGCTCCTGTCCAGCCTGGGCGACGACGTCCGCGGGCGGGCGCGGCTGTACGTCCACGGCAGGGCCGCGGACGGCGGCCACGCGTTGCGCGCGCTCGCGGCCCAACACGGGGTGCGCGCCCTGCGCTTCACGCCCCGCCCGGAGCGTGAACCCCGGCCCGTCCCCGACGCGGCCCCGGCCTCCCGTCCCGCCGCGGACCCGGGCCCGGGCGTGGCCCCGGCCCCGGGCGCGCACCCGGCGGCCTCCGCCGCACCGAGCGCACCCCTGACGTCCGCCGCACCCCTCGCACACCGCCGCCCCGCTTCGCCGACCGCCCGAACGGAAGCGTCGGCGTCGGTGTCCGCGGACGGCCTGGACGGCCTGGACGGTCGTTCGGCGGAGTCGGGCCCGCCGGTTGGTGGTCCGTCGGCGGTGTCCGGCCCGCAGGCGTCCGATCAGCAGGGGACGGCCGCTCGCCCGACGCCCGGCCGGCCCTCCGTGACCGGCCCGGCCCGGAGGAGCCCGTCCGTGCCCGGCCCCACGGTGCCCGAGAGGCCGACGTCCTCCGGCTCTCCCGCCGCGGGGCAGCAGCCCGGTGCGGCGGCTCCGGACCCCGCCGAAGGCTCCGCCGAGGACCCGGCACGGCCGGTGTCCGAACGTCCCGCGTCGGCGTCTGGGCGTCCCGCGTCGGCGTCCGAGCGTCCTGGCTCAGTGGGCCAACGTCCCGCGTCGTCGGGTGCGTCGCCGGGCACGCCGACGAGAGAGTCCGCCCCGTCGACGAGGGGGGACGCGGCCCCGACCGGCCCCAACCCGGTGGCCGGTCCCGCCCCGGTGACCGGTCCCGCTCCGGTCCGGCCGCCGATGACGAGTGTGTCCTCGGGGCCACAGGACCCGAACGCGCTCCGTTCGGCACCGCCCGAAGAGACCTCGGCCGGGCCCGGGAACGATACGGCGCGCCCGGACACCGAGCGCGGCACGGTGCCCGATGCGGTGCCCGACGCCGGGCGTGACGCGCGGCCTGACGTGCCGTCGAGTGCCGGGCGGAACACCACACCGGGCACCGCGCCTGTCCCCGCGCCGGACGCTGCTGAGCGTGGGTCGGCCCGAGACCGCGCGCCGCAGAGCCCGCGCGAGCCGTCGGCCCCGCCGCGGAACGCCGTACCGGACACGGGCGCTGAGCGGGAGCCCGCGCCGGGTGCCACTCCGGCCCCGGCGCGTACGTCGGGTCCCGCGCCGGCCGGGCCCCAGCCGGAGGGCCCCGCGGACGCCGGTGCCGGGAACACGGAGGACCCGGTGCCGCCACCGCGGGCCATGCCCACGGCTTCCGCCGTCCCCACGGCCTCCGCCACACCTCTCGTGTCGGGCACTCCTGACGCCTCCGCTGAACCCGCGTCTGACGCACGGCTCGCGGCCCCGGCGGACCCCACCGCACAGGGAGACGACGGGGAACGGCGGGCTCCGCGTCGCGCCCCGGTACGGCTCGGTCCGCTGCTCCCGGCGCCGTTCCGGCCCGGCCACGTCTCCACCCAGGAGGAGCGCGACGCCTTCCGGGCGCTCGCGGACCGCGTGTGGGACCGGCACGGTACCGCCGTGGGCCGCTTGCTGACCCGGATGCCCGCGCTGCGCGGGCGGGAGCAGGAGGACGCTCGCGCCGACTTGATCGCGCTCCACCTCTACCTGCACACCTCCGAGGGCCCGCTGAGTCCGAAGGCGCTGACGCGGGGGCTGCACGACGGGGAGGAGCGGTTGTTGCCGTACGCCGCCTGCGTTGCCTCCGGGCTACGCCGGATGCCCTCGTACCGCGGGATCGCCTTCCGCGGCGCGGAGGAGACCGCCGGTCCGGGCGGCGTTGTGGAGCCCGGCGTCCTGCTGCGGGACCCCGCTCCGGTGCCCGTGCTGCCGCTTGGCGCCGGCGCACCGAGGCCGGGCGGTGCACAGTACGCCGTGTGGTCGGTGACGGGGCGCCGGGTGCGCCAGCTCACCGACCGGCCCGGTGCCGGACAGGCCCGGGACGAGGTGGTGTTCCCGCCGGGCACCCTGCTGCGGGTGCTCGACGTGCGTGAGGAGGGCGGCGCGCCGCTGACCCTTCTGCGCGAGGTGCCCCTGATCGGGCCGCACACCTCGGCTGGCAGCGACGGTGCGGAACCGGACGCCGGCGACCGCGCGGCGCTCGGCCAACTGGAGGAGGCTCTGCGCGCTCGCCCCGTGACCCCGGCCGGGCCCGACTGGCCGCAGCTGTGCGCGGGCTCACTGGAACGGGCCGCGGGCCTGCCGTCCGACAGCTGATGGACCAACTGACTGATGGACCGACTGACTGACCTGCCCGACAGGAATGGAGACTTGATGCCACAACAGAATGACGATGGGCAGACAGAGCCCCAGGTGCGCCGTGCCGTCACGATGCGTGGTGCGGCCTCCCAGCCGGCCTCCGCGTCGCTGCGCCCGCGGACGGCCGCCGACCCGAACCCCGGGCAGGCGGAGGAGCCATCCTCCGCCGCGCCCTCTTCGTCCGGTTCCGCCTCCTCCGAGCGCGGCGGCGACCAGCCGACGGCCGCGGCGGCTGCGTCCTCGTCCGTCTCGGAAGCGCGCTCGTCCGAGAGATCGGCCACCACTTCATCCGGGGCCGACGCCAACTCCTCCGAGGGGCCGGCTCCCTCCGGGGCGGGGGCGGACGGGAGTGGCGGCGGCGCCGTCGGTTCGCTGAGCAGAGCGGAGGGCGGGACGCCGCCCGGTGCCTCCCAGGGAAGCGCCGGAGCGGGCGGGGACGTACCGCCCTCGGGCCGTCCCACCAAGGCGCTGCTGGCCGCGGCGGGCATCGGGGGCGCACTGCTGATCGCGGCGCCGTTCCTGGTCATGGGCGCCCGGGATGACGACAAGACGGACACCGCGGCGGTCGCCAAGGACGCCACGGCCCGGACCCTGCAAAAGGACGAGGAGGAGACCCGGCCCGGGGACTACGCCCCCAAGCCGCCGGAGGTCGAGAACAAGGCTCCGAAGAGTGAGGCACTCAAAAAGGAGGATGGAACGCCGTCGGACGAAAAGGAGAAGGGAACGCCTTCGGACGAGCCGTCTCCCGACGCGTCTCCTTCGGGCGAGCCCTCTTCGGACGCGTCGCCTTCGGATGAATCGTCCTCCGAGTCGTCTGATGCGGAGGAATCGTCCTCCAAGTCGTCACCTTCGGACGAACCGGTTGCGAAATCGACGGTGCCTGAAGCGCACTTCTTGAAACCCAGGCTGTTTTTGGCGCCGGAGCCGCCGCCGTCGGAGCCGCAGCCTCAGGAGTCGACGCCGCCCAAGGAGCACCCTGGGACGGAGCCTTCGACAGCGCCGCCGGAGAAGCAAGAGAAGGCCAAGGAAGGGTCCGACATCAAGAAGAAGGTGGCGCCGCCCAACTACGCGAATGCGAAGGGCGTCCTCCTCAAGAATGTCGCGTCGAAGCTGTGCGCGGACGTTCCCGCCTTCGGCAAGGGCAAGCCCGACGGGCCGGTCAACCAGTTCCACTGCAACGGCACCGACAAGGACAACCAGATCTGGGACTTCGAGGTGAAGGAAAAGGGCAAGGGCCCCCGGTCCACCGACCTCTTCCAGATCAGGAACCGCAAGGACGGGCTGTGCATGGACCTGCCGAAGTTCGGCGGCCAGCCACGCGGTACGCGGGTCTCGGAGTTCCACTGCAACGGCACCACGGCTGACAACCAGCTGTGGTGGCTGGAGCCGCGTGGGGACAAGAAGTTCCGGATCCACAACTACGCCAGCAACCACCAGTGCCTCAAGATGAAGACCGGCAAGGACATCCACCCCGTGGACGCACGGCTGGAGATCCAGCCGTGCCACCGGGAAGGTCCCTTCGAATGGACCTTCTGACAACGGCCGTTTCCGGCTGACCGGCGCCTGGGCCCCTGATCTCCGAACGCAGATCAGGGGCCCAGGCGCGTACAGGGCGGCGGGGGCCGCAGATCAGGTGCACAGATCAGGTGCACAGCTCAGGAATCCGTGACGCCGCCCCGCGTCATGGGCGAGCTGCCCTGGCGCGCGCCTTGATCGCGCGGATGACGTCGCTCTTGGCGTCGGAGTAGTCGTTCATGTCGTCCCAGCGCCTGCTGATCAGGTCTCGTTTGACGCTCTCGTACAGGGCCCGATCGTCTGCGTTGGTGCGCAAGTGGTCACGGAGGAGCAGGTACTCGTGCACCGCTGCGTTCCCTCGTTCGTACACGTGCACATGGACGTCGCGAGCCGGCGTACGCACGAGTCGATGTCCTGGCTCGCGAACCCGCAGTTCGTAACCGGCGGCCAACAGCCCGTCGAGGTAATCCTCTTCTGCCGTGATGTCGGCCACCGAGACGACGAGGTCCACAATCGGCTTGGCGGCCAGACCCGGAACCGAAGTGGAGCCGATGTGCTCGACGTCGACGTCCGCTGCCGCCAACGCGTCGAGGATCCGGCGCCGGTGCCGCAGGTAGTCCTCCGCCCACCGGGCGTCGTAGCTGCTGAGGCCGACATCGAGTGCTTCCGGACCACCGATGATCTCGGCCGCCGTGACGTCCGGTCGACGAGGCTTGCCGCTGTTCGTCACCCACACATCCTTCACGTCCTGCCGCCAGGTCACGACCTCGGTCGACGGGGCTGTGGTCGGCGGTTTCGTCGACCCTCACCGTCGTCACGCGGGCTCAGCGGATCGGGGAGTGCGTCGCACCGAGAGTGGTGACGCGTTCCCGCTCGATCCGGAAGAGGCCGAGTTTACCGTGCGGTGCGACATGCCCGGCCCGGGCGCGGTTGTCGCTTGCTCGGCGATGTCGGTGTCCTTGCCGACTTCGAGCGGCAGGCTCCTCAGCAGAGGCAGGCCCAACGGCCGCTCGCGAAGGGCGGGTTCTTGTACGCTGACCCCACACGATCAGCTCGGCCAGACTGTCGAGCAGATGGTCGAGGTGCGCGGCGAGGCGGGGCAGGACCCGCCGCGTGGTGGCGGCGAAGCCCGCGTTTCGGGCTCTACACGATCTGGAGCCGGCGACGATGACCGATACCGGCAGTATCTCCGACGGGTTCCACACCTTCGACGAGCTGTACGAATTCAGGCTGCTCTACCACGCGTACGCCGCCCGGGCGTGGCTGGACGCCGGGTATCCCGTCGTCCGCTCATGGAAGCACCACGACGGTGAACCGTGCTTCGGGGGCGGCTGGTTCATCGTCGTGGCTCAGCTTCCCACGGGCCAGGTCAGCAATCACTACCGAACCGGCGGCTGGTCGTTGTTCGGCGACGTGCCCGAGGTCGAAACGGCGCCTGTTTGGGACGGGCACAACACCGCCGACGTCACCCGGCGGCTGCGCACGCTCCTCGGTGGAGAAGGGCCCGCGAGCGTGTCGCGTTGAACGGCCGGCACCTCCTGGGCCGCGCGTGCCCGGGCATGGCGCGGAACGGTCCGACAGAGGGCGCGGGGCGGGTCAGTCGGCGCTCCGGCGGACGCCGGGGGCGCTGGCGGTGGGCGCCGGGGACGAGGGTCACCTCGTGGTCTGACGCTTCCCGGATGCGCCTGGCCCGGTGATGTCGCCGTAGGCGAGTCCTCCATGGGTGTGGGTCGGGACGACCGGCCACTGCCGCTTCCAGGCAGCGCACTCCGAAGAGGGAAGGATCTGCAGCCACCTGGGGTCGCCCGGCGCGGGCGACGCCATCGTTTTCTCCTTGACCATCGAGTCGTACTGGTCGAGGGAGTCCTCCAGCGTGTTCGCGTTCAGTACGACCTCACGCCCGTAGAAGGCAGCCTGTTGCCGCACGCCGGGAATCTTCGAGAGTTCGGGCTGCCAGCTGTCGGCCGCCATGCCGTTCTCAGAGGACACCCAGACACCGTCCGGGGTGTTGATCGCCAGTGAGTGGTTGCCGTCGGTGTGTCCGGGTGTCCACAGCAGACTGACGCCGACGCCGAGTTCCACGTCCCCTTCGAAGACCTCCAGCCGCTCGGCTGGGACACCGTCCATGCCGCCGTCCACGTACCAGGCCCACTGCATCGGATGCATGGAGGCGAACGTGCCGAGCTCTTTGCTGTGCACAAGGAGTTTGCCGTTGGGGAAGAGCGGCCGGCGTGATGCCGGCTCATCCCGGAGCGGGGTGTCGCTTCCCATGATCATGCGGACGTCCTGCACGTGCAGGTGGTCGAAGCTGACGTAGTCGACGTCCTCGTTGCGCAGACCCACGCTCGGGAGGACTCGGTCCGGGTCGTTGTAGTACTTGACGAAGAGGCGTTCCGCGCGCAGGCGGCGAGCGAAGGACTGCAGCTTGTTGTAGAACGGCGCTTCCGCGGACCCCTCGGCCATGGTGGGCTCCCACACGAGGGTCTTCAGCTGCCCGTCGAACCCGTCGAACTGGATGACGAGCATCCGGTTGATGATGCTGATCATCGGGTTGGTGTTGACGGAGTACCCCTGGAAGGCGAACCGCGCCGGATACGGTGCGGCCGCGATGTCGAAACTCTTGACCGCCCGGACCCGGCCCTGGCTCACGAATCGCTCGCGGTAGCGCTCAGCAGCCGAGCGGATGGCCTTGAGGCGGTCTCCGCGCGGCCAGACGTCGTGCACGCCCTCGAACTCCGGTATCGACCGGAGGGCCTGCGCTCCGGTCGTGTTCAGGGTCTTCGTCTCTTCTGTCCGCGCCGCGTCAGTCATGTTCCCCTCCCGGGGTGGTGCTGGTGCTGGTGCCGGTGCCGGTGCTGGTGCCGGTGAAGATGCGTGATTCGTAGCCCTGGCGTACTGAGGCACCGGGCACGGACCGCACCTGGTCGGGCACCATGGCGCGGAGGAGAAGGTCGCGGACGGGCTGTGGAAACACCTCGACCCAGCGGGACAGCGGGCCGACGTATCCGGGCAGGGACACCTCGAACCGCGGACGCTCGATCACCGCCACGACAGCGCGCGCCACATCCAGGGGCTTGAGGAGCTTGGCCGCGCCCGTCGCCGTTCCCGCGGCGAGTTCGGTGTCGACGACGCCCGGCATGACCACGGAGATCCGGACCCCGCTGCCGCGCAGCTCCGCGCGCACGCCCTTGAGGTAGCCGTACACGCCGTGTTTGGTCGCGGCGTAGGTCGATTCGCCTGGCGGCGAGAGCTTCGAGGCCGCCGACGCGATGGTGACGATGTGGCCACGGCCTCGCGCGCGCATAGCGGGCGCGGTGAGCTTCACGCCGCGGATCACACCATGCAGGTTGACCTCCAACTGGCGGGTGGTGGCTGACTCGGGCTCGTCGGCGAAACCGCCGACCCACATCACTCCCGCGTTGTTGACCAGGACGTCGAGCGGGCCCCAGTGCTCCTCCACTTCGGCGAGGAAGGCGGTGAAGGACGCAGAGTCGGTGACATCGAGCCCGAAGCCCACCACGTCGCCCCGCAGTTCCTCGGCGGACGCTCGTGCCGCGGCAGGGTCCAGGTCTCCGAGGGCCACGCGGGCGCCGGCCAGCGCCAGCCGGCGGGCCGTCTCCCGGCCGATCCCGTTCGCCCCTCCAGTGACGGCGACAACGCGCCCAGCGAGTGCTCTCGTCTGCATCCCTCTCGCCTCCGCTCTATCTGACACACGTGCGTGTCAGATGGCGACCTAGACTGCCACCAGGAAGGGGACGACGCAATGGTGCAGACGAAAAGCGAAGGGCGGCGCTACTCGGGCCTCGACCCGGACGAGCGCGACCGCAAGCGGCGAGAGGCTGTCCTCGGCGCCGCGCTCGAACTGTTCGGCACACAGGGGTACGCGGCCACTTCGGTCAAGCGGGTCTGCCGGGAGGCCGGGCTCACCGAGCGGTACTTCTACGCGTGCTTCCGCGACCGGCACGACTGCCTGGCCGGGCTCTACGCCGAACTGACCGACAGCATGCGAGGCGCGGTCCTGGCCGCGCTCGACAAGACGACCGGCTCGGATCTCGACACCCGCGCCCACACCGGCCTCGACGCTTTCATCGGGTTCCTGACGGCCGATCCCCGGCGGGCCCGCGTGGTGCTCATCGAGGTGGTCGGTGTGTCAGACGAGCTGGAAGCGCGCCGTAACGGAGTGCTGCGCGAGTTCGCCGACCTCATCACCGCAGTGTGGTCCTTGCCAAAGGAGCCCGCGACCAGAGCGGCCGTCGACCTCCACCGCCTGACCGCCGTCGGACTGGTCGGAGCCGTCAACCACCTGCTCGTCGACTGGTTGCAGCGCGGGCAGGAGGATGACCCGGCGACACTCGTCGACGTGTGCTCCGCGCTGTTCTCCGCGGCACGCGAGCGGGTGGGCTGACGAGACCAGAGCGGCGGACGCACAGGCAGTCGTGGGCCATGCGTGGTGCGGGGCGGCACCGTTCCGCTCGGCCGTCCATGCCGAGATGCCGTCGGCCGCGTCGCACCGCCTTCGTGCTGTCGCGCCCGCGCGCCCAGGTCGTGCGCACCGTCCGCATCCTCAAGTCGTCCCGCAAGCATCCACAGCGGCGGTGATGAAGGAGGCGATCGAGCGGCGGCGGTCATCCCGCGACCATGCGAGGACGAGTTCGCTGTTCGGGGCATCGGTCACGGGCCGGTAGACGAGGCCCGGGTGCATGGGCTGGGCCAGCGAGCGGGGCAAGACCGCGATGGTGCGTCCCAGTCTGATCATTTGCAGGGCTTCGGCTGCGTTTGTGATCTCGGGCCCCGGCCCGGCCTCGGGCGCTCCGGTCCAGCGCACGCCTTTCCAGCGTGGCAGTGTTTCCTGGGCGAGGTCGGCGAGAGTGACCTGCGAGCGAGAGGCGAGCGGGTGGTCCGGCGGCAGGATCGCGACACGTCCTTCGACCATCAGGGTTTCGTGGTCCAGGCCGGTCACGTCGTCGAACGGCACGTACAGCAGGGCAACATCAGCGCGGCCGTCGCGGACGTGATCGGCGCGGTCGGTGGCTCCGCCGAAGAGGATGTCCACCTGGCGGGCGTCGGGCCGGCCGGCGTAGGCGGCCAGGATGCCGGACAGCAGGTTTGCGTCACCGCCGGGTTTGATCACCAGGCGCAGCCGGGCCTGCTGATCACCGGCCCGGCGGGCCTTCTCGGCGGCCGCGCTGACAGCGTTGAGCGCGTGCCGGCCATGGTGCACGAGCGCTTCGCCGGCAGGGGTGAGGGCGACGTGCCTGCTGGAGCGCTCCAGCAGCTTCACTCCGAGCCGGGATTCCAGGCGTCGGATCGCTTTGGACAGGGCCGGCTGCGCGATCGCCAGGCCGGCCGCGGCGCGACCGAAGTGCAGTACCTCGGCCACGGCGACAAAGTACTCCAGCTCGCGGGTCTCCAGCTCGGCCATGCCGAAAGACTACCGGCTGATCCATTCCCAGCAGGCATTGAACGAGAACGGATGGATCTTGGACGGGCACGCAAAACGCCTGTTCTCTGGAGGCATGATGCACCACACCATGATCGTCGCGTTCGACAATCCGATTCCCGCGAGTGAGCTGGACCAGTACCTCAAGGAGTTCGAGGAGCTCGTGAAGGGCTCCGGCCTGGTCGAGTCGGTCGCGGCCCGGCACCACATCCGCGTCCCGGGCGACGACCACGCCCCGGTGGCCATCGCCAGCGCCGTCCTGCAACTGAGCCTGCCCGACCTCGATGCCCTGAACGCAACCTTCACCATGCCCGGGGCAGTCGACCTCATCAAGCGCTGGCAGAGCCGTCACCCGTACAAGGCGGTCTGGGTCAACCACGAGCCGCTGTCGTGAGCGGCTACGCCGGGAAGGCCGGTCTGGTCACCGGTGCCGGCAGCGGAATCGGGCGCGCCGCCGCACTCGAGTTCGCCCGGCGCGGGGCCGCGGTCGCTGTACTCGACCTGGACGAGCACAGCGCTCGTCAGACCGTGGAACTGATAGTGAAGGAGGGCGCCCCGGCTGAGGCCGTGGCCGTCGATATCGAGGACGAGCAGTCCGTGCAGCGGGCCGTGACCCAGGTCGTGGCAACGTTCGGCGGGCTCGACTTCGCGGTGAACAACGCGGGAATTCCCTCCCACGACCGGGTCCTGACGGAGATGTCGGTCGAGGAGTGGGAGCGCGTGCTGCGAGTCAACCTGATCGGCACATGGCTGTGCCTGAAGTACGAACTGCCCGTGATGAAGCAACACGGCGGCGGGGCGATCGTCAACGTCGCCTCCAACGGCGGCCTGTACGCGATCCCCAGCGCCCCGGCGTATGTGGCCGGCAAGCACGGCGTCGTCGGCCTGTCCAAGGTGGCCGCCGTGGACTACGGGCCGGACGACATCCGCGTCAACGCGCTGTGCCCGGCGCTGACGAAGACCGCCATGTTCGACGGCGTCGTCGCTTCAGCCGGTGCGCAGATGGCCGAGCAGCAGGCGGCCGTCACCCCGCTGCGCAGACTGGCGGAGTCCGAGGAGGTTGCAGCCGCCGCTGTGTGGCTGTGCTCGCCGGAAGCCTCCTACGTCACCGGCACCGCCCTGTCGGTCGACGGCGGCCGCCGGGCTTGAGCCGGGGGCCACGGACGGCGGTGGGGGCGGACCGACGCCCCCACCCGAGCCGCTTCGCCGGGCTCGCCACCGTCACACCCGGGATCGACGGCCCCAACGCCCTGGAATACGCGCTGCGCGCGGTTGGAGACGACAACATCATGTTCGCCGTCGACACCCCCTGCGAGGAGACAATGGACGCCTTCCGCTTCCCCAAGTCGGCGCCGCTGAGCGAAGTCGGCGCCGCTGAGCGACGTGCAGCGCGCGACCATCGGCCACCGCACCGCCGAGCGCGTTTCCGGCCTGTAGGGGGCGATGTGCAAGGAGCGTCGGTTCCCGGACCGGGGCTGTGGCCGCGGGCCTCGACCAAGGCGTAGGACAGGTCCTTGAGGCCGGTGTGCTTGCGGGTCAGCTTGTCACGCCGCAGGCCGGCTCCTGCCGCGAGGGAGACGAGAGTGAGCTCGCCGTCGGAGTGCAGCGGGGACCGATCAGCAGGCGCACCACGTTCACGGGATGTGGCAGCACCGGCTGCCACCGCTCAGTGGCGGTACGCGGCTGTTGCGATCTCGACGAAGGACCGGATCAACGGGTTGGTGTCACCTTCGTTCCACACCGCCACCACTCGGCTCGGCGCCATGTCGGTCAGCGGTACCACGGCCAGCTCCGCGGGCAGGTCGTGCCCGAGGGGGGCCAGGCCGACCGTGCCGTTCCACAGCACGGCCTGCAGGCATTCCTGAACGGCGCGCACCATCGGCCCCTCGCGCGGCCTGCCACCGTTCCAGTACGACTGCCAGCTGGGGTCGGTGCCCTGCGGGAACTGGAACCAGCGGCGGTCGCCCAGTTCGGCCAGCCGCAACCGTTCGCGGCGGGCCAGCGGATCGTCGGCACGCAGGACCACCCCGACCGGATCGGTCCGCAGCGCCCGCACCCTCAAAGCGGTCTCGTCGAACGGCGCCCGGGTGAGGGCCACGTCGACCAGTCCGGCGCGCAGCCCGCACGTCGGGTCGGTCAGGTCGGTGTCACGGATACGGACGTCGACGCCGGGGTGGTTCCGGCGGTAGGCGGCGGCCAGCCTGGACGCTCCCGGGTCGGTGCCGTCGCCCAGGATGCCGACGGTGAGGGTCGCCGCGCCGGCCGCCGCGCTGACGCGTACACGGACGCGGTCGGCATGGCCGAGCAGGGCCCGCGCCTCGTCGAGCAGCACCGTGCCCACCGGTGTGAGCGTGACGCCGGTCGGCGAGCGGGCGAAGAGCAGGGCCCCGACGTCGGCCTCCAACTGCTTGATCGCCCGGCTCAGCGGCGGCTGGCTCACGTGCAGCCGGGTGGCGGCCCGGCCGAAGTGGAGTTCCTCGGCGACCGCCACGAAGTAGCGCAAGGTCCGTAGCTCCACGCTGCAACGATACCCACGAGGTATCGGCGCTGCGGGATGGGTCTTGGACACTGGCGGGGTCCCGGCGGTGCACTCGTGAGCATGACCGAAGAAGCGAAGACCAGCGAGCCGCAGGCCGGTTCTGTCATATCGGTGGTGGGTCCCGGCGACGGTGAGACGATCGTTCTGGGCACCACGCGCATGCGCGTTCTGGAGGACGGCAGCCACACCGGGCACCGCCTCGCGATCGCCGAGTCCGTCCTCGCCCCGTACACCCAGGGGCCGCCGCAGCACCGCCACGCCCAACACGACGAGGGCTTCTACGTCCTCTCCGGCACCGTGCGATTCACCGTCGGAAACGACGACTACGACGCCACCGCGGGCACACTCGTGATGGTTCCGCCAGGCACCCCGCACACCTTCGCCAACCTGAGCGACCAGCCCGCCGTCATGCTCAGCACATTCACCCCCGACCTGTACGTGCAGTACTTCCGAGACCTGCAGGAGGCACTCGACGGCGGCCGGCCGCTGACGCGGCAAGCCACCACCGACGCGATGAGCCGCTATGCGACCGAGCCCGCGACCGACCTCGCCTGAAGCCGACGGGACGGAAACAGCCCAGCCCCTACTGTGCTTCCGGCCGGCGGGGCCGCGGCGCTGCCGCCTGGCCCCCTCGGACGACGGACCGGGCCTTCTCCAGGGGCTTCCCCTGGAAATCGACGCAATCGACGCAATCGACGGGCCTCGCGAACCGGTGGCCCATGAATGGGAACGATGAACATCGCCTATCGGATCGTCGCGGGACCGCTCGCCCTCTTCTACTGCTACGCAGGCGTACTCGGCGCGGGTCTGCTGGACGTGTAACTGTGAAGTCGGGTACTGGAACTGTCCGAATACCCCCTGAGGCACGGGGTGTTGCGACGGCTTGAGGGTGTTGGGTCACCCTCTGGCTGACGTCGAATCTCGGATGCGGTGCAGCATCGTCCCGTGGTCGGATGCGCCACATGAGCGACTTGCTGCGTGTCCGTATCGAGCAGTATTACGCCACTGCGCCGTTGCTGTTCGCTGATGCCGAAAGGTTCGGTTCGTTACGGCTGTTCGTGCGCAAGACACCTGGTGCCCCGTATTACGGCGGCCCCGGCCATGCTCAGCCCACCGCAGAGATGTCTTCGGCCGTTGTCGCCGCTGATATCGCCCGGGTGCGAGCTCGGCAGCGCGAACTTGGTGTGCCGGAGGCTTTCGAGTGGCTGGCCGAGGCGGCGCCGACGCTGCGTGCCCGTATCGAGGCCGCCGGTCTGCCGGTGGAGGAACGCCCGCTGATGGCGCTGGATCCCAACCACGCAGTGGACTCACGTCCGTTGCCGGGTGGCGTGACGCTCCGCGTGTTGACGTCCGACGACCCTGCGTTGCCCGCGGCCCTCGCTCTCCCCCGCCTGGCCTTTGCCGAGGAGGGCACCGCGGTGGGCCCGGCGGGTCGTGAGGAGCTGTCGGTGGTGGCCGATGAGCTGCTGGTGGACGGTACTGTGGCAGCGGTCCGCCCCACAATCCGGGCCGGGCACAAAACGCTCATTGCTGCACTCGCCTCCAACGGCACCCCGCTGGCTGTCGGCCATTACCACCCGGCGAACGACACCACGGAGATCGGCGGCATCGGCACCCTTCCCCTCGCCCGCCGTCAGGGCCTGGCCGCCGCTATCACCGCAGCCCTGGTCAACCACGCCCGCGATCACGGGGTGAGCACCGTCTTCCTCGCCTACGCAGATGACACGATCGCTCGCATCTACGCACGTCTCGGCTTCCGCCCCGCCGGCAGCACCCTCCTGATCGCCAACCAGCCCGCGCGATCATAGGCTCCCAGCACTCATGACGCTCTCGGTCGGCGGCTGACCTCGGCTGCGTCGGCGGCCCAGTCTCCAGCGGCGGCTCGCTGCCACTTGGCGGTGACGGTGGTGTCGATGCCGAGAGTGCGGGCCAGGTCAGCGACGGGTGCGGGAAGCTCGTCCGGGGCGGAGCCGAGGCGGACGCGGACGGCACCGTCCCGCTTCCTCTATGTGATCGAGAGCGAGCCGCGAGACCGCGGCGGGCCACTGGGCGTAGAGGAACAACAGCAGGCCGGCGAGGCGGCGTTCGGACTTGAGGGTGTCCTCGTGCAGGAGGCGGCGCTGGTGGCCCAGCGGGCCTCGTCGTCCCCGGCCTAGCGAACATGCGGTCCCGGTCGTCGAGAGCAGTCCCCTGCCCGACCAGATCATCCGCCACGTGGAAGCACCTCGTTCGTCTCGTGGAGGCCCCGAGAATGCGTGCTGCTTTTCCCACTGTCAATAGTCTGGATGCCATGTACAGGAGGGAAATTAACGCCACTAGAAGTGCAGGTCAGGGCACATGCTGTGGCTTTTTCCGCGCAGCAGGAAAGAGGAGCGCGGAAATTTCCATGAGATAGAAAAAGGCGGAGTCATTCCTCCGTGGGGTGGAAGCTCGGGGCCGGGGAGCACCCCCGCCAGCGCGGGGGTCCGCAATGTCGTGGTGCACGTACCGGCCCGCGAGCTTGCGGCCCACGTCGCGGGCGACGGTGAGGACAGGGGCGCCGGTTGAGGCGCGCTGGATCGCCGGTTAGCCAAAATCACCGCGAATGAGTGGCTTGACCAGTGGTCGGCCATGAAGGCCGAAGACCTGGAAGAAACCACCACCTGCAACTATCAGATCACCTTGGACCGTGTTGGTGGGAAGTATTCATGGGAAGCGGGTACATGTCCGACTCCAGGGCCTTGCCGAGGAGCACATGTCCGCTTGGTGCCGCGGCCGCGAGCAGGAACACAGGCGGTTCTTCGCACAAGTCCAGGAGGAGGATCGCCTCGCGGCTGGTGAGGCATACGCCTTCACGGCTACGTGCTTGCAGACGAACTCGGCGTCGTGTTGAACGGCCGGCACCTCGTGCGCCGCGCGTGCCGGTCATGCCGCGCGTGCCCGGTCGTGCCGCGCGTGCCCGGTCGTGCCGCGCGTGCCGGTCATGGCGCGAAACAGTCTCCGCCGTGTACGCCTGTACGATGCCCGAACCGCGTGCCCGACCCGGCTCGCCCGCGAGGGCGTGGCGGTGCGCGTCCTCGCCCGGCCGGCAGGCCGCACGGGTGTCAGGGCGACGACGAGGCGGCACGTGTAGCCGGATGTGGAGGATCTGCGACCGGCGGCGGGAGCCTGAGGTGGACTCGTGGAGGACGAGACCCCTCTGGCAGGAGACTGTGCGAGATATGGGAGCGTGAGCGGGTGAGCGACACGACCGCCAAGACCCTGCAACACCGCCTTGAAGGGCCGGAACACGCCCCCCTGCTTGTCCTCGGCCCGGCACTGGGCACCACCTGGCACATGTGGGACCGGCAGATTCCGGAACTCACCCGGCACTGGCGGGTGCTCCGCTTCGACCTGCCGGGGCACGGCGGCTCGCCGGCCTACTCGGCCGACTCGGCCGACGCCTTCGCCGAGCGGCTGCTGGCCACTCTCGACACGCTGGGCATCGAACGGTTCGGCTACGCGGGCTGCGCGCTCGGCGGTGCCATCGGCGTGCAGCTCGCCCTGCGCGCGCCCCAGCGGGTCACCTCGCTGGCACTGATCTCTTCCTCGCCGCGCTTCGCCACCCCCGACAGCTGGCGCCAGCGCGGCGTCGTCATCCGCACCAACGGGCTCGACCCGATCGCCCGCACGACGCCGGAACACTGGTTCACCTCCACCTTCGCCGCCGCGCAGCCCGCGATCGTCGAGTGGGCCGTCCAGATGGTGCGCACCACCGACCCCGGCTGCTACATCGCCGCGTGTGAGGCGCTGGCCTCCTTCGACGCGAAGGCGTCCCTGGACCGGATAGGCGTGGGCACGCTGGTCGTCGCGGGGGCCGACGACCAGGTCACCCCGCCCGCCGAGGCCCGGGCGCTGGTCGCCGGCATCCCGGACGCGCGGCTGGCCATCGTGCCGGGCGCCTCCCATCTGACGCCCGTCGAGCAGCCCGGTGCCGTCACCGACCTGCTCATCCGGCACTTCACCACCACCTGGCAGGAGTCGGCGGCGGGTCCGCCCGCGCCCGCTCCCGTGATCACGCCCGTGCCGCCGCAGGCGTCGGCCGTGGCCGAGCTGGAGTCCGCGCAGGCCGCCGCGGCGCGCACGGACGCCTACGACGCGGGCATGAAGGTCCGCCGCGAGGTGCTCGGCGACGCGCACGTCGACCACGCGACGGAGGGCTCCGACGCCTTCACGGACGACTTCCAGCACTTCGTGACCCGCTACGCCTGGGGCGAGGTGTGGACGCGTACCGGCATCGACCGCCGTACCCGCTCGGTGATCACCCTCACCGCGCTGGTGGCCCGCGGCCACCTCGACGAGCTCGGCTTCCACACCCGTGCCGCGCTGCGCAACGGGCTGACGCCCGACGAGATCAAGGAAGTGCTCCTCCAGACGGCCGTCTACTGCGGTGTGCCCGCGGCCAACTCGGCCTTCGCCGTGGCACAGCGGGTCATCCGGGAGGAGACCACGCCGGAGGATCGCAGGGACGCGGGCGCTCCCGTCGAAGCAGAATGAGCCCCATGGGATTCGACACGAACGACGCACCGCTGGGACTCACCAAGCAGGGCCACGCCTGCGTCCGCCTGCACAAGGAGGGGCGCACCCTCGTCATCGACCCGGGCGGCTTCAGCGAGCAGGAAGCCGCACTCGGCGCCGACGTGCTGCTGGTCACCCACGAGCACCCCGACCACTTCGACGAGCTGCGGCTGCGGGCCGCCATGGAGGACAACCCGGAGGCCGAGATCTGGACGCTGCGCAGCGTCGCCGACCAGATCTCCGGTGCCTTCCCCGGGCGCGTCCACGTCGTGGGCCACGGGGACACCTTCGAGGCCGCGGGCTTCCGGATCGAGGTCCACGGCGAGCTGCACGCCGTCATCCACCCCGACATCCCCCGCATCACCAACGTCGGCTTCGTCGTGGACGGCCTGGTCTTCCATCCCGGCGACGCGCTGACCGTTCCGGCGCGCCCCGTGCACACGCTGCTGCTGCCGGTGCACGCCCCCTGGAACAAGTACTCCGAGGTCCTGGACTACGTGCGCGCCGTGGGCCCGACGCAGGTCTACGACATCCACGACGGGCTCCTCAACGACAACGGCCTCGGACTCTTCGGCCGGATGCTGGGCGCGGGCGGGCCGGGAACGGGTGGCGCGGCCCACGCCCACCTCGACCCGGGGGAGCGTGTCTCACTGGCGCGGTAGCCTGCATGCTCCGGGGGACCACCCCCGTAGCCCCGACGGAGTCTGCATGCGTATCGCCACCTGGAACGTCAATTCGATAACAGCCCGCCTGCCGCGCCTCACCCAGTGGCTGGAGACGGCTCAGCCCGACGTGCTCTGCCTGCAAGAGCTCAAGGTGTCCGACGACGCCTTCCCGCAGCAGGAGCTGCGCGCGCTCGGGTACGAGTCGGTCGTCAGCGCCCAGGGCCGGTGGAACGGGGTCGCGGTCCTCTCCCGCGTCGGCATCGAGGACCCGGCTCTCGGCCTGCCCGGCGCGCCCGAGTGGGAGGGCACCGTCGAGGCCCGTGCCGCGGCCGCCACCTGCGGCGGTGTGCGGGTGTGGTCCCTCTACGTGCCCAACGGGCGTGAGATCGGCCACCCCCACTACGAGTACAAGCTCCAGTGGCTCGCGGCGCTGCGGGACACCGCCGAGAAGTTCGCCTCCGCGTCGACACCCTTCGCGGTCCTCGGCGACTTCAACATCGCGCCGACCGACGCGGACGTGCACGACATCACCCAGTTCGAGGCCTCCACCCACGTGACCTCACGTGAGCGCGAGGCGCTCGCCGCGCTGGAGGCCGCGGGGGTCTCGGACGTCTACCCGCGGCCCCTCAAGTACGACGTTCCGTTCACGTACTGGGACTACCGGCAGCTGTGCTTCCCCAAGAACCGCGGCATGCGGATCGACCTGGTGTACGGAAACGAGGCGTTCGTGACCGGCGTCTCCGACGCGTACGTGGACCGTGAGGCGCGCAAGGGCAAGGGCGCCTCGGACCACGCGCCCGTGGTGGTCGACCTCGACCTGTAGGGCGCTCCGGCCCCCCGTCGCCCCTCCCGCCGTGCCCCGCCTCCTCGCACGGAGGCGGGCCCCGGGGGAGGGGCGGGCCCTCATCCGGTGAGGGCGCGCAGGTCCACCGACTCGCCGAGAGCCTTCAGCCCCGCGTCGCCGGGGTGCAGATGGTCGCCCGAGTCGTACGCGGGGGCCATCCGTGCGGGATGCCCCGGGTCCCTGACGACCTTGTCGAAGTCGAGAACGGCGTCGAAGTAGCCGCCGCTCTCCCGCACGAAGGCGTTCACCTTCTGCCGCCGCGCGTCGACCTCAGCGGTGCAGTCCTTGTACCCCTCACAGGGCGTGATGGTGGCGCCGACGACCCGCAGGCCCTGTGCGCGGGCGCGGGCGGCGATGGCCCGCATGCCCGCGATGACCTCCTCGGCGGTGGCGCCCCACCGCACGTCGTTGATGCCTTCGAACAGGACGACGGTGCGCGCGTTCGTCTGGGCGAGGACGTCCCGCTCCAGCCGGTGCTGGGCGCTCACGCCCGCCGTGTCGGTGCTCACCCCGTCGCCCGGGTAGCGGTCGCTCGCGACGCGGTTGGCGGAGATGCCGTGGTTGAGGACGCCGAGGCGCGGCACGTCATTCTGGTGGAGCAGCCGGCCGGCCAGCACGTCGGGCCAGCGCCGGTTGGCGCCCTGCGTGGAGCGGACGCCGTCGGTGATGGAGTCGCCGAGCGCGACGACGGAGCCGGGGCCGCCCTGGACGTCGACGCCGGTCAGGAACGGCCACATCGACAGGGAGCGGGTGAAGGCGCCGCCGGCGGTGTCGCCGGTGCGGTTCCCGCTGCCGCCTTCGCTCAGATAGGACCGCTGGAGCGCCTCGCTGTGTACGGGCGCCGCGCTGACCGGCTCTGGCAGATGGATGCTGACCAGCAGGTTCGTGTCCTGGGGTACGTCGAATCCGACGGGGTCGCTGACGGCGCGGGCGCCCGCGGGGATGCGGGTGCCGGCTCGTCCGCCGTCGAAGGTGAGCGGCACCGGGCGGCCCTTCGCCGTGGCACCGTCCTTCTGGACGGCGAGGGAGGCGTGTCCGATGCGTACGGGCTGGGCCGCGAAGGTGTTCTCCAGTCTGATGCGGGCCTTCGGTCCGCCGGCGGAGGTGTGGACGACCAGCCGCAGTGTCTGGTCCCGCCACAGCCCGACCCCGGTGTAGCCGCCGGTGCTCGCGGCCCAGCTGCCGGTCCATCCGGTGCTCTGAGGGCGGGGGGCGATGTCGAAGACGTGCAGGTCGGCGTCGTTCCCCGGGTCCTTGGGAAGGGTGACGGAGGCGAGGGTGCGGCCGCGTTCGAGGGGCACCGTGACGGCGTAGATCCTGGCCTTCTCGCCCACCTGGTCGCCCTGCCGGGTGTTGAGGTGGGGGAGTGCGACGGCTTTGGTGGCGAGGGGGCCGCCGCGCCAGTCGCCGGCCGTGAGGGTGTAGTGGCCGCGGGAGCCGTCCCGGTAGTGGAGGGTGCCTTCGCCGCTGACGGTGTCGCCGGGGCCGTGCGGCGAGGTGGCGGCCACCAGGAAGGAGAGCGCGGTGCCGCTGCCGTCGACCCGTACCCGCTGGCCGTCGGCGCGTACGTTGTCCGGGCGGCCCGGGGCGCGGTCGGGCCAGCGCAGCCGTGCGGCGTCCAGGTCGAGCCGGGTGCCGGGGGACCACCCCGCGGCCTTGAGGTCCTGTGCGGACAGGGAGCGGCCCGCGCCGTCGAAGTCGGCGGCGCCGGGATCCGCGTCGTCGCTGACGGCGCGGTTGTCGTAGAGCTTCTCCAGGGGGAGTGGCCGGTTGGCGGGGGCGGCGGCCCGGCTCGCCGTGGCGGGGGTCTGCGCGGTGGCGGTTGCGGTCAGTGCGGGTGCGGTGGCGGTCGTGGCGGCGAGCAGGACGGTGAGGGATCTGATCCAGGTACGTCTGCGCACGTGTTGCCCTCTCATGGGACTCCAGCAGCGTTGTGTGCACTTCGGATTCGACCGAGGCGGGGTGAAGTTAGGGAGGCTCTGACGCGGCGTCAAGGTGTCCTTCGGCCCAACCGGGTGGGCTCGTCGCACCGCGCGCCTATGGTGCCCGGGGCCGTGAGAATGCCACGCTGTCAGGCATGCACTTCCCCTTTCTGGACAACTGGCGCAAGCCCCACCCGGATGCCGAGGGGGCGGCGACGGTGACCGACGAGTTGTCGGGCGACCAGACGAGCGCGGCGCAGCTCCTGTCCGAATGCGAACTGCTGCGCGAGCAGGCGGGCGCCGTAGGGGTCGAACTCGACGACACCGTCGAGTCGTTGACCGCTCTCGACCAGCTGCTGCCGCACTGGCGCGAGGACCCGGAGGTCGCGCCCTGGCTGGGCGCCGACGCCGGGCTCTACCTGGGAACGGTGATGGTGCGTTCGGTGCCGGGCGCCCGCTGGGTGCGCTGGCCCGACGGGCAGCCCGTGGTGCGGCTCCCGTCCGGGCGGGAGGTCGATGTGCTCGCGGAGGGCGCCACCTGGGCGGAGACGGGTTCGCCCGAGCTCTCCCAGGCGTACGCGGAGGTCAGCGAGGACTGACCGGCCGCCGCCCGGGCCCTGCGGTGGCGGGCCCTGGAGCGGGACAGGCGAGAGGTGAGAGGCCACCCTTCCTGTTGTAAACCCTTACTGCGTGTCATCCCGGTAGTGACCCATTCAGCCCGATAGTTTCCCTTTCCTATGGAAACGCTGCCGCTGGAACCGCTCATCGAGCTGCGTGGGGTCAACAAGCACTACGGCGCGCTGCACGTGCTCAAGGACGTCGACCTCACCGTGGGCCGCGGCGAGGTCGTGGTCGTGATCGGCCCCTCGGGTTCGGGCAAGTCCACGCTGTGCCGCACCATCAACCGCCTGGAGACCGTCGACTCGGGCACCCTCACCCTGGCGGGCCGGCCCCTTCCCGCCGAGGGCAGGGAGCTGGCCAGGCTGCGCGCGGAAGTCGGCATGGTGTTCCAGTCCTTCAACCTCTTCGCGCACAAGACCGTACTGGCCAACGTGGCGCTCGCCCCCGTCAAGGTGCGCGGCAGGAAGAAGGACGAGGCCGAGCACCGCGCCCGCGAACTCCTGCACCGCGTCGGCCTGCTCGAACACGCGCAGAAGTATCCGGCCCAGCTCTCCGGAGGCCAGCAGCAGCGGGTGGCCATCGCCAGGGCCCTGGCCATGGAGCCGCAGGCACTGCTGTTCGACGAGCCGACGTCCGCGCTCGACCCGGAGATGATCAGCGAGGTGCTGGAGGTCATGCAGCAGCTGGCCAGGGAGGGGATGACGATGGTCGTCGTCACCCACGAAATGGGGTTCGCCCGCTCGGCGGCCAACCGCGTGGTCTTCATGGCCGACGGACAGATCGTCGAGGACCGCACTCCGGAGGAGTTCTTCACCGCGCCGCGCAGCGAGCGCGCCAAGGACTTCCTCTCCAAGATCCTCAAGCACTGAGAGGCCGCCCCTCGTGCCTGCGCACACCCCCGTCCCCCGGCGCCGCGGCCCGCTCCCACCCGCGCGCCCGCACCCCCTGCCGCGGCGCGGCCCGCGCCGGCGACGCGCCCTCGGCGCCGTCACCCTCCTCGTCGCGCTCGCCGCCGCCTGCGGCGTCCCCGGCAGCCCGCCCGCCCGCGGCCCGCAGCCCAGCGCCCTGCCGCACTACGCGGTCGAGAAGGACTTCTCCCTCCCCTCCTCTCCCACCTGGACCCGCGCCCACCAGCGCGGACGCCTGACCGTCGGCGTCAAGGAGGACCAGCCGGGCATGGGCGAGAAGAATCCGGCCACCGGCGAGTACACCGGCTTCGACATCGAGATCGCCGAGATGGTGGCCGCCTCTCTCGGCTTCGACCCCGACCGGCAGATCGAGTACAAGGCCATCGCCTCGGCCAACCGCGAAACCGCCCTCCAGAACGGCCAGATCGACACTTACGTCGGCACCTACACCATCAACGAGGGCCGCAGGAAACTCGTCGGCTTCGCCGGGCCCTACTACATCGCGGGGCAGCGGCTGCTGGTCCGCAAGGGCAACAAGCAGCTCAAGGGGCCGCAGGACATGGCGGGCAAGAAGATCTGCTCCGCCGTCGGCTCCACCCCGCTCCAGCGCATCCAGTCCGACTACCCGCGCGCCGAGCCCGTGGCCTACGACAGCTACGCCATCTGCGTCGACAACCTCCTCAACGACCAGGTCGACGCCGTCACCACCGACGACACGATCCTGCTGGGCTACGCCGCCAAGGACCCCGACCACCTGAAGGTCGTCGGCAAGGCGTTCTCCGAGGAGCCCTACGGCATCGGCGTGCCCCGCGAGGACCACGCGCTCGCCCGCGCCCTCGACGACGCCCTCGTCGCACGGGAGGAGAACGGCGACTGGAAGCGGGCCTACGACGTCACCCTCGGCCTCTCCGGCGCCCCCGCGCCGAAACCGCCCCGCGTCGACCGCCGACTGACGAGCTGAGAGGAACCAAGCGGCTCCATGGACGTACTGACACAGAACTTCGCCCTCTACGGTGAGGGCTTCTGGGGCACCGTACGGCTGACCGTCTACGCCTCGCTGCTGGCGCTCGCCGTCGGCGTCGTGATGGCCGGGTTCCGGGTGGCGCCCGTGGCGGCACTGCGCGGCGTGGGCACCGCATGGGTGACGGTCTTGCGCAACACCCCGCTCACCCTGCTGTTCTTCGCGATGCTGCTGGGGCTGCCGCGCTTCGGGGTGGCCCTGCCCTTCGAACTGTTCGCGGTGCTCGCCCTGGGCTGCTACACGTCCTCCTTCATCTGCGAGGCGGTGCGCTCCGGCATCAACACCGTCCCCGCCGGCCAGGGCGAAGCCGCCCGCAGCCTGGGCATGACCTTCGGCCAGACACTCGGCACCGTCGTGCTGCCCCAGGCGTTCCGCACCGTCATCGCGCCGATCGGCTCCACCCTCATCGCGCTGGCCAAGAACTCCGCCATCGCGGGCTCCTTCAGCGTCGTCGAACTGCTGAGCACCTACAAGACGCTCAGTGAGAACGGCTACAACGTCATCTGGAGCTTCGTGTGGATCGCACTGGGATACCTGATCCTCACCCTCGCCATCTCCGGCCTCTTCCACGTGCTGGAGCGGCGCTGGGGGGTGGCCCGATGACCACGCCGCCGCCCGCCCCGCCGCCCCCCTCCGGGCTGGCCACACTGCTGCGCGGACGCGGCGCCAAGCGCCCGCCGAAGGCCGTGGCCTCCGCGCTCTACGACGTCCCCGGGCCCCGCGCCCGCGCCCGCCACCTGCTCTACGGCCTGCTGACCTCGCTCGCGCTCGCCGCGCTGCTGGCCTGGATCTGTTGGCTCCTTCTCGACACCGGCCAGTTCGCCCACGTCAAGTGGCGCCCCTTCGCCTACGAAGGCGTGCAGGAGATGCTGCTCGGCGGCCTCGGCAACACCCTCAAGGCCTTCGCGATGGCCGCCGTCCTCGCCCTGGCGCTGGGCGCCGTGCTGGCCGCGGGACGGCTCTCGGACCACCGGCCGCTGCGCTGGGTGAGCACCGTGCTGGTGGAGTTCTTCCGGGCCATGCCGGTGCTCGTCATGATCTTCTTCGTCTTCGTCGCGTTGCAGGTCCAGGCGCTGCCCGCCCTGGTGACCGGGCTGACCCTCTACAACGGCTCCGTGCTCGCTGAGGTCTTCCGCTCCGGTGTGCAGTCCGTCGACCGGGGCCAGCGCGAGGCCGCCTACGCGCTCGGCCTGCGCAAGACCCAGGTCATGGTCCACGTCCTGGTGCCGCAGGCCGTGCGCGCCATGCTGCCGACGATCATCAGCCAGCTCGTCGTGGCCCTCAAGGACACCTCGCTGGGGTACCTGATCACCTACGAGGAGTTCCTGCACGCCGGGCGGCTGATCGCCATCAACATGGACTACACGATGCCGTTCATCCCCGTCGTCATCGTCATCTCGGCGATCTACATCGGCCTGTGCATGCTGCTGTCCTGGTTCGCCAACTGGGTTGCCCGCCGTGAGCGGCGCAACGTGAAGAACGAGGCGGTACCCGTGGCCCCCGCCGAGGCCGGGTCCACCATGCCGGGAGCCCGCCCCTGACCGCCGCCCCGCGCGCGGCTCAGCGGGTGGGTGCGGCGGTCGCCTCCCGCGTCACGTCGGCCACCAGTTCCACCACATCGGGGCCGTAGGCACGCGAGTTGACCACCCGCAGCAACAGGCAGAAGTCTCCGCCGTGCCCGTGCCTGCGGGCCAGTCGCACCTGGTGCCGTGCCAGGTAGCGGGCGGCGGCCTGGTTGGTGAGGGAGCGCTGGCCGCATATCAGGAAGACGGGCCGCACCGCCTCACCGTCCCCGCGCTCTCCTCTCGTGCCGGCGGGGGACGAGGCCCCCGTGACCCGGGCCAGCAGCGCGTACTCGACGCGGCCCTTCTCCATCCGGTAGTGCTCGCCGCCCACGCTGAACGCGCCCCGGTCAGGACCCGGTTCGGCGTCCGTGTTCACGGCCACGCCCGGCAGCAGCATCTCCATGTGCGCCGCCGTACGCTGATTCGAACCGGGCCCGCCCAGGCAGAACTCGGTGTGCTCGCCGAACCCCCGGCGCGCCGCGTCGTGCGCCACCACCTCCATCCGCGCGCCGCAGTCCTTGACGAGCGCGGACAGCTCCAGCAGCGCGAACACGTCGTTGCGGGCGACGGCTGCCTCGTCGGTCGCCGGGTCGTGATTGACCACCAGCAGGCACCCGGAGTTCGCCGGAAGCCCGAAGAAGCGCTGCTGCCTGTGGAGTTTGCGCCGCCAGACGGAGGTGCGGGCGAACCACCCCGCCGCGGCGGTGATCGCCGCCGCCACCAGTCCCAGCACGAGTTCCCGCACGTTGTCGTCCATGACGCGGCAGCGTAGGCCCTCGCGGCGCGCCGACCGAGGGGGTGGGTGCGTGCGGGCGCCGTCGCGAGGTGCTGACGCCTGCGGTGCGCTGCGGCGGGGGACGGGGGCGAACAGCGGCCGGGCCGGGGGCGAAGGCCGCCCGGCGGGTATCTGCGCTCGGTGGACGGGGTATGCGCGAACGCATACGTTCCCCGCATGGGTGATGCGGCACGCCGACGTCCGGTCATGTTCGACGCGCTGGCCGCGTTGGGGTTCTCCCTCCTGCCCCAGGTCGCGGTCGTGTGTGCGGCCGTCGGCGACGAAGTGAGCGCGACCGCCGTGTGGTTGCTGTCGCTGTGCACCGCGTTGCCGCTGGTCGCCCGGCGGCTGTGGCCCGTACCGGTCTTCTGCGGTGTTCTGACCGTCGCCTGCGCGGCGCTTGCCGTCGGCCTCGGACCTGTCCCGTTCCTCGCCGCCGCGTACGCCCTGTACCCGGTGGCGACGTCGAGGCGGCGGCAACGGGGGCTGTCCGCGGCCGGGGTGGCCGTGCTGTGTGCCGTGACCGCGGCCCTGCTCACCGTGACCGAGGGAGAGCACTACCAGGGCGGCTCCATGGCCGTGCAGGCCGTGTTCGCCCTGCTCCTGCTCGGCGCCGCCTGGGCGGCGGCCGGAGAGCGGAGGGAGAGGTCGAGGCACGCCAGCGGCAGGCGGCCGAACAGGCGAAGGTCGAGGCACGCCTGCGTATCGCCCGCGATGTCCATGACGTCGTCTCCCACAGCGTGGGTCTGATCGCGGTCAAGGCCGGTGTCGCCAACCACGTGGTCGCGACCCGCCCGGAGGAGGCGCGGGCGGCTCTCGAGGTGATCGAGGAGGTGAGCCGCGAGACCCTGCGCGAGATGCGGACCACCCTCACGGTGCTGCGCCGGCCGCAGGAGGGCGGCGCCTGGGTCCACCGGCCGGTGCTCGGCCTGTCCGAACTCCCCGCCCTGGTCCGCACGGTCGAAGCCGCGGGGGGTCCGCGTCGACCTGCGCTCCCGGTAGGCCGGGGACCTGCCCGACAGTATCGAGAGCCCTGGCCGTCCTGCTCCCGATGGTGCTCGCCGGCACGCAGATCCTCTCCGCCATCGGAGCGGCCCGCGGGGTCGCGCGCTACTTCCCCGACCAGGCCGGCATGCGGATGCTCAGCGTCGAGGGGCACGGACGCACGCACCGGGTTCGCGGTGCTGCTGGTGTGGACGGTTGCGGCTCTGGCCGCCGGTTACGTCCGGCACAGCCGCTGGGACGCGTGAGGTGGCGTGTCGGTGCACACGCCCTCTCGCCCTGGGATCTCCGGCGCCGCCCGCGATGCCGGGTGGCTCGTACGGCACGGTTGTGAGGATCGCGCGACGCGATGGGTCGGCAGGAGCGTGTGAGGAAGTCGGAATGGCTGAGTCGGTCCGGGTGCTGATCGCGGACGACCAGGCGCTGCTGCGTGGAAGCTTCCGCGTCCTCATCGACTCGACGCCCGGCATGGAGGCGGTCGGCGAGGCCGGTGACGGCGTCACGGCCGTCGAACCTGCCTGACGGACGTCCCTGGCGGGCGCGCCGACCGGGAGGGTGAGCGCGTACGGGGGCCGTCGCGAGGTGCTGACGCATCCGCGTCAAGAGCATTACGCTGTCGCGGATCACGCGCTCACCCGCGGAGCCAGCGCAAAGGAGGCCCCTCCCATGACGCCCTCTCCCGACCCCGCCGGCCGGCCGAACGCCCCCTCCCCGCCCCACCACCAGGGCCCGTCTGTGTCCCGCCGCGACGGCGGCACGCCCGGCGGTGGTGTCCTGCGGGTCTTCGGTGCGCTGCGGTGGGGGCGGGGACGAACAGCGGCCGGACCACACGTGAAGGCCGCCCGGCGCGGGATCGGCGTGCTGACGGTCGCCGCCGTGGTGGCGGGCCTGACGGGTGCGGCCCCCGGCACGGCGGGCGGCGCGGACACGGCGGAGGGCGGCAGAGCCGGTTCTCCCGCCAAGAGCCCCGTCGCCACGGGCTACGGGGGCGCCGTCTCCAGCGTCGACGCGGACGCCTCGGCCGCGGGCATCGAGGTGCTCAAGCGCGGCGGCACGGCCGCGGACGCGGCCGTGGCGACCGCGGCGGCGCTCGGGGTGACGGAGCCGTACTCGGCGGGCGTCGGCGGCGGCGGGTACTTCGTGTACTACGACGCGCACTCCCGCAAGGTGCACACCATCGACGGCCGGGAGAAGGCGCCGCTGAGCGCCGACGAGAAGCTGTTCACCGAGGACGGGAAGCCGATCCCCTTCGACGAGGCCGTCACCAGCGGCCTGGGCGTCGGCACCCCGGGCACGGCGGCGACCTGGGAGAAGGCGCTGGACGCGTACGGCTCCCAATCGTTGGCGAAGGTGCTCCAGCCGGCGACGAGGCTGGCCCGTGAGGGCTTCACCGTCGATGAGACGTTCCGCGAGCAGACGGCCGACAACGAGGACCGCTTCCGTGACTTCCCCGCGACGGCGGACCTGTTCCTGCCCGGTGGCGAGTTGCCGAAGGTCGGCTCGACGCTGAGGAACCGGGACCTGGCCCGCACCTACGACCTGCTGGCCCGCAAGGGCACCAAGGCGCTGTACCACGGCAAGCTGGCGCGCGACATCGTGCGCACCGTGCGCGAGCCCGCGGTGGCCGAAGGCGCGGACCGCGAGGTGCGCCCTGGTGATCTGCGGGCGAAGGACCTGGCGGCGTACGAGACGCGGTCGCAGAAACCGACCCGCACCGCGTACCGGGGCCTGGACGTGTACGGGATGGCGCCCTCCTCCTCGGGCGGCACCAGCGTCGCGGAGGCGCTGAACATCCTGGAGCAAAGCGACCTGGGCGCGATGAGCGAGAAGGAGTACCTGCACCGCTACCTGGAGGCGAGCCGTATCGCGTTCGCCGACCGTGGCCGTTGGGTGGGCGACCCCACCCAGGAGGACGTGCCGACCAGGGGCCTGACCTCGCAGCGGTTCGCGGACTCCCGCGCGTGCCTGATCGACGACGACGAGGCGCTGTCCAGCCCGGTCGCGCCGGGCGATCCGCGGCACCCGCGCGCCTGCGACCGCGGTGACGCGGACCAGGCGGCGCCCACCACCTACGAGGGCGAGAACACCACGCACCTCACGGTCTCCGACAGGTGGGGCAACGTCGCCGCCTACACGCTGACCATCGAGCAGACCGGTGGCAGCGGCATGGCCGTGCCGGGGCGCGGCTTCCTGCTGAACAACGAGCTGACGGACTTCTCCTTCACGCCGGCCACCCCCGGCGTGTACGACCCGAACCTGCCAGGCCCCGGCAAGCGGCCGCGTTCCTCGATGTCGCCGACGATCGTGCTGAAGCACGGCCAGCCGGTACTGGCGCTGGGGTCGCCCGGTGGCGCGACCATCATCACCACGGTGCTGCAGACGCTCACCAACCACCTCGACCGCGGCATGCCGCTCGTCGACGCGATCGCGGCACCGCGCGCCAGCCAGCGCAACGCCGAGCAGACGGAGGCCGAGCCCGCGCTGATGGACAGCAAGGTGCGGCACCGACTGGAGAAGCTGGGCCACTCGTTCGAGGAGACGGCGGAGATCGGTGCGGCCACCGGGGTGCAGCGTCTGCGGGATGGCCGCTGGCGCGCGGCCGCCGAGACCCAGCGCAGGGGCGGCGGTTCGGCGAGGGTCGTCCACCCGACGCACGGCTGACCGGCGGGCGGCAGCTCAGGCCGGTGGCGCCGGGCGCGGCTCCGCGGGGTCCGCGCCCGGCCTGCCTCACGCGAGGAAGTCCGCCGGCAGCGCGTCGGTCTGCGCCGCCGCCACGTACACCTGCCGGTACGCGGGGGCGATGTCCTGGCTGCCGCCGGTCTCCCAGTCCCAGGCGTACCACGCGGCGGCCGTGGCGAAGCCGCCGTGCAGCAGGAGCGGCGGCGGCGCGTCCGCGGGCCCGCAGGCCGGCACGTGGGTGGTGCCGTGGACGGTGGTGACGTCGATGCTCTCGGTGTCCTGTGGCCAGAGTCCGAGTACGGCGTCGTAGGCGGAGCGGACGTGCTGGTCCGGGTGCATGCCGTCTCCGATTCGCCTCGCTGAGCGAGATATCGTCGGAGGCGTGACCCCCACCGACAAGAGCGCCGACGGACTGGACGTCGTGCGCCAGTTGCGCGCCGTCTCCACCGAACTCGACCTGCTCGCCGCCGGGTTCGCCCAGCGCAACGGGCTCCACCCCACCGATCTGCGCGCCCTCGTCTGCCTCCTGGACGCCGCCAGGGCCCGGACGCCGGTCACCCCCGGCAGCCTCGGGGCCCGGCTCGGCCTCAACTCGGCGGGCACGACCTCCCTCGTCGACCGCCTCGAACGCCTCGGGCACGTCCGCCGAACCCGCGACCCGCGCGACCGGCGGCGGGTGCTGCTGGAGGTGGACGAGCGGGCGGTCGCGCTGGGGGAGGCGTACTTCGGCCCGCTGATCGCGCAGGTGGCCGACGCGGCGGCGCAGCTGGCGGAGCCGGAACTGGCCGCCGTACGCCGCTTCCTGGCATCCGTCCTGGAGGGCGTCACCGCGCGGCGCGAGGACGGCTGACCGGCCGGCCGGAGCGCACGCCGCACACCGGCACCGGCCGCCAGGCCGCCCTCAGCTACGGGCGCTGTCCCACGCCGCGCTGTGCAGGAAGTGGTTGTCGTACCTCTCCTGGATCTCCAGCAGGCTTTCCGGCGGAAGTTCGCCGCCGGCGACGCGGGCCAGGTGGCGGAAGTAGTCGAAGCGCGCGACGCCGGGCGCCAGGACGATCAGCAGGTCGGCGTTGTGCCCGGGCGCGGCGGCGAACGCGTGCGCCGTGTGCGGGGGCACGACGACGAGGTCTCCGCGTTCGGCGGTCAGGACCTGGTCTCCGGACAGCACCTGGGCGGTGCCGTCGAGCACGTAGAACATCTCGGCGGACCGGGTGTGCCGGTGCGGGGTGGCGCCGTTCGCGCCGTCGAAGAGGGTGACGCGCTGGGTGGAGAGCGCGCCGCCGGTCTGATCGGCGTCGGCCAGCAGGGCGACGGTCGAGGGCGCCTGCCCCAGCACTTCGGCCTCGGCGGCACGGACGACGACCGTGTCGTCGAACTCGGGCACGATCAGCGACATGCGGGCCTCCGTGGGCGCGGCGTTGCGGCGGGACACCGCCTCTACGTCACACATTCTCCACCAGCCGGGGCCGGACCCGGCCGCCTGGGCGTGTCCGGCCCGGCTGGGCGCGGCCCGAGCCCGACCAGGGGCGGGGGCGGTCAGGCTGCGCCGAGTGCGGCCACGACCTCGTCGGTGGATCCGGTCTCGCCCAGCCGGGGGAAGACGCCGTCGACGGAGGCCCGGTGCCCGTCGGCGTCCAGGTCGGTGCAGGCGTCCTCGGCGACGGTCACGTGGTAGCCGTGCTCGTGCGCGGACCGCGCCGTGGACTCGACGCCGAAGCGGGTGGCGATGCCGCCCAGGACGATCTGGGTGACTCCGCGCCGCCGCAGCTCCAGGTCGAGGGAGGTGCCGTAGAAGGCGCCCCAGTTCTGCTTGGTGACGCGGATGTCGGTGGGCTGTGGGTCGAGCTCGGGGCGCAGGTCGGCGTGGTTTGCGGGGCGCTCGCCGCGCCCGCCCAGGCCGGCGGCCGTGCGTCCCGGTGCGCCGCCCCGGACGGTGACGAGGACGACGGGCAGCCCGCGCCGCCGGAACTCGGCCGCCAGGTGGGCACCGCGCTGGACGACCTCGTCCGCCGGGTGGGGCGCGGTCGGCATGCCGGTGACGCCCTTCTGGAGGTCGATGAGGACGAGCGCGGTGCGGGGGTCCAGGGTCAGCGTGGCCATGGGTGTGCTCCTCGGTACGGGGTGGACATGCGGGTTCTGTGGGGTTACGAACGGCCGCGCAGGGCGCGGTCGGTGACGGTGAGCGCGAGCACGACGGCGCTGAGCACCCCTGCCGTCACGGCTATCAGGTGCAGGCCCGCGTCGTCGGCCTGCTGCCCGTAGAAGAGGGCGATGAGGCTGGACGCGGTGATGGCACCCAGGTACTGGGAGGTGCGCTGGAGCCCGGCGGCCGCGCCCATCCCGCCGGCGGGCGCCTGGCGGGCGACGGCGGCCTGGTTGCTCGTACCGGCCAGGCCCTGCGGCAGCCCGCACAGGACGGAGGCCAGCAGCAGCGCGGCCAGGGGTGTGCTGCCGTGCGCCCAAGCGAGCGTTCCCGCTCCGGCGAGCAGCAGCCCGGCGGCGAGGACGAGGGGACCGCGGATGCCCTTCGTCCGGGCGCCGAGCAGCGCACAGACGGCGGCGGCCAGCGACATCGGCAGCATGATCAGGCCGGACCCGAACGAGGAGAAGCCGTGCGACTCCTCCAGCCACTGCGCGTAGCCGTACATCACGCAGTAGATGACCAGGTACGTGAGCCCGTGCCGCAGGTAGGTGAGCACCAGCGGCCGGTGCCGTGCCAGCACGCGCAGGTCCAGGAACGGGGCGGGCGTACGCAGCTGCCACCACACGAACGCGCACGCCAACAGGGCGAACGGTGCCAGCAGCGGCCAGCGCGGATGGCCGAGCCCCATCAGGAAGAGCATCGCCGTGGTCAGGGCACCGGCGAAGAGCAGGACGCCCAGCGCGTCGACACGGGTGCGCGGTCCGGGCGCGCTGGTGGTGCGCGGCGGGTCCCTGGGGAGCCACAGCAGCGCCAGGCCCAGCCCGGCGAGGGCCACCGGTATGTTGACGGCGAAGATCGCCCGCCACCCCGCCGTCGCGGCCAGCAGCCCGCCCAGGACGGGGCCGGCGGCGGCGCTGCCGAGCCCGGCCAGGGACAGCCGCGCGAGAACGGGGCGCGGCACGTGGGTGCCCAGCCGCACGGCCTCAGAACGCAGCAGCGCCATGGCGCACGGGTACGCGGCCGACGTGCCGACGCCCAGCAGCACGCGGGAGACGATCAGCCAGCCGAACGCGGGCGCCGCGGCACCCGCCACACCGGCCGCGGTGACGATCACGAGGCCGGCGAGGAAGACGCGGCGGGGTCCGAGCGCGTCGGCGAGCTTGCCCATCGTCGGCTGGGCGACGGCGCTGGCGAGGTAGAGGGAGGCCACCAGCCAGGCGGTGTCGGCGGAGCCGACACCGAAGCCGCGGCCGATCACCACCAGCGCGGTGGCGATCATCGTCGAGTTGACGGGGTTGAGCAGGGAGCCCAGCAGCAGCGGTGCCATCAGGCGGGCGCCGAAGCCGTCTCCGCGCACCGGGGGCCCGGCGGACTCGGGGCCGGCCGCCGGGGCGCTCCCGTCGAGCACCTTGCCCGTACGGCCTCCCTCCCCGCCTCCTGCCGCCGGGTCGCTCACCGCGGGTCCTGCGCGCCCGAATCGTCTTCCGCCCCGGAGTCCTCCCCGATGTCTGCGCCCTCGTGCTCCCCAACGGCGGGGGCGTTCTCCGCGACGAGCCTGCGCAGCAGGACGGCCGCCGCGGCGAGTGTGCCGCGCTCGGCCCTGTCCAGCCGGGTGGCGAGGGCCTCGGAGAGCCAGTCGTGCTTGGCCCGGCGCACGGCGTCGAGCGTGCGCGCTCCCTCGGGGGTCAGGGCGAAGACCACCTGGCGGCCGTCGGTCGGGTGGGGGCTGCGCGCGAGGATGCCTCGCTCCTCCAGCGCGCCGACGGTGACCCGCATGGACTGCGGGCGCACCAGTTCGGCGCGGGCGAGCGCGGCGATGGTGGTGGGGCCCGTGCGCAGTATCCGGCCCAGTACGGAGCGCTGGGTCGGGGTCAGCTCTCCCGCGGGGGAGGCCGCCCGCAGGTGCCTGCCGAGCGCCCCGACGG
This sequence comes from Streptomyces diacarni, assembly GCF_003323715.1. Lineage (GTDB taxonomy): Bacteria > Actinomycetota > Actinomycetes > Streptomycetales > Streptomycetaceae > Streptomyces > Streptomyces diacarni. The sequence goes on from NZ_QOIN01000046.1 coordinate 105,403, forward strand.
CGGCAGCCACCTCGGCGGCCAGCTCTGCGGTCTCTGCGGGCTCGGCTGTTTCCGCGGGCTCACGGGCTCGTCCGCTGTCCTCGTGCGGCATACGTCGAGCCTACGATTTCGACAGGGAAACTTGCAAGTTTCCCTGTCGATGCGCTGGGCTCCGCACGCCGCCGACCGGAGGCCGCGGGCATTCGCTGGTGGGCGTCCGCGCTCCGGCGGACGCCCACCGCGCTCAGCCGGCGTCCGCCGGCTGCCCCGTCGGGACGGTGACGCGCGAGGGGTCGGCGGCGGGAGAGGTGAAGTCCAGGCGGGCACCGTCCGGGTTGTGCTCGGCGTACAGCGGGTCGACGGTGTCGATGACGACGGCGAGCTTGTGCCCCTTCGGTACGTCGTAGGCGGTGGAGAAGAGGTCCAGGTCCACGGCGAACGGCTGGTCCGGGGTGCGGTCGTGGAAGGTGTGCGGGGCGTGGGTGATCAGCTTGCCCGCGCCGAGGGGGCCCACGTCGTACAGGTAGGCGTAGAAGGTGCCGCTCTCGGCGGTGCTGGTGACGGTGGTGTGCAGCTTCGTCGTGCCGCGCACGGGCGTGTCCTCGCCGTACCGCTCCGACTCCCACACGGCGGCCCGGGAGCGCGGCAGCAGCGGCATGGAGACGACGGGCGGCAGCTTGAGGAACTGGTCGAGGAGGCCCGTCAGGAATATCGTGCCGCCGTTGGCGCCGGAGTCCCTGCCGGTGTCGAGGTCCTTCTTCCCGTCCAGGGAGATGGCCCGCTCGCCCGAAGGGACCTCCTTCCAGCTCTTGTAGCCCTCGTAGGCGCCGGTCGACCTGGATTTGAGCTGGACCGGGGGTTCGGTGTCGATGCCGTTCTTCTCGCCCTTGAGGTAGCGGTCGAACCAGTCGTGCGCGTGCGACCAGGTGTCGTTGGGCAGTCCGAGCAGGCCGGTCGCCTCCGGGGTGGCGTGGTCGCCGGGGCGGAACTCCAGCCGCTTGGGGCCGCGCAGCTTCTCGTAGAAGTCGGCGTACTGGTTGGGCGGGAAGATCGAGTCGTTCCAGGCGTTGCCGAGCATGATGGCGGCGCCGTTGTCGTTGATCCGGTCGAGGTAGGTCGCGGGGGAGCGCTTCTTGCCCCACGCGATCATCTCGTCCTCCTTGTCGAGGTTGGACTCGGTGAAGTCCTTGAGGATCTGCCGCAGTTCGGGGCTGGGCCGTCCGGTCAGCTCGCCCGCGCCGCCGAGCAGCCCCGCGGCCTGGAGGTGCTGGGTGCGGCCGCTGTAGATGGAGCCGATCAGGTCGGCCCAGCCGCTGAGCGCGGTGACGGCCTTGACGCGGGGGTCGTGGCCGGCCGCCAGCAGGCTGATGCCGGCGCCGTAGGAGACGCCGCCCATGCCGACGCGGTCCTTGTCGGCGGGGGTGTGGGCGAGGGCCCAGTCGATGACGCGGGAGGCGTCGGCGATGTCCTCGGGGCCGCCGACCTCGATCTCGCCGCCGGACTGCCAGAAGCCGCGCGAGTTGTAACTGACGACGACGTACCCGGCGTCGGCGAGCTTCTTGGCCTGTGCCAGGTATTCGATCTGCGGGAGCCCCCAGCTGGTGGGGAGCACGATCAGCGGGTAGGTGTGCGCCGAGTCGGCGGAGGCGCCGTCGGGCAGGGCGACGTTGGCCTTGAGGGTGGTGCCGCCGTCGCCCTCGATGTCGACGAAGTCGATCCCGGACGCGGTGGCGCCGGTGGCGGCCGGTGCGGGCAGGGCGGCGGCGGGGGCGAGGGTGAGGCCGGTGGCGGCGAGTGTTGTGGCGAGGAGGACCGAGGCGTAACGCACTGCGGTGGGGGAGGGGCGCATGCACGGCTCCAGACGTCATCGGTGGCCCGGGCTGGAAAGTGACTGGAGAGTAACCACGACGGGCTACCGGAGGTAACCCATCAGTAGGTTACGGAGCGGTAAAGCCGGCGGCTCCCGTGCGCCCCCGCCGGGGTTCTTGTCACGCGCTCCGAGGCGACTTACCGTCGCAACCTCACGTATGTCTACGCGTGTCGAACAGGCTGCCGCCCTCACGAAGGAGCTGCTCATGCCCGATGTCGTACGTGCCGCGCTGGTACAGGCGACCTGGACAGGCGACACCGAGTCGATGCTCGCCAAACATGAGAAGCACGCCCACGAGGCCGCCCGCCAAGGAGCGCGGATCATCGGCTTCCAGGAGGTCTTCAACGCCCCCTACTTCTGCCAGGTGCAGGACCCCGAGCACTACCGGTGGGCCGAACCGGTGCCGGACGGGCCCACCACCCGGCGGATGTCCGAACTGGCCAGGGAGACGGGCATGGTGGTCGTCTCCCCGGTCTTCGAGGTGGACGGCTCCGGCTTCTACTACAACACCGCCGCCGTCATCGACGCCGACGGCACCGTCCTGGGCACCTACCGCAAGCACCACATCCCGCAGCTGCCGGGCTTCTGGGAGAAGTTCTACTTCCGCCCCGGCAACCTGGGCTGGCCGGTCTTCGAGACCGCCGTCGGCAAGGTCGGCGTCTCCATCTGCTACGACCGGCACTTCCCCGAGGGCTGGCGCGCCCTCGGTCTGGCCGGCGCCCAGATCGTCTACAACCCCTCGGCCACCTCGCGCGGCCTCTCCTCCCACCTGTGGCAGCTGGAACAGCCCGCGGCCGCCGTCGCCAACGAGTACTTCGTCGCGGCCATCAACCGCGTGGGCACCGAGGAATACGGCGACAACGACTTCTACGGCACCAGCTACTTCGTCGACCCGCGCGGCCGGTTCGTCGGGCAGCCCGCCTCGGACAAGGAGGAGGAACTGCTGGTCCGCGACCTCGACCTGCGGATGATCGACGAGGTGCGGCAGCAGTGGGCCTTCTACCGGGACCGGCGCCCCGACGCCTACGAGGGGCTGGTGCGGCCGTGAGCCCGGAGCCCAAAGCCACCGCGGGCTCCGCCGCCGAAGCCGCCACCGCCGTACCCCCGGCCCCCTCCACCGACGTCCACCGCGCGCTGCACGCCCGCCACCAGGCCGTGCTCCCCGACTGGACGGCTCTCTACTACGAGCAGCCGCTGGAGATCACCCACGGCGAGGGCCGCCACGTCTGGGACGCGGAGGGGCGCCGCTACCTGGACTTCTTCGGCGGCATCCTGACGACCATGACGGCCCACGCGCTGCCCGAGGTCACCAGGGCCGTCAGCGAACAGGCCGCGCGGATCGTGCACTCCTCCACCCTCTACCTCAACCGCCCCATGGTGGAGCTCGCGGAGCAGGTCGCGGCGCTGTCCGGCATCCCCGACGCGCGGGTCTTCTTCACCACCTCGGGCACCGAGGCCAACGACGCCGCACTGCTGCTGGCCACCGCCTACCGCCACTCCAACCAGATCCTGGCCATGCGCAACAGCTACCACGGCCGCTCCTTCACCACCGTCGGCATCACCGGCAACCGCTCCTGGTCGCCCACCTCGCTCTCCCCCCTCCAGACCCTCTACGTGCACGGCGGCGTCCGCACCCGCGGCCCCTACGCACACCTGGACGACGCCGCGTTCACCGAAGCCTGCGTCGCCGACCTGCGCGACATGCTCGGCCAGGCCGGCTCGGGCGTCGCCGCGCTGATCGCCGAACCCGTGCAGGGCGTCGGCGGGTTCACCTCGCCGCCCGACGGGCTCTACGCCGCCTTCCGCGAGGAGCTGAAGCAGCACGGCATCCTGTGGATCAGCGACGAGGTGCAGACCGGCTGGGGCCGCACCGGCGACCACTTCTGGGGCTGGCAGGCCCACGACGCGGCGGGACCGCCCGACATGCTCACCTTCGCCAAGGGCATCGGCAACGGCATGTCCATCGGCGGCGTCGTCGCCCGCGCCGAGATCATGAACTGCCTCGACGCCCACTCCATCTCCACCTTCGGCGGCAGCCCGATCACCATGGCCGCCGCCCGGGCCAACCTCGCCCACCTGCTCGCACACGACCTCCAGGCCAACGCACGCCGCGTGGGCGGACTGCTGCTGGAGCGGCTGCGCTCGGCCGCCTCCCCCAGCGTCACAGCGGGAGGTACACCCCGGCTCGGAGTCGTCCGCGAGGTGCGCGGGCGCGGGCTGATGGTCGGCGTCGAACTCGTCGACCCTCGCACCGGCGAGCCCTCGCCACGCGCCGCCTCGCTGGTGCTGGAGGCCGCACGGGAGGGCGGCGTCCTCATCGGCAAGGGCGGCGGCCACTCCGCCCCGAGCGTGCTGCGCATCGCCCCGCCGCTCTCGCTGACCGTCTCCGAGGCCGAGGCGGGCGCCGCCGTGCTGGAGACCGCCCTGCGCACCGCCGAGGCCGAACTCGTCCGAGGAGGAACCGCGGTATGAGCACCACCCTGATCACGGGCGGCCTGGTCGTCACCGCCGCCGAGGAGATGCAGGCCGACGTGCTGATCGAGGGCGGCCGCGTCGTCGCCGTCGTCGACCGGAACGCCGCCGTCGCGCAGAGCCTGACCGCCGACCGTGTCCTGGACGCGAGCGGCCTGTACGTCATCCCGGGCGGCGTCGACGCCCACACGCACATGGACTTCCCCTTCGGCGGCACCTTCTCCAGCGACGACTTCGCCTCCGGCACCCGCGCCGCCGCCTGGGGCGGTACGACGACCATCGTCGACTTCGCCGTCCAGACCAAGGGCCACGCGCTGCGCGAGGGCCTGGACACCTGGCACGCCAAGGCCGACGGGCAGGCCTGCGTCGACTACGCCTTCCACATGATCCTCTCCGACGTGAACGAGGGCACTCTGCGGGAGATGGACGGCCTCGTGGAAGAGGGCGTGACCTCGTTCAAGATGTTCATGGCCTACCCGGGCGTCTTCTACAGCGACGACGGCCAGATCCTCCGCGCCATGCAGCGCACCGCCGCCAACGGCGGGCTGGCCATGATGCACGCCGAGAACGGCATCGCCATCGACGTCCTGGTCGAACAGGCGCTCGCGGCGGGCCGCACCGATCCGCGCCACCACGGCGAGGTCCGCAAGGTGCTGCTGGAGGCGGAGGCCACCCACCGGGCCATCCAACTGGCACGCGTGGCGGGCTCCCCGCTCTACGTCGTCCACGTCTCCGCGCAGGAAGCCGTGGCGGAGCTGGCCACCGCCCGCGGAATGGACCTGCCGGTCTTCGGCGAGACCTGCCCGCAGTACCTCTACCTGAGCACCGACGAGTTGGCCGAGCCCGACTTCGGCGGCGCCAAGTACGTGTGCAGCACGCCGCTGCGCCCCGCCGAGCACCAGGCGGCGCTGTGGCGGGCGCTGCGCACCGACGACCTCCAGGTGGTCTCCACCGACCACTGCCCCTTCTGCTTCACAGGCCAGAAGGACCTGGGCAAGGGCGACTTCTCCAAGATCCCCAACGGGATGCCGGGCGTCGAACACCGCATGGACCTGCTCCACCAGGCCGTCGTGGACGGGCACATCACCAGGCGCCGCTGGATCGACATCGCCTGCGCGACACCGGCCAGGATGTTCGGCCTCTACCCGAAGAAGGGCACCCTCGCGCCGGGCGCCGACGCCGACATCGTCCTCTACGACCCGCACGCCGAGCAGACTCTTTCGGCTCAAACCCACCACATGAACGTCGACTACTCCGCCTACGAGGGCAAAACCCTCACGGGCCGGGTGGTCACGGTGCTCTCCCGCGGCGAGACGGTCATCGACCGCCGTACGTACACGGGCCGCGCCGGAAGCGGCCAGTACGTGCCGCGCGGGATCTGCCAGTTTCTGAACTGAGGGGTTGTGCCCATGGACTTCGGACTCGTGCTCCAGACCGATCCCCCCGGCTCCGCCACCGTCTCCCTGATGCGCCGCGCCGAACGCAACGGCTTCACCTACGGCTGGACGTTCGACTCCCCGGTGCTGTGGCAGGAGCCGTACGTCATCCACAGCCGCATCCTCGCGCACACCACGCAGCTGACCGTCGGACCCATGGTCACCAACCCCGGCAGCCGCGCCTGGGAGGTCACCGCCTCCACCTTCGCCACCCTCAACGAGATGTACGGCAACCGCACCGTGTGCGGCATCGGGCGCGGCGACTCGGCGATGCGGGTCGCCGGACGGCCGCCGGGTACCCTGGCCAGGCTCGGGGAGGCCATGACCGCAATCCGCGACCTGGCCGAGGGCCGGGAAGCCGTCGTGGACGGCACCCCGATGCGGCTGCCGTGGGTGCGCGAAGGGCGGCTGCCGGTGTGGATGGCGGCCTACGGACCCAAGGCGCTGGCGCTGGCAGGCCGGGAGGCGGACGGCTTCATCCTCCAGCTGGCCGACCCGGTGCTGACCGCCTGGATGGTCGGCGCCGTGCGCGAGGCGGCCGTACAGGCCGGACGGGACCCGTCGGCGGTCACGATCTGCGTGGCGGCCCCCGCCTACGTGTGCGAGGACACCCCCGCAGCGCTCGCGCACGCCCGCGAGCAGTGCCGCTGGTTCGGCGGCATGGTCGGCAACCACGTCGCGGACCTGGTGGCGCGCTACGGCGAGCACTCGGACGCGGTACCCGCGGCCCTCACCGCCTACATCAAGGAACGCGAGGGCTACGACTACGCCCACCACGGCCGGGCCGGCAACCCGGACACCGCCTTCGTGCCCGACGACATCGTCGACCGCTTCTGCCTGCTGGGCTCCGAGCAGTCCCACGTGGCGCGGCTGCGGGAGCTGGCGCAGCTGGGCGTCGACCAGTTCGCGCTCTACGCCATGCACGACGCCAAGGAGCACTCGATCGACGCCTACGGCACGGGGGTGATCCCCGCGCTGGCCGATCGCCCGCAGCGGTGAAGGCCCCCGCGCGGGGGCGACGGGCCGCTGCCGTGCGGAGCGACCGCGGGGCGCCCCGGCCGTTCAGCCGGGCTCGTGCTTGTCGTGCTTGTCGTAGACCAGCGGCTGGTAGTCGGGGTGCTCGCGGATGTAGCGCGCGAAGTACGGGCAGACGGGTGCGACCTTCTCGCCCGCCTCCTGCACGGCCTGCAGGATGTGGTGCGAGAGGGCGCCGCCCACGCCCCTGCCCTCGAAGGCCGGTTCGACCTCGGTGTGCGTCACCGCGACCACGCCCGGGGCCCGCAGATACTGCGCCACCCCCGCCAGGGTGCCGCCGATGCGGGCCTCGTAGCGGCCCTCGGCGGCGTTGTCGGAGAACTCGATCCGCTGCTGCTCCTCGGCCATGCTGCTCACCGTGTCCCTCGGCTGTCCGCCTGCCGTTCCTCACTCCGTCGCGTCGTGGATCTGCGCCGTGAACTGCTCGGGCCGCACCGCTTCGCCCGCGGCGTCGAGGACGGCGACGGGGCGGTCGCGGAAGAGCACCGTCGGGGTCGCCGCGACGCCGCTCGCGTCGAAGACACGGCCGACCCGCCGCGCCCACGAGTCGTAGGCCGGGTCGAGGACGGCGTCGTCGAACGTGTGGCTGCGCAGCCTCGGCACGTCGTTGGCCAGGCCCAGCAGCATGCGTTCGGCGGCGAAGCCGTCGTGCTCCTCGTGCGGCTGGTTGCGGTAGAGGGTGTGCAGATACGTCAGGAACTGCGGCTGGCCGACGTCGGCCGCGGCGCCCAGCGCGGCCAGCGCCCGGTGCGAGCCGTGCCCGCCCAACTGGGCGTCGATGAAGGTGCCGAAGTGGTGGTGGAGCACGAACTCACCCGCGTCGGCGAGCTGCCGCATCGTGTCCCCCAGCGCGTTCTCCACGGCCCGGCAGTAGGGGCAGCGCAGGTCCAGGTACAGGTCCAGCACCGGCGGTCCGGGTTCAGGCGCCTGCGGGTCGGCGCCGTAGACGACCGTCGTGCCGCCCTCACCAGTCGTGTTCGCCGGAATCATGCCGCAAGCCTCGCCGCGCCCCGCGCGGCCGGCAACGCCGGGCGGGCCACCGGAGTGACGCCGCCCGACGCGGTGAGCGTGGGGGCCGGGGCGGCGGCAGGCGCCCGGCTTCGGCATCAGGGCGAGGAGGCGGTGGCAGAGCACGCTGTTGAAGTGAAGCGCACTTCAACTTGCACTCTGGTGTCCGCACGCCCCACCGCACGCGGCGGCCGTGCGGATTTCTCACCTCGCTACGAAGGAGAACCACCGTGATTCTGGTGACCGGAGCCACAGGAAAGGTCGGCGGGCAGGTGGCGGCACAGCTTGCGGAGGCGGGCACCCGGGTGCCCGCCTCCGCAAGCTGTGCCGCCACCCGACTCCCCGACGGGGTCGAGCCCGTACGCGGCGATCTCGCCGACCCCGCGAGCCTGGCGGCGGCTGTGACGGCGAAGGTGGACGGCGTCTTCCTCATGTGGCCGCTGCCCCACGCACGCGGCGCGGCCGAGACCGTTACCCTCCTCGCCGAGCACGCCCGCCGCCTCGTCTACCTCTCCGCGCGCGGCGTCCCCGAGGCCGGCGAGGCCGGGAAGTCGGCCGGCGAGGCTGCCAAGACGGGCGAGGCCGCCGAGGAGAGGGAGGCGGACATCCTTGGCACCCACGCCCGCCTCGAACGCCTGGTGCGCGGGTCCGGTGCCGAGTGGACGCTCCTGCGCCCTGGCGGCTTCGCGAGCAACACCCTGGGATGGGCCGCGCACGTGCGCGCGGGCGGCCCCGTACGCACCGCCTCTCCGCAGGCGGGACGCGCCCTCGTCCACGAGGCCGACATCGCCGCGCTGGCCGTCCGCGCCCTGCTGACCGACGAACTGGTGGCCACGGCCCCCGAGATCACGGGCCCCGATGTGCTCACCCAGGCCGAACAGGTCGCCACCCTTCGCGAGGTCCTGGGCCGCCCCCTCACGGTGGAGCGCGTCTCCCGTGCCGAGTCCAGAACCGAACTGATCGGCGCGGGCGTCCCGCCGGTCTACGCGGACGCCATCCTGGACGCCCACGCCGCGATGGAGACCACCCCCGAGACAGTCGCCCCCGACACGGCGCGCCTCCTCGGCCGCCCGCCGCTCACCTACCGCCAGTGGGTGGCCGACCACGCGGCGGACTTCGGCTGAGGACCCCGGCTGAGGACCTCGGCTGAGAATCCCGGCTGATGATCGACTCCGGGGCCCGCGCCGCGCACTCCAGCCGGGGAACCGCTGCCGGGTTCTTCGGCTGGAGGAGCCCGGCGCCCCGTCACGGCACCCTGGCCGTCCACTCCTCGCTGCTGTACCGGGAGAGCGCCAGCTCCTCGGCGCGTGCCATCTCCTCGGGCGTCACGCCGCCCTCGGTCAGGCCGTAGCGGCCGCGGAAGGAGGCGATCATCCGTTCGATGACCTCGCCGCGCGGCAGACCCGTCTGGCGGCGCAGCGGATCGACCCGCTTCCTGGCGCTCCTGGTGCCCTTGTCGGACATCTTCTCCTTGCCGATCCGCAGCACGTCGAGCATCTTGTCCACGTCGATGTCGTAGGACATCGTCACGTGGTGCAGCACCGCGCCACCGCCTTGGGCGAGGCGCTTCTGGGCGGCACCCGCGATCTTGCCCTCCTTCGAGGCGATGTCGTTGAGCGGCACGTACCAGGCCTTGATCCCCATGTCGCCGAGCGCGGTGAGCACCCAGTCGTCCAGGTAGGCGTAGGAGTCGGCGAACGACAGGCCCGAGACGAGCGAGGCGGGCACCGAGAGGGAGTAGGTGATGGTGTTCGCCCGCTCCACGAACATCGCGCCGCCCCCGGAGATCCGCCGCACCACCGTCACCCCGTGCCGGGCGGCGCCTGTTGGATCCACCTCGTTGCCCAGCGACTGGAAGCTGCCGATGATGACCGCGGGGGAGTCCCACTCCCACACGCGCAGGGTCGGCGCGCGGCGCCCCGCGGCGACCTCCTCGGTGAGGACCTGGTCGAGAGCCATATGGAGGGCGGGCGACTGCGGTGACTCGTGGATGAGCTGCCAGTCGTAGTCGGTCCAGTCGGTGGCCTGCGCGAGAGCGCGGCGCACGGCGACGGCGACCCCTTCGGCGGTGAGGCCGTACATCACGGTTCCCTCGGGCAGTGCCGCCTCGACGCGGGCGGTGAGTCCCGCCGTGTCGGTGTCGGAGGGCGCGCCTTCGAGCGCCTGGTCGATGGCGGTGAGGGCCTCGTCGGGTTCGAGGAAGAAATCCCCCGCCACGCGGACGTCGCGCAGCACCCCGCCCTCGTCGTCCAGGTCCACCACCACGAGCTTGCCGCCCGGAACCTTGTACTCCCCGTGCACCCCGGACCACCTATCTGCGCCATTTGCCCCGACCGGTCTCCAACCATACGTCCGTGCCCAGCCGCCGGGACCTGCGCGAGTGGCTGACCAGCAGGAAAGTGGACATCACCAGCGTGCAGGACAGGGCGACGACGGCGAGCCGCTTGTCGTCGAACCACTCGGGCTCGTACATGTCGGGGAAGGGCCCCAGCTCGCCGACATGTACGAACGCGTACACCAGCAGCAGCACCAGCGCGGCCGCCGAGAGCAGCCAGGCGAACGCGTCGGAGACGGCGCGCCACCTCACCAGGACCAGCAGCGCCCCGAGCGCGGAGAGCCCCGCCTCGATGCGGAACAGGTCGCCCTGGCTGATGTCGGCGCTCACCCGGTCGTAGCCGCCGGAGAGGGTGGCGTGGACGTAGGCGTTCACGGCGAGCCCGCCCGCGGACAGCACGCGGGCGCCGACCTGTACGGCGCGGTAGGCGGGGCTGTGCGCCGCGGGTGGCTGGTTGGAGCTGGTCGCGGTCATGGCCTGCGCCTGCCTCTCCCCGGGTCGGCGCCCGATATGGCTCCCCGTGGGGGCCTTCGCGCGCTGCTGGCCGGCCCTCCGGCCCGGGGCGCTCGGCCGGTCGGTCGGGCGGCCTGGTGCGGGCCGCCCGACCAGAGCACCACGAGCGCGGTGCCCCGGCCACTCGGCAAGGGCCGTCCTGCGTACGCCCACCGGCACGCGGAGGTCTGCCGGTGTGCGGGCGTCCGCCTACGTGCGGGCGTCCGCCTACGTGTGGCCATCCGTCGGCGTGCGGCCATCCGTCGGCGTGAAAGGGAAAGGCGGTCCGGGCCCGCCTCGCGACGCGGAGAAGGGGTGGCCGGACAAGTCGAAAACCGAATAGCCTCCAGGGTCGGCGGTAACTCCCGCAGGGTAAGAGGGAAGGCTGTTATGGATTGCGGCTGCCGGGGGTGCGCGGAACGGAAACCGGGGACGGCGGGAGGCTTCCGACCTGCCCTTGTGTGCCGGATGACAGTTCGATAACGTCTGCCCCCGAGCGTCTTTGACGACTATCCAACCTCGACACTCCGCGATTAGCCTGCCGCCATGCCCATGTCGTTTACCAGTACACCTTCGCCGGATTCGTCGATCTTCGTGACCGGTGAGGCGAAAGCGTCTGCGAACAACCCGATCACCACGCAGTTCGGGATGTTCTACATCGCGCTGGTCGTCGAAAAGGGCACGCACCGAATCCTGGATGCGGAATGCTCGGCGACGTTGGCCCTGACGAACAGCTTCGTCAAGAGCTTGATCGCCGGAGAGTGCATCACGGAGGAAGGTCTCCTGGCGGAACGGATCACCACCCGCTACCACGGCTCCTCGCAGCGCGCGCTGCTCACGGCGCTCCGCAACGCCGCCACCAAGTACCGCGCCGCCGTCGGGCTCACGTAGCCACCAGGCAGGACCGAGTCGATTGCCTGGTCCCCACCGGACGCAGATCCAGTCGCCCTGCACTCCATAGGCATGTCCGTGCCGACCGTGCCCGGCTGCGTGTCGAGTACGCGCCAGGCGCCGGCACCGGCTTACCAGAAAGGCTGTGGCGACCCCCACATGATCACTGATGGCTTCCTGTACCTCGGCGTGCTGCTAGGGCTGGCGGCGTGCATCGTCTTCGTATCGCAGCGCGGCAGATCCCGCTTCTTCCGCTACGTTCCGGGATTCGTCCTGATGTACCTGGGCACCGCCGCGTTGAACACCGCGGGGCTCTTCGGAGAGTCCGACTCGGTCGAGTCGACCGGCGGCTCGGTGCAGGACGCGCTGCTTCCCGCGATGATTCTGCTGCTGCTCTTCAAGTGCAACATCCGGCAGATCGTCAAACTCGGCCCGAAACTCCTGCTGACCTACGCCGTGACGGCGCTCAGCATCGTCGCCGGATTCGTCGTGGCGTTCCTCTTCCTGCACGGTGCGCTCGACGACGGTGCGTCGAAGGCGCTCGGCGCGCTCGCCGCCTCCTGGACGGGCGGCTCCGCCAACATGGTGGCGGTCCAGGGCGTCGTCCACGCGCCGGAGAACGTCTTCGGCTACGCCCTCATCGTGGACACCGTCATCTACTCGCTGTGGCTGCTGGTGATGTTCGGCTCGGTCGGTTTCTCCGAGCGCTTCAACCGCTGGACGAAGGCGAAGACCGCCTCCTTCGCACAGCAGGAGACGGCCGACGAAGAGGACCGCATGGACCTCACCTCGCTGATGACCCTCATCGGGTTCAGCCTCTTCGTCTCCGCGGCGGCGACCTGGGTCGGCGGGCAACTGCCCGAGGTCGGCGACGTCATCAACGCCACGACCTGGACCATCCTCATCGTCAGCATCCTCGGTCTGGTCATCGCCGTCACCCCGTTCGCGAAAACGGCGGGCTCGTCCGAGCTGGCCATGATCATGCTCTACCTCATCATCGGCATCATCGCCTCGGGCTCCGACTTCTCGTCGCTGACCGACGCACCGCTCTACCTGCTCGTCGGCGTCGTGGTCATGGTGGTGCACGCCGGGGTGATGGTCGTGTACGCCAAGCTCACCCGCACCGAGCTGTTCAGCCTCGCCGTGGCCAGCACCGCGAACATCGGCGGCGTCGCCTCCGCGCCGGTCGTCGCCAGCGCCTACAACCGCCAACTGGTGCCGGTGGGTGTGCTGTTCGCGCTGATCGGCGCGTTCGCCGGCACGTTCCTCGGACTGACCACGGTCCAGATCCTCTCGGTCATCTGACGACCGAGAACACCGCGGTGCCCGGCGCGAGCCTTCTCGCGCCGGGCACCGCTCGGTCCGAGGGACCGGCTGGCGTCACCCGGACTCTCCGGGTGCGCCGGTCCTGCTCGCCCTCACTCCTCCAGGAAGCGCCTCGCGCCCCAGTAGTCCCCGTCCAGCCGGGCCTCGGTGATCCGCACCGGCGTGGCCGCGTCGTACGCCTCGATCGTCCGGCCGTCCCCGACGTACAGGGCGACGTGATAGATCGACCCGTCGTCGTGGGCGTAGAAGAGCAGGTCGCCGGGGCTCAGGTCGGAGACGGCCACGGGCCGACCGCCGCCCTCCCGCGCCTGCGCCTGCGCGTCGCGCGGGATGTCGAGACCGAGGGTCTGGTACACGGAGGAGGTGAACCCCGAGCAGTCCAGGCCGAAACCGGAGCGCCCGCCCCACACGTAGGGGGTGTGCAGGAAGCTCTTGGCGTAGGTGACGACGTCGGCGCCGGTGGGCGTGGGGATCGCGTCGGCCGAGGGGTGGACGTGGACGTCCCGCGCGCTGACCCAGGCGGGCTTGTCGTCCGGCGTGTCGACCAGTACGGCGCGTCGGGTACGGGCGAGTTCCGGCAGCCGGGTGCCGGCGCTGACCTGGAGCTTCTTCCGGTGCCTGCCCGCGTCGCCGTACAGCCAGGTGGTCGTGGCCCGGTCGACCTGCACCACGGGCCTTGTGTCGAGCGCGCGGCCGTAGGAGGGGTCCCGCGTGAGCTGGTTCTTCGGTATCCAGCCCGGGTAGCCGAGGGGGTTCTTGGGGGTCGCCTGCTGGGGCACGGCGACCTTGTACCAGTCGCCCTCGGAGTCGAGGATGCGCACCCGGCGGCCGTAGAGCGCCTGCGTCTGGGTGATGTTGCTGCTGGTCAGGTCGCGTTTTTGGTCCAGCGTCATGTCCTTGAGCCACCGCCGGGGGTGGACCGGATCGGTCAGGGCCGGCTTGTCGACGGGCCGGGGGCTGTCGGGCGAGGTCCACACGGTGGCCACGGCCACGTCGACATAGGCGGTCTTGGGGGTGGAGGCGGTGGGCGGGTCGGCGGGCACGTCGGGCACGTCGGCCGCGCCGGCGGGCGCGGCGACGGCGGCGACGGACGCCAGGGCGGCCGCCGAGGCGAGCGCGAGCCGCAGACGGGTGGGGGTGGGGCGCACGGGGGTCCTTTCGGGTTGGTTTTCCTGCCGGTCGGGTCTCTTACCGGAGGGGCCTCTTGCGGTGGGTCGCGCTCCGCTCCGCTTCCGGCCGGGGGGAGCGGGCGGTCAGCGGGGAGAGAGGGCGGGCGCCGGGTCGGCGAGTGCCGTGATGCCGAGACCGGGAGCGTCGGACAGGACGAGTGCCGCGCCGTCGTAGCGGGGACCGCCGGCCACGGGGGAGTGGGTGAGCCACCAGGCCGCGTCGAGGTCCGCGACGGGCCCGCCGCCTGAGGCGGTCGCGGCGAGCGCCGCGGTCGCCGCCACGCCGACGTGGGTCTCCATCATCGAGCCGAAGAGCACCCCCACCCCCGACGCCTCGGCCAGCGCCACGAGGTGCCGGGCGGCCCTGAGCCCACCGCACTTGGCGAGCTTGACGTTGATCAGGTCCACCGCGCGTGTCCGGACGAGGTGGAGGGCGTCGCGCGGGGACCAGACCGACTCGTCCGCCATGACCGGCAGCCCGACGGCGTGCGTGACCTCGGCGAGCCCTTCGATGTCGCCTGCCGCGACGGGCTGCTCGACGAACTCGACGTTCAGCCCGCGGTCCTCCACGGCGCGGACGAGGCGTATGGCCTCCTTCGGCGTCCACCCCTGGTTGGCGTCGACCCGCAGCACGGTCGAGGCGCCCGCCGCCTCGGCGATCTCGGTGAGCCGCGCCAGGTCGTCGTGCTCGCCCCGGCCGAGCTTGACCTTCAGCACGGTGAACCCCTCGGCGCGGCGGCGCCGGGCGGCGTCCCGCATCCGCTCCGGGGTGTCGACGGCCAGGGTGACGTCGGTGGCGACCGAGCGCCTGGTGGTGCCCAGCAGTTGGCCGAGAGGCACCCCCAGGCGGGCGGCGGCGAGGTCGTGCAGGGCGCAGTCGACGGCCGAGACCGCCGCCTGGTTCCCGGTGACGGTGGCGGCCAGGGCCCGGGTGGCGGGCTCCAGGTCGTCGGGGTCGCTCCCGGTGACGGCGGCGGCCAGGGGCCCGGCGACGGCCGCCTCGGCGCCGGCGATGCTGGATCCTGTGACCCGCCAGTTCTCGGTGGCCTCGCCCCAGCCGCTCCTGCCGTCCTCGTCGCGGATCTCGACCAGGAGCGCCTCCACCTGGGAGGTGGAGCGGACGGCGGTGACGAAGGGGGTGTGCAGCGGGACGCGCACGCGGTGCGTCCGCACGTCGGTGACGGGCATGGGCTACTCCTCGCCCTCGGGTGCGGCGGCACCGGGTGCAGCGGCCCCACGTGGGTCGGCCTCGGCGGGGCCGGCCCCGGTCGTACCGGCCCCGGGCGCGACCTGACCCAGCCGCTGCCGGTCGAGCCAGCCGGCCTCGGCGACGCGGTGGATGGCGGACCTGGCGCTCTCCTCGGGCCCTCCGGCCACGCAGACCGCGAGCAGGTAGGGCGGCGCTTCGGGGGGTTCGACGAGCGCGACGTCGTGGAGCACCCCCGTGACCCAGCCGTTCTTGTTGGCGACGGGGGTGCCAGGCGGCAGCGCGGCCGGGATCTCCTGGGTGTAGCGCTGCTCGCGCAGAGGCCGCAGCAGACGCGGGTCGCCGGTGTCCAGCAGCGCCTGCATGACCTGGACGGCGGCGCGCGCGGTGACGGTGTTGGTCAGACCGGCCTCCGCGGCGGCCCGGTCGCCGATGGGGCGCTGCACCACCAGGCCCTCGGGGCAGGCTGCGGCGACCTGCCCCAGCCCGAGGTGCTCGACGACGACGCTGGTGGCCAGGTTGCTGCTGGAGCAGATCATCCGGTGGCACAGCCGGCGCAGCGTCATCTCGCCGCCGAGGTGGTGCCAGGGCTCGTCGTCGTTGTCGTAGGCCCGGTCCGCGCGGTACGTGCCGCCGACGGCCGAGGCGAACTCCTCCCGCACGGTCACCGCGCGGTCCAGCGCGCCGGCGCGGTGCGCCGCCAGCAGGACGGCGAGCTTGATCATGCTCGCCGCGTAGTGGGGGCGGTCGGCCTGGTGCGTGACGGCGGGGGGCGCGCCGAGGCGTCCACAGCACACCGAGACCTCCAGCCCCTCATAGCGCGCGGCGGCGGCCGCCGCGAGCCGGGCCGGTGCCTCCGCCGAACCGTCCTGGGTGCCGCCGGTCGTGCTCACCGCCGCCTCCGCGGGTGCCGGACCTGTGGTGCTGCGCCGTCTTGCGGGCGCGGGGCCGAGGGCATGGGGGCCTCCTTGAGGGTGTCGAACCGTGCGCCAGGCATCCTCGCCCCGAAAAGGTAAGCAATCAAGACCTTTTTCTTTCGGTGGGTCACGGCATACGGTGGACGCCGCCCTCCGCGGCGGGCGCGGGCAGCCGCGTGCCCCGCACGCCGTGGACCGCGGACGGCGGGGCGGTCACGCAGGGGAGTCAGGAGCGCGGGTGCACCAGGAAGAGCCGGTCGGCGGCGAAGCGGACGCCGACGCGCCGGGACGGCGCGCGAGCGCGCTGGGCCCGGTCAAGGTGGCCTCCGCCGTCGACGAGGTCGCCGACCGGCTGCTGACGGCGATCGCGCTGGGCGAGTTCAGCGTCGGCGAGCGGCTGCCCGCCGAACGCGACCTGGCCGCCGTTTTGCAGGTGGGCCGGCCCACGGTGCGCTCCGCGATCGGACGGCTGCACGAGTCAGGCTGCCTGGAGGTCGTGCGCGGCAGGGCGGGCGGCCACTACGTACGGGCCGGCTGGCGCGAGGAGTCGGGGCCCGCCGTGCGCCGCACTCTGCTGCCGCGCTGGGAGCGGATCAGCGAACTCTTCGACACCCGCGCCCTGGTGGAGTCCCTCGTCGCCCGCACCGCCGCCGAGCGGTGCACGCAGGAGGACTCCCGCGACATCGAACGCGCGCTCGCCGCGTACGTCGAGGCCGTGGGCGAGGGCGAACCCGCCAGGGCGCGGCGGGCCGACGGGGCGCTCCACGCGGCGATCGGACGCGCGGCGAGGAACGAGCCTCTGGTGCGCTACGCCCGGCAGCTGCTGGCCGACATCGGCGCGGGATTCCCCATCGAACCCTTCCGAGGCGACAGGGTCGAGCAGGCCCTGGCCGACCACCGCGAGCTGAGCGGGGCCGTCATGGCGGGCGACGCCGACACCGCGGCGCGCGTCGCCCGCCGGCACTTCGTGCTCACCGAGGAGACGCTCCGCGCCGCCCTGGCGCGGAGCCTGCCGGGCGAGGACGCCGCTTCCCTCTGAACCGCGGAACCCGCGCGCTCGCGAGCGCGCGGGTTCCCCTGAATCGGCGGCTGAGCCGGCGGCCGCCCGTACCCACTCGCAGAAGCCGGATCCGGTGACCACCGTGCGCAGCGGATTCAGGCGGCGAAGCCGCCGTCCACCGCGAGCGACGCCCCTGTGATCCAGCGGCCGGTGTCGCCCACCAGATGGGCCACCGAGTCGGCGATCTCCTCCGTGGTGCCGTACCGCCCCAGCAGGGTGAGGGCGGCCTGGGCGGCGCCGCCGTCGCCGTCGGCCGGGTTCATGTCCGTGTCGACCGGTCCCGGCGCCACCTGGTTGACGGTGATGCCGCGCGCCGCCAGCTCGCGGGCCAGGCCCTTGGTCAGCCCGGAGACGGCCGCCTTGCTCATGGCGTAGAGGGTCATGCCGGGGAAGGGCACGTGGTCGGCCACGCAGCTGCCGATGTTGACGATCCGGCCGCCGTCGGCCAAGTGCGAGGCGGCCGCCTGCGCCACCAGGTAGGCGCCGCGCACGTTCGCCGTCAGTACCCGGTCGAGTTCGGTCTCCTCCACCGTCTCCAGCGCGCCCATGGCGCCGGTGCCGGCGTTGTTGACCAGGATGTCCAGCCGCCCGAACGCGCCGACCGCCCCGTCCACGGCCGCCCGTACCGACGCCGCGTCCGCGAGGTCGGCCCGTACGGTCCAGGCCCTGGCGCCGCTCTCCTTGACGCGCTCGGCCACGTGCCGGGCCAGCTCCTCGTTCGACTGGTACGTCAGCGCCACGTCCGCGCCGTCCGCTGCCAGCCGCAGCGCCACCGCCGCCCCGATGCCTCTGCTGCCGCCGGTGACGAGGGCGGCCTTGCCGGCCAGCGGCCTGGCGGCCGTGTGGGTGGGCATCGTCGTCTCCAGTGTCTTCGTCGTCGTCTCGGGTGTCGTCTCGGTGTCCATGTCTCGATGTTCGACCAGTGCCCAGCCGGAAACCGGCGCTCTTCGGACGGCGCGTTCCCCTCGCTTTCGCAGTTCGTTGCGTTGCACTTGCTGGTACGGTGGAGTGGACCATGCGGTCCTGCCCCCTATCGCGAGGAGGAGCGAGACGCTCACCATGAACACCACCGACGAATGGCTGCACGCCGCTGCCATCGACCCCTCCGTCGGCGCCCTGCGCCCGGACTACCGCGCGCTGCTGATCGTCGCCGAGGGCCTGCAGCCGGGCCCTGGCGACGCCTTCAGCGAGGAGCTCCTCGCCGAGGCCGAGGCCAAGGCGTGCGACCCCGAGCAGCACCCGCACGTCGCCGCGTGGCGCGAGGCGTTCCGCGCCTTCGGCGCGAAGCCCAAGCGCACACGGCCCAGCGTCGACGCCCTCCTGCGGCGCGCTCCCGAGGGACTGCCCCGCGTCGACCGGCTGACCGACATCTACAACGCGGTCTCCGTCGCGCACGTCGTCCCGCTCGGTGGCGAGGACCTCGACCACTACGCCGGTCCGCTGCGCCTCACCCGGGCCGAGGGCACCGAGCCCTTCGAACTGATGTCGGGCGGTGAGCCGGTGACGGAGAACCCCCGGCCGGGCGAGGTGGTCTGGCGGGACGAGAGGGGCGTCACCTGCCGGCGCTGGAACTGGCGCCAGTGCGTCCGCACCCGCCTGACGTCCCGGACCACGCGCGCCGTCTTCCTCCTCGACGCCCTCGACCCCATGGACGACCCGGCCCTGGAGACCGCGGGCCGCGCCCTGACGGACGCCCTGGCCGCGAGCAGCCCGGGCGCGGTGACGACCTCACGTCTGCTGCGGGCGGCCTCCTGAGGACCACTCCGGCCGTGGGGGCGGGCCAGCGCCCGGGCGGCCGGCTCCCGGAGGGCAGCCCGCCCTCCGGGAGCCGGCCGCCGCTCAGCCGTGCAGAGCGGCGAGCAGCGTGGGCAGGGACTCGCTGATGGGGTCGCGCACCACCTCGTCGGCCAGCGCGTCGTACGGGGTGGGTTCGGCGTTGACGACGACGAGCCTGGCGCCGTGCTCGGCGGCCAGCCCCGCCAAGGACGCCGCGGGCTGGACCTGGAGGCTGGTGCCGACGGCGAGAAAGACGTCGCAGGCGCGGGCCACCGCCGCGGCCGAGCCCAGCACCTCCGCGTCGAGGGCCTGCCCGAACATCACCGTGGCGGACTTCAGGACGCCGCCGCACTCCAGGCAGGCCGGATCGGCCTCCCCGGCCCCGACCCTGGTCAGCGCGCTCTCCATCGTCGAGCGCGCACCGCAGGCCGTGCACACCACCGAGCGGGCGTTCCCGTGCAGCTCCAGCACCTTGCGTTCGGGGACGCCCGCCGCCTGGTGGAGCCCGTCGACGTTCTGGGTGATGACGCGGACAGGCGTACCCGAGGCATCCAGGCGTGCGATCGCGTCGTGCGCCGTGTTGGGCCGCGCCCGCCACACCGGGCTCTCGCCGCGCAGGGCCCACGAGCGCCGGCGGATGTCCGGGTCCGCCATGTAGTACGCGTAGGTGACCAGCTTCTCGGCTTCCGGATCCCGGCGCCACACCCCCTGCGGGCCCCGGTAGTCGGGGATGCCCGAGTCCGTGGAGATCCCGGCTCCGGTCAGGATCGCCACCAGCGGTGCCGCGCCGCTCCCGGACCCGCCGTCCCCCGCGGGCGCGCTGTCACGTTCGGTCATGGTTTCCAGCGTAGATCCCGGTCTCGCCGCCCGTCCCCGCCCCGTGCTTCCATGGAGCGGTGATCGACGACGAGCTGATGACAGCGGTGGAGGAGGCCGTCCGCGAGGCGGTGGACGCGGAGGTCGTGCCGCGCTGGCGCAAGCTCGCCGAGGACGAGATCACCACCAAGTCGGGCAGCCACGACCTGGTCACCGTCGCCGACCAGCGCGCCGAGCAGCGCCTGTCGGACGCGCTGCGCGCGCTGCTGCCGGGATCGGCCGTCGTGGGCGAGGAGGGCGTGCACGCGCACCCCGCCTCCTATGCCGCGCTCGCCGGGGAAGAGCCCGTGTGGATCATCGACCCGATCGACGGCACCCGCCAGTTCGTCGCCGGGGAGGAGGGTTTTTGCACCATGGTCGCCCTCGCCCACCACGGTGAGACCCTGGGCGCCTGGATACACGCCCCCGCCCTCGGCCGGACCGTCCTCGCCAGGCGCGGGGGAGGGGCCCTGGTCAATGGCGAGCCCCTGTACGCGGGTTCGCCCGAAAGCGGGGCGCCGTTGCGCGTCGCCGTCTCGCACCCGGACTACACGGACGAGTCCCAGAAGCGCTCGCTGCGCGGGCTGCACACCGAAGGCGTGGACGTACGCGACACCGGCTCGGCGGGCCTGGAGTACCTCGCCCTCGCCGAGGGCCGGCTGGACGCGGTGGCCTACACCTGGGAGGCCGCCTGGGACCACGCCGCGGGGCTGCTCACGGTCACCGAGGCGGGGGGCGCGCACAGCACCGTCGCGTACGCCCCCTTCCGCCTCGCGGGGGACAACGCGCTTCCCTTCACGGCGGCGCGTGACGCGGACACGACGCGGCGTATGGTGGGCCTCCTGCGCGAGCAGCACGACTGACGGCGAGGGGAGCCACACGTGCCAGCGATCCGGGACGCGGTCGTCGTCGGAGCAGGCCCCAACGGGCTGACCGCGGCCGTGGAGTTGGCCCGCCGCGGGTTCGACGTCGAACTGTTCGAGGCGCGGGACGCGGTGGGCGGTGGCGCCCGCACCGAGGAGCTGACGCTGCCCGGCTTCCGCCACGACCCCTGCTCCGCCGTCCACCCCACCGGCGCCGGATCGCCCGCCTTCCGTTCCATGCCGCTTGGCCGGTACGGACTCGAATGGCTGCACCCCGAACTGCCCATGGCCCACCCGTTCCCCGACGGCAGCGCCGCCGTGCTCGCGCGCTCCGTGGGGGAGACGGCGGCCTCGCTCGGCCCGCGCGACGCGGGAGCCTACCGCCGGCTGGTGGGCCCCTACATCGGCCGCTGGGAGACGCTCGCCGAAGACTTCTTCGGCTACGGCTCGGTGCTCAACGGCCGCTTCCCCCTCGACCCCCTCCAGCTCCTTCGCTTCGGGATGACCGGGCTCCAGCCGGTCACCTGGTCGAAGGCCAGGTTCCGGGACGCCAAGGGCCCCGCGCTGTTCGCCGGCATGGCGGGCCACGTCATCGCACCCATGAACAACCCCTTCATGATGGCGCCGGCACTCGTCTTCGCGCTCGCCGCGCACGCCGTCGGCTGGCCGGTACCGCGCGGCGGCTCGCAGGCCATCTCCGACGCGCTGGCCGGCTACCTGCGCGCACTGGGAGGCCTGATCCACACCGGCGTGGAGGTCAAGCGCCTCGACGAGCTGCCGCCCGCGCGCGCCTACGTCTTCGACACCTCACCGACCGCGCTCGCCCGCATCGCGGGCCTGGGCAGCGCGTACGACAACGTCCGCTACGGCGCCAGCCTCTTCAAGATCGACTATGCGCTGGACGGCCCCGTCCCGTGGACCTCTCCCGAGGCGGCCCGCGCCGGCACGGTGCACATCGGCCCGACGCTCGACGACATCGACACCGCGATGAAGGACGCGGTGGTCCGCGGGCGCGCCCCCGAGCGGCCTTTCCTGATCACCTCGCAGCCCAGCCTGACCGACCCGACCCGCGCCCCCGAGGGCAAGGGCGTCTTCTGGGCGTACGGGCACCTGCCCAACGGCTGGAGAGGCGACGCCACCGAGGCCGTCGAGCGCCAGATCGAGCGCTTCGCGCCGGGCTTCCGCGACCGGGTGCTCGCCCGCGCCACCGCGGGGCCGCCCGAGCTGGCCGCCCGCAACGCCAACTACGTCGGCGGCGACATCGCCTGCGGCTCGGCGGCCGGGCTGCGCCTGCTGATCAGGCCCAAGCTCACGCGCGTCCCCTACGAGACCGCGCACCCCGCCGTCTACCTGTGCTCGTCGGCCACCCCGCCGGGCCCCGGCGTGCACGGTATGGCGGGGCACCACGCGGCCCGCGCGGTATGGCGCAGGCTGCACCGCAGGGTGTGACCGCCGTCGGGTCGACGACGGCCCCATGGTCGGGGAAGCCGCCCGCCAGATAGGGTCACGACGGCGCGACTGCCTGTTCGAACAACAGAGAGACCCAGGGGCAGAACCATGACTACGACGGCGCGGACCACACCGGCGCGCGTGCTGATCGCCGCGGACAAGTTCAAGGGATCGCTGACGGCCGTCGAGGTCGCCGACCGCGTGACGGCCGGAATCCGGAAGGCACACCCCGAGGCGGAGGTCGAGGCCGTACCCGTGGCCGACGGCGGCGACGGCACCGTCGCGGCGGCCGTCGCCGGCGGCTTCACCCGCCACGAGGTGGAGGTCACCGGGCCGACCGGTGCCCCTGTCACCGCCGCCTTCGCGCTCCGCGAGGGCACGGCCGTCGTGGAGATGGCCGAGGCGGCAGGTCTCCAGCACCTGCCGCCGGGGGTCTTCGTGCCCCTGACGGCCACCACCTTCGGCGTCGGCGAACTGCTGCTGGCCGCACTCGACGCGGGCGCCACCACGATCATCCTCGGCGTCGGGGGGTCCGCCACCACCGACGGCGGCGCCGGCATGCTCGACGCCCTCGGCGCCCATCTCCTGGACCGCGACGGCGACTCCGTGCCATGGGGCGGCGGCGGGCTGCGCGAGCTGGTCACTGCCGATCTGTCGACCGTGGACGCGCGGCTGAAGAACGTCGAGGTCGTCCTCGCCAGCGACGTCGACAATCCGCTGACGGGCCCCAAGGGCGCGGCCGCCGTCTACGGCCCGCAGAAGGGGGCGAGCGAGGAGGACGTGCAGCTACTCGACGGCGCCCTCACGCACCTCGCGGAGATCCTCGGCGAGCAGGAGGCCGCCGCGGCGCCCGGCGCGGGCGCGGCGGGCGGCATCGGGTTCGGCGCCCTGGTCGGGCTCCGCGCACGCTTCAGGCCCGGCATCGACCTCCTCATGGAGGAGCTGGGCGTCGAGGCCGCCATCCAGCGGGCCGCGCTCGTGATCACCGGTGAGGGCTCGCTGGACGAGCAGACCCTGCACGGCAAGGCTCCGGCCGGTGTCGCGGCGGCTGCCGGGCGGGCCGGCAAGCCCGTGGTGGCGGTGTGCGGGCGGCTGGCCATCGACCGCAAGCAGCTCAGGGCCGCCGGGATCGAGCGCGCCTACGCGCTGACGGACATCGAGCCGGACGTCCAGCGGTGCATCGCCGAGGCCGGGCCGCTGCTGGAGCAGCTCGCCGAGCAGCTGGCCACCGACCAGCTCTGAGCTTTTCCCCTACCTCGGCCCTTCCCGTTTGCTGGGGGCGGGCTGAAAATGCAGCCCGTCTGGGGGCGCCTCCCGGACGGAGTCCGGGGGAGATTGAGGACGAGCGAAGCGATAACCGGGGGCCTGGGGGCAGCGCCCCAGGAAACGGTGAAAGGGCGGGGCAGGGGCTCTGGTCACGACAAGAGGGGCCCGCCACACGCGTGGCGGGCCCCTCTCCTGCGTGACGGTGACTAGCCCTGCGCGGCGGCCCGCGCCTCGCGGCGGTTGTCGCGGAAGGCGTTCACCCGGCGTGCCGTCGCGAACAGCGGGATGACGGCCCCGAGGACGACCTGGAGCGCGCATCCGGTCTGGAGCAGCAGCTCGCCACCGGGGGCGTCGAACGCCCACGAGGCCAGCAGACCCATGCTGAGCACGATCCAGCAGAGCATGGCCACCGCGAGCCGTCCGCGCGGCTTGGGGTACTCGACGCGGCTGACCATCAGCCATGCCACGCCCAGGATGCCCAGCGCGGTGGGCATGAACGGCAGCTCCAGCAGCACGATCGAGATGACGGTCAGCGCCCCGAAGGGCCCCGGCATGCCCTGGAACATCCCGTTGCGCATGGGCACGCAGGAGAACCGGGCAAGCCGCAGCACCACCGCCAACAGCACCACGATCGCGGCGACCACGGAGACGCGCTGGTTGGCGTCGTTGGCGACCATGCCCCACACGGCCACGAAGTAGGCGGGGGCGAGACCGAAGCTGATGAGGTCGGAGAGGTTGTCCAGCTCGGCGCCCATGGCCGAGCTGCGCAGCTTGCGTGCGACCAGCCCGTCGAAGAGGTCGAAGACGGCCGCCATCAGCATCAGCACCACGGCCGTGGCCGCGCTGTGCCGGGCCATGCCGCCGTCCTCGCTGCCCGTCAGGTGCGGGATGAGCACGCCCGTGGTGGTGAAGTACACGGCCATGAAGCCGCAGGTGGCGTTGCCCAGCGTCAGCGTGTCCGCGATCGACAGGCGCGTCGAGAGTGGCATCTCGTCGTCGGCGTCGTCCTCGAAGTCGTCCGCGGCGAAGTCGTCCGCGAAGTCGGTGTCGCGCTCGGCGGTGCGTTCGGCACCCGGGGCCCAGGTGGGCTGGGCGTCGGGATCAATCACGGTCAAGGCGAGTCACCCCCGCTGTCGTGGCCTGGCCGACCTCCACGGCGGCCTCTACCCCCTTGGGGAGGTAGACGTCGACCCGGGAGCCGAACCTGATCAGCCCGAGGCGCTCACCCTGCTCGACCTTGGCGCCGCTGGGCAGGTAGGGCACGATACGCCGGGCGACGGCGCCGGCGATCTGCACCATCTCGATGTCGCCGAGCTCCGTGTCGAAGTGCCAGACGACGCGCTCGTTGTTCTCGCTCTCCTTGTTGAACGCCGGAACGTAGCCGCCGGGGATGTGCTCGACGGACGTCACCGTGCCGGCCAGCGGCGCGCGGTTGACGTGGACGTTCAGCGGGCTCATGAAGATGGCGACACGGGTTCGGCCGTCCTCCCACGGCATGATGCTCTGCACCACGCCGTCGGCCGGGGAGATCACCCGGCCCTGACCGATTTCCCGCTCCGGGTCGCGGAAGAACCACAGCATCCCGGCTGCGAGGGCCGTGGCCGGCACGGCGACCAGCGCGGCGCGTGGCGACTTGCGCACGCGCGCCAGGCTGAGGGCCGCCGTCGCGACGGTCGGCACGAGCCACGGCGAGGCTCCGCGCGCGAGGCGCACGCGGGGCGCGCCGCTCGCGCCGGAAGCCGGTCCCGGCAAGGGTGAGCCGCTGGGTGCAGTGGTAGGGCTGTGGGGCATGAATGACCTTCGTAGCGGAGGGAGCCGCTTAGGAGACAGGGGACGGCGGCTTTCCCGGGATGCTATCGGTTTCTGAGGGCAACTGGGCAAGCCAGCGGGCCAGTCAGTGGCCGAAGTCCCGGGCCGGGGTGTGATCTTGATCCCCAAGAAAACACCCCGAAAGGGACATTCAGCCCTGAGTGCGGTACTCCTCCAGCAGCCGCCGGCCCACGATCATTTTCTGGATCTCTGCGGTTCCCTCGCCGATCAGGAGCATCGGCGCTTCCCGGTAGAGCCGCTCGATCTCGTATTCCTTACTGAAACCGTACCCGCCGTGTATACGGAAGGAGTCCTCGACGACCTCCTTGCAGTACTCGGATGCGAGATATTTGGCCATCCCCGCCTCCAGGTCGTTCCGTTGGCCCGAGTCCTTCTTGCGGGCGGCGCCGACCATCAAGGCGTGTGCCGCCTCGACCTTGGTGGCCATCTCGGCCAATTTGAACTGAATGGCCTGATGCCCGGCGATCGGCTTGCCAAACGTGTGACGCTGCTGTGCGTAGTCGATACCGAGCTCGAAAGCACGCTGGGCGACGCCGCAGCCACGTGCCGCAACATTCACCCGGCCGACTTCCACCCCGTCCATCATCTGGTAGAAACCGCGCCCGGTGGTGCCGCCGAGTACGCGGTCGGACGGAACACGCAGACCGTCCATGACGAGCTCGGTGGTGTCGACCCCCTTGTAGCCCATCTTCTCGATCTTGCCGGGGATGGTGAGACCCGGTTTGACCTGGCCGAATCCGGGCTCCTTTTCCACC
Organism: Streptomyces diacarni; assembly: GCF_003323715.1. GTDB lineage: Bacteria > Actinomycetota > Actinomycetes > Streptomycetales > Streptomycetaceae > Streptomyces > Streptomyces diacarni. The sequence continues at coordinate 131,394 of NZ_QOIN01000046.1, forward strand.
AGGAACGTGGTCATGGACTTGTGCGGAGCGGTCCCCTGCCCATGGCCCTCCTCCGTCCGGCACAACACCGCCACCAGCGTGGACGAGGCTCCGTTGGTCAGCCACATCTTCTGCCCGCTCAGCAGGAAGTCGCCGGACTCGTCGGTGGTGCGCTCCCCCTTGGAGGAGATGGCCGAGACGTCCGAACCCAGGCCGGGTTCCGACATCGAGAAAGCCCCGCGGACCTCGCCCGTCGCCATCCTCGGCAGAAAGTGCGCCCGCTGTTCCTCGGTGCCGTGCCGCACCAGCATGTGGGCCACGATGAAGTGCGTGTTGATGATGCCCGACACACTCATCCAGCCGCGGGCTATTTCCTCCACGCAGAGCGCGTAGGTGAGCAGCGACTCGCCGAGTCCGCCGTACTCCTCGGGGATCATCAGCCCGAAGACACCCAGCTCTTTGAGGCCCGCCACGATCTCGTCCGGATACGCGTCCGCGTGCTCGAGTTCCGTGGCCACCGGGATGATCTCTTTGTCGACGAAGTCGCGAACCGTCGAGACGATTTCCCGCTGTATCTCCGTCAGGCCTTCCGTCTGCGCCAGACGTCCCATGTCACTTACCGCCCTTCGGCGCGGGCTCGGTCAACTCGGGACGGCCCGGCTGTTCCCCGCCGCGTGCGGCGACGTAATCCCGGGTCGGCACCATCACCTTCCGGCGGAAGACGCACACGAGCGTGCCGTCCTGGGTGCAGCCCTTCGTCTCGACGGACACGATGCCCCGGTCGCTCTTCGACCTCGACGGCGTCTTGTCCAGCACCGTCGTCTCGCCGTACAGGGTGTCGCCGTGGAAGGTCGGGGCGACGTGCTTGAGGGACTCGATCTCCAGATTGGCGATGGCCTTCCCCGACACGTCCGGCACCGACATGCCCAGTAGCAGGGAATAGACGTAGTTGCCGACCACCACGTTCTTGCCGAAGTCCGTCGTCGAGCCGGCGTAGTGGCGATCCAGGTGGAGCGGGTGGTGGTTCATGGTGAGCAGGCAGAACAGATGGTCGTCGTACTCGGTGACGGTCTTGCCCGGCCAGTGCTTGTAGGTGTCGCCCACCGTGAACTCTTCGAAAGTGCGGCCGAACTGCATCTCAGGCCTCCTCAGGGGTGAAGGAGGTGGTGCGCTTCATGCCCGCGGCCCGGCCCTTGCCGGAGACGACCAGCGCCATCTTGCGGCTGGCCTCGTCGATCATCTCGTCGCCGAGCATCGCCGAGCCCTTCTTGCCGCCCGCCTCCGAGGTGCAGTAGGCGTACGCGTCGAGGATCATCTCGGCGTGGTCGTAGTCCTCCTGCGAGGGCGCGAAGACCTCGTTGGACGCCTCGACCTGGCCCGGGTGCAGCACCCACTTGCCGTCGAAGCCGAGCGCCGCGGCCCGCTGGGCGACCTTGCGGTAGCCCTCCACGTCGCGGATCTGGAGGTAGGGCCCGTCGATGGCCTGGAGGTCGTGGGTGCGGGCCGCCATCAGGATGCGCATCAGGATGTAGTGGTAGGCGTCGGCCGGGTAGCCGGGCGGCTGCTCGCCGACGACCAGCGACTTCATGTTGATGGACGCCATGAAGTCGGCGGGCCCGAAGACGATGGTCTCCATCCGCGGCGAGGCCGCGGCGATCTCGTCGACGTTCACCAGGCCCTTGGCGTTCTCGATCTGCGCCTCGATGCCGATGCGTCCGACCTCCAGACCCACCGTCTTCTCGATCTGCGTCAGCAGCATGTCCAGGGCCTGGATCTGCGCCGCGGCCTGCACCTTCGGCAGCATCACGCAGTCCAGCTCGGCGCCGGCGCCCTCCACGACGGTGACCACGTCGCGATACGTCCACTCGGTCGTCCAGTCGTTGACGCGGACGACGCGCGTCTTGCCGCTCCAGTCGCCCTCGTTGAGGAACTTCACGATGGTGTGCCGTGCCTCGGGCTTGGCCAGCGGCGCGCACGCGTCCTCCAGGTCGAGGAAGACCTGGTCGGCGGCCAGGCCCTGGGCCTTCTCCAGGAACCGCGGGTTGCTGCCGGGCACCGCCAGGCAGGAGCGGCGCGGACGGAGCGCACGCTGCTGGTTCTCGCTGCTCACTTAGCTGACCTCCACTGTCTCTCGCCGGCCGGGCGTGGCATCGCTCGTCCGGTCGCTTTGTTCGAGCTTGTTCCGTGTCCTGATCTGGTCGACGATACGGCCGATGATCTCGGTGATCCCGAAGTCCTTCGGGGTGAAGACGGCCGCGACGCCGGCCTCGATCAGCGCCCGCGCGTCCGCCGACGGGATGATGCCGCCCACGATCACGGGCACCTCGTCGGCGCCCGCCGTCCGCATCCGCTCCAGCACGTCGGGCACCAGTTCGGTGTGCGAGCCGGAGAGGATGGACAGACCCACGCAGTGCACGTCCTCGGCGAGCGCCGCGGCGACGATCTCCTCGGGCGTGAGCCTGATGCCCTGGTAGACCACCTCGAAGCCCGCGTCCCTGGCCCGTACGGCGATCTGTTCGGCCCCGTTGCTGTGCCCGTCGAGCCCGGGCTTGCCCACCAGCAGCCGCAGCTTGGCGACGCCGAGCTCCTCTGCGGTGCGCTCCACCTTCGCCCTGACCCCGGCCAGCTCGGAGCCCTCCTCGGCGCTGACCGCCACCGGCGCCGAGGAGACCCCCGTCGGTGCCCGGAACTCGCCGAAGACCTCGCGCAGCGCCCCCGCCCACTCGCCGGTGGTCACCCCCGCGCGGGCGCACTCCAAGGTGGCCTCCATCAGGTTCGTCTCGCCGGACGCCGCCTCGCGCAGCGCCGCCAGGGCCTGTTCGGCGCTCGGGTACAGGCCGGGATCGCGGGTGCCCTCGCGCCAGAACGGCTCGTCCCGCGCGGCGCGCCAGTCCCTCACGGCCTCCACCGTCGCCGCCTCCCCGGCCGGGTCCACCGTCAGGATCGCGGTGTCCAGGTCGGCGGTCAGCGGGCTGGGCTCGCTCGACTCGTAGCAGTTGACGCCGACGATCCGCTCCTGGCCCGACTCGATCCGGGCCCGGCGCTCGGCGTGCGAGGCGACGAGCTGGGACTTCAGGTAGCCCGACTCGACGGCGGCCAGCACCCCGCCCATCTGCTCGATGCGCTCCATCTCGGCCAGCGACTCCTCGACGAGGGTCTCCACCCGCTTCTCGACGACGTGCGACCCGGCGAAGATGTCCTCGTACTCCAGCAGGTCGCTCTCGTGTGCCAGCACCTGCTGGATGCGCAGCGACCACTGCTGGTCCCAGGGGCGGGGCAGGCCCAGCGCCTCGTTCCAGGCCGGGAGCTGCACGGCGCGGGCGCGGGCGTCCTTGGAGAGGGTGACGGCCAGCATCTCCAGCACGATGCGCTGCACGTTGTTCTCCGGCTGCGCCTCGGTCAGGCCGAGCGAGTTGACCTGTACGCCGTAGCGGAAGCGGCGCTGCCTGGCGTCGGTGATTCCGTAGCGCTCCGCGGTGATCCGGTCCCAGATGCGGGTGAAGGCCCGCATCTTGCACATCTCCTCCACGAACCGGACGCCCGCGTTGACGAAGAACGAGATCCGCCCGACCACCTGGCCGAACTCCTCGGGCGGCACCTGACCGCTGTCCCGTACGGCGTCCAGCACCGCGACGGCCGTCGCCATCGCGTAGCTGATCTCCTGGACGGGCGTGGCGCCGGCCTCCTGGAGGTGGTAGCTGCAGATGTTGACCGGGTTCCACTTGGGCAGGTGCGCCACCGTGTAGGCGATCATGTCGGTGGTCAGCCGCAGCGAGGGGCCCGGCGGGAAGACGTGCGTCCCGCGCGAGAGGTACTCCTTGACGATGTCGTTCTGCGTCGTCCCCTTCAGCTGCGAGACGTCTGCCCCCTGCTCCTCCGCGACCACCTGGTAGAGCGCCAGCAGCCACATGGCGGTGGCGTTGATCGTCATGGAGGTGTTCATCTTCTCCAGCGGGATGCCGTCGAAGAGCCGGCGCATGTCGCCCAGGTGCGAGACGGGCACGCCGACCCGGCCGACTTCGCCGCGCGCGAGCACGTGGTCGGGGTCGTAGCCGGTCTGGGTCGGCAGGTCGAAGGCGACGGACAGCCCGGTCTGGCCCTTCTCCAGGTTGCGCCGGTACAGCTCGTTGGACGCCTCGGCCGTGGAGTGCCCGGCGTACGTGCGCATCAGCCAGGGCCGGTCCTTGGGGCGCCTGTCGTCCTGGGGTTCGGTCATGGCGCGCCTCACGCCTTCCGGCCGGGCCCGCTGGTCCGCTCACCCTCGGTGTCGCGGAACAGGTTGATGGCGTCGGCGTGCCGGGCCCGCATCTCCTGGTCGCGCACGCCCATGCCCTCCTCGGGCGCCAGGCACAGCACGCCGACCTTGCCCTGGTGCACGTTGCGGTGCACGTCGTGGGCGGCCTGACCGGTCTCCGCGAGGGGGTAGACCTTGGAGAGGGTCGGGTGGATCTTTCCCTTGGCTATCAGCCGGTTGGCCTCCCAGGCCTCGCGGTAGTTGGCGAAGTGGGAGCCGACGATCCGCTTCAGCGACATCCACAGGTAGCGGTTGTCGTAGCTGTGCTCGTAGCCCGAGGTGGAGGCGCAGGTGACGATGGTGCCGCCCTTGCGGGTGACGTAGACGCTGGCGCCGAAGGTCTCGCGCCCCGGGTGCTCGAAGACGATGTCCACGTCCTCGCCGCCGGTCAGTTCGCGGATGCGCTTGCCGAAGCGCTTCCACTCCTTCGGGTCCTGGTGGTGCTCGTCCTTCCAGAACCGGTAGCCCTCGGCCTTGCGGTCGATGATGGCCTCGGCACCCATCCTGCGGCAGATCTCGGCCTTGTCCTCGCTGGAGACCACGCAGATCGGGTTGGCGCCGCCGGCCAGCGCGAACTGGGTGGCGTAGGAGCCCAGGCCGCCGCTGGCGCCCCAGATGAGGACGTTGTCGCCCTGCTTCATGCCGGCGCCGTTGCCCGAGACGAGCTGGCGGTACGCGGTGGAGTTGACCAGTCCGGGCGCCGCGGCCTCCTCCCAGCTGAGGTGGTCCGGCTTGGGCATCAACTGGTTGGACTTGACCAGTGCGATCTCGGCGAGCCCGCCGAAGTTGGTCTCGAAGCCCCAGATCCGCTGCTCGGGGTCGAGCATCGTGTCGTTGTGCCCGTCTGCGGACTCCAGTTCGACCGAGAGGCAGTGGGCGACGACCTCGTCGCCCGGCTTCCAGGAGTTGACGCCGGCGCCGGTGCGCAGCACGACGCCGGCCAGGTCGGAGCCGATGACGTGGTACGGCAGGTCGTGCCGCTTGGTCAGCGGGGACAGGCGCCCGTAGCGCTCCAGGAAGCCGAAGGTGGACATCGGCTCGAAGATCGAGGTCCACACGGAGTTGTAGTTGACCGAGGAGGCCATCACGGCCACCAGGGCCTCGCCCGGGCCGAGTTCGGGCACGGGCACCTCGTCCACGTGGAGCGACTTGCGCGGGTCCTTGTCCCGGGTCTCCAGCCCTTCGAACATCCCGGCGTCGTCCTTGTGGACGGTCATGGCGCGGTAGGAGTCGGGCAGGGGGAGGGCGGCGAAGTCCTCGGGGGAGGTGTCGGACGCGAGGATCGCGTCGAGGATCTGGTTCACGATATGCCTCCGGCGAAGCGCGAAAGTCGAAAGGAGTCCTCCGGCGTCGGGCCGGAAGTTCCCCGGGGGGTCGTCGGTTGTGAGGCAGCGCCGTCGGTTCGGCTGGTGCGTATGCGCGGGTGTGCGCGGGGTCGCTCGTGACGCCGAGCGGTCCGGGGCAACACGGTTTCGGCCGCGGGGACAGCGCCCGGACTGATGCCAAGGTATGACACCCAGTGCCAGCGCACAAGACACCGAGTGCCGCGAATTCTCACATGGAGGCGAGTGCTCTCATGTGAGCGATGATCGATCAGCCTGGGCGGACCCGCAGGTCACAGCCGCAGGACCGGTGCCGCGTCAGGGCACGTGGTGCTCCGGCGGCTCCTCGCCCTTCCGCAGCCGGCTCCGCTTGCGCCCGTAGACCGCGTAGAGCACGGCGCCGAGCACCATCCACGCCGCGAACCGCGCCCACGTCTCGGCGGGCAGATTGAGCATCAGCCACAGCGACGCCAGCACCGAGACCAGCGGCAGCACGGGCACCAGCGGGGTACGGAAGGCCCGCGGCAGGTCGGGCCGGGTGCGCCGCAGGACGAGCACGCCCAGTGCCACCATGACGAACGCGAACAGCGTGCCCACGTTCACCAGTTCCGCCAGCTCCGCGATGCTCGTGAACCCCGCGATGACGGCCACCACCACCCCGAGCAGCACCGTCGAACGGTAGGGCGTCTGGAAGCGCGGGTGCACCCGGGAGAAGAGGCGCGGCAGCAGCCCGTCCCTGCTCATGGCGAAGAACACCCGCGACTGGCCCAGGAGCAGGATCATGCACACCGTCGTGAGGCCGACCGCCGCACCGAAGCTGATCAGGCCGGCCCAGAACGGCTGGCCGACGGCCTTGAAGGCGTCCGCCAGCGGCGCGTCGACCGTCAGTTGCGTGTACTTGCGCATCCCCGTGACGACCACCGAGACCGCGACGTAGAGCACCGTGCAGATGACCAGCGAGCCGAGGATGCCGCGCGGCATGTCGCGCTGCGGAGCGCGGGTCTCCTCGGCGGCGGTGGCCACCACGTCGAAGCCGATGAACGCGAAGAAGACGACGGCCGCCGCGGTGAAGACGCCCATCACGCCGAAGTGGGTGGGCTGGTAGCCCGACACCAGCTGGATCAGCGGCGCCGCCCACCCGGAGCCGGACCCCGTGGCGCCCTCGGCGGGCGGAATGAACGGGTCGTAGTTGTCGCCCTTGACGAAGAAGGCCCCGGCGATGATGACCAGCAGGACGACGCCCACCTTGATCGCCACCACGGTGGTGGTGACGCGGGCCGACAGCTTCATGCCCGCCACCAGGACCGCGGTCAGCGCCAGCACCAGCAGGCAGGCCAGCAGGTCGAAACCGAACCCGGTCTCCTCGCTGGTGCCCGAGAGCCACTGCGGCAGGCCCCAGCCGACGCTCTCCAGCAGGGAGCGCACGTAGCCCGACCAGCCGACCGCGACGACCGCACAGCCGAGCGCCAGCTCCAGCACCAGGTCCCAGCCGATGATCCAGGCGGGCAGCTCGCCCAACGAGGCGTAGGCGAAGGTGTAGGCGGACCCGGCGACCGGCACCGTGGAGGCGAACTCGGCGTAGCACAGGGCGGCCAGCGCGCACACCCCGCCGGCGATCGCGAACGCGATGGCCACCGAGGGTCCGGCGGTCGTCTTGGCGACCTGCCCGGTCAGGACGAAGATGCCCGTGCCGATGACGACGCCGACCCCGAAGACGGTCAGGTCCAGCGCGCTCAGTGACCGCTTGAGCCCCCGCTCGGGATCGTCCGTGTCGCGAATGGACTCCTCGACGGACTTGGTCCGCAACCACTGCCTGGGGCTCTTCGGCCCGCCTGGCGCCACCGACACCGCCGCACCTCCACGTCGCCTCACGCGCCATGGTTTCCACTCCCCGGGTGCGGACGGGGAACGCGGGGCGGGGCGCGGGCGCAATTCACCCGACTCCCTCGCCGCGCGCGTCAGGGCTGGCCGCGCGCGAGGCAGCGCAGGCGCGTACGGTCAGGCCTGGCCGAGCGCGCGTTCGATCGTGGACATGATCTCGCCCAGAGGCGCGTCGGTACGGGCGACGGTCACCAGCACCTCGTCCTTGCGCTCCACGGCCGCGGCGGGCCGCTCGGAGCCGGGTCGGTGCGCGCCGAAGCCGGTACCGAAGGTGCGCCGTACGATCGCGAACGCGTGGTCGAGCTGGGACATCACATCGCCGGTGCCGCCCGAGCGCAGCCAGCGCCGCAACACGTGGTTGTGCGCGGTGACCACGGCGGAGGCCGCCACCTCGGCCAGCAGCGGCTCGTCGTAGCCGCTGACCCCGTCCCGGTGCGCCTCCTCGTCGAAGTGGCCCAGCAGATAACGGGTGAACAGCCGCTCGTAGCGTGCCACCGAGGCGATCTCCCGCTCGCGCAGCGCCGGCACCTCGCGGGTCAGCTTGTACCGCTCCACGCTGCCCTTGGGGGAGGCGGCGTACATCTTCATGACTTCCTTGATGCCGCGGCACACGGTGTCCAGCGGGTGCTCGTGCGCCGGTGCCGCCTCCAGCACCGCCTGCGCGCGCACCAGGGTGTCGTCGTGGTCCGGGAAGATCGCCTCTTCCTTGGAGCGGAAGTGCCGGAAGAAGGTGCGCCGGGCGACACCCGCCATGGCCGCGATCTCATCCACCGTGGTGGCCTCGTAACCCTTCGTGGCGAAGAGCTCCATGGCCGCCGCGGCCAACTCCCGGCGCACCTTCAGGCGCTGGGATGCGGCACCGTTCGCACGGGTGCTGGTCGTACGGGAGTTCTTCTCGGGCTCTGGCATGTGGTGAACGTTACACGCCGTGACGGGGTGGGGGGACGGGCCGCTGCCCCCGGGGTCCAGCAGCCCGCCCCACCCGGCCGTGCCCCCGGTCACCGGCGTGCGTACTCGCGGAAGCCGCGCCCCGTCTTCCTGCCCAGACACCCCGCGGAGACCAGGTGTTCCAGCAGCGGCGCGGGCGCCAGGCCCGGATCGCGGAACTCCTCGTGCAGCACCCGCTCGATGGCGAGCGAGACATCCAGGCCGACGACGTCCAACAGCTCGAAGGGGCCCATCGGATAGCCGCCGCCCAGCTTCATCGCGGCGTCGATGTCGTCCAGCGAGGCGTAGTGCTCCTCCACCATCTTCACCGCGTTGTTCAGGTAGGGGAACAGCAGCGCGTTGACGATGAAGCCCGCGCGGTCGCCGCAGTCGACCGGATGCTTGCGGACCTGCGCGCAGACCGCGCGGACCGTGGCCTGCGCCTCCTCGCCGGTCAGCACGGTGGTGACGACCTCCACCAGCTTCATCGCGGGCGCCGGGTTGAAGAAGTGCATCCCGATCACGTCGGCGGGCCGCGAGGTCGCGCGGGCGCAGGCCACCACGGGCAGTGAGGAGGTGGTCGTCGCCAGCACCGCCCCCCGCTTGCAGACCTGATCGAGCCGCCGGAACAGGGCGCGCTTGACGTCCAGGTCCTCGGCCACCGCCTCGACCACCAGGTCGGCCCCGGCCAGCGCGTCGAGCGACCCCGCCGGGGTGATCAGCGCCATGGCGGTGTCCCGCTCCCCGCTCGTCATCCGCCCCTTGTTCACCGCGCGGTCCAGCGAGGCGCCGACCCGCTCCTTGGCGGTCTTCGCCTTGGCCTCGCCGCGGGCCGCGAGCACCGTCGGGAAGCCCGCCTTGGCGAACACCTCGGCGATTCCGCCCGCCATCGTCCCCGACCCCACGACGCCGACCGCGGCCACCGGGCGGCCCGCGGCGCCGGACGCCGCCGGATCGGGCGTGCGCGCGTCGGGCACCACCTCGGCGCTGCCCGGAGCGGCGTAGGTGTAGAAGCCGCGGCCGGCCTTCCGGCCGGTCAGCCCCGCGTCGGCCAGCTGGCGCAGGACGGGGGCCGGCGCGTGCAGCCGGTCGTGCGACTGGGCGTGCAGGGCCTCCAGTACGGTGCGTGCCGTGTCCACCCCGATCAGATCGAGGAGGGCGAGCGGGCCCATCGGCAGACCGCACCCCAGCCGCATGGCGGAGTCGATGTCCTCGCGGCTGGCGTAGCGCGACTCGTACATCGCGGCCGCCTGGTTCAGGTAGCCGAACAGCAGCCCGTCCGCGACGAAGCCGGGCCGGTCACCGACCGCGATCGGATCCTTGCCCAGTTCCTCGGCGAGTGCGGTGACGGCCGCCACGGCGCGCGGCGAGGTCAGCACCGAGGAGACGACCTCCACCAGCCGCATCGCGGGCGCCGGGTTGAAGAAGTGCAGCCCCAGCACGCGTTCGGGCCGGTCGGAGTCCGCGGCCAGCCGCGTCACGGACAGCGCGTTGGTCCCGGTGGCCAGGATCGTCTCGGGGCGCACGAGCGTGTCCAGCGCGGTGAAGACCTGGCACTTGGTGTCGTAGTCCTCCGGCACCACTTCGATGACCAGATCGGCGTCGGCCGCCGCCTCGATCCCGGTGAAGGTGCGGAAGCGCGCCAGCACGTCCCGCCGTTCGCTCTGTGTCATCCGCTCGCGCTCGACCGCGCGCGCGGTCGTGGACTCCAGCGCGGCAACGGCCTGCCGCGCGGCTGCTTCGTTCGTGTCAATGCCGATGACCTCTCGCCCGGAGCGGGTGAGAATGTCGGCGATGCCGGTACCCATCGTGCCGAGGCCGACGACGGCGATGGTGTGCAGAGGAGGACGGTCCATCAGGGGACTCCAGAGGGTGTGACACAGGCCCACGAGGGGGCGCGGCTGATGAGGGTGAGGGTTTCGTGCACTACCGGGCGCGCGGGCGTACACACACGCGAGGCAGGGGAGTTACCGGTCACGCCCCGCCGCGCGGCCCTGTCCCGGGGCCGGAGCGCGGGGCGGCCCGTGCGGGCCGCACGCCTGGGGCGCGGGAGGGCCCGCCGCCGAACCGACGTCACTCTCGGCGGCTGCGTCACCAAGCCGCCTGAGCGAGGGTACCGCTCTGATGAGCACCGTAACTCGTGGGTAATCAGAACACCAGGGGTAGGAACACTTCCACGCTGTGGAACGCGGCACGTGAGGGGGACCGAAGTGGGCGACGCTTTTCGAGCGCTGATCGACCGGGTGCGGACCGAGGCCGAGCCCGTCGAGTACGCGCGCCTGGTCACGCTGGCCAGGCAGCGCGGCACCGACGCGCGCGATCAGCTCGCCGCCGTGCTCGTGGAGACCGAACGGCCGCTGTGGGCCCGCGAGATAGCGGCCTTCGCGCTGGGCAACGCGGGCGACAAACGGGCCTTCGAAACCCTCGTGTTCCTGCTGAACTACCGCGACCCGGTCTGCTGCGCGAGCGCCGCCCACGCCCTGGAGCGGTTACGCGACCCGCGCACCGCCAAGGCCGCCGCGGCCCTGGCCACCAACGAACTGCGCACCGCCTACGCGCTCTACCCGGTCCGCCTCCTGACCGCCCTGCGGGCCCCCGAGTCCGTGCCCACCCTCATCAACGTCCTCCAGCGGCTGCTGATCGGCCCCCTGCACTACTGGCCGATCGCGGAGGCGTGCGTGGTGGGTCTCGGCGCGCTGGGGGACAAGCGGGCCGTACCCGTGCTCGACGCCGCCGCCGAGCACCACCGCCTCTCCCCGTCGGCGAAAGCCGCACTGGCCCGGATCCCGAGCTGACGCCAACGCCACGCGAAACCCGACAGAAGATGTCCGGTTGGCGCGCCACAGTGGCCGCATGACGACGAGCGGCCGCACGACGGCGAACGAGAACGCACCCCGCACCGCGCACGGGGTCAGCTGGGCGGAGTTCCACAGGGGCGAACCCCGCTTCGCCGACGCCGTGGAACAGCGCTTTGGCAGGCACACCCACCACGTCCTGGCCACCCTGCGCCGGGACGGCTCACCACGGCTGACGGGGCTGGAGGTCGACTTCCGGGCGGGAGAGATGTGGCTGGGCATGATGCCGAACTCCCGCAAGGCGCTGGACCTGCGGCGTGACAACAGGTGCGCGGTGTACGCCAACCCGGGCGAGGGAGCGGACATGGACGGCGGGGACGTGCGGGTCTCCGGGCGCGCGGTGGAGGTGACCGAGCCGGCCGAGCTCGCGCGCTGGGCGGCGGGCATCCCGGAGGGCGACGTGCCGGAGAAGTTCCACCTCTTCAGGGTGGAGGTCGAGGAAGCGGTGCGCGTCACCGTCGAGGACCCGGACATCGTCTTCCGTACCTGGCAGCCGGGCTGGCCACTGCGGACCATCCGGCGAGGCAACGACGACGCACCGCCGCGCGAGGACGCGCTGCCGAGTGAGGAGGCACCGTTGCGGGCGGACGCGCCGCCGCGTGGCGACGCGTTGCCGCGTGAGGACGGGGCCGACTGAGGCGCGAGGGAGGTGGGGGCGGGCGGGCCCGGTGTCACTGCGGCGTCGTGGGCCCCGCCTGGGCCCGCGCGCCCGTCCGGCCGATCGTGTGGACGAAGAGCTCCTTGCGACCGGGTGCCGCGGTGCGCCGCTCGGGCAGCGGCAACTCGTAGCGGACCTCACGCGCGTGGTCGGACAGCTGCCGGTTCGCGTTGTAGACCCGGCCGAACTTCCACAGCATGCGGGCGAAGTTCGTCTGGCCGTGCGCCAGGTTGCGGCCGAGGATGCGCATCGCGCCGATCGCCGTGCTCAGCCCGAGGTGCTTGCGGTTGATGACGGCCTGGGTGCGCACGAGCTCGCGGTAGAACTGTTCGAGCGGCAGCCGGGTGGGCACCACGGCGTGCTGGATGTCGAAGAGCCGGTAGTCCCGCGTGGTCAGTTGGCGGCTCTCGGTGTGCCAGACCTCGGTGCCCGGGTAGGGCGTCATGACCGTCAGATGGACGATCTCCGGGACCGACAGGGCGAACTCGCGCACCAGCCGGAACTGCTCCTCGTCCCAGGCGGGGTCGACGATCAGGTTGATGGCCACGCTGATGCCGAGCCGCCGCGCCGTCTCCAGCGCGCGGAAGTTCTCGTCCGGACTGATGCGCTTGCGGAACTGGTCGAGGCCGTCGGCGTCCAGCGCCTCCATGCCGAGGAACATGTAGCGCAGGCCCAGCTTCGTCCAGCGCTCGAACACCTCTTCGTTGCGGAGCAGGACGTCGGCGCGGGTCTCCAGGTAGTACTGCTTGCGGATGTTGCGCCGCTCCAGCTCGGCGGCGATACCGTGCCCGTGGTCGGACTTGATGAAGGCCACGTCGTCGACGATGAAGACGTTGGGCTCGCGGATGGACGCCATCTCCTCGGCCGCCGCCTCGGGCGCGGCCCTGCGGTAGCTGCGGCCGTAGAAGGTCCACGCCGAGCAGAAGGAGCAGTCCCAGGGGCAGCCGCGGGTGAACTCGATCGAGGCGCACGGGTCGAGCTCGCCGATGAAATAGCGGTTGCGCCGGCGCATCAGGTCGCGGGCCGGGCGGGGCGCGTCGATGCTCTCCAGCATCTTGGGCGCGGGGCCCCTGCCCTCGGCCGTCACGACGCCTGGCACGGTGTGCGCGGCCTTGTCGGGTACGGCCGCCAGCAGCGGGACCACCACCGTCTCGCCCTCTCCGCGCGCGATCGCGTCGACGGCGCCCTCGGCCTGTTCGAGCACATGGTCGCCGATGAAGGAGACGCTGTGGCCGCCGAAGAAGACGAAGCACCCCGGCACCGCCGCCTTGGCGCTCTGCGCGATCTCGAGGGCCTCGGGGATGTTCGCCAGGTAGTTGAGGGAGATCCCCAGGGCCTCGGGCTGGAAGGAGCGCAGCTCGCGTTCGAGCAGCTTGGGGGAGAGCACCTGGAGATCCACGACACGCACCTGGTGTCCCGCGTCCCTGGCGGCGGCTGCGACGCGTTCGAGCCCGAGCGGCTCCAGACGGAGGAAGATCTCCGAGTACATCAACGCGCTTGGGTGTACCAGCAGCAGGCGCATACGGGCGCTCCAGATCTCCAGGGCAAGGCAGTCGGCGTGCGGTCGCAGTCGTGACCAGGGACATTGCCCCTTTGATGTACGTTATCCATCTGCACGACTTCAGTCCTGGAACACGCCGACATGCCCCTTACATCCGCTGGGGCCCGGGTATGCCGTGCGGACGCGTCACGGCCGGGTGGCCCCGGAAGGCAGGACGGCGAACGCTTCGATCTCGATCAGCAGTTCGGGGCGGACGAGCCCGGCGACCTGTACCGCGCTGCACGCGGGCAGCCGCTGCGGGTCCAGATAACGGTCGCGTACGGCCCGCAGCGCGGGCATCACCGCGAGATCGGTCACGAAGAAGGTGAACTTCGCGACCTGGGCGAACGTGGCGCCGGCCTCGTCAAGACAGCGCTGCAGGTTGGCGAACACCTGCTCGGCCTGCGCCGTGGGGTCTCCCTCTCCGACGACCTTGCCGTCCGCGTCGAGGGACACCTGGCCGGATATCGCGACGATCCTGCCCTCTCCCTGGGCGACGTGGCTGTATCCGTTGCCCGGGGCGAGGCCCGCGGGGGTGGCGATGTGGTTGAGCGTCGACATGCGCGCATGCTCTCAGAGCAGCGTGAGCTGCGTGCAGCGGTTTTCCGCGGGGAGGACGTCCGCACCCGCGTCCGCCTCCGTCCTGCCGTTCCCGTCCTCGTCAGGCCCCGAGGGCTCCGGGCCGATCCGCCGTGCCGCTCCCGGGGCCGAGGGTCCGACTCCGTACTCGGCGGCCAGCTCGTGCACCTGCCGCGTGATCCGCCGCTGGTACCACTTGGGCGCGTAGGAGCCGCCCGAGTACAGGGCCTCGTAATGCCGCACCAGGTGCGGGTGGTGTCGGCGCAGCCACTGGAAGTACCACTCGCGGGCGCCGGGGCGCAGGTGGAGGGCCAGCGGCGTGACGGAGGTGGCTCCGGCGGCGGCGATGGCGCGGACTGTCGTGCGCAGCTGGGCCGGTGAGTCGCCCAGGAACGGGATGACCGGAGCCATCAGCACCCCGCACGGGATGCCGTGCTCGGCCAGGCGGCGGATGACCTCCAGCCGCCGCTGCGGGGCGGGGGTGCCGGGCTCGACCGTGCGCCACAGTTCCTCGTCCGTGAAGCCCACCGACACCGAGACCCCGACGTCGGTGACGGCCGCCGCCGAGCGCAGCAGGTCCAGGTCGCGCAGGATGAGGGTGCCCTTGGTGAGGAGCGAGAACGGGTTGGCGTAGTCGCGCAGTGCGGTCAGGATGCCCGGCATCAGCCGGTACCGTCCCTCCGCCCGCTGGTAGCAGTCCACGTTCGTGCCCATGGCGATGTGCTGACCGCGCCAGCGCGGGCTGCTCAACTCCTTGCGCAGCAGCTCGGGGGCGTTGACCTTGACGACGATCTGGGTGTCGAACCCCGCGCCGGTGTCCAGATCCAGGTAACTGTGCGTCCGGCGCGCGAAGCAGTAGACGCAGGCGTGCGAACAGCCGCGGTAGGGGTTCACCGTCCATTCGAACGGCATGCGTGAGGCGCCGGGGACCTTGTTCACCAGGGAGCGGGCCCGTACCTCGTGGAAGGTGATGCCGCGGAACTCGGGGGAATCGAACGTCCGGGTGACGGCCGAGGTGCCGAAGAGGGCGGGTGCGGCGGCCTGGCCGTGTTCGTCGGTGTCCCTCAGTTCGTCCCAGCGCATGTGCGGCCTCCTCAGTGCTGGTGTCGCGTCCCTCTGGCGGCACTGTCGCTCTCTCGTTCCTGACGTCCCCCACGGAATAGAACACCTGTTCCCACTGGCCGTGTCAAGGTGGATTTGGGGACCGGGGGTGCGGGTGGTTGGCTGGGCGCGATGTCCGTAGAGCCCCGCGCCGCATGCGGGGCGACCAGCACAGGAGGAGCCATGGCGCAGGTCGAGGCGACCACGCAGCGGGAGATCGCCGCCGAGCCCGAGAAAGTGTTCGATGCGCTCGCCGACTACAACGGAACCCGGTCCGAGGTGCTGCCCGAACAGTTCAGCGAGTACGAGGTGCGCGAGGGCGGCGACGGCGAGGGCACCGTCGTGCACTGGAAGCTCCAGGCCACGAGCAAGCGCGTCCGCGACTGCCTGCTGGAGGTCGGCGAGCCCGCTGACGGCGAACTGGTCGAGAAGGACCGCAACTCCTCGATGGTCACCACCTGGCGGGTCACCCCCGGTGCGCGGACGAACAGCGCCCGGGTCACGGTCACCAGCGTCTGGAACGGCGCCGGCGGCATCGGCGGCTTCTTCGAGAAGACCTTCGCGCCCAAGGGCCTGGCCCGCATCTACGACGACCTGCTGGCGCGGCTCGCCTCCAAGGTCGAGTGACCGCTCGCCAAGGGCGGCCGCCGCCTCGCCGGTGGGCCCGTGCGGGGCGCTTCCCCGTGAGGTGGCCTGTACGGGGGCGCTCACCGGAGAGGTCGCCCCGCGCTCGGCGCTCACTGGATCGGGTGGTTTCCCCGTGCGGGACCTCGACCGCCGACGGTGGTGCCCGGTCGGGTAAAACCCCTGTTCGGCGGGTCGAAAGACGCCTGGGGCAACCGAGTTGAGTCCCATCTGTCCCATGCCGCGCACCAGAACCGCGGTTGAACGCTCTTGTCGTGCAATGCGAGAAATACTCCCCCGAAAGCAGCGGCAAGGGGAGTGCGATGGGCGGGACCGGCGGGACGATTCTCGACAGCAGGGACGACGAGCATCCCGCGTCGGGAGGGGGCGCGGCCCGGGTCCGGGCGGCCCACAGCCCGGCCGCGGTCGAGTTCAGGGTGGAGGTGCCCGGCCGGCGCGAGGCGCCGGTCGCGGCCGTCCCGGTGCGGGCCCCGGAAGTGGCGGGAGCCGGGGCGGACACCTGGACCTGGGCCGGTACCGAGGCCCACACCCCGGCCGACACCTGGGCCGGCGCCGTAAGCGCCGGGCGCCCCGGCGCGGACGCCGGACATCCCCTCCGGGACACCACCCGCCAGGGCGGTGCGCTCACCGGTGGGCAGTCCCCACCTCCGGGGCAGGCCGGGCAGCCCCCGTTCCCCGGCGAGGCCGTCCCCGCGCAGACGGTCCGGCCGCCCGCGGGGGAGCCCCCGCAGGCGGCCGCCGCGGGGACCCAGCCGGAGATCCCGCTCAGCCCGGGGCGGCTGCGCCTGGTGTTCTGCGCGCTGATGCTCTCCCTGCTGCTCGCCGCGCTCGAACAGACCATCGTCGCGACGGCGCTTCCCAAGATCGTCGGCGAACTCGACGGCCTGAGCCAGATGTCCTGGGCCGTCACCGCCTACCTGCTGGCCGCGACCATCGGGCTGCCCATCTACGGCAAGCTCGGTGACCTCTTCGGCCGCAAGGGGCTCTTCCTCTTCGCCATCGGCGTCTTCACGGTCGGCTCCGCCCTCGCGGGCTGGGCGGGGTCCATGGAGGCACTGATCGTCTACCGCGCCATCCAGGGCACCGGCGCGGGCGGTCTCATGATCGGCGTCCAGGCGATCATCGCGGACGTGGTGCCGCCCCGGGAGCGGGGCCGCTACATGGGGCTCATCGGAGGCGCCTTCGGGCTCGCCTCCGTCGCGGGCCCGCTGCTGGGCGGCTGGTTCACCGACGACCTCTCCTGGCGCTGGTGCTTCTGGTTCAATGTCCCCGTCGGCCTGCTGACCCTCCTGGTCACCTCCTTCGCGCTCAAGCTCCCGCGCCCCCGCGTGCGCCCCCGGCTCGACGTGTTCGGCGCACTCCTGATGGCCGCCTTCTCCACCTGCCTGGTCCTGCTGACCAGCTGGGGCGGTACGACGTACGAGTGGGGCGACCGCGTCATCTGGGGCCTCGCGGCCGGAGCCGTGGTCAGCGGAGCCCTCTTCCTGGTCGCCGAGCGCTTCGCGCCCGAACCCGTGCTCCCGCTGCGGCTGTTCAAGGACTCCGTCTTCAACGTCACCGGCCTCGTCGGCGTCGCCGTCGGCGTCGCCCTGTTCGGCGCCGCCAGCTACCTGCCCAGCTTCCTGCAGATGGTCGAGGGCGTCAGCGCCACGACGTCCGGGCTGCTGATGCTGCCGCTGATGTGCGGCGTGGTCGTCTCCTCCACGCTCTCCGGGCAGCTCATCTCCCGCACCGGGCACTACAAGATCTTCCCCATCATCGGCTGCGCGCTCTCCGCCGAAGGCATGTGGCTGCTCTCCAAGCTGGACGAGGACACCTCCCGCCAGGTCTTCGGCGTCTGGTCCGGCATCCTCGGGCTCGGCATCGGCTTCGTGCTGCCCGTCCTCGTGCTCGCCGTGCAGAACTCCGTGCGGTCCGCCGACCTCGGAGTGGCCACCAGCGCCAACAACTACTTCCGGCAGATCGGCGGCAGCGTCGGCGCGGCGCTGTTCGGCACCCTGCTCGCCGACCGGCTCGCGGACGCGCTCACCCGTGAACTGCCCGCTGGCCAGGGCAAGCTGCCCGATCCCGAGTCCCTCACCCCCCAGCTCGTGCGTGCCCTGCCCGCACCGCTGCGCGACGGCTACATCGAGGCGTACGCCGACGCCATGCCGCGGATCTTCCTCTACCTCGTCCCTGTGCTCGTCCTCGGGCTGGCACTGTCCCTCTTCCTCAAGGAGAAACCACTGGTGTCCCAGCACACGTCCGTGCCGCAGGCCCGCACGGCTGACTTTCCCGCCGCACCGGCGCCCGAGGCCAACGGCGCGGCCCCCCACCTGAACGCGCAGCCCCCGCACACACCAGCGCCGTACGCCGCGGGCGTCCCGGTCTGCGGCACCGTGCGGCACCACGACGGCAGCGCCGTCCCCCGCGCGGCACTCACCCTCGTCGACACCGGCGGCCGGCAGATCGGCCGCGGCGCGACGGGCGACGACGGACGGTACGCGCTGAGCACGCCGGGGGAGGGCGCCTACGTGCTGATCGCCGCCGCCGGCGGGCACCAGCCGCGCGCCGTCAGCGTCAGCGTGGGGGAGCGCCCCGTCGACCTCGACGTGGTGCTCGGCGGCGCGGGACGCCTGGCGGGCAGCGTGCTGACCGCCGACGGCAACCCCGTCAAGGACGCCACGGTGACGCTGACGGACGTGCGCGGGGAGGTCGTCGCCACCACCCGCAGCGGACGCGAGGGCACCTACGTCATCACCGAACTCGTCGCGGGCGAGTACACGCTGGCCGCCAGCGCGCCCGTCTACCGTCCCGCCGCGCTGCCGATCTCCGTCCAGGCCTCCCGCGAGACCAGGCAGGACGTCGAGCTGGCGGGCGGCGCGGTGCTGCGCGGCACCGTGCGGGCCAGCGGCGGGCGGCCCGTCGAGGAAGCCCGGGTCACGCTGCTGGACGCCGCGGGCAACGTCGTCGACACGGCCACGACCGGAGCGGACGGCATCTTCCGCTTCGTCGACCTCGCCTCCGGCGAGTACACGGTCGTGGCCGCCGGCTACCCGCCGGTGGCGACCGTGCTGCAGATCGCGGCCGGCGGTCGCACGGAACGCGACGTGCAGCTGGGACACGAGGACTGAGCCGGGCCGCGCCGCACCGCGCCGGATCGCGGAACCGCGGACCGGCGCGGTGCGGCCCCCCGCCGATCCGGTGCCGCTCCGGTGTCGCACCCGTGGGCGCTCCGCCCCTCCGGGGCGCCCACGCCGCGCGGTACGGCGCGGCGTGCCGGTCGAGGAACGCCCAGGTCAGCGGCGCGTTCTGGGCAGGTTCTCCCCCGCCCGGGTGGATTCGAGTGGTCTAAACCAGTGGAGTTATCCACAGGGGTGTCCTGGTGGTGGCCGACCGCGTAACGTTCCGGGACATGAAGATCCTCATCAGCGCCGACATGGAGGGCGCCACGGGAGTCACCTGGCCGGCGGACGTGCTGCCGGGCACCCCGCAGTGGGAGCGCTGCCGGTCGATGTTCACCTCCGACGTGGACGCGGCCGTGCGCGGCTTCTTCGAGGCGGGCGCTGACGAGGTGCTCATCAACGAGGCGCACTGGTCGATGCGCAATCTGCTGCTCGAACAGCTGGATGAGCGCGCGGAGATGCTCACCGGCAGGCACAAGTCCCTCTCGATGATCGAGGGCATCCAGCACGGCGACGTCGACGGAGTCGCCTTCCTCGGCTATCACACGGGCGCGGGCAGCGAGGGCGTGCTCGCCCACACCTTCCTCGCCAACTCGCTGACCGGCGTGTGGGCCGACGGCGTGCGGGCGAGCGAGGGGTATCTCAACTCGCTGGTCACCGCGGAGTACGGCGTGCCGATCGTGCTGGTGACGGGCGACGACCGCACCGTCGAGGACGCCAAGGGGTACGCACCGGAGGCCGGGGGCGTCGCCGTCAAGGACTACGTGTCGCGGTACGCCGCGGTCTGCCGCCCGCCCGCACGCACGGCGGCCGAGATCCGCGACGCGGCTCGCCGCGCCGCCCCCCTGGCCGCGCGGCGCACCCCGCCCGCGCCCGAACCGCACACCATCGAGATCGAGTTCGACGCGGAGCACCTCGTGGGCGCGGCCACCGTCGTCCCCGGCGTCGCCCGCACCGCCGAGCGCCGGGTCTCCTACACCTCCCCCAGCGCCTACGAGGCCATCCGGTGCTTCAAGGCCGTCACGACCGTCGTCTCCTCGGCGGTGGAGGAGCAGTATGGCTGAGCCGGCAGGACGACAGGCACACGGCGCGGGCAGGCAGCGGCCCGGCCCTGACCACCACTTGGACGCCCAGGTCTTCGAGGAAGTGGTGAAGGACACCTGTGAGCTGATCAGGATCGACACCACCAACCGCGGCGGCGGTGAGGGCAACGAGCGGCAGGCGGCGGAGTACGTCGCCTCCCGGCTCGCCGACGCGGGGATCGAACCGAGGCTGCTGGAGAAGAAGCCAGGACGCACCAACGTGGTCGCCCGGGTGCCGGGCGCCGATCCCTCGGCGGACGCGCTGCTGCTCCACGGCCACCTCGACGTCGTCCCCGCCGAACCCGCCGACTGGACCGTCCACCCCTTCTCCGGAGAGGTGCGCGACGGCGTGGTGTGGGGGCGCGGCGCCATCGACATGAAGAACGCCGACGCGATGGCGCTCTCCCTGGTGCGCGCCTGGGCCCGCGCGGGCGTCAGGCCGCCCCGCGACATCGTCCTGGCCTTCACCGCCGACGAGGAGGACAGCGCGGAGTTCGGCTCCGACTTCCTCGTCGAACAGCACCCGGAGCTGTTCGAGGGCTGCACGGAGGGCATCAGCGAGTCCGGAGCCTTCACCTTCCACGCCGAGGACGGCCTGCGCCTCTACCCGGTGGCCGCCGGGGAGCGCGGGACGGCGTGGCTGAAGCTGACCGCGCACGGCAGGGCGGGGCACGGCTCCAAAGTCAACAGGGCCAACGCCGTCAGCCGGCTGGCGGCCGCGGTCAACCGCATCGGCGAGCACGAGTGGCCCGTCCGGCTCACCCCCACCGTGCGGGCCGCGCTCGCCCGCCTGGCCGAGGTGCACGGACTGCGCCCGCTGGGCCCCGACGCGAAGGACGCGGAGGTGGACGCGCTGCTCGCCCAGCTCGGCCGGGCCGCGGCCCTGATCGAGCCGACGGTGCGCAACAGCGCCAACCCGACGGTTCTGGAGGCCGGTTACAAGGTCAACGTCATCCCGGGGACGGCCACCGCGCGCGTGGACGGGCGCATGCTGCCGGGCGCCGAGGAGGAGTTCCACACCACGTTGGACGAGCTGAGCGGCCCCGACGTGCGCTGGGAGTTCCAGCACCGCGAGGTCCCCCTCCAGGCGCCCGTCGACTCCCCGCTGTTCGCCGCCATGAGCGAGGCGCTGGAGCACTTCGACCCGGGGGCGCGTGCCGTGCCCTACTGCATGTCAGGGGGCACGGACGCCAAGCAGTTCTCCCGGCTGGGCATCGTGGGATACGGCTTCACGCCACTGAAACTGCCCGAGGGGTTCGACTACCAGGCGCTCTTCCACGGCGTGGACGAGCGGGTCCCCGTCGAGGCCCTGCACTTCGGTATCCGCGTGCTCGACCGCACCCTGCTCGGTACCGGAGCCCCGGGCACGGGCACGGGGAACGCGGACTCCGCTACGGGGGACGCCGCGCACCCGCCCACCGACCACCGGCCCGCGCGCGAAGCGAACGTCCCGTCAGGAGGCTGACCGCCCATGACCTCCCAAGCCCCCTACGGCACCTGGCCCTCACCCATCGACGCGCGGACCGTCGCCGCGCACGACGGGCGGCCCGAATTCCTCGGCTCCGTCGGCGAGGAGCTGTGGTGGACCGAGCCGCGCCCCGACGAAGGCGGACGCCGCGCTCTGCTGCGGTGCGCCGCGGACGGACAGCCGGCCACCAGCGTGCTGCCCGCGCCCTGGAACGTGCGCAACCGCGTCATCGAGTACGGCGGCCTGCCCTGGGCGGGCGCCCCACGCCCCCGGGGCGGCCCCCTGGTCGTCTTCACCCACTTCGCCGACGAGCGGCTCTACGCCTTCGAGCCCGAAGCCCGGGACGCCGAGCCGCGCCCGCTGACCCCGCTCTCGGACGTGACGGAGACGGGGCTGCGCTGGTGCGACCCCGTCGTGCTCCCCGAGCGGGGCGAGGTGTGGTGCGTGCTGGAGGAGTTCACCGGGGAGGCGCCCACCGAGCTGCGCAGGATGCTGGCCGCGGTCCCGCTCGACGGATCGGCCGCCGGGGACCGCACCCGCGTGCGGGAGCTGACCGGGGACGGCGACCGGTTCGTGACCGGCCCGCGCCTCGCCCCGGAAGGAGACCGCGCGGCCTGGCTCGCCTGGGACCACCCCGCGATGCCGTGGGACGGCACCCGCGTGATGACCGCGCGAATCCTCGACGACGGCACGCTCGGCACCCCGCACGTGGTCGCCGGCGGCCCCGAGGAGTCGGTCGCCCAGGCGGAGTTCGCCCAGGACGGCTCGCTGCTCGTGGCGACGGACGCGAGCGGCTGGTGGAACCTGGCGCGGGTGGACGTCGAAGCGGCCGAGGCAGCCGAAGCCGCCGAGCCGGGACGGGGCCCGACGCTTCCCCGGGTGCCGCTGTGTCCACGCGAGGAGGAGTTCGCCGGGGCGTCGTGGAAGATCGGCCAGCGCTGGTTCGCGCCGCTGCCCGGCGGACTGGTGGCCGCGCTGCACGGAAGAGGCGCCCAGCGGCTCGGGGTGCTCGACCCCCGGACGGGGGAACTCGTCGACGCGGCTGGACCGTGGACCGAGTGGGCGGCCTCGCTCGCCGTGGTCGACTCGCGGGTGGTGGGCATCGCCGCCAGTCCGCGTACCTCGTACGAGATCGTCGAGTTGGACACCAGGACGGGGCACACGGTCGTCCTGGCGGCCCGGCATGAGGACCACGTGGATCCGTCCTACTACCCCGAGCCGCAGATCCGCACGTTCACCGGACCGGACGGACGGGACATCCACGCCCACCTCTACCCACCGCACCACCCGGACCGCACCGCACCCGAGGGCGAGCTGCCGCCGTACGCGGTGTGGGTGCACGGCGGCCCCACCAGCCGCTCACCTCTGGTGCTCGACCTGGAGATCGCCTACTTCACCTCGCGCGGCATCGGCGTCGCCGAGGTCGACTACGGCGGTTCGACGGGATACGGCAGGCAGTACCGCAACCGGCTGCGGGAACAGTGGGGTGTCGTCGACGTCGAGGACTGCGCCGCGGTGGCCCGCACCCTGGCCGCCGAAGGCACCGCGGACCCGGCGCGGCTCGCCATCCGCGGCGGCAGCGCCGGTGGCTGGACCAGCGCAGCCTCCCTCACCTCTCCGCTCGCGGAGGGCGTCTACGCCTGCGCCGCCATCTCCTACCCGATCCTCGACCTGGCGGGGTGGGCCACGGGGGAGACCCACGACTTCGAGTCGCAGTACCTGGAGTCCCTGGTCGGCGCGTTGGCGAAGGTGCCGGGCAGGTATCGGGAGCGCTCTCCGGTCAACGGCGCACAGCGGGTCGCGGCACCGTTCGTGCTGTTGCAGGGGCTGGACGACGTGATCTGTCCGCCCGTCCAGTGCGACCGCTTTCTGGAGGAGGTCAAGGGCCGGGGCGTCCCCCACGCCTACCTGGCGTTCGAGGGGGAGGGGCACGGTTTCCGCAGGGCCGACACCATCGTCCGCGCGGTCGAGGCCGAACTGTCCCTGTACTCGCAGACGTTCGGGCTCGCCCGCGAGGACATCCCGCAACTGGGGCTGCGCCCATGAGCGTGCCTCCGCTGCCCGAGGGTGAGCCCGACCCGTCCCTGGCCGATCCGCACACCCTGCTGGAGGGCTACCTCGACTACTACCGCCGCACCCTGCTGCGCAAGGCCGCCCGGCTCTCCGATGAGGAGCTGCGCACCAGTCGGCTCCCCTCCGGCTGGACGCCACTGGAGCTGATCCGCCATCTCCACTACGTCGAGCGGCGCTGGCTGCACTGGGGCTTCCGAGCCGAACAGGTCGCCGACCCGTGGGGTGACCGGGAGCCGGACACCGAGGCGGACCGCTGGTACGTGCCTGACGGCATGAGCGTCCAGGAGGTCCTCGACGCGTTCACACGGCAGTGTGACCGCTCCCGGCAGGCGACGGCGGACGTGGCGCTGGACGGACGGGCGGCGGTCGGCGGCCGCTTCCTCACCCCCGAGGAGGCCCCCAGCCTCGCCTGGATCCTCTTCCACCTGCTCCAGGAGTACGCGCGGCACGTCGGCCAGCTCGACGTGGCCGTCGAGCTGGCGGGCGGCGGCACGGGGGAGTGACACGATGGCGTGTGACAGGTCGGTTCGGCGGTCCGGATGTGGAGCCCGGGTCGGCGGTCCGAGTCGGGGGCCCGGGCGGGCGGCCCCGGTGGGCGGGGCCCGAGCGGGTGGTCCTGATGGGCTGTTTCTCGCCGCGCCGTGGGGGTCACAGCGCCGCGACGTCGGCGAGGACACGTGCCTGCCGCATGAGGGTGATGCTGTGGCGCAGGTCGGCGTCCTCGTCCACGGACCAGAGCGCGTACTCGACGTGCCGCGCCACCGCCCAGGCGCGGACGCGGTCGGCGTCCTCGCCCACGGCGTCCGCGAACAGCGCCGTGCGGTGGCGGAGCACGCGGTGCGGATCGGGGTGCGCGAACGGGTCGTCGACCTGTTCGAGCAGCGGCCACGGGTCGAAGGCGGGGTCGCCCGTCATCGGTTTGGGGTCGATGGCCAGCCACGGGGTGCGGCGGGCCGGCAGGGGTGCCGACAGCAGATTGCCGGGGTTGAAGTCGCCGTGCAGGACCACCGTGCGGGCGGCGGTGGACGGCAGCGCGCGGAACAGCCGCTCCGCAAGCCGGAAGAGGCCTGCGTCCAGTGCGGCGGGCCATGTCCTGGAGGCCTGTCGTGCGGCCACCCGGGCCCAGCCGTCCGTGATGTCCGCGAGCGCGTCGATCCCGAGCTCGGCGGCCTTGGCCGCGTCGGCGGACCAAAGGCGGCGCAGTACCTCGGCGGCCGACAGCAGGCGGTCCTCGGCAGGCAGGTGGTCGGAGCGGCCCAGCTCGGCGCCGGGTTCGACTCGTTCCAGCAGCAACGCGTAGTGCTCCGTGTCCTGTTCGTGCACGCGGACGGCGCCGTCGCCGTTCCACAGGCTGAGCGCGGTGCCCTCCGTGCGGGCTTCCGGGTGGGGCCACGTCAGCTTGAGTACGGCGCGGCTGCCGTCCGCTCGTGCGGCAGGGGCCGCCCAGGAACAGCTGCCGCCGTGGAAGGGCGCTCCCAGGCGCAGTCGCCACCGTGTGCGCATCTTCTCGACGAGCGCGGGCAGGCCGGAGAGCCACGCGCGTCCGCTGTCCGTGCGGCTCATGTCGGTGAGTACCGGCAGAGTGGGCGGGAAGAGGGCGGCCGGTGCCGAACTCCAGAGCGCCGAGTTGGAGAGTGCCGAACTTCCGAATGCCGACCGCCGGGGGGAGGCGGAAGGGCTGGGCCGCGAAGGGGAGGGGGTGTGTGCCTCAAAGGAGAGGTCGGTCACGGCACCGTCCTTGGCGGTTGAGAGACGACGGACGACGACGGCGGACGAGGGACGACGGTCGAGGGACGACGGTCGAGCTGCGGTGGTGGCTGCGGGGAAGCCCGGCCCGCAGCCGGTCGGGCGGCACGGCCTGAGCCCCACCGTACGGGGACGTTTTCGTTCGTGTGTTCGCGGACTCGCGCGTGGGCGCTTCACTCCTTCGGGTACGGTCACCGCATGACGAGTGCCGCCTCCGGTACCAACGATCCCCGCCACTCCCCTGTCGTGCGCCTCGTGCGCGTGTCCGAGCACGCTGCCGCCGCGGCAGCGCCAGGTGCGCAGGAACCGCTCTCGGCGGAAGAGCGCGAGCGCGCCGCCAAGTTCGTACGGCAGGCCGACCGCGACCGCTATCTGGTCGCCCACCTGGCGCTGCGCGAGGAGCTGGGCAGGCTGCTCGGCCTCGCCCCACAGGACGTGCCGTTCACCCGTGCCGACTGCCCCGTGTGCGAGGGCCCGCACGGACGGCCGTCCGTGCCGGGAGACCCGGTGCACTTCTCCCTCTCGCACGCCGGTGACCTGGTGGCGCTGGCGTTCGCCGCCGCACCCGTCGGTGTGGACGTGGAGCAGTATCCGTCCGTCGCCGCCGCCATCCAGACCACGTCCGCGCTCCACCCGAGCGAGCAGACCGAACTGGCCGCCCTCGCGCCGGACGCGCTGCCCGCCGCGTTCGCTCGTTGCTGGACGCGCAAGGAGGCCTATCTGAAAGGCACCGGGGCGGGTCTGGGGGAGGATCCCGCCCTCACGTACGTCAGCTCGCTGGACCGGCCCGCCCGGGTACCCGGCTGGCAGTTGACCGATCTGGCGGTGCCGGACGGTTACGCGGCTGCGAGCGCGCTCCGGCAGAGCGGGGCACGCGGTGAGGGCGCGGACGCCGCCTCGCCGACGGAAGCGTCGGAAGCGCCGACGGGATCGCCACCCGGGGGCGGGCCGGGGGAGAGCGAGCGGCGATGAGCCGGCGCACCGTAGTGATCGAGGCGCCCGCCAATCTGGGTCTGCGCCCTCCGGCGCCCGGCACCGTGCCGGGCTGCGGCAAGCTGCCGGGTGCCCTGCGCGACCAGGGGCTGCTTCGTGCGCTCGACGCCGTGGACGGCGGGGTCGTCGTCGCTCCCCGGTACGACCTGGGCGGGTGGGAGCCGGGCGACGGGGTCTTCCACGCGAAGCAGCTGGCCGGATACGCCCGCCGCCTCGCCGACCGGCTCGAAGGGCACGTACGTGCGGGCGACTTCCCCGTCGTGCTGGGTGGCGACTGCTCCATCGTGCTGGGCACCGCGCTGGCGCTGCGCCGCATCGGGCGCTACGGCCTCGCCTATCTCGACGGGCACGACGACTTCCGGCACCCGGGAAACTCGACGCGGATCGGCGCGGCGGGCGGCGAGGCCCTGGCGCTGGTCACCGGGCGGGGGCAGCGCGACCTGGCCGACCTGGAGGGGCGGGGCCCGCTCGTGCGGGACGCCGATGTGGCGCTGCTGGGGTTGCGGGATCCGGAGAACGAACCGGAGAACGTGTTCGACGAGCTCGCGGAGCACGGGATCGCACACGCGGCCGTCGCGACCGTACGTGAGTGGGGCGCCCAGGCCGTGGCGCGCGAGGCCCTGGACCGGCTGGAGGCGGGCGGTCGCGACGGCTTCTGGGTACACCTGGACGCCGACGTGCTCGACCCGACTGTGCTGCCCGCGGTGGACAGCGCCGAGCCCGGCGGCCTCTTCCCCGGCGAACTGCGCGCTCTCCTCGCACCGCTGGTGGCGTCACCGCGCTGCGCGGGCTTCCAGCTGACGGTCTACGACCCGGACCGGGACGCGGCGGAGATGCCAGGCGCGCGACTCCTCGCCGAACTGCTGACCGAGGTGCTGCGCTGAGGCGACCCCGCGGCGCGCGAGAGCGGAGGGCACCGGCCGACGCCGACTGCCCCGCTCCGTCCCGGACAGCCGCCGTGCTCCGCTACTGGAGAGCCGGGGGCAGGGGGAAGGCGGTGGAGAGGCGCGGAAAGGATCTGGCGCACGCGGGGCCGAACGTGTTCCATGGTCATCGGGGGTCCCGGTCAGGCGGCGGCGCCCGTGGACGACGCGTGAAGAAGCGAGGTTGCCCGTGGCCACGACTGTACGACGCAGCACCCGGACCCTGCCCGTCGCGCCACTCGGCCCCGAGAACCCGCTGCCCGCGCTGCTGCCGCTGGACGAGGCCCACACCCTTCAGGAGTCCGAACGCGCCGCGCTGCCCGCCGAGATGGCCCGCCAGGTCGGGTACGGCCCGCTGCGCTCGGTGCTGCCTGCCCGGGTTTTCGACGGTTACGGGCGGCGGCGCGACCCTGCTGCGCTCGACACCCTGGTCCTGGAGAACGACCGCCTGTGCGTCACCGTCCTCCCGGGCCTCGGCGGGCGCGTGGCCTCGCTCTTCCACAAGCCGAGCGGCCGGGAACTCCTCTACGCCAACCCGGTGTTCCAGCCGGCCGACTTCGCGCTGAACGGTGCCTGGTACTCGGGAGGCATCGAGTGGAACATCGGTGCGACGGGGCACACGACGCTCTCCTGCGCCCCCCTGCACGCGGCGCGCGTGCCCGCACCCGGCGGGGACGGCGCGATGGTGCGGCTGTGGGAGTGGGAACGGCTGCGCGACACCCCGTTCCAGGTGGACCTGTGGCTGCCCGACGAGTCCGACTTCCTGTACGTCGGCGCCCGTATCCGCAATCCGCACGACCGCACCGTGCCGGTCTACTGGTGGTCGAACATCGCCGTCCCCGAGGACGAGGGCACGCGCGTCCTCGCGCCCGCCGAGGAGACCTGGTATTTCGCCTACGAGCGCCGGCTGCGCCGCATCCCCGTTCCAGAGTGGCGCGGCACGGACCTCAGCTATCCGCTGCACAGCCGGTTCCCCGCCGACTACTTCTACGAGGTGCCGGAGGGCGCCCGTAAGTGGATCGCTTCGCTCGACGAGAAGGGGAAGGGACTCGTCCAGACCTCCACGGACGTGCTGCGCGGCCGCAAGCTGTTCGTCTGGGGCTCGGGTCCGGGCGGCAGGCGCTGGCAGCAGTGGCTGACGGAGCCGGGCACGCCCGGATACGTCGAGATCCAGGCGGGCCTGGCACGCACCCAGCTCGAACACGTCCCGCTGGAGGCGGGCGGCGAGTTCGCCTGGCTGGAGGCCTACGGTCCGCTGGCCACCGACCCCGCCGCCGTCCACGGCGCCGACTGGGCCGCGGCGCGCGGCCACACCCAGGAGCGGCTGGAGGCCGCGCTGCCCCGGTCCTGCGTGGAGGCGGCGTACGAGGCGTGGCGGCCGTACGCCGACGCCGACCCCGAGGGGGAGCCGCTGGCGGTCGGCTCGGGATGGGGCGCGCTGGAGGTGGAGCGCGGCGGCTTCACACTGCCCGGCACCCCGTTCGCGGCGGAGACGATGGGTGAGGAGCAGCGGCCGTGGGCGCAGCTGCTGCGCACCGGCGCGCTGCCGTGCGGGCCTGCGGACAGCCCTCCGGGACCCACGCTGGTCGCGGCCGGGTGGCGGGAGTTGCTGGAGTCCGCGCACGCCGCGAAGGGCGCGGCCCGGCACGAGCTGGACCACCACCTGGGTGTGGCGCAGTGGCACGCGGGGGACCGGTCCCAGGCGGTGCGCAGTTGGGAACGCTCCCTCGATTCCGCGCAGAGGGGCGCGCGCTGGCCGGCGCTGCGCTGCCTGGCCGTCGCCGACCAGCAGGAGGGGAACACGGCCCGCGCGGCCCAGCGGAGCCTCGACGCCGTCACGGACGCGCGTAAGAGCCTGGACACCGGCCGGGTCTCGGCGAGGGCGGCGCTGAGCGCGCTCGCGCGCGAAGCGGTCGAGGCGCTGCTGGCGGCGGACCGCCCCGGCGAGGCGGCCACCGTGCTGGACGAGCTCTCCGCGGCCGAGCGCGCTCTGGGGCGCTTCCGGCTGCTGCACGCCCGCGTCCTGCTGGCGCGGGGGGACACCGCCGGCGCCCGCGCCGTCTTCGACGGCGACTTCGAGGTGGAGGACCTGCGCGAGGGTGAGGAAGTACTGAGCGACACCTGGGCGGCGCTGACGGACGAACCCCTGCCGGACCACTACGACTTCCGCATGCGTCCGTAGCCCGTAGCCCGTAGCCCCGCAGGGCCGCTGCGGGCGGCCCCGCGGCCCTCGGGCGGGGTTGGCGGGGCCGGGTTCGCGACTGCCGTGTGCGTCACACGCCGGGAAGGAACCTCACTCAGGGGCGTCCTTCCTGTCCATGTACTCGAAGACGCTGCCGTCGGGGTGGCGGGCCACCAGACTGCGGCCGATGGGCGTGGACTTGGGGCCCGCGATGATCTGGGCTCCGACGGTGTGCAGGTCGGCCAGCGCGTCGTCGACGTCCTTCACGGCGAGCGTCGCCTTGATCTTGCTGAGCACCTCCAGTTGCCCTTCGGGGCCGCTCATCAGGAAGAACGGGCCCACGGCGGCGACCTCCACCGAGCCGTTCTCGAAGCGCGCCGCCTCCGCACCCGCCAGCCGCTCGTACACCGGTACCGCCGCGTCCAGATCGTCGACGCAGATACGCAGCGAGGTCCCCAGAATATCCATGGCCCTACCCTAGGACGGGCCGCAGGTCCCGCCGAAACCCGGCGGGGGGCGGGGAGTTGCCCCGCACGTCGTTTCCGTTCACACGTGGCAGAGGATCTCGCGTCACACGTGGCAGAGGATCTCGCCGTGGACGACGGTGAACCAGCCGTCCTCTTCCGCGCCCCAGGCCCGCCACGCCTCGGCGACGCGGCGCAGTTCCTGCCGGGTGGCCAGGCCGGACTCCACCGCGACGGTGGCGTAGCGGGAGTCCACCGTGCGGTCCGCCCACAGCCCGCTCCACCAGGCGCGTTCTGCGGGTGAGGCGAAGCACCAGGTGCCGGTGGTGATCTCGACATCGGCGAAGCCCGCCTGCCGTGCCCACGCGTGCAGTCGGCGTCCGGCGTCAGGCTCGCCGCCGTTGGCCCGTGCGACCCGCCGGTAGAGGTCCAGCCACTCGTCCATGCCGGGCACCTGCGGGTACCAGAACATTCCGCCGTAGTCCGCGTCGCGGGCGGCGACCACTCCGCCGGGCGCGCACACCCGGCGCATCTCGCGCAACGCGGTGACGGGGTCGCCGACGTGCTGGAGGGTCTGGTGCGCGTGGACCACCTCGAAGCTGTCGTCGGGGAAGTGGAGAGCGTGGACGTCGCCTGTCGTGAACTCCGTGTTGCTCACCCCGCGTTCCGCCGCCGTCTCGCGGGCCTGGGCCAGTACGCCCTCGGCGGCGTCGAGTCCGGTGACCGTGCCCTGTGGCACCAGGGTGGCGAGGTCGGCCGTGATGGTGCCGGGCCCGCAGCCGACGTCCAGGACGCGGTGGTCCGGGCGCAGCGCGCCGAGCAGGTAGGCAGCGGAGTTGTCGGCGGTGCGCCAGCGGTGCGAGCGCAGGACGGACTCGTGGTGGCCGTGGGTGTATACGGCGGTCTCGTGTGCCATGGGGGCAGCCTAACGAGCTGTCTTGCCATGTGAGCAACTATTGTTCACATGATGGACAGGTGGTGGGCGCATGGTGGCAGCTGTGCGCCCTGGTGGAGGGACCGGCACACGGCTGGTTTGCCCTCCGCGACGCGGGGCACCCGGGCGCCCGTGCTTCGGCAAGAAGGCACATCCGCGGGTAAGACGCGCGCGCCCCAGGGCCGTTCGGCTGCCCCGCCGGTGCCTCGCTCCCGCGGTGTCTGTCCGACGACGTGACCGGTAGGGGAGCACAGCCGATGACCCTTCGTACGAAGCGCTCGAGGCACCCGCACGACGACGCGCCCGACACCGCGGGGGATTTCCGACGCATCGCCGCACTGCCTGACGGGCCCGAGAAGGAAGAGCTGCGCCGGCGTGTGGTGCGGGCCTGGATGCCGATGGCCGGACGGCTGGCCCGGCACTTCCGCAACCGGGGTGAGGCGCTGGAAGACCTCCAGCAGGTCGCCGCGCTCGGCCTGGTCAAGGCCGTCGCCCGGTACGACGTCTCGCGCGGCTGCGCGTTCGAGAGTTTCGCCGTGCCGACCATCGTCGGCGAGGTCAAGCGGCACTTCCGCGACCACATGTGGGGGCTGCACGTGCCCCGGCGCGTGCAGGAGCTGCGCAACCGGGTCCGCGTCAGCCAGCGCGAGCTCAGCCAGTCGCTCGACGGGCGCACCCCTTCCGTGCGGCGGATCGCCGAGCACGCCGGGCTGCGTGAGGAGGACGTGCTGCTGGGCATGGAGGCGCTGGAGAGCTACAGCACGCTGTCACTGGACGCACAACTTCCCGGCGCGGACGACGGGTACTGCCTCGTCGACACCCTTGGCAGCTGCGAACCCGGCTTCGACCAGGTCGTCTACCGCGAGGCGGTCAAACCGCGCCTGCAGCGGCTGCCGGAGCGCGAACGGCACATCCTCTACCTGCGCTTCTTCTGCGACATGACGCAGAGCCGGATCGCCGAACAGCTCGGTATCTCGCAGATGCACGTCTCCCGGCTCATCAGCCGCACGTGCAGCCGCCTCCACCACGAGGTGGAGGCCGACCGGCGCCTCGAACACGGGGCGCCCGACGCGGCGGCGCCCGACGCCCGTGGTCACGACAGCCAGAGGGTCCAGGAGGACCAGGAAGCCGAGGCGTCTGACGCCTCGGAGCCGGGCGTGCGGGTGACGGGGCGGGCCCCGGGGGCCGAACCCGCGCGCTGTGGCACCCGCGAGGGCGACGGGCGGCGTAAGGACCTGCGCCGGCACGCGGCTCACCGCCGTACGAACACCAACACGCACGCGAACACCCAGACGCGCACCAACACCAACGCCCACACCAACGCCCACACCAAAACCGTCACCGACAGCAACCGGGAGCACCAGCAGGCCTCCGGGACGGGCGGGCGCGCCCGGCGCGGGCACGCCCCGGCACCGGTCACGACCCGCGGCTGAGAGCCCTGTCCCGGACGGGAGCGCGGCCGACCGCCGAGGCACCGTGCTCCGGCACGGGGGCCTCCGTGTCGGCGATGCCGGTGTCACCGCCGTCTGCGAAGGTGTACACAAGACGGTTGTCTGATCTACGGGTAGGCGGCACATATGCGGCGCACCGGCCAGGGGAGCGGAGGGGGCGCGGGCCCGCGCCCCCTGGCCGGCCTGGCCGCCGTGCGGGAGTCCGCGTGCGGGTACTGGCGGCGACGCGGTGTGCCGACCGAGCCGGCGCAGGTGGCAGTGGCTCCCGCGGCGCCACTGCTGCTGCTCGCCGTCCTGGCGGCCGCGGGCAGGCAGGAGCGGCCGGGTGCGGCAGGCGTGCTCCTGCCGCACCCGTGCGCGTCGTGGTACGCGCCGCAGGCGCACCTGCTGGGGCAGCCGGTGCGCACGGTGCCGGTGCCCGCCGAGTGCGGTGGTGTGCCCGACCCCTTCGCGCTGCTGGAGACGGTGCGCAGGGCGCGTGCGGCCGGGGAGGCGCCGCACGCGCTGGTGCTCTCCGTCGCCGACGACGTCACGGGCACGGCCGCACCGCCCGAACTGCTGCATGAGGTGTGCGAGGCGGCCGTCGCCGAGGAGCTGCTGCTGGTCAGCGACGAGACGTGGCGCGACACCTCGCACGCCGCGGGCGACACCGTCGTGGTCAGTCCGGCCCAGATGCTGGCGGAGGCGGGCCGTCCCGAGCAGGTGGTGGTCCTCACCGACCTCGGCGCCGCGCTGCCGCAGCCCGACCTGTGCGCGGGCGTCGCACGGTTCTCCGCCACGCGCGACGGCGCACTCCTCGGTGAACAGGTGCACGAGGTATTGGGCCTGCTCGGCTCGGGGCTGTCGGAGCGGGCGGCGGAAGCGGCCGAGGCGGCGCTGTCCGAGTCCGCCCAGCTGTGCTCCCGCCGGGACGCCGATGCCCGTCGGCACGGCCGGCTGGCCTGGATGCTCCACGGGGCGGTCACCGAGGCCGGAGCCACCTGCCGCCCGCCCCACCTGGGCCGACACGTCTACGCCGACCTGGACCAGCTCAGGACCCGGCTCGCCGCGCGCGGCATCACCGACGCGCCGGGCCTGGAGGCGGAGCTGGTGCGGCGCCTCGGGCCGTACGCGGAGGGCGGGCACCGCTTCGGTGACGATCCACGTGAGCTGCGGGTGCGGCTGTCGACGGAGGCGCTCGGCGGCGCCTCGCCCCGCCCCTCCGCCGCCGTCGCCCCGGTGGCCCCCACCGTCTCCTCCACCGCCGCGGGGCCTGCCGACGCCGGGCCGGTGCCGGGGGCACGGCAGCGCGGCCCCGCGGGCCCGGTGCCGGAGGAATCGCCGGGCGCGGCTGAGGCGTTGGCACAGGTGCAGTCGGTGCTGACCGACCTCACGGATGGGAGCCCTCATTAGATGACCGATCGGACCGGGCAGCGTTCTGAGCGCTCTTCCACCGCCGCGTCCCCGTCGGGTGAGAACCCGGCACGGGAAGGGGCCGCTCCCTTCAGCGCCCCGTCGACCGGTACGCCGTCGCCGGGCGGGCCCACCCCCGGTACGCCGTCGCCGGGCGAGCTCACCCCCGGCACGCCCTCGACCGGTGCGCTGCCGGACGGCCCCCCGCCGGACGGTCCACGGCCGGGCAGCTCGTCGCCGGGCGGTCTCCCGCCGGACAGCCCCCCGTCGGACGGTGAGCCGTCGGAAAGACCGGCGTCCGCCTGCGGCGCGGCCCGCCACGGGCCGACCGACGTGCTCCTGCGGCCGCCGCCGCCCGCCGTGTCCCCGCCGCGCCCGGTGGGGGCGCGGCGCATGTGGCCGCGCTCCTTCGCCGACCGGCTGACCTCGCCGCTGCCCGGTGTCCGCGCGCTGGCCCGGCTGGCCAGGGAGGGCGCGGTGCGGCCGGTCTCCTCGGCGCTGGCCGAGGAGATCCCCAAGCTGCCCTTCGCGCCGGGCCCGATGCCGGATCCGGGGCCCGACACCGTCGCCGTCACCTGGGCGGGGCACGCCAGCTGGGTGGTGCGCATCGGCGGTCTGACGGTGCTGACCGACCCGGTCTGGTCGCGGAAGATCCTGGGCACGCCCGCCCGGATCACCCCGGTGGGCGTCGCCTGGCAGGACCTGCCGAAGGTGGACGCGGTCGTCATCTCCCACAACCACTACGACCATCTCGACGCGCCGACGCTGCGCAGGCTGCCGCGTGACACGCCTCTCTTCGTCCCCGCGGGGCTGGGCGGCTGGTGCCGCAAGCGCGGCTTCACCACCGTCACCGAGCTGGACTGGTGGGAGGGCGCCGAGCTGCCGTCCCCGGCGGGCTCGTCCCGGGCGCAGCCGGGAGGCGGCAGGGTCCGCTTCGACTTCGTGCCGGCGCACCACTGGTCCAAGCGCTCCCTGACCGACACCTGCCGCTCACTGTGGGGCGGCTGGGTGCTGACCGACCGGCACAAGCAGCGCGTGTACTTCGCGGGCGACACCGGGTACGGGCACTGGTTCGGTGAGATCGGCCGCCGCTTTCCTGGCATCGATCTGGCGCTGCTGCCGATCGGCGCCTACGACCCGCGCTGGATGCTGCGTCCGGTGCACACGGATCCGGAGGAGGCGGTGCGCGCCTGCCAGGATCTGGGCGCGCCCCGGATGGCGCCGATGCACTGGTCGACGTTCCTGCTCTCGGAGGAGCCCCCGCTGGAGCCGCTGACCCGGGTACGGGCCGCTTGGCGCAAGGCGGAACTCCCGCGCGAGGACCTGTGGGACCTTCCGGTGGGCGCCTCCCGCGTCCTGGAACCCGCGCACCCCTAGCCGCAGGGCCGGGGCCGCAGCCGCAGGGCCGGGGTCGCAGCCACCGGGCCGGGGCCGCGCGTCACTGCTCGGATGCGCGCGGCCCCCGCGCCCGGCGCCACAGTGAAGGGGCGACGCTGACGAGCACCGTCAGGAGGATGGCCGCCGCCACGCCTTCCCAGGGGCGGGGGAAGAGCGAGCCGCCCGCCACGCCGATGAGCTGGTAGACCGCCGACCAGGCCAGGCACGCCAGCACGTCGCCGCGCGCGAACTCCCGCATGCGCATGCGCGCCAGCAGGCAGGCGAGCATCACGGGGATGCGTCCGGCGGGCACCAGCCGGGAGACGACCAGCACGGCGACTCCGTGTTCGCGCAGTTTCCGGTCCGCCTGGGCCAGTCGCTCGGGCGCGGCCCGCTCGCGCAGTGCCGACAGCCAGCGGGAGCCGTTCTTGGAGCCGACGCCCCGTTTGCCGAGCCAGTAGAGGCCGAGGTCGCCGAGGAAGGCGGCGAGGGAGGAGATGCCGAAGACGGTCAGCAGCGCGAACACCGGCAGGCTCTGGTGGAGTGCCACCACGGCTGCTCCGCTGACCAGCGCGCCTGTCGGTACGACGGGCACCAGGGAGCCGAGGACGATCAGCAGGAACAGCGAGGGGTAGCCCAGGGCCTGCTGGGTCGCCTCGGGGGGCCTGACCACCGTGTCGGAGAGGGTCTCCGCGACCGTCGCCAGCCCGCCCAGGCCCGAGCTCAGGTCCGCCGTGGCGCCCGCACTCAGGCTGGTCAGGCCCGCGCTCAGTCCGTCGGTGAGCGCACCGTTCACCTGTCCGCCTCCAGCCGCACGCATTCGCCGTGCCCCAGCAGATGCACCGTGACATCGGGTGCGGGGTGGGTGGCCAGCCGTTTGAACTCGAGGCCGGGGGAGTGGAACTCGTGCGGCCTGACCGCGTCCATACCGACCGGCCAATAGGTGCCGAAGTGCACCGGCACCGCGCTGCGCGGCCGCAGCCGTGCCAGGGCCTCGGCCGCCCGGCCCGCGTCCAGGTGGTCGGCGCCCAGGAACGGGCCCCAGCCGCCGACGGGCAGCAGCGCCGTGTCGACCGGGCCGACGGCCTGTGCCATGCCCTCGAACAGCCCGGTGTCCCCGGCGAAGTAGGTGCGCTCCTCGCCTTCGATGACGTATCCCAGCGCGGGGACGGCGTGCCGTCCCACCGGCAGCCGGCGGCCGTCGTGCGAGGCGGGCACCGCGCGTACGGTCACGGGTCCGGCCTCCACCGTCTGGTCCGGCGCCACCTCGGTCAGCTCCAGCCGCCGCGCCACCCGCCGCAGTCCCGGCACGGCGCGCCGCGCGCCGAGTGGCAGCACGACGCGGGTGCCCTCGGTCAGCCTGGCGAGCGACCCGAGGTGCAGATGGTCGGCGTGCAGGTGCGAGATGAGCACCAGGTCGGCCCGTGCCGCCTGTGGCGGCGGCAGCGCGCCCCGCCTGCGGCGCAGATGAGCCAGGCGGCGCACCAGCAGCGGATCGGTGAGCACCGTGACCCCCGAGTCCCGCACGGTGGCCGTGGCGTGTCCCCACCAGGTGATCTCGACCGGCACGTGCGCTCCTCCTCCCGCTCGCTGCTCCGTCCTGCTCGCGGTCCCCGTCGCCGGGTGTCCGCTGGGTACGAGCCTAAGCGTGCGACGGCGCTGACCGGCCGCCGCCTCCACTTCGAAGGGCGATCCGGGCGCGGTACCTGACTGTGTAAAAGTGGAGGATGTCCCAACAGGGGAGGATGTCCCCTCGGGCGAGAGGGAGGTGACCTGACGGACGTGCGCGTTCCCCGGATTCCGTGGCGCAGGCTGGGCGTGACGGCGTTGCGCGTCACAGCGGTCTGGCTGGTCAGCACCCTGACCATGCTCGTCCTGGCGGGCGTGCTGCCCGATTTCCGCCTCCAGTCCGCCAGCGGAGACAGCGCCACCGTGATCGGTGTCACGGCCGCGGCAGGTGCCGGCGCCTTCGGGCTGCTGAGCGCTCTGGTGTGGCCGCTGCTGGTGCGCGCCTTCCTGCTCGTGCCCGCCCTGGTCCTGGGGCTGCTCGTCTTCTTCCTGAACGGGTCGCTGCTGTGGCTGGCGCTCTCCCTGGTCCCGTACGGCAGTGGCAGCACCGATCCGACGATGGCCGTGGTCGTGGCGGCCGCCATGTCGGCGGCGTCCTCGGCGACCAACGCGTTCCTGGCGGTGCGGGACGATCGCGCCTACCGCCGCAGGCTGGCACGGATAGCCGTCCGCCGGCAGCGCAGGGAGGGCAGGTATGAGCCGCCCACCACACCGGGAACGGTCTTCCTCCAGCTCGACGGCCTGGGGTACGAGGTACTCAAGGAGGCGCTGGAGGCGCCCGAGGGCGGGGAGCCGCTGATGCCCGCCGTGGCCGCGCTGTACGGGCGGTCCCACAGGCTCACCCGCTGGCGTACCGACTGGTCCAGCCAGACCGGCGCCAGCCAGCTGGGCATCCTGCACGGCAGCAACGAGGACGTCCCCGCCTTCCGCTGGTACGAGAAGGAGAGCGGCGAGGTCGTCGTCAGCAACCGGCCCACCAGCGCGGCCGAACTCCAGCGCCGGGCCATGGAGCGCACGGGAGACAAGGGGCTCCTCGCCCAGGACGGCGCCAGCCGGGGCAACCTGTTCACCGGCGGCGCCCGGCAGGTGGCACTGGTGCTCTCCGTCGCGGCGCGCCGGGGCAAGGAGACCCGCTCCCGCGCCGGGTACTTCGCCTACTTCTCCGATCCCGCCAACGCCACCCGCACCGCCGTCTCGTTCGCCGCCGAGGTCGTGCGCGAGATGGTCCAGTCCACGCGCGCGCTGCTGCGCCGTGAGCGTCCTCGGGTGGGCCGCGGCGGGCTGTACCCGTTCATCCGGGCCTTCGCCACCGTCGTCGAGCGGGACGTGGTGGTGGCCGCCGTGCTGGGGGACATGCTCAGCTGCCGCACCGCCGTCTACGCCGACCTCGTCGGCTACGACGAGGTCGCCCACCACTCCGGGCCGCGCGGACGGGACACCCGGCAGGTGCTGCGCCGCCTCGACCGGTCGGTCCAGTTGATCGCCAAGGTCGCCGCGCGGGCTCCGCGCCCGTACCGTCTGGTGCTGCTGTCCGACCACGGCCAGAGCTTCGGCGAGACGTTCGAGGAGGCGTACGGGCTGTCGCTGGAGGAGCTCGTGCGTGCGGGCAGCGGGCTCCAGGTGCCCCGGCGTGCCGGGCGGACGGCCAGCGGCTCCGAGGCCCGCGCCTCGGCACGTGCGGCACTGCGGTGGCCGGAGGAGCGCGGCCAGGAGGTCCCGCGCATGCCGGACCGCGACCGGGGGCCTGTGGTGCTGGCCTCCGGCAACCTGGGCCTGATCTCCTTCCCCGACGTGCCCGGGCGGCTGTCCAGGGAACGGATCGAGGAGCTGCGGCCCGCGCTGCTGCCGACGCTGACCGAGCACCAGGGGATCGGTTTCGTGCTGGTGCGCAGCGCCCGGCACGGCCCCGTCGTACTGGGCGCGGGCGGCTGCGAACACCGGCTCCTGACCGGCGAGGTGGTCGGTCCGCGCGACCCGCTCGCGCCGTTCGGATCCGGTGCGGCCCAGGCCGTACTGCGGACGGCCCAGTTCCCGCACGCGCCCGACATCATGGTCAACTCCGCGTTCGACCCGGCGACGGGCGCGGTGCACGCCTTCGAGGAGCAGGTCGGCTCGCACGGTGGGCTGGGCGGCGAGCAGAGCCACGCCTTCCTCCTCTCCCCGCTGGAGTTGTCTCCCCCGGTCGGACCGGGGGAGGAGCTGGTGGGCGCCCAGGCGATCCACCGGGTGCTGCGCCGCTGGCTGACCGAGTCCGCCGAGCCCCATCTCGTGCCGGGCCCCTCGCCCCTCGCCGCCCCGGGGCCTGAGAGGAACCAGCCGCTCTCCCCGACCCCCTGACCCCGCCCACAGGCCGCGTGCCGTGACGTGCGCGGCGGCTTCAGGCCCGGTCGCGGTCGCGGATCGGGGCACCCACGTCACGCAGGTGGCGCAGTGCTTCGCGCCAGGACGCCGCCAGCCCCGTCTCGTGGTAGGAGATGCCCAGCTCGGCACAGTAGTCCCGGACCAGCGGCCGCGCCTTGCGCAGATGCGGCGTCGGCATGCTGGGGAAGAGGTGGTGCTCGATCTGGTAGTTGAGTCCGCCGAGTGCGACGTCGGTGAGCAGCCCGCCCCGCACGTTGCGGGAGGTGAGGACCTGGCGGCGCAGGAAGTCGGGCCGCTCGTCGCCCTTGAGGGTGGGCATGCCCTTGTGGTTGGGCGCGAAGATGCTGCCCAGGTACACGCCGAAGACGGCGTGGTGGACGAAGAGCACGGCAAGGGCCATGCCGGCGGGCAGCGCGGTGAAGAGCGCTGTCAGGTAGCCGGCCGTGTGCAGGAGGAGCAGGCCGCCTTCGAGCCACCGGCGCTTCATGTGCGGCCGGCGCAGCGCGCGGAAGCTGGAGACGTGGAGGTTGAAGCCTTCGAGTGTCAGCAGGGGGAAGAACAGCGCGGCCTGGTGCCGTCCGATGAAGCGGGGCAGTCCGCGCGCCTCGCTCGCCTGCTCCTGTGACCAGACGAGGATGTCGGGCGCCACGTCCGGGTCGAGGTCCTCGTGGTTGGGGTTGGCGTGGTGGCGGGTGTGCTTGTTCATCCACCAGCCGTAGGACATGCCGATGCACAGGTTGCCCACCGCGCGGCCGAAGGTCTCGCTGGCGCGGCGGCCGCGGAAGACCTGCCGGTGTGCGAGGTCGTGGGCGACCAGCGCCAGCTGTCCGTAGACCAGGCCGAGGTATCCGGCGACCGCGAGTTGCCACCAGGAGGTGCCCACGGTGAACAGGGCGACCCAGCCCGCCACGAACGCCGCGGCGACCAGGGTGAGGCGCACGGTGTAGTAGAGCGGCCTGCGGGTCAGCAGACCCGCGGCGGAGATCCGGTCGGCGAGCCGGGAGAAGTCGCTTCCCTGGCGGGCCCTGCGGGCGCCGGCGGTGGCGTCGGCGGCGGGGCGTGGGCGGGCCGTGTCGGTCGCTGTCGTCATGTCCCCGAGCCTTCCGGCCGTGCCGGTGTGCTGACAGCCGCGCAGCACGCCTCTCCCGCCGGGGGCCTGGCCTCCAGGCCCGGTGTAGCTAGCTACACCGGGCATCCGGGGTATCCCTGATGCCCGCTTTCGGGGAGGTCCCGTAGGGGGCGGTCAGTAGTCCTGGTCGGAGGCGGTGAGGGCGCCGGAGTCGTCACCGCTGCCGCGCAGCCGCTGGAGGTGGAGCTGCCGGGTGAGCCGGATGGCGGGCCTGATCATCAGCTCGACGCTGCCGAGGACGAAGCACCAGGTGCCGGTGTGCGTCCACGCGGGGGAGAAGAACATGATGCTGCCGATCAGGAACCAGGCGGCGATCAGCGCGTCGTTGGCGACGCTGGCCGCCTCGTAGCGCTGCCGGACGACGAGTTCCGCGTGGCCGATGTGCAGGGTGAGGCTGGCTGCCCGGTGGCGCCGGGGCGGGTTTTGGGGCACGGGTCAGACGCTAGTGGAGGCGGGCGGTGCGGGCGTGGTGCGACGAGCCGGTGGCGGTTCCGCGGGAGAACGCCCCGCAGGCACAAAATTTGCACAACAGATTCACATTTAATTAGGGTGCTGTCATGCGGTTGGCGAAGTCGACGGATCTGGCACTGCGTGTGGTGATGCGGCTGGCGGTGGCGGGTGACGAGTTGTGTGTCGCCCGGCAGGTCGCCGACGACATGGCCGTCCCGTACAGCCACCTCGCGAAGGTGGTCAACCGCCTCCAGCACCTCGGCGTGGTGGAGACCTGGCGCGGCCGGGGTGGCGGCCTCGCGCTCACCTCGGCAGGGCGGACCGCGTCGGTGGGCTGGCTCGCGCGCGAGTTCGAGGGCGCGGGCGACGTGGTGGAGTGCGAAGGCGACGACCCGTGCCCGCTGCACCGGGCCTGCCGGCTCCGTTCGGCCCTCCGCTCCGCGCAGGAGGCCTTCTTCGCCACTCTCGATCCGCTGACCGTCTCCGATCTCGTCCGGTCGCCCACAGGGCCTGTCCTGCTGGGAATGGTGGGCCGGGGCCCGGGCGGCGCGGCCGGCTGAGCGCGTGTCCCCCGGGGGAGCAGCGGCGTGCCGCGCCGTTGAATATGAATCTGATATGCAAGTTTGGAGTGTGCTGTGAGCACTGGCCTGTCCCAGAAGTCCGCCGAGATCGTCCGAGCCACTCTCCCGGCCGTCGCCGAGGCGATCGACGAGGTCTCGGGGCTCTTCTACCGCCGGATGTTCGCGGCGCACCCCGAACTCGGCACCCACCTGTTCAACCGGGGCAACCAGGCGTCCGGCACCCAGCGGCAGGCGCTCGCCGGCTCCATCGCCGCGTACGCCACGGCACTGGTCACCCCCCAGGGACGGCTCCCCGAGGGCATGCTGACGCGTATCGCGCACAAGCACGCCTCGCTCGGCATCGCGCCGCAGCAGTACGAGATCGTGCACACCCACCTGTTCGCGGCGCTGGGCGAGGTGCTCGGCGACGCCGCGACCGACGA
Source organism: Streptomyces diacarni (assembly GCF_003323715.1). GTDB lineage: Bacteria > Actinomycetota > Actinomycetes > Streptomycetales > Streptomycetaceae > Streptomyces > Streptomyces diacarni. Next base: position 172,936 of record NZ_QOIN01000046.1, read on the forward strand.
GGTGGTCACCGCCTGGGACGAGGTGTACTGGCTGATGGCCGACACGCTGCGGGAGGCCGAGCGCGGGCTCTACGCGCAGGCCGGAGTGGCGGCGGGCGAGGCCGGCGGAACCTGGCGCCCCTGGGAGGTGGTCGAGCGGGTCGAGGAGACGGACGAGACGGCCACGTTCCGTATCCGGCCCGCGGACGGCCGCCCCGCCCCGCGTTTTCGCGCGGGGCAGTACGTCTCCGTCCGCGCCGAACTGGCCGACGGCGCCCGGCAGATCAGGCAGTACAGCCTCAGCGGCGCACCAGGCGACCCCGTCCACGCCGTGACCGTCAAGCGCGAGCTGCGCCCGGGCGCGCCCGCGGGCGAGGTCTCCCAGCACCTGCTCGACCACGTGCGCGCCGGCTCCCGCCTTGAGGTCTCGGCGCCGTACGGCGACCTGGTGTTGCGCACCGAGGACGCGCACACCCCCGTGCTGCTCGCCTCGGCGGGCATCGGCTGCACCCCGCTCCAGGCGATGCTGCACCAGCTGGTCGACGAGGGACACCAGGGCCCTGTCCTCTCCCTGCACGCGGACCGCACACCGGGCGACCACGCGCTGCGCGAGGAGCGGGAGCGCCTGCTGGCCAAGCTCGCCGACGCGCACGCCCACACCTGGTACACCGACCGCGACGGCCGCATGGATCCGGCCGCGGTGACCCTCCCGGCCGGGCTGCGCGCCTACCTGTGCGGACCGCTGCCCTTCATGCGCGCCTTGCGTGCCCAGCTGCTGGAGGGCGGCGTCGCGGCGGACCGCATCCACTACGAGGTCTTCGGGCCCGACATGTGGCTGGCCGGCTGACGGTCTCGGCGCAGCGCCCGCGGGGGCCGGACGGCGACCGCCGCGGCGTGGCAGGCTGACAGGCAGAGGCAAGCACCGTTCGGAAGGAAGGGCATCCCATGGCGCCGCAGCCGCTGACCCCCGAGGAGACCGAGCAGGCGCTGGCCGGTCTGCCGCACTGGACGACCGACGGCGACAGCGTCTCCCGCTCCTACGCGCTGGCGGGCCACCTGCCGGCCGCGGCGATGGCCCTGCACATCGCCGCCGTCCAGGAAGAGCTCAACCACCACTCCGAGCTGACGCTCGGTTACAACTCGCTGTCCGTCACGGTCAACACGCACAGCGTCGGCGGGAAGATCACCGAGCTGGACGTGGCGCTGGCCCGGCGTATCGAGGAGCTCGCTCCGGGACACGGCGCGAGCTGACGGCCGAAGCCGGGCCCACGGCGCGGCTCGGTCCTTGACGCCACATGCCCGGTGGCACCCCCGAGGGTGCCACCGGGCACGTGGTGGTGAGCAGTCCGGTCCGCATCAGGACACGGGCGGCGTGCGGCGCGGACCCGGCCGCGCCGGGGAGGGGATCAGCCCTGCCAGTTCATGTCGTCCGGGTCGGGGCCCAGCCGGGTGTCCGTGTTGAGGGTGGCGATCTCGGCCATGTCCTCGCTGGTGAGCTCGAAGTCGAACAGGTCGAAGTTCTCGCGCACCCGCGCGGGGGTGACCGACTTGGGGATCACCACGTTGCCCAGCTGCAGGTGCCAGCGGAGCACCACCTGGGCGACGGTCTTGCCGTGCTTGCCCGCGATGCCGGTCAGCGTCGGGTCGTCGAGCACGTCACCGCCCTGGCCGAGCGGGGACCAGGCCTCGGTGGCGATGCCGTGGTCGGTGTGGTAGGCGCGGGGCACCGACTGCTGGAGCCGCGGGTGCAGCTCGATCTGGTTGAGGGCAGGGACGGTGCCGCCCAGCTCGATCAGCCGGTTGAGGTGGGCCGGCTGGAAGTTGGAGACGCCGATCGCGCGGGCGCGCCCTTCGGCGTAGATCTTCTCGAACGCGCGCCAGGTGTCCGCGTACTTGTCGACCTCGGGCATCGGCCAGTGGATGAGGTAGAGGTCCACGAAGTCGAGGCCGAGCTTGGCCAGCGAGGCGTCGAAGGCGCGCAGGGTCGAGTCGTGGCCCTGCTCGGAGTTCCACAGCTTGGTGGTGACGAACAGCTCGTCGCGCGGCAGACCCGAGTCGGCGAGGGCGCGGCCCACGCCTTCCTCGTTCTCGTACGCCGCGGCCGTGTCGATGCTGCGGTAGCCGGACTCCAGCGCCGTGGTCACCGCCGTGGCCGCCTCGTCGGCGGGCACCTGCCAGACGCCGAAGCCGAGCTGCGGCATCTCGACGCCGTTGTTGAGCGTGGTGGTGGGAACGTTGCTCACGCGAGGGGTCCTTACGTTTGTTTCGGGTTCTCTTCGTGCTTGCCCCCCATCTGAACGCTCGGTGCCCGGCTTCTGTTCCTTCCCGGTTCCTCCCCGGCACCCGGCGCCCGTCCACCCGGGGTACCCAGGATCCGGGCGACCTCAGCCCCCGCGCCCCGCACCGGGCGGTCAGCCCCGGTACAGGGCCTCTATCTCGGCGGCGTAGGCCGTTTCGATCGCGCCCCGCTTCAGCTTCATCGACGGCGTGAGCAGCCCGTCCTCCTCCAGGAAGGGCCGGGCCAGTATCCGGAAGGTGCGGATGGACTCCGCCTGCGAGACCTGGGTGTTCGCCGCGACGACGGCCCGCCGCATCTCCCGCTCCAGATCCTCGTCCCGCAGCAGCTCGGCCGGGTCCAGACCCGGCTTCTCCCGCATCGCCAGCCAGTGCTGCACGGCTTCCTCGTCGAGAGTGAGCAGCGCGGACACGTACGGCCTGTCGTTGCCCAGCACGATGCACTGGCCGACCAGCGGATGCTCCCGCACCCTCTCCTCCAGCGGCCCTGGGGAGACGCTCTTGCCGCCGGAGGTCACCAGGATCTCCTTCTTGCGGCCGGTGATCGTCAGGTAGCCCCGGTCGTCCAGGGAGCCCAGGTCGCCGGTGGCCATCCAGCCGCCGCGCAGGGAGTTGCGCGTGGCGTGCGGGTTGTTGAGGTAGCCGCCGAAGATCTGCCCGCCGTGCAGCAGGATCTCACCGTCCTCGGCGATCCGCACGGTGGTGCCGGGGATCGGCTGTCCCACCGTGCCGAAGCGGGGGCGCTCGGGCGGGTTGGCGACGGCGGCGGCCGTGGTCTCGGTCAGCCCGTACCCTTCGAAGATCCGCATGCCCGCGCCGTCGAAGAACAGCCCCAGCCGCCGTTCCATGGCCGAGCCGCCCGACATCGCGTACCGGCAGCGGCCGCCCATCGCCTCCCGCAGCTTGGTGTAGACGAGCCTGTCGTAGAGCTGGTGCTGCATGCGCAGCGAGGCGCCGGGGCCAGGCCCTGTACCGAACGCCTTGTGTTCGAGCGCCTCCGCGTAGCGGATCGCCACGTCCACGGCCTTCTCGAAGGGGCCCAGCTTGCCGTCGGCCTCGGCCTTGCGGCGGACGCTCTGGAAGATCTTCTCGAACAGGTGCGGTACCGCCTGGATGAAGGTGGGGCGGAAGGCCCGCAGGTCGGGCAGGAGGGCCTTGGCCGTCATCTCCGGCTGGTGCCCCAGCTTGATCCCGCCGCGCACGGCGGCGACCTCCACCATCCGTCCGAAGACGTGGGTCAGCGGCAGGAACAGCAGCAGAGAGCCCTGCTCCCCCTGCTTGGCGCCGAAGACCTGGTCGTAGCGGGCGACGATGTTGTCGGCCTCGGCCATGAAGTTGGCGTGGGTGAGCACGCAGCCCTTGGGCCGCCCTGTGGTGCCGGAGGTGTAGATGACGGTGGCGGCGGTGTCCGGGGTCAGTGCCAGCCGGTGCCGGTGGACGACCTCGTCGTCCAGGTGCGCGCCGGCGGCGACGATCTCGTCCATGGCGGCGGCGTCCAGCTGCCACAGCTTCTTCAGCCGCGGCAGCCCGTCGACGACGGAGCCGATGGTCATCGCGTGGTCCTCGTGCTCGACCACCGCGGCGGTCACCTCGGCGTCGTGCAGCATCCAGGCGACCTGCTCGGCCGAGGAGGTGGGGTAGACGGGGACGGGCTGGGCGCCGATCGACCACAGCGCGAAGTCCAGCAGCGTCCACTCGTAGCGCGTACGGGACATCAGCGCGACGCGGTCCCCGAACCGGACGCCCTGGGCCAGCAGGCCCTTCGCCACCGCGACGACCTCGTCGCGGAACCGGGCCGCGGTCACCTCCTGCCACTGTCCCTGCGGGTCCTTGCGGGCCAGCAACGGCAGGGCGGGACGCTCGTCGGCGTGCGCGAAGACGGCGTCGGCCAGCCCGCCCACCTGGGGCTCCGTCGCCAACGCGTCAACGGTGAACTCGCGCAAAGACTCTGCTCCTCGACTGCACAGCGCCACATGGGGCGGTGCGAGTGACCGTATCCGATCGGGCACCATGATCGGCAGGGAGTCCCCGCAGGTCAGTCGGTCAATTGAGGACAGTTCGACGGCGGGTGAGGGGATCGCCGCCAAGTCGTCGCCCGACCCGTCGGGTTTCTGCACCGAACCTTCGCGACGCTTCGCAAATCTTCGCGAAAGCGGGAGGGGGTCCGCGCGGCGCGGCGAGAAGTGCGGGGGAGCGCCACGGGTGCGGGGCCGCGGGACGCAGGGCGAGGGGAGACACTTCGGAAAGGCGATTCCACCCATCGGTATCTTGGTGCCCATGCGCCGCCTCACCCGACACCTGGACCCCTACGTCCTGCTGCTGGTGACCACGGTCCTGATCGCCGTGCTGCTCCCCGCCTCGGGCGGCGTGGCCCACGGGTTCAGCTGGGCCACCAAGATCGCGGTAGGGCTGATCTTCTTCCTCTACGGGGCACGGCTCTCCACCCGCGAGGCCCTGGACGGGCTCAGCCACTGGCGGCTGCACCTGGCCGTGCTGGTGTGCACCTTCGTCCTCTTCCCCCTGCTGGGCCTCGCCTCGCACGCACTCGTCCCGTACGTGCTCACCCCCGGGCTCCAGGACGGGTTCCTCTTCCTGTGCCTGGTCCCCTCCACCATCCAGTCCTCCATAGCCTTCACCGCCATGGCACGGGGCAACGTGCCGGCGGCCATCTGCGCGGGCACCTACTCCAGCCTCTTCGGGATGGTCGCGACCCCGCTGCTGGCGGCCTGGCTCATCGGCGGCCAAGCGGCACTGTCCGCCGGCGGCCTGATAGAGATCGCCTGCCAGCTGCTCGCGCCCTTCGTCGCCGGGCAGCTCGTGCGGCGCTGGCTCGTCGGCTTCCTGACCCGCCACAAGCGGGTGCTCGGCTACGTGGACCGCTCCTCGGTGCTCCTGGTCGTCTACACCGCCTTCAGCCAGGGCATGGCGGAGGGCGTCTGGGGCCGGGTCACCCCGGCACGGCTGCTGGCGCTGCTGGGCGTCGAGGCCGTCCTGCTCGCGCTCATGCTGACCCTGACCTGGTTCGGCTCGCGCCGACTGGGCTTCGAGCGGCCCGACCGCCTCGCGATCTGTTTCGCCGGCTCGAAGAAGTCGCTGGCCGCGGGGCTGCCCATGGCCAGCGTCCTGTTCGGCGCCCAGGCCAGCGTCGCGGTGCTGCCGCTCATGCTCTTCCACCAGATGCAGCTCATGGTCTGCGCCTACCTCGCCCGCCGCTGGGCGCCCGATGAAGAAGTCGGGGAAGTCGAAGAAGTCGAGGAAGGCCAGGAAGTCGAGGAAGGCGAGGAAGAGCGGACGACGGGCGGCGGGGCGGAAGGCGCCCGGACGGGCACGCTGCCGACGACCGCACCTTCCCGGTAGGCCCCGCAGGACGTGCGCGCCCCGCCTCAGCCGGTGGCCACCGGCAGCGCCAGCCGATGCGCGCCCGCGTAGACGTTCATCGAGGTGCCGCGCAGGAAGCCGACCAGGGTCAGACCCGTCTCCTCGGCCAGGTCCACCGCGAGGGAGGACGGCGCGGAGACGGCGGCCAGCACGGGAACGCCCGCCATCACCGCCTTCTGGGCCAGCTCGAAGGAGGCCCGGCCCGACACCATCAGCAGCGCGTCCCGCAGCGGCAGCGCGCCGCTGCGCACGGCGTGTCCGACCAACTTGTCCACCGCGTTGTGGCGGCCCACGTCCTCGCGCACGTCCAGCAGCTCGCCCGTGGGGGAGAACAGCGCCGCCGCGTGCAGGCCGCCGGTGCGGTCGAAGACCCGCTGTGCCGCGCGCAGCCGCTCGGGCAGCGCCGCCAGCAGGTCGATGCCGAGGCCGTTCGGACGTTCCGCCTCCAGCTGCCAGCGCGTCGTCGTCCGTACGGCGTCCAGGCTGGCCTTGCCGCACAGCCCGCACGAGGACGTCGTGTAGACGTTGCGCTCCAGCGCGATGTCGGGGACGGGCACGCCCGGCGCCAGCCGTACGTCGACGACGTTGTAGGTGTTGCCGCCCTCGTCGCGGGCGCCGCCGCAGTAGACGATGGTGGCCAGCTCGTCCGCCGCCGAGATGACGCCCTCGCTGACGAGGAAGCCGGCGGCCAGCGCGAAGTCGTCACCCGGGGTGCGCATGGTGATGGCCAGCGGTTTCCCGTTCAGCCTGATCTCCAGCGGCTCCTCCGCCACCAGCGTGTCGGGCCGCGTACTGACGGCGCCGTCCCGCACCCGGATGACCGGGCGCCGCTCGGTGACCCTGCCCATGTCGCCTCACCTCCCTGTCCTCGACCTTAAGCGAGGAGGCTCGACCTTAAGCGAGGAGGCTCGACTTTAAGCGAGGAGGCTCGACCCTGCGCGAGGAGGCTCGACTTCCGGCGAGGAGGCTCGGCCTTGAGTGAGGAGGCGGACACCGTTGGGAGCGGTCTTTGTCCACTGGCGGGAAAAAGTCGAGCTGGTTAACGCATAACTTCTTCCCAACCCCGGCTCCCACTGCTACGTTCCCCGTGCATTCCCGGACGTGATGCCGACACAGGCGGCTGGAGGGGTAGCGGTGAGGCGCATGACTGCACGGCCCGCGAACGCGCACCAGGCGCGACTGCTCCGCCTGCTGCGTGACGGCGGCCCGCGCTCACGCGCCGAACTCGGCGACCGCGTCGACCTGTCCCGCTCCAAACTGGCCGTCGAGGTCGACCGGCTGCTGGAGACGGGCCTCGTCGTCGCCGACGGGCTCGCCGCCTCACGCGGCGGTCGCCGCTCGCACAACATCCGCCTCGCACCGCAACTGCGCTTCCTGGGCGTCGACATCGGTGCCACCTCGATCGACGTCGCCGTCACCAACCCCGAGCTGGAGATCCTCGGCCACATCAACCAGCCCATGGACGTCCGCGAGGGCCCTGTCGCGGTCTTCGACCAGGTGCTGGCGATGGTGGCCAAGCTGCGCGACAGCGGCGTCGCCGAGGGTCTCGACGGCGCGGGCATCGGCGTGCCGGGCCCCGTCCGGTTCCCCGAGGGCGTCCCCGTCGCCCCGCCGATCATGCCCGGCTGGGACGGCTTCCCCGTGCGGGAGGCGCTCAGCCAGGAACTGGGCTGCCCCGTGATGGTCGACAACGACGTGAACCTGATGGCCATGGGCGAGATGCAGGCCGGGGTGGCCCGCTCCGTGCAGGACTTCTTCTGCGTCAAGATCGGTACGGGCATCGGCTGCGGCGTCGTCGTCGGCGGCGACGTCCACCACGGCACCACCGGCAGCGCGGGCGACATCGGCCACATCCAGGTCGAGCCGGAGGGACGCCAGTGCGCCTGCGGCAACCGCGGCTGCCTGGAGGCCTACTTCGGCGGGGCCGCCCTCGCCAGGGACGCGGAGGAGGCGGCCCGCGACGGGCGCTCGGCGGAACTGGCCCGGCTGCTGGAGGGGAACGGCCGGCTCGGCGCCGCCGACATCGCCGTCGCCGCCTCCGCGGGGGACGGCACCTCGCTCGACCTCATCCGCGAGGGCGGGGCGCGCGTGGGCCAGGTCATCGCCGGGCTCGTCAGCTTCTTCAACCCCGGCCTGGTCGTCATCTCAGGTGGCGTCACCGGGCTCGGCCACACCCTGCTGGCCAGCATCCGCACCCAGGTCTACCGCCAGTCGCTGCCCCTGGCGACCGGCAATCTTCCCATCGTGCTGGGCGAGTTGGGCCAGGTCGCAGGGGTGACCGGAGCGGCCAGGCTCACCAGCGACCACCTGTTCTCCCCCGCGTAGGACCCGAGGCACGGCGCCACCCCACCGCGCACAGCGGCCCCCCGGTCCGCCCGCGCAAGCACCACACCGCACGAGCACCACCGCACGGCGCAGCTCCACGCACCACCGCACGGCGCAGCTCCACGCACGACCGCACCGCGCGCGGCACCACGCACCACCGCACGGTGCCGCACCCGGTACCGCACGGCGAAGAGACACCACGCACCGCGGCAGCACCCGGCACCACCGCACCTCGCACGACCCACGACACACACGCCCCACCGGTACGAGCACCGCACAGCGCACCCCGTACGGCCCTGGGACGGAGGTCCTGCATGCCCCTGCTGACGATGTCCTCAATCACCAAATCCTTTCCTGGTGTCCGAGCGCTCGACGGCGTGGACCTCGACGTGGAGGAAGGTGAGGTCCACTGTCTGCTCGGCCAGAACGGCGCGGGCAAGTCCACCCTGATCAAGGTCCTCTCCGGGGCCCACCAGCCCGACGAGGGGGAGATCACCTGGCGCGGCGACCCCGTGCGGTTGCCCACGCCCGTCTCCGCGATGCGGCTGGGCATCGCCACCATCTACCAGGAGCTCGACCTGGTCGAGCACGTCTCGGTCGCCGAGAACGTCTTCCTCGGCCACGAGGTCGCCATCCGCGGGCTCATCAGGCCCCGCGAGGCGCGGAGCCGCACCGCCGAACTGCTGGCCCGCCTCGGCCATCCGGAGATCGACCCCGGAACGCTCGTCGGCTCGCTGTCCGCCGCCGGGGCGCAGATCGTCTCGATGGCCCGCGCCCTCTCCCACGACGTCCGGCTGATCATCATGGACGAGCCGTCGGCCGCACTCGATCCGGACGAGGTCGACAACCTCTTCCGGATCGTCAAGAGCCTGACCGAAGAGGGGGTGGCCGTCGTCTACATCTCCCACAGGCTGGAGGAGATCCGCCGCATCGGGGACCGGGTCTCCGTCCTCAAGGACGGCGGCGTCGTCGCCCGCGATCTGCCGGCCCGCACCACGCCCACCGACGATCTCGTCGCCCGGATGACCGGACGGGACGTGCGCAGCGCGTTCCCCGCCAAACCCGGTGGTCCCCTCCAGGCCGAACCCGTGCTGCGCGCCGAGGGTCTGGCCAGGGAGGGGGAGTTCGCTCCGCTGGATCTGGCGCTGCGGCCCGGTGAGATCGTCGGGCTCGCGGGGCTGGTCGGCTCGGGCCGCTCGGAGATCCTGGAGACGCTGTACGGGGCGCGCCGGCCCACCGCGGGACGGGTGCTGGTCGACGGCAGGCCGCTGCGGCCCGGCAGCATCCCGGCCGCGGTCCGCGCCGGCATCGGGCTGGCGCCCGAGGAGCGCAAGTCGCAGGCGCTGCTGATGCTGGAGTCGGTCACCCGCAACGTCTCCGTCTCCTCGCTGTCCCGCTTCGCCCGCGCCGGCTGGCTCGACCGCGGCCGCGAGCGGGCCGCGGCACACCGGCACACCCGCGACCTCGCCCTGCACCCCGACGCGCCCGAGCGTGCGGTGAGCACCTTCTCCGGCGGCAACCAGCAAAAGGCCGTCCTCGCCCGCTGGCTGCTGCACGGCTGCCGGGTGCTGCTGCTGGACGAGCCGACGCGCGGCGTGGACGTCGGTGCGCGCGCGGAGCTGTACGCCGTCATCCGGCGGCTGGCCGACGAGGGGGTGTGCGTGCTCCTGGTCTCCAGCGAACTGCCCGAGGTCCTCGGCCTCGCCGACCGGGTGCTCGTCCTGAAGGAGGGCCGCGTCGTGCACACGGCCCCGGCCCACGAACTGGACGAGCACCGCGTGCTCGACCTCGTGATGGAAAGCGCCCCGGCATGAGGGCGCTGCCCCCTTCGGCCCACGCGAGCGCGGTTCGTGGGCACGCGTCGCGCGGGGCGGTGCGGGTGGGCACGACCGCCGCCCGCACCGGCGACGGCGCGCACGACTCACAGGACCACGACGCCCCCAGAGGTGACCGCACATGAACGCAGACGCACCCACCAGCGTGGCAAGCAAACCCACTCCGCCCCAGGCGAAGAAGGAGCCGGCGGCCGGCCGCCGGAGGCCGTTCGACGTGCGGCAGCTCTCCCTCGTCGGCGTCCTGCTCGCCCTCGCGGTCGTCGGCGCGCTCACCAAGCCCGACGCGTTCCTGGCCGGGGAGAACCTGCGCCTCATCCTCACCCAGGCCTCCGTCATCGGAGTCGTCACCGTCGGCGTGACGTTCGTGATCATCGGTGGGGGCATCGACCTGTCCGTCGGCGCGATCGTCGCCCTCGCCTCGGTGTGGGCCACGACGGTGGCCACCCAGGACTTCGGGCTCACCGGGATGCTGCTGTGCAGCCTGCTGGTGGGCCTCGGCTGCGGGCTCGTCAACGGGCTGCTCATCGCCTACGGGCCGATGGTGCCGTTCATCGCGACGCTGGCGATGCTCGCCTCGGCCCGCGGCCTGGCGTTGCAGATCAGTGACGGCAACACGCAGGTCGTCAAGGTCGACGCCGTTCTCGACCTGGGCATCAAGGACTCCTACGTGCTCGGCATCCCGCCGATCGTGCTGGTCTTCGCCTTCGTGTGCGTCGTCGGCTGGCTGGTGCTCAACCGCACCACCTTCGGGCGCCGCACGGTGGCCGTCGGCGGCAACGCGGAGGCCTCCCGGCTGGCGGGGATCGCCGTCAAGCGCCAGCGGCTGCTGCTCTACCTGCTGTCCGGGCTGTGCTGCGGCATCGCCGCGTTCATGCTGATCATCCTCACCGGTTCGGGACAGAACACCAACGGCAACCTGTACGAACTCGACGCCATCGCCGCGGCCATCATCGGCGGCACCCTGCTCAGCGGCGGCCGGGGCACCATTCTCGGCTCGGTGCTCGGCGTCCTGGTCTTCACCACCATCACCAACCTGTTCGCCCTCAACAACCTCCAGACGGACATCCAGCAGATCGCCAAGGGCGCGATCATCGTCGCGGCCGTCCTGGTCCAGAAGGGTCGTTCCACGTCATGACCGATATCCCACGCGTTCCCCGGGCGGCCACCAGCCGCAGAAACATGCTCTTCGGCACGGCGGCCGGCGCGGCCCTCCTGGCCACGGGCTGCACCAGCAACGAGAACAACGACGGCAAGGAGGAGTCGGCCGGCGCGCAGGTGGCCGACTCCAAGCCGGGCAAGAAGGTCACCATCGGCTTCGCGGGCCCGCAGGCCGACCACGGCTGGCTCAACGCCATCACCACGCAGGCCAAGAACCGCGCCAAGAAGTACGAGGACGTCACCCTGGAGGCCACCGAGGGCTCCAACGACAACGCCACCCAGGTCGGCCAGGTCGAGACGCTGATCAACAAGAAGGTCGACGTCCTCGTCGTCCTGCCCGCCGACGGCAAGGCTTTGACCCAGGCGGGGCTCAAGGCGATGCGCGCCGGGATACCCGTCGTCAACCTCGACCGGATCTTCTCCACGCAGCAGGCGTACCGGTGCTGGATCGGCGGCGACAACTACGGCATGGGCCTCAACGCCGGGCGCTACATCGGGGAACAGCTCAAGGACAAGAAGAACGCCAAGGTCGTCGAGCTGGCCGGCATCGACAACCTGGAGCTGACCCGGCAGCGCACCAAGGGCTTCGACGACGCGCTCAAGAACTACCCGAACATCGAGAAGGTGGCCCGCCAGGCGGCCGAGTTCACCGTCGAGTCGGGGCAGCAGAAGATGTCCGCGCTCCTCCAGGCGCAAAAGAGCTTCGACGCGCTGTGGAACCACGACGACGACCAGGGCGTCGGCGCCGAACGGGCCATCAAGCAGGCGGGCCGCGACGAGTTCATCATGGTCGGCGGCGCGGGCTCCAAGCGCGTGATGGAGGCCATCAAGAAGGACGACAGCGTGGTGAAGGCCACCGTCCTCTACCCGCCCACCATGGCCGCCTCCGCCATCGACCTGGCCCGCGCGCTGGGCCAGGGCAAGGGCATCGGCGGCATGGCCGAGTACGAGATCCCCGCGCAGGTCACCCTCTACTCGGCCGTGGTGACGAAGAAGAACGTCGACGACTACCTCCCGATCGGCTTCACCTGACGGGCAGGCCCGGCCGCCGCACGGGGCCCACCGCCCGCACCGGCCGGTGCGGGCCCCCAACGGGCGGCCGGGCCGGACAGGAACCGCTGACGCAGACGGGACCCCCGGGGTGCCGCCCCGCCGCACCACCACGCGGCGCGGGCCGGCGCCCCGGGGGCCGCAACCCCGAGAGGGAGGACCTTCATGCCGTACGACAGCACCGCGCCCGCCACCGCGCCGCCCCTGGGCGTGGGCATGGTCGGCTACGCGTTCATGGGCCAGGCGCACTCGCAGGGCTGGCGCACCGTGGGCCGGGTCTTCGACCTGCCGCTCACCCCGGCGCTGGCCGCCGTGTGCGGGCGCGATCCGGCGGCCGTGCGCACCGCCGCGCAACGCCTGGGCTGGGCGGCGGCCGAGACCGACTGGCGTGCCCTGATCGCGCGCGACGACGTGCAGCTCGTCGACGTGTGCACGCCGGGCGACAGCCACGCCGAGATCGCCGTCGCGGCCCTGGAGGCCGGCAAGCACGTGCTGTGCGAGAAGCCGCTGGCCAACACCGTCGCCGAGGCGGAGGCCATGGTGGCGGCGGCGCGGGCCGCGCGTGAGCGCGGGCAGGTGGCCATGGTCGGCTTCAACTACCGCCGCACACCCGCGCTCGCGCTCGCCCGCCGCATGGTGGCCGAGGGGCGCCTGGGCGACGTACGGCACGTGCGGGTCAGCTACCTCCAGGACTGGCTGGTGGACCCGGCCTTCCCGCTCGCCTGGCGGCTGCGCAAGGAGACCGCCGGCTCCGGCGCCCTCGGCGACCTGGGCGCGCACGCCATCGACATCGCCCAGCACGTGGCCGGGTCCCCGCTGGCGGGCGTCTCCGCGCAGACGGAGACGTTCGTCAAGGAGCGCCCGCTGGGCGACGGGGCCCCCGCAGGGGAGCTCGGAGCCGTCACGGTGGACGACGCGGCCGTCTTCACCGGCCGGCTCCTCAGCGGCGCACTGGCCTCCTTCGAGGTGACCCGCGTCGCCGCGGGACGCAAGAACGCGCTCCGCGTCGAGCTGAACGGCACCCTCGGCTCCCTCGCCTTCGACCTGGAACGCCTCAACGAGCTGGAGTTCCACGACCACACCCAGGCGGCGGGCGAGTCGGGCTTCCGCCGCATCCTCGTCACCGAACACGACCACCCCTACCTGGAGGCCTGGTGGCCGCCGGGGCACGGGCTCGGCTATGAGCACACCTTCACCCACCAGGCGCGCGACCTCGTGCACGCTATCGCGACGGGCGGGCGGCCCGCCCCCTCCTTCGAGGACGGTCTCCAGGTGCAGAAGGTGCTGGCCGCCGTCGAGGAGAGCGCCGAGAAGAACTGCGTCTACACGCCGGTGGAGCAGCCGGCAACCGCCTAGGAGGTCACCGTGGCACGTAAGTTCACCCTCTTCACCGGGCAGTGGGCCGATCTCCCTCTGGAGGAGGTGTGCCGGCTGGCCCGCGACTTCGGCTACGACGGACTCGAACTCGCCTGCTGGGGCGACCACTTCGAGGTCGACCGCGCGCTCGCCGAGCCGGGGTACGTGGACGGGCGGCGCCGGCTGCTGGAGAAGTACGGTCTCGACTGCTGGGCCGTCTCCAACCACCTGACCGGGCAGGCCGTCTGCGACCACCCCATCGACGAGCGGCACAAGGCCATCGTCGCGCCCCGCATCTGGGGCGACGGCGACCCCGAGGGCGTACGCCGGCGGGCCGCGACCGAGATGAAGGACACCGCGCGGGCGGCCGCCGCGCTCGGCGTGGACACCGTCATCGGCTTCACCGGGTCCTCCATCTGGCACCTGGTGGCGATGTTCCCGCCGACCCCGCCGCAGATGGTCGACCGCGGCTACGAGGACTTCGCCGAGCGCTGGAACCCCATCCTCGACGTGTTCGACGCGGAGGGCGTCAGGTTCGCGCACGAGGTGCACCCCAGCGAGATCGCCTACGACTACTGGACGACGCAGCGCGCGCTGGAGGCGGTCGGCAACAGGGCCGCGTTCGGGCTCAACTTCGACCCCTCGCACTTCGTGTGGCAGGACCTGGACCCGGCCGGCTTCCTGTACGACTACCGGGAGCGCATCTACCACGTCGACTGCAAGGAGGCCCGGCGCCGGCTGGACGGGCGCAACGGCAGGCTGGGCTCCCACCTGCCGTGGGGCGACCCGCGGCGGGGCTGGGACTTCGTCTCCGCCGGGCACGGCGACGTCGCGTGGGAGGACGTGTTCCGCATGCTCCGCGCCATCGGCTACGAGGGGCCGGTCTCCGTGGAGTGGGAGGACGCCGGCATGGACCGCCTCGTCGGCGCTCCCGAGGCGCTGGCGCGGCTGAGGGCCTACGACTACGAGCCGCCGAGCGCGTCGTTCGACGCGGCCTTCGGCAACTGATCCCCAGCCCCGCCCTTTCACCGTTTCTACGGGGGTGCCTGCCCCGTATCCCCCAGCTGTCGCTTCGCTTGTCCTCAAACTCCCCCAGACTTCGTCCGGGAGGTGCCCCAGGAAACGGTGAAAGGGCGGGGCCGGGGCACTCGCTTTGTCCTGTGGCTGGACAATTCAACACCGCGCCATGTCAAAGGGGTTCCGGCCCCGGACAAACGCGGCTACGGTCCCATGGACGTAGCCGAACAGCACAGCACAGTAACGACGGCACCCCCACCACCCCACCCGTCACACCCCCGGACCTCCCAGGAGGAACCGCTGTGCACAGACGACACCGCAGACTCCGCACGGGCCTGGCATCCCTCGCGAGCGCGCTCCTGATCGCGGGCGCCGCGACGGCGGGGGCCCAGGCCGCATCGGCACCCGCCCCCGCGACACAGCCCGCGAAGGGCACGGAGGCGACCGAGTTCCAGCAGGTCACGCTCGCCAAGGGCGTGGAGGAGATGGGCGAGCCGATGACGATGGCGGTCCTGCCCGACCGCTCCGTCCTGCACACGGCCCGCGAAGGCACCCTGCGGCTGACCGACGCGAAGGGCAACACGAAGGTCGCCGGCACCCTCGACGTCTACAACCACGACGAGGAGGGCCTCCAGGGCGTCGGCGTCGACCCGAAGTTCACCAAGAACCGGTTCGTCTACCTCTACTACGCGCCCCCGCTCGACACCCCGTCCACGGACGCCCCCGACAGCGGCACGGCCGAGGACTTCGAGAAGTTCGAGGGCGTCAACCGGCTGGCCAGGTTCGTGCTGAAGGAGGACGGCACGCTCGACAAGGCGAGCGAGAAGAAGATCCTGGACGTGCCCGCCAACCGCGGCACGTGCTGCCACGTCGGCGGCGACATCGCGTTCGACTCCAAGGGCAACCTGCTGCTGTCCACGGGCGACGACTCCAACCCGTTCCAGTCGGACGGCTTCACGCCGATCGACGACCGCGCCGACCGCAACCCGGCCTTCGACGCCCGGCGCTCCGCGGGCAACACCAACGACCTGCGCGGCAAGGTCCTCCGCATCAAGGTCAAGAAGGACGGCTCCTACAGCGTCCCGAAGGGCAACCTGTTCAAGAAGGGCACCGACAAGACGCGGCCCGAGATCTACGCGATGGGCTTCCGCAACCCGTTCCGGATGACCGTCGACAAGAAGACCGACACGGTCTACGTCGGTGACTACGGCCCCGACGCGGGCGCGGCCGACCCCGACCGCGGCCCCGCCGGCCAGGTCGAGTTCAACCGCGTCACGAAGGCCGGCAACTTCGGCTGGCCGTACTGCACCGGCGACAACGACGCCTACACCGACTACGACTTCGCCACCGGCACCTCGGGCGAGAAGTTCGACTGCGCGGCGCCGAAGAACACCTCGGCCCGCAACACCGGGCTGACCGACCTGCCGCCGGCCCACGCCGCCTGGATCCCCTACGACGGCCCGTCCGTGCCCGAGTTCGGCGAGGGCTCCGAGTCCCCGATGGGCGGCCCCGTCTACCGCTACGACGCCAAGAACGACAACCCGGCGAAGTTCCCGGAGAGCTTCGACGGCGACTTCTTCGCGGGCGAGTTCGGCCGCCAGTGGATCAAGCGGATCGAGCAGGGCGAGGACGGCGAGGTCACCAAGATCAACGACTTCCCGTGGACCGGCACCCAGGTCATGGACATGGACTTCGGCCCCGACGGCGCCCTCTACGTCCTCGACTACGGCACCGGCTACTTCAACGGGGACGAGAACTCCGCGCTCTACCGCATCGAGAACGCCTCGGAGGGTCACAGCCCCCTCGTCGAGGCCGGCAGCGACGTGAGTGACGGGCAGGCACCGCTGGAGGTCGCCTTCACCTCCGAGGCGAGCGACGAGGACGGCGACGAGCTGACGCTGAGCTGGGACTTCGGCGACGGCGCCACCTCCACCGAGGCGAACCCCACGCACACCTACGAGGAGAACGGCACCTACACCGCGACCGTCACCGCCGAGGACGGCACGGGGCGCACCGGTTCGGCCAGCGTGCACGTCACCGTCGGCAACACGGCGCCCACGGTGGAGCTGAAGCTGCCCGCCGACGGCCAGCCGTTCACCTTCGGTGACGAGATCCCCTTCCAGGTGCAGGTCACCGACCCGGAGGAGACCGAGATCGACTGCTCCAAGGTCGAGGTCAACTACATCCTCGGGCACGACAGCCACGGCCACCCCATGACCTCCGCCAAGGGCTGCGAGGGCACCCTCAAGACCCAGGCCGACGGCGAGCACGACCCCAACGCCAACATCTTCGGCGTCATCGACGCCTCGTACACCGACAGCGGAGCGAACGGCCAGCCGCCGCTGACCAGCCACGGCCAGAGCATCCTGCAGCCCAAGCACCGCCAGGCCGAGCACTTCACCACCTCCGCGGACGGCGTGACCGCCGGCAGCGCCGAGGGCGCCGAGGGCGGCAAGGCCGTCACCGGGGCGCAGAACGGGCAGTGGATCGCCTACGACCCGTACGCGCCCGCGGGCGTCAGCAAGCTCACCGCCCGCGTGGCCGGCAAGGCCGACGGCGCCATCGAGGTCCGCGCGAACGCCCCCGACGGGCCCGTCCTGGGCACCGCGAAGGTCACCGCGACCGACGGCTGGAGCGAGGTGAGCACCGGCATCAGCGGCGTACCCGAGGGCGCGGACAAGCTCTACCTCGTCTTCACCGGAGGCGAAGGGGCCCTCTTCGACCTGGACAGCTTCACCGTCACCACTGGATGAGGGGAGGACGCGCATGACCGGGCACGGCAGATACCGAACCCGCCTCACCGTGGCGGCGGCGGCGCTCCTCGCCGGAGCGTTCGCCCTCCCCAGCCAGGCGGCGCAGCAACCCGAGACCGACGAGGGCGCGCGCGTGCTCGTCTTCTCCAAGACGGCCGGATTCCGCCACGACTCCATCCCCGACGGGATCGCGGCCCTCCAGCAGCTCGGCGCCGAGCACGGCTTCGCCGTCGACGCGACGGAGGACGCCACCGCCTTCACCGGGAAGAACCTCGGCCGCTACGACGCCGTCGTCTTCCTCTCCACCACGGGCGACGTGCTCGACCGGCGGCAGCAGAAGGCGTTTCAGAAGTACATCGGCCAGGGCGGCGGCTACGTCGGTGTGCACGCCGCCGCCGACACCGAGTACGACTGGGAGTGGTACGGCGGCCTGGCCGGCGCCTACTTCTCCTCCCACCCGGCGGTCCAGCCCGCCACCATGGAGATCGAGGACCGCGGCCACCCGGCGACCGCCCACCTGGACGAGAGCTGGGAGCGCACCGACGAGTGGTACGACTACCGCTCGAACCCGCGCGAGAGCGCACACGTCCTGGCCACCCTCGACGAGGACTCCTACACCGGCGGCACCATGGGCGAGGACCACCCGCTGGCCTGGTGCCAGGAGTACGACGGCGGCCGCGCCTTCTACACCGGCGCGGGCCACACCAAGGAGTCCTACGCCGACCCCGCCTTCCAGCGGCACCTGCTGGGCGGCATCCAGTACGCCACCGGGGCCGTACAGGCCGACTGCCGCCCGGAGAGCGGCTACACGCCGCTGTACGACGGCAACGGGCTGGACGGCTGGCAACAGGCGGGGCCCGGCACGTTCGAGGAGAGCGAGGACGGGACGCTCACCAGCAGCGGCGGCATGGGCCTGCTCTGGTACGCGCAGCGCGAGTTCTCCTCGTACTCGCTGAAACTCGACTGGAGGATGGCGAGTGAGGACGGGGACGACAACTCCGGCGTCTTCGTCGGCTTCCCCGCCTCCGACGACCCGTGGTCGGCCGTCGACAACGGCTACGAGATCCAGATCGACGCCACCGACGTCGACGAGAAGACCACAGGATCCGTCTACGGCTTCCAGTCCGCGGACCTGGCCACCCGCGACGCGGCCCTCAACCCGCCGGGAGAGTGGAACACCTACGAGCTCCGCGTCGAGGGCGAGCGCCTGCGCATCTACCTGAACGGCACCCTCGTCAACGACTACACCAACACCGACCCGGCACGCAGCCTCACGGACGGCCACGTGGGTCTCCAAAACCACGGGGACGGCGACGAGGTGGCGTTCCGCGACGTGCGCATACGGCAACTGGACTGATCCCGACACGGAACCCGGGGGCCCGCCGGCGAGCGGTCCCCCGGGGTTCCAGCCGGTTCCGCCCGGTTGTGGGCGATCGTTCCCGCGGAGCGGAACGAGCGGGCACAACCCGGCCGCACCCGCCGGGCAACCGCAACCACCGAGGCACCAAAGGCGCCGGAGGAAGCGAAAGTAGCGCTTCCCGGGAGAAGCGGGACGGGAGAGGGGGGCCGCCCGCCGCAGGCGCCCCGCACCGCTCAGGCATGGCACAAGGGAGGACAGCGTGAGCACACCACCGCGCACGGGCCTGTGGCTCATAGGCGCCAGAGGGTCCGTAGCCACCACGACGATCACCGGCGCCGCCGCCCTCGCCGCGAAGCTGGCACCACCCACAGGCCTGGTGACGGAAACACCCCCGTTCGCCGGTGCCTCGCTGCCGCCCCTCGACTCCCTCGTCTTCGGCGGACACGACACGGCCAGCTGCCCCCTCCCCAAGCGCGCCGAGGCCCTCGCCGAGGCGGGCGTCGTCCCGCACGGGCTGCCCTCCGCGCTCCACGCCGAACTCGCCGCGGCCGACGCCGCGATCCGCCCCTCCGCGCCCGCTCCGGCCTCCGACCGCCGCGACGAGGACGCCCTCATCGACACGTACGCGCACGACATCACCGACTTCACCCGCACACACGGCCTCGCCCGCACCGTCGTTGTCAACGTCGCCAGCACGGAACCCCACCCGGGCACGCCCGAAGAGCCCCTTCCGCCCAGCTCCCTCTACGCCGCCGCGGCGCTCCGAGCCGGATGCCCGTACGTCAACTTCACGCCGTCCACCGGGCTGCACCACCCCCGCCTCGCCGAGGCCGCGCGCACGGCGGGCGTCCCCTACGCGGGCCGGGACGGCAAGACGGGGCAGACCCTGCTGCGGTCCGTACTGGCCCCGATGTTCGCGCAGCGGGCCCTCGCCGTGCGGGCGTGGTCCGGCAGCAACCTGCTCGGCGGCGGCGACGGCGCGGCCCTCGCGGAACCGGCCGCGGCGGCGGCCAAGAACGCGGGCAAGGAGCGGGTACTCGCCGACAACCTGGGCGCACTCCCCGAGGGAGAGGTGCACATCGACGACGTGCCCGCGCTGGGCGACTGGAAGACGGCCTGGGACCACATCGCGTTCGACGGGTTCCTCGGCTCCCGCATGATCCTCCAGACCATCTGGCAGGGCTGCGACTCGGCCCTCGCCGCACCGCTCGTCCTCGACCTCGCACGCCTGCTGGCGCGCGCCGACGAGCAGCGCCTCACCGGACCCGTCGAGGGCCTGGGCTTCTACTTCAAGGACCCCGACAGCGGGCCCGCCGACCTGCACGGGCAGTGGCGCGCGCTGCTCGACCTGGCCGGCCGTCTCACCCCGGCCTCCGGAGGCGCCGCATGACGGGGCGGGGGCACGGGCGCGCGGCCGCTTGGGCGCAACTCCTGCGTGTCTCAGCTCTGTTCACGGTGCCCGGAGACGCCCTCGCGGGAGCGGCGGCGACCGGCCGCGTCCCGACACGCGGCACGGCGCTGGCCGCCGCATCCTCGCTGTGCCTGTACGAGGCGGGCATGGCGCTCAACGACTGGGCCGACCGGGCCGAGGACGCCCGCGAGCGCCCTGAACGGCCCCTGCCGTCGGGCCGCATCCACCCGGCGGCCGCCCTCGCGGCAGCGGGCGGCCTGACCGCGGCAGGGCTGGCGCTGGCGGCCCGCGCCGGGCGGCTCCCCCTCGCGACCGCGACCGCGCTGGCCGCCACCGTGTGGTCCTACGACCTGCGCCTCAACCGCACCACTGGCGGGCCCGCGGCCATGGCGACGGCCCGTTTCCTGGACGTCCTGCTGGGAGCGGCGGCGGCCGGCACCACGGCCCCGCCCCCCTCGGACGGCGCCGCCGCGCCGCGCGCGCGAGAGCACCGCGTACGCGACGCCTCCCGCGCCCGCGACGTGTGGGGCGCGGCGGCGCTCATGGGCGGTCACACCCTCGCCGTGACCGCGGTCTCGCGGCGGGAGACGCGGGGCGGGGCCCCCGGGGTGCCGCTCGCCGCGCTCGGCGCCGTCGGCGCGATCGCCGCGTGGACGGCGCGGCGGCGCACGCCGCTGGCGGTGACGGCGAGCGCCGTGTACACCGCGACCGCCTCACGGCCGCTCCTGCACGCCGCGCTCAACCCCTCCCCACCGCTGCTCCAGCGGGCGGTGGGCGGCGGCATCCGCGCCATGATCCCGCTCCAGGCCGCGCTCGCGGCGGGCGCCGCCCGCGCCTCCGAGGTGGCGGGTGCGGCCGGTGTCCCGGAGTCCGCCGCGGCCGGCGCCCGCCCCGCGCAGGTCGGCCGAGGAGGCGCCCGTTCCGCCGTGCCGGCCCGCGAGCGGGGCACGGGGCGCGAACTGGCGGCCGTCGCACTGCTCGCGCTGCTGCCCCTCGCCCGCCGCATGTCCCGAAAGGTCAGCCCCACATGACACAGGCACCGCGGACGCGCCACCCGCAGCGGCCGCCGCAGGACCCGGCGCTGCGGTACGCGTACGGCACCAACGGCCTGGCCGACCTGCGGCTGGAGGACGCGCTGGGCCTCCTCGCGGACCTCGGCTACGCGGGCGTCGGGCTGACGCTCGACCACATGCACCTCGACCCGCTCGCCCCCGATCTGGCGGCCCGTACCGCACGGGTGGCCAGGGCGCTGGAGCGGTACGGGCTGACCGCCACCGTCGAGACGGGGGCGCGCTACGTGCTCGACCCGCGCCGCAAACACCACCCGACGCTGCTCGACCCGGACGCCGAGGCCCGCGCCACGCGGACCGAACTGCTGCTCAAGGCCGTGCGTGTGGCCGCGGACCTGGGGGCGCACGCCGTGCACTGCTTCAGCGGGAAGCTGCCCGCGGGGACCGCGCCGGAAGAGGGCTGGAGGCGGCTCGGGGAGGGCGTCGGCTCGGTGCTCGACGCCGCGCAGGCCGCGGGGGTCCCGCTCGCGATCGAGCCCGAACCCGGCCACCTGCTCGCCGACCTGGCCGGATTCGACCGGCTGCGCACCGGGCTCGGCAGCCCCGCACTGCTCGGTCTCACCCTCGACATCGGGCACTGCCAGTGCCTGGAGGCCGCACCACCGGACGCCTGCGTACGGGCGGCGGCGCCGTGGCTGCGGCACGTGCAGATCGAGGACATGCGGCGCGGCGTGCACGAGCACCTGCCGTTCGGCGAGGGGGAGATCGACTTCCCGCCGGTGCTGGCGGCGCTGCGCGAGGTCGGCTACGACGGGCTGGTCACCGTCGAACTGCCCCGCGACTCGCACGCGGGGCCCGAACGGGCCGCCACCTCACTGGCATTCCTCACCGCGGCGGAGACCGCCGCCGCCCACACCCCGGCGGAGTCCGGCGCCCGCGCCCCCGGCGAGGCCGCGGCCGCCGACGCCACGGCACCACGGCAGGAGGCCGCGCCATGCTGACCCCGCTCGCCTCACTCCGTACCGGTCTCGAACTGCGCCTGACCGCTGACGCGCGCGCCTGGCTGCACCTGGCGCTGTCCGAGGCGTCCGGCGCGGGCGAGGACGGCCCGGGCGGGGGCCTGCCCCCCTGGGAGCGGCACTTCGTCACCGCGGGCCGCCGGTGCCACGCCACCGAACAGCAGCCGGGCCCGTCCCCCGACCCCGTCGACACTGTCGATGCCGTCGACGCCGCTCGCGTGCTCATCCTGCACGCCGCCGCGCCCGGCGCCGACGCCGTCGCCGCGCTCTACCGGCGCGGCTCGGCCGGCGAGCGGCGGGCCGTCCTGCTGGCACTGCCGCACCTGGACCCGCCGCCGGCGACCGAGGCCGCCCTCGGCCTGGTGGAGGACGCGCTGCGGACCAACGACACCCGGCTGGTCGCCGCCGCGCTCGGCCCGTACGCCGCCGCGCACCTGGACGCACACCAGTGGCGCCACGGCGTGCTCAAGTGCCTGTTCACCGGCGTACCGCTGGCCGCCGTCGCCGGACTCGAACACCGGGCGGCGGGCGACGGCGAACTCGCCAGGATGCTGGAGGACTACGCCCGCGAGCGCACCGCCGCGGGACGCGCCGTGCCCGAGGACCTCGAACACGCGCTGCGCCTGGCCAGGTTCGACGAGCCCCCGGCCCGCCCAGCCCGCCGCCCCCACCCGCAGGACCGCACCGAGGGGTCCGAGTCGTAGCAAGCCGTGCCGGCCGCCGGCGCGAGGAGCGACCGCCGAAGCGAGGAGCGTGACGCCCACCATGCCGTCCCCGATCCGCCGCATCTTCGACCCGCACATCCACATGACGTCCCGCACCACCGACGACTACGCCGCGATGTACGACGCCGGGGTCCGCGCCCTGGTCGAACCGTCCTTCTGGCTCGGGCAGCCCCGCACCTCGCCCGCCTCCTTCTACGACTACTTCGACGGACTGCTGGGCTGGGAGCCCTTCCGCGCCGCCCAGTACGGCATCGCCCACCACTGCACCCTCGCGCTGAACCCCAAGGAGGCCAACGACCCGCGCTGCCTGCCCGTCCTGGACGAGCTGCCCCGCTACCTCCTCAAGGACGGGGTGGTCGCCGTCGGGGAGATCGGCTACGACTCGATGACCCCGGCGGAGGACACGGCGCTGGCGGCCCAGCTGCAACTCGCCCGCACCCACGAGCTGCCGGCCCTGGTCCACACCCCGCACCGGGACAAGGCGGCAGGACTGGCCCGCACACTCGACGTGCTGCGCGAGTCCGGACTGCCGCCCGCCTTCGTGGTCCTCGACCACCTCAACGAGACGACGGTCGGGCCGGCCGCGGACAGCGGCTGCTGGCTCGGCTTCTCCATCTACCCCGACACCAAGATGGACCCCGACCGCATGGTGCGCATCCTGCGGGTGCACGGCACCGAGCGGGTGCTGGTCAACTCGGCCGCCGACTGGGGCAGGAGCGACCCGCTCAAGACGGCGCACGTCGCCGACGCGATGCTCGCCGCCGGATTCGAGGAGGACGACGTCGACCAGGTGCTGTGGCGCAACCCGGTCGCCTTCTACGGCCAGAGCGGCCGCCTCCGCCTCGACGCGACGGGCCCCGAGACGCAGCTGTTCGAGGGCAACTCGATCCTGCGCGGCGGAGAGTGAGGAGAGCCCGGCCATGCGATTCCGGCACCCCGACGGCACCACCGTCCACCTCGCCTACTGCACCAACGTCCACGCCGCCGAACAACTCGACGGCGTCCTCGACCAACTGACCGAGTACGCGGAACCGGTACGGCGCCGGCTCCACCGCGACCGGCTCGGCATCGGCCTGTGGCTGGCCCGCGACGCCGCCCGCACCCTCACCGACGACCCGGCGGCCGTCCGCAGGCTGCGCACCGGTCTGGACCGGGCGGGCCTGGAGGTCGTCACCCTCAACGGCTTCCCCTACCAGGGCTTCGGCGACGAGCACGTCAAGTACCGCGTCTACCGCCCCGACTGGACCGACGACGCACGCCTGGACCACACCACCGACCTCGCCAGGCTGCTGACCGCGCTGCTGCCCGACGACGTGCACGAAGGCAGCATCTCCACGCTGCCGCTGGCCTGGCGCACCGGCTTCGACGCCGAGGCCCGGCACCGCGCACTGACCCGCCTGCACACCCTCGCCGGGCGGCTGGACGCGCTGGAGGAGCTGACCGGACGGTCCGTACGCGTCGGCCTGGAACCCGAACCCGGCTGCACCGTGGAGACGACAGCCGACGCCGTCGAGGCGCTGACCGGGGAAGGCGGACCGCCCCCGCACCGGATCGGCGTCTGCCTGGACACCTGCCACCTGGCCACCGCGTTCGAGGACCCCGCCAAGGCGGTCGCGGCGCTCGGCGAAGCGGGACTGACCGTCGTCAAGGCGCAGCTGTCGGCCGCCCTGCACGCCGAACACCCGGAGCGGCCCGAGGTGCGCGACGCGCTCGCCGAGTTCGCCGAGCCGCGCTTCCTGCACCAGACCCGCGCCCTCACCCCCGCGGGCACCCTGCGCGCCACCGACGACCTCGACCGGGCGCTCGCCCCCGGCGCCCTGCCCACCGAAGGCCCCTGGCGGTCCCACTTCCACGTGCCCCTGCACGCCCCGCTCGCCGAGCCGCTGCGCGCCACCACCCCCGTGCTCCGCTCCGCCCTCACCCACCTGGTCGGCGGCCCGACACCGCTGACCCGGCACCTGGAGGTGGAGACCTACACCTGGCAGGCCCTGCCGCCCGGGCTGCGCCCCACCACCCGCGCCCAGCTCGCCGACGGCCTCGCCGCCGAGCTGGCCACGGCCCGCGACCTCCTCATCGGCCTCGGACTCAAGGAGCTGCCATGAGTACCCCGCTGCTGGTCATCGACGTCGTCGGGCTCACCCCCGCGCTGCTGGAGCGGATGCCGAACCTGCGCGCCCTCGCCCGGGAAGGCGCCTCCACCCCCCTCCACACGGTGCTGCCCGCCGTCACCTGCGCCGCCCAGTCCACGTTCCTGACCGGCGAACTCCCCACGGGCCACGGCATCGTCGGCAACGGCTGGTACTTCCGCGAACTCGGCGACGTCCTGCTGTGGCGGCAGCACAACGCGCTCGTCGGCGGCGAGAAGCTGTGGCACGCGGCCCGGGCACGGCAGCCCGGCTACACGGTGGCCAACATCTGCTGGTGGTACGCGATGGGCGCCGACACCGACTGGACCGTCACCCCGCGCCCCGTCTACTACGCCGACGGCCGCAAGGAACCCGACTGCTACACCCGGCCCCCCGACCTGCACGACGAACTGGTGGCCGAACTGGGCGACTTCCCCCTGTTCACCTTCTGGGGCCCGGGTGCCGACCTGACCTCCTCGCAGTGGATCATCGACGCCACCCGCCACATCCTGCGCACCCGCCGCCCCGACCTGGCCCTCGCCTACGTCCCCCACCTCGACTACGACCTCCAGCGCCACGGACCCGACGACCCCCGCGCACACCGCGCCGCCGCCGACGTCGACGCCGCCCTCGCCCCCCTGCTGGCCGACGCCCGCGCCGAAGGCCGCACCGTCGTCGTCCTGTCCGAGTACGGCATCACCCCGGTGCGCCGCCACGTCGACATCAACCGCGTACTGCGCCGCGCCGGACTGCTGGAGGTCCACACCCAGGACGGCATGGAGTACCTCGACCCCTGGACGTCGAAGGCCTTCGCCGTCGCCGACCACCAACTCGCCCACGTCTACGTCCGCGACCCAGCCGACCTGCCCGCCACCCGCGAGGCGCTGTCCGGCCTGCCAGGCCTGGAGCGGCTGCTGGACGAGACGGGCAAGAAGGAAGCCGGACTGGACCACCCCCGCTCCGGCGAACTCGTCGCCGTCGCCGAACCCGACGCCTGGTTCACCTACTACTACTGGCTCGACGACCGCCGCGCCCCCGACTTCGCGCAGCTCGTCGAGATCCACCGCAAACCCGGCTACGACCCCGTCGAGCTGTTCATGGACCCGCACGACCCCTACGTCAAGCTGCGCGCCGCCGCCGCGCTGGCCCGCAAGAAGACCGGCATGCGCTACCGCATGGCCGTCGTCCCCCTCGACCCGTCACCGATCCGCGGCAGCCACGGCAGGCTGCCGGAGCGCACCGAAGACGGACCCGTCCTCCTGTGCTCCCGCCCCGACGCACTGGGCCGCGCAGCAGGGGACCGGCCCTTCCCCGCCACCGACGTCAAACGCCTGCTCCTCGACCTCGCACTGGGAGATGCCTCATGACGCACAGATCCGCACAGCCCCAGCACCCCGAGCTCGACCACACCCTGCGCCGCCGCGGCTTCCTCGGCGTCGCCGCCGGCGCCACGGCCGCCACGCTGCTCGGCGCCGGTTCCGCCGCCGCCGAGCCCGCCACCGACCGGCACCCCGCCCCGGGGCACGGCCACGGCCACGGCCACCGGCCGATCGTTCCGCGCGGAAAGCTCGGTATCCAGCTCTACACCGTCCGCGACCAGGTACAGGAGCTCGGCTTCGCCACCGTCTTCCGCGAGCTGGAGCGCTACGGCTACGACTCGGTGGAGTTCGCCGGCTACACCCAGGGCACCGGCGACCTCACGCTGCGGCAGCTCAAACGGCTGATGCGGGACCACGGGCTGCGCGGCATCGGCAGCCACGTCGGCTACCACTCGGACAACCCGGACGACTACACCTTCGCCACCCAACTGGAGAAGGTCGTCGACGACGCGGCCGCACTCGGTCTCCCGCACGTCGGCACGGCCGCCAGCCCCGACCGCTACGGCCGCACCGTCGACGGCTGGAAGCGCGCGGCCGAGGACTTCAACACCTACGGAGCCGCCGCCCGCGCACGCGGCCTGAAGTTCTACCAGCACAACCACCAGATGGAGTTCGGCTTCGCCGAGGACAAGCCCCACGTCCGCCTCTACGACGTCCTCCTCGCCGAGACCGACCCCGAGCTGGTCTACCTGGAGATGGACATCTACTGGGCGTTCGCCGGCCAGTACCGCTTCAGCACACGCGCCGACGGCACCCCGGCCCCCTTCGAACCCCTCGACTACGTGCTGGCCGCCCCGCACCGCTACCCCCTCTTCCACGTCAAGGACGGCGAACACGACGAGGCGTCCGCCGACGGCCTCCACATGGTCGACGTCGGCGACGGCGACCTCGACTACGAGCACTTCGTCGCCACCGTGCTGCGGCGTGGCCGCCACGGGCACGGCCGGGGCGGCCATCACTGGCTGATGGAGCGCGACGACGCGGTCGACCCGGCCGCCAACCCGGCCGGCTCCCTCACCTCGGCCCGCCGCTCGGCGGCGTACCTGCGCGGAAGGCGGTGACCGCCCCCGGCGACCCGCCGCCCACACCACTCGCGGATGTTTCCCCTTAAAAGGGGCATAGTGCTTCTTTCCGCCAGGAAACCCAGGTGAGAAGCACTCCAAACCCTTGGTATCGTTACGGGCGTCGCCACGGCAGTCCCGCTGACGTGGCACAGCCCAGTCCGGGTGGCGGAATGGTAGACGCGCTAGCTTGAGGTGCTAGTGCCCTTTATCGGGCGTGGGGGTTCGAGTCCCCCCTCGGACACCAGCCATTTCCCCACGGCCCCCGTAGGCCGTGGGGATTTGCTGTTTCCGGGGCCGGGAGCGGTCTCCGCCGGGACTGCGGCCTTGTCCGAGGCGTACGTGAGCGGGAGCCCGAGTTGGTCGTAGGGCTCGGCCTTGTCCTGTGTCCTGTGTCCTGTGGTGCGGCCTACCGGATCGCGGCGCCGGCC
This sequence comes from Streptomyces diacarni, assembly GCF_003323715.1. Taxonomy (GTDB): domain Bacteria; phylum Actinomycetota; class Actinomycetes; order Streptomycetales; family Streptomycetaceae; genus Streptomyces; species Streptomyces diacarni. The sequence goes on from NZ_QOIN01000046.1 coordinate 200,604, forward strand.
ATGAGGCCGATGTCCTGAGCCGCGCGGGGAGCCGATGTCTTGAGCCGTGCGGGGAGAAGAGCTTTGCGATCCATTCGTCGAGCGGCCCGATCGGCCAGGATGTTCTCGACCGCACTACCCGGCCTCGCGAGTCCCGCTCAGCACCTTCGCGCGCTTCATACGCGATGTGGAATGCCGACCGGATAACAGCGAATGGTGATTCCGGCCGCGTCGCGCCACCACGGCGGCAGCTCTCGCCTCGCACGGCTCGATTTGCCGGGAAGGGTTCACCAAGAGTTGTGTTTCTCCTCCGGTAGCTTTCGGATTCCCCGGTCGTCACCTGGCTGGGTTGGCCGGCCGGGTGAGAACGGTGGGGGACTGGAGGGTCCATGCGCCCCGGCGTCGGGCTGGGCGTCCGCAGTGTGGCCTTAGGGCCTGGGGCCTGGGGCCTGGGCGATGCGGCGTAGAAGGCCGGGCCGCCGCGACCGGGACACGGCCGAACCTGGCCGCCCACTTCTCCGAGGCGGCCCGCCTCCGAGGTGCTGACCACGTCCTTCGGAGGCCGTTGAGCTGCCTGCTGCCCCCCCGTAGGGCCCCTCCGGTGTCGCCGCTCGAAGGAATCGGGGTGCGGCATGGCCTGCTCGGAGGGGGTCTCCCGCTGGACGGGGCGGGATGAGTGACCGCCTGGCGGTGCACAGGTGGGGGAGGGGCGCGGGGCGGACTTCTGCACGTCTGTTGAGGTGACGCGTTGACAGTCCAACGGAAGGATGAGTGTGGTGGCCCAGTTACGTAGGACGTTCACGGGAAGAACAATCCGATCGTTGGATGACACTTGCGCTGCTTGCTGAAAGCATGGCCCGCCTGAAACAGGAAACCAACCCGTAGCGATGAGCGAATAGGTAACACGGAGTCGTACGGCATTCGATTCGCCACCTCTTCAGGTGGGTGCCGATGGAATCTCGTACCCCGGGGTTTTCCCGGAGGGCGAACGATTGCGGTATCGAAAGGCACTCGTTCGTCCTGCGGTCTGCGGCTCGGGCCGCAGAGAAAGCAATGCGCGAATTCCATCGGTATGGCCGGTGCGCGAGTTCAAGCATCATGGGGGAAGCAAGCTGTGGAAATTGACATACTCGGTCCGTTTTCCGTCTCCTGCGAAGGGCATACCGTCGGGGTGCGGGCCAGCAAGGTCCGGGCCATGCTGGCCACCCTGGCCCTGGAGCCGGGGCATGTCGTCTCACACGTGGATCTGGCAGACGAGCTGTGGGCGGGGCATCCGGTGGGGAATCCTCGCAACGCGCTGCAGGCACACGCCACGAGAGTGCGCCGGCTGCTGGGACATACCGAACAGCACGCCGCGGTCCTGCGCGCGGTTCCGAACGGGTACCTCCTCAACATCTCCCGGGACTGCGTCGACGGAAACAGGTTTCTCGATCACGCGGCCCGTGGGGCCGATGCCCTGCTGGGAGCGCCTGGAACGGCGCTCCATCACCTGGAATCCGCCCTCGCGCTGTGGCGGGGCCCGGCACTGCTCGATGCGGGAGACGGGCTCCGGTGCCGCAGCGCCGCCACGCTTTTCGAGGAGCGGCGGCTGACGGTGTTCGAGGACCTGGCCAGCGCCCGGCTCATTCTCGGAGACGAGTCGCGGGTGATCGCCGATCTGCGTCAGCTCACAGCTCAGTACCCGTTGCGGGAGCGTTTCTGCGAACTCCTGATGCTGGCGCTGTACCGATCCGGCAGGCAGAGCGACGCGCTGGAACTCTTCCGTCTCACCCAGCGCCGTCTCGACGACGAACTGGGCATCCGGCCCGCCGCGCCGTTGCAGCGCCTTCACGCCGAGATCCTCAGCCATGATCCCGCGCTCGGTCGTGCCGGTGCGCGATGGGGCCGACGCGAGCCTGGGCGCAACGGCCTGCCCCTCGGCTGACGCAGACGATCATCTCGCAACGGAACAGGAGCGGTTCGCATGGACGCGGGACCAGCCACGGGCACCGAGGAGAACCTCCGCAATCAGCAGAACGAGCCGATTGCCGTGGTGGGCGTCGCGGCGCTGTACCCGGCAGCCCGTGGGGCCACCGACTACTGGCGGCTACTCACGGAAGGCGACCAGGAGGCCGGGAAGAGACCTCTGCGTACCGAGGCGGCGTCCGAGCCGGAGAAGCAGGGGCTCGGGGACGTCGAGATCGATGTCGCGCGCTTCGGCATACCGCCGGCCCAGGCGGCATCCATGGCGCGCATGCAGCTTCTCATGGTGGAAGCGGCGCGCCAGTGCCTGAGCGACGCCGGGTACGCGCAGCGCCCGCTGCCCTCCGAGCGCACCGATGTGGTGACCGGGACCTGCTTCGGGCTCGACCGGCAGTATGCGAACGCCGCGCGGGTGGAGAGCAGCCGATACGCACGCAGCCTGGAACAGGCGCTCAGCGCTGTCGGTGATGGGGGCGCGGCGGTGGGCACCGCGGCAGCCGAGGAGTTCCGGACTGCGGCCATGAAGCGTTTCGGTGCCTCGCCCCACGATCGGATAGGGGAAATGGCCAGCACCATTCCCGCGCGGGTGGCGGCCGCGTTCCGCCTGCGTGGACGCACATTGGCCCTGGAGTCCGCCGACGCGACCTCCTACCTGGGGATCGCGCATGCGATGGACAGCTTGCGTGCCGGAGTGAGCGACACCGTCCTGGTCCTCGCCGGCCAGTGCCGCGAGGGGCGCTTGGCCCCGTACGCGCTTGCCGCCAAAGGAGTGCTCCCGGCCCGGACGGCCGGCGCGGACCCGTCCGTCTCCGCGGCACTGGGCGAAGGCGTCGGAGCTGTGCTGCTCAAACGCCTCTCCTCGGCGTCGCAGGACGGTGACCGCGTCTACGCGAAGCTCCTCGACTGCACCTTGGGCCATGACACACGCCGTGGTGTGTTCCGCTATCCGGCCTCGGCCGACCGGTACCGGCAGGCGGCCGTCGAGAGTTGGCGCCGCGTGGGGCGGTACCACGCCGGGGCCCAGTACCTGGAGTTCACCGGGAACGACCCGAGGTTGGCGGCCGAATCCTGCGCCGGTGTGCGGGACGACGCGGCACCGCCTGTGGCCGTCGGCAGCGTCAGGGACCGGCTGGGGCACACCTTCGCGAATATCGGGATGGCTGCCGTGAGCAAAGTCGCCCTGGCACTGCACCACCGGAGGATACCGCCTCTGCGCAGGGAAGCCTGGGGGGAGGACCCCGGCCCCCCGGCCCCGCGGTTCCGCGCCCCCCTCGACACCGAGGAGTGGCGACAGCCCCCGGACGGCTCACCGCGCCGCGCTGTGGTCAGTGGGGCGTCGCTGACGGGTGCGCTATGCCACCTGATCATGGAAGAGCACCGGGAGACCGCGGAGTCGGCGGCGGCAGCGGTCGCCGCACCGACCCCGGCGCGGCCCCGGTGGAGGGTGCACGCGCCTGAGCCGATAGCCGTGGTGGGGTTCGGCGGCAGGTTCGCCGACACGGCCGACGCCGGTGCTTTTTGGGACGCGACGCTCTCCGGGCGAGATCGGATCCGACCGGTGCCCGAGACGTTGTTGGAACGGGACCTGTACCACAGCCCGTCCGCCCTCAGCGTCAACCGCAGCTATGCGGAGTACGGGGCACCGATGACCGTGCCCGAGAGCCCTCCCGCGGGGTTGCGCATCCCTCCCGCACGCTTCGGGGAACTGGACGCCGCACAGCGTGTAGGCCTGGCGGTGGCCGCAGAGCTGTTCGACCGGCCCGGCCTGTCGACCGAGACACTGACCGGAGCCGGGCTGGTGGCTGTGGGAAGCAACCTGGGGCTTTCCAGGGAGCGGCGTGTGAACACCGAACTGTCTGTGGACCTGTTCGAGGAGTTGGTGCGGTCGCTCGACGCGTTGGCGGGATGGAGCCCCCATGAGAGGGAACTGCTGCTGAAGTCGCTTCGTGAGCTGAACGGTGGCGCCCCTGCGCTGGAGTCGCCGGGGGCGCTGGACGGTTGTCTGGCGAGCGGGATCGCCGCCCTCGTCGCCAACGAGTTCGGCATCGCCGCTGTCCCCGTGGCTGTGGAAGCCGCCTGCGCCTCGTCGTTGGCGGCCGTGGATCTGGCCGTCAACCGGCTGAGAACCGGAAGCGTGGACTACGCGCTCGCCGGCGGTGTGGAACTCCCCTGCAACGCGCGTGACATGGTGCTCTGCTCGGCACTCGGGCTGCTTTCACACGAAAAGATCACTCCGTTCGACGAGTCCGCCGACGGCTTCAGTCCCGGCGACGGCTGTGCGCTCTTTCTGCTGAAGCGGTACGGGGACGCCCGCCAAGACGGCGATCCGATCCACGGCCTGCTGCGCGGTGTGGGCGCCTCGAACGACGCCAAGTCCCTTATCGCCCCGGACGCGGCCGGCCAGGCGCGCGCCATGGAACAGGCCTTCACGCAAGTGGACTTCGGGCCCGAGGCCGTGGACTACCTGGAGTCGCACGGAACCGGGACCCGGGTCGGCGACCAGGTGGAGGCCGCCGCCATACGGCAGGTCTACGCACGGCCCGGCCGAAAGCCCCTGGAGATCGGATCCGGCAAATCATTCTTCGGGCACACCTTCGCGGCTGCCGGCGCGGGAGGCCTGCTGCGAGCCCTGCTGGCCATGCGGTCCGAAACCCTGCCGCCCAACGCCAACCTCCATTCCGTGCCTCCCGCACTGGAACTCGAGCGGATACCGGCCCGTATCGCGACGCGCCCGCGTGCCTGGCACACCGGCACCGGCCGGCCCCGGCGTGCGGGTGTCAGCTCGTTCGGCACCGGCGGCATCAACTATCACCTGCTGCTTGAGGAGTACATCGACAGCCATGGACTTTGACTTCTGCGCGGAGACGGAAGAAATGCGCGACATGGTCACCCGGTTCGCGCACCGTGAGCTCGCCGCCCCGGCCGCGTTCGATGCCGGGGACTTCCGCCGCCGCTGGTCCCGGGCAGGCCGGCAGGGCTTGGTCGGCAGCAGTCTGCCCGTCGCGTACGGAGGGAGCGGACTGGACGCGCTCACGTGTGCGGCCATGATGGAGGCACTCGGGCTCAGTTGCACGGACGTCGGGTTCGCCTTCTCGGTGGCCGCCCACCTGTTCGCCGCGGCCACACCCATCGCCGAATTCGGCACCGAGGAGCAGAAGAAGCACTGGCTCCCCGCGCTCGGCTCGGGCGAGCAGATCGCGGCACACTGCATCACCGAACCGGAGGCCGGTTCGGACGCACTGAGTCTGCGCACCCGTGCCGTCCGGGAGGGCAGTGCCTACCGGCTCACGGGATCGAAGTGCTTCACCACCAACTCCCCGGTGGCGGACGTGTTCGTGGTGCAGGCCGTCACCGACCCGGACGGTGGCTTCTTCGGGTTGAGCACCTTCCTGGTGGAGGCCGGCACACCCGGCCTGACGGTGGGCCGTCGGTACGACAAGGTCGGCTTGCGCGGGTCCCCCATGGCAGACGTCCACCTCGACGGATGCCTCGTACCGGACACACACCTGCTGGGGGCCGAGGGCTCGGGTGCGGCGGTCTTCTCGTGCTCGATGAAGTGGGAGCGTATCTGCCTGTTCGCCATCTACCTGGGAGCCATGAAGCGGGTGCTCGACTCCACCGTCGCGCACGTCCGGGACCGGGAGCAGTTCGGCACGCCGGTGGGTGGCTTCCAGGCCGTGAGCCATCGGGTGGTGGACATGATGGCACGGTACGAATCGGCACGGCTGCTGTTGTACAAGGCTGCCAAGGGGCTGGCTGACGGCGTCGACGACGAGGTGGCTCCGGCTCTGGCGAAAATCGCCGTGAGTGAGGCGGCGGTGCAGATCGGTCTGGACGCGATCCAGTTGCGCGGCGCTTCGGGGGTACTGGACGGTGAGGCCGAGAGCCTGCTGCGTGACGCCCTGCCGGCCAGGATCTTTTCGGGGACGAACGAGATCCAGAAGAACAACGCGGCCCGTGCGCTCGGTCTCGGTACCCGGCGCCGGACCGCTGTGAGAAGCCGCTGACTTTGACGCAGGCGAGGTGGGAGAGCGGTCTCGCCAGGAAGAGAATGGAGTACAGCATGGATGTGATCGTGCATCGGATCCGTCTGCGGGACGGCGTGACCTCTGCCAGGTTCGAAACGTGGGTGCGTGAGTCGGACTACGCTGCCTGCACCCGGCTTCCCAGCGTGATCTCCTTCGGCGTACAGCGTGTTCCGGCCGGAGATACCGCGTCCTGCGACTACTTCGAGGTCATCTCGGTACGGAGCCGCGAAGCGTTCCGGAAAGACATGGAAGGGGATGTTTTCCGGAAGCTGGCGGCCGCATTCGACGAACTGGCACTGGTGGTGGACGAGTTGGCCGGAGAGCGCGTCGGCTCCGGTTACGTGGCGGGATGACGTGGCCGGTGCGGGCCCGCGGCCCCGGGGGGCCCGGGGCGAGGACAGGGGAGGGGGCGGGGGAGGGGCGCGGAATCTCAGCGCTGCGGTACGTTCCGCCCGATCGTGTTGATCAGGCCGGTCTCATAAGCGAGAGCGACCGCCTGCGCCCGTGACCGTACGCTGAGTTTGTGCATCAGATTGTGTACGTGAGAACGGATTGTGGCGCTGGAAACCGACAGTTTCGTGGCGATTTCGTCGTTCACCAGCCCCTGGGCGAGTAGCAACAAGACTTCGCTCTCCCGAACCGTCAGTGTATTACCGGCCGTGGGAGGAACGCAGGGGCGTGCCAGCATTTCGACAGATTTCCGGGCTGCTACCGGAACGACAATTGCGTCGACTCTGACCAGTGTTTCTATGACATGCAGAAGCTCGTCGATCGAGCTTTCCACGGACAGTACGGCGCGCACTCCGACTTTTAATGCCTCGAAAGACCGGGGTAGATTCTCCGCCTTGGCGAGCATGAGTACCTTGCCCAGCCGGGCGAGGTCGGCAAGCTCCTGCTGGTCGTCCACCGTGAGGGCCGGACTGACCACGACGATCACATCGGGCGGGTCCTCCGTCGCGAGCGCGACGACCCGTCGCATCGACATCTCCGCTGTGACCTGCAGGTTGTGCTGGACCAGCAGGGCATGCATCCCCTGGCACATGATCAACTTGTCGCAGTAAATCAATATGTCCGTGCTCATGACGCAACCCCCTTGACGCCTTCGGGTCGAGGGGGGTGTCTGTATGGATGAGCTTCCCGCGCGTATCGGGCGGGGGGTCTGGCGCGCTTTCTGCTGACCCAGCGGCCCGTCAGCAATCCCACACTCATAGGTGATCGTCCCCCGTTTCCTGCGATTGCGCAACGTTAGCACGTCGGGCAGTTGGTATCCAGGAATTCCTATCAGGATGATCCGAATGCTCAATCAACAGAGAATGAGCGTTTTCCCGCTCGCCCTACCGGACGGAACGAGTGCATGATGCGGCCATCCCGGAGTCGGCGTGCCGTCTCCAGGCCTGGTCCACCGGTGCCCGGCTACGGCCCGGAATCCGGTGTTGCGAACCAGGTCACAGGGGGTGGTGTACCGCGGAGCCCTGCCGCCTGAGCGTGGGTGAGCCCTGCACCTCGGGGCTGCCCAGTCGGCTGATGAAGAAGGTGCGGCCCCTGAGGCCCAGACTCTTCTGCAACTCCTGCCGCAGGTCCTCGTGCTGGACGGCGACGCTGAGGGGATGCAGGGCGACTCCCGCCTCTGTCGCCGCCAGCCAGTAGTCCGCGAGCCGGGCGCCGCCGGCCAGCATGTCGGCGAGTCCTGGTCGTCGGGCCTCGAAGCCCATGGCCAACAGTCCGGGGGTGCTCTCCCGGATGAGCGTCGCCACCCCGGCGGCCAGCCTGCGGTGGTATCCGAGGCCGCACAGGGGCAGCAGCACTTTGGGGTTGAGGAGCACCCGCGTGCTCAACTGCCGCAGGGGCGAGAGCGGGCCGAAGAGCTGTGGCAGGGTGAACCCGTCGCCCCGGCTGCGGGCGTGCGCTGCGCTCCAGCGGAGGAAGGAATGGGTCTCCCGCCAGGCTTTGTGATGGCTGAAGTCCCGCCCGGCGTGTTGTGCGCAGAAGTCCGCGAAGGCGCGGACGAGGTGAGGCTGGGTGATGTGCTGTGTGGTCACGGTGCCGGCGGGCGCCGCACCGGGGGCTTCGGAGGGGCGCTCCAGGATCGTGAGGACAGCCGGGTCCAGGGGCTCGCTCCGGTAGGGCCCGCGACAGGTACGGCGGTTGTGTACCGCGCCGTGCAGTTCCGCGAGACTTCCCTGACACGTCGCGGTTCGGCGCAGTGCTCCGATGCACAGCAGCGACCATCGGTGGGGCCAGCCGTGTACAGGGGCGGCTTCGGACGCCGGTGTGCGTGTTCGGGTGGCGTGCCAGCCCTGCGCTGCGAGACCGCGTAGCAGTATGCGCCAGTAAGCACCGCAACTGACCCGCATCTCGGTCGCGTGCGCGGGCAGAGCCGAGAGTTCGCGCTCGTGGTCGAGGGCGAGCGCCACGTACTCCTCGTCCGGCCGGGGCTCGACGCCGAGCACGTGCCCCGCAGCCGCCCGTGCGCGCGTGCCGGCCAGCCGCACGATCCCCCATGGCTGGCAGTTGTGCGACGAGGGCGCGTGCGCGGCCAGCGCGGTCGCGGCGGTCAGCGCGGCACCGAACTCCTCCTCCGGGGCGTGCTCCTTCATGTCCGTCGGCTGCATCCGTCCTCCCTCTGGATTCCTACGCGCTGACCACGGCCAGGTAATAGCCGTCGATCTCCAGTGCCCAGCTCTCCGTGAGCCCGTTGCCGGACGCCGGGGCGTGGCGCAGCAGATCCGCCCCGGCACGCCAGGTGAACCGGCCGTCCGAGGCCCACCCGGTCAGTTGCACTTCGCCGGCGTCGACCCGGAGCCCGAATCCGTAGTGTTTCAGCACGGCCTCCTTGCAGGCCCAGCGCAACGGCAGCGGCATCCGGGCCAGCAGCGGGTGGCGAGAACCTGTGCGGCCGGGTGCGCCTTCGGCACGCAGGAGTCGGGCCAGCAGCGGCGGGACCGTACGCTGGTGCTCCAGGTCGAGCCCCACCGCGTGCGGCCCGCAGGCCGCCACCGCCAGGTCGGCCGAATGGGAGAGCCCCACCTCCACCGGCGCGTTGACAACAGGTTTGCCCGCACGCATTCCACCGGCGACGGTGTCGACGTCTATGGCGCGGCCTCGAACGACGCTGCCCCAGTGGCGCAGATGGTGGGCGCGGACACTGTGCTTGACGGCCAGTCGTCCCGCGAGCCATTCGCACCGTCGGCGTGCCCGCGGGATCGCGGCGGCCTGCGCGGCCTCCCGCGGGGTCAGATGCCGGTCGGACAGACGTCGGAGCACCTCGTCGCCCGCTCCCCGCAGCCGGGCGATGGACACCACCGCGAGTGTCAGGCGGGGTGCGAAGTGGTGGATGTGCAGTGGCAGGCGGGGGTCCAGGGCGAGCGGAGGTCCGGTGCCGTCGAGGGCGCGCGGTACCGGCTCACCGGTCGACATCGGGAGGCAACAGGTACGGATACGGGCGGCGCAGCACGCGATGCCAGAAGCGGTCGGCTTTGCGCAGCCGCTGGATGAGGGCCCAGGAGCGTGCGTCGGCCCGGTAGTACCCGGCTACTTCCTTCTCGGTGAGCGGTGTCGCGAGCCGCGCGTTGGCCTGTTCCAGGAAGCCCGGTATGAGTTCGGCCAAGCGCTCTTTGTGCAGGTTGCCCAGGAAGTCGAGCACCACGCCGCGTGTCGTGTAGAACTTGTCGAAGATGGACTTGGCAGTGGCTGTTCTGACCAGATCCCGCACCAGCCAGGGAAGCGAGGCGAAGAAGAGCCGTGTGTCCAGGAGCTCCTTGCCCTCCGCGTCCCGCATGAGCGGTGAGGTCACATCGATGTAGAGCAGTTCGCCGTCGAGGTCGACCCAGTTCGACGCCTGCGCGTCGAGCCCGAGAGTGGGCGACACGGCTCCGTCGACCTGGTCGAGGAACCGGGCGAAGAAGCTCTCGGCCCATGCCTGCCCCTCGCTGTGCAGCAAAGACGAGCACAACCGCTTCCGCGGAAGGGTCTCTTGTACGCAGTAGCCCGTGATCCGGTCCCCCTCGGCTTGTTCGTGCCAGAGCCGGGTCTCCGCGACTCGGATGCCGCCCTCACGCAGCCGGCGCAAGTAGGTTCCGAGAACCTGCTCGTAAGCGAGGAACCGGTATCGGTCGGGGAAGACGGGGAGCCGCTTGCAGGCGAACGAACCCTGCTGGGTGGCCAACTCCAGGACCAGGGCCACTTCGCCGTGGCCCAGGAGCGGCAAGGCGGTGTCGTCGGAGGTGCGGAGCGCCGTGCGCACGCGTGTCTCCAGCGCCCGCAGATCGCTGTCGGGGACCGTGAACGTCATGAGGCGCCACTTCCTTCCGGCGGGACTTCTTCCGCCCTGTGGAGTCAGTTGCCGGAGGTGAAGACCAGGACCGCGTTCTGGCCGCCGAAGCCGAACGAGTTGCTCATGGCTGCCTCGATCTTCTCCTCGCGGGGCCGGCCGGTGACGACATCCAGTTCCAGTGCGGGGTCCTGACACCCGAGATTGGCTGTCGGCGGGATCGTGGAGCGTTCGAGGGCGAGCACCGTCAGGGCCGCCTCGATCGCTCCCGCCGCGCCGAGGGTGTGGCCGAGCACTCCCTTGGTGGAGGTCACCGCTGCGCCGTCGCCGATGACCCGACGCAGCATCCGCGCCTCGACGGCGTCGTTGAGCGGGGTGGAGGTGCCGTGGGCATTGACGTGTCCGATCTCGCCGGCGCCGACGCCCGCCTGTGCCAGTGCGTCCTCGACCGCCCGCGTCACGCCGGTCCCCTCCGGTTCGGGTGCGGTGATGTGGTGAGCGTCGGCGGAGGCGCCGTACCCGGCCAGCCTGGCCCGGATCCGGGCACCGCGGGCCGATGCGTCGGCTTCCCGCTCCAGGACGAGGACACCGCTGCCCTCCCCGATGACAAACCCGTCCCGGTCCTGGTCGAAGGGGCGTGAGGCGGCTTCCGGCTCGTCCACCCTTCGCGAGAGCGCACCCATCTGGTTGAAGCCGGTGACCATGAGCGGAGTGACGTTCGCCTCGGTGCCCCCTGCGAGGACGACATCGCAGGAGCCGTCGCGCAGGAGGCTCGCGGCGGTGCCGATGGCCGTGCCGCCGGACGCGCAGGCGGTCGCGGTCACGAAGTTCGGCCCGGTGGCATGCAGGTCGATGGCCAGATGGCCGGCGACCATGTTCGGCACCAGCATCGGCAGCAGCAGCGCCGAGACCGACGCGGGGCCGTTCTCCAGCAGGCGCCGGTGCTGCGTCTCCATCGTCCCGATACCGCCGAGCCCGCATCCGACCACGACGCCGACTCGGGCGCCGTCCCAGGTCTCAGGGTCCAGGCCGCAGTCCGCGACCGCCTCGCGCGCGGCGACGACGGCCAGTTGGATGAAGCGGTCGTGCATCAGGGGGCTGCGCCTGCCCACGTGCCGGGCCGGGTCCAGGCCCGGAACCGTGCACGAGATGTCGACGGGGAGTCCTTCGAGGCGGGGATCTCGCGCCGCCGCGGAGCGTCCCTCGCAGACGCCCCGCCAGGTCTCTTCCGCCCCGATGCCGGAGGCGGTGATCAGGCCCAGGCCGGTGACGGCGACGGGGGCGGAGGCTGTCACTGTGCCGTGGCCTTGGTCCGGTCCTCCAGCAAGTGCGCCACGTGTCCGATGGTGTCGGTCAGGGTGGCGGCGTCGTCTTCGAGTTTGACGTCGAATTCCGACTGGATCACCAGAAGGAATTCAACGAGGAAGAGCGAGTCCATTTTCAGGTCCTCGAAAGTCGCTTCCGGGGTGATCGTCCCGCGGTCGACGGCGAAGTGATTGCCGAGTATGTCGACCAGCTTCTCGTACATGGCGCTCATACCTGTGATCTTCCCTTCCGGAGAACGGTTCGGCCCACTCGTCGCGCCGCGGCTTTTCCTGGAAGACGAGGTAGTGCTCATCGGTACCCCACCGCCTGGGCAGCGACGTATCGCATGGCGCCGACTATGGAGGTCGTGGCTGACGGCGCGCTGACCGATGCCTGACGGTCGAGTGGGTCAGCAATCGGTCAGCGCCGTGTCAGCCGCGCCCCGTACGTTGCCCAGCGACCCGAGCCCACGGGCTGTCATCCACGGGGAGGAGCACACGGTGGTTCCCTGCCGACGCCGTACGATCCGGCCGCACTCGGTGTCCCGGGCGGCGGCCCCTGGCCGCATCCCTTCGACGGGCGGTATCCGATGAGCCGCGCGGCTGTGCTGGCCGGAATCGGAGCCTGCCTGCCGCCTCGGCTGGTCACCAACGCGGAGCTCGCGGCACGGCTGGACAGTTCCGACGAATGGGTGCGCTCGCGGACCGGTATCGCCCAGCGCTACATGGCCGACTCCTCCGTGCTCACCTCCGACCTGGCGGTCGGCGCCGGCTCCCGGGCGCTGAAGTCCTCGGGGCACCCGCACGTCGACGCCGTGGTCGTGGCGACCACCACGCCGGACCGCCCTTGTCCGGCCACCGCCCCGACCGTGGCCGGCAAACTGGGACTGGGGCACGCTGCCGCGTTCGACGTGTCCGCCGTCTGCTCCGGATTCCTCTACGGCCTCGCCTCCGCCGCCGGCTTGATCGCGGGTGGCATCGCCGAGCGCGTGCTGGTCATCGGAGCGGAGACCTTCTCCCGCATCCTCAACCCTGCCGACCGTTCCACCTCGGTGATCTTCGGGGACGGAGCCGGTGCCGCGGTGCTGCGTGCGGGCAGCAGCACGGAGGAGGGGGCGCTGGGCCCGTTCGACCTGGGCAGCGACGGTGAAGGGGTGGACCTGATCACCGTACCGGCCGGCGGGCCCCCGCCGGAGGGCGGTTGGCCTGACCCGGTGCCCGACGACTACTACTTCACGATGCAGGGCAAGCGGGTTTTCTGGCTGGCGGTCCAGCGTATGGGGCAAAGCGCGCAGATGGTGCTGGACCGCGCCGGGTGGCGGGTCGACGAGGTGGACCATCTCGTCGCTCACCAGGCGAATCACCGCATCACCCGGCGGCTGGCCGACGAGATCGGCCTGCCGAGAGAGCGGGCGGTCAGCAACATCGCCGAGGTCGGCAACACGGCCGCGGCCTCCATTCCCCTCGCGCTCGTCCATGCCCACGCCGCAGGGACGCTGAGGCCCGGCGACCGGGTGCTGCTGACGGCGTTCGGCGGTGGCCTCACGTGGGGCGCGACGACGCTCATCTGGCCTGCTGTCGACCCGAGCTGACCCCACGCGCCGTGAGCGGCGCCGCCGGACCGGCAATGCCACTGCGATCGAACCGAGGACCGCAATGAAAACTCAGAAACTCATCAGTGACTACATCGTCGATGTCTGGATGGGCGGTGACGCCGAAAGCCTGGAGCCGGACACGCCGCTCACCGAACTCAACATCCTCGATTCGATGGGGATATTCGACCTTGTCGGCTTCCTGCAGCGTGAATTCTCCATCAGCGTGCCCATGCGGGACGTGACGTTGAAGAATTTCCGATCCGTGCGCACGATCTCCGCGATGGTTGACGGGTTGCGTCAGAACGAGAAAGGGGACGCCGCATGACGGAACTGGAGAGTTCCGCACTCGCTGCGCTGCACTCGCAGGTGGTGAGGATCGTCGCGGAGTGCACCCTGTACGACGAGTCCTATCTCCAGCCCGACCTCCACTTCGAGGCCGACCTCGGCATCGACTCCGTCATCCTCGAATCGATCCTCGCCTCGTTGAGGGAGCACTTCGGCCTCTCGGACGGGCTCGGGGAGCGGGCGACCACTGTGCGGGAACTCGTCTCGGCCGTGGCGGCCGAAGTGGGCACGGACGCGGCGGCCTGGGCGGACGGCCCTGACACCGTCCTGTCCGCTCTCGTGGCCGCCGCGCTGCGGCAGACCCAGTACCGGAGCGACCAGCTCGACGTCGACGCCCACCTGGAGCGGGACCTGGGCATCGACTCCGTCGTCCTCACCGCGATCGTCGCCGAAGCAGCCGAGGAACTGGGTGCTCCGCGGGCCCTGCCGGACAGCGGCGAGCCCACCACGCTGCGGGAGTTGAGCACTCAACTGACGGCGGCCTTGGCGCGGGAGGTACGCGACGGCACCGTGCCCGCTGCGGAACGAGCGCCGCAGAGGACCGACGCGCCGGTACTCGGCACAGGCGGTGCCCCGGCGGACCCGGCCGTGCCGACGGTGACCGAGGACGGCTGGGACGGCCGTTCCATGAAGGACTTCCTGGAGGAGCGGGACTCCGACCTCTTCGCCAAGACCCGCAGCTTCGGCGCCTATCTCCGCCGCCGCGAGGACGATCAGCTCTACTGGTACGGCATGCCGCTGCACTCCCGGTGTGAGAACCGCGCGGTCATCTTCGACGAACTGACGGGCCAGAAGCGCGAGTTCCTGATGTTCGCCTCGAACAATTACCTGGGCCTCGCCAACCACCCCAAGGTGATCGAGGCGGTCTGCGAGGCCACCCGCAGCTACGGGGCCACGCACACGGGATCCCGCTTCATCGGCGGGACGAACATGCTCCACAAGGAGCTGGAGCGCCGGCTCGCGGCCTTCAAGCGACGGCCGGCCTGCATCGTCTATCCGGGCGGGTACGCCGCCAACCTGGGCGCGATCTCGGCTCTGGTCAAGAGCTACGACACGCTCGTCGCCGACAAGCTCAACCACATGAGCATCCTCGACGGCGCGAAACTCTCCGGCGCCGCCCGGAGGATCTATCAGCACAACGACATGGCGGACCTGGAGCGTGTCCTCAAGCGCGGCGCGGATTCCCCCGGAGGGACCCTCATCGTCGCCGACGGTGTGTTCAGCATGCACGGTGACGTCTGCGACTTGCCCTCAATCCTCCGGCTGGCCAGAAACTACGGTGCCCGCGTGCTCATCGACGACGCGCATGCCACCGGCGTTCTGGGCGCCCGCGGCTCGGGCACGAGCGAACACTTCGGCCTCAAGGGCGAGGTGGACCTCGAGCTGGGCACCATGAGCAAGGCACTGGCCGGCATGGGCGGCTTCGTGGTCGGTGATGAGGAGGTCATCGAGTACCTCCGCTATTACTCGAACTCCTACGTCTTCGCCGCCAACATCCCCGCCGGCGTCGCCGCCGGCCTGATCGCGGCGATCGACGTGCTGGAAGCCGAACCTGAACGGGTCAAGCGCCTGTGGGCCAACATCAGCGCGCTGCGCGCCCGGCTGCTGGAGTCGGGTTTCGACCTGGAGAACTCCGAGAGCGCCATCCTGCCCATCCGCATCGGCGACGAACGGCTGGCCATGGAGATGGGGCGCGCGGTACGAGCCCGGGGACTGTTCTGCCAGACCGTCGTCTTCCCCGGTGTCCCACTCGGGGACGCCAGGCTACGCGTCAGCGTGACCTGCGAACACACCCCCGAGGACCTCGAACTCGCCGCGGACGTATTCCTCGACGCGGCACGTGAGACCGGTGTCCCGCGGGCCGACCGGTGAACCAACAGGAGGGGTGGGGAACAACCATGGAGACACCTCCCGCAGTGATCCGCCTGCGCCGCGACTTCCCCCTGGAACAGGCCGAACGCCCCGCCTTCGTCGGTGCGGAACCGCTGACGTACCGGGAGCTCACCACACGGGTGGACGCGCTCTCCGTCCGGCTGCTCGATCTCGGTGTCCGGCCCGGTGACCGGACGGCCGTCTGGATGGACAAGCAGCCCCGCTACGCGGAGGCCATTTTGGCCACACTCGACGTCGGCTGCGCCTACGTGCCGCTCGATGGGGGGCAGCCCAGGCAGCGGGCGCAGACCATCCTTGCCGACGCCGAACCGGTCGTCCTGTTCACCGACGCGCGACACGTGGCCCTCCTCGGCGACGAGCCGCTGCCCTCCTCTCTCGGGCTGGTCGTGGTCGACGGCGAGACACCCGTGAAAGCGGTGGGCGGGGTCCCCGTCCGCCCCTGGCGGGAGTTCACCGAGGCCGCAGCCCACAGGATCGCCCTGCTGCCCGCACTCGGGCCCACCGACCTCGCGGCGATCCTCTACACCTCCGGTTCCACCGGGGCGCCGAAAGGGGTGCGCCTCTCCCACCGGAACCTCGCCAACTTCGTCGGCTGGGCATGTTCCGAACTGGACGTCGGGCCCCGAGACGTGTTCGCGAACCATGCCTCGTTCAACTTCGACCTGAGCACCTTCGACCTGTTCACCGCGCTCACCGTGGGAGCCGCCGTGTGGATCGTCGGCGACTCGACGGCCCGGGACGTCGCGGCGCTGGCGGCAGGGATCAGGGAGCACGGCGTCACCGTGTGGTATTCGGTTCCCTCCATCCTGAGCCTGCTCACCGCCTCGGGAGCGCTCACCTTCGCGGACGCCCGCTCCCTGCGCTACGTGCTCTTCGCCGGCGAGGTCTTCCCGATACCCCGGCTGCGGGCGCTGGCGGAGCTGTTGCCGCAGGAGACCGCGCTCTACAACCTCTACGGGCCGACGGAGACCAACGTCTGCGCCTTCCACCGGGTCCGCCCCGAAGACCTGGAGCGCCGCACCCCCGTCCCGATCGGCGGACCGGTCACCGGCGCGGGACTGCGCGTGGTGGACAACCACGGGGCGCTCGTCTCGGAGCCGGGAGTGATCGGCCACCTCGTCGTGGAAGGCGTCTGCGTCACCCCGGGCTACTGGCGCCGTACCGCGGACCCGGCCACCGCCTTCCACTGCGCGGGCCGTCACCCTACCGGTGACCTCGTCAGCTACGAGGAAGACGGCCGGCTGGTCTACCGCGGCCGCGAGGACCGCATGGTCAAGCTCTCCGGCTACCGGATCGAACTCGGGGAGATCGAGGCGGCCGCACAGCACCACCCCGACATCGCCGACGCGGCGGTGCTCCTGGCGGGAGAGGGCCCGCAGGCCCGCCTCGCGCTCTACTACACGCTCCGCCCGGGGGCGCCCAAGCCCAGCCTGGTCCAGCTCAAGCAGCACTGCGCGCGGTGGCTGCCGATCTACATGCTGCCTCACACGGCGACGTGTCTCGACCAGTTGCCCCGCAACGCAAACGGCAAAGCCGACTACCGCCGGTTGGCGAACGGAACGGCACGGCCCATCGCGGCGCCGACCGGCGCGGCTCGACAGTGACGGAGACGAACGGCAGTGACTCCAGAACCGATCGAGACGCATTGGCAGGGAGCGGAGCCGGCCACCGTCGCCGGTCTGCTGCGCCGGCGTCTCGAACTGACGCCACACGCGGTCGCCTACCGGTTTCTCACCGACACCGGAGGTAGGAGCGAGTCCTGGGACTACGCCGGACTGGACCGCCGTGCGCGTGCGGTCGCGGCGTATCTCCAGCAGGAGCGCTTGGAAGGCAGCCCGGTACTGCTGCTCCACCCACCGGGGCTCGACTACGTCGCCTCGTTCTTCGGATGCCTGTACGCGGGTGCCGTGGCCGTGCCCGCTTACCCGCCGCAGAGTGCCGGGTCCGGGCAGACCATGCAGCGGCTGGCCGGCATCGCACGTGACTCGGGCGCCACTCACGCCCTCACCACCCGCGCGGTCAGGGACGCCGCGCACGGAACACCGGAGAAGGCGGCCGGGCTGGGGCTGGACCGGCTGTGCTGGGTGACCGAGGACGAGCTGCGCGAGTCCGATGGAGACCAGTGGGTCGAACCGTCCACCACGAGCGAGTCGCTGGCCTTCCTCCAGTACACGTCCGGCTCGACCGCCACGCCCAAAGGCGTCATGGTCAGCAACGGGAACCTCGTCCGCAACCTGCGCTCCTCCCATCTGCGACTGGAGCTGGATTCCGGAGCGGGCATGGTCTCCTGGCTGCCGCCGTACCATGACATGGGACTCATCGGGGGCTTGCTCACCCCGGTGTACGGGGGATTCAGCTCGCACCTGATGGCTCCCATGACCTTCGTGCAGCGACCGCTTCTGTGGCTGGAAACCCTCTCCGAAACCCGCGCGTCGATGAGCGTGGCGCCCAACTTCGGATTCGAGCAGTGCCTCCGACGGATCACCGAACAACAGCGTGACGCCCTGGACCTGAGCGACTGGCGGCTGGCCCTGAACGGAGCGGAACCGGTCCGCGCCGACACGCTGGAGCGATTCGCCGACTACTTCGGCCCCGCCGGATTCGACCGCCGAGCCCTTCTGCCCTGCTACGGACTCGCAGAAGCAACCTTGATGGCGACGGGGATCGGGCCGGGGGATCCACCCACCGACCGGTCCGTCGACGCCCAGGCGCTGGCGAGGGGCGCGGTGCGGGACGCCGAGCCGGGGTGCGCACACGTCACCCGCGTCGTCGGTTGCGGTCCTGCGGTCCCCGACGCCCGGGTCGCCGTCGTCGATTCCGCAGGGAAGCGCGTCGGCTCCGAGCGAATCGGCGAAGTCTGGCTCGCCGGGCCCAGCGTGGCCCTCGGCTACTGGAACCGTCCCGAGCTGACAGCCGAGACGTTCGGGGCCAAGCTGGCCGACGAGCCGGGAAGAAGCTGGCTGCGCACCGGTGACCTGGGCTTCCAGCGGGACGGCCAGCTCTACCTCGTCGGCCGCACCAAGGACGTGGTCATCGTCCAGGGGCGCAACGTGTACCCGCACGACATCGAACTCACCGTGGAGCAGACGAGTGAAGCCGCGCGCGCCGACTGCGGTGCCGCCTTCGGACTGCCCACCCCCGGCGGCGAACAGCTCGCTCTGGTCTACGAGGTCGGCAGGGGGAGCGAGGACCTCACCTCGGTGCTGGCGCGGCTGCGCACCGCGCTTGCCGAGGAGCACGAGGTCTGCCCGCACACCCTCGCGCTGGTGCGGCACTCGTCGGTGTCCAAGACCACCAGCGGCAAGGTCCAGCGCCAGGCGACCCGGCAAGACTTCCTGGACCTGCGGATGCCGGTGGTGGCCGCGAGCGTCGTGCGCGACACCGGCACGCCCGCACCCGCCGGGGAAGGCGGCGCGACGTCGCCGAGCACGGACCTGTCCGGGCTGTCCGTCACGGCCCGCCGCTCCCGGGTGACCGAGCTCGTCGAGGAATCGATCGAGGAAGCCGCGGGCTCAACGGCGGAGGAAGGACGGGGGCCCCGCGATCTCGCCTCCCTCGGCCTCGACTACCCGCGGCTCCTGGAGCTGGTGGCGGTCCTCGAGCAGCGCCTCGGCGTGCGGATCGCCGTCGGCGAGCTACTGGTCGCCCCACAGGTGGACACGTTGGTCGAGCTGTGCCTGGACGAGTTGCGCGGCGCCCGGCACCAGCCCGCGCCCGGCGGCCCTGCCCGGCAGGCCTCGCGGCTGGGTACGGGTGCCGACCACGAGAAGAACGGAGAGGAACTCGAAGCCTGGCTGCATGAGCGGGTGGCCCGCCGCCTCGGCCTCCCGGCCTCGGTGGTCGATCCCACCCGGACGCTCTCCTCGCTCGGTCTCGACTCCAAGCAGGCGGTGGCCGTCGCGTCGGAGCTCGGTGACAGGCTCGGCCGCAGACTGCCGACCGGCACCGTTTTCGACCACCCCACCATCAGGGACCTGGCCACGCACTTCGGTGCCGAACCTGCCCCGCACGCGGTTGCCGTTCCCCGCGCCGGCGGGCCGACCGACCCGCACGAGCCCATCGCGATCGTCGGCATCGGATGCCGCTTTCCCGGCGCCCCGGACCTGGACAGCTACTGGCGACTGCTGCTCGACGGCCGGGACGCGGTCGGTGAGATGCCGCACGGGCGGTGGAACGCGCGGGAGGCGGGCACCTCGGACCAGGGGGGCTTCCTCGACGCGGTGGACGAGTTCGACGCCAGGTTCTTCGGCATCTCCGCGCGCGAAGCGCTCCGCATGGACCCCCAGCAGCGCATGCTGTTGGAGGTCGCCTGGCAGACGTTCGAGGACGCGGGCATCGCGCCCGACCGGCTGGCGGGCAGCGACACCGCCGTCGTCGTCGGGGTGAGCAGCCAGGATTACGGGCAGCTGCAACTCGGCTCTCCCCGGGAGACGGACGTCTACGCCGCGACGGGCAACGCCCCCGCGATGGCGGCGAACCGGCTCTCCTATTTCTTCGACCTACGCGGCCCCAGCTTCGTCGTGGACACCGCCTGCTCGGCCTCCCTCGCGGGAGTGCACATGGCCTGTCAGAGCCTGTGGCGGGGGGAGAGCCGGATCGCCCTGGCCGGGGGAGCCAATCTGCTGCTCGCTCCCGGCCTGTCGGCCGCACTCCTCGACGGGGAGATGCTCTCGCCCGGCGGGCGCTGCCGTACCTTCGACGACGCGGCGGACGGCTATGTGCGCGGTGAGGGAGTCGGTCTGCTCTGCCTCAAGCCGCTCTCGGACGCGCTGGCCGACGGCGACCGCATCCACGCGACCGTCCTCGGGTCGGCCCTGGCACACGGCGGCCGCGGCAACGGCCTCACCGCGCCCCGCAGCGCGGCCCAGCGCGACGTCATCATCGGAGCACTCGCCCAGGCCGGGGTGGAGGCCGACCGGGTCGACTACGTCGAGGCGCACGGCACCGGCACCTCGCTGGGTGACCCTGTCGAGTGGGAAGCACTCGCCGAGGTCTACGGCGGAGCCGGGCGTGAAGAGCCGTGTCTCGTCGGCTCGGTCAAGACCAATATCGGACATCTGGAGGCGGCCGCCGGTGTCGCCGGACTGATCAAGGCGGCGCTGATCGTCGGCCGCCGCGAGGTCCCGCCGTTGCTGCACCTGGACAAGCCCAACCGGCTGCTGGACTGGGAGGGCTCGGGGTTGTCCGTGCCCACGGAGCGCCGGTCCCTGCCGCCCGGTGAGACCGCCCGGGCCGGCGTGAGCTCGTTCGGCTTCGGCGGCGCCAACGCTCATCTGATCGTCGAGGAGCCGCCCGCTGCCCCGTCCCCGTCCGGGGCAGCGGAGGAGGAGAAGCCGGTGACCGTTCCCCGTCCCGCACACACGCTGTGCCTGTCCGGGCACACCCCCTCGGCTCTCGCCACCCTCGCACACCGGTACCGCACCCACGTGGCGGCGCGTCCCGACGAGCCCCTCGCAGGCCTGTGCCGTACGGCGAACACCGGGCGCACGCACCTTGCGTACCGTGCCGCCGTGACCTTCGGCACGAGCGCCGAACTCGACTCTGGTCTCGCGGCGCTGGCGCACGGGGAGGCTTCGACGGCGGTGGCCAGGGGCGGCCCAGGGGACCCGGCGCCCACGGTGGCGTTCCTCTTCAGTGGCCAGGGCACCCAGCACCCGGGCATGGGGCGCGAACTGTACGAATGCCACGGAGCGTTCGCGGAGACGCTGGACCATGCCGACAGGATCGCGCGACCACTGCTCGGCATCTCGCTGCGCGACCTCCTCTTCGACGAGGAGGGGGGAGAGCGGCTCCGGCGCACCGAGTACTGCCAGCCCGCCCTGGTGGCGTTCTCCGTGGCGCTCGCCCGTGTCTGGGCATCCGCTGGGGTGCAGCCCGCCGCGGTGCTGGGCCACAGCGTCGGCGCCATCGGCGCGGCTTGCGTGTCCGGCGTACTGTCCTTCGAGGACGCGCTCACCCTCGCAGTCGAGCGCGGCAGACTCATGGGGGCGCAGCCCGGCCATGGGCGCATGATCGCGTGCCAGGGCGAGAGCGACGCTGTCCTCACCGTGGCCGCGGACTTCCCGTCGATCTCGGTCGCGGCTGTCAACGCCGACCGGTATCTCGTCCTCTCCGGCCCCACCGACGACATCGGGGCTGTCGGCGACCGGCTCGCGGAACAGCAGACCGACGTGCGTGCGCTGAACGTCTCGCACGCCTTCCACTCCCGGCTCATGGACGGAGCCGCGGCACCGCTGCGGGAGGCGCTCACAGGTTTCACTTTCGGCCGGCCGACCATTCCCTGGGTGTCGGACGCCACCGGCGAACTCGTCGACCGGGTGGACGCCGACTACTGGGCGCGCCACATGGTGGGCACCGTCCGTTTCGCCGATGCCTTCACCACGCTGCGCGGCCTGGGGTGCGACGCGTTCGTCGAGGTGGGGCCGCATCCTGCGCTGCTCTCCTCCGGCAGGTCCCTGATGCAGGACCGGGCGACGGCTCCGGAAGGGTTGCTGTGGCTGCCGTCCGCGCGCCGGGCCACAGGAGAGTGGGCGACATTCCTCGGATCGCTCAGCCGGTTGCACTGCGCGGGCTGCGACGTCGACTGGCGAGGGCTCGACCCGGAAGACCCGCAGCCGCGGGTATCCGCCCCGCACACCGTCTTCGAGCGTGACTCGTACTGGTTCACGCCGTCGGCCGCGGAGCCGGCAGCCGGCGGCGGCCCGGAGCGCCCCGGGCGCGACGGGAAGGGACGGCCTGAGGCGAGGGAGCATCCCCACATCCCCGGCCGGGCGCCTTTCGGGCCGGTCGCCTCGCCCGCGCCGTCGCCCCAAGACGCCGCCGCACTCCGTACGACGCTCGAGGGGGCGCCCGCTGACGAGCCGCGGTCGGCGCAGGGTTCCACCTCGGGTGTCGCCGAGGCCGTACTCGACAGTGTTGCCCGGGTCTGCGGATTTCCCGCCACGCAGATACCCCTGCATGCCAGGCTCGTCCTGGACCTGGGTCTTGACTCCCTGATGCGCACCGATCTGCAGCGCAGGATCTCCGCGTGTTTCCCGCTCGAGGCGGAGCGACTGCGGCACAGCCTGCCGGAGGAGCCCACGGTGCGGGACGTGATCGACCTGCTCCTGTCGGCGGGCGCTGGACGAGGCGGCGCGACGGGACATCCGGCGGATCCGTCCGCGGCCCCCACCGGCGGTGCCGCGGGCCCGAGCGACCGTCCGCCGCACCCGGCCGTGCAGCCGCAGCTTCCGGTGCGGCAGGAGCACGCCATCGAGGAGTGGCAGGAATACGTGGAGCTCCAGAGCCGGCTCCGGCAGACCGTCGCGCACGGGGACAATCCCTACGGGCGCACGCACGAGGGGTTCAACTCCGGCATCGTCACCGTCGACGGCCGCGAAGCGGTGAACTTCGCCGCTTTCAACTACCTCGCCCTCTCGCACCATCCTCGGGTGCGCCAGGCGGCCAAGGAGGCCATCGACACCTACGGGACGTCCAGCTCGGCGACACCGCTGCTGTTCGGCGAGACCCCCTTGCACCATGAGCTCGACGCCGAGATCGCCTCGTTCCTGGGCACCGACGACGCCATCGTCTTCGCCGGAGGACATGCCACCAACGTGGCCACGGTCGGCCATCTGTTCGGGCCGGAGGACCTGATCGTCCACGACGAGTGGAGCCACGACAGCACGGTGCGGGGGTGCATCCTCTCCGGGGCACAGCGCAGGCCGTTCCCGCACAACGACTGGGAAGCCCTGGACCGCATCCTCGCAGCGAGCCGCAGCCGGTACCGCCGTGCACTGGTCGTCATCGAGGGCGCCTACAGCCAGGACGGGGACATCCCCGAGCTCCCTCGCTTCATCGAGGTCAAACAGCGGCACCACGCGATGCTGATGATCGACGAGGCGCACTCCCTCGGCGTGCTCGGCGCCACCGGCCGCGGTGTCGGCGAGCACTTCGGCGTCCGCCGGACCGACGTCGAGCTGTGGATGGGCACTCTCAGCAAGGCCATCGGGAGTCTCGGCGGCTACATCGCAGCGCGCCGTCCGCTGATCGAGTACCTCAAGTACACGGCTCCGCTCCATATCTTCAGCACCGGGATCGCGCCGGCCAACACGGCGGCCGCGCTGGAGGCCTTGCGGGTCATCCGTGACGAGCCCGAGCGCGTGGCGCGGGTGCGGCAGCTCGCCGAGTACTTCAGGACCGGAGCCCGGGATCGCGGTCTGGACATCGGAGTCTCGCGGGCGTCCGCGGTGATCCCGGTCATCGTGGGCGACTGGAACAAGACGATGGCGCTCTCCAACTCGCTGCTGGAGCAAGGCGTCAACGTCATGCCCATCGGCTATCCCGCGGTGGCCGCGGACGCGTGCCGCCTCCGCTTCTTCATCAACGCCGACCACAGCGAAGCCGACCTCGAACGTTCCCTCGACCTTCTGGTGTGATCATGGGTACCCACAACACTGACCTCTCCGCGGCCGAAACGGCGCACGACCCCTCCGAAGCAGCGGCCGACGTGCTGGTCACCGGTGCCAGCGGCTTCATCGGCGGCCACCTCACCCGACGCCTGGTCGCACGCGGCCACCGCGTGCGGGTCCTGGTGCGATCCGGCAGCGACCGGTCCGGCTTCGCCGACGTCGCCGAGGAGATCGAGACCGAGATCGGCGACCTGGAGGACCCAGACAGCCTCTGCCGCGCCGCCAAAGGGGTCACCACGGTCTACAACTGCGCGGGAGTCTCCGCCGACTGGGGGCCCTGGGAGGACTTCCACCGCATCAACGTCGAAGGCGCGAAGCGGGTCGTCGAGGCCGCCCACCAGGCGGGCACGGTATCCCGGGTTCTGCACGTGAGCACCACCGACGTGTACGGATATCCGAAGCAGCCGTGCGACGAGTCGGCCGGAGGCAAGGACATCGGTCTGCCGTACAACCGCAGCAAGCTCATGGGCGAACGGGCTGTGCGCAAGGCGGCGGGTGAGACCGGGATGCGGGTGACCATCGTGCGTCCGGTGTCCGTCTACGGGCCACGCAGCAAGGATTTCGTCATCGAGATCGGCAATCTGCTGCTGCAGAAGCAGATGCTCTACATCCGCGGCGGGAACGTCCCCGCCGGCCTGCTCTACGTCGACAACGCGGTCGACGCCATGATCGCCGCGGCCACCTCGGGCGAGACGGTCGGCAAGGTCTACAACCTCCGCGACCCGGAGCGGACGACGTGGCGCCAGTACGTGGAGGCGCTGGCAGACGGACTGGGCGTCAAGCCTCCGTGGCTCAACCTGCCGGCCCCCGTGGCCACGGGGGCCGCCCTCCTCTCCGAGAAGCTCTACGGCGCGCTGCGGATCACCTCCCGGCCTGTCCTGACCCGTCACACGGTCCACCTGTTCGACCGCGATCAGTCCTATGGCATCAAGCAGGCGCAGCGGGACTTCGGGTTCGAGAGCCCGGTCGGCTTCGCCGAGGGCATGCGCCGCACCCTGGCATGGCTCGACTCCGCCGAGGGACGCGAACATGTCGCCCGTTGAGACCCGTTCCCGGACGGCGGCCTGGTTCCCCGGCCCCGCCCCGGAAGACGGTCCCGCACCGGCACGGCTGGTGTGCATCCCGTACGCGGGCGGCACGGCCTCGCTCTTCCGGGAGTGGCAGCGGCGCCTGGGACCCGAGGTCGAGGTCGTCTCCGTCCAGTTGCCCGGGCGCGGCCTGCGCCTGCGTGAGCAGCCCTACACGGCGTCGGCCGCGCTGGTGCCGGACCTGGCCTCCGCGCTCGTGGAAGCCGGCCTCTGCCGGGACTACGCGCTGTTCGGCCACAGCATGGGTGCCCTCCTCGCCTACGAGGTGGCGTGCGAGTTGCGGGAGCGGGGTGAACAGGAACCGTTTCACCTCTACGTCTCCGGTAGCCGGGCGCCCCATCTGTACGGAACGCGTGAGGACCACCTGCTGTCCGACGAGGAACTGCGCGCCCTCGTGAGCGATCTGGGCGGTCTCGAGCGGGACCGAGCCGTCGACACGGCGTATTTCGAGCGCAGACTGCCCGTCCTGCGAGCGGACCTGCGGGTGTGCGAGACGTACCGATGGCGGCCCCGCCGCCCGCTGCGGTGTCCGATGACCGCCTTCTCCGCCTCCCGGGACGTCCTCGCCTCCGCCCCCCAGACGGAGGCATGGCGCGACTACACCTCGGGCTCCTTTCTACGCCGCCACTTTCAAGGCGACCACTTCTTCCTGAACGACGGGCCCACCCGGGAACGGCTGCTGCGGAGCCTGTCCGACGAGCTCGCCGGAGCCGGCGCCGACCTGCCCGCTCGGGCCGCCGGATCCCAGTCCGCCCATGCGCGAAGGGAAGCACCATGGACCTCCTGAACCTCGTCACAACCGCTCGCAACCGCGTCCAGGAGCCGGTCACCGGGCTCGTGCAGATACTGAAAATCCTGGGCAACCCGCGGTTGCCGGTGCTCCTCGCCCTGTCCAAGGGCCTCATCGAGCCCACCTACCGGCTGGCGTTCCTGGCCTCCGCATCCAACACCGGAGTGCTGCGCCTGCTCGCGTCACGGCCGTGTGATCTGGAGACGCTGGCCGAAAGGCTCGCCGTCGGCCCGGACGAGAAACACCGGCTGAGTGCCTGGCTCGACATGGGAGTCAAGCTCGGTGACCTCGCCACGGGCGAGGGCTGTTACCAGCTCTCGAGCCTCCCCGCGAAGTTCCTCGCCCAGCCGCAGAACGACGCTGTGGCCGCGGCGCTGGAGGAGGTGATCCGCTTCCACGTGCCGGCTCTGCTGCACGGGCCGCAGATGCTGCGTGAAGGCCGGCGCTTCTCGCTGGACGACCAGGACGGCGCGGTCATCGCCCGGTCGACCCGAGTGGTGGAGTCCTTCGTCGAGGCGGCCGTGGACCAGAACCTGGAGCGATCGCTTCCCGTGCGGCTGCTGGAGGTCGGTTGCGGCAGTGGGACATACGTCCGCCACGCCGCCCGGCTCAATCCCAGGCTCACGGCGCTCGCCATCGACATGCAAAAGAGCGTCGCCGATCAGGCGGCCGCCAACATGAGCGAATGGGGACTGGCGGACCAGGTCGAGACCCGGCAGGGGGATCTGCGCGAACTGGATGTGGAACCGCAGTTCGACCTGATCACGATGCACAACAACATCTACTACTTCCCGCCGGACGAGCGTGTCGAAACGCTGCGCCGGGCCCGTCGGCTGCTCGCACCGGGCGGCAAGCTCCTGCTGACCACGTCCTGCCAGGGCGGCAACGCCGGCTTGGAAGCGCTCAACCTCTGGTTCCACTTCTCCGACTTCGGGGGCCCACTCCCGCGGGAAGACGAACTCACGGCGCAGTTCGAGGAAGCCGGATTCACCGATGTCGCGGTGACCCAGGTCCTTCCTGGTGAGCAGTTCCGCGCCTGCACGGGCACCAACGCGCAGCTCGCACTGAACTGAGCAGTCAGGAGACCTCACGATGACAACACAGGCGAAGACCGACGCCCCGGTGTCCGGCCCGTACGCGGAACATGTCGTGGTACTCGGCGAGGGGCCCCAGCCCGATCCCGCCGTCCTCGGCGGGAAGGCCGCAAGGCTCGGCGAGATGCTGGCCGACGGCCTGCCGGTGCCTCCCGCCCTCTGCCTCTCCACGGGGCTGTACACCGCGTTCCTCCAAGAGAGCGGCCTGGTTGCTGAGCTGCACGCGCTCGATGGCCGCTCGGCGCGGGAACGCGTACTGGCCACCGAGATCCCCTCTCCGGTCGCCGAGGCGATCCTCGCCGGTTATGAGCGGTTGGGGCGTTGCCGGGTGGCCGTCCGTTCCTCGGCGCCGCGAGAGGACTCCGCGGAGCAGTCGTTCGCGGGACAGCACGACACGGTTCTGGACGTGGCCGACGACGCCGCACTGCTGGACGCGGTCCGCACCTGCTGGGCCTCGCTGTGGTCCGAACGGGCGACGGCCTACCGTGCGGTCGACGGCGGGCCCGGGGCCATCGCGGTGGTCGTACAGGAGATGGTCCACTCCGACGTCAGTGGTGTCGCTTTCACCGTGGACCCGGTCAGCGCCCGCCCGCACCGGATCGTCGTCGAGGCGTGCCAGGGGCTGGGGGAGGGGCTGGTGTCCGGCCGGGTCTCCAGCGATTTCTTCGTGGTGGACGACCGAACCCTGGAGGTGGTCGAGGAGCGCGTCCGCCACAAGGTGACCAAGTGCGCCCCGCTCGAGTCGGGGAAGATCGGGATGACCAGGGTCGAGGCGGCGGCCCGCAACGTCCCGTGCCTGAACGCCGAGCAGCTGGCCGAACTCTGCGAGCACGCCCTGTTCCTGCGCCGCAGGTACGCCGCCGAACAGGACATCGAGTGGGGCATGCGGGACGGGACGCTCTGGTTCTTCCAGACGCGGCCGATCACCACCGGCCCCGAGGCGGGCAGCGCGGCCGCGCACACGGGCCCTGTGACCCCCTATGTGACCCCGCAGAAGGAGAAGATCGAGCAGGACACCCTCTGGTCCCGGATGGACATCGGGGAGATCTTCGTCGGGCTGATGACCCCACTGGGGGAGAGCTTCGCACGCTACTACCAGCAGCACGTCCACCTGGACTGCACCTCGGCGCTCGGTGCGCGTGTCACCGGAGACCCGGACCTGCCCATGGGCTATGTGCAGGGACATGTGTACCTGAACATCTCCTACAGCGCTTATGTGATGGCCCAGTGCCTGCCCACCCGCGACCAGTGGCGATTCACCAGCAGGTTCGTGAGTGAAGAGGTGGATCTCACCGGTTACGAGAACCCCTTCGGCGCGTTCCCCGGGGGGATCGCGGACGCGCTGTCGATCGCCTTCTGGCTGCGGACCACCGCCAACGAGGCCACCGACATGAAGGCCCGGGCCGAGCGGATGTCCTCCTCGCGCGCCTACGAGTTCGACCGCGACCGGGCAGTGGACCTGACCCGGATGAGCCGCCGCGAACTCGATGCGGAGCTGCGGCGCCGCCTGGCGTACTTCCACGACATGCATGTGGGATACATGCCGTACTACATCCACGCCTTCGGCTTCTACGCGGTCCTGGCCGAGCTGTGCAAGCAGTGGCTCGGCAACGAGGGCGACAACCTGCAGAACCGCGTGAAGACCGATATGTCGAATCTGCGGACTGTGGAATCGGCGAAAGAGATCTGGAGGGTGGCCCAGGCGGCCAAGGACCGCCCGCGGGTGCTGCGGATCATCGACGAAACACCCCTGGAGAGCGTGGCGGCGAAACTGCGTGCCGACGAGGAGGGGGCGCTGTTCTGGAAGGAGTGGATGGACCCCTTCCTGCGTGACCACGGCACTCGGGGGCCGCAGGAAATGGAGATCACTCACGCCAGGTGGATCGACGATCCGTCGTATGTCTTCCAGATGATCAGGCGTTATGCCGCCGACGGCTACTCCAGCGAGGACATCCTCCGACGCAGCGGCAGCCACCAGGACACCACCTCGCACACCGCGCTGGAGCGGCTGTCGCTGCCCAAGCGGAAGGCCGTTCAGACGGCGATCGCGATGTACCGGACCTACAGCGAGCTGCGAGAGATCGCCCGGATGTCGATGATCACCTCGATCTGGCTGGTACGGAACGTGGTGTACGAGGTGGGCAGGCGGCTGCTGGAGGCGGGCGTGCTGCACTCCACGAGCGAGGTGGCCTATCTCGACTTCGAGGACATCCGGGGATACCTGGCCGGCACTCTTTCGGAGGCCGAGGCCTTCGACCGATCCGGCATCGAGCGGGCCCGCCGGCTGCACGAATACCACAAGCGGCTGCCGGAGCCCCCGCTCACCTTCGTGGGCAAGTGCGATCCCACCGCCGCCGTTCGGCCTGTCCCCGACGGGGAACGCCTCGAAGGACTCGGCTCCAGTCCCGGGCGGGTGGTGGGCCGGGCACGCGTCATCGAGGAACTCGTCTGGCAAGCCGACGAATTCCAGGCCGGGGAGATCCTGATCACCCGTTACACGGACGCGACGTGGACTCCGCTGTTCGCCATCGCGGGAGGCGTCGTCACCGATATCGGGTCGATGCTCTCGCACAGTTCGATCGTCTCGCGGGAATTCAACGTGCCTTCGGTCGTGAACACCAAACACGCGACCCAGGTCATCCGCACCGGTGACCTGATCGTGGTCGACGGGGACGCCGGCACGGTCGAGGTCGTCGAGAACCCCTGACCGGGAGGCGGGGGCTCCGCCGCGAGCGGGCCCGGTGCCGAGGTCAGGACCCCCACCGGTCCTCGGTGGGAAATCGTAGGAGAGAGGGACTGCATGATTCCCGATCTGTGGTATCCCGTGGCGATATCCGGGGATGTCACTGACAAAAAGCCGAAGGGTATCCGCCGGCTCGGCGAGGAGATCGTCCTCTGGCGCGACATCGACGGGAAAGTGGTGTGTCAGGGAGCCCGGTGCCCGCACAAGGGCGCCTGGCTCGGCGACGGCCGCATGAAGGGCAACGCGATCGAGTGCCCGTACCACGGCTTCCTGTTCAATCCCGAGGGCAAATGCACGCTGACCCCGGCGATGGGCAGGGACGCCCGCATACCGGGCTCGCTGAAGGTGCCGGTCTATCCGGTCCGCGAGAAGCACGGTCTCATCTGGGTGTGGTGGGGCGATGACCGTCCGGAGAGCGAGCTACCGGAGATCATCGCCCCCCGGGAGATCAAGGAGAACGACCGGGTCTACGACACGATCTCCTGGAACAAGCCGGTGCACTACACCCGGTACATCGAAAGCGTCCAGGAGTTCTACCACGTGACCTATGTGCACCGGGATCACTGGTTGAACTGGCTGGACTTCATGTTCCTTTACGGGACGAAGAAGAAGTTCGGGCTGGACGGCAAGGAGAACTACCTCAAGGCCACCATGATCCACAACCACCACGTGGAGACGGACGACGACGGAATGACCTTCCGTTACTCGTTCGACCACGGAGAGGAGGACAACCCCGAGCGGAGCATCCACTACGTCATCACCTTCTCTTTCCCGTGCATGGTGCACGTGGAGACCGAGGCCTTCGCGACGACGTCGTGGTTCTCGCCGATCGACGAGGAGAACACCGAACACATCTTCCGCGTCTACGAGTTCCCCCAGCTCAAGCCGATCCTGCGGCACGAGAAGCTGCGGCGGGCGATGTCCACGCTGCAGTGCTACCTGGAGAAGTTCGTCCAGGACCCGCAGGACTTCAAGATCATGGCCCAGCAGGAGCCCCGGATCAGCGGTGGCGGGGTGAACAAGTTCATTCCGGTGGACGAGATGAACGCCAAGTTCATCAAGACCCGCGCCAGGTTGCTCCGGGAGGCCAGGGAGCGCCGTGAGGGGACCCCTGCCGCCGTGGACACGTCCGACGGCATGGTCGGTGAGCTGGACATGGCGACCGACGAGGCCCGGATCGGGCAGCCGTCCACCGCGGCCGAGACCAAGGGCCGTACCTCTGCGCGCTCGAACGGCCGGACGCGGAACGGCGCATCCAGCGGCAGGAACGGCGGTTCCCCGCGAACCGGAGGCGCCCAGGGAAACGGCCACGTCGCCGGTAACGGAAACGGCAGCGACAGCGGGCCGGCAGCACCGGAGTCCGAGGAGGTGAGGAACTGGTCCGAGGACCGCGCGGCAGCGCGGTCCTGAGCAGGTAGTTCCGGACGGAGGCGGCGCGGTGCGGCCCTGTTCGACACGGGGCCGCATCCCTGCGGCGCGGCGGCAGTGCCGTCGTGTCGTGGGCCGTCGCCCAGCACGACAGTTCGCAGCGTCAGCAAACACCCGATGAGGAGAGCGCATGGCACCGGACGAGGAGCTGCCCACGCCGTCGAGCAGCCGGAGCGGCGGCCCCCGAAGCGACCGCAAGAGCAACGGGGAGTACGCCTGGGGCACCGGCGATCAGAGTTCCCTGATGGCGGACGTGCTCAAAGAACTCGTGGCCGGCGGCATGGAACTCTACGGCCGACTGACGTCGGACGAGGGCGCCGTGGACGACTTCGGCTTCGATCCCGCCCTGGTCGACGAGGCGCTCCTGCCGGCCCTGCGCCCGCTGTACGAGAAGTACTTCCGAGTCGAGGTCACGGGGCTGGAGCACATACCGGCCGACGGGGCCGCCCTGGTGGTGGCGAACCACAGCGGGACGCTCCCCCTGGACGCGCTCATGCTTCAGATGGCCATCCGCGAGCACCACGCCGCGCAGCGGAATCTGCGGCTGCTCGCGGCTGATCTGGCCTTTTCCTACCCCCTCCTGCGGGACGTCACACGAAAGCTCGGCCATGTCCGTGCCTGCCCGAAGAACGCACAACGGCTACTCGAGTCGGACGCGCTCGTGGGGGTCATGCCGGAGGGGTATCGGGGATTGGGCAAGCCCTTCGAGGAGCGCTACCGGCTTCAGCGCTTCGGACGCGGAGGCTTCGCCGCCGCCGCGTTGCGCGCTCGGGCTCCGATGATCCCGTGCTCGATCGTGGGGGCAGAGGAGATCTACCCGATGATCGGCGAGTCCCGCACTCTGGCCCGAATGCTGCGGCTTCCCTACTTTCCCATCACACCGACCTTCCCTCTGCTCGGCGTGCTGGGACTTGTTCCGATGCCGACGAAATGGACCATCCACTTGCACCCGCCTGTGTACACGGATACGTTTCCGGCGAATTCGGCGCAGGATGTGCGGCTCGTGGAGAAACTGGCGGGAGAGGTGAAGGACACGGTGCAGCACGCCCTCAACGAGACCGTCGGGCGTCGGAGTTCGCTCTTTTCCTGAGGGCGCTTCCGCTGGGAAGGCAGAGGTCTGTCACCTGCTTGACGAGGACGGTGGGTCGGTCCGCGGCGCCGCGGTGGGCCGGCCCGACCCTTCCCATGGTCAGGCCCGCTCTTGCCTCCGGGGCTTCGCCATGCGCAGAAGCACTTCTTCCAGCTTCATCTCCCGCACCACGGGGTCGATCAAGCGGTACAGCATCAGACTGTTCATCGTGGCACCGAGGACCGCCGACGTACTCGCCGCGTCCGGCAGGCGGTCGTCCCCCTCCAGCCCATGCATGGTGGCGGTGTGCCGTCGGCGCAGGATCTGCGTGAGTCCGGCGCGCAGTCTCGGCACCCGTGCCGCGGCCCGCAAGGCCTCGGTCATCAGCACTGCCGTGCACGCGCCGACGCCATCGGGTGCGAACTCCGTGTCCGGGACGGACGAGCGTGCGGCCGCGGCGTTATCCAGGAGCGTTTTCTCCCAAAACGTTTCGCTGCGGCTAGCCAGTCTGTCCAGCGTGGCCTCGACCAGCAGATCGGTGAGGGTGGAGAAGTGATAGTGCACCGATCCCGCTTTCACCCCCGCGCGCTCGGCCACCTTCCGGGTGCTCACCCGTCCCCAACCTTCTTCGACGATGAGTTGCACCGCGGCGTCCCGCAACAGCGTCCGGGTCTGTATGCCGCGGTCGACGGAAGCAGCAGCCATACGTCGAATTCTATCGAGGCGCCCCACCTCGCACTGACGTTTCGCTGACATTCCACTGACCGGGGGCTGAGGGAGTATTGGGCGGCAGGGGCCGGCTCTTGTTCGGCCACGCAGCGGTGCACAGAATCGGAGCATGCGAATATTTTCCGATCTGGACGAATTGGTGTCAGCAAAAGGGGAACATCTCGGTCACAGTGACTGGCTGGAACTCACTCCCCGCCGGGTGTGCAATTTCGCGGCGGCATCGAGTGGCGGCCCGGCCCGCCTTGCGGCGGTTGAGGAGGGCGCCGGCGCCTGGGGCGGTTCCGCTGCGGGTGGGGACATCGGCGGCCCCTTGCTGCTGGGTCTGCTGCCCGCGATGATGCGGGAGATCTTCATGGTCGAACGGTGCGGGACCGCGCTGAACTTCGGACTGGAACGGGCCCGCTTCGGCCCCCCGGTTCCGGTCGGCTCCCGGGTCCGGGGGGAAGGCGAACTCTCGGGGGCCTACGGAGTGCCCGGCGGCTGGTTGGTCTCGGTCCGGATGACGGTGGAGCTCGAGGGCGGGCGGCTGCCCCCGGCCTGCGAGGCGGACACCGTCTCCCTCTTTCTCGTCTGAGCGCACGACTGCCCCGTGGCGGAGAGGAACAGAGGAGTGCGGCCCGCCCGTTGGGGGCCGGGCGGGCCGCACGGTTCGGGTTACCCGACCGGTACCAGCCTCAGCACTGGTACGCGCTCGGCCACCGCGTAGAAGTCGGTCATCGAGCCGTCGACCGCATAGCCGTAGAGCCTGGGCAGCAGACGTTTCGCCGCCCGCCGGTTCCGCCAGTAGTAATCCGCCATGATCTCCGTGGCCTCTTCGGGGGGCAGCGGTTCCGCCCGCACCTGCCTCGTCCGACCACCGACCTGGACGGTGGCGTGCGGGCGGTGCAGCAGGTTGCGGTACCAGTCGGCTTTCGGCCCCCATCCGGAGGCGATCAGGTAGCTCTTGTCGCCCCCTTCGTGCCGGATCACTTCCACGACGGTGCGGCGCTGCTTGCCTGTCACCCGGCCGACATGATGGATCATGAGCATGCGACCTCCCAGCAGTCCGCCGAGGCCGATCCTGTAGAGGTGGACCGGCAGCTTGAGCACCATGAGGGTCAGGCCCGTGGGGCGGTTCACCTCTTTGACGATCTCCATCGGCTTCTCCTCTCAGCCACCGAGCGCGAGGCTGCGTCGGCGGAAGCCGGCCACGCCCACCGCGGCGAGTGCCGCGGCCAGCGCCGACATGACCAGCATTGGAGCAGTGGTGAGCGACTCGGCCGGAAGGTCGGGCAGGTGGGTGAAGGGCGAGACATCGATGAGCGCGTCCGGCAGGTCCAGCAGGGTCCCGAACTGGCCGATCACCAGGCAGACGGCGAACGCTGCCCAGGTCACGGTAGCCGCGCCCCGCGGCAGCAGGCCGAACACCGCCAACGCGAAGCCGGCCAGGACGGCGGTCGGGGCGAGCTGCGCGAGCGTCGTCTCGAGCAGGTCACCCAGGGCGCCTGTCAGATCGTCCGAGACGGCGCCGTACGCCAGCCCGGTACTCAGCCCGAGCGCGGCCAGGACCAGTGCCGTACCCAGCAGGGCGATGACCGTGTGCGCCAGCACCCAGTGCGTCCGGCTCACGGCCGTGGCGAGAACGGCCTCGGTCGGCCCGTTCTCCTCGTCGGAGCGCAGCCGGATCAGTGCCTGGACGGTGAAACCGGCCACCACCACCGAGAGCAGCCCCATCATCCCGGCGAAGTACGCGTCCACCAGGTCGCCCCCGCCCCCCAGGTCCCGGACGAACTGTGCGCTCTCCTCGCTGCTGAAGAGGTCTTCGACCTGGTCGCCGATGCCGCCGAAGACCGCACCGAACACGGCGATGCCCACGATCCAGCCGAGCAGCAGGCCGCGCTGCAGGCGCCAGACCAGCCCGAGTGGCTTGAGAAGTGAGGAACGGGCCCGCGCCGCACCGCGCCGTGCGGGAAGCATCCCGGTGCCGACATCCCGGTGGACGCTCAGCTGTACCGCGACCAGCACGCTGACGGCGAAGCAGGCCAGCAGCAGGGCCACAGGCCACAACCGGCTCTCTCCGTAGGGACGCAGTTGCTGACCCCAGCCGAGGGGGGAGATCCAACTCGGCCAGGCGGGGTTGACCGTCACCTTGTCCGAGGCCGTGTCCCCGAAGGCGTCACCTGCCGCTCGCAGCAAGAACATGGTGGCCAGGACGAGCCCGCCCAGTCCGGTCGCCGTGCGGGCACTCTCGGTCAACTGGGCGCCGATCGAGGTGAGTCCCGCGAAGGCCATGCCGACGGTGCCGAGCGCCACTCCGGCCAGCACGGACCCTCCTGCCGGCATACCCATGCCGAGCAGGGCGAGGGTGCTGAGCACGATGAGCGCGGCATTCGCCAGCCCCGCGAGCAGCAGGGCGGCGGTCAGCCCCGCGTGTCTCCCCACGGACGCGGATCCCACCAGCTCGGCCCGCCCGAGTTCTTCGTTCTGACGTGTGTGCCGCACCACGAGCAGGATGTTCATCAGGGCGACGAGCACACAGGTGAAGACCAGGCCCTCCGAGACGGTCAACGCTCCTGAGGAGCTGCCGGGGGCCGGCCCGGTGAAGGCGCGGGTGACCACGTTGTCCGCGCGGACCTGGGCGTTCTCCAGCCGTGCGGCGTCGGAGTCGTAGAGGTCGGAGATGCTGTTGCCGATGGAGGCGAAGAGCGCGGCGAGGCCCACCACCCACAGAGGCAGTCGGAGACGGTCACGCCGCAGCGCCAGCCGGGTCAGTACGCCGGTACCCGCGAGCGCGCTCATCGGGCACCGACCACCGTCTCGGCGGGTTCCGCGGCCGACTGGTCACCGTAGTGCCGCAAGAACAGTTCTTCGAGTGTCGGTGGGGCGCTCGTCAGCGAACGGACTCCGAGCGAGGCCAGATGGCGGTGGATCTCAGCGAGTCGGGCGGTGTCCGCCTCGAACTCGGCTTGGTGGCCCTCCACGACGAGCTTGTGCACCCCGGACAGCGACTGGAGGTCCGCAGGGGGCGTCTCGGTTTCGACCTTGAGCGAGGTGCGGGTGAGATGCCGCAGCTCGGAGAGGGTGCCCGACTCGACCGTCCGGCCCTCCCGGATGATGCTCACCCGGTCGCACAGCTTCTCGACCTCGGCCAGGATGTGGCTGGAGAGCAGAATGGTCTTGCCGGCTTGCCGCAGTTCCTGGACGCACTCCTGGAAGACGGCTTCCATCAGCGGGTCCAGTCCGGACGTCGGCTCATCCAGGATGTAGAGGTCCACATCGGAGGAGAACGCGGCCACCAGGGCGACCTTCTGCCGGTTTCCCTTGGAGTAGGTCCGCATCTTCTTGCTCGGGTCGAGGGAGAACTTCTCCAGGAGTTCCCGCCTGCGGGTGTCGCTCAGCCCGCCGCGCAGGGAGCCCAGCAGGTCGATCGCCTCTCCACCGGTCAGATTGGGCCACAGGTTCACGTCGCCGGGCACGTACGCCAGTCGCCGATGCAGTTCGACCGCGTCGTTCCACGGGTCGCCGCCGAGCAGAGTGGCCTGGCCGGAGTCCTTGCGCAGCAGCCCCAGCAAAACCCTGATGGTGGTGGACTTGCCGGCGCCGTTGGGCCCGAGGAAGCCGTGTACCTCTCCGGAGCGGGCCGTCAACCGGAGACTGTCGAGCGCCGTCGTGTCCCCGAAGGTCTTCACCAGGTCGCGGATACTGATCGCGATACCAGGATCACCACCGGGCGACGGGACGTTGGTCAGCATTGCAAAGCTCCTTGCCGTTCTGCCTACCTCTGGTAAGTGGAGCGTAGCGTACAACTGACCAGAGGTAAGTAAGGGAAGGGAAAAATGAACCAGCAGACGACCACGCGTGAGCGGATCCTGCGCGAGGCGGAACGATTGTTCGTCGAGCGCGGCTACCACGCGACGGCGCTGCAGGAGGTCGCCGACCGCGTGGGCATCACCAAGGCGGCGCTGTACTACCACTTCTCCTCGAAGGCGCAGATCCTCGGCGACCTGCTGGATCCGATGACGAGCGAACTGGAACAGGTGCTGACCGACGCGCTGGACCAGCAGGAGACCGGAGGGGTCGCGGCGGTGCGGGGCACCCTGGTGACGGGGTGGCTCGACGTGTTCCTGCGCTATCGGAACACTCTGGTCACGCTGCTGAGGGAACTGCCCGCCACCCCCTCGGACTCCTTCAGCCGTCTGCTGCGGACGATGGAGTACGGCATCGAGGTGGGGGCAGGTGAGGGCGCGGGAATCCCCGAGCGCATCGCCGTCGCGCAGGCTGTCTCGGCTGTCACGGACCCGGTCGCGCTCATGCCGCAACTCTCCAACGAGGTGCTTCGGGACCACCTGCTCGCCGGAGTGTGGCGGCTGCTCCCGGAATCCGCGCCCGGTGCCCGACGGGTGCGCGGCGGGCGTCCCAGGACGGTGACCGAGGAGGCTGCGGGCTTGGCTCGCGAGCTGTACGCGTCCGGGGAGCACACGGTCGACTCCATCGCCGCACGGTTGGGTGTGTCCCGTGCCACCGTGTACCGGCATCTCAAAAAGTGAACCCTCACTTATGAGACGGTTTTGATGCATGGGTGGCAGCCGGAGAATCAGTCCCCGCGCAGGCCAGGGTCCGCCGGCACCGAGCTCGCCACGGGCCGCGGGGCTGCCCCTGGCGCGAGCCTTCCATCTCAGCGACGGACCCGAAGCAGGATGCCCGGCCACCGCACCCGGTGTCTGAACCGCCGTGGCGACGCGCTACAGCTGCTGGTGCGGAGCGGAACCCGGCATCGCGAGGGGGGCCAACTCTGCCGAGCCTCGGCAATGAGTGGGGGCGGCGCGCCTGGCAGACTCCGGGGCATGGGGAGGAGTTTCACGCTGCACGGGGGAATTGCGGCCGGGGCGAGTGCCGTGTTGCTGCTGCTCGCCGTGCTCACGTGGTTGCCGGGGACGTTGCCGCCGTTGGGATCGAAGTGGCTGATGGTGGCGATCGTGGTGCTTCTCTTCCCCCTCTTCATAGCTGCCTTGGTGCGCGTCTTCGTGAGTGGGGCAGACCGGCACTCGATGTGGCTCGCCTTTCGGCGTCTGCCTGGCAGGGCGCGGGCAGTGCTGGGGGCGCTGGTCGTCTCGGGCGCCCTGCTGATGCTTTTCGACATGGCCGGTGCCGGGAGCTTGCAGGCGCCAGAGGTCAAGGACGGCCGGTACGTCGTTCTCGACACGTCTGTGGAGGACCGGCGCACGATCGAGGTCTCGCACAGCCAGTACGAGGCCGTCCTCGAGAGTGATCAGCGGTCCATGCTCGCGATATCGGGTCTGTTCTTCGCCGCGGCCGCGTGCGTCGTCTTCGCGGCAGGGGAGTTGCGCCGGGCGGAGGTCGGGCGCAGAGCTTCGTAGCCGTCCGGGCCTGGAGGCCGCGGGTCGCGGCTCGTCGCTTGTCGGAGGGACTGAGCCTTCGAACGGGGTGAAGCCAGGGCTTCGTGGGGCCACTCACCGAGATCGGCGATGCCGCCGCCGCCCGAGGACGTGGGGTCCGGCACGGTCGACCTATTGTTGGTCCCATGAGCCGTTGGAATGAGCTGACCGGGGAGACGTCCGGAAGCGACTACGCCGCACGGTTCGCGGCGCTGAGCCGTAGCGGGAAGGACGTGCACGGTGAGGCGCGGTTCTGTGCGGCTCTCGTGCCGGCCGGGGCGCGGGTGCTGGACGCCGGGTGCGGTACCGGGCGGGTGATGATCCGTCTGGCGGAGCTCGGGTACGACTGTGTCGGAGTGGACCGCGACGCGTCGATGCTGGCCGTGGCGAGGGAGCAGGCGCCGAGCCTGCCCTGGTTCTCACACGACTTGACGGAGTTCCAGCCGGACCGGCTCGGCATCGCGGCGGACTTCGACCTGGTGATCGCCGCAGGCAACATCTTCCCCTTGCTCGCCACCGGCACCGAGGCCACGGTGGTCGAGCGCCTGGCCACGGCGCTGCGGCCGGGTGGTCTGCTGGTCGCCGGCTTCGGCTTGGACGCGGCGCACCTGCCTGTGCCGCCCAGCATCACGCTGCCCGAGTACGACGACTACTGCGCCGCGGCCGGTCTCGCCCTCGTCGACCGCTTCGCCACCTGGGACGCCGACCCGTACGAGGGCGGCGGCTATGCCGTCAGCGTCCACCGCAGGTGAGGCCTGTGCGGCGCATGTGATCCAGCACGGCGGGCCGGCGGGACCTTTCCGGGGGCCGTCGCTTGCGGCCCCGTGGGGCCTCCGGGGCCGGTTTCCGCTCGGATGAGCCGGGGGCCGGCCGGCGGCGCCGCCCTCCGCACGCCGGCCGCACAGGCCCCGGCGTGCGCGTGCGTGCCGGGGAAATTCATGGTGTTCTGAGACGTATGTCCCATTCGCGGGTGCAGACGAGTGAAGGCGAGGCACGCGGCGTCGCCGACTCGCACCGGTGGTGGGCGCTTCTCGTCATCGGGCTCGCGCAGCTCATGGTCGTGCTCGACGCGACGATCGTGAACGTCGCGCTGCCCTCGGCGCAGCGCGCGCTGGGCATGTCCGACAACAACCGCCAGTGGGTCATCACCGCCTACACGCTGGCCTTCGGCGGGCTCCTGCTGCTCGGTGGACGCGTGGCGGACCTGGTGGGGCGCAAACGCACCTTCATCATCGGCCTGATCGGCTTCGCCGTCGCCTCCGGGGTCGGCGGCGCCGCGGGCAGCTCCGGGATGCTCTTCGCAGCCCGCGCTGCGCAGGGTGCTTTCGCCGCGCTGCTGGCACCGTCCGCGCTGTCCCTGCTCTCGACGACGTTCACCGACCCCAAGGAGCGGAGCAAGGCGTTCGGTGTGTACGGCGCCATCGCCGGTGCGGGCGCGGCCATCGGACTGCTGCTGGGCGGAGTGCTGACCGAATACCTGGACTGGCGCTGGTGCCTGTACGTCAACGTGCTGTTCGCGGGGCTCACGCTCCTGGGCGCCCTGACGCTCCTCCACGACCGGCCGGGGCATCAGGAGGCGCGCCTCGACCTTCCCGGAGCCGTCCTTGGCTGCGGAGGCCTGATCGCCCTCGTCTACGGCGTGAGCGAGGCCGAACCGCGCGGATGGGACGACGCGGTCGTACTCGGATTGCTGTGCGGCAGCGCACTGCTGCTGGCGCTGTTCGTGCTGTGGCAGCGCCGCGCCCGCACTCCGCTGCTGCCGCTCCACATCGTCAAGGACCGCAACCGCGCGGGCAGCTTCCTCACGATGGGACTCGCCACCCTCGGCATGTTCGGGGTGTTCCTCTTCCTGACCTACTACATGCAGGGCATCCTGGGGTACTCACCGCTGCGCACCGGGCTTGCCTACCTGCCGATCAGCGGAGCGATCATCCTCGGCTCCACGCAGGTCTCGGCGCGGCTGCTGCCCCACGTACCGCCGCGGCTGCTGATGGCGCCCGGCATGCTGCTGGCGGCGGCCGGCATGGCAGTGCTCACCCAGCTCGAGACCGACTCGTCGTACGTGAGTCACCTGCTGCCCGCGGAGCTGTTGTTCGGCTTCGGGCTCGGCTGCGCCTTCATGCCGGTCATCTCGACGGCGACCCAGGGCGTGGCCGCGCACGATTCGGGGGTCACCTCGGCCACCGTCAACACCGCGCAGCAGGTGGGCGGGTCGATCGGCACCGCACTGCTCAACACCGTGGCGACCAGCATCACCAACACCTACGTGCACGATCATCTGCGCGACCCGAAGATGCGGCGGGCGGTGGTCCGCGACGGGGTGGTGCACGGTTTCACCGCCGCGACGTGGGTGGCGATGGCCGTGATGTTGCTCGGTGCGGTGCTGGCAGCGGTCCTCGTCACCACGAAGCCGATCAAACCCGAGACGGCCGATGCCGGTGCTCCGGCGCCGGGGGCGGGAAGCGGCGGGTGACGAGCGACCGGGGGTATGACGGCCGGCGCGGCAGCCGTGCCGCGGCGGGCGCCCGCCCGCGCCATGTCAGCGCACCGTCGGGAGGCCACGCGCTGCTCAGCGCGGTGGGCCGAGGCAGGGAGCGTTCGGTTAGTCTGGCTGTGCCGGGCAGTCCTGGGCAGGACACCGAGCCTGGAGGTACCAGGCGCGACGGCACTCCGCGTCGGTATCGGTCACCGGTACCGCCCCGGCGCGGACGCGGGAGCGGGGCCGTGCGGCAGAGCGGACATGGAGGCCGGACTCGTGACCCTCGCGGGGCCGCTGAGGCGGGAATCGCGGAACCGGGCAGCGGTGGCGCGGGAAGCAGACCACGGCCCGGTGTCGAGGGCGAGGCACCGTGGATGAGATCGCGCTCACGGCCGCCGGTCTCTACGCCATCGTGCTGTTGCGGGCCGGCGGGACGTTCGCCGTCGGATGGCTCGCCGCTGCCGGCAGCAGGCGCAGCAGGTTCGCCGAGCGTATGTCCTCCGCCAGGTTTCGGCGCGTCGAACGGGCGGTCCAGCGGTGGGGTGCGCCGGTGGTGGCCGTCTCCTTCCTGACCGTGGGGTTCCAGACCGCTGCCAACTTCTTCGCGGGAAGCATGCGCATGCCCTTGCCGCGCTACCTGCCCGCGCTGTTCGTCGGCGGAGCGGGATGGGCGCTGCTGTACGCGACCGTGGGGCTCGGCGCGCTCGAAGTGCTGACACGGTTGTCCGCCCAGCGGACGGCGTTCGGTGTGGCCGCGGTCGCCGTTCTTCTTCTCACGGTCTGCGGCGCGGTGGTGTTCCGCCGCAGACGGGCCGCTGCGGCGCCCCGCGACACCCCGGCAACGAAATCGTGAAGCGAGCGTCCGCCGCCGCGCCGTGCTCCGGGCCGCCCCCAGCCCCCGCCCGCGCATCCGTCCCTCCGCCGGTCCTCCGGCCCTTGCGGACCGGGGAGTGCGGGCGGCCGACGCCAGGCCGACCGCGAGTCGCACGCTGATCCCCCGGCCCTCACCGGTGGGCGGGGGCCGGGGGAGCGCTGCCGCGCCGGGTGGGCGGGGAGCCGCTGCGGGACGGGGCAGGGAGCTGCCCGTCAGTGTGTCGCGGTCACGCCCGCGAGCTCGTTCGGCTTCTCGGGGAACGTGCCGGTCGCCTTCTTCTTCCCGGACTCGAGGTCCACCGCGTGGATCTTCTTGTTCTCGGGGTCCGTGACGAACGCCGTACCGCCGCGTACGAAGATCTCGGGGCGCGCCTGCTGCCAGTCCATGGGCTCGCTCCACTTTCCCAGAACCGGGATGGACCTGGTCACCTTGCCGGCCTCGGGGGCGATGACATGGATCTTCCCGTCCGTGCCCAGTACCAGAGCCTCGCCCTGCGGGCCGCGCGCCAGCGACTTGAAGGTGTAGCTGGTTCCCAGGTCCACGAGCTTCATCTTGCCCGTCGCGGTGTTGATCAGCGAGACCTTCTCGGGGCGTTCGAGCTCGGCTTCGGGGTCCTGCTTGTAGTCGCCGAGGACGACGGCGGAGTCCTCGTGCCCCTTCTGGTTGCCGATCCGTCCGTACTCGGTGGGGCTGTCGACCTTGGTGATCTCGTGGTCCTTGTAGACGAGAACGCCGTCCTCGCAGCCGACGACCACCGCCTCGTCCTTCGCGGTCGCCTCGCCGTGCACCTCGGGGCACTTCTCGTTCCGCGTGATCTCCTTACCGTTCTTGTCGGCGACGACGATGCCTTTGCGCTCCTTCGCGGTGCCGAGGGTGGAGACGAACTCGCCGTTCTTCAGCTTGATCGCGACCCCGTGGTGGGGGTGGGGCGAGGTGTGGGTCTCGGTCTCGGGTTTCGTCTCGCCGAGGTCGGCCGGATCGAGCACGGTCGCTTTCCCTGTGCCGTCGGTGAACAGGACCGTGTGTCCGGCGTGCAGGACGACGTGACCGGGCTCCGCACCCTTGAACAGTGTGGCGGTCATCTTCTGGCGGCTCGCGTCGAGAACCCGGAACCCCCGGGAGGTCGACACCATGATGTGCTTGTCGTCCCCGGCCGGGTTCACCCGGTTGTAGCCGGGAAGCGGAACGTCCCCGGCTATCTTCAGGGTCTTGCCGTCCAGTACGTAGATCCCGCCGTCGTGAGTGGCGACGAGCGGCTGCCTGACGGTTGCGGCAGCGGGCTTCTCGGATGTTTTCGCAGAAGCCTCGTCCGTATCCTCTGAGCCGCACGCCGTGACGACGGCTGAG
Organism: Streptomyces diacarni; assembly: GCF_003323715.1. Lineage (GTDB taxonomy): Bacteria > Actinomycetota > Actinomycetes > Streptomycetales > Streptomycetaceae > Streptomyces > Streptomyces diacarni. The sequence goes on from NZ_QOIN01000046.1 coordinate 243,446, forward strand.
AGGGCGAGGAGAGCGGAAACGGCAGCGGCTCTCTTCGTGCGGGACGTGGTGGGCATGGGTGATTTCCCTTCTTCGTGTCCGGTGTCCGGTGTCGGGTCTCGTGGTGTCCCGGGGTCGGGCGCCCGGGTCCTGGTCGCGGTAGGCGGGCCGGTGCGGCGCCGGAGGGGTGGTCAGGACCGCGTGAGCCCGCGTTCGATGGCCTTGCTGTTGGCGCGCATCATCTGGAGGTAGGTGGCGGCGCCCTTGCCCTTCTCCGTCAGCGATTCGGAGAACAGCGGCACCACGGCGACGTCGACATGGCTCTCCCGTTTGAGGACGCGCGCCAGGCGGTCGGGCTGCGAGGAGTCGACGAAGATGGCCTTGACGCCCGTCCTGTCGATCGTCGTGGCCAGGGACTTCATGTCAGCCGCGCTGGGTGAGGCCAAGGTGGTGCCACTCGGAATCACCGCGCCCACGACCTGGAAACGGAACCGGTGGGCCAGGTATCCGAAGACGTGGTGGTTGGTCACCAGCTTGCGTCGTTCCTTCGGTATGGCGGCGAAGCGCTCCTTCATCCGTGCGCTCAGGCGCCGTACCTTGTCCCCGTACTCGGTGGTCTGCGCAGCGATGGCCTTCTTGTCGACGCCGTCGACTTCCCCGGCCACCTTCTCGCCGATGAGCCGGACAGCTTTCCGCACCCTGTAGGGGTCGGTCCAGAAGTGCGGATCAGGCCGGCCCGCTGTCTCGTCGGACTTGTACGTGAGAGGGTCGACCGCCTTGCCGACACCGAGCGTGGGCACTCCCGAGTCCCGGGCGGCCGAGACGTGGCGCAGCACGTTCTCCTCCAGGCCCAGGCCGTTGTAGACGACCAGATCCGCGCTCTCGATCTCGGCGGCCTCGGCTGCCGAGACGCCGAAGGAATGGGGGTCCGCGTTCGGCTTCATGAGCACTTTCACCTCGGCCTCGCCGCCGACGATCTGCCGGGTGATGTCGCCCAGGATGTTGGTGGTGACCACCACGGTGGGCCGTTCGTCCGCCCGCCCGGAGCACCCCGTCACGCCGGCGAACACGGCGCAGACCAGCAGGACGAGAAGCGGCACCGCACAGCGGCGGGGCAGCGCAGGGTGGTCGCCGGCGCTCACCGTCCCGTCTCCACCATGACGGAGGGTGCGACGTCCACGGAGAAGGAGCGCGCCTTGCGGAGGCCGTCGTTGTAGTCGATCTCGTAGACCTTCTTCGCGGCCACGTCGTTGACGTAGGCGCGGTTCGAGTCGACCTCGATCACCGGCCGGCGAGCGTCGCCATCCGCGCTCCTGGAGAGGAGCTTCTTGCCGGCGATCTGCTTGCCGCTGGATATCTCGTACGACGTGAGTGTGCCGGAGTCGTCCAGGGTCAAAAGTGGCGTTCCCTCTCCGGCGCTGTTCACGGCTGCCACCGGACCGGTTTCGACCAGTTTCCACTCACGGTCTGGAACATCGAGCACCCATACGCCCCTGTCGCCCGCCTTGGCCGTCAGCGTGGAGCCGAGGGATCTGTGCCGGAAGGAGGTGGGGCGTTCCTTGTCGGGGACGCTCCGGCCGAAGGGAATCTTCTCGCCGTGGGGCTTCCCCTTCTTCTCGGAGACGAACAGCGCGCCGTCGGCACATCCGAAGACGGCACCGGTGCGGGTCACCGCCGCACCGCGGAGGTCCGGGCATGTCTCGCGCAGGGTGGTCTTCTTCTTGCCGTGCCGGTCACGTACCTCCACCACGGTTCTTCCGCCGGGCCCGGCGGCGGGAACGAGTGCGGCGTCCTCGAGGGGGACGACGGGGCCCGCGGCGGGCTTGCCGAGGGTCGCGGTCGTCTTGATGCGTCCCTTCTCCAGTTGCGCGTGGTCCAGTAGTTCGGTCCTGCCGCCGGCGAAGGTGACCGCCGTGAGTGAGGGGCTGCTGTGCACGTGTTCCGGCTTCTTTCCCCGCAGAGTGCCGATCTCGCGCGTCTTGGCGCGGTAGTAGTGCACGTGGTCGCCGTGGTCGACCATCCAGGCGCCGCTGTCGAAGATCTTCGTGCCGCTGCCGGAGGCGGCGTAGGCGAACCGGCCGTCGGTGAGCAGGCGGGCGCCCTCGGGCATGCGGCCCAGCGGCCTGGTCTTCTCCTCGATGAGGTCGAGCATCTGAAGGGTGCCGCTCGCGCTGTCGCCGAGTACGAGACGGGACTGCTGTTCCGCGGCCTCCTGTGCTCCCGGGACGTAGCCGTGCGGTGTCGAGGAGGACGAGGGCTTCGTGTCGCTCTTCCCGCCTGTCCCTTCGTCGCTGTCGGCACAGCCCAGGAGCAGGAGCCCCAGCGTCAGGGACGCCGCGGAAGCAGTCGCGGCCTTCTTGTGGTTCCAGGTCATGACCGGTGTTCGTGGTCCCTTCACGTTTCGAGTGCGGGAAGAGGCCGCGCGTCCTTGGACCGGCGCCGTCTCAGCCCCGCGGCGGATGCGGAGAGGAAGAAGAGCACAACGGCGACGGCGGCGATCGTCGCTCCTGCCGCTGTGCGCAGATGCCAGGACAGCAGCAGACCGGCGAAGGTCGCCGTCATGCCGAACAGCGCGGCACCGCACATGACCACCGGCACCCGGCGCGCCCACGGCAACGCCGCCGCAGGCGGGGCGATCAGCAGCCCGAACACCAGCAGGGTGCCCACCACGTGGAAGGACGTGACGATGGCGAGAGTCACGAGCCCCAGCAGCGCCGCGTGCGCCAGGCGGGGACGCAGCCCGAGGGTGTGGGCCTTCCGCTCGTCGACGACGAGGGCCAGGAAGGACCGGTAGCCCAGCACGGAGACGAGCGTGGCCGCGCACAGCGCGACGGTGAGGTTCACCAAGTCCTGTTCGCGCACCGCCAGAACGTCTCCGAAGAGGAACCCGGTGAGGTCGACGGCGAATGACTGGGATCGCGAGACGATGATCACGCCGAGCGACAGCATCCCCACGAAGAGCAAGCCGATGCCCGTGTCCTGCGAGAGCCGACGCGAACGCCCCAGGACCGTCACGCCGCAGGCCATCACACCGGCGCTGACGGCGGCGCCGACCAGCAGACTGCTGCCGTGGAGCGAGGCGAGGGCCACCCCGGGAAGCATGCCGTGCGACATCGCGTCGCCGAGAAAGGTCATGCCTCGCAGCACGACCCACGTTCCCGTGGTGGCGCAGATCAAGGAGACCAGGATGCCGCTCCACAGGGCCCGCTGGACGAAGGCCACTTCGTACGGGCCGGTCAACCACTCCATGGCTCGGCAGACTATATTGAAAACGATTTTCATGGCAACTTATGTGAAGGGCATGCTTCCGTGACCACCTGCGAGGTCTCGCTCCGCAACGTCGCCGCCGGGTACGCCCGCCGGCCGGTCCTGCGCCAACTCACCGCATCGATACCGACATCGGCGACCACAGCTGTCGTGGGACCGAACGGCTCGGGAAAGTCGACCCTGCTGAGCGTGCTGGCCGGCGTGCACCCGCCCACCGCCGGCACCATCGAGCGGCGCCGCTCATCCCGCCCGTGCTTCGTCGTCCAGCGCAGCGCCGTGTCCGACACGCTGCCGCTCACCGTCCGCGAGACGGTCTCGATGGGCCGCTGGGCCCACCGGGGCCCCTGGCGACGGCTCACCGCCGAGGACCGCGGAGTCGTCGACCACAGCATGGGCCGACTCGGCGTGCGCGAACTGGCCTCCCGGCAACTCGGCGAGCTGTCGGGAGGCCAGCGGCAACGGGTCCTCGTGGCCCAAGGGCTGGCGCAGGAGGCAGACCTCATCCTGCTGGACGAGCCCACCACGGGCCTGGACGTGGCCGCCCGGGAGAGCATCGCGAGCGTGATGCGCGACGTCGCGGCCGACGGGATGGCAGTGGTCCACGCGACACATGACCTGGCCGCGGCCAAGGAGTCCGATCACTGCCTGCTGCTTGTGGACGGCAGGCTGATCGGGGAAGGGAAACCGCGCGACGTACTCACCGACAGCGCACTGCGCGAAGTCTGGTGACTGCGCTGAACGCTTCTCCGCTGGTTCGCCGAGGCGGCGAGTGATCTGCCGAGGCGACGGGGGCAGACCTTGAGGGGGCAGGCTGTGCCGGCGGCGGCGGACCGGCCGCCCAGCCCGCCGGACCGCCGCTTCGACAGGCAGAGGTTACGTGGCCGCACCTGCCGGCCCCGGCCCTCACACGCTCCGCCGCCCGAGGTTGCCGTGCCGGCCTGGGCGGCTACCGCGACGGCGAGCCCGGTCCCGGCCGCCACCGGGGACGCCGGAGAGCAGCCGGTCTTCGAGGGGACGTCCCCCGTGCGAGCCACACGCAGGTGTCCACCGTGGGGTGACGCATCCGGGGAGCCGGATTCGTAGCGTTCGGAGAGCCGCGGCGTTCCGGTCGCGGACGGGTGCGTGGCCTCGGGGCCCGCCCGCGTTTCATCTCGGGAGCGATCTTATGAGCCGCAAGGGCAGGACTTCTGCCGTCATCGCACTGTGCTGCGCCGTGGGCGGCGTCGGGCTGGTCGGCTGCGAGGAGCCGTCGGAGGACGGCTCCTCGCAGGCGGCCTCGGGGTCGTCCGCTTCGCGGCGGCCGGCCGATGACGGCGTGCTCACCGCCGCCGGAACCAGGAAGATCAAGGTAGGCGGCCGGTCGGTGAACGTGTCCTGCTCCGGTGCTTTCGCGGAAGGCAAGCCGGTCATCGTCCTCCTGCACGGAGGCGGCGACAGTCTGCAGAAGATGGCCGGGCTCCAGAAGAAGCTGAGCGGCAGGAACCGCGTCTGTTCCTACGACCGGCTCGGTGCGGGTGCCAGCGACAAGCCGGACGGGCCGCAGACCCTCGACAGCACCGGAAAGGTGCTGACCGGCGTGATCGAGCGGGTGTCCGGGGACGCTCCGGTCGTCCTCGGCGGGCACTCGCTGGGCGGGCTGATCGCTGCCCGGTACGCGGGCGACAACCAGGACAGGGTGGCGGGGCTGGTGCTGATGGACGCCACCTCGCCGACGCAGAAGGCGGATCTCACCGAGGCGGTACCCGAGTCGGCCACCGGCCCGGGCGCCGAGTTGCGCGACCAGACACTCGCGGTTCTGGGCGGAAAGAACCCCGAGCAACTCACGGTCCGCGACGGGAAGGTCCGCTCCGCCGGTGACATCCCCGTGGAGGTGGTCAAACACGGGAAGCGGTACCTGGCAAAGGTGCCCGAGTACGGCGCTGCTATGGAGCGGGCGTGGTCCGAGGGGCAGCGCAAGTGGCTCGCGGTCTCCAGCCGCAGCAAGCTGAGCACCGCCGAGAACAGCGAGCACTACATCTACCTCGACCAGCCGGACGTCGCGGTCAGGGCGCTGCAGCGCGTCACCTCGCAGGCCGCGGACCGCGCGTAGGCCCGGGTGGGTACAGGCGCGCGGGCACAGTCGGGTCCGCGCACAGGCGGAGCGCACGGACGTGCACGGCGGACGGTGCGGCGCTGACCGTCCCGAAGGAGGCCGCCCTCCCCGCGTGTTCGGGGAGGGCGTTGTCCCTCGTGCGAGCTACACGGAGGCCCCGCAAGTGTCCACCGCGTGGTGACGCCCGCGGAGCGTCGGATCCGTAGCGTTCCGGAACAGCGTGCCGGCTCGGCGGCGGTTTGGGAGAAGGGGTTTTCATGAGAGTGGTATGGCAGCTTCTGGTGGTCGCGGCGGTCGCGTTGGCGGGCGGCCAGGTGATCGCCGGGGTACAGGAGGACGACCCCTGGCTCACGTTCGCGGTCGGCCTCTCGTCGGCCGCGCTCGCGCTCCTCGCGTACGCGTGGGTGGTGCGCAGGAGCGAGCACCGGCCGGTGGTGGAGGTGGCCGTGAAAGGGGCCGCGCCCGCGCTCGGCCTGGGGGCGCTGGTCGGCGTCGCGGTGTTCGGGCTCGTCGTCCTGCAACTGGCCACCAACGGGTACTACGAGATCGAGGGCCGGGGTTCGACGACCGGGGCGATAGGGCTCGTCGGGTTCATGGCGGCCGCTGCCGTGACGGAGGAACTGCTCTTCCGCGGCGTCCTGTTCCGGATCATCGAGGAACGCACCGGGACCTGGATCGCGATGGCGGCGACGGCCGTGCTGTTCGGCGCATACCACTTGGCCAACCCGGACGCGACGTTGTGGGGTGCGCTCGCCGTCGCCATCGAGGCCGGGGGCATGCTCACGGCCGCGTACATCGCCACGCGGAACCTGTGGGTGCCGATCGGTGTGCACTTCGGCTGGAACTTCGCCGCGGCCGGCATCTTCAGCAGCGTGGTCTCCGGAAACGGCGCGAACCAGGGGCTGTTGGAGACCACGGCGTCCGGCCCCGAGCTCGTCACCGGTGGCGACTTCGGCCTCGAGGGCAGCGTGTTCTCGGTGCTGTTCTGCGCGCTGGCGACGCTCGCGTTCCTCCTGCTGGCCCGCCGCCGCGGTCACCTGGTCTCCCGCCGCCGGTGCGTGGAGGAGCGCGCGAAGCGGCGTGCGGGCGAGCGCGCGGAGGGGCGCTCGGAAGAGCCCGCGGCGGAGCGCGCGGAGGGGCGTGCCGACTCGGGCGCGGGGCAGGCCGAGGCCCCCAGTACACTTCCCCGGTGATCAGTTCTCGGCTGGTCCCTCAGCTGTGGCGCCGTCTCGACGTCGTGGTGCGGGATCTCCCGCTCGCGCTGCTGCTTCTCGTCCCGTCGTTCGTGCCGGCGTTCCACAGTCACGGGACGCAGCTGGGTGGTCTGCCGACCCGCCCCTTCGAGGCGCTGACCGTGGTGGCGATCTGCCTGCAGTGTCTTCCGCTCGCGGTGCGGCGGCGGTGGCCTTTCACCTGTCTCGCCGTGGCTTTCGCCGGCTTCGCCGTCGACCAGCTTCTCGGGTACCACACGCTCGCCGGTACGGGGCTGTCCTTCGCGCTGCTGAGCGCGGCCGCCCATCTGGAGCGGCACCGGCGTGCCACCGTGCTCTTCTTCTCCGTGGCGTACGTGCCGCTGGCCCTCGCCCTCTTCCGGCTGGGCACGGAGGGGCTGGAGGAGTTCGTGGCGTTCTATCTGGCGTGCGCCCTGGTGTGGGGGATCGGTACCTGGTGGCGCTCCACGCGCAAAGCCGAGGCCGAACGCCGTCTCCGGGTGGCGGAGGAGACCCGTACCGCCGAACGGGCGCGTATCGCCCGCGAGTTGCACGACGTGGTGACGCACCACGTGACGGCGATGGTGGTGCAGGCCGAGGCGGCGCGCTATCTGACGGCGGCGCCCGACCGCCTCGACCAGGCGCTCACCGCCACCACCGACACCGGTCGGCGCGCCCTCACCGACCTGCGGCACCTCCTCGACCTGCTCAACCCCGACCACGGTGCCGACACCGGAGGGCCTGCCGACCGTGCCGACGCCAGGACGCCACCGGTGGGCCGGCTCCTCACGCTCGTCGAGCAGACGCGCCGGGCCGGCCAGCCGGTGGAGTTCACCGAGGAGGGGACGCCCGCTGAGTCGACCGGAAGCGCCGATCTGGTGGCCTACCGGGTCGTTCAGGAGGCTTTGACGAACGCCCTCAAGCACGCTCACGGGGGCCGCACCTCGGTCCAGGTGCGGCATGGCGCGCGGGAGATCGTCGTGGAGGTCGGCACGGACGGGTCCGGTGCGCGGGCCGGCTCTCCCGGCGGGAGCGGCCGGGGCCTGGCCGGGCTCCGGGAGCGGGTCGACGTCCTGGGCGGTGACTTCAGCGCCGGCCGGCAGCGCGGGGGCCGTTTCGTCGTACGGGCACGCATACCCGCGCGGAGCCTGTCGTGACGGCGCCGGTCCGGGTCCTCGTCTGTGACGACCAGGTGCTGGTCCGTACCGGGCTGGTGACGATCATCGACGCCCAGCCCGACCTGGAGGTGGCGGGTGAGTGCGGTGACGGGCGGACCGCGGTCGACCTCGTCGGCCGGCTGCGCCCCGACGTCGTCGTGATGGACGTACGCATGCCGGTGCTCGACGGCATAGAGGCGACCCGCCTGCTGGCCGGCGCCGGGGTGGAGCACCCCGTCAAGGTGCTCGTGGTGACGACGTTCAATCTCGACGCGTACGTGTACGAGGCGCTGCGCGCGGGGGCGAGCGGGTTCCTGCTCAAGGAGGCACCGCCCGCCCAGCTGCTGCACGGGATCCGCACCGTGGCGACGGGTGCGGCGCTGCTGGATCCCGAGGTGACGCGTCAGCTCGTGGGCAGGTACGCCGCCCGCATCCGGCCCGCCGAGGGAGCCGGGGACGACACCCCGCTGACCCCGCGCGAGCTCCAGGTGCTCCGGCTCATCGCGGACGGCCTCTCCAACAGCGAGATCGCCGCGGCGCTGCTGCTGAGTCAGGAGACGGTCAAGACCTTCGTCTCCCGCATCCTGACCAAGCTCGGTCTCCGCGACCGCGTCCAGGCGGTCGTCTACGCCTACCGGCGTGGCCTGGTGACCTGACGGGGGCCCCGGCGGCCCCGTCGGCGGGCCGCCGTCCTCGTCGGCGGGCCGGTGGGCGATGGCCTGCCCGGTGCGTCGCGCTCCCCGTGACGCCGTGTCAGGCCGACAGCCTCCGGGTTCTCTGGTCTGCTGGTCTCCTGGTTTTGAAGAGGCCCGCGAAGGGCGCGCGGCGGTGAAGGGAGCGGTATGGCGGCCGGCAGACATGTCAGACGCGTAGGGACACTCGTGGGCGGGGGGCTGCTGCTGCTCGTCGGGGTGGCGCTCCTCGTCCTGCCGGGCCCTGGACTGCTGCTCGTCTTCGCCGGTCTGGTGGTCCTCGCCCGGGAGTTTCCCGGTCTGAACCGGTATGTCGAGCCCGTGCGGGACAGGGCGCTCCAGGCCGCGGAGGAGAGCGTCTCCTCACCGCTGCGGCTGGCGGGGTCCGCCCTCGCCGCGCTGGCCCTGATGGCGGCGGGGGTGGCCTGGGGGCTCGTGCCCGACCTCCCCTTCGGCGGCTGGAGCACGGGGTCCGGTCTGATCCTCGCGGGCTTCATCCTGGTGGGGCTGCTGGTCTGGAGCCGCCGCCGGGTCACCGCGCAACGGGCGTCGCGCCGGTGAGGCGCGCTCGCCCCGCCCGGCTGAGGCCGCATGGCGGCGCGCACCGTGCGACTGTGCAGCTGCGACGGGAAACGTCGTGATTGTGCAGGTAGAGGCGGGTGGAGGGGTGGCGTATCGTCCTCGGATGTTGCCAACTTGTTCATACAGGTGACTTCCCTGGACGGGGTTCTTCTTGACAGACTCCGTTGACTCGCACGTTTTCGCACACCCTTGTGAGGTCAGCAGACAGATGCCAGCACTCAACCGCCGCAGGTTCCTCCAGATCGCCGGTGCCACCGCGGGCTTCTCCACCCTGTCCGGCAGCATCCAGCGCGCCGCCGCGATCCCCGCGGCCCGCCGCTCGGGCAGCATCGACGACGTCGAGCACATCGTCGTGCTGATGCAGGAGAACCGGTCCTTCGACCACTACTTCGGCTCCCTGCGCGGTGTGCGCGGCTTCGGCGACCCCCGGCCCATGGCGCCCACGGGCAAGAAGTCGGTGTGGCACCAGTCGGACGGCTCCAAGGACGTGCTGCCGTACCACCCGGACGCCGAGAACCTGGGCATGCAGTTCATCGCCGGCCTCAACCACGACTGGGCGGGCGGGCACCAGGCCTGGAACGAGGGCAAGTACGACCAGTGGATTCCGGCCAAGGGGCCCGGCACCATGGCCTACCTGACCCGCGAGGACATCCCCTTCCACTACGCACTCGCCGACGCCTTCACCGTCTGCGACTCCTACCACTGCTCGATGATCGGGGCGACCGACCCGAACCGCTACTACATGTGGACGGGGCACGCGGGCAACGACGGCGAGGGCGGCGGCCCGGTCCTCGGCAACGAGGAGGCCGGCTACGGCTGGACGACGTACCCCGAGCGGCTGGAGCAGGCGGGCATCTCCTGGAAGATCTACCAGGACATCGGCGACGGCCTGAACGAGGACGGTGGCTGGGGCTGGATCGAGGACGCCTACCGCGGCAACTACGGGGACAACTCGCTGCTGTGGTTCACCAAGTACCAGGACGCCAAGCCGGGCGACCCCCTCTACGACAAGGCCCGCACCGGGACCGAAGCCAAGAAGGGCGACGGCTTCTTCGACATCCTCAGGGCCGACGTGCAGTCCGGCAAGCTGCCGCAGATCTCCTGGATCGCCTCGCCCGAGGCGTTCACCGAGCACCCGAACTTCCCCGCCAACTACGGCGCCTGGTACATCTCGCAGGTCCTCGACGCGCTCACCTCCAACCCGGACGTGTGGGCGAAGACCGCGCTGTTCATCACCTATGACGAGAACGACGGCTACTTCGACCACGTCGTCCCCGCCTACCCGCCGGCCTCGAACGCGCAGGGCCGCTCCACCGTCACCACCGAACTCGACACCTACACCGGTGGCCTCGCCGGCTACGAGCCCGGCCCCTACGGCCTCGGCCAGCGGGTGCCCATGCTCGTCGTCTCCCCGTGGAGCACCGGCGGCTACGCCTGCTCCGAACTGTTCGACCACACCTCGATCATCCGCTTCATGGAGCGCCGCTTCGGCGTGCACGAGCCGCACATCTCGCCCTGGCGCCGTGCCCTGTGCGGCGATCTGACCTCGGCGTTCGACTTCGGACTCAAGGAGACAGAACCGGCGTCGCTGCCCGGCACCGACGCCTACGAGCCGCCGGACAAGGAGCGGCACGACTCGTACGTGCCCAAGCCCCCGGCCGAGCCGGTGCTGCCCAAGCAGGAGCCGGGCTCCCGCCCGACCCGGCCGCTGCCCTACGCGCCGCTGGTGGACGGCTCGGCGCAGGTCGCCGACGGGAAGTTCACGCTCACCTTCAGCGGCGGCGAGCAGGCCGGTGCCTTCTTCCTGGTCACCTCCGCCAACCGCACCGACGGCCCCTGGACCTACACCACCGAGGCGGGCAAGAAGCTGTCCGACACGTGGAACGCGGCCTACTCCGAGGGCGCCTACGACCTGACGGTGCACGGTCCCGGCGGTTTCCTGCGCACCTTCACGGGGCCCGCCGACAAGGCCGGGCCCGAGGTCACCGCCCGCCACCTGGGCGAGAGCGGCGACATCGAGCTGACCCTGACGAACGACGGGGCAGAGGACCGCGATGTGACGGTCGCCAACGCCTACGGCGGCGCGAAGGAGACCCACCGGGTGCGGGCCGGCGCGCGGGTCGTCCGGACGGTGAGCCTGCGCGCCACCAAGCGCTGGTACGACCTGTCGGTCACCACCGACACCGACGACGCGTGGCTGCGCCGGCTCGCCGGACACGTCGAGACGGGGGAGCCCGGCGTCAGCGACCCGGCCACCCTCACGGACTGACCGGCGCGTGAGCGGCCGGCTCGGCCCTGCCGGTGGAGGACGCCGCGGCCGTCCCGGCGAGGGTGGTGCGGCAGACCTTGCCGGTGGGGCCGAGCGGCATGTGCTCCACCAGGAGGAGCCTTTCGGGGAGCTTCCGGCGCTCCAGGCCGCGCTCGTCCTCCAGATAGGAGGTGAGCGCGGCCAGTGTCAGGGGAGCGGGCCGGGCGCAGGGCGCCTGCCGCACGCAGGCGCACAGGCGTTCGCCCAGTTCCGGGTCCGGCACACCGACACACGCCACCTCGGCCACCGCGGGATGGCCGCCGAGCTCCCGCTCCACCTCGGCGGGGCTGATGTTGTAGCCGCCGCGCACGACGATCTGCTTGAGACGCCCGAGAACGTGCAACCGCCCTTCGGCGTCCAGCCGGCCCAGGTCGCCGGTGCGCACCCAGCCGTCGTCCGTGCGGTAGCGGGCGTCCTGATCGGGCCCCGCCACATGGCTCAGCGGGGTCATCGGGCCGCGGGCCAGGATCTCGCCCGACCGCCCGGCGGGCAGGGACAGCGCGCTGCCGCCGGGTTCGGCGACGCGGATCTCGGCGACGGCCGGGTCGGGCGTTCCGGCGCAGGTGGGCCCGCCGCCGTCGCCGCAGGACGTGTGGCAGTTCACCCCGTCGGAGGAGCCGTAGACCGTCAGAACGCGGCGGCCGAAGCGGGCGCGGCACGCCTCGGCGGTCGCCCCGGGCAGCGCGGCCCCGCTGGAGACGAGAGCCCGCAGCCCTGCGACGTCCTCCCCGGGCATCCGGGGCAGGTCGGCCAGCCGCCGCAGCATCGCCGGAACCCCGAACACATGGGTGGGGCGGTGCGCGATCAGCATGCGGAGGGCCGCCGCCGCGTCGAAGCCGTCCTGGAGCAGCATCGTGCCGCCGAGCGCGGCGAGCGTGACATAGCTGCCGAGCGAACCGAACGACGAGGCCAGCGAGACGAGCAGCAGGTTGCGCATCGGCTCCGTACCGTCGTGCAGGGCCCGCACGTAGGAGGCGCGCCCGCCCGCCATGGCGTTGTGCGAGTAGGCCACCATCTTCGGTTCGGCTTCCGAGCCCGAGGAGACGAGGAGCCGGACGGGCGCCTCGGGATCGTGCGTACGGGGCCGGAAGTCAGTGCGGGCCGCGTCCGTCAGCGACTCCGCGCAACGCGGTCCTTCGCCGGCTTCGCCGCAGGTGAAGAGCGTCTCCAGGTACGGCAGTCCGGCGCTCGGCACCGCGTCCCGCTCCCGCGCCACGACCAGGGCGCGGGCCCGCGAGCGCGCCAGCAGACCGGCCGGGCCCAGGCTGCCGTGCCCCGGCGGATAGGGCAGGGCGACCGCGCCGACGGCCGCCACGGCCAGCTCCGCCGCCACCGCGGCCCGCCCGTTGGGCAGCCGCAGGGCGATGAGGTCGCCCGGGCCCAGCCCGTGCTCGGCCAGACGGGCGGCGAAGTGGCGGACGGTGGCGTCCAGCCCGGCATAGTCGACGGTGCCCGACGCGTCGACGACGGCCGCTCTGCGGGGGTGGGCGCGTACGTGTGCGGAGAAGAGGGCGTACACGTCGCGGTCCGGGCACCACCCGCGCTCCACCCACGCGCGGCGGAGCGAGGCGGGGACCAGATCCCGCACGGGCACACCCGCGTTCGACGTCCATACGGCAGAGGCGGTCGTCACAGGAACTCCCACGGGGCGAGCGGACGCGCGTACGCGTCGCGGCGGACGGCGGCGGTCAAGCGCGGGTCGGCGGCCAGTCGCGCGAGGTCGGTGCCGACCGGCAGAGCCGTCAGCCCCGCCGCGGCGAAGCGCGCCGCCCACTCGGTGCTCGTCCCCGCACGCAGCCGGGCCGCGGCCGCGTCGGGGCAGCGTGCCGCGTCCGCGCCGATGACCCGTCCCAGCTGCTCCGGATGGGCGCGGGCTGTCTCGCCCACCCACAGGTGGCCGTCGGCGGTCGCGGGCGGCGTCTCCCACGGGCCCCACCGGACGCGCTGCCGCGGCCGTGGCACCAGGGCGGCGGCGGACAGCAGCGAGGAGTCGGCGCGCTGCCCCCGCCCGGTGCGGTCGCGCGCGAGCAGCCCCGCCAGTACGGCCTGCGCGCTCAGCAGCCCGCCGAGCACGTCGGTGAGCGTCATCAGCGAGGGCGCGGGCGGCAGGTGCGCCGGACGTACGGCGGCGGCCAGCCCGCTGTGCGCCTGCACCAGGAAGTCGGTGCCCACGGGCGGGGCCTGGCCCAGCGCGTCGCCCCATCCCGAGGCCCAGGCGTGGACGAGACCGGGCCGCAGGGCGGACAGGTCCGCGGCGTCCAGAGCGAGCCGCGCCGCCTTGCCCGGGGCCCAGTTGTGCAGGAAGACGTCGGCGCCCGCCACCAGCTCCCGCACGGTGCGCCGCCCCCGGTCCGTCGTGAGATCCGCCTCGACGACCTGCTTGCCGTCGTTGAGGGCGCGAAAGCGCGCCGAGGTGGGCCCCGCCATGGGCGGCATGCCCCGCATCGGGTCGCCACCGGGGGGTTCGATCCGCACCACCTCGGCACCGAGCAACCGCAGCACGTGCCCCGCCAACGGCCCCTGCACGCGCCGGGTGGACTCCACGACGCGCAGCCCCGCGAGCGGAGGGCGTCCGCTACCCGGCGGCGTCCTGGCCGCTTCTCGTGCGGCGCCGGCCGTGGCGTGGCCCAGCGCTGTCAGACGCCAGGCCGGTGGCGCGGTACCGCCGCGCGGGTCGGCACAGACGGAAAGCACGTCGGCGCCCGCCTGCGCGGCGGCCGTGCGGATCGCCGCGTAGGGTGCGGCGCCCGCGGCACGGTGCAGGGTGTGCGGCAGCAGGCAGGTGGCCGTCGCGAAGCGCTGCTGGAAGGGGCGCCACCCTGCGCGGAGGGCGTCGGCGGGCGCCCCCAGGCGCTGCCAGAACCCCAGCCACCGCTCGGCGTCGAGCGCTTCCAGCTCGAAGGGCACGCCGTCGGCGGAGACGAAGAGCCGGTGGCCCGCCTCCGTGGGCGCCTCCCGCCGCGTCGCCGCGGGCGGGGGATCGTCCTCGTCGCCTTCGGCGGTGGCCGCGGCCAGGTACTGGCTGACGCTGAACAGCGCGGCCTGGCTCACCGAGGTGCGCACCCGCGCGACGTCCGCCCCCGCGGCGCGGCCGAGCAGGGCGGCGCAGACGCCCTGCGCCGCCAGCACCCCGGCCACCGTGCCGGCGTAGTCGACGGCGAGCGGCGTGGGCCGCCCGGCGGCGCGGCCGTGCACCCCCATGATTCCGCACGCCGCCTGCACGGCCTGCTCGCTGTGCAGGGGGAGGTCGACCGGGCCCGCCCAGTCGATGCGGTAGGGCACGGTGGCGGTGCCCGGGTCGCCCACCAGGGCCAGCAGCCGGTCGGCGACCCGGTGGGCTACGGCGGGAGCGGGAGCCACCCGGGTGCGCGGCGGGCTCGTCGTCACGCCGCCGCCCCCTCGCCGTCGTCGGGCCTGCGGCCCTGGACGGCGTACAGGACGCTGGAGGCCGCACGGAACGCCGGGTCCCGCATCAGCGCCCTGACCCGCTCCAGTTCGTCGCGCGTCATGCCCGCGGCCAGCAGCTGGTCCTGGAGGTGGTAGGTGTGGTGCAGCTGCAGTTGGAGACCGGGCGAGCCGGAGGTGCGCAGCTCGATGCGGGGCCGCACGTCGAGGTCCACGAGTCCGGCCGCGCGCAGCGCCGCGGGCACCTGCCGCCCCCAGTGCGGGTCGCCGCCGCCCGCGCGGAAGACGGCGCACTTGGCGTCCAGGAACCGTTGGTAGAGCCGGGCCGACTCCTCGTCCGGCGTCAGCAGCGGCGGCTCGTAGGAGGTGTCGAACTCCTCGACGTGCAGCACCCCGCCCAGGGCCAGTGACCGCACCAGTTTGCCCAGCACAGCGGTGCGTTCGGGCAGGTGCTGGAGCACCAGCCGGGCGACGACCAGGTCGTAGGACGCCTCGGGGAGCGGGTCGGTGGCCGCGTCGTGTGCGAGCGTCGTCAGCCCCGGCCTGGCGGCGATGTGGTGCGGCTTGACGTCGGTGGCCGTGACATGGCCTCCGGGCAGCACCCGCTCGGCGAGCCAGTGCGCGACGGTGCCGCCTCCGGCCCCGATCTCCAGGCACCGCAGGCCTGGTGCCACCCCCGCCGCGGACAGGTGCGCGAACGTGGCGGTGTCGTAGGCGGCGGCCAGACAGCGGTGCTGTTCGCGGCTGTGCTCGGTGTCGTTGTCGAACGCGTAACGCGCCGCCTGTGTCAGTGTGTCGGCCACGGTGTGCCGTCCTCCCTCGTCTCGCCCCTCGTCTCGGCAGGGCAGCCCGGTACGCGGCTCGTCACGTCCACCGTCCCGAGCCGACCGTCGCGCCGCTTCCGGTCAGCTGCCGCAGCAGCGCCGTGCGGCGCACCTTGCCGGTGCCGGTGCGCGGCACCTGCTCCCACGTCAGCGCCACGGGCTCGCCCAGCGGCGGCAGGTCCCGCACCGCCCGGTCCCAGGCGGCGCGCTCCAGCAGGCCGTCCTGGGTGACGACGACCGGCAGCGGAGGGCGCCCCGAAGGGCTCAGCAGCACGCACTCGGCGGCCTCGGGCAGCCGGTTCTCCAGCAGGTCCTCGGTGCGCAGGCAGCTCAGGCCCGGGGTGTGGTCCACCTCGCGGTCCAGCAGCTCCACGCTGCCGTCGCCGCGCAGGCGTGCCAGGTCGCCGGTGTTCCACCAGGCGCCGTGCCGCTTGGCCGCCCAGCGCTCGCTCTCGCCGACGTACCCGGCGGCGCAGGCGGACGTACGGGCCAGCACCAGTCCGGCCTGCCCGCGGCCCAGCGGGCGGAACGTGTCCGGGTCGACGACGCGCAGCCGGGTCTTGCCGGGAACCGGACGGCCCACGCCCCGCGCCTCGGAGGCGTGCGCGACGGACCGCCGGGTGTGGAAGCGGAACGTCAGCGGGCCCGTCTCCGTCTGCCCCCAGCCCTGCATCCACAGCGGCGCACGGTGTGCGCTGGCTCCCAGGTAGGCACGGAGGGTGGGCGGGTGCATCGCGTCGTAGGTGCTGATGAACAGCCGCACCCGGCGGAAGGGGTTGTCGAGGCGGGCGGTCAGCGGCTGGAAGCGGACGTAGGCGGAGGGGAGCGCCTCGACGAGCGTCGGCGGGTGGGCGCGCAGGAGGGGGTCGGCCACGTCGGGGTCCTGGGTGGTGACAATGGCGATCTCGGCCGGGTCCAGGCACAGCGCGCTCGCCGTCCAGCAGAACGTCCTGCCGTGGGCGAACGCGTTGGCGTTGAGGAGGGTGTCGTCGCGCCGCACACCGATCCGCGGGTACCGCACGGTCTCGAACCTGGCCAGCTTCCCGATGATGGTGCGGGTCGAGTGCGCCACCAGCTTCGGCACCCCGGTGGTGCCCGAGGTGTGGTTGATGACCAGCGGCTCGTCGTCGTGCCGCAGGTACGGGGCCGGCGCCGGGATGCCGGCCACGTCGGCCAGGCCGAGGGCGCCGGGCCCGGAGCCGTCCAGCAGGAGGACGGCGTCCGCCAGGCCCGGGGGTTCGGCCGCGCGCAGCGCCTCCCAGAGCGCGGCGGTGGTGGCCAGCAGCGCGGGCCGCAGCCGCCGCAGCAGCGTGACCAGGGACTGGTGCGGCAGGTCGGCTGACAGCTGTGCGGGGACGGCGCCGACGCGCACGGCCGCGCACGCCAGCACGTCGTAGTCCCAGTGGTTGGGTTTGACGATCGCCACCCGGTCCGAGGGGCCCGCACCCGCCGCGGCGAACCAGCCCGCGGCCCGCCGTACCAGCGCGGCGAGTCCGGGCACGGTGTAACTGGTCGCCTCCTCCGTGCCGATGTCGAAGGGCCGGTCGAGGTGGAAGCGGGTGGCGACTCCCCGGGTGGCGCACTCGTCGAAGAGGACACCCATGTCGTGCGGTTTCACTCGGTCTCCTTCCCGCCGCCCACCAGGGCGCCGGAGACGGAACGGCGGTGCGAGGGGCCCGCCCCGGGCCGCACCGTGGCCAGGACCCGTGAGGCCGCCAGCGCGCCCGCGCGCACGGCACCTTCGCTGGCGGGCCGCAGGGTCAGCCAGTCCCCGGCGTACTCCACGGGCCGCACCGGACGCCGGGCGAACGCCCCGCGGTGGTGCAGCGCCTGCGGGGTGGCCTCGGGCAGCCCGTGGGCGAAGCCGTGCACGAAGGTTTCGGTGCAGGCGCGGTGCAGGCCCGGCACGTACCGTTCGGCCGCCGCCACGAGCTGGTCGGCGACCTCCTTGTCCGGGGCGCGCAGCAGCGCGGGCAGCTGTCCTGGCGCGGCCATCAGCGTCAGCAGCCCCTTGCCCGCGGGCGCACGGTACGGGTGCTTGGCGTGGTCGACGATGATGCCGGACAGCACGCTCTCCTCGGCGGCGGGCGTCAGCAGCACGTACAGCGGCCGCGGCGACGGCGGTGCCAGCGGCCGGTCGAGCAGACAACTCACCTTCAGCACGGGCGTGAAGGTGCACGCCGTCAGGAACGGCAGCTCGTCCGCGGGCGCGTTGGCGTGCAGGCGCGCCGCGACCGGTGCCGGTACGGCCAGCACGACCGCGCGTGCCGTCATCTCACCGCCGGCACCACCGGCACCGTCGGCCAGCCGCACCCGGGCGAAGCCGGGTTCGGAGACGACCTCGCGCACCGGTGTGCCGGTGACGACGTCGAGGTCCTCGGCGAGCCGCCGCGTCAACAGGTCCATGCCGTCCCGGTAGGTGCGCCAGCGCTCGGTGGTGCCGACCGACCCCAGCAGGCTCAGCAACGGCGCGGCGGCCGAGTGCTCCGTACGCCACCCGAAGAAGTTGCCCGCGACGGGCTGGAGCAGGTAGTCGTGCAGGTCGGGGTGGTAGCGGTGGGCGAACTCCGCCACCGTCGCGGCGCCCGCGGGTGTGCGCTCGGGGCGGTCGCCGTCGAACGCGGAGCCGTGCCGGGCCAGCCACGCCGTCAGCCGCAGCAGATCGAGGCGGGCGCGGGGGGTGAGCCCGGCGCCGGTGACGGGGGCGTTCCTGGCGGCCACCCCGGGATGGGCACGCCCGGACCGCCACACCCCGATCGACTTACCGATCAGCGGCACGTCCTCGTCCGGCACACCGAGGCGCCGCAGCAGCTCCCAGGTGGCGCGGTAGCCGTGCTCGGAGATCTGCTCGGCCCCCTCGTCGACCGTCCAGCCGCCGTGGCGGAAGCTGTGCATCCGCCCGCCCACCTCGGCGCGCTCCTCCAGCACCCGCACCCGCAGCCCCGCGCGCCGCAGCTCGTGCGCGGCGGTCAGCCCCGCGACGCCCGCGCCGACGACCACGGCGTCCAACTCGGGGCCCCCGCTCACGCGGCCGCCTCCGCGCCGTGCAGCAGCCCCGCCGCGACGAGCAGCACGGTGCTGACCCGGTGCACCACGAACCCCTGCCTGCGGGCCCGCATGATGTCACCCTCCCCGCGGAAGCCCGTCACGTACTGGCGGACCCGCAGCGCGGTCACCGGCAGCATCAGCAGCACGAACCACCAGGGCGCGATCCCCGTCGCGCTCGCGACCGCGCCCAGCAGGAACTCGGCGGCCGACAGCGCGCCGATGAAGACGGCGTTGCCCCGCGGGCCCACCAGGCACGCCACGGTGGGGCGGCCCACCGCGCGGTCGCCGGGGATGTCGTTGGTGTTGGAGTAGACGCCGAACAGCAGCGGCCCCGCCCCGAACAGCACGCCCGCGACGAGCACGAACCCGGAGAAGTGCCCCGCCACCAGCCCGTAGGGAGCCAGCACCAGGGCGGCGCCCAGACCGACCAGGAAGACCTCCTGGAAGCCGTGGTAGCTGATCTTGAGCCCGTAGGAGTACTGGAGCGCGACCACGAACACCACGGGCACGAGCACCAGCGTCCAGCCGGGACGGTGCGGGGCGAGCGCCACGGCGCCCGCCCACAGCGCGGCGCCCACCGCGGCGGTGCACCACGCGAAGCCGAGCGCCTCACGCTGCGTCAGCGTCCCGGCGATCAGCGGCTTGCGCAGCTTCCTGCGCAGGGGATCGTTCGGCCCGTAGTTGGCCGCGTCGCTGCCGTCCCGGTAGCCGGTCACATCGTCCAGCGCGACCATCGACATGACGACGAAGACCTCGCCGAGCAGGAACAGCGCCAGCGTCCAGCCGGCCGCCGCCTCGACCCTGGCCAGGGGCAGCAGCACCGCGGCCAGGGCCACCAGGATGCTGGGGTAGTAGTCGTAGACGTCGAGTTTGCCGAGCCGCACGAAGCTGCGCGCCTTGGGCTCCACGCGCGGCTCGGCGGCGGTGAGCGGCCCGGAATGGGCGTGACTGGTCATGTGCTGCGCTTCTCCTCGTATCTCCCGGCGGGGCCGGGTCGGGCGTCCGGTCGGCCGGTCGGATCTGGGGACCGGGCGGGCCGGGTCAGTGGTGGTGGCGGTCGGCCGTGGCGCCGCGCCGTGCGAAGTCGCACACCGCGTCGGCGACGTACTCGACCTGCGCGTCCGTCAGATGCGGATAGACGGGCAGCGCCAGGATCCGCCTGCTCGCCTGCTCGGCGTGCGGCCAGTGCTCGCCGGGCGAGGCGAAGGGGGCGAACGCGGACTGCCTCGGCAACGGCAGCGGGTAGTACACGTGGGAGTCGACGCCGCGCTCCGTCAGGTGGGCGCGCAGCGCGTCGCGTCGCTCGGCCAGCAGCGAGTAGACGTAGTAGCAGCGGCCCTCCCGCCCCCTCGGGGGCGGAACCACGCCCTTCTCGGCGAGTGGCTCGAAGCGTTCGGTGTAGTAGTCGGCGATGGCCGCGCGCCGCTCCAGCCGCGCGGGCAGCCCCGGCAGCCGGCGCAGCTGGAAGGCGGCCTGGATCTCGTCGAACCGGCTATTGTGCCCGATCACGTGGTGCACGAACCGGTGCGCGCCGTCCTGGCCGTGGTTGCGTAGCATCCGCACCCGCTGCCCGAGGGCCGCGTCGCGGGTGACCACCACGCCGCCCTCGCCCGGCATGCCGAACGACTTGACCTGCACGAAGGAGAAGACGCCCGCCTCGCCCCACAGCCCGGCCGGGGTGCCGCGCAGCACCGCGCCCTGAGCGACGGCGGAGTCCTCCAGCAGCCGCACCCCGTACTCCCGCGCCAGCGCCGTGAAGACGGGCATGTCGGCCATCACGGAGAACATGTGCGCGGGCATCAGCGCCTTGGTGCGCGGCGTGATGCGCCGCCGCACGTCGGCCGGTTCTGCGACCATCGTCCACGGGTCGATGTCGGCGAAGACGGGCCTGGCGCCCACGTGCACCACGGAGGCGGCCAGCGGGGCGCAGCCGAACGCCGGCACCACCACCTCGTCCCCCACGCCCACCCCCATCGCCGTCAGCGCCAGCCCCAGCGCGGAGGTGCCGCTGCCGCAGGCGACCACGTCGGCGGCGCCCAGCGAGCGGGCCAGCGCCTGTTCGAGGGCACGGGTGTGCTCGCCGAGGATGAACCGCTGCTCGGGCGCGGTGCCGACCTGGCGGATGATGTCGAGCATGGCGGTGCGGTCGTCGTCGAAGACGTCGGGCTGGAAGAAGGAGATGGCGCTGGTGCGCTGGGCGGTCACGTCGGTATCCCCGTCGGTCACGTCGGCTTCCCCGTGTAGAACTCACGAATGGTCTCGCTGACCCGGTCGACCTGCTCCACGTCCAGATCCGGGTAGAGGGGCAGGGCGAGCGCACGGGCGCTGGCGGCCTCGGCGCGGGGGAAGTCGCCGCGCGAGTGGCCGAGGTGGGCGAAGCACGGCTGCAGGTGCAGCGGCGTCGGGTAGTAGATCTCCGTGCCCACCCCGCGGCGGGTCAGGTGCTCGGCCAGCCGGTCGCGGTCGTCGGCCTCGATCAGGTAGACGTAGAAGACGGGCCGCGACTCCCCGCTCTCCTGCGGATGTTCGGCGCCGTGCGGGGCGCGCTCGACGACGTGCGGGAGCCGGGTGATGCCGGGAATGTCGTGTAACCGCTCGTGGTAGGCGGCCGCGAGTTCGGCGCGGCGGGCGATGTCGTTGTCCAGGCAGGTGAGTTTCGCGGACAGGACGGCCGCCTGGATGTCGTCCATCTTGCTGTTGTAGCCGGGCACATCGGTCTCGGTGGAGATGGTGGCGAAGTCCCCGAGGGTCGGCCCGAGCCGCCCGTGGTGGCGTAACGCGCGCACCATCTCGGCGACTTCCGGGTCGTCGGTCAGGACGGCCCCCGCGTCGCCGAGTGCGCCCAGGGTCTTGCTCGGGAAGAAGGACAGCACCCCGCCCTTGCCGTGCAGGCCCGCGTGGCGCCCGTACTGGCGCATCCCGATGCCCTCGGCGCTGTCCTCGACGAGGGTGAGCCCGCAGCGTGCGGCGACGGCGCCCAGGGCCGCCATGTCGGCCATCTGGTGGAACAGGTGCGCGGGCATCACGAAGCGGCTCGCGGGGGTGACGGCGGACTCCAGAGCGGCCGCGTCCATCGCGTAGGTGACCGGGTCGATGTCGACGAACTCGGGACGGCCGCCGGCCAGCACCACGGACGAGGCCGTGGCGACGAACGAGTACACCGGCACCAGCACCCCCTCGGAGCGGCGGAGGCCGCACGCGCGCAATAGCAGGACGAGGGCGTCCGTGCCGCTGTTCACCCCGACGGCGAACCCGGCTCCCGTGTAGGCGGCGAGTTCCCGCTCCCACTCCGCGACATGTCGGCCGTGTGAAAACTTCCCTGTCGCGAATACCTCGTTGACCCTCTCCTCCACGAGAGGCCACAGCACACCGAAAGTCGTTGCCTGGGAGAAGAACGGAACCTCGTCGGTTCCGGCCCGGGGCCCGGAACGTCGCCCCACCCCTCCGGAGACTCCTCCGAAAGACACTGCCACCCCAATTACTTGACGCGAACGGCGGATTGCCAGCGACCCCAGGCATACCCCCGGCCCCTGGGGCCAATCGCACGTCCCCGCACGTTCACCCGTGCCGGTATGAGTTCCCGGGTTCCGCTTGACCGCTCTTCATACCGGGGGTCACAGTCGGTCGCTGAACTGCCAGAGCCGTCACACTTGCAAGGACACCATGCTGCGACCGCTGATCGTCGGGTTAGGCCGCTCCGGAGCCGGCCTCCACCTGGCGGCCCTGAAAAAGCTCCGCACGCCGTCCGGCACAGCCCGCGACGCCGAAGAGGCCCCGCTGTTCCACTGGCCGCCGCTGGCCTGGGACCCCCGCCCCACCGCCGCGTCCGGCCTCGACGACGTCACCGTCCTGGCGTCCCTGTCCGAGGCCGCCCGCCGCACGCCTCCCGAGGAGACCGTCGTCCACCTGTGCACCCCGCCCGCCGCGCGGGCCGGAGTGCTGGGGCGGCTCGCCGGGCTCGGCTACACCCGCGTCCTGGTGGAGAAGCCGCTGGCGTGCGATCCCGACCAGCTCCAGAGCGTCACCAGGCTCCGCGACGAGTACCGGCTCGATGTGGCCGTCGTCGCCCACTGGCTGGCCGCCGGGCTCACACAGCGGCTCCGCGACCTGATCGCCGACCGCGGTCTCGGACGGTTGCTGAGTGTCGAGGTGGCCCAGCACAAGCCCCGCTTCGACCGCACCCTGGCCACACACGGCCACCCGACCGCCTTCGACGTGGAGATACCCCACTCGCTCGGCGTCGTACTGGACCTGGCCGGAGCCGCCGAACTGGAGACGGCCCACTGCACGGACATGCACTGCGGCACCACCGTCGTCCCGCACATGGGCAGTGCGGCGCTCACGCTGCGGCACGCCGGCGGTGTGCGCACCGACATCGTCTCCGACCTGACGTCACCGGTGCAGCAGCGCAGCGTCACCCTCCGCTTCACCGAAGGGACGGCGACCGCGCACTATCCGATCAGCGAGCGCGACGACCACGCCCAGCTGATCCTCTCCGGCGCCGTACCCGCCCACCACACCTTCCGCGACGAGGCGCTGAGCCCCTTCCTGCGCCGCACCTACCAGCGCTACGCCCAGGGGCCGGCCGACGACTTCGCCCTGCACCACGCCGTCGCACGGCTGCTCTGCCAGGCGAAGGCGCACTGCCGCGCGGGTGAGGAACCCCCGGCCGACCCCGCACCGCCCACCCGAGCCGACGCTCCGCTCACCGTCGAAGGGGACGCCCGTGCCCGCTGAACGAGACCACACGCAGGGCCCGTTCGCCGACCGGTGCGCGGGCATCGGCGACGAGGCGGCTCCCGACCTCGCAGGCCAGATCGAAGCGGTACGCGCACTGGGCTGGCGCCGCATCGAACTGCGCACCGTCGAGCGGACCGCACTCGCCGACCTCACACCCGAAGCGGTGCGCGACCTCGCACACCGGCTGCGCGGCGCGGACCTCGCGGTGGTGTGCCTCGCCTCCCGGATCGGCAACTGGGCGCGGCCCGTCACCACACCCTTCGAGACCGACCTGGCCGAACTGGAGACGCTGCTGGACCAGTGCGCCGTACTGGACTGCCGGTTCGTCCGCGTCATGTCGTACCCCAACGACGGGCTGGAACCGCGCGAGTGGGCGCGGGAGGCCGTCGACCGGCTGGGCCGTCTCGCCCGCCGCGCCCAGACCGTGGGCGTCACCCTCCTGCACGAGAACTGCGCCGGCTGGGCGGGGGAGAGCGCCACCCGCATGCTGCGGCTGCTGCGGGAGACCGACAGCCCGGCGCTGCGGCTGCTCTTCGACACCGGCAACGGCGTCCCTCACGGCTACGACGCGGCGGCGCTGCTGCGGCAGATCCTGCCCCACGTGGAACACGTCCACATCAAGGACGCCCGCAGAACCCCGCAGGGCACCACCGAGTACGTACTCCCCGGTGACGGCGAGGCCCAGGTGGCCGACTGCCTGCGGGCCCTGCTGGAGGCCGGCTACCGCGGCGCCTTCTCCCTCGAACCCCACCTGTCGGCGCAGCCGCACGCCGGGGTGGAGGCCGGCACCGACGCGGCGCGCCCCTTCGTGGCGGCGGGACGACGGCTCGAACGGCTCCTCGCACCGCACCACGACACCGCCGCCCGTGCGGCGGGAACCCCGTGAGGCCGCCCGGCGGCGGCGCCGCGTGGCCCGGCAGCGGGGGACCGTCCGCCGCCCTGCTGACCGCGGCCGACCACGACCTGCTCCTCGCCCTGCTGCGCACACCCACCGTCAGCCCGCTGGAGACGGGCGAGCCGGACACCCGGGACCGGCTGCGGCAGGCGCAGCGCGCCTACGCCGAGGCGGCCGGCAAGGCGGGCCTGGGCGTCGTACGGCACGCGGCACCCGAGCAGGCCGCCCTGCACCGCGACGACGTACCCGCCGCGGTACGGGCCGCCGCCCGCGACCCGGCCTTCCTGGCCGGGCAGCCCAGCCTGGTGCTGCGCCTGGGGCCCGCGCGACCGCGCCGTCAGACCGTCATGTTCAACGTGCACCTCGACACCGTCGCCGGGAGCCAACCGGTCACCTTCGACGGGGAGCGCTTCACCGGACGCGGCGCCGTCGACGCCAAGGGCCCCGCTGTCGCGCTGCTGGCCGGGGTGCGCGCCGCGGCCGCCGCCGAACCGGCCCTGGGCCGCGAGGTGTCCGTGCTCGTGCAGGCGGTGTGCGGCGAAGAGGGCGGCGCCATGGGCACGTTCGGTACCCGGCCGCTCGTCGAGGCCGGGTACGTCGGCAGACTGAACGTCTTCTGCGAACCGACCGGGCTGCGTCACCTGCCCAGGGCGACGGCGTCCATGACGGCCCGCCTGAGGGCGGCCGGCGAGGACGCCGTCGACGACCGCCCTCAGGCGGGCCACAACGCCACCGTGCTCCTGGGCTTCCTCGCCCAGTACCTGGCCGCCGAGTTCGGGTCCCACCCGGCCCGGGCCGACGCCACCGGCACCGCGTGCGTCGCCGGACTGCACACCGGGCACGCGCACAACCGCGTCTACGGCACGGGCAGCCTGCTGGTCAACGTCGCCTACGCCGACGCCGCCGAGGGGGCGGCCGCCGAACAGGCGCTCAGCGACACCGTCGCCGACGGCCTGCGCGCGTTCACCGCCCGCTTCGCCGGGACCCGCGACTTCGCCCGCACCGCGGCCGAGGCCGCCGCGCTCACCCGCCTGGAATGGGACAAGCGGGGACTGCCCGCGCTCCGCGCCGACCTCCTGGGCGACCTGTGGGCCGAGGAGGTGCTCGCCGCCGCGGCTGTGCCCCGGCAGACCGCCGCCGAGCCCGCGTTCACCTGCGACGCCATCTGGATGCACGGCGTCCCCGGCACCTACACCACCGTCCTCGGCCCCGGCCGTCTGGACACCAACAACGCACACGCGGCGGGCGAGTTCGTCGCCCTCGCCGATCTGGAGGCGTTCGCCGCGCAGGTACGGGCGCTCCTCCTCTCCTTCACCGACCGGCTGCGTGCCCGACGCCGCCCGGCGAGCACACCGGCCACTGAGCCCGGCAAGACCAGCAAAGGAAACCCCGCATGACAGCGCCGCACCAGCGCACCGCGCCCCGGCCCCCCACCCCCGCTCCCGCCGGCAGTGGCACCGGCACTCCCGCCGACTCCGGCACCGTGACCGTCGCGCACCACCAGCTGCTGGCGGCCGCCCGCGAGGCGTTCACCGCGCGCGGCGTGCCCGAGGCCAGGGCGGCCACCGCGGCGGACGCCCTGTGCTACGGCGATCTGGCCGGGCTCGGCTCCCACGGACTGTTCAACCTGGCCCGCCTCTACCTCCCGCTGCTGGAGTCGGGGCGCGCCGACCCCGCCGCCGAACCCCGCACGGTGACGGATCTGGGCGCCTGCGTCCTGCTCGACTCCGAGCGGTCCCTCGGACTGTGGAGCGCGGCACAGGCCATGGACCTGGCGGCGGAACGCGCGGGGCGGCACGGGGTCGGCCTGGTGTCCGTACGGAACGCCACGCACTTCGGCTGCGCGGGCTACCACACGGCCCGCGCCGCCCGGCAGGGCATGATCGGTGTCCTGGCGGGCAACTGCGGAGGCCAGCGCATCGCCCGTCCGCCCCACGGCGCGCTCGCCATGCTCGGCACCAACCCGCTCAGCGTCGCCGCGCCGGCGCTGGACGACGACCACCCGTTCGTGCTGGACATGAGCACCACGGCCGTCCCGACGGGCCGGATCCGCACCGCGGCCCGCCGAGGGGAGCCGATCCCCGCCGGGTGGCTGGAGGACGCGGCCGGCGCCCCGGTGACCGACCCGGCCGCCTTCGACCGCGGGGAGGCGTACCTGCGGTGGCTGGGGGGCGAGGTGGAGACCGGCGCGTACAAGGGCTACGGGCTGGGGCTGGCCGTCGAGATGCTGGCGGCGCTGCTGCCCGGCGCCGGGGTCGGGCCCGCCCCCGACGCGCTGGACGGTGACGGGCGTCCGCACGGACGTGACGACGACATCGGCTTCCTGGCCCTGGCCGTGGCGCCCGGCGCGCTCCGTGCCGAGGAGGACTTCCGCGCCGAGGCCCGCTCCCTGTTCTCCACGCTGACCCAGTGCCCGTCGGCCGACGGACACACCCGGGTGCGCTACCCGGGCTGGTGGGAGGCCGAACGCGTCCGCGTCCGCCGCGCTGAGGGCGTCCCGCTGCCCGCGCACCTGTACGCCGAACTCGTCGGGCTCGGCCTCCTTCCGCGCGCCCCGCGGACCGCCGACGGCGCACAGGGCGGTGTGCGATGAGTCCCCGCCGTATCGGACTCATCGGCCTCGGCGCCATCTCGCGGTACTACCTCGCCGCGATCGACGCCGCACCGGGATGGGACCTGGCCGCGCTGTGCGACGTGCGGACGCCGGCCCTGCGACCGCACCACGGGCACGTGCCCTGCTACACCGACCACCGCAGGATGCTGGCGGAGTGCGACCTCGACGCCGTCGTCGTCGCCGTCCCCAACCACGCGCACGCCACCGTGTGCGCCGCCGCACTGCGCGCGGGCGTGGCCGTGTGCGTGGAGAAGCCGCTCGCCCTGACCGTCGCCGAGGGACGGGCGCTCGGCACGCTCGCGGCGGAGACGGACACGCCGCTGTTCACCGCCTTCCACCGCCGCTACAACGACGCCGTGGCCCGCCTGCGCGGGCAGCTGTCCGCCGGCGGCGGGATCGCCTCCGTGCGCGTGCGGTATCTGGAGCGCATCGAGGAGCACATCCAGGGCGACACCTGGTATCTCGACCCGGAGCGGTGCGGCGGCGGCTGCGTCGCCGACAACGGCCCCAACGCCTTCGACCTCGTACGGCTGCTGCTCGGCGAGGTCACCGTCGAGCGTGCCACCGTCGCCCGCGACGTGCACGGAGTCGACCGCCAGGCGGTCGTCGACCTGAGCGGCGCGGGGGGCAGGACGGCACGTGTGGAACTGGACTGGAGCTGGCCGGGCGAGACGAAGGACCTCCAGGTACGGAGGGCGGACGGCACCGTCCTGCACGCCGACATGCTCGCCCTGCATCCCGGGTTCAAGGCGTCGCTGTGGCACGAGTACGCCGGCGTCCTCGACGACTTCGCGCACGCCGTGCACACGGGGACGCGGGCGGACGGCGGACTCGCGGCGCTGGAACTGGTCTCGGACACCTACGACTGCGAGGAGCCGCCTGCCCGCGCGGCGGAAGAGGAGCAGGCCCGATGACGGCACGGACACCGGCACCGGCACCGGCACCGGCACCGTCGACACCAACACCGACGACATCGGCACCGGCAGCGGAGCCGCTGCGGGAGAACGGGGCGAAGCGCTCCGTGCACGGCGCGCTCGTCAAGGTGCTGTTGCACCGCAGGACCGAACGCGGCATGAGCCTGGAACCGTACGCCAGCCGCTGCGTGCGCCGCGGGGAGGTGCACGAACTGGTCACCACGGACCACCGGGAGACCGCACCGGGAACCCGGATCGACCGGGTGGGCTTCCTCGGATTCGTCGAGCTGTCGTGCGCGGGCGTCCTTGACCGCGGCGACGACGTGTGGATCGGCGGCGTACACGTCGGGACGGTGCTCGGTTTCGACGCCTGCCACTTCCCCAACCACTACAACATCCTCATCGACGCGGGCCGGCTGCTCACGGGCGAGGACCTGAAGCTGGGCCCCGAGCTGTCGATCTCCTTCACCCAGGCCGGATAAGGCCGCCCGGGCGGACCGTGCGGCAACGCAAAGGCCGGTGGCCCCGCTCAGCGGGGCCACCGGCTCGTGAGACGCCGCGGCCGGTATCAGCCCAGCAGCTCGACGTCGAGCCGCCCGAAGTGGTACTCGCGGACCGCCGCGAGCAGCTCCTCGAGCGAGAGCTCGCCGTCACCGTTGGTGTCCACCTGCTGGAAGGCTTCCTTCGCCTCGGCGCGGTTGACCCCGACGCCCGCCAGCCAGGCCTGGAACTCCTCGGCGTTGATCTGCCCGTCGGCGTTCTTGTCGCAGATGCCGATGATGCCCTTGACCACCGGGCCCAGGACGCGGTTGAAGCTGGCCTCGCCGGCCCGGAAGATCAGGTCCCCGGTCACCTGGAGGAACTGCTCCCTGGTGACGGCACCGACGGGGCCGACCCCCGCCTCCCGGGCGAGGTAGTCGAAGAGCCCGTCGAAGGCGTCCCTGAGCGCCTGCACCTCACGGGAGTCCGGGGACTTGCCGAAAGCGTGCGCGATCTTGGCGGCCTCCTCGTGAAAGTCCTCCCTCTCCAGGACGCCGTTGGCGTCAGCGTCCCACTTGTCGAAGCGCCTCTGCAGACGGTCGTTCGCGATGGCAGTGGTCATGCCGGTTTCCTTTCGGGTTGTGCGGTGGCAAGACGGCGTCGGGTCGTTCGTGCCCGCGCCGCCCTCGCGTGCTTCTCCCCTGGGGGCACGCAAGTCTGTGGGGGCCGGGGCCGAGCGGGCCCCGGCCGTGGGGGAGGGGAGCGGGGGACGTCACAGACGGGTGACGCGTACCCCCGCGGTTCTGCCGCGCGTGTCCAGCACGGGGCACTGCGCCCGTGCCAGCAGCGTCGGGTCGTAGCAGGAGTGGTCCTGCAGCAGGAGCGCGAGGTCGCTGTCGGCCAGCGCCCCCGCCAGATCGGCTCTCCGACTCAGCGGAGTGCCCTCGCAGTCGAAAGAGGGGACGTACGGGTCGTGATAGGAGACGTGGGCGCCCCCGGCGCGCAACAGCGCGGCCACGGCGAAGGCGGGGGACTCGCGCGTGTCGGCGATGTCCGGCTTGTAGGTGACCCCGAGCAGCAGCACCCGGGCTCCGCGCAACGGTCTCCCCTGCGCCTCCAGCAGTCCCGCCACCCGTTGGACGACGTGCCGGGGCATACGGCCCAGCACCTGCCTCGCCGCCGAGAGCATGTCGAAGGAGAAGCCCTCGGACTCCGCCTTCACCGCCAGATAGCGCGGATCGACCGGAATGCAGTGCCCGCCGACGCCCGCGCCGGGGCTGAACGCGGTGAAACCGAAGGGTTTCGTGGCGGCACAGTGGAGCACGTCCCAGATGTCGATGCCCATCTTGTCGCAGAACAGCGCGACTTCGTCGACCAGCGCGATATTGACGTACCGGTAGGTGTTCTCCAGCAGCTTCGCCATCTCGGCTTCCCGCGTGCCTCTGGCCACCACCACGGTGTCCACCAGCCGACCGTAGAAAGCGACGGCGTGTTTCGCGCATAAGGGAGTGCAGCCGCTCACCACACGGGGGGTGTTGCTCATCGTGAACGAGGAATTCCCCGGGTCGATTCTCTCCGGTGAGTAGGCCAGGTGGAAATCCTCACCCACCGTCAGGCCGCTGCCCCGCTCCAACGCAGGCCGCACGATCTCCTCCGTGGTGCCCGGATGACTGGTGGACTCGACGACCACCAGAGTGCCGGGGCGCAACTGCGCCGCCACGTCGGCAATGGCTGCCCTGAGGGAGTCCAGATCGGGATCGCCGGCCGCGCTCAGCCCTGTGGGCACGCAGACGACGATCGTGCCGGCGCCCGCGAGCACCGACGGGTCGGTGGTGGCGCGGAAGCCGGCCGCGCCCATGGCGGCCACCTCCCCGTCGCTGACGTCGTCGACGTGCGAGCTTCCCGCCGCCAGCCCTTCGACCACCGGCGCGGAGACGTCGTAGCCGACCGTCGACAACCCCACCGCACAGGCCCGTTGAGCCAGTGGTAATCCGATGTACCCCAGGCCGACGACGGCCAGGTCACATGCCATGCGTACCTCTCTGCCCGTATACCGTTCTTCCTACGGAATGCGTACGCGAGATGGAGCGGCCTCAGGCGGAGAAGCTGCCGCTGCCGGGGGCGACATGCGAGCCGTATCCGGGCTGCACCGTCAGACTGGGCGTCATGCAGAACGGATCGCTGTAGATCTTCACCGGCGCGTCCGTGTTGTTGGTGAGCACGTGCGCGCCGAGAGGCAGCTTGTGGCAGCCCTCGGGGTTCTCGTAGTGGGTGAGAGGCTGGAATTCGGTCTCGAACACGGTCACGTCACCGGTCGCCGCGCTGGCGGTTCCACTGCCCAGCGCGAGAGCCGCAAGAGCGGTTGCCGCTGCGACGAGAACGGGACGGAACTTGCGCATTTGAGCTGCCTTTCTCCCTGACAAGGTGGTCACTCACAGCATGTCCCGCCATGGGCCGTTTGAATGACGCAGCCGCCGCATTCCGCCGAAAGGGTGACGCTCTTCCACAGGGGTGGCGCCACGGCCCCGCGGAGTGCTTTTCCGCCAACCCCGCGAGGGCCGGGGACCGTGCGGGGTACCGCTGGTGGAGCACCCGCACATCGCCGCGGACGAGGCGCCTCCGCCGCGGCGCTCGGACCGCTCGGGAGGACAGGTGGACCTGGACGCCGTCACCGACGAGCTGTACGGGCTGTCGCCCGACGACTTCACCGCCGCCCGCGAGCAGCGGGCCCAGCAGGCACGCCAGGAGGGAGCACGGGAGCTGGCCGAAGAGATCCACCGCCTGCGGCGCCCCACCCTGGCCGCCTGGTCGGCCAACCTGCTGGCCCGCGAGCAGCCCGAGCAGGCCCGCCTGCTCCTGGGGCTGGGTGAGGCGCTGCGGCAGGCGCACCGCGACCTGGACGGCGCGCAGCTGCGGGAGCTGTCGGCCCGCCAGCACCAGGTGACCGCCCGGCTGGCGCAAGAGGCGGCTGAACTGGCGGCCCAGTACGGACACCGCATCAGCGAGACCGCCAGGCGCGAGGTGACGGACACGCTGCACGCGGCGCTGGCCGACCCGCAGGCCGGGCGCGACTGGGCCGCGGGCCGCCTCGACCGCCCGCGCGCCGCGCCGGTCGGCTTCACCCCGGGTGAAACCGAGGCCGGCGGAGCCGGTGGGGAGCCCAGCGGCCGGGCCTCGTCGAAGAGCGACCGGAGCCGGGACCGGGGCCGGAACGCCGGGCGCAAGGCCGGGCGGGACACGGCCCGCCGCCGCGAGCAGCTCACCCGCGCCCGCGAGCGGGCCCGCGAGGCCGAGCGCGCCCTGGAGACGCGCGAGGGCGAGCACCGCGCCGCGCGCGAAGCGGCTGATCAGGCCGCGGAGCGACAGGAGCAGGCGGAGCAGCGCCTCACCGGCCTACGGGAGCGGCTGCGCGAGGCGGAGGGCGCTCAGCAGCGGGCCCGCTCCGAGGTCCGCACCGCGCAGGACCGGCTGCGCCGGGCCGAGCGGTCGGAAGAGAAGGCCCGCCGCAAGGCCGACGACGCCAGGGGCCGTGCGGACCAGCTCGCCGACGGGCCGTGAGTGGCACGGCAGCCGCGTAAGCGGCGGTGCCGAGGGGCGTCGGGCGGGGGAGAAGGGGCATGGCCCGGATACGGCAGAAACCCGCCCCCGAATGATCTTGGAGTCCTGAGCATCCCGCACCGTCACCCGTTCGGCCCAGCGTCGTTGGTGGTGATGTTGGGCAGAAGGCGATCCGCGACAGGAACCGGCCCGGCGTCTTCGTCCGCAGGCACTTCGAGGCGATGGTGTTCGCCGCGCGCGCCGAGGAACTGCGCACCGGCGACGCCGCGGTGACCGGCTCCGAGCAGTTCGCCGACTGGAGCGAGCAATTGCTGCCCTGGGAGGACGTCGAGGCGAAGCTGGATGACTACCTGGTGGAGGTCGGCCTCGCCGAGTCCGGCGACGGCGCGTTCTTCGCGATGGACCTCACCGCACGTCAGCCGCGGTGCCATCCGCACAGCCGTCGCCGGCCTTCTGCCCGAGCGCACCGCCGCCGACCAGGCCGTCCAGGCCCCGTCCAAGCCCCGGAACTGCCGGTCGCCCTCGGCGTGCCGGGCCTGGCCCCTGTACCTGGCCCCTGGGCCGATGTGCCGCGGGCAGACGTAGAGCGGGCGGACGGGGCGCGACCGGCGGGCCACGGTGGGTGGGTGGCCGGCCCGCGCCCGTCAGCGTTTGCCGGACTCCTCGTCGCGTTCGCCCTCCGCCTGTGAGGGCGTGGTGCGCGGGCAGTCCGGGTGCTGTGCCGCCGTGCGGCGTGCGGCGGGCGCCCCGGAGCGGACCTCCTGGACGTCGTCGTCGCGCTCGCCCTCGGCCTGCGAAGGAGTCTGGTCACTCATAGTGATCTCCCCTCGGAGACGACCTTGCCACCAGCCCCGGGTACCCCGCGTCGGGCCCGGTCTCCCGCTCCACGCGAAGGTTTCCTTCGACGGCGCACGGACACGGGCCGCAGGCGGCGCGCGGGGCCGCTCACGCCTCCGTGCCCGCGCGCGGGCCGCTCACGCTCCGGTGACCAGCCCGGGTACCGAGGCCAGCAGCGACGGCAGTCGCGTGGCGGGGACGCCGCCGCCCTGGGCCAGGCGTGCGGTACCGCCGCCCCGGCCCTGGAGGAGCCGGCCGACCAGGTGGGAGGCGCTGTGTCCCTGCGCCTCGGCGGTGGCGTTGACGGCCGTCACCAGCGTCGCGGCGCCGTCCTTCGCCTTTCCCACGGCGACGACGCCGGGCCGGTGCGCGGGGAGCCGGTCCCGTACGGCGGTGGCGAGCGCGCGGGCTTCGCCGGTCTCGTCCGTGGCGGTCGCGACCGCCACCAGGACGCCGCCCGCGTCCACGGCCCCCTCCGCGACCTCCGCCGCCCGCGCGGCCGTGGCCCGCTGCCGCAGCCGCTTGTTCTCCCGCTCGGCGGTCTTGAGACGGTCGAGCAGGGCGCCGACCCGGTCGGGGATCTCGGCACGCGGGGCCTGGAGCTGCTCGGCCAGGCGAGAGACGAGGTCGCGCTCGCGGGCGAGGTAGCCGAACCCCTCGATGCCGACCGCCGCCTCCAGGCGGCGCAGCCCGGCGCCGACCGACGTCTCGGCGGTGAGCGCGAGGGTGCCGACCTGCGCGGCGTGCTCGACGTGGGTGCCGCCGCACAGTTCCCGGGACCAGGCGCCGCCGATCTCGACGACGCGCACCCGCTCCCCGTACGTCTCGTCGAACAGGGCGAGGGCGCCGAGCTGTTCGGCCTCCGGGAGCGTCATCCACCGTGCGGTCACCGGCAGGTCGCGGCGCAGCGCCCGGTTGGCGGCCTCCTCGATCTCGCTGCGCTGCGCGGGCGAGAGGCCGCCGCGCAGGGGGAAGTCGAGCCGCAGGTAGCCGGGCCGGTTGTAGGAGCCGGACTGCAGGGCGGTGGGCCCGAGGACCTCGCGCAGCGCCGCGTGCAGGATGTGGGTGCCCGAGTGTGCCTGGCGGGCCCCGAGCCGCCACTCGGGGTCGACGGCCGCCTTCACGACGCCGTCGCGGACGAGTTCTCCCGCGGTCACGCGGACCTGGTGGGTGACCAGTCCCGGCAGGGGACGCTGCACGTCGACGACCTCGGCCGCCACCGAAGGACCCGTCAGATGTCCGGCGTCGCTCTCCTGGCCGCCGGACTCGGCGTAGAAGGGGGTGCGGTCGAGGACGACCGTGACGAGGTCGCCCTCGCGCGCCACCGGGAGGGGCCCGCCGGGGCCGAGGAGTGCCAGGACGCGGGAGGTGGTCTCCAGAGTCTCCCGGGCCAGCCACTCGGTCGGGCCGTGCGCCTCCAGCACGGGCCGCAGCGCGGAGCCGCCGTGGGTGGTGCCGGCCTTCCTGGCGCGTGCGTCCTGGCGGGCGCGTTCGCGCTGGTCGCGCATGAGGGCGGCGAAACCGTCGCGGTCGACCTCGACGCCCTGCTCGGCCGCCATCTCCAGGGTCAGATCGATGGGGAAGCCGTACGTGTCGTGCAGCTGGAACGCCTGGGCACCCGCCAGTGTGCGGCCGCCGTGTGCCTTGAGGTCGGCGACGGCGGTGTCGAGGACGGTCGTCCCCTGTCTGAGGGTGGCGCGGAAGGCCTCCTCCTCGCCGTGCGCCTGGTCGGCGATCCGGTCGTAGGTGAGGTCCCGTGCGAGTTCCGGATAGCCCTCGGCCATGCGTTCCCGGGCCACCGGCAGCAGTGCGGGCAGGGCAGGGTCGGTGTACCCGAGTTGCCGCATCGCGCGGACGGCGCGCCGCAGGATGCGGCGCAGCACGTAACCGCGGCCCTCGTTGCCCGGGGTGGTGCCGTCCGCCAGCAGCATCAGCGCGGTCCGCACGTGGTCGGCGACGACGCGTAGCGAGACGTCGGCCTCGTGGTCGGCGCCGTAGCGGACGCCCGCGAGGGCGGCGGCGCGGTCCAGGACAGGACGCAACTCGTCGGTCTCGTACAGGTTGTCGACGCCCTGCAGGAGGGTCGCCATGCGCTCCAGGCCCATGCCGGTGTCGATGTGGGGCCGTGGCAGCTCACCCAGGATCGGGTAGCCGGACTTGCCCCCGCCCTCCCCGCGCTCGTGACTCATGAAGACGAGGTTCCAGAACTCCATGTACCGGTCCTCGTCGACCGCGGGGCCGCCTGAGCGGCCCAGGCGCGGGCCGCGGTCGTAGTACAGCTCCGAGCACGGGCCGCACGGTCCCGGCACGCCCATGGACCAGAAGTTGTCCTCGTCGCCGCGTGCCACGATCCGCTCGTCGGGCAGCCCCGCGGTCCGCCGCCACAGCTCGCGCGTCTCGGCGTCTGTGCGGTGCACCGTCACCCAGATCCGGTCGGGGTCCAGGCCGAGGCCGCCGGCGGCGACGGGGCTGGTCGCAAGCTCCCAGGCGAGGGCGACGGCTTCCGGCTTGGAGTAGTCGCCGAAGGAGAAGTTGCCGCTCATCTGGAAGAAGGAGCCGTGCCGGGTGGTGCGGCCGACCTCCTCGATGTCCAGTGTGCGCACGCACTTCTGCACGCTCGTCGCCCGCGGCCAGGGCGGGGCGCTCTCGCCGGTCAGGTACGGCTTGAACGGCACCATGCCCGCGTTGACGAACAGCAGGGTCGGATCGGGCGTCGGCAGCGGGGCGCTGGGGACGACGGTGTGGCCGCGCTCGGCGAAGAAGTCGAGGAAGCGGCTGCGGATCTCGGCGGTACGCAAGGTGGGCTCCGAGGGGGTGACGCGTGCTGGGCGGAGGGGCTGCATGGGCCGGTGCCGGCGCCGGTGCCGGTGCCGGCATCGGCGCCGGCGCGAGCTGGGCGAAGCGGTCGGCCGGGCAGCAGGTCAGGGGGTGTGGCCGTCCGCTGGCGAGGCGGCCAGGGTCATCAGGGTGGCGTGGGCGGCACGTTGGCGTGGCGGGCGGTGCAGGCCACCAGCGGGACGGGGGACCTGGTTCAGGGGACGAGGGCGGCGTCGGTGGTGGGCTGGAGGGCGGCTCGCTCCAGCGGCGCGGAGGGATCGACGGCCAGCGTGGGCGGCGCGGGCTCCGCCCCCGCCCGCACGAGCAGGTCCCCGACGGCGGCGATCATGGCGCCGTTGTCGGTGCACAGCCTCAGCGGCGGTACGCGCAGCGTGATGCCCGCCGCCGCGCAGCGCTCCTCGGCCAGGGCGCGGACCCGGGAGTTGGCGGCGACGCCGCCCACGACCACCAGGGTGCGCACCTGGTGGTCCGTGCAGGCGGTCACGGCTTTGCGGGTCAGCACGTCGGCGACGGCTTCCTGGAGCGCGGCGGCACCGTCGGCCACCGGCGGCGGCGCCGCGGGGGTGTGGCGCTCGGCCCAGCGTGCTGCGGCGGTCTTCAGGCCGGAGAAGGAGAAGGCGTACGGATCGTGCCCCGGCCCGGTCAGCGGCCGGGGGAAGGCGACGGCGTGCGGGTCGCCCTCGCGCGCCGCCCGGTCGATGGCGGGACCGCCCGGGTAGGGCAGACCGAAGACCCGTGCGACCTTGTCGAAGCACTCGCCCGCCGCGTCGTCCAGGGTGTCGCCGAGGTGGACGACCGGCTCCGTGGCCAGGTCACGGACCAGCACCAGTGAGGTGTGTCCGCCCGAGACGATCAGCACCATGCAGGGGTCGGGCAGCGGCCCGTGCTCCAGGGTGTCGGCGGCGACGTGTCCTGCCAGGTGGTGCACGCCGTGCAGCGGCACGTCCAGCGCGTGGGCGAGGGCCTTGGCGCCGGCCACCCCGACCTGGAGCGCGCCGGAGAGTCCCGGCCCCGCCGTCACGGCGACGGCTCCGACGTCGGACAGGCGCAGTCCGGCGTCCGCCAGGGCTTGCGCGATCACCGGCCGGAGGGCGTCGATGTGGGCGCGGGCCGCGATCTCGGGCACGACTCCGCCGTAGCGGGCGTGCTCGGCCATGCTCGACGCGACCGCGTGCCCCAGCAGCCGGCCGTCGCGCACCAGCCCCGCGCCGGTCTCGTCGCAGGACGTCTCGATCCCCAGGACGATCGGAGAGCTCACCACACACCTTCTTGCGGGACGAATGTTATTGCAACCTCTGCGCAATAAGCCTACGCCGGTCGGCGGGTGCGGTCGCGCACGGCGCGGAGGTGGCGCGGAAACCACCACCTCCGCGCCGGTCCACGACATCGCCGCAGGTGGTGACAGCGCCGAGGCCGCCTCTCGCCCGGCGACTCCACCGTTGACGGCCTGCAACATCGGCTCGCCGGCGCGAAGCGGCAGCCCCACAACATCCGCGATGACCTGCAAAGACGCGTCGCCGACAAGCTCAATGAGGGCGACGGTGTCCTGATCGGCGTCGACACCGGCCTCATCAAGAAGGGCGATCTGGCGAACGCCGAGTGGGGCAGGCTGGAGCCGCACACAAAGATCCCCGACAGGGCCGGTTTCTGAGGCTTCGGGGGGATCGCCCTTCCGCCTCAACTCCGTTACGGATTTCCGGGGTCGGTCTGTACCGCCGCGCGCCGACCTAGTGTGCCGCCATGACTCCCTCCGCCGATGAGACCCCACGGCCGTCCGAGTCCGGGAACGACTTTCCTTCCGGGCCCGGGTCCGGGTCTCCGTCCGGGTCCCGGAACGTGCCCTCCTCGCTGTCGCGGCGGCGCAGACGGCGACGGCGGTATACCGCGATCGCGGGTGCTGCCCTCGCCGTGGTCGGCGTGGTCGGTTGGCAGCTGTCGGTCATGGGGCCCGAGCCCGGCAGTCACGCGCCGATGGAGATATGCGCGCTGAACAACACCACCCTGCGCGCCGACGGACATCAGGACGAGATCTACGACAAGACCCGTGAGGGCGACCCCTTGGTGACCTTCGGAGGCGGCGACACCGTCCGGGTCGAAAAGGCGCGCGGGCGCTGGCAGAAATTCCGAGGCGTGTGGTCCGACGAGATGGAGACGCGCGGGACCTTCGGGGACTTCGACGGTGACGGGTACATCGACCTGGCCCTGTTCTACAGCCAGCACGACACCGGAGACTCACCGGCGGACAACATGATCACACACGAGGTGCACTACGGACCGCTCGCGACCGACTTGAGCAGTGCCAGGACCGGCACCATCCGCATGTCGTACGGGTCGTTCGTGTCAGGGGTGCGGGCCACGGACGTGAATCATGACGGCCGCGCGGAACTCCACATCTTCCAGTCGACCGGAGACGGTACAGAGCGCCACTACGTCGGTCGTCAGGACGGGGACGACATATCGGCGGGTCTCGACCAGGCGATCGGTGGCTACACGACGGGGGGATGGCACCGGCTGAAGCTCGGGTGGCTCGATCTGGGAACGTGCCACGACGCTCCGAAGCCGAAGGCCACCGGCCGTTAGCCGCAGGTCCACCCACTCCGGACACTCCCGCCCCCGCTGCGGCCGGGGCCGAGTGTTTCGTACAGAGCCCCGGGAACATCCGCCCGGCGCCCGCCAGAGGACGAGAGTGGCCTGGGCCCAGGTGTGGCCCCTCCGCAGATGGCGAGGGCGAGAAGTGCCTGTGTGGTGTCGTAGGGCTGGTGCCCACGCGCAATGCCGGTGCGCTCATTCGGCGGCACTGTTGTAGTGCGGCTGTAGTGCGGCATAGGGGGAGAGGTGCGGCAGGGTTCAGCGGGTGCCGAGGAAGGCGGGCACGAAGATGTCCTCGGAGGTGAGCAGCCGCTTGGACAGTCCCTGCTCGTGGTGGTAGCGCAAGAAGGTGTCGACGGCCTTGCGGTTGGCGTCGACACCGTAGGGCCACCAGTCCTCGCCGAGCAGTGCGCGGTTTTCCGCAAACAGCTCACTGAACCAGGGGGTGATCACAGCCATGTGCTGCTTGGCCGCATTGGCCCGGTAGTGCTCCTGCACGATGTCCTTGGCCTGGCAAAACGCCCGGTAGACCGACTTCACTAGGCCGGGCGCCTCGGCCAGCTCCCGGCGGATCGCGACGACGTGCATCATCGGAAAGATGCCGGTGCGGCGGTAGTAGTCCCGCTCGACCGTCTCGTAGTCGACGAACAGCCGCCGGATCTTCTTCGTTGAGCCGTTGAGCAGGCTCTGCGGCACGTCGACCGACAGCAGGGCATCGATCTCCCCCGCTTCGAGCAGGCCGGCCAAGGTCTGATCCCCGTCTGTGTGGCGGACGCGCACGCCGTCCGGAACGGGCTGAGGGATCCAGTCGAATGAGGGAATGGGGTGGTCGGTGCCGCCGATCACCCAGCCCACCTGATCAGGCGTCACACCGAATTCGTCGGCCAAGACACCTTTCATCCAGACACCCGGGTCGCTGCCGTACAGCGCGAACTCGCCGACCGTCTTGCCCGCGAGATCCTCTGGCCGCTCGATCCCGCTGTCGACGTTCACGAACAGCGCGGAGTGACGAAAGTTGCGGTTCGGGAAGATCGGCAGAGCCAGGAAGGGTGAATCGTCCAGGTCGAAGGTGCGCAGGAAGTAGGTCAGCCCGTACTCGGCGAGGTCCAGTTCGCCCTTGGTCATGCGGTGGAACACGTCGGAGATCAGCGGCGAGGTGTCCAGGGTGGCGTCGACACCGTCGATCGCGACTCGCCCGTCGAACAGCGGCTCGGTGTGCTCGTACCGGTAGACGCCCATCTTGAGCTTCGGATCGGCCATGACAGGTCTCCTTCGCCTAGTGGACGGCTTCCGTGAACGACCTTTCACTTTTATAGTGGCCCGGCTCCCTGCTACCGTCAAGGTGAATACTCGTTCATTTATAGAGGAGGGGTGGCCCGTGCCACGCATCACCGCCGAACGTCGGGCGGCGAACCGGTCGCAGATCGTCGCGGCGGCCCGTCGTTGCTTCTCGCGCGCCGGCTTCCACCAGACCTCGATGCCCGACATCGCAGCCGAAGCGGGTGTGTCGGTCGGCGCCCCCTACCGTTACTTCGCGAGCAAGGAAGAGATCATCGTCGAGATCGCAGGCGATGCCTTCCGGCTGATGTTCGATCCTCTCGAGAAGTTCGTCGACGCGGCCGACGACGTGACGGTTGCCGACTTGGTCGCGGCGGCGATCGACCCGGTGAGCGGTGAGGTCGCCGCCGACGGGGCGGGCCAGGCCATCCCTGTTGATGAGCTGCTGCGCTGTGCCGTCCAGGCGTGGGGTGAGCTACTCCGACACGATGGGCTGCGACAGCAGGCCATGGCGGGCTTCGAGGGCGTACGCGAACGCATCGCGGACGCGCTCCGCAACGGCCGGCGGGCGGGCACAGTGCGGCCC
This sequence comes from Streptomyces diacarni, assembly GCF_003323715.1. GTDB lineage: Bacteria > Actinomycetota > Actinomycetes > Streptomycetales > Streptomycetaceae > Streptomyces > Streptomyces diacarni. Next base: position 283,340 of record NZ_QOIN01000046.1, read on the forward strand.
GAACTCGACCCGGATCGTGGAGCACGGATCGTGATGGCATTGCTGCACGGATTCGTACTGCAATACACGGCGTTCGGACTCGACGACACCGCCGGCTTCAAGCACGACGTCCGCGTCGCACTCAGCGGTACCGGACCGCTCCACGGTCATCCGTGAACACACGCGCTCTTCGGGCGGCAGGGAAACGCCGCGTCGCACTCCCTTGCGCCCCTCGGTGCGTTGACTACGCGAGTCACAGCCGGTCGCACCGGTGGCCACCGGTGCTCCGAACTCACCGCCCGGGGCGCCGGACCCCGCTCCCTGATCCAGCCATATCCAAACGAGAGACCCTAGCGGAGGGTGGCGGTGAAGCTGTGCCCGTAGGCGTGGCGGGTGCGGACGCGTACGAGCGTGCCGCCGCGCGCGTGGCTGACGTGTACGCCCTCCCCGGCCTCGACAGGGCGCAGCCGGCGGCCGTGCAGGAGCAGACTCACCTCGTCCCGGCGCATGGTGGGGTCGGAGGCGGCGATGGTCACCTCGCGCCCCTCGCGCCGTACCAGGACGGAGGCGGGCCCGTCGAGGTGGAGGCCTGCGACGGACTGACGGCCCCGCGCGAACGCGTTGACCGCGAGGAGATGGAGACCGGAGTGCCGGATCGCCTGGAGGCGGGTGGTGTTGGCGAGCACCCGAAGTGCGCGGCGGTGCCCATGGTGTTCGCCGTACGCGTCCAGCGCGCGCCGCGTGGCGTGCGGGACGAGCGCATACGCGTAGGAGCGCGGCTCTGCGCCCGCCTCCTGGCGGAACGCGGCGCTGAAGACCTGGCGTGTGACGGGGGTGTCGGGGTTCGCCGTACGGACCGCGCGGCGGCTGCGGGTCACCGTCTCCAGGCCCACGGTCAGTGGGCGCGGCCGCTCGTCCAGCATGAGGTAGCCCACCGCGCCGCCGCGGGTCTCGTTGGCGTAGTGCAGCCAGCGCAGCCGTGCCGTGCCCTCGCCGGACTCGCCCGACTCGCCGGACTCCCCGGACCAGGCGCCGCCCCCGGCCCGCCGGCCGGTGACGGCGAGTTCGTCGTCCGGGTCCGCGATGCGGGCGTCCACCGTGGTCCGCACGGGGCGGCCGCCGAGGTCGCCGACACCGGCCGCGAGGACCACGATCTCGTCGTCCAGCAGGAACCACGACTTGGTGGCCGTCGCGTTCCGGTAGACGGTGAAGTCGTCCGGCAGCCGGTCGCGTTCGGTGTACGCGACATCGTCCGACTGCACCATGCCCGCCGCCCCGTAGGTGCCGAGCACCGCACCGCCCGAGTGCCGGTTGGTGCCGCGCGGAAAGTACACGTACGTGTTCTGCGACTCGGAGGAGGGGGTGAAGTGCAGTGGGTGGTCGGGGTTGTCGTAGTACGCCTTCCCGTACAGCTCGGGCACCGTCTCGCGCCGCTGCTCGGGAGCCGTCACCCCCGCGAGCCCGTACGGGGAGACGGTGGTGTAGTAGTCGACGCCGAACGAGCGTGTCTGGTCGTGGCCCGCGAGGTACAGGTAGTGAGCGCCGTCGCCCTGGAACCAGGGCATCAGGTTCTCCCCGCTCATGTACTCGTACTTGCTGACGCGGTCCGAGCTGCGCGCGAGCGCGAAGGCGAAACCGGGGCGGCGGTGCACCGTCTTGTCCATGGCGTTGAACGCGGTGCTGCGCGCGGCCGGGTTGAGGTCCTTCGCCGGCACCGACGCGTCGCCCAGGATCTCCGCGTACCGCACCACCGTCAGCGGCGAGGCGAAGCGGGCCGGATCGGGGGCGTCGGCCGAGGAGTGGGCCACGTGTTTGACGTAGCTCTCGAGCGCGGCGGAGCGCTCGCCGTCCGTGTGCGACGACAGTGCGGTGACGGCCTCCACGACGGCGGCGCTGTCCGCGTACCCGCCGCCCGTGCGCGAGACGGCGCGCCCCTTGACGACCTCCATCATCCAGCCCTCGAAGACGAGCGGCGCGAAGCCGTCCGCGACCCAGCGGTACACCACCGGCACGAGCGCCGCGGTGTCCGCGAAGCCGGTGCCGTCGAGGAGCCTCAGCGCCTGCACGGCCCGTGTCAGCAGCCCCTTCCCGTACGAGCCTGTGTAGGCGACGGAACCGTGCTGGATGAACGAGCCGTCCGCGTAGTGCCCGTCGGTCACACCGTGCCGCAGCCGGTAGGGATCGACGGTCGCGTAGACGGTGAGCTGGTCCTCCAACGCTTTGCGGACGCGGTTCTCGTCGCCGAGGAGGGCGCCTTGGAGGAGGCGGTTGGTGGTGATGTCGGCGAGGTTCGCGCCGGTGTGGAAGCGGGAGTCCAGATCGACGTCGCCGTCCTTCCCGTTGCGCAGGTAGGCGTCCATCGAGGCGATGTAGGTGCGCGTCAGCTCTGGACGCTGCTCGGCGATCTCGTCCGCGAGCAGGACGAGCGTCGCCGTCACGCTGGTGGAGATGCCGATTTCCCAGGTGAACCAGTTGCCGTAGTAGCCGCGCGACTGGTCGCCGTAGTAGTCCTCGTGGAGCCGGACCAGTCCTTCCACGACACGGCGGCGTGCCGCGGCGCCACCGGTGCCGACCCCGGGCGCACGCGACGCCAGCGCGATCTCGTACAGCATCCGGAAGGACGTGTTGAGGTGGGCGTCGTTGGTGCCCAGCGGCAGCCCCTCGAACAGTTCCCCCTCAGCGGCCGTGTCCAGCTTGGCGAGGTGTGCGGTGGCCGTCTCGGCGAGGGCCGCCAGCTTGGCGGACGTCTCCGTGCGGGCGTTGGACTCCGGCGTCCCCGCGAAGACGGCGACGGCGTTCGCCAGCAGCCGCCCGGTGCCGGTCCCGGCGGCCGGCCGGGTCCCGGCCGCTGCCTCGGCGTCTCTGCCGTCGGGGCCGAGCGGTGCGCCGGTGGCGTCGGTTGCGGGGATCACCGCCGCCAGCCCGGCGGCGGACAGGAGGGACAGGACATGTCTGCGCGCGATCTCCATGGGTCTCCCCCCGGAAGCCGGACTGACGTGGCGCAGTCAAGCAGCGGGGGAGGGCGGCGACAAGCGGGCGCGCGCACTCGATTGCCACTGTGCCGGGTGCCTGCGGGCGCCGCATGGGTGCGGCTGCTCCCGGACGTCCGTTCTCCGCGCGCGCCTACGCGGCGGGCGAACGTCGTGGCACCGGCCTGATGGGGACGTCAGGACCCGAACCGGCAGGTGCGCCGACGCCCAACCGGCGGCGCTGGCTGACTCGTTCCGGACTCCTTCACCACCTCCCTGTCGCATAGTGTCCGCACACGTGCACGCTCACGTGCCGGTGCGACGGCGCGCCGGCGCGCCGTCGGGAGGAAACGCGAGTGGAGTCAGCCGGGGAGAGAAGCGGACGCAAGACCGCCCTCGTCGAGAAGGGGACCGGACGGTGCCCCGTGCGGCACGACGCCGACGGGGTGTGGCGCGTGGCCACCTACGACACCGGGAGGGCCGCACTGCGCGCCGGCGGAACCGTACAGGCGGGTCTCGGCATCGAAACCGTCGAGAAACTGCCCGCCTCCGTACGGCGCCCCGTCCTCTACCGCGACGGGCCCGAACATCGCGAACACCGCCGCCAGACCGCACGGTACTTCACCCCGCGCCGCGTCTCCGAGCACTACCGCGACCTGATGATCCGCGTCGCCGACCAGCAGCTCGCCCGGCTGCGGCAGGCGGGCAGCGCCCAACTGTCCGACCTCTCCTTCGCCCTCGCGGCCGAGGTGACCGCCGGCGTCATCGGCCTGACCGAGAGCAGGCCCGGGCTGCTGCGCCGGCTGGAGCGCTTCTTTCCGGACACGTTCGAAGAGCCCAGCTACACCAGCCTGCGCGGGCTTCGCTTCATGCTGCTGCGCAACACAGCGTGGCTGGGGCTCTACTTCGGCGACGTCCGCCCCGCCGTACGCGCCCGCCGTCGCGCCCGACGCGACGACCTCCTCTCCCACCTGCTGGACGAGGGCTGCACGGCGGGCGAGATCCTCGGCGAGTGCGTCACCTTCGCGGCGGCCGGCATGATCACCACCCGCGAGTTCGTGAACGTCGCCGCGTGGCACCTCTTCGGCGACGACGCGCTCCGCGAGGAGTACCTGACCGCGAACGAGGCAGGACGGCACGCCGTCCTGCACGAGATCCTGCGCCTGGAGCCCGTCGTCTCCGCCCTGCACCGCCGGACGACCGCCGCGCTCGACCTGCCCGACGGTGACGGCGCCACCGTCACCGTTCCGGCGGGCTCACTCGTCGAGATACGGGTCGACGACGCCAACCTCGACACCGACGCGTTCGGAGCCGCGCCCGAACGCGTGTGTCCCGCCCGCGGTGCCGACGGCCACGTCCCCGGGCCCGGCCTCTCCTTCGGTGACGGCCCCCACAAGTGTCCCGGGGCCGCCGTCGCCATCCAGGAGACCGACATCTTCCTCACCCGCCTCTTCGCCCTGCCGGGCCTGCGGACGCGCGGTGAGCCCACCGTGCGCGTCAAGGAGAGCCTGGGCAGTTACGAGGTGCGCGGCCTCGTCGTCACCGTGGACCCGGACCCGGACCAGGGCCCGGATCAGGGCCAGGCCGAGGTCTGAGCCCGGCCTGTGCCGGCTCGGTCGGCACAGGCTCCCGGCCGGCGTCACCGCCCCGGTGCGTGTCCCCGCCGGGAGCGGTGCCGGTCCGCCGTACGGCTCACCGGTACATGCTGATCCTTCTGTACCTACTGGTATGTACACTCCTGGCGTTGAGCACTTCTGACATGAGCACTGGGGAAAGGTCTTCCATGCGTGTTTCCCGAACACCGCAGCCCACCGCCGTCGCACCATCCGAGTTGGTTCACGGCGCTGCATGGCTCGACGAGATCGCCGGGCCCGAGGGACCGTCACGCTTTCGGGTCAACAGCGTGCACTTCGCGCCGGGCGCCCGTACCGCGTGGCATCGCCACCTTTTCGGCCAGGTCCTGCACGTCACTGAGGGGGCAGGGCTCGTCCAGTGCCGGGACGGAGAGGTGCACACCCTCCGCGCCGGCGACAGCGTGCGCATCGCGCCGGGGGAGTGGCACTGGCACGGCGCCTCTCCCACCACCTTCATGACGCACCTGGCCATCCAGGAAGCCGCCGAGGACGGTACCGAAGCCGAACGCGGCCCCCACGTCACCGAGGCCGAATACCTCGCCGGCCCGTCGGCTCACTGACCAGTCACAGAGAGAGGCGGCATCGTTCGTGTATGCCAAGCAGTACGAGATCACCCTGCCCGCCGACTACGACATGGAGACCATCCGCAAGCGGGTGTCCGAGAGCGGTCACCTCCTCGACGACCGGGCCGGACTGGGACTGAAGGCGTACGTCATCCGCGAACGCGGCATCGACGGCTCGCCGGTCAACCAGTACGCCCCCTTCTACCTGTGGAACGACACCGGCGCGATGGCTCACTTCCTCGTCGGTGGCGGAGGGTTCCAGAACATCGTCCGGGACTTCGGCCGCCCCGTCGCCCGGCATTGGACCGGCATCGCCTGCCACGCCGGACCCGCCCGCACGGCACTTCCCCGAGCAGCCTCACGCCGCCTCACCCCGATACCTTCCGACGCCGACCCGGACGGCGCCGGTCTGGGTCTGTCCGCACTGATCGAGCACGAGACCGAGCAGCTGCAACGGCTCTGCGGCCATGAGGGCGTGCACACCGCTGCGCTGGCCGTCGACCCCCACCATTGGCAACTGCTGCGGTTCGTGCTGTGGGCGGACTCCTCCGCGCCGGACGAGGAAGCGACCGAGCGCTACGAAGTGCTGCACCTGTCCGCTCCCGGACTGGGCGACCTGCCCGAGGGGCGGGGCTGGTAGCACCCCTGCGCCCGTGCCCTTGCCCCAGCCCCTGCCCGTGCTCGTCGCGCTGCGCCGGGGGCCATCGCGCGCCTGAGAGGGCCGGCACCCGGGGGTGCCGGCCCTCACCCTTCAAGCGGGTGCGTCATCGCCCCGCACGGGGATCGAAGAACCGACCGAACCCGTCCGGGTTCCGGATAGTCACCGGAGCACGTAGAGATGCCAGAGATGCTCGGCCTTCTCCTCGCAACGGAACGCCTTGATGCCCTGCATGTTGCCACCCGCCACGGAACAGTTGTTGAAACTGAAGTACCAGTTCTCGTACTCCCAGCCGTCGAACTGCGCGCGAGGAGCGGTCTGGGCAGCGTCGACGCCGGTCGACTGCCCCGCAGCCTGGGCCGAGACGGCCCCTGCCCACAGGGCGGTGCCCACCGCCACAGCTGAGATCCCCGCCTTGATCGCTTTACGCATCCCGTTTCTCTCGTCTCACGTTGCGTGCTGCGGATGATGTGCGGCACGGGTTCGCGCCGCGTCCGTGCAGCAGGCCGGCGTCACGCCGTCGCATTTCCTGGCCTCCGGCGGCCTGCCCTTGATGAGTGCAGCACTGAGAAACGTTGTTCAGCAGCACCCTCAGCCAGTGCGAACAACGGCCGTCGCGGACACGCGCTTCATGTCCGCCCGGCCGTGACCGTCCGCCGCTCAGAGAGTGACCGGAGTCAGCGGATGTCCGGTTGCCCGTCGCGTACGTGTGCGAGGAAGGCCGTCCATGCTTGGTCGGTGAAGAGCAGGACGGGTCCGTGGGGGTTCTTGGAGTCCCGGACGGGGAGGGTCGTGGCGGTGTGGTCGTCGGCGACCTCCAGGCAGTTACCGCCGTTCTGGCCGCTGTAGCTACTCTTGCGCCACGCCCTGATGGGGAGGTCGGTCGCGCTGATCATGAGATTTCCTTCGCTCTCGCGGCGATCAGGTCGATTGACGCCTTGGGAGAGAGGGCGTCGGCTCGCAGCAGATCATAGGCGTACGCATAGTCGGAGACCTCCTCCGGAGCAGCGCTGATGTAGCCACGAGCACGGCCGTCGACGTAGACGACGTCTGCGCCCTCGTTCATGGTCAGGCCGGCGAACGGGCCGTCCATGCTGGCGTGAGCGCCCACGTCGAATGGAACGATCTGCACGATAGTCCTGGGGTCTTCCGTCGCGGCCAGGACAGCCTCCAACTGTCGGGCCATGGTCTGTGGTCCACCGACCGCACGGCGGAGCACGTTCTCGTCGAGGACGACCCACAGGCGACAACGGTCGTCGCGCTCCAAGATGTGCTGCCGGGTCATCCTCGCCGCGACCAAGTCGTCAGTGTTCGGCAGACGACCTGCGGCGAAGAGGGCCCGGGCGTACTCCTCCGTCTGCAACAGCCCCGGCACCACCTGGTTCTCGAAGTCCCAGATGCAGGTGGCGTCCTTTTCCAGGGCCACGAAGGGGCGGAACCAGTCCGGGTAGGCGTGCTCGATCACGACGGGCCACAGGCGGGCGAACAGCCCGCCTGTGCACAGGGCGTCGTCACAGCGCTGGGCGAACTCCTCGCTGGGCACGCGGCTTCCGGACTCGATCCGTGACACGTACGAGTGGGTGCAGAAGGTGCGCCGTCCCAGCGTGGTCTGGCTCAGGCCGGCTTCCTCTCAGCGGATGCGTAGTTCGGTGCCGAAGTAGGCGAGGGTCGACACCTTGGGGTCGGCCTTGGGGTTGCCGTCGACATGCTGTTCTGCCGTCATCTCGTTCTCCGCGTCTTGACAAGCGCAGGTGCACAGCTCGTGCTCTCCCGGAATTATGTCCGCAGCGCCACGCTGGGGTCACGGAAAGTGAGAAACCCGGGAGAGAGGCGCTGTTGATGCACGCAGAGAACCGTCGGTCGGACTCCGCACTGGTCAGGCTCCGCGAGGCGGAGGAGACGTACGAGCGGCTGCGCCGGGCGCTCGCGGAGGCGGGTGTCGTGCTGCCCTCGCTCCGGGTGGACCTGGCCTCGTGTGCCGACCGGGTGCTGCGGGGGCCGCTGCTGGAACTGGGCGGTTGCAGTCTGGCCACCGCCGAGCGGCTGGCCGAGGCGCTGGCGGGTCAGCCGCGTTGAGCGGTGCGCAGTGGCGGCCGGGCGAGGTCGTCACCGACCTCGCCCGGCGAACGGCGGGGGTCGTGCACGCGGTCGCGGAGGACGGCATGGTGCGGCTCGTACGGCCGGGTGGGCCCGCGTGGTGGGCGGAGTCCGGTGACCTCAGGGCGGCGACGCGTGCGGAGGTCATATCGGTGAAGGTGGCGACGGCCAACCACCGTTGGGGCCTGTAGGGGGAGGCCCGGCGTGGCGGGGTGCGGGCTCAGAGGCGGTCGACGACGCTCGGTGGGGCGAACAGATGGCGTGCGCGGTGTTCGAGGATGAAGCGTTCGGGAAGCTGGAACATCTCGGGGGACGTGCACTTGGCGCACGTCGGGTCCTCTTCGGGGAGTTGTTCGGAGTGCTGGACGGCGAGGTGTTCGGCGAGCCGGATCTGGGTGGTGACGACCGTGTCGAAGGGGTCGCAGTCCACGGAGGGGCCCAGCTCCTCCAGCGCGGCGCTGAAGACCTCGCCGGCCCGTTTCATCGCCCCGTACAGGTCCGCGCACGTCTCGCACCCCCACATCCAGGCCGGGGGCAGCGGCCACGTGTCCGCCGGGTCGGTGTCCCAGTCATCGTCCATGCGGCTCACGGTAGTCAGCCGGGAGACGGAACGTCAGCGAGACGGGAGAAATGCGCCCGGCGGGGGCCGTCTTCTGGGACCGGGTGGCGTCCGCAGGGGAGGACGTGGGGCCCACCCCGGTGCAGGCACACCTGCGCACCGGGGTGGGCCCCGTGGGCACCGTGCCGGGCGTCGAGCCGCGGCCCGCGCCGCGGCTCAGTCGTGCTTGCGGCCCGGCAGGTTCTCGTACATGTCGGTGAGCTTCTGCCGGAAGCCGCGGGCGGCGATGCCCGTGCGTTCGGGGTCGCGGATGCCCGCCTTGACGGCCTTCTTGGCCTGTTCCTTCATGATGTGCGGTGGGATGGGGGCGATCTCGTTGTCGACGACGAATTCCAGGACGACGGGGCGGTCGCTGGCGAGGGCCTCCTCCCAGGCGGAGGTGACCTTCTTCGGGTCGTCGCAGCGGATGCCCTTGAGGCCGGCGAGTTCCGCGTACTCGGCGTAGGGGAAGTCCGGCAGGTACTGCGATCCCTCGTACTTGGGGTCGCCTCCCATGGCGCGCTGCTCCCAGGTGACCTGGTTGAGGTCCTGGTTGTTGAGGACGCAGAAGATCAGCGGCGGGGATCCGGCCATGCGGTCGGTGTACCGCTTGACGGTGATCATCCCGTTCATGCCGTTCATCTGGAACGCACCGTCACCGACGAAGGCGATCACCGGGCGGTCGGGGTAGGCGAAGCGCGCGGCGATGGCGTACGGGACGCCGGGGCCCATGGTGGCAAGGGTGCCGGAGAGGGTGGCCTGCATGCCCTTGCGGAGCTTGATGTGGCGGGCCCACCAGTTGGTGGCGGAGCCCGAGTCGGCGGTCAGGAGGGCGTTGTCCGGCAGCAGCGGGGAGACCTCGTGGGCGACGGCCTGCGGATTGATCTTGCCGTCGAAGGTCTGTCCTGCCCGCTTCTCCAGGACGTCGTCCCAGGTGCGGACGTTCTCCTCGATCTGCTCGCGCCAGGAGCGGTCCTCCTTGCGGTTGAGCAGGGGGAGCAGCTCCTTGAGCGTCTCCTTGGCGTCCCTGACGAGGTGGGCGTCCATCGGGTAGCGGATGCCGATCATGCGGCCGTCGATGTCGATCTCGACGCCCTTGCAACTGCCCTCGTCGGGCAGCCACTCGGCGTAGGGGAAGCTGGTGCCGACCATGAGCAGCGTGTCGCAGTTCATGATCATCTCGTCGCTGGCCTTGGAGCCGAGCAGTCCGATGGGGCCCGTGACGAACGGCAGGTCGTCCGAGACGACCTGCCGGCCCAGCAGCGCCTTGGCGATGCCGGCGCCGAGCACCTCGGCGGTCTCGACGACCTCCGCCTCGGCGTTCGCCGCGCCCTGCCCGATGAGCATGGCGACCTTCTTGCCCTCGTTGAGGACGTCGGCCGCCTTGCGCAGCTCGTCCTTGTTGGGCAGCACCCGCGGCTGGCTCCAGCCGACGCTGGAGTAGACGGACCCGTGCGACTTGGGCGGCGAGGGTACGGCCTCGGACTCCTGGATGTCCTCGGGGACGATGATCGTGGCGACGCTGCGCATCGTCAGCGCCGTCTTGAAGGCCCGGTCGATCACGTGCCGCATCTGGCCCGGGTCCATGACGATCTGACAGAAATCCGAGACGTCTGCGAAGAGGTGTTCGAGGGCGACTTCCTGCTGGTAGTGGGTGCCCTGGGCGAGCCGCTTCTGCTGCCCGACGAGCGCCACGACCGGCTGGTGGTCCAGTTTCGCGTCGTACAGGCCGTTGAGCAGGTGGATGGCGCCGGGCCCCGACGTGGCGGCGCAGACACCGACCTCGCCGGTGAACTTGGCGTGTCCGCACGCCATGAACGCGGCCATCTCCTCGTGCCGGCTCTGGATGAACTCCGGATCACCCTTGGCACGGTCGAAGGCGCCGAGCATGCCGTTGATGCCGTCGCCCGGGTACCCGTAGACCCGGTGGACTCCCCACTCGCGAAGGCGTGCCAGAACGTAGTCGGCTACTTGCTGCGCAATTGGTGCTCCCATTTCACGTGGTTGACGCGACGGTCCAGGCCCGAGTCCCACGCCGCGGACGCCCGCAAATCGGCCGATGCCGCCGACACCTCGGCCGTGGCCTGTGACGCCTTCGGCGGTGGCGTGCGTGTGGCCGTGGTGTGCGTGCGGCGGTGGCGTGCGTGCCGTGCCGGTCCGTCGGGCCGGGGGGCGCCGGATCGTGACGTGTCACCCGTTGTGGGGTGTGCGCTCCTGCCGTCAGGTCGCGTCGTGCGTCCGCCCGTGCCAGTGGCCGTTTCGCCGCCTCCGTGCGAGGTACCCATGGGCGGTCGGCGCAGCGAGACGGTAGGGCCCCGCGCGGTCGGGCGAGGGACCGCCGGGCGGTCGAGAGGAGACGGCTGAGGGTGACCAGAATGGGCGCGTCGCGGCAGACGCCTGGAACGGAGCCTGCACGTCCGGGCGGCTCCGCCGGTGTGGCGGACGGCGTGGAGGGGGTGAGCGTCGAAGGCGTGCGGGTCCACGCCTTCTCCGTGCCGACCGACGGGCCCGACGGTGCCGAGGAGGACGGCACGCTGCGCTGGGAGGCGACGACCGCGATCGTCGTCGAGGTGTTGGCCGGCGGCCGTATCGGTGTGGGCTACACCTACGGTGACGTCTCGACCGCCGGGTTCGTCGCCTCGCAGCTCGCCCCGCTGGTGACCGGCGGCGACGCGCTGGCGCCCGCCGCCCTGTGGCACCGGATGTTCGCCGCAGTCCGCAACGCGGGGCGGCCCGGGGTGGGCGCCATGGCGATCTCGGCCGTCGACATCGCCCTGTGGGACCTCAAGGCCAGGCTGATCGGTCTGCCCCTCTACCGCCTGCTGCCCGCCGTGCACGACCAGGTTCCCGTCTACGGCAGCGGCGGTTTCACCAACTGTCCGCACAGCCGGCTGGCCGACCAGCTCGCGGGCTGGGTCGAGCAGGGCATTCCACGCGTGAAGATCAAGACGTCCCGGCACCCCGGGCAGGACGCCGCGCGGCTGTCGGCGGCCCGCGAGGCCATCGGGCCCGACACCGAGCTGTTCGCCGACGCCAACGGTGCCCTCAGCCGCAAGGAAGCGCTCTACTGGGCGCGCCGGATGGCCGGGGAGTGGGACGTGCGGTGGCTGGAGGAGCCGGTCTCCTCGGACGACACCGCAGGGCTGCGGCTGCTGCGCGATCAGGGCCCCGGACGGCTGGAGATCGCCGCGGGGGAGTACGGCTTCGTCCTGGGAGACTTCGCCGCTCTGCTCCGGGCGGGTGCGGTGGACTGCCTCCAGGCGGACGTGACGCGCTGCGGCGGGATCACCGGGCTGCTTCAGGTCGCGAGGCTGGCCGCTGCGCACCGCGTGGACCTGTCGGCGCACTGCGCGCCCGCTGCCTCCGCCCACGCCTTCTGCGCCGTGGAGCGGCTGCGCCATCTGGAGTACTTCCACGACCACGTACGAGTCGAAGAGCGTCTGTTCGATGGCGTGCCGAGGCCGGTCGGCGGAGCGCTGCGGCCCGCCCACGACCGTCCAGGGCTGGGCCTCCAGGTGCGGTGGGCGGACGCCGAGCCCTACCGGGTGCACGGTCACCGCCCCGGCTGACGGCACCGCTGCGTCCCGTCGCGCCGCAGCGGTGCACCGGCACACACCCGTAGCAGTACCGACGATTTTCACGATGGAAGGCGACCCGACATGGCCAAGACCTCCTCCGACCGCAGCGAGCAGATCCCCGCCAAGACCTCACCCACGGTCCCGGGGCCGCCGCGTGCCCGGCAGGTGATCGCCGTCGGGAAGCTGGCCAAGGCGCTCAAGGACGCCGTCGAGGGCGAGGTGCGCTTCGACACCGCCTCCAAGGCGCTCTACGCGCACGACGCCTCGAACTTCCGGCAGGTCCCCATCGGAGTCGTCGTTCCCAAGACCCTCGACGACGTGGTCGCCGTCCACCGGATCTGCCACGAGTACCAGGCGCCCGTCCTCAACCGCGGAGGCGGCACCAGCCTGTCCGGTGAGACCGTCAACTACGCCGTCGTCATCGACCACTCCAAGTACCTCACCCGCATCGGGGAGGTCGACGGCGACAACCGTCGCGTCACCTTCCAGACCGGCGTCATCAACGAAGAGCTCAACCGCCACACCGGCGCCTCGCACAACCTCGTCTTCGGCCCCGACCCCTCCACCCACTCCCGCTGCGCCATCGGCGGCAACCTCGGCAACAACTCCTGCGGCACCCACTCGGTGCAGGCCCAGCTGTACGGGCCGGGGCCGCGCACCTCCGACAACGTGCACGCGCTGGAGATCGTCACCCCCAAGGGCGACCGCTTCTGGGTCGGCGTCGACGAGGAGAAGGACCTGGAGTCGATCATCGCCGAGGGCGGTCCGAAAGGGGAGATCTACGCGCGCCTGCGCGACCTGCGCGACCGCTGGGCCGACACCATCAGGTCCTGCTACCCCTCGATCGCCGAGATGCCGCGCCGCGTGTCCGGCTACAACCTGGACGAACTGCTGCCCGAGAACGGCTTCAACGTCGCCCGCGCCCTCGTGGGCACCGAGTCCACCTGCGCGACCGTCCTCCAGGCGCAGGTGCTGCTCACCCCGGCGCTGCTGGAGCGCACACTGGTCGTCGTCGAGTACGACCACCTGGTCGACGCCGCCAGGGACGCCGACATCTGCTGCCGCACCTTCCGGCCCATCGGCCTTGAGGCCCTGGACGAACAGCTCATCCAGGACCAGAAGCTCCAGCACATGAACCTCGCCTCCATCGAGCAGCTGCCCCGGCAGGGCGGCGCGGCGTGGCTGCTCGTCCAGTTCGGCGCCGACACCAAGGACGAGGCCAGGGAGCAGTCCGAGCGCTTCGCGCAGTGGCTGACCCAGGAGCGCGGCTACTCCCCAGGCCGCATCACCACCAGCGACCAGGACGCCGAGACGGCGAAGGAACTGTGGACCGTCCGCGAGGGCGGCCTTGGCGCCACCGCCTTCCCGCCCGACGGCGACCACTGGCCCGGCTGGGAGGACTCCGCCGTACCCCCCGACAAGCTGGCCGACTACCTGCCCGCACTGCGTGAGCTGATGGACAAACACGGGCTGCGCGGCGCCATGTACGGGCACTTCGCGCAGGGCTGCGTCCACTCGCGCATCAGCTTCGACCTGCGTACCGCCGACGGGCTGGCCACCTACCGCGCCTTCATGGAGGAGGCCGCCGACCTGGTCAGCTCCTTCGGCGGCTGCCTCTCCGGAGAGCACGGCGACGGCCAGCAGCGCGGCGAGCTGCTGGAGCGCCAGTACGGCAGCGACCTCGTCCAGGCCATGCGCGAGTTCAAACAGATCTGGGACCCCGAGGCCAGGATGAACCCCGGCAAGGTCGTCGACCCCTACCGGCTGGACGAGGACCTCAAACTCGGCGCCGACTTCAACCCGCCGCACCCCGACGTGAAGTTCGCCTACGCCGAGGACAACGGAAACTTCGTCCACGCCAGCATGCGCTGCGTGGGCATCGGCGTCTGCCGTGTCCCCGAGCCGGACCAGACGATGTGCCCCAGCTACCAGGTCACCCGGGAGGAGAAGCACACCACGCGCGGCCGCGCGCGGCTGCTGCACGAGATGCTGCGCGGCGAGACCGTCAAGGACGGCTGGCAGTCCAAGGAGGTCGCCGACGCGCTCGACCTCTGCCTGGCCTGCAAGGGCTGCACCAACGACTGCCCCGTCAACGTGGACATGCCCACCTACAAGGCCGAGTTCCTCCACCACCACTACAAGTCGGTCCGCAGGTGGCGGCCCCGCAGCGCCTACGCCTTCGGCTTCATCGACCAGGCGGCGCGTCTCGCCTCCCGCATGCCGGAACTGGCCAACCTTCTCACCCAGGTACCGGGGCTCGCGCACCTGGCCAAGTTCGCCGCGGGCATCGACCGGCGCAGGCCGCTGCCCGCCTTCGCGCCGATGACCCTCCAGCAGTGGTTCCGCGAACGCGGCGGCACCGCCAACCCCGGCGGCCGTCCCGTCGTCCTCTTCCCCGACACCTTCAACAACTACTTCGACACCGACGTCGGCGTCGCCTGCGTCGAGGCCATCGAGGCCATCGAGGCCGCGGGCTGGGCCGTCATCATGCCCGAAGCGCACGTGTGCTGCGGGCGCCCGCTCTACGACTTCGGCTTCCTGGACACCGCCGAGCGCTACCTGCGCACCGTATTGGACGTACTGCGGCCCCACGTGCGCGCCGACACCCCCGTCGTCGGCATGGAACCCAGCTGCCTGGCCGTCTTCAAGGACGAGCTGACCAAGCTCCTCCCGCACGACAACGACGCCCGGCGCCTGAGGCGCAACGTGCACCACTTCGCCGAGTTCTTCGACACCTACGACATCACCCCGCCCCGGCTGCACGGCGCCGGCGACGCGCTGCTGTGGGGCCACTGCCACCAGCGTGCCACCGGCGGCACCGAGGCCGACCAGAAGCTGCTGGACAAGCTCGGCGTGAGCGCCGAGAACCTGACCGGAGGCTGCTGCGGCCTGGCCGGCTCCTGGGGCTTCGAACAGGGCAGGTACGACATCTCCATGGACTGCGGCGAACAGGCCCTGCTGCCCGCCGTCCGCGACGCCGCCCCCGCGACCGACATCGTGGCCAACGGCTTCTCCTGCAAGACCCAGATGGACCACGCGGGCACCGGCAGGCGCTCGGTGCACCTGGCCGAACTGGTCCGCCGCGCCTACCAGGGCTCCCGCGACGGTGACGGGGATCGCCCGGGCAAGCCCGTACCGGCGTGGCACCGGCGCGCCGCCCGGCTGGCCGCACCGGCCGCCGCGGCGGGAGCGGTGGCCGCCGCGGCCGCGCTGGCGGCAGGGCGCGCGGCACGAGCCAACCGGCGCTCGGGGCTCACGAGCCGCCTGAGGAGCGCGAGCGGCCTCGGGCGCTGAGGGAGGGCGGCGACATGGTGTTGCGCTGGCTGACGACCACCGACCACAAGGTGATCGGCAACCTCTATCTCGTCACAGCGTTCTGCTTCTTCCTCGCGGCAGGCGCCCTGGCCATGGTGATGCGGGCCGAACTGGCACACCCGGGGATGCAACTCGTCTCCGAAGAGCAGTACAACCAGCTGTTCACCGTGCACGGCACCATCATGATGCTGCTGTTCGCCACCCCGCTGTTCGCCGGGTTCGCCAACGCGATCATGCCGCTGCAGATCGGCGCACCCGACGTGGCCTTCCCCCGGCTGAACGCCTTCACCTACTGGGTTTACCTGCTGGGCGGGCTCATGGTCGTCAGCGGATTCCTCACCCCCGGCGGCGCGGCGGACTTCGGCTGGTTCGCCTACGCGCCGCTCAACGGGCCGCAGCACAGCCCCGGCATGGGCGGCGACCTGTGGACCATGGGGCTGTCGGTGGCCGGTCTGAGCACCATCCTCGGCGCCGTCAACTTCATCACCACCATCATCTGCCTGCGCGCCCCCGGCATGACGATGTTCCGGATGCCGCTGTTCACCTGGAACGTGCTGTTCACCTCGATCCTGGCCCTGTTCGCCTTCCCCGTGCTGTCCGCGGCGCTGCTGGCCCTGGAGGCGGACCGCAAGTTCGGGGCGCACGTCTTCGACGCGGCCAACGGCGGCGCCGTCCTGTGGCAGCACCTGTTCTGGTTCTTCGGGCACCCGGAGGTCTACATCGTCGCGCTGCCGTTCTTCGGCATCGTCAGCGAGATCTTCCCCGTCTTCAGCCGCAAACCGCTGTTCGGCTACATCGGGCTGGTGGGCGCGACGGCCGGCATCACCATGCTCTCCGCCGTGGTGTGGGCACACCACATGTTCGCCACCGGTGCCGTCCTGCTGCCCTTCTTCTCCTTCATGTCGTTCCTGATCGCGGTACCGACAGGCGTGAAGTTCTTCAACTGGATCGGCACCCTGTGGCGCGGCTCGCTCAGCTTCGAGACACCGATGCTGTGGTCCGTCGGCTTCCTCGTCACCTTCCTCCTCGGCGGCCTCAGCGGCGTCCTGATCGCCTCACCGCCGCTGGACTTCCACGTGACGGACAGCTATTTCATCGTCGCCCACCTGCACTACGTCCTCTTCGGCACCGTCGTCTTCGCCATGTTCGGCGGGTTCTACTTCTGGTGGCCCAAGTTCACCGGGCGGATGCTGAACGAACGCCTGGGCAAGGTGCACTTCTGGATGACGCTCGTCGGCTTCCAGACCACCTTCCTGGTGCAGCACTGGCTGGGCGCCGAAGGCATGCCCCGCCGGTACGCCGACTACCTGCCGGCCGACGGCTTCACCGCCCTCAACAGCGTCTCCTCGCTCGGCGCCTTCCTCCTCGGCGTCTCCACCCTCGTCTTCGTCTACAACGTGTGGTGGACGACCACCCACGCCCCGAAGATCGACGAGGACGACCCCTGGGGCTTCGGCCGCTCCCTGGAGTGGGCGACCTCCAGCCCGCCGCCCCGCCACAACTTCGTCGCCCTGCCGACCATCCGCTCCGACTCGCCCGCCTTCTGGCTCCACCACCCCGAAGCCGCGGAAGGAGCGGCCATCGTCGAGCCGGGCGCCCCCGAGAGCCCGGGCGTGGCGCCTGTCGGGCCGGACGAGCCGCCCAGCCCCGAAACTCCCGCCATACAGGACCCCGCCTCCCAGCAGCCGCCCACGAAGGGGAAGCTCTCGTGAAACCCGAAGCCGTCCTCTTCGCGGGTGTCGCCGGCTTCTTCGCCTGCGTCACCGTGCCCTACGCGATCTGGTCGCGGGACCCGGCGGGGACCGCGGCCGTCCTGATCGCGTGTCTGATGGCGTCGCTGGTCTCGTTCTTCCTGACCGTGCAGTACAAGCGCCGCGGGGTACGTCCCGAGGACCGCAGGGACGGGGAGATCAGCGAACGGGCCGGGCCGCTGGCCTTCTTCCCCGCCCGCAGCCCGTGGCCCGCCATGACCGCGCTCGGCGTCGCGCTGCTGGGCGCGGGCACGGTCATCGGGCTGTGGCTCTTCCTGATCGGGGTGGGCATCACCGGCGCCGCGGTGTGCGGATTCGTTTTCCAGTACGCCCGGACCGACCACTGAGCGCCCGCCGCGCCGCGCTCTCCTGCCGGGAGCCGCGCGAGGGCGCTTCCTGCCGGGAACGGTGAGACGAGGACACGTACTGGCGGGAGCCGCGCTCGGCCCCCGACACCGCGGCGTGCGCGCGTTCCCTCTGGTGGCCGATGGTCCGCCAGGCAGGGGAGAGGGCGTCCCGGTAGTACCAATGGCTGAGCGCCGCCCGCAAGCGGCGCGGCCCGCCCGCCCCCTCGGGCGCTTCGAGAGGCCGCGGGAAACGCTGTGCCACCAGGCGGTACCGCTCGCCCGGTGGGAGCTGCTCGTGGTCCGCGTCGAAGGTGCCCTCCACCGACTGCCGCACCCAACTGGTCTCCTCGCCGTGCGAGACCCGCTGCGCGTCCCGCTCCTGGAGCGAGAGGCACAGCCGCTTGGCCAGCAGATAGGCGGCCGGCGGGCCCAGCACCAACGCGACCCTGAACGCCCACGTCAGGGCGTTGAGGGAGACGGTGAAGGTGTCCGCGATGACGTCGTTGCCGCCGGCCAGCAGCAGGACGCCGTAGAAGGTGATCCCCGCGGCACCGAGCGCGGTGCGGACCGGTTGGTTCCGTGGACGGTCGCACACATGCGGCGTCCCGTCCTCGCCGGTGATCCACCGTTCGAAGAACGGATACGCGTACAGCAGGGCGAACATCAGCCCCGGCAGGACGACGGCGGGCACCAGCACGTTCCACATCAGGGTGTGCCCGAACAGCGTCGTCTCGAAGGGCGGCATCAGCCGCAGCGAGCCCTCCAGGAATCCGACGTACCAGTCGGGCTGGGCCGCCGTCGAGACCTTGCCCGGTTCGTAGGGGCCGTAATCCCACACCGGGTTGATCTGCCCCACCGCGGCCAGGACACCGATCACCCCGGCCACCATGAAGAACAGCCCCGTCGAGCGCGCGGCGAACTGGGGCACCATCGCGTGCCCGACGACGTTCTTGTTGGTACGGCCCGGGCCGCTCCACTGGGTGTGCTGGAGGTAGACCACCAGGATCAGATGGGCGACGACCAGGGCGAGCAGCAGGCCGGGGAGCAACAGGATGTGCAGGGGGTACAGCCGTTCGATGATCTCGTGTCCTGGAAACTGCCCGCCGAAGACGAACAGCGCGAGATACGTCCCCACCACGGGGATCGACAGCATGACGCCCTCGGCGATCCGCAGCCCGGTGCCGGAGAGCAGGTCGTCGGGGAGGGAGTAGCCGGAGAAGCCCTCGGCGAGCGCGACGACGAACAGGGTCATCCCGATCAGCCAGTTGACGTCGCGCGGCTTGCGGAAGGCGCCCGTGAAGAAGATCCGGAGCATGTGCAGCCCGATGGCTCCCGCGAACAGGAGGGCCGCCCAGTGGTGGATCTGGCGGATCAGCAGGCCGCCCCGCACCTCGAAACTGATCTCCAGCGTGGAGGCGTACGCCGTCGACATCAGCTGGCCGCGCAGCGGCTCGTACGGCCCGTGGTAGCGGACCTGCGTCATCTCCGCGTCGAAGAAGAGGGTGAGGTACACGCCCGTCAGCAGCAGGACGACGAAGCTGTAGAGCGCCAACTCGCCCAGCAGAAACGACCAGTGTTCCGGGAAAGCCTTGCGCAACAGGGCTCTGCCGCCTGAGGCGGCGGGCAGCCTCTCGTCTGCGGCGTCGAAGCCTCGCTCAGCCGCCTTGCGCAGTGCGGCCCGCCGGGCGGCCCGGGCCCGGGAGTGTTCCATGCGGTCGCCCTCCCTGTCCGCATTCCCCAGTGCCCGTGTGCCACGTTCCCAAACGAGTCAGGACGGCGGGTGACCCGAACGCCGGTCCACGGCCCCCGGAACAGCGGGCACCGTGCCGCCGGCCGGGGCCGTGCCCGCTGTCCTGGTGTCGTACCCGCCCGGGCCGGTCAGTCGGAGGAGAGGACCTCCACCAGCCGGCCCGTCTCCGGGTGCGGCAGGGAGCGGGCGACGTCGGCCACCGCGACCATGCCGACGAGCCGGTCGCCGTCGATCACCGGCAGGCGCCGCACCTGGTGCTGCGACATGGTCTCCAGCACCTCCTCGGCACTGTCGTCGGCGCCGATGGTCACGGCCTCCTGCTGGTTGAGGCTGCCGGCGGGGAAGGCGGCCGGATCCCGGCCAGGACCCAGCACCTTGACCACCAGATCGCGGTCGGTGACGACGCCTTTGAGCTTGTCGTCCTTCCCGCAGATGGGCAGCGCACCCACACCCAGCTCGGTCATCAGTGTGGCCGCGTCCGCCGCCGTCTGATCGCTGTGCACACAGTCGGCGCCCGGGCTCATGATCTCGCGTGCGGTCGTCATCTCTCGGCTCCTTACCGTCTCGCAGACTGCCAGGTGGGCCCCTGCCGGGTTGCCGACGCGGTGGACGCCGAAACGAGGTGCCCACCAGAGCTGACGGAGTGGTGCGGGCCCCGGACCGTTTGTGTCCGGGCAGGCGTGGCAACCGGAGCGGTATGTCGTCTGATGCGCCCTCGTCCGAAACCGAGAGCTACGAGACTCTCGAACGCCCCCGCGCCGTCCGGGCCGCCGAGAGCGGACTGGCGAAGCTGCCGCTCGCCGGGCCTCTCGACCGGCTCGGCACGCTGCGCGCCCTCGACACGGCGGTCAGCCCGCTGCAGAACGCCGTGCAGAAACTTCCCCTCGGCGGCCTGCGCGACGTGCTGCACGGCCGGTGGCTCGGCCACCCCCTCCACCCGGCGCTCGTGCAGCTGCCCATCGGCGCCTGGATGTCCGCCGGGGTGCTGGACATGCTGCCCGGCACCCGGCGGGCCAGCCGGGTGCTGATCGGTACCGGCATCCTGGCCTCGATCCCGGCCGCGCTCAGCGGTTCCGTGGACTGGGCCGAGCTGCACAAGCCGCAGCTGCGCACGGGCCTCGTCCACGGCGCCGCCAACACCGTGGCGTTGGGCCTGTACGCGGCCTCGCTGGCCGCCCGCGCGCGCGGGCGGGAGTACCGGGGGCGGGTGCTCGGGTTCGCCGGGCTGACGGTCGCCGGGGCGGGTGCGATGGTCGGCGGCCACCTGGCCTACCGTCAGGCCGTGGGGCCGAACAAGGCCGAGCCGGTCCAGCACCTGGTCGGCAAGGGCTGGCACCCGGTGGGCAAGGCCGACAGCTTCCCGGTGGGGCAGGCCTCGAACGCCACGCTGGGCGAGGTGGCGCTGCTGGTCTACCGCGAACCGTCCGGCGAGACGCGGGTGCTGGCCGACAGGTGCAGCCACCAGTCCGGGCCGCTGTCCCAGGGGACGGTCGCCGACGGGTGCGTGACGTGTCCGTGGCACGGCAGCACCTTCCGGCTGGTGGACGGCTGGAACGTCGGCGGCCCGGCGACCGCACCCCAGCCGTGCTTCGAGTCACGGGTGCGGGAGGGCTTCTTGGAGGTCCGCCTTCCGGACGCGGCGCCCGACGAGGACTGAAGGCGCCCGACGAGGACTGAAGGGGCCGCGCCCGCCCGCCCCGGGCCGTCGCCATGAGGCATCGGCGGTCACTTCGCGTACCTCCCGTTTGGGTAAAAGGCGCTCCGGTTACCCCTGCGGTGGCCCGTCCACTCGCTCCAGGAGGTCCCCATGCCCGGCCCGACGCACGACGACCAGCACGACGGGGAGCCCTTCATCCCCGGACGCCCCGGGCCGAAGCCGCCCCCGCTGGAGGAGCCCACCGAGCCGCGCGAGCCGCTGCCGCCCAAGAAGGACCAGTCGGGCCCCGAGGTCTACACCGCCACCGGCGAGCACCTCGACGCCGACCCCACGGTGCGGGCGCAGAAGGGCAGCAGGCTCACCAACGCGCAGGGCACCCGGCTCTACGACACCGACCACTCCCTCAAGGCGGGGGAGCGGGGACCCGTCCTGCTCCAGGACCACCACCTGCGGGAGAAGATCACCCACTTCGACCACGAGCGCATCCCCGAACGCGTCGTGCACGCGCGGGGCGCCGCGGCCCACGGTGTCTTCCGCGGTTACGGCACCGCCTCCCAGGTCTGCAAGGCGGCCTTTCTCGGCAAGGACGTCGAGACGCCCGTCTTCGTGCGCTTCTCCACGGTGCTGGGCAACCGGGGTTCGGCCGATACGGTGCGCGACACCCGGGGCTTCGCCACGAAGTTCTACACCTCCGAGGGTGTCTTCGACCTGGTCGGCAACAACATCCCGGTCTTCTTCATCCAGGACGCCATCAAGTTCCCCGACGTGGTGCACGCCGCCAAACCGCACCCCGACCGGGAGATCCCGCAGGCGCAGAGCGCCCACGACACCTTCTGGGACTTCGTCTCGCTGCACACCGAGGCCACCCACCACACCCTGTGGAACATGTCCGACCGGGGCATTCCGCGCTCCTTCCGGACGATGGAGGGTTTCGGCGTCCACACCTTCCGGCTGGTCGACGCGGAGGGCGGCACCACGCTGGTGAAGTTCCACTGGAAGCCCAAGCTCGGGGTGCACTCGATGGTGTGGGAGGAGGCCCAGATCACGGGGGGTATGGACCCCGACTTCCACCGCCGGGACCTGGCCGACGCCATCGAGGCGGGCGCCTTTCCCGAGTGGGAGCTGGGCATCCAGACCTTCCCCGACACCCCCGAGCAGACCTTCCGGGGCATCGACCTGCTCGACCCGACCAAGATCGTGCCGGAGGAGTGGGCACCGGTGCAGCCGATCGGGCTGCTGGCCCTCACCGCCAACCCGTCGAACTTCTTCGCGGAGACCGAGCAGGTCGCCTTCCACCCGGGACACCTGGTGCCGGGCGTCGACATCACCGACGACCCGCTGCTGGCAGGGCGCCTCTTCTCCTACATCGACACCCAGATCACCCGGCTGGGCGGCCCCAACTTCGCGCAGATCCCCGTCAACAGGACGCACGCCCCCGTCAACGACATGCTGCGGGACGGTCTGCACCAGAGCGGCGTGCACAGCGGGGTGGCGCCCTACCAGCCCAATTCCCTCGACGGCGGCTGCCCGTTCTTCGCGGGCGCCGGTGAGGGCGCGTACGTCGAGACGCCGGTCACCGTGGAGCGGGCCTCGAAGGTCCGAGAGTCCCCCGCCTCCTTCGCCGACCACACCAGCCACCCGCGGCGCTTCTACCTCAGCCTCAGCGCGGTGGAGCGCGAACACGTCATCGCCGCGTACACGTTCGAGCTGAGCAAGTGCTACGAGGACGCCATCAAGCAGCGCAACCTGCGCGTACTGGCCGACATCGACCCTGGCCTGTGCGCCGGCGTCGCTGCCGGACTCGGCCTTCCCGCGCCCGAGCCCTCGGCGCCCCTCGCCGACGTCGAGCCCAGCCCGGCGCTCTCCCAGCTCGGCCACACCTGGCCGACGGACGGCCGGGTCCTCGGCATCATCGCCGACGAGAACAGCGATCTGGCGGCCCTGAGCAGCCTCCGCTCCACCGTGCTCGACAGCGGCATGGTGCCGCTCGTCATCGCTCCGCACGGCGGCGAACTGACCGGCAGCGGCGGCCCCGTCGTTGCCCAGCGGACCTTCGCCAACGCCCGCTCCGTCGAGTTCGACGCGGTGCTGATCGCCGGGGCGCCCGGCATGGGCGCCGACGCCTACGGCGCGCGGGACGTGAAGGCCGCGCAGAGCGCGGGCGGCGGCAACGTCGACCCCCGCGTGCTGCTGCTGGTCTCCGAGGCCTACCGGCACGCCAAGGCGCTCGGCGCCTGGGGCGGCGGCGCGGACGTGCTGGCCGCCGCCGGATGCCCGCAAAGCGGAGCGGGCATCGTGGTGGCCGACGACCCGCAGGCCGTGCTCGCGCAGGTCACCGAGTTGCTGGGAGCGCACCGCGTCTGGGACCGCTTCCCGCCCGGCAACACGGTCAGCTCCTGACCCTGTGCCCCTCCCGGGGGCGTCACCGGTCTGGCCGGTGACGCCCCTACGACGGTGACCCCACCGTCCACGACACGCGGCGGGCGGTGCCGATGCGGTCGTCGGCGCCGCCCGCCGCGTGCCGTCACCCCCGCCGTATCTGGAGGAACACCATGAGCCCCGAGGCCACCGGCAACCAACCGACCGGCAACCAACCGACCGGCGGACACCCCGCCGACAAGCACCCCAAGCCGGAGTATCCGCAGCAGGATCAGCGGCATCCGGGCGACACGGAGGAGATGGAGCCCCGCCCCGACCACGGTGAGCGCACCTACCGTGGCAGCGGACGGCTGGCCGGGCGGTGCGCCCTGATCACCGGCGGCGACTCCGGCATCGGGCGCGCCGTCGCCCTCGCGTTCGCCCGCGAAGGCGCCGACGTGGCCTTCAGCCACCTGCCCGAGGAGGAGAACGAGGCGCGGGAGACCGCACGGCTGGTGGAGGACGCGGGCCGCCGCGCGGTCGCCGTCGCCTGCGACATCCGCGAGGAGGCCGAGTGCCGCCGCCTCGTGCAGCGGGCGGCGGCCGACCTCGGACGGATCGACGTGCTCGTCAACAACGCGGCCTTCCAGATGGCGCAGTCCGACGGCATCGACGGCATCTCCACCGAGCAGTTCGACCGGGTGATGCGCACCAACCTCTACGGGATGTTCTTCATCACGAAGCTGGCGCTCCCGCACATCCCGCAGGGCGGTTGCATCATCAACACCACCTCGGTCCAGGCCTACCAACCCAAGCCGCACCTGCTCGACTACGCGATGACCAAGGGCGCCATCGTCACCTTCACCCAGGGCCTGGCCCAGAACCTCGCCGAGCGCGGCATCCGCGTCAACGCCGTCGCGCCGGGGCCCGTGTGGACGCCGCTGATCCCCTCGACGCTCCCGGACACCAGCCAGTTCGGCGCCAAGAGCCTGCTCCAGCGGCCCGCCCAGCCGGCCGAGATGGCGCCTGGCTACGTCTACCTCGCCTCCGAGGACGCCACCTACGTCACCGCCGAGATCCTCAACGCCACCGGCGGCACCCCACTGCCTTGAGCAGGCGAGGACCGCTCCGTGCGCGGACCGGGCGGGCTCACTCGTGCGGTGAGCGACGCCGCCCAGCCGCGTCGCAGCCGGCGGAGGCGTCCGTGTCCGCGGGCGTCCTCTCCGCCCCTGGACGGGAGCGGCGGCGGTG
Organism: Streptomyces diacarni; assembly: GCF_003323715.1. Classification (GTDB taxonomy): domain Bacteria; phylum Actinomycetota; class Actinomycetes; order Streptomycetales; family Streptomycetaceae; genus Streptomyces; species Streptomyces diacarni. Next base: position 307,845 of record NZ_QOIN01000046.1, read on the forward strand.
GCTGGTGTCGCACCAGGGGTAGGCGCGGCTGCGGCGGCAGGTGCACAGCGCCACCATGAACCGGTCGGACGTGACCGTGCGCCCGTCGTCGAGGGTCACCTCGAGCGGGCCCTCGACGAGGACGGGGCCGCCCTGTTCGAGGGTCACGCGTCGCACGGGCCGCGCCTCACGGCTGTCGGGAGGCGGACCGCTCTTCCGGTTCGGGGCGTTCTCGTGCGGGGACGAGGTCGGCACGGATGACCACCAGTTCCTCGTGTCGCTGTCCGGGGGAGATCAGTTCCTGCTGTTCCAGCCACCGCGCGCGGGCGCGCAGTACCGGGCCGAAGGGCTGGGTGCGGCGCGCGGTCACCGCCGCGTCGAGACCGGAGCCGCGCAGCATCTCCAGCGTCCGGTCGGGCCCGCACAGTTGCGAGTGGACCATGAGCAGGACGCCGTTGTCCGCGAGCAGCCGCGGTGCCGCCTCGCACAGGCGGTCCACGAACCTGCGCCCGTCGCGTCCCGCGTTCCAGGCGCGGGCACGTCGCCCGAAGCCCTGTCCTGACCCCGCGTACGGCACGTACGGCGGGTTCGCCGTCACGAGGTCGAAGCTGCCGGTGGCGCGCTCCAGGAAGTCACCGCGGTGCGCGCGGACGGGCAGGCCCCGCAGCCGGGCGTTCCAGGCGGCGGCCAGGGCGGCGCGCGCCGAGATGTCCACGGCGTGCACCTCGCGGACGCCCAGGCGAGCGCCCGCGAGCGCGACCACGCCCGTGCCTGTGCACACGTCCAGCATCCGCGCGCCCGGGGGGAAGGGCGCCCCCGCGAGGGCTTCGAGCAACAGTTCGGAATCGCCCTGCGGGGCGTACACCCCAGGCGGTCTCAGGAGCCACACGCATCACGAAGTACCAGGAAGAATCCTCTTCAAACGTCGGCCGCCCCCGATGAACTCGCCCGACTCCGTCGCGCGCCACACCCGCGCCAGCAGAGCGCGCAAATCTGAAAAAACGGTGCAAATATGGACGCCGGTGTGCGCGCACGCGCACCGATGCGGCGACCGGGAGGCACGGCAGTGGACGGTCCGGCTCGGGCGGAGCCCGGCACGCGGTCGGCGGGAGCGGCGTTCGCAAAGGTCCGCGCGGTCGCGGACGCCATCTGTTACGAGGGCTACCTGCTCTACCCCTACCGCCGCTCCTCGCCCAAGAACCGGGTGCGCTGGCAGTTCGGCGTCCTCGCGCCGCGCGCCTGGGTGGAGGCCGACGGACCCGTGCCGCCGAGCGTCGCCGGAGCCGCCGAGTCCTGGCGCCAGCACACCGCATGCCTGGTGGAGGCCGGCCCCGGAGCGCTGCTGCGCGTCCGGGTGCGGTACCTCCAGGTGCAGGGCAAGCGCGTCGAACGCCGGGTCAGGACGCGGGACGGGGGCGGGGAGGACGCCTGGGAGGCCGTGGAGTCAGCCGACCTCGGTGGCGAGCTCCACCTCTCCTTCGACGAGGCGGTGGAACACGAGACCGACATCGAGGTCGAGCTGGCCGACCTGCTCGCGGGAGAGCGGACGTTCCCCGTCGGCGCGCCCGGCGGTGCGCAGACCACCGACCTGACCGGCGCGGGCGACCTGGCCGGCGCGGGCGGCGAAGCGCTCCGCGTCGTGAGGCACCGCCGCCCGCTCGCGGCCCGCACCACACTCTCGGCGCACCCCCTGGCCGACCGCCCCGGAGCGCACCGCCTGAGCGTCCGCACCGAGAACACCGGCGACACCGTCCCGGCCGGCACGCCCCGCGACGAGGCGCTGCGGCACTCCCTGATCGCGACCCACACCCTGCTGGCCGGGGAGGGCGTCGAGTTCGTCTCCCTCATCGACCCACCCGCCTGGGCCGCGGCTCACACGGACACGTGCCGCAACCTGCACACCTTCCCCGTGCTGGCCGGAGAGGAGGGCACGCGGCGGATGATGCTCTCCTCGCCCATCCTCCTCTCCGACCACCCGCAGATCGCTCCGGAGAGCCCCGGCGACCTGCACGACGCCGCCGAGATCGACGAGATCCTCTCCCTGCGCACGTTCCTGCTGACCGATGAGGAGAAGCGGGAGGCCCGGGCCACCGACGCGCGCGCGGCCGCCATCCTCGACCAGGTCGAGAACATGCCCCGGGAGGTCTTCGCGCGCCTGCACGGCGCGATCCGCTCGCTGGAGCCCGCAGGGGACTTCACCGCCCGGACCTCGGCAGCGACGACGCCGGCCGCCGCCGAGCCCCCACCGGACGGCGACGACCCGGTGCCGGCGCGCGCGACCACGCCCTGGTGGCAGGAGGGCGGCGACGAGGGGATCTCACCGTCGACGGACAGCGTGCTGGTCGCGGGCGTACCGGTGCGGCGCGGGCACCGGGTGGTGCTGCGGCCGCGGGCCCGGGGCGCGGACGCGCACGACATCTTCCTCGCCGGCCGCACCGCGCAGGTCGCGGGCGTCTTCCACGACGTGGACGGCAGCGTGCACCTGGCCGTCACCCTCGACGACGACCCGGCGGCCGAGGTGAACGCCTGGTACGGCCGCTACTTCTACTTCCGTACCGACGAGGTCCATCCGCTGGACGCCGACGCCTCCGCGCCCGACGCCTCCGCGCCCGACGCCTCCGCGCCCGATGCCTCCGCGCCCGACGCCGGTGCTCGTCGCCGCCCCGACGAGAAGAGGTCCGATGGACGCCATCGAGCTGTTGAAGCATGACCACCGGATGGTCGAGCAGCTCTTCCGCGACTACCGCGCGGCCGCCTCGGCCCGCCAGCGCCGCGCCGTGGTCGAGACACTCGTCCGCGAGCTGTCCAAGCACGCCGCACTCGAGGAGCTGATGGTCTATCCGCTGGCCAAGAAGGTGCTGGCGGACGGGCAGCAGGAGATCGGCGAGCATCTGGCCGAGCACATGGGTGTCAAGAAGACGCTTCTCGCGCTGGACCAGCTCCCCTCCGCCGGGAGCGGCAGCAGCACCTACCCGGACGGGTTCGAGGGCGGCGAGGGCGACGCGCGGGTCATGGAGCGGACGACCGCGCTGATGACCGAGCTCCAGCAGGAGATCGAGGAGCACGTGGTCGAGGAGGAGGGCCGCATGTTGCCCAAGCTGCGCGCGGCCCTCGACCAGCAGGCTCTCTACGAGCTGGGCCGTGAGCTGGAGAAGGCCAAGCGGACCGCCCCCACCAGGCCGCATCCCGGCGCCCCGGACCAGCCACCGGGGCTGGCGATGGCGGCTCCGGTCGCGGCCGTCTACGACCGACTGCGTGACCGGCTGCAAGGGAGGCCCAGAACATGACGATCGACAGCGGCACAGCCCGCGCAAGTGAGCACCCGACCGGGGCCGACCGGCGGCAGGGCATCGGGGAGATCGACATTCTGTGGATCTCCGAGGGCATGAGCTGCGACGGGGACACCGTCTCGATGACGGCCTCGGGGCAGCCCGCCATCGAGGACGTCGTACTGGGCCTCGTCCCCGGCCTGCCGAAGGTCAATCTGTACAACAAGGTGCTCTCGCCCACCCTCGGTGGCGAGGACTTCCTCGCTCCGTTCCGGGCGGCGGCCAAGGGCGAGTCGCCGCACCCGTTCATCCTCGTCATCGAGGGCTCGATCCCCAACCAGAACATCATCGAGGGCGACGGCTACTGGACCTCCTTCGGCAACGACGAGGAGACGGGCGAGCCCCTCACCCTCAACTGGTGGCTCGACCGGCTCGCGCCGCGGGCCTGGGCGGTGGTCGCGGCGGGCACCTGTGCCACGTACGGCGGCATCCACGCGATGGCGGGCAACCCGACCGGGTGCATGGGGCTCGCGGACTATCTGGGCTGGGACTTCAGGTCCGAGGGCGCGCTGCCGATCGTGAACGTGCCCGGCTGCCCGATCCAGCCGGAGAACTTCATGGAGACCCTCACCTGGGTGCTCTATCACGCGGCCGGCGCTGCCCCGCCCCCGCCGCTGGACCACATGCTGCGGCCCCAGTGGCTGTTCGGGAAGACCGTGCACGAGGGCTGCGACCGTGCGGCGTACTACGAGCAGGGCGACTTCTCCAAGGACTACAACGCGCCCAAGTGCCAGGTGAAGATCGGCTGCTGGGGCCCGGTCGTCAACTGCAACGTGCCCAAGCGCGGCTGGATGTCGGGGGTGGGCGGCTGCCCGAACGTGGGCGGCATCTGCATCGGGTGCACCATGCCGGGCTTCCCCGACGCGTTCATGCCGTTCATGGACGAGCCGACAGGCGGCAGCCTCTCCTCGATCCTCATCAAGCCGTACGGGGCCTTCATCCGCCGGATGCGCGGCCTGACCAACATCGCCGTCAACCAGGAGCCGAAGTGGCGCCACGACGGCCCCGAACTGACCAGCGGCTACGACCCGCACTGGCGCGCCTGAGCGACCGCCACCGCGTACTCCCTCACGACCACCACCGCCTACCCCCCCCTGACGACCGACGAGGTAAGGACTGACATGACGGCAACCGCGGCCCGGCCCCAGGCGGCGCGCAAGACACCGAACGTGGTGGACATGTCCTGGGACCCGATCACCCGGATCATCGGCAATCTCGGGATCTACACGAAGATCGACTTTGCCAACCGCGAGGTGACCGAGTGCCGCAGCACCTCGTCGCTGTTCCGGGGCTACTCGGTGTTCATGAAGGGGAAGGACCCGCGGGACGCCGGTTTCATCACGAGCCGGATCTGCGGCATCTGCGGTGACAACCACACCACCTGCTCCAATTACGCGCAGCAGATGGCGTACGGGGTCAAGCCACCGCCGCTGGCCGAGCACATCACCAACCTCGGCGAGGCGGCCGAGTACATGTTCGACCACACCATCTTCCAGGACAACATGGTGTTCGTCGACTTCTGCGAGGCGATGGTCAAGCTCACCAATCCCGGTGTGCTGGCCAAGGCGGAGCAGACCGCCTCTCCCCGCGGGCACATCCACGGCTACCGCACCATCGCGGACATCATGCGGGCCTTCAACCCCTTCGAGGGCGCGGTCTACAAGGAGGCGCTGCACGTCAGCCGCGTCACCCGGGAGATGTTCTGCAAGATGGAGGGCCGCCACGTCCACCCCTCCACGCTGTATCCGGGCGGCGTGGGCACCATGCCGGAGCCGACGACCTTCACCGACTACCTCACCCGGCTGATGAAGATCCTCGACTTCGTCAAGAAGTCCGTCGCCATGAACGACGACGTCTTCGACTTCTTCTACGAGGCGCTGCCCGGCTACGAGGAGGTGGGCAGACGCCGCACCATGCTCGGGTGCTGGGGCGCCTGGCAGCACTACGAGACGTGCGACTACCGGTACGAGAACATGAACACCTGGGGCAAGGCGATGTACGTCACCCCGGGCATCATCGTCGACGGCGAACTGGTCACCAACAACCTCGTCGACATCAACCTCGGCATGCGCATCCTGCTCGGCTCCTCGTACTACGAGGACTGGGTGAACGAGGAGCCGTTCGTCACCCACGACCCCCTCGGCAATCCCGTCGACATGCGCCACCCCTGGAACCAGACGACGGTCCCGGCACCGCAGAAACGCGACTTCGACGACAAGTACAGCTGGGTGATGAGCCCCCGCTGGTTCGACAAGAAGAGCGGCGAGCACCTCGCGCTGGACACCGGCGGCGGTCCGCTGGCCCGGCTGTGGTCCACCGCGCTCAACGGTCTGGTGGACACCACCTACGTCAAGGCGACGGGACACAGCGTGAAGATCACGCTGCCCAAGAGCAGCCAACTGCCGGAGATGACGCTGGAGTGGAAGATCCCCAAGTGGTCCAACACCATCGAACGCGACCGGGCGCGCCCCTACTTCGTCGCCTACTCGGCCGCCATGGCCTTCGAATTCCTCGACCGGGCCATGGAGCTGGTCAGGGCCGGCGACACGAAGATCTTCAACGACTTCGAGCTGCCCGAGGAGGGCATCGGCTGCGGCTTCCACGAGGCGGTCCGCGGTGTGCTCTCCCACCACCTGGTGATCAAGGACAAGAAGATCGCCAACTACCACCCGTACCCGCCCACCCCCTGGAACGCCAGTCCGCAGGACCACTACGGCACACCGGGCCCCTACGAGGACGCCGTCACCGGGCAGCCGATCTTCGAGGAGAACGGCCAGGACGACTTCAAGGGCATCGACATCATGCGCACCGTCCGCAGCTTCGACCCCTGCCTGCCGTGCGGCGTGCACATGTACCTGGGCAGGGGCAAGGAACTGCGGCAGATCCACTCACCGACCTTCGGGGCGGCGGCCACCGGAGCCGGCCATGGCTGAGGACCAGGTGACCGTGCCAGGGCACCGGCTGGCTGACGCGGACGTCGAAGCGCGCCTGGCACGCCTCGACGAACTGCTCGAACGGGTCGAGAACGTGGCGGGACCCACCGCGGAGGCCGCCCTGGAAGCCGTACGGGGACTGACGCAGGTCTACGGCGAGGCCCTGGCCCGCGTCCGCGACCTGGCAGGGCCCCGGCTGACCGGCGCCCTCACCGACGACCGGCTGCTGCACCACCTGCTGGTGCTGCACCAACTGCACCCGGACCCCGTGGAGCAGCGCGTCGCCGACGCCGTCGAAGGCGTGCGGCCCGTGCTCGCCCAGCGCGGCGCCGACGTGGAACTCGTGGGCGTCGAGGCGGGCGTGGCCTCGGTACGGGTGACGGCCAAGGGGTGCGGGACCTCCGCGTCCACCGTCGAGGAGGCCGTACGCGAGACGCTGCTGGCGGCCGCCCCGGAGCTGACCGCCGTCCGGTGCGTGGCGAGCGAACCGGCACCCGCGTTCGTCCCGCTGGCGGACATGCTGCCCACCGCCGCACCGGCCGCGGGGGCGTCGTGACCTCCGGCGCGCTCGCCCGGGCGATCCGCACGGCTCAGCGCGGTGGCCCGGCGCCCGACACCGAAGCCTGCGACCTGTGCGGCGCCCCGGTCCCGGCCGACCACAGGCACCTGCTGAACACCGGCACCGACGGTGGGGGAGAGGACCCACCGGCCGGTGAGGAGGGAGCCGGGGCGGGCACGGGCGGGGAAGGGCCCGCGGGCGGGCACATGCTGTGCGCCTGCCGGCCGTGCTCGGTGCTGTTCGCACGGGAGGCGGCCAGCGAGGGCCACTACCGGCTGATCCCGCAGCGGCGCACGCGTCTGGAACCGGTATCGACGGCCGCGTTGGGGGCGCCGGTCGGGCTCGCCTTCTTCGTCCCGCACGCCGACGGCGGCATCCACGCCCACTACCCGAGCCCGGCAGGGCCGACGCGGTGGGAGCCGGACCCCGAAGCGTGGCAGGGCACCGTACGGCAGTGCCCGCCACTGGCGACACTCGCCGCCGACGTCGAGGCCCTGCTCGTCAACACCGTGCAGGACCGGCGGCAGCACTGGATCGTCCCCATCGACGACTGCTTCCGCATGGTCGCCGTCGTCCGCAGGGAGTGGCGCGGCCTCACCGGCGGCAGCCGCGTGTGGCCCGAGATCGACAGGTTCTTCGCCGAGCTGACCGAACGGCCGGGGTGACGCCCCGGAAGCAACAGCCAAGAAGGAGGGGCCCATGGGCCGCATCAGGGTCGGAAAACCCCAGGTGAAACCGGACACTTCGACGCACGTCTTCGGCATCCACCAGGGCAACAAGGGGCCTTACCGCCACCAGCCCGGCCACCACAAGGACGGCACAGCGGATGCCAGGCGCTCGACGGGCATCCACTGGAAGAAGCACAACGCCATCATGAAGATCATGCCGAACATCTCGCCCGGCTGAGGAGCAGCACCATGCGCACCACGCAGCGACGACGTATGCGACCGACGGACACCGTGGCCACCGCGGCGGCACCCCACCGGCCCTGCTGGGCACGACGCGTGCTGTTCGCCCAGGTCGCGGTGGTCGCAACCCTCGTCGCGGGCATTCTCGTGCGGGAACTTCCCGGTGCGGTGCGGGAGGTGCGGATCTGGCGGATGATCGGCTTCGGCGCCGGATCCCGACACCCCCGCTGACCCAGCCCGGTCTCCCTGGCTCAGCCCTGTCCGCCTGACCGCCCGCCCTGCCGCCTGGCCGCCCGCCCGGCCCGCGTTCCGGGCCGGTGGGCGTCGGGAGGACACGAGGGGGTACTCCGTCGTCGTCACAGCCGTCGTGGCGGTGGCCGCGGCCGGACCGGGGCGGCGCGGGACTCCCGACACGAGTGAGGGGGCAGGGGCGTGAGGGCGAGGGCCGACCACCGCAGGACACCGACGCTGGTGGTGACGAGCCTGCTGCTCGTCGCCGGATGCGGCGCGCACGGCACCTCCCAGCGGTCGGCGCCCGAGGTCGCCGTGCTGCGCACCGGAACGCCCGTGCGCGAACCGGTGTGGTCCGGCGAGGAGAAGGCACTGGTGGCGCTCGCCGACAGGTCCCGGCAGGTCGTCAGGATCGATCCGCCGCGCGCGTTGGCCTCCGACTCGCCGCGCACCGCACACACCACGCGCTCGCGGACCTTCTCCGAGCTGGGACGGAACCTGGCGCTGCCCCCGGGTGACGACGCGTCGGGCGAGGCCTACGTGGCGCTGCCCGACCGCGACCGGATCGCCGCACTGGACGTCTCCGACATGCGCACCGTGGAAACCCGCGAGGCCGGTGACGCGCCCTCCTACCTCGCCACCGATACCGGCCCCGACCTGGCACTGGCGCTCTCCGCCGACGGCAGCACCGTCAGCGGCACCGCTCTGGGCGGCAAGCCGGGCGGAGCCGACGACGTGGTGACCTCCCGGCGCGTCGGCCTCGGGCCCACGGGGGAGATCGACGGCCCGGACAGGGGGCAGCAGGTCGAGTACTACGCCGTCGCACCCGACCGTCTCACCCACTACAAGGGCTCCCGTTCGGACGTACGGGAGACGGGCAGCCTGCCGCTGAGGGCCGAGAAGACCACGGGGGACAAGACGAAGGTCTCGCGGCTCTACGTCGCGGAGAAGGGCGGCGACCGGCTGCTGGCCGTGGACGCGAAGCGCTCCGGCAAGGGCCTGCACGTCGTGGCGAGCCGCCACATGGGGCAGCCGGTGCGCCACCTGGACGCGGACGAGAGGCGGCTCTACGCGGTGACCGACTCCCGCCTCGTCGTCCTCGCGACGCACAGCTTCACCGGCTTCGAGGACGGTAGGTTCGACGTCGTCGACACGGTCGACTACCGGTCGGCGCTGGACCGCCCGGAGTTGCGGAAGGCGCCGGTCTCCGGCATCGCGGTGGGCGGCGACCGGGTCTACCTCACCCTCGAAGGAGCGCCGTACACCCTCAGCATCGCCAAGCCGAGCCTGTGACGGACACGACGACAACCACGCCACGGCCACGAGGGAGGTACCTCGCCATGGACAACGACCGGCACGTCGAGGCCGCCGCCGACGTCGGCGCAGTCCCCGCGCCGTACCCCCGGCCGGTCAGCGGCATCACGGCCGATCTGGACCGGGCCTTCGCCGTTCTGCGGCAGTTGCGCGAGCTGGCCGGGGACCCGGCGGCCGCCCGGGACGACGAGAGGGTGTACGACTTCAGCATCCGCTGGGGGACGCTGCTGAGCGGACGGCTGGAGCGCCTCGCCCACTACGCGGCACGCGGGGAGCTCACCGGCGAGCAGGCGAAGCGCTACCAGGAACTGCGCGCCCGGCTGCGGGACGCCGCCTCGTCGGCCGCGCGACTCGACCTGGCCGACCCCGGCGTCGTCCCGCGGCTCACCCTTCCGGGTGCCCCGGGCCCATGAACTCCTCCTGTCCCATGAACTCCTCCTGTCCCATGAACTCCTCCTGCCCGAGTGTCACCCCGGTGCGCGGCAGCGGGCACGCGCGGTTGGTGCAGCGCAGCGCGACCAGATAGGCGTCTGTGGCCTCGTCGAGGAAGAGGAAACCGAGGTAGAGCGCCTCGCCCACCTCGAAGCGGTCGCGGCGGCAGTGCGGGCACCGCAGCTTCCTGTCCCGCAGTGCCCGTCGCACGCGTTCGCGCTGCCCGGCGTCCAGGACGGTCAGCTCCGGCCGGATGTCCCGCACCACACGCTTGCCCTCGGTCCCGTGCGGAGGGCCGTCGTCCCGCCGCCGGCCCTCGCCCCTGTGCCGGCCGGCCTCTCGCTGCCGGCCGGTCTCCTGCCGCCGGCCGGTCTCTCGCCGCCGTCCTGCGGCTCGCCGCGCGGTGGTCATCACACCTCCACGTCCTTGTCGTAGAAGACGTTGTCCTCACGCCAGCCGCCCATGCCCTTGCCGATGCACGCGTAGCCGGAGACGAACTCGATGCGTTCGATCCACTTGGCCATCTTGAAGCCGACCTGCGTCTCCACCCGCAGCCGCAGCGGTGCCCCGTGCTTGATGGGCAGGGGACCGCCGTTCATCTCGTACGCCAGCAGTGTCTGCGGCTCTCGGGCCAATTCGAGGTCGACGACCTCGTAGAACTGTCCCGCCCCCTCGGCGCTGGGCTCGTCGCGTCCGGTGTCCTGCATGGTCAAGAAGCACAGGTGCCGTGCCTGGGGCAGCGGGCGGACCATCTCGACCACCTCGCGCAGCGGCACGCCGCCCCACTCACCGATGCTCGACCAGCCCTGCACGCAGTTGTGCAGCACCCGCTGGCTGTGCGGCTCACGCAGCGCGCGCAGATCGTCCAGCGTCAGCGTCATCGGGCGCTCGACCAAGCCGCCGATCTCCAGCCTCCAGTCGGCGAAGTCGTGCACGGCCATCAGCTTGTACTCGGTGCTGCACGGCGGCTTCCCGTTGACCCGGTGCTCGACGGAGAGCTTGGAGCGCGCGTAGTCCTGGTGGGAGATGAGCCGCCGCAGCGCCAGGCGCCGGAAGCTGTTCACGATCCGGCCCAGCCCCTGCTGCACCCTGCGCGGGCTGCGGAGGCTGACGACGGTCGCGCCGGCGTGGACCAGGACGACGCCGGCAGAATGCCCAGCGACAGCCACAGCGCCGCGTTCAGGTCGCGGACCTCGCCGAAGATCATCAGCGCGTTGAGCTCCGGCCACCCCCAAGAGATGATCATGGTGAGGTGGACGGCGAGGAAGACCAGGAACGCCACCAGACCGAGGAAGTGCAGGCTGCGCGCCGCCTGCCGGCCCCCGAACAGCCGCACGTAGCGCGGGAAGCGGGCCTCGACCGCCGGTGACTGCGCGGCGCCGGTGAGGATCTGGAACGGCGCCAGCAAGAAGATCACCCCCGCGTACGCGAGCTTCTGCAGAGCGTCCAACGGCTGGCCGGGCAGCAGCGGTGGCAGATCGAAGCTCAGATACGTCATCAGGTCGTCCCAGGCCGTCGGGAAGACCGACCACGACGTGGGGACGTAGCGCAGCCACTGCCCCGTGGCGAACAACAGTACGACGTACACCAGCCCCGTCAGTATCCAGCCGATCACGCTGACGAAGTGCCAGTGCCGCCCCATCCCCAGCTGCTTGTGCCCCGGCAGCGAGACGATCGACGCATAGCTCTCCTCCTCGTCCAGCGTGTCGTAGAGCTTGTCCTTCGGCATCCGCTTGCGGGTGAAGCGGGCCCACTCCGTGCCCGGCCGGCTGTCATTGCGCCAGTACAGCTTGGGATGCGTCGCGATGATCTCGATGCCGCTGCGGATCAGCAGGGTCAGGAACAGGACGTTCAGCCAGTGCTCCACACGCAGCCACACCGGGAAGTCGAGCTGTTGCACGGGCCTCTCCTTGGCGATCGACGGCGGGGCGCGAGGTCGGTGGTGCGTGGTGGGTGCAGCAGTGAGGCATCAGTGGCGTATCAGTGGTGCCAGTGCCTCGTGTCCGGGACGGCCACGTTCATGCCCGTGAGGACGGAGACGTGGAGGGCGAGAAAACCGCCCGCCAGGATGAGCGAGACGGTGCCCAGGGGATAGTCCCAGCGCCCCTGCAACTCCGGCAGCCCGGGCAGTCCCGCCACGCGGCCGACCAGATACCCGGCGGCCGACACCGCCGAGACCAGGCTGCCCAGCACCCACCCCGCCCGGGTCAGTGCCCGGCGCGCCCCCGCCACCACGCCCACCGCGGCGAGCAACGCGCCGGACGCCAGCACCACCAGGCAGGCCGCCACATAGCCGGGACGGTCGGCCGGATGGCCGGCGACCGCCTGGTGGAGGCGGGCGGCCGCCGTGCCGAGGAGCAGCAGGGCCCCGGCGCCGCTGGTCAGCCGGGGCAGGTCGAAGGCGAAGTACCGGTAGAGCCGGAGCAGCTTGCCCACCCCGGAGTACCGGAGCGCGGCGTGCGGCCGCCCCCGTCCGCCTGACGTCTCGGCACGGCCCGTCTCCACCATGGGCGGCGGGTCACCGGGCGGCGGTGAACCAAACGGAGAAGTACCGCGTCCTCGCCCGGAACTCATGCCCCACCGGGGCCGTCGGACGGCGGGTCCCCGGGCGGCGGACGCTGGTCGAACTCGACCGTGACGGTCTCGAAGTCCTTGAAGGTCTCCGTGGTCGCGTAAGAGGTGTACGCCTTCCGGTCGGCCCAGTTCAGCCACACCCGGTCCGTGAACGGAGTCAGCAGACTGCGCGGCCACAGCCGGTGCGTGCGCACCACGCTCACCTCCGCCGCCAGGACGAAGATGAGAGCGCCGAGATAGATCCAGCCGAGCAGACCGAGCACGATTCCGAACATGCCGTAGGTCGCGCTGGCACCCCGCAGCACGCTGGTGGCGTAATAGCCGCCTCCCCACTGGAGCACCTGCCAGGCGCAGGCCGCCCCCAGGGACTCGACCCACAGCCGCCGCAGCGGCACCTGATGGTGGGTGAGGAAGGTGTAGGTGGCCAGCAGCAACGCCGTGTTCACGGCGACGGCCACCGCGGTGATCGCCGTCCGCAGCCCTGTGCCCAGCTCCGTGCCGAACGTCTGCGACTTCGAGGCCGCCACCGACAACAGCAGCGTCACGCACAGCCCGGCCGCGACCGTGGTCAGGAAGAACACGCCCTTCAGCCGCGACCGGAACGGGTTGTGCCTCAGGTGCCGGGGCACCGCCCATATCTTGTTGAGGCTGTACTGCGCGGCCTGCGCCGCGCCCAGGCTGCCGTACAGGCTCCCCATCACACCGATCGCGAGGGCGAGCCCGTTGCTGCGGAACGGGTGGATACGCCCGCGCAACTGGTCCCCGAGCACCGGGAACTCGCCGAGGACCGAGTTGATCAGCCTCTGCTGGAGGTCGGGATTGTCCTCCAGGAACGCCCCCAGGCCCGAGACGAACAGCAGCAGCACGGGAAAGATCGACAGGAAGGTGTAGTACGTCAGCAGCGCGACCAGGTAGAGGGCCTGGTCGTCGAAGACCTTGTAGACGACGGCGAGAGGCCCTCCGACCCAGCGGTGGCGCTGCTGGAAGGCGTCGATCCGCTGTGCCGTACCACTGCCCATGGGGCGTCAGCCGCCTCCTCCCAGACCGTCATCGGTATCCGCGCCGAAGCCGCCGACCTCACTCATTCACCGGCTGCCCGGCTGCCCGGCTGCGCCCGGCTCCCGCGCCGCCGATGCGCCACGCTCGCCGGCGGTCCGGCTGCACCGCCGACGTCGCTCACTCCAGCCAAGCCCAGTCGGTCCGGCTGCGCACGCGCTGCGGCGCCATCCGGCGGGTGGACCGCGAGGGCCTGCGGCATACGCGACGGGTGGAGCGGTGGGTACCGCTCCACCCGTCACCGGTTACGCAGGGTGGCCGTCACCCCTTCCGTTTCTTGCCCATCGCCAGGCCCATGACCGCAAGGCCGCACAGTGCCGCGACACCACCCGCGATCACGTTGTTGACCACGATCGACGTCGTGTCCGGCGCACCGTTGATCACCCACTGCGAGATGATCACCCAGGCTCCGAGCAGCGGCGCCGTCCACCCCAGCAGGTGCGTCCGCTCGTAGGCGGATCCGAAACCGAAGGCGAGCACCGCGAACGCCAAGCCGACGATCAGGTTGCTGACCGCCAGACTCGTCGACGTGTTGAATCCGACGACCCACGGTGAGATCGCTATGTAGAGACCCGCGAGGAAGCTCAGACCTTCCACGAGCTGTGCGGTCGGAGTGGATCCGGCCTTCTCGTACCGCGCACGCATCTCCACCAGATCGGGGTGGTGTTCAATGCTGCTGCCGGTAGTAGGCACTGCCATGGTTGTCCTCCTCCTTCCGGAGAGTGCCTGTGGTGGGCGAACGGAACTCACCCGCCAGCCGCCGGGTGAACAGTGGGCGGGCAACATTCACGGCCATGTGCCCGAATTTATGTGATTTGGGTCACATTGCCGGAGGTGGCCTCACGCTCACCCGCGCCACCCCGCTCCGCAACGTGAGGGCACGAGTGCACCATGTGGCTGCCGCGACACCGGTTGGCGTAGGCTCGCTCCCCTCCGTCACCACAAGGCCGTCACGCGCACGGCCGTCACGCGCACGGCCGTCATCAGCGGCGACGCCGGCGAACATCGTGCTGACCTCACGGGGGCGGCGGGTCATCGACTTCGGGATCGCCAGGCCCGAGCACGGGCTGACGCTCACCACCACGGGGCAGGTGCCCGTCACGCCCGGATACGGGCCGCCCGAGCAGGTGCTCGGGCAGCGCGTCGGCCCGGCGGCGGACGTGTTCGCGCTCGGGGCTGTCCTCACGTTCGCTGCGACGGGCGCGCGGGCCTTCACCGGGGAGCACGTGGCGGCGGTGAGTTACGAGGTGGTGCACGGGCAGCCGCGGCTGGACGGGCTCTCGCCCGAACTGCTCGCGCTCGTCGCGCTCTGCCTGGACAAGGACGCCGCACGGCGCCCCACGCCGGAAGACGTGGCCCGGGCCTTCGCGCCGCCCAAGGACGCGGACCTGGTGTGGCGGCGCGGCCCCCTCGCCGGGGAGATAGCCGAGCGCGAGCAGACCGCCGAGCGGATGACGACACTGCCCGCTGCGGGGGGCACCGGCAGTGCCGTGCGCCCGTCTCGGCGGCGTCTCCTCGCGGGCCTGGCCGGCGGCGGTGTCGTCGTGGCCGTCGGCGGTGGCGCTGGCGCCGGCGCCTGGTACCTGCTCGGCCGGGACGAGGACGACCCCCACGAGCGGGACGCCGAACCGCTGGCCACGTACGAGGCCGGAAAGCCTCCGTCGCCCTTGTGGGGCCCCTTCGAGGTGGTCCGCGACGAGACCCCGGCGCCGGTGCCGCTGCGTGACGTCGTGGTCGTCGCGGCGAAGGGCGGCGGCCTGCACGCGTTCGACGTGCGCAACGGCGGGCGGCGGTGGAAGGACCGCCTGTCCCTCGGGAGCGGGCCGCTGCTCGTCACCGGCGCCGAGGAACCGGTGCTGCTCGCCGCCGACCGGTCCGGCGAGATCCTCGGCCTCGGCGCCGACGGAAACCGCGTCTTCCTCTGTCAGGGCAACCTGCTGACAGCCATGCCCGTCGCCTGAACACGACGCGTTGCTCACGGCGCCTGCCGCTGGATTCGACAGCACCGGCCGGCGCCCGGCGGCTAAGGTTTGATGCCCAGGCCCGCCCACACACCCGCCTCGGCCGGGCTGACCATGCCGGGGAGTTGCGGTACGTCGTCGGTGTCGAGGTCGAGTCGCCAGTCGCAGGTGGCGGACAGACCCGGCTCGACCAGTTCCAGGCCGTCGAAGAACTCGGCGACCTCCTTGCGGCTGCGCAGCCGCACGCGCATGTTCGCCTGCCGGTATCTGTCGGCGATCAGCCGCATGCCTTCGGGGTCGAAGTCCTCGGTGGCGTGCGAGAGGGCGAGTGCGCTGCCCGAGGGCAACTCTTCCAGCAGCCGGCGGACGAGAGCCCGCGGCTCGTGGGTGTCCTCGACGAAGTGGAAGAGGGCGATCACGGTCAGGGCGACCGGCTCGGAGAAGTCCAGGGTCTCGCGGGCGCGTTCCAGGATGGTCTCGGGCCTGCGGACGTCCGCCTCCACGTACTCGGTGACCCCCTCGGGCGTGCTGGTCATCAGGGCGCGGGCGTGGGCGAGCACGATCGGGTCGTTGTCGGAGTAGACGACCCGTGCGGTGGGCTGCTCCTGTTGCGCCACCTGGTGCAGGTTGGGGACTGTGGGAATGCCGGTGCCGATGTCGAGGAACTGCCGGATGCCGCGCTCCCGCGCCAGGTGGCGCACCACGCGGTGCATGAAGGCCCGGTTCTGGCGGGCGGCGATCATCGCGTTGGGGAAGAGCTTCAGCCCCTCGACGGCCACTTCCCGGTCCGGGCTGTAGTTGGTCTTGCCTCCCAGATAGAAGTCGTACAGCCGCGCGGTGTGCGGCCGAGTCGCGGTGCCCGGGGGAATCTGCTGGCTCATGCGTCACTCCTGTGAGACCTCACGTGGTCAACCACTGTGACGTACGGCGCTGTTGAGCACCAGATCACCGCCCTGCCCGGCTCGCGCGAGCGGTGACGGTGCTGTGGACGCGCTGTGACACGAACGAGGCCCGGACCGACGTGATGTGCGTTACCGTCAGCAAGACGTGTCATAACCGGATAACGGGGAGGGTTCCCGATGGGAATGAACGGTGCCGACCTGGCGCGGCTGCGTGAACTGGCGGGGAAGTTCGACGGTGACGCGAACCAGCTTCAGGGGCTGATCACCAGCCTGCAGACCGCGTGCGACGAGAGCGGGGGCTACTGGACCGGCGGCAAGGCCCAGCAGTTCCGCTCCGAGTGGCAGAGCCTCAAGCCGACCTTCGACCGCTTCGTGGAGACACTGCGGGACGCAGGCCGGGCCGCGCGTACCAACGCGGACAACATCGACCACGCCACGAACTGACCCCCTGGGTCACGGCTCACCGGCTACGGGCCCCTGCCCGCCGCGCCGGCCTCGCACGGGCCGCAGCCAACTCGGCTGCGGCCCGCTGCCGTGCGGAGCCGCACCGCTGTGTGGCGCCGCTCCGTCGTATGGCGCCGCGCTGCTGTCTGGCGCTGCGCTGCTGTGTGGGGCCGCGCTGTCGTGTGGGGTCCGACAGCCGGCGGAGGTGTGCCGCGGTGTGGGACCGGGCCGCCCGGTGGCGGCCCGTCGTGAGCCCCGTCGCGGAGGGGCGCGGCACCACCCCGTGAGCGGGCCCCCGCGAACGGGCCCGCTCAGGCGTCTGTGACCGCCTGGATCGGCATCATGTCGCCGCTGAGCACCAGCAGTCCGCGGCCCGCTATGCCGGAGGCCGCCGCACGGGGCAGCCGGATGTTGAACAGTTCGCCCTCCGCGTTGTTCTGGGGCGACAGCAGCAGCCCGCTGCGCGCTCGCCGTGCTTCCTTGACGAAGCCCCGGTACTGGGAGGTCAGTGAGTCCGTCGTGCCGGCCGCCACGAGCCCGTGCCCGCCGTCGACGCCGCCGCGCACGACCGTCTCCAGGACGGCGTCTACGGGAGTGTCGAACACCAGCTCGGCGTCGTCGACGAGTACCGCGTACCGCCCGCGCTCCTGAGCCTGGACCAGCAGTTCCTGCAGCTGCGCCGACTCCGTCATCTCCCGTACCCCGCCGACCACGCCGGGTTCGCCCTCCAGGTCGCGCAGCGGAGAGCGCTTCGGGGTGACGAGGACGAGGGGCACCCCGGCGCGCAGCAGCGAGCGGGCCGCCGCGCACACCGACGTGGAACGCCCCGACTTGGGCGGACCTGCGATGACGAAGCCGGGGCCGTGCTGTGCCAGGTCGGCGCCGACCGGGGCGAGTTCGTCCCCGCCCACGCCCACCAGGGTCCACAGCCCGCCGGGCAGTCCGGACTCCGCCGCCAGCGCCAGCGCCTCGGCCGTCGTGGCGCGGGCCGGCAGCGGATCCACGCGCATCGGGCGGAGGGCGGGCGAGGGCCTGCCGTACGCGGCGACGGCCCGCTCGGCGACGTGGCGGACCGCGCCGACCTGGGCCTGTCCGGCGGGGTCGGGGTCCAGCAGCGCGATCTGACTCTCCAGCACCCCGTCGTCGCCCGGCCGCAGGGCGCGGCCGGGCGGCAGGTGGGAGGGAACGTCCCGCGGCGTCATTCCGGCCGTGGTGTAGTCGTTGGGGTCGGCGAGGCGCAGGATGAGCCGGTCGCCGAACGACGAGGAGACGGTGCCGGACAGGCCGCCGCGTCCCGCGGTCATCACGACGCGCAGCCCCACAGAGGGGCCCTCGCGGAAGAGTTGCGTCATGGCGTCGATGAGCTTGCCGTAGTCGTGCGACTCGTAGGTGGCGGTGTAGCTCTCCCAGCCGTCCAGCAGCAGCACCATCCACGGCAGGCGCTCCTCGGGCGAGGCCGCCGCGGCCCGCTGCTCGGCTACGTCGGCCGCGCCCGCCTGCGCCAGCAGCTGCTGGCGGCGCACGATCTCCGCCTGGAGCCTGCCCAGCAGCCGGGTGAGCCGGTCGGTCTGGTCCCTGGTGACGATCGCTCCGCAGTGCGGCAGTACCGACAGCGGAACGAGCGCGTTGGAGCCGCAGTCCACGCCGTAGAGGTGGACGTCGGCGGGGGAGGAGACGTCGGCGAGGGCGGCGGCGACGGTGCGCAGAGCCGTCGTTCGTCCCGAGCGCGGCCCGCCGACCAGCAGGAGGTGATCCCCGCCCACCAGGTCGAGCGTCAGCGGTGAGCGGTCCTGCCGTGCCGGTACGTCGGTGACGCCGAAGGCGACGGGCGGCACGTCGTCCTGGCGGCCGCCCGCCGGGCGCGGCAGGCCGGCGACCGTCACCAGGTCGGCCAGGGGTTCGAGCCAGGGGCGGTAGGGCGGGGCGAACCGCATGGCGGCGGCGCCTTCGCCGATGGCGGCGACCAGCACCGCCAGGTCGGTCAGCGGGTCGTCGTCCTCCTGCCCGGGCGGCGTGGGGCGGACCGGCAGCGGGTGCCCGAGACCGGCCCACTCCACCGGCACGGCCCACGGCTCGGCCGCGGTGGAGGCCTCCGCCTGCGGCCTGCGCCCGCCGACGCGTCCTGACTGGAACGGCAGGAGTGAGGAGGCGCTCAGCCGCACCAGGGCGCGCCCCGGTGTGGTGCGGGTGATGGCGGCCGAGTCCGGCGCATCGATCACGTCCTGGCTCTCGGCGCTGTCGGTGGTCCGCAGGGCGATGCGCAGGTTGGTGTTGGCGCGGATCTCCGGGGAGACCACGCCGCTGGGCCGCTGCGTGGCCAGGATCAGGTGGACGCCCAGGGAACGGCCGCGTTGGGCGACGTTGACCAGACCGGTCACGAAGTCAGGCAGCTCCCTGGCCATCGAGGCGAACTCGTCGACGACGATGAGCAGCCGGGGGAGCGGGGCCAGTGAGGGGTCCCGGCGGGTGGCCAGTTCGTAGGCCTCGATGTCCTTGGCGTCGACCGATTCCAGGATGCGTTCGCGGCGGCGCACCTCGGCGTTGAGCGAGACGAGCGCCCGTTCGACCAGGTGGGAGTCCAGGTCGGTCACCATGCCGACGGTGTGCGGCAGCTGCTCGCACCCCTTGAAGGCCGCACCGCCCTTGTAGTCGACCAGGACGAAGTTCATCGCGTCCGGCCTGTTGGCCACGGCCAGGGACGCCACGAGCGTCTGGAGCAGCTCCGACTTGCCTGACCCGGTGGTGCCCGCGACGAGCCCGTGCGGCCCGTCCCGCACCAGGTCGATGGTGAAGGGGCCGTCGAAGGAGACGCCGATCACCGCCGCGGTCGAGCGCCCGCCCACCGCCCAGCGTGCCGCGATGGCCTCGGCCGTCGGCGGTTCGAGAGCCAGCAGGTCCAGCAGCCGGCAGGAGTCCGGCAGCGCGCCCGCCTCCTTGTCGCTCACGTCGCGCACCGGTGCCATCGCGCGGGCGACGGTCTCGCACCAGTCGGGCGGCACGCAGTCGGGGCGCACCGACTGCACAGGACGCTCCCCGAACTGCGAGACCTGCAACAGTCCGAAGTGGTCCTCCTCGACCAGGGCGCGGCATTCCTCTGGCAGCAACCGCCGGTCCGCGTCCAGGCACACCAGGTGGATCCCGCAGTGCGGTCCCTCGACCAGCAGCTGCTTGAGCCCAGGAAGTGACCGCAGCCGGCGGGAACCGTCGAGCACGACGAGGACACGCGGGCCGCGCCACCGGTGTTCGGTCCCCGACAACCCCTCGCCCATCGCCTCCCGGCGGGCTCCCAGCAGGACTGTCAGCTCGCTGATCCGCTGGGCGACGCTCGCCGCGTCCGTGCCCACCAGCGCCACCGCGCCGCGCCCCTGGCGGTCGTGTGCGTGCGGCAGCCAGCGCACCCACTCCCACGCCTCGCGGCCCGAGGGGTCCGTCAGCACGTAGACGCTCAGGTCGGCCGGGCTGTGCAGCACAGCGGCCTGGGCGACCAGCCAGCGTCCGAGGGCGCGGGGCAGCTCGCCGCGGCCCGCGACGCCGAGGATGCCGTGCGTGCGCAGCGCCACCGGGACGGGGACGTCGGTCAGCACGCGCGGCTCGGCACGCAGGTGTTCCTGCTGGTTGGGGTCGCTCACCTCCACCTCGGAGGGCAGTGCCCCCGTCCCGACGCGGAGCACCCCGAAGTCGTCGTCCTCCAGCCGCCGCTCCCACAGCCGCTGCCTGGGCCCCGTGGCGGTCAGGTACAGCTCGGCCGGGTCCGGGCAGGCGAGCCGGCGCGCGGCCGTCTCCTGGGACATCGCCTTGCGCGCCTGGTACTCGATCGAGACCTTCTGCCGCTCGTACTCGCGGCGCTTGCGGCGGTGCGAACTGCGGCCCTGCCTGCGGTCGTAGAAGTGGTTGGCCACCAGCGTGACCGGGGTCAGCACCGCCATGATCAGGTAGATGGCGCTGCCCAGCACCACCACCAGGGCGACGGCCGCCAGCATCGGCGCCAGCGCCACCGCCCACGGCATGGGCCGCGTCTCCGACTGCGTGGGCCTGGGCGGCAACTGGAACTGCGTCGTGCGGGCCGACGGCTTGATCCGCGGCGGTCGGTTGTAGTCCAGCCCGGTGCCGTCCTGCGAGGGCTTGAGCGCGGTGTCGGGGAAGACCGGCTCGCTCAGCTCGAACAGCGAGTGCCCGGCGGCGACCGTGCCGCGACGGCGCCAGCCGGTGGGCCCCTCCACCTGCTTGCCGTCCATCGTCACGCCGCTGCCGAACGCCGGGCTGACGGTCACCGTGCCGTCGAGTGCCACGTCGATCTCGAAGGCGGAGCTGGGCAGGGTGCTGTCGGCGAGGCGCACCCAGGCCTCGGGCCCGCTGCCGGCGACGGCGACACCGGGGCCGAGCCGGTACACCCGCCCGGCGTCCGGGCCGCCCACGACCCGTACCTCGACCGTTCCCTGTCCCTGCGGCGGCGGGCACCCCCCGGGTGTGCCGAGGGAGACCGTCGCGCCGTCCCGCACGGGGGAGTCCGCCAGCGGTAGCGCGGGGTCGAGGAGATAGCCGCCCACGTGCAGGGCGGGGGGTGTGCCCTGGCCGCCCCCGTCCTCGCCGCCCACGTGTCGGGCCATCTCCCGCGCGACGGTCCCGACGGCGGCGTCCGGCTCCGCGTCCACCAGCAGGTCAGCGCGGTGCCCGCCCGCGGCGTCGACGGCGGTCAGCCGCAGTTCCATATGAGCCCCCCGGTCGGCCGATGCAGTGTCCGTGTCCCAGAATCACCGGCTATTGCTTTGGTGTGCTCCGCTCCGCGTAGCAATCATGCAACAGCGCCTCCGGGCAGGACTGTTGGTCTTACGCTTGCCAGTACGTCGACCGCCGGTGGCGCGGCGTAGGGAGCTACAGGGGGGGACGGATGGGAGCGACGAGGCCGGGCGAGACCCCGGAGCAGGCGCGGGCACGGGCCCAGCGCCTGCGCGACCACGCGGACAAGGCGCGCAACCTGGCGGGTTCGCTGGGTTCCACCCTGGACACGGGGCTGTCCAAGGCGAGCGCCGACGGCGTGTGGTCCGGACCGTACGCCGAGCGCGTCACCGCGGCACTGCGCGACCGGCGCAGCTCGTTGGACGGCATGGCACATGGGCTGCGCGCCACCGCACAGCACTGGGACCGCGAGGCGGACCTGCTGGACCAGGAGGCCGGTTCCCAGGCCTGATGTCACACGGGTGCCTGCCGCAGCGCGCCTACTTCAAGGTGGTGCCCTACAGGACGCCGACACGGGCGCCCACGTCGTCACCCTTGACCTCCGCCGGGGGGCCACTCCGTGGCGGGTGCGGGACGCCTCCGGCCCGCTCCGCCACGGTGCCGCACCGGGCAGGCAGGCCGGCGGCGGTGGTCAGCCGGCCGGGGCCCTGGACTCCCCTCTGTCGCACACCGCCTCCGCCGAGGCCAGCCCCACGCTGCCGTCGGCGGTCTGCACCAGTGACGTCACCACGTAGCAGGAGCCGGGCTCGACCGGTGGGGAGGAGAAGACGACGGACGGCTCGTCCGCGTTCGTGTTCTTCACCTTCACTGTCTTCCCGTCGGCGGACTGGGCCGTGATGGCGAAGCCGTAGACGGGCTGCGGCTTCTTCGGCTTGCTCCAGACGACCTGGACCTGCTTGCCGACCCGGGTGACCTTCACCTCTTGCGCCTGGAAGTCAGGGACCTGCCCCTTGGGCAGCGGGTGGGCAGACTTCGCCGGCTTCTCGGTGGGGCTTCCCTTCCCGCCGCCCGCCTCGCCACCCGCGTCCCGCACCAGGAACAGCGCCAGCGCGGCGCCGGCCACCAGCAGCAGGGCGCCGCACGCGGCGACGACCCTGTTGCGCGTCCTGCGCCGTCTGGCCAGGGCCTCGGCCGAGTCCGGGTCGTCGTCGACGACCGGCGGCGGCTCGGTCAGCGCGTCGTCGGCCGGATCCCAGCCGGGGAGCGGCACCTCGGGGTCGGCCTCCGGCTGGAGGTCGGGGACCTGGGCGGCGCGGTCCACGGGGAGCAGCGACCGCAGCACCCGGTGCACCTCCGTGAGCGGCGGCCGCCCCTCCGCGTGCGGGGCCGTCATCCGGTGCAACAGCGCGAACAGCGGCTCGGGCACGTCGCCCCGGTGCGGCCGCGGCAGCCCGCCCGCCAGCGCGGCCTCGTAGGCGGCGGGCCCGCCCTCCCGTACGGCACCCGCACGGGACGGCTCGCCCGCCAGCAGCGCGTACAGCGTCGTCCCCAGCGCGTACACGTCGGCGGCCGGTCCTGGCGCCTCCCAGCCGAACAGCTCCCTGGGTGCGTAGGCCGGGTCCGTGTCAGCGCCCGCCGAGGGCACGGCACGCTGTACCACCCGGCCCAACCCGTGCCCGGTGAGCAGCGCCTCACCCGCCGCGCCGTACAGGACGCGGGACGGGCGCACCTCCAGGTGCAGCACCCCGCGCCGGTGCGAGGAGTGCAGCGCGAGCGCCAGCCGTACGCCGACGACCAGCACGTCCTCGACCGGGTAAGGGCCGCGAGCGGTCAGCCTGTCCTGCGCCGAACCACCCGGGCAGTGTTCCGTCACCACGTACAGCTGTCCCGCGTGTGTGCACCCGGCGTCCCGCACCGTGACCGCGCAGGGATGCCCGGCCGCGGCGCCGGCCGCGAGGAGTTCGGAGTGCGCGGCCAGCCGGCGCGCGGGATCCTCCAGCACCGGCGGCAGCACCCGCACGGCCACCTCCCTGCCGCTTCCGGCCTCCCGGCACAGCACGACCGTGCCGCGTGGCCCCGTGTGCAGCACGCGCTGGGCCTGATACCCCTCGGGCAGCGCGGGAAGCGGTCCGGCAGCGGGAGGCGCCTCGGGAGGACCCCAGTTCGGGACGGTGTTCACTGGCGCACTCCTGATCTGCCGGTACGGACGGACGTTCCGGAGCCGCCCGCGCGTACGGGTGCTCCCGAACCGTCCGAACGGACGGGCACTTTCGGGCGGCCCGCGCGTACGGGTGCTCCCGCACGGCTGTGACGTCTCACCGTTGACCAGCGCAGCGCCCGTTTGACCCGCTCGCGTCGCGGCACCGTACGCGTGACGACCTCCTCGATCGCGTCGCAGTGCCGCCAGGCGGCGTCCGCGGCGGCCTCGTCGGGCGCCCGGCCCCCGTAGTCGACCTCGTTGACCAGCCGCGCCAAAGCGGGCAGCTGTTCACTGCCGCGCCCGCCGATCCGCTCGAGGCCGAACGCGGCCACCTCGGTGGCGGTGTGCGCGGAAGTGGCGGGCAGACCGATCTCGGTGAGCCGGTCGACGATCTGCTGCCAGGCGCCGAGCACCCGCTGCCCCGGATCGCGGGCGCCACGCCGCCGTCTGCGGGTCCGATACGGTGCCCAGACCGCGTAGCCGCCCCAGGCGAGGACCGGCAGCAGCCCCGCCGACAGCACGTAGGCCCACACAGGCAGTCCGCCGCCCCCGGAAGGCGCCGCCCTCCCGTCCTTCCCACCGTCGTCCGGCTGCTGGGGCGGCACGGACGGGCGCTGCTGCTCCGCGATGTCGCGGTCGGCCTTCTCGCGCTCCTCGGGCTGTCCGGCGGGCGGCACCGAAGCGCCCTCCTCGGAGGCCTGCCCCGGGGTCGGGTAGAACGGCACCCAGCCGATCCCCGCGAAGCGCACTTCCGGCCAGGCCAGCGCGTCCTGCCCGGTCACCTGCCTGGTGCCCTTCCCACCCGCACCGTGCCCCTCGCCACCCTCCGCGCGGAAGCCGACCGCGACCCGCGTCGGCAGCCCCAGCGTCCGCCCCATGACGGCGAAGGACGCCGCGAACTGCTCCGAGGTGCCGCGCCTGCCCGTGGTGAGGAAGAACTCCAGGTTCCGGTAGGCGTGCCCCGGCACCGCCTTGGGATCGAAGTCGAAGTGCTCGCGCAGCCAGCCGGCCAGCTTGTACGCCTGCTGGTACGGGTAACTGCTGCCCGCTGTGGCCGTCGCCGCCAGCCGCCGGAACGTCTCGACGGCCTTGATCGGCTCGCCCGCCTGGTCGGTACGGGGCAGGGACTTGTACCGGGCGCCCTTCGGCACGGCCGCGTACTGCAACCGCTTCGGGTCGTACACCGGCGCCTGGGAGACAGCGGTGTAGGACAGGCCGCGGTTGCCGCGCGTGCCGGTGGTACCGCCCTCGCCGACGGCCACCACGCCGCTGTCCGGATCCACGGCGAGCCGTCCGGCCTCGGCGCCGCCCGCATCGCGTTCGCCTGTGGTGCCGGTGAGCGTGACCGCCGAGGGGCGGTCGGCGGCCGGCAGCCAGATGCCGGGCAGGTTCTGCACGGTGACCCGCTGCTCCACCCGCTCGCGGCGCCCGGGCTCCGCTCCCCGCTGCTCGGGCACTCTGCCGCCCGAGCGGGCCAGGTGGGCGCCGGACGTCCACTTCACTCCGTCGTAGCGGTCCAGCACGGCGAGCCGCCAGTTGCGGTCCGCCGTGCTCCTTGCTGTGAACAACCGCGACTCGGGGTGTTGCAGCCACGCGGCCACCTGGTCCAGCGGGCTGGTGGACCGCGGATGGACGAGGGGCGTGCGCACCTCCTGGCGCAGGTCCCAGGGTTCGCGCCCGGCAAGCCCCGGGAGCCGCGGGCCGAGCAGCGCGGCAGCCAGCGCCAGCACCGCCACCACGGGCAGACCGGCGCTCAGCATCCGTACGGTGCCGCGCCCGGCCGCCCGCGACCGCGGGAGCAGCAGCAGGGCCGCGCACGCCACCAGACCGGCGGCGACCGGAACGTTGGAGCCCGGCCCCGCCACGCCCAGCACCAGCGGGAAGCCGAAGGCCAGCACGGGCGGCAACGCGGGCAGCAGCGGCCCCCGGGTGCGCAGCGCCAGCTCCGTGGCGGCGAGCGACGCCAGCCACACCACCGCGTGCGGCAGCACGAGGAAGTCGGCGCCCGAGGGCGCGGGCAGGATCGTCGTGAGGACCGCGTGCGGCGAGTCCAGCAGCGCCGCCCCCACCTTCGCCACCGCCCCGCCCGTCGGCAGCCCGACGGACGCGTCGCCACGAAAGAGCGTCGCGCACACCACGACCAGCCACACCACGACGTTCAGCACCAACGAAGGCCACAGCGGCGCCACCCGTCCCTTGCGGCGCTGCCCCGTGTACAGGCCGGCCGCCACCGCCATGGGGACCGGCACGGCCACCGCCAGCACCGGCAGCAGCGGGCCCACGGCGAAGACCCGGTGGAAGCCAAGGCCCGCGCAGACCAGCATCCCGGCGACGGGCAGCAGCGACCACGCGCGGCGTGCCGGGGAGAGCCGGTGCCGGTCGTCGGCGCCCCGGTCGTCGGCGCCTTCCTGCGCCGGTGACCGCGGTCGCGGCGGGACGCCGGGAGCCGCCACGGTGGCCGGGTCGGGCGCGGCCGGGCGCGGCGGTGCCCAGGACGGGCCGTCGTGGGCTGCCGGCCGCGCGCCGGGGGTGGCGAAGCGCGGCGTCGAGGCGGGACTCATCGCACCGCCTCCCGACGCCAGGCGGCCGGCAGGGAATCCAGCCCCGTCACCCGCAGCTGAGGGACGTCACTGCCGAGGCTGCGTGGCTCCGCTTGGGCTCCGCCCGTCTCTGCGCCCGCACGCAGCACCACCGTCCGGTCGAAGCGGCGGCGCACCCGCTCCAGCGCCCCGAGCCCGGTGGTGTCGCCCGTTCCGGTGACGACGACGAGGGAGCCGCGGCGACGAGCCCGCTCCAGGTCGTCGAACGCACCGGCTGCCGAGGCGCGTTCGCTGAGGTGCACCAGCGCGAGCCGGTCGAGTAGCGCGTCGGCGTCGCCACCGCCCGCCCCGTCCGTGCGCAGGACAGGGCCGGTCTCGCCGAGCACGTCCACGGGGAAGTTGGAGCGGGCCGCGGCGAACGCCACGGACGCGGCGCAGTCCACCGCCAGTTCGAAATCGTCCTCGGCCGCGTAGGCCACCGCGCGCGTGTCCAGCACCACGGTGGTGTGCGGCAGCGAGACGTCGACCAGCTGTTTGACCATCAGCGTCCCGGTGCGGGCGGAGGAGCGCCAGTGCACCCTGCGCAGATCGTCCCCCAACACGTACTCGCGCAGGGCGTGGAAGGTCAGCGACCCCTCGTCCGCGGTGTCCGACGTCGGCCCCTCCACGTGGTGCGCCGTCCCCGACGGCAGGACAGGCAGCAGACACACCCGGGGCCGCACCAGCAGCGTGTCCGAACCACCCTCGCGCGGCCCGAACACCCGCACCCGGCGGGAGAGACCCAGCGGGTCCGTACGCTCCAGCCGCAGCGGCCCCAGCGCGATGCGACCGCGCCGCTCGGTCGGCAGCGGGTAGCGCACAATGTGCTCCGCCCCGGCGGCGAGCGCCGGCACGTGCAACGTCAGCGGCGACTCGCCGCACCGGTCGGTCAGATCGAGCCCCCGTCGGCTGCGGCCCCCCGTGTTGGTCAGGGCGACGAAACTCTCCGCCCCGTCGCCCCGCGCCACCTTGCGCGGCGTGACCCGGCGGCGCGCCGACAGCCGCGGTGAGCGCCCCGTCCACACCAGGGCCACCCCCACAGCCAGCAGACAGGCCAGCCCGAGGACCGCCGCCTCCGGATAGCCGAACCCGTACCCGGCCCCCAGGAGTGCCGCTCCGCCGACCAGTGCCCCCCACCCCGTCGGCGACAGCATCAGAGAGGGGCTCCCGCCTGCGGAACGGGAACCGTGGCCAGCGCCTCCGCGATGACGTCGGCCCCACCGCGGCCGCTCAACTCGGCCTCGGGGGTCAGGATGAGCCGGTGGGCCAGCACGGGGCCCGCCAGCGCCTTCACGTCCTCGGGCAGTGCGTACGTACGCCCCTGCGAGGCGGCCCGCACCCGCACGGCGCGCAGCAGCGCCACGGAGCCGCGCGGGCTCGCGCCCAGCCTCACCTCGGGCAGCTCACGGGTGGCCGCCACCACCCGCACCAGATAGTCGTACAGCTGCGGCGCCACCTGGATCTGCCGGGCCACCTGGATGAACTCGGCGATGTGTGTGCCCGTCGCGATGGTCGGCAGTTGTTCGATGCCGGGCTGCCCGGACTGCGAGTCGGTGCCCGACAGGACGGCGACCTCGGAGGCGTGGTCCGGATAGCCGAGGGTGACCTGCATCAGGAACCGGTCCAACTGCGCTTCCGGCAGCGGATACGTGCCGCCCATGTCCACCGAGTTCTGCGTCGCGATCACCATGAAGGGACGCGGCACCGGATGAGTGCGGCCGTCTGCCGTGACCTGCCGCTCCTCCATGACCTCCAGCATCGCCGACTGCGTCTTGGGGGAGGCCCTGTTGACCTCGTCCCCGAGCACGATGTTGGCGAACACCGGGCCCGGCAGAAATTCGAACGCACCGGTGTTCTGACGGTAGATCGTCACCCCGGTGATGTCGGAGGGCAGCAGGTCGGGTGTGAACTGCACGCGGTGCCAACTGGCCTCCAGCGAGGCCGCCAGGCAGCGCGCCAGCGTCGTCTTGCCGGTGCCGGGCACGTCCTCGATCAGCAGATGCCCTTCGGAGAACAGGCACACCAGTGCCAGCTCGACGGTGCCGCGCTTGCCTTTGACGACACGTTCGACGTTGTCCCCCAGGGCGTGGAAGCACTGAGCGAGCAGCGCGACGGACTCGCGCGACGCGGACGGGGCAGCGGGGTGCTTGGGTTCTAGTCGCACTGCCAGACCTCCGGAGAGAACTTGCCTACCTTGTGTTTGCTGGTGGCCACCCACAGGTCGCTGACGTAGCCGGTCTTGCCCTCCCACTCGATGCGGTCCCACACGTCGCTCTTCCAGCCGTAGGTGTCGTGAACCTCGGCTGTCCCCCTGACCTGGCAGACGAATTGCAGCGTCGGGGTCTGTCCGGCCGGCACGAAGCCGAGCCGCGTGCCTTCCTTGGTGCTCGGCTTGGTGCGGATGCCGACTTCCTCACCGTCGTCGGCGTTGTCGGTGATCTTGATGTCCTTCGGGTTGGAGAGATCCACCGCCACGGCCGTGCTCCCTCCCGAGCCCGCCGCGTTGCCCGCGGCCACGGTCAGGTTGTACGTGCGGTTGTTCGCCAGCCCGGTCAGCTGCGCCTTCGTCGCGGTCGTGGTCTGTGACCCCTTGCCGCCGGTGACGGTGTACTTGGTGCCGCCGTCGGCGTTGGCGGGCGCCTGCCACGTCAGATTGATCCCCCTGCCGCCCTGCGGGAAGGCGTACTCGACCTTCTGCGGGGCACCAGGCGCCACGCACGGCCGGGTGGGCACGGTGCGGCCCGACTCCGCCGTCTGCCCGCCCGCGAACGCCGCCTCCACCGAGAAGCTGTACTGCTGGGCGCAGGAGCCGCCTTTCACCTCGAAGGTGAACGGCCCGTTCGGGCCCACCTTCTCCGGCTTCACCTCGGCGCCCGCCGGCGCCCCCTTGAGCCGGTATCCGGTCGGCTTCACCCCGGGCGACGGGGCGAAGGAGACCCGGATGACGCCGGCGCCGGACTGGGCCTGCGGGGTACCGGGTGGCCGCGCCTCGGGCTTCTCCTCGCCCTTGTCGGGCCGTTCGGGTTTCCGCGGCCGCTCCGGCTCCTTGCGTTCGGGTTCCTTCGGCTCACCGCCGCTGTCCGGCTTCCGCGCGGGCGCGTCAGGGCCGGACGGCGTCTCGTCCCGGCCTGGGTTCGAGGGGCCCTCCGGCACGGCGTCAGGCGCGTCCCGGCCGGGTGCCGGGTCACGCTTGCCGTCATCACCCGAAGGAGGG
Organism: Streptomyces diacarni; assembly: GCF_003323715.1. Classification (GTDB taxonomy): domain Bacteria; phylum Actinomycetota; class Actinomycetes; order Streptomycetales; family Streptomycetaceae; genus Streptomyces; species Streptomyces diacarni. The sequence goes on from NZ_QOIN01000046.1 coordinate 337,137, forward strand.
TCCTCGCGCGGCTTACGGCCCGAGGGGACATCCGTGTCGTACTTGTGGACGCGGTTGACGTGCCCCGAGGAGTTGATCACCACGGCGGTCTCGTTGTCCTCGTCGTTGACCCACAGCAGGCCGTCGCGCACGAACAGGCTCAGCTTTCCGCGCTTGCCGGTCACCTTCACCGGCTCGGTGATCGCGGCCGCCTCGGTGTCGTACACCTTCAGCGTGCCGTTGGAGTGGTCCGGTACGTACACCTTCGAACCGAGCACCTGGGGAGTGCCGTACTCGTGGCTGCCCGCGCCCAGGGAGGCGTTCAACAGCGAGCCCGTACGGGTGTTGACCAGCGTCATGCGGCCCGACTCGCGTGCCAGCACCGGCACCACGTCACCGGCTGTCGAGGACGGGACCACAACCGTCCCCGCCGGTGCCTCGGCGATGCCGGACGGCAGCTTGAAACGCAGCCCGATTCCCGTGCGCCGCAACACCGCCACCGTGCCGCCCCTGGTGTCGGTGACGACCGGGCGGCCGTCGGCCAAAGTCATCACCAGAGTGGACGCCTCGCCCCTCTTGGCGCCCACCTTGATGGCGTCGCCCTTCTTGCCGTGCGGGAACGGCACGACCGTGCCCTTGCCGGGCACCGGAACCCACAGCGTCCCCTTGGGATCGGCGACCGCCTTGCCCAGCGGGCCCGCGCCCAGATCCATCGGAGCGCCCAGTGGCGTCGTGCGTACCGGATCGATGCGCTGCACCCGCGCCTTGACCGGGTCGACGAGGTACGCGTACGAGCCCCCCGACACCAGTTGCAGCCCCGAGCCGTAGCGCGAGGACTGCTCGGCGGTCAGCTGCGAGGCGTCGATCCGCACCAGCTTCCCCGTCTTCTCGTCCAGCACCAGCACCGTCTTGCCGTCCTGCGAGATGGAGACCGGGTGGTCACCCATGCCGGGCAGCTTCACCTTGCCGTCCACATCACCGGTCAACCCGTTGGCGTGCGCTGCCTCGCCCGTACGCGAACTGGTCAGCCAGGCGCCGATGTCGGAGAGATCGGGCACCGCGCCCGCCTTGCCCGAACCGACCACGACGGAGGTGCCCACGAGCGCGCCCACCGAACACAGCGCGATGTATCCTGTCGCCCGGCGGCGACTCGGGCGTACGGCCGCCCACGTGGACGCCCTCAGCGCCGCCAGGCGAGCCCTGAACGCCGCAAGACCCCGCGGACGGCGTTCCCCCTCGCCGCCGCCGTCGTCGACCAGCCGCCGCGGACGCAACCCCGGCGTCCGGCTTCCTTCGGAGCTCCCCCGAGTCTCCGGCATCCCCGTCCCCTCCCCGTCCGTCCACGCACCACGTCACCCGCGATGCGCTGCCTTCGAAGGTTAACCAACCAACCCTCGAGCCGGTCACCGCCGAACGCGGGGCTGTGACAGGAGTATGACGTCCGGCACCGACACCGGACCCCGCCGTCACAGGACCGCTCGCGCTCCGGCCGCGGGAAGCGCACCGGGCGCCGCCTCCTGCGCTCGCGTCCCCGCTGCTGACAGGATGGCCCCGATGAGTCGCCCACTCCTCTACCTGGACGTCGACGGCCCGCTCAATCCCTGGGCCGCGAACCCCGAGCGGCGGCCCGCCGGGTACACGACGCACCGGATGAAACCGGACAACTGGATCGCCCTGCACGCCGGTGCGCCGCCGGACGCCGTACCGACGCTGCGAGTGCGGCTCAATCCCGCGCACGGCCCCCGGCTCCTCGAACTGAGCAGCCTGTACGACCTGGTGTGGGCCACCACGTGGGGCGAGGACGCCAACGTGCACATCGCACCCGTCCTCGGGCTTCCGCACCTGCCGGTCGTGGCCTGGCCCGCGCTCTTCGGCGAGGGCGAGGAGGGGACCTACTGGAAGACGAGCCACCTGATCGCCCACGCCGCCGGGCGGCCCTTCGCCTGGGTGGACGACGAGGTCGGCGAGGCGGACCGCGCTTTCGTGGCCAGGCGGCACGGCGCCCCGGCACTGCTGCGCCACGTCGACCCCCGGGTCGGCCTGAGGGAGGAGGACTTCACCGCACTCGACGCCTTCGCGCGTGCGCTGGGCCCCGACCACACCGGGTGAGACCCGCACCGCGATCATGCCGACATGGGCCCGAACGACAGTCCCTCTCCCGCGCGCCGACGCGAGCCCGCCGTCATCGAGACGGAACGCTTGCTGCTGCGACCGCTCACCCGCGACGACGTGGACCACATGGTCACCTTGCACGCCGACCCCGAAGTGACCCGGTTCGTACCGACGTTCACCCGCGCACAGGCGTACGCGCGGCTGGCCGAGATCGAGGGCCAATGGGCGGAGCGCGGACACGGGCTGTGCGCCGTCGAACTCAAGGAGACCGGGGAGTTCATCGGGCGCTGCGGACTCAACCACTGGGACGTCTTCGACGAGGTCGAGGCGGGCTGGACCTTCCGGCGTTCCTCCTGGGGCCGCGGATACGCCACCGAAGCCGCACGAGCCTGTGTCGAGTGGGGCTTCCGGCGGCTGGACGCCCCCTACTTCACCGCGATGATCCACCCGGCCAACACGCCCTCGGAGAGGGTCGCGCAGCGGCTCGGATTCACCCCGCTGCGCGAGGACCACTTCCTCGGCCACGACGTCCTCGTCCACGCCCGGTACCGTCCCGGTCACGAAAAGAGGTGACGCGGGCGCCATGGTGGACGCGGGGAAGAGCGAGGCGGAGAGCGGCAGGGAGCGCGGCGCCGCACGTGGGGGAAAACAGCCGCTGTTGAGACTGTCGGGCGTCGGCCGCCGCTTCGGCGAGCGGCAGGCCCTCCACCCCCTCGACCTGGACGTGACGGCGGGCACGTGCACGGCACTGTTCGGACACAACGGATCGGGCAAGTCGACACTGCTGCGCCTGGCCTGCGGCCGGGACAAGCCCACAGTGGGCACGGCACTGTTCGAGGGCAGACCCGTCGACGAGGACGACCCGCAGGTACGGGCGCGCGTGGCCGTCGCCGGTGACACCGTGGCGTTCTACCCGGACCTGACGGTCCGCGAGCACCTCGAACTCATCACCGTCGCCCACGACGTGGCCGACGCGGACGGCTGGATCGACCAGGTGCTGGCGGACCGCAGGCTGAGCGGACACGCGCACCAGCTCCCCTCCGCCCTCTCCTCGGGCCAGACCCAGGCGCTCCAGCTGGCCGCGGCCCTCGTCCGCCCGCGCGACCTCCTCGTCCTCGACGAGCCCGAACAGCGACTCGACCCGGCGGCGCGCGTCCGGCTCGCACAACTCCTGCGCGGCGAGAAGGCCGACGGGGTCGCGCTGCTGCTCGCCACCCACCAGGCGGAACTCGTCCACGCGGTGGCCGACCACGTCGTCGTCCTGGAGGACGGCCGCGTCCGCGCGGAGGGCCCCCCGGACGTGCTGCACGAATGGGACGGTGGGACGTGAGCGGGTCTGCTGACCGCTGCGCCGGCCGACCTGCCGAAAAGTCCCGCGGGGAGGGCGCGGAGGGCGGGGAGGACTCCGTACCCGCCCCGGTCGACACTGCCCCGGACGACGCGGGGCCGTGCGACGGGGCCGACGCCGACGCCGACGCCGACGCCGACGCCGACGCCGACGCCGCCTGGAGCCCCGAGTACGACCGCACCCGAGAGACGCTCAGGTGGCTGCGCGACAAGCGGCGGGCCCACCGCGGCCAACGCAACCGCGACCTCGCCGTCACCGCGTACGGCATCCTGCTGCTGGGCGTCGGCTACGGCAGCACCCTCGGCTACCGCTTCGCGCAACGCCTCGGGCACCTCGCCGCGGACGACCACACCTCCGAGGCGGCGGGTCGCGCACTGCCGGCCGTCCTGGTACTGCTGGCGTGCGGACTGGCGGTGCTCGCAGCCCGGGACGCGCTGTGGCGCGGGCCCGTCCTGGTGCCGCGCCCCGACCTGTCCTGGCCGCTGGCCCAACCGGTGCGGCGGGACCGGCTGCTGCGGCCGGCCTTCCGCCTGACGACGGCCCTGATGACGGTCGCCGGGGTGCTGTGCGCGGTGGGCGGGGCGGTGCTGCTGCGGCTGACGGGGTCCACCGCGCTGGGCCCCGCACTGGCGCTGTGCATGCCCGCAGGCGTGTGCCTGCCACTGTTGGCAGCCGCGCTGGCGCTGCAGGTCGAACGCCGCCTGAGCTGGGCACGACGCGTCCGTACGCTGACGCCCTACGCGGTCCTGCTGCTGGTCGCGCTCGCCGGGCAGGCGGCCTGGTCGGCGGCCTCGGGCGGGCCGGCGGGCGGGCAACGAGCCGTGCTGCGCGTACTGGAGACGGCCGAGCTGTGGTCCGGCCCCTGGGGCTGGGCGGTGCAGCCGATCCTGCACGCGTCGAGCGGGCACGCGCCGGGCTGGCCGGTGGCCACCGCGCTGCTGGCGGTGGTCACCGCCGCCGCCGTGGTGCACGCCGATCGGACCGCCGGGACGATCCCCACCCGGCGGTTGCGGGCCCGCGCAGCGACGGCAGCGACCGTGGCCTCCGTCCTGTGGTCCGTCGAGCTGCGCGCCGCCAAGCTCGCGGTCGCCGAGGCGCTCGCCGACGGCGCTTCCGGCACCCGGCGGCGGCTGCCCGCGCCGCGCTCGCGCCGGCTCGTGGTCGCCTGGCGGGACGCCGTCGCGCTGCTGCGCGCACCCGGGCGCCTCGTCGGCGCTGCCCTGTGGATCGCCGCAGGCGCCGGGACGGCGTCCTTGGCGGTCGCGTTGGAGGGAACCGCACGCCTGGTCGTCCTGGCCGTGGCGCTGGCGCTCGGCTGGTTCGGGGTGGGCAGGCTGGCCGAGACCGCGCGGCTGGAGGCGGACGATCTACGGCGCTCCTCGTGGTCCCCGTTCCGCTTCCGCGCTCTCATGTTCCAGCACGCGCTCGTGCCGACGGCGCTCGGCGTGGTGCTCACCACGCTCGCGGCTGTCCCGTTCGCCCTGTACGGCGGGGAGCGGGCCTTGTTGCTGATGCCGCTGTGCGCTCCGCCGTTCGCCGCCGCCGCGGTGCTGGCGGCGGTACGCGGTCCCGTGCGGACGGAGCTGATGTCACTGGGGTTGGTCACGCCCGCCGGGGACGCCAGCGCCTTCGTCTTCCTCTTCTGGTACGCGGCTCCCTTCCTGACGACCGTGGCCGCGCTGACCGCCGGGCTGGGCACGAGCGGCGCCCTGGAGCCCGGCGCGCCGCCCGAGGCCCTCCTGCGGCCGGTGATGACGGCGCTGTCCCTCACGTGCGGACTGCTGTTCGCCACCGCGCGGCGAGTGAGGAAGCTGCTGCGCCCGGCGGATTGAGAGCGGTCGGCCTGCGGCTCGGTCTCCCTCCCGCACGCTGCCGAGTAGCCTCCGGAGGTGCGGCGGCCCGCCGCTCAGCCGCCCTCCGGGGGTCTGGCGGGCTGCCGTTCAGTCACCCTCCGGTGTGGGCAGGATCTGGCGCAGCAGTCCGCGCGGGTGGCCTCTGCGGCGCCACTCCCGCGGGTAGCCGATGGAGACCTCCTCGAAGCGGACGCCGTCGTGGTGGGTGGTGCGGGGGATGTGGAGGTGACCGTAGACGGCCGCGGCCACCGGATACCTCGTGTGCCAGTCCGCCGTCAGCTCCGTACCGCACCACTGTGCGAACTCCGGATACCACATGACGTTCGTCGGCTCGCGCAGCAGCGGCCAGTGGCTGGCCAGGACGAGCGGAGTGTCCGTACCCAGCGCGTCGAGCCGCTCACGGGTGACGGCGACCCTCTCCCTGCACCAGTCGTCGACGGCCGGATACGGGTCCGGGTGCAGCAGGAACTCGTCCGTGCACACCACGCCGGTCTCGTGCGCGCGGGCGAGGGACTCCTCCTTCGTCCGCGTCCCGGGAGCCGTGAAGGAGTAGTCGTACAGCAGGAACAGCGGTGCGATCACCACTTCGCCCTCCGGCCCCTGCCAGCGCGCATACGGGTCCTCAGGAGTCAGCACGCCCAACGAACGGCACAGCTCCACCAAGCGCTCGTAGCGCGCCACGCCGCGCAGTTGCACCGGATCGCCCTTCGGGCTCCACAGCTCGTGGTTGCCGGGCGTCCAGATGACGCGGGCGAACCGGCCCGCCAGCAGCCGCAGCGCCCATTCGATGTCCGCGAAGACCTCCGCGACGTCTCCGGCGACGATCAGCCAGTCCTCGTCGGTGTGCGGCCGCAGCGAGTCGGTGACGGGCTTGTTGTCCGCCATCCCCACGTGCAGGTCGCTGACCGCGAGCAGACGTCCACGGCCCGATGCCATCCGGTACTCCCTCGATCCCCCGCTGTCCCCTGTCGGCACCGACGATAACCGTCGGCACCGACACGGCGCACGGGCTCGAGCAACCCGTCTTCTGCTCCCTGGGCGGTCAGCGAGCCCGTCGCCGGGCGGATCGGTGCGGTGCCGCGGGCCCCGGCCCGGACCCGGGCCCGGTGGTGGCCGTCCGGGTCGGCGGCAGGGAGCGGGCGCGCGAGCGGTAGACGATGTAGGGGCGTGCCAGGTAGCCCAGTGGCGCCGTGAAGGCGTGCACCAGTCTGCTGAACGGCCACAGCGCGAAGAGCGCCATCGCCAGGAGGGCGTGCATCTGGTACACCGCAGGGGCCGCGCGCATGGCGGCCACGTCCGGGTCCAGCGCGAACAGGCTGCGGAACCACACGGACACGCCCAGCCGGTAGTCGTAGGAGCCCGAGAGCCCGCTGGACGTGGTGGCCGTCAGCCCGGCCAGCAGCACCACGAGCAGCAGGGCGTGCACGGCGACGTCGCTGCGGCTGGTCGCGGCCCGTACCGCCCTCACCCGCAGTCTGCGCCACAGCAGCACCGTCAGGCCCGCCAGCGCGGCGAGCCCCGCCGCGCCGCCCGCCACCAGGGCGTTGAGGTGGTAGAGGCGCTCGCTCACCCGGAGGTCCTCGGTGAACCACTCGGGTACCAGCAGTCCGACCACGTGCCCGCCGATCACCAGGAACAGGCCGTAGTGGAACAGCGGCCCGCCCACCCGCAGCAGCCGGCTCTCGTACAGCTGGCTGGAGCGGGTGGTGAACCCGAACCGGTCGTACCGGTAGCGCCAGGCGGTGCCGCCGAGGAAGACGGCGAGGACGAGGTAGGGCAAGGCGCCCCACAGCGCGGTGTTCACGTGCGTCACCGGCGTGCACCTTCCGTGTGGGGGAGCGGGGCGGGGAGGTCGACGAGGGGTCCCGGGCCGAGGCCCACCGTCTCGGCGGGTGGGCCCTGGTGCGCGAGGGCGCGCACGGCCGCACGGTCGGCGGGTGCGGGCGCGGGCAGGGTCTCGCACACCGCGTGCAGCACGGCCGCGTACGGGCTGCGGTAGCCGGTCAGCGCCTTGGTCAGGAGCGTCAGTCCGGCCCGGTGCTCGGTGAGCACCCCGACACCGGGGTCGGGGCACCGCGCGGCGAACTCCAGGACGTCGGGCAGGTGGTCGGGCAGCTCGCCTTCGGGTACCGCCCAGCCGTGCCGGCGCATCAGCGCTTTGAGCGCCGCCAGTGAGGCACCGCGCCTGCGGGTGTCGCCGTCGGAGTAGTAGGTCAGGTGCAGCGTGCGCCGCCGGCTGCGGTCGAACGTCGCCACGTAGCGGGAAGCCAGCCGGAGGGCGGGCACGTCCGCGACCTCGTGGCAGAACCGCAGCACGTCGGCGGCCTGCGGGCAGGCGCCGGGCGGCAGCGCCGACAGCGTGGTCTCGACGGTCAGCACCCTCTCCGGCCAGTTCTCGTCCGGGTAGCCCAGCAGCAGTGAGGCGGCCTGGTGGACCAGCGCGGTCGTCACGCGTGCTCGCCTCCCCGGCGGCGGGGGAAGAGCCCGGCTGGGCGCCCTCTGCCGTTCCAGTTGAGGAGGTTGACCCGCCCGGAGGTGGGGGAGTCCGCCGGAGCACCGGCGTCCGTGCCCGCGTCCGCGCCGGTACCGGCCTGCGCCGGGACGGGGGAGAGCGCGTGGAAGGCGTCGGCATGGCTCTCGTACATGCCGGGGCCGCCCTCGCCCTCCAACCCGCATCCGCTCGCGCCGGGGTCGGCCGGCACCTGCCCCGTGTAGCTGGTGGGGATGACGTACCGCTCGTCGTACTTGGCCAGCGCCAGCAGCCGGTACATCTCCTCCATCCGCCCGGCGTCCATGCCGACGGCTTCGGCCAGACGGGGATCGCGTTCCTCACCGAGGTTGATGCGGCGCATGTACGAGCGCATCGCCGCCAGCCGGCACAGCGACGCCTCGACGGGAACCGTGTCGCCCGCCGTGAAGAGGCCGGCCAGGTACTCCAGCGGGATGCGCAGCGAGTCGATGGCTCCGAACAGCGCCGCGGGGTCCTCACCGTCGTGGCCGTCGCGGCTGAGCGCCTCCACGATGGGTGAGAGCGGGGGCACGTACCAGACCATCGGCATCGTGCGGTACTCCGGATGCAGCGGCAGCGCCACCTTGTACTCGCTGATGAGGGCGCGCACGGGGGAGCGGCGCGCCGCCGTCACCCAGTCGTGCGGGATGCCCGACTCCTCCGCCGCCTTGGCCACGTGCGGGTCCCATGGGTCGAGGAAGCACTCCAGTTGCGCCTCGTACAGCTTTTGCGGGTCCTCCACGGACGCGGCCTCGCCCACCCGGTCGGCGTCGTAGAGCATCACCCCCAGGTAGCGCAGCCGTCCCACGCAGGTCTCCGAACAGACGGTCGGCTCCCCGGCCTCGATCCGCGGGTAGCACAGCGTGCACTTCTCGGCCTTGCCGGTGCGGTGGTTGAAGTACACCTTCTTGTACGGGCACCCCGACACGCACATCCGCCAGCCCCGGCAACGGTCTTGGTCGACCAGCACGATGCCGTCCTCGATGCGCTTGTAGAGCGCGCCGGAGGGACAGACGGCCACGCACGAGGGGTTGAGGCAGTGCTCGCAGATGCGCGGCAGATAGAACATGAACGCCTGCTCGTACTCCAGGCGTACCCGCTCGCCGGCCCGCTCCAGTTGCTGGAGCACCGGGTCGCCTGACAGCCGGCCGGGCCCGCCGCCGAGATCGTCGTCCCAGTTGGGCCCCCAGGTGATGTCCGTCTCCGCGCCGTCGATGAGGGAGCGGGGGCGTGCGGTGGGCAGGTCGTCGCCCAGCGGGGCGCTGGTCAGCGTCTCGTAGTCGTAGGTCCAGGGTTCGTAGTAGTCGGCCAGGGTGGGCAGCTCCGGGTTGGCGAACAGCCGTGCGAGGCGACGGGCGCGGCCTCCGGAGCGGGGGACGAGGCGGCCGTGCTTGAGTTTCCAGCCGCCCTTCCACCTGTCCTGGTCCTCGTGACCGCGCGGGTAGCCCAACCCCGGGCGTGTCTCCACATTGTTGAACCACGCGTACTCGGTACCGGCCCTGTTGGTCCACGTCTGCTTGCAGGTGACCGAGCAGGTATGGCAGCCGATGCACTTGTCGAGGTTCATCACCATGGCCACCTGAGCCATCACCCGGCCCGGCGGAGCGTTCTTCTTCCGGCGCTTGCTCTGCTGGTGCGTCTGCTGTGTCTGCTGCGTCTGGTGCGTTTCGTGCTCAAGACGCGTCTTGTGGGACTCTTCCGTCTCTTGTGTCCGGTGCTTCCGGGGTGTCTTCGCGGACATGATGGTTCAGTACTCCACGGGCTCGGTGCGGCGGCGAATGACGGTGACCGCGTCGCGCTGGTTACCGGTCGGTCCGTAGTAGTTGGGCGCGAATGAGAGCTGGGCGTAGCCGCCGATCAGATGGGTCGGCTTGATCAGCAACCTGGTCAACGCGTTGTGGACCCCGCCACGGCGCCCTGTGGACTGCGACTTGGGCACGTTCACCAGGCGTTCCTGCACGTGGTACATGAACACCGTGCCGGTCGGCATCCGGTGCGAGACGACCGCCCGCGCGCTCACCACGCCGTTGCCGTTGACGGCCTCGACCCAGTCGTTGTCGGCCACCCCGATCGTCTCCGCGTCCTCGACGCCCATCCAGATGACGGGGCCGCCGCGCGCCAGGGTCTGCATCAACAGGTTCTCCTGGTACTCGGAGTGGATGGACCACTTCGAATGCGGCGTCAGGTACCGGACGGTCACCGCGCGGGCCCCGCCCCCGCCCCCCGCGTCCGTCTGCTCGCCCAGCGCTGCCAGGTCGAGCGGTGGCCGGTAGACGGGCAGTTGCTCCCCCAGCTCGGCCATCCAGTCGTGGTCCAGGTAGAAGTGCTGGCGCCCCGTGAGGGTGTGCCAGGGCTTGCGGTGCTCGGTGTTGACCGTGAACGGGGAGTAGCGGCGGTCCGGGGCCTCCTTGCCCGACCACTCGAAGCTGGTGCCGACCTGCACGGGCCGCGCCTGGGTGTCGGAGAAGACCACCCGCCACTCGGTCACCGAAGCGGCCAGCTCGCCCAGCCCGCTCTGGTGGCCGCAGCGTTCGGCCAGCGCCGCCAAGCCCTCGGCGGCCAGCCGTCCGTTGGTCGTCCCGGACAGCGCCAGGATCGCCTCGCACAGCTTGACGTCGGTGTCCAGGGAAGGCCGCCCCTCGGCGGCACCCGTCCGCGCGGTGCCGCACCGGTCCGCCAGCCAGCGGCTCTCCGCCTCGGGACGCACGGTGACCCCCCGCACGGTCATGCCCCGGCTCTCCGCCAGCGGTCCGAGCGTGCCCAGTTTGTCGGCGATCGCGGTGTAGTCACGCTCGACGACCGTGAAATCGGGCAGGTTGCGCCCGGCGACCGGCAGTTCATCGCCCTCCCGCCAGTCGGGCGCCGTGCCGCCCGGTTGCGCGACCTCACCCTGGGTGTCGTGCTGGAGCGCGGTCGCTACCAGATCGTGCGCGGTGTCCAGACGGCCCTCGGCCAGTTCGCCGACGCGGGCGGCCAGACTGTGGAAGATCTCGAAGTCGGTGCGGGCCTGCCAGGGCGGACTGATGGCGGGCGAGAAGGCGTGCACGTACGGGTGCATGTCCGTGCTGGACAGGTCGTGCTTTTCATACCAGGTGGCGGCCGGTAGCACGAGGTCGGCGTGCAGCGTGGTCGACGTCATCCGGAAGTCCAGCGCCAGCAGCAGATCGAGCTTGCCGCGCGGCGCCTCCGCGCGCCACGCCACCTCGCGCGGCCGCTCGCCCGGCGGCGCCTCGCGCGCGCGGGCGTTGTCGGACGCGCCCAGCAGATGGCGCAGGAAGTACTCGTTGCCCTTCGCCGACGAGCCGATCAGATTGGCCCGCCACACGGTCAGCACCCGCGGCCAGTTGACGGGCGCGTCCGGGTCCTCGCAGGCGAAACCCAGCCTTCCCGCGGCCAGCTCGCCGGCCACCCAGGCCCCCGGTTCCGCACCGCTCTCCCGCACCCGCCGCCCCAGCTGAAGCGGGTTCGCCGCGAAGGTGGGGTACGAGGGCATCCATCCCAGCCGCGCGGACTGCGCCACCAGATCGACGGTGTGCCGCCCGGCGAACACGCCGCGTGCCGAGGGAGCGGCCAGCGCGTCCGCGCGGAAGCTCTCGTACCGCCACTGGTCGGTGTGCAGGAACCAGTACGGCGTGCCGGGCACCTGCCGGGACGGCCGCACCCAGTCGGCGGCCGACTGCAACTGCTGCCACCCCGTGTACGGACGCACCTTCTCCTGCCCCACGTAGTGCGCCCAGCCGCCCCCGTTGACGCCCTGGCACCCGGTGAACGTCAGCAGCGCCAGGAAGGAGCGGTAGATCGTGTCCGAGTGGAACCAGTGGTTCGTCCCGGCCCCCATGACGATCATGCAGCGGCCCCGGGTCTTCTCCGCCGTGGTGGCGAACTCCCGCGCCGCGCGTACCACCGCCCCCGCGGGGACGGACGTCAGCCGCTCCTGCCAGGCGGGGGTGCACGGCTGCTCCGCGTCCTCATAGTCCGCCGGCCACCGTCCCGGCAGGCCGGGGCGGTGCACACCGTAGCGGGCCAGCAGCAGGTCGAAGACGGTGGTGACGGTGCGGCCCGCCACGGTCGTCACAGGCACCGAGCGCCGTACGGCGCCCTGCTGAGCCGGGCCGTCACCCGGCTCGCTCTCGAAGCGCGGCAGCAGCGTCTCCACCGTCCGGCATCCGCCGGCGCGGTAGAGACTGAGCCGCGGCTCCACCTCGCCCAGGTCGAGGTTCCAGCGCCCCTCGTCGCGCGCGGACCACCTGTCGCCCAGCGTCCCGCCCGGGGCAACCGGCTGGTCCGTCCGGGCGTCCAACAGGACGGGCCGCCACCGGTCGGCGGGCTCGCCCGACGGGGTGTGATCGTCGCGCGGAGGGTGCCCGCCCGGCAAAGGAGGCTCGTCTCCTGGCGGGTGCGCGCCCGGCATCCTCCGCTCGCCGCACCGTGCCGGCCGCTCGTCGGCCGCCAAGTCGGCCGCGGTCACGAACTTGCCCGGCACATGGGTGCCGTCGGGCCGCTGCTCCATCTCCACCAGGAACGGCAGGTCGGTGAAGCGCTTGACGTAGTCGGTGAAGTACGGCACCTGGCGGCGCACGAAGAACTCCGTCAGCACCACGTGCCCCATGGCCATCGCCACCGCACCGTCGGTGCCCGGATGGGGGTGCAGCCACTCGTCGGCGAACTTCGTCGCGTCCGCGTAGTCGGGCGAGACGACCACGACCTTCTGCCCCCGGTAGCGGGCCTCCGCGATCCAGTGCGCGTCCGGGGTCCTGGTCACCGGGACGTTGGAGCCCCACAGCATCAGATACGCCGCGTCCCACCAGTCACCCGACTCGGGAACGTCCGTCTGGTCCCCGAAGACCTGCGGCGAGGCGATCGGCAGGTCCGCGTACCAGTCGTAGAACGAGACCATCGGCGCGCCGATCAACGACATGAAACGCGCACCCACCGCGTGCGAGGCCATCGACATCGCCAGAATCGGCGAGAAGCCCGCGACCCGGTCGGGACCGTAGGCGCCGATCGTGTGGACGTGCGCGGCCGCCGCGATCTCCAGTGCCTCGTCCCAGCCGATCCGCACCAGCCCGCCCTTGCCCCGCGCCGCCTGGTAGCGCCGCCGGCGTTCCGGGTCACCGGTGATCTCGGCCCAGGCGGCGACCGGGTCACCCAGCCGCTGTCTGGCCTCCCGGTACATCTCGACCAGCACCCCGCGGGCATGCGGGTAGCGCACCCGCGTGGGGGAGTAGGTGTACCAGGAGAACGAGGCTCCCCGCGGGCAACCGCGCGGCTCGTACTCGGGCCGGTCCGGACCGACCGAGGGGTAGTCGGTCTGCTGGGTCTCCCAGGTGATCAGCCCGTCCTTGACGTACACCTTCCACGAACACGACCCCGTGCAGTTGACCCCGTGAGTGGAGCGCACGACCTTGTCGTGTGCCCAGCGTTCCCGGTACGGACTGTCGTTGACCCGCTGCTCGGGGCGGTAGGCGGCACGCAGGTCCGCGGTCGTCTCCGTGCGTCGCAGGGAGGCCCCCGCTCTCAGCAGCCGGTCCGTCGCCGCCATGGCGGCCTGATCCGCTTTCTGACGCGCCTTCGGGCGTCCCATCGAAACCAACCCTCCCGGGGGCGTCGCGCCGACCTCGCGCGGACAGCCACCCTTCCGCCATCCGGAACTCCCCCGCTCCGGACGACAGCCTCTCCCTCTTTCCTGTCGAAAACGCGCGGTTTTTGGGTTGGTTGGAGAACACCTATACCGACTTTTCCGTGGCCTTTACAGTAATTGCGTCGTACATGCACCAGGGGTTCACTCGCCGTCATCCCCCGCCGACTGCACGGCAGGTACCGACAGGCGCTCCAGCGTGAGAATCGCGAGGTCGTCCTGCTGATGCGGGTGAGTGAAGGCCCGTACGTCTTCCCTGAGCGCCTGCGCCAGCCCCACCGCGGAGCCCTCTGACCGCCCCGCGGCCTCGCCCCTCCCACCCCCTCTCTGCGCCCCCTCCCCGGCCTTCTCTTGGGTCTCCTCGGTCTCGGAGGGCGTCGAACCGGCAGCCTTCGACTCTTCCACCAGGGCGGCGAGCCGCTCGGCCAACGGATAGAACAACCCGTCCCCGTCCCTGGCCTCCGACAGCCCGTCCGTGTACAGCAATAGCGTCGATTCCGGCGGAAAACTGAAACCGTCCGCCACACGGCCCTCGCTGACCAGCGACGCCAGACCCAACGGCACACCGATGTCACCCAGCTCGACCTGGACGGGAGCGCAGGAATCCCGCACCAGGAAGGGCGGCAGGTGACCGCAGTTGACGGCCTGCGCCGTCCCCTGGTCCACCGGGTCCACGCACACCACCAGCGCCGTCACGAACCGCTCCGGCTCACCCGACTGGCGGGCATAGGCGTTGTGCCGGACGACGGACATCTCCAACGCGTCCACCAGCCCGGCCGGCGTCGGCTCCCGGTGCGCCGCCTCACGGAAACCCCCCAGCACGGCGAACGCCACCCCCACCGCCGACAGCCCCTTCCCCTGCACGTCACCGATCAGCACCCGGGTGCCGTAGCGGGTGGCGGCCACGTCGTAGATGTCGCCACCGAAAAGCTTGTCCTCCTGTACCGGCTCGAAGATCCCGTCCACCCGCACCTGCGACGTCAGCTCCGGCAACGGATGCAGGATGTGCTGCTGGACGACGGCCGCCGTCGAGCGCAGCCGCAGCAGTTCGGTGTCCCGCGCGATACGCCAGCGACTGCCGTAGACCGCGAGTCCCGCGAAGACCAGCGTCAACGCCAACGTGATGCCGTCGTCCAAGTGATAGCCGGGCGACCGTGCGAGGGAAGCGGTCACCGCGGCCAGTGCCCACACGGAGGCCACCTGCGTCTGCCGCACCGTCCCCAGGCTCGCCGCGATCGCCGGCAGAAAGATCAACAACCCGATCAGCCGAACCTCGGACCCCGCCGCCAGACTCAGGACGAGCACCAGCAGGGTCAAGGCCGCCAGCCACGCAGCGAACACGCGCGTCGAAAGGGACTTCGGCCGCTGCTGCTCAACACTGCTCTGCGTCTGCAGCGCGGTCGGCCGAAGCCGGTCCACCACCTTGTGCTGCTGCCCCAGCTGCTCCATGGCCCGTTCCTAGCGTGAGACGCTCCGGTTGCGAGGTCCGGCCCCCATCCTCACCCGGACCCGGCCCGTCGCTCGTCGCGACACCGCGACACCCGTGCGATGCCGTGGTACCTGTGCGGTGCTGTGGCACTTGTGGGGTGCTGTGGCACTTGTGGGGTGCCGTGGCGCCCGTGCGAGGACCGTGCGGGGTGAGAGGGCGAGGGATCTGAGGTGCAACAGGGGAGGGGGCGAGGCGGGCGTACCACGAGGAGCGGGATTCGGGCCGGTGCCGCTCCGTGGAGGACGGGCCGGTCGAGGACAGCTCGGTCGAGGTGGCCGGACTCGTGGCTCTGCCGGGGGGCTCCGCCTGCGAGGGGCTCCGCCGGGGGAGCAGGGAAGGGGATGGAAGCCGCTGGGCTCAGGCCCGGGTGTCCGGGCCCCTGGAGTCCAGGCCCATCTGGTTCAGTGGAAGGTGCGGGTTCGCATCCTGCTGCCACGAAGTCTCCAGTGGCTCCGGGCTGTGCAGCGGAATGCCCGGGTCGACGCTGCCGACTGGCGGCCACTCCGGTCGCTGATCCGCGGGTAGCGTGCGCAGGGCTTCGCTGACACTGGTGAAGACCGGCAGTACCTCGGTGCTGCCCGTGAGGGCGAGCACCGCGGCCAGCCGTCGCCCCACGCAGGCGAGCAGGAGACTGCCCTCTCTTCTGTGCAGCAGCCAGCGCAGCGCGAGCAGGCAGTTGAGCCCTCGCGAATCGCAGAAGACCAGAGCGGTCACATCCAGCACCAGATGGCGATACCCCGAGGTGACCACGGCCCCGATGCGGTCCAGGTAGAACTCTTCCGATGCCCTGTCCAGTTCACCGCTGAACCGCAGTACCGCGCACTCGTCCTTAACGGTGAGCGGGGTGATGGTCAGACGGTCGTTCTCCCGCGACCTCACTCCGCCTCCGTCCCCCGGCAGAGTGCCGGTGCTCTGTGCGCGCCTGCCCGATCACAGACCCGCGCTCTCCGAGTATCCCAAACCCGACCATTCGAACAGGCCTCCCCGGAGTGGAGCCCGACAAACCCGGCAGCCAAGCCAGCGCGCATCAGACACCCCCACACTGCCGCGCACAAGCGAGCCGGTGAGGGAGGGGCTGTCCCCGCCCGCCGCTCTCAGTGCTCGCTCGGTACCACTTCTTGCGTACGTTTCCGTCGTTCCCGTCCACGGAGATCGTACGTCCCGCCGACCGCATGTGACGGCGCGTCGGCCGAGTCACTTTCCTGCGAGTCACGCTCCTCGGTGTCGCTCTCCCGAGGACCTCCACCTCCGTCGGACTTGCTCTCCCGTCGACCTTCGCCTCCGTCGGGCGGAGCCGTGCGCGCCGCCCGCATGCCCGTCTTGCCGTGTGGGCGGGTCAGTTCCGCCATGAACTGCGCACCGGCCAGCAGGGACAGGTTGGACAACCACAGCCAGATCAGGAAGACGACGATCCCCGCCAGTGAACCGTACAGCCTGCTGTACGCGCTCAACGACGCGTACAGGGTGAACCCCGCCGAGGCCACCAGCCACAGCAGCGCCGCCAAGATCCCGCCCGCGAGTCGGTAACGCCGCGCCAGGGGTGTCGCGGGGCCGGTGCGGAAGACCACCACGACCAGCAGCGTGACCAGGCACAACAGCACCGGCCACTTGAACAGCGCCCACACCACGGCGCCCGTGCCGCCCATTCCCATCCAGCGTCCGATCGTCTGCGCCACGGGCCCCGAAAGAGTGAGCACCAGCGCGCTGGCCACCAGCAGTCCCAGCGCGGCGAGCGCCGTCAGTACGATCCGGTGCGCCTTGCGCAACACCGGCCGCTGATCCTCCACCGCGTGCATCGCGTGCAGCGCCCGCCGGAACACCGCCAGGTAGCTCGACGCCGACCACATCGCGCTGACCCCGCCCACTATGACCACCGTCAGCGCCGCCGACCGCTCATCCGCCATGTTGCGCAACACCTGGTGCAGCGATTCACCGGCCTGTGCCGGCGCCCATGCCGTGATGTGCTCGATCAACTCGTCGGTGGCGGCCGGGCTGACCAACCCGATGAGCGAGACCGTCACCAGCAGTGCGGGAAGCAGCGCGAGGATCGCATAATAGGTGAGCGCGGCTGCCCAGTCCGACACGTCGTCGTTCCACATCGAGACGGGCGTGCGACGCAGTGCCGTCCGCCAGTCCCGGTGCGGCGGTGGCGTGGTTCCGCCGGTGGGTGGCTGGGGTCTTGCCATGCTTCCTCTCTCGCCTGTCGCTCGGGGCTGTGGTGGTGCGGGGCAGAGGGCGGTGGTGCCGGGGGGCGCGGGTGCGCCGCGCCGGTCGGCATCCGGGCCTGTCGGTCGGCGTCTGAGTTGCATCGCTGGGGCCGTCGTCGATCGGTCGACGATCGGCTGCCGAGGGGCTGCCGTCGTTGCTGCTCGGTGGTCGGGGGAGGGCTGGTGCGGATCCCCGGCCGGACGTATCCGCCGCCGGGGGTCGGCCGTTCGGGATGGCTGAGCTCGTTAGGCGGCGCGCTGGGAACGGTGTGAGCGTACGCTTATCCGGACGTCCGCTCTGACCGGACGGGGCGCTGCCGTGGAACGAGCCTGGGCGAGCGGTTCGTCGAACAATTGTCTGAGTACTGTCTCGGGTCGGGCACCGGGCTCCAACCGGAGATGGATGTGCGCTCGCAGCTCCCGCGCCCTCGCCCGCACCCGTACATGGGCGCCCGCTACCGAAGGCAAGGCGCGCACCTCACGCGTCAGCGCGTCCGCCAGGGCATGCGTCCGTACAGTGACTTCCGGGTGGGAAAGCGGAAGCACCCGCAATCCGCCTCGTCTGGCCTGGGCAAGAAGCCCCAGCAAGAGCGCCACGAGCAGCAACGCCGTGCCGGTGATGATCACAGGCGTCCACCACGCCCGCTCTCGCAGCTCATTCAGCCCCGGCCGATCCAGCAGCACCGATCCCGGTTCGGCAGTGGGCCACCAGGGCGGCAGGTGGTGGCCCACCCGGTCGGCAACCCAGGACGACGTACTCAGCAGCCACACGCCACCGGCAAGCAGCGCGACGCCGGTCAGGAGCAGCAGTGTCCTGTTGGTGGCCTTACGTGGACTGCTCATGCCCTGTTTCCTCCTCTCCTTCGTTTCCCTCGCCGCCGGCACTCCGGCCCGGGGCGTCGGCTTCCGTGGCGGAGTCGCCCGCCACATCCTGCGTCGTCGTGGTCGCCCTGCCAGAGTTTCCGCCCGGCGCGGCCTCGTCGCCCGGAAGCCCTGGACCGGCGGGGGCTGGGGTGGAGCCGCTGCCTGGCGCGGGGGGTGACCCGGCCGGGGTGGGGGTCTCCCCGGGCGGGCGCCAGTGGGGCTCGGGTCGGACGGTGACCCGTAGCCGTGGCGGGCGGGCCAGGCCACAGCCGCGCAAGGCTTCAGCGGCCGCGCCCCGCGCCGCCTCCCGCGCGGCCACCCGCTCGCCGAAGCTCACTGCCGCGCGGACCCGGACCCGGCGGCGCCCGCACCGGACCGCGACGCGGGCGACACCTTCCACCGTGGAGACCGCGTCCCGCACGAGGACCGCCACGGAGGAGCGCTCCAGCGTGACATGTGTCCGCTGCCCGGGAGGGGAGGCCGGCAGGAGCCGCCGCAGCCCGGGGGTGAGAGCCAGCCACGCCAGCCACAGTCCGGCCACGGCGGCCACCGCGCCACCGACGGTGACGGACGCGTCGCCCGGGCCGTGACCGGAGAGCCACTCGACAAGATCCCGGCGCCAAGGGGACGGGGAGCGGCCCGATGCGTGCACGGACACCACGTCGGCGAGCAGGACGGCGCACGCCAGCAGTCCCAGCAGAATGAGCAGAGCCATGGGCACGCTCCGCTGCGACCAAGGCCGTGCCGCCCGGCGCCGTGGAGCGGTGGACGGTTCCTCGGGCGTGTCGGCCGGCTGGCGCGTCAATCTGTCGGCCGCCGGGCGGCTCGCCAGGGTGCCCACCCGGACCCGGGCCTTGGTCACCGTCAGCCCCGTCAACCACGCGGTCCCTTGCGTCAGATGCTGCTGCACCCGGGAGCTGGTCTCCTCCAGTGCCGTCGGATAGGGCAGTGTGACGTCGACAGCGACGTGGGTGCGCTGCCCCTGAACGGAGGCTGACGTGCCCGTGACCTCGACCTGGCCCTCGGGCAGTGCTTCGGCGGCGGCCCGCTGGGCGATCCGTCGCACCGCGCGGTCGGCGACGGTGGTGGAGCCGCGTCGGCCGGGCTCGATCACCGGCGCCTCCGATCAGCGCCGCGCAGGAACTCCCGCCAGTCAAGGCCGTCGTCCACCATCCGGCCGACCGCGAACCCGATCGCTCCCAGCGCGGCCACCAGCAGAAAAGCCCCGAAGCCGCCGAACCACGCGGCGAACGCCAAGGCCATGCCGACCACCAGGCCGATCAACGCTCCGTTCACCCTTGTCTCCCCTCACCTCGTCCGTCAATCGCCCCGTATGTCCCGCCGACCGCCTCCAGACCGAGTCGCGGCGACCGTGAGACCGGGCCACGCGCCCGCCGCGAGAGGCAGGACGCCCGTCGGGTCACTCGACGCGGGTGTCCGAGCCGGTGTCTTCCTCCTCGGGCAGGTGGATGTCGTTGACGGCAACGTTGACCTCGACGACCTCCAGACCGGTGATGCGCTCCACCGCCGAGATCACGTTCTCCCGCACGTCACGGGCGACGTCCATGATCGGGACGCCGTACTCCAGCACCAGGTCGAGATCGATGGCGGTCTGCCGTTCACCGACCTCCACCTTGACGCCCCGCCCCACGTTGGGGCGGCCGCCGGGCACCCGGTCGCGGACTGCGCCGATCGTGCGGGACAGACCACCGCCCATGTCCCACACGCCGGGGATCTCCCGCGCGGCCATCCCCGAGATCTTGACGACCACGACATCCGCGATCGACGTCTTGCCGCGGGTGGGCGCGGGCTCCGCGGCGCCCGGGGCGCCACCGCTCACCGTCGTGGAGCCGGGCGTCTTCGCCTGGTTCAGCTTGCTCTCCGCCGGGTTGAGGGTCTTCTGCGGCGTGGTCATCGTTGCCTCCTCGATGAGTCGGGATCGTGCCTGTCTACTGCTTCCGACACACCGGGCGCCGATCCGTTACGCAGTTGGGGGAAGAAAATTTTTGAAAATCGCCGCCGTGACCGCGTAACGCGATCGGGAGCCGACGTGTCCAACCCGCAGAGGCGAGTGAAAGGAGCCGCCGTTGCCGGGGGATGAGAAGACGAGGTCGCCAGCGGACGCGGAGGGCGTGTTGCGCGACGCGCTGCTGGCCGTGCGGGCGGGGCAGGGTGATGAGGAGGCTTTCGAGGCCCTCGTACGCCGCTACGCGCCCGCGCTGCTGCGGCTCGCGACGCGGCTGCTCGGCAACCGAGCGGAGGCTGAGGACGCGGTGCAGGAATCATTGGTGAGCGCGTGGCGGAAGCTGCCGGAGTTCCGGCAACAGGCCGGCTTCCAGACGTGGATATACCGCATCGTGAGCAACCGCTGTCTCAACGTGCTGCGCAGTCGTAGGCCCCTCACCGGCCTGGACAGCATTCCCGAGCCCGCCGCGCCCGACCACCTGGTCTCCCCGGAGCGGTCGGCGGAGTCGCAGGCGGCGGCCAAGGCGCTGTTCGAGGCCCTGGCGCGGCTCTCGCCCGAGCAACGCGTGTGCTGGGTGCTCAGGGAGATGGACGGGCTGTCCCACGAGGAGATCGCGGAGACGGTCGGTATCCGCCCCGAGGCGGTTCGGGGACGGGTTTTCCGCGCGCGGCGCTGTCTGACGGAGGCGATGGGCGCATGGCGATAAACGACGGGACCTATCCGGCACACGGAGCAGACGGAATCCAGGACGGGCTCCTCCCGCAGGAGGGTACCGCTCCGGCAGGAGCGATCAGTCCGGCAGAAGTTCCCACCATGGGCGAAGAGGATGCCGCTATGGAGGAGATCGAGGACGAGGGGGTCGATGAGCGCCTGCCGTGCGGCCGGCTGCTCTCGGAGGTGTGGGAAGCGGATGACCAGGGGGCGGGTGATCCGCATCTGCGCGAGTGCCCGCACTGCTCCACGGCACGTGCGGAGCTCGGTCTGCTCGGTGACACGGTGCGGGACGTGCTGGCCTCGGAGCCGGACGACGGAGACGGGCGGGGCTGGGACACCACGGCGCTGACCGCGCGAGTCATGGACGTGGTGCGGCTGGAGCTGCGCCCCGGCCGCCCTCTTCCGCTGGGGGAGACGACCGAGGATCTGTGGATCATGGAGGCGGCGGCCGCGAAGACGGTGCGGGCAGCGGCCGAGTCACTGGAGGGGGTACACGCGGGCTCCTGCCGCATCGGCCCGCCGCCAGAGCAGTTCGTCCCGGCCCGGGCGCCGGAGGAGCGGCGCAGCCCGACCCACGTGCAGCTGGAGGTGGCCGTCTCCGATCTCGCTCCGCTGCGGGAGGTGGCCGACGGGGTGCGTGAGCAGGTGCGCATGGCGGTGGACCACGAACTGGGGATGGATGTCGCCGCCATCGATATCCGGATCACCGACATCTACGCCGACGAGGACGACGACGAGGAGATAGGCATGCCGGGCCGGGCGGATCACGGGAGGACTGGGTCGGGGCGGCCCCCGGTCGGTGGCTGGGAGGTGACCCTCGATGACCGGTGACGAGCGGGAACAGCGCGTCGCAGCCGCGGCGGCAGCCGCTCTCCAGGTTCCGGGTGTCGCCTTTCTGAAGCCTGGCCTGGCAGGCAGGCTGCGGGCCTCCGCCTCGGCTCTCGCCAGGACGGGGAAGGGTCCGGACCGTCGCCGGGCCGACCCGACGGCGGGCGTGCGGGTGCGCCAGGGCCCGCCGTGGACGGCGGAGGTGCACATCGTGCTGCAGCGCGGTCACCGGGCGTTGGACGTCACTCGCGCGGTGCGGTCCGCGGTGGCGGATTCCTTCGGCGAAACCCCGGTGCGTGTCACCGTCACGGTCTCCGGAATGGTCTGACCTCTCCCAGGCTCGCGCGGGTCGATGCATGAAGACGGAGGCGCCGGGTAACTGACCCTGCATCCGTTCGAGCGTTCAAGCGGGGCACCGCTCGGCGGGCGGCGCAGTAGCACGCTTTGCGTACTACTGCGCCGGGGAGAGGAAAGACCCCCACATTCGCGGGGGCCGGCCGTTTTCCACGGTGAGCGACCGCGAAGACGGGAGACAGACATGGATCAGGCAACAGCGCTTCAGGACGAGGAGGAGCGAACTCTTCCGGCGGCCATGGCACAGACCGCTTACGTGAGCGGCAGTTTCGAGGCCCGTCAGCTCACTCGGGAATTTCTCACCACTCTCGTGCCAGAACCCTCGCAGGAGACCACGGAGACGTTCCTGCTGGTGGTGTCCGAGTTGGTGACCAACGCGCTGCGGTACGGGAACGGCGTCACGGACTTCCAATTGGGAGCCACGCGCGACACCCTCACAGTCGACGTGGGGGATTCCAATTCCGCGCTTCCGCGGGAGCGGCCCCCGGGAAGCCTTGAGGGCGGGGAAAACGGAGGATTCGGCTGGCCCATCATCCGCCACCTGGCCCACGACATCACCATTCGGCTGCGTCGCAACAATGGGAAGATCATTCACGCGGGTATTCCGATGTGAGGAGGCGAAGAGCTCGCGGGAATCACCGCGGGCGGCGGCAGCGGCCACGGCCACGTCGCGCGAAGCCCGATGCGGCTCGGTGACGGCTACGCGGGTGAGGGTGGTACGGGAAATGCATGTCGTACGGGGAATCGACCATGTCGGAGTGACCGTTCCCGATATCGATGCCGCGACGGAATTCTTCGTTCGGGCGCTCGGGGCTGAGAAACTGTATGACACGCTGCCGCGGGAGGAAGGGCCCAAGAGGGGTGAGGAGACCGTGCGGCGCCTGGGGGTACCAGCGGGCACCGAGCAGGTGGCCATGCGGATGCTGCGTCTGCCGCACGGCCCAGGTCTGGAGCTGTTCGAATTCCGCGGTCCCCGCCGACGGGAAGCGGCGGTTCCGAGTGATCTGGGCTGGCAGCACCTGGCGTGCTACGTCGAGGATCTGCCCGCCGCTTGTGAGGCCGTGCGTGAGGCGGGCGGGACCGTGCCGGATGAGCCTCGTCCCCTGCCGGGCCCCGAGGCTGGTCCCCGCAACCGATTCCTCTACTGTCGCACCCCCTGGGGGAGCACTTTGGAGCTGCTGACCTACCCCGATCCCATGCCCTACGAGGAGACCACCGAGTTGCGTCGCTGGCATCCGTAGAGCTCTCAGGCGGCACGCACGGTTGGCTCGTGGGGGCGCACGCGTGCTCGCGGCGTGGTCGTCGGTCGTCGCCCCCCTCCGCGCTCCGCTCCAGCTGGGACCGGCCGGAGCGTGCCGGCCCCCGGCACGAGGTAAGGATGCATGAGCGCGCTTGAGGTCGACCCCGGCATGCTCCCTGGTGAGCCGGGTTCGGGCGGGTGGCTCCTGGTGGTGAACCCGGCCGGGGCAGGTCGCTCCTGGTTGTGAGTGCGGTTCGCGCAGGCGGCTCCTGGCCATCGGCCGACCCGGCCCGAGCAGGGCTTTGCCGGGTGTCAGCTGAGGTGGGGCGCACGGGAAGGGCTTTGGCGGGCGTCAGCTGGAGTCCGGAATGCGGACCCTTGTCGTCAGCCCGCAGGAGGCGGGCGGTCTTCCCCGTATCGGTTCAGATGCGTCGGCGGTCAGCCAGTCAGTCGGTCAGGCAGCCGACCAGCCGACCAGCCGACCAGCCGGCCAGCTGACCAGCCGACCAGCTCATCAGCCGAGAGCCGGCCAGTCGACCAATCGGACAGACGGGTGCCGGCCGGGTCGGGCGGCGGGCTCACCGGCTCAGCCGGTCGGTGAGCGGGGTCAGGTCGGATCGGTGGGTGGTGCGTGGTCGGTCGCCGGGGTGGACTGGGCGGCTTCGCGGGCGCGGAGCCGTTCCCGTTGCGGTACCACGGTGTACTTCGGATCGGCCAGTGTCGCGCGGCCCGCGTGGAAGACCCCCAGGCGGGTGCAGACCGATCCGGCCAGCAGGGCCGCCCCGCTCAGCGCTGCCAGGCCGCGGTTGCGGCCGCCTGTCGCGGCGCCGGCCAGTGCGCCGGCCGCGGTGAGCACCTTGGCGGAGCGCATCAGCCGTCCCGCGAGCCCCTCGCGGTACGTCTCGGCGACCATGCCCAGCCTGGACTCCATCCGGTGGGTCGCGGCGGCCTCCAGCGCGGCGCCGAAGAGGGCGGCGTGCCGCGCGGGCCGGTTCTCCCGCAGGGGTGCGGTCAGCAGCGCGGTGCCGGCCGCGGCGGCGGTGGCGGATCCGGCGAAGACGAAGGGCAGTTCGCGGTAGCCGTCGTGCCAGGCGGGCGTCGCGGTGTCGGAGGCCAGTACGGCCGTGTAGGTGGCGACGGCGGGTCCGAGCAACGCGGCGCCCGCGGTGGCGGTGTGCCCGGCGCGTGGCAGGACGCCTGTCATGTCCGAGATGGCGGCGGCGCCGGCCAGCGGCCCGTAGGCGGCCAGCAGCCAGGAGCCGACGCTCATCGGGGAGGTCGGTTTGAGAACGCGCAGCATGTTGGCGAATCTGGCGGGTTTGCCGAGGTCGTGGATGAGCGCTGCGGCGGAGCCCGCGATGGCCACCGTGGAGGTGATCTTCATGGAGCGCGCCATCACGGGCCGCTGTGTCGCCGTGGCTCCGGCGGCCAGCAGCGAGCCGGCTCCGGCGAGTCCGCCGAGGAAGAAGTAGCCGCCGATGTTGAGGGGTTTCCACTCGGGGGTGTTGAGGATGGGCTTGCCGTAGTAGGAGGTGAACTCCGCGTCGGGGACGACCGTTTGTTCGCCGCGGCGCTTGCGGCGCCGCTTGCCGCCGTTGAGCGGGGCCGTCGTCATAGCCGCCTCCTTGCGAACGGGCTGCGTGTGGTCTTCGGTTTGCCGCTTGTCGCGAAGGCGGCGGCGAGTCCGCCCAGCAGGGTGAGTGCGGCCGCGCCTGCCTGCTTCCACATGGCGGGCAGGTCGCGGGTGGTCACCACCGGATCGGGTGGGAGGCCGTAGACCTCGGGTTCGTCGAGCAGCAGGAAGAACGCGCCGTCGCCGCCCACGCCGTCGTCGGGGTCGTGGCCGTAGAGCCGGGCGTCGGGGACGCCCGCGCGGTGCAGTTCCTCGACCCTGGCTGCTGCTCGTTCGCGCAGCTCGTCCAGTGGGCCGTACTGGATCGACTCGGTGGGGCACGCCTTGGCGCAGGCGGGCGTCTGGCTTTCGCCGAGCCGGTCGTAGCACAGGGTGCACTTGAAGGCGCGGCCGTCGTCGGGGCGCTGTTCGATGACGCCGTAAGGGCAGGCGGGTACGCAGTAGCCGCAGCCGTTGCAGATGTCCTCTTGCACCACCACCGTGCCGAACTCGGTGCGGAAGAGTGAGCCGGTCGGGCAGACGTCGAGGCAGGCGGCGTGTGTGCAGTGCTTGCACACGTCGGAGGACATCAACCAGCGCAGTTCGGAGGAGCCGGAGCCTTGGGCGGCCAGGGCGAAGACGTCGGCGTCGTCCTCCGCCCCTTCGCTTTGGGGATTTCGAGAGCCGTCCCCTTGGTGCTGGTGCTCACCCTGGTGCCGGCCCTGGTGGGTCTTGGGCACGACCGGCTTGCTCTGTTCGATGAAGGCGACGTGTCTCCAGGTGGAGGCGCCGAGTCCCTGGGTGTTGTCGTAGCTCATCCCGGTCAGCTCCATGCCGTCTTCCGGGATGGCGTTCCACTCCTTGCAGGCCACCTCGCATGCCTTGCAGCCGATGCACACGGAGGTGTCGGTGAAGAAGCCGACGCGCTCGACGGTGGCCGTCACCTCACGCGTCCCCGTACCGCCGGCAGCGGCCGACCCTGTGCTATCGGCTGCGGCCACCCCAGCGCCCCCGCTGCTCGCGCCACTCCTGCTGCCTTCGGGGCCTCTGCGACCTTCGTGACCTCCGTGATCCTTGTGACCGCCATGGCCGCCGTGGCCGCTGCCCCCGGCGGCACCCGCGCCACCCCCGGCGGCACCCGCGCCACCCCCGGCGGCACCCGCCTTGCCACCAGCGGCACCCGCGGCGCCTCCAGCGGCCCCCGTACCGCCGTGACCGTCGTGACCGTCGTGACCGCCGTGACCGCCGTCCGTCATCCCCGTACCTCCGTCCCGGTGTGCTCGGTGATGCCTGCTCGTTCGCGGTAGTCCGAGAGGAGGGTCAGCAGTTCGGGGCCGCGTGGGCGGCGGCCCGGCCTGATGTCGGCGGTGAGGGCCTTGACTTCCTGGATGTGGACGTTCGGGTCCAGCGCGATGGAGGTGAGTTCGTTGGCGGCGTCGCCGCGTGCGTAGCCGTTGCGACCCCAGTGGTAGGGCAGTCCGATCTGGTGCACGGTGTGGCCGCCCACTCGCAGGGGGCGCATCCGTTCGGTGACCAGGACGCGTGCTTCCACGGCGCCGCGGGCGGTCACGACGGTGGCCCATCCCGTGTGTTCCAGGCCGCGCTCTGCGGCGAGTTGGGGGGAGATCTCGCAGAAGAACTCGGGCTGGAGTTCGGACAGGTACGGCGACCATCGGCTCATCCCGCCCGCGGTGAAGTGTTCGGTGAGCCGGTAGGTCGTCACCACGTAGGGGAAGACGCCGGTGCCCGCCTCGTGGCCGCTGGGGTGGTAGGCGTTGGCCGGGTGGGGGTGGGTCTCGCGGACGGGGCTGCGCTGCTGGTCGGGGTGGAGCGGGTTGTGGACGGGGGAGTCCTGTGGCTCGTAGTGGGTGGGCAGGGGGCCGTCCATCAGACCGGCCGGCGCGTAGAGCCAGCCCTTTCCGTCGCCCTGCATGATGAACGGGTCGATGCCCGAGAGCGCGTCGGGCCCGGTGGCCTCCGGGTCGGGCCGGTGGGAGGGCGGGCGGTCGGCGACGAAGTCCGGCACGTCGTAGCCGCTCCAGGTGGATCGCTCCGCGTCCCACCACACCAGGGCCTTGTTCGGGCTCCAGGGGGCGCCGTCGGGGTCGGCGGAGGCGCGGTTGTAGAGGGTGCGCCGGTTGGACGGCCAGGACCAGGCCCACTCGGCGGCGATCCAGTCCTGCTGGGTGTGCGGCTTCTTGCGAGCGGCCTGGTTGACGCCGTCCTTGTAGACGCCGCAGTAGATCCAGCAGCCGCAGGAGGTCGAGCCGTCGTCGCGCAGTTCCTGGTAGCGGGTCAGCGGACTGCCGTCGGCGTGGCGGCCGTTGATCTCGGCGAGCACCGCGTCAGCGACGGGCTCATCCAGCGGTCCGTCGACCGGGTAGTCCCAGGTCAGGTCGAGTACCGGCCGGTCGATCGGGTCGGTGGAGCCGCGTAGCTTCTCGCGGATGCGGCGGCCCAGGTGGTACATGAACCACAGGTCGCTGCGGGCTTCGCCGTCCGGTTCCTTGGCCGGGTAGTGCCACTGGAGCATCCGGTTGGTGTTGGTGAAGGAGCCGGCCTTCTCGGTGTGCGAGGCGGCGGGGAAGAAGAAGACCTCGGTGGCGTTCTCCTCGGTCTTCAGCTCGCCGGTCTCCGTCTCCGGGCCGTCTTTCCACCAGGTGGCCGACTCGATGAGGGAGAAGTCGCGCACCACCAGCCATTCGAGGTTGGCCATGCCCATGCGCTGCATCTTCGCGTTCGCGGAGCCGACCGCCGGGTTCTCGCCCATCAGGAAGTAGCCCTTGCACCGTCCCGCGAGCTGATCGAGGACGGTGTCGTAGGTGCTGTGCGAGCCGGTGAGCTTGGGCAGGTGGTCGAAGCAGTAGTCGTTCTCGGCGGTCGCGGCCTCGCCCCAGTAGGCCTTGAGCAGGCTGACGACGTAGTTGCGCATGTTGCCCCAGTAGCCCTTGTCGGTGCGCATGGCCTCGACGAAGGTGTCCAGGTCCTCCGCCTTGTGCGCGTGGGGCATCGGGATGTAGCCGGGCAGCAGGTTGAAGAGGGTGGGGATGTCGCTGGAGCCCTGGATGCTGGCGTGTCCGCGCAGTGCCTGGATGCCGCCGCCGGGCCGGCCGATGTTGCCGAGCAGGAGTTGCAGTACGCAGGCGGCGCGGATGTACTGCGCGCCGACGGTGTGCTGCGTCCAGCCGACGGCGTAGGCGAAGGCGGAGGTGCGGTCGGGGCCTGAGTTGTCCACCAGGGCGCGGCACACGCCCAGGAAGGTCTCGGGCGGGATACCGCAGGTCTCTTCGACCATCTCGGGCGTGTAGCGGGCGTAGTGGCGCTTGAGGATCTGGAAGACGCAGCGCGGGTGTTGCAGCGTACGGTCGTGTGTCCGGTTTCCGGAGACGGGGGCGCCGCCGGAGCCGTGCGATTCGGAGCCGCCCGCGGTGGCCACCGAGCGGCCCTGGCGGGTGCGCTCCTCGTAGAGCGCGTCGCGCTCTCCGGAGGCGGCCTGGACGACGTCGCCTTCGTACTGCCAGCTGGCGGTGTCGTAGTGCCCGGTCTCCTGGTTGAGTCCGGAGAAGACGCCGTCGAGGTCCTCGGTGTCGCAGAACTCCTCGCCGACGAGGGTGGAGGCGTTGGTGTAGTCGAGCACGTACTGGCGGAAGTCCGCCTCGTGGGACAGCACGTAGTTGATGATGCCGCCGAGGAAGGCGATGTCGGTGCCGGCCCGGATCGGCACGTGCAGATCGGCCAGCGCACTCGTCCGGGTGAAGCGCGGGTCGACGTGGATGATCGTGGCGCCGCGTGCCTTGGCCTCCATCACCCACTGGAAGCCGACCGGGTGTGCCTCGGCGAAGTTGGAGCCCTCGATGACGATGCAGTCGGCGTGCTGGAGGTCCTGGAGGAAGGTGGTGGCGCCGCCCCGCCCGAACGAGGTGCCGAGCCCGGCGACGGTGGAGCTGTGGCAGACCCGCGCCTGGTTCTCGATCTGCACTACGCCGAGGGCCGTGAGCAGCTTCTTGATGAGGTAGTTCTCCTCGTTGTCCAGCGCCGCGCCGCCCAGCGCCGCGAGGCCCATGGTGCGGTTGACGCGGACGCCGTCGCGTTCGTCTTCCCAGCCCTGGCGGCGCGTGCGGAGGACACGGTCGGCCACCATGTCCATGGCCGTCTCCAGGTCGAGCCGCTCCCAGTCGGTGCCGTGGGGGCGCCGGTAGAGCACCTCGTGGCGGCGGGCGTCACCCGTGGTCAGCTGGAGCGTGGCCGCGCCCTTGGGACAGAGCCTGCCCCTGCTGACGGGGGAGTCGGGATCGCCCTCGATCTGGACGACCTGTTCGTCCTTGACGTACACGTCCTGGCCGCAGCCGACGGCGCAGTAGGGGCAGATCGATTTGACGACACGGTCGGCGGAATGGGTGCGCGGCCGCAGGGAACGGGTGTACGAGGAGGAGGCGGCCGCGCCTCTGCCCGTCGGATCGCCGCTGCCCATGGCCTGCCGGTACACGGGCCAGTCCTTGATCCAGGTACGTACGCCCATTCCACGTCCTCTCAGCGGGTCGGCCTCATGCGGGGGCTCTGATGTACGGGCTCAGGCGGCTTTGCCGGAGCTGCCGCTGCCGGTATGCGCTTCGAGTGCTTCGAGCAGTTGTTCGCGGGTCATCTTCGAGCGGCCCTTCACGCCCTGGTCGCCTGCGCGCCGGTACAGCTCGTCCTTGCTCAGATCACGGAGCGGGGGAGTGTTCCTCGAAGCGCCTGCCCGGCTCCGCCCCTTCGAGGCGCCAGTCCCGCTCTTGGACCCGCTCTCCCGCCTCTTCGCAGGACGCGTGCGGTCCCCGGTGGCGGGTTTCCGGCGGCCGCTTCCGGTCTTCCGGCCTCCGCCGCCCCCCTTCCCGGAACGGGCCCGTTCGATGCTGCGGTTGAGAGCCTCGCTGAGGTCCACCACGTTGGTGGCCTCCGGAGGGCCCTCCTCGGGGGTGAGTTCCTCGCCCCCGGCCTTGGCCTCGACCAGCGCACGCACCCGGGCCTCGTAGCTGTCGCTGTAGTCCTCGGGGTGGAAGGCGGTGCTCATGCTGTCGATGAGCTGCCGCGCGGTCTTCAGCTCCTTGCTGTCCGACCGCTGACGTCCTGGCAGCCCGGACAGCTCCTCCTCGGGGTCGCGGACCTCGTCCGCCCAGTGCAGGGTGTGCAGGGCCAGGACGTTCTCGCCGGCGCGGAGGGCGACCAGGTACTCCTTGCTGTGCATCACGAAGGTGGCGATGCCCGTCTTCGCGGAGGATTCCAGAGCGGCACGGAGCAGTTCGTACGGCTTGCGGTACTTCTCGTCGCCGGGCGAGAGGTAGTAGGAGCGCACGTAGTAGACCGGATCGACCTCGTCCGCTTCCACGAAGCCGCTCACGTCGATGACCTGGGACTTGCCGGGGGCGATCTCCTCCAGCTCCTCCCGCTCGACGGTGACGTACTCGCCGTCGGCGATCTCGTAGCCCTTGACGATGTCGTCGAAGCCGACGCTCTTTCCGGTGCGTTCGTTCACCCGCTTGTTGCGCACCCGGTCGTTGGTGCCGCGCTGCAACTGGTGGAAGTGGGTGGTGTGGTCCTCGGTGGCGGCGTACATCCGTACCGGGACCGTGACCAGCCCGAAGGTGATCACTCCGCTCCAGACCGGGCGTGCCATCGCTTCTCCTGCTCCTGAGTGGCCCCGGGCCGAAGGGATCCCGGGCCCGGGGCGAGCGCGCTCCCACTGTCGCCCGAGGTGCGCTCCGCCGCATCCCGGGCCGTGCGTTCGTGTGCCCGGGTTTCACGCCCCCGGCGCCTCACACCCCTCATTTCGACGCACCGATCCGCCGGGCCGCGCCCCTGCGCCCCGCGTGCTTCGTACGGAATCGGTGCCGTGGGAGTCGAGGGTCCCTCGGTGGGGAAAGCCGATTACTGAGAGCACACCGTTCCCGCACGCTTCGCATCCGCCCGGCGACCCGGGTGTCCGGCACGGAGAGATCAGGAGGCGCTCCGGTATGACGACTGAGGAACTCTCCGACACGCACGGTCTGCCCGCCGCCCCGTCCCTGCTGTCCACCGCACACGAGCGGATCGAGCCGCTGCTGCGGGAGGCGGTCGGCGCGCTGCAGCCCGAACTGCGCCGCGTGTGCGGCTACCACTTCGGCTGGAGCCAGCCGGACGGCAGCCCCACCTACGGTGTCGCCCCCGAGCCCCCGCTGCGCGCGGCCCTGACGCTGTGCGCGGCGGGCGCGAGCGAGTCCGGACGGGACGGCTCCGCCACGCACTCCACGGACGCGGCACTGCCCGGGGCCGCGGCCGTGGAACTGGTGCACAACTGGGCGGCCCTGCACGACGACGTGATGGACGGTGAGGCGCTCCGGCACGGGCGCTCCGCCGTGTGGGCCGTCTACGGCACCGGCTGGGCCGTGCTGGCGGGGGACGCGCTCCTGGGCGCTGCCACCCGCCGCGTGCTGCCCACAGGGGCCGACCCCGAGGCGGAGGGCGCCGTGCTGCGGCTGCTGACCCGCACCACCTCGCGGCTGGTCAGCGGCCGGTCGGCCGAACTCGCGCTGCGGCGCCGCGCGCCCGAGGGCATCAGCGTGGAGGAGTACGCCGTGGTGGCCGGCGCGCGCCGCAGTTCGCTGCTGGAGTGCGCGCTGGCCGGTGGCGCGCTGCTGGCGGGGGCGGACGAGCGGGTGGTCGAGGCGCTGACGCGCGCGGGACACCACCTGGGTGTCGCGGCGCAGGTGGCCCGCGACATCGAGGACCTGTGGTCGGGGACGGCGCTGAGCGGACGGCCCGTCATGAGCGGGCTGCGGGAGGGCGGCCCGAGCCTTCCGCTGATCGCGGCGCTGCGCGCGGGCAACCCCGCGGCGCGGACGCTCGCCCAGTCGCTGGGCGGCGGCCCCGCCTGCCCGCCGCCCCCGGACGAGCTGGCCGCTCTCATCGACCACGCGGGCGGGCGCGCCGCCGCCGACGAGATATCGGCCTGGCAGCTGACGGAAGCGCTCACCCAACTGGACAAGGCCGCGCTGCCAGCCGCCACCCACGCCGCTCTCAGGGCGCTGTTCCGTCACACGGTCGCCCGGGGCTGAGGGGGCGCTTCCCGGAGCGTCGTTACGGAGCCCGGGTGCTCCCTGTGGGCCGGTCGGGGGACAGGCGCTGTGTCGCTGCCGGGGAGCGAGGGCGAGTCGTCATCCAGTGCGTTTATCGCACTTGTATGACTGGCTCACCCCGCAGGAGCACTCATGCGCACAGACGTCCCCTCTGGTCGCGGCTTCGGTCGCCGCCTCGGCCGCCGTCGGGCCCCGCGCGACGCCCGCCTCGCCCCGCCGACCCGCTTCTTGCCTCCGCTTCGCCTCTTCCTCCGCTCGGTCCTCGTCGCCCGCGCCCGCCTCTTCCGGCGCGCCCGCCTCGCCCCGCCCATGCACCTCGTCCCGTGCGTCCGACCCGAGGCGCGCGTCCGCACCGCCGTACACGTCCGTCCCGCCGTACACGTCCGTCCCGCCGCACACGCCCGTCCCGACGCGCACGTCCGCCCGGAGGCGCGCGTCCGGCCCGAGGCGCGCATCCACCCCGAAACGCGCGTCCGCCCCACTCGCGGTCGTACCCGCGGACGCGGACTCCTCGCCGCTGTCGCCGTCACCGCGCTGCTCGGCGGCGTCGCCGGATGTGGAACGGCCGAGGACGGCGCGCGCGCCGGGTCGGCGGGGGACGGGGGGCGCGCGGAGCGCGGCGACGGACAGCAGGCCCGGCACGAGCGGGGGCAGGGCGACGCGGACGGCTTCTCCCTGGTGGCCACCGGCGACCTGCTCGTGCACGACTCGATCATCCGGCAGGCGCGCGCTGATGCGGGCGGCTCGGGCTACGACTTCGGCCACATGATCGACGCGGCGAAACCGATGGTGAAGAAGGCCGACCTGGCGATCTGCCACATGGAGACGGTCTACGGGCCCGACGGCGGACCGTTCTCCGGGTACCCGCTCTTCAAGACACCGCCGCAGCTGGCGCGCTCCGTCAAGAACGTGGGCTACGACTCGTGTTCGACCGGCTCCAACCACACGCTGGACGACAGCAGTGACGGTGTGCACCGCACGCTGGGGGCCATGGACTCGGCCGGGCTCCAGCACGTGGGCTCCGCCCGTTCGGCCCGCGAACGCGGGCGGCCCGCCGTGCTGCGGGCCGGTGGCGCCAAGGTCGCCCAACTCGCCTACACCTACGGCACCAACGGAATCTCCGTGCCCGAGAGCAAGCCCTGGCTCGTCAACCTGATCGAGCCCCAGCGCATCATCCGGGACGCCCGTGCGGCACGGCGGGCGGGCGCCGACGTGGTCGTCGTCAGCATGCACTGGGGTACCGAGTGGCAGCAGGAGCCCGACCAGCTCCAGCGGTCCATGGCCGAGACGCTGACCGCCTCCCGCTCCCACGGCCGCCGGGACGTCGATCTGATCCTCGGCACCCACGCTCATGTGCCGCAGGCGTACGAGAAGGTCAACGGCACCTGGGTCGTCTACGGCATGGGCGACCAGATCGCGGGCAAGATGAACGACCCCCGCGGGTCCATGGGCACTGCGGCGCGCTTCCACTTCGTCCCGCCCGGCCGCACCTCCGACCGGGGACACAGGGGTGCCTGGACGGTCGACAAGGCCTCCTTCACCCCCTTCCTGATGCGGTCCTCGCCCCGCTACACGCTCGTCAACCTCGCGTCCGGCAGCAGCAGGTCGGCCGGTGACCCCGCGCAGGACAAGGCCTACGACACCATCCGCGAGGCCGTCTTCAGCCGGGGCGCCAAGAAGGACGGCCTGCGCATGGTGTCGTAACGGCCCGGCCCGGGCCTACGCCGGGCCGGAGTGTCCCGGGCCGGGGCCTGCCGGACCCCCCGTGGACGTGGGCAGACCCGGGACGGCGACGGGTCCGGCGGGTCCTCCGGGTCCTATGGGACCGGCGGGTCCTCCGGGGCCCGCGGGTCCCGCGACGGTGGCGGCGCGGCGGCGTCCGGCGCGGCCGAGGAGGACCGCCCCCACGACCATCACCAGGCCGACACCGCCCCCGACGAGGCCGATCGTCAACTCGGTGGTGTCCAGCGGCGGGTGCTGGGTCGGTTCCACACCGTTCGGCGGGGTGAGGAACGTCTTGCCCTGGTACTTGGCGGGAGCGGCGCCGTCGGCCGGCGGGTCGGAGACGGCCCGTACGGCCGCCGCCGCGTTGACCACTCCGTGGCCCACCAGCGGGTTGTACCCACCCGGCGGGTGCGCCGCCGTGCTGGTGAGGATGGCGCGCACCTGGGACGGCTTGAGCTCGGCGTCCTTGCCCAGCATCAGGGCCACGACCCCCGAGGTGAGCGCCGCTGCGGGCGAGGTGCCGTTGACGGGCGCGTAACCGCCGGTGTTCTTGGCGCTGACGATGCCGAAACCGGGAGCGGCGATCGTGTTGTACGTCCTGACGGTCGAGAACTCGGCGCGGCTGCCACCCTTCTCGACGGCGGCCACGGTGATCACGCTGGGGTAACCCGCCGGGTAGGACGAGTCGTTGAACATGTCGCCCTCGTTGCCGGCCGAGGCGATCACGGGCACGCCCTTGTGGGCCGCGTGTGCGAGTGCCGTGGTCTCCTGCTCGTTGAAGCTGGAGCCGAAGGTCTCGCCACCCAGCGACATCGAGATCACGTCGGCGCCGTGGTCGACCGCGTAGGTGATGCCCTGGGCCACCGGGCTCGGCCCGTTCGTCAGGTCCCCGTCGTTGTCCTTCTTGTTGTCGATGACCCGCACCGACAGGATGCTCGCTTGGGGAGCGACCTTCAGCACGTCGGAGGCCATGGCCGTACCGTGCTCGCCCCACCGCGGATCGCCGGAGTGGAGGCCGTCCTTGACGTAGTCGGGGCCCGTGGTCACCTTCCCGGCGACGGCCGGATGGTCCTTGACGAGGCCGCTGTCGAGCACGGCGACCTTCACGCCCTTGCCCCGGGTCGTCTTCTGCGCCGAGGACAGGCCCAGCGCCTCCGACTCCCAACTCGCAGGCGTCTTGGCCTGGGCCGGGGTCGCCGAGCCGACGCACAGCAGCGCGCTGATGCCCGCGGCGGCGAAGGATGTGCCGATGCGCAGGCCGGCCCTTCGGACCTTCGGGTGTGTCATGAGGGCTTCGTCTCCTCGAGCAGCAGGTTCTCCAGGTGCTGGTCCAGGTCCGAGGCGAGCGTCTTGGCCGCCTCCCGCCACGGCAGCCGGTCCGACTTGGCGTCGAACGTGCGCCTGCCCCACTCGCCCGGCAGGTGGCCCGCCTTCCGCCCGTCGACCGAACCGGCCGAGGCGGCGATGGCGTAGGGCATGTAGAGCGTGTCGGTGGTCTGCATGCCGTCCGTGCCGTTGCGCCGGCTGTCCTTCCAGTCCTCGGCGAGCGTGTCGGGCACGGCGAACGCCTTGACGCCCTGGCTGGGCACGTCCTTGTCCCGCTGCTCGCTGAAGAAGCCCTCCATCCCCTTCTCCGGGTCGTCGACCTTCGGCAGGACGAGGACGGCGACGGTCGCCACGAGGTTGCCCGTCGCATCGACGTAGGTGGCGCGCAACGCGGCCTCGCAGCCCCGCTTGTCGGCCTCCGCCGCCAGGTCGCCCGTCAACGCGTCCCCGCAGCCGGTCTCCTGGGCGATGCCGAGGCGGTGCCACTCGGCCAGCTTCGGGTCGGCCGGATCGGACTGCGCGTCGGCCTTCGGGCCGAGGGTCTTGGGGAAGATCTTGTCGACGGGTTCGTTCCGCCACAGGGCGGGCCCGTACGCGGTGCGGTTGGAGACGTTCTGGCTCGCGTTGGAGTAGGTGTGGGCGGTCAACCCGCCGCCCGCGAGGAGGGCGAGACCGCCGACGACGCCGAGGAAGACGGTCAGGCAGGTGCGGCCGGTGCTCTTCTTCGGCCCCGGCCCCGGCGGCATGCCCGCGCCCGGCGTGCCCGCACCTGGCACGCCCGCGCCCGGCATCCCGGGGCCCGGCACCCCCTGCCCTGGCAAGCCTTGTCCGGGAAACCCTTGTCCGGGAAAGCCCTGCCCGGGAAACCCCTGCCCGGGCATTCCCGGCCCCGGCGCGCCCGCTCCCGCTCCCGGCGCGCCGGGCCCCGGTACGCCGACTCCCGGAGCGCCCGGAGCGCCCGGCTGTCCCGGTGGGGGACCTGGCGGCATCGGCGGGGGCGCGCCGGGCGGTGGCGGGACGGGTGGTCGATGCCCGTACGACCCGGGGCTGCCGGGACTGTCGGGCGGGCTCGGGTAGGACATGGCTCCCCTCCTCGGTGTGCGGCGCACGCGCGTGCGCGGGCAGCGGGAGGACGCGAACCCCTGGAGAACGACCGTTCCCTCGCCGGTGCGTAGGAGACCCTACCGGTCACCGACGGGGGCAAGGCGCTCGATCCCCGTCTCGCTTCTGTCACAGAAGAGCAGGTCAGAACAGTTCCGGACATGGCAGGCCCAGTAGAGGGCGGCGAAGACGTACATGCCGGCCACCGCGACGCAGAGGCTGACATGAACGTCGACCTCTCACATCACGAGACTCACCGTCTGTATCAGTCCCAGCGCGATCACGGACGCGCCGGAGACGGTCAGCGTGACCGTCTTGAGCGTGCCCCGCGTCGTCTGTCCGAGCAGCGTCTGCAACAGCCAGAAGGTGTTGCTCGTGGCGTGGATGGCGAACAGTGAGCCAGCACCGGCCGCGAGGGCGATCAATACCGGCTGCACGTCCAGGCTGGGCGCCACGGGGGCGAGGATGCCCGCTGCCGTGATGGCGGAGGTGGTGACCGAACCGATCGCCATGTGCAGGACGGCGGCGATCAGCCACACCAGCGCGAGCGGTGCCCACGTGCCGGCCGAGAACGAGTCCTTGACCAGGTCACCGAGCCCCACGGCTTCCACGACGGCGGCCAGCGAGCCGCCGACCCCGGTCAGTACCAGGATCTGGCCGCTGGTGCGGAAGCCCTGCCCGAACGCGTCTCCGATCGCCCCGGCGGGCAGGCGGCGCCGTGCGACGAGACAGGCCAGGATCAGCCCCGTCAGCAGCCCGACGACCGGGTCGCCGAGGAAGTCGACGACGGGTGAGTCCCAGCCGGCGACCTGGGCGAAGGCGCCGGTCGCGATCAGGACGAGGGCCAGCAGCAGCGGTGTGAGCGAGAGCCCCAACGGCGGTGCGGTGCCGTCACCGTGCGCGGTACCGGCGTCGCCGTCCGCCGCCACTGCGTCACCAACGCCCGCGCCACCACCCCCGGTGGCGCCCTCACGTGGGGCCGCGCCGTCACTCACCCCCGCGCCCTCGTGCACCGCGATGTCCCCGTGGACCGCGATGTCCCCGTGCACCGCGGCGCCGTCGTGGGCGACGGTCCCGTCATGGGCGGCGGCACCGTCATGAACGACTGTGCCGCCCTCGACGACCGCGCCGCCTTCAGCGACCGCGCTCTCGTCCCGGTGCGGGTTCCAGAAGCCGCGCTTGACCAGTGCGCTGAACAGCAGCAGGGTCAGCAGGATCGTCACGGCCGCCAGGGGGAAGCCGTAGAGGAGCATGATGCCCAGCGGGATGTCCAGCAGTCCCGCGAGGGCCAGTGCGCCGATGCCGGGCACCGACAGCGCGATGCCGACCTCGACGCCCAGCGCCATGGCGGCCGCCATCCGGGCGAGTCCGCCGGGACCGATGCGGCTGCCCAGTGACCGGGCGAGCGGGGCGGTCATCACGAGCAGTACGTCGGCGAAGATGGACTGCAGGACGGTGCCCATCGTGATGGCGAAGGAGTAGGGCAGCCGCTTGGGGCCCAGCGTCCGCAGCAGCAGGGTGACCAGTTTCTCGATGGCGCCGAGCGCGGAGAGCAGGGTGCCCAGCAGCACGCCGAGGACGATGAGGAGCCCCACCTCGGCCATCAGGTCGCCGAAGCCCTTGTTGACCGTCTTCAGGGTGCGTTCGGCGCCCAGGCCGCCGGCGAGGCCGAGGTAGACGGCGCCGAGCACGAGCGCCAGCGCGGGGTTGACCTTCGCTTTGAGGATGAGCACGACCACCGCCGCGATGGCGAGGGCCGTGTGCACCAATGGTGCCGGGTTGTCCATCGTTCGTCTCCCGTCCGACCTGCGGAAACCCGATGTTCCGCAGCCGGATCATGGTCAACGCGGCACGCCCTGAGGGGAATGGGGGTCTCACGATGTGGCCCGCACCCCTGCCGGACGGGAGGTCGGCCGGGGCGCGGGCATGGGTGCGCTCGTCGTGCGGGTCAGTCGCCGGCGGTGACGTGCACGTAGTCGACGGTCATCTGCTGCGGGAAGTTCGTCGAGCCGTCCGGGTCGCCGGGCCAGTAGCCTCCCACGGCGAGGTTGAGGATGAGGAAGAACGGCTTGTCGAACACCCACGGGTTGCCGCCGACGTCGGCGGGCGTACGTGTCTGGTAGACGTTCCCGTCCACCGACCAGCTGATGGCGCCGGGGGACCAGTCGATGGCGAAGACGTGGAAGTCGTCGGCGAAGGCCGCGCCGTCCGGAGTTGAGTACGCGGCGCCGATGCCGCCCGAGCCGGAGTAGCCGGGGCCGTGCACGGTGCCGTGCACCGTGTTCGGCTCGAAGCCGACGTTCTCCATCACGTCGATCTCGCCGCAGGCGGGCCATCCGGCGCTTCCGATGTCGTCACCGAGCATCCAGAAGGCCGGCCACATGCCCTGGCCCCGCGGCACTTTGACGCGCGCTTCCACGTGTCCGTGGGTCTGGGTGAACTTGCCCGCGGTGTTCAGCCGTGCCGAGGTGTACTCGCATGTGCCGTACCAGCACTGGTAGTCGCCGGGGTTCTCTTTGCGCGCGGTGATGACGAGGTTGCCGTTGCCGTCGAGTGCGGCGTTGTCGGCGCCGGGGGTGTAGTACTGCCGTTCGTGGTTGTCGACGTTGTCGCCGGTCTCGGTCTGCCACTTGCCGCTGTCGGCGGGGGAGCCGGCGGGGCCGTCGAAGTCGTCGGAGAAGACGACCGCTTGGGTGCCGCTGCCGGGGTGTGCGGTGTCCGCGGCGCCGGCCGATGCGGTGGTGGGCAGCAGTGCGGCGGTCGTGCAGCACAGCAGGGTCGCTCCGCACACCGCTGTGCGGAGCCGCCAGGGAAGTCTCATGTCAGCCCGTCCTTTCGTGGGGGATGGACGTAGGCGTGCCCATGACAAGAGGGCAAGAAAGAACAAGACATCAACGAGAGTGCGCGTAACGCGTCCGCTGAGCCCCGGGCTTTCTTGATGACTTGTTGTAAGCCCGCTCGAACGAGCCGTCAAGGCTTTGGTCCAGACCGATACGTGTTCAAGAGGTGGCGACAGATGTGAGGGGCGCGCCGGCCGTGCACCCGTAAGGCCCGCTCGTGCACCCGTAAGGCCCGCCTGTGCACCCGTCACCACCCGTGC
The DNA here is from genome assembly GCF_003323715.1 of Streptomyces diacarni. Taxonomy (GTDB): domain Bacteria; phylum Actinomycetota; class Actinomycetes; order Streptomycetales; family Streptomycetaceae; genus Streptomyces; species Streptomyces diacarni. The sequence goes on from NZ_QOIN01000046.1 coordinate 376,193, forward strand.
GGCCGTCTTCCAGGACCGCGAGAGGCGCACCGGGGCTCAGTCGGCGGGGCGCCGGCCGAAGGTTTCGACGATCCGCTGGGCGGCGCGTGTGGCCGTCAGGGAGCCTTCGCGGACGCGCTCTTCCAGCAGCGGGGCGAGGCGCCGCACCTCGGGGTGCTGTTCGAGGCGTCCCAGCAGGTCGTCGCGGACCATGGACCACACCCATTCGACCTGCTGGTCGCGGCGTTTCGCGGCCAGCTCCCCGGTGGACTCCTGGACGGCGCGGTGCCGCTCGACGCGCTCCCACACCTCGTCGAGTCCGGTGCCCTCCCGCCCGCTGCACGTGAGCACCGGCGGGGTCCAGGAGGCGTCGGCCGACCGCATCAGCCGCAGCGCGCCCGCCAGTTCGCGGGCGGCGGAGCGGGCGTCGCGCTCGTGAGGTCCGTCGGCCTTGTTGACGGCCAGTACGTCGGCGAGCTCCAGCACGCCCTTCTTGATGCCCTGGAGCTGGTCGCCTGTGCGGGTGAGGGTGAGCAGCAGGAACGAGTCCACCATCTGGGCCACGGTCGCCTCGGACTGGCCGACGCCGACGGTCTCGACGAGGACGACGTCGTAGCCCGCCGCCTCCATCACGATCATCGTCTCGCGGGTGGCCTTGGCGACGCCACCGAGTGTGCCCGCGGTGGGGGAGGGGCGGACGAACGCGTCCGGGTTGACGGCGAGCCGCTCCATCCTCGTCTTGTCGCCCAGGATGGAGCCGCCGGTCCGGGTGGAGGAGGGGTCGACGGCGAGGACCGCCACCCGGTGGCCGCGCTCGGTCAGCAGGGTGCCCAGCGCGTCGATGAACGTCGACTTGCCGACACCGGGTACTCCGCTGATGCCGACGCGCCGGGCGCCGCCCGCGTGCGGCAGCAGCGCCGTCAGCAACTGCTGCGCCAGTTCCCGGTGGTCGGCCCTGCGGGACTCCACCAGCGTGATGGCCCGCGCGATGTACGCGCGGGACCCTGCCAGTACGCCCTTGGCGTAGTCGTCGGGGTCGATGGTCCGGGGCACGCGCTCAGCCCTCACCCTCCGCAGCGCCCTGGGAGCCCGTCACGCCTTCACTCGACTCGGCCGGCGCGCCGGGCTCGGCCAACGCGTCGTGACCGAGCGAGGCGGCCAGCTTGCCCAGCAGGTCGTACGCGGCCTCGGGGATGACCGTGCCGGGTGGGAAGACCGCCGTCGCGCCGGCCTCGTGCAGCGGTTCGACGTCGGCGGGCGGGATCACGCCGCCGACGACGACCATGATGTCGTCGCGTCCGGCCGCCGCGAGTTCCTCCCGCAGCGCCGGTACGAGGGTGAGGTGTCCGGCCGCCAGCGAGGAGACGCCCACGATGTGCGCGTCCGCCTCGACGGCCTGCCGTGCCACTTCGGCCGGGGTCTGGAAGAGGGGGCCGACGTCGACGTCGAAGCCCAGGTCGGCGAACGCGGTGGCGATCACCTTCTGGCCCCGGTCGTGCCCGTCCTGGCCCATCTTGGCCACCAGCAGCCGCGGCCTGCGGCCTTCCGCCTCCTCGAAGGCGTCCACCAACTCCCGGGTGCGGCCCAGGGACGACGACACTCCTGCCTCCTCGCGGTACACACCGGAGATCGTACGGATCTGACCCGAGTGGCGCCCGTAGACCTGCTCCAGCGCCTCGGAGATCTCCCCGACGGTCGCCATGGCGCGTGCCGCGTCCACGGCCAGGGCCAGCAGGTTGTTCTCCAGACCTGGCCCGGACGCCGCTCCTGCGGCCCTCGTGAGGGCCTCCAGCGCGGCGCGGCAGGCGCCCTCGTCGCGTTCTTCCCGCAGCCGCCGCAGCTTGGCCACCTGCTGGGCGCGGACCGAGGAGTTGTCGACCTTGAGGACGTCGATCTGCTCGTCGCTCGCCGCCCGGTACTTGTTGACGCCGATGACCGGCTGCCGCCCCGAGTCGATCCGGGCCTGGGTGCGGGCCGCGGCCTCCTCCACGCGCAGCTTCGGAATGCCCGCGTCGATGGCCTTGGCCATGCCGCCCGCGGCCTCGACCTCCTCGATGTGCTGCCAGGCGCGCGCCGCCAGGTCGTGGGTGAGCTGCTCCACGTAGGCGCTGCCGCCCCATGGGTCGATCACCCGGCAGGTGCCCGACTCCTGCTGGAGCAGCAGCTGGGTGTTGCGGGCGATGCGCGCGGAGAAGTCGGTGGGCAGCGCGAGGGCCTCGTCCAGCGCGTTGGTGTGCAGCGACTGGGTGTGGCCCTGCGTGGCGGCCATCGCCTCGACACACGTACGGGTGACGTTGTTGAAGACGTCCTGCGCTGTCAGCGACCAGCCCGAGGTCTGCGAGTGGGTGCGCAGCGACAGCGACTTGGGGTTCTTCGGCTCGTACTTGTTCACGAGCTTCGCCCACAGCAGCCGCGCCGCGCGCAGCTTGGCGACCTCCATGAAGAAGTTCATGCCGATCGCCCAGAAGAACGAGAGGCGGGGGGCGAACGCGTCGACGTCCATGCCCGCCTCCAGCCCGGCGCGCAGGTACTCCACACCGTCCGCCAGCGTGTACGCCAGCTCCAGGTCGGCCGTCGCGCCGGCCTCCTGGATGTGGTAGCCGGAGATGGAGATGGAGTTGTAGCGCGGCATCTTCTGCGAGGTGTAGGCGAAGATGTCGGAGATGATCCGCATGGAGGGCTGCGGCGGATAGATGTAGGTGTTGCGGACCATGAACTCCTTGAGGATGTCGTTCTGTATGGTCCCGGCCAGCTTCTCGGGCGGTACGCCCTGCTCCTCGGCGGCGACGATGTAGAGCGCCAGCACCGGCAGGACGGCGCCGTTCATCGTCATCGAGACGGTCATCCGGTCCAGTGGGATGCCGTCGAAGAGCTGCCGCATGTCGTAGAGCGAGTCGATCGCCACGCCCGCCATGCCGACGTCGCCCGTCACGCGCGGGTGGTCGCTGTCGTAGCCGCGGTGGGTGGGCAGGTCGAAGGCGACCGAGAGGCCCTTCTGTCCGGCCGCCAGGTTGCGGCGGTAGAAGGCGTTGGACTCCTCGGCCGTGGAGAAGCCCGCGTACTGGCGGATCGTCCACGGCTGGTTGACGTACATCGTCGGGTACGGGCCGCGCAGGTAGGGGGCGACGCCCGGGTACGTGCCCAGGAAGTCGAGGCCGCGGCGGTCCTCGTCGGTGTAGAGGGGCTTGACGGCGATGCCCTCGGGGGTGTGCCACGCCAGGTCCTCGACGGAGTGCCCGGTGCGCTCCTTGACGGCCTCCCGCCACCGCTCGCCGTCCTGCTCGCGCTCCCCGCCGGACCCGAGCTCGGCGCCGGGCTGCGCGGCGGACTCGGCTTCGAGGCCGACGGTGGTGAAGTCGGGGATCGCGGAGGGCTCCTCCGCGCCTGTCGTCTGCCGGCTCATGCGTCGACCCCCATGCGGTCGAGGAGGGAGGTGAGGGCGGCGACGGCGTCACCGCCCGCGTGGACGAACTCGTCGACACCGGCGGCCCGGTACGCCTCGCGCCGCTGAGCGTCGGGTTTCCCCGCGAGGAGCACCCGCGCCGCACCCGCCTGCTTGAGCGCGGTGGCGACCTGCGCCGCCTCCTCGGCGTACAGCGTGTCGCTGGAGCACAGGCACGCCACCGTGGCGCCGCTGGCGGTGAACGCGTCGGCCACAGAGGCGGCGTCCACCGTCACCGGATCGTGTACCGGCTGGATGCCGCCCGCCTGGGCGAGGTTGGCGACGAAGGAGACGCGCGCCGTGTGCGCCGCGGCGGGGCCGAGCGCGGCCAAAAAGAGCTTCGGGCGCGCTCCGGTGGTCTCCAGGTGGTGATCCGAGCGGACGCGCAGCGCCTCGTACGCGTCGTCCCTGCGCACCCGCGGCAGTCCGCCGCCGGGAGGCTGCGGTGCGGGCTCGCGGGCGACGGGCCGCTCGTCCAGCAGCGGGAACTCGCTGACGCCGGTGACCGGTTCGCGGCGCCGGGCCAGTGCGGTGGTGCGCAGCTCCCAGCTCTCGCGCAGCCGCTGCTCGACCAGTCCGTCGCGCAGCGCGGCGGCCATGCCCCCGGCGCCCTCGATCTCCTGGAAGTGCGCCCACGCGGTGTGCGCCAGCTCGTCGGTGAGCGTCTCCACGTACCAGGAGCCGCCCGCCGGGTCGATCACCCCGGCCAGGTGGGACTCCTCCAGCAGGATGGCGGAGGTGTTGCGGGCGATGCGCCGGGCGAAGGCGTCGGGCAGCCCCAGCGCGTCGTCGAACGGCAGTACGGTGACCGCGTCGGCGCCGCCGACTCCGGCGGCCAGCGTGGCAACCGTCGTGCGCAGCATGTTCACCCACGGGTCGCGGCGGGTCATCATCACCGGCGAAGTCACCGCGTGCTGCCGCTGCGCCCCGGCGGGCGCCGGTGCGCCGCAGGCCTGCGCCACGCGCGCCCACAGCCTGCGCGCGGCCCGCAGCGTGGCGATGGTGGTGAACTGGTCGGCGGTGGCCGCGTACCGGAACTCCAGCTGTTCGCACGCCTGTGCCACGCTCAGCCCCGCCCGCGTCATGTCGCGCAGGTAGGCCACCCCGGTGGCCAGCGCGCACGCCAGTTCCCGCGCGGGGGAGCCGCCGGCCTCGTGGTAGGGGAGCGTGTCCACCACGTACGTGCGCAGCCCGGGCGCGTCCCCGGCGCACCCCGCCGCCAGCTCGGCGGCCTCCCGGCGCAGCTCGGGCACCGTGTCGTGGGCGCCGGTACGGGCGGTGTGCCCCAGCGGGTCGGCGCCCAGCACGCTGCCGGGCGCGGGCTCGGCACCCTCGGTCAGCTGCCCGCGCAGCCGCAGCAGTTCGGTGGCCGCGGGCCCGAACGCGGCACCCGGTTCCAGCACGACGGGTGCCAGGTCGAGGTAGACACCCTCCAGGGCGCGCGCCAGCCCGGCGACGGGCAGCCCGGCGGCGCCCACGGTCAGCCACAGTGAGGTGACCCCGCTCGCAAGGTCGTCGAGTACGGCATCGCGGGTGCCCTCGATGTCGGCGCGGGTGTGCCGCTGCCGTACGTCCCACCCCCGGGCCGTGTTCCCCTCGGCGCGGGCGCCGCGGGTGAAGGGGGCGAACCCCGGCAGCCCGGCGGGTCCTCCCGCGTCGCTGCGGGTGTAGAGGGGGTGCACCCTGATGTCGTCGGCGAGCGTCGTGGTGAGGGCGGACTCGGGCGCGGCGTCGTCGAAGGCCGCCGCTCCCGTCTTGCGCAGAACCCCGGCGACGAGCTGCTGCCACTGCTCGTGCGTCGCGTCCGGGAAGTCCTGAGCGAGGGAGAGCCCTTCTTCAGGCGGGACCGTCATGGCCGCAGATTAGGTGAGCCAACTCGCGAGTAGCAGGGGGCACGGGTGTGACCTTGCACTCTCCCGTCCAACGGAGCACGCCCCCGGTCACCCCTGGGCGCGTCCCCGTTCGCACTGCTGGGCCCTTTGCAGCCGGTATCCGGCGCGCTGCGTGAGCGCGTGTGGGGCCGCTTCCGCAGTCGCCGCCCCGCCATGCGGCCCCCTCACCCCTGTCCGTCACCCCTGGCCGGAGGCCGCCAGGTGGCGGCCCGCGAGGTGGTCGGCCCTGCGGGTGGTCTCCGGCTGGCGGTAGGTGGGGGCCAGCCGGAGGGTGAGCGCGGTGGCGTGCTCCAGGCCGATGCCGCTGCCGACGGAGACGAAGACGGGTTTCACGCCGTCCTGGGTGCGCAGCGCGCGGCCCACCTCCTCGCCCTCGATGGTGAGCGGGGAGAAGGAGCCGCGCTCGCGGCCGGGTTGCGCGAAGTCGAAGAGGAAGGGCGTCTTGGCGACTCCGAAGCAGGGGAGGCCGGTCAGCACGCCCAGGTGGACGGCGAGTCCGGCGCGGCGCGGGTGCGCGATGCCGTAGCCGTCGCAGACGATGACGTCGGGGCGGTGGGCCAGGCCGTCCAGTGCCGCGGTCACCGACGGCAGCTCACGGAAGGCCAACAGGCCCGGGACGTAGGGGAAGTCCGTGCGGCCCACGTGCACGGACTCCTCCACGACGTCGAGGCTGGTCGCGTCCAGGGTGACGGCGGCGGCCACCAGGCCGCCGCCGTCCGCGTAGGCCACGTCCACGCCCGCGACGGTGCGCACCTGGTCGGGCGCAGGACCTTCAGCCGTCAGGTCGGCGGCGTCGCGCAGCCGCTCCTGGAGGGCCACCGCTTCCGCCTCTGTAGTGGGCCAGGCCCGCGGCCCGCTGCGGTCTCGGCGGTCCGGGCGTTCCCCCGCTCGTATCCCCATGGGGCTGCTCCGTCTCTCCGTCTCACTCGGCGCACACGACGTCGTGCAACTCGATCGGGTGGGAGTCTAGGGCGACGTAGGCGGTGGAGGTGCTGGTGGTGCCGTCGGTCCAGTAGGCGGTGACGGTGGCCCAGCCGACACCGGCCGACTGTGCGACGGTCACCGGGCCGACCTCGATATTCCGCGGCGCGTTCTGGGCGCACAGGAGGACGTCGTGGTCGGGGTTCTGCCGCTGCTTCGCCTTGAGGAGGTCCGAGACCCACTTCTCGCGCTGCTGGTCGGTCGGCCCGTGTTCCCCGTAGAACCAGCCCAGGAAACGGCGGATTTCGGGGCCCGTGTGGCGGCCCTGTTCCTGGGGCGACGAGGCGGGCGGCGCGTAGATCTGAGGGGTGGGCTCGGAGGGCGCGTGGATCCGGGGCGTGGGTTCGGACGGGTCGGCCTGCGCGGCGGGCGCGGCGAGCGCGAGCGCGGCGGCCGTGGCGGCACAGGCCGCGAGGACGGTCCTGCGGATGCGGCGGCGGGGGGCGGTACGGGGCATCGAACACCTCTTTGCCCGGGCATGACCCGGATCGGGAATGTCGGCGGTATCGTCCGCCTTTCCGGCGCGCGGAGGAACGACAGTGCCGCGATGCGCCCCCATGAATCCCTCGTCCGGGTGTCACCGCGCTCCCGGAACACCGCACCGCCGTATCCCGTAGCGTTCGCCCTCCCGCAAGCCCGAGGGAGGGCGGAAGGGCGAGAGACCGGGAGGGGGAGGACGGGACATGGAAGCCGACGGCACACGGCGCGGCACCCTGCGGTCCGTGGACCTGGCACGGGCGGTGGGGATCTCGACGCAGCAGGTGCGCAACTACGAGGAGGCCGGCGTCCTCCCACCGGCGACCCGCACCCCCGCCGGCTACCGCGCCTTCACCGAGCGCCACCGCGCCGCGCTGCTCACCTTCCGCGCCCTGGCCGGCGGCTACGGCGTCGTTCGGGCCCGGCACGTCATGGTCGCCGTCCACGCGGGTGAGGTGCCCGAGGCGCTCGCTCTCGTCGACGCGGGACACGCCGAACTGCACGAGCAGCGGCTCTCCCTCCGGGCGGCGGGTGAGGCCCTTGCCGAGGTCGTGCGGCAGAGCCCCGGCGGCGAGGCGCCAACGCCGCCGCGAGCCGCGTCCTCGGCGTACGCCTCGCTGCGCGTCGGCGAACTCGCGCACCAGTTGGGCGTCCGTCCCTCCACGCTGCGCGTGTGGGAGTCCGCCGGGCTGCTGCGGCCGCACCGCGATCCGGCCACCGGCTACCGGCTGTTCGGACCGGCGGAGGCGCGTGAGGCCCGCCTCGTCGCCCTGCTGAGGCAGAGCCGCTATCCGCTGCCGCAGGTCCGCCCCGTGCTCGACGGTCTGCGCGAGGCCGGCAGCACCGAGGAGCTGCGGGCCGCCCTCGACCGCCGCGCGGGGGACCTCACGGCTCGTACGACGGCGATGCTGGAGGGCGCGGGCTTGCTGCACGCCTATCTGCGGGACCACGGACCGCGCACGGAGCCTTCGGGGACCGGGCCGGACGGGGAACGCGAAACCTGAGACGATCGCACGCGTGTCCGACACCCCCGCCGCGTCCGCCCACACGCCCGCAGCAGCGGTCGCCCCGCCCGCCTTCGCGGGCGAGTTCGAGATCCATCTGACCGTCGACGCCGCCTGCCCAGGCGTGGCGTCCGGGGCGCTGGCCGCCTACGCGGCGCAGCGGGCGTGGAAGTACGCCCGCATCGTCCTCGACCGCGGGCGCGCCCCGGACCAGCCCATGGTCACGCTCGCGGCCGACGGCGGTCTCGACGCGGTCCGCGAGAGGGCGCGCGCGGCGGCGCGGGAGTTGGCCGACGCGGGCGCTCCCGTGGTCCGGGTGAAGATCGAGGCGGCACCGTGGGCCTCCGGAGTGCCGCGCACGGACGACGAGGGAGCGGCACTCGGCCGGGCGTACTACTTCGAGCACCACGTCAAGCTGCTGCTGCCGCCGGAAGCCCACTCCGGTACCGGCGACTCCGGTACCGGCGACTCCTCCGCCGACAGCGAGAGCGCCCGGCTGGCCCGGCTGGTCGTACGGCACGACGCGCACCTCTCCCGCAACGCGCGCCGGACCCGTGCGGACGGGCGACGGGAGTACTTCGTCACCCAGCGCTGCCGCGAGGTCGGCGACGAGACGGCAGGACGCCGGCTGAACGATCTGCTGGCGAGCCTCTCCTCGCTCCGGCACCCGATCCTCGCCACCGAACGGGAGTTCGTCGTGCACGACAGCGCGGAAGCCCTGGACGAGGGCTGGATAGCGGAAGAGGGAGCGGCGGTCACCAGGCCGCGCGCGTACGCGGCGACGGGCTGGCGGAAGTTCGGCCCCGGGCCGTGGGCGGCGCAGGAGACGGTGCCGCAGCGGGAACTGGACGAGGAGACGCGGGCCGCGCTCGAACTCCCGCGCACACTACGGCCCGTCCTCGGCGGGGAGCACGTGGTGCAGCGCCCGGTGTTCGACCCCTCGGCGGCGCACCACGCCAAGGCGATGCGACTGGGGGACCCGGAGTTCGCCGAAGCGGAGCGGGGGGAGCGCTGGTACGCGGCGCGGCGGAGGGCGCTGGACCTGGCGCTGGCCGCCGTCGCCTCCTCCGGGTGGGCGGAGCACCTGGTGCTGCGCGGCAGTGTGCTGCTGCGCGCCTGGTACGCAGAGGCGGCCCGCGACCCCGGTGACCTCGACTTCGTCGTGGAGCCATCGGACTGGCAGGTGACCGACGAGCGCACCGAGCGCATGCTCGACCAACTCGCCCACGCCGCCGAGGCGGCCTCCCACGCCGCGGAGGCCACCTCCCCCGCGGCGGCCCCCCATGCGGCGGCCGCACCCGCGGCGTGCGGTGCCGTCAGGCTGGACGCGGACCATGCCGCCCGTGACGAGATCTGGACCTACGACCGGGTGCCGGGCCGCCGTCTCGTCATCCCGTGGACCGCCGAGGGGCTGCCCGGCGGCACCGTCCAGCTCGACTTCGTCTTCAACGAGCCCCTTCCTGCCCCCGCCGTCCGCACGCGGATTCCGTGCCCGGCGGGCGCGGCGGGGGAGCCGTTGACCGTCCGCGCTGCGTCCCGCGGACTGTCACTCGCCTGGAAGCTGCTCTGGCTGGTCAGCGACGCCTACCCGGAGGGCAAGGATCTCTACGACGCGATACTGCTCGCCGAGGACCCGTCCGTCGCGCTTCCCTTCGAGACTTTCCGCGCGGTCTTCCGGGACGTCGAGTACGGACTGTACGACCGCAATCCGGTTCTCCTGGGCGACCTCGCCTACGCGGCGCAGTGCGTGGAGTGGTTCGAGTTCGCCAAGGAGCACCCGCACCTCGCGGGACCGCCCGACTTCGCGCACGACGCGCCCCCCGCCGACTGGGTGGACCGGCTCACCACCGCGCTGGCCCCCACGTTCGCTGCCGACGACGGCAGCGGTGCGCCCGCCTCCCACTACCAGCTGTCCGCCCGCTGGCTCGCCCCGCTCGTCGCGCAGTGCCGTACCGCCTTCGCGGACGGCGGCCTCACAGCGGTACTGGAGCGGCTGTTCGCCACCCATGTGCCGCCGCGCTCCGCGCTCGTGGTGGTGCGGGAAGTCCTGGGGAGCACCCGGCACACCGTGGACGGGGTGCTCCCGCTGGTGGCCGCTTTCAGGCCGCCGCCCGACCCCGACCGTCCGTGGCGCCGTGACGGCTGGGACGAGGAGCGGCTGCGGGAGGCAGCGGACGCGCTGCGGGAGCGGACGCAGCCACCGAGCGGGAGCTGAGTCGTACGGAGCGGAGCCGCGAGGCCCCCTCACCCGAACGTGGCACCATGCGGCGGCACGCCAGGCTTCCTGACCCCTGACCAGCTCGCCGCCCGCACGTTCCGTGCTCCGACTTCGAGCTGGTCACCTACGGGCCTCTCAAGTGGGACCTGGCCGCCCTCGGCACCTCGCGGGCCGCGCCGTTCGCCGGTGGCCTGAGCGAGCTGTCAGCCGGCGGCTGACGCCGACGGGCCGCCGGCTGCGGGCGGTGGCCCTCCGGCCGTGGGCGGCGGCCCCCACGGGGCCTCCAGCGCCGCCCGCAGCGCGGCGACGGCCTGCGTGCCGATCCGCTCCGCGAGGCGCGCCTCCAGCTCGTTCAGGATCCGCTCCGCCTGCCCGTGGATCCGCTCGCCCTCCCCGGTACGCCGGATGAGCCGCTGCCGCGCGGACGCCGGGTCCGGGGCCCGCTCCAGCAGACCGGCGGCAACCAGCCCGTGCACGGCCTGGTGCGCCGTCTGCCGGGTGACGCCCATCCGCCGGGCCAACGCGGCGACGGTGGTGCCCTCCTCGTCCAGCGCCGCGAACAACTGCGTCTGGGTCGGCGACACCGGCTCGGCACCCGCCTCCGCCAACGCCGCCAGCAGCGCCTCGTCGAACCAGCGTCTCGCCTCGCCGAGCAGCTGGGGCAGATTGCGGCGGCTGTCGTGCATGGGTACCTCGCGGTGCGGTCCGGCGGGGGCGGTCGCCCCCGCCGGGCAGGTTACCGATCGTGCCGAGATGGGGTGTCACCTCCAGAAGAACATCCGCCCGGCCCCCGGCGGGCACCCGCAGTGCGCCCACACCGTCTTGCCGGGGGCGACGGGCGTACGGGGGCGTACGCCCCAGTCCTTGGCCAGTGCGGAGACCAGCACGAGACCGCGTCCCGACTCCGCGTCCGAGCGCGGCGGCACCGGCGTGGCTGTCGGCAGCGCCTCGCCCCTCGTGTCGGTCACCTCGATGAGGAGCGTGCCCGGCTGGGGCAGGTCCAGGGCGAGTTCGAAGTCCCTTCCGGGCACGCGGCCGTGCACCACCGCGTTCGCGGCCAGCTCCGCGAGGACGGCTGCCGCCTCCTCGGACGCTCTGCTGCCGTACGGCACGCCCCAGCTGTCCCACTCGTGCAGGGCGAGCAATCGCGCCAGACGGGCGCCGCGCGGGGTGGCGGAGAACCGCTGGACGAACATACGCTCGGTAGCGGGTGCGGATACGGGAGTTGATGAGCGACGCTGCTGCATGCGCGCCACGGTCGCGGCTCCGCCGCCTCCTGAACCAGGTCAGCAACCCCTACGCTGCGCGAGCGTAGGGGTACGGAGTGTGGACAGAGCGCTCCGAGAGCCGTAACCCTGGGTCAGTTCAGGGAGGTGGCGTGAAATGACCGACGAGGAACAGGGCCCGGACGGCTGCGGCAAGGAACCCGAACGCTCCGACAGTCTGCGGACGTTCGGCGCCGTTGTGAAGGCTTTCCGCGAACGCGCGGGTCTCACCCAGGAGGCCTGGGCGGAGCTGTCCGGATACTCGCTGAGTACGTGCGCGGGCGTCGAGCAGGGGCGGCGGTTCCCGCCGCCGGGGTTCATCGAGCGGGCGGAAGACGTCTTCGACGCCTTCGGTGCGTTGCGGAAGGCGTCGAAGTTCCTGTCGCGCGGGCACGGGTTGGCGGCCTGGTTCCGCCAGTGGGCCAAGATGGAGCTGACGGCACGCAGTTTGTACACCTACGAGTGCCGAGTGGTACCCGGTTTGTTGCAGACGGAGGCGTACGCGCGGGCGTTGATCGTTGAGATGCCGCCACTGCCTACAGAGGATGAGATCGAGCAGCTGATTGCTGATCGCATGGCGCGGCGGGAACTGCTTCGCAGGGAGCGGCCAGTCACCCTCAGTTTCATCGTGGAGCAGGCCGTGCTGGAACGTCGCACTGGAGGCGACGACGTCGCAGGAGAGCTACTGGACCACCTCATCGGCTGTGCGAAGTTGCCCAATTTGGAGCTTCAAATCGTGCCACTCGTCCAACCAGCGCATGCTGGCGGAGCCGGGCCTTTCGCGTTGCTGGAGAACCCGGATCACCGTTGGTTCGGGTACGTCGAAGGTCAGGAGACTGGGCAATTGATTGCGGACGAGGCAGCCCTCAGTAGGTTGCACATGCGGTATGCAAAACTGCGCTCACAGGCTCTGACCCCGGCGGACTCCCTGGGCCTGCTGAAGCGAATGCGAGGAGCGTTATGAGAAACAACGCCGACCTGGACTGGTTCAAGAGCAGCTATAGCAGTGCCCAGGGCGACAACTGTGTCGAGGTCGCACTGGACTGGACGAAGAGCAGCTACAGCGGCTCGCAAGGCGATGATTGCGTGGAGGTCGCCACTACCCCCGCCACCATCCATGTGCGCGACTCCAAGGACACCGCCATTCCGGCCCTCATGGTCTCCCCCTCCGCCTGGGCGGCGTTCGTCGGGCACGCGTTCCGGGACTGACGCGACGGGCACGCGCACCGCACCCACCAGGGGCCCACACCGCACGGTGTGGGCCCCTGCGCATGTCTTGACACGCGCCGTGCGCCACTGCGTTACTGACCGCACCGAATGATCGGTCGGCGTGAAACGGGAGGTCAGAGCGTGGGGAACGGGCCCGTGGAGGAGATGTGGGAGGCCGACAGGGCCTCCGCCGCGCTCGGTATCGAACTGGTCGACAAGGGGGCCGGTTCTGCCACCTGCCGGATGACGGTGACGGGTGCGATGGTCAACGGGCACGGCACCGCGCACGGCGGCTACGTCTTCCTGCTGGCGGATACGGCGTTCGCCTGCGCCTGCAACAGCCACGGTCCGGTCACCGTCGCGGCGGGTGCCGACATCACGTTCGTGTCGCCCGCGTGGGAGGGCGACGAGTTGCGCGCTGTCGCCCAGGAGCGCACGCGTTATGGCCGCAGCGGCCTCTACGACGTGACGGTGCTGCGCGGAGAGCGCGAGATCGTCGCGGAGTTCCGGGGGCGCAGCCGTACGGCGACACCGTCCCGCACGGCGGGGGAGGCGGCGTGACGGGCGACCTTCTCGACGCGGGGGAGCAACTGTCGAAGGGTGAGCTCCAAGCCCTCCAGTTGCGACGGCTCCAGGCCACCCTCCGGCACGCGTACGACGACATCGAGCTGTACCGCAGGAAGTTCGACGCGGCCGGTGTGCGCCCCGAGGACTGCCGTGCGCTGGCCGATCTGGCGAAGTTCCCGTTCACGACGAAGGCGGACCTGCGGGACACGTATCCGTTCGGGATGTTCGGCGTGCCGATGGAGAGCGTGCGCCGGCTGCACGCGTCCAGCGGTTCGACGGGGCGCCCGACGGTCGTCGGCTACACGCAGCGGGACCTGGACACGTGGGCGGACCTGGTCGCGCGGTGCATCCGTGCGGCGGGTGGCCGCCCCGGCGACAAGGTGCACGTCTCCTACGGGTACGGGCTGTTCACCGGTGGGCTGGGGGCGCACTACGGTGCCGAGCGCGCCGGGTGCACGGTCATTCCCGCGTCGGGCGGGATGACGGCGCGGCAGGTGCAGCTCATTCAGGACTTCCGTCCGGACATCATCATGGTCACGCCGACGTACATGCTCACCCTGCTGGACGAGTTCGAGCGCCAGGGCGTCGATCCGCGTACGACGTCGCTGCGGGTGGGCATCTTCGGCGCGGAGCCGTGGACGGAGGCGATGCGGCGGGAGATCGAGGAGCGGTTCGCGCTGCACGCGGTGGACATCTACGGCCTCTCGGAGGTGATGGGGCCCGGTGTCGCACAGGAGTGCGTGGAGACGAAGGACGGGCTGCACCTGTGGGAGGACCACATCTATCCGGAGCTCGTCGACCCGCTGGGGGAGGAGACCTGCGGCGATCAGGGCGAGCGCGGCGAGTTGGTGCTGACGACGCTGACCAAGGAGGCGCTGCCCGTCATCAGGTATCGCACGCGGGATCTGACGCGGCTGCTGCCCGGGACGGCGCGGCCCGCCTTCCGCCGGATGGAGAAGGTCACCGGCCGCAGCGACGACATGATCATCCTGCGCGGGGTGAACGTCTTCCCCAGCCAGATCGAGGAGATCGTGCTGGGGCTGCCCGCGCTGGCCCCGCACTTCCAGCTCCTGCTCACCAGACAGGAGAGGAGGGACCACCTCAGCGTGCTGGTCGAGGCACGGGCGGACGCGACGGGTGCCGAACGCGAGACGGCCCGCGCCGCCCTCGTGCGGGGCGTGAAGGACGGGGTCGGAGTGAGCGTCGAGGTGCGGGTCGTGGACCCGGAGACGGTCGAGCGTTCCGTCGGCAAGTTCCGCCGCGTCCGCGACCTGCGTCCCCAGGGGGCGGGCGTCCCGGTGTAGCGGCCGCCGGCCCCGCACCACCGCCGACCCGTTCGCCCTCCTGGGGACGCGGTCGGCGAGAAGTGCCGGTTTACTGCCGGTATGAGCGTCCTTCCCGGCCATGCCCGTCCCAAGAGACGATTCGCCCTGCCCACGCGTGCCCGCAGACACCGGGTGGGGGCGCGGTCCTTCCATCAGGTGGAGGACACCCTCACCCATGACTCCACCACCGGCGGCGTGCCGGGGGACAACGAGGCGGGCGTCATCGGCTGGGGCACCTCCTGGCGGATGCAGGGCTACCTGCTGATGGCCGAGCGGACGGGCAACCCCGCCTACGCCACCCGTCTCGCCGAGCTCATCGACCACGTGCTGGCCGCGCGCGACGACGTGCGCGGGATCGCCGACCACGGTGGGGTCTCCGCTCCCGTGTGGAGCACGGCGACCAAGTTCACCGCCGCCACCGCGAGCGTGCCCGACGAAGCGGGCGAGATCGCGCTGGAGGTGACCGTCTGCCCTCCGCGCGCGCTGGACGCGCGCGTGACGGTGCGGCCCGAGGGGAGCGAGGGCCGCTTCGCCCTCACGGTGGCCGGGCAGGGGCGGCAGGCGTCCACGGTCGAGGGCCTGAGCCTCGACCCGGCCGACGAGCGCCGCGCCGACCGCGTGCTCTACGCGGCGTACGAGCAGCGCAGCGCGGTCACCGGGCGGCTCGTCGCCGCGGGCGAGCGGTCCGGAGGGCGGCTGCGGACGGGGCTGCGCCCCGACGCCGCCCCGTCGCGGCGCGTACAGCCCGGCACCTACCCCGTCCGTCCCGCACGGGTCGCCCTCGCGGCACAGACAGGCATGATCACCTACCCGATCGCCGGCCTCGTCAGACTGGCCCGCCAGGACCCCTCCCACAAGACCGTACCGGCGTCCGTACGGGCACGTCTCGACGGCTACCTCGACGCCGTCCAGCGGGCCGTCCAGGCGCACGACCACCAGTGGCAGTCGGCGTCCGGACGGCGTGGCTGCTACCGGTGGCTGCCCGAGGAACCCGTCTCCTTCGCGGGCGCGGAACTGCCGACCAACGAGTTCCTGGCGATGGGCCGCACCTACGTGCACCTCGCCGCGCTCACGGGCGACGAGGAGCACGCGGAGCGGGCCGCCGCCATGGCCCACTCCCTGCGCGCCGACCTGGTGCGCCAGGACGGGCGGGGGGAGGGAGCCGCGACCTGGCCCTACTGGCCCGCCTTCGGGCGGGTGCACTGCGGCTGGAGCGCCACCGGCAGCCCGGACACGGACGGTTCGGCCTACCGTCCCGCCTACGCGCCCGTCACCGCGCCGGAGGACGTCACCCACGCCCTCATCGACCTGGACTTCCTGCACCTCTACCACAGCCAGCCGGCAGGACTGCTGCCGCCGGTCTTCGACGACGGCGACCTGCGGTCCGTGGCGGCGACCTTCACCCGCCACGTCGTGGAGCGGACGCCCGGGACGGACGGCCGTCCCGGGCGCCCGCGCATGCGGCACGACGTCAGCGGCGGCGGCCGGCCCGGCACCGACCGCGAACAGGCCCACGTCGCCGCGTGGCTGCCGCTGCGGAGCTGGTCGGACGAGGTGGCCGACCTCGTCCACGCCATCCACCCGCCGACCCCACCGCCGCCGGCGATGGGGGTCGACGCCTACTGCGCGGCGTTGTTGGCCCGCTGGGCCTGATGCGGGCCTTCCGGGTAGGGGGTGCCACTGGTCGCTGTGTGCGGCCTGCGGGTGGGATGTGGCTGGTCGCGCCGTTCCCCGCGCCCCTTCGGGTCGCCGCCCCTTCGGGGCGCCTAGGCAGCGGACGGTTTGAGTACCGTCTTGACCATTCCGTCCTCCTTGCGCTGGAAGGTTCCGTAGGCCTCAGGGGCCTTCTCCAGCGGCAGGGTGTGGGTGGCGAAGGTGTCCACACCGAGCGGGTCCTCGTCGGTGAGGAGCGGCAGGATGTCGTCCACCCAGTGGTGCACGTTCGCCTGGCCCATGCGCAGCTGTATCTGCTTGTCGAACAGCTTCAGCATCGGCAGCGGGTCGGCCGCGCCCCCGTAGACGCCCGATAGGGACACCGTGCCGCCACGGCGCACCACGTCGAAGGCCGCGTTGAGCGCCGACAGCCGGTCGACACCCGCGCGCTGCATCATCTTCTGGCCCAGCGCCTCCGGCAGCAGCCCGACAGCCTGGTGCGCCGCCTTGGCGACCGGCGCCCCGTGCGCCTCCATGCCGACCGCGTCGATCGCGGCGTCCGTGCCCCGGCCGTCCGTCAGCTCCCGTACGGCCGGCCCGAGGTCGTCGTGTTCCCGCAGGTCGAGCGTGTGCACTCCGCGCAGCCGCGCCCGCTGGAGACGCTCGGGCACCAGGTCGACGCCGATGACCTGTCCCGCGCCCTGGTGCAGCGCGATCCGGCACGCCATGTCACCGATCGGGCCGAGGCCCAGCACGGTGACGCTGCCCCCCTTGGGGATCTCCGCGTAGGCCACGGCCTGCCAGGCGGTGGGCAGCACGTCGGACAGGTACACGAAGCGCTCGTCGGGTGGCCCGTCGGGCACCTTGATGGGCAGGTGGTTGCCGAACGGCACCCGAAGGAACTCCGCCTGCCCGCCCGGCACCTGGCCGTAGAGCTTGCTGTAGCCGAACAGGGACGCGCCGGTGCCGTACTCGCGCACCTGCGTGGTCTCGCACTGGGACTGGAGTCCCTGCTCACACATCCAGCAGGTGCCGCAGTTGACGTTGAACGGCATGACGACCCGGTCGCCGGGGGACAGCGCGGCGACCTCGGGGCCGACCTCCTCGACCACGCCCATGGTCTCGTGCCCGAGCACGTCGCCCTGGTCCAGGAACGGTCCCAGCACCTCGTACAGATGCAGGTCGGAACCGCAGATCCCACTCGTGGTGACCCGGACGAGGACATCGTCCGGCTGGGTGATCTCCGGATCGGGGACGGTCTCCACGCTGACGTTGCGCTTGCCTTGGTAGGTGAGGGCCCTCATCACGTCTCCTCGGATCGCGGGCGGTACCGCCCCTGCGGCCCCGCCCGACGGGTGGCTTGCAGTCCGCTGGTGGCTTTCAGGTCTGGTTGAGGCGGCGCGCCGCCCGGTCGTTGAGTGCGCTGACGGTGGACTGCCAGCGGGAGCGGCCCTGGCGCCCGGAGGGCTGCGGCCCCGGCATCAGCCGGGCCACCAGCTCGTTGGTGCGGGTCACCAGCGTCGGAGCCATGCCGTACGCCTTCGCGCCGAGCTGTGCCGCCGGGGTGAGCACCACCCGGGTCCGCCGCTGTTCGACGGCGTGCACGATGCGCTCGGCGGCGCGCAGCGCGTCCATGGACAGCCCCGGCAGACCCGCGAGCGTCGCGAACCAGGCGTACTCCTTGCCCTTGTCACCGGTGAGCTCCACCTGATTGTGGGACCCCGTCCGCATCAGGCCCGGGTGGACGCCGGTGACGCTGACGCCGTCCTCGGCCACTTCGGCGCGCAGCCCCTCGGCGAGCGCGGCGACCGCCGACTTCGCACACGAGTACGGCAGCAGATGCGGCACCGGCAACAGCCCGCCCACCGAGCCGATCAGCCCAAGACGGCCGCCCGCCGGACTCTCGCGCAGATGCGGCAGCGCCTCCATGGAGGTGTGCAGCGCGCCGAAGAACATGGTGTCCATGGCGCTGCGGAACGCCTCGGTGCCCGCCTCCTGAGCGGGCCCCACCTGGATGTTCCCCGCGTTCGCCAGGACCACGTCGAGGCCCCGCTGGTCGGCGGCGGTCCGCTCCACCAGCGTGCGGACGGCCTCCCGGTCGGTGACGTCGCACACCCGTCCGGTCACCGTGTTGTCGCGTGTTCTGCGGCGCAGCAGCCCGACCGCGTGATCGAGCTCCTCCTGGTCACGGGCCGCGACCGTCACATCGCAGCGCCGCTCCACGCACTGCCGGGCCAGCAGCAGCCCCAGCCCCCTGGAACCGCCTGTCACCAGCACCGACAGATCCGAGAGTGCGTCCATCACCTGCCTCCTCAACGACGGGCGGCCGGCGGCTCTGCCGAGCCGTCGCTCTCCGGCGGTTCCCCTCATCGGCCGAGTCACACCCGCACCCAGCCGCCATCCGCCCGCACCCACCCGCAGGACAGTGCGCATGCGCGTCGGACCCAGGAGGTACCCGTGGGACGAGAGCGACGAAGGAGCAGCACACATGCAGATCGGTTACAAGCTCGCGACCGAGCAGTACGGGCCCCAGGAGCTGATCCGGCAGGCCATCGCCGCCGAGGCCGCCGGATTCGACTTCGTCGAGATGAGCGACCACTACCACCCGTGGCTGAACGAGCAGGGCCACTCCGCCTTCACCTGGAGCGTGCTCGGCGCCATCGCGGCCAGGACCGAGCGCATCGGCCTGGTCACCGGCGTGACCTGCCCCAGCATGCGCTACCACCCCGCGATCGTCGCCCAGGCCGCCGCCACCATGGCGCTCGTCTCCGAGGGGCGCTTCGTCCTCGGCGTCGGCTCCGGGGAGCGCCTCAACGAACACGTCACAGGACGCGGCTGGCCCGCGGTCTCCGAACGGCACACCATGTTCCGCGAGGCCCTGGAGATCATCCGGCTGCTGTGGCAGGGCGGCTACCGCTCCTACGAAGGCACCTACCTGCGCCTTGAAGACGCCCGCGTCTTCGACCTGCCACCCGAGCAGCCGATGATCGCCGTCGCCGCCAGCGGCGCCGCCTCCTCCAGGATCGCCGCCGAACTCGGCGACGCGCTCTTCGCCACCGAGGAGAAACCCGAGATCGTCCGCCACTACCGCGAGGCCGGCGGCACCGGGCCCGGCTACGCCGAAGTGCCGATGGCGTTCGCCGGGAGCGAGAGCGAGGGCGCCCAGTCGGCGCTCACCTACTTCCGCTGGGCGCTCAGCGGCTGGAAGGTCATGAGCGAGCTGCCCAACCCGGTCAACTTCGAGGCCGCCACCGCGCAGGTCCGCGAGGAGGACATCCGCGAGCGCTTCGCCTGCGGCAACGACCCCGCGCGCTACCTGGAGGTCGCCAAGCCCTTCGCGGACGCCGGATTCGACCGCCTGGTCCTGATGAACGCGGGCCCCGACCCGCGGGCCTTCCTCGACTTCTGCGACGCGGAACTCATCCGCCGCCTCCGGGAGCTGACGCCCGCGAAGAGCTGACTCCCACGAAGAGCAGCCGTCCGCCCGGCCCCGCCACCGAAGTTCCCCTCCGCGGTCACAAGTGCAGTCGCACTTTTCGTCACCGGTCAAGCGGGTGACGGTCTCGAGAGGTCTGCGGGCGCTACCGCAACCCGTGGTCGCTGCCGCCGCTCAGTCAATACGGCGGCCCGTCAGTCAATACGGCGGCCCGAAATTGCGTTGCGGCCGTGCGCGGGCATGGTCTGTGCTGTGCGCGCACCCCTGTCGAGCACCTGTACGAGGAGCACCATGCCGCGCGCCGTCAGCCTCATCCGCTCCAGCGCCCTGTCCGACGTGGCCGAGTACGCCTACGCCGCGACGGCACCCGCCGAGGCCCGCCTCGTCTTCCTCGCCGGTGCCTGCCCGCTGGACGCCGACGGGGCCGTCACGCCGCTCGGTGACCACGCGGGCCAGGCCGCCACGGCGGTGGACAATCTGCGCACCGCCCTGCGGGAGGCCGGTGCGGGGCTGGAGGACCTGATCAGCACCCGAGTTCTGGTCGCCTCCGGCCGCCAGGAGGACCTGGTGGCGGCCTGGGAGGTCTACCGGGACGCCATGGGGGAGCACGACGTCCCCAGCACGCTGATGGGGGTCACCGTCCTCGGCTACACCGGACAACTGGTCGAGATCGAGGCGGTGGCGGCCGTCCTCGACTGAGGGGGGAGCGACGCTCGCCCGGTCGGCGGTTGCCTCAACTGGTCGGCAGCTGGAAGGGCACCACATTCCACGGGCTGCGCGGCGCCCGCGTCAGGGCGTGGTGGGCCTGGAGGACGGAGGTGTACCAGTCGCCGAAGTGCTCGTCGTCGAAGTGCAGGCAGCGGCCCATCACGTACGCGGCGGAGAACTCGGCCCAGGACGTGTAGGTGCCGCGCACGCCCGCGCTCACCCGCCCGAGCGCGTCGTACATCTCCGCGCGGGTCGCGAAGCGGGCGCCGCGGCCCCAGCGGGCCATCTTCGAGCCGCGCCCCAGGTCCCACGCGGCGATGGTGCGGACGCTCTCGTCCGGCCCGAGCAGTCCGTCGGCACGGAAGCGTGCCTCGTAGCGGAGGATCTTGCCGACCATCTCGCGCATGTCGGCGATGAACGTCTCGAACTCCGTTCCCTCGGGCGCCTCGACGACGCGCCGCAACGTGCTCTCCACGCAGTCCCGCCACAGCCCCGCGTCCACCGGGCCGCGGTCCCCGTGCTCCTCGCGCAGCGCCAGCCGCGCGCCCAGCACGAAGTCCCAGTACCAGGGGCTGACCTCGCACTCCAGCAACCGCTGCTGGATCTCCAGCCAGTCCTCCCGGTCACCGACACCCCAGAAGTCCTCCAGGCGTTCGACCTCGCTGCTGTAGCCGGCGCCGTGCCAGTCCAGGGTGTTCCACGGATCGCCGTTGTAGTAGCACAGGTGCGCGCCGCAGGCCAGGCCGTGCAGCAGCGGTCCGGACCCGGGCGCGCCCGTGAAGCGCGTGACCACACGGTTGAGGAGCCCCTCCGGATCGAACAGCTCCTCGTGCAGGTCCGACCACACCTCCCGCTCCTCGTCGTCCACCTGGAACATCACCTGGCACGGTGTCGCCGCGTTGACCACCAGCACGTCCACCTCGGGCGGCACGATGTCCGCCAGAGTGCCCAGGGTGATGAACTCGTAGACCACGTAGGGGTGCGGAGGAGGTAGCACCCCGTCGGTGTAGACCTGCGTCATCGTGCGCACCACGCCGTCGGATCCGGTGACCTCGCTGGTCCACAGCCGCCGCTCGCCGGGCGCGCGGGTGGTCTGCTCGATCGGCATCGGGTGGTACACACCGTGGTGCGCGAGGGCACGCAGATAGGTGTAGCTCTCGTCGACCTCGGTCAGCTTGTAGAGCCGCCGCTCCAGGTCGGCCGGTGCCTGCCAGTGGCCGCCGCCCGCGTTCTCGACGACGGGGAAGATGTCCTCGTGATCGTCCTGCTCGCCTACCGCGTACACCTTCGCCCCGTTCCGGCCCCGCGCCCTCGCCCCGATCCGGCTCCGTGCCGCGCCGAGGCCCCGTGCATGATCCAGTTGGTCACGCTACCGTCCGTTCCGGGCCCGGCGGGGGCCGGGTGGGAACGGCCCGGGGACCGCCACGCGACCGTGGCGGCGCGTCCGAGTGACGGCGTCAACCACTCGGTGACGGCGTCGATCTGCGCTCACGACCACACCCGTTGGGTGCCCAGCACCTCCAACAGCGCGAGCCGCTCCGCGGCCTGCGAGCCCCGAGCCGCCGTGTAGAGCACCACCCGCAGCCCCTCGGCCGAGGAGAGGACGTCGCAGTCGAGCACGAGAGGGCCGACCTCCGGATGCTCGACCGTCTTGGTCGCCCTCGTGTGCGCCCCCACCGCGTGCGCGTCCCACAACCGTGCGAAAGGACGGCTGACCCCGTGCAGTTCGGTGATCAGGCTCCGCAACCCCGCGTCGTCCGGGTAGCGGGCGGTCGCCGCCCGCAGATCGGACACCGCCGCCGCCTCGAAACGGACCCGCTGCTCCTCGCTGTGCCGCACCCGGCCCGGCGGCTGCGTGAAGTGCCGCCACACCACATTGCGCTCCCGCCCCCGCAGCCCCGAAGGATCGCCCATGAGAGCCGCGAACAGCGGGTTCCACTCCAGCAGCGTCCACGCCGCGTCGAACACCCCCACAGGGGTGGCCGGCAGCTGCTCCAGCAGCCGCGCCACCCCCGGTGACACCTGCGAGGGCATGCGTCCCGTGTCCGGCACGGCGCGGCCCGCAAGCAGGAACAGATGCCGCCGCTCCTGATCCGACAGCCGCAGCGCACGCCCCAGCGCGGTGAGGACCTGCTCGGACGGGGACGTCGCCCGGCCCTGCTCCAGCCGTACGACGTAGTCAACCGACACGCCCGCCAGCGACGCCACTTCCTCCCGCCGCAGCCCGGCCGCCCTGCGGGGCCCTCCCGCGGGCAGCCCGGCGTCGGCCGGATCCGCGCGATCCCGCCACCCGCGCAGCGCCCTGCCCAGGTCGCTGCCGCTCGTCCGCCCCGCCGCGCCACCGCGCCGGGCTCCCACCGATCGGTCCACCCCTCCAGTGTCCGGTGGCGACGGCGGTGGGCAAGAGCCCGCCCTGGTACCGCTGTTCCCAGGAAAACGCGGCCACTCCCCGGCACCCCGTCCCCGGCGGCAGTGTGCAGTCCATGACCACCACACTGATCACCGGGGCCACACGTGGCCTCGGCCTGGAGACCGCACGCGCGCTGTCGGCCCTCGGGCACACCGTCTACCTCGGCTCCCGCGACGCGGCACGCGGCGAACGGGCCGCCAGACAGACCGGCGGGCACGTCCTCCCCCTCGACGTCACCGATGAGGCCTCGCTCCACGCGGCCACCGCGCTGCTGCACGAGCGGGAAGACCACCTCGACGTGCTCGTCAACAACGCGGGCATCCCGGGCCCCTTCACCGAGGCGACCGAACTGACCGGCGACGACCTGCGCACCGTCTACGACACCAACGTCTTCGGCGTCGTCCGCACCACCCGCGCCTTCCTGCCGCTGCTGCGCGCGGCTGCGAACCCCGTCGTCGTCAACGTCAGCAGCGGCCTCGGCTCCCTCACCGCCGTCGGCGACCCCGAAGCACGCGCGAAGGCCGTGCCCGACTGGATGCCGGGCCTCGCCTACGCCTCGTCCAAAGCCGCGCTGAACATGGTCACGGCGCAGTACGCGCACGCGCTCCCCGGCTTCCGGATCAACGCCGTCGACCCGGGCTACACGGCGACCGACTTCAACGGGCGCACCGGCCACCGCACGGTCGAGCAGGGCGCGCGGATCATCGTGCGCATGGCCTGCGCCGGCCCCGAGGGACCCACCGGCAGCTACCTCGCCGACCACGGGCGCCTCCCGTGGTGAGCGGCCGCACCCCCCACCGGATCGCACTCGTCCACGACTTCGTGTGCGCCCGCTCCTACCTCGCCTTCACCCGGCTGCGGCGGGCCCACGCCCTGCACCGCGCGGAGGGCGGCACCGCCCGGCTCGTCCTGCGCCCCTACCAGATCCGCCCCGACGCGCCGGCCGAGGGCGAGCCGCTGTTCGACCTGCACCGTCGCGAACGCGGTGAGGCCGTCGCCCGCGCCATCCGTGCCGACCGCACACTCGGCGCAGCCGACGGCCTCGACCTGCGCTTCGACCGCGCCGTCTTCACCAACACCCGCGCCGCCCACCACCTCACCGCACAGGCCGCCGCCCAGCACCGGGCCCTCGACATGGCCGCACGTCTCTTCCGTGCCTACTTCACCGACGGCCTCAACATCGCCGACCCGCACGTCCTGGCCGACTTGGCCGCCGAGGTGGGCGTACGCCCTGAACCCGACCTCGGCGGACACCTCACCGCCGAACTCGCCCGCACCCGGCACCTCGGCAGCCCCACCGGCCCCGTCCTCCTGGCGGACGGCCACCCCGTGCTGTCCGAGGAGCCGACCGAGGAGGAACTACGCAACTGCCTGCGCACCGGAGCGCCGCGATGAGAGCCGCGCCCTGCTACCTCCTCCCGGTGTCGGTCCCGGACCGCGGACGGGGCCGGGGACGCGCGCGGCGCTTCGCGGCCGCGGGCGGCGTCGGTGCGCCGGTCTCGTGCGGGTCACCTGCCGTGGCCGGCGGTGTCGTGGGCGGCAACGGGACCGAGGCGGGCGCACCGCCGGACCGCGCGGGTGGCGTGGGCGGGCCCTGCGGCGGCGGAGGCACCCGAGGACCGTCCTCCGCCGAACCGGAGCCGCCCGCGGGCGGCTCCGTGCCGGAGCGTTCCGTGGCGGGCGGCTCCGTGGCGGGGCGTTCAGGGGCGGAAGGCGGGGTGGAAGGCTTCGGGGCGGAGGGCTCCGCGGGACGGGGCGCGGCGGCACGGGGCTCAGCGAGGGGAGACTCCGTCGCTCCCGAAACATCCGGCACAGGCCCGTTGGGCACAGGCCCGTGGGGCACCGCCCCGTCGGGCACCGCACCATGGGGCACCGTGCCGTCGGGTGACGGCACGGGCGCCGTACTCGGCCGGGCACGCGTTCCGCCCCGTGCCGCGTTGCGCAACGCCAGCGCGCCCGCCGCCAGCAGCGCCGTGACGACCAGGGCGGCCGCCCAGCCGGGCATCACCGTCGCCAGCAGCAGGCCGATGGCCACCGCCAGCGCCGCACCCGCGTAGAGCGCGAGGACACCGGCGCCCGTGCTGAGTTTCAGGGCACGGGCGCCCAGCCTGGCGCGGAACTCGGCGCGCAGCTCGTTGTCCACGGACTCCAGCTGCTCGCGCATCAGGCGCGCCACCGGCTCGGACAGGTCGCCCGTCGAGCCGGGGCCCGGGGATGCGCCGCTTCTCGGATTGGTCGCCTTGGCACTCATGAGGCGCCGGGTACCCCGCCGCGAAGGGCTATGCCGCCCGCTGCCCGTGCGCCCACTCGGGCGCAAACTCTCCTGAGCCGACCGGCGTTGACGTGGCAAGATGGAGACGCCACACGGATCGGCGTACGGCGATCGGCCGCGCGAGGAAGCGGGACGAGGAGGGGTGCACGGTGAGCAGTCTCAACAAGGGCCTCGAAAAGGTGGAGGTCACCCTCAAATGGGATCCCAGTCCCATGGGGGAGCCGGATCACGACCTGGACATAGTGGCCGGCACCTACACCGCCGACGCACCCTTCGGTGAGCCCGACTACCTCGTCCACTTCGACAGCCGCTCGCCGGACGGCACCATCACGCTGAACCGCGACAGCAAGACCGGACAGGGCTTCGGCTCGGACGAGGTGATGACCCTCGAACTCGACCGGCTCGCCGAGACGTACGTCCGCGTCGTGGTCGGCGTCGCCATCCAGCAGGGCGAGGGCCGCAAGACGTTCGGCCAGATCGAGAACACCGCGGTGCAGATCCGCGAGGGGTACGAGGACCTGTCGGAGAGCGACCTGGCGGGCGTCGAGGGCTCCACTGCCGCCACCGTCGCGGAGTTCGTCCGGGGCGAGTCGGGGGAGTGGCACCTGAAGATCGTGCTGCGCGGCTACGACGGCACTCCGGAGGAGTTCACCGCCCACATGGGACTCCCGGAGCAGGGCCGGGCCTGACGTCCGCCGGGCACGCCGCCGTGCAGCCTCGGCCGGCGGGGGGAGACGGAGCACGAAGGGCGGTAGCGGTCGGATGACCGCCACCGCCCTGCCGCGCCGTCGGGCTACAGCTCCTTGATGCGGACGTTGCGGTAGGAGATCACGTCAGTGGTGCTGTGGACCTGCAGGCCCACGTACCCCGAGGCGTAGCGGCGCCCGTCGGTGCCCGGGTCGTCGTCGCGCGGCGGGTTGAAGACCTGACCGCGGTCGTTTTGGAACTCGTTGATCAGCGTGCCGTTGCGGTAGAGCTGGTAGTGCTGGTCGATCACCCGGATCTCGTAGTCGTTCCAGGTGCCCTTCGGCGTCACACCGGCGCCGGCGAGGCCGACTCGGTCGAAGCCGTAGACCGATCCCGTCTTGTACATGTCCCCGTCGGGACGGTCGAAGATCTGCATCTCGTGCCCGTACTTGATGGCCACCCACTCGGGCCGGGACTCCTCCGGGTGGTCGTGGACGTCGGGGAAGCGGACGAAGACGCCGCCGTTGGCGCGGCCGTCACCGGGTGCGTCGTCGCGGAACTGGAGCTTCAGCGAGAAGTCACCGTAACGGCGCTTGGGATACCAGAGCATGCCCATGCCCTCGACGGTGTCGTCGCTGGTCATGGAGCCGTCCTCGTTCAGTCCGAACCTGCCGCCGCCGACCTGTTCCCAGGCGGCGAACGACTCCTCGCTGCCGTCGAACAGGTCGCGGTAGCCGGTGTTCTGACCCGGCGTGCCGATACCGGAACGCTTCGCGGCCTGGTTGATCAGCTTCCGCTCGCGGGGCACGAGGACACCCTCGTCGAGCAGGTCCTCACTGACGCCGCGCACGTGCTTGAGGAAGAGGGCCTGGGAGGTCCACTCCTTCTCGTCCTCGATCAGCTCGTTGACGGTGCAGCGGCGCTGCGTCATCCGGTTGGGCACCCCGGTGTCGATGGTGCCGACGAAGACCGTCTCCCGCTCGTCGTACTCGGGGCAGTTCGGTGCCGGCACGCCACCGCCCGCCACGACGCGGAAGGAGAGCGTGCGCGGCTCGGAGGTGTTGCCCGCCTTGTCGGTGGCCCGGTAGGCGACCGAGTGGTGCCCGGCCCGGTCGACGACCAGCGGATCGCCGTAGGCCAGGTAGGGGGCGCCGTCGAGCGCGTACTCGATCTTCTCGACGCCGGACTTGTCGTCCGTCGCCGACAGCGTCACCGTCGCCTTGCCGAGGTAGTTGCCGTCCGAGTTCTTCTTGCCCTCGGCCGCGCCCTCGGTCGTCGGCGGGGTGGTGTCCACGTTCGGAGGCTCGACGACGGTGAAGCTCGCCGACTTCTCCTCCGCCGCGTTGCCCGCCTTGTCCTTCGCGCGGTAGCGGATCGTGTGCTCGCCCACGTCCGTGACGGTCACCGGCTCGGTGTAGGCCTGGAACTCGCCCTCGTCGAGCGCGTACTCGATGGTGTCGACACCGGAGTCCGCGTCCGAGGCGGTCACCGTGACCGTCGCGGTGCCCAGGTAGTTGCCGTCGGCGTCCTTGTCGCCCTCGACCGTCGCCGAGGTCTCCGGTGGCGTGGTGTCCTCACCCGGCTCCCCGCCGGTCACCACGAGGGTGCCCGTCATCTGCTGATGCCCCGGAATCGTGCAGTGGTACTTGTAGGTGCCCGGGGTGAGGGTGACCTGAGCCGTGTGCTTGCCGCCCTCGGCGTCCGCGGGCGAGGCCAGGATGTTCAGGCTGACGTCCTGGTTGTAGTCCGGGTCCGAGGTGACGAACGTGAGCGTGTGCGACATGCCGGTGGTGTTGCCGGTGGCCGCGCTGTTCTCGAACACGATCGTCGCCTCGCCCGCCACGGCCGTCGCCGGAGCCGAGGCGTACTTGGTCATGTCGTCGTCGGCCGTCCAGGTCAGCACCTGGTCCGCCGCCTTCGGGGCGTCGTCGGCGCGTGCCGCCGCGGTCGCCTGCCCCTGGCCCCACGCCGTCGCGGACGTCAGCCCGAGCACCATCAGCAGCGCCGCCAGCACGGCGGTCAGCAGCCTGGCACGCTCCCGTCTTTCCCGTCGTCTTCCCAGGGGCCTCGCGCTCATCGGCCCGCTCCCTTCCGCAGCGCAGGTTCGGCCATGTCCTCGGGCGTCGGCGTCGGCTCGCCGCCCTTGTAGGTGATCCGCCACAGCGCCGACTTGTCGTCGGAGGTGAAGAAGCCGCGCCCGTAGTCGAGGACGTAGAGGGCACCGTCCGGGCCGAACTTCCAGCCCATGAGGTTGCGGATGCCGCCCTCGCCGACGGGCACGATCTGATCCAGGCTCTCCGCGTGGGCCGGCAGCGCACCGGTCTCGCCGCCCTCGGGCATCAGCAGCGCGTGCCGCGGCTGGTCACCGTCGTACAGGTCGCCCACGAACCACTTGCCGTCCCAGTAGGAGGGCCACTTGACCTTCGAGTCGCTGTCGGCGTCGTAGCGGTAGAGCGGGCCGTTCATCGCGGCCTGCCCGCCGCCCTTGAGCCAGTCCAGCTTCAGCTCCTGCTCGTCGAGCTTGTAGCTGGGCACGCCGTTCTCGTCGCGCGGGAAGTCCGGCGCACCGCCCTGGGGCGAATACCAGATGTTGTTCGGCTTGGCCGGCGGGATGTCGACCAGACCGTCGTTGTTGGGCGACTCGTTCTTGAGGTGGTCGCAGTCGTACCAGCCCAACGGCTTGCTCGGATCGGGCAGGTTGCGGTCGCGGTAGGGCTGCTTGTTGCCCATGCAGAACGGCCAGCCCTGGTTGCCCGCCTCGGTGATCTTGGCGAACGTGTCGTACTTGGCCGGGCCCCACGTCTCGCTCGGCTCGGTCGCGTCCGGGCCGACCCACCCCGCGTACAGCGTGTCGGTCTCCTTGTCGACGGAGATCCGCGACGGGTTGCGCACGCCCATCACATAGATCTCGCCGCGCGTCTTGCCACCGCCCTCGTCCGGCTCCTTGCCGGTGAACAGGTTGCCCTCCGGCAGGCTGTAGGTGCCGTCGTCCTCGGGGTGGATGCGCAGGATCTTGCCGTTGAGGTTGTTGGTGTTGCCGGCGGTGCGGCGGGCGTCCGAGAAGGAGACGCCCTTGAAGTCCGGCTCCGGGTTGTTGCCCGAGTACCCGTCGCTGAACTGCGAGGAGTTGTTGTCACCCGTGGCGATGTAGAGGTTGTCCTGGGAGTCCCACGCCATGCCGCCGCCCGCGTGGCAGCAGCTGTGGATCTGCACGGGCCACTTGAGCAGGACCTTCTCCGAGCCGAGGTCCAGCTTGTCGGTCTCCTGGTCCAGGGTGAAGCGGGAGACACGGCGCTCGGCCATGTGCGTGTCCCGGTTGATCTCGCTGTGCGGCGTGTAGTGCAGGTAGACCCAGCCGTTGCGCGCGAAGTCCGGGTCCAGCTCGATGCCGAGCAGCCCCTCCTCGTTCTTGACCAGCTCCTCGCCGCCGCCCTTGTTGCCGAAGATCGTCAGCTCGCCCGCGAGGGTGACCTTCTCCGTCTCCGGGTCCCAGACGTGGACCGTGCCCTTCCCCTTGCCGACGTCCGGATCGTCCCAGTCGGTGACCACGGGCTGCGAGGCGTCCTCGCCGCCGCGGCCGATGTAGAAGACCCGCCCGTCGGGCGCGGTGACCAGACCGTGCGGCTCCCCGATCTGGTCGTGCTCGCCCGGCTGGTTCGGTTCGGTCAACCGGGTGGCCTCGTAGTTGTCGGAGATCGCCGCCTGGCAGTCGGCGCGGGCCAGCCGCGTCGTCCACATCAGGGCGCCGCGCAGGTGGCTGCGGAAGTCGGTCTCCTGGTAGCTGGAGGCCGTGCCGCCCATGGCGGTGTAGAAGGACCGGCCGCCGTCGTAGTCACGGCACCAGGAGACGGGGTGGTCCCAGCCGCCGCCGTCCTCGCCCGGGTCGTAGCTGTTGGCGCGGACGCGGGCGACCGTGTGGACCTTGCCCGAGGGGTTCTCCTTCCAGTTGGGCCACTTGTCCAGCCGCTTCCACTCGACGGGCAGCCCCTTGGTCGCCGGGTTCCCGCGGTCGCCGATCTCGACCACGGCCCGCTGCGCCTTGGCGGGACTGTGCTCGGCGGGCCGGGCACCGATCAGCCCGGTGAACCAGTCCGAGTACGGCTCGGCGCGGGCCGCGTCGTGGATCCCGAGGAACCCGCCGCCCGCCTCCATGAAGCTCTCCAGGCCGGCCTCCTGCTCGGGATCGAGCACGTCGCCGTCGCCGGTGAGGAAGACGACGGCGTTGAAGCGGCCCAGCCGCTTGGCGTTGGTGAAGACCGCCGGGTTGTCGGTCGCCGAGATCGTGAAGTGCTCCTGGGCCGGCCCCTGCCCGCCGATCTTCTCGATCGCCTCGATCGCGGCGTTGACGGTGGGCGACTCCTCGCCCGTGGCGCCGTGGAAGACCAGCACGCGGACGTCCTCGCCGCCCGGCGGGCTCGGCAGGGCCAGCTTCTGCGCGGGCGTGTCCGGCGGCGGCCCGGCGAGTGCCGGGCTGCTCAGCAGCCCGGCGGCGAGTGTCCCGGCCAGCAGCGCGGCGATCCTTCTGCGCCGGGGTCTGGCCCGCTTCGTATGCGGTTGGTGCCGCATAAGTGATCCACCCCTCTTCTGTCACAGAAACGTGGCAGAAGCTAGACCTCTTTTGGTGGTTCGCCAAGAGCTATGACCACAACTCGACGAACTTTGTCCAGGGTGTGGATAAACTACCGGCGCAGCGCTACGGTCCCAGACTGATCCGTCAACTCGACTCACTCGCACTCACGTTGGCTCCACGCCG
This sequence comes from Streptomyces diacarni, assembly GCF_003323715.1. Taxonomy (GTDB): domain Bacteria; phylum Actinomycetota; class Actinomycetes; order Streptomycetales; family Streptomycetaceae; genus Streptomyces; species Streptomyces diacarni. Next base: position 406,471 of record NZ_QOIN01000046.1, read on the forward strand.
GCGCACCAATGGCCTCACGCCCCGGGGAGAACGAGAACGATGACCGGAAACGCGCACACCCACACCCGTCGCACCTTCAGCAGACGCCTCCTGGCGGGCGGCGCCGTCGCGGCCGTCGGCAGCAGCGCGCTGACGGCCGGGGCGAGCCCCGCACAGGCGGCCCCCGCCGCCTCCGGACAACTGCGCCGCGCGGGCAAGGGAGGCGAGACACGCCGGATCAAGATGTACGCGGAGAAGCTGCCCGACGGGCAGATGGGCTACGGCCTGGAGAAGGGCAAGGCGACCATTCCGGGTCCGCTGATCGAACTGGTCGAGGGCGACACCCTGCACATCGAGTTCGAGAACACCATGGACGTCGCCGCCAGCCTCCACCCGCACGGCGTCGACTACGACATCGACAACGACGGCACGAAGATGAACGACAGCCACGTCGAGCCGGGCGGCAAGCGCACCTACACCTGGCGCACCCACGCCCCGGGGCGCCGCAAGGACGGCACGTGGCGCCCGGGCACCGCCGGGTACTGGCACTACCACGACCACGTCGTCGGCACCGAGCACGGCACAGGCGGCATCAGAGCCGGCCTCTACGGTCCCCTCATCGTGCGCCGCGAGGGCGACATCCTGCCCGACCCCGACCGGCAGTTCACCATCGTCTTCAACGACATGACCACCAACAACCTCACCAAGGGGCCCGACTTCAAGGCCACGGTCGGCGACCGCATCGAGATCATCATGATCACGCACGGTGAGTACTACCACACGTTCCATGTGCACGGGCACCGTTGGGCCGACAACCGCACCGGGCTGCTGGAGGGCCCCGAGGACACCTGCCGGGTCATCGACAACAAGATCACCGGACCGGCCGACTCCTTCGGGCTCCAACTCATCGCGGGCGAGGGCGTGGGCGCCGGCGCGTGGATGTACCACTGCCACGTCCAGAGCCACTCCGACATGGGCATGGCGGGCCTGCTGCTGATCGCCAAACCGGACGGCACGGTGCCGGGGCATGGGGAGCACCACTAGCGCCACCAAGGCGTGGCCGCTCACGGCGCCACCAAGGCGTGGCCGCTCACGCGGTCTTCCGGTCAGTGGTGCGCCCAGGCCGGCGCCCACACGTCGCACGGCGTGCGCGGCCGTGAGGCGCGCAGGTGGTCGCGTAGCGCGGTCAGCACGGGGTGCCGGTCCTGGCTGCGGAACAGCAGCACGTGCGGGTAGACCGGGGTCGGGCCGTGCAACGGGATGCGCCGCAGGCCGTGGGTCCGAGGCCGTGCGGCACTACTTTCCGTTGTGTTCGGCGGTCCGCTGCCGGAGTCGGTGACGATCTACCCGCCGTTCTTCACCGAGCATGGGCTGAACACGACGTTCGGGGAGAACGTCTTCGTCAGCCAGGGGTGCACGATCGAAGACGACGTCTGGATCGGGACGGCTGCCGTGATCACACAAGGGGTGGCCATCGGCGCCGGTGCGGTGGTCGCGGCAGGCGCGGTGGTCACTCGGGACGTTCCTGCCGGCACCGTGGTCGCGGGAGTCCCCACCCGGGTGCTCAAGACGATCGACTGAGCCCGGCAGGGACCCGGCGGTCCCGGTGCCGGCCTTCCTGTGCCGGTCTATCCCGTGGCCGGCGCCGTGCCGGCGGTCCCGGAGGCGTCCGGTTCGTAGGCGTCCGGTGCGGAGGCCTCCGGTGCGGACGGATCCGGTTCGCGGGCGGGTGGTGCGGGAGACGGCGTGCGGTAAGCACGCAGGGCCGTGTTGGCCGTAGCTACGACGGCGATCGCCACGCCGGCGGACAGGCCCCCGGCCACGAGGGAGAAGGGGGCGGAGGTGGCGGAGGCCAGCAGGCCGCCTCGGAAGTTGCCGAGTTCGGGGCCCGCGACGCCGATGACGTGTTCCACGGAGGAAACCCGCCCGCGGTACGCGTCCGGGGTCTCCAGCTGGATCAGGGCGCTGCGGGTGACCACCGACACGGTGTCGGCGGCGCCCGCCACGGCCAGGCAGCCGAGCCCCGGCCACAGCGGTCCGGCCAGGCCGAAGCCGGCCAGCGCAAGGCTCCAGACGCCGGCCGCGGTCAGCTGGACCAGGCCGCCGCGGCGCCAGCGCGTCACCGTGCCGGAGAGCAGGCCGGCCGCGATCCCTCCGACAGCGACGGCGGAGAGGAACAGCCCGAGGGTCTGCGGGTTCCCACCGAAGCGGGCCTCGTTGACCAGCGGAAAGAGTGCGATCGGCATGGCGAGCAGCGTCGCCGACAGGTCGGTGGCCAGCGAGCCCCAGAGGGTCTGGCGACGCAGGACGATCCGCCAGCCGCCACGTTCCGGCCGACGGCGGCGGCCTGAGACGGTGCCCTCCGGGGGCATGGCCGGGAGGCGGAGCACCGCGAGCGCTGAGACCGCGACGGCCGCGGCCTGCGCCGCGTAGGCAGCGGGGAGGTCCCAGCGGGCGATGATCAACCCGGCCGTGGCGGGCCCGGCCAGCATCGCCGCCTGGAACGAGACGTTGGTCAGAGCGAGACCGGCCGCGACCTGGTCGGCCGGCAGCAGCCGGACGGGGAGGGTGCGCCGGGCAGGCGCGCCGAGCGCGCTACAGGCCGATCCCGCGGCGACCAGAGCGAGCAGCCCGAGCACGTTCCTGTTGTGCGCCAGCGCCTGGACGCACAACCCCGCGGCAGCCAGCAGCTGGCCTGCGGTGGTGGCCCGCAGCACCGCCCGCCGGTCGACAGCGTCGGCCAACGCGCCGCCGAGCAGCCCGAACAGCAGCATCGGCAGGCCGGTGGTCAGCCCGATGGCGCCGGTGCCCACCGGGCTGCCGGTCACGTCCCAGACCTGGGCGAGCACCGCCACCGTGGCGATCTGACCACCGAGCTGGGAGGCCGAGGAGCCGATCCACAGGGCGCGGAACGGCCGACTGCCACGGAGCGGGCGGACGTCGAGTAACCGGACGGGGATCCTCACCGCGGCGGCTCGATGAGGTGTTCGAGGACGCGTTGCCGCATCGACCGGCGCTCCAACGCCCGCCGCAGCTCCTCGACCACGGTGGTCAGCGGGTGCGGGAGCTCGGCGTCCAGCTCGGCGACCGTCGCGTGGGTCGCGCGCCACTCGGCTTCCATCAACGGCACCAGCGACCGGCCGCGTTCCGTCAGGCCGATGCGCCGGGTACGGGCGTCGGGCCCCGGCTCGGAGGTGACGAGGTCCTCCCTGCGCATGGCGGCGACGGTCTGGCTGATCGCGGAGTGCGAGCGGCCGAGGGACTCCGCGAGCTCGCGGATGGTCAGCGGGCCGGTGTGGGCGAGCCGGATCAGCGGATAGGCGAACCGGGGCCGCACGCCCTTGATGCCGCGCGCGAGGTAGACCTGCTCGATCTCGGCGTCCATGGCGGCCAGCAGCTCATGCAGCGCCTGCCAGGGATCGGGCACCGTCGTGGGATCCGGGGAGTCCGAGGATGACACAGCGCCAATATAACAGCGCTGTTGTAATGTGCTCGGTCACCCTTCGGCACCCGCCCGCCTCCGTACCGTGTTAGGCTGAAGGCGTTGCGGTTTTGGTACCCATGAACGTGTGCGCGCCTGAGCTCAGTGGCTCGGGCGCGTTCTGTTTTTTCCGGAGTCACTCTGGAGGGGGTCATTGCGGCGACGCGGAGCCGCGCGAGGTGTGCGGCTCCCAGCCACCCTGAAGGAGAAGAAGATGGCAACCGGCACCGTGAAGTGGTTCAACTCGGAAAAGGGCTTCGGGTTCATCGAGCAGGACGGCGGCGGCGCCGACGTCTTCGCCCACTACTCGAACATCGCGGCCACGGGCTTCCGTGAGCTCCACGAGGGCCAGAAGGTCGAGTTCGACGTCACGCAGGGCCAGAAGGGCCCGCAGGCGGAGAACATCACCGCCGTCTGAGACGCGACGCGTCGAGACACCCCGCTGGGGCCCGCACCGGTCAGGTGCGGGCCCCAGCGCCGTTCTCACGGCAGCATCCACGCCAGCACGTGCGACTGGAGCAGGACCAGCAGGCAGATGGCGAGGAGCAGCAGCAGGCTCCAGGCGACGGCCTTGCGGAAGAGCACCGCCTCCTTGCCGAGCAGGCCGACGGCCGTCGCCGCGATGGTCAGGTTCTGCGGGCTGATCATCTTGCCGACCACGCCGCCCGAGGTGTTGGCGGCGACCAGCAGCGTCGGATCCAGGCCCGCCTTGCCCGCGGCCGTCTGCTGGAGGGTGGCGAACAGGGCGTTGGCCGAGGTGTCAGAGCCGGTCACGGCCGTGCCCAGCCAGCCGAGGAGCGGGGAGAAGAAGGCGAAGGCCGCCCCCGCGCCGGCGATCCAGGTCCCGATGGTGATGGTCTGGCCCGACAGGTTCATCACGTACGCGAGCGCCAGCACCGAGCCGACCGTCAGCAGCGCCCAGCGCAGCGTCAGCACCGTCTGTCCGAACTCCCGCACGGCCTCCAGCGCCCGCACGCGGTAGACGGCGGCCACCACGATCCCGCACAGCACCAGCAGCGAGCCGGGGGAGGAGAGCCAGGGGAAGACGTAGACGGTGGTCGACGAGCGCTCGCCCGCGGCCGTGAGCACGTGGCCGTCGAGCCCCGGCCAGCGGACGGCCACGTCGCTGTCGGCCAGGAACTCCTTGACCGGGTCCAGCAGTTTCGCGACGGAGAAGACGGCGATGACCACGAGGTAGGGGACGAAGGACATCCAGACGCGGGCACCGGTCATCGTGCCCCCGCCCTCCGGCTGCGCCGACGCGGCGACCTCGGGCGCCGGACCGGCGTCGCCCGCGTCCTGGCGCTCGCGTTCGGCCGCCTCCCGCAGGTTGCGGCGCACGCGCTCCCCGTCGCCCGGCTGCCACACGCGCAGGAAGACGACGACGGCGGCCAGTGCCACCAGGGAGGCGATGATGTCGGTGAGCTCGACCGATATGTAGCTGGAGCTGACGAACTGCGCCACCGCGAACGCCCCGCCGCACACCAGCGCCGCGGGCCACGTCTGCCGCATGCCCCGCACGCCGTCCACGAGCGCCACCAGCAGCAGCGGCACGAACAGCGCGAGCAGGGGGGTCTGCCGTCCGACGTAGGCGCCGATGTCCTCGTAGTCGATCTTCGTGAGGCTGCCCGCGGTGATGATCGGCGTCGCGATGGCGCCGAACGCGACCGGCGCGGTGTTGGCCACCAATACCGTGACGGCGGCCCGCACCGGGGAGAAGCCCAGCGCCATGAGCATCACGCCGGTGATCGCCACCGGTGCCCCGAAGCCGGCCAGCGCCTCCAGCAAGGCGCCGAAGCAGAAGGCGATGATCAGGGCCTGGATGCGGGGGTCGTCGCTGACGAGGTTGAAGGCCCGGCGCAGGTCGTCGAACCGTCCGCTGGAGACGGTCAACTGGTGCACCCACAGGGCGGCCAGCACGATCCACATGATCGGGAAGAGGCCGAAGGCGGCGCCTTCTGCGCCCGCGAGCAGGGTCAGGTCCACCGGCATGCCGTAGGCGCCCACCGCCACCACAACGGAGACGCCCAGCGCCGCGAGCCCCGCCCAGTGCGCCTTGAGCCGCAGACCGCCCAGCAGGACGAAGAGGGTGAGCAGCGGCAGGGCGCCCACCAGCGCGGACAGCGCGAGGGAGTCGGCCACGGGGGACAGGTCGGGACGGTACATGGTCACCCTTCGCCCTCGGACAGCGCTCATGGCGGGGCAGGATCGCACCCCGGTTCGAACTGATCGTTTTGCAAGGTTGATTCCGGATCGGCGCGCTGTCCAGGGGTCCGGCATGATGAGCTCATGTCCCGTCGCAAGGGCGCCCCCAGGGGCCGCCGCTCCGCCGCAACCTCCCGCCCCGTCGCCCAGGGGGCCGCGCCGCTCGCTCCCGGGGCCCCCTGCCCCTGCGGGCTCGCCGCCTACGGGGACTGCTGCGGGCCCTTCCACCGCGGCGCGTCGGCTCCCGCCACCGCCGAAGAGCTGATGCGCTCGCGCTACGCGGCCTTCGCGGTGGGGGACGCCGCCTACCTGCGGCGCACCTGGCACCCCGAGACGCGCCCCGCGCGGCTGGACCCGGCAGGACCGGCACGGTGGACGGGGCTGGAGATCCTCGCCACCACGGGCGGCAGCGCGTTCCACAGCGAGGGCACGGTCACCTTCCGGGCCCACTGGGCGGACGGCGACGGCACGTTCGGAGTGCAGGAGGAGCGCAGTCGGTTCGTTCGGGTGGAGGGGGCGTGGGTCTACCTGGACGGCGCCGTGGCCTGACGGAGTGTCAGGACATGGCACCGGGGGTGCTTACTTAGGTGCCGTATACATCTGATATACCGGTGGTATGACCGAGCACGCATCAGCCGAGCTCGTCATCCGGGACGCCCGCCACGGGGCTCCTGCCACGACCACGCGCCGCGACAGCAGCCACAGCGGGTCCCCTCGGATGAGGGCTCTCACTCCTCACGCAGACCTCTCGGGCCATGCGGGCCATCAGAGGCAGGTAGGCCCCTTGGGGCACGGGGGCCTCTCCGGGCCGGACGGCCGGACCTAGCGCCCTCCCCGTCGGCGGTCCGAGCGCGCCGCCGACCCCGCTGCCCCGCGCGTCCTGGCGCCCGCCGCTCCGGCGGAGCGCGCCCGTGTGCGCGGCGGCGGCACGTCCACCGGTGGGCCCGGATTCCGCTCCCCGCCGCTTGCGGGCCGTCCGGTGTGCCCGATGCCGTCGTGGCGCGCGGCGTTACTCCGTGAGGTTGTCGGTCCACGGGTTCGGCGGCACGGCTCCGCCCGTACCGCGAGGCCGGTCGTCAGGATCGTCGCGGCGGAAATCCGCACCAAATGTCGCAGAGGTCTGAAACGTACCGATCTTCATCCGCCCTAGGCACGCCCGCCGTGCCGTGACAGACGGGTATGGGAAGCGCACCATATGCACCTTCTTGTGAAAGGGACACGCCAGCCGCTGGCCGGCGAGGTCCTGGTCCCCAACTCCAAGTACCACGCGCACCGCGCCCTGATCCTCGCCTCCCTCGCGGAGGGAACCAGTGTGATCTGCGGTCTCACGGACGCCCGGCACGTCCAGTACACCGTGCAGCTCCTGCGCGGGCTCGGCGTCCGCGTCGACGTCGACGGCGACTCCTTCGTCGTCCACGGTGGTCCCTACCGGCCGCGCCGTGCCTCGGTCTCCGCCGGCAGCTCCGGCAGCACGCTCTACTTCATGATCGGGCTCGCTTCCCTCGCCGAACGGCCGGTCGCCGTCACCGGGCAGAAGTACTTCAAGCGGCGCCCGGTCTCCCCCCTGCTGGACGCGCTGCGCACCCTGGGCGTCGAGCTGGAGTCGGCCGACGGATGCCCTCCCGTGCACGTGCGGAACAAGCGGCCCACAGGCGGTCACGTGCGCGTCGCGGGCACGCTCTCCCAGTGGATCTCCGGCCTGCTCCTGCTCGCCCCCTTCGCCACGGGACCCAGCGTCGTCGAGGTCGAGGGCGAGCTGAACGAGCAGCCGTATCTGGAGCTGACGGTGGCCATGATGCGGCAGTTCGGCCTCGCGGTGACCGTCTCACAGGACTGGCGGCGCTTCGAGATCGAGGGCGGTCAGCACGCCACCCCCTGCGACCTCACCCTTCCGCCGGACATCGGCTCCGCGGCCTTCGGACTCGCCGCCGCCGCGCTTCACCCCTCCGACGTGCTGCTGCGCGGCATGCACACGCTGCACGGCGGCCCCGCCGACCACCCGGAGGCCCACTTCCTCGACCTCGCCAGGGCCATGGGCGTCCCCCTGGAGCTGGACGAGGCAGGGCGCGGCGTCCGCGTCCGGCACGACGGCATCGACCTCAAGGGCGTCGAGGTCGACTGCCGCGAGGTCCCCGACATGCTGCCGGTCCTGGCCACCCTCGGCACCTTCGCGCAGGGCGAGTCCGTCTTCCACCACGTGGCCCACACCCGGCTCAAGGAGTCCGACAGGGCCGCCGCCATGCTCCAGCTCAACGCCATGGGCGGCGAGCTCGAACTCCAGGGCGAGACCCTGCGGGTGAGCGGCGGCACCCGGCGCCTGGTGGGCACCGGGCTCTCCTCCTTCAACGACCACCGGGTGCTGATGTCCCTCGCGGTCGCCGCCTCCCGCGCCTCCGGGCGCACCACCCTCACCTACCCCCACGCCTACCGGATCTCCTACCCGGCCTTCCTGGAGTCGATGAACACGCTCGGCATCCCCATGACCGTCGAAGGCGGCACCAGGCCGTCCGCCGAGAGCGGCGGAGGGCCTGGTGCCGACCGCCGCCCGCGCGACCCCCGCACCCCACGGGCCCCCCGCACCCCGGTGGACGTCTCGCGCCCCGACGAGGCGGCCAGGCACACCCTCCCCGCACTCGTCACCGACCGCGCCGCCCGCGACCCGGACGGCACCGCCCTCGTGGACGTACGCGAGAGCGGCGCCACCACCCTCACCTGGCGGCAGCTGCACGAGCGCAGCGAGCACATCGCCGCGCTGCTGCTGCGGCTGGGCGTCCAGCCGGGGGAGGCCGTCGCCTTCCAGCTGCCCAACCGCTGGGAGTTCACCGCGCTCGCGCTCGCCTGCCTGCGCGTCCGCGCGCTGTGCTGCCCCATCATGCCGATCTTCCGCGAGCGGGAGGCCGCCTTCACCCTGCGCCGCTCCTCGGCCCGTGTCCTGCTGCTGCCCGACCACTTCCGCGGCCGGCGGCACGCCGCCGAGATCGCCGCGCTCGTGGCCGAGGGCAGCACCGACGTCGGCAGGCTCGCCCACGTCGTCGTCCTGCCCTCGGGAGAAGGCCCCGCCGCCCTCCCCGCCGCGGCCCGGGAGGGCGGGAGCGTCCGCTGGCACGAGTGGAGCGCGGCGCTCGACGCCACCCCCGTCGACCCCGAGGCGCCGGCCGCCCGCGTGCCCACCCCCAACGACCTCACCCAGCTCCTGTTCACCTCCGGCACCACCGGCGAGCCCAAGGGCGTCCTCCAGCGCTCCGCCTCCCTCAGCCGCGCCGTCGCCATGGAGATCAGGCACCTCGGGCTGACCGGAGCGGACACCATCTGGATCCCCTCGCCGCTCGCCCACCAGACCGGTTTCCTCTACGGCATGTGGCTGGCGCTCGTCCTCGGCGTCCCGCAGATCGTGCAGGCGGAGTGGAACGCGCCCCTGGCACTGCGGTCACTGCGCGAGCACCGCGCCACCTTCGTCCAGGCCGCGACACCCTTCCTGATGGACCTCGTGCGCGCCGTCGAGGACGGCGAACGCGCCCCCCAGGACCTGCGGATCTTCGTCGCCACCGGCGCCACCGTCCCCCGCGGCCTGGCCGAACGCGCGAGCAGGGTGCTGGGCACCACCGTGCTGGGCGCCTTCGGCTCCACCGAGACCTGCCTGGCCTCCCTCGCGGGCCCCGGCGACGAGCCGGCACAGCGCTGGGGCACCGACGGGCGTGCCCTCACCGGCGTCCGCCTCAGGGTGACCGACGAGAGCGGAGCCGAACTGCCCTGCGGCACCGAGGGCCACTACGAGATCCTCACCCCGACCCTCTTCGACGGCTACCTGGAGCGCCCCGACCTGACCGCCGAAGCGCTCACCGCCGACGGCTGGTACCGCACCGGCGACCTCGCCACCATCGACGCCTCCGGATTCCTGCGGATCACCGGCCGGGTCAAGGACGTCATCAACAGGGGCGGCGAGAAGATCCCCGTCGCCGAGATCGAACAACTGCTGCACGACCACCCCGCGGTGGCCGACGTGGCCGTCGTCGCGATGCCCGACGAACGGCTCGGGGAGCGCGCCTGCGCCTTCGTCGTCCCCGAACCCGGCGGCGCGCCCCTCGGGTTCGAGCAGATGCAGAAGTACCTCGACTCCCACCAGGTCGCCAAGCAGTACTGGCCCGAGCGGCTGGAGACCGTCGCGGACGCGCTGCCCCGCAACGACGTCGGAAAGATCCAGAAGTTCGTGCTCAGGGAGCGGGCCCGCGGCCTGCGCCCCCAGCGCGGAGAAGGAGAGGGCAAGTGAGTGAGCAGCACGGCACGCAGCCGGCACAGCAGGGCGTGGGGCCCGCGCAGTACGAGCGGCTGCGCCAGAAGGCCACCGCGTGGGTGAGGGGCCCCGGCGAGGAGTGGGCCGCGCGCATCGAGGCCACCGGCCAGGTGCCCGAACAGCTGTGGGCCGAACTGCGCGAAGAGGGCTTCCTGCGCATGGCCGCGCCCCGCTCCTACGGCGGCCACGGGCTCTCCTTCACCCAGTGGATGGGTCTGATGGAGATCTTCTCCCGCTCGCACGGCTCCCTGAGGATGATCGTCCACGTCGTCAACGGCATCTGGCGCGCCATGGACCCCTTCGCCTCCGACGAGCAGCGCAAGAAGTTCGTCCTGCCCGCCATCGAGGGCGACATCAAGATCGCGTTCACCCTCACCGAGCCGGGCAACGGCACCGGAGCCGACATCACCACCTCCGTCGTCCGCGACGGCGACACCTACCGCCTCACCGGCGACAAGCACCTGATCACCTTCGGAGTGCGCTGCGACTACTACCTGCTCGCCGCGCGCGTGGAGGGCTCCACGGGACACGAGGGCACCGTATCGCTGCTGGTGCCCCGCGACGCCGCAGGTGTCCACGTCGAGGACACCTCCCAGACCATGGGCGTGACCGGCACCGACCACGCCACCCTCCGCTTCGAGCGCACCCCCGTGCCGGTCGCCAACCGGCTCGGCAAGGAAGGCGAGGGGCTCGACGTCGCGCTCGGCGGCTTCCTGACGCCCTCGCGGATCTCGGTCGGCATGAGCTGCGTCGGCCTGGCACAGCGCGCCCAGGAACTCGCCCTCGACTACGCCGAGCGCCGCCACACCTTCGGCAAGAAGCTCAGCAGGCGGCAGGCCGTCCAGTTCATGCTCGCCGAGAACGCCGCCGACATCGAGGCCGCCAAGCAGCTGGTGATGCACGCCGCACGCACCTTCGAGGAGGGCGGCGAGGACGCCTCCATGCTCTCTTCCATGGCCAAGATGACCGCCGTTTCCATGCTGACCCGCGTCACCGACAACGCGCTCCAGGTGCACGGTGGCCTCGGCTACTGGAAGACCAGCCCCATCGAACGCGTCTACCGCGACGCGCGCGCCCAGCGCTTCGAAGAGGGCACCAACGAGATCCAGAAGACCGTCGTCTTCCGCGAACTGCTGCGCGCACACACTAAGGGAGGGAACCCGTGACCGACACCGAGACCCCGAAGGTCGCACTCATCACCGGAGCCTCGCGAGGCATCGGCCGCGAGCTGGCGCTGACGCTGGCCCGGCGCGAGGGCGCCACCATCGCCGTCAACTACAAGAAGAACGCCGACCTCGCCGAGAAGACCGTCGCCGACATCGCCTCCCTCGGCGGCAGCGGCTTCGCCGTCCAGGCCGACGTGGAGACCCCCGAGGGCGTCACCGCGCTCTTCGACGAGGTCGCCAGGCGCTGCGGGCGGCTCGACTGGTTCGTCTCCAACGCGGCGGCCAGCGCGTTCAAGAACATCGTCGACCTCAAGCCCCACCACCTCGACCGCTCCTACGCCATGAACCTGCGGCCCTTCGTGCTCGGTGCACAGGAGGCCGTCAAGCTGATGGACGACGGCGGCCGCATCGTGACGCTGTCCTCCTACGGGTCCGGCCACGCCTACCCCACCTACGCGGCCCTCGGCGGGATGAAGGCCGCCCTCGAGGCGTGGGTGCGCTACATGGCGCTGGAGTTCGCGCCCTACGGCATCAACGTCAACGCGGTCAACGGCGGGCTGATCGACTCCGACTCGCTGGAGTTCTTCTACGACGTCCCCGGCATGCCCGAGATGAGCACCGTCCTCGACCGCATTCCCAAGGGCCGCCCCGGCACCGCGGGTGAGGTCGCCGACGTGCTGGCCTTCCTGCTGGCGCCCGAGTCGGAGTACATCACGGGGCAGACGCTCGTCGTCGACGGCGGACTCAGCGCCGTCGCACCGCCCTTCTTCGCCGACGCGGGAGGCGAACTGCGCCTCCCGCCCCGCCCGCAGCGCCCCGCATGACCGACCGCGCCCCCGCGGCGGCCTGGACGGCCGACCGCGCCCCGCAGCGGTCCGCATGACGGCCCGCCGGGCGCCCGCCCACCCCCTCCGGCAGGCGCCCGGCGCGGCCCAGCACGCACCACACCGAGGAGTCCCGCGTGTTCACCCACGTCACTCGGCCCGGCGCCATCGGCTCGCTCCGGGTCGCGAACCGCCTGGTCATGGGGGCGATGCACCTCAACCTGGAGAACCTGGACGACGGAGGCGCCGCACTGGCGGCCTTCTACGCGGCACGGGCCCGCGGCGGAGCCGGACTCATCATCACCGGCGGCTCGGCCGTCAGCACCGTCGCCGCCGGCGGCCCCGGCTACAGCCACGTCAACGACCCCGCGCACCACCCCGTGCTGCGCCGCACCGCCGACGCCGTGCACGAGGAGGGCGGAAAGATCGCCCTCCAGCTCTTCCACGCGGGACGCTACGCCCTCACGGGCGCGAGCGGCCCGGCACCCGTCGCGCCGTCGGCAGTGCACAGCCGCTTCTCGCGGACCACGCCCCGCGCGCTGACCGAGACCGAAATCGGCGAAACAGTCCGCGACTTCGCCAGCGGTGCGGCCACCGCGCGCGACCTCGGCTACGACGCCGTCGAGGTGATGGCCTCCGAGGGCTACCTGATCAACCAGTTCCTCTCGCCCGTCACCAACCTGCGCGACGACGCGTGGGGCGGCGACGCCGCACGCCGCCGCCGCTTCCCGCTCGAGGTGCTGCACGCCGTACGCGAGGCGGCCGGCGACGGCTTCCCCGTGCTCTTCCGCATCTCCGGGGCCGACCTGGTCCCCGGCAGCAGCACCCAGGAGGAGACCGAAGCGCTCGCCGTCGCCCTGGCCCAAGGCGGCGCCGCCGCCCTCGACATCGGCGTCGGCTGGCACGAGTCGCGCGTCCCCACCGTGCAATCCGCCGTGCCGCCCGGCACCTGGGCCCCCTACGCCGAGGCCGTGAAGAAGGCGCTGTGCGCGGCCGGGTACGCGGACGTGCCCGTCATCGCCTCCAACCGGGTGGTCGGGCTCGACCAGGCCGAGAGCCTGCTGCGCGGCGGCGGCATCGACCACGTCTCCATGGCCAGGCCCCTCCTGGCCGACCCGGACCTGCCGGCCAAGTGGACCGCGGGGCGCAGCGCGCTCGTCAACGTCTGCCTCGCCTGCAACGAAGCCTGCATCGACCGCTCGTTCGGCACCGAACGCGTCTCCTGCCTGGTCAATCCGCGCGCCGGACACGAACGGGAATTCCCCGAGCAGCCCGGGACCCACCCGCCCCGCTCCTTCGCCGTCATCGGCGGCGGCCCCGCGGGGCTGGAGGCCGCACGCGCGCTCGCCGCGCTCGGCCACCGCGTCGACCTCTTCGAGGAGGACGAGCAGCTCGGCGGGCAGTTCCGCCTCGCCCGGCAGGTCCCCGGCAAGGAGGACTTCGCCGCCACCGTCCGCTACTTCACGGCCGAACTCGCCCGGCTGGGCGTACGCGTGCACCTCGGGCGGCGACTCGGCCTGGGCGACGTCGGACTCCTGCGCCGCTTCGACGGGGCCGTCCTGGCCACCGGCGTCCAGCCCAGGCTCCCCGACATCCCCGGCTGGCCCCTCCTGCACACCCTCACCTACCCCGAGGCCTTCGCCCGCCCCGAAACCCTGGGCGAACGCGTCGTCCTCCTGGGCGGCGGCGGCATCGCGATGGACCTCGCGCACCTGCTCACCGGAGAGCGGACGCCCGCGACCCCGCAGGCGTTCTACGCCGCGTACGGCCTCGGTGAGGGCCCCGCCCCCGAGGCCCCCACGGCGCGGCACCGGCTGACGCTCGTCAGGCGCGGCCCCCGGATCGGCGCGGGGACCGGGCCCAGCACCCGCTGGGTCGTCCTGTCCGCGCTGCGGGCCCACGGCGTCGAAATGGTGACCGGCGTCGGATACCGCGAGATCACCAGGGAAGGCGTGGTGGTCCGGGGCGCCGACGGAGCCGAGCGACTGCTCCCCGCCGACTCGGTGGTGTGCGCCACCGGGCAGGAGCCCGAGCGCGCGGCCGTGCACGCGCTGCGGGCCGCCGGCGTCCCCTTCGAGGCCGTCGGCGGCGCACGCGACGCGGCCGGGGTCAACGCGGTGCGCGCCACCGCCGAAGGCCTGGCAGCCGCCCACCGGCTGGGTACCGCGACCGTGTGAAGCCCCGCCCGTCCCCTCCCTCCCGTCCCCGGGGCTTCGCCCCCGAACCCCGTCCGTCCCCCCGCAACCGCAACCGCAACCGCGACGAAAGCAGCAGCGTGACCGTGTCCCACCACCCCGCAGAACCCGCCGTGGTCGTCACCGGCATCGGCGCCCTCACCCCCGTCGGCAACGACAGGGAGACCAGCTGGGAGGCGCTGCTGGCCGGCAGATCCGGCGTGGCCGAGATCTCCCGCTTCGACGCGCGCGACCTTCCCACCCGCATCGCCGCCGAGGTCAAGGACTTCCGCCCCGAAGAGCACTTCGACCGCAAGCGCCTCCGCCGCTCCGAGCGCTTCTCGCAGTACGCCGTCGTCGCGGCGCGGGAAGCCGCACGGGACGCCTCGCTGGCCGTGGACGGCGATCCGGACGCCCGCGTCGGCGTCCAGATCAACAACGCGGTGGCCGGCTTCCCCGGCATCGAGGCGGCGACCGACCAGCGGCACGAGGACCCGCGCAAGGTCAGCCCCTACTTCGTCTCCTCCGTGATCCCGAACATGCCCGCCTGCGAGGTCGCCATCGACCTGGGCGCCCACGGCCCCGTCAACGCCTCGGCCCTCGCCTGCGCCAGCGGCATCCACGCGCTGCTGGAGGCGCGCCGCACCATCCTGGCGGGCGAGGCCGACGTCGTGGTGGCCGGCGGCACCGACTCGGCCCTCACCCCCGTCATGTTCACCGGGCTGAGCACCATGGGCGCGCTCTCCACCCGCAACGACGCGCCCGAGCGGGCGAGCCGGCCGTTCGACGCGGAGCGCGACGGGTTCGTCTTCGGCGAGGGCGCCGTCGTCTTCGTCGTCGAGTCCGCCGCGCACGCGGCGGCCCGGGGCGCGCGGCCCTACCTGGAGATCGCAGGTGGCGCCCTCACCTCGGACGCCTTCCACGTCAGCGCACCGCACCCCTCGGGCGAGCACGCGGCCACCGCGATGCGGCGGGCCCTGGCCACGGCGCACACCGCCCCCGGCGAGGTGGACTACATCTGTGCGCACGGCACCGCGACGCGGATCAACGACCGGCTGGAGACCCAGGCCGTGCGGTCCGTCTTCGGCGAGGCGGCGGACGGGCTGCTGGTCAGCTCGCCCAAGTCCATGGTCGGACACATGATCGGGGCCGCCGGAGCGCTCTCCGCGATGGTCGCGGCGCTGGCCGTGCGGGACGGTGCGGTGCCGCCGACCATCAATCTGGACACCCCCGACCCCGAGTGCGACCTCGACCACGTCCCGCACACCGCGCGCAAGACCGACGTGCGCACCGCCGTGGTCAACGCCTTCGGGTTCGGCGGCCAGAACGTCGTGGCCGTGCTCCGGGCGCCGCGGGGCGCGCGGCATCCCTAGGGCCTCTCGTTGGGATCTTGCTGGGCTCGCCGGGCCCCGTGGGGGCGGACCGCCCGGCGCCTCACTCCGGCGAGTCCTCCAGCACCCTGAATTCGAGGCCCGCGCGGACCAGCCGGGCGGTGAGCGCCTCGCCCATGGCGACCGACGTCGTCACCTGGCCCGCCGTGGGCGGCAGGTCGTCGTGGGCCAGGCACAGGGCCGCCTCGGCGAGCATCGTGGCCGTCTCGTCGTAGCCGGGATCGCCGCCCGCGACCTCGGTGACGACGCGGCGGCCGCCGCCCCGCCCCACGAACCGCACCGAGAACCAGCTGCGGGCCCTGCGCGCCTCGTCGGGGCCCTGTCCCGGAGCCAGCCGTGCGGACAGGAAGCGCCGCAGCGCGGGCAGTTGGGCGGCGGCGAAGAGCCCGCCCGCGCCCGCGAGGCCGCCCGCGACCAGCGGCAGCCGCTTGACGGCGGCGTGGTGGCGGTAGGTGAAGACGGGCCCGTACCTCTCCAGCGCGGCGGCCGAACGGCCGACGATCTGCGGGTCGAGGGTGGGCAGCGGTACCGCCCACACGCCCAGCTCCTCGTCGCGGCGCACGGTGCCCGTCGGCGTGCGGATGACGCGGTGCGCCGGGCGCGGGTCGGCGGCGCGGCGGGCCTTGGCGGCGCGGGCCATCCGGTCGACGCGCGCGAAGGCGAGCAGGGTGCTCGCCAACGTGCCGCCGGAGATCATGGCGTTGGAACGTACGAACCCGTCAACGCTGAGCGGTACGTTCTCGGGCAGTTGTTCGACGGTGAAACGCACCCCCAGGTCGTGGGGGACGGAGTCGAAGCCGCAGGCGTGCACGAGCCGCGCCCCGGTCTCCTCGGCGCGGGAGTGGTGCCGCAGATACATCAGGTCCACGAACTCCGGCTCGCCCGACAGGTCCAGGTAGTCGGTGCCGGCCTCGGCGCAGGCGGCGACCAGCCGGGTCCCGTAGCGGATGTAGGGACCCACGGTGCTGGCGACCACGCGGGCGCGGGCGGCGAGGTCCGCCACGGAACCCGCGTCGGCCGCGTCGGCGGTGACCAGGGGGACGTCGGCCGCGGCGGGATGGTCGGCGGCCAGCCGCGCGCGCAGGGCCGCGAGCTTGTCGCGGCTGCGTCCCGCCAGCGCCCAGCGGCACCCCTCGGGCGCGTGCGCGGCCAGGTGGCGTGCCGTCAGCTCTCCCACGAACCCGGTGGCCCCGAACAGGACGATGTCGAACTCCCGCGCCCCGCGCTCAGCTGTCCCAGTCTCCACGGCGATCTCCTCCGGACGAGCGTCTCTTACCGATCAGTAGGGTGCCGTCCCTCATTTCAGCAGACGGGACATCCGACGGTCGGCGAGGGGCCTGCCCCCGGTCTGACAAGTGGGGCAGTACTCCAGCGTCGAATCCCGGAAGGAGACCGAGCGGACGGTGTCCCCGCACACCGGACAGGCCTCGCCCGCGCGGCCGTGCACCCGCAACCCGAGCCGCTTGCCCGCCTTGAGCCCGGCGGCCGGCACCCCGCGCGCCCGCTCGACGGCATCGGCGAGCGTGTCCCGCAGCGCCGCGTACAGCGTGTCGACCTCCTCCTCGGACAGGTCGGCAGCCAGCTTGAACGGCGACATCCGCGCCGCGTGCAAAATCTCGTCCGAGTAGGCGTTGCCGATCCCGGAGACGACCGACTGGTCCCGCAGCAGGCCCTTGATCTGCTGGCGCCGGCCCCCGAGCAGCGCCGCCAGTGCCTCGCGGCCGAACTCCGGTGCCAGCGGATCGGGCCCGAGCCTGGCGACGCCGGGCACCTGCCGCGGGTCGCTCACCACGTGGACGGCCAGCCGCTTCTGCGTGCCCGCCTCCGTCAGATCGAAGCCCTCACCCGAGGCGGCGCCGCCGGAGACGTCGGCCAGTTCGAGACGCAGCGCGAGCGGACCCTTGCCGGGGCGCGGCGGCGCGGCGGGCAGCGCCTCCTGCCACCGCAGCCACCCCGCCCTGGCCAGGTGGACGACCAGGTGCACAGCGCCCGCCGGCCCGCCGTCCGCCGCCATGTCGAGGAACTTCCCCGCCCGTCGCACCCCCGTGAAGGTGCTCCCTTCGAGCGTCTGCACGGGCGGGTCGTACGTCTTGAGCACGCTCACGGCGACCGTCAGCACGCGCCACACGGACCGCCCGGTCAGCCGCTCGTCCAGGAAGCCGGACAACGCCTCGACCTCGGGAAGCTCCGGCACGGTGTCTCCTTCCGCGAGAAGCGAGAACGCCGGGGCGGCCTCGCCGCGAGACCGCCCCGGCCCTTGGGGCCCGCCCTCAGGCCAGCGTGGCCTCGTGCGTGATCGTGGTGCCCTTGAGCGCCTGGCTGACCGGGCAGTTCTGCGCGGCGTCCGCGGCGGCCGCGTCGAAGGCGGCCTGGTCGATGCCGGGAACCTCGCCCTCGACGGTCAGATGGATGCCCGTGATGCCGGTACCCGGCTGGAAGTCCACGGCGGCCTTGGTGGTCAGCCTGGACGGCGGGGTTCCCGCGCCGGTCAGCCCGTTGGAGAGCGCCATCGAGAAGCAGCTGGAGTGCGCGGCCGCGATCAGCTCCTCCGGGCTGGTCCTGCCACCGGGCTCCTCGGCGCGCGCGGCCCAGGAGACGGGGTATTCGCCGATGCCCGAGGAGTCGAAGGTGACGGCCCCCGCCCCCTCCTGCAAGGTGCCGTTCCAGACGGTGTGGGCGGTGCGTGTGGTGGCCATGGTGATCACTCTTTCCTCACATCGGTGTCAACAGGCACGGGGCGCGCCCGAGCCGGATTCCGCACCCGGCGCTGGACACCCCGTGCCAGTCTCGCAGTACCCGATCCTGCGCCTTCACCACGTCGGCGACACCTCCCGACGCGCCGAGGGGGAGGGCGGTCAACCCGGTCGTCCCCGGTCACCCTCCCCCTCGGCGTCGCCGCGGTCCCCGCCGCCGTTCCCGGACTCAGGCGAAGGCGGGCATGATCTCGTCGTGGATCGCCCTCAGCTGAGTCGCGGCATCCGCCACCCCTTCCAGATCGCGCCCGGTGAAGGCCCGCACCAGGGCCCGGTCGGTGACGGCGCAGATCACGTGGTTGACACCGGCCGGTGCGATCTCGTCCCGGATCCTGGCCGCGCACTCCCGGGGCGTGCCGGACACCGAGAGCCGCTCGGTCAGCGAGTCGGTGGTCAACTCGATGCCGCGGGCCAGGTCGCCCGCGCCGATGGCGTCGATCACCGGCTTCAGCTCGGCCGGGTCGACGCCGTTGCGGACCAGTTGCTCGGCGGGCATCGAAGACGCGTAGATGCCCACCATGCTGCGGGCCGCGTCCTTGGCCGCGGCCGAGTCGGGACCCGTCGCGAAGACCACCCACGCGCCGATGTCCAGCGCACGCCAGTCCTTGCCCGCCCGCTCCGCCCCCGCCCTGATGTGCCGGACGGCGTACTCGTACGCGTCACGGGTGTAGCTGAGGGCGTGGTGGCAGCCGTCCGACAGCTCACCGGCCGCCTCGAAGGACCGGGGCCCGCGCATGGCACCGAGCTTGAGCGGCACCCGCTGCTGCACAGGACGGGCGAAGGTGAACAGCCCCTCGTAGGAGTAGAACTCACCCTGCCGGGTGATCGCGCCCTCGTCGAGGAGCGTGCGCACGACGGCGAGCGCCTCCTTGGTGCGGGACAGCGGCCTGGTGCGCTGCCAGTCGATGCCGTACTGGGCGAGGAGCCCGAAGTTGCCGCTGGAGAGCACCGCTTCGGCACGCCCGTCGGACAGCTCGTCCAGCGTGGCGACGGCCTGCGCGATCAACGAGGGCTCCCGAAGCGTCACGGGGGAGACGCTGGGCCCCAGACGGATGCGCGTGGTCGATCCCGCCGCCGCGGCGAACAGCAGCCACATGTCCTTGTGCCAGGTCTCGTCGGCTGCGTAACACGCGTGGAACCCCAGCTCGTCGGCGAGGCGGATCGCCTCGAGCGACTCGGTGAGGGGGCAGTCGGGAAGCATCGCGTAACTGAACTTCATGAGCCACCTTTCCTGCCGCCGGCACCGGGCGGGGCCTCAGCCCGTGCCGGAAGGCGCGAGGAGTGGTGTGCGGACCGGGCAGATTGTGCCAAGGGGGCGCGCGCCCCGCGAGAGTTGTGTGCGACGACGCGCCGGACGACTGGGCACCCCGTACAACAACTTCCGTACGTCCCGCGGCTTCCGCGGCGGTACGGTGTGACGCCCAGCGGGTATCGAAGAGTAACCAGCCTCATTCGGAGAGTGAGAAGGAAGTGGGTGGCCCACCATCATGATCAAGGGAATCGACGTCTCCTCCTACCAGCCGGAGGACTACAGCACGAAGGGCATGGAGTTCGTCTTCATCAAGATCACGGAGGGGAAGTCCTACACCAACCCCAAGTGGGTCGCGCAGCGCAAGACCGGCCGCGACGCGGGACTGGTCACCGGCTTCTACCACTTCGTCAGGCCGGGCAGCATGAAGGAACAGGCCGACTACTTCCTCTCGAAGATCGACCTCGTCGCGGGCGACATGCTGGCACTCGACTGGGAGGACGCCGGGGTCGGCAACGACGAGAAGGACGAGTGGATCAAGTACGTCCAGGACAAGGCCCCCAAGCACAAGGTCGTGCTCTACTGCAACGTGGACTTCTGGCTGAACCGCGACAAGACCTCGTTCGCGGGAGACGGCCTGTGGATCGCCCACTACAACGGCAAGCCCGGCGAGCCGGGAGTCAAACACCGGTGGCGCTTCCACCAGTACACCAGCGACCCCATCGACACGAACCTGGGCGAGTTCGACAGCCGGGACGCGCTGCGCAGTTGGGCGGGCGGCAAGAAGTAGCCGCGCGCCCCACCGCGCCTCGCACGCGGGGATGGGGGCCCGCAGGGGAGCCCGCGCCGCCGGGGCGAGCGTCGCCGACGGCGGCCGAGGGTCCCACCCGACGCCGGCTGCCGATACGCTCCCGTTCATGCCGGAAGCCAACTCGCCCTCGTCCCCGTCCCCCCACGCCCGCACGGAGGCCCCCGCCGACGAACGGATACGCACGAACGAGCGGACCCCCGCGGCGGAACGCACACCCCCGCAGGGCCGCGCCGCCACGGAGGGCGCCCCCACCGAAGGGCGCACCTCCGTGGCCGGGAGCGCCCGGGCCGCGGCGAGCCCCGCCCCGGAGACCGGGCCCGGGCGTGCGGCGGGTGCCGAGCGCGCTGCCGACCAGGGGCGTGCGGCGAGCGCTGAGCGTGCGGCGCGGGAGCAGTACCCGGCCGAGGAGGACCAGCGGCCGGCAGTGGAGGGCGACGGCCCGGCCGAGGAGGAGCGCCCGTCGCTGACGCCGCGACAGGCGCGGCGCATACGCATCGTTCTGTCCACCGTCGTCATGCTGGCCGTCGCCGTCGCCCTCGCCGTCCGGCTGGGGGCCGCCCCCTCCGTGCTGACCGTCGGCTTCTACGGGCTGGCGCTGATCCTCTCCGGGACCGCCATCGCCCTCAGCCGCAGAGGCCGCACACGGGTGGCCACCGCGGTGCTGGCGGCCGGTTTCGTACTCGTGGTGTTCGGCGAATGGCTGGTGTGACCCGCACGGCCGGGCACGGCCGTCGGCGCCACGGCCCCGGCGCTCAGATCCACTCGGTGGAGTCGCCGCCCACCAGACCCGGCACGCGCGCCCAGTCGCGGGGGCTGCACGCGGCGTCCGGCGTACCCCCCGCCTCCCTGGGACCGCCCGCGCGCGCGGCCGTTCCGAAACCGACCGCCGGCAACGCGTACCGCAGTCGGCCCAGCGGGCTGTCGGCCTCCGCCAGCCACGGCGCGTGGTCGAGCGGCGGCTCGGCCGCCGCCTGAGCCCCACGCACCGTCCCCGCCCCTCCGGGCGCGGCCCCGCCGGCGCCTTGGCGGGCGGCATCCGAGAGAGGGGCCCCGGGCAGGTCGTGCAGCAGCCAGTGGGCGGTACGCGCCAGCGAGAGCCGTACCAGCCGTGACCCCGCCGTCCCGGTGCGCTGCTCGGTGAGCGCCCTCAGCAGCCCCGCCGCCAGCAGATAGCCGGAGCCGTGGTCGAGCGCCTGCGCGGGCAGCGCCCCAGGGACCAGATCAGGCGAAGAGGAGTCCCCGCCCGCGCTCTCCGCGGCCTCCACAGCGGCGATGCCCGTCGCCGCCTGCACCAGGCTGTCGAAGCCCCGTCGGCGCTGCCAGGGCCCCGCCGGACCCCAGGCACTGAGCTGGCCCACCACGAGGCCGGGGCGGCGGTCCATCAGCGACTCGGGCGCCAGCCCGAACCGGTCCAGCGCGCCGGGCCGGTAGCCGGTGACCACCACGTGCGCCGACGCCAGCAGCTCCTCGAACGTCGCCTGCCCCGCGCGGCTGGACAGATCCAGCAGCGTCGAGCGCTTGCCCAGGCCCGTGTCCGCGTGCGTACCGGGGAACTCGGGCCGCTCCGGCGCGTCGACGCGCAGCACGTCGGCGCCCAGCAGCGCCAACGTGCGGGTCGCGACCGGGCCCGCGAGCACCCGGGTGAGGTCCAGGACGCGCAGCCCCCGCAGTCCGCCGGGGCCCGGCGGGCCCTCCAGGGCCGGCGTCGGCGCCGCGTCCAGACCGCCCACCGCCACCAGCGGGGCGGCCGCGACCGCCTGCCGCTGCGGATGCGCCACCCACTCCTCGGGCGTGCGGACGGCCACCGCCAGACCGCCCTCCCGGAACACCACCTCCTCGACCTCCCGCGCCCGGCGGCTCGCCAGCTCCGTGGCCACCCGGCCCGCCGCCGCCTCGTCCTCGGCCGGGCCGTGGTCCTGCATGCCCAGCGCGGACAGCAGGCGGGCACGGTGGTGCGGGTAGTTGGCGTGGGTGCGGACCCAGCCGTCAGCCGTACGCCAGAAGCGCGACAGCGGTGCGAAGGCGGCCGGGCCGTGCCCGTCGATACGGACCAGCCGGTCGCTGTGGAAGGCCGTCGCCACCGCGCCGTCATCGACCCGTACCGGCGGCAGAAGCGCGCTCCGCGCCCGTACGCAGGAGAACTCGGCCGCGGCGAGCGAGCAGACGGCGACCGCCGCGGAGGCCAGTTCCCGCACGGGCAGCGCGGACGGGAGCACCCCTGGGCGGCGCTCGTAGGAGACCCGCCCCAAGAGAGCGGGGTCACCGCCCAGCGCGGCCCACGCCTGCGCCGCTCCGGACGGGGTGCCGTTCCGCCGCCCCTCCACGGCGTCCTGCTCGGACGCAGGGTCCGAGACGCCCGAGGCCGCACCGGACACCCGGCCGGAGGCGCCGGCGGTGAACGCGGCGGACGCCGGTCCGCCCGGTTCGAACTCGGTGTCGAACTGTCCGGCGCTCGCGGGGCCGCGCGCGGACAGGTCCCCCGGCGACGCGGGCTTCCCGGCCGCAGCAGAAAACTGATCCATGGCACGCATTTTCACACCCGAAGGCACCGAAGGCCGGGACGGCGGGGCGGTGAGGGGGCCCAAGGTCGCGGCCGCATGCCGTCGCCCGGGCCGGGGCGCAGGGCCCGGAACGAGGTCTGCGGCGCAGCACACGGCGGTGGGCGGCGGGCCGCTCTGTCGGGCGGGTGCCCGAGAGGGACGGCGCGCGAGAGTGCCGCGGTCCGCGCGGGCGACTACTCCGTGCGGGTGCCGTGCCGGGCCCTATGCCGCGGGGGCTCCCTCGGGGGCGGTGCCCGCGGGGTGGTGCCCGCCGGGGCGGGACCCCGACCGGGATCGCCCCGGCCGGGGCGGGCGGGCCGTGGAGTGGGGCCGCTGTGCGGCCGGGTGGCCGGGTGGCCGCGTGGGGGCCTGGGCGCGCCCTGGGCCCGGGCTCCCGGGCTCCCGGGCCGCGCCCTGGGCCCGGGCCCCCGGGTGGGGCAGCCCCGGGCGTGGACCCGGGACGCCGTGGCGCTCGCCCGTTCGCCGGGGCGCCTGTCCGACGTGGCGCCCGTGCCGTACGCCGTGGCGCGAGGGCCGCGTGGCGAGGGTCCGCCGGGCGGTGAGGGCCACCGCCCCGCAAGGGCCACCGCCTCGCGAGGCACACCGCAGCGCGAGGGCCATGTCGTTCAGCGTTCGCTGTCGAGCTCCGCCATGAGCGGGGCCGGGTACCGCGCGCCGCGCGCCGCGCCCCGGGGGACCAGGGCCTCGATCCGGGCCAGGTCGTCCCCGGTCAGCGAGAGGCGGGTGGCGTCGGTCATCGTCGCGACCTGCTCGGGCCTGCGCGCGCCGATCACCGGCACCATGTCGTCACCCTGCGCCGCGACCCACGCGATGGCCAGCTGCGCGACGGTGGCGTTCTTCTCGGCCGCCAGCTCACGGAGCGGAGCGACGAGCGCGGCGTTGTGTTCGAGGTTGGCACCCTGGAAACGCGGGAAGGCCGCCCTCTTCGCCCCGGGCGTCCCGCTGCCACCGATCAGACCGCTGGAGAGGACACCGTAGGCGGTGATACCGACGCCCAGCTCACGGCAGACGGGCACGATCTCGTCCTCGACGTCCCGGCTCAGCATCGAGTACTCGATCTGCACGTCGCAGATCGGTGCGACCGCGGCGGCGCGGCGGATCGTGTCCGCTCCCACCTCGCTCAGACCGATGTGGCGCACGTAGCCCTTCTCGACCATCTCGGCGATCGCGCCGACGGTGTCCTCGATCGGCACGGCCGGGTCGAGGCGGGCGGGCCGGTAGACGTCGAGGTGGTCGACGCCGAGACGTTGCAGCGAGTAGCTCAGGAAGTTGTGCACGGACCGGGGGCGGGCGTCGTTGCCGCCCGGTGTTCCGTCCGGCCCGCGCAGGGCGCCGAACTTGACCGAGAGAACCACGTCCTCCCTGGCACGGCCGCTCAGCGCCCGGCGGATCAGCCATTCGTTGTGTCCCGAGCCGTAGAAGTCGCCGGTGTCGAGGAGGGTGCCACCGGCGTCGAGGTAGGCGCGGACGGTG
The DNA here is from genome assembly GCF_003323715.1 of Streptomyces diacarni. Taxonomy (GTDB): domain Bacteria; phylum Actinomycetota; class Actinomycetes; order Streptomycetales; family Streptomycetaceae; genus Streptomyces; species Streptomyces diacarni. The sequence continues at coordinate 430,829 of NZ_QOIN01000046.1, forward strand.
CGTACGCCCTCCTCGTCATCGGTGGGGCCGTACCCGCCGGACAGGCCCAGGCATCCCAGGGCGGGGGAGGTGACGGTGGGGCCGGAGTCGCCGAGTCGAGCGGTGCGGAGTGTCGATGTCATGCCCTCACCGTGGGCCGGGTCCCGGTCCGGTACCAGGTCCGGCCCATCCAGGGACAGCCTGTCCCTGGATGGCCGGGGCGCGGCCGCGGACAATGGGAGGCATGACAGATCGCGCAGGGCTCGCCGACTTCCTCCGCCGACGCCGCGACACCCTGCGCCCGGCCGATGTCGGCCTGCCCGCGGGAACGCGGCGCCGTGCCGCGGGCCTGCGCCGCGAGGAGGTGGCGCAACTGGCCGGTATGTCCAGCGACTACTACGCCAGGATCGAACAGTGCCGCGGGCCGCGCCCGTCCACGTCGATCGTGGCGGCGCTGGCCCTCGCCCTCCGCTGCGATCTGGACGAACGCGACCACATGTTCCACCTGGCCGGGCTGAGTCCGCCGTCCCGGCGCGCGGGCCGGCAGGTGCGTCCGGGACTCATCAGCCTGGCCGACCACCTCACCGACGTGCCGGTGTGCATCTGCACCGACCTGGACGAGACGCTGTGGCAGAACGGGCTCGCCGACAGCGTGCTGGGGCCGATGCCCCGCGCCGCCGGCCGCCCGCGCAACCTGTGCTGGCGCTGGTTCACCGACCCCGACTTTCAGGAGCGGTGCCCGCCCGCGGACCGGCCCCGCCTCTCGGCTGCGCACGTCGGCAACCTGCGGGCCACGTACGCGCGACGCGGCGCCGATCCGGACGTGGCCGCCTTGGTGGACGCTCTGCGCCGCGGCAGCGCCGAGTTCCGTGCCCTGTGGGACAGGCACGAGGTCTCCGTGCGCCGCTCCGACCGCAAGAGCGTGTTCCACCCCGAGGTGGGGACGCTGCACCTGAACTGCGAGGTGCTGCTGACCCCGGAAGAGGACCTGAAGGTCGTGGCGCTGTTCCCGTTGGAGGGCACCGACGCGCGGGACAAGCTCGAACTACTGCGCGTCATCGGACCGCAGCACGGTCGCTCCGCGGCCCGATGTCTTTGACCCTGGTCGGAGTTCCGTCCGGGGCGAACGCGCGGTGGAAGGTGAAGGCGTGCGGCGCGGGGCCGTGGTCGTGGAGGTGTTCCAGCCGGGAAACGCCGTCCTGCCAGGTGGGTGTCACGCTGTCGGAGACCCACCAGAACACGTGACCCGGGTGCCCCGTCCTCTCGAACCAGTCCTCACGCCTGTTCAGAGCCTCACGGTGCAGACCGGTGTAGATGGCGTCGAAGGCGGGGCGCAGGCCGGTCCAGAGTGAGAGGGTCGCGGCCAGCGCTGTGGTTTCCACCGTACGGCCCTTGCCGTACCAGGCCGGTACGGCGAACTCCCCCCACACACCCCAGTCCAGGCCGAAGTAGGACTCCCGGTCGCCGTCCGCCGCTTCAGCATGAGCGAGGTACCCGGGGTGCTGACTGATCTTCCGGTAGATGGCCTCTCCGCTGTCGTGGAACTCGCGGGTGAGAGGTCCGGGGTCAGCGAGAGGTGACTTCAGTACGCCGAACGTGTACAGTGCAAGATAGGGCATGGTTCTCTCCCTGGTGGGCGGTGCGAGGGCGAGGAGCCGCGGGGTGTGGCTCACGCACCCCGTCGCGGGTGGCCCACCCCCGAAGGAACTCCGGCGCGACCGTGGGCGATCGCCGAGGACAGCCGAGAACGCGGGTGAAGGTTGCTGCCTGTGCGGGCCCTGTCGAAGCTGCGTTTCCCCGCCCAAGTGGCCTTCTACCGGCAGCGCGGAGAACCCTGAAAAATCCATGGCGCCGACCACTGAGAACGCAGCTTACCGCTCGCAGGTCTCACCGACGCTCAGCGACGCGCCCGCCGCAGGGCTCCCTTGGCGAGCTTTCCCGTGGGGGTACGCGGCAGACGGTCGGTGAACTCCAGCGAGCGGGGCACCTTGTATCCGGCGAGGTGCTCCCGCAGATACGCCAGCAACTCGTCTTCGAGCCCCGGCTCGATCGAACCTCCCGGGCCCTCCGGACGCGCGGGAGCCGACGGCTCGGCCTCGACGACGGCGTGCACCGACTCGCCCATCTCCGCATCCGGCACGCCGATCACGGCCACGTCGGCGACCTTCGGATGCAGAGCGAGGCAGTCCTCGATCTCCTGCGGATAGATGTTCACGCCACCCGAGATGATCGTGAACGCCGCACGGTCCGTGAGGAAGAGATACCCGTCCTCGTCGACATGGCCGATGTCCCCCGTCGTCGTCCACGCCGGATGCAGCGGATGCCGGGCCTCGGCGGTGCGGTCCGGATCGTTGTGGTAGGTGAACGGCAGTTCCTCGCGGGCGAAGTAGACGGTCCCCGTCGTCCCCGCCGCCACCTCCGTACCGTCGTCCGCGCAGACCCTCACCTCGCCCAGCGGCCCCGACCTGCCGACCGAACCCGGCTTGCGCAGCCACTCCCGGGGGGTGATGACGGTCAGTCCGTTGCCCTCCGTCGCGGCGTAGTACTCGTACAGGACCGGGCCCCACCACTCCATCATGCGGCGCTTCACCTCGGCGGGGCACGGAGCGGCGGCATGGATCGCCACCCGCAGTGAGGACACGTCGTAGCGCGCCCGCTCCGCCTCGGGCAGCTTCAGCATGCGGACGAACATCGTCGGCACCCACTGGCTGTGAGTGACGCGGTACCGCTCGATCGCCTCCAGGGCCCCGGCGGCGTCGAACGCGTCCATCAGTACCACCGTCCCGCCCGCCGCGGTGACGACCGCGCAGAAACGCAGCGGCGCCGCGTGGTAGAGCGGAGCGGGGGAGAGGTAGACGGTGTCGGTGTCGAAGCCGTACAGCTCGGAGAAGAGCACGGCCAGCGGATGGGGCGAGTCGGTGAGGTCGTCACCTGACAGCGGCGGCCGGATCCCCTTGGGGCGGCCCGTGGTTCCCGACGAGTAGAGCATGTCGGCACCCCGCGGCTGGCGCGCGGGCGGCTGAGGTGACGCCGCCGCCAGCACCCGCTCGTAGTCGTCGTAGGCGGCCGCCTCGCCCGGCAGACCCTCCAGGGGCCCGTACGCCAGCCGCTCCCGCACCTGCGGCGTGCGCGACACCAGCGCGGCCGCCAGTTCGGGCAGTGCCGCCGAGACGACCAGCACCCGCGCTCCGCAGTCCCGCACGATGTAGGCGGCCTCGTCGGCCGTCAGATGGCTGTTGACGGCGGTGACGTAGAGACCGGAGCGCAGCGCCGCCCAGTAGACCTCCAGGCAGCGCGGGTCGTTGTCGGACACCAGCGCGAGATGATCGCCGGGTACCAGGCCTGCCGCGCGTACGTGGTTCGCGAGCCGGAGGGAGCGCTCCTCCAACTCCCGGTAGGTGACCATCCGCCCCGTGCGGGCGACGACGACGGCGGGCTTGTCGCCTCGAGCGGACGCGTGGACTCCCGGGTACATGGGCGGTGTCCCTCCAACGGTCCTGACAGGGCATCAACCCAGTGTCGCGCCGTGCCGCTCCCGGGTCACCACCGCCGACATTCCGCCGGCACCCCGCGGGCACCCCGTCGGCACCCCTGCTCGGGCCCGCCCCCGTGCTGCCCGTGCTGCCCGTGCTGCCCGCGCCGATGATCGGGCCCTGCCCCTGTTCGTAGCCGCGCTGCGCGTACTCGCGACCGCGCTGCCCCTACTCGCGGTCGCATCGCCCGTGCCCGCAGGTGCACTCCGTCCGAGCCCCGGGCCGCTCGCCCCCACCCCGCCACGGGGACGAGCAGCCCGTCCCACCTCGGGCGAGCAGCTCCCACCTCAGCAGCGCTCGGACACGTGGCCCTCGCGGCCCTCGGGCAGCACATCCAGATCGCGGCGGACGACCGATATCTGATCGCCCCACTGGCGGCACGCCGCCGCCAGCCCCTTGGCGCCGTACTCGACATCCAGCACCCGGTCGTCGTACGCCGCCGCGTACTGCTCGCACTCGTCGTACTGCCCGCACTCCTCCGTCACCGCGAAGTCGAAGCCCATGCGGGCGCGCCGGGGCAGCAGCTCCGCCGCGTTCTTCTGGCCCGCCGCCAGCCCGGCCCGGTGTGCGCGCCGGGTCAGCAGCGCGGCGAACGCGGCGTTGTCGGCGTGGCCGAGCCGGCCGCCGGAGCGCTCGTAGGAGTCGAGGTTGTCCAGCTCGACCGCTTGGAAGTCCTTGTCGGCACAGCCGTCGATCCACCGGCCGACGAGGCGCGCCAGCGCCTCGCGCCGCTCGGCCGTCGTAAGGTCGAACAGCGCCTCGTCCCACTCGCGGTCCAGCACCGGCTCGCCGTCCTCGCCGCGCAGGAGAAGGCGGGGATGGTGCCGCTGCCACCAGTCGAGCGCGTCGGGCTGCGCCTGGAAGGCGTTGACGTAACAGATGTTGTACTTCCCCGGCTGCGCGCTGTCGCCCCGGTCCCGGGAGACGACGCGCACGCCGGAAGGCGAGGGGTAGCCGCCGCCGATCTGGTAGTCGAACCCGGCACGGGCCGGCGGCCGTTGCATCCCCTTGGCCGCCTCCCGCGTGCCCTCGTCGGGGGAGGCCGCGCCCCGCGCGCCGGAGCAGCCGGCGAGGGCCACGGCCGTGAGGACGGCGGCGAGCGCGACCGCCACCGCCCGCTGGCTCCGCCGGGCGGTGAGAGGGAGTGTGGTGCGCATGCGGCTACCTGCCCCCGTCCTCGTCGGGGTCGGGCTCGGCCAGCACCGTCGGCAGGCCCTGCTCCTCGAACTTCCGGCGCATCGGCTCGGGCAGGCCGCTGTCGGTGAGGAACGTGTCGAAGAGCTCCGGCCCGCCGATCCGGGCGAAGCACCGGACACCGGCCTTGGAGGAGTCCGTCACCACGACGGCCCGCTCGGCATGCCGGGCCATCAGCCCGTTGATCCGGCCCTCCGCCTCGTCGTGCACGGTGGCGCCCGTCCTGGGATCCATGCCGTTGGCCCCGATGAAGGCGATGTCCACGGTGATCTCACCGAGCATCAACTCGCTGTAGGGGCCGGTCAGCTCGAACGTACGGGAGTGCGCCACCCCGCCCGTCAGCACCGTTTTGACCTGGGGCCTGACCGCCAGCTCGTAGGCGATGTTCAGCGCGTTCGTCACGATCGTCAGGTGCGGCTGCGGGCTCGGCTCGGCCAGGTCGGCGCGCGTCACCAGGGCGCGGGCGATCTCCGTCGTCGTCGTCCCGCCGCTGAGGCCCACCACGCTGCCGCGCTCCACCATCGCGGCCGCCGCCCTGGCCAGCGACTGCTTCGCCCCCACGTGGTGCCCGCGCTTGTAGCGGATGGGCAGGTCGTAGGTCACCGCGCTGAGGACCGCACCGCCCCGGGTGCGGGTGAGGAGCTGCTGCTCGGCGAGCGCGTCCATGTCGCGCCGCGTCGTGGCCGCGGAGACCTCCAGAGCCGTGGCGGCCTCCTCGACCTCCATGCTGCCGCGCTCACCGAGCAACTCCAAAAGAGCGTTCATCCGCTCATGGCGCTTCACCTGACGTCTTCTCCTTCTCCCGCCCCTCCGCCCCCCAGGACATGGAGCAGACGCGCCGCCTCGCTTTGGACCGCGTCCCGCGCCGGGGCAACGTACTTGCGCGAGTCGATGAGCGCGGGATCGGCCTCCAGTACCTTACGCACCCCCTGGGTGAAGACCGACACGAGATGCGTCGAAATGTTGATCTTGGTCATTCCGGCGGCGAGGGCCGCGCGCAGTTCCTCGTCCGGAACCCCCGAGGAGCCGTGCAGCACCAGCGGGACCGGCAGCTTCTCCCGCAGCCTCCCGATCAGCTCCAGATCCAGCTTCGCCGTGCGCTCCCGCATCGCGTGCGAAGAGCCGACCGCGACGGCCAGGGCGTCCACCCCCGTGGCCGCCACGAACGCCAGCGCCTCCTCGGGGTCGGTCCGCACGCCCGGCGCGTGCACCCCGTCCTTGCCGCCCACCTCGCCCAGCTCCGCCTCCACGAACACGTCACGGTCGTGGCACCAGGCCGTCAGCCGTGCCGTCGTCTCGACGTTGCGCGCGTACGGCAGAGTGGAGGCGTCGATCATCACGGAGCCCACCCCCGCCGCGACACCCTGGTGGACCAGCTCCGCGTCGGTGATGTGGTCCAGATGCACCGAGACGTTCGTCCGCGCGGACTCCGCCAGCGCGAGCGAGGCCCGGGTGATCGGCAACAGGCTGCCGTGGTACCTGACGCAGTTCTCGCTGATCTGGAGGATCAGCGGTATACCGGTGGCGTCGGCGGCGGCGACCAGCGCCTCCGCCGTCTCCAGGTGGATGACGTTGAAGGCGGCGGCACCGGTGCCCGCCGCGCGGGCGTCGGCGAGGATCGAGCCGGTGGAAACGAGGGGCATCGGGGACTCCTTGGGCGGGTGGGACGGGCTGGGCGGGGAGAGGCTCGGAGCGCGGGGAGCCCGGAGCGGGCGAGTCCCGGAGCGGGCGGGGTGCCCTCCGGCCGGCTCAGCCGTCCAGCATCACCGAACGCGTCAGGCTCCGCGGGTTGTCCGGGTCGAGCCCCCGGGCGCGCGCCCGCTCCAGCGCGACGCGGTGCACCAGGACCAGATCGGCCAGCGGATCACGGCCGCCGTGGTGCACGAACCGGGCGCCCGTCGCCTCGACATCGCCCTCCAGCCCCTCGGGCGCCTGGCCGAAGAGCCAGGTGACCCGCCCGGGCGCGGCGATGGCTATCGGCCCGTGCCGGTACTCCATGGCGGGGTAGGACTCCGTCCAGCTCTGGGACGCCTCCCGCATCTTGAGCGCCGCCTCGTTGGCCAGCCCGAACGTCCAGCCCGTGCCGAGGAAGCTGAACTGCTCGGCGTCCAGCCACTCCTGCTCCAGCGGGGCGGTCAGCGCCGCCTCCGCGTCGCCGACCGCGCTGCCCAGGTCCTCGCCCAGGTGGGCGCGGAGCAGAGCGAGGGCCGAGGTGGCGAACCGCGTCTGCACCACGGACTTCTCGTCGGCGAACGGGAGCGCGACCGTCTCGTCCGAGAGGGAGGTGGCGGGGGTGTCCTCATCTCCCAGCACCGTCACGGTGGGGGTGTCGCCGCGCAGTTCCTCCAGCAGCCGCAGCACTTCGGTCGTGGTACCGGAACGGGTGATGGCGACCACCGCGTCATAACCGCGCGCCTTGCCGAGGAAGGCCTCCGAAGCGGCGAAGGCGTCCGTCACACCCTGCCCGGAGCCTTCCCGCAGGGCTGCGTATGCCTGGGCCATGAACCAGGATGTACCGCAGCCGACGACGGCCACGCGCGCGCCCGCCGCGGGCAGCGGGTTGTCCCCGGAGCCGATCCTCGCCGCGGCCCGCCACGTCTCCGGCTGGCTGCGCAGCTCCTGCTCCATGTACGACGTCTCGCCCATGTGCGAGCACCCCTCCTGGGTCCGGGCCTTGCAGGCCCGATGCGTGAAGTTGCATGAAACAACTGACTTTCACGCAACTTTACGCATCGAACCCCGCGCTGTCCATCCCACGCCCGAGTGAACGCCGTACCACTTGCCCTCGCGCGTGCCGCCGGGCTGGTTGCCCCGGTGACGGCCGCCGCGCTGGTTGCCACCGGGCTGGTAGCCGCCGCGCTGGTACCCGCCGGGATGAGGGACGCTGCGCTGCGGCCGGGTGGGCGACGAGGTGACGCCCACCTCCACTCACCGCGTCGTCGACCGCCGTGTCTCGGCGTGGAAGCAGCCGTATTCGACGGCGCGTACATGGACCGCCGCCACGAGGGGATCGGCGTACAGCCGGGTCAGGGATTCCTCGATCGTGGGGGCATCCTTACGGCCCTCTTCCACCAGGAGGCCGCCCAGGATGCGGCCTTCGGCGGAGTAGGCGCGCAGTACCCGGCGGGCGCCCCGCAGGGCGTCGGGGTAGGCGCCGTTCGGGCTGTCCGTCCAGCCGCCGCAGTCCGCCGGGTGGATGAAGACCGGGCCCACCTCGTCGTAAGGGCCGGGGTCCGCGCCGGTCTCGCGGGCCCAGCGGCGCAGTGGTGCGTAGGAGACGAGGGCGAGCGTCTCGTCCGGTTCGCTCCGCCGCAGGCAGCACCGGAGCGGGGTGCCGCCTTCGGTGTCGGTCACGGCGCGGGGCGGGGCGCCGGCGTCGTCACGCGTCCGCAGTTCCGCGAGGGTTCCGTCAGCGAGGGCGAGGATCGTGTAGTGCGTCGTCATGGGGCGAGCGTCCCTCCGTGGGGCGCCTCTTCGCCGGCGTCATCCGGACGGGGTGTTCGCGGCGCGTCAGGCCCGTGGCGGCGCGTGGCGAAGCTGGAGGGCAAGGGCTTGTGGAATGGGAACGGTGTCCATAGCATCCTTGGTGTTACATCAGTTGTGTCACAGTGCTGGGGGCTCGATGGCGGCAGCGCGAGAAGCGGCGGAGCGCGAACCGGTCCGCGGCCCGCTGAGCGGGGTGCGCGTGGTGGAGCTGGCCGGGATCGGACCAGGGCCTTTCGCGGCGATGACGCTCGCCGACCTGGGGGCCGACGTCGTCCGTGTCGACCGTCCGGGTGGCGGCTCGCTGGCCATCCCGGCTCAGTACGACGTGACGAACCGCAACAAGAGGTCCGTCCTGCTCGACCTCAAGGACGAGGAGGGCCGCGAGGCCGCCCTCGCGCTGACCGACCGGGCGGACGTGCTGATCGAGGGGTTCCGCCCCGGGGTGGCCGAGCGGCTCGGCGTCGGCCCGGACGACTGCCTCGCCCGCAACCCGCGCCTGGTGTACGCCAGGATGACCGGCTGGGGGCAGGAAGGGCCGCTCGCCGAGCGCGCCGGGCACGACATCGGCTACATCGCCGTCACCGGCGCCCTCGGTATGACAGGGCCCGCAGAGGGGCCACCCGTCGCCCCGGCCAATCTGCTGGGCGACTACGCGGGCGGCTCCCTCTACCTCGTCATCGGCGTCCTGTCCGCCCTGCACCACGCACGCGGGCCGCGGGGCGAGGGACAGGTCGTGGACGCGGCCATCGTGGACGGCACCAGTCACCTGACCGCGATGATCCAGGGGATGCTCGCCGCGGGCGCCTGGCAGGACCGCCGGGCGGCCAACCTGCTGGACGGCGGCTGCCCCTTCTACGGCACCTACGCGACGTCCGACGGCGGCTTCATGGCCGTGGGCGCGCTGGAGCCGCGGTTCTACGCGCGGTTCGCCGAGCTCCTCGGCATCGCCGACGAGGCACCGCCCCGCGAGGATGTGGCGGCCTGGGGGGAGTTGCGCGCGCTGATCGCCGCGCGCTTCGCCTCCCGTACGCGCGCGGAGTGGGCCGAGGTCTTCCAGGGCTCGGACGCCTGTGTGGCCCCCGTGCTCTCCCTCACCGAGGCGCCCGCCCATCCGCATCTGGCGGCTCGCGGCACCTATCTGGAGCACGGCGGCCTCACCCAGCCGGCGCCGGCCCCCCGGTTCTCCGTGACACCCACGGGCGTGTACGCGGGTCCGGCCAGGCCCGGCGCGCACACCGCCGAGGTCGCCCGCGACTGGAACGTCCCCTCCCTGACTCCCTCGGCCGCGTCCGCCGCCTCCGACGCCTCCGCCGCCTCCGCCGCGTCCGACGGAGACGCCCGGCCGGCGTCCGGCACGCGCGAGGTCCTGGGCGAGACGCCGGGGGCGCTGCATGACGCATCCGAGGCCCTGTCCGGCACGCCCGACGGGCCGGCTCCCACGGTGGAGACTCCCGCGTCGGAGCCCGCCGACCCGTTCGAAGGAGAGCACCCCACGTCATGAAGCGCCAGATCTTCACCGAGGAACACGAGGCGTTCCGGCGGACCGTCCGCACCTTCCTGGCCAAGGAGGTCGAGCCGCACTACGCCCAGTGGGAGCAGGACGGCGTCGTCTCGCGCGAGGTGTGGCGGGCGGCCGGACGGCAGGGGCTGCTGGGTCCTGCCGTGCCCGAGGAGTACGGCGGTGGGGGAGAGGCCGACTTCCGCTACGCGGCGGTGCTGGCCGAGGAGTTCACCCGCGCGGGCGCGCCGGGCCTGGCCATCGGGCTGCACAACGACATCGTCGGCCCCTACCTCACCTCCCTGGCCACCGACGAGCAGAAGCGGCGCTGGCTGCCCGGCTTCTGCTCGGGCGAGATCATCACCGCCCTCGCCATGACGGAGCCCGGCGCGGGCTCCGATCTGCAGGGCATCCGCACCGCGGCCGAGGACAAGGGCGACCACTGGCTGCTGAACGGGTCCAAGACGTTCATCTCCAACGGCATCCTGGCCGACCTCGTGGTCGTCGCGGCCAGGACGACGCCGGAGGGCGGCGCGCACGGGCTGAGCCTGCTGGTGGTCGAGCGCGGCATGGACGGCTTCGAACGGGGCCGCAACCTCGACAAGATCGGCCAGAAGGCGCAGGACACGGCCGAGCTGTTCTTCACCGACGTGCGTGTCCCCAAGGAGAACCTGCTCGGGGAGGTCAACGGCGCCTTCGTCCACCTGATGACCAACCTCGCCCAGGAGCGCATGGCGATCGCCGTCGCGGGGATCGCCGCGGCCGAACACCTGCTGGAGATCACCACCGCGTACGTCAAGGAGCGCACCGCGTTCGGCCGTCCGCTCGGCAAACTCCAGCATGTGCGCTTCGAGATCGCCGAGCTGGCCACCGAGTGCGCCGTCACCCGTGCGTTCCTCGACCGCTGCATCGCCGACCACGCCGAGGGCGAGCTGGACGCGGTGCACGCCTCCATGGCCAAGTGGTGGGCGACCGAGTTGCAGAAGCGGGCGGCGGACCGCTGTCTGCAACTGCACGGCGGCTACGGGTACATGAACGAGTACCCGGTCGCCAAGGCGTTCACGGACGGCCGCATCCAGACCATCTACGGCGGGACCACCGAGATCATGAAGGAGATCATCGGCAGGTCGCTGCTCAGCTGACGACGGCCACCGGCTCCCACCGCCTGATCCCGTATCCCACGAAAGGCACCCCTCGTGAGCTCAGAAGCGTACGTGTACGAGGCCATCCGCACCCCGCGCGGGCGCGGCAAGGCCAACGGAGCGCTGCACGGCACCAAGCCCGTCGACCTGGTCGTCGGCCTCATCGACGAGCTGCGCCGCCGCATGCCGGATCTGGACCCGCAGGCCATCGACGACATCGTGCTCGGCGTCGTCGGCCCCGTCGGCGACCAGGGCTCGGACATCGCCAAGATCGCCGCGCTGGCCGCCGGGCTGCCGGACACGGTCGCGGGCGTTCAGGAGAACCGCTTCTGCGCCTCGGGCCTGGAGGCGGTCAACATGGCCGCGGCCAAGGTCCGCTCGGGCTGGGAGGACCTGGTGCTGGCGGGCGGCGTGGAGTCCATGTCGCGGGTGCCGATGGCCAGCGACGGCGGGGCCTGGTTCAACGATCCGATGACCAACTGGGACACCGGGTTCGTCCCCCAGGGCATCGGCGCGGACCTGATCGCCACCGTCGAGGGCTTCGGCCGCCGGGACGTGGACGAGTACGCGGCCCGTTCGCAGGAGTTGGCCGCCCACGCCTGGAAGGACGGCCGCTTCGAGCGCTCCGTCGTGCCCGTGCGCGACCGCAACGGGCTGACCGTCCTGGACCACGACGAGCACATCCGCCCCGGCACGACGGCCGACACGCTCGCGTCTTTGAAGCCGTCGTTCGCGGCGATCGGCGACATGGGCGGCTTCGACGCCGTCGCGCTGCAGAAGTACCACTGGGTCGAGAAGATCGACCACGTGCACCACGCGGGCAACTCCTCGGGCATCGTGGACGGTTCCGCGCTGGTCGCGATCGGCAACGAGGAGGTCGGCAAGCGGTACGGGCTCCGTCCGCGCGCCCGGATCGTCTCGGTGGCCGTCTCGGGAGCCGACCCGACGATCATGCTGACGGGCCCCGCGCCGGCCTGCCGCAAGGCCCTGGCCAAGGCGGGGCTGACGGCGGACGACATCGCCGTAGCGGAGATGAACGAGGCCTTCGCCGCCGTCGTCCTGCGGTTCCAGCGGGACATGGGCATCCCGCTGGAGAAGATCAACGTCAACGGCGGCGCCATCGCCATGGGACACCCGCTGGGCGCCACAGGGGCGATGCTGCTCGGCACGTGCGTGGACGAGTTGGAGCGGACCGGCCAGCGGTACGGGCTGGTCACCCTGTGCGTGGGGGGTGGCATGGGAGTCGCCACCGTGGTCGAGCGGCTGTAGTCGCACCGCGTCCCGCACACCCGCACCAGCCCGCATCCCGGAACCGGAGACCAAGCCATGCCACGATCCACCGAAACCGCTGAGTCCACCGAAACCACGGAAACCGCCGTCTCGTCGACCATCCGCTGGGACCAGGACGGTGACGGCGTCGTCACGCTGACCTTCGACGACCCCGACCAGTCGGCCAACACCATGAACGCGGCCTTCCAGGCGTCGCTGACCGCGACCGCCGACCGGCTGGAGGCCGAACGCGAGAGCGTGCGCGGCGTCATCATGACCTCCGCGAAGAAGACGTTCTTCGCGGGCGGCGACCTGCGCCTGCTCATCCAGGCGCGGCCCGGCGACGCCCAGCAGGTCTTCGACAACGGCATGCGCATCAAGCGCGACCTGCGCCGGATCGAGACCCTCGGCGTGCCCGTCGTGGCCGCGGTCAACGGGGCCGCGCTCGGCGGCGGCCTGGAGATCGCGCTCGCCTGCCACCACCGGGTGGCGCTCGACGCGAAAGGCTCGAAGATCGGCTGCCCCGAGGCCACGCTCGGCCTGCTGCCCGCGGGCGGCGGCGTCACCCGTACGGTGCGGCTGCTCGGCGTCACGGACGCGCTGCTGAACGTGCTGCTCCAGGGGCAGCAGTACCACCCGGCGCGCGCCAAGGAGGTCGGGCTCGTCCACGAGGTCGTGCAGACACGCGAGGAGATGCTGGCCGCGGCGCGCGCCTTCATCGAGGCCAACCCCGAGGCGCGCCAGCCCTGGGACGAGAAGGGCTACCGGATCCCCGGCGGGACGCCCGCGCACCCGAAGTTCGCCGAGAACCTGCCCGCCTTCCCCGCCAACTTGAAGAAGCAGACCGGCGGCGCCCCCTACCCGGCGCAGCGCAACATCATGGCCGCGGCGGTCGAGGGCTCCCAGGTCGATTTCGAGACGGCGCAGGTCATCGAGGCGCGCTACTTCGTGGAGCTGGCCTGCGGTCAGATCTCCACCAACATGATCCAGGCCTTCTTCTTCGACCTCCAGGCCGTCAACGCGGGCCGCAGCAGGCCGGACGGCGTCCCGGAGCGGAAGGTGGCGAAGGTCGCCGTACTCGGCGCCGGGATGATGGGCGCCGGGATCGCCTACTCCTGCGCCAAGGCGGGCATCGAGGTGGTCCTCAAAGACGTCTCGCGGGAGGCGGCCGACAAGGGCAAGGCCTACTCGGCGGGGCTGCTGGACAAGGCGCTTCAGCGGGGCAAGACGACCGAGGCCAAGCGGGACGCCCTGCTGGCCCGCATCACGCCCACCGCCGATCCGCAGGACGTGGCCGGCTGCGACGCGGTGATCGAGGCGGTGTTCGAGGACCCGGCGCTCAAGCACAAGGTCTTCCAGGAGATCCAGGGCATCGTCGCTCCCGACGCGCTGCTGTGCTCCAACACCTCCACCCTGCCCATCACCGACCTGGCCGAAGGCGTGGAGCGGCAGCGGGACTTCATCGGGCTGCACTTCTTCTCGCCCGTCGACAAGATGCCGCTCGTCGAGATCATCAAGGGCCGCGAGACCGGCGACGAGGCGCTGGCCCGCGCCTTCGACCTCGTGCAGCAGATCCGCAAGACCCCGATCGTCGTCGGCGACTCGCGCGGGTTCTTCACCTCCCGCGTCATCGGGCACTTCATCAACGAGGGCGTCGCGCTGCTCGCCGAGGGCGTGGACCCGGCCACCGTGGAGCAGGCCGCCGCGCAGGCCGGCTATCCGGCCAAGGTGCTCTCCCTGATGGACGAGCTCACCCTGACGCTGCCGCGCAGGATCCGCGACGAGACGCGCCAGGCCCTGCGCGCCGAGGGAAAGGACCTGCCCGCGCACCCGGCGGACGCCGTACTGGACCGCATGGTCGACGAGTTCGGCCGCACCGGGCGCAGCGGCGGCGCCGGGTTCTACGACTACGACGAGAGCGGCAAGCGCGTCGGGCTCTGGCCGGGACTGCGTGCCCACTTCACCAGGCAGGGCGCACAGGAGGACGGCACCGGCATCCCGTTCGCGGACATGCGGGAGCGGATGCTCTTCGCCGAGGCGCTGGACACCGTGCGGCTCTTCGAGGAGGGCGTGCTCACCACGGTCGCCGACGCCAACATCGGTTCCATCATGGGCATCGGCTTCCCCGCCTGGACGGGCGGCGTCATCCAGTACATCAACGGCTACGAGGGCGGCCCCGCGGGGTTCGTCGCCCGTGCCCGCGAGTTGGGCGCGCGCTACGGGGAGCGGTTCGCGGTGCCCGCGCTGCTGGAGGAGAAGGCCGCGAAGGGTGAGACCTTCACCGACTGACCCTCCGTGTCACCGCGGCGCGGGGGCCGCCAGCCCCCGTGTCACCGCGGCGCGGGGCCCGAAGCCGCGGGCTCGGGCTCCGCGTCCGGCTGCGGGGCGCTCTCCTGCGGGAACGCCTCCCGCAGCTCCTCCTTCATGGAGCGCTGGAAGGTGGTCACCAGGGCCTGCACCACCATCGGCTGCATGTGCGCGGACAGCGACTTCATCCGCTCCAGCCGCTCCGGGTCCGACTCCTGCTCCCGGTAGGGGTCCCAGACCTCCCTCTTGAACAGGCGGCTCAGCTCACGCGCCGCCGAGCGGGTGTGCTCCAGCATCACCTCGCGGGCGGCCAGGATCGCCTCCTGGGAGATCGGCACGTCCAGCAGCCGCACCCCGAGCTGGAGCATCGCCGGGTCGACCCGGAAGACGTCGGGGTCGTCCGTGCGGGCGAGCACGCTCATCGCCTCCAGCCGGTCCAGGTCGTCGTCCGTCAGCTCCCGTCCGACGCGGGCCCGCAGCTGGCCGCGTGTCGTCTCGTCCACCGTGTCGGGTGTCCAGGAGGCGACCACGGCCCGGTGGATGGCCAGGTCGTGGGCGCTGATGTCGTCGGGGAGCCGCTGGAGGTAGCGCTCGATGGCGGCCAGCGTCATGCCCTGGTTCTGCAGCTCCTCTATGAGCGCCAGCCGGGAGAGGTGCTCGGGACCGTACCTGCCGACGCGGCGGGGGCCGATCGTGGGCGGTGGCAGCAGGCCCCGGGTGCTGTAGAAACGGATGGTGCGAACGGTCACCCCCGCGCGGGCCGCGAGCTGGTCGACGGTGAGCTGGTCGGTGAGCGCCTCCGTCGGCCCGTCCTGTCGCTCCATGTGCCGCGCCTTCCTCACCGCCGCGTCAGCGGCCTGCCGTCCGTACCGATCACGTTCAACAGTATTGCTGTCGCACCACTCGTGTGAAACCTTCGCAGGCGTCTTTCGGCTTCCGGAGGTGCCATGACCACGCTCCTGCGACTCCCCGGCGACACCCCCTCCGCACTGACCCTCTGCGATCTGCTGCTGCGCGACGTGGAGGACCACGGCGACCTGGCGGCGCTGTCCTGGTACGCCGACGACGGCACGCGCACCACACTGACCTGGGCCCAGGCCCGCCACCGGATCGCCGAGGTGGCGGCCGGGCTCACCGCGCTGGGCGTCACCCCCGGTGACCACGTCCTGCTCATGATGGGCAACCGCCCCGAGCACTGGCTCACCGACCTCGCCCTCGTCCACCTGGGCGCCGTCCCCGTCTCGGTGTACCAGACGGCCGCCACCGAGCAGATCGCCCACATCGTGCGCCACTCACGGGCGCGGCTCGCCGTCGTCGGCACAGCCGCGGAACGCGAGCGCTGGGAGCGGCTGCCGGCCCGCCTGGGCCTCCAGCGGCTCGTCGTGGCAGACGAGGACGCAGCGGGCCCGCACACCGCCTGGGACACGCTGCCGCGCCCCTGTGATCCTTCCGTCTTCGAGGAGACCTGGCGCCGGGTGCGCTCCTCGGATCCGGTGACCGTCGTCTACACCTCGGGCACCACAGGAGACCCCAAGGGCGTGGTGATCAGCCACCGCAACGTCGTCCGCAACGCCCTCGCGCTCGACCAGGTCGCCGAGCTGCCCGACCACGCCGACCACCTGTGCTACCTGCCCTTCGCCCACATCGCCGAACGGATGCTGGGCATCTACCTGCCCGTCTTCCGCGCCTCCCACGTCCACCTGTGCGCGGACCCGGCGCAACTCGCCCCGCTGGCCCGCAGGCTGCACCCCGCCGAGTTCTTCGGCGTCCCCAGGATCTGGGAGAAGCTCGCCGCCTCGCTGCGCGCCGGCGTGGAGGCGCTCGCGCCGGAGCGGCGCGCCGCCGTCGCGGCCGCCGGCGAGGTGGCCCGCGCCCACGTGCGCTGCCGGGAGCGCGGGCAGGTGCCCGAGCCCGAACTGGCGGCGGCCTACGCGCAGGCCAGGCGCGAGGTGATCGAGCCGCTGCTGGCGCAGGCGGGCTTCGAGTCGCTGGTGTGGACGGCCAGCGCCTCGGCGCCCATGCCGCCGGACGTGCTCGACTTCTGGGCGGGCTTCGGCATCGCGATCATGGACGCGTGGGGGCTGACGGAGACGACCGGAGCGCTCACCCTCAACGGGCCCCAGGCCTTCAGGATCGGCTCCGTGGGCCGGCCCCTGGAAGGCACCGAGGTCCGTACGGCCGCGGACGGCGAGATCGAGGTGCGCGGCACCACCGTCTTCGAGGGTTACCTGCGCCCCGACGGCTTTGTCGAGCCCGCCACCGACGCGGACGGCTGGTTCGCCACCGGCGACATCGGCCGCGTCGACGACGACGGCTTCCTGTGGCTGACCGACCGCAAGAAGGACATGATCGTCACCTCCTCGGGCAAGAACGTCTCGCCCGCTCTGGTGGAGAACGCGCTCAAGGAGCACCCCCTCATCGGGCAGGCACTGGTGCACGGGGACGGCCGCTCCTACCTGGTGGCGCTGCTGGTGCTGGACACCGAGGCGGCCGGCGCCTGGGCGGCCCGCCAGGGCATCGACGCCGCCGACGGCGCCCTGTGCGGGCACCCGGCCGTACGGGCCGAGGCCGAGCGGGCCGTCGCTGCCGCCAACGCGCGGCTCAACCGCACGGAACAGGTCAAGCGCTTCCGCCTCCTGGAGCGCGAGTGGAGCCCCGCGACGGGTGAGCTGACGCCCTCGCTCAAACTCCGCCGCCGGGTGATCACGGATGCCTACCGCCGCGAGATCGACGCACTTTACGAAGATCATGTGTGAGATGTTCCCCGGTGTGACCTGCATCACCGCATAGTTGCCCTGTGCAGGGAAAGGTGACGCCTTGGTCCGCAGCCGTGCTCGCGGCGGCCGGCCCGGCAACGCCCGAACCTCAAGTGAGTTGGAACGATCGTGAGCAACGACGTCGTCCAGGACGCCATCCCGCCGCAACCCGGCGGGGGTGACCGGGCCGGAGCGCAGACCCCCCACGGGCCGGCGCAGGACGCCGGGGACACCGGCTACAGCAAAGACCTCAAGGCGCGCCACATCAACATGATCGCCATCGGCGGGGCGATCGGCACCGGTCTGTTCCTGGGCGCGGGCGGCCGCCTCGCCTCCGCGGGGCCCGCGCTGGCGATCGCCTACGCCGTCTGCGGCCTCTTCGCCTTCTTCGTCGTCAAGGCGCTCGGCGAGATGGTGCTGCACCGCCCCTCCTCGGGCTCCTTCGTCTCCTACTCGCGCGAGTTCCTGGGGGAGAAGGGCGCCTACGTCGCCGGCTGGATGTACTTCCTCAACTGGTCGACCACCGGCATCGCCGACATCACCGCCATCGCCCTCTACACCCACTACTGGAGCTTCTTCACCGACATCCCGCAGTGGGTGCTCGCGCTGATCGCGCTAGCCGTGGTGCTGGCCATCAACATGATCTCCGTGAAGATCTTCGGCGAGCTGGAGTTCTGGTTCGCGGTGATCAAGGTGGCGGCCCTGGTGGTCTTCATGGGCATCGGCATCGTCCTGCTCGCCACCCAGCACGAGGTCGGCGGCACCACCCCGGGGCTCAGCCAGATCACCGACCACGGCGGCATCTTCCCCGGCGGTCTGATGCCCGTCGTCATCGTCATGCAGGGCGTCGTCTTCGCCTACTCCTGCGTCGAACTGGTCGGCGTGACCGCGGGCGAGACCGCCGAGCCGCACAAGGTCGTCCCCAAGGCCGTGAACGCGATCATGTGGCGCGTCGGCTTCTTCTACGTCGGCTCCGTGCTGCTGCTCACGCTGCTGCTGCCCTGGGACCAGTTCGCCGACGGGGAGAGCCCGTTCGTGACCGTGCTGTCCAAGCTCGGGGTGCCCGGCGCGGGCGACGTGATGAACCTCGTCGTCCTCACCGCGGCCATGTCCAGCCTCAACTCCGGGCTCTACTCCACCGGGCGCATCCTGCGCTCCATGGCCATGTCGGGGTCGGCGCCCAAGTTCACCGGCCGGATGAACCGCAGCCAGGTGCCCTACGGCGGCATCCTGCTCACCTCGGCCGTGTGCGTCGTCGGTGTCGGGCTCAACTACGTGGTGCCCGGCAAGGCGTTCGAGATCGTGCTGAACATCGCCGCGCTCGGCATCATCAGCACCTGGTGCACCATCATGCTGTGCCACTGGGTGTTCGTGCGGCGCGCCAAGGCCGGGCTGGTCGAGCGCCCGTCCTTCCGGCTGCCCTTCTCGCCCGTCACCGAGTGGGTGACGATCGCCTTCCTGGTCGGCGTCGTCGTGCTGATGTGGAAGGACCCCGACGTGGGCCGGCGCACCGTGATGCTCGTACCCGTGATCGCCGCCGCGCTGGTCGCGGGGTGGTTCGGCGTGCGCGGACGGGTGCGGGCCGCCGCCGCGGAACGCGAGGTGAAGTAGCCGGCCCCGCACCGGCTGCGGACGGTCGCGCCGCCCGCCGGCCCGGAGTTCGCCGACGGGCCCGCGACGTGGCCGGCCTCCGTCCGCTCCCGCGGGAGAAGGCCCTCGTGCCGTGCCTGGGCGCGACGTCGCAGATCCGCGTCCCGGACGGCAGCCGGTGCACCGGATTGATCGAAGCCCAGGGGACCGGACGCCGGACGGCGGGACCGACCGGGCCGACAGCGGGCCGTCCCGCAGCCCGTCGGCCACGGGATCCCCGTCGCCAACGGCCGAACGGTTCGTGAAGCCGCCGAACGTGTGCCTGTATCTGAGGGAACACACCGGGCTCATGGAGCCGCTGGTCCCCGGGCCCAAGCTGAGGTTCGCGCACAAGGAAACGGCCAGTTGCGACTTCGAACCCGGCAAGGAACTCGACAGGGCGATCAACCAGCTCGACGTGGAGGCTCCCCTGCTGCCCGCGAACCTCGGGGGGTGCCCCACGGACGGCGAGCGGCTGCCCGGCCTCGGCGACGAGGCCTACATCTCCGAGGAGACGGATCTCGACGACGGCGATTGGCGCGAGCGCGAGGTGCGGGTCTACTTCCGCGTCAAAAACCTCGCCGTGTGCCTGACGCACCGAAGAGCCGCCCTGGCCGCACTGCCGCCCGATTCCAGGAAGGCAGTGATCACGTTCGCGCACGCTGTCGACAAATGGGTGCGACAGGCCCCGGTGACCTCATGACCTGGTGACCTCATGACCTGGTGAGCCGGGCCGGGATCCTGCGTGGGGCACCCGGCCCGGTCGCCCGGGTCCGTCGTACGTGCCGACCAGCCGGCGTTCAAGGCCGAGGACGAGTCGCGGCGGAGTCAGCTCGCTCGACGTCCTTGACGAACACGAGCCCGTCGACGTCGGCCAGGTGGGCCGGGTCGAGCGGGGAGTAGCCGAACCAGGGGAGACGCGGGCGGCGGGCCGCGGTCCCGCGGCCAGGGAGGTGGCCCACTCCGGCGCGTCGATCAGGCAGCGATCCTCCGGCAGCGCGTACAGGAGGCCCTCCACGGTGTCCGGGGGCGGGACGTCCACGCCCTGGTGCCGGAGCGTGCCGAGCGCCGTGGCCACGAAGGCGTAAGCGCCGCCCAGCCGCGCGCTGACGAGCGCGCCGGCGCCCCACCACTCCAGCGGCGGGCCGCCCATGCTCATCGCGCTCTTGGCCCGCTGGAGATGGCCGTTGTGCGCGGAGACAAGTGCCCGGCCCCGCCGGGCGAGGGCCAGGAGGTTGTCGGCCATGATCTGGTCCCGCAGGCCCAGCAGCCGTGTCATGCGGCCCTGCGAGGTGTCGGCCATCCAGGAGTGGTAGCGCAGCAGGCCGACGGCGGTGCGCCCGTACAGGCGTGCCCGCTCCCAGTCCTCCTGGGAGGTCGCCGTATCCGGACGCGGCAGCCGCGCGTCGAGCAGCGCCACCAGGTCGTCGGCGAGCAGGCGCAGCCGCTGGGCCTCGGCCGAGCTCCCCACGGACCTGTCCGGGTTCCGCATCGCGGCGGGTTCGGTCCACAGCTCGTCGGCGCCGAGCAGGTCCTGGAGCGTCCGCGCGGTGCAGGGGAGGAGTTCCGGCTCCACCCGCGCCGAGAGGTGGTCGTGCAGTGCGGTGAGGGCCTGCCGGGGGCTCGCGGCGCCGGATATCTCCAGGGGGCCGTCGACACCGGCGAAGCGCACCTGCTCGGATGCCGGGCGGTCCTCGTTGTAGGCGCGCATCCAGCGCACG
Organism: Streptomyces diacarni; assembly: GCF_003323715.1. GTDB lineage: Bacteria > Actinomycetota > Actinomycetes > Streptomycetales > Streptomycetaceae > Streptomyces > Streptomyces diacarni. The sequence goes on from NZ_QOIN01000046.1 coordinate 451,343, forward strand.
AGTGCGCGGTTGCCGGCGAACGCGCCCCAGCCGTGGCTGAATCCGTGCTCCATGACCGCGTCGAGGTCGCCCGTGCCCGAGGTGACGTAGGCGTCCACGGTCAGGCCTGCCAGGCAGTCGCTCTCGACGGCGATCGTCCGGTAGCCCTCCTCTTCGACGAGCTGCCGGAAGAGGGCGTTGCGCAGGTCGAGCAGCGCGTCCTCACCGTGGACCGGCTCGCCCAGGGCGAGCAGTCGCGGCCGGCCCTCCAACAGCCGCAGGAGCGCGGGCGCTTCGACGGGATGAGTGGTGGTGTGCTGGGTTTCGGCGTCCATTCCCTCAACGGTATCGTTGAACTCTCGGTGGAAACTTTTCCGCGATATCCTCGGAGTTGTGGGACGAAACCTTCAAAGCGGTGAGCGGCTGAGGCCGGTCGATCTGGCGCGCGGGCACGGCCTGTCCACGCAGGCGGTCCGCAACTACGAGGAGGCCGGCATCCTCCCGGCCGCGGACCGCACACCCCACGGCTACCGCACCTACACGCCGCTGCACGCGCGGGCGCTGCGTGCCTTCCTGGCCCTGCTGCCGGGCCACGGCCACCGGACGGCGGCGTCGATCATGCGGGCCGTCAACGCGGGCGCGGTCGACGAGGCGTTCCGCCTCATCGACGAGAGCCACGCCCAACTCCTCGACGACCGGCGGACGCTCCGGGCCGTGCGCGCGGCCCTCCGCGATCTGGGGCCGGGCGCGCAGTCCGGCACCGGCGCGGCGTCCGAGACGGGTGCGGTGTCCGAGACGGGTGCGGGGCCGGGTCCTGCGGCGGCAGCCGGGAACGGCGGCACGTTCATCGGGCCGCTCGCGGGGAGGCTCGGTATCAGGACCGCGACGCTGCGCAAGTGGGAGCAGGCCGGGCTGGTGAGCCCGCGCCGCGACCCGCGAACCGGGTACCGCGTCTTCGGCGCGGCCGATGTGCGGGACGCGATGCTGACCCACCAACTCCGGCGCGGCGGCTACCTGCTGGAGGAGATCGCCCCGCTGATCGCCCAGGTCAGGACCGCCGGTGGGGTGGAGCCGCTGGAGGGGGCGCTGCGTGACTGGCACGCTCGGCTGGCGGCGCGCGGACGGGCGATGCTCACCGGCGCCGCCGCGTTGGACGCCTGTCTCGGCGAGCCCCTCAGTTCAGCCGTACCGGCAGCTCGTACAGCTCGTTCTGGGTGACCGCCGGCTTGTTGCGCAGCTGGGCGGGATCGACCGCGAGGGAGAGCCCGGGGAAGCGCTCGAAGAGGGCGGGGAGGGCGACCAGGGCCTCCAGACGCGAAAGCGGAGCTCCGGGGCACACGTGCGGACCGTGCCCGAAGGACAGGTGCCGCGTCGGGGTGCGAGTGACGTCGAACCGCTCCGCGTCGGGCCCGTGCTGCCGCTCGTCCCTCCCGAGGGCGCCGTAGGCGATGATCACCGCGTCGCCCTGTCCGAGTACGGTGCCGCCGACCTCCATGTCCTCGGTGGCGAACCGGATCAGCACGTGCGTGGTGGGCGCGTCCCACCGCAGCGTCTCCTCGATGGCTGCCTCCCAGCCCACCTCGCCCGCCAGGACGAGAGCGAGCTGGTCCGGGTGGGTCAGCAGGGCGCGTACGGTGCTCACGATCAGGCTGATCGTGGTCTCGTGCCCCGCGGTGATCAGCACCTGGACGGTGGCGATGATCTCCTCGTCGCTGAGCGAGTCGCCCTCGTCGGCGGCGGCCAGCAGCGCGCTCGTCAGGTCGTCGCCCGGGGACCGGCGCTTCTCGGCCACGATCGCGCCGAAGAGCGCGCCGAGTTCGGCGATGATGGCCTGCACGTCCTCGCCCGGCGTGACGCTGCTGAAGAAGCCGTCGAAGAGGGTGCGCAGCCGGGGGATCCGGTCGGTGTCGACGCCCACCAGGTCCCCGATCACGGCCATCGGGAGCGGGTAGGCGAACGCGGCCTTGAGATCGACGCGGCCGTCCGCGTCGGCCGAGGCCCGCAGGTCGTCCAGGAGCCCGCGGGTGATCTCCTCGATGCGCGGCCGCATCGCGGCCACCCGGCGGGGGGTGAGGGCCTGCGCGGTCAGCGTGCGCAGCCTGCGGTGCTCGGGGCCGTCGAAGGTGAGCATGCTGGGGCCCGGGTCGGCCAGGCCGATCAGCGGCCAGGTGTCGGGGATCTCCCCGCGTTTCCAGGCCGCCCAGTGGCCGATGTCCTTCACCAGCCTGCTGTCGGTCAGCAGCCGCCGCGCCTCCGCGTGGTGGGTGACCGCCCACACCCGTACCCCGCCGGGCAGTTCGACGGGGGCCAGGGGCCCCGCGGCGCGCAGCGCGGCGCCCTCGCCCGCCAGGTCGCCGACGAGCGGGTCGAGCGCGATCACGCCTTCCCGGGCGCCTGACGAGCGCGACCCGGTGAAGGGGCACGCGGCGGCGGGCTCGGTCATCGCAGGCCTCCCTGGGCGCTCGTGGGGGTCGGGGTGAAGCGGACGGGGAGCGACGCCAGGCCCCGCAGGAAGGGCGAGGGCCGCCACACGAGGGCCTGGCGGCTGACGGCCAGGTCGACGTCCGGCAGGCGGTCGAGCAGGACCTCGATGCCGGTACGGGCGATGCCCTCGGCGATGTCCTGCGCGGGGTAGGGGCAGCGGTGGTCCCCGTGCCCGAAGGAGAGGAAGGCGTTGTTGCCGCCGGTCAGCACCGTGCGGTCGGGCCGCACCTGCGGATCGCCGTTGGCGGCGGCGAAGCTGAGCATCAGCAGGTCGCCCGCCGCCACGTGCCGCCCGGCGAGCTGGGTGTCACGGGTGGCCCAGCGGCCCGCGATGTTCTGGGTGGGCGTGTCCTCCCACAGCACCTCGTTCATCGCCTCGGCGACGCTGTGCCGGCCGCCGGTCAGCGAGGCGGCGAAGCGCTCGTCGGTGAGCATCAGCCGCAGCGAGTTGCCGATCCAGTCGGCGGTCGGCTGGTGGCCCGCGATGATGTTGACCATCATGTCCTCGACGATCTCCTCGAAGGAGAACCCCTCGGCGAAGTCGTGGTGCAGCATCCGCGAGGCGACCCCGGCGGCGGGAGCCTGGCGCCGGGAGGCCAGCAGTGTCTCCATCGCCCCCTTCACCCGGTCGCGTCCGGCCAGCGCGCCCTCGCCGCCGTCCACGAGGTCGTTGATGCTGGGCACCAGCGCGGCGCCCTCCTCGTCGGTGAAGCCGTAGAGCCGGGCGAGCACCAGCGCGGGCAGCACCTTGGCGTACTCGGCGATCAGGTCGGCCGAGCCGCGTCCGCACAGCTCGTCGATCAGCCGGTCGGCGAACCGCTCGGAGTGGTCGCGCAACTCGAACGGGTCCACGGCGGTGAGCGCGTCGCTGACCAGAGCGGAGCGGCGCTGGTGCCGTTCCGCCACGGTGTAGAGGATCGACGGCTGCTTGCCGACCATCGGCAGCAGCGGCCAGTCGGCCGGGATGTTCGGCCACTGGTTCCACAGGCCCGAGTCGCGGCTGTAGAGCACCGGATCGGAGGTGATCTGGTGCAGTTCCCGGTAGCCGAGGACCAGCCAGCAGGGGACGTCGCCCGGCAGTGTCACCGGAGCGAGCGGCCCGTGCTGCTCGTACATGTCGCGGTAGAGCCTGGCGCGGTCGTCGTTTTGGAAGCGCGGCCCCAGCAGGGGGACGGACTCCGAGCTGGGGTGCGCGGGGCAGCCGGGCGGCGGTGCGGAGACGGTGCTGTGGTGCTGAGCGGGTGTCACGGGGTGTTCTCCCGGCGCGCGGTGGAGAGGGCGTACAAGTGGTGGACGAGGGCGAGCAGCACGTCCTTGCTGGAGGTGCGGGAGCGTGCGTCGCACTCGACCAGCGGGACGTCGTCGGGCAGATCGAGCGCCTCGCGTACCTGGTCCGGGGTGTGCCGGGGGCCGCCGAAGTCGTTGCTGGCGACGATGAACGGAGTGCCGTGCGCCTCGAGGCGGTCGATGGCGTACCACGACTCCTCCAGGCGGCGCGTGTCCACCAGCACGACGGCGCCCAGCGTGCCGGAGAAGAGCCGGTCCCACAGGAACCAGAACCGCTCCTGGCCGGGCGCGCCGAACAGGTAGAGCACCGTCTCGTCGTCCAGGCTGATGCGGCCGAAGTCGAAGGCGATGGTGGTGGTCGTCTTGTCCTGGACGCCGGAGAGGTCGTCGACCCCCTCACCGGCCCGGGTCATCGTCTCCTCGGTGTTCAGCGGGCGGATGTCGCTGACCGCCCTGACCATGGTCGTCTTGCCGACCCCGAACCCGCCGACGATCACGATCTTCAGTCCCTGCGCCGCCGTGCTCAGCAGCGGGGGGCGTTCCTGCGCGTCGGCGGTCGCCACCGGGGTCGCTTCAGATGTTGCGGAGTCCAACGAGCACCTGCTTCAGGATGTCGGGATCGGGCAGTGCGTCAGCGGTCTGGGCACGCCGCGGATGACGGGCGGTGATCTTCCCCTGCGCGAGCAGGTCGCCCAGCAGGATGCGGACGACGCTCACCGGCAGTCCCAGATCGGAGGCCAGCTCCACGACCGCCGTGGGGAAGCGGCAGATGCGGAGGATCGCGGCGTGCTCCGACTGCATGCCGCGCACGGGGGCGCTCTCGCTGACCACGAGCGTCACCAGATCGAAGGTGTCGGCTCCGGCCACCGAACGGCTGCGCCCGCCGGTCACGGTGTACAGCCGGTCCGGGTCCTCGTCCCGGCCCGGCCGCGTCATGCCTGCCCGCCCCCGCGCCCGTCACTCGCCGCCTGTTGGCGCGGCGGGGCGCTGAGGTATTCGCTGAGCTGCTCGATCAGCTCGTTCATGTTGTGGCCGATCAGACCGACGTCCGACTCCTCGTCGGCGACGACGGCCAGGTGGGCGCCGTCACCGGCCTCCACGACGAACAGGATGCCGCCGTAGAACTCCGCCATGGCCTGCCGGACTCCGCCGTCACCGTTGCCGAACTCCACGGAAGCGCCGTGCGACAGGCTCTGGATACCGGCCGAGATGGCCGCGAGCTGGTCGGCCTGGTCCACGGAGAGCTCCGGGGTGCGGCACAGCTTCAGGCCGTCCCGGGACAGCACGAGTGCGTGCCGGGCGCCGGGCGTGCGCTCCAGCAGACTCTCCAGCAGCCAGTCGAGCTTGCTGTCAGTGATCATTCGGTGTCGTCCTCCGAGAAGGGAGAGGAGCGGGCGGGGGAGGGGGCGCCGGGGGCTGTGGGGTGTCGGCCCGTCGCGCCGGGTTCGGGGGTCTTGTCGCGGGACTCGGTGGTCTCCTCGTCCGACGGGGCGGCACCCTGCACGGCCCGGCGGAAGTCGCCGAAGCGCGCGCCCGGGGGCCGCTTGGTACGGCCGGCTGCCGGGTCGCGGTCGCGCTCCCGTGCGCCGGACTCCTCGGTCGCGTCGGGCGCGGAGCCCGTGGCGGAGGAACGGGAGGCGGAAGCGCGGGCGACCGCCGCCAGGGTCTGGCCCCGGCGCCGCTTGGGCAGGCCGCTGGTTCCGAACTCCTGGGGCGGAGGCGCCGCGGTCGCGTACTCGCCGGTCCGCGGGCTCTCGTACTCGCCGGTGCGTGAACTCTCGTGCTCGCCGGTCCGCGCGCTCTCGTGCTCGTCTGTGTGTGTGCTCTCGTTCCCTCCGTGGCCCAGGGCGGGCCCGCGGGAGGCGGGCGCGTGCTCCGGCTGCCGGGCGGGCGTGTCGCCCGTGGCACTGCCGGGCGCGGCGCTCAGCAGCCCGCGGCTCCTGGCGGGCGCGGCGGCCGGCGCGGGCCCGGCCGCGGGCACGCCGGGGCTCTCCGCACGGCGCGGCTCGGTCACCAACTCGCGCGGGATACGGACGAGGACGCCCGTCCCGCCGTGCGCGGAGGGGCGGAAGGAGACGGACAGGCCGTGCTTGCGGGCCAGGCGCCCGACGACGGCCAGCCCGAGCCGGGTGCCCGAGAGCGTGGACAGGTCGTTGTGCTCGGCGGAGACGGCCTGCTGGGCGCGGCGGAGCGCCACCTCGCCCATCACCAGGCCGCCGTCCTCGATGGTGATGACCACCCCGGCGGCCACCTCCTCGACGTACACGTGTACTTCGGAGGTGGGCGGGGAGAAGTTCGCCGCGTTGTCCATCAGCTCGGCCAGCGCGTGCATGACGCCCTCGGCCGCGTGGCCCGCGATGGCCACCTCGCTCGCCGAGTGCAGCCGCACCCGCTGGTAGCCGCTGATGCGCCCCATCGCGCCGCGCAGAATCGACTCCATGACGATGGGCTTGGCCCACCGGCGTCCCGAACGGGCGCCCGTCAGTACCGCGATGGAGTCAGCGATGCGGCCTGTCTGTGCCGTGCGGTGGTCCAGGTGCAACAGGTCGGCCAGCACGTCCTCGTCGGCGTGCCGATGCTCCATCTCCCGCAGGTCGGCGGCCATGCCCGTGGCCAGCGCCTGTACGCGTCCGGCCGCGTTGGCGCACGCCGACATCGCGGCGGCCCGCATGTTCTCGCCCTTGTGCACCTCGCGCGCCAGGGTGACCAGCACCCGGCGCTGCGTCTCACCGGCCGCGGCGGGCGCCTCGGCCAGCGCGGTCTCGGCCGAGCCGCCGCGGCGCAGCCGGTCGACGACAACGGGTACCACCGCGTCGGCGAAGTAGGCGTCGGCCCGCTCCCGTTCGGCCGCGCGCGCGTTGCCGGCCGCCAGGGCGGCACGCAGCCGACGCCCCGTCAGCACGGCGCGCGCGGCGACGGTGACGGCCGCGCACAGCACGACCCCGGCCGCGCCGCTGCCCCAGGCGACGGCGGTACGCGCCGACGCGTCGGCCGCGTACACGGCCGTCAGGCAGGCGACCGCGGCGAGCGCGGCGGAGACCAGCAGTGCCAGTGCGGTTCCCGTGCCGGTCCCGGCGCCCGGGGTCGCGGCCGCGGTCCCGGGCCCCGCGGCCGTTCTGCCGGTGCCTGCGGCCGGTGGCGGTGATATCTCGGGGGAGGTCATCAATCAGGTCCTAGGGGACGGAACCGGGCAGAGGCGAGAGCTGATGCCGCAGCCCTCCGAGCAACGTCGCACCAATATAAGTCAGTTAGTGATCACGAAATGACGGAGGGGTGTTCCGGTTCGGAAGATGGCGGAATGCCGCCCCTCCGGGTTCCGGCCGACGGCCCCGGACCGTACCGCGCGTCCCACCGCAGGGGAAGGCATCATGAGGAGTGTGAAGGCACGCGAGAGGCATCCAGCACGCACCGACCCGGCGCCGCCACCGTCCGACGGCATCCTGTGGGACGTGGCCGGGGACCTCCGCATCCTGTTCACGCTGCCCGGCGCGCTGACCATGCAGGTCGCCCACCCCGCCGTCGGCGCCGGAGTGGACCAGCACTCCGTCTTCCGCACCGACCCGTGGGGCCGAGGCGAGCGCTCGGTGCGCAGCGTGCTGCTGTGGGTGTACGGAGGCGAGGAGGCCGCCGCCGAAGGCCGCAGACTGCGGGAGCTGCACAAGACGATCCAGGGCGTCGACGCGCACGGCCACCGCTACCACGCGCTGATGCCCGCCTACTACGCGTGGGTGCACGCCACCGGCTTCCCCTCCTTCCAGCACGGACAGCGCTACCTCGCCCGCCGCCCCTTCACCGAGGCGGAGGAGCGGCGGCTGTACGCCGAGTGGCTCCAGGTCGGCCGCGTGCTGGGCCTCCACGAGCGGGACATGCCGCAGACGCTGGAGGAGTTCTGGCCCTACTGGCGGCGCATGCTGGCCGAGGAGATCGAGCCCACGGACGTGGTGCGTGAACTCGTCGCCCTCGACATGAAGATCCCGCCGCCGCCCTACGGGCCCCGGCCCGTGCGCGGTGCGCTGCGCGCGGCCTGGCCGCTGCTGGCGCCCGGACTCGCCCGGCTGCGGCGGTTTGTGATCATCGGCCTGATGCCCCCCGACGCGCGGCGCGCGCTGCGGCTGCCCTGGAGCCCCCGCCAGGAGCGGCGCATGCGGCGGCTGGGTCGCGTCGTCGCCGCCGTCGTGCCCCGGCTGCCGGAACGCCTGCGCTACCTGCCGTACGCGTACCGGGCCCGGGCGGCCCGCTGAGCTCGCCCCGAGCGGTTCGGCACCAGCGCGCCGGCGGCCCCGGACCAGCGCGCCGGGCCGTCTGGAGCACGACACCGGGCCGGCCCCGACCTGGGGGCCGGCCTCGACGCCGTCAGTGGTGCGGGTGGTCGGCCGTGTGGATCTTCTTCCACGACTCGGGCTGCTCGGGCGCGGCCTTCGCCTTGAGCCCCGCCGCGGAGGCGGGCGGCTTGGCGGGCTGGAACAGCCAGGTGTCGAACAGCTCGGCCAGCGGCTCGCCCGACACCTTCTCCGCGTAGGCGACGAAGTCGCCCACGTCCGCGTTGCCGCCCTCGTGCTGCTGGGGCCAGCCCTTGAGGAGGGCGAAGAAGTCCTTGTCTCCGATCTTCTCGCGCAGCGCCTGGAGAGCCATCGCCCCGCGGTCGTAGACCGCCGAGTGGAACTGGTTGTCCGGGCCGGGGTCGCCCGGCTTCACCTTCCAGAAGTCGTCGTCGGCCGGGCGGGAGGCGTAGGCGTAGTCGGCCAGTTCGCGCGCCGTGCCCTCGCCCTGGTCCTCGGACCACAGCCACTGCGCGTAGGCCGCGAAGCCCTCGTTGATCCAGATGTCCTTCCAGCCCTTGAGCGAGACGCTGTCCCCGTACCACTGGTGGGCCATCTCGTGGACGACGACGGAGGTGTTGGAGCCGTCGGCGAAGTCGTCGGGACTGTAGAACGGGCGGGTCTGGGTCTCCAGCGCGTAGGTGGTGTCCGTGTTCGGGACGTAGCCGCCCATCGCGTCGAAGGGGTAGGTGCCGAAGTAGCCCTGGAGCCACTCGGTGATCTCGGCGGTCCGCTCGACGCTCGCCCGCGCCGCGCCCGCGTGCTCGCCCAGATCCTTGCTGTAGGCGTTGATGACGGGCAGTCCTGAGGCGGTCTCGGACGTGGTGATGTCGAACCTGCCGACGGCCAGCGTGGCCAGGTAGGTGGCCTGCGGGGCGCGGGAGCGCCAGTTCCAGCGCGTCCAGCCGGCCTCGGAGCGCTTCGACTGGAGGGTGCCGTTGCTGATCGCCTGGGTGCCGTCGGGAACGGCGACGCTCACGTCGTAGCTCGCCTTGTCCGAGGGGTGGTCGTTGCTGGGGAACCACCACCAGGCGGCTTCCGGCTCGTTGGCGGCCACGCCGCCGTCCTCGGTGCGCAGCCACGAGGTGAAGCCGCTCACCTCGACCTTCGAGGGGGTGCCGGAGTAGCGGACCACGACGGTGGCCTTCTCGCCCTTGGCGAGCGGCTGGGCCGGGGTGATGCGCAGTTCGTGCGCGCCGGTGGTGGCGAAGCGCGCCTTCTCGCCGTTCACCCGCACCTCGCTGACGTCCAGCGCGAAGTCCAGGTTGAAGCGCGACAGGTCCTGCTCGGCGGTGGCCAGCAGGGTCGCCGTGCCGTTCAGCTCGTCCGTCTTCGGCTGGTACCGGAGCCGGAGGTCGTAGTGGGAGACGTCGTAGCCGCCGTTCCCGTAGTCCGGGTAGTAGGGGTCGCCCACGCCCGGGGCTCCCGGGGACGGTTCGGCCGCCGAGGCCGGGACCGCGAGCAGCAGCGAGGCCGCCACCATGGCACCCGGGACGATCAGTCTGTGACGCACGAGTCCTCCAGCTCTTCCGTCAACCTTGCGGCGCCACCATCGGGTTCACATCCCGTCCCCGTGGCGCGTGGGGTGTCGCTTCGTTTGAAGGGTATGTACTCACGTGGCACACCGCATGTCCACAGCAACTACCGTCATGTGAGCGTCATCCGGCCGACACACGCCCCCTTCTGCACACGCGTGGTCGCGGCTACCGTCCCGGCATGGTGATTCGCGCGCGGCTCGGCCGCTCCCGGTGGAAGACCGCCGCCCTGACCTCGGCGGCGCTCCTCGTCCCCCTCCTCGCCACCACCGCGCAGGCCGCTCCGCGAGACGGCTCCGCCGCGCTCCGTACCGGCTTCGAACGCACCCACGGCCAGCACTGGACGACGCAGTCAGAGGAAGAGGAGTTCCTGCGCGCCGTCGACGCGGCGGGCCGCCGCGTCACCCTCGACACCATCGGCCGCACCGAGCAGGGAAGGCCGCTGCGGCTGGCCCGTATCGGCGCCCCGTCGCCTGAAGGCCCCGCGAAGGTCAGGCGCGGCAACTCCCTGCTGCTCATCTGCTCCCAGCACGGGAACGAACCCGCGGGCCGCGAGGCGTGCCTGAGCACCATCCGCGACCTCGCCTTCGCCGAGGACCGTGCCACCCAACGTTTCCTGTCCGCCACGACGGTGCTGGTCGTGCCCACCGCCAACCCGGACGGCCGCGCCGCCGACACCCGCGGCAACGCCGACGGCGTGGACATCAACCGCGACCACCTGGCGCTGGAGACCGCCGAGGCCCGCGCGATGGCCGCCGTGCTGCGCGACTACCGGCCCGACACCGTCTACGACCTGCACGAGTACGGCGCCCACGAGCCGTACTACGTGAAGGACCTGCTCTCCCTGTGGCCCCGCAACCTGAACACCGCGAAGGGCGTACACAAGGAGTCCGTGACGCTCTCGGAGAAGTACGCGCGCCCGTCCGCCGAGGACAGCGGCCACACCACCGGCATCTACGGCATCTGGACGGACCCGCAGACGGGCGAGCCCGTCAAGCAGGTCGCGGGCGACGGGCAGGAACGCATCCTGCGCAACACCGTCGGCGTCAAGGGCGGGGTCGGGCTGCTCGCCGAGACCCGCATCGAACCGCTCACCGGCGCCGACAAGGGCGACGAGGCGCGCAACAACCGGCGCCGTGTCGGCGCGCACCTGGCCGCGCTGGAGGGCGCGTTCGACTTCACCGGCGAGCGCCGCGCCCGCATCGAGAAGGCGACCGGGGCCGCGCGCAGGGCGGGCTTTGCCGACCGCGGCCCGGTGTACCTCGGTGGCGCCGACAACGAGCGGCCCGCCGAAGAGCAGGTGCTGGATGATCCGCCCTGCGGCTACCGGCTGACCGGCGACCAGTTCGAGGACGTCGAACCGGTGCTCGACCTGCACGGGGTCCGCGCCGAGCCCCGCAGGGGTGGCGGCGTCCTGGTGCCGCTGCGCCAGTCGCAGCGCGCCCTGGTCCCGCTGCTGCTGGACCCGCGCGCCGAGTTCGCGCTGACGGCGGGGGCGCCGGTGCGCGACTGCGGCTGAGCCCGGACAGGCGAGAGGTGCGGGCCCGGCTCACTCGCCGGTGGCCGGGCCCACCAGCCGTGCCGCGTCCACGGCGCAGCCCCACGAGACGGTGACACCCGCCCCGCCGTGCCCGTAGTTGTGCACACACAGCGACTCCCCGCCCCGCCCGTCGCTCAGCCGCTCGCTCTCCAGCCGGACGCGGGGCCGGGAGGGACGCAGCCCGACCCGGTGTGCGCGCACCGTCGCGCCGGCCACCTCGGGCCGTACCGCGGCGCAGCGCCGCACGATCGCCTCGGCGGTCGCCGTGTCGGGTTCGCGCTCCTCGGCGTCCTCGTGGGCCGTGCCGCCGAGGATCAGTCCGTAGGGCTGGGGCAGCAGGTAGGTGGTCTCGCTCGCCCCGCTGCCGGCGTCCACGTACCACTCCGTGACGCCCGGGTTCTCGACGACGAGGATCTGCCCCCGCACAGCACGCATCGCGGGGTCGGGCACCAACTCGCGGGCGCCGAGTCCGCTGCAGTTCACGACGACGGGAGCCTCGGCCGCCGCCTCGTGGAGCGAACGTGCCGCGCGCCGCTCGACGCGCCCGCCCGCGGCCTCGAACCTGCCCGCCAGATACGGGAGATAGGTCTCCATGTCGACAAGCGGGGCGCGCGGTGGAGTGCCGGTGAGCGCCGTCCACGCGGCGGGCGGCGCGCTGCCCGCCATCCGGCCCCGCAGCAGCCGCACCCCGGTGCTGTGCGGCTGCTCGGCAAGCCACGAGAAGTGCCGGAAGGAGCGGACCGACCAGTCCAGCGCCTGGGCCTCGGGCTCGATCCGGTAGGGCCACACCAGGCCGCCGGCGACCGCCGAGGTCGTCTCCCGCGGGTCCTCGGGGCTCCACAGCCGCACGTCCATCCCGCGCTCGGCCAGCACCACGGCCGTCGTCAGCCCGATGACCCCGCCGCCTATGACGACGGCGTCCGCCCTGCCGCGACCGCCGTCGCCCGCTGTCACATCGACCATGTCCGGACACTACGGCACGCCGCCGCCCGCCGGCACGCCGGCCGCACGGCCGGACCAGGCGGCACCGCACAGGCCGGCGTACCGGCTCAGCGCCGCGCCGGACCGCCCTCCAGCGCGGTCAGCAGCGCCAGCGGAGTGGCGGCCGCCCAGGCCTGCGGGGAGCACGCGTGCGGGTAGGGCACCGGGGCCCGGTGGTCGGCGCGGGGGTAGCCGGCGAGCACCTCGGGCAGGCGGTGGCCGTGCCGGGCGGCGGCGTCCAGCAGGCCCCCGGCGAGCCGGTCGACCTCCTCGTGCAGTCCGTAGCGGGCCAGGCCCAGCGCGATCAGGGCGTTGTCCTGGGGCCAGACGCTGCCGCGGTGGTAGGAGAGCGGGTGGTACGGGGCCTGCCCGGCGGCGAGCGTGCGGATGCCCCAGCCGGAGAAGAAGTCCGGCTCCATCAGTCTGCGCCCCACGGCCTGTCCCCGCTGCTGTCCGAGGATGCCGGACCACAGCAGGTGTCCCGCGTCCGAGGCGAGGGCGTCCAGGCGGCGTCCGGTCTCGTCCAGGGCGAGCGGCACGAAATCGCGGTCGGGCAGCCAGAAGTCGGAGGCGAACCGCTCGCGCAGCGCGGCCGCGGCACTCTCCAGCCGCGCCGCGTACGCCGTGTCGCCCCACGCGTCGCGGGCCAACGCGGCCGTTGCGCACAGCGCGTCGTAGGCGTACCCCTGCGCTTCGGCGACCAGCACCGCGCCGCTGGGCAGCGTGCCGTCGGCAGCGCAGACGGCGCCGGGGGAGTCCTTCCAGTTCTGGTTGGCCAGCCCGCCCTCGTGCGGCCGGTAGGCGAGGTAGCCGAACGCGTCGAGGCCGCCCCACCGGAACATCCACCGCACGGCGGCGCGTGCCTGCGGCTCCAGGCGGCGGACCAGTTCCGTACCGGCGGGGCCCTGCTGCCTGGCGTAGGCGCCGAGCAGAACGAGGAAGAGCGGCGTGGAGTCGACCGACCCGTAGTAGCGGCCGTACGGCACCTGTCCGAAGGCGGCCAGTTCGCCGTGGCGCACCTCGTGGACGATCTTGCCGGGTTCGGCGATCCGCTCCCGGTCCTCCTCCCGCGCCTGGGTGGCCGCCAGCGCGAGCAGCGTGGCCTCGGCCGACTCGGGGCGGTAGGGGAGGGCGAAGAGCGAGGTGAGCAGGGAGTCGCGGCCGAAGAGAGTGAGGAACCAGGGCACGCCGGCTCCGGGGACGCTCACGGGGGCGCCGTCGGGGCCCGGCACGGTCACCCGCAGCCCGGCCAGGTCGGCCAGCCCCTGCTCGCAGGCGCGGGCGAGCTCCGGTCCGCCGGCGCGGGCGGCGGGCAGCGGCCGCGCGGTCACGAACGCGTGGCGCTCGGCCGCCAGTCGGGAGCGCACGCGCGCCGGGTCGTCGTCGCCGGGCGCGCGCGGGGGCGCCGGCGGAGCGGTGCCGTGGGGCAGCGCCGTCACGCGCAGCCGCAGCTCGGCCGTGCCGTGCGGCGGCAGCTCCACCTCCCAGCCCAGCCGCCGTACCGTGGCTGAGCCCCCACCGGTCGCGTCCGCCCAGTCCGCGCTGTCCGGCCCCTCCACCGTGAGCGGGGCGGGATCGGCCGTCACGAGCGTCCGCGCGTGCCAGTCGGCGCCCCGCCGGTAGTCGAACTCGACGCCGCCGGGGCGAAGGGCGCTGCCGTGTACGGCTCCCGGCTTGGTGAAGGTGCGGTGCTGGGCGCGCAGCTCCATCTGGTCGGCGAAGTCGGCGTCCGCTGTCAGCGTGAGGCCTACGGTCGCCGCCGCACCCTGGTTGCTGACGACACGCAGCAGCTCCGTCAGCGTGCCGTCGGCGACGGCCTGTTCGCGGAAGACGGTGCAGGCCGGGGGCGCCTCGCGGGTGCCGCGCGGGGTCAGCACGGCGCAGCCGTCACCGTCACCCGCGCCCTGGGGAACCAGGACGACGGGTGGCGCACCGTCCAGGGCCAGCTCCCAGCGGCTCAGGTGGCGGGCGTCGCTGCGGAACAGCCCGTGCGGCATCGTGGCCGTCGGAGTTTCGGCGATGTCGCCGGAGGGCGCCAGTACCGCGAACGTGCCGTCGTGCACGAGCACCCTGTGCTCGGTCGCCGTCATCGGGTCAGGAGTCCTTTCTCGGAGCGGGCACGGGCACGGGCGCCGGGGCCTGGCGGGCCCGCCGTGCGAGCAGGTCGAGAGCGAGCGCGGCCGTCCAGCCGAAGTCGCGGGCGCCGCGGCCCGCGCCGGTGTGGGGATCGAGGTACTCGGCGAAGCGGCTGTCCGCCGCCGCCCGCAGGATCTCTTCCGCCAGCGCGTCGGCCCGCTGCCCGGCACCGTGGAGCCGAAGCCCGCGCTCCAGCAGCCAGTTGACGTTGAACCAGGCGGGCCCGCGCCAGTAGCGGTGCGGGTCGAAGGCCGCGCCCCGCAGGTCGTAGCTGGGCAGCAGCCGTACCGTCGTGCCCAGGCCGAAGTGCGGGCCCCGCACGGTGCCCAGCAGCGCCTCGACGACCGCCGGCGGCAGGTCGGGGGTGAGCAGGGGGAGCAGCCCGGCGGCGCTTCTGGCCGTCACCAGCTGCCCGGCGGTGCGCCCCGCGCCGTCCGCGCGCAGGTCGCGGCTGAGGAACTGTCCCGCCTCCGGCGACCACAGACGCTCCACGAGCGCGTCCGTCAGCGCGGCGGCCCGCTCCCGGTGGACGTCCGGTACACCGCCGAGCGTCCGGGCGATCCGGGCGAGGGCGTACTCGGAGGCGACGAGCAGCGCGTTGAAGCCCGGGTCCTCGACGGCGAACGGGTGCGGGGCCGCGGCGTCGCGGTAGCCGTGGTCGCGGTACTCGGCGGCCAGCCGCACGTACCGCCCGTAGTCCAGGTCGGTGGGACGGTCGGCGGCGGCCCCGTGCACCAGGTCGGCCCGGCGGAAGGAGTCCGCCGCCGCGGGCTCGATCCGCGCCAGCGGACCGTCCCAGCACGGGCTGTTGTCCATGCCCGGCTCCCACGGGTGCACCACGGCAGCCAGGCCGCCGCCGCCCAGGTCGCGCCGGTCGGCCAGGTACCTGTGCCAGGCCACCAGGCGCGGGTAGACGCGGGCCAGGAAGCCGCGCCGGGCCGAGGAGGCGGGGTCGGCCCTGTGCACCAGCCACGCCGCCAGCGCGTGCACCGGCGGCTGCACGATCCCGGAGGTCTCCAGGGCCGCGGGCGCACCGGCCGCCGCGCCCGCCGTCGAGGAGCGCCAGAAGTCCGGGCTGGGGAAGTAGGCACCCAGCGGCACCGCACGGTTGAAGACGATGTGCGGGACCCGCCCGTCTCCCCACTGCGCGCCCAGCAGCGTCTCCAGCTCGCGCTGCGCCCGCAGCGGCGACAGGTGGCGCAGCCCGATCGCGATGAACGCCGAGTCCCAGCTCCACTGGTGCGGATACAGCCCGTGGGAGGGCACTGTCGAGTGGCCCGTCCAGCTGCCGAGCAGTACGCGGCACGCACGGCGCCGCAGCGCCCGGTCGGCCTGCCCGAACGGCCGTGCGGGGGCGGGCGGCGGCGCCGGCGCCGTGCCCGGGCCCACCGCCACGGCCGAAGACGTCATCGGCCGGCCCCGCACGGTGCGGCGCCGCTCATCCGGGCCAGGAACGGCGGTACGGAGCGCACGGCCTCCGCCGGGTCGAGGTGCGGCGTCAGCCGGCACTCCAGCGCCAGGTGCCCCTGGTAGCCCGCGCTCTCCAGCGCGCCGAGCCACGCCGGCCAGTCCAGGTGGCCCGCGCCAGGCTGGAACCTGTTGGAGTCGCTGACCTGGGCGTGCCCGATGTAGGGGGCCGCCGCCACGATCGCCGCCGGCGGGTCGGCCTCCTCGATATTCATGTGGTAGCTGTCGATGCCGATCCGCACCGAATCGAGCCCCACTGCGCGGATCAGCTCGACCGCCTGCTCCAGCCTGTTGACCATGTGGTCCTCGTACCGGTTCAGCGGCTCCAGAAAGAGCGTGACGCCCTCCGCGCGGGCGTGCTCGCCCAGTTCCGTCAGCCCGGACAGCAGGACCTCGCGCTCCTCCTCCTCGCCGCGGGGCGGGGTGAACGGCGGCAGCCTGCGGGAGAACATGCCGTAGGAGGCCGGCGTCTGCGCCCCCGCGCCGCCGAGTTCGGCGATGACGGACAGCTGCGACGTCATCTGGGCGAGGGCGTCACGGCGCCGGTCGGCGTCGAACGCGGCGAAGAAGTGCGGCATGTCGACGCAGACGGTCGGCATCGGGACGCCGTCCGCCTTCGCCCCGCGCAGCTCCGGCAGGCGCTCGCGGAAGTGGTGGTCGCCCTTGCCGCGGAGTTCGATGCCGTCGTAGCCGGCCGCTTGGGCGAACTCCCACTTCTCCTGGAGGGTCGCGCCGGGGAGGAGCTGCTCCTGGCAGGCGGTGCGGAACATCTGTGGCCTTTCGTGGTGGGTGGAGGGCGGGTTCAGAAGGCGAGCACCATCTGCAACGCCTCGCCGGGCCGCTCGTCCAGCAGCTCGTACGCCTGTGCCGCGTCTGCGACGGGCAGCACGTGGCTGACCAGCGAGGCCACGTCCACGCGGCCTTCTCCGACCAGGCGCAGGAAGGTGCGCTGCAACCGCTCGACACTCCACCGGCCGTCGAGCGCCTGCGGGACGCCCCCGATCTGCGAGCACACCAGTTGGGCCCGGTTGTGGTGGAACTCGTCACCGAGCCGCAGCCCGGCGCCGTCGCCCTGGTAGAACCCGGCGGCGACGACCCGCCCGCCGACCGCCACAGAACGCAGCGCCTCGTGCAGCGCGGGATAGGCGCCGCTGATCTCGATGGCGGCGTCCGCGCCCCTGCCTTCCGTGGCCTCGCGGAGGCGCTCCGCGACGCTGTCGGTCCGCGCGTTCAGCGTCGTGGTGGCGCCGTGCGTGCGCGCGTGCTCCAGCCGTGCGTCCAGTGCGTCGACGGCGCTCACACGTGCGCCGTTGAGCTGGGCGAGGCGGGTGGTCAGCAGGCCGATGACGCCCTGGCCGAACACGGCGACGTCCTCGCCGAGGTGGATGTCCGCGCCGAGGACGGCGTTGTAGGCGATGGCGCCGACGCGGGCGAACGCGCCGGCCAGCGGGTCGAGTCCGTCCGGCAGCCGGTGGCCCGCCATGCGTGCGGCGGGGACGATGCCCTCGCTGCGGTGGCCCCAGATGCCCCAGGCCAGATCGCCCACCTGGGGGAGGCCGGGTGCGTCGGCCAGTTCGGGGGATACCTCGGTGACCTCGCCGACCTCGGAGTAGCCCCAGCCCACGACCGGGTAGGACATGCCGGCCGCGTCGTCGGTGAAGAGGCGGGACTCCGGGTCCCAGGTCCGCGTCAGGTACGGGTTGGTCCCCCTGTAAGCGGTAAGTTCCGTTCCTGCCGATATGCCCGAGTAGCGGGTGCGGACCCGCACGTGGCCGGGGGGCAGCGGCTCGCTCTCGTGCTCGGCCACCTCGACCGTGCGCGGGCCGGTGAACTGGACAACTCGCTCCACAAGGGACTCCGAACGCCGTGATTCCAGCAGTTTCGTCGAAGATACATCAGGGTTACGTCTTGTAAACAGACAGAACTGGTGCTGAGATGCGGAACTGGCAAGCGAAAGTCGGAACCGAGGGTGAGGCATGGGGAAGTGGACGCGGCGGTCGAGGGTGGCCGCGGCCGGACTCGCCGGGGTGCTCGGCGTGAGCCTCCTGGCCGGCTGCGCAGGCGGCGCCACGGCAGGTCCGGACAAACCGGATAAAAAGATAACGGTGTGGACACTGGAGAACCTGCCCGCACGGATGGCCGCGACCAAGAAGATCGTCTCCGGCTACGAGAAGCGCAGCGGGGTCCAGGTGGAGCTCGTCGGTGTCGACGAGGCCCAACTGCCGCAGCTGATCATGTCGGCGGCCGCCGCGGGAGACCTCCCCGACGTGATCGGCGCACTGCCGCTGGGCCAGGTCTGGCAGATGTACGCCAACGACCTGCTCAACACCGACATGCCCGCCCGGATCGTCGAGGACCTCGGTGCCGGCACCTTCGACGCCAACGCGCTGAAGCTGACCGCCGACGGGAAGAAACGGCTGACCGTCCCCTCCGACGCCTGGCTGCAACTCCTCGTCTACCGCAAGGACCTCTTCCAGGACGCGAAGCTGCCCGCGCCCACCACCTACGGCAGGCTGAAGAAGGCGGCCGAGGCGCTGGACGAGGGAGAGAGGGACGGCATCTCGCTGGCCACCGACCCCGGCGACGTCTTCACCCAGCAGAGCTTCGAGAGCCTGGCGCTGGCCAACGACTGCCGCCTCATCGACACGCAGGGCGGCGGAGGTGATAACGACCACGACGGCAAGGCAGACAAGGACGGCAAGGGTGCCGCGCTGGACTCGCCGTCCTGCCGCCGCGCTTTCAGCACCTACCGGACACTCGCCCGCGACCACGGCCCCGCCGGCACCCAGACGCTCGACTCGACCCGCGCCACCTACTTCGCCGGCCGCTCCCCGATGCTGATGTGGTCCTCCTTCCTGCTGGACGAGCTGGCCGGGGAGCGTGCCGACGCCCGGCCGAGCTGCCGCCAGTGCGAGAAGGACCCCGCGTTCCTGGCGAAGAACAGCGGGATCACCACCGCGATCAAGGGCCCGGACGCGCGGCGCCCCGGACAGTTCGGCGAGATCACGTCCTGGACGGTGACCAGAACCGCCGAGACCGAGGCCTCCCGCGGCTTCATCGAGTACATGATGGGCACCGGATACGAGGACTGGTTCGGCATGGCGCCCGAGGGCAAGATCCCCGTCCGCGAGGGCACCGCCGAGGAACCCGGCAAGTACACCCGCGCCTGGAAGAGCAGCCGCCTGGGCGTCGAGGCCACCCACCGCAAGCCGCTGAACGAGATCTACTCCGACGCGCTGCTGGACGAACTGGCGGACGGCGTGAGCCACATGCGGCGCTGGGGCATCGCGGAAGGCGAGGGCGCCCTGGTCGGCGCCACCAACGGCGAGCTGCCCGTCGCCAAGGCCGTCGGCGAGATGACCAGCGGCGCCACACCGGGCGACGAGGCCGCACGCGAGGCCAACGAGGAAGTCGGCGCACTGCGGAGGTCCCTGCGATGAGCACCACGTCCCCCACCCCGCCCGGCGCCGCCGCCGCGCGCTCGCCCCAGCGGCCCCCGACGGACGACGGGCGAACGGGTCCCGGCGGACCGCCGAAGCGCCGCCGCCCGCCGACCGGCGCGGCGCGGGAGAACCGCGCCGGGCTGGCCTTCGTGACGCCGACCTTCCTCGTCGTCCTCGTGGTCGTCGTCCTGCCGATCCTGTGGACGGTCCTGCTGGCCTTCCAGCACGCCCGGCTGGTCGACATCCAGGGCATGAGCCTGTTCGGCGACTGGACGCTGGACAACGTCACCGGCGTCTTCACCTCGCCCGGCTTCTGGGCCAGCCTGTGGACGACCCTGCTGTACACGATCGGGGCCACCGCCGGATCCGTCGTCCTCGGGCTGGTCGCCGCGCTCGCGCTGCGCAGGCCCTTCCGCGGCCGCGGCCTGCTCCGCGGCTCGATGCTGCTGCCGTACGTCGCACCCGTGGTGGCCGTCGCCTTCGTGTGGGAGATCGCGCTCAGCCCGCAGTTCGGCATCGTCAACGAGTGGGGCGGCACGCTGCTGGGCTGGGACGACCCGATCGCCTTCCTGTCCACCCGCTCCTTCGACGTCTCCCTCCTCGGGCTGCACTTCGACATCCCGCTCGCCCTGCTGACCGTCGTCGCGTTCGAGACCTGGCGCTACTTCCCGTTCGCCTTCCTCTTCCTGCTCGCCCGCCTCCAGGCGGTGCCCGACGGCCTGGAGGAGGCCGCGAAGGTGGACGGCGCCACCCACACGCAGCGCTTCCGCTACGTCCTGTTGCCGCAGCTGATGCCGGTCATCGCGCTGCTGTGCGTCCTGCGCTTCATCATGACGTTCAACAAGTTCGACGACGTCTACCTGCTCACCGGCGGCGGTTCCGGCACCGACGTGGTGGCCGTGCGCGTGTACGACTTCCTCACCGCGCGCTTCGACGTGGGCGCCGCCGCGGCCCAGGCCCTCGTCCTGGCGGCCTTCTTGACGGTGCTGCTGGGCGTGTACTTCACGTTCTTCGCCAAGAAGGTCCAGGAGGAGGCGTGATGAGCGCAGCGCATACGTCCCCGCGCGGCCGCCCGGCGGCGCGCCGGTTCAGCCGCGCCCGGTTCGAGGAGCGCCTCTTCGGCGTGCTCCGCTGGGTGGTGATCGCCTTCCTCGCCGTGATCACCCTTGCGCCCTTCTCCTACATGCTGCTGCTGTCGGTGAAACCCATCGACGCCCTGCTGCTGGACCCCGGCCGGCTGTGGGTGAGCGCCGAGGACTTCACGCTGTCCACCTACCGGGAGGTGCTCAAGCCCACGTCCGAGGGCGGCCAGGGGTTCGTGCACATGCTGGCCAACTCCGCGCTCGTCTCGCTCGGCGCGGTCGTCCTCACCCTGCTCGCCGCGATCCCCGGCGCGTACGCCGTCAGCCGGCTGAAGTTCTTCGGCGGCCGGCAGGTCAGCGCCCTCTTCCTCGCCGTCTACCTCTTCCCGGCGACGCTGCTGGCCGTGCCGCTGTTCGTGATGTTCGCCAAGATGGGTCTGCAGGGCAGCCTGGTGGGGCTCGCGATCGTCTACATCGCGCAGACCGTGCCGGTCTCGATCTACATGATGAAGAACTACTTCGTCACCATCCCGTACTCCATCGAGGAGGCGGCGGCCCTCGACGGGTGCAGCCGGCTCCAGACGGTCCGCAAGGTGATCCTTCCGCTGGCCGCACCGTCGCTGATGGCCACCGGGCTGTACGTGTTCATGATCGCGTGGAACGAGTTCCTCTTCGCGCTGCTCTTCCTGGCGGCCCAGCCCGACAAATGGACCGTCTCGCTCGGTCTTCAGCAGCTCGCGGGCGGTATCGAGGTCTCCAAGACCGTGCTGATGGCAGGATCGGTGGTGCTGACCATCCCCGTCGTCCTGCTCTTCTTCGCCGCGGAACGGCTCCTGACCGAGGGGCTGACCAGCGGCGCGGACAAGAGCTGAGGCGAGCCGCCGAGCACGAACGAGTAGACCGTGAGCTGAGGAGAGCATGACCGGTATCGCCGGGAACCAGTCGAGCGCGGGCCACCTGCTGCGTCTCATCAGGGAGGGCAAAGCCACCACCCGCGGCGCCCTGCAACAGGCCACCGGGCTCTCCCGCTCCACCGTCGGGCACCGCCTGGACCAGCTCTTCACGGCAGGCTGGCTGCGCGAGGGCGAGGCCGCGCCGATGGCAGGGTCCGCGGGCGGGCGGCCCTCGGCGCGGCTGGAGTTCGACGCGGAACACGCCGTGGTGCTCGCCGCCGACCTCGGAACCCGGCACGCCGCCGCGGCCGTCCTCGACCTGGCGGGCACCGTACTGGCCGAGCGCTCGGGCGAACTGCTGATAGGAGACGGGCCCGAACAGGTGCTCGACCGGCTGGCGCAGTGGTTCGCCGCGCTGCTGAAGGAACAGGGAGTGGGACCCGAACGGGTCTGCGGCATCGGCCTGTCGGTACCGGGCCCCGTGGACTTCGCCTCGGGGCTGGTCATCCAGCCGCCGATCATGCCCGGCTGGGACGGCTACCCCATCCCGGAGCGCATGCGGGAGGCGTACGCGGCCCACGTGCGTCCTGCGGCCCCCGTGCCCGTCCTGGTCGACAACGACGCCAACCTCATGGCCTACGCCGAGCAGCGCGCCGGACACCGCGACTGCGCCGCCTTCGTCCTGATCAAGGTCGCCACCGGTATCGGCGCCGGCGTCGTCGTCGACGGGCAGCCCTACCGCGGCATCGACGGCGGCGCGGGCGACATCGGACACATCCGGCTGCACGACTGCCAGGACGCACTGTGCATGTGCGGCAACCACGGCTGCCTCGCCGCCGTCGCCAGCGGCCGGGCCCTGGCCAGGCAGCTCACCGAGGCGGGCGTGCCCACCACCTCGGGCTCCGGCGTACGCGACCACCTCGCCGCCGGGCGCCCCGAGGCCGTCCGGCTGGCCCGCGAGGCGGGCCGCAGGGTGGGCGAGGTGCTGGTCACCGTCGTCACCCTGCTCAACCCCGGCGTGCTGATGATCGCCGGCGACCTGGCGAGCACCCCGTTCGTCACCGGCGTACGGGAACTGCTCTACCAGCGTGCCATGCCGCGCACCACCGCCCACCTGCACGTCGTCACCTCCGCACTCGGTGAGCGCGCCGGGCTGATCGGGGCCGCCGCCATGGTCGTCGAGGACCTCTACGCCCCCGACCGCGCCGACGCCCGACTGGCCGCCGCCGCCACGGCCGCCGGGTGACCCCTTCCCGACCCGAACGCAGGAGAACAGCACCGTGAAACCAGCCTGGCCCCACCCGCCGATACGCGTCGGCCTCGTCGGTGCCGGACCCTGGGCCCGCACCATGCACGCCCGGATGCTCGCCGCCGGGCCCGAGACGGAGCTGGCCGCCGTGTGGGCCCGCAGGAGCGAGGCCGCCGCCGAGCTCGCCGCCGCCCACCGCACCGAGGCCGCCGCCTCCTTCGAGGAACTCCTCGACCGGTGCGAGGCCGTGGCCTTCGCCGTGCCGCCCGCCGTCCAGGCCGCGCTCGCCCCGCGGGCCGCCCTGGCCGGGCGAGCCCTGCTGTTGGAGAAGCCGCTCGGCCCCGACCTGGCGGCCGCCCGCGCCGTCGCCGACGCGGTGGCCGAGCGCGGCGTCGTCTCCCAACTCGTCCTCACCAAGCGGTACCACCCCGCCACCCGCCGCTTCCTGGAACAGGCCCGCGCGACGCGTGTCACCGGAGCCCGCTCCTGCTATCTGCACGGAGCCTTCCTCGGCGGCGACCAGGCCACCACCTGGCGCCTGGAGCACGGCGCCCTCCTCGACCTCGGCCCGCACCTGCTGGACCTGCTCGACCTGGCCGTCGGCCCGGTCACCACCGTGCGCTCCACCGGCGACCCGCGCCGCTGGACCGAGCTGACCTGCGAACACGACAACGGCGCCGTCAGCCAGGCCTCCCTGTCCGGTGCCGTCGCCCTGCCCAGGGCCCGTACCCGCATCGAGCTGTACGGACCCGAGGAAGCGGACCAACTGGTCTACGACACCGCCGAGCTCGACCACGAGGAGTGCTGGCCTGTGCTGCGCCGCGACTTCGCGACCGCGGTGCGCAGCGGCCGCGCCGGCGACCTCGATGCCCGACGCGGACTGCGGCTCCAACAACTGCTGGCCCAAGCGGCGGCGTGACCCGGCGCTACAGTTCCTCGCCCGTCACCTCCCGCATCTCGCCCTCCGCCAGCCGAAGCCACCGGGTGATCCCCAGCTCCCGCAGAAACGGCAGATCGTGGCTGGCGACCACCAGCGCACCCTGGTAGGCGGCCAGGGCCTCACGCAGCTGCCGGACGCTGGCCATGTCCAGATTGTTGGTCGGCTCGTCCAGCATCAGCAGCTGCGGGCCCGGTTCGGCCAGCATCACCGCCGCCAGCGTGGCACGGAACCGCTCGCCGCCCGAGAGGGTGCCCACCGGGCGGTCCGCGCGGGCCCCGCGGAAGAGGAAGTGGGCGAGCCGGGACCTGATGTGCTGGTTGGTGGCCTCCGGGGCCAGGGCCGCCACGTTCTCCACCACGGACAGCCCGTCGTCGAGCACGTCCAGCCGCTGGGGCAGATAGCGCAGCGGCACGTGGGTGGCCACCTCGCCCGCGACGGCGGGCAGCAGCCCGGCGACCGTCCGCAGCAGCGTCGTCTTGCCCGCGCCGTTCGGACCGACCAGCGCGATCCGGTCGGGGCCGTGCACCTCCAGCTCCGCGCGGGCGCCGTTGCGCAGCTCCACGTCCCCCAGCGTGAGCACCCGACGGCCGCGCGGCACCGCCGTGAACGGCAACTCCACGTGGATCTCCGCATCCTGGCGCACCCGCTCGCCGGCCGCCTCCAGCCGCTCCTTGGCATCCTCCAGACGCTGTTCGTGCAGGACGCGGCTCTTGCCCGCGGTCTCCTGCGCCTTCCGTTTGCGCGCGCCCAGCAGGATCTTCGGCTCGCTCCGGCTGGCGGCCACCTTCCTGCCCTGGCGCGCGCGCCGCGCCAGCTTCGTCTGGGCCTCGGACAACTCGCGCTTCTGCCGCCGCACATCCGTCTCGGCCGCGCGCACCATCCGCTCGGCCGCCTCCTGCTCGGCGGAGACAGCCTCCTCGTACGCCGCGAGGTTGCCGCCGTACCAGGTGACCTCCCCGTCGCGCAGATCTGCGATCCGGTCGACCAGCGCGAGGAGTTCCCGGTCGTGGCTGACCACGACGAGCACGCCGGGAAAGGCGGCGACCGCCGCGTACAGCCTGCGCCGGGCCACCAGGTCGAGATTGTTGGTGGGCTCGTCCAGCAGCAGCACGTCGGGCCGGGCCAGCAGCAACGCCGCCAGCCGCAGCAGCACCGACTCGCCGCCCGAGACCTCACCGATGGAGCGGTCGAGGCCGACGTGCTCAAGACCGAGCTCGTCCAGCGTCGCCCTGGCACGCTCCTCCACGTCCCAGTCGTCGCCGACGGCGGTGAAGTGCTCCTCGGCGACATCGCCCGCCTCGATGGCGTGCAGCGCCGCGCGGGCGCGGGCGATCCCCAGCGCCTCGTCGACGCGCAGCGACGAGTCCAGGGTCAGGTCCTGCGGCAGATAGCCGACCTCCCCGGCGGCCTTGACGCTGCCGGAGTCGGGGCGCAGCCGGCCTGCGATCAGTTTCAGCACGGTGGACTTTCCGGTGCCGTTGAGCCCGATCAGCCCCGTGCGCCCGGGGCCGAAGGACAGGTCGAGAGCGGTGAGGACAGGGGTGCCGTCCGGCCAGGAAAAGGTCAGCCGGGTGCAGGTCACAGCGGGGGAAGGGGTGTTCACGGGGGCCTCCTGGTCGCCTCGCGAAGGGCGGTGGACAACGCGGGAGACACCGGACCCCGAAGACGGGATACGCGGGGCGGGAACCAGCAGGAGAGCGGCTCCGACACGGGGTCGGCTCACTTCCGAGGTCACACACGTGGCACACAGACGGGGCACACGGCGTCTCAGACCTCAGACGAGCAAGACCTCTCCGATCAACGACAACAGAGCCACCAAAGACCATACGGGGCGGCCGCCCGCCACGCAAGACTTTCCCGGCGGGCGGCGGTGTGCTGTGCTGCCGCTATGGTCCATACCACGCAGTCCGATCAGGGGCCGACCCCCCGTCCGACCGTGCCGCTGCGGCCGATGCGGGTCACCGCCCAGCAGGCCGAGGAGCGGGCCGAGACGTTCCACGCCCTCATGGAACGGCGCCGCACCGTCCGCGACTTCGACCCCGGGCCCCTGCCCGAAGGGGTGCTGGAGTGGGCCGTGCGCACCGCTTCCACCGCCCCCAGCGGTGCCCACGTCCAGCCGTGGCGCTTCGTCGTGCTCACCGACCCCGCGCGCAAGCGGCGGCTGCGCGAGGCGGCCGAGGCCGAGGAGCGCGAGTTCTACGGGCGCCGGGCCTCCGACGAGTGGCTGGAGGCCCTCGCTCCGCTGGGCACCGACGCGCACAAGCCGTTCCTGGAGACGGCGCCCGCCGTCATCGTCGTCTTCGAGGTCCACAAGGGCCCGCACACGCCGCGCCCCTACTACACGAAGGAGTCCGTCGGCATCGCCGTCGGCTTCCTCCTCGCCACGCTCCACCAGGCGGGCCTGGCCACCCTCACCCACACCCCCAGCCCCATGCGCTTCCTCAACGAGGTCTGCGAACGGCCCGCCGAGGAGCGCGGCGCCTACGTCATCCCCGTCGGCTACCCGGCCCCCGGCGCACACGTGCCCGACCTGCGACGCAAGCCGCTGGACGAAGTGATGATCGTGTTGTGACCATCCTGCCGTCCTGCCCGTGCCCGGCACCGTGCATACTCCTGCTCACCACAGTGACGAAGGGGAACACACATGCACAGCTGGGCACGGGGGACAGCGGGCCTCGCCTGCGCGGGCAGCCTCGTCCTCGCGGCGGCCGGGTGCGGCGGCTCGGACGGCGCGCAGGACGCGGCAGGCGGCGGCCACAAGGCCGCGGACGCCAAGGACCGGCCCGCGACAGGGGTCGTCACCCGCGCGCAGGCCGGCAAGATCTTCGACCGCTACGAGCGCATCAACAACCGGGCCAACAAGCACTCGGACGCGAAAGTGATCTCCCAGGCCGAGGCCGGGCCCGTCTACCAGGAGAGCAAGGCCACCTTCCGGCTCCAGAAGAACTGGAAGAAGAAGCGGATCGAGGAGTACAAGGAGCCCTTCAACTACATCGACCGGAAGTTCTACATACCGCGCAAGGGCACCGCCGACTGGTTCGTGATGGTGGCCCACTCCAAGAGCCCCGGCCAGAAGAAGAACAAGTATCCCGGCATCTTCGTCATGCAGAAGAAGAGCCAGGGCTGGCGGCTCGTCGCCGCCAGCTACAGCGACACCACCAAGATCCCGCGCATCGCCAAGGACGAGGACGGCTTCGCGCAGCCCGTGACCGACCCGGACAAGAAGCGCGGCGCGCTCGCCCCGTCCGGCCTCTCCGACGCCCTGTTCGACCTCTACAGCGAGGAAGGATCGACCGAGTCCACCGGGTTCGCCTCCTCCAAGGCCACCCACTGGATCCGCAAGGTACCCAAGACCCAGAACAAGCTGCTCACCCCCTACGCCGAGGCCGTCTTCAGCCGCGGCGAGTCCGGCGACGAGCAACTGCACGCGCTGCGCACCAGCGACGGCGGCGCGCTCGCCCTCTTCAGCACCCAGGTGCGCGAACACGACCGGGGCACACAGGCGACCGCCACCATCCACCCCTCCGGCGAGATGAAGGTCTACGTCGGTGAGACGGGACGGCCCTCCTTCTTCGTCGACTGGCTGCACCAGTCCAGCGCCCACCTGCCGCCCCACGGCAAGGCCCGGCTGCTGTCCTCCGAATACATCATGACCGGCGCGGCGCCCGGCACCGACTCCGAGGGCCGCATGCCGGGCGTCACCAGCTGAGACGCCGCTTCGGTGGTGTCCGCGGTCCGCCAGGGCACGGACACCACCACGCGGCGCGGAACCTCAGGCCAGGCCGGCCCGGCGCAGAGCCTCCGCCATCTCGCTGTTCGCCGGCGCGGACGCGGCGGACCCGCGACGCTTGCCGCCGCCACCGCCCTTGCCGCCCGCGCTACCGCTGCTCTTGCCGCCTGCACCGCCGCTGCCCTTGCCGCCGCCGCTCTTGCCGCCCTCGCGGGGCGAACCCTGGCGCTGGCGCGGGGCGCCGCCCCGCTGCTGCTGCCGGTCCCGGGAGCCGCCGCGGCGGCCCTCGCCGCCCTGCGCGCCCGGCTCGTCGTCGAGACGCAGCGTCAGCGAGATCCGCTTGCGGGCCTCGTCCACGTCCAGCACGCGGACCTTGACGATGTCACCCGGCTTGACGACGTCGCGCGGGTCCTTCACGAACGTCCTTGACATGGCCGAGACGTGGACGAGGCCGTCCTGGTGGACGCCGACGTCGACGAAGGCGCCGAACGCCGCGACGTTCGTCACCACGCCCTCCAGCACCATGCCGGAAGCCAGGTCGCCCAGCTTCTCGACACCCTCCTTGAAGCTCGCCGTACGGAAGGCGGGGCGCGGGTCGCGGCCCGGCTTCTCCAGCTCGCCCAGGATGTCGGTGACCGTCGGCAGACCGAACGAACCGTCCACGAACTGCTGCGGATCCAGCGCCCGCAGCACCTTCGTGTTGCCGATCAGCGACGGCACGTCGGTACCCGAGGTGGCGACGATCCCGCGCACCACCGGATACGCCTCCGGGTGCACCGCCGAGGCGTCCAGCGGGTCCTCGCCGCCGCGGATGCGCAGGAAGCCCGCGCACTGCTCGAACGCCTTGGGCCCGAGCCGCGAGACGTCCTTGAGGGCCGTACGGCTGGTGAACGGCCCGTTGGCGTCCCGGTGGGCGACGATGTTCTCCGCGAGGCCCGAGCCGATGCCCGAGACCCGGGAGAGCAGCGGCGCCGAGGCGGTGTTGACGTCCACACCGACGCCGTTCACACAGTCCTCCACCACCGCGTCCAGCGAGCGCGACAGCTTCACCTCGGACAGGTCGTGCTGGTACTGGCCGACGCCGATGGACTTCGGGTCGATCTTCACCAGCTCGGCCAGCGGGTCCTGGAGGCGGCGCGCGATGGAGACGGCGCCGCGCAGGGACACATCCAGGTCGGGCAGCTCCTGGGAGGCGTAGGCGGACGCGGAGTAGACCGAGGCGCCCGCCTCGGAGACCGTCACCTTCGTCAGCTTCAGCTCGGGCTTGGCGGCGAGGAGTTCACCGGCGAGCTTGTCCGTCTCCCGGGAGGCCGTGCCGTTGCCGATGGCGACCAGCTCGACCTCGTACGTCTCGGCGAGCGCCGCGAGCCTGGCCAGCGACTCGTCCCACTGCTTCTGCGGCGCGTGCGGATAGACCGTGTCGGTGGCGGCGACCTTGCCCGTCGCGTCGATCACGGCCACCTTCACGCCCGTGCGCAGCCCCGGGTCGAGGCCGAGGGTGGCACGGGTGCCGGCGGGCGCGGCGAGCAGCAGGTCACGCAGGTTGGTGGCGAAGACCCGCACCGCCTCGTCCTCGGCGACCGTCCGCAGCCGGGTGCGCACGTCGATGCCCAGGTGCACCAGCACGCGCGTACGCCACGCCCAGCGCACCGTCTCGGCCAGCCACGCGTCGGCCGGGCGCCCCTCGTCGCGCACGCCGAAACGCTGCGCGATGGAGCGCTCGTAGGACGTGGGGCCCTCGCTCTCCTCGCCCGCCGGCTCCGGGGCGAGGGTCAGGTCGAGGACCTCCTCCTTCTCGCCGCGCAGCATGGCCAGGATCCGGTGCGAGGGCAGCTCGGTGAAGGCCTCGGAGAAGTCGAAGTAGTCGGCGAACTTCGCGCCCTGCGCCTCCTTGCCCTCGCGCACCGTGGCGGCCAGCCGGCCCCGCTCCCACATGCGCTCGCGCAGCTCGCCGATCAGGTCGGCGTCCTCGCCGAAGCGTTCGGTGAGGACGGCACGGGCGCCCTCCAGCGCGGCGGCCGCGTCCGCGACGCCCTTGTCGGCGTCGACGAAGGCGACGGCGGCCGCGGCCGGTTCCACCGTCGGATCCGCCAGCAGCCCCTCGGCCAGCGGCTCGAGACCGGCCTCGCGGGCGATCTGCGCCTTGGTGCGCCGCTTGGGCTTGAACGGCAGGTAGATGTCCTCGAGCCGGGCCTTGGACTCGGCGGCACGGATGCGCGCCTCCAGCTCCTCGGTGAGCTTGTCCTGCGAGCGCACGGACTCCAGGATCGCCTCGCGCCGCTCCTCCAGCTCCCGCAGATAGCGCAGCCGCTCCTCCAGTGAGCGCAGCTGCGCGTCGTCGAGCATCTCGGTCGCTTCCTTGCGGTAGCGCGCGATGAAGGGCACGGTCGACCCGCCGTCGAGCAGCTCGACAGCGGCACGGACCTGCCGCTCGCGTACGCCGAGCTCCTCGGCGATCCTGCCTTCGATGGTCGTCGTCACGATGGTTGGTTCCGCCTTCTCGGTGCTGTGGTCCCCCGGTAGGCATGCATTGTGGCAGGCCGGTCCGACACCCGGGCGCAGGCGGGCGCGGTCGGAGCCGTCCCGTGCGGGCGCGAGACGGCCCGTACGCGGCCCCCGGCAGGCTGTGTGCTCAGTCCTTGCCGAACGCGTCGGCGGGGAAGGCGCCTGCCTCGGCCGCGGTGCGCGCGAAGCCCGACGCCAGCTCGGTCAGCCGGGCCACGTCCGCGGCGCCCAGCAGCTCGTAGGGGCGCCGGTCGAGCCGGTCGGTCTCCTCCTCCAGGTGCTTGCGCAGCGCGGTGCCCGCTTCGGTCAGCTCCCCGTCGCCGCCCAGCAGCCCGCGCTCGGTCAGCCTGCGCTGGGCGGCCGCCCAGTCCTGCGCGTTGTAACCGCGGGTGCTCATGGCCCACTTGGGGCTCATGCCGCGCCCGCTGGCGGTGTGGCTGACCACGGCCTCCAACGCGTCGAGCTCGGCGTGCTGGAGCGCGGCGATGTGGCCGTCCCCGCGGTGCTCGCGCAGCAGCGTCGCGGCGTGCCACAGCGCCAGGTGCGGGGCCGTCTCGAGCGGTGGGGTGGGCAGGTCGGCGTTGGCGGAGTGGAGCGGGCGCCCCGAGCGGGTGCAGCCCTCGGTGGCGCGCAGGGCCAGCCGGGCGGCCTCGGCCATGTGGGGGGAGGCGACGGTCTCCTCGCCCAGCAGGTGCCGCAGCGTCGCGTCGACGGCCCGCAGCCGTGCCGCCAGCACGGTCTCGGGGGAGGCCGCGTCCCACACCTCGGGGACGAAGCGGGCGACGAGGGAGTGGCTGTAGTTGTAGAACGTGGCCGTCACCGTGCCGGCGCCCACGGCACCCAGCGGCGCGGAGCGCGTGGCCAGGTTGATGGCGTGCGGGTCGTCGATGCCGTAGGGCGCCAGTTCCCTGCCCAACGCGGGTGAGAAGTACAGCGCGGAGTGCAGGACGTTGAGGGCGTTGTGACAGCGCCGCCCGGCGCGTTCGGGAAGTGACGTCATGCCCGTACGCTACCGGGCGGTACGGTCGACCAGAAGGGCAGGGGAACCGGCTGTTCCGCTCCGCCGGGCCCTCCTGTCACCGCCGCCACCCGAAGCGTGCCTCCCTGCGCTCCAGGAAGGCCGCCACCCCCTCGGCGGCCTCGTCGCCGCCCGCCGCCTCACGCCGCCAGTGCGCGACGCGGTCGGGCCCCGTGCGGCCGTCGGCGAACTCCTTGGCCGCGGCCTGGGTCAGCGCGGAGCGCTCCGTGAGCGTGTGCGCGAAGCTGGTGACGCGTGCGTCCAGCGCGTCGGCCGGGTGCACCTCGTCGACCAGCCCGGTGCGCAGCGCGCGTGCGGCGTCGATCAGTTCCCCGGAGAAGAGCAGGAACTTGGCGGTCGCCGGCCCGGTCAGGCGTACTGGGGGTACCTCCCAGCCGGAGGCTGGGGGAGCTCGGTGGAGGAGGCCGGGTAGACGAGGCCCAGTCTGGCCGGGGTGATGCCGAAGAGCGCGTCGTGAGAGGCGAAGCGCAGGTCGCAGGCGGCGGCGAGCTGGCAGCCGCCGCCCACGCAGTGCCCGCGTACGGCCGCGAGCGACGGCTTGGGGAAGGCCGCCAGCGCCTCCTCGGCCGCCACGGCGAGCGTCTGCTGCTCCCGGGCCGCGCCGCCTGCGGCGTGGCCGTCTGCCGCGTCGCCGTGTGCCGCGTGGCCGGGCGCGGCGTCGCGCAGTGCGCCGATGTCCGCGCCCGCGCAGAAGGTGCCCTCCGCGCCGGTCAGCACCAGCACCCGTACCCGGGGCTCGGCGGCCAGTTCCGCCAGCAGCGCGGGGAGCCGGCGCCACATGCCGGGGGTCATCGCGTTGCGCTTGGCCGGATGGCGGACGGTGACGGTGGCGACGCCCGCGTCGTCGCACGCCGTGAGCAGGGTGGGCTCCATGGCGCGTGATCGTATCCGGAGCCCACCAGGTTTCTGTCAGCTAGGCGACCGGTGCGTAAGTCTTCTGTCAAATGCCATCGATAAGTGCCCAGTTGCGGTCAGCCGCACAGACCGGCCCCGCGCGGTACGACCATTCAGTGCAAGTGCATCTGCAAGTACAGGCCAGATGTGTGGCCACGAGTCCGACCGAGAGAGCGGGGTACTCAGATGGAGAGCCGCGGTGCACAGCGTTCCGCCGTCATCGACGAGGCCCCCGCGGCCACCGGGAGAACACCGTCCCCGGCCGCGGGGAGCGCCGGGGAGGCGGAAGCCGCGGGCACGGCGAACCGGGCGGCGAGGGCAGCGCCGCCGCGGGAGCGCGGCGAGCGGTCCGTGCACCGCACCGTCGGCTGCGCGCACGACGGCGGGCCCGAGTACGCACGCACCCGCACGCCTGCGCCCGCCCAGGAGGGCGCCTGGCAGGAGGGCAGCTGGCGGTTCGCCGCGCCCGCCACCGACGCCTCGGTACCCCGGCTCCGCCACGCCGTGCGCGACCTGCTGGCGCGACAGCCCACACACGTGCCGGACGAGACGCTCCAGGGCGTGCTGCTGATCCTCTCGGAGCTGGTCACCAACGCGGTACGGCACGCCGCGCTGCTCTCGCCGACGATCGGGGTCGAGATCGCGCTGGGCGGCGGCTTGCTGCGGGTGGCCGTCGAGGACGGCCACCCCTACCGGCCCAAGGCGCTGGCCGCCGAGCCGGCCGGGGACCACACGGGCGGCCGCGGGCTGCTGCTGGTCAAGGCGCTCACCGCGGAGGCGGGCGGCGTCTGCGACGTGGAGCAGACCGGTGCGGGCGGCAAGGTCATCTGGGCGGCACTGCCGTTGGCTGCCGCGTAGGGCCTTTCCTGCGGCTCTTGACCTTGCCCTTGTTCGAGCCGGGGGTGCCACTGTCCGCGGTGTGCGGTCTGCGGGTGGGTTGTGCTTTGTGGGGGCACCTCCCGGCCGAAGGCTGGGGGAGCAGTTCCCCGCGCCCCTCCGGGGCGCCCTCCCACATTCCTGCGTCGGGGCCCTTCCCCTCAGCTCACCAGTCGCCGGCGCCGGCTGTCACCTCGCGGGCCGTGGGGCGTGCGGCGTCCAGCACGGTCATGAACCAGGTCGAGAAGGTGTCCGTCGCGTGCCGCTTCTCCAGTTCCCCCGCCGTCACGAACGCGACCTCGGCGATCTCCTCGGGATCCGGGCGCAGTTCCTCGCGCAGCAGCCCCACGAACAGGTGGTTGTACTCCTGCTCCACCAGGCCCGAGGCCGGGTCGGGGTGGTTGTAGCGGACGGTGCCCGCCTCCCGGAGCAGCGCGGGCGCGACGCCCAGTTCCTCGCCGACGCGCCGGGTGGCGGCGGCGAACGGCGCCTCGCCGGGGTACGGATGCCCGCAGCAGGTGTTCGACCACACGCCCGGTGAGTGGTACTTGCCCAGCGCGCGGCGCTGGAGCAGCAGCCTTCCCTCGTCGTCGAAGAGGAAGACGGAGAAGGCGCGGTGCAGGCGGCCGGGCGCCACATGGGCGGAGAGCTTCTCCGCGGTGCCGATCGTCGTCCCGTCCTCGTCGACCAGTTCGAGCATGATCGGGGCCGCTGAGCTGTTCGCCATGGTCATCCTTCTCGTGGGCCGGTGGGCAGCGCGACCCAGTGTGCCGTAGGTTGCGCCGCAACTGTGCATTCTGCGCGAATTTGTCGCTTTCGCGCACGATCGTGCCGCTGTCCGATCGCGCGAGCCCCCTTTGTGTCCGCCGCGTCGCCGTGCGTGCCGTTCAGGCCCACACATGGATTCAGCGACCCGGTGCGGTGCGGCGGTACGGCCCAGACCGCACGAGACGGCTCAGCCGGCCGCGGTGCGCGCCTCGGGGTGCCGCAGCAGCCAGCCCTCCCACGCCGTGGCGACCATCTCGCGCACCCCGAACCGCGGCTGCCAGCCCAGCTCCTCGCGGATGCGCCGCGCCGAGGCGACCACCCGCGCCGGGTCGCCCGGGCGCCGCGGCCCCACCTCGGGCGCGGGCTCGTGCCGCCCTGTGACCTCGGCCACCAGCTCGGCCATCTCCCGCACGGAGACGCCCTCGCCCGTGCCCACGTCGAGCGTCAGGTCGCGGCCGTCCGCGGCGCCGCCGCCCGCGGCCATCGCGCGCGCGGCGGCGGCGTGCGCGTCGGCCAGGTCCTGGACGTGGATGTAGTCGCGGACACACGTGCCGTCCTCGGTCGGGTAGTCGTCCCCGAAGATCCTGGGCGCCTCGCCGCGCGTGAGGGCGTCGAAGAACATCGGCACGATGTTGAAGACCCCCACGTCGGCCAGCTCGGGGGCGGCGGCGCCTGCGACGTTGAAGTAGCGCAGGCAGGCGGTGTCGATCCCGTGGGCGCGGCCCGCGGCGCGCACGAGCCACTCCCCGGCCAGCTTCGTCTCGCCGTAGGGATTCATCGGCACCGTCGGGGTCCGCTCGGTGACCGCGTCCACGTCGGGCATCCCGTAGACGGCGGCGGAGGAGGAGAAGACGAACCGGCGCACGCCCGCGTCCACCACGGCACGCAGCAGGCACGCCAGGCCGTGCACGTTCTCCTCGTAGTAGCGCAGCGGCTGCTCGACCGACTCGCCCACCTGTTTCCTGGCCGCGAGATGGATCACACCCGTCACCCGGTGCTCGGCGAGCGTGCGGGACAGCAGCGCCGTGTCCGACACCGGGCCGCGCACCAGTGGCACCTCGGCGGGCAGCCGCTCGGACAGGCCCGTGGAGAGGTCGTCCAGCGCCACGACCCCCTCGCCCGAGGCGGTCATGGCCCGCGCGACGTGCGCGCCGATGTACCCGGCGCCACCTGTGATCAACCACGTCATGTCCCGCACCCTATCGGCCCCGGTTGTGAGCCGAGCCGGTGATCGACCATGCTGGTGCGCGCAGGTGCGCCACCGGCAACAGCGGGCCGATGAACGCTCGGTGAAGGCTCGTTCCGACGATCGGATACTCTCTGCCGACGTGCTGCCGGCCCCGGAGGGCGACGGCGCATGCTGCCCGCTGCCTTCGTTGTCCCCTTCTCGCGCGGGCATGCCAGCTTCCAAGGAGTGAGTTCGTTCTGTCGACCGCCATCCTCACCGGTCCGCCGGTCGCCGGGTCGTCGCTGGAGGCCGACCTGCGCTCCCTCGGCTTCGACGTGCGCGTGGCCGACGACGCCGACGACGCGACCGCTGTGGGCGCCCACCTGGCAGCGGCGGCGCCCGGTGAACGGCTCGCCCTGATCGACCCCCGCTTCGTGGGGCACACCCACGCGCTGCGGCTCGCGCTGAAGGACCCCCGCTTCGCGGCGGGCGCGCTTCCCGGCGTGCTCGGCCTCACACCCGGGGCCCGCGCCGCGCTGGAGCCCCGGCTGGCGGGCGACCCCGACGAGGCGGCCCGCGCGTTGGAGGCCGCCGGGGTCGAGGTGCACCGCCCGGAGCTGGGCGTGCTGGTCGCGGACGTGCCCGCGAGCCAGACGCAGCGCCGGGAACGCGAGCAGGCCGTCGCCGCCGTGGACGACGAGCAGGTGCGGCTGCGCTCCGCGGTCAAGTCCCGCGACGGCTTCTTCACCACCTTCTGCATCAGCCCCTACTCCCGCTACCTCGCGCGCTGGTGCGCCCGCCGGGGGCTGACCCCCAACCAGGTCACCACCGGCTCGCTCGTCACCGCGCTGATCGCGGCCGCCTGCGCGGCCACGGGGGAGCGGTGGGGCTTCGTGGCGGCCGGCGTGCTGCTGATCGCCTCCTTCGTCCTGGACGCCACCGACGGGCAGCTCGCCCGCTACGACCTCCAGTACTCCACGCTCGGCGCCTGGCTGGACGCCACCTTCGACCGCGCCAAGGAGTACTCCTACTACGCGGGCCTGGCGCTGGGCGCCTCCCGCGGCGGCGAGGACGTGTGGGCACTGGCGCTGGGCGCCATGCTGCTGATGACCGCGCGGCACACCGTCGACTTCTCCTTCAACGAGGCCGGCCACGACGCCTCCGCCAACAGCAGTCCCACCGCCGTGCTCTCCCAGCGGCTGGACTCCGCGGGGTGGACGGTGTGGGTGCGCCGGATGATAGTGCTGCCCATCGGTGAGCGATGGGCCCTCATCGCCGTCCTGACGGCCGCCACCACGCCGCGCGTCACGTTCGTCGTGCTGCTGATCGCGGGCGCCTTCGCCGCCTGCTACACGACCGCGGGGCGGCTGCTGCGCTCCGTGCGCCGCAGGGCGCGCACCGACCGCGCCGCCGAGGGGGTGCGCGCGCTCACCGACAGCGGTCCGCTCGCCGAGCTCGCCGCCCGTGTGCTGCGCCCGGTCGCCCTGCCGAGCCTGGGCGTGCCCGCGCTCGCCCTGCTGGGCGGTGCCGTGATCCTGGCCACCGCGTGGGCCACGCCGCTGGGCAGCTACTGGCCTGTCCTGGCGGCCGCCGGGTACGCGCTGTGCTCGGGTGTGGCGCTCGCGCGGCCGCTCAAGGGCCCCCTCGACTGGCTGCTGCCCCCGATCTTCCGTATCGCGGAATACGGCACGATCCTGGTGCTGGCCGCACGCTCCCAGGCCGACGGCGCGCTTCCCGCGGCCTTCGGGCTGGTCGCGGCTCTCGCCTACCATCACTACGACACGGTGTACCGCATCCGCGGTGGCACCGGAGCGCCTCCGCACTGGCTGGTGCGGGCGGTCGCAGGGCACGAAGGACGGACCCTGGTGGTCGCCGTCGTCGCCGCCCTGTGGCTGGGCGGTGGGCACCCCGAGGGCTTCATCTTCGCGCTGACCGCGCTCGCCGTGGTCATCGCGGTCCTGGTGCTCGCCGAGAGCATCCGTTTCTGGGTGTCCTCGCAAGCACCCGCAGTACACGACGAAACAGGAGAACCCGCATGATCGGCCTCGTGCTGGCCGCCGGCGCCGGACGGCGTCTGCGCCCCTACACCGACACCCTGCCCAAGGCCCTGGTGCCCGTAGGCCCTGAAGAGGGGGGGGAGGCGACTACCGTCCTCGACATCGCCCTGGCCAACTTCGCCGAGGTCGGTCTCACCGACGTCGCGGTCGTCGTGGGCTACCGCAAGGAGGCCGTCTACGAGCGGCAGGCCGAGCTGGAGGCCAAGCACGGCGTCAAGCTCACCCTGATCGACAACGACAAGGCCGAGGAGTGGAACAACGCCTACTCCCTCTACTGCGCCCGCGAGGTCTTCAAGGAGGGCGTGCTGCTGGCCAACGGCGACACCGTGCACCCCGTCTCCGTCGAGAAGACGCTGCTGGACGCACGCGGCAACGGCCAGAAGATCATCCTGGCGCTCGACACCGTCAAGGACCTGGCCGACGAGGAGATGAAGGTCGTCGTCGACCCCGAGAAGGGCGTCCAGAAGATCACCAAGCTGATGGACCCGGCGGAGGCCACCGGCGAGTACATCGGGCTTACCCTCATCGAGGCCGAGGCGGGCGCCGAGCTGGCCGACGCGCTCAAGGCCACCTTCGAGAAGGACCCGCAGCTCTACTACGAGGACGGCTACCAGGAGCTGGTCAACCGCGGCTTCAAGGTCGACATCGCCCCGATCGGCGACGTCAAGTGGGTCGAGATCGACAACCACGACGATCTCGCCAAGGGCCGGGAGATCGCATGCCAGTACTGACCCGCCTCATTCCGTCGCCGGTCGTCGTGGACATCTCCCGCGGCGCCCTGGACGACCTGGCGGGCCTGTTGGCCGATCAGCGGATCTCCACCAACGGCAAGCTCGCTTTCGCGATCAGCGGCGGCTCGGGCGCGGCGCTGCGCGACCGGTTCGCTCCGCTGCTGCCCAACGCCTCCTGGTACGAGATCGGCGGCGGCACCCTGGACGACGCGATCAAGCTCGCCGACGCCATGAAGTCGGGCCGCTACGACGCGGTGGTCGGGCTCGGCGGCGGCAAGATCATCGACTGTGCGAAGTACGCGGCGGCCCGCATCGGGCTGCCGCTGGTCGCCGTCGCCACGAACCTGTCGCACGACGGCCTGTGCTCGCCTGTCGCCACCCTCGACAACGACGCGGGCCGCGGCTCCTACGGGGTGCCCAACCCGATCGCCGTCGTCATCGACCTCGACGTCATCCGCGAGGCGCCCGAGCGCTACATCCGCTCCGGCATCGGCGACGTGATCTCCAACATCTCCGCGGTCAAGGACTGGGAGCTGGGCCACGAGCAGCGCGGCGAGGGCATCGACGGGCTCGCCGCCGCCATGGCCCGCCAGGCGGGAGAAGCGATCCTGCACCACCCGGGCGACGTGTCCGACGACGGTTTCCTCCAGGTGCTGGCCGAGGGGCTGGTGCTCACCGGCATCTCGATGTCGGTCGCGGGCGACAGCCGTCCCGCGTCGGGCGCCTGCCACGAGATCAACCACGCCTTCGACCTGCTCTACCCCAAGCGGGCCGCGCCCCACGGCGAGCAGTGCGGACTCGGCGCCGCCTTCGCCACCTACCTGCGCGGGGACAAGGACACGGCCAAGCTGATGGTCGAGGTGCTGCGCCGGCACAGGCTGCCGGTGCTGCCCGCGGACATCGGCTTCGACCGCGACGAGTTCGTCGAGGCCGTCGCGTACGCACCGCAGACCCGCCCCGGGCGCTACACGATCCTCGAACACCTCGACCTGTCCACCGACCAGATCAGGGACGCGTACGCGGACTATGCACAAACCATCGGTAGCTGAGCTGCGGCCGGTCGTCCACCCCGAGGGTGTGAAGGACCGGCGCAGCGGTGAGCACTGGGCCGGCCGGCTCTACATGCGCGAGATCTCGCTGCGGGTGGACCGGCACCTGGTGAACACCCGGGTCACGCCCAACCAGCTGACGTACGTGATGACGCTCGCCGGCGTCCTGGCGCTGCCCGCGCTGCTGGTGCCCGGGATCGCCGGGGCCGTGCTCGGCGCGCTGATGGTCCAGGCGTATCTGCTGCTCGACTGCGTCGACGGCGAGGTGGCCCGCTGGAAGAAGCAGTTCTCGCTGGGCGGGGTCTATCTGGACCGGGTCGGCGCCTATCTGTGCGACGCAGCGGTGCTGGTCGGCTTCGGCCTGCGCGCCGCCGATCTGTGGGGGAGCGGGCGCATCGACTGGCTGTGGGCCTTCCTGGGCACCCTGGCCGCGCTCGGCGCCATCCTGATCAAGGCGGAGTCCGACCTGGTGGGCGTCGCCCGGCACCAGGGCGGGTTGCCGCCGGTCAAGGAGTCGGCGTCCGAGCCGCGTTCCTCCGGGATGGCGCTGGCCCGCAGGGCGGCGGCGGCGCTGAAGTTCCACCGGCTGGTCCTCGGCATCGAGGCGTCGCTGCTGATCGTGGTGCTGGCGGTCGTGGACCAGGTCCGCGGGGATCTGTTCTTCTCCCGGCTGGGTGTGGCAGTCCTGGCGGGCATCGCGGTTGTCCAGACGCTGCTGCACCTGGTGTCCATCCTCGCCTCCAGCAGGCTGAAGTGACAGGGGGCGACGTGAGCCGGGACAGCCAGGACGGTCGGGGCAGCCGGGACGGCAAGGGCACAGCGACGATGCGACTGGGCGCCGTGGTGCTGACCATGGGCAACCGCCCCGAGGAGCTGCGCGCGCTGCTCGACTCGGTGGCCGGGCAGAAGGGCGAGAGGATCGAGGTCGTGGTCGTCGGCAACGGCGCGCCGCTGCCCGACCTGCCCGAAGGCGTCCGCACGGTCGAGCTGGAGGAGAACCTCGGGATCCCCGGGGGCCGCAACGTCGGCATCGAGGCGTTCGGGCCCGCGGGCCGCGAGGTGGACGCGCTGCTCTTCCTGGACGACGACGGGCTGCTTCCTTCGCCCGATACGGCCGAACTGGTGCGCGAGGCCTTCGCGGCCGATCCGAGTCTCGGCATCATCAGCTTCCGCATCGCCGACCCGGACACCGGCGTGACCCAGCGCCGCCACGTGCCCCGGCTGCGGGCCTCAGAACCGATGCGCTCCTCGAAGGTGACCACCTTCCTCGGCGGCGCCAACGCCGCACGCACCAGCGTGCTGGCCCAAGTCGGCGGTCTCCCCGACGAGTTCTTCTACGCCCACGAGGAGACCGACCTGGCCTGGCGCGCGCTGGACGCGGGCTGGGGCATCGAGTACCGCGCCGACATGGTGCTGCACCACCCCACCACGGCGCCCAGCAGGCACGCGGTCTACCACCGCATGGTGGCCCGCAACCGGGTCTGGCTCGCCCGCCGCAACCTTCCGGCCCTCCTCGTCCCCGTCTACCTCGGCGTCTGGCTGCTGCTGACGTTGGCCCGCCGCCCCTCCATGCCGGCGTTGAAGGCGTGGCTGGGCGGATTCAAGGAGGGCTGGACGACACCCGCGGGCCCCCGCCGCCCCATGCGGTGGCGTACGGTATGGCGTCTGACGCGGCTCGGACGCCCGCCCGTGATCTGACAAGCTCTCCCTTTGAGAGCATCGGCTCCCAAACACCTGCGCAGTGTGAGGACGAAAGTTTCCATCGTGAGCGAGACAACCCACGACAGTGCCGTCGGTGTGACGCCCCCGCCGTCACCGGACGACGGTCTGACCTCGGCCGAACTCGCGGCCAAGTACGGCCTGTCGGTGAGCGGGGCGCGCCCTACGCTGCCCGAGTACGTGCGGCAGCTGTGGGCGCGGCGGCACTTCATCCTCGCCTTCTCCCGGGCGAAGCTGACGGCGCAGTACAGCCAGGCCAAGCTGGGCCAGCTGTGGCAGGTCGCCACCCCGCTGCTCAACGCGGCGGTCTACTTCCTCATCTTCGGCATCATCATGGGCGGCCGCGAGGGGATCCCCGGCGGGCAGAACCGCTACATCCCGTTCCTGGTCACCGGGGTGTTCGTCTTCACCTTCACCCAGACCTCGGTGCTCAACGGGGTGCGGGCGATCTCCTCGAACCTGGGGCTGGTGCGGGCGCTGCACTTCCCGCGGGCCTCGCTGCCCATCTCGATCTCGCTCCAGCAGCTCCAGCAGCTGCTGTTCTCGATGATCGTCCTGGTCGTCATCCTGCTCGGCTTCCGTGAGCTGCCCGGCTTCTCGTGGCTGATGATCGTCCCGGTCCTGGCCTGCCAGTTCGTCTTCAACACCGGGCTCGCGCTGATCATGGCGCGGCTGGGCAGCAAGACCCCCGACCTGGCGCAGCTGATGCCGTTCATCACCCGCACCTGGCTGTACGCCTCCGGCGTGATGTTCTCCCTGCCGTACATGCTCACCAAGCACAACGCGCCCGACTGGCTGGTCGACGTGATGCAGGGCAACCCGGCCACGGTCTACATGGACCTGATGCGGTACGCGCTGATCGACGAGTACGGGGTTTCGGACATGTCGCCGCTGGCCTGGCCGCTCGCCGTCTTCTGGGCGGTTGTGTTCGGCATCGGCGGATTTGTTTTCTTCTGGAAGGCGGAGGAGCGTTATGGCCGTGGCTGAGCAAACCGAGCGCAGCGGAGCGACCGCCCAGTCCGGTACGAAGACCGAGGCCCAGGCCGAGCGGACCCCGGCCCCGTGGGTGCCGACCGTGGTCGCCGAGGATCTGCACATCGTCTACCGCGTCTACGGCGGCGCCAAGGGCAGGGGCAGCGCGACCGCGGCGCTCAACCGGATCATCCGCCGCAAGCCGGGTGGCGGTATGCGCGAGGTGCACGCGGTGCGGGGCGTCAGCTTCACCGCCTACCGCGGCCAGGCCATCGGCCTGATCGGCTCCAACGGTTCCGGCAAGTCGACGCTGCTGAAGGCGGTCGCCGGGTTGCTGCCGGCCGAGCGGGGCCGCGTCTACACCGACGGCCAGCCCTCGCTGCTGGGCGTGAACGCGGCGATGATGAACGACCTGACGGGCGAGCGGAATGTCATCCTCGGCGGCCTGGCCATGGGCATGTCCCGCGAGGAGGTGGCCCGCCGCTACCAGGGGATCGTCGACTTCTCCGGCATCAACGAGAAGGGCGACTTCATCACCCTGCCGATGCGCACCTACTCCTCGGGCATGGCGGCCCGGCTGCGCTTCTCGATCGCCGCGGCCAAGAACCACGACGTCCTCATGATCGACGAGGCGCTGGCCACCGGCGACAAGAAGTTTCAGAAGCGCTCCGAGGCCCGCATCCGCGAGCTGCGCAAGGAGGCCGGCACGGTCTTCCTCGTCAGCCACAACAACAAGTCCATCCGCGACACCTGCGAGCGGGTGCTGTGGCTGGAGAAGGGTGAGCTGCTCCTGGACGGGCCCACCGACGAGGTCCTCAAGGAGTACGAGAAGTTCACCAGCAAGTAGCCCGCTCCCACGCGGTGCCGTGAACGGCGAGTGGCCCGCGCCCCCCCCGGTGGGGGCGCGGGCCACTCGCCGTTCGGCGGAGCCGGTTCACACGCCCGAGTGCACCGGTTCCTTGTCCTTGCCGCTGTCGTTGTCGGCGGTTGCGGACGCGTCCTCGGTCGCCTTGCCGGGGTCCGACTCGCTCAGCCCGACCCTGGCGTGCAGCCGCCGCAGCGGTCGGGGCGCGTACCAGGAGGTGCGGCCCAGCAGCCGCATGGCGGCCGGCACGAGTACGCCGCGCACCGCGACGGCGTCGATCAGGATGGCGAGCCCGCTGCCGAGGCCGAACATCTGCAGGAACGAGATCTGGCTGGTGGCGAAGGCGAAGAAGCTGACCGCCAGCAGTCCCGCCGCCATGGTGACGATGCGTCCGGTACGGGAGAGGCCGCCGGCCACGGCCTCACGGTCGTCGGTGCCCGCGTCGTGCAGTTCCTTGATGCGGCTGGTCACGAAGACCTCGTAGTCCATGGACAGCCCGAAGACGATGCAGAACATCAAAACCGTCATCGAGGTGTCCATCGGCATCGCGGTGAAGCCCAGCACCGAGGACAGGTGGCCGTCCTGGAAGACCCAGACCATGGCGCCGATGGCCGCCGTCAGGCTGATCGCGTTCAGCACCAGGGCCCGCAGCGGCTGGACGACGCTGCCGGTGAAGAGGAACAGCAGTACGAACGTCGAGCCGAGGACCCACAGCACGGCCGCGGGCAGCTTGTCGGCGATGGCGGTCTTGGAGTCGATGAGCGCCGCGTCCTGGCCGCCGACGAGTACGCGGACACCGTCGGGCCCCGGCATGGCGCGGAGGTCGCGGACGAGTTCTGCGGCCGCGTCCGAGGCGGGGGTGGTCTTCGTGGTGACGGTCAGCCGGTGGACACCGTCGCGTTCGAAGGCGGCGGCCGAGGCGTCCGGCTTCCGTACGGCGTGCCCCGCGGCCCAGGTGCCGGTGGCGGACCGGACGCGGACGACGCCCTCCAGCCGCGAGACGTCGGCGGCGTACCGGGCGACGGCCCGCTGTGGGGCGCTCTCCTCGGAGACCAGGGCGATGCTCGCGGCGTCGTTGCCCGCGAAGTCCTGCTGGAGCACCGTGGAGACCTGGCGGCTCTCGGCGGACTCGGGCAGCACCCGCTCGTCGGGGGAGCCGAACGTGGCACCCAGCAGCGGGCTCGCGGCCAGCAGCAGGACGGCCAGCACCGGCAGGGCCGTCAGCGCCGGCCGCCGCATGACGGTGGTCGCCATCTTCCGCCACAGCGGGGCCTCGGGGCGGCGCACCGCGTCGGCCCAGGGCAGCCGCCCCTTGTTGACCCGCTCTCCGAGCACCGCGAGCAGGGCGGGGACGATCAGCAGTGCGGCCAGTGCGGCGATGGCCACCACCCCGATGCCCGCGTACGCGAAGGAGCGCAGGAAGAACGGGGGGAAGAGCAGCAGTGCGGCCAGTGCGGCGACCACGGTGGCGGCCGAGAAGAGGATGGTGCGCCCCGCCGTGCGCACGGTCGTGCGCAGCGCCCGCGCCGTCTCATCACCTGCGCCGAGCCGTTCGCGGAAGCGGCTGACCAGCAGCAGTCCGTAGTCGATGCCAAGACCCAGACCGAGCGCCGTGGTCAGGTTGACGGCGAAGACGGAGACGTCGGTGACGCTGCCGAGGACGTAGAGCTCGGCGAAGGTGCCCAGGATGGCCACGACCCCGATGGCCAGGGGCAGCAGGGCCGCGACGACGCTGCCGAAGGCGATGATCAGCAGCACGAGCGTCACGGGGACGGCGATGGCCTCGGCCAGCGCGAGGTCCCCGGAGACCTGCGCGGTGATGTCGCCGTTCAGTGCGGCAGGGCCGCCCGCCTGGACGCTGACCGGGCCCTTCTCGCCGGTCCACTGGCCGGTCACCTCGGTGATCCGCTCGGTGTCGGCGTCGTCCATGTGGGCCAGCACGAGGGCGCGGTCGCCGTCGCGTGAGGTGAGCGCCGAGCCTCCCGGAGCCCAGTAGGAGGTCACCTGGGAGACGCCCGGCTCGGCGCGCAGGCCGCGTGTCAGCTTTTCCCCGGCCCGTTCGACGGCGGGGGCGTCCAGGTCGCCGTCCTGGGCGGAGACGAGCAGGACGAGATTGTTCTCTCCGCCGAACTTCTCCTCGATCAGTGCGGCGGCCCGTGAGGAGGGCGAGGCGGGATCGTCGAATCCGCCGCCCTTCAGCTTGCCGAAGGCGCCGAAGCCGACGGCGGCGAGCGCCACCACCGCCAGCAGGGCGAGCAGGA
This sequence comes from Streptomyces diacarni, assembly GCF_003323715.1. Lineage (GTDB taxonomy): Bacteria > Actinomycetota > Actinomycetes > Streptomycetales > Streptomycetaceae > Streptomyces > Streptomyces diacarni. Next base: position 495,312 of record NZ_QOIN01000046.1, read on the forward strand.
GCACGGTGCGCGCCCTGCGGTAGGTGAAGTCGGCTGTGCGGTCGAGCACGTGGTTCCCCCCGGTGGATGTGGCAGTGCGAAGGCGGGCGGCGGCCCCGCAGGATGTTTACGCCGTCAACATGATGATGGCGGCGAATGTTACGGCCGTCAACATCGGGCAGGATGGAGGCCATGGAGGCGAACAGTGCAGCGAGGGGGCGGACGGCCCCCGGTGAAACCAGGGCGAGCGGTGGCAAAGAGGGCCGCTACCACCACGGCGACCTGCGCAACGCGTTGATCCGAGCCGCCATCGAACTGGCTGCCGAAGGCGGTCCGGACGCCGTGGTGCTGCGCGCCGCCGCCCGCAAGGTCGGCGTCTCCGCCACGGCCGCCTACCGCCACTTCGAGGGCCAGGGCGATCTGCTGGGCGCGGTCAAGGAGTACGGCCAGCAGCGCCTCGTCGCCTGCATGGAGGCGGTGGGCCGCGCGAGCGAGGACGTGGGGCCCCGGACGGTCACGGACCGCATGATGGAGCTCGGACGCGGCTACGTGCGCTTCGCCCGGGAGGAGCCCGGCCTCTACCGCACGGCCTTCTGCCGCAAGGCCCTCGGCGCCGTCGGCCTCACCGAGGAAGGGGGTCTGGCCGACGTGGAGGGGGAGCAGCCCGGCTGGGAGACCCGCTCCTTCGAACTGCTCACCGAGACGCTGGACGACGCCGTCGCCGCCGGTCTGATCACGCCCGAGCGCCGCCCCGGGGCCGAGCTGAGCGCCTGGGCCATGGTGCACGGGGTGGCCATGCTCTTCCTCGACGGCCCGCTCGGCACCCTGACGGACGAGGAGTCCTCCTACGTCGTCGACCGCGTTCTGACCGACATCCTGGCCGGTTTGATGTCCTCCTGACGGGTGATCACGAATGTCGGACCCGGGATGGTGACCCACCGCACGGGGGATTGATGTACGGCGTAAGCTGTTTCGGTGCTGATGCGCGGTAAGTCGGGCGAGTCGGTCCTGGGCGAGGTGTGCCACGGGCCGCTTCCGCAGGCCAGCGCGTGCGGCGTGTCCGAAATAGGATGTTCTGGCGCGGCGGTGTAGAAACGGAGATGTGACGGCAATGGCCATGGGCAGTACGTGGTGACCGCGGAGGAGGACGCGCACGCGAGCGCGGTGCTCTCCAAGGCCAGGGCGGAGAACTTCCCGGTGGCGCCGCGCTTCCTCCCCCGCGAGTGGCGTGACGACCTGATGGCCGTCTACGGATTCGCCCGCCTGGTCGACGACATCGGCGACAGCGACCTGACCTTCGGGGCCGAGCACGCCGTCGCCCTCGGCCTGGCACCCGAACAGGCGGGCGACCCGCTCGCCATGCTCGACGCGTTCGAATCCGACCTGCACCGCGTCTTCGAGGGCACCGCAGGAGGCGCCGGCCCCACCGGCCGTACGGGCCCCACCGGCCGTACGGGCCCCACCGGCCGTACGGGCTCCGCCGCCGCGGCGCGCGAGCCCGGCCACCCGCTGCTGCGCGCCCTGGTGCCCACGGTGCGCCGCAGGGGCCTGACCCCCGAGCCGTTCCTCGCCCTGGTCGAGGCCAACCGGCAGGACCAGAAGGTCCGGCGCTACGCCACCTGGGGCGAACTGCTGGCCTACTGCGAACTGTCGGCCAACCCCGTCGGGCACCTCGTCCTGGCGATCACCGGCACCTCGACGCCCGAGCGGGTCCGCCGCTCCGACGCGGTCTGCACCGGGCTGCAGATCGTCGAGCACCTCCAGGACGTCGCCGAGGACCTGGCCCGCGACCGGATCTACCTGCCGGCCGAGGACATGGACCGCTTCCGCGTCAGCGAGTCGGACCTGGCGGCCCCCACCGCCAACGCCTCGGTCCGCGCCCTGGTCGCCTTCGAGGCCGACCGGGCGCTGGGCCTGCTGGACGAGGGCACGCCGCTGGTGCGCAGCGTCCACGGCAGGCTCAGGCTGCTGCTCGCCGGGTTCACCGGCGGCGGCAGGGCGGCGGCCGGGGCGCTGCGGGCCGCGCGGTACGACGTACTGGCAGGGGCTCCCAAGGCGGGCGCCGCGAGCGTGCTGCGCGAGTCCTGGGCGAGTCTGCGAGGAGAGGGGTGACCGGGACGGTGGGAAAGACAGCGAAGACCGCCAGAGCGGGCCGGGCCACGGAGGCCGGGTCCGCGCAACAGCTTCCGGGTCCCGTGAGCGCCGCCTACCGCTACTGCGAGGCCGTCACGGGAGCGCAGGCCCGCAACTTCGCCTACGGCATCAGGCTGCTGCCCGGGCCCAAGCGGCAGGCCATGTCCGCGCTGTACGCCTTCTCCCGGCGCGTGGACGACATCGGCGACGGCGACCTGCCCGCCGAGGCCAAGCGCGAGCGCCTGGAGCGCACCCGGGACCTGCTCGCCCTGGTCAAGGACCGCCAGATCCGCGACGACGACACCGATCCGGTCGCCGTCGCGCTCAGCCACGCCGCCGACCGCTTCCCCCTCCCGCTCGACGCGTTGGACGAACTGATCGACGGCGTCCTGATGGACGTCACCGGCGCCACGTACGAGACGTGGGACGAGCTGAAGGTCTACTGCCGCTGCGTGGCAGGGGCCGTCGGACGGCTCTCGCTGGGCGTCTTCGGCACGGTGCCCGGCGCGCGGGATGCGGCCCGCGCCCCCGAATACGCCGACACCCTGGGGCTGGCTCTCCAACTCACCAATATTCTCAGGGACGTTCGGGAAGACGCGGAGGGCGGGCGTACGTACCTTCCCTCGGAGGACCTCGAGAAATTTGGCTGTGCCGCGGGATTCAAGAGCACTGCGGTGCCGGACGGCGCCGACTTCACCGGACTGGTGCACTTCGAGGTGCGTCGCGCACGGGCACTGTTCACCGAGGGGTACCGGCTGCTGCCCATGCTCGACCGGCGCTCCGGCGCCTGCGTCGCCGCCATGGCCGGGATCTACCACCGCCTGCTGGACCGCATCGCGGCCGACCCCGCGGCCGTCCTGCGCGGCCGCGTCTCCCTGCCGGGACGGGAGAAGGCCTACGTGGCGGTGCGCGGCCTCTCAGGACTCGACGCCCGGCAGGCCTCCCGGCGGAGCGCCTGATGGCCGCCACCACGCGGCGCGGCGCAACCCGCCGCCCGGATGCGGCGTCCCAGCGGGCGCGGACGGCGGCACCCGGCAGCCGGTCCGAGGGGAGGAGCGTCCATGACAGCGGACGACACACCGTCCGGTGACCGTCCCGCCGGCCCCCGGCGAGCCGTGGTGCTCGGCGGCGGCATCGCCGGCACGACAGCCGCGCTGAGACTGGCCGAAGCGGGCCTTGAGACCACCTTGGTGGAGACCAGGCCCCGGCTCGGCGGACTCGTCTTCTCCTTCCGCCGCGACTCCGCCGCGGGGCCGCTGAACGTCGACAACGGCCAGCACGTCTACCTGCGCTGCTGCACCGCCTATAGCTGGTTCCTGGAGCGCGTCGGCGCCGCCGGGCTCGCCCCGCTCCAGGACCGGCTCGACGTCCCCGTGCTGGACGTCGGCGGCAGGCGGCCCCGGCTGGGCCGCCTGCGGCGCACCGGGCTGCCCGTACCGCTGCACCTGGCGGCGAGCCTGAGCACCTACCCGCACCTGTCCGCGGTCGAACGCGCCTCCGTCGCCCGCGCCGCGCTCGCCCTGGGGAACCTCGACCCGGCCGACCCCGCGCTCGACGCCCTCGACTTCGCCACCTGGCTGCACCGGCACGGACAGTCGCCGCGCGCCATCGAGGCGCTGTGGGACCTGGTGGGCACCGCCACCCTCAACGCCCGCGCCCCGCACGCCTCCATGGGGCTGGCCGCCAAGGTCTTCCGCACCGGACTGCTCAGCGACCCTGGCGCCGCCGACATCGGCTGGGCCCACGTGCCGCTCGGCGACATCCACGACGTCCTCGCCCGCGCCGCCCTCGACGACGCGGGGGCCCGCACGCTGCTGCGCACCCGGGCACGCGCCGTCACCCGGACCGAGGACGGGCGCTGGCGGGTGACGGTCGAGCAGGCGGCCGAAGGGACCACGGAGCTGACCGCCGACACAGTGGTCTTCGCCGTACCGCAGCGGGAGGCGCACAGGATGCTGCCCCCCGGCGCCCTCGCCGACCCGGGCAGACTGCTGGACATCGGCACCGCGCCCATCCTCAACGTGCACGTCGTCTACGACCGCAAGGTGCTGCGCCGCCCCTTCTTCACCGCGCTCGGCACCCCCGTGCAGTGGGTCTTCGACCGCACCAGCGCCTCCGGGCTCACCGGCGGCGGGCAGTACCTGGCGCTGTCCCAGTCCGTCGCGCACGAGGAGATCGACCTGCCGGTCGCCACCCTGCGCGAGCGCTACCTGCCCGAGCTGGAGCGGCTGCTGCCCGCCGCGCGGGACGCCGGAGTGCGCGACTTCTTCGTCACCAGGGAGCGCACCGCCACGTTCGCACCGACGCCCGGGGTCGGGCGCCTGCGCCCCGGCGCGCGCACCGCGTCCCCGGGCCTCTACCTCGCCGGCGCATGGACCGCGACCGGCTGGCCCGCGACCATGGAAGGCGCCGTCCGCAGCGGGGCGCAAGCCGCGCGTGAGGCTCTCGTCGCGCTGGGCCGCCCGTACGGGAGGGAACCGGTCCCCGGCATCGAAGGAAGAGCGCATGAGCACCACTGACGCAGCAAGCACCGCCAGCCAGGGCCGGCCGGCCGACCCGACAGCACCGCACCAAGGAGACCCTGTGATCCCGGCGAAGCCGCATCTCGCAAACGCCGAGAACGACGACGGCGAGGGCACCACGAGCGAGGAGACCGGCAGTAGGGCAGTGGCCGCGCTGCTGGAGCGCGGACGTACGCTCAGCACGCCGGTGCTGCGGGCGGCCATCGAACGGCTGGCCCCGCCGATGGACGCCGTCGCCGCCTACCACTTCGGCTGGATCGACGCCGCGGGCCGCCCCTCCGAGTCGGCCGGCGGCAAGGCGGTGCGGCCCGCTCTCGCGCTGCTGTCCGCCGAAGCCGCCTCGGCGGCGCCCGAGGTGGGCATCCCCGGCGCCGTCGCCGTGGAGCTGGTGCACAACTTCTCCCTGCTGCACGACGACCTGATGGACGGTGACGAACAGCGCCGCCACCGCGACACGGTCTGGAAGGTGCACGGCCCTGCCCAGGCCATCCTCGTCGGCGACGCGCTGTTCGCGCTGGCCGGCGAGATACTGCTCGAACTGGGCACGGTGGAGGCGGGGCGGGCCACCCGCAGGCTGACCACGGCCTCCCGCAAGCTCATCGACGGGCAGGCGCAGGACATCTCCTACGAACACCGCGACGTCGTCACGGTGGAGGAGTGCCTGGACATGGAGGGCAACAAGACCGGCGCGCTGCTGGCCTGCGCCGCCTCCGTCGGCGCCGTGCTGGGCGGCGCCGACGAGCGCACAGCGGACGCACTGGAGGCGTACGGCCACCACCTGGGCCTCGCCTTCCAGGCCGTCGACGACCTGCTCGGCATCTGGGGCGACCCCCAGGCCACCGGCAAGCAGGCCTGGAGCGACCTGCGGCAGCGCAAGAAGTCGCTGCCGGTGGCCGCCGCACTCGGCTCCCGGGGCCCGGCCGCCACCCGGCTCGCCACGCTGCTGTCGGCCGACGCGGCCAAGAGCCAGGCCGAGTTCGAGGACTTCCACGAGACGGAGTTCGCCGAGCGGGCCGCCCTCATCGAGGAGGCCGGAGGCCGCGAGTGGACCTCCCAGGAGGCCCAGCGCCAGCACACCACGGCCATCCAGGCGCTCGACTCCATCGAGATGCCGGGACGGGTGCGCGAGCAGTTCGTCGCGCTGGCCGACTTCGTCGTCGTACGGCAGAGGTGAGTGCCCCGGCACCACACGGCTCCGAGCGATCGGACACTTCGGAAGGAGAAAGGGATGACCGCAACGACGGACGGACCCGCCGGCCCAGGCGTCTCCGGAACGAAGAACACCACGCGCGTCGCACCCCCCGCCGCCCCCGCGGCGCAGGAGAGCGTGACGGCGCTGGCGGAGCGGACCGCGGCCCGCGCCGTCGACCACCTGCTCGCCCGCCAGGACGAGGCCGGCTGGTGGAAAGGGGACCTGGACACCAACGTCACCATGGACGCCGAGGACCTGCTGCTGCGCGAGTTCCTCGGCATCCGCGACGAGCCGACGTACGCGGCCGCCGCCCGGTGGATCCGCTCCCAGCAGCGCGAGGACGGCACCTGGGCCACCTTCCACGGCGGCCCAGGCGACCTGTCCGCCACCATCGAGGCCTACGTCGCCCTCAGGCTGGCCGGTGACCAGGCCGAGGCCCCCCACATGACGCGCGCGGCGGCGTGGGTGCGCGAGAAGGGGGGAGTGGCCCGCAGCAGGGTCTTCACCCGCATCTGGCTCGCCCTCTTCGGCTGGTGGAGGTGGGAGGACCTCCCGGAGATGCCGCCGGAGATCATCTACTTCCCGAAGTGGTTCCCGCTCAACATCTACGACTTCGGCTGCTGGGCCCGCCAGACCATCGTGCCGCTCACCGTCGTGTGCGCCTTCCGCCCCGTCCACCCGGCGCCGTTCGCCCTGGACGAGCTCCACCGCGACCCGGCGCACCCCCGCCCCGACGCGACGATGGCACCCGCCACCACCTGGGACGGCGCCTTCCAGCGCATCGACCGCGCCCTGCACGCCTACCGCAAAGTGGCCTCACGCCGGCTGCGCCGCGCCGCCCTCAGGGAGGCCTCACGCTGGATCATCGAGCGGCAGGAGAACGACGGCTGCTGGGGCGGTATCCAGCCGCCCGCCGTCTACTCGGTCATCGCGCTGCGCCTGCTCGGCTACGACCTCGACCACCCCGTGCTGAAGGCGGGCCTTGCCTCCCTCGACCGGTTCGCCGTCTGGCACGACGCGGACACCCGGATGGTCGAGGCCTGCCAGTCCCCGGTCTGGGACACCTGCCTGGCCTCCATCGCGCTCGCCGACGCGGGGCTGCCGCGTGACCACCCCGCGCTGGTCAAGGCCGCCGACTGGATGCTGGGCGAGCAGGTCGTGCGGCCCGGCGACTGGTCGGTGCGGCGCCCCGGACTGACACCGGGCGGCTGGGCGTTCGAGTTCCACAACGACAGCTACCCGGACACCGACGACACCGCCGAGGTCGCCCTGGCCCTGCGCCGCATCCAACACCCCGACCCCGAGCGGGTCGAGCGGGCCCTCGCGCGTGCGGTGCGCTGGAATCTGGGCATGCAGTCCCGCGACGGTGCCTGGGGCGCCTTCGACGTCGACAACACCAGCAAGTTCCCCAACCGGCTGCCCTTCTGCGACTTCGGCGAGGTCATCGACCCGCCGTCCGCCGATGTGACAGCGCACGTGGTGGAGATGCTGGCCGCCGAGGGCAAACAGCACGACCCGCGCACCCGCAAGGCCCTCGCCTGGCTGCTGTCCGAACAGGAGGCCGACGGCTCCTGGTTCGGACGCTGGGGCGTCAACTACCTCTACGGCACGGGCTCCGTACTCCCCGCCCTCGTCACCGCAGGGCTGCCCACCTCGCACCCGGCGATCCGGCGCGCGGTGCGCTGGCTGGAGAAGGTGCAGAACGAGGACGGCGGCTGGGGCGAGGACCTGCGCTCCTACATCGACTCCGAATGGGCCGCCAACGGCACCTCCACCGCCTCCCAGACGGGGTGGGCCCTGATGGCGCTGCTGGCGGCGGGCGAGAAGGACGGCAAGGCCGTCGAGCGCGGCATCGGCTGGCTGGCCGAGACCCAGCGCGAGGACGGCTACTGGGACGAGCCGTACTTCACCGGCACCGGCTTCCCGTGGGACTTCTCGATCAACTACCACCTCTACCGGATGGTCTTCCCCCTCACCGCGCTGGGCCGCTACCTGCACGGCGACGGCCTGGAACGCCTCGCGCGGCGGGTCGCGTGATGGCGAGCCCGGAAGCCCCTCAGCCGCTGCTGGTCGCGTGCGCGCTCGGCATCGAGCACCTCGCGCTCCGCCGCGGCCTGGGGCGCCCGGGCGACGGCCGACCGGGCGGCGGGCCGCGTGCCGCCGACGTGACGCTGCTGCGCAGCGGAATGGGCGCGCAGGCCGCGCGCCGCGCCGTGACCAGAGCGCTCGCCGACGAGCAGGTGCCCGGCGCCACGCCCGTGCTGGCCACCGGCTTCTGCGCGGGCCTGGTACCCGGCATGCGCCCCGGCGACCTGGTCCTCGCGGAGGAGACCCGCGACCAGCTGGGGCGCACCCGCTGCGCCGGAACCGACCTGCTGGCCACCGCGCTGGCCCGGCACGCCACCGGGCGCACCGTCCACGTGGGCACCCTCGCGGGCACCGACCGCGTGGTGCGGGGCCAGGCACGGACCGCGCTGCACACCGCCGGAGCGATCGCCGCCGACATGGAGTCGGCCGCCACCCTGGACGCCGCCGCCGCGGGCACGGCCCGGCGCCCGGTTGCGGCTGTACGGGTGGTCGTGGACGCTCCCGGACATGAACTGATCCGCATCGGGACACTGCGGGGTGGAATATCGGCATTCCGCGTCCTTCGCGGTGTCCTGCCCGCATTCCTCGAATGGCACCGATCCCTGCTGCTCCCCTGGAGGTGAGCCAGAAATGGCCATGCCGCTCCGCCAGACAGTCCGTATCGGGACGTACTTGTTCCAGCAGAAGCTGCGCAAGCGTGAGAAATTCCCCCTCATCGTGGAGCTCGAACCGCTCTTCGCGTGCAATCTCAAGTGCGAGGGCTGCGGAAAGATCCAGCACCCCGCCGGGGTGCTCAAGCAGCGCATGCCGGTGGCACAGGCGGTGGGGGCCGTGCTGGAGTCCGGGGCCCCGATGGTCTCCATCGCGGGCGGCGAGCCGCTGATGCACCCCCAGATCGGGGAGATCGTGCGGCAGCTGGTGGCCAAGCGCAAATACGTCTTCCTTTGCACCAATGCCATGCTGCTGCGCAAGAAGATGGACCAGTTCAAGCCGTCACCGTATTTCGCGTTCGCCGTGCACATCGACGGGCTGCGTGAGCGGCACGACGAATCCGTCGCCAAGGAGGGCGTCTTCGACGAGGCGGTCGAGGCGATGAAGGAGGCCAAGCGGCGCGGCTTCCGCGTCACCACGAACTCCACCTTCTTCAACACGGACACGCCGCAGACCATCATCGACGTCCTGAACTTCCTCAATGACGAGATCGAGGTGGACGAGATGATGATCTCGCCCGCCTACGCCTACGAGAAGGCGCCCGACCAGGAGCACTTCCTGGGCGTCGAGCAGACCAGGGAGCTGTTCAAGAAGGCGTTCGCCGGAGGGAACCGGGCCCGCTGGCGGCTCAACCACAGCCCGCTCTTCCTCGACTTCCTGGAGGGCAAGGCCGACTTCGACTGCACCGCGTGGGCCATCCCCAACTACTCGCTCTTCGGCTGGCAGCGCCCCTGCTACCTGATGAGCGACGGCTACGTGCCCACCTACCGCGAACTGGTCGAGGAGACCGACTGGGACAAGTACGGCCGCGGCAAGGACCCGCGCTGCGCCAACTGCATGGCGCACTGCGGCTACGAACCGACCGCCGTGCTGGCCACCATGGGCTCTCTCAAGGAGTCGCTGCGCGCGGCCCGCGAGACGGCCGTACCGAGTGGCTCGCGCTAGCGCCTGCCGCCGCACGCCACACGGAACCACTGGAGCACTGTCTCGTTCGAGCAGGGGGGCCTGCCATGTCCTTGCTGGAGTCCATCGACGGCGCCGCGCGCACGGGTGAGGGGAGCGTTGCGTGAGCGACTTCGACCTGGCGAAGCTGCTGGCCCGGCGCGGAGCCGAGCGCTACGACCTGCACGCGCGCCATCTCAACCACCAGTTGCCGCGCATGCTGCACACCCTCGGCTTCGACAAGGTCTACGAGCGGGCCGAGGGTGCCTACTTCTACGATGCCGAGGGCAACGACTACCTCGACATGCTCGCCGGGTTCGGCGTCATGGGGCTGGGCCGCCACCACCCCGTCGTACGGCAGGCGCTGCACGACGTGCTCGACGCGCAGCTCGCCGACCTCACCAGGTTCGACTGCCAGCCGCTGCCCGGGTTGCTGGCCGAGAAGCTGCTGTCGTACGCCCCAGGACTCGACCGGGTCTTCTTCGGCAACAGCGGCACCGAGGCCGTCGAGACCGCGCTGAAGTTCGCCCGGTACGCCACCGGCAGGCCCAGGGTGCTGTACTGCGCGCACGCCTTCCACGGCCTGACGACCGGCTCGCTGTCGGTCAACGGAGAGGACGGCTTCCGCGACGGCTTCGCACCGCTGCTGCCGGACACCCCTGTCCCGCTGGGCGACCTGGACGCCCTGGAGCGCGAGCTGCGCGCCAAGGACGTGGCAGCCCTGGTGGTCGAGCCCGTCCAGGGCAAGGGCGTGCACGCGGCACCGCCCGGATACCTGCGCGCCGCCCGCGAGCTGCTCGACAAGCACGGGGCGCTGCTCATCGCGGACGAGGTGCAGACCGGGCTGGGCCGCACCGGCGACTTCTTCGCCTACCAGCACGAGGACGGTGTCGACCCGGACCTGGTGTGCGTGGCCAAGTCGCTGTCCGGCGGGTACGTGCCCGTCGGGGCGACACTCGGCAAGGAGTGGATCTTCAAGAAGGTCTACTCGTCCATGGACCGGGTGCTGGTCCACTCCGCCAGCTTCGGGTCCAACGCCCAGGCCATGGCCGCCGGGCTCGCCACCCTGTCCGTCATGGACGACGAGCGGCTCACCGAGAACGCCCGCCGCACCGGCGAGGAGCTGCGCACCCGGCTCGCCGCGCTCGTCGACCGGTACGAACTGCTCCACGAGGTGCGCGGCCGCGGGCTGATGATCGGCATCGAGTTCGGCAAACCGAGGTCGATGGGGCTGCGCAGCCGCTGGACGATGCTCCAGACGGCGCGCAAGGGCCTGTTCGCCCAGATGGTCGTGGCCCCGCTGCTGCACAGGCACCGGATCCTCACCCAGGTCTCCGGCGACCACCTGGAGGTCATCAAACTGATCCCGCCGCTGGTGGTGGGCGAGGCCGAGGTGGACCGTTTCGTGAGCGCCTTCACGCAGGTCATGGACGACGCGCACAGCGGCGGCGGCTTCATGTGGGACTTCGGGCGCACCCTGATCAAACAGGCGCTGGCGACCCGCTGACCCGCGGGCCGTGCCGCCACCCGCGCGGGTGGCGGCACAGCCCGCGGACCGGGCCGCTCACGCCCTTCCGGGCAGCTCCCCGCGTACCGTCCGCGCCGCCGCGGTGAGGTTGGCCAGCGAGGCGCGCACCTCGGGCCAGCCCCGCGTCTTGAGCCCGCAGTCGGGGTTGACCCACAGCCGGTCCGCGGGCAGCGCCGTCAGCCCCTTGCGCAACAGCGCCGCGACCTCGTCCGCGCCGGGGACGCGCGGCGCGTGGATGTCGTACACGCCGGGGCCCGCCTCGCGCGGGTAGCGGTGCGCGGCCAGCTCGTCGGCGACCTGCATGCGCGAGCGGGCGGCCTCCAGGCTGATCACGTCGGCGTCGAGGTCGTCGATGGCCCGCAGGATGTCGCCGAACTCGGCGTAGCACATGTGGGTGTGGATCTGCGTGTCCGCGCGCACCCCGCTGGTGGTGAGGCGGAACGCCTCGGTGGCCCACGCCAGGTAGCCGGGCCGGTCGGCGGCGCGCAACGGCAGCGTCTCGCGCAGCGCGGGCTCGTCGACCTGGATGACGGCCGTGCCCGCGGCCTCCAGCTCGCACACCTCGTCGCGCAGCGCGAGCGCCACCTGGCGGGCCGTCTCGGCGGCGGGCTGGTCGTCGCGGACGAACGACCAGGCGAGCATCGTCACAGGACCCGTCAGCATCCCCTTGACCGGGCGCGTGGTGAGGGACTGGGCGTACTGGGTCCAGCGCACCGTCATCGGCTGCGGCCTGGAGACGTCACCCGCGCAGATGGGGGGCCGCACGTAGCGGGTGCCGTAGGACTGGACCCAGCCGTGCCGGGTGGCCAGGTAGCCGGTCAGCCGTTCGGCGAAGTACTGCACCATGTCGTTGCGCTCCGGCTCGCCGTGCACCAGCACGTCCAGGCCGGCCTCCTCCTGGAAGGAGACGACCTCGCGGATCTCGGCCGCGATGCGCCGCTCGTACGCGGCCTCGTCGATGCGCCCGGCGCGCAGATCGGCGCGGGCCGCGCGCAGCTCGCCGGTCTGCGGGAAGCTGCCGATGGTGGTCGTGGGCAGCGGCGGCAGGCCGAGACGGGTGCGCTGCGCGGCCGTGCGCCGGGCGTACGGCGCCGAGCGGCGGGCGTCGGCCTCGGTGACCGCCGCCGTGCGGGCGCGTACCGCCGCGTCGTGAGTGAGCGGCGAGGCGGCGCGCGAGGCCAGGTCGGCCCGGTTGGCGGCCAGTTCGCCGCCGATGGCGCCGGTGCCCTGGGACAGTCCGCGTGCCAGGGTGGCGGCCTCGGCGGTCTTCTGCGCCGCGAACGCCAGCCAGCGGGCGACCTGCGGGTCGATGTCGCGCTCCGCCCCGGCGTCCAGCGGGACGTGCAGCAGCGAGCAGGACGGTGCCACGTCCACGCGGTCGGCCAGCCCGAGCAGCGTCCCCAGGGTGGTCATGGACCGCGCGTAGTCGTTGATCCACACGTTGCGCCCGTCGATGACGCCCGCCACCAGCCGCTTGCCGGGCAGCCCGCCGGCCGCGGCGAGTGCGTCGAGGTTGGCGGCGGCGGGTCCCGTGAAGTCGAGCGCCAGCCCTTCGACGGGGGTCTTGGCCAGCACGGGCAGCGCTTCTTCGAGCCGGTCGAAGTAGGAGGCGACCAGCAGCCGCGGCCGGTCGGCGAGGCCGCCCAGCTCCCGGTAGGCGCGGCCCGCGGCCGCCAGCTGTCCGTGGGTGCGGTCGGGCACCAGCGCCGGCTCGTCCAGCTGCACCCACCGTGCCCCGGCGGCGCGCAGGTCCGCCAGCACCTCCGCGTAGACGGGCAGCAGCCGCTCCAGCAGGGTCAGGGGCTCGAAGTCCTCGGGTGCGCCGGGCGCCGGCTTGGCGAGCAGCAGGTAGGTGACGGGCCCCACCAGGACGGGGCGGGCCTCCACCCCCAGGGCGAGGGCTTCCTTCAGCTCGCCGGTCTGCTTGCCCGAGTCGGCGCGGAAGACCGTCTCGGGGCCGAGCTCGGGCACGAGGTAGTGGTAGTTGGTGTCGAACCACTTGGTCATCTCCAGCGGCGCGGCCTCCTGCGTACCGCGGGCCATGGCGAAGTAGCCGTCCAACGGGTCGGCCTCGACCGCGGCGCGGTGCCTCTCGGGTACGGCGCCGACCATGACCGTGGTGTCCAGTACGTGGTCGTAGTACGAGAAGTCACCCGTGGGCAGCTCGTCGAGGCCGGCCTCGGCCATCGCCCGCCAGTTGGCGCGGCGCAGCCCGGCCGCGGTGGTGTGGAGGGCCTCGGCGCTGACCCGGCCCCTCCAGTAGCCCTCGATGGCCTTCTTCAGCTCACGGCCCGGGCCTTGGCGCGGGTAGCCGTGCACGGTGGCGCGGGCCGTGGAGGCCCGGGGTGTGGTGTCGGTGGTGCCGGTGGTGTCCGTGGCGTCCTGGGGGTCCGACGCGGCGTGTGCACCTGTCGCTGTCACGCAACTCTCCTTCGCGAGGTGACCGAAGCGCTCCCGGGACCGGGGCGACGACGCGAAGGGGCGCGGCGCTGACGGGGCCGCGTGGGCGCCCGCCTGGGCGGACGGATTGGCGCCGCCCGCACTGCTCCGCTCTCCGACCCGCCCTCGAGGTCTCGGGAGAACCGCACGCGTGTGCGTGCGGGCAGCGGGCAGGTCTTCGGACTCGCGGGCACGCCTGCCGGACTCCCGGCGGGCACCTACCGGCCGTCGCTTCCCGGACCGTTCCATCCAGTGCGTATGACGGCTCTCGTTCCCACTCACCGCTGCGGGGCAGTCCCGGATTCCCACCGGGTTCCCTCTTGCGACGCCTCCGCCTGGCGGGCGGGGCGAACCAGCTGCGCCGGCCAGCCTAGCGGCTTCGCCCGCAGGTGTCTGCGGGGCCCCGTGGCCCGACGTCCCGGCTCAGGACTCCAGCATCCTGGACCTGAGACGGGTGCGGGTCGGGTCGGTGAGACCGAGCCCCTTGGTCAGGTAGGTCTCCACGTCGCCCCAGGTCTCGTCGATGGTGGTGAAGGCCGCGTGCAGGTACGCGGCGCGGGCGTCGAACAAGGGCGCCAGCAGCTCCAGCACCTCCGTCGACATCCCGGCCTTCGACTTGGCGCTGCGGTGCACCTTGTACCGCCGGTGCGGGTCGTTGGACAGGAGGTAGTCGGCCTCGATCGCGCCGCGGTCGACGCCGAGCGCCAGCAGCGTGATCGCCACCGACAGCCCCGCGCGGTCCTTGCCCGCCGCGCAGTGCATCAGCGCGGGCACGCTGTCCTCGGCGAGCGCGTGCAGGATCCGGCTGTGCTCGGCGGTCCGAGAGGTGATCATGGTGCGGTACGAGGTCGTCATCCGCTCGACGCCCAGCCCGTCGCCGAGGATGGTCTGGAGCTGGTCGAGCTCGCCGTCGCGCACCATCTTCCAGAACTCCGCGCCGTCGGCGGGGTCCGAGAGCGGGATGTTGACGTTGCGCACGCCCGGCAGCATCACGTCGGGGCCGTCGAGCTTCCGGTCGGCGGCGTTGCGGAAGTCGAAGACCGTGTGCAGTGCCAGACCGCCGAGGAAGGCGGCGTCCTCGGGCGTCGCGTGGGCCAGATGTCCGCTGCGGAAGAGGACCCCGCGCCGTACCCGCCGCCCGTCCGCTGTGGGCAGTCCTCCGACGTCCCGGAAGTTCCGTACTCCGGCCAGCACCTTCTCGGCGGACTCCTGCGTCACGAGTGCGCTCCCTAGCGTGTAAGACGACCGTCCGTTCGACCATACGACATGGATGCCTGAGGCGATCAGTTCCGGCCGGCGCGACCCCCGCGACGGGCGCGGGCGCGGGCCGCGCCCGCGCCGTGAGCGCCCCGTACGCCCGCGCCGTCAGCGCCCCTACGCCCGTACCGCGGGTGCCCCCGTACGCTCGCACCGTGAGTGAGGAGCTGTTTCCGCGTCCACCGGCTCAGATGGCGCCGGGCGCCGTGCACCTGCCGGGATGGCTGGACGCCGGGGCGCAGGGAGAGCTGCTGGCGGCCTGCCGGCGCTGGGCACTGCCGCCCGCCGGGCTGCGGACGGTGCGGATGCCCGGCGGCGGCGAGATGTCGGTGCGCCAGCTGAGCCTGGGGAGGCACTGGTACCCCTACGGCTACGCGGAGACCGTCGTGGACGGCGGCGGTGAGCGGGTGAAGGCCTTCCCCGCGTGGCTGGGGGAGTGGGCGCGCCGCGCGGTGGACGACGCGGCCGCGGTGGCCGGCGACGGCGTCCTCGGGGCGGAGGCCCGCGCCGCCGCGTACGACATCGCACTCGTCAACTTCTACGGCGCTGACGCGAGGATGGGCATGCACCGGGACAGCGACGAGCGCTCCGACGCGCCCGTCGTCTCCTTCAGCCTCGGCGACGCCTGCGTCTTCCGCTTCGGGAACACCGAGGGGCGGGGCCGGCCGTGGCGGGACGTGCGGTTGCACAGCGGCGACGCCTTCGTCTTCGGCGGGCCCGCGCGCCTGGCCCACCACGGGGTGCCCCGCACCGAACCCGGCTCCGCGCCGCCCGCGTTGGAGCTCCGCGGGCGGGTCAACGTCACCGTGCGGGCCTACTGAGCCGGTGGGGGGGCGGATGGTGAGTCATCGCGCGGCCCTGTCAAGCGGAAGCCGGGCGGGTTCACTCTTTGGGAGCTGGCGAACCCTGGCGAATACCCCGTTCGGGTCAGCCGGGGGCGTGGCTGCGGGCTAGCGTGACCATGGCGTCGTCACCTCCCTCACACCGTCTTGACCTCAACTTCCCGAGGACCCCATGGTCGAACCTCCGAGCAACGCGGTGCAGGCCTCCGCAGGAATAGGAACCTCCGCTTCCGGTTCACTGGTCGCCTCAGCCTCCGCGGCCGCATCCGCATCCGCCTCCGGAAACACCGGCAGGCACGGCGCCGCACGCCGCCGGCACGGCAAGCCCCGCACCCGAGAGAACGTGCGCGAGAACGTGGGAGACGCCGCCGTCCGCCGACGGCTGGTGCGGCTCGCCGTCCTGCCCGCCGGACTCGTCGCCCTCACCGGCGCAGCCGTCGTCGTCTGCGTCCTGCGCGGCCGCGGCGGCGCGCCCCTCGGCGCCCCGGTCTGGGGAGTGCTGGCCGCCGGGGCGTTCATCTGCTGCGTCGTGCCGGGCGCCGCCGCCTACCTCGCCGCGGCCGAAGCCCGGGGGACCGCCGAGCGCTGCGCCGCACTGCGCCGTGCCACCGCCCGCGGTCAGGCCGAACTCAAGTCCATGCTCTGGGCGTTGCGGCACGGTGAGCGCCCCGTGCCGCGCACCCGCGCCCCGCAGGGCGAGCCGGTCGGCGACGGGCTCGACCTGCTCGTCCACCAGGCCGCGCTCGCCCAGTGCGGCGCCGAGGCCGCCGTCGCGGAGGCGGTCGCCCTCATGGGCAGGGCGCGCGGGGAGGGCGAGGAGAAGATGGAGGTGTTCGTCAACCTCGCCCGCAGGCTCCAGTCCCTGGTCCACCGCGAGATCCGGTTCATCGACGACCTGGAACACGAGGTGGAGGACCCCGACCTGCTCAAGGGCGTCTTCCACGTCGACCACCTCGCCACCCGCATCCGGCGCCACTCCGAGAACCTGGCCGTCCTCGGCGGCGCCGTCGCCCACCGCCAGTGGACGCGTCCGGTCTCCCTCTCCGAGGTGCTGCGGTCCTCCGTCGCGGAGGTGGAGCACTACACCAGGGTGCAGTTGGTCCCGCCGATCGAGGGCGCCGTGCGCGGGCACGCCGTCGCGGACGTCATCCACCTGCTGGCCGAACTGATCGAGAACGCCACCGTGTTCTCCGCGCCGGAGACCCGCGTCCTGGTCCGCACGGAACCGGTGACCGCCGGGCTCGCCGTGGAGGTCGAGGACCGGGGCCTCGGCATGGACCCCGAGGAGCAGAACCAACTCAACGCCGTCCTCGCCGACCCGGAAGGCATCGACGTGCCGGCACTGGTGCGCGACGGCCGCATCGGACTGTACGTCGTAGCGGCCCTCGCCCACCGCCATGGTGTCGTCGTCCAGCTCCAGAACAACATCTACGGCGGGGTACAGGCCGTGGCCGTCCTGCCCCGGAGCCTGCTGGGCGAGCCGGCAGGACACGGCAAGGCGGCGCTGCCCAACGGCGGACGGGACGGCGGCGGCGCGGGCGGCGCCGGACCGGCCGCCCCGCCGGCCGGCGCCCCCGCGACCACCCTCTCCGGCGCGGCGCCCGCGGGGGCGGCACCGCACGCGGGGTCCGGCCCCGGGGGGTTCGCCCGTGCGGGCACGGGCTCGGACCCTGGTGAGGCACGCCTGGGTGCCGCACGCCCGGGTGCCGCGCCGTCTGCGGCAGCCGGCCCCGCCGGGTACCCCGGTGCGGGAGCGGGCTCGGGACCCGGTGCGGGAGCGGGCTCAATGCCTGGCGGGGGAGCGAGTCCGGGGCCCGGTGCGGGAGTGGGCCCCGGCCCGGGGCCGGGCGCGGGTACCGGTGCGGAAGCCGGCTCCGCGTCGGGGAGCGCAGCTCACCACGCGGCGCTCCCCGCTGAGCAGGGCCGCGCGCTGGGGGAGGAGCAGGGCGCGGGAGACGCCGACGCGGGCGCGGACTCTCCGGCGGACCCCCGGCCACGCGCACGGGCGCGGGGCGGACAGCGCGGCCCCGCCACCCCGGCCCCCCTGCGCACGTCGGGGCAGACGGAGTCCACGGGCCGCCCGGAGGGCGACGCACGCGACCGCGACCGGCGTGCGCCCGGCCCGCCGGGGCCTGCCGGGCAGGCGCGGAGGGCCGAGGGCCCCGGCGAGGTACCGGGCACCTTCTCCGGCCGAGAACAGGGCGCGACCGCGGCCCAGGGGCAGGGGCAGGCGACGCCCACGGGACGGGGGCAGGGCGCCGCTCCGCGCCGGGGCACGGATCCGACACCGGGACGGGAAGCCGCTCCGGCGCAGGGACAGGCAGCCGCTCCGGCGCAGGGGAGGGGCGCAGCCTCGCCGCAGGGGCGGGGTGCTGCGGAGGGCGAACCGTTGGCCGGCCGGCCTCCGTTGCCCAGGCGGCGCCGGCAGACGCATCTGGCGCCGGAGCTGCGCGAACCTCTGCCGCCGGCCGGGAGCGCTCGCGACGAGGGCGGGCACGATCCGGGGCTGATGGCGGCCTTCCGCCGGGGCAGCACTCTCGCGCACGGTATCGACCATCCGGCCGGCGGACACCCGCCGCCCCACCCAGGAGAAGAGCGCGACCATGGCGAGTGAAACCCAGGCACCCCAGGCTCCCCGAGGCTCCAGTGCCATCCCCGGGGCCCACCACACCGACCTGTCCTGGCTGTTGGCCGGGCTGGTGGAGCGGGTGCCGCACGCGAGCAGCGCGCTGCTGCTGTCGGCCGACGGGCTGGTGAAGGCGGCGCACGGTCTGGAGCCCGACACCGCCGATCACATGGCGGCGCTCTCCTCGGGGCTGTACTCGCTCTCGCGCAGCCTGGGGGTGCGCATGGCGGGCGGCGACGGGGTGCGGCAGGTGGTGGTGGAGCTCGACAGGTCGTTGCTCTGCGTGACGCGGGCGGGGCAGGGGGCGTGTCTGGCGGTGCTGGCCCGGCGGGAGGCGGACGCCGCGGTGCTGGGGTACGAGATGGCGATGCTCGTCAAGCGGGTGCGCTCCCTGCTGTCGACCCCGGCGCGGCAGCCAGGGCCCGCGTGAGCGGACCTCGTGCGCACTCCGCCCCCGTCGCCGCACCCTCCCGCGCGGCCGCCCCACCCGTTGCCGGCACGGCCACCGGACGGTGAGGTGCCGCCGCCGGACGGGGAGGCGCCGCGCCAGTGCGGTGAGGCACCGTCGCAGGACGGGGGGACGCCGTTGTCGTGCGGGAGCGCTCCGCCGCAGTTCGACGAGGCGGCGGGGCGGCTGGGGCGCCCGTACACGGCGAGCAGCGGACGTACCAGGCCGACCACCGGGTTCGAGCTGACCACGCTCGTGCGGGCGACGGGGGCCAGGCCGTTGCGCTACTTCGGCCCTGAGCACCGGCGGCTGATCCAGCTGTGCGCGGGCGGCCCCCTCTCGGTGGCCGAGCTCGCCGCGCAGCTGCGGTTGCCCGTGGTGGTGACCAAGGTCGTGCTCTGCGATCTCCTCGACAGCGGTGCCGTCGCCGTGCGTGCCCCGGCGCGGGTGGGTGCCGGTCACGGGGCGGTGGAACGTGAGGTGCTGGAGACGCTGTTGGAGGGGCTTCGCCGACGGCTCCCCACCCGGCCATGACAGGAACATGGTGAGAGAAGTTGTGCGGAACCGTTGTTATTGCTTGGTTGCTGTGGTGTCTTGTGGGTTATGGAAGCGAAGCCCTGGGCACGACGGAGTTTTCTGGCGGCAAGTGGCGGCGTTCTCGCGGGATATGCCGCCTTCTCGGAACAGAAGGCGGCGTTCGCGGCCGGACGGAGACCGGCGGCGGCCCGCACCGGACGGGAGTGGGACGCCGACCCCACCACCTTCGAGATCAACAGGGAACCGGCGCGCGCGGTCCTGGTCCCCTGCCGGGACACCAAGTCAGCGCTGCGCGGCGGGCGGGAGCACTCGCCGTACCACAGGTCGTTGAACGGTGACTGGCGCTTTCGCTGGTCCGAGAACCCCGACAAGCGGCCCGAGGGGTTCCACCGCACCGACTACGACGACGGCGACTGGGACACCCTGCCCGTCCCCGCCAACTGGGAGCTGCACGGCTACCGCGAACCCATCTACCTCAACGTCCGCTACCCGTGGATCGGTTACGAGGAGCCCGAGCCGCCCGCCGTCCCCCAGGAGTTCAACCCGGTCGGCTCCTACCGGCGTACCTTCACCGTGCCGCGCGACTGGGACGGCAGGCGCACCCTCCTCTCCTTCCAAGGGGTGAAGTCCGCCTTCTTCGTGTGGGTGAACGGCCGGCAGGTGGGCTACAGCGAGGACAGCTACACCCCGGCCGAGTTCGACATCAGCGAGCATCTGAGGCGCGGCGAGAACACTCTGGCCGTCGAGGTCTACCGCTGGTCGGACGGCAGTTGGCTGGAAGACCAGGACATGATCGACCTGTCCGGGATCTTCCGCGACGTCTACCTGTACTCGGTACCGCGCGTGCACCTGCACGACGTGGAGGTCCGCACCGCGCTCGACGACGCGCTCACCAGCGCGGAGCTGACCGTGCGCACCCGCGTGCGGGACACCACCGGCGGCACGGTCGGCACGTACACGGTCACGGGCGTCCTCTACGACGCGGACGGGCGCCGGGTGGAGACCGGGCGGCTCAGCGGCACCGTACGGCCGCCCGCAGGTGGTGTCGGCGACGTCGACCTGACGGGTACGGTGCGCCGCCCGGCGCTGTGGTCCGCCGAGAGTCCCGCCCTCTACACCCTCGTGCTGACGGTCGAGGGGCCGAGCGGCGGGAGGAGCGAGATCCAGCGGGTGCGGTTCGGGTTCCGCAAGCTGACCTTCGGGCCCGGCAAGTTGGAGATCAACGGCAAGCCGCTCGTCTTCGCGGGCACCAACCGGCACGAGTCCGACCCCGACCACGGGCAGGCCGTGCCGGAGAAGACGATGCTGCGCGACATCGAACTGATGAAGCGGCACAACATCAACGCCGTCCGCACCTCGCACTACCCCAACGCGACCCGCTGGCTGGAACTGTGCGACGAGCACGGCCTGTACGTCGTCGACGAGGCGAACCTGGAGAGCCACGGCGTCCGCGACACCGTCCCCGGGTCCCTCCCGGAGTGGACCGAGGCCTGTGTGGACCGGGCGCGCAGCATGGTCGAGCGCGACAAGAACCACGCCTGCGTGGTGATGTGGTCGCTCGGCAACGAGGCGGGCGGCGGCGACAACTTCGCGAAGATGGCCGACTGGATCCACGAGCGCGACGCGAGCCGCCCCGTGCACTACGAGGGCATGAGCTCCGTGGCGGACGTCGAGAGCCGGATGTACGCGCCGCCCTCAGAGGTCGAGAAGTACGGCGAGTCGGGCAACCCCAAGCCGTTCCTGCTGTGCGAGTACGCGCACTCGATGGGCAACAGCACCGGCAACCTCAAGGAGTACTGGGACCTCTTCGAGAAGTACCCCAACCTGCACGGCGGCTTCATCTGGGACTGGGTCGACCAGGCGATCCGCAAGCCCGTGCCCGGCGACGCGTCCCGCACCTACCTCTCCTACGGCGGTGACTGGGTGAAGGACTATCCCACCGACGGCAACTTCTGCTGCAACGGGGTCATCCGCTCCGACCGCGAGGCGGAGCCGGAGCTGGCCGAGGTCAAACACGTCTACCAGCGCATCGCGTTCCACGGGAAGAAGGCCGCCGAGGGCGAGGTCGAGGTCGCCAACAAGCAGCTGTTCCTCGGGCTCGACGCCTACGAGCTGCGCTGGGAGGTCACCCGCGACGGCGAGCGGCAGCAGCACGGCACGGCGAAGCCGCCCGCCGCGGGACCCGGCGAGACGGGCACCGTGCGCCTCCCGCTCACCCGCCCTGGCAAGCCCGTGCCGGGTGCCGAGTACTGGCTCAACCTCTCCCTCGTACTGCGCCACGGCACCTCCTGGGCCAAGGCCGGGCACGAGGTGGCCACCGGGCAGCTCCAGCTGGAGGACTGGCAGACCCCGGCGCCGCGGGAACCCGGCGAAGAGGAGCTGCCGCCCGTCGAGTACGCGGAGAGCGGCAACGAGGTCACCGTCACGGGGCGGGACTTCACCCTCACCCTGGACAAGGCCGGCGGCACCCTGACCGACTTCCGGCACAAGGGCGCAGTCGTGCTCTCGGCCGGTCCCGTGCCCAACTTCTGGCGCGGCCCCACCGACAACGACATCGGCCGCGGCTTCCACAAGACCGCCGCGACCTGGAAGGAGGCGGGCGCCAAGCGGACCACCGACGAGGTGAAGGTGGCCAGGAAGAACCGCTCCGTCGTCACGATCGAGGTCCGCAGCACCTTGCCGACCTCGCCGGCGACCTCGGCGTTCACCACCGTCTTCACCGTGCGCGGGGACGGCGAGGTCCGCGTCGCCCACACGCTGGAGCCCGGCGCGGGCCTGCCCGACCTGCCGATGGTCGGCGCGCTGCTCACCCTGCCGAAGGACCGTTCCGCCTTCACCTGGTACGGGCGCGGGCCGCAGGAGAACTACTGGGACCGCCGTACGGGCGCCGCCGTGGGCCGCTACCGCTCAAGTGTCGAGGAGCAGTTCACCCCGTACGTGCGGCCGCAGCAGTGCGGCAACGTCACCGACGTGCGGTGGGGCGAGCTGAGCGGCAAGGACGGCACCGGGCTGCGGGTGAGCACCGAGCCGGGCGACCACCTGGAGCTGAGCGCGCTGCGGTACACCCCCGCCGACCTGGACGGGCCGAAGCACCCGCACGAGCTGACACCGCGAAAGGAGACGGTGCTCGGCGTCAACCACCGCCAGATGGGGCTCGGCGGCAACGACTCCTGGGGCGCGGCGCCACTGGAGCAGTACCTCCTTCACGCGGACCGCACCTACCGCTACGGTTACCGCCTGCGCGCGGTGTGACGGCCGGCGCTCAGGTGGCGAGCGAGCACAGGTGAGCGGGAAGGGGCTGGACGTGACGGACCGGCGGGACGACTTCACGACCGTGGCGGACGGGACGCGGGTGGCGACCTACACCTGGCTTCCCGAGGGGGACGTACGCGCCCTCGTGCAGCTCGCGCACGGCGCCGCCGAACACGCCCGGCGCTACGACCGCTTCGCCCGCTTCCTGACCCGGAACGGGTACGCCGTCGTCGCCTCCGACAACCGGGGGCACGGGGCGACGGCGCAGTTCACCGGCGGCTTGGGCGCCGTCGGCGAAGAAGGCTGGCGCGCCACGGTCGCCGACCTCAAGGAGGTCGGCGACCGGGCGCGCGCCCACCTGCCCTCCGACGCGCCCCGCTTCCTCCTCGGGCACAGCCTGGGCTCCCAGCTCGCCCGCGACTACGCCCAGGAGTACGGCGAGGAGCTGTCGGGTCTGGTGCTCTCGGGCACCTTCCGGTGCCTGCCGGGGACCGAGACCGAGAGCGCGATCCGGCGGCTGGAGCGGGAGAGCGCCGAGCGGGGCAGGAACGCGCCCTCGGACTTCACCGCCGAGCTGTTCGCCTCGTTCAACGACGCGTTCACCCACCGCACGGGGTACGAGTGGCTCTCCCGCGACGAGG
Source organism: Streptomyces diacarni (assembly GCF_003323715.1). Lineage (GTDB taxonomy): Bacteria > Actinomycetota > Actinomycetes > Streptomycetales > Streptomycetaceae > Streptomyces > Streptomyces diacarni. The sequence continues at coordinate 518,449 of NZ_QOIN01000046.1, forward strand.
CGGAGGTGGACGCCTACGCCGAGGATGAGCGCTGCGGCTTCTCCTTCAGCGCGGGCCTGTCCCTGGACTGGGTGCGCGCCAACCGCAAGATCAACGATCCGGAGCAGTTCGCCCGCATCCCCCGCGCCCTCCCCGTCCACGTCGCCGTGGGCGAGCTCGACCCCTGCCACCAGCGCATGACGCTCGTCTACGAGCTGCTGGAGGACTTCCGCTACCTGGGCTCGCACGACCTGAGCTGGCGCGCGTACGAGGGCGCCCGGCACGAGATCCTCAACGAGACCGACAAGGACGAGGTCCAGGCGGACCTGCTGGAGTGGTTCGAGAGCCACCTGGACGTCGGTCCCTGACCCGGCGCTACCCCGCCCGCGCCCAGTCCTTGGCGAACTCGCCGGGCGGGGCCGGACGCGCGTAGTACCAGCCCTGTGCCGTGTCGCAGCCCAGTTGCCGCAGCTGGTCGGCCTGGCTCTCCGTCTCCACGCCCTCCACCGTCACGGCCAGGCCGAGCGCGTGCGCGAGCGAGACGATGCCCTCGACGAAGGTCAGGTCCACCGGGTCGGCCGGGTGGCGCTGGAGCCCCTGGGTGAAGGAACGGTCCAGCTTGAGCGTCGTCGCCGGGAGCCTGCGCAGGTTGGCCAGGTTGGAGTAGCCGGTACCGAAGTCGTCCAGCGCGATGTCCACCCCGAGGTCGGCCAGCTGCCACAACGGCTTGAGCTCGTCCTCGTCGGCGCTGATCAGCGCCGACTCCGTGACCTCCAGGCACAGCGACGAGGGCGCCACTCCGGCGGCCTCCAGCACCGCGATGGTATCCGGCACCAGATCGGGATGGTGCAGCTGCCGGGGGGAGAGGTTGACGTTGACGCGCAGCGGCTGCCCGCCGGCCCACGTGCAGGCCTGGGAGACGGCCTGCTCCAGCACCCAGCGGCCCAACGGCACGATGAGCCCGGTGTGTTCGGCCAGCGGGATGAAGCGGTCGGGGCCCAGCCGGCCGTGCACGGGGTGCTTCCAGCGGACCAGCGCCTCGGCGCCGTCCACCTGCCCGTCGCTCATCCGGATCAGCGGCTGGTACTCCAGGAAGAACTCGTCGCGCTCCAGTGCCCCCGGCAGGTGGTTGGTGAGGCTGTGCCGGTCGATGGCGCGGGCCTCGGAGTCCGGGTCGGCCAGCGCGTAGCGGTTGCCCCCGGCGTCCTTGGCCCGGTACATCGTGATGTCGGCGCTGCGCAGCACCTCCGCGGGCTCCAGCCGGCCCGAGGCGCCCTCCACGATGCCGATGCTGGCGCGTACGGACAGCTCACGTCCGTCGACGCTGATGGGGGTGGCCAGCGCCGCCAGCAGGGAGCGCGCCAGGCAGGTGACCTCCTCGGTGTCCTGCGGGTCGGACATCAGCACCGCGAACTCGTCCCCGCCGATCCGGGCCACCAGGTGGGCCGGCGCGGTGGTGCAGGACTGCAGGCGCTCGGCGACCGCGACCAGGAGCTGATCGCCCACCGCGTGTCCGAGGCTGTCGTTGACGGCCTTGAAGCCATCGATGTCCAGGTAGCAGAGCCCGAACCTGCGCACGCCGCCGCCGGGGCTGAGGATCCGCTCCAGGCGCTCGGCGAACAGCGTGCGGTTGGGCAGCCCCGTCAGCTCGTCGTGGGTGGCCTCGTAGCGCAGACGCAGGTGCAGCAGGCGCCGCTCGGTGACGTCCTCCATGAGGGCGAGTTGGTAGCGCGGTTCGCCCTCGGCGTCCCGCAGCAGCGAGACGGTCAGGTTGGTCCACAGCATGGTGCCGTCGGGACGCTGGTAGGGCTTCTCCACCCGGAAGTGGTCGCGCCTCCCGCGGGCCAGCTCGCGGTGGAGCCGCCACACCTCGGGGGCGTCGTCGGGGTGGACCCAGTCGTTGAGGTTGCGGCGGCGCATCTCCTCCTCGGAGCGCCCGAACATCCGGGCCAGCGCGCCGTTGGCGTCCCGCAGCCGGCCGCTCATGTCGGCGATGCCGATGCCGATGGTGGCGTCCTTGAAGACGGCGCGGAAGCGGGTCTCGGAGGCGTGCAGGGCCTCTTCGACGGCGGTCTGGGCGGCCAGCGCGGCCCGCGAGAGCGACTCCTGCTCGCCCAGGGTGCGTTCGCGGACCGCGAAGGCGAACCCGGCGGCGAGCGCGTGCTGGAGCCGGGCGCAGCGGGAGCGGGTCTCATCGACGCCGAGCGCGCCCGGGACGCCCGCGGCGGGCGCGAGTCCGGCCGCGTACAGCACGAGGTAGGACTCGACCACGCCGAGGACGTGCGGCAGCGCGTCGGGGCTGGTGCAGTGCGCCTCGTCCACCAGCGCCCGGCCGACCTCGCGGCCTGCCGAGGGGGTGAACGGGTGGGCGTGCAGGGCCTCGCCGAGACGGACGGCGAGCGGATGGAGGAAGTCCTCCAACTCGGCACGGGTGAGGGAGGTCTGGGTCGCCGGGTAGATCGTCCGGCTCCAGATCCGGGCGAACCTGCGCAGCCCGTCTTCCCCGCCGTCGCAGTCCTCGCGGTCCTCCCCGCGCTCGTTTGGCGAAGTCACGCGGCGCCTACCGCCTTACGGCCGATTCCGGCGAAGCCGCCGCAGGCGCCGCTCTCCTCGTACTCCGGTGGTCCGTCGGGCCGCCACTGCGGTACCGGGACCAGACCGGGCTCGACCACTTCGAAGCCTTCGAAGAACAGCCGGATCTCGTCCTTCGTGCGGATCACCAGCGGGGCGTTCGCCGTGCTGTAGACCTCCTTGAGGCCGACCCCGCCGTCGCGTCTCGGCCCCGCCTCGGGGGAGCCGTGGGAGAGCACGAGCAGACTGCCAGGCGCGAGGTGCCGGGCCAGTTCGGTGAGGTACGTGCCCGGCTCGTCGCGGTCCTCGACGAAGTGCAGCAGCGCGACGAGCATCAGGGCCACAGGACGGCGCAGGTCGAGCAGGTCCTCCACCTCGGGGGACTCCATGATGTCCTGCGGGGAGCGGAAGTCCGCCGAGACGATGCCCACCCGCCGCTCGCCCTGGAGCACGGCGCGGCTGTGCGCGACCGCCACCGGGTCGTTGTCGACGTAGACGACCCGGGCCTCCCTCTCCAGTGCGTGCGCCACCTCGTGCACGTTGCCGAAGGTGGGGATGCCGGAGCCGATGTCGAGGAACTGGGTGACGCCCTCCTGGAGTGCGAAGCGGATGGCGCGGCGCATGAAGGCGCGGTTGTTCTGCATGATCTTCGGCAGCCCCGGCCACGCCTGGATCGCCCTGCGTGCCGCCTCCCTGTCGACCTCGAAGTTGTGCGAGCCGCCGAGGTAGTAGTCGTACATCCGCGACACGCTCGGCACCGTGAGGTCGATGCCGTGGGGGGCCCAGGCGGGACGTTCCATCGAGGGGTCTCCAGCTCGCTGCGTTCACCGGGGAGTTCCGGTCGGGGCCATGAGGCTAACGACCGGGGAGCGGCGCACGGAAGGAAACAGCGTTACTGGGGCTGGATCTTGCCCGGGTGTTGACAGCGCGGGCGGGAGGTATCGGGGCATAGTGCATTCCGGCATGATTTAATTGCGAGCTGTTTGCAAGAGCCTCCGATTTCCAACAAGGAGTGTGCCACAGATGACTGCCCGGACGGTACGGACGGCCACCGCGATGGCGACCGCCGCCGTCGTACTCGCCTCAGCAGCGGCATGCTCAGCCCCTGATGACGGGGGCGGTCCCGGCGGTGGCACGGACGCACTCACGGTCGGCGTCGCCCAGGAGCCCGAGACCCTCAGCCCGCTCCTCGGATACGGCAAAGAGGGCAACTCGAAGATATTCGACGGCCTGCTGACCCACGACGCGCAGATGCACCTCAAGCCCGCTCTCGCCACCCACCTGCCGAAGGTGAGCAAGGACGGCCGCACCTACACCTACGACCTGCGCAAGGGTGTCACCTTCAGCGACGGGAAACCCTTCACCGCGAAGGACGTCGTCTACACCTACGAGACGATCCTCGACAAGAAGACCAACAACGCCTCCAAGAGCGAACTCGACGCCGTCGACAGCGTCCACGCCGAGGGCGAGCACACCGTCGTCTTCCGGCTCAAGTACCCCTACGCCGCCTTCGCCGAGCGCACCGTGCTGCCCATCGCCTCGAAGGCCGTCGCCTCCAAGACGAACGTCAACACTGGCTCCTACAACACCGAGCCCGTCGGCACCGGACCCTACGTCCTCACCAGCTGGCGCAAGGGCGAGAAGCTCAGCTTCAAGGCCAACCCGCACTACTGGGGCGGAAAGCCGAAGATCAAGCGCTTCACCGTCGCCGTCATCGAGGACGACGACGTGCGCGCCACCCGGCTGCGCTCCGGCGACCTGGACGGCGCCATCCTGCCGCCCAACCTCGCCAAGACCTACGAGAAGGACGAGGACAAGCGCACCTTCAGTGCCAAGACCGCCGACTACCGCGCCGTCACCCTGCCCAGCGACAACCCCGTCACCGGCGACAAGGCGATCCGCCGGGCCCTCGACCTGGCCGTGGACCGCAAGGCCATGGTGAAGTCGATCCTCAACGGCGCCGGCAAGCCCGCCTACGGGCCCCTGCCCACCGACAGCCCCTGGTTCGCGAAGGGCACCGAGCGGCCGCACGACCTGAAGGCGGCCGAGAAGATCCTGAACGACGCGGGCTGGAAGCCCGGCAAGGACGGCGTCCGCCGCAAGGACGGCGAGCGCGCCGCCTTCACCCTCTGGTACTTCTCCGGTGACAAGCTGCGCCAGGACCACGCACTGGCCTACGCCTCCGACGCCAAGAAGGCCGGTATCGACGTCCAGGTCCAGGCAGGCAGCCGCGAGGTCATCCGGCCCAAGGTGAAGCACGACGCGATGCTGCTGGGCAACGGCTTCCCCGCAGACCCGGACTTCGACCTCTACCCGACGCTGCACTCCTCGCAGGCCGGCAACGGCTGGAACAACCTGGCCTACTACCACGACAAGACCGTCGACGAGCAGTTGGACGCCGCCCGCCGCAGCCGCGACCCCGAGACGCGCAAGACCGCCTACACCAAGGTCCAGCGAGCCCTGGCCAAGAACCCCGGCTACACCTTCCTGACCACCATCGACCACGTCTACGTCATCGACGACAAGTGGCGCGGGCTGACCACCCAGGTCGAACCGCACGACCACGGCATCGGCGCGGGACCCTGGTGGAACGTCCAGGACTGGCAGCCCGAGAAGTGACGGAAACGGACATACCCGCGGCCGCGCGGCCCCCGCGGCAGCGCCCCGCCCGGCGCGCCCTGTGGGGCCCGGCCGCCCGGCTGGTGGGACGGCGGCTGCTGGCCGCCGTCCCCGTACTGGCCGCGGTGACCTTCGGCGTCTTCGCCGTCGCCGCCGCCTCCCCCTTCGACCCCGTCCAGCAGTACGCGGGCTCCGCCGGACTCAACGCCTCCCAGGAGACCCTGGACCAGCTGCGCGCCAACCTGAACGTCGACGGACCCTTCCCGCAGCGCTGGTGGAACTGGCTCACCAGCGCCGTGACCGGCGACTTCGGCGACTCCACCTCCCTGCGCCAGCCCGTCGCACAGGTCATCACCGAACGGCTCGGCTGGTCGGTCCTGCTGTGCGCCGTCGGCTTCGCCTTCGCGGTGCTCGTCGGCACCGTGCTCGGACTCGCCGCGGCCCGCCGCAGGGGCGGCCTCCTCGACCGGACGGTCACCTCCCTGTCCTACACGCTGGAGGCGGCACCGCCGTTCTGGCTCGGGCTGCTCGGCATCTGGCTGTTCGCCCTCCAGTTCGACGTGCTGCCCGCGGGCGGACTCACCGACAGCGGCAGCGACGTCGTCACCGCCTCGGCGCTGCTGCGCCACCTCGCACTGCCCGCGCTGGTGCTGGGCATCTCCCAGGTGCCGTGGTTCCTGCTGTACGTCCGCCAGGGCGTCGGCGACGCGCTGGCGGAGGACGCCGTACGCGGCGCACGCGCCCGCGGCCTGTCCGAGCGGACCGTGCTGCTGGGACACGCGCTGCGCTCCGGGCTGCTGCCCGTGCTCACCCTGATCGGCTCCCGCATCCCCGAACTCATCACCGGCGCACTGCTGGTGGAGACCGTCTTCAGCTGGCCCGGCATCGCCTCGGCGACCGTCGAGGCCGCCACCGCGACCGACTTCCCGCTGCTGGCCGCCCTCACCACGCTGGCCACGGTCGCGGTACTGGCCGGAAACCTGCTCTCGGACCTCGGCTACGGACTCGCCGACCCCCGCGTGGCCATGGAGGAGATGTGAGCATCCCCGCGGCGCTCAGGCGCAGGACCCCACGCGGCACGCCCGCGACGGGCCGCGGCCTGCGGCTGCCCGTCTCGGCCTGTGTGGTGGCGGCCGTCCTGCTGGCCGTCGTCCTCGTGCCGCTGCTCGTCCCGCTGGACGAGCAGGCCGTCGACATGACCAACAAGCTCCACGCGCCCTCCCTCGCCCACCCCTTCGGCACCGACGACGTGGGCCGCGACGTGCTGCTGCGGTGCGTCTACGGACTGCGCGTCTCGCTCCTCGTCGGCGTCGTCGCCGCGCTGACCGCCACCGTCATCGGCACCGCGGTCGGCGCCGCAGCCGGCGCGGTCGGCGGCCGCACCGACCGGATGGTGATGCGCGCCGTGGACGTCTTCTCCTCCGTGCCGCACCTGCTGCTGGGCATCTTCATCGTCGCCATGTTCCGGCCCGGGGTGTGGCCCGTCGTCATCTCGGTGGGGCTCACCCACTGGCTGTCGACCGCGCGGATCGTGCGCGCCGAGCTGCTGTCCCTGCGCTCCCGCGACTTCGTCGACGCCGCCGTCTCGGGCGGCGCCTCCCGCTGGCGGGTCGGCGTACGGCACCTGCTGCCAGGCGTGCTGCCGCAGGCCGGACTCGCCGCCGTGCTGATGGTGCCGCACGCCATCTGGCACGAGTCGGCGCTCTCCTTCCTCGGGCTCGGCCTGCCCACCCACCGGGCCAGCCTCGGCAACATGATCCAGGACGCGCGGGGCACCCTGCTGGCCGGCGACTGGTGGCCCACCCTCTTCCCCGGCCTGTTCCTCATCGTCCCGACCCTCGCCATCGCCTCCCTCGCCGGGGTGTGGCGGGAGCGGATCAACCCGCGGCGCCGATCGGAGCTGATGCTGTGAGCCAGGGCACCGACGCACCCGAGCCCCTGCTGTCCGTCCGCGACCTGTCCGTACGCTTTGGGATGCGGGGCGGGCGCGAGATCGCCGCCGTCACCGACGTCAGCCTCGAGGTGGCCCACGGGGAGTGCCTGGCGCTGGTGGGGGAGAGCGGCTGCGGCAAGTCGGTACTCGCCTCCGCGCTGCTGGGGCTCCTCCCCGGCAACGCGCGGGTCGGCGGCTCCGCGCTGCTGTCCGGGCCACGGCCCGGCGAGACGACCGACCTCCTGGCCGCCGACGAGGCCACGCTGGCCCGCACCGTGCGCGGCCGGCGCGTCGGTCTCGTCCCGCAGAGCCCGGCGGCCCACCTGACGCCCGTGCGCACGGTCCGCTCCCACCTGGCCGAGACCGTACGGGAGCTGACCGGGGCGAAGGGCCGGGCGCTGGCCACCGCCACCGCGGCAGCCGCACGGCGCGCCGCCTTCCCCGCCGACCACCTCGACCGCTACCCCCACCAGCTCTCCGGCGGACTCGCCCAGCGGGCCGCCACCGCGCTCGCTCTCGTGGGCGAAGCGCCGCTGCTGCTCGCGGACGAGCCCACCACCGGGCTCGACCGCGACCTGGTCGAGCGCACCGTGGACGAGCTGCGCGGCCACGCCGACGCGGGGCGCGGACTGCTGATCATCACCCACGACCTGGCGGCGGCCGAACGCATCGCCGACCGGGTGGCCGTCATGTACGCGGGCCGCGTCGTGGAACTGGCCGAAGGGCGCGGCTTCTTCGGCGCTCCCGGACCCCGCCACCCCTACGCCCGCGGCCTGCTGGACGCGCTGCCAGAACGTGCGTTCCGCCCCATCCCCGGCATGCCGCCCGAACTGGGCGACCTCCCCGCCGGCTGCGCCTTCGCGCCGCGCTGCGCCCGCGCGGACGCCACGTGCGCGACCGTGCCGGCCCTGAGCGGCACGGTGGCCTGCCACCACCCGGTGCCGGCGCCCGAGCCCGCCGGGCACGGGCTGCGTCCCGAAGGGAGCCGGACATGACGCCGAACCCGCCCGCGCTGGAGCTGCGCGCGGTCACCGCCGGGTATGACCGGAGCGCCCCCGTGGTCCGCGAGGCCTCCCTGACGGTGGCCGGGGGCGAGGCCGTCGGGCTGCTGGGGCCCAGCGGCTGCGGCAAGTCCACCCTGGCGAAGGTCGCGGCGCTGCTGCACCGCCCCTACGCGGGCACCGTCCACCTCGGTGGCGTCCAGGCGCGTGGCTGGCGGCACCGGGCGCCCCGCGCCCAGCGGACCGCCGTCGGCGTCGTCTTCCAGCAGCCCCGGCTGGCCGCCGACCCCCGGCTCACCCTCGCCGCGCTGATCGCCGAGCCGCTGCGCGCCACCGGGCGGAAGACCGAGGCGCTGACGCGCACCGGGGAGCTGGCCGGCTCCGTCGGCCTGGGCACCGACCTGCTGGGCCGCCGTCCGCACGAGGTCAGCGACGGCCAGCTGCAACGCGCCTGCCTCGCCAGGGCGCTGGCCCTACGGCCCCGGGTGCTCGTCTGCGACGAGATGACCGCGATGCTCGACGCCTCCACCACGGCGGCGCTGGTGGCGGTCGTCGAGGAGTACCGGGAGCTGACGGGCGCCGCCCTGCTCGCGGTCGGCCACGACCGCACCCTGCTGGAACGCTGGTGCGACCGCACGGTGGACATGCCGGGCATCGCACTCCCGGCCCGGGCCCCGGCCCCCGGGCCGAACCGTTAGGACCGGTGGACCGCGCCCCGGAGGGGCGCGGGGAACTGCCCCCACGCGCCGAAGTCCACCCGCAGACCGCCCGCCACGAACAGTGGCACCCCGTTGCCGGGACAGCACCCACAGGCAAAGCTCTACAGCCGCACCCCGTGCTGCCGCAGATACGCCAGCGGATCGATGTCGCTGCCGTAGCCGGGCCCCGTGCGGATCTCGAAGTGCAGGTGCGGCCCCGTGGCGTTGCCCGTCGCGCCCGAGCGGCCGATGCGCGCTCCCGCACCGACCGACTGCCCGGACCGTACGGAGATCGCCGACAGGTGCCCGTACTGGCTGTACCTGCCGTCGCTGTGGCGCAGCACCACCTGGTAGCCGTAGGCGTCCTGCCAGCCGGCCGAGACCACCGTGCCGCCCAGCACCGCCTTGACGGAGGTCCCGGTGGAGACGGGGAAGTCCACGCCGGTGTGGTGCCCTGACGACCAACTGCCGCCCGCCGCGCGGTAGGCCGTGCTCGGGCCGACACCGGCGACGGGAGCGGTAGCCGAACCCCCCGAGGAACGGGGTGCCTTCTTCTGCGGTGCCTTCTTCGGCGGAGCCTTCTTCTCGGGCGTCTGCTCCTGGTGCGCCTTCCGCTCGGAGGCGGCCGGGCGCTCGGCGCGGTCGGGACCGCTCTCCTTCCGCCCGGTCTTCTGCGCAGGCCCCGTCGTCTCCAGGCGCTGTCCCGGCAGGATCAGGTCGGGGTCGGCTCCGACGGTGGAGCGGTTCCAGTCGTAGAGGCGGTGCCAGCCGCCCTCCACGCTGCCCGCTTCGGCGATGCTGGAGAGTGTGTCGCCGCTGACCACCTCGTAGGTCGTCTGCTTCTTCAACCGCTCGGCCCTGGCCCGGTCCGCCTTGTCCTTCGACGCCCTGGCCTTCTCGGCCTTCTCGTCCCTCTCGGCCTTCCTGCCCTTCTCGTCCTCCGACGCCCGCGCCCGCACGCTCTTCGGCTCGCCGGAGCGGGCCCGTTCGCTCTTCGGACGCGCATCGGCGCGCTGCGGCTCGGCGTCGCCCCGGGCGAGACCGGCGCGCGGACCGCAGTGCGGCCACGCCCCGGGGCCCTGCCGGTCCAGCACCTTCTCGGCGACGGCGACCTGCTCGCTCGGCGAGGCCAGGTCGGCCCGCGGTGCGTACGCGCGTCCGCCATACGCCTCCCAGGTGCTCCGGGTGAACTGGAGCCCGCCGTAGTGGCCGTTGCCGGTGTTGATGTCCCACGTGCCGCTGCTCTCACAGGCCGCTACCTTCTCCCACACCTCCTGCGGCGCGGCGTGCGCGAGCTGGGCCGCGGCGAGGGGTAAGGCGATACCCGCGCCACCCGCCGTCACCGTCCTGGAGACGCGCGCGGCGGAGCGGGGCTGGGGTCGGCGGTGGCGCCCACGTGCGGACATGGCCGGTTCCTCCGGTGCTCGGCGGTCCGCGCGCCTGCGCGGCCGGTGGCGGGGTGACGCGGTGCTACAGGTCCAGGCCGCGCCCGCGCCCGAGGCGGTGCGCGGCCTGGTCGGCGACGGACTCCTCCAGGTACACCTCGCACACCAGGCGCCCGCCGGCCGTCATGTTGTGTTCCAGCTCGTAGAGGCTGACCTCGTACCCGTCGGCCAGCAGGAAGGCGTGTTCGTAGACCGCGCACCACACCTGGCCCTCGCCGGGGCCGCCGGGGTGCGCGTGCGGTTTGGGGACGTGGGTGATGTGGTGTCCGAGCGCGGTGGCCAGCTGCCGCAGCGTCTCCTCACCGGGGCGGTCCGGGTTCTCGGCTCTGCGTAGCAGCCTGCGGGCGTGCTCGGCCGAGCCGCCCCGTACGTACTCGCGGGCGGGGAAGACCTCGGCCCCCGGCCGCCCCGGCGGGGAATCGAAAGAGGTACGGGTGATGCCGAACGAGGCGTCCGGTGTGTGGGCCTCGCCCATCTGGCGGTGCACCCGGCGCTCGGAGCGCGCCAAGGCCTCCGCGTCGTCGTATACCTCGTGCAGTTCGCCGGCGCCTTCGGGGCCGTCGTAACACAGTTCCCACAGCAGCACACTGGCCCCGTCGGCCAGCAGGAAGACGTGGCGGAAACTGCTGCACCGCAGCGCGGGCGGCGGGGAGTTGCGGTGCCGCCAGCCGTAGAGCTCGACCTGGAACATCACCGCGTCGCGCAGCCTGTGGAGGACCGCGTCGGGGACGTCGAAGGGGTTCTGGGCGCGGGCCAGCAGCTCGTGAAGGTGGTGAGCAGGCGTCAGGTGAGCTTCCTCGCTCATCGCGGACCCTCCCGGCGTGCAGCAGACTACCGACCGTCCCCGCGCGCACACACCGTAGCGCTCCGAGTGCGGTGAGCGGGAGGAGTTGGCGGAATTCCGCTCGCCCCGCCCCGGTGGCGAGGCGTTCCTTGGGCCGGTTTTGGCCGGTGCGCCGACCCGCAGGCGGGGCACATCCGGGGGTGAGAGGCGTCCGAGGGGGAACGACACTGGTGGACGTCACGGGGGACGGGCCCCGGCTGAAGGGAGCGCGGCGGTGACCACACTGCCCGTCGGATACGAGTCCTACTGGATGCTTTCAGCGGCGGCGACGCCCCAGGAGCCGCTGCCGCCCGACAGCAGGGTCGAGGTGGACGTCGCCGTGGTGGGCGGCGGCATAGCGGGGCTGTCGACGGCGTGGGAGCTGGCCCGCGCGGGGCGGAGCGTCGCCGTACTGGAGTCCGACCGGCTGGCCGCAGGCGTCACCGGACACACGACGGCCAAGCTCTCCGCGCTCCAGGGGCTGTCCTACAGCTGGCTGCGCGCCAACCGCTCACCCGCGGACGCGCGGCTCTACGCGCTCTCGCAGCAGGGGGCCGTGGAGCACGCGGCCGCCGTCGCCCAGCTGCTGGGCGTCGACTGCGAGTTCGAACGAGTCCCCGCGCACACCTACGTCGAGTCGGCCGAACACGTGGCGGAGATACACGAGGAGGCCCGCGCGGCGGCCGAGGCCGGACTGGCCGCCTCGTACGTGACCGCCACCGGGCTGCCCTTCCGGGTGGGCGCGGCCGTACGCGTCGAGAACCAGGCGCAGTTCCACCCGCGCAAGTACCTGCTGGCGCTGGCCGAGGACATTCGGCGCCGCGGCGGACTGCTGTACGAGCGCACCCGCGTCGTCGCCCTGGACGAGGGCGAACCGTGCGTGGTGACGGCGGAGAACGGGGGCGAGGTCGCCGCCCGCGACGTCGTGGTGGCCACCCACTACCCCGTCTTCGACCGGGCGTTGATGTTCTCCCGGCTGCAACCGCGCCGCGAACTGGTCATCTCCGCGCTGCTGCCCCAGGAGGACGATCCGCGCGGCACCTACCTCTCCCCCGAGCGCGGTACCCGCTCGGTGCGCACGGCGCCCTACCCGTTCGGGGACGGCAGGCGGCTGCTGATCGTCACCGGGGAGACCTTCAGCCCCGGCACACCGGGCATCGGTTCGGTCGCCGCCCGCTACGAGCGGCTCGCCGCCTGGACGTACGAGCGGTTCCCCCGGGCACGGCTGGCACACCGCTGGGCCACCCAGGACAACGAGACCACCGACCGCGTGCCCTACATCGGCCGCTTCCACGCCGCCACCCAGCACACCTACGTCGCCACCGGGTTCGGCGGCTGGGGCATGAGCTCGGGCGTGCTCGCGGGGCAGCTGCTGGCCGCGCACATCACCGGCGGCGAGCTGCCCGCCTGGGCGGGACTCTACGACCCCGTCAGGCTCCGCCCGAGCGACGGACCCGCGCTGCTGCGGCTCCAGTCGACGGTGGCCCGCCGCTTCGTCGGCGACCGGCTGCGTCCCGGCTACGTCGACTCGGTGGAGGAGATCACCCCCGGTACGGGCGCCATCGTGCGCGTGCGGGGGAGGCGCTGCGCGGTCCACCGCACCCCCGAGGGCGAGCTGCGCGCCCTCTCGCCGCGCTGCACCCACCTGGGCTGCCTGGTGCGGTTCAACGACGCGGAGGTCGCCTGGGAGTGCCCCTGCCACGGCTCCCGGTTCGGCACGGACGGCTCGGTGATCCAGGGCCCGGCGACCCGGCCGCTGGAGCCGCGTGACCTGGGCGAGGAGTGAGGCGCCGGCGCTCCGCCCCGGTGGCCGGTCCCGAGCCGGGGCCCCGCGCCTCGCCGGGCCGCGCGGGTGAGCGGCCCCGCGCCCGCTACAGCCACTCGGGGTCGGTCTCCAGCACGACCGTCTCCCGCGCCGCCAGCAGGTCGAACTGCGGCCCCGTGCGCGGCAGCTCGGCACGGAAGAAGTACCGCGCCGCCTGCCGCTTGCCCCGCAGGAACGCGTCGTCGGGCCCGGCCTCCAGCGTGGCCAGGAACTGCTCCAGCCAGATCCACGCCACCACCACGTGCCCGACGGCCTCCAGGTAGAGGGACGCGTTCGCCAGCGCCACCTGGGGGTCACCCGGCTCCCACACGCGGGCCGTGGTGGCCACGGCCCGCTCCCAGTAGCCCCGCAGCGTCGCCGCGAGACCGGCCGCCTCGTCCCCCGCCGCCTCGGCGCGCTCCAGCGTCCCGCCGATGACGGCGCCCAGTGCCCGCAGCCCCTCGCCGCCGCCCCGCACCACCTTGCGGCCCAGCAGATCGAGCCCCTGAATGCCGTGCGTGCCCTCGTGGATGGGGTTGAGGCGGTTGTCGCGGTAGTGCTGTTCGACGTCGTACTCGCGGGTGTAGCCGTAGCCGCCGTGCACCTGGATGGCGAGGTCGTTGGCCTCCAGGCACCACTGCGAGGGCCAGCTCTTGGCGATCGGGGTCAGCACGTCCAGCAGCAGCGCGGCCCGCGCCCGCTCCTCGTGGGAGGCGGCCGAGCGCTCTTCGTCGACGAGCTTCGCGCAGTAGAGCAGGAGGCCGAGGGCGCCCTCCACGTACGACTTCTGCGCCAGCAGCATCCGCCGCACGTCGGTGTGTTCGACGATCGGCACCTGTCCGGCGTCCGCGTCCTTGCCCGCCGCGGTCAGCGGCCGCCCCTGCGGGCGCTCGCGGGCGTAGGCCAGCGACTTGAGGTAGCCGGTGTAGCCGAGCGCCATCGCGCCCGCGCCGACGCCGATGCGCGCGCCGTTCATCATGTGGAACATGTACGCGAGCCCGCGGTGTTCCTCGCCCACCAGGTGGCCGACGGCGCCCGCCTCGCCGCCGGGCCGGTGGCGGGCTCCTTCGCCGAAGTTGAGCAGCGTGTTGGTCGTGCCCCGGTAGCCCATCTTGTGGTTGAGGCCCGCGGGCACCACGTCGTTGCGCTCGCCGCGGGTGCCGTCGGCCTCGACCAGGTACTTGGGGACGACGAACAGGGAGAGCCCCTTGACCCCGGCGGGGGCGCCGGGCGTGCGGGCGAGCACGAGGTGGACGATGTTCTCGGACAGTTCGTGGTCGCCGCCCGAGATCCACATCTTGGTGCCGAACAGCCGGTAGGTGCCGTCCGCGCGCCGCTCGGCCCGGGTCGCCACGTCGGCGAGCGAGGAGCCCGCCTGCGGCTCGGACAGGCACATGGTGCCGAACCAGCGGCCCTCCAGCATCGGCCGCACGTACGTGTCGACCTGTTCGGGCGAGCCGTGGGCGCACAGCAGCCGGGCGTTGCCGAGCGTGAGGAAGGGGTAGGCGGAGGTGCCGACGTTGGCGGCCTGGAAGTAGGCGAAGCAGGCGGTGCTGACGACGTGCGGCAGGCCCATGCCGCCGTGCTCCTCGTCCATGGCGGCCGCCAGCAGCCCCGTTTCGGCGAACACCGCCAGCGCGTCGGCGACGTCCTCGTGCGTGTGCACCCGCTCGCCGTCGAACCAGGGCTCTTCCCCGTCGTTGCGCTTGTTGTGCGGGGCGAAGTGGTCCGCGGCGACGCGTGCGCTCAGCGCCAGCGCGTCGTCGAAGGTCTCCCGCGAGTGTTCCCGGTAGCGGGGGCGTTCGGTCAGCGCGGTGATCCTCAGCCAGTCGTGGAGCTGGAAGTCGAGGTCGCGGTGCGAGAGCAGGGTGGCGGGTGTGGCCATGACGGTTTTCCGATCCCGGGAGCGGCGGGCGTGAGCGAGCGCCGCGACGAGGGTGTCTAAGCGCTTGCTTATGCTCGCTTCCGTGTCAGGTCCTGTCAACGCCCGCCGGAACCACGGCCACCCCGCGGCGTCACGGCTTGCGGGCCACCCCCGCGTGCAGGGTCAGCGCCTCCCTCGGCAGGCGCTGAGCCGGATCGCCGTCGGGCCGCCACAGGTGCGCCATCGTGACACCGGGATCGAGGAGGTCGAGACCGTCGAAGAACCGGGCGACCTGCTCCCGGCTGCGCGGCACGAACGCCGTACCGCCCCGCTGATAGATCCCGATGACGTCGTCGGCCCGGTCCGAGGTCCCGTCGTCCGGCAGGTCGGCGATGCCGTGGCTCACACACAGGAAGCTGCCGGGAGCCAGCGGTTCGAGCAGCGCGGCCACGATGCCGTGCGGATCGCGGCCGTCGGGGACGAAGTGGAGGAGCGCGTTGACCGACAGGGCCACGGGCCGGCTCAGATCCAGGGTGTCGCGAAGCTCCGCGGCGCCGAGAATGCTCCCGGGGTCGGTGACGTCCGCGTGGAGGTAGGCGGTGCGCCCCTCGGGAGTGCTCCGGAGAAGGGCGTGGGCGTACTGGAGGACGATCGGGTCGTTGTCGGTGTAGACGACCCGCGCCTCGGGGAGCACCGACTGGGCGATCTGGTGGAGATTGGGTTCGGTGGGGATGCCGCTGCCGATGTCGAGGAACTGGGCGACACCGTGGTCGGCCGCCAGCGTGCGGGTCACCCGCGCCATGAAGTCGCGGTTGGCGCGGGCCGCCGCCACGATCTCGGGAAGCACGGAGACCACCGACTCGGCCGCCCGTACGTCCGCCTCGTAGTGCGTCTTGCCCCCGAGGTAGTAGTCGTACATCCGCGCCGCGTGCGGTCTGGTCGTGTCGATCGGCGGCGCGCTGCCGTGCTCGGGCACGTGCTCCCCCTCCGTCGTCCGTGCGTCCCGGCGGCCGTGCCGCTCGCTCAGGGCTTGCGGGCCACCGCCGCCAGCATGCTGGGCTGCCCCTCCTTGAGCTCGGTGACCTGCTCGGGGTCCGGGCGCCAGTCGTGCGCCATCACGATGCCGGGCTCGACCAGCTCGAGCCCCTCGAAGAACCGGGCGACCTCCGCGCGGTCCCGCAGCCTGAGAGTCGTCCCGCCCTTGGCGTAGATCTCCTCGACGTCGCGGCCCAGCTCGGCGAGCGCCGGGTCGTCGATGTCGGCGGTGGCGTGCGAGAGGCACAGGTAGCTGCCGGAGGGCAGCCGCTCCAGCAGCCCCTTGAGGATCTCGTAGGGACCCCACTCGTCGGGGACGAAGTGGAAGAGCGCGTTGACCGAGAGGGCGACAGGACGGGTCAGGTCGAGAGTGGAGCGCAGCTCGTCGGAGTCGACGATGCTCGCCGGGCGGGCGGCGTCCGCCTGAAGGTAGGCGGTGCGGCCCTCGGGGGTGCTGTGCAGCAGCGCCTGCGCGTACTGGAGCACGATCGGGTCGCTGTCGGTGTAGACGACCCGCGCGTCGGGGGCCACCGACTGGGCGATCTGGTGGAGGTTGGGCTCGGTGGGGATGCCGCTGCCGATGTCCAGGAACTGCCGTACCCCCGCCTCGGAGGTCAGCCAGCGGGTGGCGCGGATCATGAAATCGCGGTTGGCACGCGCCATGCCCCCGGCGAACGGCACGGTCGCGATCACCGCTTCGGCCGCCTGCACGTCCGCCTCGTAGTGGGTCTTGCCCCCGAGGTAGTAGTCGTACATCCGCGCCGAGTGCGGCTTGGTGGTGTCTATGCCGGGGAGGTTTCCCTCTGCCGTCATGCGGCCTCTCCGTTCTCCGGTCCGGTACTGCTGGCGGGCGGCTCGCCGCTCGGTGGCGCCGCCCGGGGTCGTCGCGTCAGTCGGAGGCCAGCAGGAAGTCGGCCACGCCCTGCTTGGCGCCCTGGAGGAAGGTTTCGAACTCGTGGGTGGTGTAGATCAGCGCCGGTCCCTCGGGGTCGGTGGACTGGCGCAGGGCGACCCGGCCGTCGCCGAGCTTCATCGCCTCCACGCAGCTGCCCCCGTTGGTGCCGCTCCACGGCTTCTGCCAGCCCTCGGTGCCGAGGTTCTTGGCCGGCATGCCGTTGTATATGTGGGGGCGGGTGTGGCCTGTGTGACCCATGGTTCTAAAACTCCTTGCGGATCTCACCGAGGACGGTCTCGGTGTGTGGTACTGGCGCGGCCTGCGCGCCCATGCGGTCCAGCACCTCCAGGTAGGCGGCGGTGTCCGGACGCTGGTCCAGGTACGTGGCCCCCGTCAGGCTCTCCGTGTAGACGATGTCCGGGAGCTCCGGAATCTCGAAACGGAACAGCTGGAAGGGCCCGAACATGCCGGGGTGCGCACCTGAGGTGAACGGGATGATCTGAAGCGTGATGTTCTGCGCTCTGGTCATCTCGGCGAGGTGGTCGATCTGGCCCCGCATGACCTCGGGAGAGCCCACGTGGCGCCGCAGCACCTGCTCGTCGAGCACGGCCCACAGCACCGGCGCCCGCGGGCCCTCCAAAAGCCGCTGGCGCCCCATGCGCAGCTGGACCCGCCGGTCCAGCTCGTCCTCGTCGGCGGAGGGGAACCCGGTGCGCAGCAGCGCACGCGCGTAGTCCTCCGTCTGGAGCAGTCCGGGTACGCAGTGCGGCTCGTACGCCCTGATCAGGCTGGCCTCGCCCTCCAGGCTCACGTAGAGGCTGAACCAGGCGGGGAGCACGTCGCGGAAGCTGTGCCACCAGCCGGGCTGGTTCGCCTCCTCCACCAGGGTGAGGAAGGACGCGGCCTCCTCGTCGGAGAGGCCGTACATGCTCAGCAGCTTCTCCACGTACGGGGGCTTGAGCCCGACCTCCGCCTTTTCCATGCGGCGCACCGTGGTCGTGTTCACGCTCAGTGCATGCGCGGCCTCGGCGAAGGAGCAGCCCGCGCGCTCCCGCAGGTCACGCAGGCGCAGGCCGAGCACTATCTGCCCCACAGTCGGCGCGGAACGGGCCTCGGCCACTACTGCCTCCTCGACTTGCCTCCCCGGGCGGACCCTGATGCCTGAGCAGTCTGCCATGGCTCTCGTGCAGCAGCCATACTGCCCATTCGATTCTGCGAATTGCAGAACTCCTCTTGCCATCTGTGAAAGAGGCTGCGCATAGTGAAGAGCGTGACCCAGCTCATGCAGCTGCGGCACCGGAGCCGCACACCAACGTCCGCATCGCCGGAGGGCCTGCCGGTAACAGCCCCCCGGCTCACTCACGCGTGCGCCAGCGCCTCTGAGGGCCGTGCGGAACACCTGCCGGCAGCCGTCCCCACACCCCACAGGTAGACGGAAGGCGATCCCGTGGCCTCCTCGTATCCCCCTGCACAGCTCTCCTCACCCGCACCGGCCGCCGTGGCCGACGAAGCGCGGCAGGAGGGATTCGAGCTTCCGGCACACACCTCGTCCGTGGCCCGTGCCCGCGCCCACCTGCGCAGCCACCTGCTCCGCTGGGGCTTCCCCGAGGACCTCGGGCACACGGCGCAGCTGGTCATCTCCGAGTTCGTCACCAACGCCGTCCTGCACACCGACACGGGGCGCATAGGGTGCAGCATCCATCTGGACGGCAGCAGGCTGCGTATAGAGGTCACGGACGAGGGTACCCAGACCCGGGCACCGCAGCCACGCAGCGCGGGGCCCGACGAGGTCAACGGGCGCGGCCTCCAGCTCGTGGGCGCCCTCGCCCAGCGATGGGGGGTCTCGGCCCGGGACACCCGGTGCGGCCGCGTCGTCTGGGCGGAGCTGGGCACGACCGGCTGAGCGGTACGGCGGCTGAGCTGCGCCGCGCCTGAGCGGTACGGCAGGCACAGCCCGCGCGGCCGGCTGAGACGCGCGGCCGGCTGAGGCGCGTGCGGTGGGCGCGTCGCAACCGCCCCGGAACCTCCCGGTATGTACCGCGCACCTTCTCAATTTCCGCACGTGACAGGCCGATTGACGTGGTCCAGACCGCTTCCGGCGTGTCATGCTTCCCGCCAGGGCAGGCGCACGCGCTGGCAGAGTGCGCGATGCACGGGGAACACGTGGGGCACCGATGCGGGAAGAGCTGGCCGGGGCGGACGATTTCGGAGTGGACGCGGTCGACGTCACCGTTCCGAGCGTGTCCCGGATGTACGACCACTATCTGGGCGGTAAGGACAACTACGCCGTCGACCGCGAGGCGGTGGCGGCACTGGACCGGAAGGTGCCGGGCACCCGCGCGCTCGCGCTCGACAACCGCAGCTTCCTGCGGCGCGTCGTGCACGTCCTGAGCCGGGAGTACGGGGTGCGCCAGTTCATCGACCACGGCTCGGGCCTGCCCACCCAGGACAACGTCCACCAGGTGGCCCAGCGGGTGGACGGCGGCGCCCGCGTCGTCTACGTCGACAACGACCCCATCGTCCTCGCCCACGGCCGTGCCCTGCTGGAGGAGAACGCCCGCACCGCGGTGATACGCGCTGACATGCGGGACACCGACGCGATATTCGACAGCCCCGAGGTGGGCCGCCTCATCGACCGGGGCGCACCCGTCGCGCTGCTCTTCGTCTCGGTGATGCACTGTCTGCCCGATGCCTCCGACCCGGTGGCCCTCGTGGAACGGGTCATGGCGCGGGTGCCGTCCGGCAGCTTCATCGTGCTCAACCAACTGGTCAGCCTCGACGCGGAAACCAGGGAGTTCGTCACCGACTTCATGGGCCGCAGCACCCAGGGGCAGTGGGGCCGGGTCCGCGAACCCCACGAGGTGGCGGGCTACTTCGCCGGGCTCGACGTCATCGACCCGGGACTGGTCGAGATCACGGGCTGGCGCCCGGACTCGGACCTGCGCTGCCGCCACACCGACGACGTCTGGTTCGAGTACGGCGGAGTGGCCCGCAAACGCTGATCCGCCACCGGGCCGACCCGCCGCTGAGCGCTCAGTACTCGCTGAGCAGCTTCTCCAGGAACGTCAGCGTCCTGGCCGGGGGCTCGGCCATGGCGCACAGGCGGTCCATCACCACCAGGTAGCCCTCCACCTCGTCGCGCTTCTCCAGGTAGAGGGAGCTGGTGAGTTGCTCCAGATAGACGATGTCGGGCAGGTCGGGTTCCAGGAAGCGGAGGATGGTGACGGGACCGCCGGCCGCGGCGAGGCCGCCCAGGCTGAACGGGGCGATCTGCAGCGTGACGTTGGGCCGCTGTGCCACCTCGATCAGGTGCTCGATCTGGGCCCGCATCACCTGGCGGGAGCCCAGCGGGCGGCGCAGCGCCGCCTCGTCCATCACGGCCCACAGCCGGGGGGCGTGCGGCTGGTCGAGTATGGCCTGGCGCTCCATGCGCAACTCGATGCGGCGCTCGCTGCGCCGCGCGTCGTCCCTGGGGTGGCCGAGCCGGATGACCTCGTGCGCGTACTGCCGCGTCTGCAACAGGCCGGGGACGAACTGCACCTCGTACATGCGGATGAGGGAGGCGGCCTCCTCCAGCCCGATGAGCCGGTCGAACCACGGCGACATCACGTCGCTGTACTTCTGCCACCAGCCGGGCGAACCGGCCTGGCGCGCGAGCGCGAGATACTCCTCCCGGTCCTGCGGGTCCCACACCTCGTACAGCGTCAGCAGGTCGGCGACGTCGCGTTCCTTGCAGCCGACCCGGCCGAGCTCCAGGCGGCTGATCTTGGCGTGCGAGCCGCGGATCGCCTCGCCCGCGTCCTCGCGTGAGATGCCCCGCTCCTCGCGCAGCCGCCGCAACTGGGTGCCCAGGACGATGCGCAGGATCGTCGGACCGCCTCTGGGGTGGTCGAGGATGCGTCCGGGCGACGCCTCGCGCCGCGGCTGTACTGCCATCGCGCCCGCCTTGCTTCCCTGAGTGACTGTCCGGACGCTCAGTGTCCCATTCCGCTCACCGGGCGTACAGCCATACCGGTGACGTGACCGGATTCAGCGGCTCGTGTGGCGGTGCGGTGCACCTGTGAACTCGGCGCGCCGGCGGGGCCGTCGGCACCGGGCGGTGCGCCGGTGCACACGTGAGCCGCCGCCGCACGTCCGTGTCGTGCGGCGGCGGCGCCGTGGGGTCTTGCTTTTCAGCTGGTGGAGCGACGGGTCAGCGCTAGCTCTCCAGCAGGTCGTCGAAGTCGCCGTCCTTGGCGCCCTGGACGAACGCCGCGATCTCTGCGGGGGTGTAGACGAGGGCGGGGCCCGAAGGAAAGCGGGAGTTGCGCATCGCGACACCCCGGTCGGGAAGGGTGGCCACCTCCACGCAGTTGCCGTTCGGGTTGCTGCGGCGGCTCTTGCGCCACACCGCGCCTTCGATCCGGGTGGCCTCGATGCCGTTCTCGATCTGCATGTACGTCTCTCCCTACGTCACTTGCGTTTCCCCCGTGGGCGGTTGCGACGTCGAAAAGCGTCTCACAGCCGAGCGTGATTGCAGATGTACTTGCATCTGTACTTGCAGAAGTAAGTACGGACCCGCCACAATGCCCGTCGTACTCCACCCCTGTGCCTCCGGGGTCTCAACTCCGCCGCTCGACAACGGAGTTCACGATCATCCGTCCGCCTACAGGAGCTCCAGTGACCACACCAGGCGCCCGACCCCCCGCCGCAGCGGACCCGGTGGAAGACGGTTCCGACGTGGACAACCCCCTCACGCGACTGCTTCTGCTGCTGGAGATCGCCGATCGGCCCGACTGGCTCCGCGATCTCGCGGCCACGGGACCGGCCTCAGGCGGCCACGGCTGCCGGTAGCCCCCGCGCGCCGACGATCTCCAACCGCGAGACCGCGCGGGTGAGCGCGACGTAGAGCAGGTGGAGCCCGCGGGGCCCGCTCCGCGCGATCTCGGCCGGCTCCACGAGTACGACGTGGTCGTACTCCAGCCCCTTGGAGAGCTCGGCGTCCACGACGGTGACCCGGGCCGCCGACGCCTCCTCGCCGGGCTCCTCGGACGGGACGCCCGCGGCGGACAGAGCGTCCCGCAGTGCGGCCACCCGCGCCCCGGCGGCGATCACCCCGACCGAGCCCTCCCGCTCCAGCGCGCCCCGCACCCGCTCGGCCACGACCGCCGGCACCTCGGCGGGCGCGGCCACCGGCACCCTCGTCAACTCCCCGCCCGGGCGCAGCGACCGCGCGGCAGGCACCCGCACCCGGAGTGAGCCGAGCAGCCGGTTGGCGACCTCGACCAGCGCAGCAGGCACCCGGAACCCCGTGGTCAGCGGCGTGACGACCGCGTCGGGCGCGCCCAGGTGCGTCAGCTGCGACTCCCAGTCGCGGGCCGCCCATGCGGTGGTGCCCTGGGCCAGGTCGCCCAGCACGGTCAGCGAGCCGAAGCGGCTGCGACGCGCCAGGACGCGGCACTCCATGGGGGAGAGGTCCTGCGCCTCGTCCACCACCACGTGCCCGAAGCTCTCCTCGGGGTGCTCGATCAGCCCCGCCACCTCGTCGAGCAGCAGCAGATCGGCCCGCGACCAACGTGCCGTGCGGGGCGTGCGCGGGCGGCGGCCCGCCCACAGCAGGGCACGCTGCTCGGGTGCCTCCAGCAGCCCCTCGCCCGCCGCCGCCAGCACCCGGGCGTCGCCGAGCAGGCCGGCGACGACCTCTTCGGGCCGCGCCCTGGGCCACACCGCGTCCAGGAAGGCGGTGAGCTCCCTCTTCCTGCCCATACGGCGCAGCCACTCGCCGCCCGGCGGTCCCGCGCGGCGCTCGGCGCGGTCGCGCAGCAGCGCGACGGTACGCGCCCGCACCCGTTCCCTGCCGACCTCGTAGGGCGGCTGTTGGGCCAGTGTCTCCTCGACGATCGCGCGCAACTCCTCCTCGCCGAGCCGCCACCGGTAGGAGCCGTCCGGCACCGCGAGCGGCCCGTCCGGCAGCCCCACCCGTGCGTACAGGGCGCGGTGCAGCACGCTCGCCATGCGCGCGTCGTGCTTCACCTCCACGGCGTCCGGGGCGTCCTCGGCCGTCACCTCGTGCGCGGGCAGCAGATCCGCCACCGTGCACTGGCGCACGCCCCCCTCGCCGAGAGAGGGCAGCACCGCGGAGATGTAGTGCAGGAACGCCGCGTTGGGTCCGACGACGAGGAGCCCGCCGCGCTCGATCCGGCGCGGGTAGGTGTAGAGGAGGTAGGCGGCGCGGTGGAGTCCGACGGCGGTCTTGCCCGTGCCGGGCGCGCCCTGGACGCACAGGGACGTTCCGGGGCCCGAGCGGACCAGGTCGTCCTGCTCGGGCTGGAGGGTGGCGACGATGTCGCGCATCGGGCCGACGCGGGGGCGCTCGATCTCCTCGGCGACGATGCCGCTGCTCAGCGCCGAGGCGGCGCCGTCCCCGCCGGCTCCCGCGTCGGCCAGCGGCTCGTCCTCCAGGCCCGTCAGGTCCGCGGCCGCGCCCGTGCCGCCCGGCGCCCAGCCGAACCGGCGGCGCGAGCCGACGCCCTGCGGGACGCGGGCCGTCGCCTGGTAGAAGGCGCGCGAGACGGGCGCCCGCCAGTCCAGCACCAGCGGCGGGGCCGAGGGGTGTGCGCTGACCCGGCGGCGGCCGATGTAGTACCGCTGGCCGCGGTGTTCCCCGGCCTCGTCGCCCGCCGGGCCCTCGCTGCGGAAGTCGAGCCGGCCGAAGAACGGCGGCCCGTCGGGCTCCTCCCGTACCTCCTTGGCGCGGCTGCGCAGGTACCGGCCCAGCGCCTCGGCGCTCGCCCCGTCTCCCGCGACGCCTTCCTCGGCGGCGTCGCCCGAGTGGCGGCCGGTCACCACGCCCGCGCCCTCCCGCACCCGCTGACGGGTGGCGGCGTCCGTACGGTCGAGCGCGGCCCGGCAGGTGTCGGTGTAGGCGCGCTCAGTGGCCAGTTCCGTGGCCAACTCGGCGGCCGGCTCGGCGCCGGGAGCGGCGTCGTGGGTGGGGTCTTCCCCCGGCATGGAACGCTCCTCTTCGTGGTGGGTGCCGCGGCGCCCGGTGTCGGGGCGCGGCGGTGGCGGTCAGGCGTACGGGGCCAGGCCGGTGCGCAGGAGGGCGAAGGCGTGGACGGCGTCCTCGCGCGCCGTCACCAGGCAGCGCTCCGCGCTCGCGCCGCGCGCGACGCGGCGCCAGTTCTCCAGCGCGAGGACGCGCTGGGCGGTGATGATCTGCCCGGCGGCCAGCTGTGCCGTCAGCGCCGCGCGTCCGGCGCCCGAGCCGTGCGCCGAGCCCTGTGCCGGCTCGTCGCTTGGCCCGGCGCCTGAGCTGTCCGCCGAGCTGCTGCTCGGGCCGTCGTCCGAGCCGTCGGCCACCCCGGCCAGCTCGGCGGCCAGCGCCGCCTCGGAGCGCGCGGTGTAGGAGTGCAGGCGGGCCACCAGGCTGGGGGTGCCGTACAGCAGCCGGTGGAAGGCGAGCACCTCCGGGTCGTCGCACAGCCCGGTGACCGGGTCCCGGGCGTCGAGCCCCGCGAGGAAGTGCGCCTCCAGCGCGCCGAGCGGTGCGGCGCCCGGTGTGCGGGCGGCGACCACCCGCGCCGCCTCGTCCTCGTGGTCGGCGAAGCGGTGGAGGGCCATGTCCTCCTTGGCGGGGAAGTAGCGGAAGAGGGTCGGCTTGGAGACCTCGGCGGTGTCCGCGATCTCGGACACGGAGACGGCGTCGAACCCCTTGGCCAGGAAGAGGGACACGGCCGCGTCGGAGATCGCCTGGTAGGTGCGCTGCCGCTTGCGCTCGCGCAGCCCGGAGGGGGATTCGCTCATGGGGACGACCGTAGCAGGGAAACGTAACCGAGTTACATTCGTAACCGGGTATCTGCATGGCGGACGCCGTGTCCGCGTTCCCTTTGCGGCGGCCGTGACGTGCTGCTGTAGTGGAGTTGAGCCCGCTCGCGGCGCGGCGCGGACCAGGCGGGGGCGGCCGGCAGTCAGGACAGGTCGCGACCTGAACTGCCACTCCGCGGCGGCCGGCCACGGCATCCGTGCCGGCCGGCCGCCGCGGAGCACGCCGACGGTGCTCAGGGACCGACCGACCACACCGAGCGGCGGCCGGAAGCCGGCAGCCGGACACCGAAGCCGCCGGCCAGAAGCCGCCGGACAAAGTCGCCAGCCAGGAGCCGCCGGCCAGAAGTCGCCAGCCAGGAGCCACCAGCCATCAGCCGGGAGCCCGCATGAAGGCCCTCCAGTACCAGCGCATCTCAGAACCGCCCGTCCTCACCACGGTGGACGACCCCGAACCCGGTCCAGGACAGGTCTTGCTGGAGGTCACCGCGGCCGGCGCCTGCCACTCGGACTTCGCCGTGATGGGCATGACCGCGCAACAGCTCCGCTTCCCCCTCCCGCTCACCCTCGGCCACGAGGGCGTCGGCACGGTGGCGGCCCTGGGTGACGGCGCGAGCGGCGTCCAGGTGGGGGAGTCCGTCGCGGTGTACGGGCCCTGGGGCTGCGGTGTCTGCCACAACTGCGCCCAGGGCAAGGAGAACTACTGCCTGCGCGCCGACCGGGACGCCATCTTCCCGCCAGGGCTGGGCGCGCCGGGCGCCATGGCCGAGTACCTGCTCGTCGACGACGCGCGCCATCTGGTGCCGCTGGGCGATCTCGATCCGGTCACCACGGCTCCGCTGACCGACGCCGGGCTGACGCCGTACCACGCGGTCAAGCTGTCGGTGCCCAAGCTGGTCGCCGGGACCACGGCCGTCGTCATCGGCGCCGGCGGCCTCGGCCACATCGGCATCCAGCTGCTGCGGGCCATGACCCCGGCCCGCGTCGTCGCGCTGGACGTCTCGGAGGAGAAGCTGGAGCTCGCCAGGAACGTCGGCGCCCACGAGGTACTGCTCTCGGACACCAAGGCCGCCGACCGGATCCGCGAGCTGACCGAGGGTCAGGGCGCCGCAGCCGTACTCGACTTCGTCGGCGTCCCGCCCACCACGGCGCTCGCGGGCCAGAGCGTGGGCATCGAAGGCGACGTCACTCTCGTGGGCATCGGCGGCGGCTCCCTGCCCGTCGGATTCGGCATCCTGCCGTACGAGACGACGGTGCGCTCCCCGTACTGGGGCAGCAGGTCCGAGCTGGAGGAGGTGCTGGCCCTGGCCCGCCGAGGCGTGCTCGACATCCACGTCGAGCGGTTCCCCCTGGACGAGGCGCCCCGCGCCTACGAGCTCCTGCACGAGGGGAAGGTCAACGGCCGCGCGGTGATGGTGCCCTGAGACGCGCGGGACGCCCGGCCCCTCGCAGGCGGGGGAGCGCCCGGCGGCCCGCTCTCTCCGCTCTCTCCGCTGTTTCCGCCGTGTTCGCTGTGCCGCGCCTTCTCCCGCAAACGCGCCGTGTGACCGACACTGGCGGGGTACCCGGCCCTGACGCGAGGACGTCGCAGGACGCGAGGAGAAGACGACATGCCGCAGACCAACGAGCGCTCCGCCGAGGCGCCCGCCCCCTCGACCGGCCGTGTCGTGGTCGGAGTCGACGGTTCCCCGCACTCTCTCCGCGCGCTGGACCGGGCCGCCGACGAGGCCGTTCGCCGCGGCGCCGAGCTGGAGGTGCTGTGCGGCGCCGCGCCGCCCCGGCGCAGCGTCGTACCCGAGACGGACTCCGACACCGAGCGGATCCGCCGGGCGGGACAGGAGGTGGCCGACGGCGCCGCCGAGCGGGCCCGCAAGCGGGTGCCCGGGCTGACCGTCACGCCGGCGGGGGTGCGCGAGCCCGCGGTCGACGCGCTGGTGCGGGCGAGCCGTACGGCCGACCTCACCGTGGTGGGCACCAGGGGGCGCGGGGGCTTCCGCGGCCTGCTGCTCGGCTCGGTGGGCCTGCGGCTCGCGGCGCACGCTGCCGGGCCGCTGATGGTGGTGCGCGGTGAGGTGCCCGAGCCCGGCACGGCCCGGGTCGGTGACACGGTGGTCGGGCTGAAGTGGGCCGGTGCCACCGAGCCGGTCGAGTTCGCCTTCCAGTCGGCGCAGCGCGACGGGTCGACGCTGTGGGTGGTGCACTCCTGGAACTATCCGACGCTGCCCGGGGTGTCGCTCAAGCTGTCGCCGAAGGAGCCGTCGGAGGAGACGAAGCGCGCGGAGAAGTTTCTGGCGGAGGCCGTGCAGCCGTTCCGGAAGCGGTACGGCGACGTGGAGGTGCACACCGCGCAGCACCAGGGCGCGGCGGCCGAGAACCTGATCAGGATGAGCGACGGCGCGGAGCGGATCGTGCTGGGCGTACGGCGGGAGCACCGTCGCCTCGGCCTCCAGGTGGGCCCCGTGGTCAACGCGGTCCTCCAGCACGCGGCGTGCTCTGTGGTGCTGGTGCCGGTGCCCTGAGGGGCGCCGCCTCGATTGGGCCTTCATCAGCCCCTCATCGGGGCCGCCCCCTTCGGCCGGGCTGCGGGCCGTCTCCCGGCGCGGCCGACGTTCCGCTTCGGGCGACCGGCCGGCTCTCCGGGCGAGCCCGCCGTTTCGTAGGATCACCCGAAGCGGCGGGGGCCGATCGTGTGGTTCTGTACGATAGAGGGCGCAATGCAACGCGCGTAGAGTCCCCTCACGTCCTGGTCAGGACCCTGCAATGACGCACGTCGCACCAGAGAACCACGCACGGAGCCCCATCCCATGGCAGTTCGTCCCGGCGTAGCCGGCGCCGACGGCGCCGCTACGGCGCCCCCTTCGGCCTCCACGGCCGACCCTTCCGCTTCCGCCCCGGCGACCGCCGCAGCCGTCGACGAGACCGTCGAGACCCGAGGCATCGAGCCCGTACCCGACCACGAGCGGCGCGGCCGGGTCCGCGAACTGTTCCCCACCTGGGTTGCCGCCAACATCAGCGTCCTGCTCCTCACCATGGGCGCCGGACTCGTCGTCTTCAACGGCCTCAACTTCTTCCAGGTGCTCCTCGCGGCCGCCATCGCGGGGTCCGTCTCCTTCGGCCTGGTCGGGCTGCTGTCCGTCTCCGGCAAGTGGGGCGGCGCGCCCGGCGCGATGCTCTCGCGGGCGACCTTCGGCGTACGGGGCAACTACTTCCCCGGCATGATCTTGTGGGTCGCGCGCTTCGGCTGGGAGACGATCAACGCGGTCACGGGCGCGTACGCCGTGCTCACCGTGTTGCGGCTGCTGTTCGGCATCGAGAGCAGCACCCCGCTCATCGTCGTCACGCTGCTCGTGTTCGTCGGTGTGACGTTCCTCGTCAGCGGCATGGGCCGCAAGGTGCTCAACATCTGCAACACCTGGTCGACCTACCTGTTCGGGGTCTTCACCGTCCTCGTGCTGGCCTACCTGGTGACCACCATCGAGTGGAGCGAGGTCTTCTCGCGTCCCGCGGGCGGCACGGCCATGTTCATCGCGGGCATCGGCACCATCGCGGCGGGCGGCATCAGCTGGATCCCCACGGGCCCGGACTTCGCGCGCTATCTGCCGCACAGCGCACAGGGCCGCAAGATCTTCGGCACCACCCTCTCGGGGGCGCTGCTGGTGCTGGTGCCGATGGTGCTGATGGGCGGCGTCATGTCGTTCAAGGACCCCGCGCTGGCCAAGACGAACGACCCCGTCTCCTTCCTCGGCGAGGCCCTGCCCGGCTGGCTGGCCGTGCCGTACCTGCTCATCGCCCTGATCGGCATGGTGCTCATCAACAGCCTGTCCATGTACTCCGCCGGGTTCACCGCGCAGACCATGGGCGTCAAGCTGCCCCGCGCCTCGGCCGTCTCCATCAACGCGGTGATCAGCCTCGTCGGCGGACTGCTGCTGATGCTCGTCGCCAAGAGCTTCTACGGCTCGTTCATCTCCTTCCTCTCGCTGCTGGCCGTCTCCTTCTCCGCCTGGGTCGGCGTCTACGCGGTGGACATGCTGCGCCGCCGGCACAAGACCGTCCGCTACGACGCGGCCGGGCTGCTCGACACCTCGCGCACCAGCCGCTACTGGTACGTCGGAGGCTTCTGCTGGCAGGCCATGACGGCCTGGGGCGTCGCCCTGGTGCTCGGGCTCGCCTTCACCAAGTGCGAGTGGTTCGCCGGACCGCTGGTCGACACCTGGATCGGCGAGAACGGCCTGGGCTGGGCCGCGACGGTACTGCTGGCCGCCGTACTGTTCGCGGTGCTGCCCGCGCCCCGCGAGAAGGAGCCGCAGGCCACCGCCTGAGCCGGCCGCGCCCCCTTGCGGAGAGCCCCGGCCTCCTCCGCCTCCGGCCTCTCGTCCCCTCCAGAGCCCTGGCCCCCCGGCCCTCCGCCGGGGGGCCAGGGTGTTTACGCGGAGCGCTCGGGGCAGGCGGCAGGCACCGACCGCCCCCGGTCGGTGCAGGGACTCACCGAGGCGTGTCCGGCGGAGGGGTGCGGCGCGGAAGGGACCGGCATGTGCGTGAATGGATCACGGGGGGCCGGCAACCCGGCCCGCCCACGCCGCCGGAACCCAGAGCGAGAGCCGAGGTCGCACCGTGAACACCGCACACGTCCCCACCGTCCAGCTGAACAGCGGCACCGGGATGCCGCAGCTCGGGTTCGGCGTCTACCAGGTGCCGGACGACGAGGCCGCGGAGACGGTCGCCGCGGCCCTGGCGGCGGGATACCGCAGTGTCGACACCGCCGCCCTCTACGGCAACGAGGGCGGAACGGGCAAGGCGCTGCGCGAGTCCGGCATCCCGCGCGAGGAACTGTTCGTCACGACCAAGCTGTGGAACACGGACCACGGCCACGACGTCGCGCTGCGCGCTTTCGACGACTCCCTGGAGAGGCTCGGTCTCGATGCCGTCGACCTGTACCTGATCCACTGGCCGGTGCCCTCAAGGGACCTGTACGTGCAGACGTGGCGTGCGCTGTCCGAGATCCACGAGAGCGGGCGGGCCAAGGCCATCGGCGTCTCCAACTTCGAGCCCGAACACCTCACACGGCTGTTCGAGGAGACCGGTGTGGTGCCCGCCGTCAACCAGATCGAGCTGCACCCCCGCCTCCAGCAGCCCCAGCTGCGCGCCTTCGACGCCGAACACGGGGTGCACACCGAGGCCTGGTCGCCGCTGGGCCGCGGCAACGGCGTCCTGGACGACCCCGCCGTGCGCAGGGCGGCGGCCAAGCACGGCAAGACCCCCGCCCAGGTGGTGCTGCGCTGGCACATCGAGCTGGGCAACGTCGTCATCCCGAAGTCCGTGACACCCTCCCGCATCAGGGAGAACATCGACATCTTCGACTTCGCACTCGACGGTGAGGACCTGCGGGAGATCCAGCGCCTGGAGACCGGCACCCGCGTCGGCCCCGACCCCCGCACCCTGAGCTGACCGGGCGGCGCCGCCATGGCCACCGCAGCGGAGTGCGTGTTCTGTCAGATCATCGCCGGTGAGCTGCCCGCCCACCGCGTCCACGAGGACGGTGCCGCCGTCGCCTTCCTCGACCAGCGTCCCCTCTTCCCCGGCCACACCCTGGTCGTCCCGCGTGCCCATGTGGAGACGCTGACCGACCTGGCCGAGGAGTCGGTCGGCCCCTACTTCACCGCCGTACGCCGCGTCGCCGCCGCCGTCGAGCGGGGCATGGAGGCCGACGGGTCCTTCGTGGCGCAGAACAACCGGATCAGCCAGTCGGTGCCCCACCTGCACACGCACGTGGTGCCGCGCCGCCGCAAGGACGGCCTGCGCGGCTTCTTCTGGCCGCGCCACCACTACGCCGACGAGACGGAGGCCCGCCGGGTCGCAGCCCGCGTCCGAGCGGAAGTGTGAACCGCCTCGGCGGCGGCGCCCGCGGGCTCGGCGGTGCGCGCGGGCTCGGCGGCGGCGCGGCGTGCGGGCCCGGCGGCGCCCGCACGCCCGCTCGGCGGCGCAGCATGCGGGCTCAGCGGAGCATCGCCGTGACCGTCTCCACGGTGTCGGCGTCCTCGGGGCGCTTGTCCTCCCGGTAGCGCACCACGCGTGCGAACCGCAGCGTGACGCCCTCCGGGTAGCGGGTGGAGCGCTGCACCCCGTCGAAGCCGATCTCCACCACCTGCTCGGGCCTGACCCGCACGCCCCAGGCGGTCTCCTCGGACGACAGCTCCCCGAGGCGTTCGGTCTGCCAGGCCAGCAGCGCGTCGGTCAGGCCCTTGAACGTCTTGCCGAGCATGGCGAACGTGCCGTCCTCGCGCCGCGCCCCCAGATGGAGGTTGGACAGCTTGCCCGCGCGGCGCCCGTGCCCCCACTCGGCGCCCAGCACCACCAGATCGAGCGTGTGCACCGGTTTGACCTTCAGCCAGGAGGCCCCGCGCCGCCCGGCGGAGTAGCCGGCGTCCAGCGCCTTGACGACCACGCCCTCGTGCCCGCGCGCCAACACCTCCTCTGCGAACGCCCGCACGCCGGCGCGCGCCTGCTCGTCCTGCGGGTCGGGCACCGGCACCCGGCGCACCCGCCGCTCCTCGGGCAGCACCCGGGCGAGCGCGGCGTGCCGCTGGACCGACGGCCGCTCCAGCAGGTCCTCGCCGTCCAGGAACAGCACGTCGAAGAAGACCGGGTGCAGCGGCAGTTCGCTGCTGGCTCCCGCCACGTCGAGCCGGGAGGCCACCCGCCCCGAGACCTCCTGGAAGGGGCGCGGCCAGCCGTTCTCCGCCAGAGCGATCACCTCGCCGTCGAGCACCGCCTGGCTCGCGCCGGCCTGCCGGGCGACCTCGGCGGCCTCCGGCAACCGGTCGGTGATCTCCTCCAGGGTGCGGGTGTAGACACGCACCCGGTCGCCGTCCTTGTGCACCTGCACCCGGATGCCGTCCAGCTTCTCCTCGACCGCGCACGGCCCCACCTTGTCGAGGGCCTCGTCCACGCTCCGCGCGGTGTGCGCCAGCATGGGCAGCACCGGCCTGCCCACCTCGATCCCGAACCGCGACAGGGCGCCGGGCCCCTCGGCCAGCAGCGCCTGCGCGACCGTGCCGAGCGAGCCGCCGAGCATCACCGCACGCCGCACCTCGCCCGGCTCGGCGCCGATGGCGGCGGCCAGCCCCTCGACGGCGAACGCGTCCAGTGCGCCCTGCCGCAGTTCGCCGCCGATCAGCCGTACCAGGAAGTGCTGTTCGTCGGCGGTGGCCCGCGCCAGCAACGCGTCCAGCCGCTGTTTGCGCGCGGCCTGCGCCCCCTTGCCGCTCACCCCGGCCAGGGCGGCGAACGCGGCGTCCGTCTCGGCGATGGTCAGCGTGGGCCGCGCGGCAGGCGGCGGCATCTCGCGCAGGGTGCTCCAGCCGACGCCGGTGCGGCGCTGGGGAAGACGTCCGGCGAGGTAGGTGACCACGACGGGCACCTCGTCGGGCCCGGTGCGCCCGAACAGCTCGGCGAGCAGCGACACCTTCTCGTTGCGGCCGGACGCCTCGGTGATCCGGGCGGACGTGCGTGCGATGTCTGCCAGCAGCATGGCCCCATCGTCGCCGATGCGCGCCCTGCCCGCCCCTCGCCGGGCGCCCACCGGCGGCGGGGAGGCTCGGAGGGGGGTTCTCAGGCGTGCGTGCGGAGAACCGCGTCCACCGCCACGTGGAGGGTCTCTCGCTCTCGTTCCGTGAGCGCGTCCTGTGCCGGCATCGCCCGCTCGAAGGCGAGCCCGTTGACGACGGTGGACAGGAAACGGGCGCTGCGCGGGATGTCGTTCCCTGCCAGTGCTCCCTCCTCTGCCAGGGACGCCAGCCAGCTCTCGACGCGGTTGTGGGTGTCCCGCTCGATCGCCAGATAGGACTCGCGTACCTGCTCGGTCTGCTCGGCGGTGACGAACGTCCTGACGGCGGTGGCCAGGGCCTCGCGTGCGTGCGGTCCGGTTCCCGCCGCTGCCAGGATCCCGCCCAGGCACTCGACGAGGCGGTCCCGGGCAGGCCGGGAGGTGTCGTCGATGCGGCTCGAGCGCGCGACCCAGTCGAAGATGCGGTGCGTCACCTCGTCGCGCAGGTCCCGCTGGGTGGGGAAGTGGTGGCGCAGCGACCCGGTGCTCACCCCGGCTCGCGCGGCGACCGCACGCACGCTCAGGCGTGCCGCCAAGCCGTCCTCGGCGAGGATGGCCGCGGCCGCGGCCAGGATCCGTTCCCGTGTGCTGGGCAGCTTCTCGTCGTTCATCGTGCGGCCATCCTTTCACTAACACATCGTACTAGCACGCCGTGCTAGTGTGTCGCCACGTCCACCAACACAGCGTGTTGGCGGACGTCGGCTACGACGCAACGACGAGGAGGCGCCACGTGCCGCAGCGGTGGCGACCGCCGTTGCGCCGAAGGCCGCGCCCAGCCGGGTGACGGCCGAGAACGCAGGGGGTCACGGCGGCGGCAACCGCCCGGGCGCGCACTGTCCCCTCGGCCCCGCCACCACCGGCTCCTTGACGCGGCACGGTCATGGCGCCGCCCACCCGAACGACCAGCGCCGGAAGAAGGACACCGGATGAAGACGCACCGCAACGCCCTGGCGCTCACCCTCGGCGCGGTCTACGCCACGCTGTTCCCCCGGCGTGGGGACCGGATCGTGCTCGACAGCAACCTCGGCCCCGGCGGCTACGACCGCACGGCGTTCCGGCGGCTCGCGCGCGGCATGCACGACCGCTTCCCGGACTTCGCCGCCTACGCGGCCGAGCACCCGCGCTACGGGCTGGGCCGCACCCCCCTGCCAGGTCACGGCCACCTACCACCGGCTCGCCGCACGCCTGACGGCTCACCCGGTCGGCACCATCGACGGTACGAGCTTCCGCGGACTGACCTTCGACCGCCTCTTCAGCGACGCCTCACTGCCCGCGCTGGCCAAGGCGTGGCAGGACCTCGACCGGGGCGGATCCGGACCGACCCGCCGGAAGCGGGTTCCGAGAACCTGCTGGCCGGCCGCCACCACGTGCTCTGCGCTGACTCGCCCTAGGAGTTGTCTTCAAATGTCACGCCCACATCAGGAGTGAGGCGAGGGTGACGGCTGCTTGGTAGGACTCGGCGGTCTTGTCGTAGCGGGTCGCGATGCCACGCCACTGCTTGAGTCGGTTGAAGCACCGTTCCACGACGTTGCGCCGCTTGTAGAGCT
>NZ_QOIN01000065.1 GCF_003323715.1 Streptomyces diacarni
CCGCACCACACCCACCTGGACCACCCACCACCCCACCCACCACACCCCCCTCCCCACCTACCCCTTCCAACACCACCACTACTGGCTGAAGCCAAGCGTCGCCACCGCCACTCAGCCCGGGGTCGACAGGCGCGACCACCCGCTCTTGAGCGCGGCCGTGCCGTTGGCGGGCGCGGACGCGGGCGTGGTGCTGACGGGCACGGTGGGGGCGGAGTCTCCCGAGTGGTGCGTCGATCACGCGGTCGCCGGGACGGTGCTGCTGCCCGGCACCGCCTTCGTGGAGATGGCGGTGCGGGCCGGCGACGAGGTCGGGTGCGGGTCGGTCGAGGAGCTGACGCTGCGGGCGCCGCTGGCGCTCACCGGGCCGGTGAACGTACAGGTCGCGGTGGGCGGGCCGGACGCGTCCGGACGCCGTCCCGTGACCGTGCACTCCCGGCCGGCACCGGCCCGTGCGGAGGCCGAGTGGACGCTCCACGCCGAAGGCCTGCTGGCGGAGGGCGACGCGGACGGCGCCGACGGCTCGTCCGCCGGTCTCACCACCTGGCCGCCGCCCGGTGCCCGCGCCCTGCCGACGGCCACGCTCTACGACGACCTGGCGAGCGAGGGGTACGACTACGGCCCCGCCTTCCAGGGCGTCCGTGCCCTCTGGCGCCGCGAGGACGCCGTCGACGACGGGAACGACGGTGGGGACGAGGTGTTCGCGGAGGTCGAGCTGCCGGCGGAGGCGGGGGCGGCCGACGGGTACCTGCTGCATCCGGCGCTCCTCGACGCCGCCCTGCACGCCGTGGCGGCGAGCGGGCTGCTGCCCCGAGTGGCGGGGATCCGGCTGCCGTTCGCGTGGTCGGGGGTGCGGGTGCACGCCTCCGGCGCGCGGGCGCTGCGGGTACTGGTGCGCCGTACGGGGCGGGAGACCGTGGAGCTGACGGCTGTGGACGGCACCGGGGCGCCGGTCGTGTCCGTGGCGTCGCTGGCGCTGGTGCCGGTTGCCGGGGAGGCGCTCCGTGCGCGCTCGCGGTCCGAGACGCTGCTCGCCGTGCGCTGGGAGGAGAGCGGCCCGGCCGAGTTCGAAGGGGCCGCCGTCGTCTCCGGGCCCGAAGGGCTCGACGTGCTCCTCGGACCCGCCGGGCCCGATGAGCCCGGCAGGTCCGAGGATTCCGGCGCGCTCTCTCCCGTGCTCCTGGACCTCGCGGGACCCTCCTCCCAGGAGCTCGGCGAGCTGGTCCTGTCCGTGCTGGAGGTCGTCCGCCGCTTCCTGACCGACCCGGGCCTTCGCGACCGCAGGCTGGTGGTACGGACCCGGGGCGCAGTCGCGGTGAACGAAGGCGACCGGGCCGCCGATCCGGCGGCGGCGGCCGTTTGGGGGCTGGTGCGATCGGCACAGAGCGAGCATCCCGGCCGGTTCGTCCTCATCGACACAGACGAGACAGACGAGACAGACGATACGGACGACACCGGCGAGCCCGGGGAGACCGACGTCACGCCCGTCGTCGCGGTTGTCGGGGAGGAGCCCCAGATCGCGCTGCGGGGCGGGACGCCGTACGTTCCGCGCCTCGTTCGGCATCCGCTCGCCGAGTGCGCTGTCGCGCCCGCGTTCGACCCCGGCCGTACGGTCCTGGTGACCGGCGGCACCGGTGGTCTGGGCTCGCTCGTGGCGCGGCACCTGGTCACCGTCCACGGGGCGCGGCGGCTGCTGCTGCTCAGCCGTTCGGGGGCGGACGCGGCCGGAGCAGACGAGCTGATCCGGACGTTGGCTGAGTCGGGTGCCGTCGTGGACGTACGTGCCTGCGACGTCGGGGACCGGGAGGCGCTGGCCCGCATCGTGGAAGAGGTGCAGGAGTCGGCGCATCCGCTGGGCGCCGTGGTGCACATGGCGGGTGTTCTGCAGGACGCGACGGTCGAGGGCCTGAGCGACGAGGCCATGGCGGCGGTGCTGCGGCCCAAGGCGCGGGCCGCCTGGCATCTGCACGAGCTGACCGCCGGGCTGGACCTGTCGGCCTTCGTGCTGTTCTCGTCGGTGGCGGGTGTCCTCGGCAACCCGGGGCAGGCCAACTACGCGGCGGCCAACGCGTTCCTCGACGCCCTGGCCGCGCGCCGGAGGCAACTGGGGTTGCCCGCACTGTCGTTGGCGTGGGGGTTGTGGGAGCAGCCGTCGGGGATGACCGGGCGGTTGGACGGGCGGGATCTGGCGCGTATGCGGCGTGCCGGGCTGCTGCCGCTGTCCGCCGGGGAGGGGCTGGCCCTGCTGGACACCGCCCTCGCCGGGACCGCGGCGCGGGACGGTGGCCCGGCCGCTGTGGTGCCGGCGCGGATCGACGCGGAGGCGCTGGTGCGGGCCGGGCGGCCGGTGCCTCCGCTGCTGTCGCGGCTCGCGCCGCGTTCCGTACGGCGGGCGGTCGCTCAGGGCACTCGAAGCGGTCAGGGTTCTCAGGGCGCGACGACGGCGTCCCGGTCCGGGCTGGAGGAGCGGCTGGCCGGGCTGTCCGCCGACGAGCGGGAGCGGCTGCTGTTGGGCGTGGTCCGCGACGAGACGGCGCTGGTGCTGGGGCACGAGAGCGGGAACGGGCTGGATGTGGCCCGTGAGTTCAGGGACCTGGGCCTCGACTCGCTGATGGCCGTCGAGGTGCGCAACCGGCTGGCGGCGGTCACCGGTCTCGCCCTGCCGTCCACGGTGGTCTTCGACCACCCCACGCCGCACGCTCTGGCCCGGTTCCTGGACGAGCGGCTGGCCGGGAACGAGGCCGTGCCGGGCGCGGCAGAGAGCGCCGTTGCGCGGGGCGCGGGGCGCGAGGACGAGCCGGTCGCTGTCGTCGGGATGGCCTGCCGCTATCCGGGTGCGGTGAACGGGCCGGACGATCTGTGGCGGCTGGTGCTCCAGGAGCGGGAGGCGGTGGGCGAGTTCCCCGTGGACCGTGGCTGGGACCTGGCCGCGCTGTTCGACACGGCGGACGGCGAGGGCGCGCGCGGCACGAGTGCCACGCGGCACGGCGGGTTCCTGGAGGACGCCGCCGGGTTCGACCCGGCGCTGTTCGGGATATCGCCGCGCGAGGCGCTGGCCATGGATCCGCAGCAGCGTCTGCTGCTCGAGGTGTCCTGGGAGGCCCTGGAGAACGCGGGGATCCCGGCAGAGGACGTGCACGGCTCGCGTGGCGGTGTGTTCGCCGGGCTGATGTACCACGACTACGGCAGCGGACGGACCGAGGTGCCGGAAGGTGTCGAGGGCCATCTGCTGACGGGCGGCGCGGGCAGTGTCGCCTCGGGTCGGATCGCCTACGCGCTGGGCCTTGAGGGGCCCGCCATGACGGTGGACACCGCGTGCTCGTCGTCGCTGGTGACGCTGCATCTGGCCGCGCAGTCGCTGCGGCGCGGGGAGTGCGATCTGGCGCTGGCCGGCGGAGTGACCGTGATGGTCACGCCGGACACGTTCGTGGAGTTCTCCCGGCAGGGCGGGCTCGCGCGCGACGGCCGCTGCAAGTCGTTCGCCGAGGGAGCCGACGGCACCGGCTGGTCGGAGGGCGTGGGCATGCTGCTGGTGGAGCGGCTGTCGGACGCGCGGCGCAACGGGCACCGGGTGCTGGCCGTGCTCCGCGGCTCGGCCGTCAACCAGGACGGCGCCTCCAACGGACTGACCGCGCCCAGCGGCATCGCCCAGCAGCGCGTCATCCGCGAGGCGCTCGCCGACGCCGGACTCGCTCCGGCCGACGTCGACGCCGTCGAGGGCCACGGCACCGGCACCGCCCTGGGCGACCCGATCGAGGCCGGGGCCCTGCTGGAGACGTACGGCAGGGACCGGGCGGCCGGACAGCCGCTCCATCTCGGCTCGGTGAAGTCCAACCTCGGCCACACCCAGGCCGCCGCGGGCGTCGCCGGTGTGATCAAGATGGTCAAGGCGCTGGACGAGGGCGTGCTGCCGCGCAGCCTGCACGCGGCCGAGCCCTCCTCGCACGTGGACTGGGCGTCCGGCGCGGTGGAACTGCTCGCGCGCACGCGGGCGTGGCCTGAGGTGGACAGGCCACGGCGGGCCGCGGTGTCGTCGTTCGGGATCAGCGGCACGAACGCGCACGTCATCCTGGAGCAGGCGCCGCCGCCCGCCGAGCCGCCCGAGCGCGGCCCGGATCCCGCCGTCGTGCCGCTGCTGCTGTCGGCGGCCGACGGGGAGGCGCTGCGCGCGCAGGCCGCACGGATCGCGGAGACCGTACAGACGGCGGAGACCGTGGAAACCGTGGAGGCGGCGGGGCACGCGGCGCCCGCGGCAACCGCGGACAGCCGTGTGGAACTCGCGGACGTGGCCTGGTCGTTGACGGCCACCCGCAGCGCGCTGCCCTGGCGGGCCGCGGTCGTCGCCGACGGGCGGGAACAGGCGGTCGAGCGGCTGCGGGCGCTGGCAGAGGGACGGTCAGCCGCGGGGACGTTGACCGGCAGGGCACGGAAGGACGCGCTGCTCGCGGTCGTCTTCAGCGGTCAGGGTAGCCAGCGGCTCGGCATGGGCCGGGAACTGTGCGAGACGCAGCCGGTGTTCGCCGCCGCCTTCGACGAGGTGTGCGAGCACTTCGCTCCGCATCTCGACCAGCCCCTGCGGGACGTCGTGTTCGGCACCGACCAGGAGTCGCTGGACCGTACCGACCACGCACAGGCCGCGATCTTCGCCGTCGAGGTGGCGCTGTACCGGCTCCTGGAGCACTGGGGCGTGCGGCCCGGTGTGCTGATCGGGCATTCCATCGGCGGGTTCGCGGCGGCCTGTGTCGCCGGGGTGTGGTCCCTGGCCGACGCCTGCGCGCTGGTGGCCGCGCGCGGGCGGCTGATGCGGGCCGTGCCGGCCGACGGGGCGATGGCCGCCGTGGAGGCCGGAGAGGAGGAGGCCGGGCGCACGCTCGCCGGGTACGGCGACCGGGTGTGCGTCTCCGCGGTCAACGGGCCGTCGTCCGTGGTCGTGTCCGGCGACCGCGAGGCCGTCGAGGAGGTGGCGGAGCGGTTCCGGGCGCGGGGGCGGCGAGTTCGGCTGCTGCGGGTCAGCCACGCCTTCCACTCGGCGCACATGGACACGGTGCTGGACGACTTCGCCGACGCCCTGTCCCACGTCTCCTTCCATCCGCCCGCGCTGCCCGTCGTGTCCGATCTGACCGGCGCACCGGCCGATCCGGACGCGTTGTGCTCGCCCGCCTACTGGGTGCGGCACGTGCGCGAGGCGGTCCGCTTCGCCGACGGTGTCGGCGCGCTGCACGCGGCGGGCGCCACGGCGTACCTGGAACTGGGGTCCGCGGGAGCGCTCGCCGGGGCCGTGCGCGAGAGCCTGCCCGAGGACGCCTCTGCCGTGATCGTCGCGGCGCTGCGCACCGACCGGTCGGAGACGGCGGCCTTCGTGGAGGCACTGTCGGCGCTGCACCTGTCGGGTCTGCGGGTGGAGTGGTCGCGGGCGTTCGAAGGCACGGGCGCCCGGACCGTCGAGCTGCCCGGCTACCCCTTCCGGCATCGCCGCTTCTGGCTGTCCGCACCCGCCCGGACGACGACCGCCCTCGATACGTTCGGGGGGCTCGCCTCGGAGCTGGACCTCACCGAGGAGCAGACGCGGACGCTGGACGCGTTGCTGAGCACCCGGGACCGCGCGGACCGGCTGCGGCGCTGTGCCCACCGGGTGGCGTGGGTACCGGTGACCGCCGACAGGCCGCGGCTGCGCGGGCGGTGGCGCGTGGCCCTGCCGGCCGGAGCCGACCCGGCGGACCCACGGGCGACGGCTCTCCGCTCCGCGCTGGAGCGGGCCGGGGCCGAGGTCGTGCCGGAGCCGGCGGCGGGCGCCGCCGGGGCCGGCGACGTCGCCGGTGTCGTGGTCGCGGCTGCCCTCGCGCCGAATCCGGGGTTGTTCGCGCTGGCGGCCGCCCAGGAGGCGGCCCGGGACGCGGCGGCGGACGCCCCGCTGTGGTTCCTCACCGAAGGGGCCGTCTCCACCGGGGCCCAGGATCCGGTACGGGCGGTGGAGCAGGCCGCGGTGTGGGGGCTCGGCCAGGTGGTCTCGCTCGAACTTCCCGCCGCCTGGGGCGGTCTGGCGGACGTGGGCGACTTCGGCGACCGCGACCTCGACGCCCTGTGCGCCGTACTCGCCGAGGCAAACGGCCCCGGCCGGGAGGACCAGGTCGCGCTGCGCGCCGGGCACGCCCGGGGACGCCGTGTCGTACCGGCCGCCGGCGGTACGGCCGGTACGAGGGCAGCCGGTACGGGCACGGCCGGTACGGCGACAGTCGGCACCGTGGCGCCCCGGCGGCCGTGGCGGGCCGGTGGGACCGTTCTCGTCACTGGCGGTACCGGGGCGCTCGGCGCCCACGTGGCCCGGTGGCTCGCGGTAAACGGCGCCCGGCGGCTCGTCCTCACCGGTCGCCGCGGCGAGGCCGCTCCGGGCGCGGCCGGCCTCGTGGCCGCGCTGCGGGAGAGCGGCGCCGAGGTGTCGGTGGAGTCCTGCGACACCGCGGACCGCGCCGCGCTCGCCGACCTGCTCGCGCGCCACCGGCCCACCTCCGTCTTCCACGCGGCCGGTGCCTTCGAGGCACACCCGGTGGCCGGGCTGTCGGCCGAGGAGTGGGCCGCGGTGGTCGCGGGCAAGGCCGACGGGGCGCGCCATCTGAACGAGTTGACCCAGGAGCTTCGCCTGGAGCTGGACGCCTTCGTGCTGTTCTCCTCGGTCGCCGGGGTGTGGGGCAGCGCGGGACAGGCCGCGTACGCCGCGGGCAACGCGGTACTGGACGCCCTCGCCCAGCGGCGGCGGGCCGACGGGCTGTGCGCGACGTCCGTCGCGTGGGGGCCGTGGGCGGGCGCCGGTATGGCGGAGGACGAGGAGGTGGCAGTGCTGCTGCGGCGCGGCGGCCTGCGCCCCCTGGATCCGGCGGAAGCCCTGGCCGCGCTGGGGCGCACGCTGGAGTCGGACCGGGCCTGTCACGTCGTCGCCGATGTGGACTGGGAGCGGCTGACGACGCTGTTCTCCGCCGTGCGGCCCGGCCCGCTGTTCGCCTTGGCGGCGGCGCACGGCGACGCGGAAGCCGCCGCCGAGGGCGGAGCGGCGGACGAAGCGGCGGCCGGCGGCGACTTCGCGCGCCGCATGGGCGCGCTGCCGCCCGTCGAGCAGGAACGTGCGGTGCTGGCACTGGTACGGGACGAGGTGGCGGCGGCCCTCGGGCACGACACGGCACACGACCTCGACGTCACGCAGACGTTCAAGAGCCTGGGCCTGGACTCGCTGACCGCCGTGGAGGCGCGCAACCGGATCACGGCGGCGACCGGCCTCGCCCTGCCCGCCACCGTCGTCTTCGACCACCCGACCCCGCAGGACCTGGCCCGCTCGGTACGCGGCCGACTGGCGGGCGCGGAGCGGGAGTCCGCGCCGCCCGCTGCGGTAACGGATGCGACGGCGGACGAGCCGGTGGCCGTCGTCGGCATGGCCTGCCGCTACCCGGGCGGCGCGGTCAGCCCCGAGGACCTGTGGCGGCTGGTGGCCGAGGAGCGGGACGCCGTCGTGGACTTCCCGACCGACCGCGGCTGGGACCTGGCCACGCTCTACGACCCGGACTCGACCACGTCAGGAACCACGTACTCGCGCGAGGGCGGATTCCTGGACGACATCGCCGGCTTCGACCCGGGGCTGTTCGGGATATCGCCACGCGAGGCGCTGGCCATGGACCCGCACCAGCGGCTGCTGCTGGAGACGACCTGGGAGGCGTTCGAGCGGGCCGGTATTCCGCCGACCTCGCTGCGCGGCAGCAGCACCGGCGTCTTCGTCGGCGCCGGTGAACAGGACTACGCGGGCGCGGTGACGGACGCCCCCGAAGGGGTCGCCAACCACTTGCTGCTCGGGCACACCGCCAGCGTGCTGTCCGGCCGGGTCGCCTACGTCTTCGGCCTCGAAGGCCCCACCCTCACCCTCGACACGGCCTGCTCGGCGGGCCTGGTCGCCCTGCACCTCGCGGTGCGGGCCCTGCGCGGCGGGGAATGCGACCTGGCGGTGGCGGGCGGCGCGACGGTCATGTCGACGCCGGGCGGCTTCGTGGAGTTCAGCAGGCAGCAGGTGCTCGGCAGGACCGGGCGCTGCCGCTCGTACTCCGAGGACGCGGACGGCTCCGCCTTCTCCGAGGGCATCGGCACACTCGTCGTCGAGCGGCTGTCGGACGCGCGGCGCAACGGGCATCCGGTGCTGGCCGTGATCCGCGGCTCGGCCGTCAACCAGGACGGCGCCTCCAACGGACTGAGCGCGCCCAGCGGCACCGCCCAGCAGCGGGTCATCCGGCAGGCCCTCTCCGACGCCGGGCTGCCGCCGGACGGCGTGGACGCCGTCGAGGGGCACGGCACCGGCACCCCGCTCGGCGACCCCATCGAGGCGTCCGCGCTCATCGCCGCCTACGGGCAGGACCGGCCCGCCGAACGGCCGCTGTATCTGGGATCGCTGAAGTCCAACATCGGCCACACGCAGGCCTCGGCGGGTATCGCGGGCGTGATGAAGATGGTGCACGCCCTGCGCCACGGCGTCCTGCCCCGCACCCTGCACGTGGCCGCCCCCTCCTCGCACGTGGACTGGTCCTCCGGCGGGCTGGAACTGCTCACCGAGAGCCGGGCGTGGCCACAGGTCGAACGGGCGCGGCGGGCGGCCGTGTCGGCGTTCGGGATCAGCGGGACGAACGCGCACGTGATCCTGGAGGAGCCGCCGGGCAGCGCGGCGCAGGAAGAAGGGGAACTCGGACCGGAGGGGGACCGGGGACTGGGACCGGATCCGCAACCCGTGTCCGCCCCCGCCCCCGCGGCCCTCGCCTCCGGACCCGCCGTCCTGCCCCTGTCCGCCGCGACCGGGGCCGGGCTGCGCGATCAGGCCCGGCGGCTGCACGGCTGGCTCGCCGGCCGGCCCGGGCTGGAACTTCCCCTGCTGGGGCGGGCGCTGGCGGCCACGCGCGTGACGGAGCTCGAACACCGTGCGGCCGTCGTCGCCGGCGAGCGGGACGAGGCGCTGGCCGCGCTCACCGCGCTGGCCGACTCCGAAGCGCACGCCGCGCTGGTCACCGGCGCGGCCGCGCCGGGCGCGGGGCCGGTCCTGGTCTTCCCGGGGCAGGGCTCGCAGTGGCCCGGCATGGCGCTCGGACTCCTCAACTCCTCCCCCGTGTTCGCCCGGTCCCTCGACGTGTGCGACAAGGCGCTGGGAGAGTTCGTGGACTGGTCGGTCCTCGACGTGCTGCACGGCCGTCCGGGCGCGCCCTCGATGGAGCGGCTCGACGTGGTCCAGCCGCTGCTGTTCGCGGTGATGGTGGCGCTGGCCGACACCTGGCGGGCGGCCGGGGTGGTGCCTGCGGCGGTCGTCGGGCACTCGCAGGGCGAGGTGGCGGCGGCCTGCGTCGCGGGCGCGCTGTCCCTGCCGGACGCGGCACGGATCATCTGCCTGCGCAGCAAGGCCATGCAGGAGGAGCTGTCCGGGCTCGGCGCCATGGCGTCGGTGGCCCGCTCCCGGGAGTGGGTCGCCGCCCGGCTGGAGCGCTGGGGCGGGCGGCTGAGCGTGGCCGCCGTCAACGGACCCGAGTCGGTGGTGGTGTCGGGCGAGGCCACCGCCGTGGAGGAGTTTCTGGCGGACGCCGAGTCGGCGGGCGTCCGCGCCCGCCGGGTCAAGGGCGCGATCGCCGCCGGGCACTCGGCCCAGGTGGAACTGGTGCGCGAGCGCGTCCGCGGCGAGTTGGCCCCCGTCGCACCGAGGCCGGGCGAGGTCCCGGTCGTCTCGACGGTCACGGCTGCCCTGGCCGACGGGTCCGGGATGGACGCCGACTACTGGTACCGCAACATGCGCGAGCCGGTGCGCTTCGACGCCGCCGTACGCGAGCTGCTCGACCGCGGGCACCGGGTGTTCCTCGAGGCGAGCCCCCATCCCGTGCTGCTGGCGGGGCTCCAGGAGGTCATGGAGGACGCGGGCGCTTCCGCGTCCGCGCTGGGGACGCTGCGCCGGGACGAGGGCGGACCGCACAGGTTCGCGCTCTCGCTGGGCGCGGCGTACGTCGCCGGTGCGCCCGTCGACTGGCCGCGGGCGGTGCATCCGCAGGTACGGGCCGCCTTCGTCGACCTTCCGACGTACGCCTTCCAGCGGCAGCGGTAC
Source organism: Streptomyces diacarni (assembly GCF_003323715.1). Classification (GTDB taxonomy): domain Bacteria; phylum Actinomycetota; class Actinomycetes; order Streptomycetales; family Streptomycetaceae; genus Streptomyces; species Streptomyces diacarni. The sequence continues at coordinate 10,103 of NZ_QOIN01000065.1, forward strand.
TGGCTGGACGCACCGCGCCAGTCGGCCTACTTCACCTCGCCCGCCGCCGCGCAGGCGCCGGACGCGGCCGGGGAAGGGGACGGGGCCGCGGCCCAGCGGCGCTTCTGGGACGCGGTCGTGAGCGGGGACGTCGAGGCGCTCCTGGGCGAACTGCCCCTCGTGAACGGCCAGGTGGACTCGTTGCTGGACGTACTGCCCGCGCTCGCCGACTGGCGGGAGACCTCCCGTGAGGACGCGGCGCTGGACCGGTGGCGGCACCGGGTGGTGTGGGAGCCGGTGCGCGCCGCCGCACGGCCCTCACTGGCCGGGGACTGGCTGCTCCTCGTACCCGACGACGCGGCGGCCCGTTCGGTGGCCGCGCAGATCGGAACGGCGCTCGACGCGCACGGGGCGCGCACGAGACAGCTCGGACTGCCCGCCGGGGCCGGCCGGGCCGCCGTGGCGGAGGCGCTGGACGGGTTCGAGGCCCCAGCCGGTGTACTGGCGCTGACCGGGCTGCTGGAGGGCGTGTGCCCCGGTCACGACGCCGTGCCGTCGGCACTGGCGGCCACGCTGGCCGTCGTCCAGGCCCTCGGCGACGTGGACTGGCCTGCGCCGCTGTGGGTGCTCACCCGGGGCGCGGTCGGCGCGGAGCCGGCGGATGCCGTGTCCGCGCCGGAGCAGGCCACGGTGTGGGGGCTCGGGGCCACCGCGCGCCAGGAGCATCCCGAGCGGTGGGGCGGGGTCGTCGATCTGCCCGCCGGGCAGGAACCGGGGGCGCGCGAGCTGACGCGGCTGGTGGCCGCGGTGTCCGGGGACACCGGTGAGGACGAGGTGGCGGTCCGCGCTACGGCGGCGCTGACCCGGCGGCTGGTGCCCGCACCGCTCGACGAACGGCCGGAGCGCTGGAAGCCCACGGGGACGGTGCTGGTCACCGGCGGCACGGGCGCCCTCGGCGCCCATGTGGCCCGGCATCTGGCCGCCCTCGGGGCGCCCCACCTGCTGCTGGCCGGACGGCGGGGCCCGGACGCGCCGGGTGCGCGGGAGCTGGAGGCCGAACTCGCCGCGCTCGGCGCGCGGGTGACCGTCGCCGCCTGCGACCTCGGCGACCGTACCGCCGTGGAGGAACTGCTGGCTCGGGTGCCGGTGGAGGATCCGCTGACCGCCGTGGTGCACACGGCGGCGGTCGTGGACGACGCGCTGCTGACGTCCCTGACGGCCGATCAGCTCCAGCGGTCGCTGCGCGTGAAGGCACGGGCGGCGCACCATCTCGACGAGCTGACACGGGACCTTCCGCTGGACGCGTTCGTGCTGTTCTCGTCGTTCGCGGGCGTCACGGCGGATGCCGGGCAGGGCGGCTACGCGCCCGGCAACGCCTACCTCGACGCGCTCGCGCTGCGGCGCCGGGCGCTGGGCCTGCCCGCGCTGTCCGTCGGCTGGGGGCACTGGGCGGGCGGCAGCGGTCTCGAGGGCGGCGAGGTGATGGCCAACCGGCTGCAGCGGTTCGCGATGGAGTCGATGGACCCGGGGCGGGCGGTGCGCGCGCTGGAGCGGGCGGTGGCCTGCGACAGCGGCCACCTGGTCGTCGCGGACGTGGACTTCGGCCGCTCCGGCGCCGGCTCGGCGGGCGCCCGGCCGACCCGGCTGTTCCTCGGCCTCCCCGGCTACCGCAAGGCCTCAGGGCCGGACGCCGCGGACCCGGCGGAGTCCGCGGCCGGTGCGGCGGAGGCTCAGACCGGCGCCGGACTCCGTGACCGGCTCGGGGAGGCGGCGGCCGGCGACCGTGCGGCGCTGGTGCGGGACCTGGTGCTGCGCCAGCTCGCCGCGGTGCTCGGACACGCCGACCCGGGCGCGATCTCGGCCACCCGGCTCTTCCGCGAACTCGGCATCGACTCGCTCACAGCGGTGGAGTTCCGCAACCGGCTCGGCGCGGCCACCGGGCTGCGGCTGCCGGTGGGAGTCGTCTTCGACCACCCCACGCCGGAGGCGCTGGCGGCCCACGTCCTCACCGAGCTCGCCCTCGACGACGGGCCCACCACGGACGGGCCCGCGTCCGCAGAGGACGAAGACCTCCCGGTGGAGGCCGAACTGGGCCGTCTGGAGGCGGCCTTGGACCGCCTGGACGCCCCCGCCTCGTCGGCGGTGGCGTCCCGGCTGCGGGCCCTGCTCGCCCGGCTCCCGGACACCCCGGCTGCGGACGGGGACCGGGACGGGGACGACGGCGGTGACGCGCTGGCTTCGGCGACGAGCGCCGAGGAGGTTCTCGGCCTCATCCAGAAACGGTTCGGCCGATGAGCGGCACCCCGGCCCGGCCCCGGGCACAGGACCAGCGACAGGACCAGGCAGCACAGGAGATGCGTGCAGTGACGAGCAGCGACAGCGACCGCGGCACCGGCTCCCCGGAGACCGGCGACGACAAGGTCGTCGAGACCCTCAAGTGGATGGCGGACGAACTCACCTCCGCCAAGCGGCAGATGGCGCAGCTGGAGGCCGAGCGCGCGGAGCCGGTCGCCATCGTCGGCATGGGCTGCCGCTTCCCCGGGGACGTCTCCTCCCCCGACGAGCTGTGGCGGCTGCTGTCCGAGGGCACGGACGCGATCGGGCCGCTGCCCGCCGACCGGGGCTGGCAGCTGCCGGAGCTCTACGACCCGGACCCGGCCGCGCCCGGCACGGCGTACGTCAGCGAGGGCGGGTTCCTCGCCACGGCGGGCGACTTCGACGCGGCCTTCTTCGGGATCTCGCCGCGCGAGGCCCTCGCCATGGACCCGCAGCAGCGGCTGCTCCTCGAGGTCGCCTGGGAGACCCTGGAGGACGCGGCGATCGACCCCGAGGCGCTGCGCGGCAGCGGCACGGGTGTGTTCGTCGGCACCAACGGCCAGGACTACATCGCACCCATGATGGACGGCGTGGCGGACCTCGGCGGCTACCTCGGCCCCGGCTCCACACAGAGCGTGCTGTCCGGGAGGGTCGCCTACACGCTGGGCCTGGAGGGGCCCGCACTCACCGTGGACACCGCGTGCTCGGCGTCCCTGGTGGCGCTGCACCAGGCCGTACGGGCGCTGCGCGGCGGCGAGTGCGGCCTGGCTCTCGCGGGCGGGGCCACGGTGATGGCGACCCCGTGGACACTGGTGGAGTTCTCCCGGCAGCGAGGCCTGGCGCCGGACGGCCGCTGCAAGACGTTCTCGGAGCGGGCCGACGGCACCGCCGTGTCGGAGGGCGTGGGCATGCTGCTCCTGGAACGGCTCTCGGACGCCCGCCGCAACGGCCACCGGGTCCTCGCGGTCGTACGCGGCTCGGCCGTCAACCAGGACGGCGCCTCCAACGGACTGACCGCGCCCAGCGGCACGGCTCAGCAGCGGGTGATCCGGGCGGCACTCGAGGACGCGGGCCTGGCCCCGGCCGACGTGGACGCCGTCGAGGCGCACGGGACCGGCACCCGGCTCGGCGACCCCATCGAGGTGGACGCGCTGCTCGCCACCTACGGCCGGGACCGGGAGCCCGGGTCGCCGCTGTGGCTCGGGTCCGTCAAGTCCAACCTGGGCCACACTCAGGCCGCCGCCGGGGTCGCCGGCGTCATCAAGACCGTCCTCGCCCTGCGGCACGGCGTCCTGCCCCGCACCCTGCACGCCGAGCCGCCCACCACGCACGTCGACTGGGACACGGCCGGCGTCGGGCTGCTGCACGACGAGCGGCAGTGGCCACGGACGGATCGGCCGCGCCGCGCCGCGGTGTCGTCCTTCGGGATCAGCGGGACGAACGCACACGTGGTGCTGGAGGAGGCCGACGAGACCGACGGCGGGGCCGTCGAGGCCGGCGGGCCCGGTCCGTCCGCCGAGGCCCCGGCGGACGGCGAAGGGCAGGCCCGCCACGGCGCCCCCTCGGCGCTGCCCTGGCTGCTCTCCGCCCACACACCCGAGGCGCTGCGCGGCCAGGCGGCCCGGCTGGCCGGCCATCTGCGGGCGGAGCCCCGGCTGCGCCCGCTGGACCTCGCCTGGTCGGCCGCCACCACCCGGGCCAGGATGCGGCACCGTGCCGTGGTCGTCGCTGCGGACGGCGAAGAGCTGCTGGCCGGGCTGGGTGCGCTGGCCGACGGCACGCCGGGCGCGGGTGTCGCCCGCGGCGAGGCGGCGGAACAGCCCTCGCTGACGCTGCTGTTCACCGGCCAGGGCGCGCAGTACGCGGGCATGGCAGGGGAGCTGTCGAAGGAGTTCCCCGTGTTCGCCGCCGCCCTCGACGAGGTGTGCGCGCACCTCGACCCGCTGCTCGAACGCCCGCTGCGGCCGGTCCTGTCCGGCGACCCGGCGGCCCTGGACCGTACGGCGTTCACCCAGCCCGCCCTGTTCGCCGTCGGGACGGCGCTGTTCCGGCTGGTGGAGTCCTGGGGGGTGGTCCCGAAGCGGCTGGCCGGACACTCCGTCGGCGAGCTGACCGCCGCGCACGCCGCCGGGGTGCTGTCGCTGGCCGACGCGTGCGCGCTGGTGGCCGCGCGCGGCCGGGTCATGGACCGGCTGCCGGAGGGCGGCGTGATGATCTCGGTGCGGGCGGGTGAGGCCGAGACCCGGGAGCTGCTCACGCCCGGCGTCGGCATCGCCGCCGTCAACGGCCCGCGGTCCGTCGTGCTGTCGGGCGAGGCGCGGGCGACCGAGGAGGTGGCACGCACGCTGGCGGAGCGCGGTCACAAGACCCGGCGTCTGACCGTCAGCCACGCCTTCCACTCGGTGCTCATGGAACCCGCCATGGCCGCGTTTCGCGAGGTGGCCGCCCGGTTGGCCTACCACGCGCCGCGGATCCCCCTGGTCTCGTCGCTCACCGGTGACCTCGCCGCACCCGGCGAGGTCACCGACCCCGAGTACTGGGTACGGCACCTGCGCGAACCGGTCCGCTTCCTGGACGCCGTGCGCGCCGCGGAGGCGGACGGCGGGCGGGTCTTCTTGGAGATGGGGCCCGACGGGGTGCTCGCGTCGATGGCGGCGGACTGCCTCGTCGACCCCGCGGCCGCGGTCCTGGCTCCGACGCTGCGCAAGGGCCGTCCCGAGACACGGTCCCTGCTGGCCGGGCTCGGCCAGGCGTACGCGGCGGGGGTGCACGTCGACTGGGACGCGGTGTTCGCCGGCACGGGCGCGGTGCGCGCACCGCTGCCGACGTACGCCTTCGAACGCCGACGGTACTGGATCACGGCCAACCGCTCGTCCGGCGGCGCCTCCTGTCCCGCACGGCTCCCCGCCGAACGCGTCTCCCCCTCCCCCGCAAGGCCCGACGCCCCCGCAGCGGCGGAGACGCTCACCCTGGTCCGATCCGCCACCGCCGCCGTGCTCGGGCACGCGTCGAAGGAAGCCGTGGAGACCGACCGCTCCTTCTCCGAACTGGGCGTGACCTCCGTCGGCGCGGTAGAACTGTGCACCGAACTGCGCGCGGCGACGGGCCTGTCCGTGCCCGCGTCGGCCGTCTTCGACCATCCCACCCCGCAGGCGCTCGCCGCCCATCTGGACCAGGAGCGCCGCGGCGGGCACGCGCCGGAGCCCGGTACGGCCCCGGCCCCGGTCCGCCGCCGTGCGCCCGACGAGCCGGTCGCGATCATCGGCATGGGCTGCCGCTTCCCCGGCGGGGTCACGAGCCCCGAAGACCTGTGGCGGGTGGTGGCCGACGAGTGCGACGTCCTCGGCGCCTTCCCCGAGAACCGCGGCTGGGACCTGGAGGAGCTGTTCAGCACGGACGGCGACCGGGGCACGTCGACGGAGGCGCGGGAGAGCGGCTTCCTGCACGACGCGGGCGAGTTCGACCCGGCGTTCTTCGGCATCTCGCCGCGCGAGGCACTGGCCATGGATCCGCAGCACCGGCTGCTCCTGGAGACGGCCTGGGAGGCGATGGAACGGGCAGGCCTGGACGCGGGCGCGCTGCGCGGCAGCCTCACCGGCGTGTTCGCGGGGCTGGTCGGCCACGACTACCTGCCGGGACCCGACCGGATGCCGGACGACCTGGTGCCGTACTTCGCCACGGGCATCGGCGGGTCCATCGCCAGCGGGCGCATCGCGTACACCTTCGGCTTCGAGGGCCCGGCGGTCACCGTGGACACGGCGTGCTCGTCTGCTCTGGTCGCGCTGCACCAGGCGGTACGGGCGCTGCGCGACGGCGAGTGTGACCTGGCGCTGGCCGGGGCCGCGACGGTGATGGCCACGCCGGGCGCCTTCGTCGGGTTCTCCGGGCAGGGGCTGATGGCGCCGGACGCGCGCAGCAAGTCGTTCGCGGAGGCGGCCGACGGCACGATGTGGTCGGAGGGCGTGGGCATGCTGGCGGTGGAGCGCCTGCCGGACGCGCTGCGCAACGGGCACCGGGTGCTGGCCGTCGTCCGCGGCTCTGCGCTCAACCAGGACGGCACCTCCAACGGGCTGACCGCGCCCAACGGCACGGCTCAGCAGCACGTCATCCGCCAGGCGCTCGCCGACGCCGGACTCGCCCCCGCCGACGTGGACGCCGTCGAGGCGCACGGCACCGGCACCCGGCTCGGCGACCCCGTCGAGGCGCACGCGCTGATGGCGACGTACGGCCGGGACCGGCCCGACGACCGGCCGCTGCGGCTCGGCTCGATCAAGTCGAACATCGGGCACACGCAGGGCGCGGCCGGCGTCGCGGGCGTCATCAAGACGGTGATGGCGCTGCGCCACGGGCTGCTGCCGCGCTCGCTGCACGTGGACCGGCCGTCGACGCGGATCGACTGGTCGCGCGGGGCGGTGCGGCTGCTGACCGAGGCCGAGGAGTGGCCGGCGGTGGACCGGCCGCGCCGGGCGGGTGTATCGGCGTTCGGTGCGAGCGGCACCAACGCGCACGTGATCCTCGAACAGGCTCCGTCCGAGCCGGCCTCGGACGAGTCGGGGCCGGACGAACCGGGGCCGGCCGGGTCGCGGGTGCTGCCGCCGGTCACGCCCCTGGTGCTGTCCGGGCACACGCCCGCGGCACTGCGCGGCCAGGCGGACCGGCTGGCCGCGCTGCTGGAGGCCGCCGAAGCGCCCGAACCGGCCGACGTGGCCTGGTCGCTGGCCACCACGCGCACGGCGCTGGCCCATCGCGCGGTGGTGCTCTCCTCCGGCCCTCACGACGCCCTTGCCGGGCTCCGGGCGCTGGCGGCGGGCGAGGAGTCGCCGCAGGTGGTCACCGGGGCGCCCACCGGGTCCGAGGCGGTGTTCGTCTTCCCCGGACAGGGCTCGCAGTGGGTCGGCATGGCCTCGGAACTGCTGGAGCGCTCCGAGGTGTTCCGGGACACGTTCGCCGACTGCGAGCGGGTCTTCGCGGACCTGGTCGGCTGGTCGGTGACCGGCGCGATGGCGGGGGCGTCGGACGCGCCGTCGCTGGAGCGGCTGGACGTGGTGCAGCCGGTGCTGTTCTCGGTGATGGTGTCCCTGGCCCGCACCTGGCAGGCGGCCGGGGTGCGCCCCGCGGCCGTCGTGGGCCACTCGCAGGGCGAGATCGCGGCGGCGCACGTGGCAGGTGCCCTCTCACTCAAGGACGCGGCCCGGGTGGTGGCGCAGCGCAGCCGCCTGATCGTGGACGTGGTGGGCCTGGGCGCGATGGCCGGGGTGTCCAAGTCACGCGAGTGGGTGCGCGAACGACTGGGGCCGTGGGAGCGGGAGTTGAGCGTCGGCGTGATCAACGGGCCCGAGTCCGTGGTCGTCACCGGCGAGGTGACGGCCCTGGAGGAGTTCCTCGAGGTCGCCGAGGCGGACGGCGCGCAGGTGCGCCGGGTGCGCGGCGCGGTGGCGCCGGGCCACGCCCCGCAGATGGAGCGGCTGCGCGGCCGGCTTCTCGAAGCCCTCGACGGGCTGGACCCGCGCGAGGGCACCGTTCCGTTGTGCTCGACCGTCACCGGGGAGCTGCTGGACACCTCGTCGATGTCCGGCGCGTACTGGTACCGCAACGCGCGCGAACCCGTGCAGTTCGACGCGGCCGTACGGCAGCTGCTGGACCGGGGGCACCGGGTGTTCCTGGAGATGAGCCCGCACCCGCTGCTGCTGGGCGGCATCACCGACATCGCCGCCTCCCAGGAGGAGGACGTACGGGTGGCGGCACTGGGCACCTTGCGCCGCGGCGACGGCGGCCCGGAGCGCACCGCGCGGGCCCTGGCCGACGCGTGGACGCACGGCGTGGCCGTGGACTGGGCCGCGGCCGTGTTCGAGGGAACCGGCGCGCGCCGCGTCGACCTGCCGACGTACGCCTTCCAGCGCGAGCACTACTGGCTGCGGCCGGAGAACGGGCCGGTGGGCGCCGGAGTGCGCGCCACCGGGCATCCCCTGGCCGACGCGAGCGTCGAACTCGCCGACGGCGGAGCGGTGTTGACCGGCCGACTGGTCCGGCGCTCACTGCCCTGGCTGGACGACCACGCGGTGGCCGGGTCGGCGATCCTGCCCGGCGCGGCCTTCGTGGAACTGGCGGTGCAGGCGGGCGACGCCGTCGGCTGCGGGACCGTGGAGGAGCTGACGCTCCAGCAACCGCTGGCCGTCCCGGCGAGCGGCGCGACGGTCGTCCAGGTGACGGTCGACGCGCCGGACGGTGCGGGGCGGCGCACCGTGCGCGTCCACGCGCGGCCTGACGCCGACGAGGAATCCGGGTGGGTCCAGCACGCCGAGGGATTCCTGGGGACCGCCGGAGCGGAACCCGAACCCCTCGCCGACTGGCCGCCCGCCGAAGCCGAACCCCTGCCGACCGAGGACGCCTACGCGCGCATCGCCTCCGCCGGCATCGAGTACGGGCCCGCCTTCCGCGGGTTGAGCGCCGCCTGGCGCCACGGCGACGTGCTCCTCGCCGAGGTGCGGCTCCCGCAGCCGGAGACGAAGAACGCCGCGCGGTACGGCATCCACCCCGCGCTCCTGGACGCGGCCCTGCACATCGTCGTCCTGGACGGTCTCGAGGACAGCGGGCAGCTCGCCTTCAGCTGGAGCGGTGTCACGCTGCACGCCCAGGGCGCCACCGAGCTGCGGGTAAGGGTCGTGCGGCTCGGCGACGGCGCCTTCGCTTTCCACCTGTACGACGGCGCCGGCCGGCCGGTGCTGACCGCCGAGTCCGTCACCGTACGGCCGATGGCGACCGCGGGGCCCACGGCGCACACCGGGACGGAGAACTCCCTGTTCCGTGTGGACTGGACACCCCTGCCGCCCTCCGGGACCGGCGCCATGCGCTGGGCGGTGCTGGGCGAGCGCTGCGAGGCGGTGTGGCCCGCCGAGGCGGGCACCGACCGCCGCTACCCCGACCTGGCCGCGCTGGCCGCCGCCGTGGACGCGGGCGCTCCCGTCCCCGACGCGGTGGTGGTGGCGGGCGGGGGCGGCGAACCGGGAGACCGGCGGGTACTGCTGGACGCACTGGCGCTGTGCCGGGCGTGGACGGCCGACGAGCGCTGGGCCCAGGCCCGGCTGGTCTTCCTCACCCGGCGGGCGGTGGCGGCCAGCCCGCCGCCCGCCCCGGCCGGCCCCGCACACCCGTCGCAAAGCGCCCCGGAGGACCTGGCGCACGCCCCCCTGTGGGGCCTGGTCCGCTCGGCGCAGCAGGAACAACCGGACCGCTTCGTGCTGCTGGACAGCGACACGGCGGCGGTGCCCCCGGTCGTCCTCACCGCGGCGCTCGGCTCGGACGAACCCCAACTGGCACTGCGCGACGGAGTACTGCGCGTCCCACGCCTCGCCCGCGCGACCGCCGCCGACCCGGCCGCCGGGGCCCACCGGGCCGCCGGAGCCGACGCGGCCGTTTCTGCCGCCCACCGCCCCCTCGACCCCGAGGGCACAGTTGTGATCACCGGCGGCACCGGCACCCTCGGCGGCATCCTCGCCCGCCACCTGGTCGCCCGGCACGGCGTACGGCACCTGCTGCTCACCGGCCGCCGGGGCACCGCAGCGCCGGGCGCCGAGCAGCTGCGCGCCGAACTGACGCAGGCCGGAGCGACAGTGACCGTGGCCGCCTGCGACGCGGCGGACCCCGAGGCCCTGGCCGGGCTGCTGGCGCGGGTCCCCGGCCGCCATCCGCTCACCGGAGTGTTCCACCTGGCCGGGGCCCTCGCCGACGGCGCTCTCGGCTCCCTCACCCCGGACCACGTCGAGACCGTGCTCCGGTCGAAGGCCGACGCGGCCTGGCACCTGCACCGGCTCACCCGGGAGGCCGACCTGGCCGCGTTCGTCGTGTACTCCTCGATGGCCGGCACCTTCGGCGGCGCGGGGCAGGCCAACTACGGTGCGGCGAACGCCTTTCTGGACGCCCTCGCCCAGCACCGGCGTTCGGTCGGGCTGCCCGGACTCTCCGTCTCCTGGGGCCTGTGGCAGGACCGTTCCGAGATGGGAGCCGGGCTCTCGGAGCAGGACCTGGCCCGCCGGATGTCCCGCTCCGGCACCCGCAGCCTGACCGCCGAGCAGGGCATGGGGCTGCTGGACGCCGCCCTCGAACGCGGCGATGCCCACCTGATCGCCGCCCGCTTCGACTTCCCCACCCTGCGTGCCCAGGCGGGAGACGGAACGCTCCCCGCACTGCTGCGCGGCCTGGTGCGGGCGGGCCGGCGCAGCGCGGGTGCCGCCGGGGAGGCCGACCTGCGGGAGCGGCTCGCCGCGCTCGGCCCCGCCGAACGCGGCGCCGCCCTCCTGACCACCGTCCGCACCACCGTGGCCGTCGTCCTCGGGCACGGCTCCGCCGAGCAGGTCGACGACGGCCTCGCCTTCCGGGAGCTGGGCCTTGACTCGCTGACCGCGGTGGACCTCCGCAACCGGCTCTCCGCGCTCAGCGGCCTGAAACTCCCGGCCACGCTCGCCTTCGACCACCCCACGCCGCGGGCCATCGCCGCCTACCTCGACGAGAGGCTGTTCGGCACCCCGGTCGAGACCGTCCCGCCGGTTCTCACCGACCTGGACCGGCTGGAACTGGCCCTGCTGGGCGCCGACACGGCCGACCCGGCCCTGCGGGCCAAGATCACCATGCGGCTGCACTCCCTCGTGACCCGGTGGAGCGACACCAACGCGCCGGCTACGGACGGCGGCGCCCGCGCCGAGGACCTCGGCCTGAAAGACGCATCGGTCGACCAGCTCCTCGACTTCATCGACGACATGGGCAGCTTCTGAGCCCTCACAGGCCACAAGCCTCCACCGACTCGGTCAGGACAGCTTCCTGGCCGCCGGCAGAAGGGACGCGTTCCGTGGAAGACACGCGGATCATCGAGTACTTGAAGCGTGTGACGGCCGAACTGCACCGTGCCCGCGCCCGGCTCCTGGAGCTGGAGTCGGGCCACCAGGAGCCCATCGCGATCGTCTCCGCGGCCTGCCGCTTCCCCGGCGGCATCGACTCGCCCGAGGACCTGTGGCGCGCGGTCGTCGACGAGCGCGATCTGATCTCGGCGATGCCCACCGACCGCGGCTGGGACATCGAGGAGTTGTACGACCCCGACCCGGACGCCGTCGGCCACATGTACGTCAAGGAGGGCGGCTTCCTCGAGGACGCGGCCGGCTTCGACGCCGCCCTCTTCGGTATCCCGCCCCGCGAGGCGCTGTCGATGGACCCTCAGCAGCGGCTGCTGCTGGAGACGACCTGGGAGACGTTCGAACGCGCGGGGCTCAATCCGCGCGGGATGGCCGGCTCCTCCACGGGCGTCTTCGTCGGCCTCCTCTCCCACGACCACGGCACCCGGCTGACCCCGGCTCCCGAGGGCTTCGAGGGAATGATCGGCGCCGGGAGCGCGGGAAGCATCGCCTCCGGCCGTCTGTCATATGTGTTCGGCCTGGAGGGGCCGGCCCTGACGGTCGACACAGCGTGCTCCTCGTCACTGGTCGCGCTGCACCTGGCCGCCCAGTCACTGCGCTCCGGCGAGTGCGACCTGGCCCTCGCGGGCGGCGCCACCGTCATGTCGACGGTCGAGTCCTTCATCGAGTTCTCCCGCCAGCGGGGCCTCGCACCCGATGCCCGGATCAAGGCCTTCGACGAGTCGGCGGACGGCTCGGCGTGGAGCGAGGGTGTGGGGACGGTGTTGGTCGAGCGGTTGTCCGATGCCCGCCGCAACCACCACCCCATCCTCGCCGTCATCCGCGGCTCCGCCATCAACCAAGACGGCGCCTCCAACGGACTGACCGCACCCAACGGACACGCCCAAACCCGCCTCATCCACACCGCCCTCAACAACGCCGGCCTCACCCCCCACGACATCGACGCCGTCGAAGCCCACGGCACCGGCACCCGCCTCGGCGACCCCATCGAAGCCACCGCACTCCTCAACACCTACGGCCAACACCACACCCCCACCACACCCCTATGGCTCGGCTCCATCAAAACCAACATCGGCCACACCCAAGCCGCCGCCGGCATCGCCGGCATCATCAAAATCACCCAAGCCCTCCACCACGCCCACCTCCCCCGCACCCTCCACACCACCCAACCCACCACCCACGCCGACTGGACCACCGGCACCATCCAACTCCTCACCCACAGCCAACCCTGGCCCCACCACCCCAACAAACCCCGCCGCGCCGCCATCTCCGCCTTCGGCATCAGCGGAACCAACGCCCACACCATCCTCGAACAACCACCACAACCCGAACCCACCAACCAAGACACCAGCACCAGCGAACCCACCACCCAGCACGCCCCGACCCCCGCGCTTCCCCTCCTCCTGTCCGCAGCAACCCCCCAAGCACTCACCGCCACCGCCAAAAACCTCGCACAACACCTCGACACCCACCCCCACATCCCCCTCCCGGACATCGCACACGCCCTCGCCACCACCCGCGCCCACCTCACCCACCGCGCCGCCATCATCACCCACCACCGCGACCACGCCCTCCACGCCCTCAACGCCCTCGCCGACGGCCGCCCCCTCCCCCACCTCATCACCGCACAAGCCAACACCACCGGCCCCGGCCCCATCTTCATCTTCCCCGGCCAAGGCTCCCAATGGCACGGCATGGCCCACACCCTCTACACCGAAAACCCCACCTTCCGCGCCTCCCTCCAAGACTGCGCAGACGCCCTCGACCCCCTCA
>NZ_QOIN01000067.1 GCF_003323715.1 Streptomyces diacarni
CACCAAAACCCCCACCCCGCACCACACCCTCAACCACACCCGAAGACCCCACACCCACACCAGAAGACCCCTCGGCCACACCCGAAGACCCCTCAGCAACCGCACGCAAACCACCCACCACACCACCACGCCCCACACCCACCACCGCAGCACGACAACCAAACACACCCCGCCGACCCAACACACCAGCAGCAGACCGCACACCCACCTCAGGACGCGCCTCCAAAAACTCCCCCAACCGCCCCGCCTGCGCCCGCAACGCCACATCCGACTTCGCCGACAACGTAAGAACCACCGGCTCGGAATCCACAGCAGGAGCCGTCGACGGACCCTCCGCGGGCGCTCCCTCCGTGACCGGCGGAGCTTCGAGAATCAGGTGGGCGTTCGTGCCGCTGATGCCGAACGAGGAGACCGCAGCCCGACGCGGACGCCCCGTCTCCGGCCACTCCGTCGCCTCCGTCAGCAGCCGCACCGCACCCGCCGACCAGTCCACATGCGGGGTGGGCTCATCCACATGCAACGTACGCGGCAGCACACCGTGCCGCATCGCCTCCACCATCTTGATCACACCCGCCACACCGGCGGCGGCCTGCGTATGACCGATGTTCGACTTCACGGAGCCAAGCCACAGAGGCTGATCGCCGGACCGATCCTGCCCATACGTCGCCAGCAGCGCCTGCGCCTCGATCGGATCACCCAACGTGGTGCCCGTACCATGCGCCTCCACCACATCAACATCCGCCACACCCAACCGCGCATTCGCCAACGCCGCACGGATCACCCGCTCCTGCGACGGACCATTCGGAGCCGTCAACCCATTACTCGCACCATCCTGATTGACCGCGCTGCCCCGGACCACGGCCAGCACCGGATGGCCGTTGCGCTCCGCGTCCGACAGGCGCTCCAGCACGAACATGCCCGCGCCTTCGCCCCAGCCGACACCGTCGGCGGAGGCGGCGAAGGGCTTGCAGCGGCCGTCGGTCGCGAGGCCCCGTTGGTTGCTGAACTCCAGGAAGATGCCGGGGCTCGCCATGATGGTCGCGCCCCCGGCGAGCGCCATGGAGCACTCGCCCTGCCGTAGCGACTGCGCCGCCAGGTGGAGTGCGACGAGCGACGACGAGCATGCCGTGTCCACGCTGAACGTCGGGCCTTCCAGACCGAACGTGTACGCGATGCGGCCCGCGGTGACGCTGGTGGTGTTGCCGGTGAGCAGGTACCCGCTGAGGTCTTCCTTGACCGGGCGGTGCAGCGAGAGGTATTCGGCCGCTGCGACGCCGGTGAAGACGCCGGCGTCTGTGCCGCGTACACCGGTCGGGTCGATCCCGGCGCGTTCCAGTGCCTCCCAGGCCGTCTCCAGCAGCAGCCGCTGCTGCGGGTCCATCGCCAGCGCCTCACGCCGGTTGATGCCGAAGAAGTCGGCGTCGAAGAGGTCGGCACCCTGATAGAAGGCGCCCTGTGTCGCGTAAGTGCGGCCGGGTGCCGTGGGGTCGGGGTCGTAGAGGTCGGCGTGGTTCCATCCCCGTCCATCGGGGAAACCGGAGACCATGTCGCGCCCTTCGGCGACGACGCCCCACAGGTCCGACGGGGACTCGACGTCCGTCGGGAAGCGGCAGGCCATGCCGACGATCGCGACGGGCTCGTCGGCGGTGGCCTGCACGGTCGTCGTCGCGCGTGCCGGGGTCGTCTCGTTGAGGAAGCGTCCGAGCAGGTGCTCGGCCAGGGCCAGCGGCGTCGGGTGATCGAAGACGAGCGTCGTGACGAGACGCAGTCCGAAGTGCGCGCTGAGCCGGTTGCGGAGTTCGACGGCGGTGAGGGAGTCGTACCCGGCGTCCCGGAACGCCCGGTCCGCGGGGAGGGCGTCCGCGTCGGCATGCCCGAGGATCGCCGCCGCTTCGTGCCGGACGGTCTCGATCACGAGCTGACGTCGTTCCGCCTCGGGCAGCGAGGCGAGTCGTCCCGCCCACTCGTCGGCGACGGAGTCCCCCGTCTTCCTGGCCCCCCGTGTCGCCGTGCTGCTCGGCAGCCCGGCTCGGCCTACCAGAGACCGCAGTACAGCGCCCAGTTCGCCGGCGTCGTCGAGGGCGCGCAGCGCGGGGAGGTCGAGATGTGCCGGTACGAGGACGGCGGGGCCGTCGCCATGTGCGTCGAACAGGGACAGCGCCTTCTCGTGCGGCAGTACGGACACGCCGGTACGCGCCATGCGGGCGAGGGCGGCGTCGTCGAGTCGGCTCGTCATCCCGCTGGTGCCCGCCCACGGGCCCCACGCCAGGGACACGGCGGGCAGGCCTCGGGCACGGCGGTGCCGGGCGAGTGCGTCGAGGAAGGCGTTGCCTGCGGCGTAACCGGACTGGCCCGCGTTGCCCAGCGTGCCGGCCAGCGACGAGAAGAGGATGAAGGCCGAGAGTTCGGTGCCGGCAGTGAGTGCGTGGAGGTTCCAGGCGGCGTCGGCCTTGGGGCGGAGGACCGCGTCGAGCCGTTCGGGGTTCATCGCCGCGGTGAGGGCGTCGTCGACGATTCCCGCGGTGTGTACGACGGCTGTGAGGGGGTGAGCGGCCGGGATTCCGGCGATGACGGCGGCGAGCGCGTCGCGGTCTGCCGCATCGCATGCCACCACCGAGACCTGCGCCCCCGACCGTCCGAGCTGCGCTGTCAGTTCGGGTACGCCGTCGGCGTCGCTGCCGTGTCGACTGAGCAGGAGCAGGTTCCGGACGCCGTGGTGGTCCACCATGTGCCGGGCGACCTGACCGCCGAGAGCGCCGGTACCTCCGGTGATCAGGACGGTGCCTTCGGGGTCGAGCGGGGTGGGCAGCGTCAGGACGAGCTTGCCGGTGTACTCGGCCTTGCTCAGCCCTCGGAACGCCTCGCGGGCCTGACGTATGTCGAAGCAGGTCACCGGCGGGGGCTGGAGTGCGCCTGTCGTGAACAGTCCGACCAGTTCCGTGAGCATCTCCCGCACCCGCTCCGGTGGGGCCTCGGACAGGTCGAAGGGCCGGTACTCCACCCCTTGGTGCTCCGCCGTCACGCGCTCCGCGTCCCGGACGTCCGCCTTGCCCATCTCCAGGAACCGGCCGCCGCGCGGCAGCAGTCGCAGCGACGCGTCGACGAACTCGTGCGCGAGGGAGTTGAGGACGACGTCGACACCTGCACCGCCCGTCGCCTCCTCGAACACCTCGCGGAAGGTCAGACTGCGCGAGTCACCGATGTGCCGGTCGTCGAACCCCTGCGAGCGCAGTACGTCCCACTTGCCACGGCTCGCCGTCCCGTACACCTCCAGGCCCCAGTGCCGGGCCAGCTGCACCGCGGCCGTGCCGACGCCGCCTGCCGCCGCGTGGACGAGCAGCCGCTCCCCCGCCCGCACACCGGCCAGATCCACCAGCCCGTAGTACGCGGTCAGGAACACCAGGGGAACGGACGCGCCCTGGGCGAACGTCCAACCGTCGGGCATCCGCACCACCCGGCGCGCGTCGGCGACCGCGATCGGCCCCATGGCCTGGCCGAACAGCCCCATCACCCGGTCGCCGACGGCCGGTTCGGTCACACCGTCGCCGACCTCGGTGACGACACCGGCGCCCTCACTGCCGATGGACGGCTCCCCCGGGTACATGCCCAGGGTCATCAGCACGTCACGGAAGTTCACTCCCGCTGCGCGTACGGACACGCGGACCTCACCGGCCGCCAGGGGACGCGTCGCGTCCCGCGCCGGCACGACGGCCAGACTGTTCACGGTGCCGGGGGCTGTGACGTCCAGATGCCACGCCGACTCGCCGGACGACGGGGACAGTGAACGGTCGGCACTCGCGCGCACCAGCCGCGGCGCCAGCACCTTCCCCTCACGGAGTGCGAGTTCCTCCTCTCCGGCCGCGGACAGCACCGCCGACACGGCGAGGGGGAGGGCCTGGACACTAGCCTCGCGTCCGTCGATGTCGAGCAACACCATCGAGCCCCGCTTCTCGGCCCGTATGCCGCGCACCAGGCCCCAGGCCGCCGCCTGCGCCACGTCGCGGACGTCCTCACCGGTGCGGGCCGCGACCGCCCCCGAGGTGACGAGGCACAGGCGCGTCCCGGACAACCGGTCGTCGGCCAGCCACTCCTGGACCGCGCCCAGCACACCACGGGTGATCACATGACCGGCCTCGGCCGGGCTGCCTTCCCGGGAGGCCGGGCAGACGAGGAGAACGGCATCGGGCAGCGGCGCCCCCTCGTCCAGGGACGCACGCAGCGTTGCGAGATCGGCGTACTGCCGCGCTGAGCCGTCTGTGGCCGGCAGCCGCCCGGCCCACGGCGCCGAGTCCGGGCCGACCACGGCCAGCGACACGACGCCGGCGGTCGCCGCTGCCGGGGCGCTCACCGGAGTCCAGTCCAGCCTGTACAGGTCGTCGCGCACGGCGGCACTCGCCGAAGCGAACTGCTCCACGCTCACGGCACGGGTGACCAGCGACTCGACAGTGGCCACCGGCTCACCGTCGGGGTCGCTCACCACGAGGTTAAGCGTGTCCTGGCCCGCGTGGGACAGCCGTACCCGCAGCTCGGTGGCTCCGGTGGAGTACAGCGTGACACCCGACAACGCGAACGGAAGCCGGGCACCGCCTTCGCTCAGGGTCAGGGCATACGGGTGGAGGGCGGCGTCGAGAAGAGCCGGATGCAGCGCGAACCCGTCGGCTTCACCAGCGGCGGAGGGAAGCTCGACCTCGGCGTAGAGGTCGTCACCGTGCTGCCATGCCCTCCGCAGGCCCCGGAACGCGGGACCGTAGGTCAGACCCAGCTGTTCCAGTTCGTCGTAGAAGGACCCCAGGTCGATCTCGGCGGCGTCCGACGGCGGCGACGTGGAAGGCTGAGGCCCGGGGACCGTGCCGACGAGGAGAGCTGTGCCGTGCTCAGTCCACTCAGGTCCGCGATCGTCGGTGCCCGCGCTGCGGGAACGGAAGTTGAGGGTGTACCGCCCTGACGCGTCGGCCGGGCCGAGCCGCAGCTGAAGCTGTTGCGTGGTGTCGCCCAGGAGCAGCGGGGTGTGGAGGGTCAGGTCGTCGACGGTGTTCAGACCGACGTGGTGGGCGGCGTGCAGAGCGAGCTCGATGAAGGCGGTGGCGGGGAGGACAGGTGTGTGATGGACGGAGTGGTCGCCGAGCCAGGGGTGGGCCTTGACCGAGACCGTACCGGTGTAGAGGGACCCTTCCTCTTCCGAAAGATCGATGTGCGCGCTGAGGAAGCGGTGGTGCGTGGGGTTGAGGCCGAGGTTGGTGGTGTTGGTGGGGGTGGGTTGTTTGAGCCAATAGGTGTGATGGGTGAAGGGGTAGGTGGGGAGGGGGGTGGGGGTGTCGGGGGTGGGCTGGCGCCAGGTGAGGGGGTGGGTGGTGGTGTGGGTGTGGGCGAGGGTGTTGGTGAGGGCGTGGGTGTCGTGGTGGTCGGGGTGGAGGGTGGTGAGGACGTGGGGGGTGTCTGTTTCGTTGTTGTCGCTGGTGAGGGTGTGGTGGGGGAGGGGGGGGAGGGTGGGGGTCGGCCCGATGTCGAGGTAGGTGTGGGTGCCGGTGTCGGTGAGGGTGGTGAGTATGTCCGCGAACCGGACCGGCTGGCGGATGTGCGCGGTCCAGTAGGCGGGGGTGGTGAGTTGATCGGTTTCAGCGGGTCGGCCGGTGAGGTTGGAGATCAGCGGGGTGTGGGGCTCGTGATAGGTGACCTGCTCGGCCGCCTCCCGGAACGCGTCCAGGATGGTGTCGGTGTGAGGAGAGTGGAAGGCATGCTCGGTCGCGAGCGTCTTCACCCTCCGCCCCTGAGCCGTGAACGTCTCGACGATGGCTGCGACGGCGTCGGGGTCGCCGGAGATGACGGTGTGGCGGGGTGTGTTGTAGGCCGCGACACACACCCGGTCAGTCAGATAGGGGGTGAGTTCGTCTGCGGTGGCTTGGATGCTGGCCATCGCGCCGGACGGCAGCTGGCCCATCAGCTCCGCCCGCCGCACGATCAACCGAGCCGCATCCGGAAGCGAGAAGACTCCCGCGCAGTGGGCAGCGCTGATCTCCCCGACCGAGTGTCCGGCCAGGTAGTCGGGTGTCAGGCCGTGGTGTTCGAGGAGTCGGTGGAGGCCGAGGTGGAGGGCGAAGAGTGCGGGTTGGGTGTAGTGGGTGTGGTCCAGCAGGCGGGCCGGTTCACTGTCCGGCTCGGCGAACATGATCTCGGTCAGCGACCTGCCCAGCAGCGGGTCCAGGTGCCGGCAGGCTTCATCGACCGCCGCCTTGAACACCGGCTCGACGGCGTACAGCCCGGCGCCGGCTCCGGCGCGCTGGGAGCCCTGCCCGGAGAACAGGAACGCCGTCCGCCCCGAAGCATCCGCAACCTTCCCCGGACACACCACCCCCGGGTGCGTCTCGCCTCCGGCCAGTGCACGCAGGCCCTCGACCAGCTCACCACGATCCGCTCCGGTGACAACAGCGCGGTGGTCGAAGACGGTACGGGTGGTGGCCAACGCACCCGCAACAGCCGACGCCCCCAGCTCAGCATGAGCCTGTAGATGCTCCTCCAGCCGGGCGGCCTGGGCACGCAACGCCACCTGCGACTTCGCCGACAACGCGAACACCACCCGCCCGGCGGGCTCCGCAAAAGCGGGCGCATCCTCAGCCACGGCATCCAGGGCAGGCGGAGCCTCAAGCACCACATGCGCGTTCGTGCCGCTGATGCCGAACGAGGAGACCGCAGCCCGACGCGGACGCCCCGTCTCCGGCCACTCCGTCGCCTCCGTCAGCAGCCGCACCCCACCAGCCGACCAGTCCACATGCGGGGTGGGCTCATCCACATGCAACGTACGCGGCAACACCCCGTGCCGCATCGCCTCCACCATCTTGATCACACCCGCCACACCGGCGGCGGCCTGCGTATGACCGATGTTCGACTTCACGGAGCCAAGCCACAGCGGCCGCTCGGCGGGGCGGTCCTGCCCATACGTCGCCAGCAGCGCCTGCGCCTCGATCGGATCACCCAACGTGGTGCCCGTACCGTGCGCCTCCACCACATCAACACCACTCGCAGGCAGATCGGCATCCGCCAACGCCGCACGGATCACCCGCTCCTGCGACGGGCCGTTCGGAGCCGTGAGACCGTTGCTCGCGCCGTCCTGGTTGACCGCGCTGCCCCGGACGATGGCCAGCACCGGATGACCGTTGCGCCGCGCGTCCGACAGACGCTCCAGTACCAGCAGTCCGACGCCCTCACCCCAGGCGGTGCCGTCCGCCGAGGCGGCGAACGCGCGGCAGCGTCCGTCCGAAGACAGTCCGCGCTGGCGGCTGAACTCCACGAAGACACCGGGGTGGGACATGATCGTCGCGCCGCCCGCCAAGGCGAGACGGGCCTCGCCGTTGCGCAGTGCCTGCGCGGCCAGGTGCATGGCGGTCAGCGACGACGAGCACGCCGTGTCGATCGTGACGGCCGGACCCTCCAGCCCCAGGGTGTAGGCGAGCCGGCCCGAGGCGACACTCGTCAGCAGGCCGGTGAGCAGGTAGCCGTCCGCTGCTGCCGGGCCGCCGTCGCGCAGCGACGCGTACTCCGCGCCGGCGGCACCGATGAAGACCCCGGCGTCGGTGCCGTGCAGATCGCCGGGGACGATGGAAGCGTTCTCCAGGGCTTCCCAGGCCGTCTCCAGCAGCAGCCGCTGCTGCGGGTCCATCGCCTGCGCCTCACGCGGACTGATACCGAAGAACTCCGCGTCGAACCGGGCTGCCCCCCGTACGAAGTTTCCCTGCGCCGAGTACGTCTTGCCGTGCGCCTGGGGGTCGGGGTCGTACAGGTCGTCGGGCCAGCCTCGGTCGTCCGGGAAATCCGAGACGCTCTCCCGGCTCCGACTCACGAGCTCCCACAGCGCCTCCGGTGAGTCCGCGTCGCCCGGGAAGCGGCAGGCCATCCCCACGATGGCGATCGGCTCGCGGCTCTGCGCCTCGTACTCGTCGAGGCGGCGCCGGGCCTGGTGGAGGTCGGCCGTGACGCGCTTGAGGTAGTCGCGCAGCTTGTCCTCGTTCATCGTGTGTCAACCTCGGAGTAGTTGTCGGTCTGCCGCGCAGCGACGATTCGACTCACTCCGCGGCCGCAGCGTCCGGACGAACGGGTACGGGCTCACCGCCCGGGGAGGGCGCGAGATCACCCGAAAGGTGATCATTGCTGTCTGCATCCTCCGCAGAGGGTCTGAAGTGGCTCTAGCTTGTGACTTGGGTGGCGGATGACGGAGGGCCGGCGGCGGCTACCACTCCACCGGGAGCCGGTCGAGCCCGTAGGTGTTGAACGCCTCGCGGGTGGTGATGTCCGCGTCGTCTCCCGCCAGACGCAGCGCCGGGAAGCGTTGCCACACCGCACCGATGGCGATCTTCATCTCGGACCTGGCGAGGTTGTGTCCGATGCACTGGTGGATGCCGTGGCCGAAGGCCAGGTGGCTTCCGGAAGCAGAGGGGTTTCCGGAAGCCGGGGAGTGCCCCGCGGGCTGGAGGTTCCCGGCCGTGCCGCCGACGGCTTCGAAGAGGTTTGGTGTCTTGAAGAGGTCCGGTTCCTCGAAGGCCCGGGCGTCCCGGTTCACGGCCGGGAGGGAGATCGTGCAGGCCTCGCCCTTCCGCACGGTGACGCCGCCCAGTTCGAGGTCCGTCAGGGCCACCCGGGTGACGAACTGGACGGCCGACAGACAGCGCAGGAGTTCGTTCACCGCCTCGTCCGTCAGCACGGGTCCGCCGGTCAGCCGGTCACGGATCTCCTCGTGCCGCAGCAGGTAGTACATGCTGAGGCCGATCATCTGGGCGGTCGTCTCATGGCCGGCGATGAGCATCATCAGGGCGAGGCCGGTCAGCTCGGCGTCGTCGAGTTCGCCGTCGTCGATCAGCTTGGTGAGCAGATCGTCGCCGGGGTTGTGCCGTTTGTACGTCACGAGGTTCTGCATGAGCTCGTGGGTCGCCTTCACCGAAGCGCCCACGTCTTCGGCCGGGCTCTTCGGGTCCATGGAGACGGCCCGGAGCCGCTGCAGTTCCTCGTTGATCTCCGGAGTGGAACCGAGCAGCTCGGAGATCACCGCGACCGGGATCGGCAGGGCGAAGGCGCGCATCAGGTCGGTAGGAGCGCCCGTCTCCTCCATCGCGTGCAGGTGCTCCCGCGTCGTCCGCTCGATCGCGGGCTCCAGCTGCCGTATGCGGCGGACGGTGAAGTACTGGTTGAGAGGCTTCCGGTAGCGGGTGTGCTCGGGCGGGTCCATGCCGATGAAAGCCCCGGGCGGGGCCTGCGTCGGTGTGAGCATCGTCGGGATCGGTGAGTGCCGCAGGTCGTGACGTGCGCTGAAGTCCTGGCTGGCCAGTATCCGGCGTGCCAGGGGATGGCTCGTCACCAGCCAGCCCATGTGGCCGTCCGGGTAGGACATGCGGGTGAGGGGCCGGGTCGCGCTCAGCTCGGTCAGCTCCGCGGGCGGGCTGAACGGGCAGCCGCGAGCCGTCGGCAGTCCGTCGACGGCGTCCGGTTCCACTGTCATGGAGGCTCCTGAGGTCGTGGAGGATCCCGAGGTGATGAAGAATCCTGGAGGTCACGAGAGAGGTTGAACGAGGTGGTGGGGCGGCTGCGGTCAGAGCTCGTTGTCGATGAAGGCGAAGATCTCGTCGTCCGTGGAGGACGCCATCTGCTGATAGACGTCGTCCTCTTCACCGTTCGCCTGCGGCTCGACGCCTGGGGTGAGTTTGCGGAGCCACTCCTTGAGGTGGGCGGCGATCTCGGTGCGCGCCTCCGGGCCGGGCTCCTCGGACAGCACGCTGCTCTCGAGCCGCTGGATGTCCGAAAGCACGTGGTGCAGGAAGTCGACTTGCTCGGGGGCCAGTCGGGTCATGAGGTGGTCGGCGACGGCCGTCGGAGTGGGGTGGTCGTAGATCAGCGACGCCGGAAGCCGCAGCTCGACGGCTGTGGCGAGCCGGTTGCGCAGTTCGACGGCGGTCAGCGAGTCGAAGCCGGCCTCCTTCAGCGGACGGTTGTGACCGAAGGCGTCGAGTTCGCTGTGACCGAGCACGGCGGCCGCCTCGGTGAGGACGAGCCGCGTCAGCTGCTCGCGCTGCTCGTCCTCCGTGAGGCCCGCAAGGCCCTCACGCCAGGTGCCGCCACGCTTCGACGCGAGACCGGCGACTCCGCGGCCCGCACCCGGCCTCGGGCCGCGGCCCGAGGTACCGTCCGAGCTACGGGCGTTGAACAAGCCGCGCAGTACGGGCAGTTGCGCTGCCTGCGTCCCTGAGCCGTCCGGTGTCGAAGGCGGTGGCACGAAACGGGCGGGGACCGACGCCACCCGTCCCGTGGCGAGCGCCGAGTCCAGCAGTGCGAGTGCCTCCTCGTGGGACATGGCCCGGATGCCGGTGCCCCTCATGCGGGACAGGTCGGAGCCCTCCAGGTGGGCCGTCATGCCGCCGGCTTCTCCCCACAGCCCCCAGGCCAGTGACACCCCGGGCAGGCCTCGTTCACGGCGGTGCTGGGCCAGGGCGTCGAGGAACGTGTTGGCGGCGGCGTAATGCGCCTGGCCGGGGCTGCCGAGGACTCCTGCCACGGACGAGAACAGCACGAACGCCGAGAGGTCCAGGTGCTCGGTGGCGCGGTGCAGGTGCCACGCGCCGTCGGCCTTCGGGCGCAGCACCGTATCGAGAGCGTCCGGGGTCAAGGCGGCCACCGTGGCGTCGTCGAGGACACCCGCGGTGTGGAAGACCGCTGTGAGGGGGTGAGCCGCCGGTATCCCCTCCAGCAGGCCGGCCACCGCTGACGGGACCGCCACGTCGCAGGAGGCGACGGCCACCTCGGCGCCCAGAGCGGCGAGCTCGGCCTCGGCCTCGGCGGCTCCCTCGGCGTCACGCCCCCGGCGGCTGGTGAGCAGCAGGTGTCGTACGCCGTGTCGCGCCACCAGATGACGCGCCAGTGCCCTGCCCAGCGCGCCGGTGCCGCCGGTGATCAGGACCGTGCCGTCCTGGTCCAGCGGGGCCGGCACGGTGAGTACGACCTTGCCGACGTGCTTCGCCTCGCGCAGGCACCGGAAGGCCTCGCCAGCCTGGCGGACGTCCCAGGTGGTGACCGGCGGCGGCCGCAGGACACCGCTCTCGAAGAGGGCGAGCAGCTCGTCGAGCATCGCGCCGATCCGGTCGGGCCCGGCGTCGGTCATGTCGAAGGCCTGGTAGCGGACGCCTGGACTGGCTGCGGCGATGTCGTCGGCGGACCTGATGTCGGTCTTGCCCATCTCCAGGAACCGGCCGCCGCGCGGCAGCAGTCGCAGCGACGCGTCGACGAACTCGTGCGCGAGGGAGTTGAGGACGACGTCGACACCTGCACCGTCCGTCGCCTCCTCGAACACCTCGCGGAAGGCCAGGCTGCGCGAGTCACCGATGTGCCCGTCGTCGAGCCCGTGTGAACGCAGTACGTCCCACTTGCCACGGCTCGCTGTCCCGTACACCTCCAGGCCCCAGTGGCGGGCCAGTTGGAGAGCCGCCATGCCGACGCCGCCCGTGGCGGCATGGACGAGCAGCCGCTCCCCCGCCCGCACTCCGGCCAGATCCGCCAGCCCGTAGTACGCGGTCAGGAACACCACCGGCACCGCCGCGGCCTGCGCGAACGACCAGCCCGCCGGAACGCGCCTGACCAGGCGGTGGTCGGCCACGGCGACAGGTCCCATCGCACCGGGTATCAAGCCCATCACCCGGTCACCGACCCTCAGCCCTCTCACCCCGGCGCCCACCTCGGTGACGACGCCGGCGCCCTCTCCCCCGATGCTCTCCTCGCCGGGGTACATGCCGAGTGCGATGAGCACGTCCCGGTAGTTCACCCCCGCCGCGCGTACGGCGATGCGGACCTGCCCCTCGCCCAGCGGCTTCTCCGCGTCGTGGAAGGCCAGCAGGGCCAGCTCGTCCAACGTGCCAGGCGTCCTGACGTCGAGCCGCCACGCGTCCTCGTCCGCCGGCGGGCTCAACACCGGGCAGACGCCGGACCGTACGAGACGCGGCACGTACAGGTCACCCTTCCGCACCGCGATCTGGTCCTCCTCCCCGCCTGCGAACACTGGCGCCACGGCGCCGCCGAGCACTGCTGCCACGTCGGCCTCGCCGTTCACGGCCATGTCCACGTGCAGGTCCGTGTCCAGCAGCGCGAAACGGCCGGGATGCTCGCGTTGAGCCGAGCGCAGCAACCCCCACAGCGAAGCCGCTGCGGGATCCACGGCTGCGCCGCCGTTGTTCTCGACGCTCACGGCGTTCTCCGTCACCACGACCAGCCGGCAGTCGAGAAGACGCTCGTCGGACAGCCATGTCTGCACGAGGTCGAGTGCCTCGCGCGTCACGGCGTGGGCCGCGCTCACCGGGTCGGCGGCGGCCGGGCCCGAACGCTTGTCCCTCCGGTCGGCGACATCGGCGTCGTCGTCACCGTGCGCCACCGGCGGAAAGACGGCGAACGCCTCACGGGGAACCGGTGCGCCCTCGGCAAGGCGGTCCAGGAACGCGCGGACGTCGGAGTGGACGTCGAACCGGACGTCCGCGTGAGCTGCGGCGTGGACATCCGTCGGGAGGCTGGGGGGCTCGGCGGCAGCGGCTGCCGCCGGTGCCGCTGATGCCTCCGCTGCTGCCTCGGGGCGTACGCCCAGCACGGTGATGGTGTGGGACGGCTCGCCCACGGCGCGCTCCACTGCGGAGACGGGAGCAGACAACGGCGTCCACGCAAGGTGGGGCGGCTCGTCGTGACGTGCTCGCGGCCGGCCCGCCGGCTTCATGTCCGCAGGGCGCACGGTGAGGCCGCCGACAGTCACCACGGGTTCCCCGTCGAAGGTCGACACGGCCAGCGCGGCCGTGTCCTCGGCGGTGATGGACACACGCACGCGCAGCTCGGTGGCGCCAGTGGCGTGCACCGTGACGTCGCGCCATGAGTAAGGGAGACGCAGAACAGCCGCCTCGCCCGACTGACGAGTGAGGAGGGCGAGGGGGTGGAGTGCGGCGTCGAGGAGGGCGGGGTGGATGCCGTACCCGTCCGGCCCCAGGATCTCGGGCAGTGTGACGTCGGCGTAGATGTCCTGACCGTGCCGCCAGGCCCGCTCCAGTCCTTGGAAGGCAGGCCCGTAGTCCATCCCCGCCTCCGCCAGCTCCAGGTACAGCTCCTGGACATCGACGGGCTGCGCATCGGCAGGAAGCTGCACCCGGGCCGGCTCCTTGTCCGGGTCGGAGGCAGTGGCCAGGACCGCCTCGGCGTGACACACCCACGGCCGCCCTTCTTCTCCCGAGTCCGAGTCGGAGTCCGTAGTGGTGGTATCCGCGTCCCGGGCGTGCACCAGGAGCTGGCAGCGGCCCGCCTCGTCAGGCGGCTCCACCACCATCTGCAACTGCAGCGCCCCCTCCCCCTCCAACACGACCGGCGTGTGCAACGTCAACTCCTCCACACACGCCATCCCCGAGACCCGTGCGGCGTGCGTGACCAGCTCGACGAAGGCCGTACCAGGAAGCACCGCGACACCCCCCACAGCGTGATCCGCAAGCCACCTGTGGCTCCCAGGACCCAACCGTGTGGTGAACACATGCCCCCCACTGGGCAGATCGACGTGCGCGGACAACAACGGATGCCCCGGCGCATTCAACCCCGACCCGACCACATCCACCGACCCACCAACCGGCTCCAACCAATAGCCCCGACGAGTAAACGCATAGGTAGGCAACGAAACAGCAGGTTGGGTGGCATCCGAGTGGGGCTGGTGCCAGGTCACCGGCTGGGTGGTGGTGTGGGTGTGGGCGAGGGTGTTGGTGAGGGCTTGGGTGTCGTGGTGGTCGGGGTGGAGGGTGGTGAGGACGTGGGGGGTGTCTGTTTCGTTGTTGTTGTCGCTGGTGAGGGTGTGGTGGACCAGTGGGGCGAGGGTGGGGGTCGGCCCGATGTCGAGGTAGCTGCGTGTGCCGGAGTTGGCGAGGGTGGTGAGTATGTCCGCGAACCGGACGGGTTGGCGGATGTGCGCGGTCCAGTAGGCGGGGGTGGTGAGCTGATCGGTTTCGGCGGGTCGGCCGGTGAGGTTGGAGATCAGCGGGGTGTGGGGCTCGTGATAGGTGACCTGCTCGGCCGCCTCCCGGAACGCGTCCAGGATGGTGTCGGTGTGCGGAGAGTGGAAGGCATGCTCCGTTGCGAGTGTCTTCACCCTCCGCCCCTGAGCCGTGAACGCCTCGACGATGGCTGCGACGGCGTCGGGGTCGCCGGAGATGACGGTGTGGCGGGGTGTGTTGTAGGCCGCGACACACACCCGGTCAGTCAGGTGGGGGGCGAGTTCGTCTGCGGTGGCTTGGATGCTGGCCATCGCGCCGGGCGGCAGCTGGCCCATCAGCTCCGCCCGCCGCACGATCAACTGAGCCGCATCCGGAAGCGAGAAGACTCCCGCGCAGTGGGCCGCGCTGATCTCCCCCACCGAGTGACCGGCCAGGTAGTCGGGTTTGAGGCCGTGGTGTTCGAGGAGTCGGTGGAGGCCGAGGTGGAGGGCGAAGAGTGCGGGTTGGGTGTAGCGGGTGTGGTCCAGCAGGCGGGCCGGTTCACTGCCCGGCTCGGCGAACATGATCTCGGTCAGCGACCTGCCCAACAGCGGGTCCAGGTGCCGGCAGGCTTCATCGACCGCCGCCTTGAACACCGGCTCGACGGCATACAGCCCAGCGCCGGCTCCGGCGCGCTGGGAGCCCTGCCCGGAGAACAGGAACGCCGTCCGCCCCGAAGCATCCGCAGACTTCCCCGGACACACCACACCCGGGTGCGTCTCGTCTCGGGCCAGTGCGCGCAGGCCCTCGACGAGTTCGTCCCGGTTCGTGCCGGTGACGACGGCGCGGTGGTCGAAGACGGTACGGGTGGTGGCCAACGCACCCGCGACAGCCGACGCCCCCAGCTCAGCATGGGCGTGGAGGTGCTCTTCCAGGCGGGCGGCCTGGGCACGCAACGCGACCTGCGACTTCGCCGACAACGTGAACGCCACCCGCCCGGCGGGCTCCGCAAAAGCGGGCGCATCCTCAGCCACGGCATCCGGGGCAGGCGGAGCCTCAAGCACCACATGCGCATTCGTGCCGCTGATGCCGAACGAGGAGACCGCAGCCCGACGCGGACGCCCCGTCTCCGGCCACTCCGTCGCCTCCGTCAGCAGCCGCACCCCACCAGCCGACCAGTCCACATGCGGGGTGGGCTCATCCACATGCAACGTGCGCGGCAACACCCCGTGCCGCATCGCCTCCACCATCTTGATCACACCCGCCACACCCGCAGCAGCCTGCGTATGACCGATGTTCGACTTCACCGACCCCAACCACAACGGCCGATCCCCCGGCCGATCCTGCCCATACGTCGCCAACAGCGCCTGCGCCTCGATCGGATCACCCAACGTGGTGCCCGTACCATGCGCCTCCACCACATCCACATCCGCCACACCCAACCGCGCATTCGCCAACGCCGCACGAATCACCCGCTCCTGCGACGGACCATTCGGAGCCGTCAGCTGACTGCTCGTACCGTCCTGGTTGACCGCGCTGCCCCGAACGACGGCCAGCACCGGATGGCCGTTGCGCCGCGCGTCCGACAACCGTTCCAGCAACAGCAGTCCGACGCCCTCCCCCATGCTGGTGCCGTCGGCTGCGGAGGCAAAAGGTTTGCAGCGCGCATCAAGGGCGAGCCCGCGCTGGCGGCTGAACTCGACGAAGGTGGTCGGCGTGGCCATCACCGTGACGCCGCCCGCCAGAGCCAGCTCGCACTCGCCGTTACGGAGCGCCTGCGCGGCCAGATGGACTGCGGTCAGCGACGACGAACACGCCGTGTCCACGCTGATGGCGGGGCCCTCGAAACCGAGCGAGTACGACAGCCGGCCCGATGCCACGCTGTAGGCGCTGCCCGTACTCAGATACGCCTCGAACTCTTCGGGCACCTGGTGCATCATGCGTGCCCCGTACTCGCCGTACATGACGCCGGTGAAGACGCCCGTGCGGCTGCCGCGCAACGAGGCGGGCGTCAGAGCCGCACGTTCGATCGTCTCCCAGGCCGTCTCCAACAGCAGCCGCTGCTGCGGATCAATCGCCAGCGCCTCACGGGGGCTGATACCGAAGAACTCCGCGTCGAACTCGTCGGCATCGTGGAGGAAGCCGCCTTCGCGCACGTAGCTCTTGCCTGCTCGTTCGGGGTCGGGGTCGTACAGGTCGGCGGTGTTCCAACCGCGGTTGGTGGGGAACTCGGATATGGCGTCCCTACCTCCCTCGACCAGGTGCCACAGATCCTCCGGCGTGCGCACCCCTCCGGGGTAGCGGCAGCTCATGGAGACGACCGCGATCGGTTCTGCCGTCGCGTCCTGAGCCTGCTGGAGCCGCTGCCGAGCTTCCTGCAGTTCGGTGGTCACGCGCTTCAGGTAGTCGCGGAGCCTGTCCTCGGTGTTCATCAGGGGAAGATCCTTCGGCGGCGGAGTCAAGAAAGCCCGAGTTCGTTGTCGATGAAGTCGAAGACCTCGTCGTCAGTGGCGGACTTGAGGTCTGTCGTCACGGGGGAAGCCGCGGCGCTGGCGTCGCTCTCGGGCTCGTTCAGCTTCTGGAGGAAGGTCTCCAGCCGCCGGGCGAGGTTTGCGCGCGCTTCCGGAGTGATGGTGGAGAGGGACGCCTCGGCCTTGTCGATCTCGTCAAGGACGGGTTGGTGGTCGGACGGTTCGATCAGCCCCACCTGTTGCAAGAGGAATTCGGCCATCGCGTTCGGCGTGGGGTGGTCGAACACCACGGTGGACGGGAGCCGTTGATCGACCGCCCGGCTCAGCCGGTTACGCAGCTCCACGGCCATGAGTGAGTCGAACCCCATCTGGAGGAAGCCGCGTTCCACGTCGACACGGTCGCGGGAATCGAGTGCGAGCACGTCGGCGACGTGGCGGGTGACGGCCTCCAGCAGCGTCTTCCGACGCTCGTGCGGTTGCTGGTCGCTCAGCTGCCGGACCAGCGAGGGGCCCCGGTCCTCGGCGGGGCCTGTGGTGGTGCGTCGTTTGGGTGCGGGCAGCAGGCCGCGGAGGAGGGGCGAGGTCTGCGCGGCATCGGCTGCTCGCAGCACGGCCATATTGAGTTTCGCGGCCACCAGCGCCGCACCCGCGGGCCCCTCCAACGCGGTGTCGAGCAGTGTCATGCCCTGCTCGGTGGTCAGGGGTACCAGTCCGCCCCGGGTCAGTCGGTCGCGGTCGGTGCCGGCCAGGGCACCGGTCATACCGCTGGTCTCCTCCCACAAAC
>NZ_QOIN01000056.1 GCF_003323715.1 Streptomyces diacarni
GCGTCGGCCAACGACTCCTCGCCCTCGCAGCCGCACTCTGGCGCAACTGGACCACCGGCGCCGACGTCAAACGATCACTGACCGCCTACGACCACTAAAAACATCGGACTCACTCATCTAGTCGGACCGTTCCGCGCCCTCGCGGCCCCCCGTGGCGTGCACCGCCAGCAGGGCCAAGCCGCTGAGGAGGAGGATGCGGGTGGCGGACTGAAGCCCGTTCCACTTCTCCGACTGCCACATGGCGAACCACTCCCCGCCGATGGCGAGGAAGCCCGCGCCGAACAGCAGAAGGAGCATCGACAGGCCGACGGTGGAGACGGCGCGCGCCCGCCCGGGGTCGCGTCGCAGCCACAGCCACGTCCCGGCGATCAGGACGAGTGCCGAGGCCGTCTCCCAGACGATGATGGCGACGTAGGCAGCGTCCTGCCAGGCCCGCGACGTGATGGCCCGCCACATCAGGTCCTCGTCGCGGAAGGTGGTGTCCATGGCGAGGACGTGCCGCACGAACTGCTGGTTGGTGCCGAAGTCGGTGATGTTGCCGAAGGCGACCAGCGCGATGTAGAGGGCGACCGAGGCGGTGAGGACCGCGGCGGCCGCCTGGCGGGCCGTGCAGGAGCCGCGCCGGCGGGGGGCCGCCGCCTTGTCGCCCTGGCCGTGAAGGTGTTCCGGTGAAACGCTCATGATCAGACTATTGCCGGTGTCCGGCCGTTCCGGCCACCCCGTTCCCACCGCGCCACTCGCCGGCGCCGCGGGCCCGTGCGGGGAGCAACCGCCCCGCCGGCCCAGGCGTTCGGCGCGAGCCTCGCTCAGGCGCTCTCCCGCTCCGCCCGGCGACGCCGCGCCGGCCGCCTCGTCCGCTTCGCGCGCACCTCGTCCTCACCCGTGTCGCGCCGTAGGACGAGCGCGGCGATGACGACGCCGACCGTGACGCAGCCGGCGGCGGCGAGCATCGTCGCGGTCTGCGCTTGGGTGAAGGCGGTCCGCGCGGCGGCGGCGACGGCGTCCCCGCTGCCCTCGGGCAGGCCTGCGCTGTGGTCGAGGGTCGCGGCCAGCGCGCCGCGGGCCTCACCGGGGACGGTCGCGGGCAGCCCCGCCCGGTAGACCGCTGCCACGAGTCCGCCGAGGAGGGCGACACCGAGCGCGACACCGAACTGCTGGTGCGTGTCGTTGAGCGCCGAGCCGAGCCCCGCCCGGTTCTTGGGTACGGCCCCCAGCACGGTGCTGGTGACGGCGGGGCCGGCGAAGCCGTTGCCGCCGCCCACCAGGAACAGGCCGGCGGCGGCGAGGAGGTAGCTGCCGTGCGGGGTGAGTGCGGCCAGGAAGAGGAAGCCCACGGCCGTGGCGGTGAAGCCGGCGATGACGCTGAGCCGGTGTCCGATGCGCGCCGGCGCCCGGCCACCCGCGTACGAACCCAGCACGACGCCCGCCGCCATCGGGGCTGAGGCCAGGCCTGCCTGGAGGGGGTCCATGCCGCGCACCAGTTGCAGGTACTGGGCCAGGATGAACAGGGTGCTGCCGGTTCCCATGGAGATGATGGTCACGGCGGCGCTGCCGCCCGCGAACTGGCGGTCACGGTAGAGCGACAGGTCCACCATGGGGGCCTCGGCCCTCCGCTGACGCCGCAGGAAGGCGGCCCCCGCCAGCAGCGCCACCGGCGCGGCCACCAGGACGGCGGGCTGCGACGGCCCGCCCTCTCCGGCCAGGATCACCCCGGTGGTCAGCGCGACCATGCCGACGGTGATCCACGCGGCGCTTCGCGGATCCACCGGGCGGGCGCCGCTGTCCCGGGACTCCGGCACCAGTCGCCAGATCGCCACCACGGCCCCGCAGGCCACCGGCACGTTGACCAGGAAGGCGCCGGTCCAGCTCCACAGCGCGACCAACGCGCCGCCCAGCACCGGGCCGACGGCCATCGCCACCGAGGCGACGACGCCCCACACCGCGAAGGCCCGGGGACGCTCGTGCGCGGGGAAGACGTGGACCAGGAGCGCCAGCGTGGCGGGCATCACGAGTGCGGCGCCGACGCCCATCAGCGCGCGCATCGCCACCAGCCACCACACGGACCAGGCCAGGGCGGCGGCGGCCGAGGAGAGGCCGAGGACGACCAGTCCCGCGACCATCGCGCGCCGTCTGCCCCAGCGGTCCGAGAGGGCCCCGGCCGTGATCAGCAGCCCCGAGAAGACGACGGTGTAGGCGTCGAGCACCGCCTGCTGCCACGCCGTGGACGCCTCGAACCGGGCGGCGATGGAGGGCAGCGCCACGTTGAGGACGGTGTTGTCGACGACGATCACGAGCAGCGCGGCGCAGATGGCCACCAGGATCGCCCAGCGGCGCGGGTGTCCCTGGTCCTGGGCGCTCTCGTGCCCGTCGGGGGCTGTCCCGCTCACGCGTCTCCGATCGGTCCGGGTGGGCCGCCGCGCCGCCTTCCGCGCCGCGCGCCGTCGTCCGCCCCGTACGGCTGCCGGGCTCGCCGTGCCGCCGCGGGGTCTCTCCCGCACGAACGTAGCCTGCCGCCCGTTTGCCCGCTCGTGCGGGCCTCCCGGTTCCGGCGCGGGTCCCGCCCCTCAGGAGGACCCGCGGCGGATCAGCTCCGTGGGGAGGACGAGTTGGGGCTGTCCGGCGTCGGGAGCAGGGGCACCGCGCGGGTCGGGTTCGGTACCCATCAGAGCGAGCAGCATCCGGACCATGGCGCGCCCCATCTCCTCGATGGGCTGCTTGACGGTCGTCAGCGGCGGGTCCATGTGCCGGGCGACGGCGGAGTCGTCGAAGCCGACGAGCGCCACGTCGTGCGGCACGTCCCGCCCCGACTCCCGCAGGGCCAGCCGGGCGCCCGCGGCCATCACGTCGGAGGCGCAGAAGACGGCGTCCACGTCCGGATCCCGCTCCAGCAGCTCCCGCATGGCGCGGTGGCCGCCCTCCTCGGTGAAGTCGGCCTCGGCGACCAGCCGCCCGCCCGGTGCCGCCGCCGGTCGGTGGGCCGCCTCCACGGCAGGCCGCGCGCCCGGCTCGGGGCCGGTCCTGCCGGCTGCCGTGAGCGCTTCGTGGTAGCCGGCCAGCCGGCAGCGGGCGGCGTACATGTCCAGGGGGCCTGTGATGGTGGCGACCTTGCGGCGTCCTCGTCCGATGAGGTGTTCGACGGCGAGCTGGGCGCCGAGGAGGTTGTCGGAGTCGACGTAGGGCACGTGTTCGGCCGACGAGCGGCGGCCGCTGAGCACCGCGGGCATGCCGACGTCCCGCAGCAGGTCGGGCAGCGGGTCGTCGGCGTGTACGGACACGAGCAGCACGCCGTCGACGCGGTGGGCCGCGGCGTACTGGGTGAAGCGGTCGCGGCTGCGCTCGTCCCTGATGAGGGTGAGCAGCAACTGCTTGTCAGTGTCGGCGAGTTCGGCGCTGACGCCGCGCAGGATCTCGGAGAAGTAGGGCTCGGCGAAGAGCCGGTTCTCCTGTTCGGGGACGACGAGGGCGATGGCGTCCATGCTGCCGGCGGCCAGGGCGCGCGCCGCACGGTTGGGGACGTAGCCGAGTTCGGCCACGGCCGCCTGAACGGCGGCGCGGGTGCGTTCGCTGACCCGGGGCGAGCCGTTGATGACCCGCGAGGCCGTCCCCCGCCCGACGCCGGCGCGGGCGGCGACCTGTTCCAGGGTGGGCCCGGTCTTCTGGGCGTCTCCCCCGCGGGCTGCTGGCATGGACGGTCCTCCTTCCGGCGGCCGGGTCGAGCGACCGCGGCCGGTACGCGTGCGGCTGTGGATCTCATTCAACTACACGCGCTGATGGAAGCGCTCCCCCTGTCACAGCCCTTGACGCAGCGGCGCTCCTCGCCCATTCTGCAACGCATGAATGGGAGCGCTCCCACACACGGGTGCGGATGCGGCTCCCGCTTTCGGCAGCATTTCGGGAGGGGCGGCACAGCCATGGCCATCAGGAAGACGAGCACCACCGGGAAGAGAAGCGAGGGCCGGGCGCACGTCCCCGCGGGGCAGCGGCGCACCGGGCACCGCGCGTTGCGCACCCGCCCCCTCGCCTACGGCCTCACCGCCGTACTGGGAGCCGGTCTGCTCAGCGGCTGCGCACAGGACAGCGGAGGATCGAGCGCGAGCGCCGACGGCAAGACCACCGTGTCCGTCGGGGTCTTCGGCGTCTTCGGCTACAAGCAGGCCGGCCTCTACGACGAGTACGAGAAGCTCCACCCGAACATCCGCATCAAGGAAAACGCGATCGAGCGGAACGAGAACTACTACCCCGCCCTGCTCAACCACCTGTCGGCCGGCAGCGGCCTGAGCGACATCCAGGCCGTCGAAGTCGACAACATCAGCGAGGTCGCACAGCTGCACGCCGACAAGTTCGTCGACATGGCCAAGGCCGAGGGAGTCGACAAGTCCGACTGGCTGAGCTGGAAGTGGAACCAGGCCAAGGCCCCCGGCGGCCAGGTCGTCGGGCTCGGCACAGACATCGGGCCCATGGGCATCTGCTACCGCAAGGACCTGTTCGAGAAAGCGGGCCTGCCCAGCGAGCGGGACGAGGTCGGCGAGCTGTGGAAGGGCGACTGGGCGAAGTACGTCGAGACCGGCGAGCGGTACATGAAGGCGGCACCGAAGGACACCGCCTTCACCGACGGCGCCGCGGGCCTGTACAACGGCGCGGTCTCCAGCTACCCGGTCAAGTACTACGACGCCGACGGCAAGCTGGTCTACAAGAAGAGCAAGGGCGTGCGCGAGTCCTGGGACCTGGCCATGCGCGCCGTCGACGGCAAGATGACCGGCAAGCTCAAGCAGTTCGACAAGGAGTGGGACCAGGCCTACGCCAACGGCGCCTTCGCCAGCGTCGTCTGCCCGCCCTGGATGCTCGGTTACATCAAGGAGAAGGCCGGCGAGAAGGCCGCGGACAAGTGGGACGTGGCACCCGCGCCGAAGCCCGGGAACTGGGGCGGCTCGTTCCTGACCGTCCCCAAGGGCGGCAAGAACGAGAAGGAGGCGCTGAAACTGGCCCAGTGGCTGACCGCCCCGAAGCAGCAGGCGAGGCTGTTCGAGAAGCAGGCCAGCTTCCCCAGCGCGAAGGCGGCGTACGACCTGCCCGAGGTCAAGGACACCAAGCACCCCTACTTCGGTGACGCGCCCATCGGTGACATCTTCGCCGAGGCCGCCGAGGGCATCCCCACCATCCCGCTCGGCCCCAAGGACGGCGTCATCAAGACGACCATCTCCGACATCGGCATCCTCCAGGTGGAGCAGCAGGGCAAGTCGCCCGAGGAGGGCTGGAACGCGGTGGTGAAGAAGATCGATGACGTCGTCGAGAACTGATCCGCTCCCCCGGGCGCGGACCACGGGGCCGCCCGGGGCCGCCGGAGAGGAACCGGCAGAGGACGGCCAGGGCGGCGCGGCAGCCACCGAGGTCAGCGGCGGCGCCCGGGGGCCGGGGCCCCGCGTCCGCCGGCGCCACCGGTGGGACGCACGGTTCAGTCCCTACGCGTTCATCGCGCCGTTCTTCCTCTTCTTCGCGGCCTTCGGCCTCTTCCCGCTGCTGTACACGGGCTGGGCCTCGCTGCACCGCGTGTCGCTGCACGATCCCACCCACATGGAGTGGGTGGGGCTGCACAACTTCTCGCGGCTGCTGGAGGACGACTTCTTCTGGAACGCGCTGCGCAACACGCTCACCATCGGTGTCCTGTCCACCGTGCCGCAGCTGCTGATGGCCCTGGGTCTGGCACACCTGCTCAACTACAAGCTGCGCGGCTCCACCTTCTTCCGCGTCGCGATGCTCACCCCCTACGCCACGTCCGTGGCCGCCGCCACGCTGGTGTTCGCCATGCTCTTCGGCCGCGACTACGGGATGGTCAACTGGGGCCTGGGGCTGATCGGCATCGACCACGTCGACTGGGAGAACGGCACCTGGACCTCCCAGCTGGCCGTCTCCTCGATCGTGATCTGGCGGTGGACGGGCTACAACGCGCTGATCTACCTCGCCGCCATGCAGGCCGTCCCGCACGACCTGTACGAGTCCGCCGCGCTGGACGGCGCCTCCAGGTGGCAGCAGTTCCTGCACGTGACGGTGCCGAGCCTGCGGCCGACGATCCTGTTCACCGTCGTCGTCTCCACCATCGGCGCCACCCAGCTGTTCGGTGAACCGCTGCTGTTCGGCGGCTCCCAGACCGGTGGCGGCTCCCACCAGTACCAGACGCTGGGCCTGTACCTGTACGAGCAGGGGTGGTTCAACTTCCAGCTCGGCCGCGCGTCGGCCATCGCCTGGGCGATGTTCCTCCTCCTCATCGTGGTCGGCCTGGCCAACTGGCTGATCGCCCGACGACTCAACAAGACCCACTGAAGGGGGCGGGAGATGTCGCACACCACCACCCCGCGCCGCGCCAGGGGCGCCGGGCGACACCTGCACGCCGGGAAGTTCACCTACGCCGTCCTGCTGCTGTTCACCGTCGGCTCGCTCTTCCCCCTGGTCTGGACGGCCGTCGCCGCCTCACGGAACAACCAGCGGCTGGCCGAGACGCCACCGCCGTTCTGGTTCGGCGGGGACCTGTTCGCCAACCTGACCACCGCGTGGTCCGACGCCAACATGGGCAAGGCGCTGTTCAACACCGTCTTCGTGGCGGGCACCATCGCCCTGACCACCGTGGTGTTCGCCACGCTGGCCGGGTACGCCTTCGCCAAGCTCCGCTTCCGGGCGAAGAACGCCCTGCTGCTGCTGGTGATCGGCACCATGATGGTGCCGCCCCAGCTCAGCGTCGTCCCGCTGTTCATGGCGGTCGCCGAGCTGGAGTGGACCAACCAACTGCAGGCGGTCATCCTGCCGATGATGGTCAACGCCTTCGGCGTCTTCTTCATGCGCCAGTACCTGGTCAGCGCGCTGCCGACCGAGCTGATCGAGGCCGCCCGGGTGGACGGCGCGCACAGCCTGCGCATCGTCTGGCACGTCGTCTTCCCGGTGGCCAGGCCCGCCATGGCCGTACTGGGCATGCTGACGTTCGTCCTGGCCTGGAACGAGTTCTTCTGGCCCATCATCGCGCTGACCCAGGACAACCCGACGGTGCAGGTCGCGCTGACCGGTCTCGGCCAGGGCTACATCCCCGACGAGTCCGTCATCATGGCCGGCGCACTGCTGGGCACCCTGCCGCTGCTCGTCGTCTTCCTCCTGTTCGGCAAGCAGATCGTGGGCGGCGTCATGCAGGGGGCCGTCAAGGGCTGAGCCGGCCTACAGGCGGGCCCGCGGGCCGGAGCCGGGACGGACACCCGTGGGGGCGTGTCCGTCCCGGCTCCCCGCCCCACCTCCTCCGCGCACGTGCCACACACGTGCACACACCGCACACCGCGCACGCGTCCGATGGACGCACACGCCTCCGACGACCGATCCGGGGCACCGCCCGTGCCCCGCACACCACGGGGCACAGCCGTGTCCCGCACGATGGGAGCGCTCCTATGACTCTGTCACCCGACACCGCCGCACACAGCGCCACCTCCCTCGATTTTCCCAGCGGATTCCTGTGGGGCGCCGCCACCGCCGCCTACCAGGTCGAAGGCGCGGTACGCGAGGGCGGACGCACCCCCTCCATCTGGGACACCTTCTCCCACACGCCCGGCAAGGTGGTCGAGAACCAGACGGGGGACGTGGCCTGCGACCACTACCACCGCTACCGCGACGACGTGGCGCTGATGTCCGAACTCGGCCTGGGCGCCTACCGCCTCTCCGTCTCCTGGCCCCGCGTCCAGCCGACCGGGCGCGGCCCCGCCTCGCAGCGCGGCCTCGACTTCTACCGCGCGCTGACCGACGAGCTGCTGACAGCGGGCATCAGCCCGGTCGTGACCCTCTACCACTGGGACCTGCCCCAGGAACTGGAGGACGCCGGCGGCTGGCCCGCCCGGGACACCGCCCACCGCTTCGCGGACTACACGCGCCTGGTCGCCGAGGCGCTCGGCGACCGCGTCGAGCTGTGGACCACGCTCAACGAACCCTGGTGCAGCGCCTTTCTGGGTTACGGCTCCGGCGTGCACGCCCCGGGGCGCACCGACCCCGTCGACGCGCTGCGGGCGGCCCACCACCTCAACCTGGCACACGGACTGGGCACCCAGGCGCTGCGCTCGGCCCTCCCGGGCCGCGCCCAGGTGAGCGTCAGCCTCAACGCGGCCGTGGTACGGGCCCGTACGGACAGCGCGGCCGACCGCGACGCCGCCCGCCGGATCGACGCACTGGCGACCCGCGTCTTCACCGGGCCCATGCTGCACGGCAGGTACGACGAGGACCTGCTGGCCGACACCGCCGAGCTCACCGACTGGTCCTTCGTCCACGACGGCGACACCGACACGGCGCACCAGCCCCTCGACGGCATCTGCGTGAACTACTACACCCCCACCGTGGTCTCCGCCACGCAGGAAGGCACCGAACCCGAACGCCGGGACGGCCACGGCGCCAGCGCCCACTCGCCCTGGCCGGCGGCGGACCGCGTCTCCTTCCACCAACTTCCCGGCGAGCGCACGGCGATGGGCTGGAGCATCGACCCCGGCGGCCTGACCGAACTGCTGCTGCGCTTCCGCTACGAAGCGCCCGGCACGCCCCTGTACGTGTCCGAGAACGGGGCCGCCTACCCCGACACCCCCGACGCGGACGGCCAGTACCACGACCCCGACCGCATCGCGTACGTGCGCAGCCACCTCCAGGCCGTCCACCGCGCGATCAGGGAAGGAGCCGATGTCCGCGGCTACTTCGTGTGGTCGCTGCTGGACAACTTCGAGTGGGCGTGGGGCTACGGCAAGCGCTTCGGCATCGTCCACGTCGACTACGCCTCGCAGCGACGCACCCCGAAGTCGAGCGCCACCTGGTACGGCCGCCTCGCCCGCTCGGGCACCCTTACCCAGGAGTGACCTGCCGGAGGCGCGCCGACGTCCCGGCGGTTCAGTCCGTCCGGCCGTCGGCCGCCTCCGCCTCGGCGGCGCGTTCGATCACCTCGCGTTCCCGCCGCGCCCTGCGACGGTCCTCGCGATCGGCGTCGACCACGTCCAAGAAAACGTGGTCGACGTCGGCACACCGCTCGGCCAGGCCCCTCTTGACCCGGACGAGCGCGTCCTCCACGTACTCGCTCTCCACCCCGGGCGCCAGGTCGACACGGGCGGCCAACAGCACCGAGTCCGGGCTCATCCGCATCGTCAGCACCTCGGTGACCGCGTCGATCTCGGGCTGCGCGTCGAGGAAGTCGAGGATCTCCCGGCGCAGCACCGGGTCGGCCGCCACGCCGATGAGCTGGTCCTTGGCACCGCGTCCGAGGACGAAGGCGACGTAGACCAGCAGCGCACCGATCGACAGCGACGCCACACCCTCGTACCAGCCCTGCCCCGTCACCATGTGCAGCGCCATTCCGGCCATGGCCAGCACCACACCCAGACAGGCCGCGCTGTCCTCGGCCAGCACCGTCCGCAGGGCAGGATCCTCGCTGTGCCGTACCTCGGCCCGCATCGTCCGGCGCGCCTCCCGCGCCTGCCCACGCACCTGAAGCACCGCCCTGACCAGCGACGTCCCTTCGGCGAGCAGCGCGAGGAAGAGCACGAGCAGACCCACCACGTAGCCCGTGAGCGTCTCCTGGCTGCTGGAGGTGAACGCCTCGAAGCCCTGGAAGAAGGAGAAGCAGCCGCCCGTGACGAAGATGCCGACGGCAGCGATGAGAGACCAGAAGAACCGCTCCTTGCCGTAACCGAACGGGTGCGCCGTGTCGGCGGGTTTGCGGCTCCGCTTCAGCGAGGCGAGGAGGAAAACCTCGTTGAGGCTGTCCGCCACCGAGTGGGCGGCCTCCGACAGCAGCGCGGGTGACCCGGCGACGAGCCCGCCCGCCAGCTTGGCGACGGCGATCAGCAGATTCGCGCCGAGCGCGACCCACACGGTCGTCTTCGTCTCCCCGTCCTGCCGTGTCCCGTCCGACGGCGCGGCCTTCCCCTGTGGCGGCGCCCCCGATGCTGTCGTCTGCGACGCCGACGTCGCTGCCTCAGTCATCGACTCCTCGACTCTCCGGCTTCCATGAGCGCGGCCACGAGTACCCCCCTCGCTCGGCTTCACAGCGGGTGACGAAAGAGAACCCGGGCCGCCACGTCCTGCCGACGGTGGGTGTGGGGTCGGTGTGCTGTGGGTGAGGGCGGCGGGGGCCGGATGTGAGGGCACCCATAGGGGCCAGATCACATACGAAGCACCTTCGCATGTCCGCTTTGCCGGGATC
>NZ_QOIN01000069.1 GCF_003323715.1 Streptomyces diacarni
GGCGCAAGGTCGGCCGTGGTCAGAAGCTGCGGTCGCGCCTGTCGAAGGGCTACTACGGCGATTCCGGGCAGATTCCCAAGCCCACGCAGGAGGAGTACCGCGAGATCGAGAGCAGCCACGGTCACCACTGACGGCGCGGCACAGCTGAATCCGCCACACCGGGAGGGGTTCACGGGTACGTCCCGTGGGCCCCTCCCGGCTGTGTGCCGGGTCGCACCGCCCCATCGGACGCCCTCCACCCCGCTGCCCACGGGGTGAACAGGCGACCACGCCGCCCGGTCGGGCTCGATAGGGTGGCGGCACCATTGCGTCGGTCTACAGCCAGGATGTGGTTCCCATGAGCGCTGCTCCCCCCGCCGGAGGCGACACCGTGGCGGCGCGTACCTGGCCCGACGTGCTCAGCGCACTGCTCGCCGGCGAGGACCTGAGCGAGAGCGCCACCGCGTGGGCGATGGACCGGATCATGCGGGGCGAGGCCACCGACGCGCAGATCGCGGGGTTCGCCGTCGCGCTCCGCGCCAAGGGGGAGACGGTCGAGGAGATCTCCGGGCTGGTGCGCGCCATGTACGCGCACGCGCGCACGATCGAGGTGCCGGGCCCTTCCGTGGACATCGTCGGCACCGGAGGCGACCGGGCCAAGACGGTCAACATCTCGACCATGTCCTCGATCGTCGTCGCCGGAGCGGGCGTGAAGGTCGTCAAGCACGGCAACCGGGCCTCCTCCAGCGCCAGTGGCGCCTCCGACGTCCTGGAGAAGCTCGGGGTGGATCTGGAGCTGAGCCCCGAACGGGTCGCCGAGGTGGCGGCCGAGGCCGGCATCACCTTCTGCTTCGCGGTGCGGTTCCACCCCTCGCTGCGGCACGTCGGCACGGCCCGCAAGGAACTGGGCGTCGCGACCCCGTTCAACTTCCTGGGGCCGCTCACCAACCCGGCCCGGGTCCGTGCCCAGGCCACCGGCGTCGCCGACGCGCGGATGGCGCCGATCATCGCGGGCGTGCTGGCGGCCCGCGGCTCCTCCGCGCTGGTCTTCCGCGGGGACGACGGGCTGGATGAGCTGACCACCACGGCGACGTCCACCGTGTGGATCGTCCGCGACGGTGCGGTGCGCGAGGAGAGCTTCGACCCGCGCGACGTCGGCCTCGAACTGGTGCCCGTCGAGGCGCTGAGGGGGGCCGACGCCGCCTACAACGCGGACGTGGCACGGCGGCTGCTGGACGGCGAGCGGGGGCCCGTGCGGGACGCCGTCCTGCTGAATTCGGCCGCCGCGCTCGCGGCGCTCACGCCCACCGACGCGCCGCTGAGCGAGCAGATCGCCGCCGGGATGCGGCGCGCCGCCGAGTCACTCGACTCCGGCGCTGCCCGTGCCGCTCTGGACCGGTGGGTGGAGGCCAGCCACCGGCGGTGACGCGCCCCGCGCCCCGCAGGGGCGACCCTGGCGCCGGGAGCTGCCCATGAAGCCGGCAGTGGAGGCGTGGGCGCGCCCCGGAAGGGGGCGCGGGGAACGGCGCGACAAGCCACAACCCACCGGCAGACCGCTCGCTGCGGGCGGTGGCACTTCCTTGCCGGAGCATGCGCTGGAAGTTCGCAGGAAGCCCGAGGCCGCGTGCGGGAGGCCGCCGCCCGTCGCATCGACGGCGGCGGCCTCCCGGCCGGGGCGCGGGGCCCCACCCCGTGCTGAGGCCCCGCGACCGCGAGTCGGGCGTCACCTCCGTGCCGCCGCCTCCAGCGTGGCCACGTCCAGCTTCACCATGCCGAGCATGGCCGCGGTGACCGCTTCGGCCTGCGCGCTGTCCGCCGCCTCCAGCAGCTCGAAGAGGCGACGCGGCACGATCTGCCACGACAGGC
This sequence comes from Streptomyces diacarni, assembly GCF_003323715.1. Classification (GTDB taxonomy): domain Bacteria; phylum Actinomycetota; class Actinomycetes; order Streptomycetales; family Streptomycetaceae; genus Streptomyces; species Streptomyces diacarni. The sequence goes on from NZ_QOIN01000069.1 coordinate 1,846, forward strand.
CGTACCTGTCCTTGAGCCAGCCGCACTGGACCTCCTGGCCGCCGCCCGCCGTCAGCTTCTCCCACAGGGTGTCCACCTCCTCCTGCGAGTCGCAGTCCACCTGGAGCGAGATCGCCTCGGTGAAGAAGAACTCGGGGCCGCCGTTGAGCGCCACGTACTCCCGTCCCGCCAGCTCGAAGTCCACCGTCATCACGGAACCCGGCTTCCCCGGGCCCGTCTCGCCGTAGCGGGTGACGCCCAGGACGCGGGAGTCGTCGAAGAGGGAGACGTAGAACGCGGCCGCCTCCTCGGCCTGGGTGTCGAACCAGAGGAACGTCTTGATCTTCTGGGACTGCCGCATGATCGTCATCTCCTGGTCGCTCGGTTCACGCCGTCTGCCAGTACAGACCGTCCGGGCACCGGAATCTCATCGCTCGGCCCGGATGTCGCCCCTGCGGCCCCACCGGAGCGGTGGCCGGCGACGGCTCCGGCCGACGCCAGCGTGATGCAGCCGACCGCCAGCCACTGGAGGCCGCTCAGCCGCTCGCCCAGCAGGATCAGACCGGCGAAACCGGCGGCGACCGGCTCCAGTGACTGGAGCACGCCGACGACCCCGGCGGGGAGGCGGCGCAGCGCGGCCAGTTCGAGGGAATAGGGGACCGCCGCCGACAACACCGCCACCCCGAGCCCCGCGAGGAGGATCCGGGGCTCGGCCAGCCGGGCCCCGGCGTCGGCCAGTCCGAGGGGCAGCGTCAGCACGGCCGCCCAGCAGACGGCCAGTGCCAGCGGCCCCCCGCCGCTCATCGCCGCGCCGGTGCGCCTGCTCAGCAGCAGGTAGGCGGCCATCGAGACGCCCGAGGCCGCCGCCCAGGCCACCCCGCGCGGGTCGAGGGGCTGCCCGCCCGAGCCCGGCAGCGTGAACAGCGCGAGCCCGGCGGCGGCCAGCAGACCCCAGGCGGTGTTCATCCAGCGGCGGAGCGGCAGCACAAAGACGGCGAGCGGGCCGGAGAGCTGGATCGTCATGACGACGCCGAGGGGCAGGTGCGCCATGGCGAGGTAGGAGAGGTTCATCCCGGCGATGGCGGTGCCGAACGCGAGGAGCAGCAGGGCGGAGCGGCGGTCGGGCGGCCGCCGCGGGCGCCACAGTGCGAGCAGTACGAGTCCGGCCAGCCCCAGCCGGAGCGTCACGACACCGAACGGGCCGCCCACGGTCTCGACAGGCCCTTACCGAGTGCCTGTCCCGTCTGGACGGTGACGACGCTGCCGAGGACCAGCAGCGGGGCGGGCAGCGCGGGGGAGGGCGAGGGCCGGGTGCCGGCGGGGTCAGTCCGCGCGACCACCGGGCTCCTCGCGCTCGGGCTGGTCCGCAACGGTGCTGCGGCCGCCGACCACCAGCTGTTCGACGCCCTCGTGGCGTTGCAGCCAGGCGCGGAGGGTGCCGCAGGCGCAGCGGGAGTAGACGAGGGTTCCCTCGGCTACCCGGTGGCGGGAGACGGTCTCGTACGGATCGTGCAGCGGCCAGCCGCAAGTGGCGCAGCGACCGCCGCCGAAGGCGCGGCGGATGTCCATGCGCCCCAGCGTCGTGCCGGAGCAGCATGCACGTCCATCGCAACTTTGTGCACACAACCGTGCGGTTTTGCCGCACGGTTGCCGGATGATGGCCACATGATCGACCTGCGGCTCCTGCACACCCTGCGCGTGCTCCACTCCGAGGGCACCGTGACGGCCACGGCACACGCCCTCCATCTGTCGCCCTCCGCGGTCTCCCAGCAGTTGCGTCAGCTCGCGCAGCAGACCGGGGCCGAACTCCTGCGCCAGGACGGCCGCACGCTGCGGCTCACCCCCGCGGGGCGGGTGCTGCTGCGCCACGCCGATGTGCTGCACGCGCAGTGGGAGCAGGCGCGGGCCGACCTCGCCGCGTCCGGCGGCGGGGGCCGGCTCACGCTGCGCGTCGAGGGCTTCACCACCACCATGGCCTCGCTCCTCGCGCCCACGGCCCACGAACTGCGGGACGCGCGGCCGCCCGTCCGCGTACTCCTCCACGAGTCGGACACCCGGCTGAGCTACCAGCGGCTGCTCGCTGACCAGGCGGACATCGCCGTGCTCACCCCGCACCCCGACAGCCCCACGGTCGACGACCCGCGCTTCGCCCAACGGCCGCTCCTGGACGACGTCCTGGACCTCGTCGTGCCGGTGGGGCACCCGCTGGCCGGTCGGCGCCCCGTGGACCTGGCTCAAGCGGCGGCGGAGGACTGGATCACCCCCCACCACGACCAGGACAGGCTGATCCAGGCGCTGTGCGCCGCCGCCGGGTTCACCCCCCGCCGCCTGCACCACTCGGACGAATGGCCCGCCATCCTCGCGATGATCGGCCACGGCCTGGGGGTGTGCCTGGTGCCACGGCTGATGTCGGTCGCAGGGCACCCGCGCGTCGTGCGGGTGCCGGTGCAGGGAAGTCCGCCGCCGTTCCGGCGCGTGCTGACCGTGGTGCGGCAGGGCAGCGAGGAACAGCCCGCCGTCGCCGCGGGACTGGCCGCACTGCGGGAGCGGGCCGCCGTGCTCACGCGGGAGCCGGCGGGGGAGTTCACGCTGGACCCTGCGGGGGAGTGACTAGATGGTTTCGCGGCCGTTACGGGGGGCTGCGCAGGCGCAACGAGAGGCCCGTACTGTCATGACTCCGGAACTGGACTGGAGGCGACGTGACGGCAGGAAGGATCAGCCGGTGGGATCCCGAGGATCAGGAGTTCTGGGCGCGTGGAGGGCGACGCGCCGCACGGCGGAACCTGTGGTTGTCCGTCTACGCCGAGCACATCGGTTTCGCGGTCTGGAGCCTGTGGTCGGTGCTGGTGCTGTTCTTGACGCCCGCACACGGGTACGGACTGTCGGCTGACGAGAAGTTTCTGCTGGTGTCGGTGGTCTCGCTGGTGGGAGCGCTGCTGCGACTGCCGTACGGGTTCGCGGTCACCCGGTTCGGCGGGCGCACGTGGACGGTGTGCTCGGCGCTGGTACTGCTGGTGCCCGTCGCGGGGGCCGCTGTGCTGGTGCGCTACCCCCACACGCCGTTGTGGGCGCTGCTGCTGTGCGCCGCGGCCGCCGGGCTGGGGGGAGGGAATTTCGCCTCTTCCATGGTGAACATCAACCGGTTCTTCCCCGAGCGGGAGAAGGGATGGGCGCTCGGACTCAACGCCGGAGGCGGCAACCTGGGAGTCGCCACCGTGCAGTTGCTCGGGCTGCTCCTGCTGGCGACCGCCGGTGCCGCTCACCCGGAGGCGCTGCCGCTGCTCTTCATACCGGCGCTGTTGCTCGCTGCGCTGCTCGCACACCGGCGCATGGACAACCTCCCCGCTGCCCCGACCGACTACGGTGCCTACCGCCGCGCGCTGCGGGACCGCCACTGCTGGCTCCTCTCGCTGTTGTACGTGGGAACGTTCGGCTCCTTCATCGGCTTCGGTTTCGCCTTCGGACTCGTCCTGCAGAACGAGTTCGGCAAGAGCCCGGTGCAGGCCGCCGCGTTCACCTTCCTCGGGCCGCTGCTGGGATCGCTGACGCGTCCGCTGGGCGGGCGGTTGGCCGACCGGTTCGGCGGAGCGCGGGTCACCGCCTGGACCTTCCTCGCTCTGGCCGGTGGGGCCGCCGGCTCGCTGGCTGCCTCGGCCGCCGGGTCCTTCAGCGGCTTCGTCGCCGTCTTCGTCGCGCTGTTCGTCCTCACAGGGGTGGGCAACGGGTCGACGTACAAGATGATCCCCGCCCGGTATGCTGCGCGGGCCGCCGACGCCGTCGAGGCCGGTCTCGACCCCGGGGAGGCGCAGGTTGAGGCGCGGCGGCTGACGGGAGCGGTGATCGCCGTCTCGGGAGCGGTGGGGGCGCTCGGCGGCGTCGGGATCAATCTCGCCTTCCGCGAGTCCTACCGGACGACCGGCGACTCCCGCGCGGCCCTCTTCGCCTTCCTCGCCTTCTACGGACTGTGCATGGTTACCACCTGGGCCGCTTACCTGAGGCGGCCCAGTCGACCCGGCTCCCGGCACGTGCCCACAGCGGTCGGATCGCAGGAGGATCCCCTGCCGGGCGCCGCTGAAAGGGAGGTGCGGTCGTGACCGGAGAGACTGCCACCCACTGCCCGTACTGCGCCCTCCAGTGCGCCATGTCCCTCAGCCCCGGCCCTGGTACCGGACAGCTCACCATCGCTCCCCGCGACTTCCCCACCAACCGCGGTGGCCTGTGCCAGAAGGGCTGGACCGCCGCCGAACTGCTGACCTCGCCCGAGCGCCTCACCACTCCGCTGATGAGAGACGGCAAGGACGCCCCGCTGCGCGAGGCGGGCTGGGACGAGGCCCTCGCCACTGTGGCCCGGCGCTTCGCCGAGCTGCGCGCCGCGCGCGGCCCCGACTCCGTTGCTGTCTTCGGCAGTGGCGGCCTGACGAACGAGAAAGCCTACGCACTAGGCAAGTTCGCGCGCGTCGCGCTCGGCACCTCGCAGATCGACTACAACGGCCGCTTCTGCATGTCCTCCGCCGCAGCGGCCGGCAACCGGGCCTTCGGACTCGACCGGGGCCTGCCGTTTCCCGTGGCGGATCTGGACGATTCCGAGGCAGTCGTCCTCGTCGGTGCCAACCCTGCGGAGACGATGCCTCCGCTGATGGGTCACTTCGACCCCGCCCGCCTCATCGTCGTCGACCCGCGCCGCACGGCCACCGCCCAGGCGGCGCTCGACGGCGGCGGACTGCACCTGGCACCCACACCTGGCACCGACCTGGCCCTCGCGCTCGGCCTGTTGCATGTTGCTCTGGTCGAAGGCCACCTGGACACCCCGGGCAGGGTTGCCTACCGCCGGGAACGCACCACGGGCTGGGAGGCCGTACGCAGGTGCGCCGCGCGCTGGTGGCCCGAGCGTACCGAGCGGCTGACCGGTGTCGCGGCCGCGGACCTGCGGCGGGTCGCAGCCGTGCTGGCCGGCGCCCGCCGTGCCCACATCCTCACCGGGCGCGGTGCCGAACAGCACAGCAAAGGAGTCGATACGGTCGCCGCCTGGATCGACCTCGCCCTCGCCCTCGGACTGCCCGGCACCCCGGGTGCCGGGTACGGCTGCCTGACCGGGCAGGGTAACGGCCAGGGCGGCCGCGAGCACGGTCAGAAGGCCGACCAGCTTCCGGGCTACCGGCACATCGAGGACCGCGCCGCGCGCGAGCACGTCGCCCGCGTATGGGGCGTGCAGGAAGCGGAAATTCCTGGGGCCGGGCGCAGCGCCTGGGAGCTGCTGGACGCGCTCGGCACCCCGGGCGGCCCCAACGCCCTGCTCGTGATGGGCTCCAATCCGGTCATCTCGGCCCCGCGGTCGCGCCGCGTCATCGAACGACTGCGGGCACTCGACTTCCTCGTCGTAGCGGACTTCGTCCGCTCGGAGACGACGGACCTCGCCGACGTCGTACTGCCCGTGGCGATGTGGGCCGAAGAGTCGGGCACCATGACCAGTTTGGAGGGTCGCATCCTGCGCCGACGCGCGGCCCAGGCCCCGCCGCCGGACGTTCGTAGCGACCTAGAGGTCCTCCACGAACTCGCCGTCCGCCTTGGCCGGTCGGGCGAGGAGTTTCCGCCCGAACCGGCGCCCGTGCTCGAGGAGCTCCGCCGTGCCTCGGCGGGCGGCGTGGCCGACTATGCCGGTGTCGCGCCCGAACTCTTGGACGACGACGCGGCTGTGTACTGGCCGGTTCCGGACACCACCGGTAGTTCCCGGGCCGACGAACGCGTTGGAGAACCCGTCGGAACCCCGCGGCTCTTCCTCGACCGGTTCGAGCATGCCGATGGGCGGGCGCGCTTCTTGCCGGTCGAATATCGGGAGGCGGCGGAAATGCCCGACGCCGCACACCCGTTGTACGCGACTACAGGGCGGCAGCTGGAGCACTATCAGTCCGGGGCGCAGACCCGTAGGGTGCCCGGATTGCGGGCAGCGGCGCCGGAGGCGTACGTCGAGGTGCACCCCGACACGGCGCGCCGGGCGGGGCTCGCGGACGGAGAGAGAGCCCGGGTGGTCTCCCGGCGCGGGGCGGTTCTCGCCCGAACCCGGTACGTGGGGGACATGCGAACCGACACGGTCTTCCTTCCGTTCCATTTCCCCCAGGCCGGTGCCGCCAACGTGCTGACCAACCCGGCACTCGACCCGGTGAGCCGCATGCCGGAGTTCAAACTGAGCGCCGTACGACTGGAGCGCGCCGACGGGCACGCACCGAAGGAGGGGGAATGAGCCGAGTGCCGCGTGTCGTGGTTGTCGGCAACGGGATGGTTGGAGCGCGGCTGTTCGAGGAGGTGCTGCGCCGCGACCCTCTGGGCAGGCGAATGCGGCTGACCGTGCTGGGGGACGAGCCGGTGGGCGGCTACAACCGGGTGCTGCTGCCGGGGCTGCTGTCCGGCGCACTGGCCGAGGACGATGTGGCGCCGGGCCGGCTGGCCCCTTCGCATCTGTCGGATTCGCCGGTCAGGGGGGACACCTCGGTCGAGGGCCCGTTCGGCACCGGCTCCACCGTCACCACGGTGGACCGCGCGGCGCGTACCGTCATGCTGGCCGACGGGCGCCGCCTGCCCTACGACAGGCTGGTGCTGGCCACCGGTGCCCGCCCCGTCCTGCCACCTCTGCCGGGCCTGTGCCTCGATGCCCAGGACGACGCCTCCGCCGACGGTTTTGTCACCACGCCGAAAGGGGCCCTGGAGCTCGCCCGTGACGTCACCGCGCTGCGCACTCTCACAGACGCGCGCCGGCTGCTCGCGCTCGCGGACCGGGCGCGCGGACGAGGGGCGCGGATCGCGGTCCTCGGCGGAGGCGTCCTGGGCCTGGAGGCGGCTCGGGCTCTCGCAGCGCGCGGCGTCGCCGTAACGGTCGTCCACGCCACACCACACCTGATGGACCAGCAACTGGACGCACCGGCCGGGCGGATACTCAGCCGGGCCCTGCGCCGACTCGGCATCGAACAGCGACTCGGGACCTCGGCGGTGCGCTGGGAAGCGGGAGTGGGGGTGCATTTGACGGACGGCACCGTGCTGCCCGCCGCCGGACTGCTGCTGTGCACGGGAGCCCGGCCCGAGACGACACTCGCCGAGGCCTGCGGCCTGGCCGTCGGACCGGGCGGGATCGCCGTCGACGAAGCCCTCACCACCTCCGACCCGGCCATCCACGCGCTGGGTGACTGCGCCGACGCCGATCCGGGACTCGTACAACCCGGCTGGGAGCAGGCAGCCGTTCTCGCCGCGCGATTGACCGGTGAGAACGCCACAGCCCGCTACTTGGGCACCCCACGGGTGACCCGGCTGAAGGCAGCCGGCATCGAACTGACGTCCCTGGGGGACCCATTCGTTGAGGACGAGGGAACGGCGGGCGACGGCGGCCCTGAGATCCTGCGGATCGAGGACCCGGCCCGGGACCGCTACGCCAAGCTGGTGCTGCACGGTGACCGGGTGACCGGCGCCATCCTTCTCGGTGTACCCGACGCCGCAGCCGGGCTCGTCCAGCTTTTCGACAGCGGCGCGCTCGCCCCCTCCAACCGACTCGCCCTCCTCCTCGGACGGGCCCTGCCGACCGAGGCGGCGAACGATCCCGAAGCGATGCCCGACCGCGCGATGGTATGCCGCTGCAACACTGTCACCAAGGGCGGGCTGCGCTCGGCCTGGCACGGGGGCGCGCGAACTCCGCAAGAGCTGATCGCCGCCACCCGCGCCACGACCGGTTGCGGGGGCTGTCGTATCGCTGTCGAGAAGCTCGCCGCCTGGCTTGCCGAGACCGGCCCGGCAGTCGGCCCCACTCCGCACCCGTCGTGACGGCCGGAGGCGACCGTCGTGTACCCGCTCCCCCCGTTACCGTTTTCGCGGTCCTGCAATGGGACTCCCGGCCTCCGGGTCCGGCATGGCTTGTCCCCCTGTCGAACAGATGATCCGGGGGGTGGTGCCACCGGCCCTGGAGGCACCGTGAGACCGCTGATAGAGGCAAGGCCACCGCCCCGCCGGGGCGGGAGGGTCTGCGTAACGTGGAAGCA
>NZ_QOIN01000044.1 GCF_003323715.1 Streptomyces diacarni
GTACCGGGCGGTGGCCAGCCGCTACGACAAGCGCGACTACATCTTCAACGGCACACTCGCCGTCACAGCGATCAACATCTGGCTCCGCGACACCGTCCAAGAGCCATCAGAAACGGCCTAGGCTGTGGCACGTGGCGAGCGCGAACGAGCAACACACGACGGACGAGCCGGACGGCCGGAGCACCAACCCCGCGGGCGGCGCATCCACCCCGTCCGAGCGGGAGTTCCGCGCCCACGAACTCGCTGCAGCGGCCGGCATCACCACCCGCACGCTTCGCTTCTACCGCGAACGCAAACTGCTCCCGCCGCCGCGCCGCGAGGGCCGCATCGCCTGGTACGACGCACACCACCTCGCCCGGCTGCGCAGCATCACCGCGCTGCTCTCACGCGGCCACACCCTCGGCGGCATCGCCGACCTGCTCGACGCCTTCGAGAAGGGCCGCGACGCCCGTTCCGCCGCCGAGGTCATGGGCCTGGACTCCGCCGTGGCCACCCCCTTCTCCGAGGAGACCCCCGTCCGCCTCACCCCGGAGGAACTCGCCGACTACTTCCAGGGCCAGGTGACCGTCGACAACCTGGCCGCCTCCCTGGACATCGGCTACGTCGCCATCGACGGCGACGAATTCGTGCACACCAGCCGCCGCCTGCTCGACGGGTCCGCGGAACTCGTCGCCAAAGGCATCCCCCTGGCCGACGTGCTGGAGGCAGGACGCGCACTGCGCGAGCGCACCGACGAGATCGCCGCCCTCTTCGCCCGCCTCTTCCGCACCCACCTGCTCCCCCGCCAGGAAAGCAGCGACCCGGCCGCCCTCAACGACCTCCTCACCCGCGTCGCCCCCACCGCCAGACAGATCGTCGAAGCCGAACTGGGCCTCGCCCTGGACCGCCGGGTACGGGCGGAGCTGGAGGAATGGCTGAGTGACCACCGCACGGAGCGGGAAGAGCGCGACCGCGCGGACGGAGCCGAGAACTAGGCTCTTCCCGTTGGGGACGGGCCGCTACCGGGGCAGGGCTCACGTCGGGAAGGGCCGCTGGACCGATGGTGGACCGGCGGTGGGACGTCAGGACGCCCCGGGCCTCCGGAGTGTCCAAGGCGCCAGGGATGTCAGGGGCCGAAGTCGACCGTCACCGGAGCGTGGTCGCTCCACCGCTCCGTGTGGGTGGCAGCACGCTCGACGTACGCCTTCAGTGCGCGCTCCGCCAGCCCAGCCGTGGAGACGTGGTAGTCGATGCGCCAGCCCGTGTCGTTGTCGAACGCCCGCCCCCGGTACGACCACCACGAGTAGGGCCCCGCCACCTCGGGGTGCAGCGAGCGGACCACGTCCGTGTAGCCGCCGTCCTCGGGGTCGAACACCCGCGAGAGCCAGGCCCGCTCCTCGGGCAGGAACCCCGCGTTCTTCTTGTTGCCGCGCCAGTTCTTCAAGTCGGCCTCCTGGTGCGCGATGTTCCAGTCACCGCAGACCAGCACCTCACGCCCGGATGCCGCCGCCCGCTTTCTGAGGTCGCACAGGTAGGGCAGGAAAGCCGCCATGAAGCGTTCCTTCTCGTCCTGCCGCTCCGTACCGACCTCGCCCGAGGGCAGGTAGAGGCTGGCGACCGTCACGCCCGGCAGATCGACCTCCACATAGCGCCCGGAGGTCTCGAACTCGGAGACACCGAACCCCACCCGGACGGCATCCGGCTCGCGCCGCGTGAGCAACGCCACACCCGACCGCCCCTTGGCCGACGAGGGCGCCCAGAACGCGTGCCAGCCCTCCGGGGACCGGACCGCCTCCGGCAGCTGCTCGGGCTCCGCCCTGACCTCCTGGAGGCAGATCACGTCCGCTTCCGTGGCCGCCAGCCACTCCACGTAGCCCTTCTTGGCCGCGGCCCGCAGCCCATTGACGTTGACCGTGCTCACCTTGCGCAAAACGTGCTCCCCGTGGATTTCCGGACTCCCCGCACCCTACGCGGGACGCCCCCGCTCCCACGGGTCAGGAGCTCCGGCCCGTGGCCGCTGACGCCCGCGGTGGACACGGTGTCCGCTTACGATTCCCGTATGCAGATCGTTCCCGTCCCCTTCGACCATCCGGACGCCCGGAAACTCAACGACCTCGTGCTCCAGGAGTACGCGCAGCGCTACGGCGACCCGGAAGGCGACGCGACCCCGCTGGCCCCGGCGATGTTCCGGCCCCCGCGCGGCCTGTATCTCCTGGCCTACGACGACGAGCAGCAGCCGGTCGCCACGGGCGGCTGGCGGGCCATGGACGCCCGCACGGCGGGCGACGGCGGAGGCGACGAGGGCGATGCCGAAGGGGACGGGGAGAACTACGCGGACGGTGACGCCGAGCTCAAGCGCATGTACGTCGTGCCCGAGGCGCGTGGGCACGGGCTGGCGCGGCGCATACTCGCCCTGCTCGAAGACGACGCCCGCGAGGCGGGGCGGACGCGCATGGTGCTGGAAACCGGCGTGCACCAGCCGGAGGCCATCGCCCTGTACACCTCTTCCGGTTACGGGCCTGCGCGGGAGAAGTTCGGGCACTACCGGTTCCACGAGGAGAGCCGGTGCTTCGAGAAGTCCCTGGGCGGCACTCCTTCGTGCACCCGGTTCCCTGTGTAAAGCCGGTTCCCTGTGTGAACCCGGTTCCCTGTGCGAAGCCGCTTCCCTGTGTGAACCCTGTTCGATGACCTGATGCGTTCACCTGGTGCGTCACCCCTCTTCGGGAACGTGGTCCACGGGGGGCGTCTCCGGCTCGCCCCGGGCGAACTCCGCCGCCACCGCGATGCCCAGATCCTCCATCGAGACCGCCCGCACAGAGCCGTTTTCGGCGTCCTTGAGCGCAGCGGTCAGGGCGCGCCCCGGCGGCATCTCGATCCAGCGCTGCGCGCCGCTCTCCCGCAGCGCCGTGACCATCTCCGTCCAGCGCACGGGCAGGGCGACCGATCCGGCCAGATCGTCGAAGACCCCGTTCGCGTCGCCCGAAAGGCACTTCCCGCCGGTGCACGTCACGTACGGCAACTCGTGCGGGCGGCGCCGCACGGTGGCCAGATGCTGTGCCATGCGGATGCTCAGGTCGTGCGGGGGCTCCTCCGCGCGCTCCAGAAGTTCGGCGCGGATCCGGACCGCCCGCAGCGCCTCCGAAAGAGTGAGCAGCCCAGCGGCGACGGCGGCGGCGAAGACGCCGGCCCCGTGTCCCGCCACCGCGGCGGGCCGCACCTCCTCGTCCTCCGTGAGCGCGCGAGCCCCGGCCACACCGGCGATCAGCAGGCAGACGTGCCGTGCCACCTCGGACGAGGCCAGCGCGTCGGCGGTGTCGAGTTCCGCGACCCCTCCGGGGTGCTCGCACTCGGCCTCGGCCAGTACGGTCGCCGACGCGGCGGTGTCGGGCAACCGGTGCAGCGTGCCCGGCCGCAGTGAGCCGGGACCGGGGAAGAGGAACGCGACGTTCATGCGGCCACCCTTTCCTGCCCGGCCCCGCTATGCCAGCCACCCCTCCCACACGCCCTGTCTCGACCCCCTCTCGTGGCCCTGTCCCCTCATCGCCCCTCCGGGCGGCCGTCGCTCCGTCGCCCCTCCAGGTGTTCCGTCCCCCTGACCGCCGTCCCGCCGTCCCGTCGTCCCGTCGTCCCGCCGTCGCCCGCTGCGGATGCCGAGCGTCCACGGAACGTCGATGGTGGGCGTATGACGGAATACATCGTGTTCGCCGACTTCACCGAACGCGGCACCCAGGCGGCACTGCGTGCGCTCGACAGGCTGGAGGCCGCGCACCGCGCCGGAACGGTCGCGCTGCGCGAGGCACGCGTGATCGGCCGGGACGCGGAAGGGGAGGCGGAGATCGTCGGCGAGGTGGACAACACCGGCACGGCCACGGGGTTCGCCGTCGGCGGTCTGATCGGCGCACTCGTGGGGCTGATGGGCGGTCCTGCGGGGGCACTGCTGGGGTTCGGTGCCGGCGGCCTCATCGGCGGCGGGCACGACGCGCGACGGGTGATCGAGACGAACGAGGGCCTGGAGGAGTTGACGGCGGAGATCCCCCCGGGCAGCACCGTGGTGGTGGCGGACCTCGACGAGGAGTCCACCGATCCGGCCGACGCGGCTCTGGGGCCCGGAGTGAGCCGCTACCTGGCTTCCCGGGTCCGCAGGGACCTGGAGGACACACTGTCGAGTCCGCCGGTGCCGCAGAACGCGTCGGACGCCCCCACGGGGCCGATCACCGGCCACGAGGCCGGCCCCTCGGGGGAGGGCGAGAGCGCGCGGGAAAGCGGCAGGGAGGAGCATTGGTGGCGGCGATAGCACGGAAGGAGCAGAGCATGGGCCTGGCGTGGGGCGTACTGATCGTTTCGGGGTGTCTGGAGACCCTGTGGGCGACGGCTCTCGAGGCGTCGAAGAACTTCAGCCGTCTGTGGCCCTCTCTCCTCTTCCTGGTCGCCCTCGCCGCCAGCATGGCGGGACTGTCCTACGCCGTGTCGCAGATCCCCCTCGGCACGGCGTACGCGGTGTGGGTGGGGATCGGCGCGGTCGGTACCGCGCTCTACGGGATGGCGGTGCTGGGCGACGCGGCGACGGTGGGGCGGCTGCTGTGTCTGCTGCTCATCGTCGGCGGAGTGGTGGGGCTGAAGCTGCTCCGCTGAGGCCGCCACGGCGCGACGGAGACGGCTGCGGCGGGCGGCGGAGCCGCCCCTGTCGGCGTGCCATGCCGAGGCCGTCCGCTGCGGTGTCGCGGGCGGCCTTCTCCGCCAGAGGTCACACCATTTTTGCGGGTTCTTTACATGTCCCTGCCAGCTCATTAGGTTGACGCCCGCGCACCACCGTCCCACCCCTTCTCCAGCCAGGGGACCGGCGGACGGCAGCCGGCTGCTGTCCCGCCTCGCCCGCCCGCCGCCCCACTCCGAAAGGCAGGCCCATGACCCCCACACGCCGTGCCCTCACCGCGCTCCTCGGCACCGCAGCAGCAGCCGCTTTGACGCTCACCGGAGCGGGAAGCGCACAGGCGGCCGCGGGAGCGTCCCCCGCCGACGTGTCCCGTAGCTCCGCACCGCCCGCCGCAGCGGCCCCCCAACTCCTCGCCAAGCTCACGCACGCCCAGGCGACCGCCAAGTTCCGTGGCGCGGGCGTCACCTGGACCTCCAGTGGCGGCTGTTCGGACCGCAACACCCCGACCTGCACCTCGTTCGACGGACTGCGTTCACAGACGGCGGACGGAGCGGTCACCCTGAAGAGCGCGTCCGGCTGCGCCGTCCGTCTCACCGGCGGGACGGAGACGGGCCACGCCTCTGGCACGTACAGCCACTGGAACGGCTACAAGCTCGACATGTCGCTCTCCAGCTGCCTCGACAACTACATCACCGGCACCTTCACCTCCATCGGCGGTTCGAAGTGGAAGTCGGGCTCCGGAAACGTCTACTACCGCGAGGGCAACCACTGGGACGTCACCTACTACAACTGCGGCGGCTGCTAGCCCTGCCGGGAGACCGTCGGCACGTGCTGCGCGCACTGCGCGCACTGTGCGCACCGTCCGCACAGTGCGCACAGCGCGCGCTGTCGCACCTCGCGCGCCGTGCGCACCTGTAGGGCCGACGCGTGGCCTGCACGCGACCGTCCCGACAGCGGCGCTCGTGCGCGCCCCGGCGTGCCTCTCTCCTCGCAGCGCTCCCACGGCACTGTCACGGCTGCGCCCGGTAGAGAGCTGTCCCGAAGGAGGCGGTGACCCGGACCGGCTCGGGCAGCGCGCTCACGCGTGCCCGCAACGCGTCGGGCTCGACGTGGCGTGCGGAGGGCCCCATGAAGACGAGGTTTTCCACGTCCTGCCGCGACAGCTCGACGGTGTACTCCAGGGCCTCCATGCGCTCCCTCGTGAAACGTGCGGTCAGGGTGCGCTCCAGGCGCTCTTCCTTCTCCGGGTCGATCTCCAGCAGGCCCAGCCGCTCCCGTAGTTCGGCCAGGTGCCGCGGGGTCGGTGTCACGACGAGCAGGGCTCCCCCAGGGCGCAGTACCCGGTGGAACTCCGCGCCGTTGCGTGGGGCGAACACGTTGAGGACGACGTCCACCCGCCCGTCACCGACGGGGAACGGCCGCCAGACGTCCCAGCTCGCCGCGCCCGCCCGGGGATGTGCCCGCGCGGCGCGGCGCAGCGCGTACTGCGACGTGTCCAACGCCAGCCCTACGGCGCCCGGCAGCGCGTCCAGCACGGCCGCGAGGTAGTGCCCCGTACCGGCCCCGGCGTCGAGAACCGTGCTCCCCTCGGGCAGACCCGACGAGGCAGCGGTCCGAGCGAGAGCGTCCGTGAGCGGCCCGTAGTGACCGGCGGCCAGAAAGTCCGTACGGGCCCCCACCATGGCCGCGCTGTCGGCGTTGACCGTGCGCTTCACGCCGGTCAGCAAGCTGACGTATCCCTGGCGTGCCACGTCGAAGGTGTGCCGTGCGGCGCAGCGCAGCGACCGCTCCGTCACATCGAGCGGCCCCTGGCAGACGGGGCACCGGACGACGCTGCCCGCGAGCGCCTCCCACGGACCGCGCCAGGCGCTGACGTCACGGCGGGCGGTTTCCTGGCCGGCGATCGGCGGTTCGGACATCGGGGGCTCTCTCGGACAGCGGACGGCCTCCCAGGCTACCGCCGCGGTCGCCTGCGCCCACCGCCGCACGTCTCCGCCCACTGCCGCGCGCCCTCGGAAACCGCCGCCCCCTCGGGCACCGCAAGGGAAGCCCGGACGCACGGCGAGGGGCGTACGGGAGCGTGACGAGGGGCCTACGGGCGCTGCCGGATTTCTCCGCCCTGCCCCCGCGGACGGCTGCGCGTCGTCGCGGAGAACCGGTCCGCCGCCTCGCCCCGCAGCCTGCCAGGCGGCAGGGCGCGCCCGAAGGCGATGAGCAGCAGGTCCTGTGCCGCCCCGCTGACCGGCGTGCCGGAAGCGGCACCGTAGGACCACTCCAGGTCTTCCGCGTGCAAGGAGACACCTGTGAGGTCGGCGCCGAAGAATTTCAGGCTCCTCGGCGTCACGCCCTCCAGCAGCGGGCGGACGCGCTCCAGGGGAACGCGCCGCTCGTGCTCCAGCGCGACGGTGATGTCCAGCCCGTGCACCACGTCGTGCCCGAGGGCCGCCGTCAGCCCGCCCACGGGCGGCGTCCAGGGGTGGTGGGCGTTGTTCCGCAGAGCCGCCGCCAGCTCCCCCTCGCTCATGGCGGCGGCGTCCCGACGGGCACACCTGTCGGTCATCCGGTGCAGTCGGCCGCGTGCCCGGAGGAGTTCGCGCAGCACCTGGCCGCGCCCTGTGCGGAATCCGAACGACATGTGGGCGGCCACTTCACGCACGCGCCACCCCTCGCACAGCGAAGGTGCCTTCCATTGCTGTTCCGTCAGCCCGTCCAACAGTGCGGCGAGTTCCACGCGTTCGTCTGCGATCGCACCCCTGATGTCCACGCCGCTCCTGCCTCCCGGTCGACCCGTTGTGCCGTTCCCTCCCCAGCCTGGGTGGCCTCCTCGTATAAGTCCAAGAGAGGCTTCTTCTCCGCCTCAGAAGCGGCGGTTATGAGCTGTCTAGCCTGTGCCCCATGGACCTACGTCAGCTCCAGCTCTTCGTCGCCGTCGCCGAGGAGGGCAGCTTCACCCGTGCCGCTGCCCGTGTGCACCTGGCCCAACCGGGCGTCAGCGCCCGCATACGTCAGCTCGAACGCGAGTTGGGCCACGTGCTGCTGGACCGGTCCGGCACGGGCCGCCCCAGCGCCGGCCGCTCCGGCGGCACCGCTCGCGCGGGACGGCCGGTGACACCCACCCAGGTCGGCGAGGCCGTGCTGCCGTACGCGCGGGCCGCCCTGGAGGCCGCCGAGAACGTCCGGCACGCCGCGGACGCCTTCACCGGGCTGCTGCGCGGCCATGTCACCGTCGGACTCGTCTCCGGTGCGACGGACGCCCGGGGCAGGTTCGACATCGCCGCCGTACTGGCCGACTTCCACAACGAACACCCGCACGTGGAGATCGCACTCACCGAGGACACCTCGGACCGCATGCTGCGCGCGCTGCGCCACGGCGCACTCGACATCGCGGTGGCCGGCCTGCCTGACGGGGACCCTCCGCCGGGCACCGCCGCGGACATCGTGGTCGACGAGCCGGTCGTCGTCGCCGTCTCGCCCCACGACCCGCTGCTGTCGGAACCCGGGCCCCTGCCCTGGGCTGCGCTGCGGGACCGCGCACTGATCAGCCCCCCCCCGTTACCGTTTTCGCGGTCCTGCAATGGGACTCCCGGCCTCCGGGTCCGGCATGGCTTGTCCCCCTGTCGAACAGATGATCCGGGGGGTGGTGCCACCGGCCCTGGAGGCACCGTGAGACCGCTGATAGAGGCAAGGCCACCGCCCCGCCGGGGCGGGAGGGTCTGCGTAACGTGGAGTTG
>NZ_QOIN01000072.1:0-3236 GCF_003323715.1 Streptomyces diacarni
TTGTCTCAGAACCAACACAGTGGACGCGAGCCTCTATGGACAAGCCCTCGGCCTATTAGTACCGGTCACCTCCACCCATTACTGGGCTTCCAGATCCGGCCTATCAACCCCGTCATCTCCAGGGAGCCTTACCCTCTCAAAGGAGGCAGGAGTCCTCATCTCGAAGCAGGCTTCCCGCTTAGATGCTTTCAGCGGTTATCCTTCCCGAACGTAGCCAACCAGCCATGCCCTTGGCAGAACAACTGGCACACCAGAGGTCCGTCCGTCCCGGTCCTCTCGTACTAGGGACAGCCCTTCTCAAGACTCCAACGCGCGCAGCGGATAGGGACCGAACTGTCTCACGACGTTCTAAACCCAGCTCGCGTACCGCTTTAATGGGCGAACAGCCCAACCCTTGGGACCGACTCCAGCCCCAGGATGCGACGAGCCGACATCGAGGTGCCAAACCATCCCGTCGATATGGACTCTTGGGGAAGATCAGCCTGTTATCCCCGGGGTACCTTTTATCCGTTGAGCGACGGCGCTTCCACAAGCCACCGCCGGATCACTAGTCCCGACTTTCGTCCCTGCTCGACCCGTCAGTCTCACAGTCAAGCTCCCTTGTGCACTTACACTCACCACCTGATGACCAACCAGGCTGAGGGAACCTTTGGGCGCCTCCGTTACCATTTAGGAGGCAACCGCCCCAGTTAAACTACCCACCAGACACTGTCCCCGATCCGGATCACGGACCCAGGTTAGACATCCAGCACGACCAGAGTGGTATTTCAACAACGACTCCACGAACACTGGCGTGCCCGCATCACAGTCTCCCACCTATCCTACACAAGCCGAACCGAACACCAATATCAAGCTATAGTAAAGGTCCCGGGGTCTTTCCGTCCTGCTGCGCGAAACGAGCATCTTTACTCGTAGTGCAATTTCACCGGGTCTATGGTTGAGACAGTCAAGAAGTCGTTACGCCATTCGTGCAGGTCGGAACTTACCCGACAAGGAATTTCGCTACCTTAGGATGGTTATAGTTACCACCGCCGTTTACTGGCGCTTAAGTTCTCAGCTTCACCACACCGAAATGTGACTAACCGGTCCCCTTAACGTTCCAGCACCGGGCAGGCGTCAGTCCGTATACCTCGCCTTACGGCTTCGCACGGACCTGTGTTTTTAGTAAACAGTCGCTTCTCGCTGGTCTCTGCGGCCACCCCCAGCTCACACCGAAAAGGTGATCACCAGAAATGGCCCCCCTTCTCCCGAAGTTACGGGGGCATTTTGCCGAGTTCCTTAACCATAGTTCACCCGAACGCCTCGGTATTCTCTACCAGACCACCTGAGTCGGTTTAGGGTACGGGCCGCCACACACCTCGCTAGAGGCTTTTCTCGACAGCACAGGATCATCCACTTCACCACAAACGGCTCGGCATCAGGTCTCACCCTTCAACGGTGCACGGATTTACCTACACACCGGGCTACACCCTTACCCCGGGACAACCACCGCCCGGGATGGACTACCTCACTGCGTCACCCCATCACTCACCTACTACAGACTCGGACCGTCGGCTCCACCACTCCCCTACACTCCGAAGAGCTCAGGGCGGCTTCACGGACTTAGCATCACCTGACTCGATGTTGATCGCTGCATAACGGGTACCGGAATATCAACCGGTTCTCCATCGACTACGCCTGTCGGCCTCGCCTTAGGTCCCGACTTACCCTGGGCAGATCAGCTTGACCCAGGAACCCTTAGTCAATCGGCGCACACGTTTCTCACGCATGTATCGCTACTCATGCCTGCATTCTCACTCGTGAACCATCCACAACTCGCTTCCACGGCTGCTTCACCCGGCACACGACGCTCCCCTACCCACCCACACACCCGTTAGGGCTCCCATGTGAGTGACACGACTTCGGCGGTGTACTTGAGCCCCGCTACATTGTCGGCGCGGAATCACTTGACCAGTGAGCTATTACGCACTCTTTCAAGGATGGCTGCTTCTAAGCCAACCTCCTGGTTGTCTCTGCGACTCCACATCCTTTCCCACTTAGCACACGCTTAGGGGCCTTAGTCGATGCTCTGGGCTGTTTCCCTCTCGACCATGGAGCTTATCCCCCACAGTCTCACTGCCGCGCTCTCACTTACCGGCATTCGGAGTTTGGCTAAGGTCAGTAACCCGGTAAGGCCCATCGCCTATCCAGTGCTCTACCTCCGGCAAGAAACACACGACGCTGCACCTAAATGCATTTCGGGGAGAACCAGCTATCACGGAGTTTGATTGGCCTTTCACCCCTAACCACAGGTCATCCCCCAGGTTTTCAACCCTGGTGGGTTCGGGCCTCCACGAAGTCTTACCTCCGCTTCACCCTGCCCATGGCTAGATCACTCCGCTTCGGGTCTTGAACACGCTACTCAACGCCCTCTTCGGACTCGCTTTCGCTACGGCTCCCCCACACGGGTTAACCTCGCAACATGCCGCAAACTCGCAGGCTCATTCTTCAAAAGGCACGCAGTCACGACACCACATGCAAGCATGTGATGCGACGCTCCCACGGCTTGTAGGCACACGGTTTCAGGTACTCTTTCACTCCGCTCCCGCGGTACTTTTCACCATTCCCTCACGGTACTATCCGCTATCGGTCACCAGGGAATATTTAGGCTTAACGGGTGGTCCCGCCAGATTCACACAGGATTTCTCGGGCCCCATGCTACTTGGGTGGCTCCCAAACGAGCCGCTGACATTTCAGCTACGGGGGTCTTACCCTCTACGCCGGGCCTTTCGCATGCCCTTCGCCTACATCAACGGTTTCTCACTCGCCTCATGGCCGGCAGACCATGACAGAAAGCTCCCACAACCCCGCATGCGCAACCCCTGCCGGGTCTCACACACATACGGTTTAGCCTCCTCCGGTTTCGCTCACCACTACTCCCGGAATCACGGTTGTTTTCTCTTCCTACGGGTACTGAGATGTTTCACTTCCCCGCGTTCCCTCCACACCGCCTATACATTCAGCGGCAGGTGACAGCCCATGACGACTGCCGGGTTCCCCCATTCGGACACCCCCGGATCACAGCTCGGTTGACAACTCCCCGGGGTCTATCGCGGCCTCCCACGTCCTTCATCGGTTCCTGGTGCCAAGGCATCCACCGTGCGCCCTTAAAAACTTGGCCACAGATGCTCGCGTCCACTGTGCAGTTCTCAAACAACAACCAGCCACCCACCACCCCACAGGCACAACCCGCAAGT
>NZ_QOIN01000074.1 GCF_003323715.1 Streptomyces diacarni
AAGACCCCTCAGCAACCGCACGCAAACCACCCACCACACCACCACGCCCCACACCCACCACCGCAGCACGACAACCAAACACACCACGCCGACCCAACACACCAGCAACCTCAGCAAGCCCGTACTCCGCACGCGCCCCCACAAAATCCGCAAGCTCCGCAGCACGTTGACGCAACGCCGGCTCCGACTTCGCCGACAACGCCAACACCACCGGACCAGCCGATTCGGTCGGAACCGGCGAGGAAACCTGCTCAGCCACAGCCTCGGGCACGGGCGGGGCCTCAAGCACCACATGTGCGTTCGTGCCGCTGATGCCGAACGAGGAGACCGCAGCCCGACGGGGACGCCCCGTCTCCGGCCACTCGGTCGACTCCGTCAGCAGCCGCACCGCCCCCGCCGACCAGTCCACATGCGGGGTGGGCTCATCCACATGCAACGTGCGCGGCAGCACACCGTGCCGCATCGCCTCCACCATCTTGATCACACCCGCCACACCCGCAGCAGCCTGCGTATGACCGATGTTCGACTTCACCGACCCCAACCACAACGGCTGGTCGCCGGGGCGGTCCTGCCCATACGTCGCCAGCAGCGCCTGCGCCTCGATCGGGTCGCCCAGTGTGGTGCCCGTACCATGCGCCTCCACCACATCCACATCCGCCACACCCAACCGCGCATTCGCCAACGCCGCACGGATCACCCGCTCCTGCGACGGACCGTTCGGCGCCGTCAACCCATTACTCGCACCATCCTGATTGGTCGCGCTTCCCTGGATGGTCGCCAGGACCGGATGCCCCAATTCCCGCGCATGGGACAACGGAGTGAGCAGCACCAGACCAACGCCCTCACCGAAACCCGTCCCATCGGCCGCCGCGGCGAACGACTTGCACCGCCCGTCCGCAGCCAGGCCCCGCTGACGACTGAACTCCACGAACAACTGCGGAGTCGCCATCACCGTCGCCCCACCCGCAAGGGCATAACGACACTCACCACCCCGCAACGCCTGCGCCGCCAAATGCAACGCCACCAACGACGACGAACACGCCGTATCCACCGTGATTGCCGGCCCCTGAAGGCCCAGCGTGTAGGAAATGCGACCTGAGGCGACGCTGGGCAGGCTGCCGTTCCCGAGATATCCCTCGAATCCCTGCGGAGTCCTCGCGGTCAGGCGGGAGGCGTAGTCGTTGTACATCAGCCCCGTATAGACGCCGGTGACATTGTCGCGAAGGGTTTCCGGATCGATGCCGGCGGACTCGATCGCCTCCCAGGCCGTCTCCAGCAACAACCGCTGCTGCGGATCGATCGCCAGCGCCTCACGCGGACTGATACCGAAGAACTCCGCATCGAACTGATCCGCGTCATGGAGAAAACCACCACGACGCGTATAGCTCTTCCCCACCTGCTCAGGATCAGGGTCATACAACTCCGGGTCCCACCCCCGATTGACCGGGAAATCACCCGTGGCATCTCGCCCCTCAACCAACTGCCGCCACAAATCCGCCGGACTGTCGATACCGTTCGGATAGTGACACGCCATCCCGATGATCGCGATCGGTTCTGTCTGCTCGACCGTTGATCCGGCAGTGGAGGCGACGTTCGTTGCGGCGGCCGGGGCCGACGACGAGGTACCCAGACGAGTGAGCAGGTGGTCGGTGAGGGCCTCGGGGGTCGGATGGTCGAAGGTGACGGTGGACGGCAGGCGGAGACCGGTGGCGGCATTGAGCCGGTTCCGGAGCTCGACGGCGGTCAGCGAGTCGAAGCCGACCTCCTTGAAGGCGCGTTGCGGGTCGACCGCGCTTGTTCCGGAGTGCCCGAGCACAGACGCCGTCTGTGTGCACACCATCTCCAGTACCGCTTCGCGCTGTTCCACCTCCGGCATCCGTGCGAGCCGCTGGGCCAGGGAGTCGCTGGAGACCGACTGGGACCGGGCGGCCGCCCTGCGCGGCGCACGCACGAGGCCGCGCAGGATGCTGGGAAGCGTGCCGTTGCGGGCCTGTGCCCGCAGTGCGGGCCGGTTCAGTTCGACGGGAAGCTGAAGCGGGGACTGCGGAGTCCTCAGGGCCTGGTCGAGCAGGTGGAGGGCGCGGTCCGTGGCGAGCGGGGTCAGCCCGCCGCGGGACAGACGGCCCCGATCGGTGCTGGTGAGCGTGCCGGTCATGCCCGTGGCCTCTTCCCACAGTCCCCATGCGAGGGACAGCGCGGGCAGGCCGTGGACGTGACGGTGATGGGCGAGCGCGTCGAGGAAGGTGTTGGCGGCGGCGTAGTTGGCCTGCCCGGGATTGCCGAACGTGCCCGCGATCGAGGAGAACATGACGAACGCCGACAGGTCGAGGTGCCGCGTCAGCCGGTGCAGATTCCAGGCCGCGTCGACTTTGGGACGCATCACCGCCCGCAGGCCTTCCGAGGTGAGGGAGGTGACGGTGGCGTCCTCCAGTACGCCGGCGGCGTGAACGACGGCGGTGAGGGGGTGGGCGGCCGGGATGGTCGCGAGCAGGTCGGCCACGGCGTCGTGGTCCGCCGTGTCGCAGGCCGCCACGGTGACGTGAGCGCCCAGCTCCTCCAACTCGGCGACCAGCTCCGCGACGCCGGGCGCCGCGGTACCGCTACGGCTGGCCAGCAACAGCCGTCGGGCACCGTGCCGGGACACCAGGTGGCGGGCGGTGACCTCGCCGAGGGCCCCTGTGCCGCCGGTGATCAGGACCGTGCCCTCGCCGAAGCAGGGGCCGGCAGACACTGCGGTGGACGCACCGACAGACGCACTACCGGACGCGTCGGCGGACACACCAGCAGACGCTTCCGCCGACGCGGCGGGGGCGCCTTCGGTGCCCTTGGCCAGACGGGGCGCGTACGGTACGCCTTCGCGGAGGGCGAGCTGGGGCTCTGCGGCCGTCAGCACCCTGGCGAGAGTCTGCTGAGACAGCGGGTCCCTGTCGAGGTCGACGATGCGCAGTCGTCCGGGGTGCTCGCTCTGCGCACTGCGCACCAGGCCCCAGCAGGGGGCGAGCGACAGATCGGGGCCGTCCTCGGAGGGGCTTGTGATCACCGCGCCGCGGGTCAGCAACAGCAACGTGGACTCGGAGAACCGCTCCTCGGCCAGCCACTCCTGCACCAAGCGCAGGGTCTGCTCGGTCATGGCCGCAGCGGTGCCCGCCACCGACTCCCCGTCCGGCTCCGCGGAGTCGTCGGCACCGGCGCTGGTGCCCCTACCGGCGTCGGCGCCGGCACTGGTGCCCGTGTCGGCGTCGGTGTCGGTGCCCGTGTCGGTGCCGCACACGGCCAGCACGAACTCCGGCACGGCCGTGCCGGCTGACACCTGTTCCCGCAGGGCACGCAGGTCCGCGTGGAAGGCCGTGTTCGACTCGACGGCCTCCCCGAGCCAGTCCGCGGTCGCGTCGCCGATCACCGCGCAGGTGGCCGCCGTCGTGACGGGGGTGGTCCGCGTGTCCGCCGATGTATCCGGCACCTCCACCCAGTCGAGGCGCAGCGGAGCCTCCGGATGCCTACTCGCCTTCGCGGCCAGTTGTTCGACGTCGACCGGCCGCAGTGTCAGAGCGTCGATCGTCGCCACAAGGCCACCGGACGGGTCGGCGAGCGTCACCGTCACGGTGTCCGCGGAGGTCCGTGACCAGCGCACCCAACCGGACGTCGCGCCTGTGGCATGCAGAGTGAGCCCCGACCAGGAGAACGGCAGCGCGATCCTGCCCTCAGCGTCAGGCCGCAGCGGGCCGTCCTCCAGCGCCAGGGAGTGGAGTGCCGCGTCGAGGAGCGCCGGGTGGGTGGCGAAGGCTTCCGCTTGGGCCCGCTGGTCCTCGGAAAGCCCGACCTCGGCGTACAGGTCGTCGCCGTGTCGCCAGGCCTCCCCCAGCCCCTGGAACGCGGGACCGTACTCGTACCCCTGTGCGGCGAGCCATCCATACAGCTCTTCCGTGGGAACAGGGGTGGAACCGGCCGGGGGCCACGCAGTGGGTACGGCGTGGGGGGCGGTGTCCGACGTCGCGAGAGAGCCCGTCGCGTGACGAGTCCACGTGCCGTCGTCTTCGGACGCCTCAGGGCGGGCGTGGATGCTCAGGTGCCGCAGCCCGCTCTCGTCGGCCTCGGCGACCGTCACCTGGAGCCGTACGCCGACGGTCCCCTCGAGGGTCAGGGGGGCATGGAGGGTGAGGTCGGCGACCTGGTCGCAGCCGGTGTACTCCGCCGCCCGGAGGCCGAGTTCGACGAAGACCGTGCCGGGCACGACGACGGTTCCCGCCACGGTGTGGTCGGCGAGCCAGGGGTGGGACCGGAGCGACAGCCTGCCGGTCAGCAACGTACGACCGTCGTCGGCCAACTCGACCGTCGCACCGAGGAAGGGATGCTCCGTGTCGGCCATGCCGAATGCGGAGGGCGACGTCTTCGGGGCCGGGGTCTCCAGCCAGTACGGCTGGCGTTGGAAGGGGTAGGTGGGCAGCTCCACGCACTCGGTGGACGAAGAGGTTGGTGCGGTCGGGGTGGGTGTGGGCCAGGTGATGTCGGTGCCGTGCGCCCACAGCCGGGCGGCGGAGGTCAGCATCTGACGCAGATCACCATGATCACGCTGCAACGACCCCGTCACGATCACCTCAGGACGCTCCGGATGCTCATCGACGACATCCTCGATCGCTGAGGTCAACACCGGATGCGCACTCACCTCCACAAACCGCCGATACCCCGCATCCAACAAACCCCCCACCGTCTCCCCAAACCGCACCGGAGACCGCAAATTCCGCTCCCAATACCCACCACCCAACTCCTCACCAGCCACCACACCACCCACAACCGTCGAATAAAACGGCACCCGCGTCCCACCAGGAGAAACCCGCCCCACCGCCTCCCCAATACGCGGCGCCAACACATCCATATGCGCACAATGCGACGCATAACTCACCGGCAACACCCGCGCCCGCACACCCCGCACACCAAACCCCGCAACCAACCCCTCCACACACACCCGATCCCCCGACACAATCGTCGACCCCGGACCATTCACCGCCGCAACCTCAACACCACCAGCCGACTCCAACTCCTCCCGCACCACACCCACCGGCAACGCCACATGCGCCATCGCACCCTCCGGCGCAAACTCACCAATCACACGACTACGCACCGCCACCAACCGCGCCGCATCCTCCAA
>NZ_QOIN01000037.1 GCF_003323715.1 Streptomyces diacarni
CCGGCTCGACGGCATACAGCCCAGCACCGGCTCCGGCGCGCTGGGAGCCCTGCCCGGAGAACAGGAACGCCGTCCGCCCCGAAGCATCCGCAGCCTTCCCCGGACACACCACCCCCGGGTGCGTCTCGTCTCGGGCCAGTGCACGCAGGCCCTCGACCAGCTCAGCACGATCCGTGCCGGTGACGACGGCGCGGTGGTCGAAGACGGTGCGGGTGGTGGCCAACGCACCCGCAACAGCCGACGCCCCCAGCTCAGCA
Organism: Streptomyces diacarni; assembly: GCF_003323715.1. Lineage (GTDB taxonomy): Bacteria > Actinomycetota > Actinomycetes > Streptomycetales > Streptomycetaceae > Streptomyces > Streptomyces diacarni. Next base: position 258 of record NZ_QOIN01000037.1, read on the forward strand.
TGGGCCTGTAGATGCTCTTCCAGGCGGGCTGCCTGGGCACGCAACGCGACCTGCGACTTCGCCGACAACACCCACGACACAACCCCGCCCGGCTCCTCAACACCCGGCCCCTCCGAAGGCACCTCCTCGGGTACGGGCGGGGCCTCAAGCACCACATGGGCATTCGTGCCGCTGATGCCGAACGAGGAGACCGCAGCCCGACGCGGGCGCCCGGTCTCCGGCCACTCGGTCGACTCCGTCAGCAGCCGCACCGCACCCGTGGACCAGTCCACGTGCGGGGTGGGCTCGTCCACGTGCAGTGTGCGCGGGAGCATGCCGTGCCGCATCGCCTCCACCATCTTGATCACACCCGCCACCCCCGCAGCAGCCTGCGTGTGCCCAATGTTCGACTTCACGGAGCCAAGCCACAACGGCTGGTCGCCGGGGCGGTCCTGCCCATAGGTCGCCAGCAGCGCCTGCGCCTCGATCGGATCACCCAACGTGGTGCCGGTACCGTGCGCCTCCACCACATCCACACCACTCGCAGGCAGATCGGCATCCGCCAACGCCGCACGGATCACCCGCTCCTGCGACGGACCATTCGGCGCCGTCAACCCATTACTCGCACCATCCTGATTGGTCGCGCTTCCCTGGATAGTCGCCAGGACCGGATGCCCCAATTCCCGCGCATGAGACAACGGAGTGAGCAGCACCAGACCGACGCCCTCACCGAAACCCGTCCCATCCGCCGCCGCGGCGAACGACTTGCACCGACCGTCCGCAGCCAGGCCCCGCTGACGACTGAACTCCACGAACAACTGTGGAGTCGCCATCACCGTCGCCCCACCCGCAAGGGCATAACGACACTCACCACCCCGCAACGCCTGCGCCGCCAAATGCAACGCCACCAACGACGACGAACACGCCGTATCCACCGTGACCGCAGGACCTTCGAGTCCGAGCGTGTAGGAGATCCGTCCTGAGGCCACGCTGCCCGCGCTGCCGTTGCCGAGATATCCCTCGTAGCCCGGAGGCGGACTTGTGTTCAGACGGGTGGCGTAGTCGTTGTACATCAGCCCCGTATAGACGCCGGTGACATTGTCGCGAAGAGTTTCCGGATCGATGCCGGCGGACTCGATCGCCTCCCAGGCCGTCTCCAGCAACAACCGCTGCTGGGGATCGATCGCCAGCGCCTCACGCGGACTGATACCGAAGAACTCCGCATCGAACTGATCCGCGTCATGGAGAAAACCACCACGACGCGTATAGCTCTTCCCCGTCTGCTCAGGATCAGGGTCATACAGCCCCGGATCCCACCCCCGATTGACCGGGAAATCACCCGTGGCATCCCGCCCCTCAACCAACTGCCGCCACAAATCCGCCGGACTGTCGATACCATCCGGGTAATGACACGCCATCCCGACGATTGCGATCGGCTCAGCGGTGGCGGCGGTGGCAGGCGCTGTCGCGACGGGCGTCGAGGAAGACGCGAGCGCGGCGGCGGTCAGCTGGGACAACAGATGCTCGGTCAATGCATCGGGCGTCGGATAGTCGAAAGTCAACGTGGCTGGGAGTCGCAACTCGGTAGCCGCGTTCAGTCGATTACGAAGCTCCACCGCAGTCAACGAGTCGAAGCCGACCTCCTTGAAAGCGCGACCGGGATCAACAGCCTCGGGCTCGGCGTGTCCCAGCACATTGGCCGTGTGCGTGCGGACCAGCCGTAGGACCTCTCGCCGCTGTTCTTCCGGCGACATACGCAGCAGACGACGCGATACGGGGCCTGTGGTGGCGTGTCGTTTGGGTGCGGGCAGCAGGCCGCGGAGGGGGGGCGAGGTCTGCGCGGCATCGGCTGCTCGCAGCACGGCCATGTTGAGTTTCGCGGCCACCAGGAACGCGTCATCCGGTCGCTCCAGTGCGGTGTCGAGCAGTGTCATGCCCTGCTCGGTGGTCAGGGGGACCAGTCCGCCCCGGGTCAGTCGGTCGCGGTCGGTGCCGACCAGCGCACCGGTCATGCCACTGGTCTCCTCCCACAAACCCCACGCCAACGAGACAGCAGGAAGACCCTGCGCGTGGCGATGCTGAGCCAACGCGTCCAGGAACGTGTTGCCCGCCGCGTAATTGGCCTGCCCCGGCGTGCCCAAGGTGCCGGCGATGGAGGAGAACAACACGAACGCCGACAACCCGGCACCCCGAGTCAGCTCATGCAGATTCCAGGCCGCATCCACCTTCGGCCGCAACACCCGCGCCAAACCCGCCGACGACAACGAACCCAGCGTCGCATCCTCCAGCACACCAGCCGTATGGAAGACCGCACTCAAAGGATGCTCCGCGGGAACAGCGTCCAGGAGCCGGGCCAGTGCGTCGTGGTCGGCCACGTCACACGCGGCCACCTCCACCCACGCCCCCGCCCCCTCCAACTCAGCCACCAAGCCGGCAGCACCCGCAGCCTCCATACCACTGCGGCTGACCAGCAACAACCGCTCCACCCCATACCGGGAAACCAGATGCCGCGCGGTAGCCGCACCCAGCACACCGGTACCACCCGTCACCAGGACCGTCCCGCCACCACCCAGCACCGACAGACCACCCTCGTCGACCGGGAGCGCGGCCGTGTCCCCGCTGGTCTTGGCCAGCCGCGGCACCAACACCCGGCCCCCACGCAACGCCACCTGCCACTCCCCAGCCGAAACCGCACCCGCGACCGCAGCCGCGACCGACCCCCACGACACCGGCCCCTCACCGGGCTCCGCATCCACCAACACCAACCGACCCGGATTCTCACTCTGCGCACTGCGCACCAGACCCCAGCAGGTCGCCGCCGCCACATCCGGCACACCCTCACCCCCACCCGCAGCGACCGCGCCCCGCGTGACAAGCACCAACCGCGACCCGCTCAACCGCTCCTCACCCAACCACCCCCGCACCACATCCAGCACCTGCTCCGCCAGCGCGTGAGCGCGGTAGGCCACCGAACCCTGACCGTCCTCCTCAGCGCGGAGGCTTGTGTCGCCACAGACGGTCATCACGGTGTCCGGCACCGGTGCTTCCGCCGACATCTCGTCCCGCAGCGCGGTCACGTCCGCGTAGTGGGTGACAGACAGCTCCTCGCTCGCCCACGACCAGTCCGAGTCGGCGCCGAGCACACCCCAGGAGGCGGCCGGGGCTCCTTCACTTGCCGCTTCGTCGGTCAGCGGAGTCCACTCCAGCTGGTACGGCGCGGTCTGCAGGGCTGCTGCTGCGGCCTTGCCCAACTGGTCGCTGCTCAAGCGGCGCGTCGTGAGGGAGTCCACCGTCACGAGTGGGGCCCCGGTCTCGTCGGCAAGCAGGACGGCGAATGACTCGTCTGTCAGATGCGTCAGACGGGCCCGCAGGCTCGACGCACCGGTCACGGTGCCGGTGCCGAGCGACCTGACTCCGCGCCAGGAGAACGGCAGCCGGACCGCGTCCCCGGCCGGGTGGCCCGTGTCTCCTGACGCTTCTTGCGGGAGCAGCGTACGGAGCGCACCGGCGTGCAGCGCCGCGTCGAACAGCGCGGGGTGCACGTGGAACGGCTTGTCCTGCTTCCCCTCCGCCTCGCCCGGAAGATGCGCGTCACCGTACGTCTGTTGTTCCGTTCGCCAGGCGCTGTGCAGCCCGCGGAACAGTGGACCGTACTCGTAGCCCAGGTCCGCGAACCGATCGTAGAGCTGGTCCACGTCGCACGCCGTGGCCTGTGCAGGAGGCCACACCTCGAGTCGCCCGGCCGTCTCCGCGCGGTCGGTGTCCAGTTCCTCGTCCGAATCCACGGCCAGGGTGCCCGTCGCGTGTGTGGTCCAGACGGAGGGCTCATGGCTCTGCTTGTCGGCGGCCAGCGGCTGAGACCGTATGGACATCGCCCGGCAGCCGTTCTCGTCCGGTGCCTCAACCGTCACCTGGAGCTGGACCGTACCCTGCTCGGGGACGACGAGAGCTGTACCGACGGTGAGTTCTTCGATCTCCGCGCAGCCCAGCTCTGTGCAGGCGTGCAGCGCGAGTTCCAGGAAGGCCGTTCCGGGCAGCAGCACCATCTCCGCGATGGCGTGGTCCGCGAGCCAGGGCTGGGAGTCCAGCGAAACGCTGCCCGTGAACAGGTGACCGCCGTCCGGCAGCTCGGTCAGCGCGCCGAGCAGCGGATGAGCCGTGGCAGTGAGACCCAGTGTGGTGGCGTCAGTGGTTCCCGTCGTGTGCGTTGCCCAGTACGACTGGCGTTGGAAGGGGTAGGTGGGCAGCTCCACGCACTCGGTGGATGACGAGGTTGGTGCGGTCGGGGTGGGGGTGGGCCAGGTGATGTCGGTGCCGTGCGCCCACAGCCGGGCGGCGGAGGTCAGCATCTGACGCAGATCACCATGATCACGCTGCAACGACCCCGTCACGATCACCTCAGGACGCTCCGGATGCTCATCGACAACATCCTCGATCGCCGAGGTCAACACCGGATGCGCACTCACCTCCACAAACCGCCGATACCCCGCATCCAACAAACCCCCCACCGTCTCCCCAAACCGCACCGGGCACCGCAAATTCCGCTCCCAATACCCACCACCCAACTCCTCACCAGCCACCACACCACCCACAACCGTCGAATAAAACGGCACCCGCGTCCCACCAGGAGAAACCCGCCCCACCGCCTCCCCAATACGCGGCGCCAACACATCCATATGCGCACAATGCGACGCATAACTCACCGGCAACACCCGCGCCCGCACACCCCGCACACCAAACCCCGCAACCAACCCCTCCACACACACCCGATCCCCCGACACAATCGTCGACCCCGGACCATTCACCGCCGCAACCTCAACACCACCAGCC
>NZ_QOIN01000075.1 GCF_003323715.1 Streptomyces diacarni
GCCCTCACCAACACCCTCGCCCACACCCACACCACCACCCACCCCCTCACCTGGCACCACCCCAACCCACACACCTCCACCCCCCTCCCCACCTACCCCTTCACCCACCACACCTACTGGCTCAAACAACCCACCCCCACCAACACCACCAACCTCGGCCTCAACCCCACGCACCACCGCTTCCTCAGCGCTGCGATCGACGCGCCGGATGAGCGAGCGACGTTCTTCTCCGGCTGCCTGGCTCTGGAGGACCATCCCTGGCTCAGGGAGTACCTGATCGAGGACTCCGTCGTCCTGCCTGCGACGGCCTTCGTCGAGCTCGCCCTGCATGCCGGCCGGCACGTGGGGCTGAGCGTCGTGGACGAGATGGAGTTCGGCGCTCCTCTGGTGATGTCGGAGGACGCATCCGTGCAACTGCGTGTGGGTGTCAGGCAGCAGGAGGTCTCCGGGCGGTACCGCTTCACCGTTCACACGCGTCCCAGTCCGGACGGGACCGAGAGCCCCTCCGACGGGGAGTGGGTGCTGCACGCGTCCGGTGTGTTCTCCGACGACGTTCCCGGCACGTCGAGCACCGTGCCGTTCAGTGGCGAGGTGCCCGTGTCCGGAAGGGTGCCGGTCGATGTGGGCGAGCTCTACGAGGAGCTGTTGCGGGCCGGTTTCAGTCACGGCCCGTCGTTCCAGGGGGTACGCGAGGTCTGGCGGCACGGTGAGGACGTCTACGCGGACGTGGATCTGCCCGAGGACGTCACCGGTGTCGGGTTCGCGCTCCATCCGGCGCTGCTCGACAGCGTGCTGCATCCGCTCCTGGTCGAGGCGGTGCGGGCGGAGGGCGGCAGCGAGTGCGCTTTCGTACCGGAAGCGCTGTCCGGTCTGGCCCTCCACGCGTCCGGGGTTTCCGCGGTACGTGTCCGACTGCGGGTGACGGGTCCCCGTGCGGCGTCGGTCTCGGTCGTGGACGCCGAAGGCGGCCCGGTCGCCGACGTCGATCAGCTGCTCTGGCGACCACTGCGCCGCGGTGAACTGCGGGAGTCGGTGCGCCGGGATGCTCTGTTTCACGTGGAGTGGCACCGTGTCCAGTCGTCCACGGCGCGTCAGGACGACTGGGTGGTGCTGGGTGACAGCCCTCTCCTCAAGGCGCGCGAACCCGCGGCGTCGTACGGGACACTCGACGAGCTGCGGGCGGCGGTCGACACCGGCACTCCGGTGCCGTCGTGCGTGCTCGTGGCGTGCGACGGCAGCGGCGGCGAGGAGTCCGACGCGGCCCGTGGGGCACGCGTCGTCACACAGGACACGCTGGGCCTGCTGCAAGACTGGCTGACGGACGACCGGTTCACCGCGTCGCGACTCGTCGTCGTGACCCGGGGCGGTGTGGCGCACACGGCGCAGGACGACGTGACCGACCTGAGCGGTGCCGCGGTATGGGGGTTGCTGCGCTCCGCGCAGAGTGAGGAGCCCGACCGGTTCCTGCTCGTCGACCTCGACGAGACCGAGGCTTCCGCCCCGGACCTTTCCACGGCACTGGCGGTAGGTGAGCCGCAGCTGGCACTGCGCGGGGGCGAGTTGTTCGCGCCTCGGCTGGCCCGTACGTCCGCCGCGGAGGGTGGTCCGTTGGCGCCGCAGCCGCCTCTCGACCCGGATGGCACCGTTCTCATCAGCGGCGGCACCGGAGAGCTCGGCGGAGCGGTCGCCCGGCACCTGGTGCGCGCGCACGGGGCGCGACACCTCCTCCTCGTCAGCCGGCGCGGTCTCACCGACACGACCTCGGTGGTGAAGGACGAGCTCACGGCACTCGGCGCCCAGGTCACCGTCGAGGCGTGCGACACGAGCGATGAGGCGGCGCTCGCGGACGTGCTCAAGCGCGTCCCGGACGAGCATCCGCTGACGATGGTCGTCCACGCGGCCGGGATTCTCGACGACGCGACGCTGCTCAGCCTGACGCCGCAGAGCGTCGAGACCGTCATGCGTGCGAAGGCCGACAGCGCCTGGAACCTGCACCGGGCGACCGAAGAGGCGGACCTCTCGTCCTTCGTGCTGTTCTCGTCCCTCGCGGGGACCCTCGGCAATGCAGGCCAGGCCAACTACGCGGCGGCGAACGCGTTCTTGGACGCCCTGGCCCACCACCGCCGCGCGAACGGGCTGCCCGCGGTCTCCCTCGGCTGGGGACTGTGGGAGCAACAGAGCGGGATGGCCGCAGAGCTCGGGGTTCCCGGTGAGGAGCGCCTTACCCGCATCGGCGTCGAGCCGCTCCCCGCCGAGCTGGGCCTCGCCCTGTTCGACGCGGCTGTCGGCGGCGACGTCCGCCCCGCCGTCATACCGGCCGACTTGAACATGGCGGCTCTGCGTGCGCACGCGATGGCGGGTGCTCTGCCCCGGATGCTCGGGGACCTGGTACGAGTACCGGCGCGCCGGGTCGGCGTCGGCGAACCGGACCTGGCGGGACGCCTGACCGCACTTCCCGAGTCCGAGCGGGACGCTTTCGTGCTGGAGCTGGTACGGGGCGAGGTCGCCTCGGTGCTCAGGTACCCGTCGGGCCGGGCGGTCGCCGCGGAACGGGCCTTCCGCGAACTGGGATTCGACTCGCTCACGGCCGTCGAACTGCGCAACAGGCTGCACGCCGCAACGGGCCTACGCGTGCCCACGACGGTCGTCTTCGACCACCCCACGCCCCAGGCCCTCGCCCGCTATCTGCGCGGCACGGTGCTCCCCGACGAGATCACCGCGCCGACGCCCGGTCTGGCCGAGCTGGAGGCCCTGGAGGCGGTGTTGCGGGAACGTTCGCCGTCCGACGAGTCGCACGACAAGCTCGCCAAGCGGCTCCAGGCCCTGCTGTGGCAGCTCGGTGACTCCGCCCCGCTGAGCGGCGGCGAGGCCGACGAGGACGTTCTCACCGCGACGGCGACCGACGAAGAGCTCTTCAAGACGCTCGACGACGAGTTGGGACGTTTCTGAGGTGACGACACCTGATGACATCCGGACCCAGGGGGAGGCGGCACGGTGAGTGACGACAAACTGCGAGACTACCTCCGGCGCGCCACCACCGATCTGCGCCGGGCCCACCGCCGTCTGCGGGAGGTCGAGGAGAAGGCGCACGAGCCGATCGCGATCGTCTCGATGGGCTGCCGCTTCCCGGGTGGCGTCGACTCCGCTGAAGAGTTCTGGACGTTGCTGCGAGAAGGCCGGGACGCGGTCTCGGAGTTCCCCGCCGAACGCGGCTGGGACATCGACAGGCTGTACGACGCCGACCCCGACCGGCTCGGACACACGTACACCCGCAACGGCTCGTTCATCGAGGGCGCCGGCGGTTTCGACGCGGAGTTCTTCGGGATCAGCCCGCGCGAGGCGCTGGCGATGGACCCGCAGCAGCGGCTGCTGCTGGAGACGGCCTGGCACGCCGTCGAACTGAGCGGCGTCCTCCCGGCCACCCTGCGGGGCAGCAACACGGGAGTCTTCGTCGGAACCAACGGCCAGGACTACACACGGAACCTGTCCGGCGTCCTGGAAAGCGTCGAAGGCCACCTCGCCACGGGTACCTCGGCGAGCACCGTCTCCGGGCGGATCTCCTACACCTTCGGGTTCGAGGGTCCGGCCGTCACGATCGACACGGCGTGCTCGTCGTCGCTGACCGCCATGCACCTGGCCGCACACGCCCTGCGCAACGGCGAGTGCGAGCTGGCTCTGGCGGGCGGCGTCACGGTGATGGCCACCCCCGCACCGTTCGTGGAGTTCAGCCGCCAGCGCGGGCTGTCTTCGGACGGACGCTGCCGCGCGTTCGCCGCCTCAGCGGACGGCACCGCCTGGGGTGAGGGCGTCGGCCTGCTGATGCTGGAACGGTTGTCGGACGCACAGCGCAACGGCCATCCGGTGCTGGCCGTCATCCGGGGTAGCGCGGTCAACCAGGACGGCGCGAGCAACGGTCTCACGGCTCCGAACGGCCCGTCGCAGGAGCGGGTGATCCGTGCGGCGTTGGCCAACGCGCGGTTGAGTGTGGCGGATGTCGACGTGGTGGAGGCGCACGGTACGGGCACCACGTTGGGTGATCCGATCGAGGCGCAGGCGCTGCTGGCGACCTATGGGCAGGACCGCCCCGGCGACCAGCCGCTGTGGCTTGGCTCCGTGAAGTCGAACATCGGGCACACGCAGGCTGCCGCGGGTGTGGCGGGTGTGATCAAGATGGTGGAGGCGATGCGGCACGGCGTGCTGCCGCGCACACTCCATGTGGACGAGCCCACCCCGCATGTGGACTGGTCGGCGGGGGCTGTGCGGCTGCTGACCGAGGCGACCGAGTGGCCGGAGACGGGGCGTCCGCGCCGGGCTGCGGTCTCCTCGTTCGGCATCAGCGGCACGAATGCGCATGTGGTGCTTGAGGCCCCGCCCGTGCCCGAGGCTGTGGCTGAGCAGGTTTCCTCGCCGGTTCCGGCCGAATCGGCTGGTCCGGTGGTGTTGGCGTTGTCGGCGAAGTCGCAGGTGGCGTTGCGGGGTCAGGCCGCCCGCCTGGAAGAGCACCTACAGGCCCATGCTGAGCTGGGGGCGTCGGCTGTTGCGGGTGCGTTGGCCACCACCCGTACCGTCTTCGACCACCGCGCCGTCGTCACCGGCACGGACCGTGCTGAGCTGGTCGAGGGGCTGCGTGCACTGGCCCGAGACGAGACGCACCCGGGTGTGGTGTGTCCGGGGAAGTCTGCGGATGCTTCGGGGCGGACGGCGTTCCTGTTCTCCGGGCAGGGCTCCCAGCGCGCCGGAGCCGGTGCTGGGCTGTATGCCGTCGAGCCGGTGTTCAAGGCGGCGGTCGATGAAGCCTG
>NZ_QOIN01000079.1 GCF_003323715.1 Streptomyces diacarni
TCGCCTTCCCCCGCCGCTACCTCTCCAACGAAAGCATGGACGCCCTCTACCCCGACGACACAATCGTCCTGCCCGCCACGTCAGACGGCTGATCGCCTACACCACGACAAGGGACATGACCTGCACAGACCTCCCCCTCGCGCCCGCTACGGGCTGGCCAGAGCACGGGGAACGACACGATGAGCCTGGACTCTGATGTGCAGGATGTCCTGGCTGCGGAAGCTGCCAGGCTGATCATGATGCAAGGTCATTCCGCACCCATCGCTCCGATTGCCGTCACCACGTCCGGCGGGTCGACATCTCGGCCGAGCGGAACCCCTGCAGCCCGCTGGTCTGGACAGCGACGGAATCGCCAGCCGGCCGATGTACTGCTCAGACTCCTCCTGCCGTGCCTTGACCGGACGTCCGACCCGCGGCTCTCCGCCGGTGGGTCACGATCGTTGTCCGAGGTGACCGGTTGACATATTTCGTACCGGTGTGAGGCTGGAGGAGGCAGGGTTGCGCCGCCAAGTCACGTAGAACTGGCAATGCTCATGGGGTCCAGTCACCCACCCGTTCGCGGCGGCGACAGATGAACTTAGTCCCTGGCCCGCAGGGGGACGGCTCCGGGACGCGAAGTGAGGCGATCGAATGGACCGGGTTCCCGAGGTGGCCGTGGTCGGGGCCGGCATCGTCGGACTCTGCACCGCCTACGCACTGGCCGAACGCGGAACGGCGGTGCGGGTCTACGAGAGCGGCGTTCCAGGCCACGGGCAATCCGGTGGCCAGTCCCGCATATTCCGCCACGCGCACGACGACGCCCGCCTGGTGGAATTCACCCGGGAGGCCCGCGCCGTTTGGGACGAGTGGGCCGACCGGTTGGGCGCAGAGCTGGTCTCCCGGGACGGAGTGGTCGCACTGGGCAGTACCGTTCCTGGGAGACTGCGCATTCTGCAGGATGCCGGCGGCATACCGGCCCGCACCGTGGACAGCGCCGAGCTTCACGCGCGCATGCCGCTGCTCGCCGACTACCGCGGTCCCGCGATGCTCGATGAGGGCGGCGGTGCCATCCGCACCCGTGCCGCGGTCGAGCGGCTGGCCGATGCGCTGGGTGACTCGCTGGTCACCGATGAAGTCATCTCGCTGTATCCGACGGGCCGCGGCACGGTAGAGGTGGTCAGTAGCGTCGGCCGCGAAGAGTACGCGACGGCCGTGGTGTGCGCGGGCGTGGGCACCGCGCGGCTGGCGCGCAACGTGGGGCTTTCGCTGCCGGTACAGCCGGCAGCCCACGTCCGCCTCACCTTCCAGGTCAGGGGAGCGCCCCCGGAACGGGTCGCCTGCCTGCAGGACAGCAGCGGCGACTTCGGTGAGGTTGGCGTCTACGCAGCCCCTTACCCGGGCAACAGCCGGTATGCGGTGGGTCTCAGCGAAACGGTCGAGGTGCGGGAGGACGGCAGCTTCGCGGACGCCGAAGCCTTGACGGCACTCAGTGACCGCGCCCGCGCGTACATCTCCCACGCATTGCCCGGCCTTGACCCCGAGCCCGTCGAGCGCCTCAACTGCTGGGTGACAAGCCTGCCGTGGAGTGAGGACGGCATGGCGGTCTGGGAAGCCGACAGAATCTTCTTCGCCGCCGGGCACAACCTCTTTAAACAGGCACCTCGACTGGGACGGGCCTTGGCCGGCGCGGCCATGGACGATGAACTCGAGGAGAACCTGCGGCCGGCGGCAGCACTCGGCCAGCCCCGCTGAACGCCCCAACAGTCGGCGCATCCTGCTCCGACGACGTGGTACCTACGTCGGTGATCGCGGTGCCATCCGATGCGCGATCGTGGTGCTGTTGGTGGTTGGCAGTCTTTGGCCACCGTTACATCCAGGAGGAAGCCATGGCGGATCCGAGGACGGTCATCCTTCCTTGCGGGGTTGCGGTCACGGTGCTCGGTCAGGGCACCTGGGGGATGGGGCAGGATCCCGGGCGCCGCGCGGCCGAGGTGTCGGCCCTGCGCGCCGGGCTGGACCTGGGGATGACCCTCGTCGACACCGCGGAGATGTACGGGGACGGCGCGGCGGAGGAAGTGGTGGCCGAGGCGGTGGCCGGACGGCGGGACGAGGTCTTCTTGGTCAGCAAGGTGCTCCCCACCCATGCGGACGCCGGTGGAGTGGCCGAGGCATGCCGGGGGAGCCTGCGTCGTTTGCGCACGGACCGGATCGATCTGTACCTGCTGCACTGGCGTGGAGCCGTGCCGCTGGAGGAGACGGTCGAGGCATTCGAGTCCCTGGTGCGGGAGGGTGCCATCCGCTCCTGGGGAGTGAGCAACCTGGACGTGGATGATCTCGCGGATCTGCCGCCCGGAGCCGAGCCGCAGACCGACCAGGTGCTGTACAACCTCAGCCGTCGAGGGCCTGAGTACGGTCTGCTGCCCAGGTGCCGTGAACTGTCGATCCCCGTCATGGCGTACTCGCCGGTCGAGCAGGGCCGTCTGCTCGGCCACCCGGCGTTGCGGGACGTGGCAGCTGCCCACGGTGCGACGCCCGCGCAGATCGCCCTGGCCTGGGTCCTGCGGCACGAGGACGTCATCGCGATCCCGAAGGCGTCTTCCCGCGCGCACGTCGAGGAGAACAGAGCAGCTCTGGAGGTGGACCTGACCGCCGAGGACCTCGCGACGCTGGACCGGGCGTTCCCGCCGCCGGAGAGCAAACGGCCGCTGGAGATGCTGTGACACCCCTGCAGCGTGCCCGACCGGGCTCCGCCCGGAGCCGGGTGGCCCGACTTCACCGGTGGCGGCAGAGGGCGTCGCACTGTTCCTGCAAACGCGGGCATTTTCCACAACGCCCTTGGACTTCGCCGAGACCGTCCGCCAGCTGCTGGAAGAGGGCTGGACGATCGAGCCGGAGGACCTGGCGCGCATCTGGCCGTACCTGACCGAGCACATCAATCGGTTCGGTGAGTACTCCACACATGAGCTCGGTATCCAGCCCGAGGTGTCCGACCGAAGCTGGACGTGGACTGCACTCCGCTGCGAGAGCAGGACCTCACGGCGGCCGGCTTCGGTCAGACCGCCTGACTGGCCGGGGCCGGGTCGTCGCCAAGGCCACCCAAGGATCGTGATGACCTGGGACGAGCGCCTGGGCATCATCTCCAACCCGAACACCCACAGAACTTGGTCAAGTCCTGTTCGGGGTCGGCGCGGCCGTTAGAGCGGAGTCCAGAGAGTCGCCGCCTGGTCCACGAATCGGACGCTGGTCACCCGCGGACTGCGTTTGCACGTGAGGCGAAGCCAGGTGACGGTGGAGACAGCTCGAACACTTTCACGGCGGCGAGCCACTTCGCCCCGGAGAGGAGCACGCGATGAACGGCAAGGCACTGACGTTGAGCGGCCTGGCTGTGGGCGGCGGGGCAGCGGTGATGATCCGCCGGTGGAAGGGTGAGTCGAGCGGGGCCGCCAGCGGGCACAGCGATCGCTGGCACACGGTAACGATCGCTGGCCCATATCCCCGGAAACGACTTCAAGAAGGAGCGCGCGCCATGACCAGCATCGAAAGCATCTCCCTTCAGGACGCTCGGCGGGTTATCGACGCGGGAGAGAAACGAGCGCAGGAGCTCGGGCAGCCGAGCAACATCGCCGTGGTCGACGCTGCCGAGCCATGCGTCGCCCACGCCCGCATGGACGACGCATGGCTCGGCAGCGTCGACATCTCCATCAACAAGGCCTTCACCGCCCGCGCCTTCGACATCAGCACCGCTGACCTCGCCGCGAACGCCGCTCCCGGGCAGCAGTTCTACGGCATCAGCGGCTCCAACCAGGGCCGCGTGATGATCTTCGCCGGCGGCCTGCCGCTCCACCGCAACGGACAGGTGGTGGGCGCCGTCGGGGTGAGCGGAGGGTCAGGGGACCAAGACCAGAGCGTCGCCCAGGCGGCTGCCGCAGGCTTGTAACCCCCCGCGTATCCCGCCCGCGTCGCGAACCGCGCAGGAGAGCACAGGAGTCGTGCGAAAGCCGCGTAGGAGAGCAGAGGAGTCGTCATGACGGGCAAGCGCGGGTGTGCCGCCACCTCGGCCGATGTTGATGATGATCTTCGTTTGTGGCATCCCGCTCCCCCACGACGGCCAGGTCCTGGGGCTCGGTAGGAGTGATGGGGGGGGCAGCGGCGAGCAAGATCAGACGGTCGCCGAGGCGGCCATAGCGGCGTTCTGATGATCGCGGCGACGCGAACCAAGGAAAAGGAAGAGGAGAGACCCAAGATGGCAACACAGGTCAGCAAAGCACTTCTGGTACGCCTCGAAGCACTTCCCGGCAGGGAGGACGACGTCCAGGACTTCTTGAACCAGGGGCTGTCGATCGTCGAGGGGGAGCCCAAGACCGTCAGGTGGTTCGGAATCCAGTTCGGACCCTCGTCGTTCGGAATCTTCGACGCCTTTCCCGACGACGACGGACGCCAGGCGCATCTGTCGGGTGAGGTCGCGCAAGCGCTCGCTGAGAACACGGGTGAGCTCTTCGAGGAGCCCACGATCGAGCAGATCGATGTCCTCGTGGAGAAGCCGCCCGCCTAGGAGTTGTCTTCAAATGTCACGCCCACATCAGGAGTGAGGCGAGGGTGACGGCTGCTTGGTAGGACTCGGCGGTCTTGTCGTAGCGGGTCGCGATGCCACGCCACTGCTTGAGTCGG
>NZ_QOIN01000028.1 GCF_003323715.1 Streptomyces diacarni
TGGAGATGACGGGGTTGATAGGCCGGATCTGGAAGCCCAGTAATGGGTGGAGGTGACCGGTACTAATAGGCCGAGGGCTTGTCCATAGAGGCTCGCGTCCACTGTGTTTGGTTCTGAGACAATAACCGCACTTCTAAATGAAGAGTGTGCTTGTTCGCTTTGAGACTCCGGGACCTGGATCAAAGATCCGGGTGACCCGATCAGAGTTTCGGTGGTCATAGCGTGAGGGAAACGCCCGGTTACATTTCGAACCCGGAAGCTAAGCCTTTCAGCGCCGATGGTACTGCATGCGGGAGCGTGTGGGAGAGTAGGACGCCGCCGAACAATCTTTATGGCCCTTGGCCTCCAGCGTGCATGCGCTGGAGGCCAAGGGCCTTTTTTTGTTTTCTCTCCGCTTTCTCAAAGAGCGTTGTTCCACTGCCTGCGCGAGAATCGTGTACAGGCACCGCAGACAGGAGTCACGTCGATGTCCCCCAGCTCCTCCGACGACCGCGACCGCCCAGAACGCCGGCCACGGCAGTCCGGCTCCGGCCCGCGCCGCGATGACGCCTCCCGTCCGGGGGGTCCGCGCGGCCCGCGGCGTGAGGACGGCGGCCGCGGCGGCCGCGGTGGGGGTTTCCGCTCCGGCGGTGGCTACCGCTCGGATGACAGGGACGGGCGCGATGCGCGCGGCGGGCGGGGCGACCGTGGCCGGCCTCAGCGCTCCGGCGGCGGCTTCTCCCGCGACGGCCGTTCCCGTGACGGCCGTCCGCGCGATGACCGTCCGCGCGAGGGGCGGGACGAACGCCGGGGCCAAGGGCCCCGGCGCGAGGGTGACCGCGACCGTTCCTTCTCCCGTCGCGACGACCGCCCGGGTGGTTCCTACCGTAGTGACGACCGCGACCGTGACCGCGATCGTGGCTCGTTCCGTCGTGACGACCGTGACCGCGATCGTGGCTCGTTCCGTCGTGACGACCGCGACCGTGACCGGAGCCCGTACCGTCGTGACGACCGCGACCGCAGCCGTGAGCGCGACTCCTACCGCCGTGACGACCGCGACAGGGGTCGCGGCCGTGAGGGCGACCGCGACAGGGGGCGTCCGCAGGGCGGGCCCGGGGCTCGGCGGGACGAGGGGCGTGACCGTGGGCGTCGACCGTACGGGGGCCAGGGCGATGGCCGGGACCGTCGGGACGAGCGGCGGGGTGGTTTCCGGCGGGACGACGACAGGTCGGGCGGCTTCCGGCGCGGTGGCGGCGATCGTGGGCGGTCGTACGGGCGCGACGATCGGGAGCGGGGCCGCGACCGGCAGGATCGTGAGCCGTTGCGGCGGCTGCCGATCGATGAGGACGTCACCGGCGAGGAGCTGGACAAGGACGTCAAGCAGGAGTTGAAGAGCCTGCCGAAGACGCTGGCCGAGGACGTCGCGCGGAACCTGGTGATGGTGGCGCGGCTGCTGGACGAGGATCCCGAGCGGGCGTACGCGTACGCGAAGGTGGCGCTGCGGCTGGCGTCGAGGGTGCCGTCGGTGCGTGAGGCGGCGGGTTTCGCCGCGTACGCGGTGGAGAAGTACGCGGAGGCGTTGGCGGAGTTCCGTGCCGCGCGCCGGATGACCGGGCTGCAGCATCTGTGGCCGGTGATGGCGGACTGTGAGCGCGGTCTGGGGCGTCCCGAGAAGGCGTTGGCCATGGCGGGTGAGCCCGAGGTGCGGCAGCTCGACAAGGCGGGGCAGGTCGAGATGCGGCTCGTCGCGGCGGGGGCGCGGCGGGACATGGGGCAGGCGGACGCCGCGGTGGTGACGTTGCAGAGCCCGGAGCTGGCGTCCACGTCCGTGCAGCCGTGGACGGCGCGGCTGCGGTACGCGTACGCGGACGCGTTGCTCGAGGTCGGTCGTGAGGACGAGGCGCGTGAGTGGTTCGCCAAGGCCTTGGAGGCCGATCAGAGTGGTGTGACGGATGCCTCCGACCGGCTCGCCGAGTTGGACGGTGTGGAGTTCATCGATGCTCTGGACGGGGACAAGGACGGGGAAGACCAGGCCGACGCGGAGGGGACCGCTGGAGGGTCCGCCGGCGGGAGCGGGCGGAGCGGCGAGGGGCAGGCCTCGGAAGGCTGACCCCGGCCCGCACGGGGTTCCCGCCCCCGTGCGCGTGTGCTGGCGAGCAAGCCAAGCAGGTCGAGCAAGCCGAACAAGCCGAACAACGAGTACGAGGGGCGGCCCCCGGGTGGGGGCCGCCCCTCGTACTCGTTACGCGCTCTTTGTCACCGCGCGCTCGTGCTCACCTGTGCGCGGCCAGCGGGTTCTTCAGGGTGCCGGTGAGCTGGAGCGCCCCGGCGGGGTCCTGGAGGTCGACCATCTGCTGGTTGTTGCGCAGCTGGAGACGGTTGAGGCAGGAGAGGGCGAACTCGTCGGCGAACAGGTCGTAGCGTGCGTGGCGCTCGGCCAGGTGCGGGGTGGACTTCTGGTACTCCTTGGCGACGTCGGCGACGGTGGTCCAGAAGGTGTCCTCGTCGAGGATCCCGGCCGTGTCCAGGACGGGCGCGAGGAAGCGGAAGAAGCAGTCGAAGACGTCCGTGAAGAGGGAGAGGATCTTCATGTCCTCGGGGACGTCGGCGCGGATGCGCTCGACCTCGGTGGGGAGTTCGGCGTCCTCGCTCATGACGGCGATCTCCTCGGCCAGGTCCTTGAAGAGGGCCCGGCGGGGGACGCCCTGGTCGTCCAGGACGAGGATGACGTTCTCGCCGTGCGGCATGAACACCAGGTCGTAGGCGTAGAAGCAGTGCAGCAGCGGGGTGAGGTAGGCGGTCAGGTAGGAGCGCAGCCACTCGGTGGGTTCGAGCCCTGAGCTGTGGATGAGGGCGGCGGCCAGGGAGTTGCCGTCGCGGTCGGTGTGCAGGAGCGAGGCCATGGTGGCGGGCTTCTCGCCGTCGTGCAGGAACGGGATGGGGCTCTCGCGCCACAGTGCGGCGAGCATCTTCAGGTAGGGGGAGCCCTTGGGGGCGGCTGTCTCGTAGGGGGCGGGGTGGTAGCCGACGGCGGCGCGTTCGCGCAGGACGCCGAGGCCGGTGGCGCGGAGCGTCTCGTCGCCTGCCACCAGGTCGGCCAGCCAGTCGTTGATGGCCGGGGTCGCTTCCATGTAGGAGGCGGACAGGCCGCGCAGGAAGCCCATGTTGAGGACGGAGAGCGCGGTCTTCACGTAGTGCTTGTTGGGCTGGGTGGCGTTGAAGAAGGTGCGGATGGACTGCTGTGCGAGGTGTTCGTCGTCGCCGTGGCCGAGGGGCACCAGGTGGCGCTGGGCGACCTCGGCGGCGAAGGTGACCGACAGTTTGTTCCACCACTGCCAGGGGTGGACGGGCACGAGGTGGTAGTCGTCCATGTCCAGGCCCTGTTCGGTCAGGGCGGCGGAGAAGCGGCGGAGGGTGGCGCCGGAGAGCTCGGAGAGGACGAGTTTGTCGTAGGTGAGGTCGGCGCAGGCGGTGAAGGTGGTGCGGTCGCGGCGCGCGGCGAGCCAGATGAGGCGGACGGGGGCGCCGGTCTCGGGGGCGTAGGCGCGGTATTCGGCGATGTCGAAGCCGAGGCGGCCGTTGTTGGCGATGAAGCAGGGGTGGCCCTCGGTCATGCCGGATTCGATGTCCTGGAAGCCGGCGGCGGCGAGTTCGGCCGCGGTGGTGTGGGGCGCCGCGAGTTTGTACGCGGTGCTGGCCAGGGTGGAGCTGATCTCCTCCAGGTAGACGGGGAGGATGTCGTCGCCGAGGCCGAGTGAGGTCCGCAGTTCGGTGATGAAGGCCAGCGCGTCGAGGGGGAGTTCCGCGCCGTCGTGGTGACGGCTGATGCTGTCGGCTTCGACCTGCCAGTGGTCGAGGGCGAAGCGGCGGGCGGTGAAGCGGTACTCGGTGGTGCCGTCGTCGGAGCGGACGGCGTACCGGCGTGCGCCGTTCCCGTGGGACGCGTCTTTCTGCGTGTCCCCCCGCACGTCCCCCTGTTCCGCCTCGTCGAGCGGTGCCGGGGTCAGCAGCCGCTCGTGGGTGAACTCGGCGAGGGCCTTGCGCACCAGGAGTCGGGTGGCGCGGGCCCAGCGTTCGGGGGTGAGGTGGCTGACGGCCGCGTGCGGCGGGGTGGGCTGCGGGGTGGTGGCAAGGCTCATGCGGGGGTCACTCCTGTGGCGGCCTGGAACTGCTCGCGGGTGCAGAAGCTGAGGAGGGCTTCCTTCTCCGGCTTGGTGAGGGTGGTCTCGGCGCGGAAGCCGACGGCCTCGTTGAGGGCGTGTACGGCGGTGTTGCGCACGTCGGGTTCGACGACGACGCGGTGGGTGCCGGGGTCGGAGAAGAGCATCGCCATGACGGTGGTGAGGACGGCACGGGTGAAGCCGTGCACGGCCTCTTGGGTGGGGGCGCACAGGAAGTGCATGCCGATGTCGCCGTCGGCGTGCGGGTAGAGGCCGGCGAGTTCGACGTGGCGGGGGTCGTAGCGTTCCATCAGGAAGGCGGGTTCGCCGTTGTGCCGGCCGAGGAAGGCGTCGTGGTGGGGCGAGGCCGCGATGTCCATGAACTCGCGTTCGACGTCGGGGAGTGTCGCGTCCTGTAGCAGGTAGAACGCCGCCTTGGGGTGGGTGACCCAGGTGTGCAGCAGCTCGGCGTCGGTGAGCGGGTCGACGGGGCGGAGGGAGAAGCATCCCACTTCCGCGTCGGTGCGGGTGAAGACGGTGGCGTCGGCGGTGGTCACAGGGCGGCCTCCGCGTCGGTGGCGGGCGTGCCGTCGGGCAGGGGGGCGGCGAACTCCTGGAAGGCGATGGACCGCTCGATCGGGTACACCTCGCGGCCGAGCAGCGCGCGGACGATGCTGGAGTTGCGGTAGGCGGCCATGCCCAGGTCGGGGGCGACGAAGCCGTGGGTGTGCAGCTCCGCGTTCTGTACGTAGATCTCCCGCCCGGCGGTGTCGACGCTGTAGTCGCGGCGGACGGCGAAGCGTCCGCGCGGGTCCCACTCGATGCGGTCGGCGATCGCGTCGAGGAAGGCGGGGCGCTGGTAGCGGTAGCCGGTGGCCAGGATGAGGCCCTCGGTGGTGAGGGAGAAGTCGCGCTTTTGTTCCTCCTGGCGCAGCCCGAGCGTGTAGGTGCCGGCGGCCGCGTCGTAGGAGGCGTCGGTCAGCGCGGTGTTGGTCATCAGCCGGGTGGGGCAGGAGCGGACGCGGTTCTTCTGGTAGAGCAGGTCGAAGATGGCGTCGATCAGCTCGGAGTTGATGCCCTTGTAGAGGTTCTTCTGCGAGGCGACGAGGTCGTCGCGGGTGTCGGGCGGGAGGGAGTGGAAGTAGTCCACGTACTCCGGCGAGGTCATCTCCAGCGTCAGCTTGGTGTATTCGAGGGGGAAGAAGCGGGGGGAGCGGGTGAGCCAGTTGAGCGTGTAGCCGTGGGCGTCGATGTCCTGGAGGAGGTCGTAGTAGATCTCGGCGGCGCTCTGGCCGCTGCCCACCAGGGTGATGCTCTTCTTTTTCTGGAGGGTTTCCTTGGCTTCCAGGTAGCGGGAGTTGTGGATCAGGTCGCCGCCGAGGTCCTGGCAGGGTTCGGGCAGGTAGGGCGGGGTGCCGGTGCCCAGGATGAGCTTCGGTGCGCGGAAGGTGCGCCGCTCGCCTGTGGGCAGGTGCTCGGTGTGGACGGTGTAGAGCCCGGCGCTCTCGTCGTGTGCGATGTCGACGACGCGGTGGCCGAAGCGCACGGTGCCGTCCGCGAGCCGTTCGGCGGCCCAGCGGCAGTAGTCGCTGAACTCGGCGCGGAGCGGGTAGAAGCTCTCGCGTATGTAGAACGAGTAGAGCCGTCCCGATTCCTTGAGGTAGTTGAGGAAGGAGAACGGCGAGGTCGGGTCCGCGAGGGTGACCAGGTCGGACATGAAGGGCGTCTGGAGGGTGCTGTCCTCCAGCATCATGCCCGGGTGCCAGGTGAACTCCGGCTTGTCGTCGAGGAAGACGCCGTTCAGGTCCGGTATCGGCTCGGTCAGGCAGGCGAGGCCCAGGTTGAAGGGGCCCAGGCCGATGGCGACGAAGTCGTGTACGGGGGCGTCGTGGGTCACGTCGGGGCTCCGGGGTGTGGGGAGGTCGTGGGGGTCAGGCCTGGGCGGCGCTGAGGGCGGGGGCGTGGCCGTGGGCGTCGAGGTACCGTCCGGCGTGGCCGGCGATCAGGTCGAGGACGGTGGCGATGTCGGCCAGTGAGGTCTCGGGGTTGAGCAGGGTGAACTTGAGGTGGTGGCGGCCGTCGACCACGGTGCCGGCGACGATGGCCTCGCCCGAGGCGAACAGGGCGTCGCGTGCGTGCAGGTTGGCCTGGTCGGTGAGGGTCTGGTCGGCGCCGGCCCCGTCCGGGTCTCCCGCGGGGACGTAGCGGAAGACGAGGGTGGACAGCTCGGGGGTGACGACGACCTCGAACCTGTCGTCGGCGTCGAGCAGTTTCCAGGCGTCCGCGGCGCGGTCGACCACCTCGTCGAAGAGTTCGCCCACGGCGTCGGCGCCCATGACGCGCAGGGTCATCCACAGTTTGAGCGCGTCGAAGCGGCGCGTCGTCTGGATCGATTTGTCGACCTGGTTGGGCAGGCCCTTCTCGACGCTGTGGGTGGGGTTGAGGTAGTCGGCGTGGTAGGTGACGTGGCGCAGGGTGTCCTTGTCCCTGACCAGGACGGCGCTGGAGGAGACCGGCTGGAAGAACGACTTGTGGTAGTCGACCGTCACCGAGTCGGCGCGCTCGATGCCCGTCAACAGCGCGCGGCGGCGCCGTGAGGTGAGCAGCCCGCAGCCGTAGGCGGCGTCCACGTGCAGCCAGACGCCCGCCGCCGCGCACAGGTCCGCGAGGTCCGGCAGCGGGTCGATGCTGCCGAAGTCGGTGGTGCCCGCCGTGGCGACGACGGCCATCACCGTCTGGCCCGCGCTCTCGCAGCGCGCCAGTTGCTCCGCGAGCGCGTCGGGGCGCATCCGGCGCCGCTCGTCGCAGGCCACCGGGATGACGGCTTCGGGGCCCAGGCCGAGCAGGACCGCCGACTTCTCGATGCTGAAGTGGCTGCACTCGGAGGTGAGGATGCGCAGCCGCGGCAGGATCTGCGGGGTGCTCGGCGACGTCTCGGAGTTCTTGCGCACCAGCCGGCAGGTCTCCTCGCGGGCCAGCAGCAGCGCCTGGAGGTTGGACTGGGAGCCGCCGCTGGTGAAGATGCCGTCCGCGGCCCGCCCGAAGCCGATCCGCTGCGCCGTCCACTCGACGAGGCGGCGCTCGATCAGAGTGCCGCCCGCGCTCTGGTCCCAGGTGTCCAGCGAGGAGTTGAGCGCGGAGATGACCGCTTCGCCGAGGACCGCGGGTATCACCACGGGGCAGTTGAGGTGCGCGAGGTAGCGGGGGTGGTGGAAGTAGACGGCGTCGCGCAGGTACACCCGCTCCAGCTCGTCCAGCGCCTCGCGGGCCGTGCCCAGGGGTTGCTCCAGATCGACGGCGGAGACGGTGGGGGCGAGCTCCGCCGGGGTGACGCCGGTGAAGGGTTGCCCGGCGCCGGCGAGTTTCTCGGCGACGCGCTCGACACCGTCGTGCAGGGAGCGCCTGTAGTGCTCCGCTGTCCTGTCGTTGAGCAGGTGGGACCTGCTGCTCATGAAGTGTCCTCCTGACACGGACGTGGCACACCGCGCGGCTCGCGCGGTCAGGTAAGGCTAGCCTAACCGGGCCGGTCAGTCGGCGTGCAAGGGGGACTCCTCGGTCAGCCGCGCACCGCTCGGGCAGGGCGGAATTGCACGGCAATGCCCGTATGGGGGAGGGGACGTCGGACGCCGCGGCAGCCGGTGGCCGTAGCGGTTGTGCTGGTCAGTGCGGTGCGTCGGCCAGGGTGCGCAGCACGAGTCCGGTGGCCGGTTTCGGGCCGAACGAAGTGGACTTACGCGGCATCGTGACGCCCTGCTCGGCCAGCGCCCGCACCCTCTCCTCGACGACAGGCCGCATCAGCACGGCCGTGCCGCCCCGCGCCGCAGCCTGGCTGAGCGCGGCCTCGGTGTGGTGCAGATAACCGATGTCCGCCGGGGAGTCGGGGACCTGCCAGACGGCGTCCAGCAGCGTCGCGTGCAGGACCGTCGCGTCCAGCTCCCGCCACGCCGCCGGCCGCCCCGCCGGAACCGTCCGCTCCAGCAGCTCGGGAGCCGGCCTGTCGAGCAGATGGAAGACGCCGTCGCCCGCGCTCAGCAAAAAGGCGTTGCCTGCCGCCTCGTCCAGCGCGCGCAGCGCCGCCGCCGGCGGCCCTGGGAGCGTGCGCACCCGGAAAGCGCCCCGCTCCCCGCAGCCCTCCCCCGCACGGGAGAGCAGGTCGAGCGCCTTCTCCAGCGGCAGCCTGGGCAGCACCCGGTGGATGGCCCGCACCTGGAGCGGATAGCGCGCCGTGTCGACCAGCAGCACCAGGCCGTGGTCCCAGGGGGAAGGCGCGGCGGGGGAGGACGCGGCCCGCTGCCCCTGCTCCTCGCGCAGCCGCAGATACGTCGCCCAGCGGTGGTGGCCGTCCGCGATCAGCGCACGCCGCACGGCCAGGTCGGCGTCGACCGCCGCGAGCTCGGCCGGGTCCGTGACCGCCCACAGCCGGTGCGAGAAGCCGTCCTCGGTCGTCGTCGCCACCAGCGGCGGGCGCCGCGTCGCCCGCTCGATGACGGCCGTGGCACCCGTCCTCGAGCCGCTGCCCCGGTAGGAGAGCAGCAGCGGCTCGGGGTTGGCCGCCATCTGGCGCATCAGCGCGGCACGATCGGCGACGACCTCCGCTATAACGTCCTCGTGGGGCAGCACGATGCCGTCCTCGGGCGGGGTCAGCCGCAGCGCCCCGATGAGACCGCGCTGCAACAGCTCGCCCTCGCGCTGCTCGTACACGTACAGCGCCGGAAGCGGATCGTGGACCAGTACGCCGTCGGCCTGCCAGCGGCGCAGCGTCTCGGCCGCCTGGCGGTGCCGCACCTCGGGGTCCGCGGCCTGGGGGAGGATGAGCCGCACGATGTTGTACGGGTCGGCCGTCTCCAGCTGCCGCAGCCCGTCCGGCCTGACCACCACGTCGTACGGCGGGGAGGTCACGGCAGCGAGGCTGCTGACCTTCTCCGGCGCGTAGCGCAGTCCCCGGAACGGAGCGAGTCGAAGGCCTCGGGCGGTCATCCGTGCATCGTATGACGGTGCCCGGTGGCGCCGGGAGTGGGGCACAGGGGGCGCGCGGTGGCGGGGCCCGGTGGGACGTGGGAGAGGATTCCAGACGGCGCCGAGGCGAAGGCGCCCGGAGCACCACGAGAAAGCGAGCCCCCATGCACGCCAGCCCGTCAGCTCGAGCCGCCGCGACCCGTCCGCAGCCCAGCGAGCGCCCCCTGCACGAGTGCTACGACACCGCACTGCTCGACCTGGACGGAGTGGTCTACGCCGGGGGAGAGGCGCTGCCGCACGCCGTCGATTCCCTGGCCGCCGCGCGGGAGAGCGGCGTGCGCCTCGCCTACGTCACCAACAACGCGGCCCGCACCCCGCAGACCGTCGCCGCGCACCTGACCGAGCTGGGCGTGGCAGCGGGACCGGACGAGATCGTCACCTCGGCCCAGGCGGTCGCCCGGCTCGTCGCCGAACAGCTGCCCGAGGGCGCGCGCGTGCTCGCCGTCGGCGCCGAGGGGCTGCGGGTGGCCCTGGAGGAGCGCGGGCTGACCGTCGTCGAGTCGGCCGACGAGGAGCCCGCCGCCGTGGCGCAGGGCTACGGCGGGCCCGGCATGCAGTGGGGGCGGCTGGTGGAGGCCGCGCTGGCGGTGCAGCGCGGCGTGCCGTGGTTCGCCTCGAACACCGATCTGACCATCCCCAGCGGACGCGGCATCGCCCCGGGCAACGGCTCGGCCGTGGAGGTCGTACGGCTCGCCACCCGCTGGATGCGGCACCCGCCCGAGCCGCAGGTCGCGGGCAAGCCGCTGCCCCCGATGCACCGCGAGTCCATCATCCGTACCGGCGCGCGGCGGCCCCTGGTCGTCGGCGACCGGCTCGACACCGACATCGAGGGCGCGCACGCGGGGCGCGTGGACTCGCTGCTCGTCCTCACCGGGGTCACCGACGCGGGAGCGCTGCTGGCCGCGGGGCCCGTGCACCGCCCCACCTACGTGGCCCGCGATCTGCGCGGCCTGCTGGAGCCGCATCCCGCGGTCAGCGGCGACGCCGGCGCGGGGTTCACCTGCGGCGGCTGGAGCGCGCACGCCGAGGCCGGCCGGCTGCGGCTGGAGGGCGAGGGAGAGCCGGCGGACGGCCTGCGTGCCCTGTGCGCGGCCGCCTGGTCGGCGGCGGGCGACGCGACGTGCCGACTCGACGCGGACGAGCCCCTGGCCCGGCTGGGGCTGTGAGCCGCACGGGGCGGAAGGAGCCGGGAGGGGCCGTGGCCTCCCCGTGCGGAAGCAGCCGCGGGCGGCCGCGGCCGCCCGCGGGGGACGGATCAGGCGGCGGTGGCCGCCAGCGCCTCGGCCACCAGCTGCTCCTCGCTCGCGCCCAGCCGCCAGTAGCCGGTGAACTTGACCGCCCTGCGGTCGAACCCGCGCTCGCGCACCAGGTGGCGCCGCAGCGTCTTGACGGTGCAGGACTCGCCCGCGAGCCAGGCGTACGGAGTCCCCTCGGGTAGCTGCGCGGAGCGGACCGACTCCACCATCCGGTCGGCCCGCGAGGCGTCGGGCGCCTCGTCGCGCACCAGCCAGGTGATCCGCGCGTCGGAGACGGTCGGCAGGTCCTGGACGTCCTGCAGATGCGGGACCTCGGCGAACACCCGCACGGGCATCCCGGCCGGCAGCCACTCCAGGATGGCGCCGAGGGCGGGCAGCGCCGTCTCGTCGCCGCTCAGCAGCACCCAGTCGGTGCCGGCGGGCGGCCGGAAGTCGACGCCGCCGTTGTCCTCGACGACGGGACCGAGCAGCGTGACCCGGTCACCGGGCGCGGCGCGCAGCGCCCAGCGGGAGGCGGGGCCGATCTCGCCGTGCAGCGCGAAGTCGACGTCGAGCTCGTCGGCCGCGCCGTACTCGCTGCCCCGCCGCAGCGCCCGCACCGTGTAGCTGCGCATGATCCCGCGGATGTTCTCGTCCATCGCGCGCCAGGCCGGGAACCAGGCCTCTCCCGCCTCGGTGGGCACCACCGGCGCGGTCTGGCCCGGCTGCGGCAGGAACAGTTTGAAGCGCTGGTCCCGCCCGCCGGAGGCGAAGCGCTCAAGACCCTCGCCGCCGAAGGTGATCCGCAGCATGGTCGGGCCCAGCGTTCGGGTCCGTACGACGTGCAGGTCGAAGAACTGGAACGGTGCGGCGGCGGGCGCGGGCCGCGCCTGGGAGACCTGGCTCATCGTGTCTGCTCCTCCCGTGAGGGGTGTGCGGGTCGAGGGACGTGCCGGCGGCCTGTCGGCCGCCGCTCGGCGGTGTGCCGGTGGCCCCGTTGCGTCGGGGGCCTCCGGCGGTCGGTCAACGGAGCTTCTTGGCCTTCTCGATCGCCTCCGCGAGGTCCTCCAGCAGCGGCGCGGCACCCGCGTAGGAGAAGCGGGGCTCGGCCGCCCACTGCGCGACCTGCCCGGCCTTGACGGCGGGAAGGTCGTTCCAGGACGGCTTCGACGTGAGCGCCTTGGGCTGGAGGGACTGGGTGCGGTTGTCCAGGATGATCAGGTCGGCGTCGTACTTGTCGGCGTTCTCCCAGCTCAGCTCCTCGAAGAAGCCCTGCTCATTGAGCTTTTTGGGGGTGACGAGGTCGACGCCGAGCTCCTTGAAGTACGTCAGGTCGGAGTTGGCGTCCGGGTGCGAGACGTAGAACAGGTCGGCGGCGCCGGCGGCCGCCATCACGCGGATGCCGCTCTTGGCGGCCTTGCGCAGCCGCTCGGCGGCCTTCTCGAAGCGGGTCTTGGCCGCCGCGTTGGACTTCGACTTCAGGTCCGCGCCCAGCGACTCGGCGAGCTTGCCGAACTGCTGGATGACCTCGGCCATCGACACGTGCGCCGCGTTCATGGCCACCTGCGGCGCCAGCTTGAAGATCTTGTCCTTGCTCTCGGCGGGGACGTAGAAGAACTCGCCCTTGACGTACATGTTGCTGATCAGCAGCTGGGGACGGGTCTTGGCGTACTTCTCCAGGTCGAACTCGCCGAAGGCGTTGCCAATGACCGACAGCTTGGAGATGTCCATGTCGCCCGCGAGGACGTCGGGCTCGCCGTTCTTCTGCTTGGTCGGCCCGAAGACGCCGACGACCTTGTCCCGGATGCCGAAGTCCCACAGCGCCGCCGCCGTGCCGACGTAGGCCACGATGCGCTCGGGAACCGCGTCGAGGCCGACCTTCTTGCCCCGGCCGTCGGTGAAGGACCAGCCGTCGCCCTTCGAGCCGCCGCCCGAACCCGAGCCCGATCCCTCGCCGCCGCAGGCGGCCAGCAGCGCCCCGAGACCGGCGGCGCCACCCGCGGCCAGCAGGCCGCGGCGCGAAAGGTGGGGGAGGGAGGAGGAGCTGGGCATGGTCACGGGCCTTCTCTCGCGTTGCTGAGGGCGCACCGCGGGCATGCCGCGGACGTCACTGCGGGGCGGCCATGGGACCGCGTTCGCAGTTAGGCTAACCTAACCAAAGTTGTTGTTGTCCAGTGGTCGGGCGGTCCCTTCTCCCGGCCCCTACCGGAGCGGGTACGTGACTCTCACCAAGTCCCCGAAGGTGCACGGGGGTTCGGCGGCCGGTCAGCCGCCGGACGCCGAACCGGATCGCCCGGAGCGCGCACGGGCGCCCCTCGCACGCGCCGCCGGACTGCTGGCTTCCCTCCTCCTCCTGCTGGTCGTCCTGCTGCTCAGCCTCGCCTTCGGCGCCCGCCCGCTCTCCCTGGGCGACGCCTGGTCGGGGCTGGTCGACAGCGGCTCGGCGAGCTGGACCGTCGTCCACGAGATGCGGCTGCCCCGCACCCTCCTCGGCCTGCTGGCCGGGATCGCGCTCGGCCTGGCGGGCGGCGTGATGCAGGCGCTCACCCGCAACCCCCTGGCCGACCCAGGACTGCTGGGCATCAACGCGGGCGCCGCCGCCGCCGTCGTCACCGCGATCTCCTTCTTCGGGGTCGCCGGCTACACCGGCTACATCGGCTTCGCCTTCCTGGGAGCGGCCGCCGTCTCGGTGCTCGTCTACGCCGTCGGCGGCGGCCGCGGCGCCACCCCGGCCCGGCTCGCGCTCGCGGGGACGGCGCTCAACGCCGCGCTGGTCTCCTACGTGAGCGCCGTCCAGCTCATGGACACCGCCTCGCTGGACCGGATGCGGTTCTGGCAGGTCGGCTCGCTGGCCCGCGCCCAGGACGCGACGGTCACCTCGGCGCTGCCGTTCATCGTCGTCGGGGTCCTCATCGCCCTGGCGCTGGCCCGGCCGCTCAACGCGCTCGCCCTCGGCGACGACGCGGCCCGCGCCCTCGGCTCCCGGCCCACCCGCACTCGTGTCGCCGCCATCGTGGCCATCACCCTGCTGTGCGGAGCGGCCACCGCCGCGTGCGGGCCCATCGTGTTCGTCGGGCTGATGGTGCCGCACATGGTGCGCGCGCTGACCGGGCCCGACCAGCGCTGGATGCTGCCGTACTGCGCCGTCCTGTCCCCGGTGCTGCTGCTGGCAGCCGACATCCTCGGGCGCGTGCTGGGGCGGCCCAGCGAACTCCAGGTCGGCATCGTGACCGTCGTGCTCGGCGGTCCGTTCTTCCTCTACTTCGTGCGCAGGCGGAGGGTGGCACAGGCATGAGCGTCATACGCACCCCCGGCGGCCTGTCCGTCAGCTACCGGCCGCGCGCGCTGTTCGTCGGCGCCGGCTGCGTGGTGCTCGCGGTGGTCGCCGCCGTCCTGGCGATCGGCAGCGGCGAGTACCCGATGGCGCCGGACGAGGTCGTCCGCACCCTGGTCGGCCAGGGCGACCCGGCCGACGCCTTCATCGTCAACGAGCTGCGGCTGCCGCGCACCGTCACCGCGCTGCTCGTCGGCGCGGGTCTCGGCCTGTGCGGGGCCGTCTTCCAGGCCGTCGTACGCAACCCGCTCGGCAGCCCCGACATCCTCGGCTTCACCACCGGGGCGTCCGCGGGGGCGCTGGTGGTCATCGTGCTGGCGGGCGGCAGCAGCGCCTTCCTCGCGGGCGGCGCCGTCGTCGGGGCCCTGGTCACCGGCGTGCTGATCTACGCCCTCGCCTGGAAGGGCGGGCTGCACGGCTTCCGGCTGGTCCTCGTCGGTGTCGGCATGACCGCCATCCTGACCGGCGTCAACAGCTACCTGATCACCCGCGCCGACATCACCGACGCCTCCCGCGCGGTGCTGTGGATGACCGGCACCCTGGACGGGCGCGGCTGGGACGACGTACTGCCGCTCGCCCTCGGCATGGTCGTCCTCGTCCCGCTGGTCCTGCTCGGCTGTGCGCGGGCGCTGCGGATGATGGAGATGGGCGACGACGCCGCCGCCGCGCTCGGCGTCCGCGTCGAGCGCACCCGGCTGGCGCTGCTGGGCGCGGCGGTCCTGCTGGTGGCGCTCTCGGCCGCGGCGGCCGGGCCCGTCGCCTTCGTCGCCCTGGTGGCCCCGCAGGTCGCCCGGCGGCTCACCAAGTCGCCGGGACCCAACCTGCTGCCCTCGCTGTGCATGGGCGCGACCCTTTTGATCTGCGCCGACCTGGTCGCCCAGCGGGCCTTCGGCGACCATCAGCTGCCGGTCGGCGTGGTCACCGGCGTGGTGGGCGGCGGCTACCTGGTGTGGCTGCTGGCCACCGAACGCAAGGCGGGACGGATATGAGCGGCCGCACGGGCACGAGCCGCGGCCGTACGGGCACGAGCCGCGGCCGTACGGGCACGAGTAGCCGTACGGGACTGGACAGCCGCACGGGCGCGAACGGGCCCGCGGGCGCGCGCGGCCCTGCGGACACCGACGCACGAACGGACACGACGGAGGCGGGCACGGTAATGACGACCGCGACAGACGCAGAGGACCGGGTCACCGGCGACGGCGCCGCGCAGCGGGACACCACGGCTGCCCGGCTCACGGGCCACAACCTCACTCTCGCCTACGACCAGCGCACCATCGCCAGCGAACTGGACGTGGCGGTGCCCCACCAGTCCTTCACGGTGGTCGTCGGCCCCAACGCCTGCGGCAAGTCCACGCTGCTGCGTGCCCTCTCCCGGATGCTCAGGCCCACCAGGGGACAGGTACTGCTGGACGGCGAGGACATCGCCGGCATGCAGGCCAAGGCGCTCGCCCGCACCCTGGGCCTGCTGCCCCAGTCCTCCATCGCGCCCGACGGCATCACCGTCGGCGACCTGGTCGCCCGCGGCCGCTACCCGCACCAGGGACTGCTGCGCCAGTGGTCGCGCGACGACGAGTCCGTGGTCGCCGAGTCGATGGCGGCCACCGGTGTCGTCGAGCTCGGCGACCGCTTCGTGGACGAGCTGTCCGGCGGGCAGCGGCAGCGCGTGTGGATCGCCATGGCCCTCGCCCAGCAGACGCCGCTGCTGCTGCTGGACGAGCCCACCACCTACCTGGACATCGCCCACCAGATCGAGATTCTCGACCTGTGCGCACGGCTGCACGAGGAGGAGGGCCGCACCCTCGTCGCCGTGCTGCACGACCTCAACCACGCCGCCCGCTACGCCACCCACCTGATCGCCATGCGGGAAGGCCGGATCGTCGCGCAGGGCACACCGCGCGAGGTGGTGACCGCGCAGCTGGTGGAAGAGGTCTTCGGCATGCCCTGCCGTGTCATCGACGACCCGGAGACCGGCACCCCGCTGGTGGTGCCCGCAGCGCGCCGCTGATCCGTCGCCCCCGATGTCACACCCGGGAGGTAGCGTCGGGGGCATGAGCGAGTTCGCGCCGGGGACCGGCCCCGGATACGCCTTTGACCAGCACCGGACAGGGGACGGCAGCGGACGCCCCGAGCGCCACGAGGCCGGCGCGGAAGGGCCGTCGGGCGGTGTCCGGGAACAGCCCGTCCAGCCCCGGGACGGTGCGGGGCCACCCGACGAGCCGGCTCCGGAAGCCGGCACCGGGAGCGCCGAGGAGAGCGGCGAAGGCCCCAGGCCGCTGGGCGTCGGCGTGCGCCCCACGGGGCACGCCCCCGTCGACGAGCGGCTCAGGCGTCTGGAGGACGCCGACCACCTCGCCGTGTCGGGCCACCAGGAGGTGTACGAAGATGTGCACCGCGGCCTGCGGGAGACCCTGGCCGCGCTGGACCGCCCCCACACCCCCCGGAGCTGAACCGTGGCACGACGCCGACTCGACGCGGAGCTGGTGCGCCGCAGCCTCGCCCGTTCCCGGGAGCACGCCGGGCAGTTGATCGCCGCGGGGCGGGTCACGGTCGGCGGCAACATCGCCGCCAAGGCCGCCACCCAGGTCGAGACCAGCGCCGCGCTGGTCGTCAGGGAGGACGCGAGCGACCCGGACTACGTCTCCCGCGGCGGCCACAAGCTCGCCGGTGCGCTGGAGGCGTTCGCCCCCCGCGGGCTGCGCGTTCGGGGCCGCAGGGCGCTGGACGCCGGCGCCTCGACCGGTGGCTTCACCGACGTGCTGCTGCGCGCCGGCGCGGGCCACGTCGTCGCGGTGGACGTCGGCTACGGACAGCTGGCCTGGTCGCTCCAGCGTGACGAGCGCGTCACCGTCAAGGACCGGACGAACGTGCGGGAGCTGACGCCGGAGGACATCGGCTCGCAGCCGGTGGAACTCGTCGTCGGGGACCTCTCGTTCATCCCCCTGGGTCTCGTCCTGCCCGCGCTGGTGCGCTGCGCCGCGCCGGAAGCCGACCTGGTGCTGATGGTGAAACCGCAGTTCGAAGTGGGCAGGGAAAGGCTGGGCAGCGGCGGAGTCGTGCGCAGCCCGCAGTTGCGTGCCGAGGCCGTGCGGACGGTCGCCGGACACGCGGCGGCCCTGGGTCTGGGCGCGCTGGGTGTCACCTCGAGCCCGCTCCCCGGGCCCTCGGGAAACGTCGAATACTTTCTGTGGCTGCGCGCCGGGGCCGACGACCTCGACCCGGCGGCGGTCGACCGAGCGGTGGCGGAGGGGCCCAAGTGACCGAGGACAGCCGAGCGACGCGACCCACACCGCCCACACCGTGCTCCACGGCGCCCGGCACCGGCACCGCCGGCGCGGCCCCGGCGCACCCCGTCGGCGACCGTACGGTCTTCCTCCTCGCCCACACCGGCAGGCCCGCCGCGGTGCGCAGCGCCGAACTGGTCGTCCAGGGCCTGCTGCGCTGCGGTATCGGCGTCCGCGTGCTGGCGGACGAGGCCGCCGACCTGCCGCTGCCCGACCCGGTCGAGAAGGTCACCGCCAAGCCGGACGCCGCCGAGGGCTGCGAACTGCTCGTGGTGCTCGGCGGCGACGGGACGCTGCTGCGCGGCGCGGAGTTCGCCCGCGCCTCCGGCGTCCCCATGCTCGGCGTCAACCTGGGCCGGGTCGGTTTCCTGGCCGAGGCCGAGCGGGACGATCTGGACAAGGTCGTCGACCGTGTCGTCTCCCGCGCCTACGAGGTCGAGGAGCGGATGACGCTCGACGTGCTGGTGCGCAACGGCGGGCTGGGCACCAGCGGCCGCAGCGGCGGCCAGATCGTGCACGCCGACTGGGCGCTGAACGAGGTCTCCGTGGAGAAGGCGGCCCGCGAGCGGATGCTGGAGGTCGTCATCGAGGTCGACGGCCGCCCCGTCTCCAGCTTCGGCGGGGACGGTGTGGTGTGCGCCACCCCCACGGGTTCCACCGCCTACGCCTTCTCGGCGGGCGGCCCCGTGGTGTGGCCGGAGGTGGAGGCGCTGCTGATGGTGCCCATCAGCGCGCACGCGCTGTTCGCCAAGCCGCTGGTGACGGCACCGGACTCGGTGCTGGCCGTCGAGGTCCAGCCGCAGACGCCGCACGGCGTCCTGTGGGCCGACGGGCGGCGCAGCGTCGAACTGCCCTCCGGCGCGCGGGTGGAGGTGCGGCGCGGCGCCGTCCCGGTGCGGCTGGCCCGGCTGCACCACGCCTCGTTCACGGACCGCCTCGTGGCCAAGTTCGCCCTCCCGGTCACCGGCTGGCGCGGAGCGCCCCGCTAGGTGTGTCCTGCGGCTCGCGTTCCGGGTACCGGGTAGGGGGTGCCGCTTCCCGCCGTGTGCGGTCGGCGGGTGGGTTGGGGTTTGTGGGGGGCGCCTCCCGGCCGAAGTCCCCCAGCCTTCGGCCGGGAGGTGCCCCCAGGGGGAGCAGTTCCCCGGCGCGGCTGCGCTGGGGCAGCCCCGCTCGCCGTGGGCCGCTCGCGGTGACGGTCGGCACACCCGCCGCCGTCGTCACGGGGCGTCGCCGTGCGGTCGGTGGGCCGGCCGGCCGCAGGGAGGGAACCGGGCAAAACCGCCCGAACACGCGGGGACGACCGTCGTACGTATGTGCGGAAAACCGGGCGTCCCGGACCGTGCGCGAGCACCCTTCCGCGGCGGTCGGGGCCCGGCGCACGGCCCCCCGATCCGGCTACCACCCGCACCACAGGTGTGGCCACCGTGGCGGAACCTCGTATGGTCGTATCCGTGTTGGAGGAGATGCGGATCAAGGCCCTGGGCGTGATCGACGACGCCGTTGTCGAGCTGTCGCCCGGCTTCACCGCGGTGACCGGTGAGACCGGTGCGGGCAAAACCATGGTCGTCACCAGCCTCGGACTGCTGCTGGGCGGACGCGCCGACGCCGCGCTGGTGCGGGTCGGTGCCAAGTCGGCCGTCGTCGAGGGACGAATCGCCGTGCGACCGGAGGCGCCGGCCGCCCGCCGCGCCGAGGAGGCCGGCGCCGAGCTGGACGAGGGCGCCCTGCTGGTCAGCCGCACCGTCTCGGCCGAGGGCCGCTCACGCGCCCACGTGGGCGGGCGCTCGGTGCCGGTCGGGCTGCTGGCGGAGCTGAGCGACGACCTGGTGGCCGTGCACGGCCAGACCGACCAGCAGGGCCTGCTGCGCGCCGCCCGGCAGCGCGAGGCGCTCGACCGCTACGCGGGAGCGGCCGTGACCGGGCCGCTGACCGCCTACCGCGACGCCTATCGCAGGCTGCGCACCGTCGCCGCCGAGCTGAGCGAGCTGACCACCCGCGCCCGCGAGCGCGCCCAAGAGGCCGACCTGCTGCGCTTCGGCATCCAGGAGATCGAGGCCGCCGAGCCGCAGCCGGGTGAGGACACCGACCTGGCGGCCGAGGCCGAACGGCTCGGGCACGCCGAGGCCCTGGCCTCCGCCGCCACCACCGCGCACGGCGCCCTGGCGGGGGACCCCGCCGACCCCGAGGGTGTGGAGGCCGCCACCCTCGTGGCGGGGGCCCACCGCGCGCTGGAGGCGGTAAGGGTCCACGATCCGGCGCTCGCCACGCTCGCCGACCGGCTGGGCGAGGTGCACATCCTGCTCTCCGACATCGCGGGCGAACTGGCCGGTTACGCGGACGACCTGGACGCCGACCCGCTGCGGCTGGCCGCCGTCGAGGAGCGGCGCGCGGCCCTGGCGCAGCTCACCCGCAAGTACGGCGAGGACCTCACGGCCGTGCTCGCGTGGGCCGGGCAGAGCGCCGAGCGGCTGGCCGAACTGGAGGGGGACGACGACCGCATCGGTGAGCTGGGCGCCGAGCGCGACGCGCTGCGCACCGAACTCGCCGAGCTCGCCCGTACGCTCACCGAGGCCCGCGCGGACGCCGCCAAGCGGTTCGCCGACGCCGTCACGGAGGAACTGGCCGAGCTGGCGATGCCGCACGCGCGGGTCTCCTTCGACCTCAAGCACACCGAGGACCCCGACGGGCTCGGCGTCGAGGGGCGCACCCTGGCGTTCGGCCCGCACGGCACCGACGAGGTCGAACTGCTGCTCGCCCCGCACCCGGGCGCCCCGCCCCGGCCCGTCGCCAAGGGCGCCTCGGGCGGCGAGCTGTCCCGGGTGATGCTCGCGGTCGAGGTCGTCTTCGCCGACTCCGACCCCGTACCGACCTATCTGTTCGACGAGGTGGACGCGGGCGTCGGCGGCAAGGCGGCCGTGGAGGTGGGCCGCAGGCTCGCGCGGCTGGCCAGGTCGGCCCAGGTGGTGGTCGTCACGCACCTGCCCCAGGTCGCCGCGTTCGCCGACCGGCACCTGGTGGTGCACAAGACCGACGACGGCTGCGTGACCCGCAGCGGCGTGCGGGCGATGGAGGGCGAGGACAGGATCCGTGAACTCTCCCGCATGCTCGCCGGCCAGGAGGACTCCGAACTCGCCCGCGCGCACGCCGAGGAGCTGCTGGAAGCGGCCCGCGCGGGAGGCTGAGCCCGGCCCGGCACTGGGCGTCGCCCGCGAGGGAGCACAGCGGTGGCGCAGCGCCTCGGCCGGGTCGGCCCCGGTCGGGTGGGTGCTGAGCCGGGCGCCCGAGGAGGGCGTGCGACGGCGCGCGCGGGCGGCGTATCGAAGCCGGGCACCGGCGCGCGGCGCGGTATGCGCGCCGTCGCCCGTGTGAGTGAGAGTGGGTGAGCGCCGCCGTGCTGTGGCGCCGACCGGGGCCGGCCGGGGCCCCACCGCGGCGTGCCCGGCGGGCGTTACCTGGCATCCTGGGCAGGCCTCCCCACCCGCCACCGGAGAAAGCCCGCCTGCCGTGAGCCCGAGCCGCACCCCCGCCCCGCGCCGGTCACCGGTCGGCGCGCGGCCGACGCACGCCGTGCACCTGCTGGGCGGCACCGAAGGCCCGGACGGCGACGACAGCCCCTCGGCGGACACGACGGCCTACGCCCGTTCCCTCGCCCAGGGGCTGACCGCCCGCGGCGCACGGATCACCGTCTGCTCCCGGCACGACCCCACGCTGCGGCACGCCTTCACCGGAACCGGAGCGGACGTGCGCATGCTGCGGGGCCGCACGGAAGCCGAGACGGCCGTCTCGCTGCGCGCCGTGTGCCAGGACGCCGACCTCGTGCACGCACACGGGCCGCACGCCGGGCTGCTGGCCGCCCTCGCGCTCGGGTCGGGGCGCCGGTGCACCCCCCTCGTCGTCAGCTGGCACGCCCCGCCGGGGCCCGGCCCCGGACCCGCCCGTCCCACCCGCGCCGACGCCGCCCGCGAGCTGGTGGTCAGGCTGCTGGCCCGGCGTGTCGCCCGCGCGGCGACCGTCGTGCTCGGCGCCACCACGGCGCTGGTCGACGCGGCGCGCCGCAGCGGCGCCCGCGACGTGCGGCTGGCCCCGGCGCCCATCCCCCTCGAAGGGCCGCGCGCAGGCCCGCCCGACGACGGGGCGGACGGCGCGGAGGCACTGCTCCACAAGGTGCGCGCGGGCATCGGCGCGCTCGACCGGCCGCTGGTCATGGCCGTCGGGCGCCTGGACGGGCGGAGCGGGCACGAGACGGCGCTGACCGCCTCCCGCGTCTGGCGCGGGCTCGACCCGCCGCCGCTGCTCGCCCTGGCGGGGGAGGGGCCGCAGCGGGCCGCGCTGCAGCGCCGTATCGACCGCGAGGCGCTGCCCGCCCGGCTACTGGGCCGGCGCGACGACGCGCTGCGGCTGCTGGCGGGCGCCGACGTGGCGCTGGTGCCGGGCCGCTGCCAGGGCCGCTCGCTGGTCGCCCAGGAAGCCCTGCGCTCCGGCGTACCGCTGGTGGCGGCCGACGGCGGCGGCGTCCCCGAACTCGTCTCGGACGCCGCCGTGCTGGTGCCCTGGGGCGACGCCGACTCGCTGGCGGCCGCCGTGCAGACCCTGCTGACCGATCAGGGCCGCCGCGCGGAGCTGTCCAAAGCGGGCCGCGCCCGTGCCCGTACGTGGCCCACCGAGGACGACGCCGCGGCCCAGATCCTCAGCCTCTACGACGAACTCACCGAGGCGGCGGCCGGACGCTGAGCCGGAACGCCGCCGCGCACCCGGACACCGCCGCGCACCCGGACACCGCCGCGCACCGGAACGCTCCCGCCGGGGGCCGCGGCCCCTGCGGACACAGCAGTGCGCCCGGTTCGCCTGTGGGCACCGGGCGCTCGCACTTCGCTCTTCCGCCGGGCCCCGGACCTGTGGATCCAAGGCCTCGACGTCTCAGACCCCGTAGGCCCCCGAGGCGGTCAGCCGCAGGGCCGTGTCGATCAGCGGGACGTGGCTGAAGGCCTGCGGGAAGTTGCCCACCTGCCGCTGGTTGCCCGAGTCCCACTCCTCCGCCAGCAGGCCCACGTCGTTGCGCAGGGCCAGCAGCTTCTCGAACAGCTTCCGTGCCTCGTCGACCCGGCCGATCATCGCCAGGTCGTCGGCGAGCCAGAACGAGCAGGCCAGGAAGGCTCCCTCCTCGCCCGCGAGCCCGTCGAGGTTCTCGCACGGCTCGCCGTCGGGTCCCGCCTCCGCGCTGGTCGGGTAGCGCAGCACGAAGCCGTCCTCGGTCGACAGCTCCCGCTGGATGGCCTCGATGGTGCCGATGACCCGCTTGTCGTCCGGCGGCAGGAAGCCCATCTGCGGGATCAGCAGCAGCGAGGCGTCCAGTTCCCGGGAGCCGTAGGACTGCGTGAACGTGTTGCGTTCCTTGTCGTAGCCCTTCTCGCACACCTCGCGGTGGATCTCGTCGCGCAGGTTGCGCCAGCGTTCGACCGGGCCGTCCACGTCGCCCGCCTCGATCATCTTGACCGTGCGGTCGACGGCCACCCAGGCCATCACCTTCGAGTGGACGAAGTGCCGGCGCGGACCGCGCACCTCCCAGATGCCCTCGTCGGGCTCGTCCCAGTGGTCCTCCAGATAGCCGATGAGTTTCAGCTGGAGGAGCTGCGCGTAGTCGTTGCGGGCCAGGCCCGTCATGTGGCCCAGGTGCAGGGCCTCGACGACCTCGCCGTACACGTCGAGCTGGAGCTGGCCCGCCGCGCCGTTGCCGACGCGTACCGGCTGGGAGTTCTCGTAGCCCGGCAGCCAGGTCAGCTCGGCCTCGGACAGCTCGCGTTCGCCCGCGATGCCGTACATGATCTGGAGATTCTCCGGGTCGCCCGCCACCGCGCGCAGCAGCCACTCGCGCCAGGCTCGCGCCTCCTCGCGGTATCCGGTGCGCAGCAGGGAGGAGAGGGTGATGGCCGCGTCGCGCAGCCAGGTGAAGCGGTAGTCCCAGTTCCGCTCTCCGCCGATCGCCTCGGGCAGCGACGTGGTCGGTGCGGCGACGATCCCGCCGGTCGGCGCGTAGGTGAGCGCCTTCAGCGTGATCAGCGAACGGACCACGGCCTCCCGGTAGGGCCCGTGGTAGGTGCACGTCTCGACCCAGTCGCGCCAGAACTCCTCGGTGGTGCGCAGCGCCTCCTCCGGCTCGGGGAGCGGCGGCGGCTCGCGGTGCGACGCCTCCCAGCTGATCGTCAGCGCCACCCGGTCGCCGGGGCCGACGGTGAAGTCGGAGTAGGTCGTCAGATCCTCGCCGTAGCTGTCGACCTCGGTGTCCAGCCACACGGAGTCGGGCCCGGCGACGGCAGCGGTGCGATCGTCCAGCTTGTGCACCCACGGCACGACCCAGCCGTAGGAGAACCGCATTCGCAGCGCCGAGTGCATCCGCACCCGCCCGCTGACCCCCTCCACGATCCGCACCAGCTTGGGCGGGTGATTCTCACGCGGAGGCATGAAATCGATGATGCGGACCGTCCCCCTGGGGGTGTCCCATTCCGACTCCAGTACGAGTGAGTCCCCCCGGTAGCGGCGGCGGTCGGCCCGTGGCGGGTCGCCGCCCGCGGGGTGGGCAGGGCCCACCCGCCACAAGCCGTGCTCCTCGGTGCCGAGGAGGCCCGCGAAGACGGCATGGGAGTCGAAGCGGGGCAGACACAGCCAGTCCACCGCTCCGTCTCTGCCCACAAGGGCAGCTGTCTGCATATCCCCGATGAGTGCGTAATCCTCGATGCGCCCAGCCACGTGCATCTCCAGTCGAACGAAAAACGAACGGCGACGCCCCCGTGGGACGTGCTGGTTGACCTGTGTGTTTCTGCCTGTCCTTGGCAAGTGTCCGTGCAGGATACGACGCTGGGATCCCTTCCGCCCGACGGTCGGCTGAGTCCGGCTGCGCCGATGGGGTGACCTTCGCTACCGCGTTCACCTGCTGCGACTCCACCGTCACCCTGGGGGGCGTGTGACGGCTTGCCCGGCGGCGCCACCGACCTCGGCAGCGGCACAGGATCCGCGGCACTGTTACGCTGGTAGCCCGTGGAGCGGTGGGCCGCGAACGCGATCTGTTCGAGACGCCAGCCCCCCGAACCGCAGCGAGGCCCCACCCGGACACCCCTCCAGGATGCAGCCTCCGCACCCCACCAAGCGACCACGGGAGCCCCCTCTTGGCCATGCCGCCTTCGTCCATGACGACCAAGCACCTCTTCGTCACCGGGGGGGTCGCCTCCTCGCTCGGCAAAGGGCTCACCGCCTCCAGCCTGGGCGCCCTGCTCAAGGCCCGGGGTCTGCGGGTCACCATGCAAAAGCTCGACCCCTACCTGAACGTCGACCCGGGCACGATGAACCCCTTCCAGCACGGTGAGGTGTTCGTCACCAACGACGGCGCCGAGACCGACCTGGACATCGGCCACTACGAGCGGTTCCTCGACGTCGACCTCGACGGCACCGCCAACGTCACCACGGGCCAGGTCTACTCCACGGTCATCGCCAAGGAGCGGCGCGGCGAGTACCTGGGCGACACCGTGCAGGTGATCCCGCACATCACCAACGAGATCAAGAGCCGCATCCGCCGCATGGCCACCGACGACGTGGACGTCGTCATCACCGAGGTCGGCGGCACCGTCGGCGACATCGAGTCGCTGCCGTTCCTGGAGGCCGTCCGCCAGGTCCGCCACGAGGTGGGCCGCGACAACGTCTTCGTCGTCCACATCTCGCTGCTGCCCTACATCGGCCCCTCGGGCGAGCTGAAGACCAAGCCCACCCAGCACTCCGTCGCCGCGCTGCGCAACATCGGTATCCAGCCCGACGCGATCGTGCTGCGGGCCGACCGCGACGTGCCCGTCTCCATCAAGCGGAAGATCGGGCTGATGTGCGACGTGGACGACGCGGCCGTCGTCGCCTGCAAGGACGCCCGCTCCATCTACGACATCCCCAAGGTCATCCACTCCGAGGGCCTGGACGCCTACGTCGTCCGCAAGCTCGACCTGCCCTTCCGCGACGTGGACTGGACCCAGTGGGAGGACCTGCTGCGCCGCGTCCACGAGCCCGACCACGAGGTCACCGTGGCGCTGGTCGGCAAGTACATCGACCTGCCCGACGCCTACCTGTCGGTCACCGAGGCGCTGCGCGCCGGCGGCTTCGCCAACCGGGCCCGCGTCAAGATCAAATGGGTCACCTCCGACGACTGCCGCACCCCCGAGGGCGCCAGGCGCCGGCTCGGCGACTGCGACGCGGTGTGCATCCCCGGCGGCTTCGGCGAGCGCGGTGTGGACGGCAAGGTCGGCGCCATCACCTACGCCCGCGAGAACCGCGTCCCCCTCCTCGGCCTGTGCCTGGGGCTCCAGTGCATCGTCATCGAGGGCGCCCGCAACCTGGCCGGCATCACCGACGCCAACTCCACCGAGTTCGACCGGTCCACCGCGCACCCGGTCATCTCCACCATGGAGGAGCAGCTCGACATCGTCGCCGGTGAGGGCGACATGGGCGGCACCATGCGGCTGGGCATGTACCCGGCCAAGCTCGCCGAGGGCTCCCTCGTGCGCGAGGCCTACGACGACGAGGCCTACGTCGAGGAGCGCCACCGCCACAGGTACGAGGTCAACAACCACTACCGCACCGAGCTGGAGAAGAAGGCCGGGCTCGTCTTCTCCGGCACCTCGCCCGACAACAAGCTCGTCGAGTACGTCGAGTACCCGCGCGAGGTCCACCCCTACCTGGTGGCCACCCAGGCCCACCCGGAGCTGCGTTCCCGCCCCACCCGCCCGCACCCGCTGTTCGCCGGGCTGGTCAAGGCCGCCGTCGCCCGTCAGCAGGGAGAGTGAGCACCATGGTCACCCGCATCTCCGACACGCCCGCGGAGTGGGAGGTCACCGCGACCTCCACCCCGTTCCAGGGCAACAAGACCGGTGTGCGTACCGACCAGGTCGTCATGCCCGACGGCTCCGTCGTCGGCCGCGACTACCAGACCCACCCCGGGTCCGTGGCCATCCTCGCCCTCGACGAGCAGGACCGCGTCCTGGTCGTCAACCAGTACCGGCATCCCGTGCGCGAGAAGCTGTGGGAGATCCCCGCCGGGCTCCTCGACGTACCCGGCGAGAACCCGCTCGCCGCCGCGGAGCGCGAGCTGTACGAGGAGGCGCACACGAAGGCCGAGGACTGGCGGGTCCTCGTCGACGTCTACACCACCCCGGGCGGCAGCGACGAGGCCGTGCGCATCTTCCTCGCCCGTCAGCTGTCCGACGTCGAGGGCGAGCGCTTCGAGGTCTCCGAGGAGGAGGCCGACATGGAGGTCGCGCGCGTTCCGCTGGAAGAGCTGGTGCGCGGCGCTCTCGCCGGTGAGCTGCACAACAACTGCCTCGTGGTGGGGTGCCTGGCGCTGAGCGCCGCGCTGGCGAGCGGGGGCGGCCCCGGGGCGCTGCGTGCGGCGCAGGCGCCGTGGCCGGCCCGGCCGTTCGAGGCCCGGTAACCCGACGCGTCGTCCACCGCGCAGGGGGCTCCGCCCGTGTGGGAGCCCCCTCGGGGGCCGCCTGCCGGCCTCTCGCGGCCGGCGGGCGCAGGGGCACCGCGTTGCTCTCCTGCCGCGAAGGAGGGCGACCGTGAGCCGGTGTGGTGATTTTTTCAGGTGGCAGGGGCGGTTGTCGGCCCCGGTTCGCGGCAGGCGGTGAACTACGCTCGCCAGTGATTCGTCTCGCGCACACCAGGTGAACAGCGAACGGGAGCGTAGCCCGTGACAGACCAGGCGGTGGAGCCCGCAGCGACGGGGCCGAGCCCCCACCCGTTCACGGGCCGCGGCCGCGAACTGAGCGCACTGCGCCAGGACATCGAGCGCGTCGGGCTGCACACGCTGTCCGGGCAGCCCCCGCCGCACTGCCGCATCCTGCTGATCGCCGGTGCGCCGGGGGCCGGCCGTACCGCCCTGGCGGAGGAGTTCGTGCGGCGGATCGCCGACCGCTACCCGGGCGGAGTGCTGCGGGCCCGCCTCACCGATCCGGGCGGCGTCCCCGTACCGACCGAACGCACCGCCCGCGACCTGCTGGCAGCGATGGCCGGGACCGGCACGCCCGGGCAGGACGCTTCCCGGCCGCGCCGGGACGCGGCGCCCGCGCCCGGTGCCGACGAGGCCGCCGTCGCGGAGGCCTTCCGTGCCGCCCTCACCCGCCGGGGCGCCACCGTGCTGCTGCTGGACGACGTGGCGGACTCCGAGCAGCTCCTCGACCTGGTCCCGGCCAGCCGCGACTGCCTCGTCGTCGCCGTCGCGACCGGCCCGCTGACCGACGTACCCGACGTACGGCCCTGCACCCTGGGGGGTCTGGAGCGGGCCGCTTCCGTGGCGCTGCTGGCCCGGTACGCGGGATCCTCACCCCGTTTCACGGTGGACCCGCGCAGCGCGGAGACGCTCGCCGAGCGGTGCGGCGACCTGCCCGCGGCGCTGACGCTGATGGGGGGCTGGCTGGCCTCCCGGCCCATGCTCTCCGTGCTACAGGCCGCGCAGGCCCTCTCCGGGACGGCCGCCGGGCCCGAGGAGGCCGAGCCGCAGGACGGCGGCGGCTTCGAAGACCGGGAGACGGACGGGGCGCGTGCCGCCGCGCAGTCCCCGGCCGGCCCCGGCACGGAGCGGGAGGAGACCGCCGAGTCCCGCGGCCCGTCGGCGGCCGGGGAGGCGCCCGGCGCCGAACGGACGACCGCACGGGGAACCCCCGAACCGCTCGTGCGGGCCTTCCAGCTGGTGCACGGCTCTCTGCCGCGGTCCTCCGCGCGGCTGTTGCGGCTGCTGGCGCTCGCGCCGGCCGGATGCGTGGATCCGCAGACGGCGTCGTCGCTCGGCGGCTGCTCGGTGAGCACGGCGTGCCTGGCACTGGATGAGTTCGTACGGCTCGGACTGCTGCGCGCGCTGGGCGGGGACCGCTACCAGGTGCCGGGCTGCCTGGATCCGCTGCTGCGCGCCGAAC
This sequence comes from Streptomyces diacarni, assembly GCF_003323715.1. Lineage (GTDB taxonomy): Bacteria > Actinomycetota > Actinomycetes > Streptomycetales > Streptomycetaceae > Streptomyces > Streptomyces diacarni. Next base: position 27,949 of record NZ_QOIN01000028.1, read on the forward strand.
TCGCGGCGCGTGAGCGTCCCGCCGAGGCGATGCTGGCGCGGGCCCGGATGCTGGAGCGGCTGGTGCGGCAGCTCCAGGCCTGCCGTGCGGTGTGCGAGCCCGCCGGTTCGCCGGGGCGCGCACGGATGGCGGGGATGGAGCGGGGCTTGCGCTTCGCCCACCGCGCCGAGGCCCGTTCCTGGCTCCAGGCGCGGCGTCCCGCGCTGCTCGCCGCGGCACGGATGGCCGTCGCGGAGGGCGGTGGCGAGCTGGACACGCTGGCCCGGCGGCTGGTCTCCGCGCTGGCCCGCGCCTTCGACGCGCACCGGGACCCCGAGGAGGCCGCGCCGGAGCTCTACCGGCTGCACGAGTTGGTGCTGCGGGTGGCCGAGCGGGGCCACCGGCACCGGGAGCGGGCGGCGGCGCTGCTCAACCTGGGCGGTCTCGACGCGGACACGGACCGCTTGGAGGACGCGCTGGTGCGCTACCGCGCGGCCCTGGACGCCGCGCGCGAGGGTGAGGACGAGTGGGCGGCGGGCCGGGCCATGGAGTCACTGGCCGGCTGCTACGCCGAGTTGGAGGACTGGGAGCGGGCCGCCGACTGGTACGGCAGGGCGCTCGCGCTGCGGCTGACCCGGGGCGAGCGCGCCGACCGCGAGGCCGCGGCACGGCTCCACGGCCGGATCGGCGCGGTGCACACCTACGCGGAGCGCTGGGACGAGGCACTGCGTGCCTGGCGTGCCTCGGCTGCGGCGTTCCGCAGGCTCCGTGAGCCGGCGGCGCAGGCGCGCGCGCTGGCGGAGGTCGCCCGCGTCCAGGAGTGCGCGGGGCGCCCGCACGAGGCGCTGCGTTCGTGCGACCAGGCGCTGGTGGCGGCGCGCGGTGCGGGAGACGGGCGGTTGGAGGCGGCGCTGGAGCTGCGCGCGGCCGGGGTGTGCGAGCGGGCCTGCCACCCGCGTGCGGCCCGGCGGCACCGCGCGGCGGCGGAGCGGCTGCTCGGCACGTTGCCGCCGCCTCGCTCCGACGGCGCGGCGGCCGGGGAGGCGCGCACGGACGGTGGTGGAGCGCGGGTGGCCGCGGCGGAGGGCGAGCGGGGGCCGGCCGAACCGGGTGCGGGGGGCGCGTAGGGCTGTGAGGGGGGTCACTGCGCGCTCTCGGGGTGTGCGGGGACTCGGGCCGGACGCCCCGCAACCTGCGAAACGTATAGCGATAACGAAAAAGATCGACCGTTTGTAAGGCTAGACAGCTCAGCCTCCTTTATTAAACTGGTCGAGCCGCGGTCCCCCCGGGTGTCTTCGAGCATGCGCGACCCGGCTTCTCTACTGCCTTCTGCACCCTGAGTGAAGGACCGTGATCGACGTGAAGGTCGGCATTCCCCGCGAGGTCAAGAACAACGAGTACCGCGTCGCCATCACCCCGGCCGGAGTGATGGAGCTGGTCCGCAACGGCCACCAGGTGTTCGTCGAGAAGAACGCCGGGGCGGGCTCTTCGATCCCCGACGGTGAGTACGCCGCGGCCGGCGCCGCCGTCCTGGACACCGCCGACGAGGTGTGGGCCACCGCCGACCTGCTGCTGAAGGTCAAGGAGCCGGTCGCCGAGGAGTACCACAGGCTCCGCAAGGACCAGACGCTCTTCACCTACCTGCACCTGGCCGCCTCCCGGGAGTGCACGGACGCGCTGCTTAAGGCGGGCACCACGGCCATCGCCTACGAGACGGTCGAGCTGCCGAACCGCACCCTGCCGCTGCTCGCCCCGATGTCCGAGGTCGCCGGGCGCATCGCCCCGCAGGTCGGCGCCTACCACCTGATGGCCTCGGCGGGCGGCCGCGGGGTACTGCCCGGCGGCGTGCCAGGGGTCGACCCGGGGCGCGCGGTCGTCATCGGCGGCGGCGTCTCCGGCTGGAACGCCACCCAGATCGCCGTCGGCCTGGGCTTCCACGTCACGCTGCTCGACAAGGACGTCAACAAGCTCCGCGAGGCCGACAGGATCTTCGGCACCCGGGTGCGCACCATCGCCTCCAACGCCTTCGAGCTGGAGCGTGCCGTGCTGGAGGCCGACCTGATCGTCGGTGCCGTGCTCATCCCCGGCGCCAAGGCCCCGAAGCTGGTCACCAACGACCTGGTGTCCCGGATGAAGCCCGGAAGTGTTCTTGTCGACATCGCGATCGACCAGGGCGGCTGCTTCGAGGACTCGGCGCCGACCACGCACGCCGAGCCGATCTTCCCGGTGCACGACTCGGTCTTCTACTGCGTCGCCAACATGCCCGGTGCGGTGCCGAACACCTCCACGCACGCGCTGACCAACGCGACGCTGCCCTACATCGTGGAGGTCGCGAACCGCGGCTGGCGCGAGGCGCTGCGCCGCGACCCGGCGCTGGCCAAGGGCCTCAACACGCACGACGGCGAGGTCACTTACGGCTCCGTCGGCGAGGCGCACGGCCTGCCGGTGCGCGACACCGCGTCCCTGCTCGGCTGAGGCGCGCGCCCGGCGAGGACGGCGACCGGCGGGGGAGGGCCCCGGCGGATGCCGGGCCGCGGTGCGGGCGGGTCAACCCCTCAAGTCAACGTCGGCAACATCACGTCACCGTCCGGACCGTGGCGCCACGGTCCGGACGGTGACGTCGTCATGCGCCCGTACAGCAACGCCAATTCGCCGCAAAAGTAACTGTCTCACCGATTTGCCCACCGGTGAAACGGCCCCGGGGTCACCCGGGGGCCTCTTGACACAACGGGGCTCGCATACCGACACATCGTGCCGTCTCCGGCGGATTGTGTTGCTGCGGACCGCCGACACGCCATAGAGTCGCCAACCGTCGGCATGGTGTCACGCTGACTAGTCGAGAAATTTCCTGGTCACCTTAGGAGGTAAGACGACTTGTGAACGAGTCGACATTTTCTCCCGGGGGTGGTCAACCAGGAGCGCCTGCACTCGGCCAGGGGTCCTCGGGCCCCACAGGTCCCGAGGGTGTCGGCTCCGTCGCTGTCCGCACCTTCGCAGCCCACCAGAACCCGACGCACACCATGACAGCCAACCAGAGCACGGACGGCCAACACGTGAACGCCACGGCCGGCGACGCTACGAACGGTCAGTCCGCCGAGCGTTTCGCCGACTACACCGATCCGCACTACGACCCCAACTACGGCGAACTGCCCGAGGGGCACTTCTACGACCCGGACGCGGAGTACGAACCCGATCCGGAGTACGCGGCCACGCTCGCGCCCGACGCGGCGCGCCAGCGGCGTGAACGCATCGGCCCGACCGGGCGCCCGCTGCCGTACTTCCCGATCCCCGGTCCGGTCAACGAGCACGGCCCCGCCAAGATCATCGCGATGTGCAACCAGAAGGGCGGGGTCGGCAAGACGACCTCCACCATCAACCTGGGCGCCGCACTCGCGGAGTACGGGCGGCGCGTGCTGCTGGTCGACTTCGACCCGCAGGGCGCCCTGTCCGTCGGCCTCGGCGTCAACCCGATGGAGCTGGACCTGACGGTCTACAACCTCCTGATGGAACGCGGCCTGGCCCCCGACGAGGTGCTGCTGAAGACGGCGGTCGCCGGCATGGACCTGCTGCCCAGCAACATCGACCTGTCGGCAGCCGAGGTCCAGCTCGTCAGCGAGGTGGCCCGCGAATCCACCCTGCAACGCGCCCTCGGCCCGCTGCTGAGCGACTACGACTTCATCGTCATCGACTGCCAGCCCTCGCTCGGCCTGCTCACCGTCAACGCGCTGACCGCGGCGCACAAGGTGATCGTGCCCCTGGAGTGCGAGTTCTTCGCGCTCCGCGGTGTCGCGCTGCTGACCGAGACGATCGAGAAGGTCCAGGAGAGGCTCAACCCGGAGCTGGAGCTCGACGGGATCCTGGCGACGATGTACGACTCGCGCACCGTGCACAGCCGTGAGGTGCTCGCCCGCGTCGTCGAGGCGTTCGACAACAACGTCTACCACACGGTCATCGGGCGTACCGTCCGCTTCCCCGAGACGACCGTCGCGGGCGAACCGATCACGACGTACGCCTCCAACTCCGTCGGCGCCGCCGCCTACCGCCAGCTCGCCAGGGAGGTGCTCGCCCGGTGCCACGCCGAGTGAGTCTCCCGGCAGCCGACGAATTGTTCCGTACGACCGGTGGCGCCGCGGTCCAGTCGTCGGCGCCGCAACAGGGGCCGCCCGCACAGGTCGGCCAGGTGAACGGCGAGACGGCGCCACCCCCGCAGGGGGCCGCCGGCGGCGCCTCGCCGTCCACCGCGCCGAAGGTGCCGGCGCCGTCCCCCGAGCCCGCGGCCGAGTCCGAGGGCGGCGACCACGCCGCGGCCGACGAGTCCGCCGGCCGGGCCGCCGCCGACCCGGCCGAGCACGCGGGCCGCCAGGGCCGCGGCACCGGCAAGCCGGAGGCCCAGCGCGCCACCACCCCGCCCCAACAGGTTCCCCCCGCACAGGGCGAGCGGGCCGCACGGCGCGGCGGCGGCACCAAGAACCGCCAGGCCCAGGCGTCTTCGGCCGCCCCACGAGGGCGACGTGCGGCCCGCAGGCCCAGCGGGCGCGAGCGCCACGACGAGAAGATCACCGTCTACGTCTCGGCCGAAGAGCTGATGGACCTCGAACACGCGCGGTTGGTGCTGCGCGGCGAACACGGCCTCGCCGTCGACCGCGGCCGCATCGTCCGCGAGGCGGTCGCCGTGGTCCTCGCCGACCTCGAATCCCGCGGAGACGCGAGCATCCTCGTACGGCGGTTGCGCGGGCGCTGACCTGCTTGCCAGTACGCTGCCTGCGATGCCCCCACCGACTCCGAACGACGCGCGCCACCACCGGGGCCCCCGCCGACCGCTGGGGCGGGGGCCCGCGGGGGCGCACGAGCCGCCGGAGCCGCAGCCCGCCGAACGGACCGCTCAACACCCCCCGGCCGAGCCCCACCTGCCGGAGCAGGCCCGCGGCGTCCAACGAAGCGGCCCCGAGGGCGAACCGGACACCACCGTCGGCCCGCCGGCGGAAGCGGAGCCGGAGGCCGCCGGGGAATCCGAGGGAGAATCCGCCCGAGAGGCGGCTGGAGAGGCGGACGACGGCCGCTTCCGCGTCGTCCTGGACAACTTCGAGGGCCCCTTCGACCTCCTCCTCCAACTCATCTCCAAGCACAAGCTGGACGTCACCGAAGTCGCGCTCTCGAAGGTCACCGACGAGTTCATGGCGCACATCCGCGCCATGGGGCCCGCGTGGGACCTCGACCAGACCACCGAATTCCTCGTCGTCGCCGCCACGCTGCTGGACCTGAAGGCCGCACGGCTGCTGCCGCAGGCCGAAGTGGAGGACGAGGCGGACCTGGCCCTGCTGGAGGCCCGCGACCTGCTCTTCGCCCGGCTGCTCCAGTACCGCGCCTACAAGGAGATCGCCACGATCTTCGCCGGCCGCCTGGAGACGGAGGCCCGGCGCTTCCCCCGCACGGTGGGGCTGGAGCCGCACCACGCCGAGCTGCTGCCCGAAGTGGCGCTCAGCGTCGGCCCGGAGGGCTTCGCCAGGCTGGCGGTCAAGGCGATGCGGCCCAAGCCGAAACCGCAGGTGTACGTCGAGCACATCCACGCGCCCCTCGTCAGCGTCCGCGAGCAGGCCGAGGTGGTCGTCGCGCGGCTGCGGGAGCGGGGCGAGGCCAGCTTCCAGGAGCTGACCGAGGACACCACCGACACCCTCACCGTCGTCGCCCGCTTCCTCGCGCTGCTGGAGCTGTACCGCGAGCGGGCCGTCGAGCTGGACCAGGACGAGGCACTGGGCGCGCTGCTCGTACGGTGGAGCGGCACGGTCGACACCGCACCCGTGGTGACCGACGAGTTCGACCAGGAGCCGGGAGCCGGCAAGTAGGAGCCAGGGGAGCACAGGGATGAGTGACACAGCAGCCGGCACGGCCGAGGAGACCTACGAGGTCCAAGCGGCCGTCGGCGAGGGCACCGAACCGCCCGCCGGCGGCTCCGAGGTCGCTCAGCTGGAGCTGAAGCCCGCCCTGGAGGCGGTCCTCATGGTCGTGGACGAACCCGCCACGGCCGAGCACCTGGCCAAGGTGCTCCAGCGGCGGCCCCGCGAGGTCTCCGACGCCCTGCGCGAGCTGGCCGACGAGTACACCGTCCAGGGGCGCGGCTTCGAGCTGCGGCTGGTCGCCGGCGGCTGGCGCTTCTCCACGCGCGGTGACTACGCGGACGCGGTCGAACGCTTCGTGCTCGACGGCCAGCAGGCACGGCTGACCCAGGCCGCGCTGGAGACCCTCGCCGTCGTCGCCTACCGGCAGCCGGTCAGCCGCTCCCGCGTCTCGGCCGTACGCGGCGTGAACTGCGACGGCGTCATGCGTACGCTGCTCCAGCGCGGTCTCCTGGAGGAGGCGGGCACAGAACCCGAGACAGGTGCGATCCTTTACAGGACGACGCATTACTTTCTGGAGCGGATGGGCCTGCGCGGCCTGGACGAGCTTCCGGAACTGGCGCCCTTCCTTCCGGAGGCGGAGGCCGTGGAGGGGGAGACCCCAGAAGGCATGCCGTCGTTCGACGTAGACGATCCTTCCCCCGAGTCCCAGACGGAACATTGATGCGAAGCAGCGGCAGGAACACCGGCGGTAACCGAGGCGGCAAACAGGGCGGCGCTGGCCGCGGCGGCCAGGGCGCCCCGCGCGGCGGCACCCCACGCGGCGGCGCCCCGCGCGGCCAGGGCGGCGGCCAGCGGGGCCGGGACCAGCAGTCCCGCCAGCCCCGCCCCGAGGAGCGCCGCCACACCCAGACCGGCGGCCGCCCGAGCGGCGACGGCCGACCGGGCGACCAGGGCGGCGGCCGCGGCGGCGCCAAGCCCCAAGGCCCCCAGAAGCCCCGGAGCGGCCCCAAGTCCCAAGGCGGCCAGACCGGCCGTGGCGGTCAAAGCGGTGGCAACATCCGCAAGAACGTCACCAAGAGCGGCGCCCCCAAGGCGCGCGACCGCAGGGCCTCGGCACCCGCACGCCCCCGCGAGTACGAGGCCCAGATCGAGGAGCGCAACCGCGCCCGGCACAGCAAGCCCGCCGTCAAGCTCCCCAAGACCTTCGGCGAGCAGGAAGGCGAGCGCCTGCAGAAGGTGCTGGCCCGGGCGGGTATGGGCTCCCGGCGGGCCTGCGAGGAGCTGGTCGAACAGGCCAGGGTCGAGGTCAACGGCGAGATCATCCGCGAGCAGGGGCTGCGGGTCGACCCCGAGAAGGACGAGATCAAGGTCGACGGACTGACCATCGCCACCCAGTCCTACGTCTTCTTCGCCCTGAACAAGCCGGCCGGCGTCGTCGCCTCGATGGAGGACCCCGAAGGCCGCCAGTGCCTGGGCGACTACGTCCAGAACCGCGAGACCAGGCTCTTCCACGTCGGCAGGCTCGACACCGAGACCGAGGGGCTGATCCTGCTCACCAACCACGGTGAGCTGGCCCACCGCCTCACCCACCCGCGCTATGGCGTGACGAAGACCTACCTGGCCGCCATCCAGGGCCCGCTGCCGCGGGAACTGGGCAAGCAGCTCAAGGACGGCATCCGGCTGGACGACGGCTTCGCCCGCGCCGACCACTTCCGCGTGGTCGAGAACCACGGCAAGAACTACCTCGTGGAGGTCGCCCTCCACGAGGGCCGTAAGCACATCGTGCGGCGCATGCTCGCCGAAGCCGGCTTCCCCGTCGAAAAACTCGTCCGCACCCGTTTCGGCCCCATCGCCCTGGGCGACCAGAAGTCCGGCTGGCTCCGTCGCATGACCAACACGGAGGTAGGCATGCTCATGAACGAGGTAGATCTCTAAAAGCCCCGGTCCGAGCCCTCTCACTCCAGAGCGAACCCGCACATGCCCCGGGGGCTCCTAGGGGGGCGAAGCCCCCGTAGCGGGGGGCCGTTGGGGTGGGGGTCCCCCCGGACGGAGTCTGGGGGAGGAGCCCCCCAAACAGAGGGCAACCCCCACAGGGGTGGGCGGCCTCCATGGAATGAGAAGGCCATGGGGGGCCCGCCCACAGGAGGGGCCAACGGGGCGGAGCCCCGATCAAGACCAGAGGGCCAGAGCGAGAGCTCTCCCCTCCGCATCGCGCCGAACCTCCAGCATCCCCGCCACCGCCGACCGATTGACCCGCCCATAGATCAGCGGAGCAGGCTCCCACCGCACCCGCGCGTCCAAGCGCTGTTCGTCGATCATGAGCGCCATCACGGGTCCGACGGCCGCGCGGAACCGCGCGTCGGCGACGGTCAGCGCGTGCTGTTCGTCGGCGGTGCAGGGGATGAAGCCGTCTTCGGCGAGCACGCGCGGGGAGTAGGGACGGTCCGGGGCCAGCAGCCAGTCGTCCAGCGGGACCACGTGGAAGATCATGCCTTCACTTGTACCGCCTCACCGGCCGGGCGGCCCGCACATGCACGCGTGCGCAGTACGCACTCCACCTTCGGTCCGTATCCTGTCCCACGGCACTGAGCCCCCGGACCACCCGGACCGCCCCACCTGGGACCACCCCATCCACCCACCCACCCGCAAGGACACCGGACAGCCATGCGTACAGCCCTCGTGCTCGGCACGGGCCTCATCGGTACCTCGGCCGCGCTCGCCCTCGCCGCGCGCGGGGTGCGGGTGCATCTCAGCGACCGTGATCCGGAGCGGGTCCGTACGGCCGCCGCACTGGGCGCGGGCACGGAGGGTGAGCCGGAGCCGGGCTCGCCCGTCGACCTGGCCATCGTCGCGGTGCCGCCCGCGCACATCGCGGAGACCGTCGCCCAGGTGCAGCGCCGCGGGCTGGCACGCGGAGTGATCGACGTGGGCAGCGTCAAGGGCGGGCCGCGCCGGGAGCTGACCGAGCTGGGCGGCGATCTGACGACCTACCTGGGCAGCCACCCGATGTCGGGCCGGGAGCAGTCGGGCCCGCTGGCGGCGACGGCCGACCTGTTCGAGGGGCGGCCGTGGGTGCTGACGCCGACGCACGGCACGGACACCGAGGTGCTGAACCTCGCGCTGGAGCTGATCGCGCTGTGCGGGGCGGTACCGGTGGTGATGGAGGCGGACGCGCACGACCGGGCGGTCGCTCTCGTCTCGCACACGCCGCAGCTGCTGTCCAGCCTGGTCGCGGCGCGGCTGGTGGAGGCCGCCGAGACGGATGTGCGCCTGTGCGGCCAGGGCATGCGTGACGTGACCCGGATCGCGGGCTCCGATCCGGGGATGTGGGTGGACATCCTGTCGGCCAATCCAGGACCTGTGGCCGACGTCCTCGCCGAGGTCGCCGACGATCTGCAGGCGGCGGTCAGGTCGCTGCGGGAGCTGGGCTCGGCGGACGAGGCGGAGCGGGCCGGCGGCGCCGAGGGCGTCGAGATGCTGCTGCGCAGCGGCAACGCGGGCCGGGCGAGGGTTCCGGGCAAGCACGGGCAGGCGCCGGCCGCCTACGAGACGGTGACCGTGCTCATCAGCGACCGTCCGGGACAGCTCGCGAGGATCTTCGCGGACGCCGACTCGGTGGGGGTCAACATCGAGGACGTCCGCATCGAGCACGCGACGGGCCAGCAGGCCGGCTACATGCAGTTGATGGTGGAGCCGGGCGCGGTGCCGGTGCTGGAACAAGAGCTCAGAGACCGCGGCTGGTCCCTACGCCAGTAGGGGCCAGCCGGTCCCCGGGCCCACCCAGGCCCCCGGCGGCCGGGGGACCACCCCAGGCACCCGGACCGTCCGGGGGCCGCCCGGGGAGGGGGCCCACCTCGCTGCCCGGACCGTCCCGAGACGGTCCGGGACGCGCGGCATGGCCCACCCACGACAGCCGGTAGCCTGGTGCGGGGGAATCAGGCGCCCCACGCCGCCCCACGCGCCGCGCGCGCCGAGAGCCCGTAGACCCACGAAAGGTGCCCACCACCGTGTCCGCGACCCCCGCAGCAGTGATTGTCGCCATCGACGGCCCCTCCGGCACGGGCAAGTCGAGCACCTCCAAGGCCGTCGCGGCCCAGCTGGGGCTGAGCTACCTGGACACCGGCGCACAGTACCGGGCGATCACCTGGTGGATGCTCAGCAACGGTGTGGACGTCTCGGACCAGGAGGCGATCGCCGCCGCGGCGGACAAGCCGAGCATCGTCTCGGGCACCGACCCCCGGCAGCCGGCCATCTCGGCAGACGGGCTCGACGCCGCGGGCCCGATCCGCACGCAGGAGGTGACGGCCGCGGTCAGCGCGGTCAGCGCCGTACCCGAGGTGCGTACCCGGATCACCGAGCTCCAGCGGGCGATCGCCGCCGAAGCGGGCGGCGGCATCGTCGTCGAGGGCCGGGACATCGGCACCACGGTGTTGCCGGGGGCCGACCTGAAGGTGTTCCTCACCGCCTCGCCCGAGGCCAGGGCGGCTCGCCGCAGCGGCGAGCTGAAGACCACCGAAGGCAAGCCGGTGACGGATCTGGCCGCCACCCAGCAGGCGCTGACCGCCCGCGACAAGGCGGACTCCAGCCGCAAGGCCTCTCCGCTGAAGAAGGCGGAGGACGCCGTGGAGGTGGACACCACGGAGCTGACCTTGGAGCAGGTCATCGAGTGCGTGGTCACCCTGGTGGAGAAGGCCGCGGCACGCAAGGCCGAGGCGGAGCCGGTGGAGGAGGCGGCGCGGTGACGCCGAAGGACTCCGCTCCCGGCGCCTCCGGCGAGCGGGAGCCGGCTTCGGGCACCCCCGGCGACCGGGGCGCGACTTCCGGCGGACGGGGCTCCGCTTCCGGCGACCCCGGCGAGCGGGGCGCCGCCGTCGGCCGCCGGATCGGCCTGGGGCTGATGCACTCGCTGTGGCGGCCCCGGGTGCTGGGCGCGTGGCGGGTGCCGCCGGGCGGCCCGGTGATCATGGCGGTCAACCACGCGCACAACGTCGACGGCCCGATGCTGATGGGGACGGCGCCGCGCCCCGTGCACTTCCTGATCAAGAAGGAAGCGTTCGTGGGCCCGCTCGACGCGTTCCTGCGCGGTATCGGCCAGCTGAAGGTGGACCGTACCTCCGCCGACCGGAACGCCGTCACCAGCGCGCTGGAGGTGCTGGCGCGCGGCGGGGTGCTGGGGATCTTTCCCGAGGGCACCAGGGGCGAGGGCGACTTCGCCTCGCTGCGCTCCGGGCTCGCCTACTTCGCGCTGCGCTCCGGTGCGCAGATCGTCCCGGTCGTGGTGCTCGGCAGCGCCGACCGCCCCGGGCGGCTGATACGGGCGCTTCCGCCGCTGCGCAGCCGGGTGGACGTGGTCTTCGGTGACCCCTTCACCGTGGGCGACGGCTCGGGGCGCCGGACGCGCAAGGCGCTGGATCAGGCCACCGTTCAGCTCCAGGAGCGGCTGACCGCACATCTGAAAGACGCCAGGCGGCTGACCGGCCGCTGATCCGTACCGCCGAGCCGGCCGCCGCGACCTGCGGCCGCCGCCGATGAGCCCGGCCCCGGTCCCTGGACGGGATCGCTGAACGACGAGGACGAGACGTCATGAACGACCAGATGCAGCCCGCCGACGACGGCACCGAGCACGGGCACGGTGAGCTGGGTGACGCCGAGTTCGCCGAGTTCCTGGAGATGGCCGCCGAGGAGGGCTTCGACCAGGAGGAGGTCGAGGGCGCGCTCGGTGAGGCCGGGCACGGGCCGCTGCCGGTGCTCGCGGTCGTCGGCCGCCCCAACGTCGGGAAGTCGACGCTGGTGAACCGGATCATCGGCCGCCGCGAGGCGGTCGTCGAGGACCGTCCCGGCGTCACGCGTGACCGGGTGACCTACGAGGCCGAGTGGGCGGGCCGCCGCTTCAAGGTCGTCGACACCGGCGGCTGGGAGCAGGACGTCCTGGGTATCGACGCCTCGGTCGCCGCGCAGGCCGAGTTCGCGGTGGAGGCCGCCGACGCGGTGGTGTTCGTGGTGGACGCCACGGTGGGTGCCACCGACACCGACGAGGCCGTCGTCAAGCTGCTGCGCCGCGCGGGCAAGCCGGTGGTGCTGTGTGCCAACAAGGTCGACGGGCCCTCGGGCGAGGCGGACGCCACCTACCTGTGGGCGCTGGGCCTGGGCGAACCGCACCCCGTCTCGGCGCTGCACGGACGCGGTACGGGCGACATGCTGGACGAGGTGCTCAAGGCGCTGCCCGAGGCGCCCCGCGAGACGTTCGGCGGAGTGGCGCTGGGCGGGCCGCGCCGGATCGCCCTCATCGGCCGCCCGAACGTCGGAAAGTCCTCGCTGCTGAACAAGGTGGCGGGCGAGGAGCGCGTCGTCGTCGACGAGGTGGCCGGTACCACCCGCGACCCGGTGGACGAACTGATCGAACTCGGCGGCAAGACGTGGAAGCTGGTGGACACCGCCGGCATCAGGCGCCGGGTCCACCTGACGGAGGGCGCCGACTACTACGCGTCGCTGCGCACCGCGGCGGCGCTGGAGAAGGCCGAGGTCGCGGTCGTCCTGATCGATGTCGGCGAGTCGATCAGCGTGCAGGACCTGCGGATCATCACCATGGCCGTCGAGTCGGGCCGCGCCGTCGTGCTGGCCTACAACAAGTGGGACACGCTGGACGAGGAGCGCCGCTTCTACCTGGAGCGGGAGATCGAGCGGGACCTGGTGCAGGTGCGGTGGGCGCCGCGCGTCAACGTCTCGGCGCGCACCGGGCGGCACGTGGAGAAGCTGGTGCCCGCGATCGAGACGGCGCTGGCGGGCTGGGAGACGCGGGTGCCGACCGGGAAGCTGAACGCGTTCCTCGGTGAGATCGTGGCCTCGCACCCGCACCCGGTGCGCGGCGGCAAGCAGCCCCGCATCCTCTTCGGCACCCAGGCGGGCACCAAGCCGCCGCGCTTCGTGCTGTTCGCCTCCGGGTTCCTGGAGGCGGGCTACCGCCGTTTCGTGGAGCGGCGGCTGCGCGAGGAGTTCGGTTTCGAGGGGACGCCGCTGCAGATCTCGGTGCGGGTACGGGAGAAGCGCGGCCGCAAGAAGTGACGGTGCGCGGGGTGGGCCCCGCCCGGCCACCTCAGTGGTGGTGACCGTGGCGGGGCGCCGGGGGCAGTGCGGGCAGGTGCCAGACGGGGGCGTGCCAGGAGGCGGTGGGCCCGTCCTCGTCACGCCAGGAGCCTGTGCCCGTGCCGTGCACCGTGCCGAACCCCACGAACCGCAGCTCCTCTTCGCCCGTGCGGTCGCCCGGCAGCGCGCGGAAGAGTCTGCGGTACTCCGCGTACAGCGAGTCGTAGATGGGTGTCGACCCTTCCGGTGACGCGCTGTGCGGCGACCGCATCCTGGGGACGACGAAGGTCCCCGAAGGGGCGGGTACCCGGCTGCTGCCGTGGTGGGCGGGGTGGGCTCGGAGAGGCTCGTATGGCTGCACGTCTGCCCAACGACCGTGCGGCGTGCCGGATGCGGGCCCGGGCCGCGAATGACCTGATCGCAGGGGCGGCCGCGCGCCGCTCACGCGGCGGCCCCCGGTGCGGTGCGGCGGCTCATGTGCCCGCCAGCGGCATCGTTCCTGCGACCAGCAGGCCGCCGGCGGCCGCCTTCTCCAGCGCCTCCCGCAGCAGGTCCTCGCGGGGCTGCTGGCCGATGGATCCCGCGGGCGCCGCGTAGACCAGCACGGTGTGGCTCTTGGCGGCCGCCGTGCGCCAGCCGTCGGTGACGGCGAGCGGCTGGTGCGCCTGCCACCACGCGACCGGCTGGGTGCCGGGTGAGGTGGGGGGCTGCAGGATGGCGTGCAGCTGTCCCATGGCCAGCAGCACCGACCATCCGGCGACCGGTGCGGGCTGCCGGGCCACGTCGTCGACCGGCAGGAAGCCGTGCTCGATCAGCAGCGGCAGGAACTCGTCGCCGGAACCGTCGGAGCCGGGGCGTGCGATGGGTCCTGTCGGCTCGACCACGATGGCCGGATGCAGCGTGTCGTCGAGGAGCACCTGCCCGCACGTCACGCCGAGCACGGCCTGCCTGGCGTTCGGCTGGGGGTTCGCGCCGGCGGGCGGTGCGGTGGCCGACGGCGTTTCCTGGCCCGGGCCGGTGGCCGGCTCGGCACCGGGCTCGCCGGCTGCCAGTGTGCGTACGGCGCCCTGGAGCTGGTCCTCGGAGACGGTGACCACCTGGGAGGGGATGCACGCGGCGTGGGCGAAGGCGAGGACGGCCGTCTCCTCCCCGACGAACAGCACGGTGCTGGTGCGTTCATGGCGGGGGTTGCCACGGGCGCGGCACGAGGTGCAGTCGTACTCTCCCGGGGTGTTCTCTCCGGCGAGCAGCCTGTCGGCTTCTGCTTCGCCGATCTCGGCGCGTACGGCGTCGCTGACATCGAGCATGGGGGACACGGGGACTCCTGGCTTTCGGTTCGGCGTTCGCCTGGACAACGGGCGGCCTGTGGTAACGGTCACGCGCGGGCGCGTGACGGCTGTCCGTATCCGCCGGTATCCGGTCACGTACGCGGGGCACGGGCTCACGCACCGTCAACAGAGCGGCCGGGGACGGGAGTTCGACTCGTGAAGTGACTCACAGCGAGCGCCTCACCCTGTCAACTACTGCCCGGATTGCGGGACTTTGGGGGTGTCCGAAAATCGTTGTTATACGGAGTAACCAGCATCTGACCTGGTCAGATGAGGATCTGGTTTCAATTCGGGCGAGGTACCCCATACATTTCACGACGGTGCAACGCGCACCACCCGGGACAGGCGGCACGAGAGCGGGCGTCAGGTGCGCCCCGCCACTCGTCCGCTCGGGGGAACGAGGGGGACCCCGGGTTCGTGGAGAGGGTTTGATTTGTTCAAGCGTCGTACAGCAGCGGTGCTCACGGGTGCCGGTATCGCCGCCCCGCTCGCCCTGCTCGCCGCGATGGCTCCGACGGCCTCGGCGGCGTCGAACGACGGAGTGTGGGACCGCATCGCCCAGTGCGAGAGCGGTGGGAACTGGCAGACCAGCACCGGTAACGGGTACTACGGCGGTCTTCAGTTCTCGAACAGCACATGGCAGGCCTACGGCGGCGGCTCCTACGCCTCCACCGCCGACAAGGCCAGCAGGTCGCAGCAGATCGCCGTGGCCACCAAGGTGCAGCAGGCCCAGGGCTGGGGAGCCTGGCCCAACTGCTCCCAGCAGGCCGGGGCCTCCGGTACGCCGCCGCAGTCGGCCCCGGTGCCGGACCAGGGTGAGGGCCAGGGCCAGGGTCAGGGCCAGGGCCAGGGCGGGCAGCAGTCGCAGGACCGGCCCGCCACGCACCCCGACCGCAGTGCGGTGCGCGGTGGTGCGGGTGACTACACCGTCAAGTCCGGCGACACCCTCGGCTCCATCGCGGCAGCGCACGGGAAGGGCTGGAAGGACCTCTACACCGCCAACAAGGACGTCATCGGCTCCGATCCCGACTTCATCGTCATCGGCCAGAAGCTCGACGTCTGAGGCGTCGGACCACTCATCGGCTGACCCCTCATGAGGGGAGCGGCCCCGCCGGGTCAGGTGCCCGGCGGGGCCGCGCTCGTGTCCGCCCCTGGCGTCGCGGAGCAACGAACAGGGGAGGGGCAGAGTTCCCCGCGCAAGGTCACAAAAGTGAAACCGTTCAGAACTCTTCTGAAACAACCTGCTCAGCGCACCCAACCCTCCCAGGTACTTAACGGTCTAGCTTGGTGACAGTGCGGACAGAGGGGGACTGACCGCAAGGACGCGATGGACTCGGGTAAAATGCACATCTCCTTTTTGCTCCACAACGGGTACGCCATCGGGGGAACCGTCCGTACCACCTACAACCTGGCCCGCTGCCTCGCCGAACACCACGACGTGGAGGTCGTCTCGGTCTTCCGCAGCCGCGACCGGCCGGTCTTCGACCCCGGGCCCGGAGTCGGACTCCGGCACCTCGTCGACACCCGCGGAATGCGCACGCCCGCGGACCTGGGAGCCGAACACGCGCGCCCCGCCCAGGTCTTTCCGCAGGCCGACGGCAAGTACCCGATGTACAGCGGCCTGACCGACCGCCTCATCGGGGAACACCTGGCCGGCACCGACGCCGATGTCGTCATCGGCACCAGGCCCGGGCTCAACACCCACCTCGCGCGCCAGACCAGGCGCGGTCCGGTGCGTCTCGGCCAGGAACACCTCACCCTCGCGACCCACTCGCGCAACCTGAAGCTCGTGCTGCGCAGCGTCTACCCCCGGCTCGACGCGCTGACCACCGTCACCGAGGCCGACGCCGCCGACTACCGCCGCGCACTGCGCCTGCCCGGCGTGCGGATAGAGGCCGTGCCCAACAGCGTGCCGGCCCCGGAGGTCACCCCGGCCGACGGCAGCAGCAAGTGGGTCGTCGCCGCGGGACGACTCGCTCCCGCCAAGCGGTACGACCTGCTGATCAGGGCGTTCGCCAAGGTCGTCGCCGAGCGCCCCGACTGGCGCCTGCGGATATACGGCGGTGGGCGCGAGAGACCGAGGCTGCGAGCCCTGATAGACGAACTCGACCTCTACAACCACGTCTTCCTCATGGGCGCCATCCACCCCATCGAACCCGAGTGGGCCAAGGGGTCGATCGCCGCCGTGACCTCCAGTCTGGAGTCGTTCGGTATGACCATCGTCGAGGCCATGCGCTGCGGCCTCCCCGTCGTCGCCACGGACTGCCCGCACGGCCCCGCCGAGATCATCCGGCCGGGCGTCGACGGGCGGCTCGTCCCGACGGGAGACGAGAACGCCGTCGCCTCGGCGCTGCTCGGACTCATCAACGACGACGCACTGCGCCGCCGCATGGGCCAGGCCGCACTCGCCGACTCGGCGCGCTTCGACCCCGCCAGGATCGGGGCCCGCTACGAGTCGCTCATGCGGGACCTCGCCGGCAAGGGCAGCCGTGGGCTGCACCGCACCCGCGCCTCGCTGCTGGGCGGGGCCTACGCGGTCAAGGACGCCCTCCGGGGGACGGCGTACACGGCGCTCCAGACGGGACGCACAGCATGAGCGGCACCACCACCCGGACACCGACGAACGCGGCGGAGACCACCAACCAGGCCTCCCCGCCCCCGGCACCCCTCCCCACCGCCGCAGGGGAGCAGCACCACCCGAACGCTGGAGAACCCGTGCGCGCACAACCCGCCGAGCGCGGCCCGACGGCCGACTGCACCGCCGACAGCGCGGGCGGCCTCACCTTCGACGTACGGCTCCCCGCGGGCGTCTCGCACGGCGCGGACGCCGGGCTGCTGCTGCGCCGCCGCCCGGACCCCTCAGGCGAGACCGAGGAGGTCAGGCTCCCGCTGGCACCCGTCCAAGAGGCCGCGGACGGCACGCTGCGCGCGGCGCTGCCCAGCACCGTCCGGCTCGGCGAGGGCCGCTGGAACGTCTTCCTCCTCCTGGCGGGGCAGCAGCCGCGCCGGCTGGCACCCGGCATCAACGACCTGCGCTCCCTGGTGGACCGCGTCCCCCACGAGAGCCGCACCTGGCTGGGTGTGCGCATCCCGTACGCCACCAAGCACGGCAACCTCAGCGTCCGTTCCTGGATGCGCTGGCCGCACGCGGAAGCCGGGGCGCTGTGCGTCCACGACGGCGGACTGGAACTGACAGGGCGGCTCTACGGCGCCGAGGTGAAGCCGACCGCCCGCCTGGAGGCCCGGCCCCGGCGGGGGGAGGCCACCGCTCCCGTGCTGGTCGAGGTGGCTCCGTCGGCCGCCGACCCGAGGGAGTTCACCGTCACACTGGCGTACCCGGCGCTGGCCGCGCACCGGCTGTGGGACCTGTGGCTGCGGCCCGACGACGGGGCCGAGGCGGTGCGCGTCGCCCGCATCCTCGACGACGTCGCCGACAAGAAGCGGATCTTCACCTACCCGGCGCAGGCCGTGGAGGTCGCGGCCGCTGCCGGCGAGGAGCCGGCACTCACCGCGAAGCCCTACTACACGCTCAACAACGACCTGGCCGTGCGCGTCGACCGCGCGGAGCCCTGAACGACCGTTTCCGCCCCTGGCCGGGCGCGCAGCCCTTCGAGGCCGTTCGCGGACCCACCCGTCCGCGGACGGTGCGGGACGGCGTGCGCGCCCCGCCAAGCGGGCTGCCGAGTTCGAGCGTGAGCCGCAGGAGTTGAGTGCGTGCGCCGCCGCGTTGCGCGACCGGTTGTCCCGCTCTCCGGAAGGCCGGGCGACACCGCGCATATAGCGGGACCAGTGGACTTCGGCATCTCTTCCGACTGTCTTAAGGTGCCCTTCGCCTCCCGTTCCGGAATTCATGAGAACGGCTCCGGCGCCGCTATTTCCGCACACCCGAACGAAATGCGGAATCCGTCGAATTGAGGCCGCGCGGAAGGCGCGTACGAGTGACACAGGCAACCGCCGACTGTGCACGGTGTGTTGTGACACAAGCGTGACGGCGCCGGGATGCGGGCCGTACTTGCCGAGTGTGCGCACCCTGCGCATACGGTGGCCCCATGGCACCGGAACCCGTGAACCCGCAACGCCCCGACGACGACCCGGAGACCTACGTGGGCCTGGCCGCGCAGGAGGCCGAGCGCCGCGCCCGCGAACGCGGCTGGACCAGCGTGCGGCAGCTGGAACCCGACGCGATCATCACCATGGAGTACGTCGCCGGGCGGCTCAACCAGGCGGTCAAGGACGGCCAGGTGGTGCGCTGCTGGCAGGGCTGACCAGCAGCGGAAGGGCCCGTCGCAAAGCTCAGTAGCGCGACGCGGGAGCGTGCGCCTCGTCGGTCGCGCGGGGCATCGCCGCGCTCCGGTTGCCGGAGCCGGAGTCCTGCGCGGGCACCCGGGGGCCGACCAGCTTGCCCCGCGCGGAGACCGGCTGCCCCGTGGGGGAGGAGGCGGGCGCGGGCGCCAACCGCGACCCCGCCGTGGTGAACCGTTCACGCAGCGCGTAGATGAACGCCTCGACCCGCAGGATCGCCGGCTCGCACCAGGGCAGCCCCAGCAGGATCACCAGCCCCGCGGCCCAGCCCAGCAGCACGTCGCTCACCCAGTGCGTACCGAGGTAGACGGTGGTGGCGCCCACGCCGAGGGCGAAGACCGCCCCGACGACGGACAGCCAGCGTCTGGCGAGCGGCGTGGTGGCGAGGTAGGCGAGAATGCCCCAGGTCACGACGGCGTTGGCGGTGTGGCCCGAAGGAAATATATCGCCGCCCTTGAGCAGCTCGGCCGAGCCGATCTCCGTGGCGTAGTGCGGTCCCAGCCGCCCCAGGCCGATCTTGACGGCGCCGACCGAGACGTTGAGCAGCAAAAGAGCGAAGGCCAGCGCCAGCAGCGGCCGCAGTGTGCGCTGCCGCCAGGAGCGCCAGCCCAGCCAGGCGGCCACCAGCACCGCCGTCGGCCCGCGCTGCCCCAGCACCACGAAGGCGTCCAGGAAGCCGTGGATGGCGGGCCACTGCTTGTACGGGCGGAAGAGCATGACCTGCCAGTCGATCTGGACGAGCCACGTCGTGCCCAGGACGGCGACCACGATCGCCAGGTAGAAGGCGACCGTGACGCTGAACAGACCCAGCCGGACGCGGCTCATCCGCGGGAACGGGCCACAGGGGCGGTGAGGCTCCTGCTCCAGCCGGGAGAAGATTCGGTCGGTACGCACCTAATCGAGATTACCGCGCGTGAAGAGTGCCTTCGGCGAGGGCGGGCTCTTCGTGATGCCGATGTGATCTGCAAAAGCGCCCCGCGCAGGCTTAGGTTCTGTTTATCTCGGTCGATTCCCGGGCCGATTGATTGTGCTGAGACGACCGTGAAGCGACGCGTGTCACAGGGCGGTTGACGGCAATTCCCGCCATTCCCCGGAAGCGGTACGGCTTTCCGCGGCGGCCGGGCGGCGCGGCGGAGGCGCGAGCGGGCGCCGGGCGTGGTGGCCCCCGGCGCCGCGGCGGCCCCGGGCGGTCCGCTCGGGCGCGCTCGAAGGACACCCGGACCTCAGGGCGGTCCCGAGCCGTTCAGCCACCAGGCGCCGTAGACGGCCGAGGCCGCCGCGAGCGCGCCGAGGGCGAGCGCCGCACGGGCGGGCCGCCGGCGGGACAGCGCCACGGCGCAGGGCAGCAGCAGGGGGAAGGCGGGCAGCAGCAACCGCGGCTTGGACCCGAAGTAGCCCTTGGCGCACAGGGCGAGCGCCACCACGATCCCCGCATACACCAGCAGGGCGTAGGGCTGCCGCTGCCGCACGCACAGCGCGTACAGCCACAGGACCAAGGCGACGCCCGCCAGCAGTGCCAGGCCGCCGACGAACGTGCCGGTCAGGTTCTCCCAGACGAAGCGGGCGAACGCCCAGCCGCCGTCGAACCCGTTGCCCCACTGGCCCTGGACGTCGAGGTAGCCGGTGACGCTTCGGGTGCGGACACCCACCCAGGCCACGAACCCGAACCACCCCGTCGGGGCGAGCAGCAGCCCCAGCGCCATGCGCGCCCCGGGACCCCGCCGCCGGCGCCACAGCTCGCAGAGCGCCGCGCACCACACCCCCGCCACGACCGCGGCCCCCACCGGACGGGTCAGCCCCGACAGCGCGGCCAGCGTCCCGGCCCACACCCAGCGACCTGTCAGCGCCGCCCACAGCGCCCAGGCCGCCAGCGCGGTGAACAGTGACTCGCTGTAGGCCATCGACTGCACCACGCCGACCGGTACCGCCCCCCACAGCACCGCCAGGCAGACCCCGGCACGGGGCCCGTGCAGCCGCTCGCCGATCAGGTAGAGCGCCCACGCCGTGGCCAGTGAGGCGACCGCGCTCACCAGCAGGCCCGCGTCGGGCGCCGAGAGCGGCGACAGCTGTGCGAAGCCGCGCTCAAGTGCCGGAAGCAGCGGAAAGAACGCCAGGTCCGAGTGGACGCCGCCCTCGGGCAGCCGCACCTGGTAGCCGTACCAGCCCTCGGCGACCCGGGTGTACCAGAGCGAGTCCCAGCGGGCCGCGAGCAGCGTGTGCGCGCTCGTGCCCCGTGCCGCGCTCCACACCGCCAGCACGGCCAGCCCCAGTGCGCGGACACCCGCGTACGCCAGCACGGCGGTGACGACCCGGCGACACCCCGTCGCACGGACATCCAGGGGAACGTCCGTACGGCTTCGGGGGTGGCCGGCATCGGCGAGTTCAGTCATCCGGACGATTATTGGTCACAGCCCGCGGACCCCGAGCGGCGGGAGCGACCCCACCCGGCGGACCGCGCGGACCGTGCAGAACACGAATACCGCTGGAAAACGGCCGTCATGCACGCCCGAAAACCGGGCAGATGCACTGGCGCCGATACACCCGTTGAATGGGGGAGCGGTGGACGCCCGCTACGACTCGCGTACGCTAACCGGCACTCGCCCCTCCACACCGGGCCGGGACCGACGCCGAGCGGGCCACGCGGGCAGCACGCCGCCCCCGGCAACCGTCCCACCCCCCCCAGACGGCCGGCCGACGGGTGCGAGAGCAACAGGAGGTGCTGTACATGTCCGGGACGACCACGGCCACAGCGCGGCAGGCGGCGGACGTCCCCGAAGGCGGAGCGGACAGCCGCGGGCCCGTCGGACAGGCCAACCGATGGGTCGTGCTCGTCGTCCTGTGCGCGAGCCTGCTCGTGGTGGCCGTCGACGCCACCGTGCTGCACGTCGCCGTCCCCGCCGTCTCGGAGGACCTGCGCCCCGGCTCCATCGAACTGCTGTGGATCGTCGACGCCTACCCGCTGGTCTGCGCGTCGCTGCTGATCCTCTTCGGCACACTCGGTGACAAGATCGGCACCCGCAGAGTACTGCTGTTCGGCTACACGTTCTTCGCCGTCGCCTCGGCCCTCGCCGCCTACGCGCACACCGCAGGCGTCCTGATCGGCGCCCGCGCCCTGCTCGGCGTCGGCGGCGCCATGATCATGCCCGCCACCCTCTCGATACTCCGCCAGGTCTTCCCCGACCGCCACGAGCGCGCCCTGGCCGTCGGCATCTGGAGCGCCGTCGCCGCCGTCGGCGCCGCCGTCGGCCCCCTGGTGGGCGGCGCGCTGCTGGAACACTTCTGGTGGGGCTCGGTCTTCCTGATCAACCTCCCCCTGATGGCGGTGGGCCTGCCGCTGGGACGCTGGCTGCTGCCCGAGTCCGTCACCGGCAGCGAGGGGCCGTGGGACGTCGTCGGGGCCCTGATGGCGGCCGCGGGGCTCTTCGGCGTGATACTCGGCGTCAAACAGGCCGGTGGCGGCGAACCGCTCTCCCCCCTGTGCTGGCTCCCCCTCGCCGTCGGAGCCGCACTCATCACCCTGTTCGTCCGCCGCCAGCGCCGGCGCACCCAGCCGCTCATCGACTTCGGCACCCTCACCCGCGCCGCCTTCGGCACCTCCGTCGGCTGCATCGTGCTGACCGTGCTGGCGCTCGTCGGCCTCGCCCTGATAGCCGCCCAGTACCTCCAGCTCGTCCTCGGCCTCTCCCCGCTGGAGACCGGCCTGCGGCTGCTGCCGCTGTCCGTCGCCGCCATCGCCGCCGGACTCCTCGGCTCCCGGCTGCTGGCACTGCTCGGACCGCGCACGATGGTCGCGCTCGGCTTCGTGGCCACCGCCGCCGCCGTGCTCTGCCTCCTCGGAGTGGGCCAGCACGACCGTCCGGGACTCCTCGTCGGCGGCTTCGTGCTGCTCGGCTTCGGGCTGGAGACGACGCTCTTCGGCTGCTACGAGTCGATGCTCAGCGAGGCCCCCGCCGAACAGTCGGGCGGCGCGGCGGCCGTCGGCGAGACCGCCTACCAGCTCGGCGCCGGCATCGGCATCGCCCTCCTCGGAAGCGTCATGAACGCCGCCTACGGGCCGGGCGTCCGCGACGCGGCCGACCGCTTCGGCATCCCCGGCGGCGACGGAGCCGACGCCGGCCACTCCCTGGGCGAGGCGTACGGGGTCGCCGACCGCCTCGGCGGCGGCACCGGAGCCGCGCTCAAGGAAGCGGCGCGCGCCTCGTTCGTGACGGGGCTGCACGTGACGTTGCTGGTCAGCGCGGCACTGCTGCTCCTTGGAGCGTTGGCAGCGCTGCGGTTGCCTCGGCATATGGAGGGTGCGGGTGCCGGGCAAAACGGTTTGCCCGGCGTCGGGCAGGACGGCTCCCCCGGCGTGGGGGAGGGCGGTACCCCTGGCGTGGGGGAGGACGGTGCGTCCCGCGTCGGGGAGGACGGTTTGCCCGGAGCCGGGCAGGGCGGTGTGTCCGGTGCCGGGGAGGACGGTTTGCCTGGTGCCGGGGAAGGCGGTACGTCCCGTGTCGGGCAGGGCGGTGCGCAGTCCGAGGGGCGGCCCTTGTCGCGGGGCGTTACCCGGTCGTAGCGTCGGCCGGGTATCCGTGATCGTTCCGCCCCGGAGGCCCCACCCATGACAGCGTTCGACGCGCACGATCCGCTGGGAATCGACGACCTGCTCAGCGACGAGGACCGCGCCGTGCGCGACACCGTGCGCTCCTGGGCCGCCGACCGCGTCACTCCGCACGTCGCCGACTGGTACGAGCGCGGCGAACTCCCCGGCATCCGCGACCTGGCCCGCGAACTCGGCTCTCTCGGAGCCCTCGGCATGTCACTGACCGGGTACGGCTGCGCGGGGGCCGGCGCGGTGCAGTACGGACTCGCCTGCCTGGAACTGGAGGCCGCCGACTCCGGCATCCGCTCCCTGGTCTCCGTCCAGGGCTCCCTCGCCATGTACGCCATCCACCGGTTCGGCAGCGAGGAGCAGAAGCAGCACTGGCTGCCGTCCATGGCCTCGGGCGAGGTGATCGGCTGCTTCGGGCTGACCGAACCCGACCACGGCTCCGACCCCGCCGGCATGCGGACCCACGCCGAACGCGACGGCTCCGACTGGGTGCTGAACGGACGCAAGATGTGGATCACCAACGGCTCGGTCGCCGGGGTCGCCGTCGTGTGGGCCCGCACCGACGAGGGCATCCGCGGGTTCGTCGTCCCGACCGACACCCCCGGCTTCTCCGCGCCCGAGATCAAGCACAAGCTCTCCCTGCGGGCCTCGGTCACCAGCGAGCTCGTGCTGGACGACGTGCGGCTGCCGGCCGACGCCGTGCTGCCCGAGGCGCACGGGCTGCGCGGCCCGCTGAGCTGCCTGAGCCACGCGCGGTACGGCATCGTGTGGGGCTCCATGGGCGCCGCCCGCGCCTGCTTCGACACGGCGCTCGCGTACACGCGGGAGCGGGAGCAGTTCGGAAAGCCGCTCGCCGGATTCCAGCTCACCCAGGCCAAGCTCGCCGACATGGCCGTCGAACTCCACAAGGGCGTACTGCTCGCCCACCACCTGGGGCGGCGGATGGACGCCGGGCGGCTGCGGCCCGAACAGATCAGCTTCGGGAAGCTGAACAACACCAGGGAAGCGATCGAGATCTGCCGGGTCGCACGGACGCTGCTGGGGGCGAACGGGATCTCCATGGAGTACCCCGTCATGCGGCACAGCACCAACTTGGAGTCGGTGCTGACGTATGAGGGGACTGTGGAGATGCATCAGCTTGTGTTGGGGAAGGCGCTTACGGGGGTTGACGCGTTTCGGGGCTGAGCGTTTGTTGGGGCCGAGCCTGTGTTGGGGCTGACCTCTTGTGGGGCGGGCCCCCCATGTGCCCCCTTTTCATGGAGGCCGCCCACCTCTGGGGGTGTTGCCCTCTGTTTGGGGGTCTCCTCCCCCAGACTCCGTCCGGGGGGACCCCCACCCCAAGCCCCCGGCCCCTCGCCGGGGAGGCTTTGGGGCGGCTCCGCCCCCCAAACGCCCCCCCGCTACGGGGGCTCCGCCCCCCTAGGAACCCCCGCCAAGGGGCTCCGCCCCCTGGACCCCCGACATGGGGGCTGAGCTCACTGGACCCGGTCAGGGGCTTCGCCCCTGGCCCCCCAACACAGGGGGCCAGGGGTTAGCTCTGGTTGTAGAAGCCGCCGGGGTCGCGGTGGTCTTCGTTGGTGACGACGCTGTAGTCGGGCGGGGTCAGCAGGAAGACGCGGTTGGCTACGCGTTCGATGGAGCCTCGCAGGCCGAACGTCAGGCCTGCCGCGAAGTCGACCACGCGCTTCGCGTCGGCCGAGTCCATGGCGGTGAGGTTCACGATCACCGGGACCCCGTCCCGGAAGAGTTCGCCGATGCCGCGCGCGTCGCGGAAGCAGTCCGGGCTGACGGTCGCGATCTTGGTGCCCTGGTCCTGGGCGGTCTCGGCCGTGACGCGGACTCTGGGGTCGGTGACCCACGGCTCCCGTGCGGCGTCCGCGGGTACCGGCCCCTCGGCCGGGCCGTCGTCCGTCCCGTCGGCATAGTCGTAGTAACGCATCTCGCTGTCGTCGACGAGGCCCAGCCAGGCACTCGCCTTGCGCACCGATCCCATGGACGCCTCCTTTCCTTCGCGCGGTGTCCCACTGTTCTCAGCGCTCCGCCGCGGGTCCGCAACCCCTATGGTCGTCCATGATGCTGATGATGCGCCAAGCGGATACCCATCCTGGCGGGGTTTCGTGACGGTTCTGGTGCAGAACTTCCGGCACTCGATCAGGGATCTCGTGTTAAGAGGCAGGTGAAGGAGCACGAGAGCGTCCGCATTGTCCCGTTCCCGCCGGATGGGTGGCCGCCAAGGACATCCGAGTGAGCGACACCTTCCGCATCGTCCCGGGTTGACCTGGTGTTGACCAGGTTTGACTTCTCCCCGCTGTTCGTCGTCCCAAACGCCGAGGGAGTCCGAAAGAAGGTCTTGCCGGTCCGGAAAATCACGGCGAATACTCCATGCAGCGTTTGTCAGGAGCACGCTTTGATTTCCGTGATCGGGAGGAAAAGTGAAGACCAAGCGCACCACATCAGGCGACGGTGGGACACGCCGCAGACGCAACCGGCTGATCGCCGTCGCGTCGGGCATGGCGGCGGCCGGGGCGCTCATCGCGCCGGCCACGGCCTCCGCCGAAGCCCCCACCCCCCACACCTGGTCGGCCTCCGCGCTGGACACGGCGAGCGACGCCGTGCGTTCGGCCGACGTGGCCGGCACCGCGTGGCACGTCGACAAGGAGAGCGGCAAGCTCGTCGTCACCGCAGACAGCCGGGTCTCGGGTGCCGGGCTGGCGCGGATCCGGCGGGCCGCCGGGGAGGTCGCGGGCGCTGTCGAGATCGAGCGGGTCGAGGGCACGTACCGCAAGTACCTTTCGGGCGGGGACGCCATCTACGCGGGCCAGTACCGCTGCTCGCTCGGGTTCAACGTCCGCAAGGGCGGCACGTACTACTTCCTGACCGCCGGGCACTGCACGGAGGGCGGTGGCAACTGGTACACCGACGCGGGCCACTCCACCCTCATCGGCCCCACGGCGGGTTCGAGCTTCCCCGGTAACGACTACGGGCTGGTGCGGTACAGCAACTCCGGCGTGTCCCACCCGGGAACCGTCGGCAGCGTCGACATCACCGGTGCGGGAGACGCGCGCGTCGGCCAGAGGGTGACCCGGCGCGGGAGCACCACGGGTACCCACAGCGGGCAGGTCACCGGTCTCAACGCCACGGTCAACTACGGGGGCGGCGACATCGTCTCCGGGCTGATCCGTACCACCGTGTGCGCGGAACCGGGGGACAGCGGCGGTCCTCTCTACGCGGGGGGTACGGCGCTCGGTCTCACCTCCGGTGGCAGCGGTGACTGCTCCAGCGGTGGCACGACCTTCTTCCAGCCGGTGCGTGAGGCCCTCAACGCGTACGGCGTGAGCGTGTACTGACGTCGTTTCTCCCGCTGGGAGTGCGGATGGCCGTGTGCCCGTGTGCGCCACCGGAGGCGCGCACGGGCACACGTGTGTCCGGCCCCGAGGGGCGATATCCAGTCAGGTCTACGCCTTACCGTGCGGGCACAGGGCATCGCCCCGGGTCGTCGTCGGGTGGGACGTCGCGGACACGAAGGGACGTTCGGCACCTTGACACGGGAACCGAACTTCCGGTCGGCTGACGTGATCTGAACCTTGTGCGGGGAGACGGGGCTCGCAATACTCGGCCCACAAGTTGGCATGGACGCGACTTCTTGTGAGTCGGAAGTCCGCGCTCCATACATCCTCCTGGCCCGCCCCACACCCCGGGCGGTCCAACCCCCCACTGGAGGTTCCACGTTGTCACAGCACCGACGCGTACCCAAGCGCCGCATAGTCCTCGCCGGGTCGGCGGTCGCCGCCCTCGCCGTCGGGACGCTCACGGCCACCACGGCCAACGCCTCCCAGGACGCCCCCACGCTCAAGTCCCTCTCCTCGACGTCGGCGGCCCAGCTGGCCGACCAGCTGACCTCGGACATCAAGGGTGACGCCGGCTCCTACTACGACGCCAAGGCGAACAAGCTCGTCGTCAACGTCACCGACAAGGCGGCCAAGGAGAAGGTCGAGGCCGCCGGGGCGCAGGCCAAGGTCGTCACGCACACCCTGGCCCAGCTCGACTCCGCCAAGGATGCCCTGACCGGGAAGAACATCCCCGGCACGGCCCGTTCGGTCGACGTGAAGACCAACAAGGTCGTCGTCACCGCGGACAAGACGGTCAAGGGCGCCGACCTCGCCAAGCTCAAGAAGGCCGTCAAGGCCCAGGACGGCAAGGCCGAGCTCAAGCGCGCGGAGGGCAAGTTCACCACCAAGATCGCCGGTGGCGACGCCATCTGGGGCGACGGCGGCCGCTGCTCGCTCGGCTTCAACGTCACCACGGCCGACGGCAAGCCCGGCTTCCTGACCGCGGGCCACTGCACCACCGCGATCTCCTCCTGGTCCGACAGCCAGGGCGGTCAGCCCATCGCCGAGAGCGGCGACGGCAAGTTCCCGGGCAACGACTACGGCATCGCCACCTACACCGGCGACACCGACCACCCGAGCGAGGTCAACCTCTACGACGGTGGTACGCAGGCCATCTCCGGCGCCGGCGAGGCGCAGGTCGGCCAGACGGTCACCCGCAGCGGCAGCACCACCCAGGTCCACGACGGCACCGTCAAGGCCGTGGACGCCTCCGTCACCTACCCGGAGGGCACCGTCGACGGTCTGATCCAGACCGACGTCTGCGCCGAGCCCGGCGACAGCGGCGGTTCGCTCTTCGCGGGCGACAAGGCGCTGGGTCTGACCTCCGGCGGCAGCGGTGACTGCTCCGCCGGCGGCGAGACCTACTTCCAGCCGGTGCCCGCCGCGCTCGACGCGCTGGGTGCCAAGATCGGCTGATTCGGTCATCCCCCCACGGCGGAACCCCCCGGACACGGTCCGGGGGGTTCCGTACGTGCACGCGGGCGGTGGCGTCAGCTCAGCTCGGCCGCGACCAGCTCCGCGATCTGCACCGCGTTGAGCGCGGCACCCTTGCGCAGGTTGTCGTTCGAGAGGAACAGCGACAGGCCGTTCTCGGCCGTCTCGTCCGCGCGGATACGGCCCACGTAGCTGGCGTCCTTGCCGGCCGCCTGGAGCGGGGTGGGGATGTCCGACAGCTCCACGCCGGGCGCCCCGGCCAGCAGCTCGGCGGCGCGCTCGGGGCTGAGCGGGCGCGCGAAGCGGGCGTTGACCTGGAGCGAGTGGCCGGTGAAGACCGGGACGCGCACGCAGGTGCCCGAGACCTTCAGGCCGGGGACGTCGAGGATCTTGCGGCTCTCGTTGCGCAGCTTCTGCTCCTCGTCCGTCTCGGCGAGGCCGTCGTCGACGATCGAGCCGGCCAGCGGCAGCACGTTGAAGGCGATCGGCCGCTTGAACTTGTCCGGCTCGGGGAAGTCCACCGCCTCGCCGTCGAAGGTCAGCTGCGCGGCGTCGTTCTCCACCGCCTTGCGGGCCTGCCCCTCCAGCTCGGCGACGCCCGCCAGGCCGCTGCCGGAGACCGCCTGGTAGGTCGAGACGACCAGCGCGGTCAGCTCCGCCTCGTCGTGCAGCGGGCGCAGCACCGGCATCGCGGCCATCGTGGTGCAGTTCGGGTTGGCGATGATGCCCTTGGGGCGCTGCTTGGCCGCGTCCGGGTTCACCTCCGAGACGACCAGCGGCACCTCGGGGTCCAGCCGCCAGGCCGAGGAGTTGTCGATGACGACCGGGCCCTGGGAGGCGACCTTCTCGGCGATCGCCCTGGAGGTGGCGCCGCCGGCTGAGAACAGGACGATGTCCAGCCCCGTGTAGTCGGCCGTCGACGCGTCCTCGACGGTCACCTCGCCGTCCTTCCAGGGCAGCGTCCGGCCCGCGGAGCGGGCGGAGGCGAACAGGCGCAGTTCGTCGACCGGGACCTTGCGCTCGGCCAGAATCTCGCGCATCACTGTGCCGACCTGACCGGTGGCTCCGACAATCCCGACCTTCATGGGGCTCCTTCGGCTGATCGCGCGGCCGGGGGCCCGGGTGGGGCCCTGCGTATCCGGCCGCGCTGGCTTTACGTCCGTATCGCGCGTGCCCCTACCCTGCACAGCGCCGGGTAGGGGTGCCAGTGCTTTGATTTCGGTCACAGCACGGCGCGCCGTTCCGGGAGTGCGCGTGAGTACGGCTACGCGCGGGGTGTCCGCACTCCTGCGGTCAGCCCCCGCAGACAGCGTACGGCGAGCGCGGCCGGACCCCGCTCGGGGTCGTCGGGCCCGGCCTCGCCTGCCGCCCACGTCTCCATGGCGATCCGCATGGCGGCGTTGGCGGCGGCCGCCGCCAGCCGCAGCTCCAGCGGGTCGGTGTCCTCGCGGGAGAGCTGCCCGAGCACGGGCACCAGCGCCTCTTCGGTCTCCGCGTGCACCCGCAGCCACACCGAGCGCAGCGCGGGGTCGCCTCCGGCGGCGCGCAGCAGGCCGCGGGTGCTCTCCAGTGCCTCGGCCTGGAGGTCGGCGTGCGGCCCCTGCGGGGTGAGGGCGCCGCGGACGGCCCGCTCCAGCGCCTCGGCCACGGACAGTTGGGCGGGGGCGGCCGCCAGCTCCGCCAGCCACTGGCGCACCCCGCCGGTCAGCAGGGGGGTGACCGCCTCCTCCTTGGTGCGGAAGTAGCGGTAGAAGGTGCGCAGCGAAACCCCCGCCGCCTGGGCGATGCCCTCCGCCGTGACCCTCGCCGCGCCGTGCGCGGAGAACAGTTCGGCGGCGTGCCGGGCGATCTCCCGCTCCGTCTCGGCTTTGCGGCGCTCGGTGAGGGAAGGGCGGGCGGCGCCCTCGGGGCGGGTGGTCATGGCGCGCAGCGTACGGCAGCGCGCGAGACGGGATACACGATGCGCCTGTGTGGCACGTTGTGCCACACAGGCGTACCGTGGCAGGCGGTGGGCGGAGAAGCCACTCACAACAGAAGAGCAGCGGAAGAAGGAGCAGCCATGAACCGCTTCGACGGGCGCAAGATCCTCATCACCGGCGCGGGCTCCGGCATCGGCCAGGCCACCGTGGTGCGCCTGCTGCGGGAGGGCGGCGACGTCGTCGCCGCCGACATCTCCGAGAAGGGGCTGGAGAAGACCCGCGCCCTGGCCGGGGAGGACGGCACGGACGCCCGCCTGACCCCCGTCACCGTCGACATCTCCGACGAGGAGTCCGTGCGGCAGCGGATCGGCGGCGCCATCGAGGGCCTGGGCGGGCTGGACGTGCTGGTCAACGCCGCCGGCATCCTGGACTCCCGGCACACCGAGACGATGACGCTCGAATTCTGGAACCGGATCATCGGCGTCAACCTCACCGGCACCTTCCTGATGACCCGGCAGGCGCTGCCCGCGCTGCTGGCCGGCGGCAAGGGCGTCGTCGTCAACTTCAGCTCGACCTCGGCGAGCTTCGCGCACCCCTACATGGCGGCCTACGCCGCGACCAAGGGCGGCATCCAGTCCTTCACGCACGCCATCGCCTCCGAGTACAGCAAGCGGGGGCTGCGTGCCGTCTGCGTCGCACCGGGATCCATCGCCTCCGGCATGACCCACAACCCCGGGCTGCCCGAGGACACCGACTACAGCCTGCTGGCCAAGCTGTCGCCCGCGCTCGGTGAGGGCTTCGCGGGCCCGGAGACCGTCGCCGGCGCCATCGCCATGCTGGCCTGCGACGACGGCGCCTTCATCACCGGCACCGAACTGCGCATCGACGGCGGCACCCACATGTGACCGACCGCCGGCGGGCGGGTAGGGAGGCCGGTATGAACGCCGGCCTTCCCCACACAGTCCGCACCGCACGCCCCGAGGACTACGACACCGTCATCGCCGTCGTCGACGCCTGGTGGGGCCGTCCCGCCGCGCGCGACCTCACCCGGGTGTTCGTGGACCACTTCTACGAGACGAGCCTGATCGCCGAAGAGCCCGGCGGCGCGCTCGCCGGGTTCCTGATCGGGTTCCTCTCGCCGTCGGAATCCAGCCAGGCCTACGTCCACTTCGCGGGTGTCGCTCCGCACCTGCGGCGCTCCGGGCTCGCCCGTGAGCTGTACGAGCGCTTCTTCGCCCGG
Organism: Streptomyces diacarni; assembly: GCF_003323715.1. Lineage (GTDB taxonomy): Bacteria > Actinomycetota > Actinomycetes > Streptomycetales > Streptomycetaceae > Streptomyces > Streptomyces diacarni. The sequence goes on from NZ_QOIN01000028.1 coordinate 59,054, forward strand.
GCCCGGGAGGAAGGGCGCACCGTGGTGAAGGCCCTCACCTCGCCGGTGAACGAGCGGTCGATCGCCTTCCATGCGGCGCTGGGGTTCGAGGTCTCGGAGCCGCTGCCCGACTACGACGGGCCGTCGCTGGACCGGGTGACCTTCCGCAAGCGGTTGTGAGCCGTCCCTGGGCCCCTTGTGCGGGGGTCCGCCCCTGCGGTTCCTCCAGGAGGGGGAGAGGTGCGGGACGGTATTCGAATAAAGGTTCGATGGCTGGTTTATTGTGGTAGCCGGAACCGAGGGGGTGCTGAAGCAAGGAGGTGCGCGCGATGCCGGCCTTCACGCATCTCCACACCGCCTCCGGCTTCTCCATGCGCTACGGCGCCTCCCACCCCGAGACCCTCGCCGAGCGCGCCGCCGAGCGGGGCATGGAAGCGGTCGCCCTGACCGACCGCGACACCCTCGCGGGCGCCGTCCGCTTCGCACGGGCGTGCGCACGTGCCGGGGTACGGCCCGTGTACGGCGTCGATCTGGCGGTCGCGGACGAGGCGGCGGACGGCACCGGGCAGACGACCGCGCACGCGAGGGGCCGCGCGGACGGCACGCCGGAGGACCGCGGCGCCCGCCGCACACCGGTCAGAGGCGGCCGCTTCGTCGACGAGTCGGCACGGCGAGCGGTCTTCCTCGCCCGGGACGGCGCCCACGGCTGGGCCGAGCTGTGCCGGCTGGTCACCGAGGCGCACGCCGCCGGCCACGAGCAGCCCCTGCTGCCCCGCGCGGCACTCGGGGGCGAAGCGGTCACCGTGCTGCTGGGCGCCGACTCGGACGTCGGCCACGCGCTCGGCGCCGGGCGCCCCGACCTGGCCGCCGCCCTCCTCGCCCGCTGGCGCGAGATCCACGGCGACGCGCTCCGCCTGGCCGTCACCGCCGCGGGCCCCCTCCGCCAGGCCGCCAGGACGCTGGGCCTGGCGGCGCGGGAAGGGGTCAAGCCCGTGCTGACCAACGCCGTGCGCTACGCCGACCCGGCCTCGGGCGCCGAGGTGAACGTCGCCGACGTCCTCGACGCCGCCCGCCGCCTCGTCCCCGTCGACCCGCGCCGCGGACTCGACAGCGGCGAGCGCTGGCTGAAGGGGCCCGACCTGATGGCCGAGGCGGCCGGGCGGATCGCCGAGGCCGCCGGATACGGGCCCGCCACCGCGCACCGCCTCCTCGACCTCACCGCCGAGACCGCGGCGGCCTGCCGGGTCGATCCCGAGGAGGACCTGGGCATCGGCCGGGTGCACTTTCCCGAGCCCCACCTGGCCGGCACCGGCGGGCACACCGCGGCCCGCGCCCTGCGCTCCCGCTGCGCCGCCGCGATGGTCACCCGCCGCTACGACCGGGAGCCGGAGCGCTGGCGGCGGCTGGACGAGGAGCTGGCCGTCATCGAGTCCCTCGGCTACTCCTCGTACTTCCTGACGGTCGCGCGCATCGTCGAGGACGTCCGCGAGCTGGGGGTCCGGGTCGCCGCGCGGGGTTCGGGCGCGGGGTCGTTCGTCAACCACCTGCTGGGGATCGCGCACGCCGACCCCGTCGCGCACGGGCTGCTGATGGAGCGGTTCCTCTCGCCGCGCCGGGCCGAGCTGCCCGACATCGACATCGACGTGGAGTCCGCCCGCAGGCTGGAGGTCTACCGCGCCATCTTCGAACGCTTCGGCGAGGAGCGGGTGGCCACCGTCGCCATGCCCGAGACCTACCGGGTGCGGCACGCCATCCGCGACGTGGGCGCGGCCCTGGCCATGGAACCGGCCGAGGTCGACCGGCTCGCCAAGGCGTTCCCGCACATCAGGGCGCGGGACGCGCGCTCCGCGCTGGCCGAGCTGCCGGAGCTGGGCCAGGTGGCGCGAGAGGACCACGGCGAGCACTTCTGGGACCTGGTGGAGGCGTTGGACGGGCTGCCGCGCGGCGTGGCCATGCACCCGTGCGGGGTGCTGCTCTCGGACTCCTCGCTGCGCTCCCGCACGCCCGTGGTGCCCACCAGCGGGGAGGGCTTCGCGATGGCGCAGTTCGACAAGGACGACGTGGAGGACCTGGGGCTGCTCAAGCTGGACGTGCTGGGCGTGCGCCTCCAGTCGGCGATGGCGCACGCGGTCGCCGAGGTCGAGCGCGCGGCGGGGGAGCGGATCGACCTGGACGCGCTCGGAGAGGGCGACCAGCCGACGTACGAGCTGATCCGGGCCTCCGAGACGCTGGGCTGTTTCCAGATCGAGTCGCCGGGCCAGCGCGACCTGATCGGGCGGCTCCAGCCGGAGACCTTCCACGACCTGGTCGTGGACATCTCCCTCTTCCGTCCGGGGCCGGTCGGCGCCGACATGGTCCACCCCTTCATCGAGGCCAGGCACGGGCGGCGCCGCATCGACCATCCGGACCCCGCGCTGGCCGAGCCGCTGGCCGAGACGTACGGGGTGGCGATCTTCCACGAGCAGGTCATCCGCATCCTGGCCCGGCTGACGGGCTGCGACCACGGGCGTGCGGACGAGGTCAGGCGGGTGCTCAAGGACGACGAGCAGCGGCCGGGCGCGCAGGCCTGGTTCGCGCGCGCGGCCGCGGGGCAGGGGTTCACACCCGAGGTGATCGCACACGCCTGGAAGCTGGTGGAGTCCTTCGGCTCGTACGGTTTCTGCAAGGCGCACGCGGTGGCGTTCGCCGTGCCGACGTACCAGTCGGCGTGGCTCAAGGCGCACCGGCCCGCCGCGTTCTACGCCGGGATCCTGGAGCACGACCCGGGCATGTACCCCAAGCGGCTGCTGCTGGCGGACGCGAGGCGGCGCGGGGTGCCGGTGCTGCCGCTGGACGTGAACCGGTCCTCCGTGTCCTATCGAGTCGAACTGGAGTCCGAATCTGGGCTGTGGGGGCTGCGCCTCGCCCTCGCCGAGGTGCAGGGCATCAGCGAGGCCGACGCCGCCCGCATCGAGGCCGGCGCGCCCTACGCCTCGCTCAGCGACTTCTGGCGCCGCGCCCGCCCCTCACGCCCGGTCGCCGAACGCCTCGCCCAGATCGGCGCGCTGGACGCCTTCGCGCCCGGCGGCAACCGCCGCGACCTGCTGCTGCACCTCGCCGAACTGCACCGCGCCCAGCGCGCGGCCGGAGCACGCGAGGGCCAACTCGCCCTGGGCGAGACCCCGGGACCCGGCGGCGCAGACGACACGACGCGCCAGGCCGAACCCGTCCACCTGCCCGACCTGGACAGTGGGGAGCGCCTCGGCGCCGAACTCGACGTCCTCGGCATGGACACCTCCCGCCACCTGATGGCCGACCACCTCGCCTTCCTGCGCGAACTCGGCGCCCACTCGGCCCGCACCCTGCGCACGGCACGGCACGGCGAGACCGTGCTGATCGCGGGCGCCAAGGCCGCGACCCAGACCCCGCCGCTCTCCTCCGGCAAACGCGTCATCTTCACCACCCTCGACGACGGCACAGGCCTGTCCGACCTCGCCTTCTTCGAGGACTCGCACGCCGCCTGCGCGCACACCGTCTTCCACTCCTGGCTGCTGCTGGTGCGCGGCACGGTCCAGCGGCGCGGCCCGCGCAGCTTCAGCGTCGTCGGCTCCGCCGCCTGGGACCTGGCCGAACTGGTCGAACTGCGCCGCGAGGGCGGCCTGGAGGCCGTCACCGCCCGGCTCGCGGAGCCTCCCCGCACCCCCTCCTCGGACCCGGAAGAGGTCCCCAAGACGCAAGAGGAGCAAGAGGCGTACGGCCCCGGCCGCACCGTCGAGGTCGCCCCCGGCTACCGGATGCACCCCTGGGCCGACCTCCGTCCCGCCGGAGAGACGGCGAACTCACCCAAGGCGCTGCGCAAACTGTGGCACTCCAGCCCCGGGAGCGCGGGATGACCGACGCCGTCCGGGCCGCGGAGACGACCGGCGAACCCCACATCCTCTACGTCCACTTCGGGGCAGCGCCGCACCCGGGAGCCGCACACCGCGCACCCCACGAGGGCCGCTACGAGGAACTCCTCGCGCTGCTCACCGACATCACCCCGCTCGTCCAGGCACTCCCGCCCGACGCCGCACTCGCCGACGTACGGGGCGCGCTGCGCTACTTCGGGCGGAGCGCGGCCGAACTGGCGCAGCTCGTGCGGCTGCGGGCGCTCGCCCGGCACGGAACCGACTGCACCGTCGGCGTCGCCGCGAGCCCGCTGCTGGCCAGGATGGCGGCGCAGGCGGGCGAGCCGGGACGGATCCGCCAGGTGCGCCCCGAGGAGGCCGCCGGCTTCCTCGACCGCAGGCCGGTCGCCGCCCTGCACGGAGTGGGCCCCGCGACGGCCCGCACACTGTGCGCGTACGGGCTCGACAGCGTCGGGCGGGTGGCGGCCGCACCCCCCGCCACCCTCCAGCGCATCCTCGGCGCGGCCCAGGGCAGGCGGCTGCACGAGCGGGCGCGGGGCATCGACCCCACCCCCGTCACCCCCACCGCACCCGCGCGCTCGGCCGGCGCGGAACACCGTTTCGAGCGGGACGAGCTCGATCCGGTACGGCGCCGGAGCGCCCTGCTCACCCTCGCCGACGACCTGGGGTTCAGGCTGCGCGCCGAGGAGCAGGTGGCACGCGCGCTGTCCCTGACCGTCCGCTACGCCGACCGCTCCGCCACCACCCGCACCCGCGCCCTGGCCGAACCCACCGCGCACACCCCGGCCCTGGCCGCGGCGGCCTACGCCCTGCACGACGCGCTCGGCCTGCAGCGCGCCCGCGTACGCGGGATCGCCCTGCGCGCCGAGGAGCTGACCGCCGCCGAACGCGCCTCGCGGCAGCTCTCCTTCGACGTACGCGACGAGAAGGCCCGCCGGGCGGAGGCGGCGGGCGATCGCGCCCGCCGCCGGTTCGGTACGGCCGCGGCCCGTCCGGCGGGTTCGGCTCCGCCGCGTGCCGCCTAGAGATTTCCCGCGGACCTTGCTCCGGTACGGGGGTGCCCCTTGCCGTTTCGTCGCAGGATGCGGATGGGGCGTGGCTTGTCGCGCCGTTCCCCGCGCCCCTTCCGGGGCGCGGGGGTCTTTTACCGGTCGGTGGGGCGGAAGCGGCGTAGGCGCAGGCTGTTGCCGACCACGAAGACCGAGGAGAAGGCCATCGCCGCGCCCGCGATCATCGGGTTGAGCAGGCCCGCCGCGGCCAGCGGCAGCGCCGCCACGTTGTAGGCGAAGGCCCAGAAGAGGTTGGACCTGATGGTGCCCAGCGTGCGGCGCGAGAGCCGGATGGCGTCGGCCGCCGACCGCAGGTCACCGCGGACCAGCGTGAGGTCGCCCGCCTCGATCGCCGCGTCGGTGCCGGTGCCCATCGCCAGTCCCAGGTCCGCCTGGGCGAGCGCCGCCGCGTCGTTGACACCGTCGCCGACCATGGCGACGGAACGGCCCTCGTCCTGCAGCCGCTTGACGACGCCCACCTTGTCCTCGGGCATCACCTCGGCGCTCACGTCCTCGGCGGCGATGCCGACCTCGGCGGCCACCGACTCGGCGACGGCCCGGTTGTCGCCCGTCAGCAGTACAGGGCGCAGCCCCAGGCCGCGCAGCCGCCCGATGGCCTCGGCGCTGGTGGGCTTGACCGCGTCGGCCACCTCCAGCACGGCGCGCGCCTCGCCGTCCCAGGCCACCGCGATGGCGGTGCGCCCCGCCCGCTCGGCCTCCTCCCGGGCCGCCGCCAGCTCGGCGGGCAGCTCCATCGCCCAGTCGGCGAGCAGCCGCACCCGGCCGACGAGCACCGCGTGCCCCTCGACGACGCCCTGGACGCCGAGCCCGGGGACGTTGGCGAAGTCCTCGGGCACCGGCAGCGCGCCCGTCTCGCGCTCCGCGCCCCTGGCGACGGCCTGCGCGAGGGGGTGCTCGGAGGCGTTCTCCAGGGCGCCCGCCAGGCGCAGGGTCTCCTTCTCGTCGGTCCCCTCGGCCACGTGCACCGCCAGCAGGGTCATCTCACCCGTGGTGACCGTGCCGGTCTTGTCCAGGACGACGGTGTCGGCGCGGCGGGTGGTCTCCAGCACCTCCGGGCCCTTGATCAGGATGCCGAGCTGCGCGCCGCGCCCCGTCCCCACCATCAGCGCGGTCGGGGTGGCGAGCCCCAGCGCGCAGGGGCAGGCGATGATCAGTACGGCGACGGCCGCGGTGAAGGCCGCGGTCAGTCCGGCGCCGACGGCCAGCCAGAAGCCGAGGGTGGCCAGCGCGAGGACGAGGACGACGGGCACGAAGACGGCGGAGATGCGGTCGGCGAGCCGCTGGGCCGCGGCCTTCCCGTTCTGGGCGTCTTCCACCAGCTTCGCCATCCGCGCCAGCTGGGTGTCCCCGCCGACGCGGGTGGCCTCCACCACCAGCCGCCCGCCCGCGTTGAGGGTGGCGCCTGTGACGGTGTCGCCCGCACCGACCTCCACGGGGACGGACTCGCCGGTGAGCATGGAGGCGTCCACGGCGGAGCTGCCCTCGGTCACGGTGCCGTCGGTGGCGATCTTCTCGCCGGGCCGGACGACGAACCGGTCGCCGACGGCCAGTTCCTCGGTGCGGACGCGGACCTCGCGCCCGTTCCGCAGGACGGTGACCTCCTTGGCGCCCAGCTCCAGCAGCGTGCGCAGGGCCGCACCCGCCTTCCGCTTGGAGCGGGCCTCGAACCAGCGCCCGGCGAGGATGAAGGCGGTGACCCCGGCTGCGGCCTCCAGGTAGATGTTTCCTGCGCCGTCGCTCCTGCCGATCGACAGCTCGAACGGGTGCGTCATCCCCGGTTCGCCCGCGGTGCCGAAGAACAGCGCCCACAGCGACCAGAGCATCGCGGCCGAGGTGCCGACCGAGATCAGGGTGTCCATGGTGGCCGCGCCGTGCCGCAGGTTGACCCAGGCGGCCCGGTGGAAGGGCCAGGCCCCCCACACGACGACCGGCGCGGCGAGGGTGAGGGAGAGCCACTGCCAGTACTCGAACTGCAGGGCGGGCACCATCGCCATGGCGATCACCGGTACGGCCAGCACCACCGAGCCGGTCAGCCGCTGGCGCAGGGTCCGCAGCTCGTCGTCGGCAGCGGCGTCGGGGCCGCCCGTCGCCCCTTCGCCCTGGGGTGCGCTGCCCGGTGCGGGGCGCTCCGGCTGGGGCGGGGCGGCCGTGTAGCCGGTGGCCTCGACGGTGGCGATCAGGTCGGCGACCTGGACGCCGTCGTCCATGCTGACCTTGGCCTTCTCCGTGGCGTAGTTGACGCTGGCGGTGACGCCCTCCATGCGGTTGAGCTTCTTCTCGACCCGGGCGGCGCAGGAGGCGCAGGTCATGCCGCCGATCGCGAGTTCGACACCGGTGGCCTCCTTCGGCGCCGAACCGGTGTCTCCTGCGGTGGTCTCACGGGTGGTGGTCATCGTGTCTCCTCGGCGACCCGGCCTGTGTCAGTGCGTGTCCGGCGGCGTCGAGCGCCGCCCCCTACTCTGTCATACCCGGCTGGGGTATCGGTAGCGCTGAGGTCATGTATACCCCCCGCCCGTATGCATCGCAAGTGCTTCTCCGGAGCGGCGACTACCCCTGCGGGGTATGGCGGACTGCGGGTTTCCCCGCCAGGGCGTGGGGTGAGCAGGCCCGCGGGCTCGCGCGCCGGAATTCGTCCGGTGCGGGTACTGGTCAGTTTCCTTACTCGCGCGTAAGTTATCGGCCGCTCAGCAGCTCCGCTCCCACCCTCATCCCTCACAGCACGAGGAGCAGGACATGAAGCGCAAGCCGACCGCCCCCACCGCGCGGCGCGTCCGCAGATCCACCGTCACCGCCGTGGCCACCGCGTGCGCGGTGGTGGCCCTCCCCGCCACCGCGAGCGCGGCCGCACCGGCCGACGGCGGGGCGCACAGCAGCGGCTGGAACGACTACTCCTGCAAGCCGTCCGAACGGCACCCCCGCCCCGTCGTCCTGGTCCACGGCACCTTCGGCAACTCCGTGGACAACTGGCTGGGGCTGGCCCCCTACCTGGTGAAGCGCGGCTACTGCGTCTTCTCCCTGGACTACGGACAGCTGCCGGGCAAGCCGCTCTTCCACGGGCTCGGCCCCATCGAGGACTCCGCCAAACAGCTGTCCGCCTACGTCGACAAGGTCCTCGCCGCCACCGGCACCAACGAGGTCGACCTCGTCGGCCACTCGCAGGGCGGCATGATGCCCCGCCAGTACCTCAAGTTCGGCGGCGGCGCCGAGAAGGTCAACGCCCTCGTCGGCATCGCCCCCAGCAACCACGGCACCACCCTGAGCGGGCTCGCACAGCTCGCCGACCAGTTCCCGCCGGTCGGCGACGTGGTCGAGGAGATCGGCCCCTCCCTGCTCCAGCAGAAGAAGGGGTCCGCGTTCCTGAAGAAGCTCAACGAGGGCGGCGACACGGTGCCGGGCGTCGACTACACCGTGATCGCCAGCAGGTACGACGAGGTCGTCACGCCCTACGAGACGCAGTTCCTCGACGGCCCTGACGTGCACAACGTGACGGTCCAGGACCTGTGCCCCCTCGACCTGGCCGAGCACCTGGCCATCGGACTGACCGACCGGGTGGCCTGGCACGAGACGGCGAACGCCCTCGACCCCGCGCACGCCACCCCCACCACGTGCCTGTCGTGATCCGGTAGGGGGGTGCTTGTCGCCACCCGGTAGGGGATCAGCCCTCGGCGCGGACCTTCTCGGCGTACCGCGGCCCGTAGTACGCCTCAAGGAACTCCAGGGAGTCCCCGGAACGGTCGAGGGCCTTGGCGAGCCGGGCGCGGTGCGGCAGCGCGTCCGGCCGCCAGGTCTCCGGCTCCCAGAGGCTGGAGCGCAGAGACGCCTTGGCGCAGTGGTGGAAGACCTCCCGCACCTCCACCACGAGCGCCAGCTGTGGGCGGTCGCGCCTGGCCACCATCTCCTCGAGGAACGGCGCCTCGCGCACGATCCGCGCCCGGCCGTTGACCCGGAGCGTGTCGCCGCGGCCCGGCAGGAAGAAGACCAGGCCGACGTGCGGATTGGACAGCACGTTGAGCAGCCCGTCGACGCGCTTGTTGCCCGGCCGGTCGGGGATCGCGAGCGTGCGGTCGTCGAGCACCTTGACGAAGCCGGGCGGATCGCCCTTGGGCGAGACGTCGCAACTGCCGTCCGCCGCCGAGGTGGCGACGAGGCAGAACGGTGAGTGCGCCAGCCACTCGCGGTCGAGTGCGTGCAGCGTGGTGCGCACCTTGTCCCGGGTGTGCTGTGCCGGCTCACCGACGAGGGCGCGCAACTCCTCCTCGCTGGTGACCTCCACCACGGTTCCTTGCTCCATGAGCGCTCCGCTTCGTCGCCGTCAGGGGGCCGTCGAGGCCGTGAAGGGTTAAGAGCGTACGGCGCCGCCTTCCCCGCCGGGAGGGGAAGGCGGCGCCGGTAGGGAGGGGCGTCGCTCAGCCGCGCGACCTCGCGGCGCGGCGGCGGGCGGTGGCCAGGAACACCCCCGCGCCGGCCGCCACCACGGCGGCGCCGCCGAGGGCGAGCGGGACGGCGCTCTCGTCACCGCCGGTCTGTGCGAGGTCCGCCTTCTCGGTCCCTCCGGCGGGCGCGGGCGCGTTCGCCTCGGCGGAGCCCTGCCCCTGACCGGCCTTCCCGTGGCCCGCGTCGCTGTGGGACGCGTGGCCCTGGGGGCTTGCCCCCTGGGCGTGTCCGTCGCTGCCGTGTCCGCCGTGGTCCACGGTCGACTTCTCGCCGCCCGCCTCGATCTGCTGCTCGTCGGGCGCCGCGGGGGCGTTCTCCGAGGCGGTGGCCGACCCGCCGCCGAAGGTCACATCGGAGCAGGAGTAGAACGCCTCGGGGCTGTCGGACCGCTGCCAGATGGCGTAGATCAGGTGCCGTCCCGAACGCTTGGGCACGGTGCCGTCGATCACGTAATCGCCGTCCTCCAGCGTCGGATCCGTCGCCTTGGCGAACGGCTCGGACTCCAGGTCGGACCACTTCAGCGGCTCGGCCGGGTCGTAGCCCTCTTTGGTGAGGTAGAGCTCGAAGGTGCCCTTGTGCGGGGCCGTCGCCTTGTACCGGAAGGTGTGCTCGCCGGACGTCATCGCGCCGGCCGGCCAGTCGGCGCGGGCCAGGTCCAGGCCCTTGTACTTGTCCCGGCCGGCACTGCACAGCTCGCCGTCGGGGATGATGCGGCGGTGCTCGCCCGCCGCGTCGGGGATGTTCACCTCGTTCCAGTCGTAGAACGCCTGCGGGCCGCCGGCCTCGACGGCGGCCTTGCACGCCGCCGACGTCGGACTCTCGGGCCCCTCGGCGAAGCAGGTCGCCACCCGGCTGACGGGGTCGGCCATGGAGCCGTGCGCGGCGGCGGGGCCCGCCGCCACCACGGTGAGCACCAGCGGGGCGAAACCCAGCGCGACGATTCCTGCGGTCCTGCGGCGAACGGTCATGGTGAGTGGCTCCTTGTGGGGGCGCACGAAGGACGCACGCGGAACGTGCGCAGCTGTGCGGGGACGTGGCTGCCGGGGCGGGCCACTCGCCCGCCGCCTCCCCAGCGACGGACGCGAACCCGCCCCGGCGACCAGCACGTTAGCCACTCGGGAAGTCCGAAACGCCTGCTCGAAGCCTTTACGGGCGATCTTTAGGACTCGCTTAAGGACGCGCTAAGCACGCCGACAGGCAGCGGCCCGGAGACCGCGGCGCCCGTACCGCGCCCAGGCGGCGGGGCGCGGTACGGGCGAGCGGTCAGGAGCGGACGAGCAGGACGGCGGCGGCCGCGGCCAGACCCAGGAGCAGGGCCAGGACGCCGTGGACGAGCCGGTGCTCCCGCAGGACGGGCAGCAGGCTGTCGGCGGCATACCGGCCGGGGCCGGTCAGGGCGAGCCCTCCCGCGCCCGCCGCCAGCACCACCGCGTACTCCACGCCACCTGGGGCGAAGAAGCCGTCGCCCCACGTCACGGCCGAAGCGTTGATCATTGTGCCGAGTACGGCGGCACCGGCGAGCGGGGTGCACAGGCCCAGGGCGAGACCGAGACCGCCGAACGTCTCGGTGGCCCCCGCGACCAGGGCCATCGTGTGGCCCGCCGGATAGCCGACGGAGGTGAAGAACTGCGCCGTGCCGTCGAGTCCGTTGCCGCCGAACCAGCCGAAGAGTTTCTGGCTGCCGTGCGCGGCCATCGCGAGGCCGAGGACGAGGCGCAGGACCAGCAGCCCGGTGTCGTACCCGCGCTGCCCCGAGGGGGAGGGGTGCCGCGCGCCGGGGGTTTCCGGGGCGCCGGAGGAGGTGGGGGAGAGGGGGGCGGGCCCGTCGAGTGTGCGCTGGGGGGTGGGCATGAGGTCGACTCCCTACGTCGGTTCGGACCCCCGTGGTGAGAGATGCGTCAGACGTTCGAGCTGTTCTCGACCGTAGCCATTGGTCTGGACCTGCACAACGGTCCGCGTGCGATCTGTCACACACGGAACCGGACGTCGGAGTTGTGCGTTTTTTTGGGGAACGAAGCGAGTTTGGGGAACGAAGCGAGTTTGGGGAACGAAGCGAGTGCGGAGTACGAAGCGAGTGCGGAGTAGGACGTGCTCGGGGTACATCCGTAGCCGGCCCGAGCGCCGGGGAACGAGAAGGAGAAAGGGGGCGCGGCCGTGAATCTGCTGGACCTGCTCCTGACCGTCGCCGCGCTCGCCTACGCCGGGTCGGGGTTCCGCAGGGGGCTGGTCGCCGGGGTCGTCTCCCTGGCCGGCTTCGTCGGCGGCGCCGTGGTCGGCGTCTGGCTGCTGCCGTACGTGCTCGACCTCGTCGACCGGGGGACGACCACCGCCACGGTGCTCGCCTTGCTGACCGTGCTGGCCCCCGCCCTCGGCGGGCAGGCCCTCGCCGCCCCGGTCGGCTGGCGGCTGCGCCAGGCGCTCAGCCGCACCCCGGCGCGCTGGGTGGACGGCGCGGGCGGTGCCGTCGTCAACGTGGTCGCCGTGCTCGTCGTCGGTTGGATGGCGGGCAGCGCGCTCGCCGCCTCGCCCTCGCCCGCGCTCAACCAGGCCATACGCGGCTCCGCCGTGCTGGAGGGCGTGCACGAGCGGATGCCGTCCGGTGCGGCCACCTGGTTCAACCGGGCGACCGGAGCGCTCACCACGGCCGGCTTCCCGCCGGTGTTCAACCCCTTCGAGCAGGAGCCGGGCGCCTCGGTGCCCCAGCCGTCCGGCGACTCGGTCACCAAGGCGGCGACGGCCGCGGCCCAGCGCAGCACCGTCAAGGTCGAGGGCGTCGCCGACGTGGGCGGCGGCCGGCAGGGCCAGGAGGGCAGCGGCTTCGTCTACGCGCGCGAGCACGTGATGACCAACGCCCACGTCGTCGCCGGGGTCGACGGGCCGACCGTTCGCGTCGGCGGCACCTCACGCCCGTACGCGGCGAAGGTCGTCCTCTTCGACCCGGACAAGGACATCGCCGTTCTCGACGTGCCGGGTCTCACCGCGCCCGCTCTCCGCTTCGCCGGTGACGCCACCCGCGGAGACCAGGCCGTGGTCGCCGGTTATCCCGAGAACGGCGGGCTGGACCTGCGCGCCGCGGCCGTGGCGGCCCGCACCCCCGCGCGGGGCCAGGACATCTACGGGGAGGCGGTGACCACCCGCGACATCTACGCCCTGCGCTCCCAGGTGCGGCCGGGGAACTCAGGCGGCCCCCTGCTGACGACCGGCGGACGGGTCTACGGCGTGGTCTTCGCCCGCTCCACCACCGACGCGGGCACCGGCTACGCCTTGACCGCCGACCAGGTGCGGGACGCCGCGCGGGCGGCCGCGCACGCGAGCCGCCCGGTCGACACCGGGGACCGCTCGGCCCTGTGACCTCCCCGCGGCGCGGGGACGGGCCCTCGCCGGCGACGTGGACCTCCCCGCGGCGCGGGAACGCGGCTCACAGCGCCTTGAGGTGACGCCACTCCGAGGCCACCACGCGGTAGCCGAGGCGCCGGTTGACGGCCAGCATCGGGGCGTTCGTCGCGTCGTTGCCGGTGTAGGCGTGGGCGTAACCGGCCGCGCGGGCCCGCCGCAGCGCCGCCAGCTTGGCCAGCGCGGCCAGCCCCCGTCCGCGGTAGGCGCGGCGGGTGCCCGTCATGCCCGACCAGTAGCGGTCCACGCCGTCGGTCTGGGCGACGCTGTACGCCGCGACGCGCCCGTCCACCAGCACCACGCCGCTCAGGCCCGGGTCCCAGTCGGGGCGCCCCCAGTTGAGGCGGAGCCACACCTCGTACGGTGTCGCACCGACGTCGACGTCGCCCGGCTCGTCCGCCGCGCACTCCACGTCCGCCTCGTACAGCGGGCGCAGGTCGTCGGCGAAGTCGGCCACCGAGGCGAGAGCCACCCCGGCGGGCAGCGGCGCGGGCAGTTCGGGCAGCGGTGTGCGGCGCAGGTCGAGCCCGAGGAACCGGGCCTGCCGGGAGCGCCGGTAGCCCAGCCGTTCGGCGAAGCGCCGCGCGCCGTCCTCGTCGGCCACCCAGCTGTGCACCCGCCGGACCCCCAGCCCCGCCAGATACGCCTCGCCCGCCGCCACCAGCGCGGCTCCCGCGCCGCGCCCCTCCTGCCCGGGTGGTACGGCCGTGTGCAGGAACCCGTGCCCCGGCGCCGTGCTCCCCGCCAGGAGTCCGGTGTCGGCGCAGCCCGCGACCGTGCCGTCGGAACGGGTGGCCAGCAGCCGGCGCAGCCGCTGGCTCGCCGGTGCGTGCGCCGCTTCCCAGGCCAGGGCCTCGGCCGTGCAGACGAGGTAGGGGATGGTCGCCCGGCGTGTGCGGGCGAAGGCCTCGGCGTCCGCGGGGACCCCCGCGCGCAGGGCGCGGACTGTCAGCGTCATGGCGCGGAGGGTACGGCGGTGGGCGGGTGCGGCGCCTCCCGTTTTCCCCGGTGGGGGAGAATCGCGGGGAACGACCGCTCGCCTCCGGAGGTCTCGTGCCGCACACACCGTCGAACGCCCTGAACCTGGCCGTCGACACCGAGGCGCCCGAGGCGCCCTACGAACAGGTGCGCGCACGCGTCGCCGAACTGGTCCGCGGCGGCGACCTGCCGACCGGCTACAAGCTGCCCACCGTGCGGGGGCTCGCCGAGGAGCTGGGCCTGGCGGCGAACACGGTCGCCAAGGCGTACCGGGCGCTGGAGGCCGACGGTGTCATCGAGACGCGCGGCCGCAACGGCACCTTCGTCGCGGCCTCCGGCGGCGCCTCCGCACGGGAGTTGGCCGACGCCGCCCAGACCTTCGCGGCCCGCGCCCGCCGTCTGGGCAGCACGCGGGAGACGGCGCTGGCCGCCGCCCACGAGGCCCTGCGGGCCGCATACGGCTCCTAGAGATTCCCCGGGCCTGCTGGACCAGGCAACGACCCGCCCCCCGTTCACAGGCGAGCCGCCGCCTTGGTTCACAGGCGGGCCGCCGCCTTGGTGGTCGTCATGCGGAAGGCGTCCACCGGGGCGTTTTCCAGCGTGCCCATCTCGGCCCAGCGCACGACGGTGACCTTCTTCCCCTTGCTGACCACCGCGAACAGGTTGACGCCGTGCTCCGACTCCGGCGGCGCGGTGTGCACGCCGAAGACGTGGGCGCTCTCGCCCGCTTCCACCGTGCCGTAGTCGTCCCACGACGCCGAAGCGCCCGGGTTCTCGCGCAGCCAGTCGGCCGCGCAGTTCGCCGCGCTCGCCTCCAGCCTGGAGGCGAGCGCGGCCGCCGCCTTCGGGGAGGCGGTGGTGACGGCGACCTGGACGGCGTGGGTGTCGCGGTCGGTGCCGAAGGAGCGGTGGTAGGTCGCGCCCTTGTCCGGGACGGCGCCCTCCACGCAGAAGGGCTCAGGGTCGGGCAGGCCGCGGGTGACCTCACCCGCCTGCCACGGGGACGAGGCGTGCGGGGGCAGGTCGTCCGCCTCCAGGAAGCCGGGCGCTTGGGCCGCCGTGGCGGTCGCGGTCGCCGTGGCGGTGGCCAGCAGGGCGAGGGTGGCGGCGGCGGTGGCCGCGCGGGTGAGTGTGCGGGTGCGCATGGGTGGGTCCTCCCCCGGGTGCGAGCGGTCGTGTGGTGACAGACAGCCGGGGAGGGCGGAAGGTTGTCCTCTGCGGCCCCGGTCCCCCTCCGGCACGAACTCCGGGGGGAGGGGGGCCGCTTTCGTCTCCGCGCGGGCCCGTACCCCGGGACGTCACAGGTACAGACCGGCTCCCGCCCGCTCCTGGCCGGGGACGTGGGCGGTCGGCCTGCCCTTCTTGAGGGCGTAGAGCTCGGCGAGGGTGGCGCCGTCGCGGCCGATGCCCTCGTCGGTGCCGAGCCAGGAGACGGCCTCCTCTCGGCTGAGGGAGCCGACCTCGATGCGGCTCAGGCACCGTCCGGGGCGCACCACGGCGGGGTGCAGCCGCTCCAGGTCCTCGTTGGTGGTGACGCCGACCAGGACGTTGCGCCCCTGCCCGAGCAGCCCGTCGGTGAGGTTGAGCAGCCGGGAGAGCGCCTGCCCGGCGGCGTACTTGGCCTCTCCGCGGATCAGTTCGTCGCAGTCCTCCAGCAGGAGCAGCCGCCATCGCCCGGTCTCGGGGTCGGAGTCGTCGGCGCCGATGGCGATGTCCATCAGGTAGCCGATGTTGTTGAAGAGGTGCTCGGGGTCGAGGACGCAGTCGACCTGGCACCAGTCGCTCCAGGAGCGTGCCAGTGTCCGCAGCGCCGAGGTCTTCCCTGTGCCGGGCGGTCCGTGCAGCAGCAGGAGGCGTCCCGAGATGTCCTCGGGGGTGACCTTCATCAGGTCGTCCATGGCGGTGGCGACCCGCGCGGTGTAGTTCTGCCGTACGTCGGACCACGGGCCCGCGCTGATGGTGCGCGAGGTGCGGCGCGGGCCGCGCATGGGGGAGTGGTACCAAAAGCCCATGGAGACCTGGTCCTCCTGGGGTTCGGGCTCGTCCTCCGCGCCCTCGACGGCCTGCTTCAGCTGCGCTTCGGCGAGTTCGTCGGTGACCGCGGTGACGGTGACCTCCGCGCCCCGCTGCCAGCGCGAGACGCGGACCGTCCAGCCGTCCCCCTCGGCGAGCACCGATCCCGAGTTGTCGTCCTTGGCCTCGCGCAGCACATGGGCGCCCGACGGCAGCAGGGTGCTCCCCTTCCTGACGCGGTCGACGGTGTGGCTGCGCGAGAACGGCTGCTCCCCGAGGGTGAAGCGGCCCAGGAAGAGGGCGTCGATGACGTCGCCGGTCGAGTCGCTGTCGTCGATCTGGAGCCGGGAGACCAGCGCCGCTTCGGGGGCGGTCGGTGGCGGGGCCGCGGTCTGGTTCCGGTCGGTACTCATGACGACCATGATCCGGCATGGTGGCCCGCCCCGCACATGGGTTTCGCGGCGCGCCACCCGCGCGCCGGCCCTGTGCCGTGAGCCTCCTGGGTGCGCCCGGCGCTTCCCGAACTCCGGTGCTGTGTCCGGGTTTGCGCCGTTTCGCGGGGTGTCCGCGCGAGCGGAAAACGGCGTACCGTGTTCGTCAACCGCCTTGTGGGGCAGGTGAATGCTGTGACCGGGATGCACGCATGTCGTAGTCGGGAGATAGGGTTACTCTGCCCGGGCCGGGTGCCCTCGTACGGGTGGGGAGTGACATGGAACAGATAACAGTCGGCAGCAGGGCGCGAGTGCCCGCGATCACATGCGGCACTGGCGCGACGAGTTCGCGTCTCGACCGGCACCTCTCCGTGCTCGCAGGACCCGCCGTCCCCCAGGTCGAGGCGGAGGACGCGACGACGCTGATGCGGGAGATCACGCAGCGCGACGCCGTGCGGAGCCGGGCGAGGAACCGCAGCGCGCGGGTCTCGCTCTTCGCGCCGCTGCGCAAGCTGCGCCGCTCGCTCTTCGGCGGGCGCGGCTGACGACGGCCGCCGGGCTGTTTCTCGACGACAGCGCCGGCGGCTGCTCTTTCGGCACCGACCGCCACCTTCGGGCCCGCCCGGCCCCGGCCCGATGTTCCCGGTCCCGCCCGCGCGAGCGACGCCCGCGTCGCTCGCCACGTCACGCGCTCGCCGCGCTTACCGCGTGCACCGCGTCAGGAGACACGGCGCGGTGGCTCCGCGTCCGGCTCAGTCCGCCACGTTCTCCAGCGTGACGGAGAAGGCGAAGCGGTCCCCCCTGTAGTGGATCCGCACGACGTCCACCACGCGTCCCTCCCCGTCGTAGGTCACCCCCGTGTAGTGCAGGATCGGGCTCAGCAGCGGTACGTCGAGCAGCCGTGCCGTCTGCGGGTCCGCCAGCCGGGCCTCGACCGTGTCCGTGATCCGGCTGATGCGGACCCCGACGCCGTCCCGCAGCACCTTGGTCATCGGCCGGCCGCGGCGCAGGTCCTCGGCGTCGACGCGCTCGGCCACGTCGGCACGGATCAGGTTCACCGCCCAGTTGGTGGGCTCGCCGCTCTCCCGGTCGCGGCGCAGCCTGCGGTAGGCGACCGCCTCGCGCTGCCCGGGGAAGTACTCGGCCAGCTCGACGGGCACCGGCTCGGGCCCGTGGCCGAGCAGGGTGGTGGGCTCGCCGGACTGCTGCGCGACGATGGTGTCGACGGAGCCGAGCAGCCGCACGGGGCGGGCGCGGCGTGCGTCGGGTTCGATGAAGGTGCCGCGCCTGCGGTGCCTGCTGATCAGGCCCTCCGTCTCCAGTTCCTTGAGCGCCTGGCGCATGGTCAGCACGCTGACGCCGTAGTGGCCGGCCAACTGGTCCTCGGGGGGCAGCCGGTCGGGGGCCTGGGGAGGGCGGCCCAGTATGGAGGCGCGGAGCGACTGCGTGACCTGGTACCAGAGGGGCAGTTTCCGGTTCAGCTCGACGGGTTCTGGGGTGAACAGTGGCGTCATGGGCGTGCCTCGAACGGGTGTGGGCGGCTGTCCCCCTGCCGGGCGGCGACGGCAGGGGGCGGGCCAAGCGCCGTCAGGGGGCCGGGAAGTGGCGCTCCAGACCCTGCCACACCGCGTCGTAGTCCCTCTGCAGGTGTGCGGCCTCGGCTGCCTGGCGGGTGAGGGAGAGGGGCCAGCGGGTCTCGAACATGAAGGCGAGCCCGTCGTCGATCTTCTGCGGCGCCAGCTCGGCCGCCGAGGCCCGCTCGAAGGTCTCCCGGTCAGGGCCGTGCGCCGACATCATGGTGTGCAGCGAGCCGCCGCCGGGCACGAACCCCTCGGCCTTCGCGTCGTAGGCGCCCTCGATCAGGCCCATGTACTCGCTCATCACGTTCCGGTGGAAGTACGGCGGCCTGAACGTGTCCTCGCCCACCAGCCAGCGGGGCGCGAAGACGACGAAGTCCACGCCCGCGAGCCCCGGGGTGTCCGAGGGCGAGGTGAGCACGGTGAAGAGGGAGGGGTCCGGGTGGTCGTAGCTGATGCTGCCCAGGACGTTGAAACGGTGCAGGTCGTAGACGTACGGCACGTGGGTGCCGTGCCAGGCGACCACGTCGAGCGGCGAGTGGTCGTAGACGGCGTGCCACAGGTTGCCGCAGAACTTGGTGACGACCTCGACGGGGCCCTCCGCCTCCTCGTACGCGGCCGAGGGCGCGAGGAAGTCGCGGGGGTTGGCGAGGCCGTTGGCACCGATCGGGCCCAGGTCGGGCAGGGCGAAGGGGCGGCCGTGGTTCTCGCACACGTAGCCGCGTGCGGTCTCCTCCAGCAGCTCCACCCGGAACCGCACCCCGCGCGGGATCAGCGCCACGTGCCCGGGCTCGGCGTGCAGCAGGCCGAACTCGGTACGCAGCAGCAGCCCGCCGCGCTCGGGCACGAGCAGGAGCTCCCCGTCGGCGTCGCTGAAGACCCGGTCGGTCATCGAGGCGTTGGCGGCGTACAGGTGGACGGCCATGCCGCTGCGCTCCCGCGCGTCGCCGTTGCCGCCCAGCGTCCACAGCCCTGCCAGGAAGTCGGTGCCGGGCGCTGGGTCGGGCATCGGGCCCCAGCGCAGCCTGTTGGGGTCGGGGACCGTCTCGTCGAACGGGGTGCCGCGCAGCCCGCCGTTGTCCGTGCGCACGAACCGGGGATGGGCGGCGGAGGGGCGGATGCGGTAGAGCCACGAGCGGCGGTTGTGGGCGCGCGGCTCGGTGAAGGCGGTGCCGCTCACCTGCTCCGCGTACAGGCCGAACGGGGCGCGCTGGGGCGAGTTGCGCCCCGTGGGCAGCGCGCCGGCCACGGCCTCGCTGCTGTGTTCGTTGCCGAACCCCGACAGGTAGGTGAGGGCGGCGGCCTCCTCGCGTGCCCGCTGTCGTGACCGGACTGCCGTCGTGCTGGTCGTGCCCTGGCCCATCGCCAACTCCCGCCGCAGAGAGGAATCCTGTAGGAGACCATAGGAATGCCGCCGGGTCCCGTCAACGCTCTGCCTCCGCCCGTCGCGCCGGGCCCCGGTGACCCACCGCACCCCGACGGCCTGCTGACACCGAGGTGACCCGACAGTAGGTTTGGCCCATGAAGGCACACGACGGCATGTTCATCGACGGCTCGTGGCGGCCCGCGGCAGGATCCGGCACGATCGAGGTCACCAACCCCGCCGACGGCACGCTGCTGGCCACCGTGCCCGCCGGCGGGCACGCGGACGTCGACGCGGCCGTCCGCGCGGCCCGCGCCGCGCTCCCCGGCTGGTCGGCCACGCCGCCGGCCGAGCGCGCGGCGCGGCTCGCGGCGCTCCAGCAGGTCCTCCTCGCCCGGCGCGACGAGATCGCCGAGACGGTCACGGCCGAGCTCGGCTCGCCGCTCACGCTCTCCCGGAAGGTGCACGCCGCGGCCCCGATCGCGGTCAGCGGCAGCTACGCCCAGCTCGCCGCCGAGTACCCGTTCGAGGAGCGGGTGGGCAACTCGCGGGTGCTGCGCGAGCCCGTCGGTGTGGTCGGTGCCATCACCCCGTGGAACTACCCGCTCCACCAGATCGTCGCCAAGGCCGCCCCCGCCCTCGCCGCCGGCTGCACCATGGTGCTCAAACCGGCCGAGGACACCCCGCTGGTCGCCCAGCTGTTCGCCGAGGCGGTGGACGAGGCGGGCGTCCCGGCGGGTGTCTTCAACCTCGTCACGGGGCTCGGCCAGGAAGCGGGCCAGGCGCTGGCCGAGCACGACGGCATCGATCTGCTCTCCTTCACCGGCTCCACCGCCGTCGGCCGCCAGGTGGGCGCGGCGGCGGCGCGCGGTGTCAAGCGGGTCGCCCTCGAACTCGGCGGCAAGTCCGCCAACGTGATCCTGCCCGGCGCCGACCTGGCCAAGGCCGTCAAGGTCGGCGTCGCCAACGTGATGTCCAACTCGGGGCAGACGTGCAGCGCCTGGACCCGGATGCTGGTGGACGCCGAGCGCTACGACGAGGCCGTACGGCTTGCCGCCGACGCGGTGGCCGCCTACGTCACCGGCGACCCGCTGGACGAGGCCACCCGGGTGGGCCCCGTCGTCAACGCCAAGCAGTACGAGCGCGTCACCGGCTACATCAGGCGCGGCCAGGAGGAGGGCGCCCGCATCGTCGCGGGCGGCGCGGAGCGCCCCGAGGGGCGAGAGCGCGGCCACTACGTGCGGCCCACCGTCTTCGCCGACGTCACCCCCGAGATGACCCTCGCGCAAGAGGAGATCTTCGGCCCGGTCCTGTCCGTCCTCAGCTACCAGGACACCGAGGACGCGCTGCGCATCGCCAACGGCACCGTCTACGGGCTGGCCGGCGCCGTGTGGTCAGAGGACGAGGACGAGGCCGTCGCCTTCGCCCGCCGTATGGAGACGGGCCAGGTGGACATCAACGGCGGCCGGTTCAACCCGCTCGCCCCGTTCGGCGGCTACAAGCAGTCGGGTGTCGGGCGGGAGCTGGGCCGGCACGGTCTCGAGGAGTACCTGCAGACCAAGTCCCTCCAGTTCTGACCGGTCCCGCCCCACTCACCCCCTTGGGAGCCACCATGGTCCGCGCCGCCGTCCTGCCCGCCGTCTCGGCCCCGCTGGAGATCACCTCGATCGACCTGCCTGACCCGGGACCCGGGCAGGTGCGCGTGCGGCTCGCCGCCGCGGGGGTCTGCCACTCCGACCTGTCCCTCGCGGGCGGCACGCTGCGCCAGCCCGTACCCGCCGTGCTCGGTCACGAGGGCGCGGGCACCGTCGTCGCCGTGGGCGAGGGCGTGGCCGGGCTCGCGCCGGGCGAGCGCGTGGTGTTCAACTGGGCGCCCAACTGCGGCGCGTGCCACTTCTGCGCCCGCCTGGGCGAGCCGTGGCTGTGCGTGCGGGCCAACGAGGCCACCACCGCCCCCTACGCGCGGACGGCGGGCGGCGAGCCGCTCTACCCCGGGCTGTCCGTCGCCGCTTTCGCCGAGGAGACGGTCGTCCCGCACCGGGCCGTCCTCCCGCTGCCCGACGGCGTGCCGCTCCAGGACGCGGCGCTGCTGGGCTGCGCGATGCTCACCGGGTACGGCGCGGTCCTGCACAGCGCGCGGGTGCGCCCCGGGGAGTCGGTGGCCGTGTACGGCGTGGGCGGCGTCGGGCTCGCCACCCTCCAGGCGGCACGGCTGGCGGGCGCCGGGCGGATCGTCGCGGTGGACGTCTCCGGCGAGAAGGAGGGGCTGGCGCGTGCCGCCGGGGCGACGGACTTCGTACCCGCCACGGACAGGACCGCCAAGGAGGTGCGCGCGCTGACCGAGGGCGGGTACGGCGTGGACGTCGCGCTGGAGTGCGTGGGGCGCGCCGAGACGATCCGCGCGGCCTGGGACTCCACTCGCAGGGGCGGGCGCACCACCGTCGTCGGTATCGGAGGCAAGGACGAGCGGGTGTCCTTCTCCGCGCTGGAGATCTTCCACTTCGCGCGCGCGTTGCGCGGCTGCGTCTACGGCGACTCCGATCCGGCGCGGGACGTACCGCTGCTGGCCGAGCACGTGCGGGAGGGGCGGCTGGACCTCGGGGCGCTGGTGACCGAGCGGATCGCTCTGGAGGAGGTGGGCGCCGCCTTCGACGCCCTGCGCGCCGGGCGCGGCGGGCGCACGCTGGTGGTCTTCTGAGCGGGGGCGGCCCGTGAGGCGGGGCTCTGGAAGACGAGCCCCGGAAGAGGGGCCGTGAGGCGGCGGTGGCGGCCCGGGTGGGCCGCTCACTCCTCCCGCTTCTCGCGGACGACCTTGCCCGTCTCGGTGTCGATCAGGGTGCGCACCTCTTCCGCTTCGGCGCTCGTGCCCGTCGCCGTGCTGACCTCCCACAGGTCGGTGCCCTGCGTGTTCTTCTCGGTGGCGACTTCGGTGAGCTCCTGCTCCGGCAGGCGGCGGGCCGTCTTGCGGACGGCCTGCGGCAGGGAGACGGCGAAGCCGGACAGCCTGCCGGTGGCATCGTCCGGGCGGGTGTCCTCGTGCTTGTCGGTCACCGTGCCGCCGTCGTCGGAGACCGCCACCGTCCACTCGCTGCCGCGCGCCGCGGACAGCTTGATCTCCCACTCGGGTGTGCCCTCGTGGTCGCGTACGAGGTGGTAGGGGGTGCTGTCGGGAACGGCGTCGCGCGCTGTCCGCAGGGCGGTCAGCGCGTGGCGTGCGGAGGGCGGCAGAGCCGAGGGGGACGGGGAGAAGCTCGGGCCCTTCTCGGGGGAGAAGGTGGGGGAGGCGGTCGAGGACTCCTCGCCGGGACCCGCGTACAGCGACGAGTCGGAGGCCTCGCAGGCGGTCAGGCCGCACAGTGCGGCGGCGGCGAGGACGGCGCCCGCCGCCCGCGGTCTCGGACGAACGGCGGCGCCTGTGCGCGAATGTGGCATACGGCTCTCTTTACCGCACGCCGCCGTCCGGGTCCCGCAGCCTCGCCCCCGCCGCTGGGGCGGGTCGCGGCGGCGGAAGCGCTAAGCGGCCGCTCACTGCCGGGGTAGGCTGGCCGGATGACGACGGTCGAGACCGATGAATCGTTCGGTGGCGTCACCCCGGACGCCGCCCGCAGGCTGCTGCTGGGTGCCGTGCAGGCCTTCGCCGAACGCGGGTTCCACGCCACGACGACCCGCGACATCGCCGGCCGCGCGGGCATGAGCCCGGCGGCGCTCTACATCCACTACAAGACCAAGGAAGAGCTGCTCTTCCACATCAGCAGGGTCGGCCACGAGCGCTCCGTCGCGGTGCTGACGGACGCGGCCCAGGGCGCCGAGGCCACGGAGGCCACGGAGGGGGCGGGCGGCGCCGCGCGGGGACCCGCGCCGGAAGAGGGCGCGGGTGGCAGCGCCCCGCGCCTCGCCCGCGCCGTACGGGCCTTCGTGCGCTGGCACGCCGAGCACCACACCACCGCGCGGGTGGTGCAGTACGAGCTCGCGGCGCTCGACGCGGAGCACTACGAGCACATCGTGGCGCTCCGGCGTCGCAGCGAGGAGATCCTGCGCGGCGTGCTCGAAGACGGGGTCGCGACAGGGGAGTTCGACATCCCGGACATCCGCGGTACGGCGCTGGCGGTGATGTCGCTGTGCATCGACGTCGCGCGCTGGTTCAGCCCCGGAGGCCGCCGGACACCGGACGAGATCGGCGCGCTGTACGCCGACCTGGCCCTGCGCATGGCGGGCCACACGGCCTGACCGCGGGAACCGCCCGCCGCCCCGACCGCCGTCCCCACGCCGGGCGGCCCGGCGCTCACCAGTAGTAGCGGCTGAGGCTCTCCGCGACGCACACCGGCTTGTCGGCGTCCTCGCGCTCGACCGTCACCTGCGCGGCGACCTGCACGCCGCCGTCGGACGCCTCGCTCACGTCCGTCAGCGTCACGCGGGCCCGCACGCGGGTTCCGGAGGGCACGGGCGAGGGGAAACGCACCTTGTTGACGCCGTAGTTGACGCCCATCTTCATGCCTTCGACGCGCATGATCTGCGGCACCAGGGCGGGCAGCAGGGAGAGGGTCAGGTAGCCGTGCGCGATCGTGCCGCCGAACGGGCCGCCGGCGGCGCGCTCCGGGTCCACATGGATCCACTGGTGGTCGCCCGTCGCGTCGGCGAACAGATCGATCCGCTTCTGGTCGACCTCGATCCAGTCGCTGCTGCCCAGTTCCTCGCCGACCGCTGCCCGCAGCTCGTCGGCCGAGGTGAAGACCCGTGGTTCCGCCATGGATATGTCCTCCCACGCGCGCTGTGTCATCAAGCGGGATGTGGCTAAGCGGTTGCTCAGCACTCGCGGGTCAGCATGCCAGCCCGTCCCACCGGTACGCCAGCCCCGTCCCGCGGAGCGGGTGGGACCTCGGCGCTGCAAGGGAGACCTCATCCCTGGGAGGGGAGCGGGGAACTGAAACCGAGCCGGGCGGCGGCGCTCGGGCGGTGGGCCCTGCGCGGCTCGCGCCGGCCCGTGCCCTCCGTACGGATCTCCGTGCGCGCACCGCCGGGGTCGAGGCGCAGACCGCGGCGCTGCGGCGGGATCTCGCACACGTCCATCACGGAGATCAGACGGCGCAGTACGTCGGCGAGGCGCGGCGTCGGCGGCTGCGACGGATCGCACCGCAGCAGCGATCTGCCGCCCCAGGTGAGGCGGTGCCACTCGTCCAGCGCCGTCGGTTGTCTGATCCCGTCCCGCTTCTCCCGCTTGCGGCGGGCGGCGACTTCGGACTCGTAACCGAGCCAGACCGCGCGGGCCTCCTCGAGCTCCTCCAGCGCCGCGACGAGCAGCGCGGGATCCGGCTCCCGGTCGTCGGGGTGGAACCCGGCGTTGGCGCACAGGTGCTGCCACGTGGCGCGGTGGCCGTACGGCGCGAACCGCTCCAGGCACTTGCGCAGGGCCTGCCGCCGTTGCGACGGGTCTCTGTCAGGGTCACGGACTTGTCGAGCGAGCGCTCTGAAACCGGCCAATCATCCCACCTCCGGCGGAGAGGACCCGTGTCGTCGAGGATGTGACGTACGACCCCGCGTCGCGGATCCGTCTCCGGCGATGCTTTTTTCGCGCGGGCAGCGCGCAGTTGCTTCGGCGTGGCGGATTACCCCGGAAACGGGCCGCTATTCCTGTAAGGGACGGTTTCCCGCCTCACCGGACGCAGCCGCTTCCGTGCTCTCCACCCGTCACGCGCACGCGCCGCCGCGCGCCGCGCACATCCGGGAGAACGAGCCCTGGCCCACTGTCGTTCCCGAACCTGTGTGGGACCGTCGCCCGGATTGCCGAAGCACCCCTTCCGCAACAACATACCGACTGGTTAGTCTGCCGGGCGGGCACTCCGCCGGCACGACCCGCCGCGCGGCCCGCAACGGGGCCCGAGGAGCACGAGCCCGCACAACTGGGAGGCGC
Source organism: Streptomyces diacarni (assembly GCF_003323715.1). Classification (GTDB taxonomy): domain Bacteria; phylum Actinomycetota; class Actinomycetes; order Streptomycetales; family Streptomycetaceae; genus Streptomyces; species Streptomyces diacarni. The sequence goes on from NZ_QOIN01000028.1 coordinate 84,087, forward strand.
AGCCGATGAAGTCTTTGCGCGACAGTGCCGTCGTCGTCACCGGGGCGGGTGGCGGCATCGGAGCGGCCCTCGCCCGCAGATTCGCCGCCGAGGGCGCCTCGGTCGCCGTGAACGACCTCGACCCCGCGGCCGCCGCGGCCGTCGCCGAGGAGACCGGCGGCACCGCGGTCCCCGGTGACGCCGCCACCGTCGCCTCGCGCGCCCGCGAAGCGCTCGGCGGAACGGTCGACATCTTCTGCGCCAACGCGGGGGTGGGACCCGAGGGCGGTCCCGACTCGCCCGACGCCCTGTGGGACGCCACCTGGGACCTCAACGTCATGGCGCACGTGCGGGCGGCGCGTGAGCTGCTGCCGGGCTGGCTGGAGCGCGGGCAGGGCCGCTTCGTCTCCACCGTCTCGGCGGCCGGCCTGCTGACGATGGTGGGCTCGGCCCCCTACAGCGTCACCAAGCACGCGGCGCTCGCGTTCGCCGAGTGGCTCTCGGTCACCTACCGGCACCGCGGGGTGGACGTCCACGCCATCTGCCCCGAGGGGGTACGCACGGACATGCTCACGACCACAGGAACGGCCGGTGACCTCGTGCTCCGGCCCGGTGCCATCGCCCCGGAAGCCGTCGCCGACGCGCTGTTCGCGGCGTTCGACGACGGCCGGTTCCTCGTCCTGCCGCACCCCACCACACACAGCCTCTACACCGCGCGCGCCGGTGACACGGACACCTGGCTGAGCGGGATGAACCGCTTGCAGCAGAAGGTCGAGCGCGCGCAGGAGCGCGTCCGAGGCGGCGCGGAGACCGAGGCCCGGCCGGCAGCCCGGCCCGAAGCCGAACCGGCAACCGGACAAGCAGCAGCCCAGCCGGCAGCCGAACCCGCAGCCGAACCGGAAGTCGCAGAGGGGGAGCGAGCATGACACCGTCCGGCCTCACCTACGAGGACAAGCCCTGGCTCGCCCAGCTCACCGCCGCACAGCGAACCCCCGTCAGCCCGCCCGAGACGCTGCTGCACGCCTTCCGCGCGGCGGTCGGCGAGGTGCCCGAACGCACCGCGCTCGCCTACTTCGACGGGCGGCTCACCTACGCCGAGACCGACACGCTTTCCGACGGTGTGGCCGCCCACCTGGCCGGGCGCGGGCTGCGGCACGGCGACAGGGTCGCCGTGATGCTGCAGAACACCCCGCACTACGTGCTCGCGCTGCTCGGCGCCTGGAAGGCCGGCGGCACCGTCGTGCCCGTCAACCCGATGTACAAGGAGCGCGAGGTCGCCCACGTGCTCGCCGACGCGGAGGTCGCCGCGCTGGTGTGCTCCGACCGGGCCTGGGAGAGCCGGCTGCGCGCCACCGCCGCGGGCACCGGCGTGCACACCGTCCTGACCGCGTGCGAACGGGACCTGCAGACCCGCGACGACGCCCGCGTACTCGACTTCGCGCGGTGCGCGCCCGCGCACGACGCCACCGACCTGCTCGCCGCCGCGCGCTCCGGCGCGCCCGCACCCGCCGCACGGGAGCTGTCCGGCGCCGACACCGCCCTCATCAGCTACACCTCCGGCACCAGCGGCGCCCCCAAGGGCGCCATGAACACGCACGCGAACATCTCCTTCAACGCGGAACGGCAGCGGGTCGGCTCGGATCTGCCCGAGGGCTCCACCGTCTTCGCGCTGGCGCCCCTGTTCCACATCACCGGCATGGTCGCCCAGCTGTCGGGCTGCCTCGCCAACAGGGGCACGCTGGCGCTCGCCTACCGGTTCGACGCGGGCGTCGTCCTCGACGCCTTCCTGGAGCACCGGCCCGCCTTCACCGTCGGCCCCTCCACCGCGTTCATGGCACTGGCCGCGCACCCGGACGTGACCCGCGCACACTTCAGCTCCTTCCGGCACATCTCCTCGGGCGGCGCACCCCTGCCGCCGGCGCTGGTGGAGAAGTTCCGCGCCGCGTTCGGCCCCTACATCGGCAACGGCTACGGGCTGACCGAGTGCACGGCCCCCTGCGCCTCGGTGCCGCCGGGCAGGGAGGCACCGGTCGACCCCGCCTCCGGCACCCTCGCGGTGGGCGTGCCGGGGCCCGACACCCTCGTACGCATCCTGGACGAGGCGGGCGCGCCGGTTCCCCTCGGAGAGCAGGGCGAGATCGCCGTGCGCGGCCCGCAGGTCGTCCCGGGCTACTGGCGGCGGCCCGAGGCGAGCGCCGCGGCCATCCCGGACGGCGAACTGCGCACCGGCGACATCGGGTTCATGGACCAGGACGGCTGGCTGTACGTCGTCGACCGCAAGAAGGACATGATCAACGCCTCCGGGTTCAAGATCTGGCCCCGTGAGGTCGAGGACGTGCTGTACGCGCACCCCGCCGTCCGCGAGGCCGCCGTCGTCGGCGTCCCGCACGCCTACCGCGGCGAGACCGTCAAGGCGTACGTCAGCCTCCGCGACGGCGGCCAGGCGGCGCCCGAGGAGCTGAGCGCCTACTGCAAGGAGCGGCTGGCCGCCTACAAGTACCCCCGCGAGGTGGAGATCCTGGCCGAGCTTCCCAAGACCACCAGTGGGAAGATCCTGCGGCGGGAGCTGCGTTCCCGTCCGGGGGACGCGTGAGCGTGCGACCGTGCCGGGCCGCGGCGGCCCCGCTCGGTGAACGACGAAGGAGAGGCAGGTGACGGCCATGGCGGCCAGGGCCGGTTCGGCAGGTCGGGACGGTGCGGCGGCGGGCGCGGACGGTTCGGGCGGCACGCCGGCGCCCGTGCCGCAGCGCCTGATGGAGGCCGCCACCCGCCTGTTCGCCCAGCAGGGCTACGACCGCACCTCCGTGCAGGAGATCGTGGAGGCGGCGGGCGTCACCAAGGGCGCCCTCTACCACTACTTCGGTTCCAAGGACGACCTGCTCCACGAGATCTACAGCCGCCTGCTCCGCCTCCAGCAGGAGCGGCTCGACCTGTTCGCCGGGCGGCAGGCCCCCGTCGAGGACCGGCTGCGGCAGGCCGCCGCCGACGTCGTGGTCACCACCATCGACAACCTCGACGACGCCATGATCTTCTTCCGCTCCATGCACCAGCTCTCGCCCGAGAAGCAGAAGCAGGTGCGCGCCGAGCGGCGGCGCTACCACGAGAGGTTCCGCGCGCTGATCGAAGAGGGCCGGCGCGGCGGGGTGTTCAGCGACGTCACCCCCGCCGACCTCGTCGTGGACTACCACTTCGGATCCGTGCACCACCTCAGCAGCTGGTACCGGCCCGGCGGCCGGCTGACCCCCCAGGAGGTGGCAGACCACCTGGCCGACCTGCTGTTGCGCTCCCTGCGTCCCTGACCCGCGGGCACTGTGCGCCCGCCCCGTCAACGAGAGGAAAGTCCGTGCGAGCCTGGCGCGTCCACACCAACGGCGAACCCCGCGACGTGATGCGGCTGGAGGAGATACCCGACCCGGATCCCGGCGAGGGCCAGTTGCTGGTACGGGTGCGGGCCGCCAACGTCAACTATCCGGACGCCCTGCTGTGCCGCGGCGAGTACCAGGTCCGTCCCCCCTTGCCGTTCACGCCCGGCGTCGAGCTGTGCGGCGAGATCGTCGGCGGGCCCCGCGCGGGCGAACGCGTACTCGGGGCGCCCGAGTTGCCCTGCGGCGCCCTCGGTGAGCTGGCCGTCATCGGCGAGGAGAGCGCCAGGCCCGCGCCCGAGGCGCTGGACGACGCGGAGGCCGCCGCCTTGCACGTCGGCTACCAGACGGGATGGTTCGGTCTGCACCGCCGTGCCCGCCTGAGCGAGGGCGAGACCCTGCTCGTGCACGCCGCCGCCGGTGGCGTCGGCAGTGCCGCCGTGCAGCTGGGCAAGGCCGCGGGGGCGCGGGTGGTGGGCGTCGTCGGCGGCGAGGCGAAGGCCGAGGTGGCCCGCGAGCTGGGCTGCGACGTCGTCGTCGACCGGCGCCGCGACGACGTCGTGCGCGCGGTCAAGGAGGCCACCGGCGGCGCGGGTGCCGACGTGGTCTACGACCCGGTGGGCGGTGACGCCTACGCCGCCTCCGCCAAGTGCGTCGCCTTCGAGGGCCGCATCGTGGTCGTCGGCTTCGCGAGCGGTGCCGTGCCCACGCCGGGGCTCAACCACGCGCTGGTCAAGAACTACTCCATCCTGGGTCTCCACTGGGGCCTGTACGCGCAGCGGGACCCCGCCGCGGTCGACAGCTGCCACCGGGAGCTGACCGCTCTCGCGGCCGAGGGCCTGATCAAGCCCCTGGTGAGCGAGCGCGTCGCTCTGGAGGGCGCCGCCGACGCGGTGCAGCGCGTCTTCGACGGCGTCACCACGGGCCGCGTCGTGGTCCTGCCGGGCTGACCGCCCGGGCGGCGTCGCGCACGCCCGCCCACGGGAGCGTCGGCCCCGTGAGCGGGCAGGCGGGATGAGCCGGATCAGCCGACGGCCCGCGCCGCGGCCCTGCCGGCTGTGCGGCCCGAGAAGAGGCAGCCGCCGAGGAAGGTGCCCTCCAGGGAGCGGTAGCCGTGGACGCCGCCGCCGCCGAAGCCCGCGGCCTCCCCGGCGGCGTAGACGCCGGGGAGGGGGTCGCCGCTCTCGGTGAGGACACGGGAGGACAGGTCGGTCTCCAGCCCGCCGAGTGTCTTGCGGGTGAGGATGTTCAGCCGGACGGCGATCAGCGGCCCGGCCGCGGGGTCGAGCAGCCGGTGCGGGGACGCGACGCGGATGAGGCGGTCGCCGAGGTAGCGGCGGGCGCCGTGGACGGCGGTGACCTGCGCGTCCTTGGCGAAGGGGTTGCGGATCTCACGGTCGCGGGCGGTGATCGTACGGCGCAGCGTGTCGGCGTCGATCAGTCCCTCGCCCGTCAGTTCGTTCATGCGGCGTGCCAGTGCGGTCACGTCGCTCTCGATGACGAAGTCGGCGCCGTGTTCCATGAACGCGCGCACGGGCCCTGGCGCGCCGTGCCGGGCCCGCCCGAGGACGTCGCGCACGGACCGCCCGGTCAGGTCGGGGTTCTGCTCGGATCCGGAGAGGGTGAACTCCTTCTCGATGATCTTCTGGCTGAGCACGAACCAGGTGTAGCCGTGCCCGGTGCGCATGATGTGGTCGAGTGTGCCGAGGGTGTCGAAGCCGGGGAAGAGCGGGACGGGCAGCCTCTCGCCCGTGGCGTCCAGCCACAGCGAGGAGGGCCCCGGCAGGATGCGGATGCCGTGCAGGGCCCAGATGGGGTTCCAGTTCTCGATGCCCTCGGTGTAGTGCCACATCCGGTCGCGGTTGATGATCCGCCCGCCCGCCTGTTCGGTGACGCCGAGCATGAGGCCGTCCACGTGCGCCGGCACCCCGGAGAGCATCTTTTCCGGCGGCGTACCCAGCCTCTCGGGCCAGTTGGCGCGCACCAGTTCGTGGTTGCCGCCGATGCCGCCGGAGGTCACGACGACGGCCTGGGCGCGGAGGGAGAAGGTGTCGGCGGTCTCGCGGCTGCTGGCGGTGCCGCGCGGCGCGGCGCTGGGCACCAGCACCTCGCCGGTGACGGTGTCGACCGCGCCGCCGGTCCGCTCCAGGCCGGTCACCCGGTGCCGGAAGCGCAGCTCGACCAGGCCGCGCGCGACACCGGCCCGCACCCGCCGTTCGAACGGTTCGACGAGCCCTGGGCCCGTGCCCCAGGTGATGTGGAAGCGGGGGACCGAGTTGCCGTGCCCGCCCGCGTCGTAGCCGCCGCGCTCGGCCCAGCCGACGACGGGGAAGATCTTCAGGCCCTGGGAGCGGAGCCAGGCGCGCTTCTCGCCGGAGGCGAAGTCGACGTAGGCCTCGGCCCAGCGGCGCGGCCAGTGGTCCTCGGGCCGGTCGAACCCCGCGGTGCCGAGCCAGTCCTGCCAGGCGAGCTCGCGGCTGTCCTTGACGCGCATCCTGCGCTGTTCGGGGGAGTCGACGAAGAAGAGGCCGCCGAAGGACCAGTGCGCCTGGCCGCCGAGCGCCTGTTCGGGTTCCTGGTCGAGCAGGATGACGCGGCGTCCCGCCTCGGCGAGTTCGGCGGTCGCGGCGAGCCCCGCGAGCCCGGCTCCGATCACGATCACATCGGCGTCGTACGCCATGCTCCCACCTCTTTGTCGACGCGTGTCCCGCACTGGTGACCGGAGAGTAACCTCCGGGTCCGCCCGCGCACACCCCTCCTGCCCCGCGCGGTACGGGGGGGCGGTGCTTGGATGGGCGTATGACGGAGCGGGCGCGCGCGGCGGACGAGCTGCTGGACATCGTGGACGAACGAGACCGGGTCGTCGGGCAGCGGCCGCGCGGTGAGGTCTACGCCGAGCGGTTGCGGCACCGCAGCACCTCCATCCGGGTGCGCGACGCGCACGGCCGGCTCTTCGTGCACCGCCGCACCCCCACCAAACTGATCTTCCCGGGGATGTACGACGTGGTGGTGGGCGGCGTCGTCGGCGCGGGCGAGGACTACGACACGGCTGCGCTGCGCGAGGCGGAGGAGGAGCTGGGCGTCGAGGGGCTGCCGATGCCCGAGCGGCGCACCACGTTCCTGTTCGAGACGCCCGAGCACTCCTGGTTCCTCGCGGTCTACGAGGTCGTGTGCACGCTGCCCGTCCGGCCGCAGGCGGAAGAGGTCGCGTGGTGGGACTTCCTCGCGGAGGAGGAGCTGGAGCGGCGGCTTGCGGGGTGGGAGCGGGACGGTCTGGTCGTGCCCGACGGGCTGGAGTGCCATCGCCGGCTCTCGGCGCTCTGAGGCGAGCCAGGCAGGATCCGCGCGCAAGGCGCGGGCAGGTGTCCCGGCGCGAGATTGCCGCAGGTCACCGCGTACGGTTGAGCCATGCGCGACCGGTTTTCGGCGTCCGTCAGGCTGTGGTTCGCCCCCCAGCGGCTCAGGGAGGAGGGCACCACGCCCGACTACCGCTTCTCGCTCGCCAACGAGCGCACCTTCCTCGCCTGGATCCGCACTTCGCTGGCCCTGGTCGCGGGCGGGATCGCGGTGGACCAGTTCCTGACGGGGCTGCGGTGGGGCGTGCGCACGACGGTGGCGATCGTGCTGCTGGCGGGCGCGGTGCTGTGCGCCTTCCGCGCCGTGAACCACTGGGTGCGCTGCGAGCGCGCCATGCGGCGCGGTGAGGACCTGCCCGCCTCCCGCTTCCCCGTGCTGCTCGCGGCGGCCACGGCCGCGGCGGCGGTGCTGGTGATCGCCGTCGTCGTGCTGGGGCTGGGGGGCCGGTGACGCCCACGCCCGGCGGGGTGCCCGCGGACGAGCGCGACGAGCCGGCGCCGCGTGACCCCGGCGCACAACCCGAGCGCACCTGGTTCGCCTGGCGCCGTACGACGCTCACGTTCGCCGTCTCCGTCGCGCTGGCGGCCCGGGTGGCCGCCGAGCAGCGGACGGGTACCGCCGTGGCGGCGGCCGCTGTCGGGGTACTCGCCTGGCTCGGCCTGCTGCTGACGGCACACCGCAGGATCGGCGCGCTCTCCGGTGCCCGCCCGTCCCCCATGGGCGCCGTCCAGGTCGTGGGGACACTGGTCTGTGTGCTGGTGCTGGTCGTGGTGGGAGGAGTGCTGCTGTGAACCGTGGAGTGAACCCGTGCGAGCCGCTCGTCGTGGTGATGGGCGTGTCAGGGTCCGGCAAGAGCACCGTGGGGGAGTGGCTGGCGGACGCGCTCGGCGTGCCGTTCGCCGACGCGGACGCCTTCCACCCCCGCCACAACATCGAGAAGATGTCCGCCGGCGTTCCGCTGGACGACGCCGACCGGGCTCCGTGGCTGGACGCGATGGCCGGCTGGCTCGCCCGGCACGGCGAGGGCGGGGCCGTGCTGGTGTGCTCCGCACTCAAGCACCGCTACCGCGACCGGCTGCGGCAGGCCTCCGCGCGGCTCTTCTTCCTCCACATGGAGGGTCCCTTCGAGTTGATCGCCGAGCGGGTGGCTCGGCGCGAGGGCCACTTCATGCCGCCGAGCCTGCTGCGCTCCCAGTTCGAGGCGCTGGAGCCGCTGGGGGACGACGAGCGGGGCGCGGCGGTCTCGGTGGCGGGTACGCCGGAGGAGACCAGGGCCGAGGCGCTGGCGGAGCTGGAGCGCGCCGGGGTCTGCTGAGGCGCGGGTCTCCGGCGCGCCCTGCGGGGTTCCGCGGCGCCGCCCCTCGTTTCCCCTCAGCCTCACCCGCCACCTCCGTCTCACCCATCCCCTCTGTCCCTCCCATCCCCTCTGTCTCTTTCGTCCCGTTCGTGTGCGGAACGGTGTGCGTTACACCGCTTTCCGCCCGAAGTCCGATGACAGGCACACGGGTGGCGCTCTAGCCTTCGTGCCATGCCCATGGGTGACAACGAGCCGCTGTTCGTACGCGACGAGCGTTCCAGGAACGGCTACGTCCTCAACCACCGCAACCCCTCGGGGCTCGCCCTGATCGTGGTGCTCACGGTCGGCGTGCTGATCCTGGCCGTGGTCGCGCTCGGCTGACGGCGGCCGCCGCCGGCGCCCCTGTGTGACGCGGCCGCGCCGCGGCGAAGAATTTCGGGACACCGGGGACGTATGGGGCGGCAGGCCGGTGCTCCGCGCCGTCCCCTCTGGACGCCATACCGACTAGTCGGCATGATCGGAGGCGACCGATGCCGAAGGAGCGCACGATGAGCGAACAGAACCCGCCCGGCCTCGATCTGGCGCGGCTGGCCGCGCACCTGGAGCGGGAGCGGCCCGGCCTCGTACGGGGCCCGCTGAGCGCCGAGGTGGTCCAGGGCGGTCGCTCGAACCTGACGTACCGGGTCACCGACGGGGTCGGCCGCTGGATCGTGCGCCGCCCCCCGCTCGGCCACGTCCTGGCCACGGCACACGACATGGCCCGCGAACACCGCGTCATCAGCGCGCTGCGCGACACCCCCGTACCCGTGCCGGGGACCGTGCTGCTGTGCGAGGACCCGGACGTGCTCGGGGCGCCCTTCTACGTCATGGAGCACGTCGAGGGCACCCCCTACCGCACGGCCGGGCAGCTCGCCCCGCTCGGCCCCGAGCGCACCCGCGAGGTCGTCCTCGCCCTGCCCGAGACGCTGGTGGCCCTGCACTCCGTGGACCCCGAAGCGGTCGGGCTCGGCGACTTCGGGCGCCCCGAGGGGTTCTTGGAGCGGCAGCTGCGCAGGTGGGGCAAGCAGCTGGAGGCGTCCCGCAGCCGGGAGCTGGCGGGCATGGACGAGCTGCGCGGCGCGCTGGGCGAGGCGCAGCCCGTCTCACCCGCGCCCACGGTCGTGCACGGCGACTTCCGCCTCGACAACGTGCTGGTGGACGCCGGCGACCAGGTGGCCGCGGTGCTCGACTGGGAGATGTCCACCCTCGGCGACCCGCTGACCGACCTGGGCCTGCTGGCCATGTACAGCGAGCGCCAGGACGTCCCCGACTCGCCCGTCAGCACGACCGGCACCGCGCCGGGGCACCCCTCGGCCGCCGAGCTGATCGAGCGCTATGCCCGGCTCTCGGGACGGGATGTGACCCGCGTCAACTGGTACACGGCGTTCGCCTACTTCAAGCTCGCCGTGATCCTGGAGGGCATCCACTACCGCTTCACGCTCGGCCAGACCGTCGGCGCCGGCTTCGACCGGATCGGGGAACTCGTCCCGGTCTTCATCGACAACGGACTCACCACACTGCGGAAGGGCTGAGCAGGCGCATGGACTTCGCATACGACGCGCGGACCGAGGAGCTTCGCGAGCGGCTGCTCGCCTTCATGGACGAACACGTGCTCCCGGCCGAAGAGGTGGCCGGCGAGCAGCGCGCCTCACTGGACTCGCCCTGGCAGACCCCGCCCGTCGTCGAGGAGCTCAAGGCCACGGCGCGACAGCTGGGCCTGTGGAACCTCTTCTTCGTAGACGAGCACAGCTTCGTAGACGAGCACAGCTTCGTAGACGAGCACAGCTTCGTGGACGAGCACAGCGCGTCGGGCGAGAAGCACGGCGCGGGCCTCACCAACCTCCAGTACGCGCCGCTGGCCGAGATCACGGGGCGCAGCCCGCAGCTCGCGCCGACCGCGCTCAACTGCGCCGCGCCCGACACCGGCAACATGGAGCTGCTGGCCCAGTTCGGCTCGGCCGAGCAGCGCGAGCGGTGGCTGGAGCCGCTGCTGGCGGGCGAGATCCGCTCCGCGTTCGCGATGACAGAACCGGAGGTGGCCTCCTCGGACGCCACCAACATCGCCACCCGTATCCGGCGGGACGGCGAGGGGGGTTACGTCATCTCCGGACGCAAGTGGTACATCTCGGGTGCCATGAACCCGGACTGCAAGGTCTTCATCGTCATGGGAAAGACCGATCCGGACGGCGAGGACGTGCGCCGCCAGCAGTCCATGGTGCTCGTCCCGCGCGACACCCCGGGCGTCGAGGTGCGCCGCGCCATGTCGGTCTACGGCTACGAGGACCACTACCACGGGGGCCACGCGGAGGTCCTCTTCCACGACGTACGGGTGCCGGCGGCCAACCTGATCGGCGAGGAGGGCGGCGGCTTCGCCATCGCGCAGGCCCGCCTGGGCCCGGGCCGCATCCACCACTGCATGCGGCTGATCGGCATGGCCGAGCGGGCGATCGAGCTGATGTGCCGGCGGGCCGTGGAGCGCTCCGCGTTCGGCAAGCCGCTGGCCCGCCAGGGCGTGGTCCACGAGTGGATCGCCGACGCGCGGGTGCAGGTCGAGCAGTTGCGGCTGCTCGTGCTCAAAACGGCCTGGCTGATGGACACGGTCGGCAACCGCGGTGCCCACACCGAGATCCAGGCCATCAAGATCGCCACCCCGCGGGCCGTGGTGCGCATCATCGACGACGCCGTACAGCTGCACGGCGCGGGCGGGGTCTCGCAGGACTTCCCCCTCGCCGAGCTGTGGGCGGCGGCGCGCACCCTGCGGCTGGCCGACGGCCCCGACGAGGTGCACCAGCGTTCGCTGGCCCGGCGGGAGCTGAAGCGCTACCTGTGACGGGCCCGGCCCGGCCCCTCGGGGGCCGGGCCGCAAGGGCTGCCTCCGGTCGGGGGAACGCCGCGTCGCCTCAACTCCCCTGCGAGTGAGCGGAGTCGACCGTATCGAACGAAGTCGACCGATGTCGCTCACCGAGGACCGGCGACTGCCCGGGCTGCGAACTCCGGTGATCACACGCTGACTTGACGTGATCGCCTGCGTCGGGTTGGGTGATCGGCGACCATGACTCCTCCACCACCGCCGCTCACTTTCCGACGTTCCCCGGACGGCAGGCGGCCCGACCCCGCACTGGACGACGCCCCGTTACGCACGGCCCGCGACGCCTTCGTCCAGGGCCACTGGGCCGAGGCCAGGACCCTCCTGCAGGAGACCGGCCACGACTGGGACCTGCGCGGCCACCGCGTCATCTGCCTGGCCCGGACACCCGCGGGCGAGGCGTGGACCCGCGAGTGGCAGCTGGCCGAGCCCGACAGCCAGGACGCCGCCCTGCTCCTCGCTTGCGCCATGGCGACGCGCGCCGCCGGGGGCAGGGGCGACGCCAACGCCGCCCGCGTGGCCCTCGACGCCGCCGCCCGCGCGGCCCCCCACGACCCCACCCCCTGGCTCGCGCTACTCCTGCTGTTCCGCGAGACCGCCACCCCGCCCGACTGCCGCCACCCCTTCGGCGAGCTGCACGCGCGCCACCCCGAGCACCACCACGGGCACCATCTGATGGCCGCCGCGCTGGCCGAGGAGGGCCGCGGCGTCTACGACTTCGCCGCCCAGGCCGCCGAACGCGCCCCCGCCGACTCGCCGCTCGCCCTGCTGCCCGTCACCGCCCACGCCCAGCGCTTCCGCGTCCTGGCCGCCCGGGGCGAGGTCCCGCCCGATCCGACCGCGGCAGGGCACTGGCACGGACGCCATCCGCGGCGCATCGTCGAGACCGCCTTCAACTGGTGGCTGGAGTGGGGCGCCGAGGACCGCAACCCGCGCCGCCTCATCGACCTCAACCACCTGGCTTACGCCAAGTTCCACGAGGGGAGGATGGCCGAGGCGGCCGCCCTCTTCCAGCGGATCGGTCCCCATCCGACGCGCGAACCGTGGGCGTTCTCGGGCCGCGAGCCCCACAAGGCGTTCCGCGCCGCGCACCGGACGGCCCTGGGAGCCGCCTGAGCGGACCGCACCACCCCCGCACGCACCCCCCACCCGAGCACCACAGGACGTCCCGGAAGGAATCCCGCCATGCTCACGGGCAGCCGGCCGAGTGGCAGCAGTCAGGAGATCAGCACCTACCGGGGCCAGGACCAGGCGTCCTTGCGGGCGGGACGGCTGGGCACGACGGGGCTGCTGCTGTCCGTCCTGGCCGCGACCGCGCCCCTGATGACCGTCGCGGGGGTGATGGCCACGACCTACGCCGTCATGGGCGTCGTGGGTCTGCCGCTGCTCTTCGTGATCCTCGGCGTCCTCATGGCGCTGTTCGGCATCGGGTACGCCGAGATGAGCCGCCACGTGCACAACGCGGGCGCCTTCTACGCCTACATCGCCCGGGGCCTTGGCGGGCTCGCCGGAGCCTGCGCCTCCTACGTGGCGCTCGTCGCCTACAGCGCGCTCCAGGTCGGGGTCTACGGCATCTTCGGCTTCGAGGTCGCCGGGCTGCTGGAGAAGTTCTTCGCGGTGAGCGTCGCCTGGTGGATCCCGTCGCTGGCCGCTCTCGTGATGACCGGGGTGCTGGGCGCGCGCAAGATCGACCTGAACGCGAAGGTCGTGGGGGTCGTACTGATCTGCGAGGTGCTGCTCGTCCTGGTCATCGACGTCGCCTACGCCGCCGACCCCGGGCCGCAGGGCCTCTCGCTGCACGCCTTCGACCCGGACACGCTCACCGGGGCCGGACTGGGCACGGCCCTGTGCTTCACCGTCGCCGCGTTCCTCGGCTTCGAACAGGCGCCCGTCTACGCGGAGGAGACCGACCGGCCGCAGACCGTCGTGCGCCGAGTGATGTTCCTGGCCGTCGGCATCATCGCCGTCTTCTACGCGGTGACGGCCTGGCTCATCAGCGTCGCCACGGGGCCCGACGGGGTGGTGGCCGCCGCGCGCCAGGAGAGCTCGGGGCTCATCTTCACCCTCGCCGAGCCCCGCCTGGGGACCGTCTTCACCGACGTGCTGCACGTCTTCTTCGTCACCGGCGCCTTCGGCTGCATGCTCGCCTTCCACAACGTGGTGGCGCGCTACGCCTTCGCCATGGGACGCGAGGGGCTGCTGCCGCGCGCGGTGGGCCGGGCCTCCGCGGGCACGGGGGCGCCCGCGCTCGGCTCGCTGCTCCAGACGCTGGTGTCCGCCGTGGTCGTCGCCGCCTTCGTCGCCGTCGACGACAAGCCGCACGGCGACCCGAGCGCACCGGTCCTCCACCTGTTCACCTGGATGGGCAACGTCGGCGCGCTCGGTGTCATCCTGCTGATGACCGTCACCTCGATCGCCGTCATCGTCTTCTTCGCCCGGCGCGGCTCCGCCGGGGCGCAGGCCGGACGGCTGGTCTGCTCGGCGCTGGCCGCCGTCGGACTCGGCTTCGTCTTCGGCTACGCCGTCAAGGACTTCGACGTACTGGTCGGTGCCGCGTCGGGTTCGGCGCTCGGCTGGGTGCTGCCCGGCATCATCGGCGCCGCGGCCGTCGTCGGCCTGACCGTCGGCCTGGTGCTGCGGGCCCGCGCCCCGCACACCTTCGCCCGCATCGGGCAGGGCAACGAGGCCTTCCGCCTGGACCAGGCCGCGGGCCGGCAGCAGGACCGGTGAACCGCGCCCGGGCAGCCGGCCGGCGGCGGGTCAGCGGCGTCGCCGGCCGGCGGCGGGGGTCAGTGGCGTCGCGCGGGCCGGCGCCCCGCCGGCTGTTCGGGGCGGGTGCGCGGCGGATGGCTGCGCAGCCGGTGGGTGCGGGGTGAGCCGGCCTTCGCGGTGAACGGTTCGCCGCAGTGCAGCAGCCGCAGCGGCTCGCCTTCCAGCAGCGTGTAGGTCACCGACGTGCTCTCGATCTCCACCCGGAGCCTGCGGCCGAGGATCTGGACCGCGAAGGTCAGCCGGCGCAGCTGGTCCGGCAGCGTGGGGGAGAAGTCGAGCGTGCCGTCGCTGTGCCGCATCCCGCCGAAGCCGGCCACCAGCGCGATCCAGGTGCCGGCGAGCGAGGCGATGTGCAGCCCGTCGCGGGTGTTGTTCTCCAGGTCCTCCAGGTCCATCAGCGCCGCCTCGCCCGTGTAGTCGTAGGCGAGTTGGAGGTGCCCGACCTCGGCGGCCATCACCGCCTGGCAGCAGGCGGACAGCGACGAGTCGCGGACCGTCATCTGCTCGTAGTAGGCGAAGTTGCGCTCCTTCTGCTCCTCGGAGAAGGCGTCACCGCGCTTGTACATGGCCAGTACCAGGTCGGCCTGTTTGATGACCTGCTTGCGGTACAGGTCGAAGTAGGGGAAGTGCAGCAGCAGCGGGTACTGCTCGGGGCGGGTGGCGCCGAAGTCCCACAGCTGGTGCCCGGTGAAGCCCGCCGACTGCTCGTGCACGCCCAGCGCCTCGTTGAACGGTATGGCCACGGCGTCGGCCGCGTCCCGCCACGCGGCGGCCTCCTCGTCGCCGACGCCGAGGGCCGCCGCCTGTGCGCCGTACCGCTCCACGGCGTCGGCCGCCGCCCGCAGGTTCGACTGGGCCATCAGGTTGGTGTAGAGGTTGTCGTCCGTGACGGCGCTGTACTCGTCGGGCCCCGTCACCCCGTCGAAGTGGAAGGTGCCGTGGTGGTCGTGGTGGCCCAGCGAGTGCCACAACCGGGCCGTCTCGACCAAGATCTCCACCCCCGTCTCCCGCTCGAAGTCGGTGTCGCCGCTGGCGGCGACGTACCGCACCACGGCCTCCGCGATGTCGGCGTTGACGTGGAAGGCCGCCGTGCCGGCCGGCCAGTACGCCGAGCACTCCGAGCCGTCGATCGTGCGCCAGGGGAACGTGGCGCCGCGCAGGCCCAGTTGCCGCGCCCGGGCGCGGGCCGCCGGCAGCGTCTCCTGGCGCCAGCGCAGGGCCTCGGCCACGGCGGACGGCGAGGTGTAGGTGAGGACGGGCAGCACGAACGACTCGCCGTCCCAGAAGGTGTGCCCGTCGTACCCCGAGCCGGTCAGCCCCTTGGAGGGGATGGCGCGCTTCTCGGCCCGCGCCCCGGCCTGGAGCACGTGGAAGAGCGCGAAGCGCACCGCCTGCTGGATCTCGGCGTCGCCGTCGACCTCCACGTCCGCGCGCGACCAGAAGGCGTCCAGGTAGGAGCGCTGCGCATCCACCAGACCCTGCCAGCCCGCGGTGCGGGCGCCGGCGAGGGCCGCGTCCACCTGGTCGCGGACGGCGGGCAGCGAACGCACCCCCGACCAGCCGTAGGAGACCAGCTTCTCGACGCGCAGCGGCTGTCCCGGGGACAGCTGCGAGGTGACGGTCAGCCGGGCGACGTTCTCACCGCTCTCGGCACCGGTGACGGTGGACTCGGGCCCGTGCACCACGTGGTCCGCCGCCGAGCCCACCCGCAGCCCGCTGGTCTGTGTACGGTGCACCAGGCGCAGCCGCATGTCGGAGGCGAAGTCCTCCTCGGGCGTGAGGACGTCCTCCAGCGCGGCCGCCACCCGCGGGTCGCCGCCGCTCTTGTGGGGGAGCTGCTCGTTGGCCACCAGCTCCGACTGGACGACGACGCGCACGTCCGACTCCAGCGGCTCCACCTCGTAGGCGACGGCCGCGATGGCGCGCTGGGTGAAGGAGACCAGCCGGGTCGAGGTCACCCGCACGGTGCACCCTGCGGGCGAGGTCCACTCGCAGACCCGGCGCAGCAGGCCGGAGCGCAGGTCGAGGGTCCGCTCGTGGGAGCGGAGCCTGCCGTAGCGCACGTCGAACGGCTCGTCGTTGACGAGCAGCCGCATCACCTTGCCGTTGGTGACGTTGATGACGGTCTGGCCCGACTCGGGATAGCCGAAGCCGGATTCCGCGTACGGCAGCGGGTGCAGCTCGTGCACCCCGTTGAGGTAGGTGCCCGGCAGCCCGTGCGGTTCGCCCTCGTCGAGGTTGCCGCGCCATCCGATGTGCCCGTTGGAGAGGGCGAAGACGGATTCGCTCTGCGGCAGGATGTCCAGGCGGAGCTCGTTCTCGTGCAGCGTCCAGGGCTGTACCGCGAAGCAGGAGTGGCTGATCACCTGGCGTCCTCCTGGTCGTCGGGGGCATCGGGGGCATCGGGGGCATCGGGGGCATCGGGGCGCGCGTTGTCCTCGGCCGCGTCCGTCAGCGCGCTCAGGTCCGGCACGACGGTGTCGGCGCCGTGGGCGCGCAGCGCGTCGGCCTGGCCCGTGCGGTCGACGCCGACGACGTACCCGAAGTGGCCCGCGCGGCCGGCGTCCATACCCGCCAGCGCGTCCTCGAAGACGGCCGAGGCGCCCGGTTCCACGGCCAGGTCGTGCGCGGCGGCGAGGAAGGTGTCGGGGCGGGGTTTGCCGGGCAGCCCGCGCTCCCTCGCCACCACGCCGTCGATCCGTACGTCGAATCGGTCCTCGATGCCGACGGAGGCGAGGACGTCCCGGCAGTTGGCGCTGGAGGAGACGACGGCGGTCGCCAGCCCCGCCGCGCGCACCGCGTGCAGATAGCGCACGGAGCCGTCGTACGCCTCCACGCCGTCCTCGCGGATCTTCTCCAGCAGCAGCGCGTTCTTTCGGTTGCCCAGTCCGGCCACGGTCTCGCGCTCGGGCGCGTCGTCGGGCGTGCCCTCGGGCAGGTCGATCCCGCGCGAGGCGAGGAAGGTGCGGACGCCGTCGGCCCTGGGGCGTCCGTCCACGTAGGCGTCGTAGTCCGCGACCGGGTCGAAGGCTGCGAAGCCGGGCCCGTCGCGCCCGCGCAGATAGGCGTCGAACATCTCCTTCCACGCGGCGGCGTGCACGACGGCGGTCTTGGTGAGGACACCGTCGAGGTCGAACAGGCATGCGCGGATGCCGTCGGGCAGACCGAGCTTCGTCATGCGTGCCGGGTCCCCTGGCCACGGGGGCGGCATGCGTGCTGGTGGGCATTGCCGCCCGGGTGGGCGCCCGCGGGCCCCGGCCATCCGGCCCCGCGCGCCCGAGGCCCCGGCTACCCGTCCTCGCGCGGCAGGGGAACCTCCCACACCAGGCGGGTGCCGGGCCCGGCTGCGGAGGCCGCACCGTCCGAGACCGTCAGAGTGCCGCCCAAAAGTGCGGCCCGTGAGCGCATGTTGTCCAGTCCTCCGGTGCGGGGCGCGTCACCGAGGCCCACACCGTCGTCGGTGACGGTCAGCGCGATCGCGGCGCCCACGGACAGCGCCACGTCCACGCGACGGGCCCGCGCGTGGCGGACGATGTTGCTCAGTGCCTCGCCCAGCACCGCGCTCACCTGCTCCGCCGCCTCGGCCGGCACGTTCGTGTCGACCGGGCCCTCCATGCGCAGCGCGGGCAGGAAACCGAGTCGGTCCGCCGCGTCGCTGACGGCCTTCGCCAGGGTGCGGCGCAGGCTGCTGGGGGCGTCCTGCGGGCCCTCGCCCGAGGTACGCAGCGCGAAGATGGTCGAGCGGATGATCTTGATCGTCTCGTCGAGGTCGTCCACGGCGCGGCTCACCCGCTCGGCCGCCTGCGGGCGGTCGATGAGCCGGCCCGCGCTCTGCAGCGTCATACCGGTCGCGAACAGCCGCTGGATGGCCAGGTCGTGCAGGTCGCGGGCGATCCGGTCGCGGTCGTGCAGCAGCGCCAGCTGCTCGGACTCGGCGCGGTGCTGCGCCATCTCCAGCGCGAGCGCCGCCTGCGCCGCGAAGTCCGACAGCAGCTCCACCTCCGTCTCCTCGAACGGCTCCCGCCCCTTCAGCCGGCTCAGCCGCAGCGCGCCCGGCGCGTGCTTCTGCGCCAGCAGCGGTACGGCCACGACGGGACCGTGCGCGCCGCGCCCGGTGGGGAAGGCGCGGGTGCGCGAGTCGGCGTCCACGTCAGCCGACACGGCCGACTCGCCGGTGCGCGCCGCCAGCCCCGAGAGCGTCTCGTCGTAGGGCACCACCACCCCGGTCTGCTCCTCGGCGAGCGCCCCGACCGCCACCACCACCCGCAGCCCGACCGCACCGTCCGCCGACCCCGCCGCGTCCGGCAGCAGCACGCACGCCGAGTCCGACTGGGCGACATCCAGCGCACGCCAGGCGATCAGCCGCAGCACCTCGCTGGAGGGGGCGCCGCTCAGCAGCAGCCGGGTGATCTCCCCGAGCGCCTCAAGACACTGTTCGCGGCGCCGGCTCTCCGCGTACAGCCGCGCGTTGTCGACGGCCACCCCCGCGGCGACGGCCAGGGTGGTGACGACGGCCTCGTCGTCGGCGTCGAACTGAGCGCCGCCCCGCTTCTCGGTCAGGTACAGGTTGCCGAAGACCTCGTCGCGCACCCGCACCGGCACCCCCAGGAACGTGCGCATCGGCGGATGGTGCGCGGGGAAGCCGTGGCTGGCCGGGTGCGCGGTCAGATCGGACAGCCGCAGCGGCTCGGGAGTGCGGATCAGCTCGCCCAGCACCCCGAGCCCCGAGGGCAGCGGCCCGATCCGCGCCGCCTCCTCCTCGCCGATGCCCACCGGCAGGAACGTCGCAAGGCGCTGCCCCTCGCCGATGACGCCCAGCGCCCCGTACCGCGCGTTCGTCAGGGCCAGCGCCGCCTCGACGATGCGGCGCAGCACCTGCGCCAGGTCCAGCTCACGGCCCACGCTCAGGACGGCTTCCAGGAGACTGTGCGTCCGGTCCTGGGTGATGCGGGCGGCATCCAGCCGGGCCTGGAGCTCGTCCAGCAACTCGTCCAGCCTCAGATGGGGCAGCCGGCCCCGGTCCGGATGGTGCTGCCCGCCGTCTTCGGCAGCCTCCGCCATGCGCGCCTCCGTGCGACGGTACGACAGCCGGGCCCCCGTGCGGCCGCGAGCCCCGAGAGGGGCAGTCTACGGGCCAACTGACCTCAGGTCGCCTGTCGTTCAGCGCCCCGGGCATCCGGCGAGGAGCGCTCACCACCGCCCCCGGGAGGGCGCTCCTCGCCGCCCGGGGACGAGTGCTCCTCCTCGCCACGGGAGGGGCGCCGCGGCGTGCCCGCCGGGACGGTCCGCTCGCCTGCGGCCTGGTCCGCCGGGGTGTGCTGTGGCGGGACGGGCGGCCCCGGGGCCCTGCGCTGCTCGTCCATCCGGCGCCACTCGGGCCGCAGCCCGGTCAGGTTGGTCGTCAGGAAGTAGGCGGCGCCGCCCGCGCACAGCACAGGGGCCAGCCCGAAGGACGCCACGGCCGCGCCGGCGAGCAGTCCGCCCAGCGGGATGCCGGCCCAGGCCAGCGAGTCGCCCAGCGCGTTGACCCGGCCCCGCAGCCCGTCGGGGACCCGCTCGAAGTTGACGGCCCCCAGTATCGGGTTGATGAAGCCCGCGCCGAACCCGCTGAGCGCGAAGACCACGGGCACCACCCACAGCGGGACGTCCACCGCCAGGATCACAAACCGTGGCGCGCCCGCGAGCAGGAACCCGGCGAAGAACACCACGCGGCGCGGCATGCGGTGCCCGATGGCCGCCGCGACGAGGCTCCCGGCGACCGCCGCGAGCCCCAGCGAGCTGTTGGCCAGTCCCATCGCCTCAGGGCCGTGGCCCGACTCGCGCGCCCAGACCGGGACCAGCAGCGAGTTGAACGCCGCGTCCAGCAGATTGGTCACGCCCACCATGACGATGACGGTGAGCAGCAGCCCGTCACCGCGCAGGAAGCGGAACCCCTCGCCCATGCGCTGCCAGTAGCCGGGCTGGGGGCCGCCCGCAACGGCGGGCGGGGCTTCCTCGTCCGCCGCCTGGCGCCGCCGGTGCGGCAGCGCCAGGACGACGACGAGGGAGCCCGACGCGAAACAGACCGCGATGGCGATGAGCGCGGTGGGCGCACCGAGCAGCGCCACCACCGTGCCGCCTGCCGCGGGGCCGACCGTGGAGGCCAGCCGTTCGGTCACCCCGGCGAGGCCCGCCGCGCGCTCCAGCGGCACCAGGCCGCGCGCCGCGGCCTGCGGGACCATGATCTCCTTGGACAGGTCGCCGGGGCCCCGTGCCGCGCCGATCACCGCGACCAGGAGCAGCAGCAGCCAGAACGAGAGCACGTCCACCAGGTGCAGCACCGCGACCGCGGTGATCGCCGCCGCGCTGACCACATCGGTGATCCACGAGACCGTGCGCGGCCCCACCAGGTCCACGAGAGGCCCGGTGAAGGCCTTGACGAGGACGTAGGGCGCCAGCTCGCAGAGCGAGACCAGACCGGTCTGCGCCGTGCTGCCCGTCGTCACGAGCACGAACCAGGGGAGCGCGATGGCCGATATCCGGGTGCCGGTCAAGGAGACCGCCATCGCCGTCAGGACACCCGCCAGCGGGCGGATGCTCCTGCTCCGCCGGGGGTGCTCCGTCATAGCCCGCACTCTAAGGGGTGCGGGCCCGCGGTCGCCGAGCCGCCCCGGGACCGCGGGAGTCCCCGCGCCCCGGGTGCCGAACGGCCCCTACTCACCGGGCGGGCCATGCCCCAGGCTGGGGGCGTTCCGAGGAGGTCAAGTGCCGGGTTCCGACAGCCGGGGCGCGAGGTCAGCGCGTCCCGCCGCCCCTGTCCGGGTGTTTCTGCTCGACGACCACGAGGTGGTGCGGCGCGGGCTGCGCGACCTCCTGGAAGCGGAGGACGACCTCAGCGTCGTCGGCGAGGCCTGCGACGCGGCGCAGGCGCTGGCCAGGGTCCCCGCGCTGAGACCCGACGTGGCCGTGCTCGACGTGCGGCTCGGCAGCGGCACGGGACCGGGCGAGAACGGCGGGACGGGACCGGGCGGGAACGGCGGCGCGGGGCCGAGGGCGGACAGCGGCGAGAGGACCGGGGAGGGCGGCGGCGACCACGGGGGCGTCGAGGTCTGCCGCGAGCTGCGGGCGCTGAGCCCCGACCTGGTCTGCCTCATGCTGACCTCGTTCGACGACGACGAGGCGCTGTTCGACGCGGTCATGGCGGGCGCCGCCGGGTACGTGCTCAAGCAGATCAGGGGCGCCGACCTGGTGAGCGCGATCCGGACGGTGGCGTCCGGCGGCTCGCTGATCGACCCGGGCACGCGGGCGCGGGTCACGGCGCGCGCCGCGGCGCCGGGGACGGGCCGTGAGGGCCGGGCCGTACCGGCCGAGCTGGCGCGGCTCACCCCGCGCGAACGCGAGGTGCTGACCCTGGTGGGGGAGGGGCTGACCAACCGGCAGATCGGTGAGCGGCTCTTCCTCGCGGAGAAGACCGTCAAGAACCGGATCTCGGCGATCCTGGGCAAGCTCGGCGTGGGGCGGCGGGTGCAGGCCGCGGTGCTCGCCGAGCGGCTCGGTCGGGAGAGCCCCGCCCCCGGTGGCGGCCCCCTGCCGGGAGACCTCACACCGTAGGGGCCCGGGCGCCGCGCGGAGCCCCCGCGCGGGCATGCCGTGCCGGCCCACCGCGTCAGCGGGTCTCGCGGAGGCGGTCGAGTTCGCGCCGGTCGCGTTTGGTGGGGCGTCCGGCGCCGCGCTCGCGGCGGGCGACGACGGGGACCTCGGTGACGGGCGGCGGAGGAGGAGAGTTGTCCACGTAGGCCTCCGCGGCCACGGGAGCCCCGACCCGCTTCCTGAGCAGGCGCTTGACGACGACGATGCGTTCCCGCCCGGCGTGCCGCACCCGCACCTCGTCCCCGGCCTTGACCGAGTGCGCCGCCTTCACCCGCTCACCGTTGACCTTGACGTGTCCGCCGCGCGCCGCGGTCGCCGCCTGGGAGCGGGTCTTCGTCAGCCGCACGGACCAGATCCAGCTGTCGACCCGCACCGGTCCTTCGTCTGCCGTCATGCTGTCCGACTCTAGGGGCTTTCGTTTGGATCTGGCTGGGTCAGGGAGCGGGTTCCGGTGCGTGCTCTCGCAAGGCGGAGGAGGGAGTCCCTGCGGAGCAGCGGCGACTGACGACAACGCCGCGAGAGTGCGTGCCGGGGCCCGCGAGCCCAGCAAGATCCAAACGAGAGGCCCTGGGGCAGTGCAGGCCGGGCGGGACCCGCTCGGCGGTACCGGCCCTCTTCCACCCGGCAGGGCGCCGCGAGCGAGCGCACAATGCCGACATATGGACGTCTCGTCTGACCGCACCACCGAGGACGCTCTCACCGAGCTGCACCGGCTCGCGCTGCGCACGGTCGCGCGGGCACGGCACCGGGCGCGCGCCCGGATCGCCGCCGAGCTGACCGACGGCCGCGCGGAAGGGCAGACGGGTCCGCGGAGCCCGTGCGTGTCCGACGGCGCCGGGCAGGCGCCGCCCAGCGACGTGGCGGTGCTGCCGGGCCTGCCGTCCTGGGTGCCGGCGGTGCTGGGCGTGCTGCGGGGCAGCTCCACGGTGCTGCGGCCCGACGTCGCGCCGGACGGGACGGTGTGCGACTTCACGGTCGTGGGGGCCAACCACTTCGAGCTGAGCGGGGTGGAACGCGGCTCGTTCGACTTCCTGGGCAAGCGCCTGTCCGAGACCAGGCCGGGGGTGCGCACCAGCGGAATCTACGACGTGTACCGCGCGGCACTGGAGAAGGGCACCCCCGTCTCCAGCGACACCGTCGACTATGTGGACGTCGTGGACGGGGTGCTCCAGCGTGCCAGGCTGCGCGGCACCGTCACCGTGCTGCCCGGACTCGGACTGCTGCTGACGAACTGGGAGCCGATGGGCGAGGCCAGGCTCAGCCGCCGCGTCCAGGAGGGCGGCCGGATGGGCTGGGCCGAATGGGATCTGATCAGCGGTCGCGTCCGCTGGTCGCACGGGCTGCGCGAACTGCTGGGGCTGCGGGCGCCGCCGCTGGACGGCGTCACGCTGGAGGACGTGCCAGGGGCGGAGGGGGCGGGGCGTACCGTCGCCTCCGCCAAGGACGTCGCAGCGGACCTGATCACCGTCGGACGGAAGGTCGACCCCGCGGACGTACCTGGGTTCGCGGCCGACATGCGGGACCTGCTGCGCGGCGTCGAGGCGCCCGACCGCGAGCTGACCGTCCGGGTGGACGGTACGCGGCGGCGGATCCGCTGGGTGGGGCACGCCCAGCCGGAGGGCGCAGAGGTACCCGAGTCCTTGCTGTTCGCCGCACGCAACATCACCGGGCAGGAGGAGGAGCTGCGCGAGGCACTCGTCGAGGCCGAGCGGCTGCGGCAGGAGGCGGCCGCCGAACGGCGGGTCTCCGAGACGTTCCGCAAGGCCCTCGTCCCGCCGCTGGAGGCGCTGACACCGCCGTGGATCTCGGTCAGCTCCGCCTACGTGCCGTCCGACTCGGGCGTGGGCGGTGACTGGTACAAGTGCCGCGAGCTCCCCGACGGCCGGGTGCTGCTTGCTGTCGGTGACGCCTCGGGGCACGGGGTCCAGGCGGCCAGCCGGGCCGTGCAGCAGCGCTCCGCCCTCGCCGGTCTCGCCTACACCGGCGGGGAGGCGGCGCAGCTGGTGTGGGCGCTGGGGGAGGTCGTCTACAACGACTACTACGGCAACCTCGACACCACCGCCACGTGCGTGGTCGGGCACCTCTTCCCCCGGGAGCGGGTCTTCCGCTGGGCCAGCGCGGGGCACCCCGCACCGATCCTGGTCAGGGACGGCGAGCCGCGGCTGCTCGAAGGCGAGCACGGCATGATGCTGGGCGTGCTGGCGGACGCGGCCTACACGACCAACACCGTCCAACTGCATGCCGGCGACCTGCTGCTCCTCTACACCGACGGCGTCGTCGAGCGCCGCGGCAGCGACCTGGAGACCGGCTCAGCGGCCCTCCTGGAGGCCGTGCGGACGTGGAAGGCCAGGGGGCGGCTCGCCGAGTCGGCGGCGGATCGCCTGGTCGCCGGCCTGCTGGGCTCCCAGGCGGAGGACGACGCGACGATCCTCGCCATCCAGGTGTCCTGAGACCCGTCAGCGGGGGTCGGCCTTGCCGCGTTCGTAGCGGCGGAGCCTGCGGTAGCCGGTCAGCTCCCCGTCGGAGTCCAGCGTCATCTCGTACGAGCCGAGCATGCTCACGCTGTCCGGGATCTTCCGCAGCTCGACGACCTCCACGTGCAGCGTCCACCCTTTGTCCTCGCCTCTGACGACCGAGGAGACCGTCTCCGCCTCCAGCCCGGTCAGCTCCGCGATGGTTTCGCGCGCGGACCGCAGCACCTGAGCGGTGCTGGGCGCCTTGGCCTCGGCGGTGGGCTGCTCGCGGCTCTCGGCGTCGGCCCCTGAGCGGGTCCCGGCGTCCGACTGCCTGCCGTCCTCGGCGGTGGGCTGCTTGCGCGCGGTGTTCTGCCGCGTCCCCGAGGCGGCGCTCCGCTGCGTGCCCGAGCGCGCCGAGTCGGACTTCTTGCGTGGGGCTGCCGCCCGGGCCGTCTTCTTGGCCGTGCCGCCCGCGCTCTCACTCATCCCGGTTCTCCTCCCTCCCCACGCCTGCGGGGAATCGGCGGACCGGGCGGGTGCCCGCTGTGCGCCGAGTGAACCGGGGCAGGCCGGGTACCGGTGAGGACCGGAGGCCGGGCGGGTCAGTCCTCGCCGCGGAAGATGTGGGACTCCGGGTCCCGGTCCCCGGACGGAGCACGCGGCCCGTAGCCCATCGGGCCGTCCGGGCGGCGCGTCGTACGGGCGAGGAGCACGGGAGCGTGACGCTGGTCCCGGGCGTCCTCGTCGTGCGTGATGCCCTGGCTTCGTTGCACCACGATCACCTCCATGTTCGACGCACACCCGGGTCCCCACGCCTCGTGGGGCGAAACGGTCACCGGGGGAGGGAAGAGGACCAAGGAGCTGAGATGGCGCACAAGCCCGAGGTGACCGAGCTGCTCGCGGACGCGTACGCCGAGACGGAGCGGCTGGTCACCGCGTACGAGGCGACACGTGACCCCGAGCGGCGCGGCGCCCTCGCCGAGGCGTTGGACGCCGGTGCCAGGCGGCACGCTCTCGCCCGGGAGCGGGAACTCGACCCGGTGCTGCGGCGGGTGCTCCCCGACGGGGACCGGGTCGCCGCCGCCGCGGCCCGGCGCGCGGCCGCGGCGTGCGCGGCGGTGCGCCGGCTGCAGGGCCTCGCGCCCGACGCCCCGGCCGCCGACCGGGAGATCGCCGCGGTGCTGGACGCGGTGCGTGCCGCGGCGCGCACCGACGAGGAAGAGGTCTTTCCGCCGTTGCGGGACCGGCTGGGCCACCGCGCACGCCGGGAGCTGGGTGCCGCCGTGGAGCGGGCTTTGGCCTGCGGCGGAGCACGCGGGGTTTGACCCTTGGCCCAAGGGCTACCCGGTCCGGCGCCGCGGCGTGGCCGCGGCCTCCGATACACATCAGGCCCGCGAAATCGCGGGCCGTGCGCGGTAGTTGACCGCGAGCTGGGCCACTAGTGACGCCAAGAAGCGAAGGAGGCTCCGTCCTCATGACTGTCGCTCCGGCACAACAACAAGGCGGCGGCACCGGCAATCTCTACGACGTACTGGAGCTCGTCCTCGACCGGGGGCTGGTGATCGACGCGTTCGTGCGGGTGTCCCTCGTCGGGATCGAGATTCTCAAGATCGACGTCCGCGTCGTGGTCGCGAGTGTCGACACGTATCTGAAGTTCGCCGAGGCCTGCAACCGGCTCGACCTGGAGGCAGGCCCCCGCAAGGACCCCGGACTGCCGGACCTGGTCGGTGAGATGACCGAGTCGGGCGCCAAGGGGAAGACCAAAGGAGCGCTGAGCGGCGCGGCGCAGACCGTCTCCGACGCCTTCCAGCAGGCGCGTGACGAGTCCCAGGACGACGGCGGCGGCACCAAGCGCCGTGCGGCCCCGGCCCGCCGGAAGGAGGAGCGGGAGTGAGTACCTACGTCTACGGGATCGCCCGGACGCCGGCCCCGCCCTTCCACGGGGATCTGACCGGGGTGGGCGACCCCCCGCGCCCGGTGCGCGTGGTCGAGCGCGAGGGGCTGGTCGCGCTGGTGAGCGACGCCCCCGACGATCTGAAGCCCAAGCGCAGGGAGCTCCTCGCCCACCAGCAGGTGCTGGCGCAGGCGAGCGCCGAGCGCCCTGTCCTGCCGATGCGGTTCGGCAGCCTCTCCGAGGACGACGACACCGTCGGTGACGTCCTGCTGGAGCGTGCCGAGCACTTCCGCGAGCGGCTCGACGCGCTGGGGGGCAAGGTCGAGTACAACGTCAAGGCGAGCCACGACGAGGAAGCGGTGCTGCACGTCGTCATGGCGGAGCAGCCCGCGCTGCGGGCCGAGAGCGAGGCCAACCGTGCGGCCGGAGGCGGGACCTACGAGCAGAAGCTCCAGCTCGGTGAGCAGGTCGCCCGTGCCGTGCAGGCGCGTGAGTCCACCGACGCCGCGTTGGTGCGGCGGGCGCTGGAACCGCTGGCCGCCGAGGTCAGCGAGGGCCCCGAGAGCGGTGGCTGGCTGACCAACCTGTCCTTCCTCGTCGACCGGGAAGGCGCCGGCGAACTGCTCGCGGCGCTGGAGGAGCTGGAGACCTCGGCGCCCCAGCTGGACCTCACGGTCAACGGCCCGCTTCCGCCCTACAGCTTCGTCGAGAAGACCGACGCCCCGGCCGGTGCCACGGGCCCAGCGGGCGCCGCGGGAACCGCTCCCGCGGCGGGCTGACAGGAGGCCGGTATGGGCCTGATCAGTGAACTGCTGCTGCTGCCCGCCGCTCCGCTGCGCGGCACCGCGTGGGTGCTGCGGCAGGTGCGGGACGAGGCGGAGCGGCAGTACCGCGATCCCGCCACCGTGCAGCGCGAGCTGCGCGAGCTGGAGCGAGCGCTGCTGGCCGGTGAGATCGACGAAGCCGAGTTCGACCGGCGCGAGGACGAACTCCTCGCGCGTCTGGAGAACAGGAACCCATGGACATGAACAGCAGAGTGACGACGGCGCTGGCCGTCGCCGGGGGTTACGTCCTCGGCCGCACCAAGAAGGCGAAGTTCGCCTTCGGCGTCGCGACGATGGTGGCCGGCAAGCGGCTCAAGCTCGACCCGCAGGCGCTGGTCGGCTTCGCCAAGGACCAGCTCGGGAACAATCCGCAGTTCAAGGAGTTGGGCGACCAACTGCGCACCGATCTGCGCGGCGCGGGCAAGGCGGCCACGGGCGCCCTGGTCAACCGCCAGGTCAACGCGTTGGCCGACCGGCTGCACGAGCGCACCCTCGACGTGCGCGACCAGCTGTCCGGCGCCTCGGACAGCGCGAAGGAGACGGCCGGGGACGCGGCCGCCACCGCCAGGGACACGGGTGAGGAGGCCGCGGGAACGGCACGAAAGGCTCTGCCGGGCGGCCGCCGTGCCCGCACCCGGGACGAGGCCGAGGAGGCCGAGGACGCGGGCGCGCGGGAGCAGGACGGCGAGGAGAGCGGTGAGCGCGCCGACGGCGAGCACGAGTCCGAGGCCCCGACGGACTCCCGCTCGTCCGGCGACGGAGCCGAGGCGGCCGGTGGCGCGCAGAAGACGGCCGGCAGGGCGAGGAAGTCCACCGGCACGGCGAAGAAGCCCGCGGCCCAGCGTCCGGCCAAGAAGCAGTCGCAGGGACGGGCGACGGGCAAGAAGGCGGCCTCGTCCTCGTCCGGCACCGCCAGGTCGGCCTCCCGCTCCTCGACCGGGAAGCGGACCGGCACCGCGTCGGCCGCCAAGCCGGCGTCGACGGGGGCGAAGGGCAGCGGTGCGAAGGGAGGCCGGAGCCGTGGCTGACACCGAGGCGAAGGACGGCGGCGGGAAGCTGCTCGGCGGGCTCGACACCGCGGCGACCGACCGGCTGAAGTCGGTGGCGAAGGAGTTCGCCATGGCCGAGGCGGAGAAGCTGCTGAGCGGGGTGGGCCGCAAGCTGGGCCAGACCACCGGCAAGCTCAACGACGTCGCCGAGGGCAACAGCCCGGGTCTGGGCAAGCTGGCGCTGGACAGCGGCCGCAAGATCATGGACGGCAAGGGCCCGCTGCGCACCGCGATGGAGGTGGGCGGCGGCCACCTCAAGGACAAGGCCGTCGAGGGCATCAAGGGCGTGTTCGGCGGCGGAGGCAAGAAGCGCAAGGGCGGCGGACAGAAGCCGGTCGTCATCCTGGAGTACGTGGACGTGGGCGTGCCGATAAGAGACGCCTACGACCAGTGGACCCAGTTGCAGGACTTCAGCTCCTTCAGCAAGGGCGTCAAGGACGTCACGGTCGCCGACGACACGACCTCCGACTGGAAGGCGAAGATCTTCTGGTCCAACCGGAGCTGGAAGGCCACGACCACGGAGCAGATCCCCGATCAGCGCATCGCCTGGACCTCCGAGGGCGCCAAGGGCAGCACGAAGGGCGTGGTGACCTTCCATGAGCTGACGGACAACCTCACGCGGGTCGTGCTGCTGATCGAGTACTACCCCAAGGGCCTGTTCGAGAAGACCGGCAACATCTGGCGCGCCCAGGGCAGGCGGGCCAGGCTCGACCTCAAGCACTACGTCCGCCACATCGCCATGAAGGGCGAGGCCGACGACGGCTGGCGCGGCGAGATCCGCGACGGCGAGGTCGTCGTCTCGCACGAGGACGCGGTCGCCGAGGAGGAGGACGAGAACGCCGAGGACGCCGGAACCGATGCCCCCGACGAGGCGGAGGGTGCCGAGGAGCCCGAGGGCCAGGCGGAGGACGCGTACGACGACGAGGAGTACGAGGACGCCGAGTCCGGAGCGGACGAGCCCGAGGACGCCGAGGAGGCCGACGACTCCGAGGAGTTCGACGAGCCGGAGGCGGCCTACGGCGAGGACGCCGAACCCGAGGACGCCGAACCCGAAGGCGAGGAGCCCGAGGACGCCGAAGGCGAGGAGGGCGAGGAGCCCGAGGGCGAGTACGACGACGCGGACGAGGAGGCGGAGGAGGCCGAGCCCGAGGACGCCGAGGGCGAGTACGCCGCGGCGGGTGAGCGCAGGTGAGCACGCCGATGCCAGGGGCGAGCAGGCTGCCCGACCGCTACGAGGGCGGCAGCAGCGCGAACCTCGCCGACATCCTCGAACGGGTCCTCGACAAGGGCGTGGTGATCGCGGGCGACATCCGCATCAACCTGCTCGACATCGAGCTGCTGACCATCAAACTCCGACTGATCGTCGCCTCCGTCGACAAGGCCAAGGAGATGGGCATCGACTGGTGGGAGACCGATCCGGCGCTCAGCTCGAACGCCCGCAGGGGCGAGCTGTCCGAGGAGAACGCGCGGCTGCGTGAGCGCGTCGCCGAGCTGGAGGGCAGGGCGCCGGGGTCCGGGGCCGAGGAAGCCGAGCACAGGGAGCTCGGGGAGACCAGGGAGACCAGGGAGCCCAGGGAGGTGGAAGGCCGTGAGCGGTGAGCTGCGGTACGTCTACGCGGTGACCGCGCCACTGGCCGGGCCGCTGCCGGCGGAGCTGCGGGGCGTCGGCGGCGCGGCCCCCTACACCGTCGAGCACGCCGGACTGGTGGCGGTGACGGGCGTCGTGCCCGAGGCCGACTTCGCCGAGGAGCCGTTGCGCGCCCACCTGGAGGACCTGCGCTGGCTGGAGGAGACGGCACGCGCCCACCAGGGCGTCGTGGCCGCGCTGACGGCGCTGACCTGTCCGCTTCCGTTGCGCCTGGCGACCGTCTACCTGGACGACGACGGTGTACGGCGCGCGCTGGAGGAGGGCCGGGAGGAGTTCGCGGCGACTCTGGAGCGGCTGGAGGGCCGCGTCGAGTGGGGCGTGAAGGTGTACGCGCGGCGCCGCGCACCGGAACCGGCCGCCGCCGGCGCCGCGCCCAGCAGCGGGCGGGACTTCCTGCGCCGCCGCAAGCAGGAGGTGACGGCCCGGGAGAACGCGCTGGAGGAGGCCGAGGAGCTCGGCCGTACGCTGCACGCGGCGCTCGCCGCGCAGGCCGAGGACGTGCGGGTCCATCCGGCGCAGAACCCGCAGCTGTCCCAGGCCCCGGGCCAGAACCTGCTCAACGCGGCCTACCTGGTGCCGCGCGAGCGCTCGGAGGAGTTCGTCGAGCGTGTCGAACAGCTGGGCGGACACGATCTGGCGGTCCGCGTCGAGCTGACCGGCCCGTGGGCGCCCTACTCCTTCGCGTCCGGTCAGGCCGGCGCCGAGGGGAACGCGGAGGGCCGCCATGACGGCGCCGTCGGCTGAACCGTCCGCGGTGCCGGGCCCGGGCCCCGTGGCCGTCGACTCCGAGCGGCCGATGGCCAGGCGCCAGGTCGCGCTGGTGGACCTGCTGGACCGGTTGCTGGGCTCGGGCGTGGTGCTCGCCGGCTCGCTCACCCTCGGGATCGCCGACGTGGACCTGGTGCGGATCGACCTGCGTGCCCTGATCAGCTCGGTCAACGAACGCGTCCCCTCGCCGTGGGAGGGAGGGAACCCCCTGTGACGACACGCCGTCTCGACTTCGACCCCGACACCGTGGAGCGCGACCTCGCGGCGCTGGTGCTGACCATCGTCGAGCTGCTGCGTCAGCTCGTGGAGCGCCAGGCGCTGCGCCGGGTGGACGTCGGCGACCTGAACGAGGACCAGGAGGAGCGCATCGGCATGACGCTCATGCTCCTGGAGGACCGCATGGAGCTGCTGCGCGAGCGCTTCGGCCTGACCCCCGAGGAGCTGAACTTGGACCTCGGCCCGCTGGGTCCCCTGCTGCCCACCGACTGACAACTGCTAGACCTCGCCTATGCACGACGCCTTCTCCTCTTCCCTGGGCCAGGGCTGGCCGCAGCTCGCCGACCTGGCCCTGGCCTTCGTCCTGACGTCGCTGATCGGTCTGGAGCGGCGGGCCAAACGCAAGAGCGCGGGGCTGCGCACCCATGCGCTGGTGGGGCTCGGCGCCGCCTTGTTCATGCTGGTGAGCAAGTACGGCTTCGCCGACCTGATGGACGCAGACAACGTCTCGTTCGACCCGTCGCGGATCGCCGCCCAGGTCGTCTCAGGCGTCGGCTTCCTGGGCGGCGGGCTGATCTTCGTGAGGCGGGACGTGGTGCGGGGGCTGACCACGGCCGCGATCGTGTGGGTCTCCGCCGCCGTGGGCATGGCGTGCGGTGCCGGACTGCCGCTGCTGGCGCTCGCCGTCGTGGCGCTGCACTTCCTCACCGTGTGGGGCTTCACCAAGCTGGGCGATCACCTTCCCGACGTGGAGCCGAGCCGGCTGCTGCTCACCTACGAGGAGGGGCGCGGGGTGCTGCGCACCGCGCTCGGCCACTGCACCGAGCGCGGTTTCGCCGTCACCGAGACACAGGTCACGCAGGACGCGCGGGACGCGCGGGCCACGCAGGACGATGTCGGCGACGACGTGGCGCGGGCGCCGCGTACCCGGCTGACGCTCGCCGTCGCGGGGGAGGGGTCGGTGCCCGAACTGGTGGCGGAGCTGATCGAGATTCCCGGAATGCTCGCCGTGAACGCCCGTCAGCCCGGGATGTCGGGCGAGTAGTCGCGGCGGGCGCAGGGCGACCGCCCGCCCGGGTGCCCGCTGATCGGCGGCCGCACGTTTCCCCTCGTCCCGTACGGAAACCCCGTCGTATGACACCCGAGCCGAAGGGGGCTTGAGCACATGAACGCGGACGTCACCCAGACGGCCATGGACCTCGCCGCCCGTGACTACCTCGTGGGCCTCGCGCCGCTGATCATCGGCTTGCTGATCGTCTGCGCGCTGATCGCGGCGGTCTGGCTGGGCATCCGGGTGAAGAACCGCGAGCCCGAGCCGCCGGAGCCCGAGGACCAGCCGCACCTGCCCGAGGAGGGGCCGACCGACGAGATCGTCGGCAACCGGGAGCCGGACGAGATGCCCAGGGACGGTGTCCGCCGGCTGCCGCACGACGGGGTCCACGACACCGGCGACCGGGAGGACCATCCCGGCGAGCCGCCGCGCCGCAAGAAGTGGGAGCCAGGACAGAGCGGGTCCTTCGGCAGCGGCGGCCCCGGCTGATCCCGACCGGCTCGGCCGGAACCTCGAAGGGGCGCGCCCCGGATCCACCGCGACGGGAGAGGATCCGGGGCGTGCCCCTTGCCGCTGCCCGTACGGCCGCCGCCGCAGCATGCGCCGGCCTGGCGTCGGGGCCCCTCAGGGGGTGAGCAGCGCCGCGAACGGGCCCGTGATGTCGGTGCGGGTGGGCGGCACCGCCGCGGCGAGGGACTGGAGGAGCAGGCCGTCGAGCACCCGGGAGAGCGCCCTGGCGGTCTGTTCGTCCGTGTGCGCGCTCAGCACCTCGCGCTCGGTCTCGGCGTACAGCAGCGCCGAGTCGCGCAGCTCGGGGCGGCGCATGGCGGCGGTGGACAGTTCGAAGGAGAGCACCAGCTCGGCACGGTTGTCGCGCAGCTGGCTGACGACGAGGTCGGCCAGCGCCTCGACCAGCTCGCCGGGGGAGACCTCGCCCAGGGTCTCGCCCCACTCGTGCAGGGCGCGCGCGTAGCGCGCGCTGAGCCTGCGGATGGCCGCGTCCAGCAGGTCGTCGAGGGTGGCGAAGTAGTAGGTGGTCGAGCCGAGGGGCACGTCCGCCTCGCGGGCGACCGTGCGGTGGCTGAGCCCCGTGATGCCGTTCTCCAGCAGGATCCGCTCGGTGGCGGCCATGATCCGCTCCCGGCGCTCCGGGTCGGCGGGACCCCGCTTGGCTCCCATGGGCGCAGTCCGCCTCCCTCCGATTCCGGCGACGATTTTGTGTACCCTAGTACAGAGTTTATGTACGGCCGTACACAAAAATCGTTTGACAGGAACGGAGACACCCCTCCCATGGCACCCGAGGCGAGTGTGAAGGCCGGACCGCGCGAATGGGCGGGGCTGGTCGTCCTCACGCTGCCCGTGCTGCTCATCGCCATCGACCTGACCGTCCTCGGCTTCGCCGTACCCGCGCTCAGCGAGGACCTCGCCCCCTCCAGTACCCAGCTGCTGTGGCTCGTGGACATCTACTCCTTCGTCCTCGCCGGGCTGCTGGTGACCATGGGCACGCTCGGGGACCGCATCGGCAGGCGCAAGCTGCTGATGGCGGGCTGCGCCGGATTCGGCGTGGCCTCCGCGCTCGCCGCCTACGCACCCAGCGCCGCGGCCCTGATCGGTGCGCGCGTCCTGCTCGGCGTCGCCGGCGCCACGCTCATGCCCTCCACGCTCTCGCTGCTGCGCAGCATGTTCCGCGACCAGCGGCAGCGCCTCGTCGCCGTCGCCGCCTGGGGCTCCGCGTTCAGCGCCGGATCAGCGCTCGGGCCCGTCGTCGGCGGCGTCCTGCTGGAGCACTTCTGGTGGGGCTCGGTCTTCCTGATCAACCTGCCGCTGGTCGTGCTCGCCCTCATCGGGCTGCCGCTGCTGGTCTCCGAGACCAAGGACCCCGCTCCGGGCCGCTTCGACCTGCCCAGCGCGGCGCTCACCCTGCTGACGGTGCTGCCCGTCGTCTACGCCATCAAGACCTTCGCGCACGGCGACGAGCTGAAGGCCCTGCCCTTCCTGGTGGTCGGACTGGCCTTCGGCGCCGTGTTCGTACGCCGCCAGCGGACCCTGGCCGACCCGCTGATCGACCTCTCGCTCTTCCGCATCCGCCACTTCTCCGCCGCCATCGTCACCAACATGCTCGTCATCTTCGTGATGGCCGGATCCCTCTTCTTCATTCCCCAGTTCCTCCAGCTCTCCGAAGGGCTCTCGCCCCTGCGCGGCGGACTGATGCTGCTGCCGGGCGCCGTCTTGTCGGTGGCCTCCGGATTCTTCGCGGCGGCCGCGGCGCGGCGCACCGGGCTGCGGCAGCTGATCAGTGCGGGGCTGGCGACGGCCGCGCTCGGATTCGCCGCCATGACCGCCGTGCCGCTGGGACACGGGGTCGCCGTGGTCGTCCTCGCCTTCTGCCTGGTGAGCCTGGGCGTGGGAACGGTCATGACGCTGACCAACGACATGGTCCTCTCCACCGTCCCGCCCGAACGGGCCGGCGCCGCCTCCGCCGTCTCCGAGACGGGCATCGAGCTGGGCGGCGCGCTGGGTATCGCCGTGCTGGGCAGCGTGCTCACCTCGGCGTACCGCATGGGCCTCGACCCGGTGGACGGGGTGCCCTCGCGCGTGCTGGAGGGCGCGCGCGAGACGCTCGGCAACGCGCTGGCGGCCGCCGCACGGCTGGGCGGTGAGCCCGGCAGGGTGCTGGCGGCGGAAGCCAAGGACGCCTTCGCCGCGGGCATCCGCTTCACCGGCATGGCCGGCGCCGCCCTGCTGGTGGTGGCCGCCGCGCTGGCCTGGGTGCTGCTGCGTCCGCGGCCCGAAGACGGCGGCCGCCACGGCGAGGCCGGCGCCACCCACGAGCAGCCGGATGCCGCGCACGGACAGCCGCACGGGCAGCCGGACACCAGGCACGCCCCCCGGGCGTGACGCCCGCCCCGCCTCCACCGGGGTGTACCGGGGAGGGGCCAGGGCCGTGTCAGGCGCGCCGGCTCTCCAGCGCTGGGCCCCCGGGGAGGTCCCCGGGGGCCCAGCCGCATTCACCTGCCGGTGGCGCTCACGCGGCGCCGCCGCTCACGCCGCT
The DNA here is from genome assembly GCF_003323715.1 of Streptomyces diacarni. GTDB lineage: Bacteria > Actinomycetota > Actinomycetes > Streptomycetales > Streptomycetaceae > Streptomyces > Streptomyces diacarni. The sequence goes on from NZ_QOIN01000028.1 coordinate 118,346, forward strand.
CCGCTCCGCAGCTCGGGCAGCGTGCTCGCGGTCAGCGGCCGGGGCCCGGCGTCGGGGTCGACGAGGAGCACGTCGCAGGCGGCGGCGTGGGTGAGCGCCGCGGTGAAGCTGCCGTCCGCGAACTGGGCGAGCGCGCCGCGCGGCGAGCGGCCGACCGTGACGGCGCGGGCCCCGACCTCGGCGGCGTGCCGGGCCAGCACGCGCCCCGCGGCGGCGTGGTCGCCGACGCTGTCGAGTACCTGTCCCGTCCCGGGGACGCCGCCCGCCGCGAGCCGGTCCAGGTGGGTCTGCACGGCGGCGCGGGCCCGGTCGGCGTCCTCCGTCTCGACGGCCTGTTCCTCGACGACGGCTGACTGCCTCACGTGGACCACCTCCAGGGGGCTCCCGGAGTGCTCCGCGTACCGGGCGGCGGTGTCCACGATCGCGGCGGCCCGCGCGTGGGCGCCGACGGCCACGATGACCGGGGGCGCGCCGTCTTCGGCCGCCGCGTCACCGACGGGCAGCAGGGCGGGGGTGACGGGCTCGTCCGCCTCGGGGCTCGCCTCGGCCTGGCGCAGCAGCCGGTGGCCGCTGGCCAGGACCGGGATGGCGAGCAGGAAGGTGGCGGCGCCCAGGTAGAAGGGGACGCTCAGGTCGGTCGCGTCGGCGAGCTTGCCGGCCACATAGGGGGCCAGGCCGCCGCCGATGAAGCGCAGGAAGCCGTAGGACGAGGAGGCGACGGGGCGCTCGACCGGGGCGACGAGCATGACGGCCTGGGTGGTGAGCGTGTTGTTGATGCCGATGAAGGCGCCGCTGACGATGACCGCCACGATCACCGTCGTCGGTGTGGTGACCCCCGCCGCGATGACGGCCATCACGATGCCGAGGCCGAGCAGGTTGGCGTAGAGCACCGGCGCCGTGCCCCAGCGAGCCTGCAGGCGCGGGGCGAAGAAGACGCTGAACGCGGCCACCAGCAGCCCCCAGCCGGTGAAGACGAGCCCGAGTTCGTGGGCGCTCAGCTCCATGGGGTAGGGCGCGTAGCCGAGCATGGTGAAGAAGCCCCAGTTGTAGAGCAGGGCCATGATGCCCATGGTCAGCAGGCCGCGGTGGCGCAGCGCCTTGAGCGGGGCGAGCGCGGAGGTGGGGCGTGCCGGTTTGGGGAGGTTGGGTACGAAGGCGATCGTGGCCACCAGCGCGATGGCCATGAGGACGGCGACGCCGAAGAAGGGGCCGCGCCAGCTGATGGCCCCCAGTTCGCCGCCGAGCAGGGGGCCGACGGCGATGCCGAGCCCCAGCGCCGTCTCGTACAGGATGATCGCGCCGCCGAAGCCGCCGCTGGCCGAGGCGACGATCACGGCGAGCGAGGTGGCGATGAACAGGGCGTTGCCCAGCCCCCAGCCGGCCCGGAAGCCGACGATGCCGTTGATGGACCCCGAGGCGCCGGCCAGCGCCGCGAAGACGACGATGACCGACAGGCCTATGACGAGGGTGCGTTTGGCGCCGAAGCGGCTGGAGAACCAGCCGACGATCAGCATGGCGACCGCGGTGACGATCAGGTAGCTGCTGAAGAGCAGGGAGACCTGGCTGGGGGTGGCGTCGAGGCTGTCGGCCAGTGCGGGCAGGATCGGGTCGACCAGTCCGATGCCCATGAACGAGATCACGCAGGCGAACGCGACGGCCCACACGGCTTTGGGCTGCTTGAAGGGGCTGGCGGCCTTTCCTTGCGGTGCACTCATGTGTGCTTCTCTTCCGGGACGTTGGCGGATGCGGGGACGGGGAACGGAGGGGCGAGGGGAGGACGGGGCGCGGGGTCAGGGACCGGGCCTGCGGTCCTGGATCGCGCGGGCGAGCGCGGGCAGCGCGAGGCGCACCGCGCGCTGTTCGGGCTCGCTCAGCTCACCGAGGAGCTCTTCGAGTGCCTGGGCGCGCTCGGCGCGGCGCCGGTGGAAGAGTGCGAGGCCCGCGTCGGTGACCTCCACGAGCACGCCGCGCCCGTCGCTGGTGTCCGCGGTGCGCCGGATGAGCCCGGCGCGCTCCATCCGGGTCATGAGCTGGGTCATGTTCGGCTGCGAGACGCCTTCGGCCCTGGCCAGTTCGGTCAGCCGCTGCGGGCCTTCGCGGCCGAGGCGGGCCAGCGCCTGGCCGGCCGCGGTGCTCAGGTCGCCCGCGGTGGCGCTGCGGCGTACGTAGCGGACCATCTGCTCGACGGCGACGATCAGCTTGTCCGGCTCCTCGGGGGAAGCCGACGAGTCCATAACCCGCTTATGCATGCACACATCATGCACTTCTGTGTACCGTGAAACAAGTTGTCCGCGGAGGAGGCCCGCGGGGCCGCCGGAGGTGTGCGCCGGGCGCCGGTCCTGCCCGGTCCGGCTATCAGGGCCGGCCGAAAAGCACCCGTCCCGGCGACAGCCGACTGCGTCGAACGGCCCAAGCCGCCCGCGTGCCGCGCCCGCGCGCCCCGTCCCACGGGCCGCGCCGACGCACGATCGTGCCATGACTCAGGCCGTACGAAAGAGACGGGCGGCGGCTCCACTGGCCGCGCTGCTGTGCGCCGCGGTGCTCGCCGGTGGCGCGCCCCGCGCCACGGGGGCCGCCCAGGCGAAGGGCCCCTCCGAGGCCGCGCAGCCCCTGCCCGACCGGATCGCCGCTCTCTACCGCGAGGCCACCGCCGCCTCCGCGCGGTTCGAGGCCGCCCAGCGCAAGGCGTCCGCACAGCGGGTGGCCGCCCGGCACGCCGCACGCGCCGTCCACCGTGGCGAGCGGCGACTGCGGACCCTGCACGGGCAGCTCGGCGCCGTGGCACGCCTGCAGTACCAGCAGGGCGGCTGGGCCCCCAGCACCCGCCTGCTGACGACCTCTTCACCCGAGGCCCTGCTCGGCAAGCTGCGCTCACAGCGCCAGGGCGACCACGCTTTTCGGCGGCTGCTGCACACCACCAGGGACGCTCAGCGCCGGCTCGTGCGCGACCGGGCGCACGAACGCTCCCTGCTGGGCAGGCTGAAGGCGGACGCCGCGCGGCAGCAGCGCGCCGCGCGCACCGTCGAGCGGCGGCTCGCGCAGGCCAGGGTGCGGCTGCGGCGGGAGCGCGCGGACCGGGCGGCACGCGCCGCCGGTCCTGTGACGCGCGCGGCGCTCCAGGCGGTGCCCGCCGGCTCGTCCGGAGGCTGCGCCTACAGTGCCCCGCCGGCCAAGCGGGGGCACAGCGGCGCGAAGTGGGTGAAGCCCGTGAAGAGCTACACGCTCTCCGCGGGGTTCGCCTCCGCGGGCAAGCGCTGGGCGCACAGCCACACGGGGCAGGACTTCGCCGTGGGCGTCGGCACCCCCGTGCGGGCGGTCGGCGCGGGCACCGTCGTCAAGACGGAGTGCGGCGGCCCGTTCGGCAACCACATCGTCATCCGGCACGCGAACGGCTACTACACCCAGTACGCGCACCTCTCCCGCATCCAGACCAAGAAGGGCGCCCACGTGCGCGCGGGGGAGCGGATCGGGCTGTCGGGCAACACGGGCAACTCGACGGGCCCGCACCTGCACTTCGAGGTCAGGGTCACGCCGGAGGTCGGCTCCGGCGTCGACCCGGTGCCGTGGCTGCGCAACCGGGGTGTGGACGTCTGAGGCGTCCGTTTCCCGCCGAGTGGCGCGGAGGGGCCCGGAGCCGAGGTCCGGGCCCCTCGCCGTGCGCGGTCGGGGGCGCCGTGGCGTGGGCGGGGTTCGCCGCTCTGGACAGCCTCTGACGCCACGTGCTCCCATGTGTACTGCGCGTGTTCCCACACGATCCGACAGCGCTCTACAGAATCGCACGCCAGCAGTGCACTCAAGTGCACTGCGACAACGATGTCAGTGCCTGATGTCCGGCTGATGCCCGGCTCGAAGGCCTGCTCGACTGTCCGCCGGACCCGCACGGAGCACACCACCGCACCCATCCGGAGGTACCCGTGAGACGCGCCCACTCCTGGCCTGCGGCGCTCACCGCCGCCCTCGCCCTTCTCGCCCTGATGGCGGCCGCACTCGGCTCCTCGCCGCCGGCCGCGGCCGCGGCCGACGACCCGCCCGCGGTACACGGCCTCAAGGGCGAGTACTGGACACAGAGCGCCCCCGGCGCCCACGACTTCGGCACCCTCCAGGCCACCGCCTTCGACCCCGCACTCGACTTCGACGACCTGGAGCCGCGGCTGAGCGAGCGGGCGGGCCGCAGCGACCACGCCAGCGTCCGCTGGACCGGCCGGCTCACCCCGGACAGGACGGGCGCGCACACCTTCCACGTCACCGGCGACAACGGGTTCCGCGTGTGGGTCGGCGACCAGCTCGTCATCGACCACTGGGTCGCCGACTGGGACAAGGAGATCACCTCCGAGCCCGTCGCACTGACCGCGGGGCGGGCCTACGACCTCAAGGTCGAGTACTTCGAGGAGGACGGCGGCTCCAACCTCCACGTGCGCTGGACCCCACCCGGCGGTGAGAAGGCGGCCCTACCGCGCTCCGCCCTCACCCTCCCCGACGGCTTCGACTACGACGGCCCCGCCGAGGCGCACGTCCTCGCCTCGGGGCGCACCCTCCAACTCCGCTTCCCGCAGCGCCTCGCCGCACCCCCCGCCGCTCTGCGCGACCACCTCGAAGCCGTCATCGGCGGCGCCGAGTGGCCGCTGGGACAGGCCAGGCTCGACGCCGACGATCCGTACGGGCTCCTCGTGCCGCTCACCGAACCCGTCGTCGGTCAGGGCGGAACCGCCGAGCTGCGCTACGACGGCGAGGGCGGTCTGGCCGGCGCGGACGGTGAGGCGGTCGGTGGATTCCGGGCGAGCGGCGACAACCGCTCCGAGCACCAGCTGTCCACCCGCTGGGCCGAGGACGTCGGTCCCGGCAACGCGCTGCCCGAGTACCCCAGGCCCCAGCTGAAGCGCGATCAGTGGCGCAACCTCAACGGCACCTGGCGGTTCGCGGCAGCCGAGAAGGGCCAGGCGCCGCCGGTCGGGCGCGACAAGCGGCTGGACGAGAAGATCCTGGTGCCCTACCCCGTCGAATCCCGGCTCTCCGGCGTCGAACGGCACGAGGAACGCATGTGGTACAAGCGGACGTTCATCGTGCCCAAGGGCTGGAAGGTCGGCGAAGGCCCCCGGGGCAAGCGGCTGCACCTCACCTTCGACGCCGTCGACTGGCAGGCCACCGTCTACGTCAACGGCGAGCGCGTCGCCACGCACAAGGGCGGCTACGACCGCTTCACCGCCGATGTGACCGACGCGCTCAAGCCCGGCGGACGCCAGGAACTCGTCGTCGGCGTCTACGACCCCACCGACGACGCCGAGGGCCCCAACCCGCCCGTCGGCAAGCAGCGGCTGAGCCCCGAGGGCATCTGGTACACGCCCTCTTCCGGCATCTGGCAGACCGTGTGGATGGAACCGGTCGCCGCCGACCACACGACCGACGTGCACACCGCCCCCGACCTGTCCGGCGAGCAGGTCTCGGTCACCGCGCGCGGCGTGCGCGACGGCGTGCCCGTCACCGCCGTCGTCCGCGACGGGAAGAAGGAGGTCGGCCGGGCCACCGGCAGCGGCGCCGAGCCCTTCGAGGTGCCCGTGCCCGAGCCGCGTCCGTGGTCACCCGACGACCCGCACCTCTACAGCCTCACGGTGCGGGTGGGCCAGGGGACTTCCGCCGACACCGTGGAGAGCTACTTCGGCATGCGCGAGATCTCCGTCGAGAAGGTCGACGGCGAGCGGCGCATGGTCCTCAACGGCGAGCCCGTCTTCTCCATGGCCACACTCGACCAGGGCTTCTGGCCCGAGAGCCTGCACACGGCGCCCACCGACGAGGCACTCGCGTTCGACCTGCGGCAGCACAAGAAGATGGGCTTCAACTCCGTACGCAAGCACATCAAGGTCGAGCCCGACCGCTGGTTCTACCACGCCGACCGGCTCGGCCTGCTGGTGTGGCAGGACATGCCCTCCATGCGCTCGGACCGGACCCCCGACAGCGCGGCCCGCGCCCAGTACGAGCACGAGATGCGGGAGATGATCCGGCAGCACGACAGCCACCCTTCCGTGATCATGTGGGTCACCTTCAACGAGGGCTGGGGCCAGTACGACCAGGCCCGCATCGCCGACTACGCCAAGGGGCTCGACCCGACGCGGCTGGTGAACAACATGAGCGGGCACAACTGCTGCGGAGCGGTCGACGGCGGCAACGGCGACATCTCCGACGCGCACGGCTATCCCGGCGCACAGCTGCCCGAACCCGACGGGCGGCGGGCGCTGGTGAGCGGCGAGTACGGCGGCCTGGGGCTCGCCGTGCCGGGCCACGCCTGGCCCGTGCGGCACACCTACGTGGGGGTGGAGAAGGACGCGTACACCGACGAGTACCTGGCCAAGCTGGCCGAGATCGAGCAGTTCGCCGCCTGCGAGGGCAGCAGCGGTGCCGTCTACACCCAGATCACCGACCTGGAGGGAGAGTTGAACGGCCTGCTCACCTACGACCGCCGGGTCGTCAAGCCGGACGTGGACCGACTGAGGGCGGCCCACGAGAAACTGATCGAGGGCGCCGCCGAGTCCTCCCTCACCTGCGAGCGGTAACCGCCGGGCCCGGGGCCGGTTGCCGCCCGCTGCCTTCCCCGTCGCGCGCGGCGGGGAAGGCAGCGATCCGGACGGCTGGTCGAGCCTCGCGGCCCGGTCAGACCTTGCGGTGCATGCCGATGGACCGCGGCGCCGTCTCGACGAATCCGAAGCGGCTGTAGAGGTGGTGCGCGTCGCCGTCGGCGATGAGGGAGACGTAGGCGCCCGCCGGGGCGCGCCGCTCCAGTGCACCGGTCAGCTCCGCCATGATCCGCTTGCCGAGCCCCTGGCCCTGGTGCGCGGGCAGGACGCACACGTCCGCGATCTGGAAGCAGGAGCCGCCGTCGCCGATCACCCGGCCCATGCCGACGATGTGCCGGGCGGTCTCCTCGCCGCAGCCGGGCACCGCCTCGACCACCACGCCGTACCAGGTGCCCGGCAGGCCGCGTGCCACGGCCTCGGCGGACCTCGGCCCCATCCCGCACGCGTGGCGGAGCGCGCGGAAGGTCTCGACGTCGGGGACACCGGCTCCGACCTCATAGGTGTAATGGTCCGTGCTGGTTGCCATGGCTTACACGCTAGCAGGTTACGGGCGGCCGCCCACCCGTCGCCGGGCGCCCGGCCCTCCACGGATCCGCAGCGGTCCCGAAGCGCCTCCCGCCCGGCTCAGGGCCGTACCGGCCAGGCTTCTACCGCTCCTGCCGGCTCCCGCCGCCCGTGGCCGGTTCACCGCCGCCGCTCGGCCAGTGCGCCGACGGCCGCGACCACGGCGCCCGTGCCGTCCTCCGCGCGCACGCGGGCCGCCACCCGCCGGGCGCGGTGGGCGTGGGACGGGTCGCGGACGGCGGCCACGAGCGCGGCGGCGAGCCGGTCGGCCGTCAGAGCGCGCAGCGGCACCGCGCGCGGTGCCACGCCCAGGGCGACCAGGCGCGACGCCCAGAAACCCGCGTCGAACTGGACGGGCACCGGAACGGCCGGCACCCCCGCGCGCAGCCCCGCGGCGGTCGTCCCCGCGCCGCAGTGGTGCACCACAGCGGCCACGCGGGGAAACAGCAGGGAGTGCGGCACCTCCTCGACGATCAGCACGTCGTCGGCCTCCCGGGCCCGCAGGCCGGCCCAGCCGCGCTGCACCACCCCGCGCAGCCCCGCGGCACGCAGCGCCCGTACCACCGTCGCGCCGGTGCGCTCGGGGTCGGGCACCGTGGCGCTGCCCAGGCCGACGAAGACGGGGGGTGCGCCCGCCGCGAGGAACGTCTCGATCCGGTCGGGCAGCCGCGCCCCGGGCGGGTCGTGGGGCCACCAGTAGCCGCAGACCTCCAGCCCGGGACGCCAGTCGCGCGGCCTGGGCACCACCGCGGGGCTGAACCCGTGCAGCACGGGCCACCGCTGCCGCTCCCGCGCCCGGTGGCGCGCGGCACGCGCCGCACCCGGCGCAGCGGCGGGCAGGTCGCGCAGGGTGGCCCGTACCGTCTCGGCGAAGACCCGGTCCAGCGCGAGGTTCCCCAGGTGCCCGGTCAGCAGGTTGGCCCAGGGACCGTACGAGCGCCCGCCGAGCACCGAGGGGCCGAACTCCCGGGTGGCGTGCAGCGGTTGGAGAAAAGCGCCCAGGCTGGGCACGCCCAGGCCCTCGCCCAGCGCGTGACCGAGCGGTGCCAGCGAACTGGAGCACACCAGCGCGTCGCTCTCGCGGGCGAGCGCGGCCAGGGGCGGCGCCATGTCACCGACCAGCGCCCTGGCCATGGCGAGCAGCCGCAGTATCTTGCCCGCCCCGGTGGAACTCGCGTGCAGGGCCCGGCCGCGCCCGGACTCCAACTCGGCCCGCGGGTCGACGGGCAGCGGACACAGCCCCACCCCGGCCGCCTCGACCAGCGGGCCGAAGGAGGCGTGGGTGGCCACCGTGACCTCGTGCCCGGCCGCGGCCAGGCCGTGCGCGAGGCCCGTGTAGGGAGCGATGTCGCCCCGCGAGCCCGCCGTCATCACCGCAACGCGCATGGCCCCAGTATCCGCGACGGGGGTCAGGTGGGTCGCCGTTCGCGCGTGAGGGGGGCACGCCGCGTTCCGCCGCTCCTGGAGGGTGCCCCGGCCCCCGGCGCCGCTCTCAGCCCTGGGCCATCGTGCGGTTCATCGCGAGGTTGGACACCAGCAGACCCCCGTCGACCGGCAGTGAGACGCCGGTGATCCAGGCCGCGTCCGAGGACGCCAGGAAGGCGACGGCCGCCGCGATGTCGGACGGCTCACCGACGCGGCCGAGGGGATAGTGGGCCGAGACCTCCTCAAGCATCGCGGCCCGCTCCCGCCACACGTCGGTGCGGACGGTGCCGGGCTCGACGAGGTTGACCCGCACGCCCCGCGGGGCCGACTCGACGGCGAGGGTGCGGGTCAGGGAGGCGAGCCCGGCCTTGGCGGCGCTGTAGGCGTGGTCGCCGAAGTGCGCTTCGGCGTTCACGGAACCGACGCTGACGATCGCCCCGCGGCCCGGGGCCGCGGCCAGCAGCGGCAGCGCGGCCCGGGCGCACCGGGCCGCGCCGTGCAGGGTCACCTCGAAGTCCTCGTACCACGCCGCCTCGTCCCACTCCTCGAAGCGGTCCGGGTCGCGGTGGCAGGAATAGGCGTTGTTGACCAGCACGTCCAGCGAGCCGAAGGTCTCGGCGGCGCGGGCGACGGCGGACTCGACGGCGGCCGCGTCGCGCACGTCGCAGCCGTACGCCTCGGCACTTCCGCCGTCGGCGCGGACGGCCGCCGCCACCGCGCGGGCGCGCTCCGCGTCCAGGTCGGTGACCAGGACGCGGGCGCCCTCCGCCGCGAGGCGGCGTGCGACGGCCGCTCCGATGCCCTGCCCTGCCCCGGTCACCAGCGCGGTGTACCCCTCGAATCGTGTCATCCGAGCATGCTAGAAGTGCTCTCCTCCCGAGGGACAGGCTCGATACGGCCCGCGACCCTGTTGTGCTGCTCCTCCCACTGCGCCAGCGCCAGCGCGCAGGCGTGGTCGACGTGCCGCAGTTTCTCCAGCCGCAACTCCACGCGGCGGTCGGCGGGCAGCGCCTCCAACTGGTCCTGGAGCTTGGGGAGTCGCAGGAAGGTGGCGTTGCCCAGCACCGTGACCCGCAGCGGCCGCCCCTCGCCCGGGTCCTCGGTCTCCACGTGGACGTGCGAGGTCTCCCACGCCGTCTTGACCACCGCCAGCAGCAGCCCCAGCAGCACGCCCTTGAACATGTCGGTCAGGACGATCGCCAGCGCCGTGACGGCCAGTACCACGGCCTCGGCCCGGTGCTCGCGCCACATCGGCCCCAGGTCTTTCAGGGGGATCAGCTTCCAGCCCGCGTGCAGCAGCACCCCGGCCAGCGAGCAGAGCGGGATCATGCCGAGCGCGGCGGGGAAGGCCGCGGCGAACAGCAGCAGCCAGACGCCGTGCAGCACACGCGAGGCCTTCGTCCGCGCTCCGGCCGACACGTTCGCCGAGCTGCGGACGATGACCGCGGTCATCGGCAGCGCCCCGAGCACACCGCACACGGTGTTGCCGGCGCCCTGGGCCATCAGCTCCTTGTCGTAGCGGGTGCGCGGGCCGTCGTGCAGCCGGTCGACGGCCGCGGCGCTGAACAGCGACTCGGCGGAGGCGATCAGGGTGAAGGCCAGGACGGTGCTGAGCATGCCGACGGAGGCCAGGGAGGAGAAGTCGGCGAGTCCGGGCGGCTGCAGGGAGTCGAAAAGGCCCTGGACGTCCACCCGCGCCACCGGCAGGTCGCATCCGACGGTCACGCCCGTGGCGAGCAGGACGGCGGCCAGCGGCGCGGGCAGCACCCGCGCGGCGGCCCGCCACCTGGGCCACAGCAGCAGCACCGCCACGGTGGCCGCGCCGAGGCCGACGGCGATCAGGGCCTCGTTGTCGGCTGCCGTGTCCACCAGCAGCGCGCCCAGTCCGAGCAGCTTGTCGGGGCCGCCGGCCGGCGCCTTCGCGTCGGCCAGCGCGTAGAGCTGTCCCGCGATCAGCACCAGCCCGATCCCGGCGAGCATGCCCTGGACGACGGAGACGGAGATGGCGCGGAACCAGCGGCCCAGCCGCAGCGCGCCCATCAGCAGTTGCAGCAGCCCGGCGGCGAGCACCAGCACTCCCAGGCCGCTGAGCCCATAGGTGCGTACGGCCTCGAAGACGAGCACCGTCAGCCCCGCGGCGGGGCCGCTGACCTGGAGGCTGCTGCCGGGCAGCAGCCCGGTGACCAGCCCGCCCACGATGCCGGTGACCAGCCCGAGTTCGGCCGGGACACCGGAGGCGACGGCGATGCCCACGCACAGCGGCAGAGCGACGAGGAAGACGACGAGTGAGGCGGTGAAGTCGGCGCGCAGGCTGCCGCGGCTGCGCAGGGGGTTGAGCCGGGCGGCCAGTCGGGAGCCGCGGGTGGTGTGGTTCGGGTGCGTCATGGCGGAACCCCTCAGAGCGCAAGGAACGCGTCGGTGCGCGTGTCCAGTTCGTGCACCTGGCCGGTGTGGAGCGTGTAGATCCAACTGAGAACCCCGAGCTGTCCGGCCGCCTCCCGTTCGGCCACGCACGGGCAGGTGCGCAGCCGCGACTGGAACAGCTGCCCTGGCAGTGCTTCGGTGAAGACGGCGGGCTGGACCCGCGAGTCGGAGCAGGTGAGGAAGAGGGCTTCGGGGGACTGGCCGTCCGCCGGCCGCGCGTAGCGCTCGGCTTCGTCGGCGCGGTCACGGACGCGTGCGGGGAAGGTACGGGTGGAAGGGGGCAGAGAGCGCATGCGTTTACCTTGCGTTCCGGTGAGGCTGCGGTGAGTGAGTCGGGGTCGGCAGCCCGCAGCGGGCCCCACGCCGCGCCGCCGGACGTCGCCGGCCGGAGGAGGGGGGGCACGCGTGCACGGGGGCCGTGGCCGTGCTCAGTGCCGGAACACCTGGTGCAGGACGGGGACCTCGACGGATCTGCTCCACGGAACGCCCGCGCTCCCGGTCTCGGGGAGCGCGCTGGTGTGCGTGGCGGCCAGGGAGTGGGCCGCGCGGCAGCCCGCGAACAGCGGGCGTTCACCGGGGGGCGGTGGCGAGGTGGGGGTGCGTGCGGTGCGGCGCGCCTGGCAGCCGGTGTTCTCGTGCTCGACCTCGCCGGGCGCCGAGAGCGCGGAGGACTGGGCGGCGGTGGGCGCGCGTTCGGCCGTCGCCGACGGGAGGGCGCTCGCGCCCTGGGCTGCCAGCAGTACGGCGAGGAGCAGCGCGAAGGCGTGGATCCACGCCCGTGCGGTGGTCACGCAGCGACGCATGGCCCCCCCTCCCGGTTCGCCGGTCACCTCGTCGGGTCCCCATCGTCGCCCACGCGGTGTGACGAACCACCGCGCTTTCGGTGAACAACCGGTGAACACGCCCTGGGGGAGCGGGGTCTTTCGCTCGTCCCCCCTTCTTTTCGGCCGCAACGGCCGGAAGTGACCGAAGCGCGGGCGGGTACAAACGGTCGGTACCCGCACTACTGTGTCCGCGACCGGTGCGGTTCAGCCCTTGAAGGCGCCCTGCAGCAGGCCCGCGACGAAGCTCCGCTGGAAGAGCACGTACACGATCGTGATGGGCAGCATCACCAGGATCGTGCCCGCCGCCAGCATCGGTACGTCCGTGTTGTTCTGCCCCACGAAGAAGCCGAGCCCCGCCGGTGCCGTGCGCTTGGTCGCGTCCTGGATGAGCACCAGCACCAGCAGGAACTGGTTCCACGACCACATGAACACCAGCACCCCCAGCGTCGTCAGGGCGGGACGCGCCAGCGGCAGCAGCACGCGGAAGAGCACCGTCCACGAAGAGGCCCCGTCGATCCGTGCCGCCTCCACCAGCTCCGGGGGAGTGGTGCGAAAGTGCGTCCGCATCCAGAAGACGCTGAACGGCAAAAACAGCGCGATCTCCACCAGGATGACCCCCAGGTAGGAGTCGGTCAGCCCGATGCTGCGCAGGTCGAAGTAGAGCGGGACGACGATGAGTTCCACCGGGATGGTCAGCCCGGCCACGAACAGCGCGGCCACCCCGTCGCCGCCGGGCAGCCGCATCGTCCCCAGCGCGTACCCGGCGAGCCCGGCCAGCACCAGCGAGGCGGGCACCACGCCGACGGCGATGAGCGCGCTGGAACGCATCAGCGAGGAGAAGCCCGCCACCGTCCAGGCCTGCCGGTAGTTGTCCAGGCTCCAGTGCTGCGGCCACTCCATGCCCACGACCGGCTCACCCGAGGGCTGCATGGACGCCAGGAAGACGCTGAGGAACGGGACGACGACAGCGACCGCGCCCGCCGTCAGCAGCACGTACCCGGACCAGCGCTCCGTCCGGTACGCGCCGGCCGCCTGGTTCACGCCCGCGCCCCCACGCCTCACGTCCGCTCCGTCCGCGACAGACGGTTGATGACGTAGACCAACCCGAGGATCAGCAGGCTCAGCACCACTCCCAGCGCCGAGGCCAGCCCCACCTTCCCGTCGGTGAACGCCAGCTTGTAGACCAGCAGCCCCGGCACGGTCGTCTCCTCGCCGGGACCGCCGCCGGTGGTGACGTAGACGATGTCGAAACTGGCCAGCGCCGCGACCGTGGTCACCGTCAGCGCCACGGCCAGCTCGCCGCGCAACTGCGGCAGCGTCACCGAGACGAACTCCCGCACCGGGCCCGCGCCGTCCAGCCGCGCCGCCTCGTACAGCTGCGGGTCGATCTTGTGCACGCCCGCGAGGAACAGCATCATGCACAGCCCGCTGAGCACCCAGGTGCCCACCAGTCCCACTGCGACCAGCGCCCAGTCGAAGTCGCCCAGCCACGGCCGCGCCCAGCCGCCCAGCCCGATCCCGCCCAGCGTTTCGTTGATCAGCCCGTCCTCGCCGTACAGCCACCGCCAGGTCACCCCCACCGCGACCAGCGGCACCACCTGCGGCAGCATGAACAGCAGCCGGTAGACGCCCAGGCCCCGGCGCCGGGATCCCGCACCCCCGAGCGAGGCCCGGGGGAGGGAGAGCAGCCCCGTCATCACCAGGCCCGCCAGGATCGGCAGGAGAGCGAAGAAGACGACGAGTACCAACGCGTTGAACACCGCGCCGCGCAGCGCCGGATCGGTGAACACCTCCCGGTAGTTGCGCAGCCCCGCCCACTCACCCAGCGTCACTCCGTCCCACTCGAACAGGGACAGGTAGGCGGTGTGCAGCGCGGGCAGCACCGCGAACGCCAGGTAGACGGCGGCAGCGGGCAGCACGTAGAGGTAGCCACGCCAGGCGCGGCCCGCGCGGCGCCCGCCGCGGCCGCGCCGTGCCCGCTGGCCCGCGGCCGCGGTCATCGTCCGCTCCCGTACTGCTCGTCCCACACGTCCTGGAGCGAGGCCAGGTAGGCCTCCGGCGTCGTACGGCCCGCGAGGAGCTTCTGCACGCCGGCCCGCAGCGGGTCGAGCATGCCCGGCGCGGTGAAGTCGGGGAAGTGGTTCATACCGTCGTCGTCGGTGACCCGCCGGTGGGCCCGCGCCACGTCGCCCAGCACGCCCTTCGGCGTGGGTACGGCCTCCTCGTCGACCGCCAGGAAGCCGTTCGCGGCGACGATCTTCTGTGCCTCCTTCGACGCGAGGAAGTCCAGGAAGGCGCCGGCGGCGCGCGGATGCCGGGTACGGGAGGAGATCGCGTAGGAGACGCTGAAACCCGAGGAGACGGCACGCGCACCCTCGTGCGCGGCGGGCATCAGGAAGAAGCCCGCCTTCTTCCCCATGGCCTCCGACAGCTGCCCCGCCGCCCAGTTGCCGTTGATGAGGAAGACGCCGCGGCCGCGCACGAAGGCGCCGGTCGAGTCGTTCTGCGTGGTCCCGCCCGCGGCCTCGTCGACATAGCCCTTACGGCTCCACTCCACCAGCTTGGCGGTGGCCGCCAGCGCCTCCTCGGTCTCGATGGTGGCGCCCTCGGCACCCTTGACCCAGGCGCGGTACTTCTCAGGCTCCATCGCGTTGTTGAGCAGCGCCGCCCACAGGTGCAGCCCGCCCGAGTCGAGCGCGCCGACACTCAGCGGAGTCATCCCGGCCTTCTTGACGGCGGCGAGCTGCCGGTCGAACTCGGCCAGGGTGCGCGGCGGGCGGGTGATCCCCGCCTTCCGCGCCAGCTCCTTGTTGTAGTAGATCCCCGTCATCGACAGCCCGGCAGGTACCCCGTACAGGTGATCCCCCTCGGCGGCGCGCTCACCGGAACCGGTGAGCTGGTCCAAAGCGGCCGCCGGGAACTTCTTCCGCCAGCCGTAGGCGTCCCGGTACGGACCCAGATCCAGGATGTCGCCGCGCGCGGCGATGTCGTCCATGCCGACGGCGAACTGCGCGAGATCCGGCGCCGTGTCCGAGGCCATGGTGAGCTTGATGCTCTTCACGTAGTCGGCGAACTGCGTGTACCGCGGCTCGATGGTGAGGTGCGGATGCCTCTTGTGGAACGCCGCCGCCAGCGCGTCCACCAGCGCGGGAGCGTCCGCGAAGGTGAGGGAGAGGGTGATGTCCTCCTGGGGGACGGCCGTCTGCGACGGCACCGTCCTGGGCCGGTCCGGATCGGCCGCGGTACCCGGGGTCAGCGCGCCACAGGCCGTGACCAGCACGGCGAGCAGCGCGAGGAACACGGGTGCACGTGTCCGCGCGGCGATGCCGTGCCCGTCCATACGCGCCCCCCGTCCATGCGTCCGCGGCTGCGAGCGGGTCAGGACCGTACCAGCGGCGCCCCGCACCGGCCAGACCGCCGGGTGCCGTGCGGAATCCGGTGCCACTATGGAGACAGGCCCCCCGAATGTGGAGGAAAAATGTTCGAACCGGACGACATCCGGGAGTGGCGCGGGCACGACGTGGTCGACGAGAGCGGCAGTCGGATCGGCTCGCTGGAGTCGGTGTACGTGGACACCGGCACCGACCAGCCCTCCTTCGCCACCGTGACCGTGGGCATGCCCACCCGCCACCGCCTGGTCTTCGTTCCGCTGGCCGGAGCCGCCGTCGGTCCCGGGTGCCTCAAGGTGAAGTACCCCAAGAGCCAGGTGAAGGACGCCCCGTCCCTCGGAACCGACGACGTGCTCGCCGCCGAGGACGAGCCGTCCGTCTTCGCGCACTACGAACTGGAGTACGTCCCCGGCGCGGGCGGCGAACGCCGCCTGGCGCGCCGCTGAGCAGGGGAGGGTGAGATGGCGCTGTTCCTGTTCCTGGTCCTCGTGGCGATCGCGCTGGGCATCCTCGGCGCGGTCCTCAAGGGCCTCTTCTATCTGCTGATCATCGGTATCGTCGTCGCCCTGATCGCCTTCCTGTGGGCGGCCTACCGCATCACCACCCGTACCGGCAGACGCCGCGTGCGGTGACCCGCCGGGGCCCTGCGAGGCCCACGGCGGGGGCCGCGCACCGAGCGGGCCGCGCCCCCGCCGGGCGCCCCCTGCGCACGCCCCTGAGTGCGCCTGCGCTCCTGGGCGGCGCCCCGCGTCGAAGGGGCAGGCTCCGCCCGCTCGCCCCCGGAGAGCCTTGGGCGCTCCCGGGGCGAGCGGCCCGCTGCCGAGGGCGCGCGCCGCGAGGGGCGCCCGCAGCCGCAAGGCCCCTGGGTCCACTCGTCTGGACGACCCGCCCGTGAACCGCGACCCGCTGTCGAGCAGAACCTTCTGACGTCGGGCGACGAACCGGCGGCCGACATGGTCAGCCTGCAGCCGAATGGCGGAACGTGCCACCGGCTCTCGCTGGGACGCCGGCGAGGGCCGGCCCCCTTTGTGCCGAGACCGGCCGCCGGTGTGGACCGTCCCTACGCATCCTCGGGCTGGTGCCGTCGCGGTTCACCCACCCCGCCGACCGAGGGCCGGCTGGTTGGCGCTCAGTAGGGCGGGGCCGGCCAGGCGGAGCCCCTGGCGGGCGAAGGTGCGGGCGACCGCCTCGTCGGCGTAGGCGAGGAGAACGGTGCGCACCCCGCGGTCCCGAGCGTGGGCGGGCCAGGCCTGTCGTGACGGCAGCACCCGGACCCGGCGAGCGGGGTTCCGCCCGAGTGGGGGCGGCGACCAGCGTCTCGTGGCCGCCACCCACGAAAACAGTGCGAGCGCGCGAACTCCCCACGGCGGGCAGCCATCTGGCGGCAGCGGCACCGGCACGCCAGGGTGTATCCCGACGGAACTCGACGTGATCGGAGCACTTGTGAACGACAGTCACCGGACGGACCGCAGCGGACGCGACCTCGGCCTGGGCGTGCCGCACTCCGCCCGCATGTACGACTACTACCTGGGCGGCAAGACCAACTACGAGAAGGACAGGGCGGGTGCGGAGGAGGCGCTGAAGGCCTGGCCCGCGGCCCGCAGCGCCGCCCGCGCCAACCGCGACTTCATGCATCGCGCCACCAGGGCCCTCGCCCGGCAGGGCTTCCGCCAGTTCCTCGACATCGGCACCGGCATTCCCACCAGCCCCAACCTCCATGAAGTGGCCCAGGCCGCCTGCCCCGAGGCCCGTGTCGTCTACGCGGACAACGACCCCATCGTCCTCACCCACGCCCGTGCGCTCCTCGACAGCGCTCCGGAGGGCCGTACGGAGTACGTGGAAGGGGACATCACCGCGCCCGAGTCGATCCTCGGTGACGGTGCGCTGACCCGGACGCTCGACCTCGCACAGCCGGTCGTGCTGTCCATCAACGCCGTGCTGCACTTCGTGCCCGACGACCGCGATCCGTACGGCATCGTCGCGCGGCTCCTCGCCGCGTTGCCGCCCGGCTCGGCGCTGTGCCTGACCCATGTCACCGCCGACATCGACCCCGGGGGCGTCGGGCGGCTGGTGGACATCTACAACGCCAAGGGCGTCCCGACCCAGGCCCGTACCCGTGCGGACGTCGAGAAGTTCTTCACCGGCCTCGACCTGCTCGAACCCGGTGTCCACCTCGCGCACAAGTGGCGCCCGGAGAACGCCGCGGTGCCCGCCCAGGCCGGTACCGGCGGTACCGCGGGGGTCACCCGATTCGACGCGGTGACCGACGGTCAGGTGAGCCTTTGGGCGGGCGTCGGCATCAAGCCCGCGTAGACCGGCCCCCGCACCGGCGGAAGGCGTGTGGGCGTGTGGGCGCGTGGAACGAGCGCCGGCCGCACGAGAGCCGTGCCGGCACGGAGCGCCCCCTACCAACGACCCACCGGCGCAAAGCACCGCTTGCCCACGCCCCGCTTGCGCACGCCCCGGCGGCACGAGGCGTCCGGCGTGATGAAGATGTAAGGACAACAGCTCTTTACGTCATGCGGGCCTCGTGTCAGCCTTCAACCTTCCGGCACGATCTCTGTCGCAAGGAGGGGTCCGGATGGGAGCCATCGCGCGGCGAACCGCGCTGCGAGCCGCGGTCCTTGGAGCGGGTTCCGCGGCGCTCGCAGGCTGCGGGAGCGCGCTCGATCCACGCGGCGACGCGGGCGGAGACGTGGCGCTGACCGTCGCCACCAACGCCGTCTCCGGCGGCAAGAACGCCGACGAGGCGGACTGGATCGAGAAGTGGGTCATTCCCCGCTTCGTGGCGCGCCAGAAGGCCAAGGGCGCGGACGTCCGCGTCGCGTTCCTGCCCAGCGGCGTCGACGACGAGCAGTACAAGACCAAGCTCGCCCTCGATCTCAAGGCCCAGGCGGGCCCCGACATCATGGGGCTCGACGGCATCTGGGTGGGGGAGTTCGCGCAGGCCCGGTACATCGCACCGCTGCGTGAGGTGGCCGGTGACGGCATGGCCGACTGGGAGGGCTGGCGGCAGATCAGCCCGAAGGTGCGCTCGCTGGCCCGCTTCGAGGACCGGCTGTACGGCATACCCGCGGGCACGGACGCCCGGGTCCTCTACTTCCACAAGCCCCTGTTCCGCAAGGCCGGGCTGCCCACCGACTGGCGGCCGGCGAGCTGGTGGGACGTCCTCGACGCGGCTCGCGAGCTCAAGCGGCTGGAGGGCGTCACCCCGCTCCAGATCAACGCGGGTACCGCCATGGGCGAGGCGACCACCATGCAGGGGGTGCTGCCGCTGCTGGCGGGCGCGGGCGGCTGGGTGTCCAAGGGGGACAGGTGGTACGGCGACACCCCGCAACTCCGCGCGGTGCTGGGCTTCTACCGCGACGTGTACGGGAGCGGGCTGGGCGATCCGCGGCTCCAGCAGGAGGCCAAGGGGCGCGACAAGTCCTTCGAGCGGTTCGCCGAGGGCAAGCTCGGCATCCTCGCCGAGGGGGACTACTTCTGGCGGGACGTGCTCGCTCCCGAGACGGGAACCGCCGCCATGAAACGCCGGGACAACGATGTCGGATACGCCCTGTTCCCGGCCCGCGCGCCCGGCGAAGGCCTCGGCGGCCGTGACCACGTCAGCCTCTCCGGCGGCGCCGTCCACGTCCTCAACCCGCACACCCGCCACCCCCGGGCCGCCTTCGCACTGCTGACCGCGCTGCACTCCGCGGCGGCGCTCAGGGCCAGGCTCGGCGACAGCGCCATGATCACCGAGCGCGACGACGTCAACGACGTGGTCCTCGACCAGGACCCCATGCTCCGCTTCTGCGCCGAGGCGGCGCTCCCCGTCACCGCCTACAGGCCCCCGCTCGCCGCCTACACCGCGGTCTCCCTCGCGCTCCAGGAGGCCACGGCGCAGGTCGTCGCGGGCAAGAGCCCGGGCCAGGCCGCGCGGGCCTACCGCAAGGAGCTTTCGGAGGTGCTCGGTGGCAGCGACCACGTCATCGGCTGAGACCGCCACCCGGACGGGTGAACAGAGCCCGGACGGGCACGGCGGCGAACCCGAGCGGGACGCGGCCGGGCTGGGCCGCCGCAGGGCCGCCGCCTTCGTCGCCCCGGCGCTCGTCCTGATCGCGCTCTTCCTCGTGCTGCCCGCGGTCTGGACGCTGTACCTGGGCGCCACCGACTACCGGCTCACCGGCATCCCCGCCATCGACCCCGCCTTCGTCGGCCTGGACAACGTCACCAAGGCGCTCGGCGACGACGACTTCCTGCACTCCCTGTGGCTGACCCTGCTGTTCGTCCTCGGCTCCGCCGTCATCGGCCAGGCCGGACTCGGCTTCGCCCTCGCCTGGTGGATGCGGGAGCGCACGGGCTGGCTCAAGACCACCCTCGAAGCACTCGTCATGCTGGCGTGGATCCTGCCCAGTTCGGTCGTCGCGTTCTTGTGGATCGCCTTCCTCGACCGCGACGGCGGCACCCTCAACACGCTGCTCCACACCCCGGGCGCCGCCTGGCTGCTGGACCATCCGATGCTGTCGATCATCGTCTACAACATCTGGCGCGGCAGCGCCTTCTCGATGATGCTCTACAGCGCCGCGCTCGGAAACGTGCCCGCCTCCCACCTGGAGACCGCGCGACTCGCCGGGGCGAGCGGGTGGCAGCAGTTGCGCGACGTGGTCTTCCCCCGCATCCGCGGTCACGTCCTGACGAACCTGCTGCTGATCAGCCTGTGGACGTTCAACGACTTCACCCCGTTCCTGATCACCGCCGGCGGACCCAACGGGGCGACCGAGACCCTGCCCGTGCACATCTACAAGACCGCGCTCGGCAGCGGCGAGCTCGGTTACGGCGCGGCCCTCTCCTTCCTGATGCTGCTGATCAACCTCGTCGTCGCCGTCGTCTACCTGCGCCTGCTCGGGCAGAAGAACAAGGCGCGCCGGAGCGGGAAGCGCAAAACCGCGGCGCGCGGCAGCGGGGGACCCACGGACCAGGACGCCGCCCCCGCCGCCCCGCACGCCGAAGCGCCGGCCGCGAAGGAGGAGACCGCATGAGTGCTGCGACCCCACGGCGCCCTGCGGACGGCCGCGACCCGGTCCGCGCGCTGCTGCGCGGCGTCGGCGCCTATCTGCTCGTCGCCCTGGTGCTGGCCTTCTTCGCGCTGCCGATGCTCTGGCTGGCCAGCGCGCCCTTCGACAGGCGTCCCGGCATCACCGCCTCGCTGCCCGACTTCACCCTCGCCAACTTCGCGCGGCTGTGGGACAACCCCAACGCCGTCAACTCGCTGGCCAGCTCGCTCGTCCTGGCCGTCGGCAGCGCCGTGCTCGTCGTCGCGCTCTCCGCGCTGGCCGCGTACGCGCTCAGCCGGGTCCACATCCGCGGCCGCGACGGACTGCTGTACGCGCTGCTGCTGCTCTCCTCGATCGTGACCGGCACCGCCGCGATGGTGCCGATCTTCCTGCTGGCGGCCGAACTCGACCTGGTCGACAGCTACCTGGGTGTCATCCTCGTGCTGACCGGTGGGCTGCTGCCCGCGGCGATCTTCATTCTCAAGGACTTCATGGACACCACGCCGCGCTCCTACGAGGAGTCGGCGCGGGTCTTCGGCGCCTCACCGCTGCGCGTCCTGCGGGACGTGGTCGTCCCCGTCGTACGGCCGGGCCTGGCGACGGTGGGGGTGTGGACGGTCGCCCAGGTGTGGGGCAACTTCCTGATTCCGTTCCTGCTGCTGCGATCGCCCGACAAGTCGCCCGCCGCGGTCGTCATGTACACCTTCTACACCGAGGGCGGCCAGCCCGACCTGGCACTCATCTCCACCTTCTCGCTCCTGTACTCCCTGCCGGTCGTGCTGATGTTCCTGTTCGTCAGCCGCCGCTACGGATTCCGTCTCCACGGAGGGATCAAGGCCTGATGGCAGACATCACCCTGAACCGGCTCGCCAAGGTCTACCCCGGGGGCGTGCGGGCGCTCAGCGATCTCGACCTGACCGTGCGGGACGGCGAGTTCTTCGCGCTGCTCGGCCCCTCCGGATGCGGCAAGTCGACACTGCTGCGCACCCTCGCGGGCCTTGAGGAGGCCACCGGGGGCAGTGTGCACATCGCCGGGCAGGACGTGACGGCGCTGCCGCCGGGGGACCGGGACATCGCCATGGTCTTCCAGGACTACGCCCTCTTCCCGCACATGACGGTCCACGAGAACATCGCCTACCCACTCAAGATCAAGAAGGTGGGGAAGGGCGAGCGCGCGGCCAAGGCCCGCGAGACCGCCGAGGAGCTGGGCCTGGGCCACCTGGGGGAGCGCAGGCCGGGGCAGCTCTCCGGAGGCCAGCAGCAGCGCGCCGCGCTGGCCCGCGCCATGGCCTGCCACCCGCGGGTCTTCCTCTTCGACGAGCCGCTGTCCAACCTGGACGCCCGGATGCGTCTGGAGGCGCGCACCTTCTTGAAGAAGCTCCAGCGCGAGCTGGGCGTCACCACCGTCTTCGTCACCCACGACCAGGCCGAGGCGCTGGCCATGGCCGACCGTGTCGCCGTCATGGAGAGCGGCGCACTGCGCCAGGTCGGCACGCCCACCGAGGTGTTCCGCCGCCCGGCCAGCACGTTCGTCGCCTCGTTCATCGGATCGACACCGATGAACCTGCTCGACGGTGAACTGGTGGCGGGCGGCGGCGCCGTGCGCGTCTCCGGACGCGAACTGCCGGTGCCCGACGGCGCGCGGGCGCACCTCAAGGAGGGCGACGAGGTCGTCTACGGGGTCCGCCCCGAGTACCTGCGGTGGTCCGAGCGCGCCGTCGACGCCGCGCTGAGCGGCACCGTATCCGTCGTGGAGAACCTGGGCAGCGCGCACCTGGTCACCCTGGAGTGCGACGGCGGGCTCGGCGTGCAGGTCGTCGTCCCCGAAGAACACGAGCCGGCCGTCGGCGCACGCGGCTGGGCCGTACCCCGCGAGGACCGCGCGCTGCTCTACCGCGACGGCGAACTCGTCGGCGCCACCCCCGCCGAGGTGCCCGCTTGAGCGCCCCGGTCCAAGTGCACCGCGGCACCTGGACGATGGAGGCGCGCGCCGAGAACGTCCTGCGCACACTGCCCGTCGAGGTCGGTACCGACGCCGGCGCCCTCACCGTCACCCTGGACCACCCGCGCCGTGCCGGTGTGCTCGACCTCGGACTGCTCGGCCCCGGGGGCGACTTCCGCGGCTGGTCCGGCGGCGCGCGGGACACCTTCACCGTCACCGAGACCTGGGCCACCCCCGGCTACCTGCCAGGACCCCTGACGGCCGGCACCTGGCAGGTGCTGCTGCGGCTGCACCGGGTGCCGCCCGAGGGGCTGCCGTACGAGGTGCGGGCGCGGACCGGATCGCGCGCCCCCGCAGCACCCGTGACCGCGGTGCCGCCTCCCCTCGCCGCGGGGGAGCGCAGGCCCCGGCGGAGCGTACCGGACCTGGACGGCGCCACCTGGCGCGCGGGCGACCTGCACGCCCACACCGTGCACAGCGACGGCGCCCTCACCCTCGACGAACTGGCCAGGTCCGCGGCCGCCGAGGGACTGGACTTCCTGGCCGTCACCGACCACAACACCGTCAGCCACCACCCCTGGCTGGAGGCGGCGGGCTCCCGGCACGGCGTCACCCTGCTGCCAGGGCAGGAGGTCACCACGGATCTCGGCCACGCCAACGTGTTCGGCGACACCGGCTGGATCGACTTCCGCGCCCCCGCCCACGCGTGGCTCGCGCAGGCGGAGGCGGGCGGCGGCGTGCTGTCCGTCAACCACCCGCTCGCCGACGACTGCGCGTGGGAACTCCCCTTCGTGCGGCGGCCCCGCCACGCCGAGGTGTGGCACCACACCTGGAGCGACCGGCGGCACGGCGCCCCGCTCGCCTGGGCGCGGGCCTGGCGCGACGACGTGATCCCGCTGGGCGGCAGCGACTTCCACGACCCCGCCCACGGTCGCCCCCTCGGGGCCCCCACCACCTGGGTGCTGTGCGAGGACGGCACGGCGGGCGGGGTGCTCGGCGGCCTCGCCGCAGGACGCACCGCCGTGTCCGCCGCGCCCGACGCGCCCGTCCTGCTGCGGTACGGCGACCGACTCCTGGCGCTGGACGCCGACGGCACCGTGCTCGTCCGCCCCGACGGGCGGCGCCTCGTCGTGCGGGGCGCCGCCGTGTGGCTGCCCGCGGCCGAGGAGGGCCTCCACCGGCTGGAGACGCACGTCTGCGAGGTGATCGCCCTGTGCACGTGAGCCCGGTGCCCGTGCGCCCGGCCCCGCCCCGCCGCGTTTCCGGTGGGCCGTCGTCCCCGCCCGCCAGCCGCGCCCCGGCCCCGAAAGGCACCCATGCACGTCCGCACAGCCAACGCCCCCGTCTCCTACGGGATCTACAGCACCGACACGGCCCCCCTGGCCCCGGACGAGCTGCTGGCGGCCTTCCGCACGGCCGGGTACGCGGGAACGGACAGCGGCCCCCTCGGCTACCTCGGTGAGGGCCAGGCCCTCGCGCGACGCCTGACCGCCCACGGACTGCGGCTGGCGGGCGGCTGGGCCGACCTGCGCTACGGCGGCGACCGCGACGACTTCGCCGCCGACCTGCGGGCCCTGGACCGCACGCTCGACACCTTCGCCTCGGTGCCGGTGGACGACGCGGTCTTCGCCCCGCGCCCCACCCTGGCCTGCCCCGCGCATCCGCGGCGCTTCGCGGCGCCGGGCACCCCCGTCGATCCGGCGCTGGGACTCACCGACGCGGAGTGGGAGCCGTTCGCCGCCGACGTGCAGACGGCCGCCGACCGCTGCCGGGCGCGCGGTCTGGAGCCGGTGTTCCACCCGCATCTGGGGACCGTGGTCGAGGCGCCCGACGAGACGCGCAGGCTGCTCTCCCGCACGGACGTCTCCCTCTGCCTGGACACGGGCCACTGGTGGCTGGCGGGCGGCGATCCCGCCGAGGCGGTCGCCGAGTGGGGGCCGCGCATCCGCCAGGTCCACCTCAAGGACGCCGACCGCCGGGCGCTCGCCCGGGTGCGCCGTGCGGGCGGCGACCTGTGGCGCGTGGTCGCCGAGGGCGGGTTCCGCGCGCTGGGCGAGGGGGAGATCGATCTCGCCGCCGTCGTGGCGGCGCTGCGCCGCGCCGGTTACGCGGGCTGGCTGGTCGTCGAGCAGGACACACCGCCGACCGGCCAGAACCTCGACCGCATCGCCGCACACCAGTCGGCCAACCGCCGGCTGCTCCAGGAAGAAGGGCTGTGCTCATGACCGTCTCCTCCGCACGGGACCGCCTGCGGATCGCCGTCGCCGGGCTCGGCGCCATCGCGCGCACGGCCCACCTGCCGCTGCTCGAACGCAGACGGGACCTGTTCGAGGTGACCGCGCTGTGCGATCTGTCGCCCGGCGCGCTGGCGGACGTGGGCGCGCGGTACGGCGTACCCGACAAGGACCGGCACGCGAGCACCGAGGCGCTGCTGGCCGGCGGCGGCTTCGACGCCGTGCTCCTGCTGACGTCGGGCTCGCACGGCCCCGCGGCCGAGGCGGCGCTCCGCGCCGGGTACGCCGTGCTGTGCGAGAAGCCGCTGGCGTTCACCCGCGCCGAGGCGGACCGGATCGCGGAGGCGGAGCGTGCCCAGCGGCGCGGACCGCGGCTGATGGTGGGCTACATGAAGCAGTACGACCCGGCCGCGCGGCGGCTGGCCGCGCTGCTCGGCGAGGCGGGCGGAGCCGACGCCGTCCGCTCCGCCGAGGTGTGCGTCCTGCACCCCACGGGCGGCGACCAGCTCGCCTTCGCCCGGCTGCCGGCCCCCTGCGACGACCTGGACGCCGAGGCGCTGGCGGTGCTGCGGGAGCAGGACGCCGCCTTGACGGACGCGGCGCTCGGCAGCGACGCCACCGAGGCGACGCGCTCCCTCTACCACACCGTCCTCGGCTCCATCAGCCACGACCTGTCGCTGCTGCGCATGGTGACCGGCGCGCCGACGAGCGTGGAGCTGGCCGAGACGTGGGGTGCCTCGGCGGCGGGCCCGGGCTCCGTGGAGCTGTCGGGCGGGCTGCCCGGCGGGGCGCGGTACACGATCCGCTGGCACTTCCTGCCCTCACACGCCTCCTACCGGGAGACGTTCGCGCTCCACCACGAGACCGGCAGCCTGCACCTCGCCTTCCCCTCGCCCTACCTGATGAACGCGCCGACGGTGCTGACCGAGACGGCGGCGGGCGCGGGCGAGGGCCCGCACGCCGAGCGCCGCGCCGAGTACAGATCGGTCACCGAGGCGTTCGAGGAGGAACTCGTCGCCTTCCACGCCATGGTCACCGACGGCACCCCGCCCCGCACCGGGGCGGCCGGGGCCGCTGAGGACCTGCTCACCGCGCAGCGCGCCGTGGCCGCGTACGCGGCCCGCCACCAGCTCCCCTGCGAAGGAGAGGCAGCATCCGCATGACCGACACGCCCCGGCCCGTCGACGAACTCGTCATCGTCCCGCACACCCACTGGGACCGCGAGTGGTACCTGCCCTTCCAGCGGTTCAGGCTCCAGCTCATCGGGCTGCTCGACACGGTGCTGGAGCGGATGGCGCAGGACCCGCGGCAGCGCTTCACCCTCGACGGGCAGGCCGTCGCCGTCGACGACTACCTCCAGGTGCGGCCCGAGCAGCGCGAGCGGCTGACCGGCCTGGTCAAGGAGGGACGGCTGGCCGTCGGGCCCTGGCAGATCCTGCTGGACGAGTTCCTGTGCTCGGGCGAGAGCATCGTCCGCAACCTCGAACTCGGGCTGCGCGCAAGCGCGGACATGGGCGGCGCGATGCCCGTCGGCTACCTGCCCGACATGTTCGGGCACTGCGCCCAGATGCCGCAGATCCTGCGCGGTGCGGGGCTCGAACACGCCTGCGTGTGGCGGGGCGTGCCGGCCGCCGTCGAGCGCCACGCGTTCGCCTGGACCGCACCGGACGGCACTGCGATCCGCACCGAGTACCTGGCGGCGGGCGGCTACGGCAGCGCGGCCGGGCTCTTCGACGACCCGGGGCAGGTCGCCGAGCGGGCCGGCGCCATCGCCGCCAAGCTGCGCCCCTGGCGCCCCGACGGCTCCCCGATCCTGGCCATGTACGGCTCCGACCACACGGCACCCGCCGCCGACCTGGCCGACCTGCTGGAGCGGCACAACGCGGCGGACGAGCACGTCACGCTCCGGCTGGCCACCATGTCCGAGTACTTCGCAGCGCAGCCCACCCACCTGGAGGGGCTGCGCGCCGTCCACGGGGAGCTGCGCAGCCACGCGCGGGCCAACATCCTGCCCGGCGTCCTCTCCGTCCGCGCCCCGCTCAAGCAGGCCATGGCGCGGGCCGAGCGCGCCGTCGAGCGCTACGCCGAGCCGCTGGCGGCGCTCTGGTTCGACGGCGCGGCCGAGCGCTTCCTCAAGATGGCCTGGGACCGGCTGATCGAGGTGTCCTGCCACGACTCGGTCACCGGGTGCGGCTGCGACGAGACCGCGCAGCAGGTCGCGGCCAGGATCGCCGAGGCGGAGCAACTCGGTCTCGCCGTGCGCGACATGGTGGCGGGCCCGCTGGCCGCCCGGGTGCCGCACGACGCCCACCTGCTGCTCAACCCGACGCCGGCCCACCGCACCGACCTGGTCGAGCTGGACGTGGCGGGCGAGGGCCCCGTCCACCTGATCGACGCGGACGGCACCGTCTTCCCCGCGCAGCGGCTCGCCTCCGCGCCGACGCCGCCGGCCGACGACACCGTCCCCGCCGAGCGGCTGCCCACCGTACTGGCCAGGGTGCACGGCAGCGAGCTGTACGGGCAGGAGATCACCGCCTGGCGCCTGGAGCCCGAGCGGCGGCTGCTGCACTTCACCGTGGCCCGCAGGAGCGCACTGCCCTTCGACGTCGCGGCGGTCCGCGAGGCGCTGGACCGGGCGCGGGCCGAGGGCCCCTGGCGGGTCGTGATCGAGGCCGAGCCCCGGCAGCGGGTGGCCGCGCTCGTCACGGCGCCACCGCTGGGCCACACCGCCGTGCGCGCCGTCCACGGGCCCGCGCCCGGCGGCCCCGTGCCGCACGGTGTCCGCGCCGAGGGCGGCCGGGTCCTGGACAACGGCCTGCTGCGGGTGGAGATCGCCGAGGACGGCACCTTCGCCGTGCGCGGCGCCGACGGTGTCACGCTGGCGGGTGCGGGACGCGTCGTGGACGGCGGCGACCTGGGCGACACCTACAACTACGCGCCGCCCGCGCGCGACGTCCTGGTGGAACACCCCGAGGAGGTCACCGTCCGCCCGGCCGGCGAAGGACCGCTGACCGGCGCCTTCGAGGTCGAACGCCGCTACGCCTGGCCGAGGACGGGGGACTTCGCCGCGGACGGCCGTACGCCGGACACCGAGCCGACGACCGTGACGACCCGGGTCGAGGTGCGCGCCGGGGAGCGGTTCGTGCGGCTGGCCGTCTCCTTCGACAACCGCAGCGACGACCACCGCGTCCGCATGCACGTTCCCCTGCCGCGCCGCGCCGAGGTGTCGTACGGAGAGGGGCAGTTCGCCGTCGTCGAGCGCGGGCTGAGCGCGGAGGGCGGTTTCGGCGAGGAGCCGCTGCCGACCTTCCCCGCCTCCGCCTTCGTGGCCGCCGGGGGCGCGGCGCTCCTGCTGGAACACGCCACCGAGTACGAACTCCTCGACGACGGCGCGCAGCTGGCCGTGACGCTCCTGCGGCCGACCGGGCAGATGTCCCGCAACCGGCACGTGTGGCGCGACGAGCCCGCCGGGGGCGAGTTCCCCACCCCGCAGGCCCAGTGCCGGGGGCTGCGGACGGTGACGTTCGGCCTGCTGCCGTACGCCGGGGAGTGGCACGAGGCGGGCGTCCACGCGGCGGCCGAGGCCTTCCGGCATCCGCTCATGCCCCTGCACGGCACCGGTACGGGCGCGGCAGCACTGCCCGCACCGGGCCGGGGACTGAGCGTGGCGGGCGAGGGCGTCGTCCTCTCGTCGGTCCGGGAGCGCGAGGGCGGTGCCCAGGTCCGGGTCGTCGCCCAGACGCCCCGCCCGACGGCGGCCGTCCTCTCGCTGCCAGGACTGCGGGCCGTCGAGCGGTGCGACCTGCTCGGCCGGGCCACGGCGGCGGGCGAGGCCCCGCGCCTCGACGGGGAGAGCGCCACCGTGGCGCTGCGCCCGTGGGAGATCGCCACCTTCCGGCTGGAGCGCTGAGCGCGCCCGGGAGCCCGTGCCCCGCCGACGGCACCCTGGAGGACCGGGTGCGCCATTCCGTTATGTCCAATCAGCGCCGCTATGTACCCTGAGTGGAGCACGGACGTTCCCCAGGCAGAGGGAAGGCGGATTCATGGCTGCGGTCGGCGGAGTGCCCTGTTGGGTGAGTCTGATGACCCCCGATCAACGGGCCGCCGAAGAGTTCTACGGACCCGTGCTGAGCTGGACCTTCCAGGCCTACTCCGACGGCCCCGACTCCCGGATCGCCACGGTGGACGGGCAACCGGTGGCCGGCTTCAACCAGCTGGCCGAGGGCGCCGGCCCCGAGGCCGAGCGCTGGTCGGTGTACTTCCACGTCGAGGACGCCGACGTGGTCGCCGAGCGCATCGCCGAGCGCGGCGCCACCGTCGCGGTCGGCCCGCTGCGCACGGGCGGCGGCCGCGCCGTCCTCGCGGCCGACCAGTGGGGCGCGCCGTTCGGGCTCTGGCAGGGCGACGGGCCCGCCTCGTGGGGCGTGGGCACGGGCCCGGCGCCCGCGTGGCTCCAGCTGCACACGCGCGACGCCTTCGCCGCCGCGGTCTTCTACGGGGAGATCTTCGACTGGATGGACGACCCCAGCCACGGCGTCACCTATGAGGAGCAGTACGACGAGATCGTCGTCAGGCTGGAAGGGCATCCGGTGGCCGGGCTGCGGGGCGGCGCACTGGAGTCGCCGCCGGACCCCAGGATCCGGACGCGATGGGAGCCGTACTTTCGGGTACCCGATCTTGACACGGCGGTCGATGCCGCGGAACGGGAGGGTGGCGAGGTCGTCACGCCGCCCAGGGAAGGCCCGCTGGGGCGGACTGTGACCCTCCGTGACCCCAAGGGCGCCTCCTTCTGTCTGCTCAGCACGTAAGGAGCACACCATGCAGGAGAACGACAAGAACGGCCCGATCCAGGACGACGAGGCCAAGAAGCGCCTCCAGGGCGACCTGCGTTCCAACCGCGAGGAGGGGCGCGAGATGGAGCCGTCGGCCGAGGACCAGCCCGAGGCCGACCGCGACCCCCGCGCCCTGCGCACCGGCGGCACACCCGCCGGGATGAGCGCGCGTGACGTGGAACTGCGCTCCGAGATCGCCCAGCACCTGGGCCGCCACCTGTACCCGACGGGGCGCGAGGAGGTACTGGACGCGCTCCGGGCCGAGCACGCGCCCGACCGGCTCGTTCAGCTGGCCGAGGGCCTGCCCGGCGACGCCCGGTACACCAACGTGCAGGAGCTGGTGGAGGCGCTGGGCCTGCACACCGAGGCGCACCGCAGCTGACAGCGGCCCGGGCGGCCGCCCGGGGCCGGCCCGACCGCCCGGGCCACCGCGGCCCGGGCGGTGAACCCCGCGCGGCACGTACCACCCGTTCGGGGGGACATGCCGGCCCGCTCGGGCGGGCAACGGGGAGCGATGAGCATTTTGCAGGACGTCGAGAGCAGGATGGAACGGATCTCGACCTCGCTGTGGGGGCTGCTGCGCCGCAGGAGCGGTGAGGAGCCCGTCGAGGTGATCGGGATGCTGCGCCGCGAGTGCGACAGCAACGCGGTGATCGTCGGCCGGGGCCGCACCGTGGTGCCCAACTCCTTCGTTCTGGAACTGCCCATCGACAGCTACGCCCGGCTGGAGGGCGAGGCGGGTGCCGTGGGCGAGCGGCTCGCCTCCGAGGTGCGGCGGCACGCGGCCCAGCGGCACTTCAGCTTCGCGGGGCCGGTCGCCGTCCGGCTGCGGCCACCCAGGGACGGCCACGAGCCGGTCCGCTACCGCCTCCACAGCAGCATCACGCCCCGCCCCTGACGGCGCCCCGGCGGAAAGAACGCACACATCCGAACACGGATGCACGTCCCCGCCATTGACACCCCGTGACCCCCTCCCTACTGTCACCCTCGCGATTTCGAACGACTGACGAAATATCGAACACGTCGGCGCCGCGACCTCGGTGCGGCAGCGAGTGACAGGGAGCGGCTCTCGTGCGTATCACCGGCATCAGCACCCATGTGGTCGGCACCCCGTGGCGGAACCTGACGTACGTCCAGGTCCACACCGACGAGGGGCTCACCGGCGTCGGCGAGACCCGGATGCTGGGCCACACCGACGCGCTGCTCGGCTATCTGCGCGAGGCCGAGGCCAACCACATCGCGGGCTCCGACCCGTTCCGCACCGAGGACCTGGTGCGCCGCATGAAGTACGGGGACTTCGGGCGGGCCGGCGAGATCGTGATGTCCGGCATCGCCTGCGTCGAGACGGCCTGCTGGGACATCAAGGGCAAGGCACTGGGCGTGCCCGTCTGGCAGCTGCTGGGCGGCAACGTCACCGACAGCGTGAAGGCGTACGCCAACGGCTGGTACACCACCGAACGCACCCCCGAGGCCTACCACCGCGCCGCCAAGGACGTCATGGCCCGCGGCTACCGCGCCCTGAAGATCGACCCGTTCGGCACCGGACACCTCGAACTCTCCCACCAGGACACGCGCTACGCCGTCTCGCTCATCGAGGCGGTCAGGGACGCCATCGGGCCCGAGGCCGAGCTGATGCTGGAGATGCACGGACGCTTCGCCCCCGCCACCGCCGTGCGGCTGGCCCGCGAGATGGCGCCGTTCCGGCCCGCGTGGCTGGAGGAGCCGGTGCCGCCGGAGAACCTCAAGGCGCTGGCCAAGGTCGCCGAGAAGGTCGAGACACCGGTGGCCACCGGCGAGCGCATCCACGACCGGATCGAGTTCCGCGAACTGTTCGAGAGCCAGGCCGCCGACATCCTCCAGCCCGACCTGGGCCACCTCGGCGGCATCGCCGAGACCCGCAAGCTGGCCGCCACCGCCGAGACCCACTACATGCTGCTGGCCCCGCACAACGTCGGCGGCCCGGTGCTGACCGCCGCCAGCCTCCAGGTCGGCTTCGCCACCCCCAACTTCAAGATCCTGGAACACTTCAACGACTTCGCCGACGCCGAGATCCAGCAGGTCGTCAAGGGCGCGCCCCGGGTCGATCCCGAGACCGGCTGCTTCGCCCTGAGCCACGCCCCCGGACTCGGCGTCGAGTTGGACGTCGAGGCGGCGGCCGCCTTCCCGCAGCAGCGGGCCCACTTCGACCTGTGGGCCGAGGGCTGGGAGACGCGGAACCCCACCGGCGGCACCAGGTGAGCGGGGACGCCGCCGTCGTCCTCGACGCGCCGGGCACCGTCCGCCTCACCCCGCACACACCGCGCCCGCCGGGCCCTGGCGAGGCCCTGGTGCGGGTGCGCGCGGCCGGGATCTGCGGCAGCGACCGCGAGCTGTACCTGGGCAGCCGCCCCGCACCGTACGCCCGCTACCCCGTCACACCGGGGCACGAGTGGTCGGGCATCGTCGCCGAGGTCGGCGCGGGGGTGCCCGAGGCGCTGGCGGGCCGCAAGGTGGTGGGGGAGGGGTTTCGCAACTGCCAGGTGTGCGCGCGCTGCCGCACCGGCGAGACCACGCTGTGCGCGGCCGGGTACGCCGAGACGGGCTTCACCGAGCCGGGGGCCATGGCCCCCACCCTCACGCTGCCCGCACGGCTGCTGCACCCGCTGCCGGACGAGGCGGATCTGGACGCGGCCGCGCTGCTGGAGCCGGCCGCGTGCGTGGCCGCCGCCGCGCTGCGCGCCGGGGTGCGTCCCGGCGACCGGGTGGCCGTCGTGGGGGACGGCACGCTCGGCATGCTGGCGCTGGGGCTGCTGGCGGCAGGATCGCCCGCCGAGCTGCTGCTGACCGGAGCACGGCCCGAACGCGCCGCGCTCGCCACCGCGTTCGGCGCCACCGGCTACCGGCACCACCAGGAGACCGACGGCCTCGGCGGCTACGACGTCGTCGTCGAGGCGGCGGGCGCCGCCGGGTCCGCACGGCAGGCGGCCGGGCTGCTGCGGCGCGGCGGCCGGCTCGTGCTGACCGGCCTGCCACCCGCGGCGGGCCCCGGGCTCGATCCGGCCGCGCTCGTCCTCGCGCAGACCGAGGTGCACACCGTCTTCGGGGCGCCGCCCGCCGCCTGGGCGCACGCCGTGCGCACCTTCGCCTGCGGGCTGCTCGACCCGCTGCCGCTGGTCACCCACAGGATGCCCCTGCGCGACTACGAGAAGGCCGTCGCCCTCGCCGGCGACGGCGCTCCCTCGGTCGGCAAGGTCCTGCTGCACCCCTGAACACCCTCTGAACACCCCACGGAAGCCGCCGAACGCCCCCGCCACTTCCGCCTCCTCGAAGGAGCCCGTGTGAGCACCACCGTCCGCCATCCCGGCGAACCCGCCCTCACCGCGCTCGGGCTGCCCGCGCCCGAGCCCGAACCCGCCGACACCTCCCCGCACGCCTTCCCCGACGGGGGCCTGTGGCGCACCGAGGTGCCCTCCTGCGAGGGGCCCGAGGCGCTGGCCGTCGTCCTGGAGGAGTCCGCACGCCTCGACGTGCCGCTGCACCGCATCAGCCAGGGCAGCGGCATCTGGATGCTCACCGACGCGGAGATCACCGAGATGGTCGAGGCGTGCGCCGCGCACCGGATCGAGCTGTGCCTGTTCACCGGGCCGCGCGGTACCTGGGACACGGGTGCCGCCACCCGCACCGAATCCGGCGGCGCCGGGCTGCGGGCGCGCGGGCACAGCGCGCTCGCCGGCTGCGTCGAGGACGCCGTGCGCGCCACCGAACTGGGGGTGCGCTGCCTGCTGGTGGCCGACGAGGGCGTGCTGTGGACGCTGCACCGCGCCCGCGCCACCGGTGTGCTGCCCGCCGAGGTGACACTGAAGGTCTCGGCGCTGGTCGGCCCGGTCAACCCCGCCTCGTACGCCGTCCACGAGCGGCTGGGTGCCGACTCGCTCAACGTGCCCAGCGACCTGACCCCGGGCCACCTCACGGAGATCCGCCGGGTGAGCGCGGCCCCGCTGGACCTGTACATCGAGGCGCCCGACGACCTCGGCGGCTACGTGCGGATGTACGAGCTGGCCGAGCTGATCCGGCGCGGCGCACCGCTCTACCTGAAGTTCGGTCTCGCCAAGGCGCCCGGCATCTACCCGTCGGGGCGGCATCTGCGCGAGACGGTGCTCCAGACGGCGCGCGAGCGGGTCCGCCGCGGCCGGCTCGCCCTCGACCTGCTGGCCCGGCACGGCGCCGACGGCGGTATGTCGCCGCTCGGGGCCCGGCTGCCGGGCGACCTGCACCGCTTCCCGCACGACGCGGAGCGATCCCGGCCCGGCCGGCGCACCGCGCACGCCGAGTCTTTGGAGGGGAACTGACCATGCGCACCCGCAGACGCCGCGTCGCCGCTTGTGCGGTGCTGGCCGCCGCACTCGTCGCCGGACTGACCTCCTGCGGCCAAGAGGCCCGCGGCGGCAGCCGCTACCAACCCGACAAGGGCAAGGGCGGCACCGTCGGCATCGCCATGCCCACCAAGTCCTCCGAGCGGTGGATAGCCGACGGCAAGAACATGGCCGAGCAGTTCCGCAAGGCCGGGTACAAGGCCGACCTCCAGTACGGCGACGACAAGGTCGAGAACCAGGTCGCCCAGCTCGAGAACATGATCACCAAGGGGCACCGGCTGCTGGTCGTCGCCGCCATCGACGGCTCGGCCCTCACCCACGTCCTGACGCGGGCCGCCGAGGCCCACATCCCCGTCATCTCCTACGACCGGCTCATCCTGGGCACCGAGAACGTCGACTACTACGCCTCCTTCGACAACGAGCGCGTCGGTGAACTCCAGGGCCAGTACATCCTCGACCGCCTGGGCCTGAAGAAGCCCGACGCCGACGCCGACGAGCGCCACACCATCGAGCTGTTCGCCGGGTCGCCCGACGACAACAACACCAAGTACTTCTGGAACGGCGCCATGAAGAAGCTGAAGCCGTACTTCAAGACGGGCCAGTTGGTGGTGCGCAGCAAGCAGACGAAGATGAACCAGGCCACCACCCTGCGCTGGGACGGCGGCACGGCGCAAAAACGCATGGACGACCTGCTCAGCAAGAACTACGGCAGCACCGACGTGGACGCGGTGCTCTCCCCCTACGACGGCATCTCCATCGGCATCATCTCCGCGCTCAAGAGCGCGGGCTACGGCACCAAGCGCCATCCGCTGCCCGTCGTCACCGGGCAGGACGCCGAACTGGCCTCCGTGAAGTCCATCGTGGCCGGCGAGCAGACCCAGACCGTCTTCAAGGACACCCGCAAGCTGGCCAAGCAGGCCGTCCAGATGAGCGACGCCGTCCTCACCGGAAAGAAGCCCGAGGTCAACAACACCACCGACTACGACAACGGGAAGAAGATCGTCCCCGCCTACCTCCTCAAACCCGTCTCCGTCGACAAGAAGAACACCCAGCTACTCGTCGACGAGGGCTACTTCACCAAGGAGCAGCTGCGGTGAGCCCCGCCGGCACGGGCCCCGTCCTGGAAATGCGGGGCATCACCAAGACCTTCCCCGGAGTCACCGCGCTCAGCGACGTCAACCTGACCGTGCGCCCCGGCGAGATCCACGCGGTCTGCGGCGAGAACGGCGCGGGCAAGTCGACGCTCATGAAGGTGCTCAGCGGCGTCCACCCGCACGGCAGCTACGACGGGGAGATCCGCCTGTTCGGCGAGCTGGTCGCCTTCAAGGACATCCGCGCCAGCGAGGCCCGCGGCATCGTCATCATCCACCAGGAACTCGCCCTCGTGCCCTTCCTGTCCATCGCGGAGAACATCTTCCTGGGCAACGAGCAGCGCACCGGCAGGCGCGGTGTCGTGGACTGGAACGCCACGCTCCAGCGGGCCACCCGGCTGCTTGGGCGCGTCGGACTGCGCGAGAACCCGCAGACGGCCGTCGCCGACATCGGCGTGGGCAAACAGCAGCTGGTGGAGATCGCCAAAGCGCTGTCCAAGGAGGTGAAGCTGCTGATCCTGGACGAGCCGACCGCCGCGCTCAACGACGAGGACAGCGCGAGCCTCCTCCAGCTCATCCTGGAACTGCGCGACCAGGGCATCGCCAGCATCGTCATCTCGCACAAGCTGGGCGAGATACGCCACATCGCCGACACCGTCACCATCCTGCGCGACGGCCGCACCATCGAGACCCTGACCGTGCGGGAACACCCCCAGCAGCCCGCCGAGTTGTCCGAGGACCGCATCATCCGCGGCATGGTCGGCCGCGACCTCGACCACCGCTTCCCCGACCGCACCCCCTACGAGGGCGACCACGCCACCGCGCTGGAGATCGAGGGGTGGACGGTGCGCCACCCAGTCGACCACCAGCGCAAGGTCGTCGACGACGCGTCGCTGACCGTACGGCGCGGCGAGATCGTCGGCATCGCGGGGCTGATGGGCGCAGGACGCACCGAGCTGGCCATGTCCGTCTTCGGCCGCTCCTACGGCCTGTACGAGGCGGGCACCCTGCGGGTCGCGGGCCGCCAGGTACGGGCGAAGACCGTGCCTGCGGCGATCGAGGCGGGTCTCGCCTACGTCACCGAGGACCGCAAGCGCTACGGCCTCAACCTGATCGACACCATCAACCGCAACATCTCGCTGGCGTCCCTGCCCGTCATGGTCAGGCGCGGCGTCGTCGACGAGCACCACGAGCGCTCCGTCGCCGAGCGCTACCGCGACTCCATGAACATCAAGGCGCCCACCGTGCACGAGCAGACCGGCCGGCTGTCCGGCGGCAACCAGCAGAAGGTCGTGCTCAGCAAGTGGATACACGCCGACCCCGACGTGCTGATCCTGGACGAGCCGACCCGGGGCATCGACGTGGGCGCCAAGTACGAGATCTACACCGTCATCGACGCTCTCGCAGCCCAGGGGAAGGCCGTGCTGTTCATCTCCTCCGAACTGCCCGAACTGCTGGGCATGTGCGACCGCATCTACACCATGGCGGAAGGCCGGCTGACCGCCGAGATCGCGCGGGCCGACGCCGGCCAGGAAGTCCTCATGCGCCACATGACCCGTCAGCAGCCCGCCGCCGGCGCCCGGAACAGAGACTGAGGCCCGCCATGACGACCACCACCCGCTCCCCGCACTCCGACACACCGCCCCAGCAGCCGTCCGCCGCCCGCTCGGCCGGCGCGGTGCTGATGGAGAACATGCGCGGCCACATGCGCCAGTACGGGATGCTCACGGCGCTGCTGCTCATCGTCGTGCTGTTCCAGATCTGGACCGACGGCACGCTGCTGCTGCCCAACAACGTCTCCAACCTGATCCAGCAGAACGGCTACATCCTCATCCTGGCCATGGGCATGATGATCGTCATCATCGCCGGGCACATCGACCTGTCCGTCGGCTCACTGGTGGCCTTCGTCGGCGCCATGGCGGCGGTGATGATGGTCAAGGGCGGCATGCCCTGGGGGCTCGCCCTCGCGCTCTCGCTGCTGATCGGCGCGGTCGCCGGCGCCTGGCAGGGCTTCTTCATCGCCTACGTCGGCATCCCGTCCTTCATCGTGACCCTCGCCGGCATGCTGCTCTTCCGCGGCCTGACGCAGATCGTGCTGGAAGGCCGCTCCCTGTCCCCGTTCCCCGGCGGCTTCCAGAACCTCGCCAAGGGCTTCATCCCCGAAATGGGCCCCTACACCCAGTACCACAACCCGACACTGGTGATCGGACTGGTCGCCCTCGTCCTGCTCCTACTGCGCGAACTCCGCGACCGCAAACGCCAGGTGGCGTACGAACTCGAGGTGCTGCCGACGGGGCTGTGGGTCGGCAAGTGCGTGGCCCTCGCCGCCGCCGTCATCGCCTTCACCCTGACGCTCGCCAGCTTCCACGGCGTGCCCGTCGTCATGCTGGTCATGGGCGCGCTGCTGATCGGCCTCGGCTACGTGATGCGCAACGCCGTGATCGGCCGGCACGTGTACGCGCTCGGCGGCAACAAGGCCGCGGCGAAGCTGTCCGGCGTCAAGGACCAGCGCGTCACCTTCCTCGTGTTCGTCAACATGGGTGTCCTCGCCGCGCTCGCCGGATGCGTCTACGCGGCCCGGCTCAACGCCGGCACCCCGCAGGCGGGCCTCAACTTCGAACTGGAGGCCATCGCGGCCTCCTTCATCGGCGGCGCGTCCATGAGCGGCGGCGTCGGCACGGTGATGGGCGCCGTCATCGGCGGACTCGTGCTGGGCGTGCTCAACAACGGCATGTCGCTGGTCGGCATCGGCACCGACTACCAGCAGGTCATCAAGGGCCTGGTGCTGCTCGCCGCGGTCGGCTTCGACGTCTGGAACAAGCGCAAGGCAGGACGCTGATGCCCTCAAGCGCCGGGCGGGCCGATTTCCGGCCCGCCCGGCGCCTTCAGCCGGGAGGTGCCCCAGGCGCTTGAGGACGAGCGAAGCGACACAACGGGGGGCCGGGTGGGGTCCGGGACGGCGTCCGGGGAGGAGCCCCCCGTCTCGGGAAGGGGCGGGATCGGGGAAGCCGCCGCGGACCTCAGCCCGCGAAGGGGGGTTGGGGCAGACCCCGACCCGCCTCCGGCAGGACGAAGAGCGAGCCGTCCAGCGGCGAGGGGGAGACCAACCCGGCGCGGGCCGAGGTGACGTAGAGGTCGGTGAGGCCGGCCCCGCCGAACGCGCACGCGGTGGGCCGCCGGACGGGCAGCTCGACGACCCTCTCCAGCGTCCCGTCCGGCGCGTAGCGCCGCACGGCCGCGCCGTCCCACAGCGCCACCCACACACACCCGTCCGCGTCGACGGCCAGCCCGTCGGGGAAACCCGCGCCCTCCTCGACCACCGCCAGCGGGCGGCGCCCCGTCACCAGCCCGTCCTCGCGCACGTCCCACACGTCGACGCGGCGGGTCGGGCTGTCCACGTGGTACATACGCGTGCCGTCGGGGCTCCAGCCGGTCCCGTTGGAGACGGCGACGTCCGCCAGGACGGTGGTCGCCGTGCCGTCCCCGGCGAGCCGCACCAGGGTGCCACCGCCCGGCTTCTCGTCGTAGCGCATCGTGCCCGCCCACAGTGCGCCGTCCGGGCCGACGGCGGCGTCGTTGCCGCGCCGCCCGGCGACCGGGTCGTGCAGCAGCCAGGTGAAACGCCCCTCGGTGTCGTACGCGCCGATCCCGTCCCGCAGGTTGACGACCAGCCCGCCGCCCGCGCGCGGTTTGGCGGCGCCCACGTGTGCCTCCGTCGCCAGTACGGTGCGCCGGCCGTCGGCGGGGTCGTAGGTGTGGACGCGGGCACCGAGGATGTCGACCCAGAGCAGACGTCCCCTCGCCGCGTCCCAGGTAGGTCCCTCGCCCAGCTCCGCGCGGGCCCGCAGCACCGTCGCCACACCCATCACAGCCCCCTGTGTCCCAGCCGTTCGGACAGTCGCGCGGCGCCGCTCCTGGCCAACTCCTCCAGCTCGGCGCGGCGTTCGGCGCTCCACCTGACCAACGGTACGGACACCGACAGCGCGGCCACCACCCGTCCGGAGCGATCCCGTACCGGCGCGGCCACACAGCTGACGTCCGGATTGGACTCGCTCTCCTCCACCGCCGTGCCGCGCTCGGCGATACGCCCCAACTCGGCGCGGAGCACGGCCGGGTCGGTGACGCTGTGCGGTGTCATGCCGTGCAGCTGCCCGCCCTCGGGGACACGCGCGGCCAGTGCGTCGGGCGTCAGGCACGCCAGCAGCATCTTGCCGACTGCGGTGCAGTGCGCGGGCAGCCGGCGCCCCGCGGCCGAGACCATCCGCACGGCCTGGGTGGAGTCCACCTTGGCGATGTAGATGACGTCTGCGCCCTCCAGGATCGCCACGTGCACGGTCTCCTCGCAGGTCTGCGCCACCGACCGGGCGACCTGCTGGCCCTCGGCCGCCAGGTCGAGCTGTTCGGCGTACCGGCTGCCGAGCTGGTAGGGGCGCACCCCGAGCCGGTAGTGGCCCGGCCTGCCGGGCACCGGCACCAGGTAGGAGCGGGCGGTGAGCGTGGCGACCAGCTCGTGGACGGTGGTGCGCGGCAGTTGCAGCCTGCGCACGATGTCCGGAGCGGTGAGCGTGCCGTCCCCCTCCAAGAACAGCTCGAGAATATCCAGCGCCCGGGTCACAGCGGGCACGAGCCGCCCCATGGAGGTCTCCTGTTCGTCCTGTTCGCTCTGTTCGAGATTTCAACACCGAGTCGAAGTCCCGAACAGTGTAGCGAGCGCGACGGCGCGGCACAGGGCGCGTGGCGGGGCCCGGGCGGCCGGACCCCGCGCGCCGGGGAGCGCACCCGTATACCGCGCACCCGGAGGTGTACGAAGCCGCCCCGCGGTCCACCCGGAGGGCATGAGGCACGCCAACCAGGATCCCGATCCCGACCCGGACCGCACCCCTGGACTGGAGCGCGGTGGACAGGTACCGCCAGGGGAGACCCCGCCGGCGGAAGGGAGCATGTCCGAGGCGGGTCCACTGGAGACCCACAACCCGACCAAGGGCTGGAGCAAAGGACCGCTCGTGCTGATCGCACTCGTGGTCGTCGTCTTCCTCGTCTTCTTCATCGGCTACCTCGTGGGCCTATAGCCGCAGCCGCAGCCGCAGCCGCAGCCGCAGCCGCAGGTGGCGGGCGGAACCCGTTGCGAGCCCGAGACGAGGGGCTTCCAGACGAGAGGTTTCTAGGGGCGGGCGAGGGTGCACAGGGCGCCGTGGGGGTCGCTCAGCGTGATCCGGCTCGCCCCTTCGACGTCCTCGGACGGCGCGAGGACCGTGCCGCCGTGGCGCTTCGCCGCTGCCGCCGCCTCGCCCGGATCCGCGGCGCGGAAGGTGACGACCCAGCGCGGGCGGGCACTCGGGTCGGGATCACCGGGGCTGGCGCCGGCCCGCAGACAGGCGTGCGGCCACCGCTCCGGCTCCCGCGGCCAGCCCAGCACCGCGCTGTAGAAGTCCAGCGCGGTGCCCGGGTCAGCAGTGCGCAGGCACAGTTCCGCGGGAGCCTCACCGGCACCCACGCTCCACTCCGGCGGCGCCAAGCCCTGCCACAGCCCGAACGCGGCGCCGCACGGGTCCGAGCCGAGGACCGTGCGGCCGTTGCCGAAGTCGACGGGGCCGACGGCCACCGTGCCGCCTCGCTCGCTCATCAGCTCCGCGGCCCTGTCCGCGTCCTCGACCAGGAAGAAGACCGTCCAGCGCGCGGGCAGGCCGCGCGCCGCGGCGGCCTCGTTCAGTCCCGCGACCGGCTGCCCGGCCGCGGTCGCCACACGCGCCTCGGGAGCCAGCGAGCCGCCCTCGAACGACCAGCCGAGCACCGCGCCGTAGAACTCCTCGGTGGCGTGCCGGTCGTCCGTGGTCACACTCACCCAGCAGGCGGTTCCTGATCGCTCGTTCATCTCGTCCTCCCGGCCTTCTCGCCCCACACGGCGGCGGCCGAAGCGGCCGCCGCGAGGCGGCCGGGTGCCCTGCCGCGCCGCGGACAAACGCCTGCCGCGTGGCCCTCCTCGCTCACCGTGCGTGGGTTTGCCGGCTACCCACCGCAAGCGGGCGCGACCTGCGAAGATGCCGCGCGGCGTGGTGTGTGTCACGGTGAAATGGGCCGCTGCTGATGCTGCGGCGACCGGCCCTGATCCTGTCCGGAAGCGGACTGGGGGATCGCTTCTCGCCCCTCTTGCACAGCACCCATGTGAGACGTGGGAGTGAGCAGCTCATGGACACCACACGGTTCCGCACCACCGAGGACCGCACCACGTCGGCCCAGGAGCCGTCCCGGGAGAGACAGGGGACGGACGGCGCCGAGGCAGCCACCACGCGGTCGAGGACCGCTGTCGATACCGCCGCGTCCCCTGCACCCCTGCGTACCCATCACGACGCCCCCGACACGGCAGCCGACTTCGCCGAACTCGTCCACCTGCCCGACGGGCCCGAACGCCGGCGGCTCCAGGACTGCGTGGTCACCGCCTGGCTGCCGATGGCGCACCGGCTCGCCCGCAAGTTCCGCAACCGCGGCGAGTCGCTCGAAGACCTCGAACAGGTCGCGGCGCTGGCCCTGGTCAAATCCGTCGAGCGGTACGACCCCGCCAGGGGCAACGCCTTCGAGACCTTCGCCATCCCCACCATCTACGGCGAACTCAAACGGCACTTCCGCGACAACATGTGGGAGATCCACGTCCCCCGACGCGTCCAGGACCTGCGCAACCGGGTACGCGCCAGCCTGCGCGAACTGGAGCTGACCAGCTCGGGGCGCTCGCCCACCGTGGCCGAGCTCGCCGCCCACGCCGGGCTCTCGGAAGAAGACACCCTGGCCGGCATGGAAGCCCTCCAGTGCTTCAACTCGCTCTCCCTCGACGCCCCCGTCTCCGCGGAGGCCGCCGGGGGCGGTGACGCCGCCGGCGACGGGGCCATCTGCCTCATGGACACCCTCAGCTCCGACGAGAGCGGCTACGACCACGTCGTCGACCGCGAAGCGGTGCGCTCCTGCCTGTGCCGGCTGCCCGAGCGCGAGCAGCGCCTCCTGTACCTGCGCTTCTTCGGGGAACTCACCCAGTCCCAGATCGCCCGCCGCCTCGGCGTCTCGCAGATGCACGTCTCGCGCCTGCTGACCGCGGCGTGCCGCCGCGTCCGCGAGGAGATCGAGCGGGAAGAGGCCGTCGACCCGCCCCGCGCCGCGGCCTGACAGGCCCGGGACGCGGGGCCTCGCGGGGTACCCGTACCGGCGGCCGGCCCCTACCGGACGGGAGGAGACCCGTATGCGCACCGCCCCCCGACGCCCGCAGGCCGTCGTCTTCGACGTGCTGGAGACGCTGATGCGGCTGGAGCCGCTCGGCGACCGGTTCGAGGAGATCGGGCAGCCCGCGGCCGCGCTCCAGCCGTGGTTCCTGCGCGTCCAGCGTGACTGCATGGCGCTGACGCTCAGCGGCGAGGTGGCTTGCTCCTCGACGTTCCTCGACGCCGCCCACCAGGCCCTCCGAGTGGAAAGCGGCCAGTCGGTCTCCGAGGCGGAGATCGAGCACGTGCTGAGCGGCCTCCCCCGGTTGCCGGCCCACCCCGACGCGCTGCCCGCGCTGCGCCGGCTGCGCGAGGCGGGGGTGCGGGTGGGCGCGCTGACGGTCGGCGACGCCGAGGTCACCCGCGCCTTCCTGGAGCACAACGGGCTCGCGCCGCATGTCGAGCAGGTCGTCACCGCGGCCGAGGCGGGCGCCTGGAAGCCGGCCCCCGAGGTCTACCGGGCGGCGGCGGAGCGTGTGGGGGCTCCGCCCGCGGCCACCGCGCTGGTGGCGGTGCACGCCTGGGACTGCCACGGCGCCAACCGCGCGGGCCTCCTCAGCGGCTGGTGCGCCCGCCTGGAGGGACGGCACAGCGCGATGTTCGCCGAACCCGACGTGGTGGGCGAGGACCTCGACCAGGTGGCCGAGGGCCTGTTGGGGCTTCCCACGGCTGGCACGCGGTGAGCGGCCCCGCCCGGAGGCGAACCGCCCCCGGCGCGCGGTGAGCCGACGCCTCGCCCGTCCGACTCGTGAGGGGCGAGGGCGCGCTCCAGCCTGTGCGGTGTGGTCGCACAACCGGTTGCTCGTGGGAAACAACCATCGGTTGTGCGGCTCTAGGATGCGCGGGTGGACACCGAGGCACTGCGTTCGTTCGTCCGGGCTGCCGAGCTCGGACAGTTGCAACAGGCGGCCGGCGAGCTGGGCGTGACCCAGCAGGCGGTCTCCAAGAGGATCGCCGCCCTGGAGCGCGAGCTGGAGGTCCGGCTGTTCACGCGTACCGCCCGCGGGGTCGAGCTGACGCTCGACGGGCAGGCGTTCCTGCCGCACGCGCGGGGAGTCGTCGCGGGTGTCGAGCGAGCCGTCACCGCCGTGCGGCCGGGTTTCCGGGCGCTGCGGGTCGATGTCCTCGGCCTGCGCAGCGCGCAGGCCGTCGTGCTGCACGACTACTGGCGCTCGCATCCGGAAGCCGACCTCGACGTGGTGACTCTCCGGGTCAACGACCCGCGGGTGGCGGCCGCCGCCGTCGCGGCGGGCGACGTCGACGCCTCGTTCCGCACCGTCACCGATCGGGCCGCGCTGCCGCCAGGCGTGCGCATGATCCCCGCCTTCGACTCGCCGCTGGAACTCCTCGTCGGCCCCGGACACCCGCTCGCCGCCG
This sequence comes from Streptomyces diacarni, assembly GCF_003323715.1. Taxonomy (GTDB): domain Bacteria; phylum Actinomycetota; class Actinomycetes; order Streptomycetales; family Streptomycetaceae; genus Streptomyces; species Streptomyces diacarni. The sequence continues at coordinate 161,646 of NZ_QOIN01000028.1, forward strand.
CGCGGACCCTCACGCCGCCGCGGCTGCGCAAGCACCGGATATGGGTGCCGGGCATCGCGCCGCGCAGCGAGTGGGCGGAGTTCTACGACCAGCTGACCACGGACTTCGACCTGCGCATCGACGCGGCAGGCCCGCACTTCGGGGACGAGGTGCTCCTCGACACCCTCGCGGACTCCCCGGACGTGGCCACGCTCGTCGGGGCACGCGACCGGTACGTCTGGCCGGTGGGCCACGACCTGCGCCGCATCCCTGTCGTGCACCCCACTTGGGCGTACCCGCTCTCGCTGCTGCTGCCCGAGACGAACCCCCACCCGGGGCTCCGCGGGCTCCTCACGCACCTTACGAGCCTGCCGGCGCTCCCCGGGGAGGTCTGGCGCCCGTCCTGGGCGACGTCGCCCGGGCTCGGCGGGCCCCGCGCCGTCACCACCGCACCGGAAGGGGCCGAACGTGTCAGGTGACCGTCTCATGCGCATCCACAGCGCCGAGTTCCGCGCCATGGCCGAGAGGGTCCTGCGGGCCACCGAACTCACCTCCCGCCTCAACGTCCTGCCGTTCGAGGACGACGCGGGCAAGGCGGACCTGTTCGAGCGGATCCTCGGATCGCCGCTCCCGGCCGGGGTGACGATCTACCCGCCGTTCTTCACGGACCACGGCCTGCGCCTCGACCTCGCCGAGCGCGTGTTCATCAACCAGAACTGCACGTTCCTGGACTACGCCGGCATCCGGCTCGGTGAGCGCGTGATGATCGGGCCCAAGGCCACGTTCATCACCGTCGGGCACCCGGTCGACCCGCAGGAGCGGCGGGGGTGGCTGAGCGGCGGGCCCATCGACGTGGCGGAGAACGTGTGGATCGGCGCCGGCGCCACGATCCTGCCCGGCGTCAGTATCGGCCGCGACGCCGTGGTTGCCGCCGGTGCGGTCGTGGCCGACGACGTACCGGCGGCGAGCCTGGTGACCGGCGGCAAGGCGAGCGTGCACAGGCGCTGGTGAGAGCCGGGCCCTGGCGTGCGAGCCGGGTCCCGGGGCGCGAGCCGGTTCCTGGAGGGAGCCGAGTCCTAGCGTGCGGCGAGCCGTTCCATCAGGGCGGCGCCGCGCGCCAGCGCCTCCCGCTCCTCGCCGGTGAGCTCGCTCTCGATGGCCTGCGCCAGCCAGCCCGCTCTGCGCCCGCGCTCCGCGTCGAGAGCGGCCCGTCCCGCGGGGGAGAGCTCGACCAGGGTCTTGCGGCCGTCCGTGGGGTGCGCCCGGCGGACGACCAGGCCCTGTTCCAGGAGCAGTCCGACGGCCCTGGCCATGGACTGGGGCCGTACGCGCTGGTCCGCCGCGAGATCGCTGGTGGTCATGGACCCGTCGCGGTCGAGGGTGCCGAGTACCGAGACCTGGCCGTGCGGGATCCGGTCCTCGTGCTTCACGCGCCGCGTGAGCTTGCCCATCGCGGTACGCAGTTCGGCGGCGACGGCGGCGGGTTCCGGGGTGGGCATTGGAGCACCTTAACCGCGGTGGTCGGCGGCGCGGCCGCACGCCCCGTTCCGACAGCCCAACTGAACAGGTGAGGTGAACAGCTTGGCTGTACAGCTTTGCTGTAGAGTCGCCGGTGTCGCGGCACGCGCCAGCGCTGTCGCAGCAGGGCCGCGGCGTGCGTCAACGCGAAGGACCTTTCATGGTTTCCCAGACAGTCGCGTCCACCGTCATCCAGTCCGTCACCGCCCGCGCGGTTCTCGACAGCCGCGGCAACCCCACCGTCGAGACCGACGTCCTCCTCGCGGACGGGTCGCTGGGCCGCGCCGCGGTCCCGTCCGGCGCCTCGACCGGTGCACGGGAAGCCGTGGAGTTGCGCGACGGGGACCCCGGGCGCTGGCACGGCAAGGGTGTCGACCGCGCGGTCGGCCACGTGAGCGGTGAGATCGCGTCCGTGGTCGTGGGGCGCGACGCCGACGACCAGGCGGGCCTCGACGCGGCACTCGCCGCGCTCGACGGTACGGCGGACAAGTCCCGCCTCGGCGCCAACGCGCTCCTCGGCGTCTCCCTCGCCGCCGCCAAGGCCGCCGCGGGGGCCCACCGCCTGCCCCTCCACCGCTACCTCGGCGGCGTCGACGCCCGGCTCCTCCCGCTGCCGATGATGAACATCGTCAACGGGGGAGCGCACGCCGACAACCCGCTGGACTTCCAGGAGTTCATGATCGCGCCGGTGGGCGCCGGGACCTTCGCGGAAGCCGTCCGCATGGGCTCCGAGGTCTTCCACACGCTCCGGCGCGACCTGCGCGCGGCCGGGCACGCCACCGGCGTCGGCGACGAGGGCGGTTTCGCGCCCGCGCTGCGCACCGCGCGAGAGGCCCTCGATTTCGTCGTGCGCGCCATCGAGCGCACCGGCTACCGGCCGGGCGAGGACATCGGGCTGGTCATGGATCCCGCCTCCTCGGAATTCTTCCGCGACGGCGTGTACGTGTACGCGGGCGAGGGTGTCCGCCGCACCCCCTCCGAGCACGCCGCACACCTGGCCGAGCTGATCGACGCGTACCCCGTCGTCTCCGTCGAGGACCCGATGGCCGAGGACGACCTGGACGGCTGGCGCGAGCTGACCGCCCGCGTCGGCGACCGCTGCCAGCTCACCGGCGACGACGTCTTCTGCACCGACGAGAAACTGCTGCGCGAGGGCATCCGCACCGGCGTCGGGAACTCCGTCCTGGTCAAGGTCAACCAGATCGGCACCCTGACCGAGGCGCTCGCCACGGTCGCCACCGCCCACCGCGCCGGCTGGACCGTCGTGATGTCGCACCGCTCCGGCGAGACGGAGGACACCACCATCGCGGACCTGGCGGTCGCGACGGGCTGCGGCCAGATCAAGACCGGCTCGCTGTCCCGGTCCGACCGTACGGCCAAGTACAACCAGCTCATCAGGATCGAGGAGGAGCTGGGGGAGTCCGCACGGTACGCGGGCGGAGCGGTACTGCGCCGCCCCTGACCCACCGCCGTGCCGCCGGGCCCCGGACACGGGTCCGTCAGCGGCCCCGGCCTTCGGGTGCGCTCTCGCGCAGCAGTGCCACGTCGCGGGCGGCCTGGGTGAGGAGCGCGCGCATCGCGGCCTCGGCGGCCTCGCCGTCCTGGTCCCGTATCGCGTCGAGGACGGCGCGATGGCTGGGGACCGGGTCGCCGGGGTGGTGGCCCGGGCCGTGGACGAGGCGGTCGCGGGCCGCCCGGGCGGTGGCGATCACCATTTCCATCCGCTCCAGCAGCTCGTTGTGGGAGGCGGCCAGCAGCGCGCGGTGGAAGGCGAGGTCGGCCTCGACGGCGCCCGGCGCGCCGTCGGGGGCCTCGCCCATGTCCCGCAGTGCCGCCTCCAGTGCGGTGAGGTCCGCCGTGGTGCGGCGCTCGGCGGCGAGCCGTACCGCCGCGGGCTCGACGATGCCGCGCACCTCGTCCAGGTCGTGCAGCAGCGGTGGCGCGGCCCGGGACGCGGCGGTGTCGGCGGACTGGAACTGCCAGCGCAGGACGTCCGCGTCCAGCAGGTTCCAGTCGGCGCGCGGGCGCACGAAGGTGCCGCGCCGCTGCCGCGCGTCGACCATGCCCTTGGCCGCCAGCACCTTGAGCGACTCGCGCAGTGCGGTGAGGCTGACCCCCAACTCCTCCTGGAGCGCCGCCAGGTCGAGGGTGGCGCCCTCGCCGAGGGCGCCACTGAGTACCCGGTGCGCCAGCGCCTCCACGGTCTGGCCGTGCACCCCCCGGCGTGCGTAGCCCGGCATGGGGCCTCCCGTCCTCTCCGCTCCCGCCTCGCACGGGTCCTGTCCCGCGCTCCACGTGTCCGCTCCCGCCTCGCACGGGTTCCGCCGCGCGACACCGAGCCTGGTCGCTGAAAAGTACCGCGTCAACAACTATTCCTAATTAACGAATTCTTGTAGCGTGCGGCGTCATCACGGTCCCCGTCACTCGACTCGTCCGAGAGGCAGCGCACATGACGGCAGCCGACACCACTCCCCGCGTCCCCTTCACCCCGGCCCGCCTCCACTTCGGCGCCGACTACAACCCCGAGCACTGGCCCGAAGAGGTCAGGGCCGAGGACATCCGGCTGATGAAGGAGGCCGGGGTCACCATGGTCACGGCCGGCATCTTCTCCTGGGGGCTGGTCGAGACCCGCCCCGGCAGCTACGACTTCACCTGGTTCGACCGCGTCATGGACGACCTGGCCGAGGCGGGGATCGCCGTCTGCCTGGCCACCATGACCGCCTCACCGCCGCCCTGGCTGAGCGAACGGCACCCGGAGATCCTGCCCGTCACGGCTGACGGCGTACGCAAGTGGCCCGGGTCCCGGCAGCACTACTGCCCCTCCAGCCCGGTCTACCGCGAGCACGCCGTGCGCCTCGTCGAAGCGCTCGCCACCCGCTACGCCGCGCACCCCGCGCTGGCGATGTGGCACATCGGCAACGAGTACGGCTGCTCCAACCCCGTCTGTTACTGCGACGTCTCGGCCGCCGACTTCCGCCGCTGGCTGCGCGAGCGCTACGGCACCGTCGAAGCCCTCAACGCGGCCTGGTCGACCACCTTCTGGGCGCAGGCCTACGGCTCCTTCGACCAGGTCATGCCGCCCCGTGCCACGCCCACCCACCCCAACCCCACCCAGCAGCTGGACTACTGGCGCTTCAGCGACGACGCGCTGCTGGGCTGCTACCTCGCGGAGAAGGCGGTGCTGCGCCGCGTCACCCCGCAGGTGCCCGTCACCACCAACCACATGCCGCACCACAAGCCGGTCGACCCCTACCGCTGGGCCCCGCACGAGGACGTGGCGGCGCTCGACCACTACCAGGAGCCCTACGATCCGCGCACCCACGTGGACGCGGCCGCCGCCTTCGACGTCGTGCGCTGCGCGGGAGCGGGCCGTCCTTGGATGCTGATGGAGCAGGCGCCCAGTGCCGTCAACTGGCGGGAGCGCAACAGCCCCAAGCCGCCCGGCGCGATGCGGCTGTGGAGCTGGCAGGCCGTCGCCCAGGGCGCGGACGCGGTGCTCTACTTCCAGTGGCGCCAGTCTCCCGGCGGCGCCGAGAAGTTCCACTCGGCCGTGGTGCCGCACGCCGGACCCGACACCCGGATCTTCCGCGAGGTGGCGGCGCTGGGCAGGGAGCTGGCAGCCCTCCCGCAGCTCGCGGGGGCCCGCAGCGCGCCCGAGGTGGCGCTGCTGGCCGACTGGAACAGCTGGTGGGCCATGGAACAGGGCTCCCACCCCTCCTCGGCCCTCAGCCACCGCGAGGCGCTGCTGCGCCACTACGCGCCGCTGTTCGACGCCGGGGTGCCCTGCGACATCGTGCCGCCCGCGAGCGACCTGTCCGGCTACCGGCTCGTCGTCGTGCCCGACCTCTATCTGATGAGCGAGGCGACCGCCGAGAAGCTGACCGCGTACGTACGGGAGGGCGGCCACCTGCTCGTGTCGTACTTCTCCGGCATCGCGGACGAGGACGACCATATCCACCTGGGCGGCTACCCCGCGCCGCTGTGCCAGGTGCTCGGGCTGCGGGTGGAGGAGTTCTGGCCGCTGCCGCAGGACGGGCGCGTGCCGCTGCACGGCGAGCTGAACGGCGCGGCGGACCTGTGGTCGGAGGCCGTCGACCTCGAAGGGGCCCGGGCGCTCGCCGTCTTCGGCGACGGCGAGCTCGCGGGGCGGCCCGCCCTGACCCGGCACGCTTTCGGCGACGGCGTCGCCTGGTATGCGGCGACCCGCCCCGATCCTGAGCTGATGCGCACGCTGATGGACCGGGTGCGGGAGGCGGCCGGCGTGGCGCCCGTCCTCGCGGGGCTGCCCGCCGGGGTGCAGGCGACCGTCCGCGAGGGCGAGGGCGGCCGCTTCCTCTTCCTGCTCAACCACGGCGCGGAAACGGTCACCGTGCCCCTCCCGTACCCGGCGCGTGACCTGCTGGCCCCCGGCTCGGAGCCCGCCGGCTGCCGCACGCTGCCGCCGCGGGGCGTGGCGGTGCTCCAGCGGGCGGACTGAACCGCCTGCGCGTACGGCATGGACGGCACGTGGTGCATGGACGCATGTACGGCATGTACGGCATTGGACGAGGAGGTCAGATGCCCACCCGACGCACACTCCTGGTCGGCGCGGCGGCCGTGGCCGCGGCGCCCGCGCTCGCCGCCTGCGGTGAGCAGGCGGGCGCGGCGCGCACCACGCGCCAGGCACCCCGCTCCCCGGGCCGCCGGGTCGACCTCGTCTTCTGGACGTGGGTGCCGCTCCAGAAGGCCGTGGCCCTGTGGAACCGGACCCACCCCGACATCCACGTCACGGTGCAGACGGTGCCCGCCAACACCTCCGGCGGCTACCAGAAGATGCACTCCTCCCTCAAGGCCGGTGACCCGCCCGACCTGGCGCAGGTCGAGTACTACGCGCTGCCCGAGTTCATGCTGGTGAGCGGACTGACCGACCTGACCGCGTACGGCGCCGACAAGCTCAAGGGCTCCTACGTCGACTGGCAGTGGCAGCAGGGCGTGTTCGCCGGCCGCACCTACGCCCTCCCGCAGGCGTCGGGCCCGATGGGCTTCTTCTACCGCGCGGACCTCTTCGAGCGGTGGGACGTGGAGGTCCCCCGCACCTGGGACGCGTTCCGGACGGCCGCCGCGCAGATCCGCAAGCGCAGCGGCGGTGCCTCCCGCATCAGCGCCTTCCCGCCCGCCAACGCCCAGTGGTTCGCCTCCTTCCCCTGGCAGCGGGGCGCCCACTGGGTCCGTACCGAAGGCGACACCTGGATCGTGGACCTGGCGAGCCCGGAATCGCTGGAGGTGGCCGACTTCTGGGACGGCCTGGTCCGTGACGGCCTGATCCTTCCCACGCAGGACGCGCAGAGCGCCTTCTTCAAGGCGCTCCAGACCGGGCAGATGGCGGGCTGGCCGGGCGCCCAGTGGTACGACGCGCTCATCCGGGGCAACGCGCCCGGCACCAAGGGCAAGTGGCGGGTGGCCGAGCTGCCCCAGTGGGAGCGGGGGGCGCACGCCTCCGCCAACTGGGGCGGCTCGGCCACCGCGATCCTCCAGGGCACCCGCCACCCGGCGGAGGCGCTGCGGTTCGCGCACTGGCTCAACACCGACCCGGACAGCATCGAACTGCTGGTCGAGGCCGGGTACGGCTGGCCCGCGGCGGAGCTGGATCTCGCGGACTCGCCGCTGGGCGAGCCCAGCGACTTCTTCGGCGGCCAGGCCTACAACGAGGTCTTCCAGATCTCCGACCGCAACGTCGACACCACCTGGCGCTTCGGCCCCACCACCACCCAGTCCTACGCGCACATCCAGGACAACATCGGCCGCGTCGTCGCGGGCCACGGCACGATCAGAGACGCACTCAAGGACGCCGAGACCAAGTTCGTCGACGACCTGAAAGCCAAAGGCCTCAAGGCGAGGAGCGCGCGATGACGACCACCACGAGCGGGGGGAAGCGGACCCCCGCCCCTCCCGCGTCCGCCGCCACCCGCCGCCGGGCCAGACCCGACCGCAAGGCCTGGAGGTTCCTGGCGCCCTTCCTGGCCGTCTACGTCTTCGCGATGATCCTGCCGATCCTCTACGCGCTCTACCAGAGCCTGCTGAGAGTGGAGCGGTCGGGGCCGCTGGGGCTGGGCGAGCCCTCGGTGGGTTTCGCCGGGCTGGACAACTACGCGCTCGCCCTCCAGCAGACCGCCTTCCTGGAGGGCTTCGGCCGGGTGCTGCTGTTCGGCGCCGTCCAGGTGCCGGTGATGCTGCTGCTGGCGCTGACGCTCGCCCTCCTGCTGGACCAGGTCTCCGACCGCTGGGCCTCACTGATGCGGGCCGCCTACTTCCTGCCGTACGGCATCCCGGGCGTCATCGCGACCCTGCTGTGGGGGTTCCTGTACGTCCCGGGGATCAGCCCGATCAACGACCTGCTCGGCGACATGGGCCTCCAGCCCGACTTCCTCGGTTACGACAACGTGCTCTGGTCCCTGGCCAACATCGTGGTGTGGGAGTTCGCCGGCTACAACATGCTGGTCATCGTCGCGCAGCTCAAGTCGATCCCGCAGGAGCTCTACGAGGCGGCCAGGATCGACGGCGCGGGACCGTGGCAGACGGCGCTGCGCATCAAGATCCCGCTGATCCGTCCGGCGCTCGTCCTCACCTGCGTCTTCTCCATCATCGGCACCCTGCAGCTGTTCGCCGAGCCGCTGGTGCTCAAGAAGCTCGCCCCCGCCGTCACCACCGACTTCACGCCGAATCTGAGCGCCTATTTCGACGCCTTCGCCAACGCCAACGTGTACCTGGCGGCGGCCAAGTCGGTCCTGCTCGCCGTCGTCGCCATGGTGCTCTCGTTCGGCTTCCTCAGCCTGGTGGGCCGGGGGCGGAAGGGCGGGGACCGATGAGAGCCGCACCCACCAGAGTGCCCCGACCGGGCCGCATCGTGCTCGTCGCGGTCCTCGTGCTGGCCGCCGTCTACTTCCTGCTTCCCGTCTACTGGCTGGCCGTCGCCGCCACCAAGTCCAACAGCAGCCTCTACGGCAGCTTCGGCCTGTGGTTCGACGACCCCCGCCTGTGGCAGAACCTCAAGGACGTCTTCACCTACAACGGGCACATATTCCCCCGGTGGGCGCTCAACTCGCTGCTGTACGCGGGCGTCGGCGCCGTCGCGGCCACCCTGCTGTCGGCGGCGGCCGGGTTCGCCCTGGCCAAGTACCGCTTCCGGGGCCGCGAAGCCGTCTTCAAGTGCGTCCTGGCCGGGGTGCTGCTGCCCTCCACGGCGCTCGCGCTGCCGCTCTACCTGATGTTCGGCAAGATCGGCCTGACCAACAGCTACTGGGGCGTGCTCATCCCCAGCGTCGTCAGCCCCTTCGGGGTCTACCTGTGCCGCATCTACGCCGAGTCCGCCGTGCCCGACACCCTCCTGGAGGCCGCCAGGGTGGACGGCGCGGGGGAGGAGCGGATCTTCTTCACGGTGGTCCTGCGCATCATGTCGCCCGCGCTGGTCACCGTCTTCCTCTTCCAGTTCGTACACATCTGGAACAACTACTTCCTGCCGCTGGTGATGCTCTCCGACGACCGCAAGTACCCGATCACTCTCGGCCTGGTCACCTGGCAGCAGGCGGCCGACCGCTTCCCCGAGCTGACGCAGTACACCGTCGGGGGCGCCTTCGTCTCCGTCATCCCCCTCGCCGTCGCGATGCTCGTCCTCCAGCGCTACTGGCGGACCGGACTGACCGAGGGCAGCGTGAAGGAATAGGAGCAGTGACACGTGCGCATCACCCGCGTCGAGACCTTCGCCGTACCGCCGCGCTGGCTCTTCTGCCGGATCGAGACCGACAGCGGCCTCGTCGGCTGGGGCGAACCGGTGATCGAGGGACGCGCGCAGACCGTCCGCACGGCCGTGGGCGAGCTGGCCGAACAGTTCCTGATCGGCGCCGATCCGCTGCGGATCGAGGACCACTGGCAGCTGATGACCAAGGGGTCCTTCTACCGCGGCGGACCCGTCCTCTCCTCCGCCGTCGCCGGACTCGACCAGGCGCTGTGGGATCTCGCGGGCAAGGCGTACGAGGCCCCCGCGCACCAGCTCCTCGGCGGGCCCGTGCGCGAGCGGGTCCGCGCCTACTGCTGGGTCGGCGGCGACGAGCCGGCCGCCGTGCGCGACCAGGCCACCGCGCAGGTCGAGGCGGGCTTCACCGCCGTCAAGATGAACGCCTCGGGACGTACCGACCGGCTGCCCACCACGGCGGCCCTCGACGCGATCGCCCGGCGCGCCGAGGCGGCCCGCGAGGCGCTCGGGCCCGAGGGCGACTTCGCTGTCGACTTCCACGGTCGGCTGACCACGGCGGGCGCCCGCCGGGCGCTCGACGTGCTGGAACCGTATGGGCCGCTCTTCGTGGAGGAGCCCGTACTGCCCGAGTACACGCACCTGATCGGGCAGGTGACCGGGTCCACCACCGTGCCCGTCGCCACCGGGGAGCGGCTCTTCTCCCGTACCCAGATGCTGCCCGCGCTCCAGGCGGGTGTCGCCGTGATCCAGCCCGACCTCAGCCACGCCGGCGGCCTGTCCGAGGCGCGGCGCATCGCCTCCCTCGCCGAGACCTTCGACGTGCTGGTCGCCCCGCACTGCCCGCTCGGCCCGCTCGCCCTGGCGGCCAGCCTGCAACTGGCCTTCTGCACCCCCAACTTCCTCATCCAGGAGCAGTCCATCGGCATCCACTACCACTCCGGCGCCGAACTCCTCGACTACGTGCTGGACCGCGAGGTCTTCCGCTTCCACGAGGGGCACCTGCTGCGGCCCACGGGCCCCGGGCTCGGAGTGACGATCGACGAGCGGGCGGTGCGCGAGGCCGACGGCACGGCAGCCGACTGGCACAACCCCACCTGGCGCCACCCGGACGGATCGTTCGCCGAGTGGTGAGCCCGCCGAGCCCGGCAGAGGCACGCTCGGCCCCGACCCCGGCCACCCGTCGAAACCGTCACCCCCCAAGGTGGTGACGAACGCGAGCACCACCCCGGGAGACCGGCGCGCCTCCCGCGGTGGTCAGCACGGACTCCCCGCTCACTCATCCAGGGGGCGGGGCCGCTGAGCTGCGGCTGAAAACCTCCCACCATCGCAGACGAGCGTCCAGCGTGATACCTGTCGGATGTCAGGGGCGCAGTGGAAGCCCGCGGCCGAAGGGGGAGGGTGAACCATGGACACGGTGATCGTCCAGCTGCCGGACCAGCAAGGAAACCTCACGGGCGACCGGGGGGACAGACCCCGTCTGCTCCACCTCGGCCCGGGCCAGAGCGCCGACTTCGGGCGCGGCGATCCCGGCCACCCGGTGCAGGTCGCCCTGCCCGACCCCGGAGTCTCCCGGCGCGCCGGGCAGATCACCGCCGCCGAGGACTACTGGCGGCTGTCCAACTACAGCGGGCACGTCACCTACGTGGTGGAGAACATGGAGGGCGCGGGCGAGCACATCAAGGTCCCGCCCGGCAGGCTGGGCGCCCCCGTGCCGTTCGAGTTCTCCCGCGTCGTCCTGCCCTCCCGCGACGGCGAGGTGCACTTCAAGGTGTTCGCGCCCGAACACATGTACCTGGACGCGGGCGGCGGAGACCGGGCCGGCGAACCCACCCAGAGCCCGTTCACGCTCGACCAGACCGCCAAGTACTTCCTCGTCCTGCTCGCCCTGTGCGAGCCGCGGCTGCGCGACCCCTCCAGCGGCGCCATCCCCGGCGTCAGCGAGGTACTGGAGCGGCTGCGCCCGGTGCCGGGCTGCCACGACCTGACCCGCTCCGCCGTCAACTACCACATCGAGTACCTCGCCTCGGTCAAACTGCGGCTGCGCGGCGACGAGGAGCGCACCGCGGGCACCAGTCGCAAGCGCGCCGAACTCGTCGCCCTCGCCCTCCGCTTCGACCTGGTGCGCGAGGAACACCTCACGCTCCTGCGTCCCGGCGCCCGGGCAGAACGCACGGGGGAGCGCGAGGGATGAGCGAGCCCGCACACTCCCGCCTCGACCTGCCCGCCGGATACCGGGTGGGGGAGTGGACCCTGACAGGGCGGATCGGAGCGGGCAGCTGGGGCGTGGTGTACGCCGCCGAGAGCGCGGACGGCACGCAGGCCGCGGTGAAGTTCCTGCCCACCCACCTGCTGCCGCCCGGCCAGCGCGCTTCCATGGAGCAACTGGTACGGCGGGAGGTCCGCTTCAGCCTGGAGACCGACCATCCGCACGTGGTCAGCACGCGCGAGGTGCTCACCGTCCGCGACCCCGGACGCCCCGAGATCGACGGCGTCACCGCACTGGTCATGGACCGGGCCGAACACAGCCTCCAGGAGCTGCTGGCCGCCCGCCGGAGCAGCGGCGAAGGCCCACCCGCGCTGCCCGAGGCGGCCCGCGTCCTGGCCGGGGCCGGCGCCGGACTCGCCCACATCCACGGGCGCGGCTGGGTGCACGGCGACCTCAAGCCGGGCAACGTCCTGCTGGCGCCCGACGGCGAGGTGTGGCTCGGCGACTTCGGCCTCACGGTCGAACTCGACGGCACCCACGCCTACGTGCCCCCGCTGGGCTCCCTCGACCACGTGCCGCCCGAGTGGTGGTCGGAGCGGGAGGGCGGCCGCAGCACGGTGCGCCCCACCGCCGACATCTGGGCCTTCGGCGTGCTGGCCCACCAGGTGCTCACCGGCGGGCTGCACCCCTTCCCCGGGTCCACCGCCCGCGCCCGCGCCCTCGGCGCGCAGGCCTACGCACGAGGCGGCGCCCCGCTGCGCCTCGACAACACGATCCCCGACGGCTGGCGTGAGCTGATCGCGGACTGCCTGCGCCCCGACCACGCCTCGCGCGCCGCCCTGGACGCCGCCGCGCTCGCCGAACGGACGCGGGAGCTGGAGAACTCGTGCGCCGCGGACGCCCGTTCCGGCAGGTACGAGGGCCCCGCCGCGGGCCGGTTCCTCGGCGCCCGCGTCCCCGCCGGGCGCAGGACGCCGGGGCGTGGGCGCCGCCGGCTCAGCATCGTGGCGGCCGCCGTCACCGTGCCGGTCGTGGCCGCCGCCGTGTCGGTGGCGCTGCTGCTCGCCGACGAGGAGGAGGGCGCCTCACCGGGCGGCGGCCCGGGCGCCGCCTCGGCGCAGTCCGGAGCCCTGCCCGCCGACTCCGACGTGCCCCGCGACCTGCGGCCCGTCATCGAGGACGCCGCGCGCCAGTGCGCCGAGGAAGAGGTCACCCCCGCCTTCCTCGCCGCGATGCTGAAGGCCGAGAGCGGCTTCGACGCCGACGCCCGACGGCCCGAGTCCAACGAGTACGGCATCGCCATGTGGACGCCGTCGGTCTTCAAGGGCTGGGCGAAGGACGGGGACAAGGACGGCGACAAGAGCTACATGTCGCCCCCCGACGCCATCGCGGCGATGTCCAACTTCGTGTGCTGGCTCGACCAGAAGTACAAGAAGGAGGGCATGGACGAGGACCTTCCCGGGCTGATGGCCGCCGGCTACCGCACCAGCTCCCGTACCGTCCTGCAGGCCGGCGGGGTGCCCGAGCGGGTCAGGCCGCACGTGCAGCGCGTCGAGCGGTATCTCGAGGAGTACACACGCTGAGCCGGCCCCGGAGGCCCCGCCGGGCACCTGAGCCCGTCAGGGCGACCGCGGCTCCGCCGGCGCCTCCGGACACAGCAGCGCGGCCGAACCCCAGGTGAGGCCGCCGCCGAACGCCGTCACCAGGACGCGTGCCCCGGGGCGCAGCCGCCCGCCTGCCTGCGCGTCGGCCAGCGCCAGCGGGATCGAGGCGGCACCGGTGTTGCCCACCTCCCGCAGGTGCAGGGCGCAGCGGTCGGCGGGGATGCCCAGGCGCTTGCCGACCGCGGTGAGGATCCGCGCGTTGGCCTGGTGCGGCACGAAGTGGTCGACCTCTTCGGGACGCCAGCCGACGCGCTCCAGCACCGCGCCGCACGAGGCGGTCATCCGCTCGATGGCGTGCTGGAAGACGGCCCCGCCCCGCATCCGGAAGTAGCGGTCGCCGGGCGCTTCCGGCTCGTCCAGCGAGCGCGCCCGCGCCCCGCCGCCCACCACGGTGATCAGGTCGTACCCCGACCCGTCGCTGCCCAGGTCGAAGCCCAGCAGCGCACCGGCGGAGTCGCTCTCCTGACCGCGTGCCACCAGCGCGGCGCCCGCCCCGTCGCCGAAGACGACGCCCGTGGAGCGGTCCTCGGGGTCGAGCCAGTGGGAGTAGATGTCGGCGCCCACCACCAGCACCCGGTCGAACAGCGCGGCGCCGACAGCGCCCTGGCACAGCGCCAGGCCGTAGACGAAGCCGCTGCACACGGCGGCGATGTCCAGGGCGGGGATGGTGCCGAGCCCCAGCCGGGCCGCCACCGCGGGAGCGGTCGCCGGGCACAGGTGGTCGGGGGTGGCCGTGGCCAGCACCAGGGCGTCCACGCGCGGGTTGCCCGCCTTCTCCAGCAGCCGCCGCGCGGCGTGCACGGCCGCGTCCCCCGTCGAGGTACCGGGGTCGGCGACGTGGCGGCGTTCGATGCCGGTGCGGGTACGCACCCATCTGTCGTCCACGCCCCACTGCCCGGGGAGTCCGGCGTTGGGCACCACGCGCGGCGGGACCCAGCCGCTGACCGCCTCCAGGACCACGGGGCGCACCGGGACGCAGGGCGCGGCCGCCGGCAGGGCGTACGGGGCCGGGCCGCTCAGCACGCGGTGCCCCGTCGCGCGTGGCGGGCGGCTGAAAGGTTCCTGCGGCGCACGAGCACTGAGCCCCCTGAACTCGACTGGTCGGACCGGACCGAGCTCCGGACCGGACGGATGGACCCACAAGAGGGGCCTTTTGTACCCCAGCTCCGGGCAGCCACACGAGCTGCCCGACCACACGCCGAGACGGGTGCGTCCCGCTCCGCGCGGCTGTGAACAGGGCGTTCGTGCCGTACGGGGGTGGAGGGCGGCGCCGTGCCCTTCCCCCGTGTGAGGGAGGGGGTGTCACAGGCGGTGTCCGTGGTGTTTCCGCCGAACGTATGAGGCACGGTGGCGGGCATCCTGGGAGGGAACGTGCACCAAGGCGGCGGACAGCAAGACCCACAGGAAGACGGAACCCCATGACCTACCCCACTCGGCAGGCACCACGAGCGGCGGACGTGCACGCCCTCGGCCGGTCGCTGAGCGAGTGCCGCGCCTGCCCGCGGCTGGTCGACTGGCGCGAGGAGACGGCACGGGTCAAACGTCCCGCCTTCCGCGACTGGGACTACTGGGCGCACCCGGTACCCGGCTTCGGCCCCGCGGACGCGCGGATGCTGCTCGTGGGGCTCGCCCCGGCCGCGCACGGCGGCAACCGCACGGGCCGCATGTTCACCGGCGACCGCGCCGGGGACGTGCTCGTGGCCGCTCTCCACGACCTCGGCCTGGCCTCGCAGCCCACCTCCACCCACAGCGGCGACGGCCTCCAGCTGTACGGGGTGCGGTTCACCTCGCCCGTCCACTGCGCGCCGCCCGCCAACAAGCCCACCCCCGCCGAACGCGACACCTGCCGCCCCTGGCTCGTCCGCGAGCTCGAACTGCTGCGCCCCACTCTGCGCACCGTGGTCGCCCTCGGCGCCTTCGGCTGGCAGGCGGTGCTGCCGGTGCTCGGCGAAGGCGGCTGGTCTCTCCCGCGGCCCCGGCCCGCCTTCGCGCACGGGGCCCGCCTCGAACTGCCGCCCACGCAGCCGGGCGCGGCGCCGCTGGCCGTCCACGGCTGCTACCACGTCACCCAGCGCAACACCTTCACAGGACGGCTGACCCCGGCCATGCTCCGCGATGTCCTGCGGACCGCGGCGCTGGAGGCCGGCCTCCCCGTCCACCCCGCGTCCTGAACGGTCCGGCGCGCCTCGAACCGTCTGCCCCACGTCCTGAACGGTCCGGCGCGCCCGATCGCCCGTTCAGGGCCGGCCGGTGACGCGGCGGGCCGCGCCGGTCACCGCGCCGGTCACTCCTCGTCGTCCTCGCCGGGATCCCAGGCGTAGGCGCCGCCGCCGCGCCACTCGATGAGCGGCCCGTCCAGGGCGATCTCGTCCGGGTCGAAACCGGCGTCGCCGAGCAGCGACAGCACGTCGTTGACGTTGGAGGCCCGGCCGAGGATGGCGCCGTCGGCCCGTACCCGGCGCGCGCCGTGCGCGTCGGGTGGATAGACGATGATCGGTGCGTCGGCCATACCCCCACCCTGCGCCCGGCCCCGCCAGGGCGCATCCCGATCTCGCAACCCGGTCACGGGCCCGCCCTTCCGCCCCGAGGGCCCGCGCCCGCCTCAGCCGGAGCGGCGGTGGGTCTCGCCCGTCATCTCCTCCAGTTCCCGCTGCTTGGTCTCCGGGAGCTTGCCGCGCACGAAGAAGAAGGAGAGCGCGGCGAAGCAGGCGAAGGCGCCGTAGAGCCAGGTCAGGCCGACCTTGCTGGTCATCGGCTCGAAGGAGAAGGTGACGATGAAGTTGAAGATCCAGTTGGAGGCGGTGCCGATGGCCAGCGCCATCGCACGCATCCGGTTGGGGAACATCTCCGCCAGCATGACCCACATGATCGGGCCCCAGGAGAGGGCGAAGAAGACGACGAAGGCGTTGGCGCCGACCAGCGCCATCGGCCCGTACGGGCCGGGCAGCGTCACGTCCGTTCCGCTGCCCCGCTGCTGGGAGAAGGCCACCGCGGTCAGCGCCAGTGCGCAGAACATGCCCACCGAGCCGATGGACAGCAGCCTGCGCCGGCCAACCCGGTCGACGAACAGCATGGAGACGACCGTCATCACCACGTTGATGCCCGCGGTGATGACGGAGGTGGTGAAGGACTGGGACTCGCTGAAGCCGACCGACTTCCACAGCGTCGTCGAGTAGTAGAAGATCGCGTTGATGCCGACGAGCTGCTGGAAGGCGGCCATGATGATGCCCGCCCACACCAGCGGGTGCAGCCCGAAGCGTGCGCCGCGGATGTCGCGGAAGCTGCTGCGGTGCTCCTTGCGGAGCGTCTCGCGGATCCTGGCGACCTTGCCCTGCGGGTCGGCCTCGCCGCTGACCCGGCCCAGTACGCCCGCCGCCTCGTCGTACTTGCCCTTGAGCACGAGGTAGCGCGGCGATTCGGGGATCAGCAGCGCCAGCACCCCGTAGACCGCGGCCGGGATGACGCCGACCAGGAACATCCAGCGCCAGGCCTGCATGCCGAACCACAGGTCCTGCGAGGCGCCGCCGGCCGCGCCGGCCAGCCCCTTGTTGGAGCTGAGGACGACCAGCTGGCCGATGGTGATGGCCAGTTGCTGGAGGGAGCCGAGCGCGCCGCGGCCCGAGGCGGGGGCCACCTCGGAGATGTAGGCGGGGGCGATCACCGAGGCGATGCCGATGCCCAGGCCGCCGATCACGCGCCACAGCAACAGGTCGGGCACCGAGAAGGCGAAGGCGGAGCCCGCCGAGCTGATGACGAACATGGCGGAGCCCAGCAGCATGACGTTGCGGCGCCCCCAGCCGTCGGCGAGGCGGCCCGCGTACCAGGCGCCGACCGCGCAGCCCAGCAGGGCGATGGAGACGACGAACCCCGACAGGAACGCGCCCATGTGGAAGTGGCCCGACAGTGCGTCGACGGCGCCGTTGATGACGGAGGAGTCGAAGCCGAAGAGGAAACCGCCGACGGCCGCGGCGATGGAAATGCCGATCGCCTTGCCGTGGGGGCCCGAGGAGGAGGGGGTCGGCGCGTTCGATGCCGTCTCAGCCATGCGATGTGCCACCTTGCCGATTCGTACATATTGGTGCATATTCGTACAGATAGATCCGTATCGTCGCGTACTCCGGCGGGGGAGGCAACATCCTCCCGACTGGAGTCGGAGATCCGCATACCACCCTGGCGGCAGGACAATCTTCGAGAGTTCCCCGAAGCCGCGCCGAGGACCCGGGACGCGTCCCGGGCCGGCCCGGGACGGCGCTTCTCCGCCTCACACGGCGGTTCTCCGCCTCACACGGCGGTTTCGGTGGGCCTGCGGGCCGCTTCCGTGAGCGCCGCCAGCACCGGGCTGATCAGCGGATGTTCCTCCGCGCCCCGCCGCACGGCGGCGAACACCCGGCGGGTGGGGGCGATGTCCTCGACCGGGTGGACCGCGACGCCCCCGCCCTGTCCCGCGTCCGTACCCAGCAGCGCGGAACGCGGCACCAGGGCGACACCGGCCCCGGCGGAAGCGAGGGCGACGACCGCGCGGAAGTCGTCGGAGAAGTGCTGCATGCGCGGCGCGAAGCCCGCGTGTTCGCAGGCGAGGACGAGCACGTCGTGGCACGGGTTGCCGGGGAAGGGGCCGATCCAGGTGTCCTTGGCCAGCTCGGCCAGCGGCACCCGATCGGCCCCGGCCAGCCGGTGCCCCTCGGGCAACACGGCGTCGAACGGCTCCGCGTACAGCGGCACCCGGGTCAGGCGCGGATCGTCCTCGCCTGGCGCGCCCCGGTACTCGACGGCCACCGCCACGTCGGTCTCCCGGTCCAGCACCATGGGCAGGCTGGCGTCGCCCTCGGTGTCCTTGACCCGCACCCGGATGCCGGGCGCCGTGCGGCCCAGCCGGGAGAGCGCGGGAGCGACGACCAGGCCGATGCCGGTGGCGAACGAGGCCAGGTCCACCTGGCCCGCGGCGCCCGAGCCGTACGCGGCCAGCTCGGCCTCGGCGCGCTCCAACTGGGCGAGGACGAGATTGGTGTGGGTCAGCAGGATCTCCCCTGCCGGGGTGAGCCGCACGCCTTTGGTGCCGCGCTCCACCAGCCGGTGCCCGGTCTCCTGTTCCAGCGCGGTCAGCTGCTGGGAGACAGCCGAGGGGGTGAGGTAGAGCGCGGCGGCAGCGGCGGTCACCGTGCGGTGGTCCGCCACCGCACGGAGGATGTGCAGCCGCCGTGCCTCGATCACGCGATCGATTCTCCCCCCGTCACTTCGCGAGCTGCGCCCGGGATGCGACGAACGCGTCGACCGCCCGGTTCACGTCCTCGGTGGAGTGCGCCGCCGACAGCTGCACCCGGATGCGGGCCTGCCCCTGCGGCACCACCGGGTAGGAGAAGCCGATCACGTACACCTCGCGCTCCAGCAGCAGCTCCGCCATCCGGCCGGCCTCGGCGGCGTCCCCGATCATGACGGGCGCGATGGCGTGCTCGCCCGGCAGCAGGGTGAAGCCCTCCTCGGCCATCCGGCGGCGGAACAGCTCGGTGTTGGCCGCCAGCTTCCTGCGCAGGTCACCGGCCGACTCCAGCAGGTCGAGCACCTTCAGCGAAGCCGCCGCGATCACCGGCGCCAGGCTGTTGGAGAACAGGTAGGGGCGCGAGCGCTGCCGCAGCAGCGCGGCGATCTCGGCGCGGGTCGCCACATAGCCGCCCGAGGCGCCGCCCAGCGCCTTGCCGAGCGTGCCGGTGACGACGTCGACCCGGTCCATGACGCCGTGCAGCTCGGGGGTGCCGCGCCCGCCCTCGCCCACGAAGCCGACCGCGTGCGAGTCGTCGACCATCACCATCGCGTCGTACCGCTCCGCCAGGTCGCAGATCTCGGGCAGCGGCGCCAGATAGCCGTCCATGGAGAAGACGCCGTCGGTGACGATGAGCCGCCGCCGCGCGTCCCGCGCCTTCTCCAGCTGCTGCTCCAGGTCGGCCATGTCGCGGTTGGCGTAGCGGAGGCGGCGGGCCTTCGAGAGCCGGATGCCGTCGATGATCGAGGCGTGGTTGAGGGCGTCGGAGATCACGGCGTCCTGCTCGCCCAGCAGCGTCTCGAACACGCCGCCGTTCGCGTCGAAGCAGGAGGAGTACAAGACGGTGTCCTCCTGGCCGAGGAAGGCCGAAAGCCGCGCCTCCAGCTCCTTGTGGACCTCCTGCGTGCCGCAGATGAAGCGGACCGAGGCCATGCCGTAGCCCCAGCGGTCCAGCGCCTGGTGGGCCGCCGCGACGACCTCGGGGTGATCGGCCAGGCCCAGGTAGTTGTTGGCGCAGAAGTTGAGGACCTCGCCAGGGCGCCCGCCGCCGGTCACCTCGACCGTCGCGGACTGCGGGGTGCCGATGACCCGCTCCGGCTTGTGCAGCCCGGCGGCGCTGATCTCCTCGAGGGTGGCGCGCAGCTCGTCGCGTACGGAGTCGAACATGGTGTCAGCTCTCCAGGGTGTGGGAGGGAACGGGGACGGAGCCCGCTCCGCCGTACCGGGCGGCGGTGGCGGGCGCGGGTCCTGGGCGGCGGCTCAGCGGGTCCAGTCCAGGACGACCTTGCCGCCGTGGCCGCCGGCCGCGTCGTCGAACGCGGCGTCGAAGTCGCGGTAGCCGTACCTGCCGGTGATCACCGGGCCGAGATCCAGGCCGCCTTCCAGCAGCACCGACATCGCGTACCAGGTCTCGAACATCTCCCGGCCGTAGATGCCCTTGATGGTGATCATCGAGGTGACGATCCGGGCCCAGTCCACGGCGAAGTCCTCGGCGGGCAGCCCGAGCATCGCGATCTTCCCGCCGTGGGTCATGTTGGCGAGCATGTCCCGCAGCGCCGCCGGGTTCCCCGACATCTCCAGCCCGACGTCGAAGCCCTCGCGCAGCCCCAGCGCCCGCTGCCCCTCGGCGATGTCCGCGCCCGAGACGTCCAGCGCGAGGGACGCACCGACCTTGCGGGCCAGCTCCAGCCGCTCCTCGCTCACGTCGGTGACCACGACGTTGCGTGCGCCCGCGTGCCTGGCCACCGCCACCGCCATCAGACCGATCGGCCCCGCGCCCGTGATCAGCACGTCCTCGCCGACCAGCGGGAAGGACAGCGCGGTGTGCACGGCGTTGCCGAACGGGTCGAAGATCGCCGCGATGTCCGGATCGACGCGGCCGCGGTGCACCCACACGTTCTGCGCGGGCAGTGCCACGTACTCGGCGAACGCGCCGTCGCGGCCCACGCCGAGCCCGATCGTGGCGCGGCACAGGTGCCGCCGACCCGCCAGGCAGTTGCGGCACTTGCCGCACACCAGGTGGCCCTCGCCGCTGACCCGGTCGCCGGGCTCGATGTCGGTCACGTCCCGGCCGGTCTCCACGACCACACCCGTGAACTCGTGCCCCACCACCAGCGGAGCGGCCACCGCCTGCTGCGCCCAGCCGTCCCAGGCGCGGATGTGCAGGTCGGTGCCGCAGATGCCGGTCCGCTCCACCTTGATCAGCACATCCCCTGGGCCTGCCTGCGGCTCGGGGACGTCGGCCAGCCACAGTCCGGGTTCGGTTTTCTGCTTGACCAGCGCCTTCACGTCACGGCTCCTGTCGTCTCGCGCGCCACGGCAGGGCGGCGCGGGGCCGCGCGACGGCGGCCTCGGCCCTGGGCCCTGCGGTGGAAAGGGGGGCGGCGGCGAGGGTGCGCCGCCGGCACGAATCTGCCGCACGGCGGGCCGCCGGGTCCATCGAGACTTTCTTAACCGCACCCGCAGCCTGCCTTCACGCCCGCCGCCCAGCCGGGCACTCCGGCGCCGCCCCACCGCGTGCCGGGGGTCGGCCGCCTCCGGCCGAGGTCCGCGGCCTGCGGTCGCACGCTCCGGCGTTCCGCGCTATATGTGGCATATGGGCGATGAACTCCTCGTCCCGCCCATCCCCCCGATGACCGCCAGGACGGTCGACGCGACGCCCCGCGCGGACGGGCTGGCGTACGAGGCCAAGTGGGACGGCTACCGGGCGCTGGTCTACGCGCGCCCCGACGCACCGCGCCTCCAGTCGCGCCGCGGCACCGACCTCGGCCCCGGCTTCCCCGACCTCCTGCGCGCCGCCGCCGCACTGGGCGAGGAGGCCGTCTTCGACGGGGAACTGGTCGTGATCGAGGAAGGAGCGGTCAGCTTCGGCAGGCTCCAGTCGCGAGCCCAGCGCACCGGAACGCGCGCCGAGGCGGCCGCGGCCGCCCACCCGGCCCACTTCATCGCCTTCGACCTGCTCCAGCTCGGCGACGAGACCACCATGCACCGCCCCTACCGGGAGCGCCGCGCCCTGCTGGAGGAGGTCTTCACCCGCGGCGATCTCCAGCCGCCCTGGGCCCTGTGCCCCATGACGACCGACCCGGCCCGCGCGCAGGAGTGGCTCGACGCCGCGTGGGCCCGCGTCGGCATCGAGGGCATGGTCGTCAAAGGCCTCGGCCAGCCCTACAGACCCGGCGAGCGCGGCTGGCGCAAGCTGCGCGCCCGCGCCACGGCTGAGGCCTTCGTCGGCGCCGTCACCGGACCTCTCGCCTCTCCTGACGTGCTCCTGCTGGGGCGTTACGACGAGGGCGGTGCACTGCGCATGGTGGCCCAGAGCGCTCCGGTGACCACCGCGCTGCGCCGGGAACTCGGCCCCCTGCTGACCCCCGCCGGGCCCGGACATCCCTGGACCGACGCCCGGTTCCGCTCCGGATGGGGCAGCCGCGATCTCCTCGCGCACCGCTGCGTCGTTCCCGAGCACGTGGTCGAGTTCGAGGCGGACGTGGCCTTCGACGAGGGCCGCTGGCGCCATCCCGTCCAGGCCCGCAGGAGACGCCCTCGGTTCGCAGCCCAGGACGTGCCCCGGTTCCCGTCGGGGCCCATGGAGTGAGCAGAGTGAGCGGAGTGAGCGGAGTGCGGCGCCGACCGGACGCGGCGGTGGCGGGGCGGTGACAGGAGACAGGGAGCGGGAGGGGGCCGGGGGCGGGCTCGGGTGACCTGTCCGGCCCACTACCGCGCGCACCGGTCCGTCACCCGGTACAGCGTGGGAACAACGTCCCCGACCAGCCGACAGCCGGTTCGCGCCGCCGAGGCGTGCGGAGCGGCAGAGCAGGCCGGAGCGACGGACACGCCGACAAGCTGACAAGACGACAAGGAGTCCCCATGCGTCGCCTTTCCCGCTCCTCCCGTATCGCGACCACCCTCGCCGCCCTGACGGTCACCGCACTCGTGCCCCTGTGCGGTGTCGCGCAGGCCGCCCCGTCCCAGGCGGCGGTGGCCCCCGCCGCCTCGGCACCCGCGCCGTCCGGCGGCGACCAGGACGGCCGCTCCTCCACCGATCAGAGACCTCTCAAGCTCGGCAACCGTGAGGGCATGCTCGGGCTGGGCGTTCTCGGTCTCCTCTGACCGGACCTGAGCGCGTGGACGGGGCTCGTGCGCCTGCCGTGGCACGAGCCCCGTTCCGCTTCCCCGGCGGCGGGCGCGTCAGGCCAGCTTGTCGGCCACGACGGAGGCGGCCTCGGCGACGAGCTTGTCGTCGTAGTCGGCGTCCTCCTTCTTGCGCTTCGACATGACCGTCACGATCAGGGGCGCCTTTCCCGGCGGGCGGACGACGGCGATGTCGTTGCGGGTGCCGTACCTGGCGGCGCCGCTCTTGTCGCCGACGCTCCACTCCTTCGGGACCCCGGCCCTGATGAGCTCGGTGCCGGTCGGGCTCTCGTCCAGCCAGTCGTCCAACTGGGCACGCTCCGGCTCGTGCAGGGCATCACCGACGGTGACGGCGCGCAGGTCCTCGGCGAAGGCGCGCGGGGTCGTGGTGTCGCGCTTGTCGCCCGGGGTGGCCTCGGTCAGCGCGGTCTCGTAGCGGTTCATCTGCGTGACGTCGTCGCCGAGGCCTTCCAGGTAGGCGTCGAGCTTCTCGGGGCCGCCCAGGTCGCGGACCAGCAGGTTGTCCGCGCCGTTGTCGCTCTGGCGGACGGCTGCCTCGCACAGCTCGCGCAGGGTCAGCTGCTCGCCGACGTGTGCGCTGGTGACGGGGGAGTGGCCGACGGGCACGTCCTTGCCGACGGTGAGCGACTTGTCGTCGAGTCCCTTCAGCGAGTACGTGTCCAGGACGGCGGCGGCCGTGAACGCCTTGTGCGTGGACGCGTACGCGAACCGCTCGTCCGCGTGGTAGGAGACCGCGCGCCCCGAGCCGGTGTCGAGGGCGTGGACACCGAGCCGCGCCCCGTACTCCGCTTCCAGCTTCTTGAACGCCGCCGCCGCGCCGCCCTTCTCCGGGGCGGAAGCGGAGGAGGACGCGGCAGTGGTCGAGGTCGCGGCGGAGGCGGTCGCGGCGCTCTCGCCGCACGCGGTCAGCGGCAGGACGAGCGCCAGCGCGCCGAGCGCCGCGAAGGAGGTGCGTCGGGTCGTGGTCGTTCGCATGGGTGTCGATGCCTCCGGAAAGGTCCGTGAGTGACGGGCCCGCCCAGCCTCACCCGGCACCGTTCATGCCGTCCAAGACGTGATCGCGCCACCTCATGCACAATCGGCATGGAAGGGGCGGCGGCATAGGGTGACGGGCGTGGATCTTGTGGGTGCGTGCCGCGCGTTCGTGCAGGTGAGCGAGCGCGGCAGCTTTACGGCAGGGGCGGCGGCCGCGCGCATGTCGCAGTCGGTCGCCAGCCGCCGCGTCGCCGCGCTCGAGCAGCACCTCGGTGAGCGGCTGTTCGAGCGCACCTCGCGCAGGGCGCGGCTGACCCCGTTCGGACGCTCCCTGCTCCCGGCGGCCCGCCGCCTGGTGCTCGCCGCGGAGGAACTGGAACACGAGGCGGCCACCGCCCACCAGCGGCCCGTGCCCCTGGCCGTGCCCGACACCTGCCCCACGCCGGAGCTGGCCCGCCTCGCCGCGGCCGCCCGCGGCCTGGGAACGGTCCTCGACCCGCGCACGGCGGCGCCCGCCGAGCGCCCGCACCTGGTCCGCTCCCAGCAGGTGCGCGCAGCGCTCGTCGCGGTGCCGCCAGACCAGGCGCGCTGGTCGGTACCGCTCGGCCTCGCCACGGTCGCCGAGCCCGCGGCCCGTCGCCTGTTCCTGGAGTCCCTCCGCCCCCGCCGCACCCGGCGCGGGCGCCCCCGGCGGGTGTGGGTCCAGCCCGAGGACGACGTACCCCACGTCCGTGACCGCCTCACGCGCCTGGGCGACTCCGTGGGGTTGCTGCCCGCGCAGGTGTCCGTCGCCACGAGCCTCACCCAGGCGGCGGCCCAGGTGCTCTCCGGCGACGACCTGCTGCTCTGCTCACCCGTGCAGGCGCGGGAGTTCGCCCTGCACTGGCGTCCCCTCGGCGAACTCGACATGGAGCGCACCTACGGTCTGCTCGCCGCGGAGGAGGGCGACGCCGAACGGCTCGGCGACCGCCTCGGTGACGCAATCGCCCACTGCCTGGGTGCGGGAGAAGAGCCCGCCGAGGCGCGAGCGGCCCACCCGCGACCGGCCGCCGACCGTACGCGGCGAGGGGGACCGCCGCACTCCCGCGGAACCCCGAGCGCGTGACGGGCCGGGCAACCGACACCGACACAGCGACAACCGACACAGCGACAACCGACACAGCGGCAACCGACACACCAACAACCCATGAAACGACAACCACCACAGCAGCAACCGACACGGCGGCAACCGAGCCGAAGGACGAAGGGACGACGCGTACATGACGGCTGAGGGACTGCTCCGCACGCTGCGCCAGGACCTGCGCGACGGCGGCCTGTTCGGCTCGTTCCTCGTGCGCGATCTGCACACCGGCGACGAGGTCGGTATCGAGCCCGACACCGAACTGCCCGTCGCCTCCCTGGTGAAGCTGCCGCTCGCGATAGCGACCCTCGAACGCGTCCGGCGCGGCGAACTGGAGGGGGACAGGGCGCTGGAGGTGAGCCCCGGGCGGATCACCCGGCCGGGGCCGACCGGGCTGACCCGGTTCCGGCACCCGGCCAGGATCGCGGTCGACGACCTGCTCTACCTGGCCACCTCCCTCAGCGACAACACCGCGGCCGACGCGCTGTTCGGCCTCACCCCGCCGGCGCGCGTGGACGCCCTGCTGGAGGAGCTGGGTCTCACCGGCATCGCCGTCCGCCACACGATGGACGAACTGACCGACACCCCCGTCGAGCGCCTGCGCACCCAGGAGGCGCACCTGGCCCACTCGCTGGCCATCGACGCGGGCACCGTCGGGCGCGGCCACCGGCTGCCGCAGCTCGACGTCACCCGCGCCAACACCGGTACGGCGCGGGCCTTCACCGATCTCCTCCAGGCCGTGTGGACCCCGTCGGCCGTGCACCCGGAGGTGACCGCGCGTCTGCGCACGCTGATGGGGGACAACGTGATGCGCCACCGGCTCGCGCCCGACTTCAGCTCCGACTCCTCGTCCTGGTCGTCCAAGACGGGCACGCTGCTCAACCTCCGCCACGAGGTGGGGGTCGTCCAGCACGCCGACGGTGCCGTCTACGCCGTCGCGGCCCTGACGGAGTCCCGTGTGCCGGCCGCCACCCAGCCGGGTGCCGAGGCCCTGATGGCGCAGGTGGCCCGCGAGCTGCGGGACCACCTGCGGCACGGCTGAGCCGCGGCGGATCCGGTGACGGCCGCGGTCAGTTCGCCCACCACTGGTCGTGGGCGAGCTTCCCCACCAGGGCGACGACCGTCACCAGGAGCACGCCGCGGACGAAGCCGCTGCCCCGCTTGAGCGCCATGTGCGCGCCGACGAACGCGCCGGCCATGTTGCACAGGGCCATGACGCAGGCGAGGCCCCACAGCACCGTGCCCTGCCAGGTGAACATGGCCAGCGCGCCGATGTTGGTGCAGACGTTGACGACCTTCGTGGTGGCCGAGGCGTGGACCATGTCCATGTTGAGGAGTGCCACCAGGGCGATCACCAGGAAGGTGCCGGTGCCGGGCCCCAGCAGCCCGTCGTAGAAGCCGATGCCGACGCCCGCGACGGCGAAGGCGCTCAGCACCCGACCCCGGGTGGCCGCGCCGCCCGGGGCGTGCCCGAAGCGGGGCCGCAGCACGACGAACGCGGCGACCGCCAGCAGCAGCACGATGATCAGCGGACGCAGTACCGCGCTGTCCACACCGGCGGCGAAGAACGCGCCGCCGAGCGAGGCGAGCGCCGCGACGAGGCCGAGACGGCCCGCGAGCCGCAGGTCGAGCGGGGTCTTGCGGGCGTACGTCACCGCTGCCGCCGAGGTACCCACCACGGCGGCCGCCTTGTTGGTGCCCAGCGCCCAGGCGGGCGGCAGATGCGGAAGCGCGATCAGCAGAGCGGGCAGCTGGAGCAGACCCCCGCCGCCGACGACGGCGTCGATCCAGCCGGCCAGGGCGGCGGCCACGCACAGCATCGCGACCGTTGTGAACGGTATGTCATACACGGAGGTGAGCAGTCCTCGTCGTCAGCGCGGCGGCCGGTGCGAGCCACGGCGGCCGCTGAACACAGTGGCTGCCCCGCGCGGCGCAAGCTCACCGGCTCGCCCGCTGTGGGGCCGCCCCAGCATCCCAGACGTCCCCCTCGCCCGTGCGTACGGCCGTTCGGGTAGCCCTCGGCTGCCGAGGTCCGCCCCCCGGAGCGGTCACGGCGCGGGCGCCCCGCCCGCGTGGTCGACTGGCTGACGGCGCCGCACCCCCCGGGTGCGACGGCGCCGCCGAGCACACGAGGGAAGGGCCGCGATGCGCCGCAGCGCGACGAAGCGCCACCCGCAGGGACGAGCCGCGCATGCGGTGGCGCGGGTGCGGTGGCGGGCCGGAGCCTGGCGGTGAGGGGCGTCGCGGGCCGCTGCGACCACGTCGTCGTGGTCGGCGCGGGACTGGCCGGTCTCTCCGCTGCGCTGCACCTGCTCGGCGCCGGACGCCGGGTGACCGTCCTGGAGAGCGCACCGGGCCCCGGAGGCCGGGCGGGACGCGTCGAACGCTCCGGGTACCGGATCGACACGGGACCCACCGTCCTGACGATGCCGGAGTTGGTCGCGGACGCCTTCGCCGCCGTCGGGGACAGCCTCACGGACCGGCTCGACCTCCTCCCCCTGCACCCCGCCTACCGTGCGCGGTTCGCCGACGGCAGCCGCCTGGACGTCCACAGCGACCCCGAGGCCATGGCGGCCGAGATCGCCCGCTTCGCCGGCGTCGAGGCCGCCGACGGCTACCTGCGGCTCCGCGACTGGCTGCGACGGCTCTACAGGATCCAGATGCGGCGCTTCATCGACGCGAACTTCGACACCCCGCTCCAGCTCCTCCATCCCGACCTCGCCCGCCTCGCCGCGCTCGGCGGCTTCGGCAGGCTGGACCCCCGCATCGCCCGCTTCCTGCCCGACGACAGGCTGCGGCGCGTCTTCACCTTCCAGGCGCTGTACGCGGGCGTCCCGCCGCAGCGGGCGCTCGCGGCCTACGCCGTCATCGCCTACATGGACACCGTCGCGGGCGTCTACTTCCCCCGCGGCGGCATGCACGCACTGCCCCGCGCCATGGCGGACGCGGCGCGCGACGCGGGAGCCGACCTGCGCTACGGGCGGCGCGTGCGGAGCCTGGAGCGGTCCGGGCAGCGGGTGAGAGCCGTGCGCACCGACGACGAGCGCGTACCCTGCGACGCCGTCGTCCTCACCCCCGACCTGCCCACCTCCTACGCCCTGCTCGGCCACCGGCCGCGCCGCCCGCTGGCCCTGCGGCACGCGCCCTCGGCGGTGGTGCTGCACCTGGGGACCGACCGCACCTGGCCGCAACTGGCCCACCACACCCTCTCGTTCGGCGCGGCCTGGCAGCGCACCTTCCGGGAACTGACCCGCCAGGGCCGCCTGATGAGCGATCCCTCGCTGCTGATCACCCGCCCGACCGCCACGGACCCCACGCTCGCTCCGCCAGGGCGGCACCTGCACTACGTCCTCGCCCCCTGCCCCAACACCGACCTCGGCCCCAGCGCCCGGCAGTGGCGCGACCTGGCCCCCGGCTACCGCGAGGCGCTGCTGGGCCATCTGGAGCGGCGGGGCCTGAGAGGCATCGCCGACTCGGTGCACGACGAGCTGATGGTGACCCCCGCCGACTGGAGCGCCCAGGGCCTGGCAGCCGGCACGCCGTTCTCCGTCGCGCACACCTTCGCCCAGACCGGCCCCTTCCGGCCCCGCAACCTCGTGCGCGGCACGGACAACGCCGTCCTGGCCGGCTGCGGCACCACGCCGGGGGTCGGCGTACCCACCGTGCTGCTCTCGGGCAAGCTCGCCGCCGCCCGCCTCACGGGCGCCCCTTCCGGAACGACCGGCCGAGCGCCACGCACCACGGCCGGGGCCCGCACCGCAGGAAGGCCCCTCGCCCATGACGGAACGTGAACTCGACGCGGCGGGCATCACCGACCCGGCCCTCCGCGACGCCTACCGGCTCAGCCGCCGGCTCAACGCCCGCCACGGCAAGACCTACTTCCTCGCCACCCGGCTGCTGCCCCTCGACCGCCGTCCGGCCGTCCACGCCCTCTACGGCTTCGCCCGCTGGGCCGACGACATCGTCGACGACCCCGGCGCCCCGGACACCCCCGCCGGAGCGGACCGCCGCGCGGCCGCCCTCGACACGATGGACGGCCACCTCGCCTCCGCCCTGCGCACCGGCACGGGTGAGGGCACAGGCACGCGGACAGGCACGGAAGCGCCGCCCGTCGTCCGGGCCCTGGCACACACCGCGGCCCGCTACGCCATCGACCACCGCCACTTCGCCGACTTCATGGCGTCCATGCGCAGCGACCTGACCGTCACCCGCTACCCCACCTACGCCGACCTGCACCGCTACATGCACGGCTCGGCCGCCGTCATCGGACTGCAGATGCTGCCGGTCCTCGGCACCGTCGCCCCCCGCGAGGAGGCCGCACCGCACGCCGCCGCCCTCGGCGTCGCCTTCCAGCTGACGAACTTCCTGCGCGACGTGGGCGAGGACCTCGACCGGGGCCGCGTCTACCTGCCCGAAGACCTGCTGGGCTCCTTCGGCGTCGACCGCGCGCTGCTGCGCTGGAGCCGCGACACCGGGCGCGCGGACCCCCGCGTCACGGCGGCCCTCGCCGCGGCGTTCGACCTCACCCGCGGCGTCTACCGCCGGGCCCGCCCCGGCCTCGACATGCTCGACCCGCGGGCCAGGCCGTGCATCAGGACCGCGTTCGTCCTCTACGGCGCGATCCTGGAGACCATCGCGGACAACGGCTTCGACGTGCTGCACCGCAGAGCCGTCGTGCCGCGCCGCCGCCGTGCCGCCCTCGCGCTGGACGGCGTGACCCGGGTCGCCGCCGGGCGGCTGCGCGCCGCGTACCGCGCCCCGCACCCCGGTGCGCGGCCCGAGGGCCGCCCCGGCCGGTACCGCCTCGCGCGCCACCATCCGGCCGCCCCCGCCCCGCACCCCCAGCTGATGGAGGCACCATGACCGACGGTGCGCCGCCCGCGCCCCCACGCACCCGCCGGACCCCGCTGGCCCTGCGCCGGCGCGCGGTCCCCTGGGAGCGCCAGCGGCCCACCTGGCGTGCGGCACGGGCAGGGCTCATCGAGGACGCGCTGCGCCGCGCGGGCAAGCGGCCCTCGGGCAACTGGTATGTGCTCGGCGCGGCGCGCGAGATGACCCGGGGCAGGCCGCTGGGCCGGACCGTCGCCGGAGTGGAGGTCGTCGCCTGGTACGACGCGCAGGGCAGGATCCGCGCGGGAGCCGGCGCCTGCCCGCACCTGGGGGCGCCGCTGAAGGACAGCCCGGTGCGCTGCGGGCAACTGGTCTGCCACTGGCACGGCATGGCCTTCGACGGGCGGCCGAGGCCCGGCTGGGAGCCGTACCCGGCCTACGACGACGGGGTATTGGCCTGGGTGCGGCTCGACGGCGCGGGCGGCGAGGAGCCCACCGACCGGCCCGTCGTGCCCACCAGGCCGCGGCCCGGGCGCTCCGTCGAGGCCGTGCACACCGCCGTCGGCCGCTGCACGCCCGACGACATCGTCGCCAACCGCCTCGACCCCTGGCACGGCGCCTGGTTCCACCCGTACTCCTTCGTCGACCTGACGGTCGTCAGCACCCCCGACGAGGCACCAGGGGACGGGGCGCCGGGCGGCGAGGTGTCGGACGGCTTCGTGGTCGACGTCTCCTTCAAGGTGGCGGGGCGGGCGGTGGTGCCGGTGCGGGCCGTGTTCACCGCACCTGAACCGCGCACCGTCGTCATGCACATCACCGCGGGGGAGGGGCGCGGCTCCGTCGTCGAGACGCACGCGACCCCCCTGGAGTCCGAGGCGTCCGGCGAGCCCCGCACCCTGGTGACCGAGGCGGTCGTGGCGCACTCGCCCCGCGCCGGGTTCGCCCTCGCCCGCGCCTGCGCGCCGGTGCTGCGGACCCTGCTGCGGACGGGAGCCAGGCGGCTGTGGCTCGACGACCTCGCCTACGCCGAACGCCGCTGGCACCTGCGCAGCACCCGCCGCTTCCCGGGGTGAGGAGCGCGCGCGAGGGGCGCGCGTGGCGGGCTTCTCAGCCCAGCCGCGCCAGTGCCCGCAGCGGCGCCGAGCGGCCGCGCCGCGGCACCGTCCACAGCGTCTGGCCGCGTACACCCCACCCGGCCAACAGCGCGTTGGCGGCGAGGAATCCGCTGGTGGCCGCGCGTTCCATCAGCGCCACGGGCAGCCCGGTACGCACCGCGTCCCCCGCGACCACCACCCGCGGGTCGCCGGTGCGGACGGTGGGCCGGTCGCGGTAGCCGCCCACCGAAAAGAGGGGACAGTCTCCACGCCACTCGTGCAGCGCGTCCACGGTCCTCGCTGTCCCCGTCTCCGGGTAGACGCGGGCCAGCTCCGCGCGCAGCCGCTCCTGGGTCCGCCCGCGCTCTGCGGCCGGGTCGAGGGCGTAGGCGTGCAGCTCCACCACGGAGCCGCCGGTGCGCGCGGCCCAGCGCGCCGCCTCGCCCTCCCAGCGCTCCAGCACGCTGACGTTGTCCAGCGGCCCGTAGCCGCTCGTGCCCAGGAAGCCGGGCCGCTCACGCGCCACGGGACGGTCCAGCCACAGCCGTGACACCAGGAAGGGCGGCGCCGTGCGCAGCCGTCCCACCCGCGCCCGCCACCCGGGATCGGCCAGCTGCCGGGAGGCGCCGGCCAGCGCGCGCAGCCCCGCGGGGTCCAGCGCCAGCACGGTCGCGTCGCAGGTCTCCTCGCCGCCGCCCGTGGCCAGCGCCAGGCCGCCGCCCCACGGGCGTACCTCGCGGATGTCCTCGCCGGTGCGCAGCTCGACGCCCAGCTTCTCCAGGTAGCGTCCCAGCGGCTCCCACAGCGCCTGCGGATAGGGCTCTCTGGGCACGTCGAAGAGCAGGCCCTCACTGGAGCCGAGAAAGTAGATGTGGAACATCAGCGCCATCTCGGCCGCCGACAGCTCGCCCGGGTCGGCGAAGAAGCTGCGGGAGAAGACCTCGAACGCCAGGTGGTGCGCCGCCTCGGGGAACCGGATGGCGGCCAGCAGGTCGCGGGCGCTGGTGCCGTCGAGGCGCTCGTACACCTCGGGCACCCGCACGTCCAGCAGGGGGAGCGCGGCGCGGGGGCGCATCCTGGCCAGGTCCCGCGCGCCGAACGTGGGGCTGAGTGCCGCGAATCCGAGCGCGCTCCAGGGCGGGGTGCGCGGGACGCGGCCGAAGCTGTCGGACAGCCCGGCGCTGTGCCGCAGCGGGTAGTCCGGCAGGCCGCGCAGCGTCGTCAGCCCCGGATCGGCCCGCCGCAGCAGCCCCCGCAGGTTGTAGTACTGGCGGAAGAAGGCGTGGAAGCCGCGGCTCATCGTCGCCCCGGAGCCGTCGCGCAGCCGCACGGTGCGGCCCGCCAGCCGTCCGCCCAGCGTCTGTTCCCGCTCGTACACCGTGACGCGCACGCCCCGCTCGGCCAGTCCTGTGGCGGCTGCGAGCCCGGCGATGCCGCCGCCGACGACGGCCACCCGGGGCGCGGGCTCCGCGCAGCGCGGCCGCCCGGGTGCGGGGTGCAGCACGCACGCGCGCCGGTCCAGGCCGCGCCGTGCCCCCGCGCCGCGTGCGCTCGGGGCGGTCACCGGGCCACCGCCGGGAGGGGCGTGGGCACCGAGCCCACGAAGGTGTGCACGATGCCCGTCTGCCATCCGGGCACCGGCAGCACCCGTACGCCGCGGAAAGACTGGCGGGCCATCCGCCCGGCGAACGCCTGCGCGGAGTCGAACGTCCGCACGGACAGCGACAGGTGCCGGTAGAGCGGTGCGTCGCCGTACAGGGCACCGAGCGGGCGGACGATCCCGTCGCACACGGCCCGCCACACCGCACGGGGGGCAGGACCGTCCCCGAGCGCGTACTCGTGCACCGCCAGCCGCCCGCCGGGCGGCAGCAGATCCCGCACCGTGCGCAGCACCGCGTCGGGATCCGTGACGTTGCGGAAGAGGTAGGCGGCGAACACCGCGTCGAAAGGTCCGGTGATCCCGGCCGCTTCGAGCTCCTCGGCACGGGCGTGGACGAAGGAGACGCCGGCGTTCCACCGCTTGGCCGCCGCCCGCTCCAGCATGCCGGACGACGCGTCCGCCGCCACGATCTCCGCCAGCGGAGCCGCCGCCGCCAGCGCCGCGGTGGAGGCGCCCGTCCCGCACCCCAGGTCCAGCAGCCGCATGCCCAGCCCGTCCCGGGGCAGCGCCAGGCGCCGGGCCGAGCGGCGCAGTTGGGCGTGGTAGCCCGGATTGGCCCCGACCAGCCGGTCGTAGGTGGGGGCCGCGTGGTCGAACGCGGCGGACAGCGCCTGGTCGCGCAAGAGCGTCATAGGGGCCTTCCGGCGGGGGGTCAGGACGGCGTGCGGCGCAGCAGCGGCAGCTCCGCGACGGTGTGCAGCATGGGGCGTACGGGGGTGTGCAGGCCGAGGGCGACCTCCTCGGCCGGGGTGCTGGCACCGTCGAGGAAGCGCAGCAGCCGCCGCGCCGGCACGGCGCCGAACAGCCCGGTGAAGAACGCGGGCCCGTCCAGCCGCCCGCTGTGCAGGGCCCGCAGCAGCACCGCGTCCATCGCCAGCGCCCGGCGCGGGTAGGCACGCGGCGGGAGCGGCGTGCGGCCGCGGGCGAGGGCTGCCGCGATGTGCCGGGTCTGGCGCTGGATCGCCGCGAAGGTGTACCCCGTGGAGGGCCTGGTCGCCCCGCCCGCCGTGCCGATCCGGAAGACGGCGGCACCCGCCCGGCGGGCGAAGTGCCCGTCCGTCATGGGGATGACGCCCTCCTCGACGCCGGTGACCTCGTACCCGCGCAGCCCCAGCACGTCCCGCGCGTATCCGGTGAGGGCCGTCTCGTATCCCGCGTCGTCCAGCACGGCGGGGGAGAACTCGGTGTACTCCACGAGGGCTTCGGTGCGGCTGCACGGCAGCAGGTAGCCGAACGAGAGACCACCCGCGGGCTGGGGCGTGCGGAAGTCCATCAGGTCGGCCACGCCCGGGTCGAAGACGGGGGCCGGGGTGCGCACCAGCAGGCCGCGGAAGTGCTGCACCAGCCGGGTCCGGGCGCGGGGCGGGCGCGGGGGCGGCCGGGAGTCGAACACCCAGCGCGCGCGGACGGCGACCTCCCGGCCGTCCTCGGCGACCCCGCGCACGAGCGCGCCACCGGGCACGTCGGCCACCTCGCCGACGTGGACGACCAGGCGCCGCAGCCCGGGGTGGCGCTCCAGACGGGGGCGCACGAACGCGGCGAAGGCGGGCGAGCGCAGCATCTTGTACCGCAGCGGCGCGGGCCGGACCGGCACGGCGCCGCCGTCGTGGGCGCGTACCCGCAGCCGCCCCCACGAGGTGGTGAGGGCGCTGTCGAACTCGCCGCCCGGCTCCTCCCAGTAGCACCAGGTGCGCTCGGGCGGCCGGGTCGGCCCCGCGGGCGCGTCGAGAAGGGTGACGTGCGGGCGTACCGCGGGCGGCAGGCCGCACAGCCGCCAGGCGAGTGACAGCCCCGCAGCGCCCGCCCCCACGATGGCGACGTCCGTCGCGCGTGCCCCTTGCCCGTGTTGCCCGTGGTCGCCCACCGTGTCCCGTCTCCGTCCCGTCGGCCCGCCCCAGTGTGCGTACCTGCGGGGGCGGCCGGGCGGCGCGTGGCAGGGCGGCGCGGCGGCGTCACCCGGATGGCCGCTCGGGGACCGGCGTGCGCCGCCGCTACCCGGGGCCGGCCCGCAGGCGGGCCGTGACGGCGTCCGCCGCCCGCTCCGCCGAGGCGAGGGTGCCCTGGAGCGAGCTGGTGGCCCGGTGGTCGCCGCACACCACGATGCCGCCGACCACGGGCGGGCGGCGGAAGCGGTGCGGCGCGGTCATGGCGGGCAGCGCGCGGGGCACGGGGTAGGTGGCCACATGGTCGAGCTCGCCGCTCCCGGTGCCGTACAGCTGTGCGAGGCGGGCGCGGACGCGGCCCTCGTCGGCCACGACGCTCCCCTCCGCGTGGACGGAGGTGGTGGCCAGCAGGGTCACCCCCGGCGGCGCGTAGGAGGGGGCGCCGGCGCTGACGGGCACGGTGTTGGTCACCGGCGAGGGGTCGGCGTCCACCAGCAGGGTCGCGTCCAGGTCAGGCCCGCCGTCCAGGCGGTGGTAGAAGGTGGTCAGGCCGCGCCAGCGCGCAGGTGCGAGCGCCGGCACCAGGCGGGCCGCGCTCGCGGCGTCCGCGGCGACGACCACGGCGCGCGCGGTGACAGGACCCTGGTCGGTCACGACCCGCCCCGGGCCGACCTCGCGCACCTCGGTGTGCAGCCGCACCGTCCCGCCGGGCAGCTGACGGGCGAGCTGCTCGGGGATCTCCTGCATGCCGGCGTCCGGCACTCCCGCCTCGCCGCGCACGAACATGCGCAGCATCAGATCGGTGAACCGGCTGGAGGTCACCTGCGCGGGGTCGCACGTCAGCCCGGTGAAGAACGGGCGCAGCACCGTCTCGGTGAGCCTGCCGCCCATCCCGCGCCGCCGCCACGCCGCCACCGAGGGCACGTCACGGCGGCGCAGCAGCATCCGGGCAGGCAGGTAGGCGACGGCGGCGGCGTGCGCGGCCAGCGCCGCCTTCGCCAGCGGTGAGCCGATCGGCGCGGCCAGCGCTTCGCGTACCGCGCGCGGGTCACGGCGCGGGTCGCCCAGCTCCACCCGGCGGCCGCCGGTGTGCACCCGCAGCGCCCTGTCGAACGCGCGAATGTCGAGCCGGCCGACGTCCAGGTGCCGGGCGAGCTGCGGGTAGGCGGTGTTGACCACCTGGAACCCGCGGTCCAGCAGGAAGCCGTCCACCGCGTCGGTGCGGACCCGCCCGCCCACCCCGTCGCCCGCCTCGAGGACCAGCACGTCCATCCCGCGCGCCCGCAGCCGCCGCGCCACCGCCAGGCCCGCGAGGCCCGCCCCCACGATCACGACGTCGCTGTGCGCGGGCAGTCCGTTCACCCGGTGCTCCCGCCGTCGCCGCACGGGTCGTGGCCCCAGTTCATCAGCGAGTAGCGCCACGGGGACTCGCGCACGTCCCCCGAGGGGCGCTGGGCGAGGTGACGGCGGACGTAGCCGACCACCTTGCGCATGTGGGCCACGTCGTCGTCGGTCAGCTCGCCCTTCTTCTTGCGCTGCAACTCGACGATGTACCGCCCCGAGGCGTGCCCGGTGCTCTCGCCGCTCCCGTCCTTCTGCCCCACCTGGCGGGACTCCTCGCGCTCCAGCCAGCGCTCCAGTTGGGCGGGGGTCATGTTCACGGCCTCGCCGAACTCAGCGATCACCGTGTCGTCCGCGACGGCCACGCCTAGTCACCGTCCCTCTTCCGCAGCGAGCGGGGCTTGTGCACGGCCCGCCGGCCGGACTTCTCGCTCTCCACCTCGTACTGCGGCTCCTCGGGTGAGGCGTCCACCGTGCGCCCCGCCGCGCGCTTCCGCCCGGTGATCTTCTTCTTCACCGTTCCGACCGCGCGGCTCCCGTGGCTCGCCCAGGACACCCGGTCGCCCTCGCGTACCTTCCGGTCCTCGCCCACACCGGCCTCCCGCCTGCGCGCCGTCCTGTCACCGTCTCGATCCGGGAGTTACCACCGCGAACAGGGTGAAACGTGCGCTTCGTGGTGCGGGGGACGGCCGGGCGGAGCGGGAGGTCACCCGGTGCGCGCAGGCCCGTGGGGCTTGTTGTCGGCGGGCAACACACGGAGGATGCTGACCGCCGATCCCTGTCCGAATCCTGAACGCCCACGCGGTCCGCGCGTTTCGTCGCTTTGGACCGATCGTGGCGGTGGAGGTGGCCCCGTGCCGTACGCGGTTCTCAGATCCCCGCAGACCTCCCGCTTCGTCGGCCGCGGGGACGAACTCGGCGCCCTGCGCGAGGCGCTCGCCACCGCACCCTCCGTGGCCTTCGTCGAGGGCGAGGCCGGGATCGGCAAGACCCGGCTCATCCACGAGGCGCTCCGCGAGGCCGCCGGACGCCCCGGTGCCCCGCGACGCCGGGTACTGGCGGGCAGCTGCCTGCCACTGCGCGAACCGTTCCCCTACGGCCCGGTCGTCGACCTGCTGCGCGGACTGGGCGAGGACCTGCCCTCCCGGCTGAACCCCGTCTGCGGCGCCCTGCGCGCCTACATGCCCGAGCTGGCCGCCGTCCTGCCGCCCGCGCCCGACCCGCCGGCCGACCACCGGGCCACCCAGCACCGGCTCTTCCGCGCCGTACGCGCGCTGCTGGAGGCGCTCGGCCACACCGTGGTCGTGGTGGAGGACGTGCACTGGGCGGACGACGGGACGCGCGACCTGCTGCGGTTCCTCGTCGACGCCCCGCCGCCGGGGCTGTCGCTGGTGCTCAGCTACCGGCGCGAGGACCTGCCCGCCGGCGGGCTGCCGTTGGGCCGGGCGCACCGCTGTCCGCCCGGCACCACCGAGATCCGCGTCCCACTGCACCCGCTGGACCCGGCGGCCGTGTCCGCGCTGGCGGCCGCCATGACCGGCGACCGCCCCCCGACCGAGGAACTGGCGGCCGAACTGCACCGCACCACGGCCGGCATCCCCTTCGTGCTGGAGGAGACGGTGCGGGTGCTCTCGGCCGGCGCCCGCGGCGGGCAGCGTCTCGACTGGGACGGGCTCGCGCACATGCGGGTCCCCGCGCTCCTCCTGGAGGCGACGGCGGACCGCATGGCGCAGCTGCCGACCGCCGCCGCCGACGCGGTGCGCGCCGCTGCGGTGGTACGCGTACCGGCCGAGGAAGACCTCATCGCGGACGTGATGGCCGCCTTCGGGCCGCAGCCGCGTACCGGCGAGCGCGCCCCCGCCGCGGGCGCCGCCCTCCGCGAGGCCCTGCAAGCGGGCATGCTCCACGAGGAGGACGGGGGACGGTACGGCTTCCGGCACACCCTCGCCCAGCAGGCGGTCTACTCCACGCTGCCGGGCCCCGACCGCCACCTGCTGCACAGGCAGGCGCTGACCGCGCTGGCCCGCAGGGACCCGCAGCCGCTCGTGCGGCTGGCCTACCACGCCCGGCTGTGCGGCGACTGGAGCGCCTGGTACCGGTACTGCGAGCAGGCCGTGGACGCCGCGCACGCGATGGGCGACACCGCGCTCGTGGTGGAGCTGCTGGAGGAACTGCTGTGCGATGACCGGCTGCCGACGCGGGAGCGCGGCCGGCTCGCCGCCCGGCTCAGCACCGAGGCCGCCGTCGGGCTCGCCCACCGCCGTGCCACCGGACTGCTGCGCCGCGTCCTGCGCGACGCAGGCCTGCCCGAGGGGCTGCGCGGCGAGATCCGGCTCAACCTCGGACTGCTGCTCAACAACCAGGCGGGCCGCTACCAGGAAGGGCGCGCCGACACCGCCACAGCAGTCGCCGAGCTGCGCGAGCGGCCCGCCCTCGCCGCCCGCGGCATGGCCGCACTGGCCATGCCCAGCTGGGGAGACGAGCCGCTCCACGTCCACCAGCGGTGGATCGAGCGGGCCGAGGAACTGGTCGCCGCCCGCACCGACGGCGCGCTGCGCATCGCCGTGCGCGGCAACCACCTCTCCCTGCGGCTGTCCACAGGATCGCCCACCGCGTGGGAGCAGGCCGAGGCGCTGCTGGGCCAGTGCAGGACCGTCGCCGAGCGCCGCGAAGTCGCCCGCGCCTGCGGCAACATCGCGGACGCGGCCACCTGCCTGGGCCACTACGAGGCCGCCCGCCGCTACCGGCTGGAGGGCCGCCGGCTCGCCGCCGAGTGCGGAGCCCCGTACCTGGAGAGCATCGTCGAGGGCACCGCGCTGCGCCTGGCCTGGTACACCGGCCACTGGGACGGGCTCGCCGAGCGGGCCCGCAACGCGCTGGGACTCGTCGGCGGGGTCTCCGGTATCGCCGCCGACGCCCATCTGGTGCTGGGGCTGCTGGCGTCGGCGCGCGGCGAGTGGGAGGAGGCCGAGGCCAGGCTGCGGGACGCGGGCCCGGCCGATCCCGCCAACGCGCCGGCCACCATACTGGCCGCCGCCTCGGCAGGCCTGGCCAGACTGCGGCTGGCGTGCGGTGACGCGGAGGCCGGCTGCGCCGAGGCACTGCGCGCGGTGGCGCGCATCCGCAAGAAGGGCATCTGGACGTGGGCGGCCGACCTGACGCCGATGGCGGTCGCCGCGCTCGTGCGCCGGGCGCGGCACGCGGAGGCGGCGGCGCTGACCGTGGAGTTCGGCGAGCGGCTCGCCGGGCGCGACGCTCCGCTGGCCGCCGCGGCGCACCGGGCCTGCCAGGGCATCCTCGCCACCGCACAAGGGCATCCCCAGGACGCCGTCGACGCGTTCACCGAGGCACGCGCCGCCTACGCCGCCCTGCCGCAGCCCTACTCCGCCGCCCGTACGGGAGAGGCCGCGGCGCGCAACCTGCTGGCCGCGGGCGAGGGTTCCGGCAGCGGCGCGCTGGCTCAGGCGGCAGCGGAGTTCGAGGCGCTCGGCGCGATCCGGGACGCCGCGCGCTGCCGCCGCGCCCTGCGCCAGAGCGGGCGGGTGGTGCCCTCGCGGCGGGGACGGCGCGGCTACGGGGGCGCACTCTCCCCGCGGGAGGCGGAGGTGGCGCGGCTGGTCGCGCTCGGCCGCACCAACCGCGAGATCGCCGAGGTGCTGTTCCTGTCCCCGCGCACCGTCGAGCAGCACGTGGCGCGGGTGCTGCGCAAGCTGAACGTGGCCTCGCGCGCGCAGGTGGCGACGGAGCGCCCGGCCTGCGAGGAGCCGCCGGAGGGCGCCGCGCGCGGCGGAGAGGGAGGAGGCGCCGCGCACCGCTGAGCGGTGCCGTGGCCTGAAAGCGCCGTTCCGCGGCGTGCGTTCACCGCGCGAATACGTACCCCTACCTATGACGTTCCGGATTGTTCTGCTCCGGTGGCGGCCGGAGGGTGTGGGCCAGACGGACGGGCGCTCCCCGCCCGTCCCGACCCCCACGACGAGGAGCAGCATCCATGGGTACTCGTACGCGCAGCAGACGCCTCACAGCCCTGGGCAT
Organism: Streptomyces diacarni; assembly: GCF_003323715.1. Taxonomy (GTDB): domain Bacteria; phylum Actinomycetota; class Actinomycetes; order Streptomycetales; family Streptomycetaceae; genus Streptomyces; species Streptomyces diacarni. The sequence continues at coordinate 201,083 of NZ_QOIN01000028.1, forward strand.
CGGCGCGCTGACCGCGACGGCGCTGGGGCTGAGCGGAGCCGCCACCGCCGGCGCGTCCACCCCCGACGCGCAGCAGGGCACCATCCGCGGCGCCTCCGCGCCCGGCGCGATATCCGGCCAGTACATCGTGGCGCTCGACGGCCAGGCCTCGGTGTCCGCCACCGCGCACACCCAGGCCCGCGCCACCGCCGAACGGCTCACCGACGCCTACGGCGGCAAGGTCGGCCAGGTGTACTCGGCGGCCTTCCGCGGGTTCTCCTTCCGCGCCACCGAGGCACAGGCCGAGAAGCTCGCGGCGGCGCCGGGCGTCAAGTACGTGGAGGCCGACGGCAGGGCGCACACCACCGGGACACAGCCCAGCCCGCCCTCCTGGGGCATCGACCGGGTCGACGGCGCACTCGACAACTCCTACAGCTACCCGAACGACGGCTCGGGCGTGACCGCCTACATCGTCGACACCGGCATCGACATGACGCACACGGAGTTCGGCGGCCGGGCGAGCAGCGGCTACGACTTCATCGACAACGACAGCGACGCCAGCGACTGCCAGGGCCACGGCACCCACGTCGCCGGCACGGTCGGCAGCCGCTCCTACGGCGTGGCCAAGAACGTCGACCTGGTCGCGGTGCGGGTGCTCAACTGCCAGGGCTCGGGCCAGTGGTCGCAGGTCATCGGCGGCATCGACTGGGTGGCGCGGAACCACAGCGGCCCCTCCGTCGCCAACATGAGCCTGGGCGGCGGCGCCAGCTCGTCCGTGGACAACGCCGTCCAGGGCGCCATCGACAGCGGCGTCACCTTCGCCGTGGCAGCGGGCAACGACTCCAGCAACGCCTGCAACACCAGCCCGGCGCGGGTGCCGGCGGCCATCACGCTCGGCTCGACCGACCGCGGCGACGGCAGGTCGTACTTCTCCAACTACGGCCGCTGCCTCGACCTGTTCGCGCCGGGCGGCAGCATCACCTCCACCCGCAACGGCGGCGGTTCCACCACCATGAGCGGAACCTCCATGGCCACCCCGCACGCCGCGGGCGCCGCGGCGCTCTACCTGTCCGCGCACCAGAGCGCCTCGCCGGGCCAGGTGCGGGACGCCCTCGTCGGCAACGCGCAGACCGGCGTGGTCGGCAACCCCGGATCCGGCTCTCCCAACGCCCTGCTGAACGTCAGCCGCCTGGGCTGACCCCTCCTCCCTCCGCCCGCCCCAGACGCCGGCCCGTGTCACCGTCCCCACCGGTGCCACGGGCCGGCCCCGCGTCGGGCCGACACCCGGGTAACCCCTGTGTACCCCATGTATCCCGTATCCCGGAAGTCTTGTTCCGCACCGTGAGCTCCTCTAGGGTCGTGGCCTTCCTGGAGCAAGATCAGCCGAAGGGGTGTGCGGTGGCGGACGAGGCGATACCGGAACGGCGGACGGCGACGGACCGTGACCCGGACGCGAACGACGGACGGGACCGGGGCGCGGGCGACGAACACGCCCCGGGCGGGGGCGGCGAGCACGCCCCCGGCGCGGGTGGCGAGGCGGGCCGGGGCCCCGGCGCGGCTGAGCCGGAAACCCGGACGGGCCGGACGGGCCGGGGAGAGCATCCCGAGGGAAGGCGGGACGACCTCGCCCGCCGCAGGTTCCTCGCCGGCGCGGGGGCGACCGGCGCCGCGGGCCTGTTCGCCGGTGCGCCGGCGGCTCCGGCCCACGCCCGGGACCGCGACACGGAGGCCGGAGGCAAGAAGCTCGGCCCCAAGGCCTTCGACGCGGACACGCTGCTGCTCGTACCGGACCGGGTGCTGCTGCCCAAAGGCGTCGTCAAGGACCACGCGGTGCTTGTCAAGAAGGGCGTCTTCCGTGAGATCGGCCCCGCGGACGAGCTCACCGCCAAACACCCCCACCTCGACCCCGTCCGCCTCGGAGGCCACCTGCTCATGCCCGGGTTCGTGGACGCCCACCACCATCTGACACAGAGCTTCGGCAAGGCACAGGCGTTCGGGCAGCCGTCCGAGATCTTCAAGACCGTCTGGGAGCCGCTGGAGCACGCGCTGGACGAGGAGAGCGCCTACCTCGCGGCGAAGCTGGCGTCGCTGGAGTCGCTGCGCGGCGGCTTCACCACCGTCGCCGACGCCGGCACCCGCGCCCCCGTCGACGTGAAGGTGGTGGCCAAGGGCGCCGAAGAGGCCGGCATCCGCTGCGTGCTCAGCAAGGTCGTCTCCGACGGCAAGGGCGGCAAAGAGCACCTGGAGCGCTGGGACGGACACGAACTCATCCACCCCTCGCTGGCCATACCGGTGCCCGAGGACGCCACCGCGAAGGTGCTCAAGGCGACGGCGCGGATGTGCGAGGAGGCGGGCGCCGTCTTCCAGACCCACGTCAACGAGCACCTGGCCGCCGTCGAACGCTCCCTCAAGTCCGTGGGCCGGCGCCCCCTCGCCCACCTCCACCACGTCGGCGCCCTCGGCCCGGCCACGCTCGGCGCGCACGCCACGCTGCTCAGCCCCCACGAGATCAAGCTGCTCGCCGACACGGGCGCCGCGATCAGCTACAACCCCGTCGCCAGCGCGTGGAAGGGCAACGCCGTCGCCCAGGCCACGACGATGGCCGCCTGGAACGTGCGGTTCGGCACCGGCACCGACGGCACCCGAGGCGACGGCTTCCGCATGGTGGACGCAGCCGAAAGCGCCCAGCGCCTCACCTCCGGGCTGGCGACCGGCGACTCCGTCTGCGGCGCCGGGCGGCTCTGGATCGACCACGCCACCTCCGGCAGCGCCGACGCGGTCGGGCTGAAGAAGAAGACGGGCGAGATCGCCGTCGGCAAGGCCGCCGACTTCCTCCTCGTCGACCTCGACGTCCCCGAGCTCACCCCCTCCTGGGACCTGGAGTGGGAACTCGTGCGGCTCGCCGGCCGCGACCAGCTCACCGCCGTCGTCGTCGCGGGCCGCCTGCGCCTGTGGCGCGGCTGGCCCCCGCACTGGGACGGCCCCGCGCTGGTCGAACGCGCGGGAGAGGTCGGACGCGCGGTCGTCCGCCGCGCCGACATCGACCGCGTCGACCCGACACCGGGCGACTGAGCCGGGAAGGCCGAGCGCGGGGCCCTTTTCGTATGGGCCGAGCAGCAGCCGGCCCCCGCCCGTCATACACGGCGGGGGCCGGCGAGTGCGCTCCACGGGGCTGCTCGCCGAGGCATACGCCACGCTGCGGAATGCCTCCGCCGGGGGAGAGGCGTCCGCTGTCCTGATAGGTCACGCGGTACGACAAACCCGCCGTGCGCTACGAAGCCACCGTGCTGGTCGCGGCCCTCAACGAGTAACTGTGACGCACGTGTTCATCACAGACCCTGACCCGTCTTCTTCTCCAGCGCACGAGTGGTCGGGCGCTCGCGTCCCCAGGCGGCCAGCGGCTGGAGCGCGTCGTTGAGGCGCATGCCGTCCTCGGTCAGCGAGTACTCCACCCGAGGCGGCACCTCGTCGTAGGAGACGCGGCGCACCACGCCATCCGCTTCCAGCTCCCGCAGGTGAGAGGCCAGCACCTTCTCGGTGATCCCCGGAAGCAGTCGGCGCAGCTCCCCGAAGCGACGGCAGGGGTGCTCGTGGAGCGCCCAGAGGACCAGCACCTTCCACTTGCCGCCGATCACCTCCATCGCGGTGTCGATCCCGCAGACGTGGCCGTCCGGTGCACCCGGCCGGTTCAGCGTCGTCATACCCCACCCCTTGTGACGTGCTCGCTCACCCCGGGGTAACCACCCACTGCCAAGTGCGTACTTGATCACCTCCGGCCCTGCGACCAGCCTAATCGGCATGACACAGAACACTGCTGAGAAGACCCCCGTCACCCTGCTGGGCCTCGGCGCGATGGGCACCGCGCTGGCCCGCACCTGGCTTGCCGCCGGCCACCCGCTCACCGTCTGGAACCGCACCCCGGCCCGCGCCGCGGCACTGGCCACCGAGGGGGCGCGGATCGCGGAGAGCGCCGCTGCGGCGGTCGCGGCGAACCACCTGATCATCGTCTGCCTGCTGGACGACGCGTCGGTCGAGGAGGCGCTGGCCGGTACCGATCTGGCCGGCCGAGACCTGGTCAACCTGACCACCAGCACCCCCGCCCAGGCCCGCGCCCGCGCCGAGTGGGCCCGTCAGCGCGGCGCCCGCTACCTGGACGGCGGAATCATGGCCGTCCCGCCGATGATCGGCGTCCCGGAAGCCGGCGGCTACGTCTTCTACAGCGGCTCGCCAGAGCTGTTCGAGCGGCACCGGGAGACCCTGGCCGTCCCGGCCGGCACCACCTACGTCGGTGAGGACGCGAGCTTCGCAGCCCTGCACGACGTGGCCCTGCTCAGCGCCATGTACGGGATGTTCGCCGGTGCCGCGCACGCCTTCGCCCTGATCCGCAAGGAGGACATCGACCCCGCGGCGCTCGCCCCGCTGCTCGCCGACTGGCTCGTCGCGATGGCCCCGGCCGTTCACCAGACCGCCGACCAGCTGCGCAGCGGCGACTACACCAAGGGCGTCGTCTCCACCCTCGCCATGCAGGTGGCCGGCACGCCGACCTTCCTGAACACCGCCGAGCAGCAAGGGGTCAGCCCCGAACTGCTCACCCCGTACTTCGAGCTGATGCGCCGCCGGCTGGCCGAGGGCAGCGGCGAGGAGGACCTGACGGGCGTGATCGACCTGCTCGTGCGCTGACCGGTGTATCGCGGTGCCCGGCATGAGGTCGGCGCCCCCCGGGTCGCGTCGAGGCTCTCTGTTTTTCACGCGACGGATACCGCACCCTGACCGGTAGTCACCTATCGGCGGAGGGGGAGCCATGGTCAAGATCAGCCGGTCCACGAAGGACATGGTGGAGGGTGCGGGATTCTCTCTCGACCCGCAGACCGCCGGCGGAGAGGACCTCGTGATGGTCTTCAAAGGCAGTGTCCTACGTGGTCTTCCGGTCGGGAAGGCGATCACTGCGCTGTTGGGTCAGTGGCAAGCAATGGGCCACGAGCCGCGAGGGACCACGAAGCGTCTGGGAATGTTCCCCACCCTTGACGAGGCGCTCGTCGCTGTCATGCTCCACAGCGATTCCACGTTTGGACTCGACGACCGTTGAGCCAGTTGCACGGTGCGGGCCTTGCCCGGCCGGTGGGCCGGCTGCCCAGAACGGCCAGGAGCGAGACCGGACCGTTCGAGGCATGGGAAGCGGCTGCCAAAGGCTGTACTCGAATCCGCCGGAGGGGCCGTCAGACGCCTTGCCAAAGGCCTGGTCAAGGCGTCCCGCCCCGCATCCGAAAAGATGCGGGGCGGTCTGGCACCGGGGGCACGGGAACTCGGGGCAGGGGCCTCGTGGGGCGCCGCCCCGCCCCGGGTGCCATCCTGGGAGCCGTGGAGGACGTACCACCGCTGCTGACCCTGGGGCACGGCACCGCGGGACGCGCGGAGCTGACCCGGCTACTGCACGGTGCCGGGGTGCGGTCTCTCGTGGACGTACGCACCGCGCCCGGCAGCCGCCGCAATCCGGACGTGCACCGCGACGCGCTGAGCGACTGGCTGCCCGCCGAGGGGATCGGCTACCGCTGGGACAAGCGGCTCGGCGGCTTCCGCCGCGCCGCCCCCGACTCGCCCGACACCTTCTGGCGCAACGCGTCCTTCCGCGGCTACGCGGGCCACACCCGCGATCCCGACTTCCTCGCCGCCATGGACGACCTGCTCGACGAGGCGTCGCAGGCCACCACGGCCGTCATGTGCGGCGAGTCGGTGTGGTGGCGCTGCCACCGCCGGCTCATCGCCGACTTCGCCGTCCTGGCCCGCGGTCACCCCGTCCGCCACCTCGCTCACGACGGCCGCCTCACCGACCACCCGCCCACACCCGGCGCCCGCCTGCGCGAGGACGGCCTCCTCGTCTACGACCGCGAGGATCCCGGACCGTCCTGATCGCCGAGTGGGACCGGCTGTCCCGTGCGTCGTGGCGGTCCGTGCCGCCGGTCGCCTGCGACGGGGGCGCGGACGGCCGGCCGCGCTCGGTGTGAGCGGCGCCGCTACCAACCGTGTTCGCTCAGTGGCGACGTGCCGGACAGGTAGCCGAGCAGGCCGGCTGCTGGGTAGGCGATGAGGTCGTCCGGCAGGTCGTCGACGGCGAACCAGCGCAGGCCGAGGCATTTGTCCGGCTCGCGGTTGACCGGCTCGCCCCGGAACCGGGTCGCCTCGAAGAAGAAGCCGATCCGGTCGTTGTCCTGGCCCTCCTTGTGGTGCACGACGTGCACCATGCGCAGGTCCTCGGGGTCGACCGACAGGCCTGTCTCCTCGTACAGCTCCCGGGCGGCTCCCGCGGCGAGGAACTCGCCCCGGTCGAGTTTCCCGGAAGGCGCATGCCATCGGCCGTACCCGTAGGGGCTGCCGCGCAGGGACAGCAGCAGCTTGTTTCCGTCGCGGACGAACACGTGGGTATCGATGACGGGCGTGGCCGGTGTCGCGGGTTCAGGTGTCATGGCTACCGGTGGGGGCGTGGGCGGTCTCCGACGGTACCTGCGACAGGGAGGCGGCGTTGCCGGTCCGCGCGGCCGTGTCCAGGAGGGGGACGGTGCCGGTGACTTGGCCATGGCAAAGAGCACCCGGCGCGGCGCGGCGCGCGAGCCGGGGGCCGGGGGCCGGGGCGAAGTGCGGGTGGGACACCGCGCCACGGGGAAACGCCGCGTCCGTCCCGCCGTCGAGGGCGCGCGCCAGGCCGTCGGCGCCGCGCCCCGTCATGCACTGTGCCGGGGCCGGCTCGAGGATCTCTCGACTGACGCTGGAGTGCCTTCGGTCAGGCGGCCGCGAGCACTGCGGCCGAGGCTGGCACGGTCGGCTCGACGCCCGCTCAAGAAACCTCGCGAGCGCGGTGCGGGCCGCGCCGCGGTCAGGTCCTCGGCGGTCCTCCGGGGGCGTCGGGTTCCGCGCCGGAGCCCGTGTCGCCGCCCGCGCCCGCGGTGCCGGCCGAGCCGCCGTCGTCGGCCTCCGGACCCCTGGGGCCTCCCGCATTCCCCGGAGCTCCCGGCCGCCCGGGGCTCCCCGCACCTCCCGGCCCGCGTGCCGCCAGTCTGACGTCCTCGAGCAGCAGCGCGAGCACCAGGCCGAGCAGGAGGACGGGTACGGCGGAGAGGAAGACGGTCGACAGGGCGTTGCTGTAGACGTCGGCCACCGCGGAGGCCGTCTGCGGGGCGAGGGTGTCGATCTTCTGGGGTTCGAGGGAGCCGCCCACCACCTGGTCGGCCACGTCCGAGGGGAGCAGGTGTGCGGCTTCGCCTGCCAGGCGCGCGTTGAGCAGGGAGCCGAACACGGTGGCGCCGAAGGCGACGCCGAGGTTGCGGGCGAGGCCGACCGTGGAGGTGCTGACGCCTATGTGCGCGCGCGGCGCGGTGCTCTGGGCGACGAGTGTGGTGACCTGCGAGGAGAGGCCGACCCCGATGCCCATGACGGTCAGCAGGAGGCTGAACGTCGCGGTGCCGGTGTCCGCTGAGGTCAGCGACATCAGGCCAGCGGCGCCGGTGGCCAGCGCCGTGCTGGCGACCGGAAACCACTTGTAGCGTCCGGTCCTGCCGATCACCTGTCCTGCCACGACCGTCGCCACGGCCATGCCGATCATCGCGGGGAGGAAGAGGAGTCCGGTGCGGGTGGCGCTCACGCCCTCGACGGTCTGGAAGAGGAGGGGGACGAAGTTGACGCAGCCGAAGAAGGCGAAGCTGACGGCGAAGGCGACCACCACGCAGATGGTGAACGTCCGGTTGCGGAAGAGCCCGAGCGGGACGATGGGTTCGACTGTGCGCCGCTCGTGGCGTACCCACACCGCACCCAGCGCGACGGCGCCCGCGGCCAGGCTCCAGACGGCGGCGTGGCTCCAGCCGTAGCGTCCTGCCAGGTCCGTGACCAGGACGAGGCAGACGATGACTCCGGTCAGCAGCGCTGTGCCGGCGTGGTCGATGCGGGGCCGCGCCTTGCGGGGGGTCGTGGGCAGCAGGACCCTGATGCCCGCCATGGCGAGCAGGCCCAGCGGTACGTTGACGAGGAAGATCCACCGCCAGCCGAACTGGTCGGTCAGGAAGCCGCCGGCGAGCGGGCCGGCCAGGTTGGCGATGACCATGACGCCGGCGAACCACCCCTGGTACTTGGCCCGTTGGCGCGGTGGCATCAGGTCGCCGAGGACGGAGAACGCGCTGACCTGGAGCCCGCCGCCGCCGAGCCCCTGGAGGGCGCGGAAGACGATGAGCCAGCCCATGGAACCGGCCGCGCCGCAGGCCACCGAACCCGCGAGGAAGAGCACGAGGGCGGCCAGGTAGACCGCGCGGCGGCCGAAGAGGTCGCCGAGCTTGCCGTACACGGGCATGGCCACGCTGAAGGTCAGCATGTACGCGGTGAAGGTCCAGCTGTAGAGGTCCAGGGCGCCCAGGTCACCGGTCAGGCTGGGGCCCGCGGTGGCGACGATCGACTGGTCGAGCATCGACATCGCGCTGGTCAGCAGCAGGGCGGCGAGGAGCAGCGGGAATCTGCGCGGCAGGGGGTGCGGGGGCGGGGGCGCGGTGTCCGCGGGGCGGGGGGACCGGCCTGGTCCGGTGTCGGTCATCGGGTTCTCTCCGTCCGTCGGTGGCCGGTGGCCGGTGGCCGGTGGCCGATGGGTGCGGTGGTCGTCGCTCGGTGAGGGGGCGCAGGCAGGAGAGTGCTCCGAGCAATTTTATGCTACTAGCATGTAAGTGCTGACAGCATTGGAATGTCGAGAGAGCGGAGAGGCAAGGGGGGCGGAGCCCTCTCCAGATGCGAACTGCGCATCACTGACCAGCACACCTGGGCCGGGAACCCACCAATAAGCTCTTGGCGCGGAAGCCGGTAGCCTCGCAGCGTGACGAAGGGCGAAGGAAGTCAGGCGCATTCCTCGGCGCGGGGCGGAAGGGGTCCGGTCGAGCAGGACGTGCTGTCAGACATCGAGGCGGCGATGATCCGGATCCGCCGCCGCCAGTCCCGGCGCAGCCTCGCCCGGCCCGTGGTCAACGACCTCGACGAACCAGTGGACCTCAACACGCTCGCCGTCATCGACGCCGTCGACGAGGGCGCGGGCGACAGCGGCGGCGACGTCACGGTCGGGTTCGTCGCCGACCGGCTCGCCATCGACCCCTCACGGGCGAGCCGGATCGTCGCCGAAGCCGTCAGGTCGGGATTCGTACGCCGCGTGGCCTCGCAGAAGGACGGCCGCAGAAGCTGCCTGGAGCTGACCGCGCCGGGCGAGGAAGCAGTGGTCGCCGCCCACCGGACGCGGCAGCTCTTCTACTCCGACGTGCTGGGGGACTGGGACGCGGGCGAGCAGCGGGAGTTCGCACGCCTGCTCACCAAGTTCGTGCGCTCGCTGGACGATGCCGCCCGCGAGTGACGAGGTGGCACCCGCGCCCGCGCACGTCCACCGGCCGGGCCCCCCGCCAAGTCCTCCTCGGAGTCGGCAAGGCAGGTCCTCCTCGGAGTCGGCAAGGAGGGAGGCGTGTTGCATACCCCGGGGTGAAGGTCTCCTCGGTGGCGGGGTACGGCGGGGCGGTGGCGCCAGGCTGTGGCTCGTCTGCTGCCCTTGTGCGGACGCAGTTGCCGCCCGGATCCGGCATGAGGAACCGCCGCACGCCGTGTGGCGGGCCCACGAAGGCCTCACTCCATGGGGCACGCCCCGGCCCGCGACACCTCGCGTAAGCCGCGGGGTCGAGGGCAGCTCCGGGTGGGCCGTGTGCGAGCGGCAGCGGCGTCTGTCCGGGTCGGCCACACGTACGTGCCCGGACATGCGTGCTCTGGACATGGGCGGCCGGCCCCTCCGTGACGCTCGGCAACCTGGCCCCCGTCCCGCCGGGACGGGGGCCACGCGCGGTCGGCCACGCTGGAGCTCAGCCGACCGCCGGCGTCACCGGAAGCCCTGCCCGGCGCCACGCCTGGAAGCCACCGATCAGATCCGTCGCGCGGGACAGCCCGACCCACCGCAGAGAGGCCGCGGCGAGCGAGGAGGCGTACCCCTCGTCACACAGCACGATCCATCGTCTCGCGCGGTCCGTGGCCTCGGGGAGGGCGCCGGAACTGGCGGGGTCGAGGCGCCACTCCAGGTGGTTGCGCTCCACGATCAGCGCGCCGGGGATGGTTCCCGTCGCCCGCCGCTGGAATTCCGGGCGGGTGTCCACCAGCACCGCGCCCTCGGCCACGGCCGCCTGCGCCTCGTGTGGATGGAGTCTCTCGAGCGAGCGGCGCACGTCGGCGAGCCTGTCGTCGATGCCCATCACGCCTGCCCGTCGCCGTCACGACCGTCGGACCTGACCAGGCGGGGAGCGTCGGCGAGTGCGCCGAGATCATCGATGCTGTCGGTGCTGCTGTCGACGGTGCTCGCATGGACCAACTCGATCCCTCCCCTGCCCGGCGACTCCCGGTAGGAGGACATGGTGGCAAGCGCGGGGGAGTAGGCGTGGATGCTGACCGCCGGGCTGTCGCCGTCATTGTGCACCTGGTGAATGTGGCGCGGACCGAAGGAGCGGACACCGCCGGTGGGAAGCCGCCGTGACCCCGGCGACGCGGCCGGCGACGCGGCGGATCCGAGGGCGAAGGTCCGTTCGGTGAGCTCTCCTTGGACCACGCCGAAGGCACCGGAGGCGCCGCCGTGGTCGTGGATGTCGGTGCCCTGGCCGGGCAGCCAGGTCAGCAGCCAGACTTCGTGCGCCTCGCTGCGGGCGAGGCGGATGTAGAAGCGTTCGGGTGTGGTGAAACGCACGAGGGACGTCCACAGCGACGAGGAGGACGAGGGGGATGAGGAGGACGAGGTGAAGCGGCGTACGGTCTGTGCCAACTGAGCGGGAGTCAGCAGGCGTGCGTCGGCGCGCAGAGGCGCGGTCATGGCGATACCTCACAGGGTGTGTGTCGTGGAATCCGGTCGTCAGGCGCGGCCGGGGTGACACAACGCGCTGGCCACGCGGACCAGGTCCACATGGCGCCGTACGACAAAGCGCGTACCGGTGGGCATGGCGCCAAGATTGGCAGGAGCGGGCTGCGGGGTCAACCGGTCGAATTCGACGCTCTCACCATGGGCGATTGCTGTGCGAACGGAATGCTGCGGGTGTATATCGAACGGCCCGGCGGGTCCGAACCGTTCGTGGAAACGGACCCGTACACGTGCCCAAGCGTCGTCCTCCGGCGGTAGCGCCGGCCTGCCCGCCGCACGGTGCTTTTTCGCACCACCGGAGACCATGCCGAACGCCGGGCGGGCGAAGCCTTGGTGGTGGACAACGTCTCCGTGGCTGTCGGCGTGCTGGAAAATCGATGGACGCTCTTTGTGCGCGTCGGTGAGCATCCGAGGGTGACGGATGAAGCGGATTGCTGGGAACCGTTCGCGCGGAGCCCGAAGTGTGTGCGTTTTGTCGAGCTGTCCGGCGGGGTGATGTCCGCTTTGCTCGACGGTGACCTGTCCGAAGCCGGCAGGGTGGCCGGCGTTTCGCTGACCGAGTACTTCGTGACCGGCAGAGCACGGTGGCTGTGGCGGTACCGGCTCTCCCAGATGGCCGCGGATCCCGACCACGCGCGATGGATGGTGCGACAGGCGGTCGTCGGCGACGAAGGCCTCGTCGTCGGGCATGCCGGGTTCCACGGGCCGCCCGATGAGCTCGGCATGGTCGAGATCGGCTACTCCATCGCTCCCGACTTCCGTCGCCAGGGGTATGCGCGAGCCGCGCTGATCGAGTTGCTCCGCCGGGCGGGGGCCGCAGCCGAGGTCTCGACGGTGCGGGCGACGATAAGCCCCGACAACGTGGCATCCCTGGCCACGATCTCCGGCTTCGGTTTCGTCGAGGTCGGAGAGCAGTGGGACGAGGAGGACGGCCGCGAGGTCGTCTTCGAGGTTCCTGCCCGCCGGGTTCCCTCCGCTTGAGGGAAAGCCGAGGGAAAGGGGCGCCGATGGGCTCCTTCCACGTCTTGGCGCACCCGGCACCCACCGGGCATCGGCATCCGCCGGGCATCGGCACCCGCCGGGCACCGGCACCCGCCAGGGGCATCGGCATCCCCCGGGCACTGGCCCTCGCCGGCCACCGATACCCACCGGGCACACGTCCCTGACGAAAGAGCCACCCGCAGGCCATCCCACCGCGCCGGTGCCACACCGAGCCGTGGAGGCGAGGCGTGAGCAAGAGCGCTGGCTCACCTGCCGGAGGTGAACTGGCCGCCAGGCGTCTGTCCACTGCCCTTACCTGCCCGCTGGTCACGCCGACCTCCGCGATGCCGTAGAGTGGACAGCACGACGCGGGGTGGAGCAGCTCGGTAGCTCGCTGGGCTCATAACCCAGAGGTCGCAGGTTCAAATCCTGTCCCCGCTACCAAACCGGCCCCCTCAACGGCGTTGAGGGGGCCGGATGTGTTTCGGATGCCGGGCGACTCTCTCTCAACCACCGGCGTTGCGCGGTTCCGGCCCTCCTGGTTCCAGGAAGGCGGAGGCGAGCCGAGTAGCGCTGTCTTCCGCAGAGGGTCACCTCTGGTGCATACGGCGCGGCTCGCCAGGTCGGCAGCGGCACCGTGACGCTGCTCTTCCTGTGGTGGCAGTGCCTGCGCCGCGCCCCTTCGGCGCGTCAGTCGCCCGTGCGCTCGTAGGTGGCGACGGGCTTCGGGGGCTTGCCCAGCTCCATCAGCCGCATGTCGCTTTCCGTGGTCTTGACCTGGTAGAAGTGCTCGAACACCTCGGGCGGACAGTTCTTCGTCTCCGCCCCCTCCCTGACCGTGAAATTCCCCAACTCGACGCCGTCGGCGGACTTCTTGGTCACCACACCGCTCCCCAGGCACCGCTGGCCCTGGAGGGTCTCGATGGTCCCCGTCGCCGGCTTCCCCCCGGCCGCCTGTTGGAACGTCACCCGATGACTGCCGTCCTCTGCGCGCCAACTGCCGACGAAGCGAGCGGGTATGGGCTCATACACCGTGACTTCGTCACCGAACCCGGAGCCCTTCTTCCACGGCAGTGTGGTGGTGCTGTGCGGCCCCTTGGCCACGAACTCGGCGCGGTCACCGCCGTCATAGATCTTCGCGGGCGGCCATCCGTCGGAGCCCTTGCTCGAAGCGGTGTCCCACTCGGTCAAGTCACCCGCCCCCATGGCCGCCACGGATTCCTGTGGCGGCTCCCCGTCCGAGCAGTAGCGGCCCCAGTCGGCGGTCACAGCGACCGTGTCGCCGTGCGCCCTGGCGTCAATGCCCTGGCAGGACTCGGCCTTCGTCTTATGGATCGTCTTCGGCGACGACCAGTTGCCCCCCTCGGCCGGCCTGTGCCGTTCGACCAGCCCTTTGTCCTTCGCATACGTCAGGGACACCTGCCGCTTGTCCTTGAGCTCAATGCGTATGTGGCTGTCGTCCTTGTCGACGACGCGAGAATCGATCTTCTCCGGTGCCCGGGCCTTCTCACCCACCGACCCGTCTGCCGGACTCGCCCCGTCCTCCGTCGCGTGAACGGTCGTCACGCTCCCAGCAGCGGCTATCACCGCCAAGGCGGCGGCACTGCCGACCACTTTGGCACGCTTGAACCTCACGATTGCCTCCCTCGTCAGCGGACAGTGTCCGCGGCAGTTACCGAGTCCCCACGCGACAGCGCCGGCGCGCACCGCGGTGGACCCGTTCGTATGGGTCGTACTCGGTTCGTCAGTTGAGAAGGTCCGGGGCGGTGTAGCCCAGTTTGGTGAGGCTGCCGGACAGCCCGAAGTCCTTCGGGCTGAGGGTCACCGCCTCCTCGGTCGGCAGCTTCTCCTCCGCCCCCGGCAGCGCGTACACGGCGCCCGCGTTGTCATCCCTGCCGGGGTGACCGATGGCGAGGTCGCTCTTGCCGTCGCCGTCCTGGTCGGCCAGGCGCACCGAGAGGCCGAACGAGTCGTCGGACCCCTCTTCGGAGGAGAACGACTTCCCCCTGAAGCGTTGCGCACCCTCGCCGGTCAGACCGTTCCTGCTACCGCGCACCAGCGTGGCGCTGCCCGACTGCTCCTTGCCGGGAGAGTCCAAGTCGGCGCCGCCGAGGACGTCGGCGTGCCCGTCGCCGTCGACGTCGCCCGCGTCGAGCGCGGTGTAGTCGCAGGCGCCGCTCGCCTGGCCCGGCACGTCCGGGCTTCCCTTGGTGAGCGTCGTCCGGCGCGGGCCGGGGCCGTGGGACGTGCCGTAGACGACCGTCAGCGCACCGCAGTCCCGCTGCTCACCGCGGCGGCTGACGACGAGGTCGCCGTACCCGTCGTCGTCGACGTCGCCGACCGTGGCCGCTCCGTTGCCCGGTATATGGGACTTCGCCGGCTGGGCGAAGCCGTCCTTGCCGCCCTGAAGGTAACGGCTGGCCCACACGACGTGGTTGGTGTTGTCGTCGGTCTCGTTGCTGCTGAGGGTGACCAGGTCGTCGGTGTGGTCGCCGTTGAGGTCGCCGGCGGCTTCCAGCGACGGGTTCGGAATCTCCTCCCCCTCCTTGTCGTCGACGTGCGGCTCCGGAACGGCGCCGGTACCCGCAGCCGTTCCGTCCCGGGTGAACGGGCCCTTCAGCAGCCCCTTCGGGCCGAAGCCGGTCACCAGGTCGGCCTTCTTGTCGCCGTCGAAGTCACCGCCGACCGCCGTTGTGACCTCCCCGGCGGCGTCCTTGAGGTACGTCCCACCGTGCAGGCCCGCCTTGGACCCCCACAACACGATGACGGTGGACTTCCTGCCGACGGAGGACGTGACCGCGAGGTCGGTGTACCCGTCGCCGTCGAAGTCCCGAGCGGTGGAGTGGCCTCCGAACCCGGCGCCGCTGGAGGGCTTTCCGGGCACGCCCTCGCTGCCCTGGCCCAGCACCTGGTGGCGGCCCGCACCGGGCCTGTCCGACCCGTAGGTGACGGCGAGGTACCCGGCCTGCCTCGTACCGGACACCTCGGCGTTCGGGGAGCCGGACACCTGATCGGCGCGGCCGTCGTTGTCGAAGTCGGCCTGCGGACGGGTCCCGGCGGGGCCGGTCAGGGCGGTCCCCTTGGCGTCCGCCCGATCACCGGAACCGGACCAGAGCAGCGGCGCGGACACCGCGCCGACGGCAGCCACCGCCGCCACCCCGGCGACCCACTTTCTGCGCTTTCCTTCGAGCGTGCTCATGATGCGGTGCTGAGGCACGAACTCCTCCGTGGAACGGCCTTACTCGTACAGGGCACCCAGGAAGAGGAGCACACGGGGAGACGGGACCAGCGGGCAGCCGCCCCGTCCGGCTTCCGTTTCCCTGCGATGACTCGTTGGAGGATACGACCCCGCGGCAGGCACCGGTTCCCGTCCGACGACGAATTCTTCGCCGTGACCGGATCGACAACGGCAGGCAATCGGCCAACGACGACTGCCCCACCCGCACGATTCGGGGCTCTCGCCGCCGGCCCGGCAAAGGCAGCGCCCGATCCACGAATCGGCGGGCCTGACCCTCACATACGACAAACGGCGACAGACCGTGACTGTTACGTCACGACCCGCCGCCGCGTATGCGTGTGGTACGTGTCGGGAGGGGGAGTGGGGCTGTTTGCCCACGGGTTGCGCCGCTGACCGCGGAATTGATTCTTGCTGTTCCATAGCCATCTTGGTGAGGATTCGCCTGGACAGGAACGTGCCGACGCTGCCCCTTCACCCTGCAGATGGTTCGTCGCCCACAGATTGGACGCTCGTCTCGGATTGAGGGTCGGTCGTAATATAGCCACTGCGGTCATCTGTTTGCCGACGTCCGGAACCGCTGTCGTGTGGGCTTGCAAAGCGCTGTGCGGCACGGTCTTTCAATCAGCAACTGTGCGGAACCATCCACGTCGAGAGAAGCCTTCCCGACCCCGCGCCTGGCCGCATACGCTGGGCGGTCAGAGCCGCCGTGATCACCGCGAGTCGTGAGGCGCGGCGGGAGGAGGGGACAGCAGGGCCGGGGGAGGCCATTGCTCGTATGCAAGCACCGGGACGGCGCACTCACGCTATGCGGGAGCGTGTGCCGGAGCTGGGCAGGGCTGCGTCACCTGGCAGGTGAGGGTCATGAACCGCTGGGTCGGTATCGTGTCGCTGCGCGGCACCGCGCCGCCGACGCCCGTGCATCGCATCGCGCTCGCTATCGATGCTGCGCGGAACCGGACGTCGTACAAACTGGCTGGCCAGACCGTGCCGTACGCGCGGATGCGGTCGGCGCTGCGCACGCTTGGTCAGGAGCACGCGCGCCACCACGAATGGGGGCGGTACGCCTACTGCGTCGATCTGGCTGGCGACTTCTTCGATTGCGGCCACCCTCGACCGGACTGCCCTCCTGGCTCACCAACGAACTTCGGGACCTCCTGAGCGGCAGGTCTGACACACGGCCGACCCGTGGGAGGAGGGCGCAGGCAGCCCCTCGGCGTACTGCCCACCAACGTCCGGCATCCACCCGCCGGGTCCGGACTACATCTTCGGAAGCCGCTCGCTCGTCCCGGCCCGTGCGGACGGCCCTGCCCACAACCGGACCGCGTCCGTCGAAGGAGTTGGTCCGGCACGATTCACGCGTCGAACGTCGACTTGACGTGCACGACGTCACGTACCCGGCGCTGTGCGAGCCACCCGTCTCGTTGGTAGGCGCGCATGGGCACAAGGTCCGCGAGGCCGTGGGGAGGGCGAGGGCCGTGCGCGGATGGGACGCCGGCCCTGCAGCCACGGCCTGGCTCGGCCTGGCGGCCGAACACCGCAGTCACCTCTTCGAAAGCTGCCATGCCGACCAGGTCACACCGCACGTGCTTGGCCTGCTCGACCGGCTCGGCGCCACCGCACTCGACGTGATCCTGCTCGATGCCTACGCGCAGTGGGCGACCCCTGGCAAGGTGGGAGAGCAGGCCAGTGGGCATGCCCGGCGACGTGGAGCCGCTGATCTTGCGCTCGGCGCGTGGACGGCGGAGGAGGGGTTGGTGCGCATGGGCAAGGGCGAGGCTCAGCAGCCCGCCAGGTCTGTGTTCGAAGGAGTGGCCCGACAGATTCTCGGAGTGCTCAGTCTCTGTGGCGAGCATGAGACCGCCCGGAGGCTGGTCGCCTCCGTATGGCCCGATCTCGACCGCCCGTCGGCGGAGCCGGGGGCCGATCCCGTCACTCTGGTGCAAACGGCCTTCCACCAGGAAGGACTGACTTACGACTTCGACGAGGAGGGCCCTGACCACCGCAAGGTCTCGCGCGCTGTTGTCCGCACCGGAAGCGGCCGGAAGGCCGAGGGTACCGGCCAGTCCAAGAAGGCGGCGAGGGCGGTGGCGGCACGCGGGCTTCTCGACGCAAACCCGCAGGTGGCCCCAGCGGTGGGAGCCGGGCGAAAGAAAGCACTTGCGAATCCGTCTACTGCGTCGCCGCTGCCCTACCCGCGGCCGGGCAACCGGCACGGAGACGCTGTAAGTGACCTCGCGACCATGTTTGAACTCGGCCATCGTGGCGACGGACTCCTCGCCCAAGCCCTCACCCATGCCTCCTGGGTCTACGAGAACCGGACGCTGGCGACCGCCGCCCGCCAGCGCGACAACCAACTCCTCGCCCACCACGGTTCGCACGTGGTGAACCACCTTGTCGCACACGCCCGCGCCCGCCAGGCTCTCGGGCACGGTCTCACCCCCGACGAGAACGAGACACGCATCCTCACCACCTCCGACGACGACACCGCCCGCCTCGGTTCGATCCTTCATCTGGCGGACGGGCTGCTGACAAGCCGCGGCGAGAGCGGACAGGGCCGCACAGCGGTGTCTGACGCCACCCAGGCCGTCGTCGCTGCGGCCTGGCGCATCCACGGAACTCGGCTGCTTGGACGCCGGCCCGCTGTCCTGGACGACTGGCTCTGGGGCTTGGAACACCGGCACGACCCGGTGACCGTTCTCGCAACCATGGCCACCACATACGGAATCGACCACGAGTACACGTTCGATGTCTCGGGCCGGACCACCTGGCGAATTTCACTGCCACGATGGGGATGCGGGACGCTCGGGGCGGCTCCACCGGTGGACCGAGCGTCTGCCCGGAACCCCTGGGAAGCCGGAGGCGAAGAAGGCGACCGCCGAGGCCATCCTCGATATCCTCACCGCCCCAAACAACCGTGCAGTCGATGATCTGCCCACCGAGGAGAGGGATTTGCTCATCTTTCTCCTGCGTGCCCAGCTCGACGGCCTCGGCCGACCGACGGAACGGCAGCGCGTCCGCATGCTCGCCCGCGGGGGCCTCGGCACCGATCTCCTCAACACCGGCGACACCGAGGCGTTCCTAGCCTGGGCAGGACGCATCAGCTCCCTACTGGGGCCGGACGGCACGGTCGTACCGGACACATTGCGTGAGCTGTACCGGAATGTCCTAGGTGACACACGTACCGGGCCAGGCTCGCTCCTGCGTCGCATGGCGGCCGACCCCGGACTCGACGCCGCGAGCGTGGTCCGGCGAAATGCTGCGGACTCCGTAAGGCGGGCCCTGAGCGGCGAGCCGCAAGCCGCCTCGGTCCGTGACATCGTGCAGACCTGGTGGCGTGATCAGGCCCCGGCCATCGGCGTCACGGTCCGCGACGACATGCGTCAGGAGGTCTTCCTACCGCTGCCCGTCCACCTTGGGGCGCTGGACGAGACCCTGACGTGGTGCGGGGAAGCGGCAGAGGCGGCCGATGCCCGCATCGACGTCGAGCTGACGGTTCAGGACGGCACACTGCATGTCTGGCTCGGCATCGACAGAGTGGACGTTCGGGCAGCGTGTGACGATTTCGCCCGTCTGCCGTCCCGCACCCTTCCGTACACCGACCGCCTGGTCGGTGACGACTACGTACTGCTGCGTCTGCACGGCGATCCAGAAACGGCACCCCCTTGTCCCTTGGCTACAGCGGGCTTGGACGCCTATGTCTCTGGGCCGCTGGACCGGCGGCGGCTCGCCGAGGAAGTGGCTTACGTGCCTGCGGAAGCAGCGGACGAGCAGCCGTACTCGTGAGCCCGCTACACGGGCGGACACCACCGGCTCCCACTCCTGGAGGACACTGCGAGAGCGCGACGTATCCCCGCGACGGCTGGAGCGTGATCGGGCGCGGGTCTGCCGCGGGCGTCTTCCTACGCGCCTTTGCTGCTCTCGAAACCAGGCAACATGTCCTGATTTCACAGATGTCGAACAAGGCTGGTGCGGTAGGCGGCCGTCTCGCGTCAGACGTGCGGGTCCACTGAGCGCAGCAGTTCGAGCAGCCCCTGCGCGGGAAGCAGTTGGTCGTCAGTAACGGGGTCGGGGCTGAAGTGCATCAGGCTGTTGCGGAAGTTACGGCACTCCTCCAGCGCCTCCAGGAAGTGCTGCTGGTCGATGCCCCACTCCAGCGCAGCCCAGTTCTCGGCCTTCTTGAGTAGATGCCCGTAGGCTCCGAAGGTCAGATTGGCCGCCGAATGCACTCGGTCGGGGCGGTTACGGACGATCGCTCTGATGCGCTCGAGAGGAATGCAGCGGTCGACAACGCGGCGCAGGCGCTGCTCGATCTCTTCCACGAGCACGAAGGGGCGCACACGTGTGCCGAACTGAACGGTCAAGTCGGAGGCGGTGATCAGGCCGCAGACCTTGTGGTCGTGATCGCGCACGAGAACATAGCCGGACTGCTGGATGACCCCGATCCAATCGAGCAGGTCGTCGGATCGGTCCGCTTCCTGGCCTCTTACCGTCGCGGCCTGCAACGCGGCCTCGGGATCGGCCATGCGAGCGCGTCCGATCGACTCCCAGCTGACGACACCGCGCAGCCGTCCGTCCGCGTCGAGGACGGGAAGCTGGCTGTAACCGCGCAACACCATCACCGTCATGGCAGTACCGAGGCTGTCCCCGACCCGTACCGACTCGGGCATGCTGTTCGCTGATTCGAGGTTGCTCACACGGTAAGCGACGGCTTCGGACTCTGAGTCCTCGTCCGGTAGATGGCTGGCCGCATGCGCGGCGCTCTGGGTAGCGGGTGAGAGACCGATACTTCCAGAAAGCCTGGTCACCGCACTCGTTCCCGACTCATCCGGCTCGGCGCCGCCGGCCAGCACCGCGATCTGGCTGTCGAGTGTGCCCTCGGTGAAGGGCGGCACAGTGACCATGCCCCGTGCCTTGAGGTCGTCGTTGATCTGCTCGATCGTCGCTGGATACCGGCGCTGGACACCCCAGACGGCCAGGAAGTCACGGATGGAAAGGGTGAGCGGCTCCTCGGAGCTGCGGCGGCGCACCTCTTCGTACAGCTTCGCGGGTTCGGTCAGAGTGGCGGCGAATCCGTCGGCGTCCGGACGCCCGGGGTCCGGCTTGCCCTCGGTGAGGTCGGCCACCCGTTCCGCCGCTCCGAACCTGCTGAGCTCAAAGATCGTCAGCAGGGAGTCCATGCTGTCCAGGAGATCGGACTGGATCGCGTGCCGGTCGATGTCGGTGGCCAGCCACTCGACCCGTCGCACATGGCGCGTCCCGTCGGGAGCCTCCGCGCGGTACTCATAGGAGCCCACGATCCGTCCGATGGCCACCCGCATGGACTTCATGGGCAGGACGATGAGATCTCCGGACTGGATCTTGTGGGCGAAGCGGTAGAGCTGCCCGGTCCAGTTTCCGACTGTGTATGGGCCTTCCTCGGGGTATGCAGCGGCCACGGCCGCCTTGATGTCGTCACGAGTCGTCGCGTCGGCCAGGTTCCCCAATCCGAGCCATCCGACGACGAGAAGCCCTTCTTGCAGGGCTGTCTGCTCCCGCTCGCCGTTCTCTCCCGCGCGCACGACCCAAGCTCGCATGCGCCCACCCCCTCCGTGCTGCTTGATTGCCGGGCCGAAACCATATAGCAGTGCCGGTGAACGGACGCACGCTCTTGGGGGATTTGAATGACCCAGCGACGCTTCCGCGCAGTGCACAGAGTCGACGGTCCCGGCGGGGCCCACCCCTTAAACTGGGCGCCATCGCGTGGGTTCGGGGGCGCGGGACGTGACGACGACGTGGGGGGTTTAAGAGCACCGATGGAGCCGCTGGACACCGAGGTCGACCCACGAGTGGTGGGGCCCTTCGAACTACTCGCCCGGCTTGGCGCCGGCGGCATGGGCGTCGCCTATCTCGCGCGCGGAATCCCCCTGGACAGCCTCTCGGGTGAGGTGGCCCTGACATACAACATGATCGATCCTGACTACTCCGCCGAGAGCGACGAGTCACGACTCCTCGTGGTCAAGATGATCCAGCCGCAGCTGCTGGAGGGGGATCCGCAGGCCCGGGAGCGGTTCGGCCGGGAGATCGACGCCGTACGAGCCGTCGCCAGCGACCGGGTGCCGGCCCTGATCGCGTATGCGGAGGATCCCGAGATCGCCGAGCCGTGGTTCGCCATGGACTACATCGCGGGGCCCTCCCTTCGCACGCTGGTGAAAGAGTCCGGTCCCCTGAAGGTCGGACCGTACGCGGCGCTCGGTCTGGCACTCGTGGACGCCCTGCACGCGATCCACGACGTCAAGCTGCTGCATCGCGACCTGAAGCCGGCCAATGTCGTCCTGGGGCCGGACGGGCCCGTGGTGCTGGACTTCGGGCTGGCGGTTCTGACGGAGCGGGCATCCACCCAGGCGCTCACTCAGACCGGTGCCCAGATGGGCACCCGCCCCTACATGCCTTTGGAACAGCTCCAGGACACCAAGCACGTCGACAGGCCCGCCGATGTGTACGCCCTCGGTGCCACGCTGTTCTTCGCTCTGACGGGGAGGCCGCCGTACCCGGTGGTGCCGCTGCCGACCGCGCCGAAGTGGGACGGCATCCAGTCGGACTTCATCCCTTTGCTCGCCCAGGTTCTCGTCCCCGCTCCGGGGCAGCGCCCCGATCTCGACGCAGTGGAGATGAGCTTGTGCAGTCTGCTCGCAGGGGCCGACCTGACCCCGAAACTCGCAGCGGAGCAACTCAGGGCACTTGTGGCGGGCGCACATCTGACGCCTGAGCTGCCCCC
Organism: Streptomyces diacarni; assembly: GCF_003323715.1. Taxonomy (GTDB): domain Bacteria; phylum Actinomycetota; class Actinomycetes; order Streptomycetales; family Streptomycetaceae; genus Streptomyces; species Streptomyces diacarni. The sequence continues at coordinate 222,932 of NZ_QOIN01000028.1, forward strand.
TGGCGCTCTCACCGGCTCCGTCGCTCCGGCGGTGCGGGAGTTGGCCCAGCAGGCGATCGACGCGGACCTGCCGGAGGTCGATGCGGACTTCTACGGGATTGTGGACACGGATGAGATCGAGCGGACAGCGGGCACTGCCGACGAGGCGGGTCCGGCCGGGGGGTACACCCCGACGCTCGTCGATCCCCAGGCGCAATCCGCCGAGCCGGAACCGGGGCCACCGCCCTCGTCTGGTCCTGTGGAAGACGAGGTCCAGCCGGCTGACAGCCCCGGCCCTGCCCCAGAGTCGGGAGACGATAACTTCGCCCCCAAGGGTCATACCGCCCAATTCCCGGGCAAACCCGACAAGCCGCGACAGTCCTCCTCCCCTCTGGACACCCTTCCTGCAGGCGCCCGAAAGGTAGCCGCGAGGTTGCGCAAAACCTATGCGCACCGCGCAGAGCTGTAGCAAGGCGCCGCTACGTCACCGGACACGGGGCCCTGTCGACTGCGGCGCCACAGCGGATGAGCGGCCAGCCAGGCAGAGATCCGGCAGGCGACACCGTGTTTCCACCACCGCGGCGCTACCCTCGACGTCGCTCCAGCATGCCGCCGCACACGATCCGAAAGGACCACACTCCATGCCCGACACAGTGCCCGGCAGCAGCCCCGTGGCCGGCCCCGCCGATCCGGCCACGGCGGCTGAGGGGCCACCGCCTGCCGGCACGGTGATCGAGGTGCGGGACGAGGAGTGGATGGTCCGCAACGCCAGGCAGGTGCGGCCAGGGGAGTGCCTGATCGAGGCGGTCGGCGCCTCCGAGCTGGTGCGCGGCCAGGAAGCCCGGTTCCTCACGCCTGCGATGGACGAGTACCGCGTTCTGCGTCCCGAGAACACCCGGCTGCTGTCCGACGACTCGCCGCACTTCCGGCGCAGCCGTCTCTTCCTGGAGGCCGTGCTGCGCAAGACGCCGCTGCCACAACAGGAACAGGGGCTGGCGCTGACCGACGGGTTCCTCCTGGACCGCATGGACTACCAGCTACGACCCGCCGAGAAGGCGCTGGCGAACCCGCTGCGGCCCCGGCTGCTGATCGGCGATGTCGTCGGCCTGGGCAAAACCCTGGAGATCGGGGTGCTGCTGGGCGAGCTGATCCGGCGGGGGCGGGGCGAACGCATCCTCGTCGTCACGCCCGCCCCCGTCCTCGAACAGTTCCAGCATGAGATGTGGACGCGCTTCTCCCTGCCCCTGGTCCGCCTCGACAGTGCGGGCATCGCCCGTATCGAGCGGAAGATCCCGGCAGGCCGCAACCCCTTCACCTACTACAAGCGCGTGATCATCTCCATGGACACGCTGAAGAACCCCCGGCGCTACCGTCCGTGGCTGGAGAACATCGAATGGGACGCCGTGGTCATCGACGAGTCCCACAACCTCATCCACCAGGGAAGCGATCGCCGCGCCCTCGCCGACCTGCTCGCTGAGAAGACGGACGCTCTCATCCTGGCCAGCGCGACCCCGCACAACGGCGACATGCCCGCGTTCACCGGCCTGATCCGCCTCCTCGACCCGATGGCGGTCAAGGACCCCCGAGAACCGAAGCGGGAGGAGCTTGCGCACCTCATGCTGCGCCGTACCAAGGTCAGCACCGAGGTGGCGGACCAGCTACGGGGGCAATGGGCGCCGCGCGGCAGCTCCCACCCCGTGCGCTGCCGGGCGAACGCCCTGGAGGAGCAGGTTTTCCGGGAACTCGCCGATCACTGGCTGAAGCGGCCGGACCGGCAGGCCGGTACGGAGGACCGTCTCTTCCCGTACGTCCTGCTCAAGTCCTTTCTGTCCTCGCACCGAGCCCTGTTCGTCACGGCCCGGGAGCGGCTGACCCGGAGCGGGCATGTGCTCCCCCAGAAGCACAAGATCAGCGACGCGCCCCCCTCCGGCGTCGAGCCGCAGACCTCCGAGGCCGCATCCCTGCTCCGTCTGCTGGAGCTGGCCCGCGCCATCGAACGGGAGGCGGCCGACGAGGACGGCGGGCTGACCGCCACCTCGAAGCTCAGCGGTCTGGTCGAGGAGCTGCGCCGCATCGGTGTGCGCGCTGGCAGCCCCACGCGCGCGGTCGTCTTCTCGGAGCGCCGGGAGACTCTCGACTGGCTGGGCGAGGTGCTCCCGCCGCTGCTCGACTGGCGGACGGAAGAGGACGCCAAGGCCGCGGTCAAGGTCCTGCACAGCACGGGAGTCTCCGACCAGGTCCAGATGGAGTACGTGGACGAGTTCGCCCGCGCGGGCGGCGATGTGCGGTTGTTGCTCACCGGCGACGGCGCCTCCGAGGGCGTGAACCTGCACCGCCAGTGCCACCACCTCATCCACTGGGACCTGCCCTGGAGCCTGATCCGGGTCGAGCAGCGCAACGGCCGTATCGACCGATACGGGCAGACCGCACCGCCCGAGTTCCGCGCTCTGATCCTTCAGTCGGCGGTCGAGGGGGCCCTGGACGACACGGACATCGCCGAGAAGGTCCTCGCGCGCGAGGAGCGGGTGCACGCGGTGCTCGGCGCCGTGGAGGCGGCGGCTAAGGAGCACGATGGCGCGCAGGAGGAGAAGCGTGTCATGGAGGCGCTGCTCACGGGGGAGGGGCCCCAGCAGGCCGTCGACGACCTGCAGAGCGTCGTGCTGGACGACGAGGGCGCCGTGGGTGAGCTGCCCCTTGCCCAGCAGCTCAACGCCGAGTTCGGAACGGAGGGCGAGTCCTACGACGACTCCGGGTTCGGCTTCGACTTCGACTTCGATGACGAGGGTGACGAGGACGGCGGCGGCGACGAGCACGAGCCGGGCTTCGACTTCGACGACACCCCTGGCACCCAGAGCGCGACGCAGACCGACCTGTCCCATGGAGTCCGGCAGTCGGAGGGTGGCCACGCCCCCGTACGTGTCGCCGACGAGCTGCGCCTGTTCACCGACCGCCGGGACTACGTGCTGACCGGCCTGGCGGAACTCGACGATCTGGAGCCCTTCCGCCTCGACCCCACCGTCAGCGGCACCGATCTGAGCTTCGACACCCCGGACGACCTTGCCGACCGGCTCGACGTCCTGCCCCGCGGTTACCTGCGCGACCACGGCATCACACGGCGGATGAAGCTCACCTTCAGCAAAGACGACGCGGCCGACTCCCTGCGGCGGGCCCGGGAGGACCCCGATTCCCCGTCGCTGTGGCCCGACGCCCACTACGTGGGCGAGCTGCACCCCGTCCTGGAATGGATCACCGACAAGGTCCTCGTCCAACTGGGCCGTCAGCAGGCGCCCGTGATCCAGGTGAGTCGCAGCGCCCACGCGGCCGGGCCCGTCTTCCTCACCCAGGGCGTGTGGTCCAACCAGTACGGCCGCCCCACACTGGTGGCCTGGCTGGCCGTCGACGAACTGGACCGGCCAGGCGCTGAACCCCGGATACGGGAGCTAACCCGGCCGCTCCTGGCAGATCTCGGTCTGGACCCGGCCATGCCGGACCACTTCGCCAAGGGCGACCCCGCCGTGCTGCAGCCGTACGTGCCGGCGGCCGTCGCCGCCACCCGTGGCGAGATGGACCGCCGCCGGACCGACGCGGAGAAATACCTCGAACGCCCGCTGCACGAGTACGAGGAGAAGGTCGGCCGCTGGCGGGCGGAGCCGCTGCCCGGCTTCAGCGGTGGACGCGAAGCGCGCGACCGTGCCGCGACGAAGCTCGAACGGGCCGCGGCCCGGCTGCGTACCGTCGGCGAACCGATGATCCGGGTGCTGGCCGTGCTGGAGCCGAGAACATGACCGCACCCCGCACCCCGCACCCCGCACCCCCACCCGGCGGACGACCGCCCCCGTCCCACCTCCGACACGAGCAGGCAGGAGCAGCCAGCGTGAAGTTCGACGCTCTGATCAACGAGGGTGAGTACTTCCCGCCGTTCTACCTGGACGAGATCCTGCCGGGACAACTCAAGAACGGCCGGCTGAAGGAGTGGTCGGCCCAGGAACGGGAGGGCAGGCCCACCCCCCGGCAGGGACTGCGGGATCTGACGGCGTCCTACCTCGATGTACGGCTCACCGTGGGCGGCGAGGCCGGGAAGTTCAACCCGCTGCCCGACGCGGCAGGCATCGCGGTGCAGCAGGCGGCGGCCGAGGTGCTCAAGGCGCACGCCGGCAGCGAGGAGCCGCCCGCCTTCCAGCCCGAGACGGCCCCCCGCGCGTACGACGACAGCGCGTACGACGACAGCGCGGAGGCCGCCTGGCGAGCTCAGCTGCACGCCTGGCACGTCCGCGTCCTGAGTGCCCTCGGTTTCACTCCCCGGTCGGGCCACCTCACCGTGCGGGGTGCGGCGGGCCCCGTCGCGGTGCCCGTGGCGCACCACGAGCCCGGCATCGCTGTGCTGACCGGCGGGTTCGCGGACAACATCGCCGACGCGCGGGGCGTGGGCAGCGCCAACCGGCTGCCCGTGCCCGTCCGGGTGTCGTCCGGCAAGACGCTCACCACCGTCACGGATCTGGCCGCCTGGCTTCTGGCGGCCGACAACGCGCCGCGGTACGCGCTGCTCCTGTTCGGCGGCGTGATGGTACTGGCCGACCGGGAGAACTACGCGCGCGGCCGTCAGCTCGCGGTCAGCCTGGAGATCGCGCTGCCGCGCAAGGGCAACAAGGGCACCTCTGCCGGCGAACTCGACGTGATCGCCGCCCTGTTCGGCACGCAGTCCCTGCGGCCCCCCGAGGACGGTGGGGAGGACGACGTCGCCCGGCTGGTGTCCGAGTCCCGCGACCACTCCGTGGGCGTCACCAGCGACCTGCGCGAAGGGCTGAAGAAGTCCGTCCAGCTCATCGCCAACGAGGTGCTGGAGCTGGCCGACCGGCAGGACGTAGGGCCCGACGATCTTCCCGAGTGGCTCCCGGGCGCCCTCGCGGAGCCCGACGCGCTCGAGAAGCTGCTCACCACCGAATCGCTGCGCTACCTCTACCGCATTCTGTTCCTCCTGTACGCGGAGGCCCGTCCCGAACTCGACATCCTCCCGATGAAGAGCGAGGAGTACGTCAAGGGATACAGCGTGGCCCGGCTGCGCGAACTCGCCGTTCAAGAACGGCTCTCCGGCGGCTCCCGGGACCGCCACCACTTCCACCACTCGCTGGCCCTGCTGTTCGAGAAGGTCTTCACCGGCCACCCGGTGGCCGACACGGTCACCTCCCGCCGGGCGGTGCGGGACGCGAACGGCCCCGCGCCGCATCCCGGGCTGACCGAGCAGGTCGAGGTGCCCGCAGACGACGGCTACGAGGGCGTACGCATCGAAGCCCTGAAGTCGCGGCTGTTCGACCCGAAGTCCATACAGCTCGTCGACCAGCAGCTCACCCACCCCGACGACACCGCACCCGACGGCACCGCACCCGCCGCAGCCCGCCGCCTGGACCTTCGGCTGCGCAACAAGGTGCTGCACCAGGTGCTGCGGAACCTGACCGTCGTCGAGGGCCGCGGCCGCGGCGGGCGCGGCGGCTTCATCTCGTACGCGAACCTCAGCATCAACCACCTGGGCGCCGTGTACGAGGGCCTGATGTCGTACTCCGGCTTCATCGCCGACGAGCCGTTGTACGAGGTGGCCAAGGGCGGCGACCCCAGCGGGGGCTCGTGGCTGGTCGGCGCCAGCCAGGTCGCCTCGCACCGCTACCAGGACGGGCCGAAGGACAGCGTGTTCGTCGGGAGGGAACTGAACCCGCAGACCAACGAACTCGTCCCGGTCCCGCACAAGGTCGGCTCCTACGTCTACCGCCTGGCCGGCCGCGACCGGCAGACCAGCGCCTCCTACTACACCCCCGAATCCCTCACCCAGGCGACAGTCGAGCAGACCCTGCGCTTCCGCCTCGACGAGAACGGCGACGTCGACCCCAAGGAGCCCGAGCACGCGAGCGTCAAAGCCGCCGACGTACTGAAATGGCGCGTGTGCGAACCGGCCCTCGGCTCCGGCGCGTTCCTCAACGAGGCCATCAACCAGCTCGCCGAGCTCTACCTGCGCCTGGCCCAGCGCGAGCGCGGCGTCGACATCGACCCCGAGGAGTACCGGCGCGAGCTACAAAAGGTGAAGGCGTACATCGCCCTCCACAACGCCTACGGCGTCGACCTCAACGAGACCGCCGTCGAACTCGCCGAGATCTCCCTGTGGCTCAACACCATGTACCGGGGCATGAAGGCCCCCTGGTACGGCCTCCACCTGCACCGCGGCAACTCCCTGATCGGCGCGTCGCGGAAGGTGTACCCCGGCAACAGCCTGAGCAAGGGCGGCTGGCTGACCGCCAAGGACCCGCAGCGCCCCCGGCACCTCCCACTCGGTGAGACGCTGCCCGGCCGCGCGGTCCACCAGTTCCTGCTGCCCGCCATGGGCTGGGGCTCGATCGGCGAGAAGGTCTCCCTGCGGACCCTGAACAAGGGCACGCCGGACGAGACACAGAAAGCCGCGGTCGACGGCAAGGTCGTCGACTGGCTGGAGCCCGAACTCGTCGAGGCCCTGCGCAAGTGGCGCTCGGCGATGAGGCGCAAGCCCAAGGGGGACCCGAAGTCCACACCGAAGAAGAAGACGGCTCCCACGCCTGAGAAGCTGGCCGAGCAGGACGCCAAGGCCGGTCAGGGCGCTTTCGATCTCGGACTGGAGATCTGGGACCAGCCGTCTCTGACGCCGGTTGCCGAGCCTGCGGTCAAGCCTGCGGCGGCCGAGGCCGACGACGACAAAGAGCCCGGCGCGGGCACCCAGACCGGGCGGCTGATCAAGCTCGCCCGGCGCGTCGAGTACCTGTGGGGCCTGGTAGCGATGCGGCTGGAGCTCTCCGAGCAGGAGATCTCCCGGCACGTGGACATCTGGGGCGCGGACGTCCCGGAAGACGGCCAGGAGACGGCCGAGGGCGGGGGAAGCCGGACGGCTCCCATGGACCGGGACGCCGTCCTCGAAGCCCTCCACCACCAGGGCACCCCGTACTGGCGGCTCAAACAGCTCATGGACGCCTGGTGCGCGCTGTGGTTCTGGCCGCTGGAGGAGATCGGACTCCTTGACGGCTCCGACGAGTTCGAGTACCGCCCGCACGGAGAAGACCTCACGGCGTTGCGGAAGGGCGACCCGAGGCGCCGGGTCGCCCTGAAGTCCCTCGCCGACTGGATCGAGTTCGCCGAAGCCGTGGTCGGGCGGGTCGACGTGGACACGGGGGAGGGGCAGCAGGTCTCGCTGCTCTCCTTCGAGGGAGTCACCAGCCTCGACGAGCTGGACGAGAAGGAGCACGAACTCGACGAGAAGATGACCGAGGCCACGGCCTGGTCCAAGCCCGCCGACCTCGGCCACACCTTCCCCTGGTACGAGACGGCGACCCGCGTCGCCAAGGACCGCGGCTTCTTCCACTGGGAGCTGGACTTCGCTCACGTCTTCGCGGAGGGCGGATTCGATGTGATGGTGGGGAACCCGCCGTGGGTCAAGCAGGAGTGGAAAGAGAGCGCCGTCCTCGCCGAGTTCGAGCCGTGGTTCGAGCTGGCGGACAAGCCGAGCAACGAGGCGTGGGACGAACGCAAGGCCGATGTCATGCAGTGGCAGGGAGTCCGCTCGACGTTCCTGCGCGAGCTGTCCGGCCACGCGGCGGCGTCCGAGTTCCTGGCGTCGGTGGACACCTATCCCGAGTTGGCGGGGACGCAGCCGGACCTGTACCGGGCGTTCATGCTGATGAGCTGGCGGGCCATTGGAGAGCGGGGGACGGCGGGGCTGATTCATCCCTCGACGCATTTGACGGGGGCGAAGGAAGGGGCGCTGCGTGGCGCGGCCTACCGGCACCTGCGTTTCCACGCGGACTTCACCAACGAACTGCTCATCTTCGCCAACCCGGTCGGGAACAGCAGCCATTTCAGCGTCAACGTGTATGGCCAGGACGACGAGATCTGTTTCCAGCACATGAGTTGGCTTCTGCATCCAAGCGTGCTGGTCAAATCGGTGCGCCACGATGGCAAAGGTCCAGTACCGGGCGTGAAGGACGACGGCAAGTGGGACTTGCGCCCGCATCAGAAGCGCATCATCACCGTGAACGAGGCGCGTCTTGCCGAGTGGCGTGCATTGGCGGGCGAGGAGAATCCGCCGCCGGTCACCCGAGCCAAGCTCCTGTACCCCGTGACACAGGACGAGGAGTCCGCTGTTGCCTCGCTGGCTAGATGGCCACACCGGCTTGCGGAATTCGCTCCGCGAATTAGCCCGGGTTTCCACGAGAAGAATGACCGCACCGCTGGCTACTTCACCTGGACCCCCGGGCCTGTGAACACCTGGCACGATGTCATCCTCCAAGGTCCCTTCATCCATATCGCTACGCCGTACCACAAGCAGCCCCCCGAGGGCGGCTCCAAGAGCATGCGGGACTACGAGTCCTGGGATCACCTGGACCTTGCCTTGGACGAGGTGCCGCGTACGAATTATCGGCGCTCCACAGCCTGTTCAGCAGACGATTACTATGCGGCTCTCGCCGGACGCACCTGGATCGACACCGAACTGCTCGACGAACTGCGGAATGACGGGCAAGTGGCTGACGTACTCCAGGAGCTCGCTGAGGACGAGGCTGAACAACGGGCCATGCTCAGGAGCTGGGCCAGCCGCCCATACTCTCGCTTTTACCGTCTGGCCTGGCGCCGACAGATCGCCTCGAACACTGAGCGTAGCCTCTTCGCAGCCCTGATCCCGCCCGGACCCGCACACGTGCACATGATGCACAGCGCGGCGCTGGCCACCAGCCGAGAGACCGCGATGACGGCTGGTTTCTGGGCAGCGTTGCCGCTGGACTACTTCCTGCGCGCCACCGGTCGTGGTGACCTCCAGGTGGGGGAGGCCCAAGTGATGCCCGCCCCCACACCAGACCACCCCCTGGAAGGTGCCCTCCTCCTCCGAACCCTTCGCCTCAACTGCCAGACCAACGCCTACGCCCGCCTCTGGGAAGAGCTCTACGACCCCGCCTGGCAGCAGGACACTTGGGCTGTGTCCGTCGTCTGGCCGGATGACACGTCCACGGTCTGGCCGAAGAACACGCCGCCACTCGCCCAAGGGGTAGGCCCCACCTGGACCCGCGACACCCCCCTACGCACGGAGTTCGCCCGGCGCGCGGCCCTCGTGGAGATTGACGCCCTCGTCGCTGTCTGGCTCGGCATCAGCGCTGATGAGCTGGTGGCGATGTACAACGCCAGGTTCCCCGTGCTCCAGCAGTACGAGGAGAACATGTGGTTCGACGCGACAGGCCGCCGCATCGCGAAGGCCCACCAGCAGCACGGGTACGGCCAGCCCAAGGACGCCTGGAAGGAGCTGAGCGCACCAGTGGGGTTCCCTGAGGAGTACAAGGTCCCCACCGGCTACACCGGTCCTCTCTACCGGGCCCACCGCAGGGACGAGATGCGCGCGGCACACGCGGAGTTCACACGGCGCCTGCGCGCGGCCGGTTGGGAACCCGGCGACACGAAGCGCCCGCATACGGCCGGACGCTGACCGATCCCACGCACACGAGAGCCCTGCCGTCCGACAGGAACCGGCAGGGCTCTCGCGAGCGTACGGGCGTCAGAGGCCCCGAACCGACGAGGCCGAGCCGACGAAGCCCGCCCACGCCTCGCGTGACACCGTGAGGACGGGCCCGGCCACGTCCTTGGAGTCCCGGATGTGCACGGCGGCCGACTCGGCGGCGACCTCCACACAATCGCCTCCCTCGGCTCCGCTGTAGCTACTTTTGAACCAAGTGAGGCCAGAGGTGGCGGCCGAGGACTCAGTGTTGTTCATAGCGCTCCCAGATACCCTTCGACGAGCTCTAGCGACTCTCGCGTGGGGAGAGCCTGCGATCGGATGATCCCATAGCGCGCTGCGGCGAGAGCCGTCTGCTCCGGGTCGGTTTGAAGAGCGCCGGTTCCTTGTGCCTCTGTGTACACGAACTGCTTGCCGTCCTTACGTGTGACGATGGTGAACGGTCCGTCCAAGCCCGCGTTTTCCTCACGGTCGAGCGGCATGACTTGGATCGCCACGTTGCGCTTTTCGCCGGCCAACAGCAGGTGCTCCAACTGGCCCCGCAGCACGCCCTTCCCGCCGTAAGGTCGCCGCAACACCGACTCGTCCATCACGAAGCTCAACAAGGGCGCTGGCCAGCGGTCGAAAATCTCCTGTCGGGCCAACCGCGCCGTTACTCGCTGTTCGATGGTCTCCTGGTCCAAGACCGGACGCCGCATGGCGAGCAACGCCCTCATGTACTCCTCGGTCTGAAGTAGGCCCTTGAACACAAGGGTGTCGTACGACAGCAGCTCAATGGCCTCCTTCTCCAGCGCCGCCATCCCCTGGAAGAACACCGGGTACTGGGCCCGTTCCACCTCCTCCTTCCACGCGACGAGCAGCCCGTCCGCCCCTGCCACCTCGTCCGCCTTGTCGATGGTCCGGGGTGAGGGAATCCGCCGTCCCTGCTCGAACGACGCGACCGTCGAGGCCGAGTACCCGATGCGGCGCCCGAACTCCTCGCGGTCGAGCCCCGCCCGGATGCGCAGCGTCTTCATGTTCTTGCCGAAGGCGGCGACCACGCCCCGCCCGGCTTCGCCCTCGGGGCGCCCGGTTCCGCCTTCGTCGCTCTCCCAGCCGTCCCCGAGGTGGACGACCACTCCGCCGTCACCGCTGTCCGGAGCGGCTTGAGCCCCCGCCGTACTCGCTCGCTCTGTCGTCGATTCCGTCATCGATCCATCGCCTCCCCGGACCAACGTGCCGCGCCCGTCGACCGTCACGCCGCGCGCCTCGTACCTGTGCCCCCACCGCGCGTACAGCCGGTCGCGTCAGTGCGTCACCACTGGTCACGCTACGCCGCCAACGGGACGGTGGTCGGTATGACGAGCAACCCCGCACGCCACAGCGGCACCGTTCAACTCACGGGCACCGCGCACCGCTTGAGCACCGCTCTCGGTCCCTCCGACCCATCGTTCGCGATGCGCTTCACCTCGACACCCCGTGGCGCGCGGCTCGCCCGCCGGCTGGCAGCCGTCCGGCTGGACGCGTGGGGGATTCCATACGGGACGACGCCGCACGACGCGGTGGTGCTGATCGTCGACGAGCTGGCGACGAACGCCGTCGTCCACGGCCGGGTGCCCGGCCGCGACTTCGAGTTCCGCCTGCACCTGGCGGCGCGGGCGGTGACCGTTCGCGTCGAGGTCGGTGACACCCGTGGGGAGCGGGTCCCGCCCCGGCCGGGCGCTGTACGGTCGGCGGGCCTGGCGGAGTCCGGCCGGGGGCTCGTCCTGGTGGAGCGACTGGCCGCCCGCTGGGGCTGGCATCCACGAGCTGAAGGACCCGGGAAGACGGTCTGGGCCGAGTACGCGCTCCCGCACTGGGTCACGGAGACGCAAGAAGGCGGCACGGAACGCGCGCGGGGCACAGCCGCGCCGGCGGGCGCGGAGGCCCCCGCGGGCGCGGAGGGCGGTGCCGTTGGCGATCTGTAGGTCTCCGGGTCGCTTGTCGGTGGCCGGTCGTAGAGTGGAGCCTGATCACGTGGGGTTCCCGGGGGAAACCACATGTGACCGGACCGCAGGCCGCGACACGGGAGACGGGGACACAGCGCGTCATGAGACCCACACTGGCCGCGCAGGCGCTGCGCGACACCACGGTCGAGTATCTGACGACGACGTTCGCGCTGGCCGAGCCCGACACCCAGGACGCGCTGGAGGACTTCCTCACCGACCCGGCCGACGGGCTCTTCCGCGGGCCGTATCTGCGTATCCGTCGCCCCTTCCGGGGGGCGGGGAGGGGCTGGCAGCGGCATCTGGACTGGTGGCCGGGGGACTTCCAGCCTTACGCACACCAGGCGGAGGCGTTCACGCGGCTGACGAGCAAGGGCGGGCACCGGCCGGAGCCGACGCTGGTGACCACCGGCACCGGGTCGGGGAAGACGGAGTCGTTCCTCATCCCCATCCTCGATCACTGCCGCCGGGAGAAGGCGGCCGGGAAGCCCGGAATCAAGGCGGTTCTGCTGTATCCGATGAACGCGCTGGCCGGTGACCAGGCCGGCCGCCTCGGCGACACGCTGGAGGACAAGCGGCTGGGCGAGGTCACAGCGGGGCTGTACATCGGCGAGGCGTCGACCCGGGGCACGTCCCCGTACCAGCGGGTGATGGTGGACCGGGCGGAGATCCGCCGCAACCCGCCGGACATCCTGATCACCAACTACAAGATGCTGGATCTGCTGCTCCAGCGGCAGCAGGACGCCTCGCTGTGGCGGGACGCGGACCTGGCGTACGTCGTCATCGACGAGTTCCACACCTACGACGGCGCGCAGGGCACGGACGTGGCGATGCTGCTGCGGCGGCTCGCGGCGGTGGCGGGGGCCGCCGAGGAGGGCAGGCCGCTCGGGACGGTCTGCCCGGTGGCGACCTCGGCGACGCTGGGGTCGGGGGACGGGACGGGTGGGTCCGCAGCCATGCTGAAAGTCGCCTCCCAGGTCTTCGGTACCCGGCTGGGCGAGGACGCGGTGGTGGGGGAGGACCGGCGGGATGTCGAGGAGTTCCTCTCACCGGTCGATGACACGCTGCCGCTGCCGTCCACCGCCGAGCTGGCGAACCTCCCCGATCCGGTGCGGACGCCCGGCGGCATGGACGCCGTCGCCCGCGCGACCGTGGGCTGCGACACGGCAGACCCGCGCGAGCTCGGGCGGAGGCTGCTGGCACACCCGCTCACGCACGAGCTGCTGCGCTCGAAGGACGCGCCCCTGACGTCGGCCGAAGCACTCCATTCGTTCCCGGCCACATCCGCGTGGCGGACGGCGTCCGTGCAGGAGCCGGAAGACGCCGCGGAGGCGCTGTCACGGTTCGTGGCGCTCATCTCGATGGCCCGTGACCCCAAGGCGCCCGCCGGGGAGGACCGACCGCTGCTCGTGGTGGAGTCGCACCTGTGGCTGCGGGCGCTCTCGCGGGTGCTGCGGTTCGTCGCACCGGAGCCGGTGTTCTCCTGGCCGGACGCGAACCAGGCGGCGCTGACGACGGGGCAGGTGCGGGCGCCAGAGGGGCGACAGGACGCCGCCGAAGTCGACCAGGCGGAGCGGCGGCGTGTGCGGGGCAGCGGGCGGCTGCCCGCGGCCTACTGCCGGCACTGCGGGCGCTCCGGCTGGTCGGCGATCTGCCCGGACCGCAATCCGCAGAACCTGGTGCACGCGCCGGACGACATCTACCGCGCCAGCGCGGCCGGCGGGGCCGCCAAGGGGCGGGTGCGGGCGCTGATCGCGGCAACCCCGGCGGAGGCGGCCGAAGCAGCCCGTGCCACGCTGGCACGCCGCGCTTCCCGGCGCAGGCTCCGGGGCGCCGCGCACGACGCGACCCTGCTGGTGCTGGAGGACAACGGCAAGGCGCTGCGCAGGCTGGACCCGGACGAGGTCCTGCTGGATGAGGACCGCATCGCTCCGGCGCCGGAGAACGGCGTCTACGTGTGGGCGTGGTTCGACAACCAGGAGCAGAGCGAGTACGCCAAGCAGGACCGCTGCCCGGCGTGCGGTCAGGCGCAGGGCATCCGCTTCCTCGGCGCCGGTGTCGCCCCGCTGGCCTCCGTCGTGGTCACCCAGTTGTTCACCGGCGGTGAGCTGCCCCAGCGGGACGAGGACAAGCGGGACCGCCGCAAGACGCTGATCTTCAACGACTCGGTGCAGGACGCCGCGCACCGCGCGGGCTTCGTGGCCAGTCGCTCCTGGAAGTTCTCGCTGCGCTCCCTCATCCACGAGCAACTGACCGAGAGCTTCGGCGCCAGCCCCGAGTTCGCGGCCGACGGCGTCCCGCTGAACGAGCTGATCGCCTCCCTGGTGAGCCGCGCGGCCGTCCCCGAGGAGCGGCTGCTGGCCTCCGTGGTCCCGCCCGACCTGCACGATGTGGACCCGGTCAAGCGGCTGCTCGCGGGCAAGAAACGCATCCCGGAGTCCACCTGGCAACTGGTCGGTGAGCGCCTCGCCTTCAACACCCTGCTGGAGTTCGGCCTGCGCTCCCGCATGGGACGGACGCTGGAGCTCACCCGCACGGTGGCGGCAGAGGTGCACCTGCCACACGCCGAGGCAGCCGCCGTGGCTGCGGAGGCGCTCTTCCGCCGCCACCTGGAGAAGCTCCTGCCGTGGGCCGCGGCGGGAGCGGACGCCCGTGCGGGCGGCGCGGCGGCAGAGGCGGAGGAGCCCGGCCCGGAGATGCCGCAGGCCGCCATCCCGGCCGAAGGGCCGCAGCGGTTGCGGTACTTCGAGGGCTATGTGCGTGGGCTCCTCGAACACATCCGGCAGAACGGCGGCATCCACCACACCTGGCTGGACGCCTTCATCGACGAGGCGGGCCGCTCCCGTCACCCCTTTCTGACCACTCTCCGTGCCCCTGGCATGCCCGCGTTCGGCCGCAACTCGGAAACGCCCGCGTTCGTGCTGGTCGGCGCCCGCGGCGGACGTACCGAATTCGAACGGGTCGACACCCGGGAGAGCTGGTACGTCGACTTCACCCGGCGCTGCCTCGGCCTTGACCAGGAGACGGCGGCGGCCTACCTGGCCGACCTCTTCGAGGAGTTGGCAGGCGACCGGATCGGCGCCCTGGCCCGCCGGAGAACCGACACCGTGGACAAGAGGCGGCCCGGAAGCGGCGTGTACGGGCTGACCCCCGGCCACGTACGGGTCCGTCCCCTGGACGACGAACAGACCACACACGCCGCGCTCAGCTGCCCGGAGTGCGGCTGGACACAGACCGTGCCGCCGGAGCGCGCCTCCGCCTGGGAGGGCACGCGCTGCCCCCTCAAGCGCTGCGAGGGCGCACTCACCCGCCCCTCGCCCCAGGCGGGCGGCCGCGCGGCGCGCGACTACCGGTACGACTATTACCGGCGCCTGTACCGGGAGGCCGATCCCTACAGCGTGGTCGCGACGGAACACACCGGCGTGCTCAAGCGGAAGGAACGCGAGGAGGTGGAGAAGGGCTTCCGGCGCGGCGTGCGGCACACCGACCCGAACGTCCTCTCGTGCACACCGACCCTCGAACTCGGCATCGACATCGGCCAGTTGGAGGCGGTCATCCTGGCCTCCCTGCCGCCTTCCACGGCCGGCTACCTCCAGCGCGTCGGCCGTGCGGGGCGCGCCACCGGCAACGCCTTCACGGTGACACTGGCCGACACCAGCCCGCGGGCGCTGTACCACCTCGCCGAACCGCAGAACCTCATCGCGGGGCCCATCCTGCCGCCCGGGTGTTTTCTGTCCGCGGGCGAGCTGCTGTGCCGCCAGTACACGGCCTACCTCGTCGACCGGGCGGCCCGGGGCACGCTGGACGGCGTACCGCCGCTGCCCGAACGGGTGACGCAACTGGTCGGCCGCACAGGCTGGCTGAAGGTGTTCCGCGAGGCGACTGCCGGCCGAGTGGATATCGCCGACGAATTCCTGCGCTTGTTCCCCGACATCGACGGCATCCCCGACTCCGGCGCCTCGCGTGACGCCCGCAAGGCACTGCGGCGCTACGCGCAGCAGGGGCTCGCCGGCAAACTGGACGAGGCCGAGCGGGCCTGGGAGGCGGAGCGCGCCGAACTCGTCCGGCGACGGGCGCTGGTCAACGACGCTGCCGACTCGCTCCAGGAGGCGGTGGAGGACGAGGCACGCGAGAAGCGCAACCTGGTCCGTGAGGCCGCCGGCCTGTCCAAGCTGCTGGCCGGGATGGCCCAGACGGACGCCCAGAGCTTCCTGGTCGAACACCGGCTGCTGCCCAACTACAGCCTCGTCGAGGAAGGCGTCCGCCTGGAGGCCATGCTCAGCTACAAGGAGCCCGCACGAAAGGCACGCCCGAAAGGCGGGGACGAGCAGAAGTCCCGCTGGAGCAACGAGCCGCGCACCTACGACCGGCCCGCCGAGGCCGCGCTCACCGAACTGGCGCCCGGCAACGCCTACTACGTACGCGGCTACCGCCACGTCATCGACGGCTTCGACCTCGGCCCGAACAAGCGGGACGCGGCCGACGGCACACCTGTGGGCTTGCGGATATGGCGGGTGTGCCGGGAATGCGGCCACGTGCGCACCGGCGAGCAGGCCGAGCAGGACACCTCCCCCTGCCCCCGCTGCGGCGGTCCCGGCATCGGCGGGCGTACCGCACTGCACCGGGTAGTGGTGCCCCGCAAGGTCACGGCCCACGACAAGCGGGACGACGCACGGATTGTGGACGACCGGGACGACCGCGTACCGACCGCGTACACGACCGTCACCGCCGTGGACGTCGATCCGGCCGACATCAAGCAGACGTGGCGGCACCAGAAGGCCACCTTCGGCGTCGACCACGTCCGTGAGGCGGTCATCCGCCGCTTCAACCTCGGCAAGGTCAGGCACGGGCGGCGCAACGACACCAGCTTCGCCGGCCGGGAAGTGGCCCTCAGCCCCTTCACCGTGTGCCCGCGCTGCGGCGGCGCCACCGACCGCGAACCCGGCCGCGAACCCGTCCAGGACACGCTCAGCCAGTCCCTGCTCGGCCGGCCGGAGCTGGCTCACCACAGGCCGTGGTGCCCCACCCGGCGCCGCGACAAGCAGGCCAAGCCGGAAGACGTGCCGGTGATCACGGCCACCGAGCACCGCACGGAGGCCCTGCGCATCCTGCTGCCCGCCGCGACGCTGAACGTGCCGGAACGTCTCGCCTCCTTCTCCGCCGCGCTCCACCTCGGGCTCGCCCTGCGCTACGGCGGCGACCCTTCGCACATCCGCTCGGCGCCCGCCACCGAGCCCGACCGGGAGACCGGCCTCACCCGCAACTACCTGGTCCTCTATGACGCCCTGCCCGGCGGCACCGGCTACCTCCAGCGCCTCGTGGACCGGGAGGGCGAGGAGCTGAGGGCAGTGCTCGCAGCCGCCCAGCAGAAGCTGCGGGACTGCCCCTGTGCGGACAGCGGGCACCGCCCTGCCTGCCACCGCTGCCTGCTCGGCTACGCTCCGGAGCGCGAGTACAAGGACGTCGACCGGCAGGAAGCCCTGTGGATGCTGGACAGCCTGCTCGGCACTGACGGCAGCAGCGAATGGGATGTCCGCAAGGACGCGGCCGACGCCGGACTCCGCTTCGTCGACCAGGCGGAGAGCGACCTGGAGCGTCGCTTCATCGAATGCCTGGAGCGCTGGCTCGCCGCCCCGGACAACGAGGTATCCGCACACCATGCCTCCACGCCGACAGGCCGTGACGGCATCCAGTTCACCCTCACCCGGCCGGACGGCAGCCCGGTGCGCTGGGAAGTCGTCGCCCAGAGAGACCTGCACGGCTACCGCACCCGCCCGGACCTGCTGTTCCGGCCGGTCACCGGAGACACGACCACCGACGGCGCGCCACCGCTGCCGATCGCCGTATACCTGGACGGCTACCGGTGGCACGCCTCCTCGCACACCAACCGCATCGCCGCCGACGCTGCCAAGCGCGCACGCCTACGCGCCGACGGCACCCTCGTCTGGCAGATCACCTGGGACGACGTCGCCGCGTGGGACAGAGAACTGAAGGGGCAAGCGGCCGACCCCGACGCGCCGCCCGACCCCCTCGCCGCCGTCGTCGCGGGCTCCGATGCCGACGCGGCGTGGCCGCCGTACGACGTGACGTCCGGCGGGGGCCCCGGCGCGATGGTGCGGAAGCAGTGGCACAACGCACGCCGGGATAAGGCCGAGGTCGATCCGTCCCTGTTCGCCGGGGCGATCCCTTCCCTTCTCGCGTTCCTGCGCGACCCCAGGCTGAACAAGTGGCAGCAGCTCGTCCAGCTCGCCGTCAGCGCGCCTGCCGCCCTGCGCAGACGGGAGCTGGCGGACGCGGACCCGTCCGCCGCCGCCCGGTGGATCGAGGCCGCCGTACGGGGCGAGCTGGCACCGCCCGTCTCCGGACAAGGGCTCAAGCTGCTGTCCTACCGGGACGGGTCCGGGCTGCCGCTCGTCTTCGCCGGAGCCCGGCGCCCCGACGGCAAGCTGCGGTGGAGCGCCCTGGCCGTGCTCGACGACCGGCCGGAGGCCGTCGAGGGAGACCGGGCCGATCACCGCCGCCGCTGGAAGGCGTGGCTGTGCTGGGGCAACCTCATCCAGTTCCTCGACCCCACCGGCGCCGGCCAGGCGGACGGCCTGGCACTCGCCCGCACCACGCTCGACACCTTCGACGCCTCCCTGCTGGCCGCCACGGCGGGACCGGTCAGCGGCCTGCTGCCGGCACTGCGCGACCAAGCCGAGGGCACCGGTCTCACGCCACCCCAGACGGACGGCGACTCTCCTGCGGGAACGGACCGGCCGAGGGAGCAAGCAGTCGCCGAAGCGCCAGAGCCGACCGCCGGCATGACCGCCCTTGAGCGCTCGGTGTGGGACGCGGTACTGGGTCAGCTCTCGAAGTGGGGCGACCCGGAGGTCGCGGCACTCGCCGAACGGCTGGCCGCCCGCGAGGACGTCCCCGTCGGTGAGGCGAACTGGGACCTCGACGGCGTGCCACGCACGGTCGAACTCGCCTGGCCAGGCCCTAAGATCGGAGTGGTACTGGGCGAGGACGCCGAGGACAGCGTCTACATGGGCGGGTGTGCGGCGGCGGGCTGGGACGTGCGCCCTCCTGATGCCTGGGATGTGGAACAACTCGTCCGACTTCTGGGCGAGA
Source organism: Streptomyces diacarni (assembly GCF_003323715.1). Taxonomy (GTDB): domain Bacteria; phylum Actinomycetota; class Actinomycetes; order Streptomycetales; family Streptomycetaceae; genus Streptomyces; species Streptomyces diacarni. The sequence continues at coordinate 241,493 of NZ_QOIN01000028.1, forward strand.
AGGGGGTCGCGGGATGAACTACGGGGCGGGCCGACCGGGGGGCCGGGCCAGGACACGGGTCAAGGTGGGCCGGCAGGCGCATAGTGATCTGGAGAGCCGGGGCGGGTCCGTTCCGGACGCCGTGGGCGACTTCGTCCACCGCCTGCGTGCCGACCGCACCAACCGGGCCCTGCGCCTGACCTTCCTGCGCGCCGCCGGCAGCAACGGGGAGCTGCATCTCGGGCGGGCCGACACGCATTGCATGGTGCTCCTCCTCTCGACGGACGGCGGAGACGAGATGCAGGTCCTCGCGGTGCGTGACGGAGCGCGGGCGCGTGACGAACTCGCCCGGCTCACCGTGGAGATCAACCCGGTATCGGGTTCCGTCGAGGTGGTCGACCAGAGCGAGGTCAGCGCCAACGTCGTTGCTCTGCCCGACCGGTCCCCCAACGGCGTCCCCGCTGAGCCCGGCGGTCCTGCCCCACGGGGCACCGACACGCCCGACACCGCGTCTCCGGCCGCGTCCAGCAGCCTGCGCCACCCGCTCTTCGCCCGGTATGACGACCGAACCCTCATCGACCTTGGCGTGGTCCCCTCCCTGCTGCCCGCGCTGCGCCGGGTCACCACAGGTAAGCAGTTCGAGAAGCTGCTCACTCACAACCTTCCCGAGCTCACCCGCGATGTGCTCCTCTCTCTGCGCGACGGCACTGACCCCAAGCACGTGCAGCAGCACATCACGGACAAGTGGCGTGCCGACGAGGAAGTCAACACCGGCGACTGGTCGCGGGCGGCACGACGCACCGTCTCCGAGGCGGAGACCGACGACGCCGCCGTACTCAGCGCGCTGGGCAAGAGCTTCGACACCTGGCGGCTGTTCCTTCACCCCGAGCAGAGGCGCCTCGCCACCGGTGACTTCAAAGGCTCCGCGAAAGTGACCGGCGGCCCGGGCACCGGGAAGACGGTCGTGGCGCTGCACCGCGTGCGCTACTTGGTCGACCGGCTGCCACCCGGCCACTCCCGCCCGGTGCTGCTCGCCACGTACAACACGAATCTCGCCCTGGAGCTCAGGGACCGCTTGGGGCAGCTCGGCGGCGAGGAACTGCTGCGCCGCGTCGACGTGAGATCCGTCGACGCGCTTGCCCGCGAGGTGGTTCAGGAGTCCCGGGCGGAGCTGGGCCGGCCGCTGGACGACGAGGCGGCCATGAACCTGTGGCACACGGTACTCGCCGAGACGGGACAGCTCGGATACGACGCCGACTTCCTAGACGCCGAATTCAAACATGTGATCCTGGCCGCCGGCTGCGGCTCGTGGAACGACTACCGTCGGATCGGCCGCTCGGGACGCCCGCGCATCAGCACGGCTCAGCGGCACGAGGTGTGGCAACTGGTGCAGACGTACCTGGCTCACTTGGAAGCCCCGCCGCGGCAGACGACATACGCGCTCATCGCCGACAAGGCAGCCGGCCTGGAACAGCGCCGTATGGCCCGCGTCGAGGAGCAGGCCCGCTACAAGGACGGGCTGGGTGGCCGCGACCTCATCCACCGGGAGGCGAGCAGCGGAATGTGGCTCAGGCCGCGCTACCAGCACATCGTGGTCGACGAGGCGCAGGACCTGTCCGCCTCGCACTGGCGCATGCTGCGCGCCATGGTCCGCAAAGGCCCTAACGACATCTTCCTGACCGGAGACGCCCACCAGCGGATCTACGGCAGCCGGGTGGTCCTCAGCCACCAAGGTATCGAGATCCGGGGCCGGGCCTCACGCCGCCTGACCCTCAACTACCGCACCACACGCGAGATCCTCGGCAGTGCGAACGGGCTGCTCGCCGGAGAGTCCTTCGACGACCTCGACGCCGGAACCGACACACTCGACGGCTACCGGTCGGTGCTGACCGGGCACGACCCCCAGTTCTGGCGCGCCCCCGACCGGCTGACCGAGATGCGCGCCGTCGCCACGCTCATCACAGAGCGCCACGACCATGGCACGCCGTACTCCGCGATGGCTGTCAGCGTTCCCGACGGCAGGTCAGCGCAGGAGTTCGCGAATGTTCTGGCCCGGGAATTCGACGTACCGGCCGTGGAGCTCGGCAAGGACGGGGCACGGTCCGGCGCGGATGCCGTACGCATTGGCACCATGCACCGTTTCAAGGGGCTCGAGTTCCAGCGCGTCTTCTTGACCTCGGTGGGCGAGGGACGGGTGCCGGACCAGCGCATCGAACAGTACCGACATGCCAACCCGCAGCGCTACCGGCAGGAAGAGCAACGGGCTCGTTCACTGCTGTTCGTCGCGGCGACCCGTGCCCGTGACGAGCTGATCGTCTCGTGGAACGGCAGGGCCAGTCGCTTCCTGCCCCCTGACGTGGACAAGACTGCCTACCGCGCCACGGATCTGCTCACGAGTGACGGACCACCATCCGGATCGTCGGGATCTGCCGTCGCCTGACAGGTCCGACTCTCCGCACCGGGGCTCCCGCGAAGAGTCGGCCCTGGCACGGAGATCTACAGCGAGGCGGAGGACAACGTAGGCGGGTGTTGTCCCAAGGGCTCCGAGGCCAGGAAATCGCTGCTCATTGACCAGTAGTCGAACACTTGGCTCAAAGGTGAGAGGGGCCGGCTCACGCGATGCTCATCGATGTCACCAGCTCAGAGGCCGTTTTGCTCGCTATTTCTGACTTTGGTCACATGGTCACCGGCCTTTGATGGGATGCGAAGTGGGGGCGCGTGAGCGGTTTACAGGTCTCGGAATGGAAGCGTTACGGACATGACCGTCTTTATGTGAATCAGTAGGACGGGAAGAACGTGGCCTGGCTCGACCGCCGCACGGGGTATCTGAAGCTTCTGGTTGAGGAACACCGGAACGCGGTACTTGATGTCCTTGCGCCCTATCTCACGGCTTCTTCGCCCGTAGCGCACAAGGCGCTGGCTCCCGAGGACGACCTTGCTGCGAACCGTCCGGGAGACCCACTGCAGATGAAGGTGGACGAGCTGACACCCGGCTTCTGGCGGTGGGCGTTGGCCAGGCTGTCCGGTCGGCGTCTGGAGGCGGACAGCTGGCGCGCGGGACTGGCCGGCGAGCGCCGGGTGGGAGCAGAACTGGAGAGGTTGGCGCGACGAGGCTGGCGAGTTCTGCACTCGATACCCTAGGCCGGTGATGTCGACATCGACCATGTCCTGATTGGTCCGGGCGGAGCCTTCTGTTTCAACACGAAGTGCCACCGTGGAGCGCGCGTTTGGGTGGGTGACAACTCTGTTCGCATAGGTGGCCAGTCGTACCCCTACGTGCAAAAAAGCCGGGCCGAGGCGCAGCGGGCCTCAACTGCGCTGACGAGGGCGTGCGGCTTCCCAGTCGAGGTTCAGCCGGTGCTTGCCTTCGTTGCGGTGGCAGCGGTGCAGGTCGTGCCGTCACTTCGTGACGTGCATGTCCTGCAGGAGCCGGACATTGCGGCGTTCGAGCACCTCAGGACTGACTGGCGACCGGGCAAGATCGAGTCGGTGTACGCGGCGGCACGTGATCGTCACACGTGGGTTCACCCTTGACGGTTCGCTGGGTGCCAGTCAATTTTCAAGTATATGGCCCGTTCACGTCATTACTCGCCGGTCCCGCTTGCTGCCATCGCTTCCCTCCGCCTCCTGGAGGGTTTTTCAGACGCGACCTGGGGGATAGGTGTCCAATCACTCTGCGCTCCGTGCGAACAAGATCCGCACCACCAACAACGCTCAGCAGAAGATCGCCGACTGCGAAACCAAGCTCGCCGCCCACCGAGCCGCGCTCGAAGCAGGCGCCGACCCCGCGCTGGTCACCCAATGGATCGCTGATACTCAGGCCCGCCGCAAACAGGCCGAAGCTGAACTCCGAGCCACCACGCCGCAGCCACCGCCGCAGCACGGCACACCGCTGTCGCGGGATGAGATCGCCGCACTCGTCCGAGTAGCCGGGAACCTCACCACGGCCATCCACCAGGCTGACCCCACGGACAAAGCCGAGCTCTACAAGAAGCTGGGCATCCGTCTGCGCTATGACCCCGCGCAGCAAAAAGTCCTGGTCGAGAGCCATCTCAACCAGGACCTAGGCGGTTCCCGTGGGGTACCAGTACGTGTCGGGAGGGGGACTTGAACCCCCACGCCCTGTAAAGGGCACTAGCACCTCAAGCTAGCGCGTCTGCCATTCCGCCACCCCGACCGGGTGTGCCGCTCGGGCCGTGGCGGCCCTGGCGACGGGTTAAACCTTAGCACCCGTGGCGGACTGCGATCACCCGCCTCTTGGGGCGCCGCGGTATGAGCGGGAGTATGGGGGTCTACCTGCGAGAAGAGGAGGCAGCGTGAGTGCCGAGACCGCCGAGACCGAGGTCGTCGATCTGTGTCGTGACCTGATCAGGATCGACACCAGCAATTACGGCAACAACGAGGGGCCGGGCGAGCGGGCGGCGGCCGAGTACGTCGCGGAGAAGCTGGCCGAGGTGGGGCTGGAGCCGCAGATCTTCGAGTCCCGGCCCGGCCGCGCCTCCACCGTGGCGCGGATCGCGGGCGAAGACCCCTCGCGTCCGGCCCTGCTCATCCACGGGCACACCGACGTCGTTCCGGCCAACGCCGACGACTGGACGCACCACCCCTTCTCCGGGGAGATCGTCGACGGCTGCGTGTGGGGCCGGGGCGCCGTCGACATGAAGGACATGGACGCCATGACGCTGGCGGTGGTGCGCGACCGTCTGCGGACGGGCCGCAAGCCGCCCCGCGACGTCGTGCTGGCCTTCCTCGCGGACGAGGAGGCCGGCGGTGTGTACGGGGCGCGGCACCTGGTCGACAACCACGCCGACCTGTTCGAGGGTGTCACCGAGGCCATCGGTGAGGTCGGCGGTTTCTCCTTCACGGTCAACGAGAACCTGCGGCTCTACCTCGTCGAGACCGCCCAGAAGGGCATGCACTGGATGCGGCTGACCGTGGACGGCACCGCCGGACACGGGTCGATGACCAACAACGACAACGCCATCACCGAGCTGTGCGAGGCCGTGGCGCGGCTGGGCCGCCACAAGTTCCCCGTACGGGTGACCAAGACGGTCCGCTCCTTCCTGGATGAGCTCTCCGACGCCCTCGGCATCGAGCTCGACCCGGAGAACATGGAGGAGACTCTCACCCGGCTCGGTGGCATCGCGAAGATCATCGGCGCGACCCTGCAGAACACCGCGGCGCCCACGCAGCTCGGTGCCGGGTACAAGGTCAACGTGATTCCCGGTCAGGCGACAGCGCACGTGGACGGACGGTTCCTGCCGGGGCACGAGGAGGAGTTCCTGGCCGACCTCGACCGCCTCCTGGGCCCACGGGTCAAGCGGGAGGACGTGCACGCGGACAAGGCTCTGGAGACCACCTTCGACGGGGCGCTCGTGGACGCCATGCAGTCGTCCCTGCGCGCCGAGGACCCCATCGCCCGCGCCGTGCCGTACATGCTTTCGGGGGGCACCGACGCCAAGTCGTTCGACGACCTGGGCATCCGCTGCTTCGGCTTCGCTCCGCTGAAGCTCCCGCCCGAGCTGGACTTCGCCGGCATGTTCCACGGCGTCGACGAGCGGGTGCCGGTGGACGGCCTGCAGTTCGGAGCCCGGGTGCTGGACCGTTTCCTCGACCAGGCGTGAGGGGGCGGCCCGGGATCTGGAGCCTGGGGCCTGGGACCCGAGGTGCTTCGGGCCCGGCATGGTCCGGGCCCGGTGTGGCTTCGGGCCCGGCCCGTTCGCGGGCCCGGCCGGGAAATCGGTCACGTGTGCTCATATGACCGGGAAGAGTGAATGATCTAGTCAGTTCGTAGCCAGATTCCTCCGTCCTCGTTACAGGAGATGCGGTCCCCGGTTGGGACCGTCTTGCCAACTAGGAGGAATAATGATCAAGAAGGTCATCGCCGCTGCGGCTGCCACCAGCGGTCTGGTACTGGCTGGTGCGGGTATGGCCGTCGCCGACTCGGGTGCGCAGGGTGCCGCCGTGCACTCCCCGGGTGTTGTTTCCGGCAACGTCGTCCAGGTTCCGGTCCACATCCCGGTGAACGCCTGCGGCAACAGCGTTTCCGTGATCGGGCTGCTGAACCCCGCCTTCGGCAACACCTGCGTCAACTCCTGACGCCGAGTCTCACCCGACCCGTTCGGTGAGCACACGAACCTGAGCGGCCCCGGAGCGCGCGCCACGCGCTCCGGGGCCCTCGGGTCTTCCGAGGGCCGAGGCCCTCGACGAGGTCGAGAAAGTCCGAGGGGGGCGGGACGGCGCACACAGGCGCCTCCCCCTGGCCGGTCCACAGAAAGCCACATCAGGCAGCCACATCGGGCAGCCACCACGAGGCAGGGGAATCCACACGATGCGACAGGGCACCAGAAAGGGCCTCATCACCATGGCCGCCGCGGGCGGCCTGTTCGCGATGTCGGGGGGAACGGCGTTCGCGGACGCGGGCGCCCAGGGCGACAGCGCGAACTCGCCGGGGGTCCTCTCCGGCAACACCTTCCAGGCTCCCGTGAACATCACGGTCAACATCTGCGGCAACACCGTGAGCGTCATCGGCCTGCTCAACCCGGCGTCCGGCAACGGCTGCGCGGGCCTCGGCAGCGGTTCGGAGGGTACGGGCGGTACGGGCGGCGGCTCCGGTTCGCACGAGGGACGACCGAGCGGGCAGAGCCCCCAGGGCGGCCGCGGTGACCAGGTCACCGGAGGCGGCAGCGGCGGCAACGGCGCCCACGCGGGCGGCTCCTCGCACAGCTCGCCCGGCGTCGGCTCGGGCAACGACGTACAGGTTCCCGTCGACGTGCCGGTCAACGTCTGCGGCAACACCGTCGACGTCGGCGGGGTCCTCAACCCGGCGCACGGCAACGGCTGCGCCGACCCGGAGGCGCCCGGGCCCGTCGACCCCGGCTACCCCGAGGAGCCGGGCAAGCCCGGTGAGCCGGAGAATCCGGGGAACCCCGGTGAGCCCGAGACCCCGCACCACCCGGAGAACCCGGGAAACCCCGGAAATCCGGGCGACCCCGGAAATCCGGACGACCCCGAGCACCCCGGGCAGCCTGACGAGCCGGGTGGGCCCGACCGGCCCGGGAATCCGGACGAGCCCACGTCACCGGACTCGCCGCAGACACCCGACCAGCCCGGCAGCACCGGCGAGGTGCACGCGGCCTCCCAGCCCGTGCCCGCGGCGGAAACCCCCGACACAGCCGACGCCGAAGCCCACGGCGAGCTGGCGCACACCGGTGCCGGGTCGCAGCTCGGCGTCGCCGCGCCGCTCAGCATGGGTCTCCTCGCCGGGGGCTACGTGCTCTACCGTCGCTCCCGCGTCGCCACTCGCCGCTGACCCGGCGGGCGCCCGCGCCCGCCGGGCAGTGAGACGGCACGCGCTCCGCTGCGACGCGCTGGTGGCCGGCGAGCGACCATCCGGGCAGTGAGCAGGCCGGACCGGGGAGCGGGCCGTGCCCGGAGCGGGAAGCCGGCGGCGCCCGGAGCGGGAAGCCGGCCAGTGCCCGGACGGGCGTGGGCATCGCACAGGAACGATCGTGCCCGGGGACGGGAACGACTAGCGCCCCGGGCGACCGGAACGAGGAGCACTCAGCCGAAAGGGAACAGTGCTCGGCGAAAGGGAGCAGTGCTCAGGGCGGAACGAGCAGTGCTCAGGGCAAAAAGGGAGCGGGCCCCGGCGAGGGGCCCGCTCCTGCGCTGTCCGGCGGCGGCGCCGTCATGTCCCCGGCTCGGAGTCCGGCGCTGCGGCGTCCATGGTGATCACCAAGTGGCGCGCAGCTGACGGATGATACGGCGACGCAGTCGCACCCGGCGGCTCCCGTCGGGGTACAGCCTGGTCCTGGCGAGCTCCCAGTGCCCGTACTCGGCGTGGTCGGTGAGTAGTTGGGTCGCGGCCTTGCGGGACACACCGCGGGGGACGTACACGTCGCGAAATTCGTATTCCGGCATCCCCACCATTGTGCGCGCGGAGCCCGTCTGCCGATAGCGTCTGCACTATGTCTGATGCTGCGCAGCCCACCGCTGCCGACGTACGCGCCGCCGCCGAGGCGGTCAAAGCCGCGCTGGACCGGCACCTTGAGGCCGTCGAGCGCCGCGCGGGTGAGTCCCGGGCGTCCGCGGGGGCGGACGCCGACGCCGGTGACGGGGAGCGGAGCGAGGCGTCGGCGGAGCAGGACACCGCCGGACTCGACTCCGCCGTCTACGCCGCGTTCGACGAACTCGCCGCCGCTGGAGAGGCCTACGACGAACTGCTGTACGAGGTCTACGACGAGGTCACCCCCTTCGAGATCCCCGGCGGAGACACGCTGCCCGCCTACGCGGGGCCGGAGACGCCCAGCGCGCTGAGCGTCCTGATCCGCAGGGACTACACCATCGCCGAACCGCAGCGGATGCTCGCCCAGGCGGAGCGGGTCACCGAGCTGGACCCGGAGTCGGCGGAGGACGAGCGGGTCGAGGGTGCCTCGGCGGGTGGTGGCGTGCACGCCGCGCTGGGTGTGCTGTTCGGCGAGTACGAGCCGGACGAGATCGCGACCCGGCACAAGGAGTTCGGCCTGGAGGAGGGTGACTCCACGCTGTGGGTGACCGCGGTCGACGAGCCCGGCGAGCCGGGTGAGTGGCTCTCGGCCCCCTTCGACCAGGCGGACCCGCAGCACGTCGTCTGCCGTTTCGATGTCAGCTCCGTCTTCGACGAGGACGAGGAGGATCTGCTCGTCGAGACGGCGGACGAGCCCGGCTCGGCGGCCGGCGGCGGGGCCGGGACCCAGCGCCGGTAGCCCGGAGCCTCGCCTCCGCCTCCACCCCGACCGTCGCCCCCCCGTCTCCCTTCGGTCCCCTTCCTCCCCTACTCCGCCTACTCCGTGCTCCGTCTGCACCGCGGTCCTGCGGCCCAGGCCGGGGTTTTCCCCTCTGCGGATCCGGCCGGGGCCTTACGCCTTTGCGGGCCCCGGCCGGGGCTTCCCTCTTGGGAGGCCCGGCTCCGGGGCCTCCCTGCTCCTGTGGACCCGGGCAGCGGCATCCCGACTGGGGCGCCGACCGCCACATCCCTGTCTCCCGCCGTCACCGTCTCGGCCGTCACCGTCTCGGCCGTCACCGTCTCCGCCGTCCCGGTCTGCGCCGTCCCCGGTCTGCGGCGCGGACGGGGACGGCTCCGGGCCCCGCCGTCACCACCCGGCCCGCGCCACCGCACCGGCGCATCCAAGTGCGCACTCCAGCACGGAGCCCTGTCCTGCCCCGCCCGCTCCGGGCGGAGTGGGCCGCAGCAGGTCCGGCCCCGCGACCGGAGACTCCGTGGTCGGACCGGGCTGGACCGGGCTGGACCGGGCCACGGCCATGGAAGACGAGCGCGTGCGGCCGGTGCCGGGGGCGCGGCGCGCGCTCAGTCCGTGGAGCCCATGTCCCCCTCGCCGACCTCGTCGGCCTCCGCCGCGCGCGCCGACTCCGTGAGCAGGACGCGCAGACGCGTCACCCGTTCCGGGGCCGGGCCCGAGACGACGGCGCGGGGGAGGGCGTCACCGGCGCCGTGGACGACGGAGAGATGCTGCTCGCCGCGGCCGAACGCGGTGTAGACCCATGCGCGGGACAGCGCCTCCGTGGCGTCTCCCGGCAGCACCACGACGGCTGCCGGCCAGCGCAGGCCCGCCGCCTGGTGTGCTGTCATCGCCCAGCCGTGCCGCAGGGTCTCCGGCACCCGGTCGGGCGGGACCGTGAGCGTGCGTCCGTGGCAGCTGAGGTGGAGCCCTTCCTCGTCGGCGGAGGCCACCGTGCCGATCTCGGTGCGGCCGGGTGCGGGGGAGTGGGCGACGCGGTCCCCGGGGTCGAAGCCGGCGAACCGGCCCGGGCCCGGGTTGAGCCGTTCCTTGAGGGCGGCGTTCAGCGCGCGGGTGCCGGCGGAGCCGCCGTGTCCCGGCGTGATGACCTGGGTGTCCTCCGTGGGCACGCCGATGGCCCGGGGCACCGAGTCGGCGACGAGCTGCACCGTGCGGTGGACCGCCTCGCCTGCATCCTGCACGGGGACGATGACGACTTCCTTGCCGGGGGCCTCCACCTGCAGCAGCTCACCGACGCCGATGCCCGACACCAGCTCGCCGACGGGGCCGGGGTCGGGCGTGCGCGAGGCGACGTGCGGGCAGTACCGGGCCGCGACCAGGTCGCCGAACACCTGTCCGGGCCCTGCCGCGCCGAGCACTCCCGGATCGCCGCTGAGCACCAGCCGCGCGCCGTCCGGCAGGGATTCCAGCAGCGCCGCTGCGCCTTCCGCGTCGAGCTGCGGGGCGTCGCACACGGCCAGCAGATCCACCGCGAGCATCCCCTCGGCGTCCCGCTCGGGGCCCTCCGTCCCGGCCAGGGTCCCGGCGACCGTGGCGCAGCCGGTATCCGCGACGGTGTGGGCGCCGGACTCACCGCCCTGACCGCCCTGACCGGTCTCACCGTCCGCCTCGTCCGTCTGCGTGGCCGCGGTGGCGGCCGCTGCCGCTGCCGCCGTGCCGGCGGGGCCTGTGACCGCTTCGACGAGCCGCGTCATGCGGGCTCGTCCGTCATCCGTATGGGTGAGGGCCCAGGCGCGCAGCCCGAGCCGCCGCGCCGCGACGACGAGCGCGGCGATCTCCGCGCGGGACGCCTCGCCCCCCGAGTGGGTGACCAGCCCGCTGCCTGCCGCGGTGGCGATGAGCTCTTTCGCGGACGGGGAGGGCGCCGCCTCGGCCGCGGCGGACCAGCCCGGCGCGGCGGACTCGACCGCCGTGTCCGCCGTGTCCGCCGCTCCCCGCCCCTGGTGCGCCGTGTCGAAGGTGCTCGCGATGCGGGCGAGGGCGTCGGCGAGGCTCTCCTCCGCCAGTGCGTAGCGGTCCAGGCCGAACAGCATCCGGACGGGGCGCTGCTCTTCGCCGGCCTCTTCCTCCGCGCCCTGCCCGGAGCCCCGCCCCGGGGTGGAGGGAGTGGGGCCCGCGTCCAGTGCGTCCTCGAACACGAGGACGGCGCCCGCGTCGACGGCCTCGCGGACCGCCTCCTGGGGGTCGGGCAGTGCGTGCCGGGCCAGGCCCTCGGCGAGGGCCGCCGGTTCCTGCACCGTGTCGCCCCGCAGCGCGGCGCGCTCCAGCAGCCTGACGACGAGCGCGACCGCCCGCCGCGCGTCCCCGGGTCCGGCCTCCTCGCCGAGCAGGGCGCGGGCGAATCCGTCGGCCTGCTCGGGGTGCACCCCCGCGACCGCCAGCAGCTGCCACGGGTCGGCACGCAGTACTTCCGCGGCGCCCTCACCGAGAGCCTCGACCACGCGCGGGGCCAGGGACTCGGGTGCGCCGCCTTCCGCCAGCAGGGCCCGCACCTCCTCGGGGACCACGATCCGGCCCCCGAGGAGGCCCTCCCCGCGCGCAGGGCGCGGCGCGGCCTGCCCGGCCGGGGCGCGCCCTGCCGGTACGCCCCCGGCGTCCGCGCGGTCCTGTGCGCCGCCGGCCGCCGGCCTGCGGGCCGGGGAGGCGGGCTGCTTCCGCTCGGTGAAGAAGGTGTCGGCGGAGCGCTCGCCGTTCTCCACCGCGCGGACGGCGGCGAGGAGTTCGGCTGTCCGGTCGTTGCTCACAGCTCGCTCCAGTCCTGGTCGGGGTAGCGGTGCACGGGTGCCGAGACGTCGTCCAGCGCCGCTCGGATTTCACCAGGAAGACTAAGGCCCTCCACTGACAACGCCTCCGTGAGCTGCTGCGGCGTGCGTGCGCCGACGATCGGCGCCGTCACGCCCGGCCGGTCGCGAACCCACGCGAGCGCCACCTGGTGCGGGGGAAGTGCGAGTCCGTCGGCCGCCGTCGCCACCGCGTCCACGATCCGCCCCGCGGTCTCGTCCAGGTACGGCTCGACGAACGGCGCCAGCCGCTCGGAGGCGCCGCGCGATCCCGGGGGCGGGGGGCCTGGCTGCCGGTACTTGGCGGTGAGCACCCCGCGGCCCAGTGGTGAGGAGGGCAGCAGTCCGATGCCGAGGTCGAGTGCCGCCGGCAGCACCTCGCGTTCGATGCCGCGCTGCAACAGCGAGTACTCCATCTGGGTACTGGCCAGCCGGTGCCGTATGCCCGGCGCCGCCAGTTGCCAGGTGCCCGCCTTGGCCAGCTGCCAGCCCGAGAAGTTCGACACTCCGACGTAGCGGGCACGCCCGCTGGTCACGGCGGTGTCCAGTGCCTGGAGTGTCTCCTCCAGCGGTGTGCAGGGGTCCCACGCGTGCACCTGCCACAGGTCCACGTGGTCGGTGCCGAGCCGCTCCAGTGAGGCGTCGAGCGCGGCGAGGAGGTGGCCGCGCGAGCAGTCGAAGCGGCGGTCGGGTTCCGGGACGTTGCCGGCCTTGGTGGCGATGACCAGGTCCCGGCGCGGCACCAGGTCGCGCACCATCCGTCCCAGCAGGTACTCGGCCTCCCCGTCGCCGTACACGTCGGCGGTGTCCACGAGGGTGCCGCCTGCCTCCCAGAACGCCTTGAGCTGGTCGGCGGCGTTGCGCACGTGCTGCTCGTGGCTCTCGCCCGACTCCGTACGGCCGCTGTGCGCACCGCCGGCGCCCGAGCGCCCGCCGCTGCCCCGCGCCCAGCTGAGGGTGCCGAGACCGATCCGGGATACGCGCAGGCCAGTGCGGCCGAGGTGCCTTAGCTCCATGGGCGTTGAGCGTAGTTGTGGCGGGCGTTAGAGTCCGTGGGGTACGGGACATTACTGATCAGTAGGGAGTTGGGTGCGGATGGGGATGCGACTGGGCATCAACCTCGGCTACTGGGGCGCCGGGATGGATGCGGACAACCTGGCCGTGGCCAAGGAGGCCGACCGGCTCGGTTACGACGTGTGCTGGGCGGCCGAGGCCTACGGGTCGGACGCCGCGACCGTGCTCACCTGGGTGGCGGCCCAGACCGAGCGGATCGACGTGGCCTCCGGCATCTTCCAGATCCCGGCGCGGACCCCGGCCATGACCGCCATGACGGCCGCGACGCTCGACTCGCTCTCCGGCGGCCGCTTCCGTCTCGGCCTCGGCGTCTCAGGACCGCAGGTCTCCGAGGGCTGGTACGGGGTGAAGTTCGACAAGCCGCTCGCCCGCACCCGCGAGTACGTGGAGATCATCCGCAAGGCGATGTCCCGCGAGCGGCTGACCCACGAGGGCGAGCACTGGACGCTTCCGCTGCCCGGCGGCCCCGGCAAGCCGATCAAGCTGACCGTCCACCCCGAGCGGGAGGAGATCCCGCTCTACATCGCCGCGATCGGGCCCAGGAACCTGGAGCAGACCGGCGAGATCGCGAACGGCGCGCTGCTGGTCTTCTTCTCCCCTGAGCACGCCGAGGAGACGACGCTCCAGCACCTGCGGGCGGGCCGTGAGAAGGCCGGCAAGAGCATGGACGGCTTCGACGTGTGCCCCACCGTCCCGATGGCGCTGGGCGACGACATCGACGCGCTGGCCGATCTCTTCCGCCCCTACACCGCGCTCTACGTGGGCGGCATGGGCAGCCGCAAGCAGAACTTCTACAACAAGCTCGCCCAGCGCATGGGCTACGGCGACGAGGCCGCCGAGATCCAGGACAAGTACCTGGCAGGCGACAAGGAGGGGGCGGCCGCCGCCATCCCGCGCGACCTGATCGACTCCACCACGCTGATCGGTCCGAAGGAGCGCATCGCCGAGCGGATGCGCGCGTACGCGGACGCCGGGGTGACGACACTGTCGCTGGCCCCCGCCGGATTCACGCTGGACGAGAGGCTGGCCGCCCTCCGGGCCGGCGTCGAGGCCCGGGAGCTGGCGGGGCTGGCCTCCTAGGTCCGCCGCACGGACGCCCGGCACACCCCGCGGTCTCCTCGAACGGGCCGCACCGGATATCCCGCGCCCCGCCCGTACGGAACTCATCGTCCCGTACGGGCGGGGCGCGTCCCGTACGGGCTACGGGGCCGCACCGTGTTCGCGGTGCGGCCCCGGGGAAGGTGTTCGCGGCCGTGGTGGGGGCTCGGGGGTCTTCCCCGCCACGGCCGCCACGCAGCACAACGCCGGTCGGTCCGCGCGGTTACGCGGCGGACGCGAGGTTACGCGCCGGGTCGAGCACGCCTGATGCGTTCTGCGCAGAACGGCTCAGCATCTGTTGCCCCGAAGCGTACGTGGTATTTGACTCGTTCCTTGCGGATGTCGTGTTTTGTGGGAACTCGCGCACGGAGGTGGCGGCGATGCTCTCGGCCAGGAGCCTGTTCACGGAAATCCTCGACAACGACGAGTCCTTCCGGCTCTTCTGTTCCATCGCCGCCAGCGGCGAGGCGCAGGGCGGCTGGGAGAACGGCCGTATCGCCGCGCTCGTCCCCGAGACCCAGCGCCCCCTCGCGCCGAAGATCGCCCGGCACGGTGCGGACGAGGACAAGCACGGCCGGATCTTCATGGCGCTGCTGAGCAAGCGGGGGCTTCAGGCGGCCGAGATCCCCGACGACACCGACTACACGATGATTCTCGAAGGCCTGGGCATCGGCCTGGCCCACGAGAAACTGCGCCGCGACGAGCCGCTGACCGAGCGGGACGTGCTCGCCTACCTCGCGCACAGCCGGGTCACCGAACAGCGGGCCGCCGAGGAGATGGCCCTGTTGGCGAAGGTGGCGGGCGACCATCCCGACCTCGGCCGCGCGGTCACCATGATCGCGCGGGACGAGGACAACCACCTCGCCTACTGCCACGAGGAGCTGCTCAGGATGGCCCGCGCCGGGCACGGCCGCGCCATCCACACGCTCCTGCGGGAGAGCGCCATGGCGGAGATCACGGTCTACCGCGACGTCGGTCTCGCGGTGATGAGCCGGATGGCACGCATCCTGGGCTGGTCACGCGCCAGGTACACGCTCGTCGCGCTGGGCATCCACGGCCGGTACGTCTACGAGCGGCTGGGCGGCTGGCGGCGCCTGGTCCGCCTGCGGATGCCCGAGCGGCGCGACGCGCTGGGTACGGGCCGGGCGCAGGCGGCGGCAGCCGAGTCCGCCCGAGCCGCCGGGGCCGGACGGCCCGAGGCGGGGACCCGGTCCGGCGCCACCTCCCGCCCCGCCGGACCGGTCACCTGAAGCAGCCACCCCGAGTAGCCCCTGGTGCCGCGCCGGCGTCGGAACCAGTCCGTGCGGCGCCGGCTCAGAACCAGTCCCTGCGCTTGAAGATCCGGAACAGCACCACGCAGATGGCGGCCATCAGCAGGATCGTCGCCGGGTAGCCCCACACCCAGTGCAGCTCCGGCATGTGGTCGAAGTTCATGCCGTACACCCCGGCGATGGCCGTCGGCACGGCGAACATCGCCGCCCAGGCCGAGATCTTGCGCATGTCGTCGTTCTGGCGCACACCCATCTGCGCCAGATACGCGGACAGGATGTCCGTCAGCAGCCGGTCGATGGACTCCACCTGCTCGTTGACCCGGGAGAGGTGGTCGGCCACGTCGCGGAAGAACAGGCGCGAGTCCTTGTGCACGAACGGCAGCCCCGCGCCCGTCAGCCGGGTGACCGGGTCGGTCAGCGGCATGGTGGCCCTGCGGAACTCCAGGGCGCGGCGTTTGAACTCGTAGATGCGCCCGGCCGTGACCGCGCCGAGCGGCGCCTGACTGGCGAAGACGGCGGCCTCCAACTCGTCCAGGTCCTCGTGGAGCGCGGCGGCGACGTCGAGGTAGTGGTCGACGACGGTGTCGCTGACCGCGTACATCACCGCCGTGGGGCCGTGCCGCAGCACCTCGGGGTCCTCCTCCAGGCGCCTGCGGACCGAACCGAGCGGGTTCGCCTCGCCGTGCCGGACGGTCAGCACGAAGGAGTCGCCCACGAACACCATCAGCTCGCCCGTGCTCAGGGTGCCGGCCTCGTCGTCGTACGCGACCGGCTTGAGCACCAGGAACAGCGAGTCCGCGTAGACCTCCAGCTTCGGCCGCTGGTGGGCGTGCAGGGAGTCCTCCACCGCCAGCGGATGCAGCCCGAAATCGCGGGTGATCCGGTCGAACTCGTCCTTCGCCGGCTCGTGCAGGCCGACCCACAAGAAGGCGTCGTCGAGGGAGCGGGCCCGGCGCAGCGCCGCGGAGAAGTCCTCCGGCTGCTCGGTCCTGTGCCCGTGCCGGTAGAGCGCGCAGTCGACGATCACCTCTCGCATTGTCCCGTGCCCGGGCCGCTGGACAACCCGGCAGCCGCATCCGGGCGGACTCGCTTAGGGTTGCGGCATGCCCACGCTCATCCTCGTACGTCACGGCAGGTCGACGGCGAACACCGAGGGACTGCTGGCCGGCCGCACGCCCGGGGTCGCCCTGGACGAGCACGGCCAGCGGCAGGCCTCCGGGCTGGTGCGCCGGCTCGGCGAGCTGCCCCTGGTCGCCGCCGTCAGCAGCCCGCTTCGCCGCTGTCAGGACACCCTCGCCCCACTGGCCGAAGCCCGCCCCGGGTTGCCGCTGCACACCGAGGAGCGCGTCAACGAGTGCGACTACGGACAGTGGTCGGGGCGCAAGCTCGCCGAGCTGAACGACGAGCCCCTCATGACCACCGTGCAGCGCCACCCCTCGTCCGCCGCGTTCCCCGGCGGCGAGTCGATGCGCGCCATGCAGCACCGCGCCGTGGAGGCCGTACGCGACTGGAACGCCCGCGTGGAGGAAGAACACGGGGCGAACGCCGTCTACCTGATGTGTTCGCACGGTGACGTCATCAAGTCGATCGTCGCCGACGCGCTCGGCATGCACCTCGACCTGTTCCAGCGCATATCGGTAGGACCCTGCTCGGCCACGGCCATCGCCTACACACCGCTGCGCCCGTTCCTGCTGCGGCTGGGCGACACCGGGGAGCTCGGCTCCCTCGCGCCACCCGTCCCCACGGACGAGGAGAGCGGCCGGGAGAGGGGCGCGCAGGGCAACGCGACGGTGGGGGGCAGCGCCTGAGCATGATGATCGGTACGCACAGTAGGGTGCGGTAGTCCGAAGCCACTCAAGCTGTCGATCCAACGGAGCAGAACGTGTCCCGTCAGGTGTTCCTGTACGACCCGCCGGACCGGTTCGTCGCCGGTACCGTCGGGCTGCCTGGCCGCCGCACCTTCTTCCTCCAGGCCAGCGGGCAAGGCCGTACCACCAGCGTGGCCCTGGAGAAGGCGCAGGTCGAAGCGCTCGCCGAACGGATCGACGAGCTGCTCGACGAGGTGGTGCGGCGCTCCGGTGGCAGCGCTCCCGTCCCCGCCGTGGCGCCCTCCGAGGTCGACGACACCGCACCATTGGTCTCCCCCGTGGAGGAGGAGTTCCGCGTCGGCACCATGGCGCTGGCCTGGGACGGCGAGGGCGAGCGGATGGTCGTGGAGGCGCAGGCCGTCGTCGAGCTGGAGCCCGGCGAGGACGAGGACCTCGCCGACGCCGAGGAACGGCTGCTGCAGGACGATGAGAACGGCCCGCCGATGCTCCGGGTGCGGATCAGCGGCACCATGGCGCGGGCCTTCGCCAAGCGGGCCATGGAGGTCGTCAACGCGGGCCGTCCTCCGTGCCCTCTGTGCAGCCTGCCGCTCGACCCCGAAGGACACGTATGTCCGCGCCAGAACGGATACCGCCGGAGCGAATGAGCGGCACAGCATCCCGGAGCGTGGCGCGACCGGCGGCCGAGGCGACCCGGCGGCTGATCGCGCAGGGCACGCTCACGGTCCACGGACAGATCACCGAGGCGTCGAACGCGGTGCTGTTCGGCACGGTCGAGCACGAGGGGATCGTCCTCCCCTGCGTCTACAAGCCGGTCGCGGGTGAGCGCCCGCTGTGGGACTTCCCCGACGGCAGTCTCGCCCAGCGGGAGGTGGCCGCCTACGAGGTCTCGCGCGCCACGGGATGGGACCTGATACCGGCGACGGTGCTGCGCGACGGCCCCTACGGGACGGGCATGTGCCAGGCGTGGGTGGGGGAGCCGCCGGACGCGGGAGAGGCCGGTTCGGACCAGGGCGGAGGCGAGGCCGCCCCCGAGGACGCCGACCCGGAGGACGGCGCCCAGCCGGGCGGCGCCCAGGAGGACGGCGCCGGGGAAGGCCCCGCGCCGCTGCTCGCGCTGGTGGACGAGCAGGAGCCGGGGGAGGGCTGGAAGGCCGTCGGCTTCGCGGACGTCGGCGGCGGCAGGACAGCGCTGCTCGTCCACGCCGACGACCCCGCGCTGCGGCGGCTCGCCGTCCTGGACGCGGTGATCAACAACGGCGACCGCAAGGGGGGCCATCTGCTGCCCCGCCCCGACGGCACTCTCTACGCCATCGACCACGGGGTCACCTTCCACGTCGACGACAAGCTGCGCACCCTCCTGTGGGGCTGGGCGGGCGAGGAACTGACCGGCGAGGCGGTCGAGGCGCTGCGCGGCCTCTCCGCTGAGCTGGCGGCGGGCGCCGAGCTGGCGGCACGGCTGGCCGAACTGCTGACGGACGCCGAGGTGGAGGCCGTGCGGGGGCGGGTGGAGGCGCTGCTCAGCTCGGGAGCGCACCCCCTGCCCAGCGGCGATTGGCCCGCCATTCCCTGGCCCCCGGTCTAGACCTCGACGCCCGAACGGCGTGTATCCGCCCGGATACGGAACACCAGTCCGGGTTAGGCTCAAGGTATGCATGCCTGGCCCGCTTCCGAGGTCCCCGTCCTGCCTGGCCAGGGCCGCGACCTCGACATCCACGACACCGCGACCGGTGGTCGGGTGGCTCTCGCCCCCGGTCCTGTCGCCCGCCTCTACGTGTGTGGCATCACGCCTTATGACGCCACCCACCTGGGGCACGCGGCGACCTACAACGCGTTCGACCTCGTGCAACGCGTGTGGCTCGACACCAAGCGGCAGGTTCACTACATACAGAACGTCACCGACGTCGACGATCCACTCCTGGAGCGGGCCGTCGCCACGGGCACCGACTGGACGGCCCTGGCCGAGCGTGAAACCGCCCTGTTCCGCGAGGACATGACGGCTCTTCGGATGCTGCCGCCGAAGGACTACGTCGGCGCGGTGGAGGCCATCCCGAGGATCGTTCCGCTGGTCGAGCGGCTGCGTGACATGGGCGCCGCCTACGACCTGGAGGGCGACGTCTACTTCTCCGTGGAGTCCGACGCCCACTTCGGCGAGGTCTCCCGCTACGACGAGGAGACGATGCGGCTGCTGTCCGCCGAGCGCGGCGGCGACCCCGAGCGGCCCGGCAAGAAGAACCCGCTCGACCCGATGCTGTGGGTGGCGGCCCGCGAGGGCGAGCCCCACTGGGACGGCGGCTCCCTCGGCCCCGGGCGCCCCGGCTGGCACATCGAGTGCGTGGCCATCGCTCTGGAGCACCTGGGCATGTCCTTCGACGTGCAGGGCGGCGGTTCCGATCTGGCCTTCCCCCACCACGAGATGGGTGCCTCGCACGCGCAGGCCCTCACGGGGGAGTACCCCTTCGCCCGCACCTACGTGCACGCGGGGATGGTCGGTCTGGACGGCGAGAAGATGTCCAAGTCCAAGGGCAACCTCGTCTTCGTCTCGCAGCTGAGGCGGGACGGCGTCGACCCGGCCGCCATCCGGCTCGCCCTGCTGGCCCACCACTACCGTGCCGACTGGGAGTACACGCAGGCGGTTCTGGACGAGGCGAAGGAGCGTCTCGCGCGGTGGCGCGACGCGGTCTCGCGCCCCGACGGTCCGCCCGCCGAGGACATGCTGGAGAGCGTGCGGGTCGCCCTCGCCGACGACCTCGACAGCCCCGCGGCGCTGGCCGCGGTGGACGCCTGGGCCGAGGAGCAGGCCACCCGTGGCGGCACGGACGAATCGGCTCCCGGGCTCGTCTCCCGGACGGTGGACGCGCTGCTGGGTGTGGCGCTGTAGCGTCCCGTTCCGCCGACGGCCCGGCGGTGCCGGTGAACACGGCGCCGCCGGGCCGCCGCGCGTTCGGGAGCACGCCGCGCGGCGCGCGTGCACGCGGTCGGAGGCCGGGCTACTCCTCGCCGTCCTCGTCGTTGTCGCCCGGCCTGGGTGGTTCACCGCCGGGCTTGGGCGGCGGAGGCTGCGTTCCGGACTCCCGGCGGTAGGGGGCGGTGCCCGGCGCGGTTCCGCCGTCGGGGGTGCCGTCGCGCCGGCGCAGGTAGCGTTCGAACTCCTTCGCGATGGCCTCGCCCGAGGCCTCCGGCAGCTCGGCGGTGTCCCTGGCCTCCTCCAGGGACTGCACGTACTCGGCGACCTCGCTGTCCTCCGCGGCGAGCTGGTCGACGCCCAGCTGCCAGGCGCGCGCGTCCTCCGCGAGCTCCCCCATCGGGATGCGCACGCCCAGCATGTCCTCCAGGCGGTTGAGGAGAGCGAGCGTCGCCTTCGGGTTGGGCGGCTGGGAGACGTAGTGCGGGACGGCCGCCCACAGGCTGGCGGCGGGTACCCCCGCGTGGGTGCAGGCCTCCTGGAGGATGCCGACGATGCCCGCCGGACCCTCGTACCGCGACTCCTCCAGGTTCATGGTGCGGGCCAGGTCGGGGTCGGAGGTGACGGCGGTGACGGGGACGGGCCGGGTGTGCGGGGTGTCGCCGAGCAGCGCCCCCATCACGAGGACGAGTTCGACACCGAGTTCGTGCGCGAAGCCGAGGATCTCGTTGCAGAAGGAGCGCCACCGCATGCTGGGCTCGATGCCCCGCACCAGGACCAGGTCGCGCCGTTTGCCCTTGCCGTCGGCGTCCTCGACGCGGATCACGGACAGGCGCGTGGTGGGCCAGGTGACCTTGCGGACGCCGTCGTCCATGAAGACCTGCGGCCGGTTGACCTGGAAGTCGTAGTAGTCCTCCGCGTCGAGGGCGGCGAAGACCTCGCCCTTCCACTCCTTCTCCAGGTGCGCCAGCGCCGTGGAGGCGGCGTCCCCCGCGTCGTTCCACCCTTCGAACGCGGCCACCATGACTGGGTCGACCAGCTCGGGAACCCCCTCCAGCTCGATCACCCAGCGCCTCCTTAGCCTGCTGTCGCCTGTGCGGCGTGCCGTTCCGTCTGCCCCGCGCCGGTGGCCGCTTGTGCTGCCGCCGACGCGCTTGGTGCGGGCCCCAGCCTACGGCGTGACGGTGCCCGTGCCGCAGCCCCCGCACGGCGCCCGTGACCGGCGCGCATCCAAGGCGGGCACGCCTGTCCCGGCAGTACATCGGACCTGTGGGCGGCGGGGGTTTCCGCCGGGGTTCACAGGGTCGAGCGCAGCCACTGCTCCACACTGGCGATGTGCACCGTGGACCAGGAGCGCGCGGCCTCCGCGTCGCGGGCGCGCAGCGCGGCGAGGATCTGCCGGTGCTCGTGCAGGGTGCGGCTGACGGCGTCCTGCTGGGTGAGCCCCCGCCACACCCTGGCCCGGGTGGTCGGCCCCGACAGGCCGTCCAGCAGCGAGCACAGCACGGTGTTGCCGCTGGCCGCCACGATGCGCCGGTGGAACTCCAGGTCGGCGGCGACCAGTTCCTCCACGGACGGGTCCGTGCCCAGCGCGTCCAGCTGCCCGCCCAGCGCGTCCAGCTCCTCCTCGGCGATCCGTTGTCCGGCCATCGCCGTGGCGGCGGGCTCCAGGATGCGGCGCACGGCGAGGAACTCCAGGACGGTGTCGTCGCGGTGGAAGTCGACGACGAAGCTCATCGCCTCCAGCAGCAGTTTCGGATCGAGACTGGTCACGTAGGTGCCGTCGCCCTGGCGCACGTCCAAGACCCTGATGAGGGCCAGCGCGCGGACCGCCTCGCGCAGGGAGTTGCGCGACAGGCCCAGCTCGGTGGCCAGCTCGCTCTCCTTGGGCAACCGGTCACCTGGGCCCAGCGCTCCCGAGACGATCATGCCCTTGATCTTCTCGATCGCCTCGTCGGTAACCGCCACGCTGCCTCCCATAGACATCGGATGTCTGCTCGTCGATTATGAACCGTCCGGCGCACACCAGCCCCGCCGGTAGGCCGTCCAGTCTTTCGCTGTCGCCGCGAAATCGACATAGAGGGCGACGCCGAACCGCCCGCGCCCCGGTTCCTGGCGCCCCAGGCCCAGCCGGACCCCGCGCACCGCCGCCGCCACGGTCTCGGCCCCGGCATGGTGCCCCATGCTGTCCGTGTGGAAGAACGGCAGGCCCATCAGGACGTCCACGTCGTCCGGCGCCGCCTGGAGCGCCAGTCGGGTCTGCCGGGCCACGTAGCCGCCGTACAGGCTCTCCACCGGAAGCCAGGTGTCGTAGGACATCAGTGCGATCTGGTCCACGCGCCCGGCCACCTGCCCGAAGTACCCCTGGGACCACCACTTCCCCTCACCGGCGGTCGCCTCGCCCACCTGGTGCAGCCCGGGCAGCGGGTCGATCTGGTGCGCGGCCACCGACAGCATCCCGCCGCGCGCGTGCACGGACCGGCGCAGCCTCTCCAGCAGGCGCAGGTAGTCGCCGTCGCCCGAGCGCAGCGGCTCCAGGTCGAAGTGCACCCCGTCGAACCCCGCGGCCAGTACCTGGCGCGCGCCGGCCACGACCGCGTCCCGCGTTCCCCGGTCGGCCAGCCGGAGGCCGCCGCGCTGGTCCTTCCCGTACACCAGCCTGTCGCCCAGCCACGCCTGTACGCGCACGCCGGGCATCTCCCGTTCGACCGCGCGCAGCAGCCACCCGGCGCGGGGGTGGCGGTCCGCCGGGAGGGAACCGTCGTGGGCGAGGGGCCCGGTGTGGACGTACAGATCGCGGATGCCCGTGCCGGCCATCCGCCGCTTCAGCGCCCGCAGGTCGCCCGCGTCCCTGCGCCCGTCGACCCAGGCGTGCCCCAGCCAGATCGCGTCACGGCCGCGGGTGCGGGCTTCGGGCTGCGGATCTCCCGTGTACGCGAGCCTCAGCGCGCTCGCGGCGGCCGCCACCGGCAGCACGAGCAGGACGGTCAGGGCGAGCGCCGTCCAGGCCAGTGCCCGCCGCGCCCTGGTGCGCCCCGGCATGCGTACGCCGAGACGGCGGCGCCTTCTCTCCCGCGCCGCGGTTCCGGCCGCCTTCTCCACGCCCTCGCTCTGCCGTGCGCCCGCCCCGGTGCCCATGCCGGGGACAGTGCCACGAGAGCCCCCTCGACGCGGCGTCGAGGGGGCTCTCGTTACCAAACTGCCGAACTGGTGTACCGGTCAGCGCTGCTTGAGCAGCTCCTCGATCCGGCCGCGGACGTCGTCGGTGTCCAGGCCGCGGATCGTCAGCGTGGTGCGGCGACGCGCCACGTCGTCCACCGACTCGGCCCACTCGTGGTCGCGGGCGTAGACGACCTGCGCCCAGATCTCGGGCCCGTCCGGGTGGATGCGCTCGCCCAGCGACGGGTCCTCGTTGACCAGGCGGGCGATGTCGAAGGAGAGCGAACCGTAGTGGGTGGCCAGCTGGCGCGCCGTCAGCGGGTCCATCCGTACGCCCGGCTCGCGGTCGACCAGCAGCCGGTGCGCCACCGCGTTGGGGTTGGCGACACCGGGCAGCGGGGTGCGCCGCACCAGGTCCTTCACCGGCACCGCGTTTTCCATGGCCTCGGCGCTTCCTCCGCCGGGCAGCTTCTCCAGCTTGTCCATCACCGTGCGGCCGATGTGCCGGTAGGTCGTCCACTTGCCGCCCGCGACCGACAGCATGCCGCCCCGGCCCTCGGTGACCACCGTCTCGCGCTTGGCGGACTCCACGCCGCCGGGGCCGCCGGGCAGCACCCGCAGCCCCGCGAACGCGTACGTCATCGCGTCGCGGTCCAGGTCCGCGTCCCGCACCGAGAAGGCGGCCTCGTCCAGGATCTGCTGGATGTCGGACTCGGTCGCGGTGACGTCGGCCGGGTCGCCGGTGTACTCCTCGTCCGTGGTGCCCAGCAGCAGCTGGTCCTCCCACGGCAGCGCGAAGGTGATGCGGTACTTGTCGATCGGGGTGGCCATCGCGGCGCGCCACGGCGACTTGCGCTTGAGCACCAGGTGGGCGCCCTTGGACAGCCGGATGGAGGGCGCCGCACCGCTGTCCTCCATGGTGCGCAGGTGGTCCACCCACGGCCCTGTCGCGTTCAGCACCAGGCGCGCGTTGACGCCGAACTCCGTGCCGTCCGTGCGGTCCTTGAGCTCCGCGCCGGTCACCCGGCCACCGGTGAAACGCAGCCCGGTGACCTCCGCGTGGTTGAGCACCGCGGCGCCCGACTCGACCGCGGCGCGGACCGTCATCACGGCCATCCGCGAGTCGTTCATCTGGTGGTCGCCGTAGACCGCGACGGCCTTGAGGTTGTCGGTGCGCAGCGCGGGGTTGTCCGCCGCCGCCTTCGCCGGGGAGATGACGCGGCCGACGCCGTCGCCGAACGCGGACAGCGCCGAGTAGGCGAAGACGCCCGCGCCGAGCTTGGCCGCGCCGTGCGGACCGCCCTTGTAGACGGGCAGGTAGAAGGTGAGCGGGTTGACCAGGTGCGGGGCCACGTCCTTGGCCAGCACCCGGCGCTCGTGATGGTTCTCCGCGACGAGTTTGACCGCGCCGGTCTGCAGGTACCGCAGGCCGCCGTGGACCAGCTTCGAGGACGCGGATGAGGTGGCGCCGGCGAAGTCGCCGGCGTCCACCATCGCGACCCGCAGCCCCGACTGCGCGGCGTGCCAGGCGACCGAGGTCCCCAGGATGCCGCCGCCTATGACCAGCAGGTCGTACGTCGCGTTCGCGAGCAGCCCTCTGGTCTCTGCGCGGCCAGGATTGCTGCCGGCAGTCGGGTGCGTCCCGAGGGTGGGGACGCTCTGCAGGGTGTTCATTGCTCTCAGTTCTCCTCTTCGATCCAGCCCATGGTCCGCTCGACGGCCTTGAGCCAGTTCCGGTACTCCCGCTCGCGCGTGTCCGCGTCCATGCGGGGGGTCCATTCCGCGGCGCGCTTCCAGTTGGCCCGCAGCTCGTCGGTGTCCGACCAGAAGCCGACGGCCAGGCCGGCCGCGTACGCCGCGCCGAGACAGGTCGTCTCGGCCACCATCGGACGGACGACCGGGGCGTCCAGTACGTCCGAGATGGTCTGCATCAGAAGGTTGTTCGCGGTCATGCCGCCGTCGACCTTGAGCGAGGAGAGCTCCACCTCGGAGTCCTTCTGCATCGCGTCGACGATCTCCCGCGTCTGCCAGGCGGTGGCCTCCAGCACCGCGCGGGCCAGGTGCGCCTTGGTGACGTAGCGGGTCAGGCCCGCTATGACGCCGCGCGCGTCCGAGCGCCAGTACGGGGCGAACAGCCCGGAGAAGGCCGGGACGAAGTAGGCGCCGCCGTTGTCCTCCACGGAGCTGGCCAGCGTCTCGATCTCCGCGGCGCTGTTGATCAGCCCCATCTGGTCGCGCATCCACTGCACCAGAGAGCCGGTGACCGCGATGGAGCCCTCCAGCGCGAAGACCGGCTCCTGGTCGCCGATGCGGTAGCCGACCGTGGTGAGCAGCCCGTTGTAGGAGTTGACCGGCTCGTGCCCGGTGTTCATCAGCAGGAAGGTGCCGGTGCCGTAGGTGGACTTCGCCTCGCCCTCCTCGAAGCAGGTCTGGCCGAACAGCGCCGCCTGCTGGTCGCCGAGCGCGGAGGCCACGGGCAGCCCCGCCAGGTCACCGGTCGCCTCGCCGTACACCTCGGCCGAGGAGCGGATCTCGGGCAGCAGCGCCATCGGGATGCCGAGCGAGGAACAGATCTTCTCGTCCCAGCTCATGGTGTGCAGGTTCATCAGCATGGTGCGGGACGCGTTGGTGACGTCCGTGACGTGCCTGCCGCCGTTGGGGCCGCCGGTCAGGTTCCAGATGACCCACGAGTCCATGGTGCCGAAGAGGATCTCGCCCTTCTCGGCGCGCTCGCGCAGCCCGTCCACGTTGTCGAGCAGCCAGCGGATCTTCGGACCCGCGAAGTACGAGGCCAGCGGCAGCCCGGTCTCGCGGCGGAAGCGGTCCTGGCCGACGTTGCGGCCCAGCTCCTTGCACAGCGCGTCGGTGCGGGTGTCCTGCCAGACGATGGCGTTGTGCACCGGCTTGCCGGTGGCCTTCTCCCACAGCAGGGTCGTCTCGCGCTGGTTGGTGATGCCCAGCGCCAGCACGTCCTGCTTGGTTATCCCCGCCTTCTCCATCGCGCCGCTCACGACCTGCTGGACGTTGGTCCAGATCTCGGCCGCGTCATGCTCGACCCAGCCCGGCTTCGGCAGGATCTGCTCGTGCTCCTTCTGGTCGACCGCGACGATCCGGCCGTCCTTGTCGAAGACGATGCAGCGGCTGGAGGTGGTGCCCTGGTCGATGGCCGCGATGAAGGGCCCGCCGCCGTGTGCGGAGGCGTGGGTCTCGTGGGTGTCGCTCATGGTGTGTGTGCTCCGATGCGTCGTTGTGTCGGTCTGCCGGCCGGGGTGGCGGCCCGCCGCCTGGCGGGGCTCCCCGGGCGAGGGCTCATCCCCACGCGAGGTTGTAGACGCCCGCGGCGATCGCGGCGCCGGCCAGCGGCCCCACCACCGGGACCCAGGCGTAGCTCCAGTCGCTGCCGCCCTTGTTGGGCAGCGGCAGCACCGCGTGGATGATCCGGGGACCGAGGTCACGGACCGGGTTGATCGCGTAGCCCGTCGGGCCACCGAGCGAGAGACCGATACCGACGACGACCAGCGCGGTGATCAGGGCGCCCATCCGCCCGAGGCCGACGCTGCCGTCGGCGTCCTTGACCAGGCCCTGCGTGAGGATCGCGATGATCAGCACGAAGGTGGCGATGACCTCGGTGAGGAAGTTCAGCAGCGGCTTGCGCACCTCGGGGGAGGTGAAGAAGACGCCGTGCACCTGGCCCGGGTTCGCGTCCTTCATCTCGGCGGCGTCGGGCTCGCGGAGAGTGACCTGGAACTGACTGTAGTAGGCCAGCCAGACGAGGACCGCGCCGATCATGGCGCCGAGCAGTTCGCTGCCCATGTAGACGGGCACGTCGCCCCAGGGGGTGTCGCCCTTGATGGCGAGGGCCAGCGTCACCGCCGGGTTCAGGTGGGCGCCCGAGGACTGCGCCACGTAGGCGCCGGTGAGCACCGCGAAGCCCCAGCCGAAGGCGACGGCCACCCAGCCGGCCTCGAACGCCTTGGAGCGCTTCAGGTTGACGGCGGCGCACACGCCGCCACCGAGGAGGACCAGCAGCATCGTGCCGAGGACCTCGCTCGTGAAGATGTCGGAGCTGGACACCCGCGGACTCCTTTGTCCTGTTGTCTTTGGGGGTACCCCCGGCCGGAGGCTGGGGGAGGATAAACGGGTCGGGTCGGTAAGCCGGTCGTTTTCCCGTCCGGCGTTCGACAATGTCGACCGCTGAACGGCAACTCTTCTCCTCTACGGAGGTCGCGTCAAGGGGCTGTGACGGATCACTCCCGGGTGCCCATCGTGCGCGCCCGCGCCCCGTCCGGCACGTCGGAGCGGGCCACCGGAGCGGGCAGGGCGGCCGGCGGGGCGGGCACGGGCCGACGGGGCGCCGCACCCCGGCGCCCCGTCGGCCGCGCCCCCTCAGAAGCGCCGCGCACCCAGGTCGCGCGAGACCGCGCGCGCCGTGTCCCTGACGGCCGCGACAAGCAACGGACGCAGGTCCTCGCCCTCGCAGACCCGCTCCACGGCGCCCGTGATCCCCACCGCGCCCACCGGCATCGCGCGCCGGTCGTGGATGGGGGCCGCCACCGAGGCGAGGCCGTCCCAGGTCTCCTCCACGTCGGACGCCCAGCCGCGCCCCCTGGTCAGCTCCAGGGCCGCCTCCAGGCCGTCCTCGCCGGTCACCGTCCGCTCGGTGAAGGCCTGCCGCTCCCCGTCCAGCGCCTCGCTGAGCGCCACCGGGTCGTAGGCCGTCAGCACCTTGCCCAGCGCCGTGCTGTGCAGCGGCTGCATGGCGCCCACCTCCAGCACCTGGCGGCTGTCGTCCGGGCGGAAGACGTGGTGCACGATCAGCACGCCCTGCTGGTGCAGGACGCCCAGATAGACGCTCTCGCCGCTGGAGCGGGCCAGGTCGTCCGTCCACACCAGGGCGCGTGCCCGCAGCTCGTGGACGTCCAGGTAGCTGTTGCCCAGACGCAGCAGCTCGGCGCCCAGCTGGTAGCGCCCCGTGGCCGCGTCCTGTTCGATGAAGCCCTCCTGCTGGAGAGTGCGGATCAGACCGTGCGCGGTGCCCTTGGCGAGGTCGAGCGCGGTGGCGATCTCGGAGAGCCCGAGCCGTCGCTCACCGCCCGCGAGCAGCCGCAGTACGGCTGCCGCCCGCTCCAGCGACTGGATGGTCCGGGCCATCGGTCCTCCCTGACCTGCCGTTCCGTCATTCGACAATGCCGAACGGTATCGCTTCATGTCGACGCGCCGGTAGTCGGGATCGAGCCGTGATCGTCCCGCGGAGTGTCCGATGGTCGGAATGTCGACCTGCGCTCTTGCGCCCGCCCGCTACGCTGACCGGGTGCGCTGCCTCACGGGCGCGCAAAGCCGACAGCCGTCGCAACCCAGGGAGCCTCTTCCATGGCATCGAGTTCGAAGTCGCCGCTCAGCACGTCCGCATCCTCGGACCCCACCCGGGCAGACGCCCTTCGCCAGGCACTGGCCTCGCGGGTGGTCGTCGCCGACGGAGCGATGGGGACGATGATCCAGGCGCAGGACCCGACGCTGGAGGATTTTCAGCAGCTCGAAGGCTGCAACGAGATCCTGAACGTGACCCGCCCCGACATCATCCGATCGGTCCACGAGGAGTACTTCGCCGCAGGCGTCGACTGCGTGGAGACCAACACCTTCGGCGCCAACCACGCGGCGCTGGGGGAGTACGACATCACCGACCGCATCTTCGAGCTCTCCGAGAAGGGCGTGGCGATCGCCCGCGAGGTCGCCGAGGAGTTCGAGACGTCCGACGGCCGGATGCGCTGGGTGCTGGGCTCCATGGGCCCCGGCACCAAGCTGCCCACCCTCGGACACGCCCCGTACGCCACCCTGCGGGACGCCTACCAGTGCAACGCCGAGGGCATGATCGCCGGCGGGGCCGACGCGCTGCTGGTGGAGACCACCCAGGACCTGCTGCAGACCAAGGCGTCGGTCATCGGCGCCCGCCGGGCCATGGAGGCCACGGGCGTGAGCCTGCCCCTGCTGTGCTCGGTCACCGTCGAGACGACCGGCACCATGCTGCTCGGCTCCGAGATCGGCGCGGCCCTCACGGCGCTGGAACCGCTGGGCATCGACATGATCGGCCTGAACTGCGCCACGGGCCCGGCCGAGATGAGCGAGCACCTGCGTCACCTGGCCCAGCACGCCCGCGTCCCGCTCTCCTGCATGCCGAACGCCGGTCTGCCGGTGCTGGGCAAGGACGGCGCCAGCTACCCCCTCACGCCCCAGGAGCTGGCGGACGCGCACGACACCTTCGTCCGCGACTACGGCCTCTCCCTGGTCGGCGGCTGCTGCGGTACGACACCCGAGCACCTGCGCCAGCTCGTGGAGCGGGTCCGCGGCATGGAGCAGAGCGCGCGCGAGCCGCGGCCCGAGCCGTCGGCGGCCTCCCTCTACCAGGCGGTGCCCTTCCGCCAGGACACCTCGTACCTGGCCATCGGCGAGCGCACCAACGCCAACGGCTCCAAGAAGTTCCGCACGGCCATGCTGGACGGCCGCTGGGACGACTGCGTGGAGATCGCCCGGGAGCAGATCCGCGAGGGCGCCCACATGCTCGACCTGTGCGTCGACTACGTCGGCCGCGACGGCGTCGCCGACATGGCGGAGCTGGCCGGGCGGCTGGCCACCGCCTCCACGCTGCCGATCGTGCTGGACTCGACCGAGATCTCCGTCATCCAGGCGGGGCTGGAGAAGCTGGGCGGCCGCGCCGTCATCAACTCCGTCAACTACGAGGACGGCGCCGGAGCCGACTCCCGGTTCGCCAAGGTCACCAAGCTGGCGGCCGAGCACGGCGCGGCCCTCATCGCGCTGACCATCGACGAGGAGGGCCAGGCCCGCACCGCCGAGCACAAGGTCGCCATCGCCGAACGCCTCATCGAGGACCTGACGACCAACTACGGCATCCGCGAGTCGGACATCCTCATCGACACCCTGACCTTCACCATCTGCACGGGCCAGGAGGAGTCCCGCAAGGACGGCATCAACACCATCGAGGCCATCAGGCAGCTCAAGCGCAAGCACCCCGACGTGCAGACGGTGCTGGGCCTGTCGAACATCTCCTTCGGCCTCAACCCGGCCGCGCGCATCGTGCTCAACTCCGTCTTCCTCGACGAGTGCGTCAAGGCGGGTCTGGACTCCGCGATCGTGCACGCCAGCAAGATCCTGCCGATCGCCCGCTTCGACGACGAGCAGGTCGAGGTCGCCCGCGACCTGGTCTACGACCGGCGCAGCGAGGGCTACGACCCGCTCCAGAAGCTCATGCAGCTGTTCGAGGGCGCCACCGCGAAGTCGATGAAGGCGGGCAAGGCGGAGGAACTGGCGGCACTGCCGCTGGAGGAGCGCCTCCAGCGCCGGATCATCGACGGCGAACGCAACGGCCTGGAGGCCGACCTGGACGCCGCCCTGGAGGAGCGCCCCGCGCTCGACATCGTCAACGACACGCTGCTCGCCGGGATGAAGGTCGTCGGTGAGCTGTTCGGCTCGGGCCAGATGCAGCTGCCCTTCGTGCTCCAGTCGGCCGAGGTGATGAAGGCGGCCGTCGCCCACCTCGAACCGCACATGGAGAAGTCCGAGGACGACGCGGGCAAGGGCACGATCGTGCTGGCCACGGTCCGCGGCGACGTCCACGACATCGGCAAGAACCTGGTGGACATCATCCTGTCCAACAACGGCTACCAGGTCGTCAACCTCGGCATCAAGCAGCCGGTGGGCGCCATCCTGGACGCCGCGGCCGAGCACAAGGCCGACGTGATCGGCATGTCGGGCCTGCTGGTGAAATCCACGGTGATCATGAAGGAGAACCTGGAGGAGCTCAACCAGCGCAAGATCGCCGACGACTTCCCCGTCATCCTCGGCGGCGCGGCCCTCACCCGTGCCTACGTCGAACAGGACCTGCACGAGGTCTACGAGGGCGAGGTCCGCTACGCCAAGGACGCCTTCGAGGGGCTGAGCCTCATGGACGCCCTGATGGACGTCAAGCGCGGCGTGCCCGGGGCCAAGCTGCCCGAGCTCAAGCAGCGCCGGGTGGCCAAGCGCACCATCGACATCCCCGAACCCGAGGAGAACGACGGCTCCATCCGGTCCGACGTGGCGGTGGACACGCCCGTGCCCACCCCGCCTTTCTGGGGCACCCGCGTCATCAAGGGCATCGGCCAGCACGACTACGCCTCCTGGCTCGACGAGGGCGCGCTCTTCAAGGGCCAGTGGGGGCTCAAGGAGTCCCGCAAGGGCGACGGGCCCTCCTACGCGGAGCTGGTGGAGGCCGAGGGCAGGCCGCGGCTGCGCGGCTGGCTGGAGCGGTTGCAGACGGAGAACCTGCTGGAGGCGGCCGTCGTCTACGGCTACTTCCCCTGCTACTCCAAGGGCGACGACCTGATCCTGCTCGACGAGCAGGGCAACGAGCGCACCCGTTTCACCTTCCCCCGCCAGCGGCGCGGCCGCCGGCTGTGCCTGGCGGACTTCTTCCGCCCCGAGGACTCGGGCGAGACGGACGTCGTGGGCCTCCAGGTCGTCACCGTCGGCTCCCGGATCGGCGAGAAGACCGCCGAGCTGTTCGCGGACAACGCCTACCGCGACTACCTGGAGCTGCACGGCCTCTCGGTCCAGCTGGCCGAGGCGCTGGCCGAGTACTGGCACGCGCGGGTCCGCGGCGAGCTCGGCTACGCGGGCGATGACCCGAACGAGATGCAGGGCATGTTCGACCTGAAGTACCGGGGAGCGCGCTTCTCCCTGGGTTACGGTGCCTGCCCCAACCTGGAGGACCGGGCCAAGATCGCCGAGCTGCTGCGCCCCGAGCGGATCGGCGTCGAGCTCTCCGAGGAGTTCCAGCTCCACCCCGAACAGTCGACCGACGCCATCGTGCTGCACCACCCCGAGGCCAAGTACTTCAACGCCCGCTGAGCGTGCACGTCGTAGACTGATCGGTCCGGTACAGGCCGGTCGTCCCCTTCCACCGGTAGGGAGGGGACGACCGGCCTTGTCGTCCCTTTGGAGGTGTTCGCGGATGGCCGGTACAACCCCCGCCGTCACCACCCTTACGGGTGAAGAGCCCGCGCTGCAGGCCGTGCTGCTGGACATGGACGGCACGCTCGTCGCCACCGAGGACTACTGGTGGGACGCGGAGGTGGAGGTCTTCGCCGAGCTGGGCCACCAGCTGCTGGACGAGTGGCGGCAGATCGTGGTCGGCGGCCCCATGTCGCGCAGCGCCGGGTTCCTCATCGAGGCCACGGCGGCGGACATCGCCCTGGACGAGCTCAGCGTGCTGTTGAACGCCAAGTTCACCGAGCGCCTCGACAAGGGCGTCGAACTGATGCCCGGGGCGCGCAGGCTGCTGGCCGAGCTGGCCGCGCACCGGATCCCCGCGGCCCTCGTCTCGGCCTCCCACCGCACCGTGGTGGACCGCATGCTCACCTGG
Source organism: Streptomyces diacarni (assembly GCF_003323715.1). GTDB lineage: Bacteria > Actinomycetota > Actinomycetes > Streptomycetales > Streptomycetaceae > Streptomyces > Streptomyces diacarni. The sequence goes on from NZ_QOIN01000028.1 coordinate 273,801, forward strand.
ATCGGGCGGGAGAACTTCGCCCTCACCGTCGCGGGGGACGAGCTGGTGCGCACGAAGCCCCATCCGGACCCCTATCTGATCGCGGCGCGCAGGCTGGGGGTCGATCCGGCACGGTGCGCCGTTGTCGAGGACACCGCCACCGGCGTCGCCGCGGGGGAGGCCGCGGGGTGCCAGGTCGTGGCCGTCCCCTCCATCGCGCCCATCGAGCCCAAGTCGGGGCGCACCATTGTGCGTTCACTCGAAGAAGTCGATCTCGAATTGCTGCGTTCCCTGATCATGGTCGCTCGCTGAACGCCCGGCATTTCGCCGCCAGCCGCATTGCCGGGCGCCCCGGGAAACACCGTCACGGGCGGGTGGCGGGCGGATTCCGTGAGCCGTCGGAGAAGGACGAATTCCGGTGTCCGCTGCCCGGATTGGTCCAGTGACGTTCGTCACGTTCGGCCCCCTCGACAAGCGGTCGCCTGTGTGGTGCTCCTGTGACTGGTGAGGAAAATGTCCTTCCCTTGTGTCCGCATTGATGGGGCGACGCCAAATACGTCCCGACGTCCGGATAGCGGACAGGAAGCCCGTGGTTCCTGTCCGTGAAAGCTCCCTGGTGACCAGGGCTTCAAGGATTACCCGAGCGGACGATTAATGTCGGAGCACCGGCCATTCCACCTCCTGCAACAAACCCCGGCCGGGCGAGGAGATCGTCGACGATGAACCGTAAAACTCTGGTGCTGCCCGTGCTCGTCGGGCTTCTCGCGCCGGCTCTCGCCGCATGCGGGTCGGAAGAGGGCGGGAGCGCGGACGGCGAACCCATCGTCGTCGGCACCACGGACCACTTCGCGGTCAGCAAGGGCGCCCCGGCCCCGTTCGACCCCGCGGCCGCGTACGACGTCGCCGCCTGGAGCGTCATGCGCAACACCTTCCAGACGCTGCTGCGCCTGCCCCGCACCGGCACCTCGCCCGAGATGGACGCCGCGTCCAAGTGCGGCTTCACCGACGCGCAGAACGAGCAGTACCGCTGCACCGTGCGCAAGGGCCTGACATTCTCCAACGGTAACGAGCTCGACGCCAAGGACGTCGCGTTCTCCCTCCAGCGGCTCCAGCGCATCAACCACAAGGGCGGGCCCGCCGTACTCTTCAGCAACCTCGACCGCGTCGAGGCGCGAGGCAAGCGCGAGGTCGTCTTCCACCTGAAGAACCCCGACGCCACCTTCCCGTACAAGCTGACCACCCCCGCGGCCGCCATCGTCGACAGCCAGACCTACCCGGCCGACTCCCTGGTCCGCGGCTCCGAACTGACCGGCTCTGGCCCCTACGCGCTCGACCGCATCAACGCCAAGTCCGCCGTACTCACCAAGAACCCGCACTACAACGGCGACCTGGAGATGCACAACAACAAGATCGAACTGCGCTTCTTCGACACCTCGCGGTCCATGGAGAGGGCACTCAAGGCCGACAAGATCGACGTGATGGGCCGCACCATCTCGCCCGACCGGGTCAACCAGCTCGAAAACGCCCGGGACAAGGGGATCGAACTGGTCGAACAGCCCGGCCAGGAAATCCGCTACCTCGCCTTCGACACCGACGACGACACCGCGGGCAAGAAGGCCGTCCGCCAGGCCATGGCCCAGCTCGTCGACCGCAAGGAAATCACGCGCGACGCCTACGACCGCAGCGCCGAGGCCCTCTACAGCCTCGTGCCCGCCGGGCTGACCGCGCACCGCAACTCGTTCTTCAGCAAGTACGGGGAGCCCAGCAAGGAGAAGGCCGAGCGCATCCTGAGCGGCGCCGGCATCCACAAGCCCGTCGAGCTGACCCTCAGCTACACCACCGACCACTACGGCGACGCCACCGCCAAGGAGTTCGCCACCCTCAAAAAGCAGCTCAACGACAGCGGCCTGTTCAAGGTGGAGACCAAGGGCGTCGAGTGGAGCAAGTTCCGCCCCGCGGCCACCAGCGGCAAGTACCAGGTGTGGGGCTACGGCTGGTACCCGGACTTCCCCGACGCCGACAATTTCATCGCACCCTTCTTCGAGAAGGACAACTTCCTCGGCTCGCCCTACACCAACCGGAAGATCCGCGACAAGATCGTCCCGCAGACCCGCCGGCAGACCGAACGCACCTCGACCACCGAGGCCTTCGGACGCGCGCAGGACATCGTCGCCGAGGACGTGCCCGTCCTGCCGCTGTGGCAGGGCAAGCAGTACCTGGCGGCGGGCGACGACATCACCGGCGTCGAATGGGCGCTCAGCTCCTCCTCCGTGCTCCAGCTCTGGGAACTGGGCCGCGGCGAGGAAGGCTGACGGCCGGCCCCGAGGCCCGGGTGGGCGTGGCCGTCGCGACGGGGGAGGGGAAGGGACGACGGCCGCCGCCAAGGGGGAAGGCGACGCCGCCGCCCGAATGCTGAGGCGACGGCCGCCGGCCGGGACGTCGTGCCGCGAGCGGCTGCCGGCCGGCACGTCGGGCCGGGAGCCTTCCGGTGGAGACGTCGGGCCGGGAGCCGCTCCCCCTGGAGACACCGGGCTGCGGGGAGACACCGGGCCGCGAACGGCCGCCGGCCCACGCCGGCGGCCGCGAGCGGCTACGCGGAGCCCGGCCGGACCAGGCCGCTCTCGTACGCGTACACCGCCGCCTGCACCCGGTCGCGCAGCCCCAGCTTGGTCAGCACGTGGCCGACGTGGGTCTTGACCGTCGTCTCGCTCACGAACAGGTCGGCGGCGATCTCCGCGTTCGAGAGCCCGCGCGCCACCAGCTTCAACACCTCGACCTCGCGCTCGGTCAGCTGGTGCAGGGTGTCAGGCACCGGCTCCTCGCCCGAGGGCAGCTTGCCCGCGTACTTGTCCAGCAGCCGCCGCGTGATGCTGGGCGCCAGCATCGCCTCGCCCGCCGCCACCACCCGGATGGCCTGCACCAGCTCCCCGGCCGGCGCGTCCTTGAGCAGGAACCCGCTCGCGCCGGCCCGCAGCGCCTCCACCACGTACTCGTCCAGGTCGAAGGTGGTGAGCACCAGCACCTTGGCCGGGCCGTCCTTGGCCGGGCCCGTGATCCGCCGGGTGGCCTCCACCCCGTCCATCCGCGGCATCCGGATGTCCATCAGCACCACATCGGGCTGGAGCGCCCGCACCTGATCCAGCGCCTGCAGGCCGTCCCCGGCCTCACCGACCACCGCCAGGTCCTGCTCGGCCTCCAGAATCATCCGGAAGCCGGTGCGCAGCAGCGGCTGGTCGTCCACCAGCAGTACGCGGATTGCCACAGGAACTCCTTCGGCGGGGCGGCAGCGGTCGCCCCATTCTCACCCAGGCGCCGGGGCGGCCCGCTCAGTCCCCCGCTTCGGGGGCCGCCACCTCCTCGGCCGCGCGCGGCTCCGGGAGCCGCGGCTGGATCATCAGCGGATACGGCGGGGGAGTGCCCCCGAACTCCGGGCAGTGCGCCTGGTGGTCGCACCAGCCGCACAGCTTGCCCGGCTTGGGCCGCCAGTCACCCGTCTCCGTCGCCCTGCTGATCGCGTCCCACAGCGCCAGCAGCTTGCGTTCCGTGGCCCGCAGGTCGCCCTCCTGCGGGTCGTAGGTGAGCACGTCGCCGCTGCCGAGAAAGACCAGCTGCAGCCTCCGGGGCAGCACGCCGCGCAGCCGCCACAGCACCAGGGCGTAGAACTTCATCTGGAACAGCGGCCCGTCCGCGTACTCGGGGCGCGGCGCCTTGCCCGTCTTGTAGTCGACGATGCGCACCTCACCCGTCGGTGCGACATCCACCCGGTCGATGATGCCGCGCAGCCGCAGCCCCGACTCCAGCCGGGCCTCCACGAACAGCTCCCGCTCGGCGGGCTCCAGCCGGGTGGGATCCTCCAGGGTGAACCACCGCTCGACCAGCTCCTCGGCCTGCGTCAGCCACTGCGCCAGTTGGGCGCCGTCCTCGGCGAACAGCTCCGCCAGCTCCGGCCGCTTGGCCAGCAGCCGCTCCCACTCGCCGGCCACCAGGCCCCGGGCGCGGCCCGCGCTGCGCTCGGCCGCAGGCGCGTCGAAGAGTCTTTCCAGCACCGCGTGCACCACCGTGCCGCGGGTGGCGGCGGCGGAGGGTTTCTCCGGCAGTTTGTCGATCACCCGGAAGCGGTAGAGCAGCGGGCACTGCATGAAGTCCGCTGCCCGGGAGGGCGACAGCGAGGTCGGCGGTGTGGCCGCGCGGGTTTTCATGGGATAAGACCCTAAGGCCCACCACTGACAGCGGACACTTACCATCGACGGCAGACCCCTCGCACCGTACGGCAGGCCGATCCGGCAGGCGGCGCGGAGCGGCGGGACGCGAGGGAAGCAGCAGAGGGGAACCCGTGGCGGACGAGGACAACGACGGGAAGCCGCCGGCCGGTGGCTCCGGCCAGGGGACCGGCCATGGTGGGCCGTCCTCCCGCAAGCCGACCCCCGGCAGACCCGCCCGCCCGAACCCGCCTGGCGGCGGCATCCTGATGGGACGCCCGTTCGGCGTCCCGGTCTACGTCGCGCCCTCCTGGTTCCTGGTGGCCGCGCTCATCACCTGGGTCTTCGGCGGCCAGCTCGAACGGGTCCTGCCCGAGCTGGGCGGCCTGCGCTATCTGATCGCGCTGTTCTTCGCCGTGGCCTTCTACGCCTCTGTGCTGGTCCACGAGCTCGCCCACACGGTCGCCGCGCTCCGCTTCAAGCTGCCGGTGCGCCGCATCCAGCTGCAGTTCTTCGGAGGCGTCTCCGAGATCGAGAAGGAGTCGGAGACGCCGGGGCGCGAGTTCGTCCTGGCGTTCGTGGGGCCGCTCTTCTCGCTGGTGCTGGCCGGCGTGTTCTACGTCGCGATGCGCGCCGTGGAGCCGGGCACCGTCCCCGGCGTCCTGCTGGCCGGGCTGATGGTCTCCAACCTGCTCGTGGCCGTCTTCAACCTGCTGCCCGGGCTGCCGCTGGACGGCGGCAGGATGCTGCGCGCCGTCGTGTGGAAGATCAGCGGCAAGCCCATGACGGGCACGGTCGCCGCCGCCTGGGTGGGCCGGGCGCTGGCCGTGGCCGTGCTGATCGGGCTTCCGCTGGCCACCCACGCGGGCGGGCTCGCCAGGGGCGGCGTCAGCGGTATGGACTCGCTGACCGACGCGCTGCTCGCCGCGATCCTGGCGGCCATCATCTGGACCGGCGCGGGCAACAGCCTGCGGATGGCCCGGTTGCGCGAGCGCCTTCCCGAGCTGCGCGCCCGCACGCTGACCCGCCGAGCCGTGCCCGTGGAGACCGACACCCCGCTGTCCGAGGCCCTGCGCCGCGCCAACTCCGCCGGGGCCCGTGCGCTGGTCGTCGTCGACGGCAAGGGCGATCCGCTCTCCCTCGTACGGGAGGCCGCCATCGCCTCCGTCCCCGAGCACCGGCGCCCCTGGGTGGCCGTCAGTACACTCGCGCAGGATCTCAAGGAGGGCATGCGCGTTCCCGCGGAGCTGGCCGGGGAGGACCTGCTGGAGTGGCTGCGTGCCACTCCGGCGACCGAGTACCTGGTCGTGGAGGACACCGGTGAGATCTACGGGGTGCTGTCCACCGGGGACGTCGAGCGGGCGTTCGTCGCGGCCATGTCGAACCGCGCCGACCGGCGGGGCGCCCGTACCTGAGCCCGTCCGGGCCGAGGGGAACTGGTCGCCGGGGCGAGGCGCCCGAGCCCCTCGGGGCCGAGGGATGCCGGGCGGCGGCGGGCCGCCGGGGTCCCGGAGCTGGTGGCGGCCCGTGCCCGGGTGGCCCAGCGCACGGCGGCAGGCCGGGACCGGCTAGGCTGTCGGCATGTCCGAACCGACCGGTGCCGCCCGCCGTCGCGGGCCCTTCAAGGTCGGGGACCAGGTCCAGCTCACCGACCCCAAGGGCCGCCACTACACGATCACCCTCGAAGAGGGGAAGAGCTTCCACACCCACAAGGGAGCCTTCCCCCACGACGAGCTGATCGGTGTGCCCGAGGGGAGTGTCGTCCGTACCACCGGAAACGTCGCCTACCTCGCGCTGCGTCCCCTGCTCCCCGACTATGTCCTGTCCATGCCACGGGGGGCCGCCGTCGTCTACCCGAAGGACGCGGGCCAGGTGCTCGCCATGGCCGACATCTTCCCCGGCGCACGCGTCGTCGAGGCAGGCGTCGGCTCAGGCTCCCTGTCCACCTTCCTGCTCCGCGCCATCGGCGACCAGGGCATGCTCCACTCCTACGAGCGCCGCGCCGACTTCGCCGCCATCGCCCAGCAGAACGTGGAGCGCTACTTCGGCAGCCCCCACCCCGCCTGGACCCTGACCGTCGGCGACCTCCAGGACAACCTGTCCGACCCCGACGTCGACCGCGTCATCCTCGACATGCTCGCCCCCTGGGAGTGCCTGGAGGCCGTCTCCAAGGCGCTGGTGCCCGGCGGCATCCTGTGCGCCTACGTCGCCACCACGACACAGATGGCCCGCATGGTCGAGTCGGTCCGCGAGTTCGGCACGTTCAACGAGCCGCAGGCCTGGGAGACCATGGTCCGCAACTGGCACGTCGAGGGCCTCGCCGTCCGCCCCGACCACCGCATGATCGGCCACACCGGTTTCCTGCTGACCGCCCGCCGCCTCGCCGACGGCGTCGAGCCCCCGCTGCGCCGCCGCCGCCCCGCCAAGGGCGCCTACGGCGAGGACTACACGGGCCCCGGCAGCCAGTCCGGCGGCCGCGCCTCCTCCTGAAGCCCCGGCCCGGCCCACGACGGGCCTCCCACGACACGCCCACTGCCCCGCACCCGCCGCGAAACCGGGTGCGGGGCAGTCGCGTTGGGGCGCGGCAACGATCGGAAGGGGACCCGGACGTTCCGTGCGGGTGTGACCTGTGGCACCATGCGAGGCACCTCCTCCTCGCACCAGCTCCGCACTCCTCGCCGCTCCACACCGCACCCGTCGTCGCCCGCACACAGGAGTCACCCCGCGTGACGGAACTGCCGCACACCCGCTCCCGCACGGCTCACTGGCTCGCCACCGCCGCCGCCCTCGCCGCGGTCCTCGGGGCCACCGCGCTCCTCCAGCCGGCCACCGCCACCCCGGCTCCCTCCTCTTCCTCTTCCGGCGGCTCCTCCGCCCCGGCGCCCGATCCGGACCAGGCCCGCTACCCCCTCGACTGCGGGCGGGGCGGCTCGGGGACCGACGTACTCGATGCGGCGGGCGCCGACTTCGACGGGGACGGCACCGACGAGACCGTCGCCGTCGTCCGCTGCCGCGCCCACGGCGGCACCCCGCCCAGCGCCGTCTTCGTCCTCGCCCGGGCCGCCGACGGGGGCGCGCCCCGGGTCGTCGCCACCCTCGTCGAGCAGAAGGAAGGGATGTCGGTCGACGATGTGGCCGTCCGTGACGCCGGCATCTCCGCCACTCTCCTCGGCTACTCCTCCTCCGACGTGCCCCGCTGCTGTCCCGACAAGCGCCGCAAGGTCAAGTGGGAATGGCGCGAGGGGAAGTTCGTCCTGCGCGCCGCGCCGGTCGCGGGCGGCGGACTCAGCGTCTGAGCCGGCGCTCGCGGCCGCCCGCGGTCCGCGGGGCCGGCGCCGCGCCGAACCGCCCGCCGAAGGCGCCGGGTGGCGAAACAGGGCCGCCCTTGAAGGGTGTTGAACATCTCGCCGTCGCAACCGGTCGCTTTCAGATGGTTGTGGATGGGTATTCCCAGTGCTGAGGGGAGTGCGCAAGGGTGAAGATCGGACACACCCCGACCGTCTTTGTGATCTAGGGGTTTCAACCCGCACCGGTCCAGGTAGGGTCGAAGCGTCCAGCTCCCCCTGGAGGAGGTGAGGACCGTGGCAGCCCACGACGACGACACCAACCGCGGCATCCGGCCCGGTCGGGGCGACGACCCGTCCGGCCAGATCGCCTACCTTGAGCAGGAGATCGCCGTCCTGCGCCGCAAGCTCGCCGACTCTCCGCGCCACACTCGTATTCTCGAGGAGCGGATCGTCGAGCTGCAGACCAACCTGGCCGGCGTGTCCGCCCAGAACGAGCGCCTGTCGAACACGCTCCGTGAGGCGCGCGACCAGATCGTGGCCCTCAAGGAAGAGGTCGACAGGCTCGCCCAGCCGCCGTCCGGCTTCGGGGTCTTCCTGCAGGCCAACGAGGACGACACGGCCGACATCTTCACCGGCGGACGCAAGCTGCGGGTGAACGTCAGTCCGAACGTGGAGCTCAAGGAGCTCGAGCGTGGCCAGGAGGTCATGCTCAACGAAGCGCTCAACGTGGTCGAGGCCATGGAGTTCGAGCGCGCGGGAGACATCGTCACCCTCAAGGAAGTGCTGGACGACGGGGAGCGCGCGCTCGTCGTCGGCCACACGGACGAGGAGCGCGTGGTGCGGCTCGCCGAGCCGCTGCTGAGCGCCACCCTGCGGGCCGGGGACGCCCTCCTGCTGGAGAGCCGCTCGGGCTACGTCTACGAGGTCGTGCCCAAGAGCGAGGTCGAGGAGCTCGTCCTCGAAGAGGTCCCCGACATCGACTACACCAAGATCGGCGGCCTCGGCGGCCAGATCGAGCAGATCAGGGACGCCGTCGAGCTGCCCTACCTCTACCCCGACCTCTTCCGTGAGCACCAACTGCGCCCGCCCAAGGGCGTGCTGCTCTACGGCCCGCCGGGATGCGGCAAGACGCTGATCGCCAAGGCGGTGGCCAACTCGCTGGCCAAGAAGGTCGCCGAGGTGACGGGCAAGCCGCAGGGCAAGAGCTACTTCCTCAACATCAAGGGCCCCGAGCTGCTGAACAAGTACGTCGGCGAGACGGAGCGGCACATCCGCCTCGTCTTCCAGCGGGCGCGCGAGAAGGCCAGCGAGGGCACGCCCGTCATCGTCTTCTTCGACGAGATGGACTCCCTCTTCCGCACGCGCGGCTCGGGCGTCAGCTCGGACGTGGAGAACACCATCGTCCCGCAGCTGCTCTCCGAGATCGACGGCGTGGAGGGCCTGGAGAACGTCATCGTCATCGGCGCCTCGAACCGCGAGGACATGATCGACCCGGCGATCCTGCGCCCGGGACGCCTCGATGTGAAGATCAAGATCGAGCGCCCCGACGCCGAGGCCGCCAAGGACATCTTCTCCAAGTACCTGACATCCACGCTGCCGCTGCACGCGGACGACGTGGCCGAGCACGGCGGCAACCTGGACGCCGCCAGCGACGCCATGATCCAGTCGGTCGTGGAGCAGATGTACGCGGAGTCCGAGGAGAACCGCTTCCTGGAGGTCACCTACGCCAACGGTGACAAGGAAGTGCTCTACTTCAAGGACTTCAACTCCGGCGCCATGATCGAGAACATCGTCGGCCGCGCCAAGAAGATGGCCATCAAGGCCTACCTCGACCACAACCAGAAGGGTCTGCGCGTCTCCCACCTGCTGTCCGCCTGCGTGGACGAGTTCAAGGAGAACGAGGACCTGCCCAACACCACCAACCCGGACGACTGGGCCCGCATCTCCGGTAAGAAGGGCGAGCGGATCGTCTACATCCGCACCCTGGTCACCGGCAAGCAGGGAGCGGACACCGGCCGGTCCATCGACACCGTCGCCAACACCGGTCAGTACCTGTAAAGAGGACCAGTCCGGCTGCGGGTTCCCGACGGGGTACCCGCAGCCGGATCGTTTCCCGGGGCGCCAAGGAAGTCCGCCCGGTGATCTGCCGCACCCGGCCCGCGCGTCATAGGCTCGTCACCACCGCCGAGACGCGCAGCGGGCGGGAGGGGGCCGCACGCGGAAAGGACGCGCAGCGGGACTTGAACGGCGGTCCACCGGCGGACCGCCGTCAGGCAAGGAGGGCAGCATGACCGTACGGCGCGTAATGGGCATCGAGACCGAGTACGGGATCTCCGTGCCCGGGCACCCCAACGCCAATGCCATGCTCACCTCGTCCCAGGTGGTCAACGCCTACGCGGCCGCGATGCACCGGGCGCGGCGCGCCCGCTGGGACTTCGAGGAGGAGAACCCGCTGCGGGACGCCCGCGGCTTCGACCTGGCCCGTGAGTCGGCCGACGCCACCCAGCTGACCGACGAGGACATCGGTCTGGCCAACGTCATCCTCACCAACGGAGCGCGCCTCTACGTCGACCACGCCCACCCCGAGTACAGCGCCCCCGAGGTCACCAATCCGAGGGACGCCGTGCTGTGGGACAAGGCGGGGGAGCGGATCATGGCCGAGGCCGCCGAACGGGCGGCCGAGGTGCCGGGTACGAGCCCCATCCACCTCTACAAGAACAACACCGACAACAAAGGCGCCTCCTACGGCACGCACGAGAACTACCTGATGAAGCGGGAGACCCCCTTCTCGGACATCGTGCGGCACCTGACCCCGTTCTTCGTCTCCCGCCAGGTCATGTGCGGCGCGGGACGCGTGGGGCTGGGCCAGGACGGCAGCGAGCACGGGTTCCAGCTCAGCCAGCGCGCCGATTACTTCGAGGTCGAGGTCGGGCTGGAGACCACGCTCAAGCGCCCCCTCATCAACACCCGCGACGAGCCGCACGCCGACGCGGAGAAGCACCGCAGGCTGCACGTGATCATCGGGGACGCGAACCTCTCCGAGGTCTCCACCTACCTGAAGCTGGGGACCACCGCGCTGGTGCTCTCCATGATCGAGGACGGCTTCATCGCGGTGGACCTCGCCGTCGACCAGCCGGTACGCACCCTGCACCAGGTCTCGCACGATCCGACGCTCGCCCAGCTGATCACCCTGCGTGATGGACGCACTCTGACGGCGGTCCAGCTCCAGATGGAGTACTACGAGCTCGCCCGCAAGTACGTCGAGGAACGCTGGGGCGCGGACGCGGACGACCAGACGCGCGACGTGCTGGCCCGCTGGGAGGACGTGCTCGGCCGGCTGGAGCGCGACCCCATGAGCCTGTCCAGGGAGCTGGACTGGGTCGCCAAGCGCGAGCTGATGGAGGGCTACCGCCGCCGTGACCAGCTCGACTGGGACGCTCCCAGGCTCCACCTGGTGGATCTCCAGTACGCGGACGTGCGCGGCGACAAGGGCCTCTACAACCGCCTCGTCTCCCGCGGCTCGATGCAGCGCCTGCTCTCGGAGGAGGAGGTCAAGGAGGCGGCCTTCAAGCCTCCCGAGGACACCCGTGCCTACTTCCGCGGCCGCTGCCTGGAGCAGTACGCCGACGACGTGGCCGCCGCTTCCTGGGACTCGGTGATCTTCGACCTGCCGGGTCGTGACTCTCTGCAACGGGTTCCCACGCTGGAGCCGCTGCGGGGTACCCGCGAGCACGTCAAGGAGCTGCTGGACCGCTGCCGGACGGCGGAAGAGCTGGTCAAGGTGTTGTCCGGGAACTGACGCGAGGGCCGAATCATGGCTATTCGGTCCGCCGGGCGGGAATCATCGGGGTGGTTCCCGGACGTTGAAGCAACCAAGGAGCCGATGTCAGTCCCGGCTTGTAGGGTCTGATCTTGTACGTTCCGCGTGCATCACCGAACCGAGCGGGGTGAGGGAAATGGCGACCAAGGACACCGGCGGCGGACAGCAGAAGTCCACCCGCCACACCGAGGAGACCGAGGAGCAGGCGCAGGACGCGCAGGCTTCGGAAGACCTCAAGGAGCGCCAGGAGGCGCTTTCCGACGATGTGGACTCCGTCCTCGACGAAATCGATGATGTGCTCGAGGAAAACGCGGAGGACTTTGTTCGGAGTTTCGTTCAGAAGGGTGGCCAGTGATTCTCCCTTCGAAGCGAAGGGAGAGGTCCGGGTGGGCGGAGGTGCGTGCCGCCGACGGCGCCTGTCCCCGGCGGCCTTCGGGCGCCGCAGGGGCCGGGCCGGACGGCTCGCCACGGGAGCGCCGCCCGCGTGCGCGTACCCGAGCGGCAGGGCCGAAGACCGCGCCCGGAGCATGTGGATCACGATCATGAGCCGGGTAAGGTCCGGGGCGTACCGTGCTTCAGCCGCGACGGAGTGCTGGGGCACCGAGAGGATCGGTCGGACGCCCGTCGGCGCGCGGCCGCCTATGTGGAAGGAAACGTGTGGAAGCCGAAATTCGTAGCACCGGGCGTCTACCTGCTGCCTTCCTGACGCCGGGGTCGTCGTCGTTCATGGACTTCATGTCCACCCACGCGCCAGAGCAGCTGCCGGGCAACCGGTCGCTGCCGCCCGTCGAGGGCGCCGTCCAGGCGCCGCACGGGACGACGATCGTGGCCGCGACCTTCGCCGGCGGCGTCGTCCTGGCCGGGGACCGGCGGGCGACGATGGGCAACGTCATCGCGCAGCGCGACGTCGAGAAGGTCTTCCCGGCCGACGAGTACTCGGCGGTGGGCATCGCGGGCACCGCGGGCCTCGCCGTGGAGATGGTCAAGCTCTTTCAGCTGGAGCTGGAGCACTTCGAGAAGGTGGAGGGCTCCACGCTCTCCCTGGAGGGCAAGGCCAACCGCCTCTCCACGATGATCCGCAGCAATCTGGGGATGGCCCTGCAGGGGCTCGCCGTGGTCCCGATGTTCGCCGGGTACGACGTGGACAGGGACAGGGGCCGCATCTTCTCCTACGACGTGACGGGCGGCCGCTCGGAGGAGTACGGCTTCGCCGGTGTCGGCTCGGGCTCCGTCTTCGCCCGCGGCGCGCTCAAGAAGCTGTACCGGGAGGAGATGACGGAGGAGCAGGCGGCCACCGTCGTCCTCCAGGCCCTCTATGACGCCGCGGACGACGACTCGGCCACCGGCGGCCCCGACCTGACGCGCCGCATCTACCCGATCGTGGCGACGATCACCCAGGACGGTTACCGCAGGCTCGGCGAGGACGAGGTCTCCGGGCTGGCCCAGGCGGTCTACGACGGCCGCCTCCAGCAGCCCAACGGCCCGCAGGCCCCGGCCTCCTAGGCCCGGACACCCCGGACATCGCATCCATACGGACAGGAAGGGACGGATAGCCGGTGTCGACGCCGTTCTATGTGTCGCCCCAGCAGGCAATGGCCGACCGCGCGGAGTATGCCCGCAAGGGCATCGCGCGTGGCCGCAGCGTGGTCGTGTTGCAGTACGCGGACGGCATCGTCTTCGTCGCCGAGAACCCTTCTCGGGCGCTGCACAAGGTCAGCGAGATCTATGACCGCATCGCCTTCGCGGCGGTCGGCAAGTACAACGAGTTCGAGAACCTGCGCATCGGCGGCGTGCGCTACGCCGACCTGCGTGGGTACACCTACGACCGCGAGGACGTCACCGCACGCGGTCTGGCCAACGTCTACGCCCAGACGCTGGGCACCATCTTCTCCTCGAATGCCGAGAAGCCCTACGAGGTCGAGCTGATCGTCGCGGAGGTGGGCGCGGCCCCCGAGGACGACCAGATCTACCGCCTGCCGCACGACGGCTCCATCGTGGACGAGCACGGCTCGGTCGCTGTCGGCGGCAACTCGGACCAGATCGGCAGCTACATGGACCAGCGGCACCGGGAGGGAATGTCGCTGGGCGAGACGCTGAAGCTGGGCGCCGTGGCGCTGGCGCGGGACAGCAACGGCGGCGAGCGGGAGCTGTCGGCGGAGCAGTTGGAGGTTGCCGTGCTCGATCGGCAGCGCTCCCAGAAGCGCAAGTTCAAGCGTGTCCCGGCAGCGCAGGTGGCCCGTCTGCTGGAGGAGACGCCCGCCCCGGAGGCGAGGGAGGACTCCTCGGAGGAGTAACCGGCGACGGCCCGGGGCCCGGCGTTCGGCGCAGCGCTCCGGGCCGCGGGCGGCCACGCGCCGACGCCCGGCGGGTGTCGGGCTCGGGCGGCGCCGGCCGCTCACCGGATTTTCAGGTGCCCGGCGGCCGCCGGGTCGTCACAGTGTGGGGCGCGGGCCGGTCGAGCCGCGCTCCAGCAGGCGTACCGGCAGCCGGACCGGTCGGGGCGCCCGTCCTTCCACGACGGCCAGCAGCGCCTCCATGCCGGCTGCCCCCACCTGCTGGGCCGGCAGTGCCACGGTGGTGAGTTCGGGCTCCACGGCGGTGGCCAGCGTCAGGTCGTCGAACCCGGTCACCGACATCTCCTCCGGCACCCGCACGCCGAGCCGCCGCGCGGCCTTCAACGCTCCGGCGGCCAGCAGATCGTCGTCGCACACCAGCGCGGTCGGGGTGTCTGCGTCGCTCTGCGCCAGCACCCGGGTGGCCGCGTCCAGCCCGCCCGCCACGCTCAGGGGCGCCCGTTCGGTGCGCACCACGGCGCCCCCGCCCGTCCGCAGGGCGCCTGCGAGGGCGTCCGCTCGCGCGGTGAAGGTCCAGGAGTCCACGTCGGCCGCGAGGTGGGCGACGTTCCGGTGACCGAGCGCGAGCAGATGAGCCGTCACCTGCCGCATGCCGTTCGCGATGTCGACGTTGACGGTGGCGTCGCAGTCCCCCTCGTCGCTGTCCAGCATCACCAGGGGCAGGCCCTCGCCGCGCAGGGTGGCGAGGGCTTCGGGGGCCATGGAGGAGGCGATGACGCCGTCCAGGGCGGTGCGGGCCGAGGCGAAGGGGTCGGGCGCCTTCTCGATGCCCTCGGGGGAGGGGTAGAGGACGATTCCGAAGTCGTGTGAGGTGGCGACCTCGACGGCTCCTTGGTGCACGGCGGCGAAGAACTCCCCGGTGAGGGCGGGGACGACGAGCAGCGCGGTGCGGGTGCGGCCGAGGCGCAGGGTGCGGGCGGCCAGGTTGGGGCGGTAGCCGAGGGTGCGGGCTGCGGCGCGTACGGCCTCGGCGGTGCGGGGCGAGACTCTGCCCTCCCATTTGCCGCCGAGGACGAGCGAGACGGTGGCCTGGGAGACCCCGGCCGCGTCCGCCACGTCGTGTCCTGTGGGGCGCGCGGAGCGGGCCGCCTGGTGGCGGCGCGGGGTTCCGCCGTCTTCGGTGTGCTGTGCCGGCACGGAAAACTCCTTCACCGCGGCTCGCTCGCATGGTACGTATGGCGAGCGCGTTATACGTAAAACTATGACCGAGGGGTGGGGTGGAATGGCGACGGGCTACGCCGAACTGCTGCGGGCCAGGCACGCGGTGCGCCTGCTGGCGGGAACACTGGTGGGCAGGCTGCCGAACGCCACGGGGCCGATCGCGATCGCGCTCTTCGTCCGCGCGGAGGGCGGCAGCATGACGCTCGCCGGTGCGCTCTCCGCGTTCTACGGGCTCGCCACGGCGTTCGGCCAGCCGATGCTGGGCCGCCTGGTGGACCTGTTCGGGCAGCCCAGGGTGATGCTGCCCGCCGCGGTGCTCTCCGCGCTCGGCGCCGGCACGCTCGCCCTCACGGGGGTCGGCCTGCTGCCGCTCGCCTGCGCCTGCGTACTGGTGTTCGGAGTGTGCACACCGCCGCTCGAGGGCGGTCTGCGGGCGCTGTGGCCCAGCGTGCTGCGCCGCCAGGAGCAGGTCCACACGGCCTACGCGCTCGACGCCGTCGCTCAGGAGGTGATGTTCGCGGCGGGACCACTGCTGGTGACGCTGCTGGTCGCGGGGTGGAGCGAGGCGGCCGCGCTGCTGGTGGTCAACGCGCTGGGAGTGCTGGGCGCCCTCTCGGTCGTGCTCTCGCCCCCGTCCCGCCGCTGGCGGTCGGCGCCCCGTACCCCGCACTGGCTGGGCGCGCTGCGCTCGCCCGGGCTGAAGGTGATGCTGGCGTCGTTCTTCTTCGTCGGCCTGGCGCTGGGCACGTTCGCGCTGGCCGCCGTCTCCTACGCGGACGACCACGGCGACACGCTCATCTCGACGTACCTGCTGGCGGCCCAGGGCGCCGGCGCGCTGGTGGGCGGCGTCGTCTACGGGGGGCGCGGCTGGCCGGGCAGCCACGAGGGCAGGCTGCTGGCGCTGGTGGGCCTGTTCGCGGCGGGAAATCTGCCGCTCGCCCTGGTGCCCGGTGTACCGCCGATGGTGGCGCTGGGCGCCCTGTCGGGATGCTTCCTGGCACCGTCGCTGGCGTGTGCGTTCGTGGTCGTGGACCGGCACGCGCCGTCCGGCACGGTGACCGAGGCCTTCTCGTGGCTGGTGACGACGTTCGGCGTGGGCGCCGCAGCGGGCACCGCCGTGGTGGGCACGGTCCTCGAGACGGCCGGTACGGGGGCCGGATTCGCGCTGGCGGGGGCCGGGGGACTGGCGGCGCTCGGCGTCATGCTGGCGGGGCGGAGGGTGCTGCGCCCGCCGGAGGGTGACGCCCGCGGTGCGGTGACCGGCTCCCCGGCCCGGCCGCCGGGCGGGGAAACCCCGCAGCCGGAGGCGGAAACCCGAGCCCCAGGTGCGCAAACAGATCGGAACGGTGAGCCGGAACCCGGTTTCAGATCGTCTCTGTAGGCGTAATGTTCAGTCATGGACCGCCGAATCTTCGGGCTGGAGAACGAGTACGGCGTCACATGTACGTTCCGGGGGCAGCGGCGGCTGTCCCCCGACGAGGTGGCGCGGTACCTCTTCCGCCGTGTGGTGTCATGGGGCCGCAGCAGCAACGTGTTTCTGCGGAACGGCGCGCGCCTCTATCTGGACGTGGGCTCGCACCCGGAGTACGCGACACCCGAGTGCGACAGCGTGACCGAGCTGGTCACCCACGACAAGTCGGGGGAACGCATCCTCGAAGGCCTGCTGGTCGACGCCGAACGCCGCCTGCACGAGGAGGGCATCGCGGGCGACGTCTACCTCTTCAAGAACAACACCGACTCGGCGGGCAACTCCTACGGCTGCCATGAGAACTATCTGGTGGCCAGGCACGGGGAGTTCTCCCGGCTCGCGGACGTCCTCATCCCGTTCCTGGTGACGCGGCAGCTGGTGTGCGGCGCGGGCAAGGTGCTGCAGACCCCGCGGGGCGCCGTCTACTGCGTCAGCCAGCGTGCCGAGCACATCTGGGAGGGCGTCAGCTCGGCGACGACGCGCTCGAGGCCCATCATCAACACCCGCGACGAGCCGCACGCCGACGCCGAGCGCTACCGCAGGCTGCACGTCATCGTGGGCGACTCGAACATGTCCGAGACGACGATGCTGCTCAAGGTCGGCGCCACTGACCTGGTGCTGCGCATGATCGAGGCGGGCACCGTGATGCGGGACCTGACGCTGGAGAACCCGATCCGGGCGATCCGCGAGGTCAGCCACGACATCACGGGCCAGCGGAAGGTCCGGCTGGCCAGCGGCCGTGAGGCCTCGGCGCTTGAGGTGCAGCAGGAGTACTTCGACAAGGCGCTGGACTTCTGCGACCGGCGCGGTATCCGCACGGGCCGGGTCGAGCAGGTGCTGGAGCTGTGGGGCCGGGCTCTGGAGGCGGTCCGCACCCAGGAGCTCGACAAGATCAACACCGAGATCGACTGGGTGATGAAGTACCAGCTCATCGAGCGGTACCGGAACAAGAACAACATCACGATGTCGCACCCGAGGATCGCGCAGATAGACCTCGCCTACCACGACATCCACCGCCGCAGAGGGCTGTACTACCTGCTGGAGCGCGGCGGCAAGGCGGCCAGGATCTGCAACGACGTGAAGATCTTCGAGGGCAAGTCGGTGCCGCCGCAGACGACGCGCGCCCGGCTGCGCGGCGACTTCATCCGGCGGGCCCAGGAGCAGCGTCGCGACTTCACGGTGGACTGGGTGCATCTGAAGCTGAACGACCAGGCGCAGCGCACGGTGCTGTGCAAGGACCCGTTCAGGTCGGTGGACGAGCGGGTCGAGAAGCTCATCGCGGGCATGTGACGTGAGCATGCGCGACGCGGGCACCCGCGTCGCGCATGCCACGGGAATGTGACGGACGTCTCCTCGCATGCGGTCCGTGGGCCGCACGGCCGGGCGCGGCCGCGTGCTCGCGAGCAGGTGGCGGGCGGATCGGGTCTCTTCCGGACGCCCTCCGGCGCTCCGGGTCAGCCTGGCATTGACAGGTGCCGGGAGTGTGCCGTGTCGTCGGCGGTGGCGGCCTCGTTGCCGGGTCGTAGGCTGAGGCACCGTACGCACACCCCTGAACCCGCGAGTGGAATACATGTTGCATTTTCCCGGGGGCTCGAACCCCCGTACCCCCCGAGCCTCCCGGGCCCTTTCGAGGAAGGGCACGCGCGGCATCGCCGCGCTCGTGGCCGTGCCGCTGCTGGCCGTCTCGGCGGCGGCCTGCTCGGACGACGGCGGGTCCGACTCCAAGCCCCCGGCCGTCAGCGGGTCGTGGGGCAAGAAGCCCAAGATCGACAAGGGGGCCGGAGACCCGCCGTCCGACCTGAAGACGAAGGTGCTCAAGAACGGCGACGGGCAGAAGGTCCACAAGGGCGACGCGGTCAGCGCGCACTACGTGGGCCAGCTGTGGAACGGCAAGGAGTTCGACAGCAGTTGGAAGCGTAAGGCCCCCGCCACCTTCCAGATCGGCACGGGGAAGGTCATCAAGGGCTGGGACGAGGCGCTGGTCGGCAAGAAGATCGGCAGCCGGGTCGAGATCGTCGCCCCGCCGAACAAGGGCTACGGCAAGAAGGGCCAGCCGCCCACGATTCCCGGCAACTCCACGCTGGTCTTCGTCGTGGACCTGGAGAAGATCGCGCCGAACAAGATCGACGGCAAGCCCGTGGCCAAGCCGCAGAACCCGCAGCTGCCCAAGGTCAGCACGAAGATCGACAAGGACAAGGCGCCGTCGGTCGAGATGCCCAAGGGCAAGGACGAGGCCCCGGACGAGCTGATCAGCGAGACCGTCGTCAAGGGCGACGGCAAGAAGTCCGTCGACGAGAAGAGCACCATCCTGACCCACTTCACGGCCAAGGCGTGGAAGGGCGGCAAGCAGCTCGACGACACCTGGGCACAGGGCGGCGCGCCCCAGGAGATCCCCGTCGCGCAGATCCCCGGCTGGGGCAAGGGCCTCAAGGGCGCCAAGGCGGGCAGCCGCGTGGTGGTCTCGGTGCCGCAGAGCGAGTTCCCCAAGGAGCAGCGCAAGCAGTTCAAGGACGGCGTCGTCTTCTCGGTCGACATCCTCGAGGTGAAGTGACCGCCTCGAGGTGAGGCGCTCGCCTCGGGGCGGGGCGGCTGCCTCGCCGTGAGGGGTGAACGCCCGCACCGGTCCGGCCGGTCTGCGCGCCGCGGCCGCGTCCGTGGCAGACTGGCGCGGTTGTCCCGCAGATTCGTTCGTAGGAGCAATTTCGTGAGCATCGACAAGCCCGAGGTCGACTTCCCCGAGGGCGCCCCGCCCGCCGACCTGGAGATCCAGGACCTGTGGGAGGGCGAAGGAGCCGAGGCCAAGGCTGGCGACAACGTCTCCGTGCACTACGTGGGCGTCTCCTTCTCCTCGGGTGAGGAGTTCGACGCCAGCTGGAACCGCGGCAAGCCGCTCCAGTTCCAGCTCGGCGCAGGCCAGGTCATCGACGGGTGGGACAAGGGCGTCCAGGGCATGAAGGTCGGCGGCCGCCGCCGGCTGACCATCCCCGCCCACCTCGCCTACGGTGACAGCGGCGCGGGCGGCGGGCGGATCAAGCCGGGCGAGACGCTGATCTTCGTCTGCGATCTCATCGCCGTCTGACAGCAGGGAAACAGCAGGAAGCGGCGGCCGGAAACGGGCGCCGTTACCACACGGGCCGGGAGTTCCGCACCTCGCGGGGCTCCCGGCTTTTGTCGACGGCCGCGCCAACGGTACGGTCGAGGGTCCAGAACAGCATCACAGAGGGCACGAGGGAACCCATGGCGATTGCCAAGGCCGAGCGGCTGATGAATCTGGCGCTGTGCCTGCTGGGGGCCCGCCGCCCGCTCACCAAACGGGAGCTGCGCGCCTCCATCGAGGCCTACGTCGAGGCCTTCGGCTCGGGAGGGGCCGGTGTGGTCCCGGGCGGGGAGGGCGCCACCGGCTCCACCGAGTCCTTCAGCCGCATGTTCGAACGGGACAAGGACGACCTGCGGGAGCTGGGCCTGGTCATCGACACCGTCGAGAACGTCGACGGGGAGACCGCCTACGTCGCCCGCCGCGACAGCAACCGCCTCCCGCCACTGGCTTTGGACGCCGCCGAGGCCACCGCGCTGGGGCTCGCCGCCCGGGTCTGGCAGCAGGCCCGCCTGGCGTCCGCGGCCAGCGGAGCCCTGCAGAAGCTGCACGCCGCGGGCGGTATGCCGCCCGGGGCCGTCCCCGAACAGGGCGGGGAGCGCCAGCTCGGCACGCTGGAACCGCACATCCCCGCGCGGGAGGCCGCGTTCGAGCCGCTCATGCTGGCCTGCCGCGACCGCCGCCCCGTCGTGTTCGACTACCGCAAGTCCAACGCCGCCCGCTCCGAACGGCGCCAGGTCGAACCCTGGACGCTGGAGTGCTGGCGCGGGCACTGGTATCTCGCGGGCTGGGACAGGGGCAGGCAGGACGAGCGGGTCTTCCGCCTCTCCCGGATCACCGGGACCGTCCGCTCGCGGACCGGTGCCTTCTTGGCTGCCGTACCCGATCAGGTGACGGTGCGGGAGACGGTGGAGCGCTGGGCGGGCGAGGGCGCAACCAGCACCGCCCGCATCAAACTCCGCGAGGGCGCGGGCTACCCGCTGCGCGCCCGGGCGCTCGCCACCCGGGAACTCGATGACGGGTGGGACGAGTTGGAGATTCCGTACGGGCACGGCCTGGACGCCTGGCTGGTCGAGTTCGGCCCCGATGTCGTCGTGCTGGAACCGGCCGAGCTGCGTGCCGACGTCATCGACCGGCTGCGCGCCGTCGCCAAGGGCTGAGGGGAGGAGAACCGCATGGCCGTGAACGCGATCGACCAGACCCGCAGGATGCTCTCGCTGGTCACCTACCTCAAGGACCGCCCGGGGGCCCGGGTCGAAGAGGTCGCGCGCGCGTTCGGCATCAGTGCCGACGAGCTGATCTCCGACCTGAACGTGCTGCCCATGTGCGGTACGAGCTTCCGTGGTGGGGACCTGCTGGAGATCGACACCGACGGCGAGCGCATCTGGTGGCGCAACGCCGACGCGCTGGGTGCCGACACGGCGCAGCCGCTGCGGCTGGCCGCTGACGAGGCCACCGCGCTGCTGGTCGCGGCCCGCGCCGTGGCCACCCTCCCGGGGCTGCGCGAGAGCGACCGGGACGCGCTCCAGCGTGCCACCGCCAAACTGGAGTCGGCCGCGGGGGAGACCGCGGGGGCCAGCGCCCGGCTGTCGGTCACCTTCGAGTCGGAGGGCGGCGTGTTCGCCGACGTCGACCGGGCCATCGCCGAGCGCCGCAGGCTGTGGATCAAGTACTACTCGCCGGCCAGGGACGAGCTGACCGAGCGCGAGGTCGACCCGATCCGCCTCTTCGCCGTCGGGCACACCTACGTCGAGGCCTGGTGCCGGCTCTCCGAGGCGCGGCGTACCTTCCGGCTCGACCGGGTCGCCGAGATCGAACTGCTGGACGAGCGGGCCGACCCGCCGCCGATAGAGCCCCGCGATCTGAGCGCCGGGCTCGTGCAGCCCGCGGCCACCGATCCGGAGGTCGTCGTCGAGGTGGGGCCCGGCGGGCGCTGGGTCGCCGAGTACTACCCGTACGACAGCGCCGAGGAACTGCCCGACGGCGGTCTGCGCATCACCCTGCGCACCCCGGACCCCGCCTCCCTGCGCCGCTTGGCCCTGAGACTGGGGCGCGACGGGCGCATCACGGCCCCGGCGGACCTGGCGGCCAGCGCCCGGGAGGCCGCCGGAAAGGCACTGGCCGCGTACGACGCGTAGGCCGTGGTGGCTCCGCCTCTGTCGGGCGTCGGCCGCGGAGGAGGGGGCCGCGGAGGAGGGGGCCGCCGAGAGGCGGAACCGGTGGTTCGGCAGGCCCGCGGTGACGGCCTAAGCTGGCGGGCATGCTCTGGCCGATGTTCTTCCTGGCGCTCGCGTTCTGCGGGATCGCCGTTCTCGGGGTCCTCGCCGTCCGTGTGGGACTGGAGGTGCGGCGCTTCTCGCGCGCCGTCGGTGACAGCTCGGAGCGGATCACACGGGCGGCGGAGAACCTGGAGCGCGCGGCGCAGCCGCTGGCGGCACGCGGTGGCCGCGTGCACGGCACGGGTGGCGCCGAGGACCCGGAGGCAAGGTAGCCGCAGGGGTACGGGAGGCGCCGCCGGTATCGCCGCCGTACAAGGCGGTCTCCAGGTGAGCGCGGAGGAGCGGTAGGCTGCCTGATGTCGCGTCGATGCGGCCTGGAGCGCGCAATCGGGTCGATGCACGGGGATTGCCCGGTGTTCACTCCGCAGGGTTACGATCGATTCGGCACGTCAGCACGATGCAGCCAGTCCGATTCATCCGGCAGGTACAGCAACCCGCCGCCCGGCGAGAAGGTAGTGGCACATGATCGCAGGTTTGAAGCCCATGGAGATCGTACTGATTCTCCTTGTCATCCTGCTGCTGTTCGGCGCCAAGAAGCTCCCGGACATGGCCCGTTCGCTCGGCAAGTCGGCCCGCATCCTCAAGAGCGAAGCCAAGCAGATGAAGAAGGAAGGCTCCTCCTCCGACAGCGACGCGGACAAGCGTGGCGACGCGAGCCAGTCGACGGCGAAGACCATCCAGGCGGCGCCGGGCGACGTGGCGACCTCGCGCCCCGTCTCCGAGCCGGCCGACCAGGCCAAGCAGGGCTGAGCGGCCGGCCAGGCGCGCCGACCCTCTTCCCGCCCGTCGCCCGGTGCCGGCCGAGCGGCGGCGGAGAACGCTGTATCCGACACTTCGAGACCGAGGATGAGGGTTGCTCAAGTCTGCCCGTAAGCAGGGTCAACAGCAGAAGGACCCCGAGGGGCGCATGCCGCTCGCGGACCACCTGCGGGAGTTGCGCAACCGTCTCATGAAGTCGGTGCTGGCCATCCTCGTCGTCACGATCGTGGCGATGGTCTACTACAAGCAGATCGCCGACTTCCTGATGAACCCCGTGCGGGAGTCGGTCGGCTGCAGCAAGGGTTTCGGAGAGGCCGCCAAGGAGGGCGAGACCTGCGCCGAAATCACCATCAACGGCCTGATCGCACCCTTCACGATCATGCTGAAGGTGGCGCTGACCGCGGGCGTCGTCATCGCCTCGCCGGTCTGGCTCCACCAGCTGTGGGGCTTTCTCGCGCCCGGGCTGCACAAGCACGAGAAGCGGTACGCGCGCTCCTTCGTCGGCGCCGGTGTGCCGCTGTTCGTGGCCGGGGCCTACCTCGCCTACCTGATCCTGCCGAAGGCCGCCGAGACGCTGCTGGACTTCAGCCCCGAGGGTGCGGGCAACCTCATCCCGCTCGACGACTTCCTCAACATCGTCACCCGTCTGGTGATCGTTTTCGGCCTGGCCTTCGAGCTGCCGCTGCTGCTCGTCCTGCTGAACTTCGGCGGCGTGCTGACCGGCAAGCGGCTCCTGGGCTGGTGGCGCGGCATGGTCATCGGGATCACCGTCTTCTCCGCCGTCGCCACCCCCACGGGTGACCCGCTGACGATGGTCGCGCTCGCCGCGCCGATCGTGGCGCTGTACTTCAGCGCGGTCGGCATCTGCCTGTTCAACGACCGCAGGCGCAAGCGCGACGACCCCTACGCCGGTCTCGACGACGACGAGGCCGCCCCGCTCGACCACGCCCCGGAGACCGTCGGCGCCTCCGACGGCCTGCCCGCGCCCCGCCCGGCCGCCGAACCCGACACCGGCGGGGACACGGGCAACGGCGAAGGACCCCGGCGCGGCGGTTACGACGACATCACCTGAGCGACTGCCGACTGCCGACCGCCTGTGACGGGTGCGGCACGGTTGCCCGCCCGCTGCGGCCCCGGGTGCCGGGGGAGGCCGCTCCCCTGACCGGTCGCGCGGCCCGGGCCGCTGCCACGTGCCATCAGCCGGTAAAGATCGTGAGTTGTGTCGGTGGTGGCCGGTAGGCTCGTACATACGATGACCGAGGATCTGTCCCCAGCAGAGCGGTACGCGGCGGCGCGCGAGCGAGCCGCGGAGCAGGCCACCGCTCTCGCCCCCTTCCGTGACATGTACGACTTCGATCTGGACCCCTTCCAGATAGAGGCGTGCCAAGCCCTCGAAGCAGGAAAGGGAGTGCTGGTCGCCGCGCCGACCGGTTCAGGCAAGACCATCGTGGGCGAGTTCGCCGTCCACCTGGCCCTCACCCAGGGCCGCAAGTGCTTCTACACGACGCCCATCAAGGCGCTGTCGAACCAGAAGTACAACGACCTGGCCAAGCGGTACGGCTCCGACAAGGTCGGCCTGCTGACCGGTGACAACAGTGTCAACTCCGAGGCGCCGGTCGTCGTGATGACGACCGAGGTGCTGCGGAACATGCTGTACGCGGGCTCCAAGTCGCTCCTGGGCCTCGGCCACGTCGTCATGGACGAGGTCCACTACCTCTCCGACCGCTTCCGCGGCGCCGTGTGGGAAGAGGTGATCATCCACCTCCCGGCGTCGGTGACCCTGGTGTCGCTGTCGGCGACCGTCTCCAACGCGGAGGAGTTCGGTGACTGGCTGGACACCGTGCGCGGCGACACCCAGGTGATCGTCTCCGAGGAGCGTCCCGTGCCGCTGTGGCAGCACGTGCTGGCCGGACGGCGGATGTACGACCTGTTCGAGGAGTCGCGGGACAAGCGCGAGGTCAACCCCGACCTGGTGCGCATGGCCCGGATGGAGAACAGCCGGCTGCCCCGCGACCGCCGCAGAGGACGGCCCCAGCGGGAGGCCGACCGGGAGCGGGAGCGCCGCCAGCGCGCCCGGATCTGGACGCCGAGCCGCCCCGAGGTCATCGACCGGCTGGACGCGGAGGGGCTGCTCCCGGCGATCACCTTCATCTTCAGCCGTGCGGGCTGTGAGGCCGCCGTCCAGCAGTGCCTGTACTCCGGGCTGCGGCTGAACGACAACGCGGCCCGGGCGAAGGTCCGCGAGCTCGTCGAGGAGCGCACCAAGGACATTCCCGACAAGGACCTGCACGTCCTGGGCTACTTCGAGTGGCTGGAGGGCCTGGAGAGGGGCATCGCCGCGCACCACGCGGGCATGCTGCCCACCTTCAAGGAGGTCGTCGAGGAGCTGTTCGTCCGCGGGCTGGTCAAGGCGGTCTTCGCGACCGAGACGCTGGCGCTGGGCATCAACATGCCGGCCCGCTCGGTGGTGCTGGAGAAGCTGGTCAAGTGGAACGGCGAGCAGCACGCCGACATCACCCCGGGCGAGTACACCCAGCTGACCGGGCGCGCGGGCCGGCGCGGCATCGACATCGAGGGCCACGCCGTGGTGCTGTGGCAGCGCAGCATGGACCCGGGCGCGCTCGCGGGCCTGGCGGGCGCGCGGACGTATCCGCTGCGGTCCTCCTTCAAGCCGTCGTACAACATGGCGGTCAACCTCGTCTCGCAGTTCGGCAGGCACCGCTCGCGTGAGCTGCTGGAGACGTCGTTCGCGCAGTTCCAGGCCGACCGCTCCGTCGTCGGCATCTCCCGGCAGGTGCAGAAGAACGAGGAGGGCCTGGCGGGCTACCGCGCCTCCATGACCTGCCACCTGGGGGACTTCGAGGAGTACGCGGGGCTGCGCAGGCAGCTCAAGGACCGTGAGACGGAGCTGGCCAAGCAGGGCGCCAACCAGCGCCGGGCGCAGGCCGCCGCCGCGCTGGAGCGGCTCAAGCCGGGTGACGTCATCCACGTGCCGACCGGCAAGTTCGCGGGGCTCGCCCTCGTGCTGGACCCGGGGGCGGGCGGCGGCCGCGGCTCGGGGCACCGCAGAGGGTACGACGGCGGTGCGGGCAGCGAGGGGCCGCGGCCGCTGGTGCTGACCGCGCAGCGGCAGGTCAAGCGGCTGGGGCCGATCGACTTCCCGGTCCCCGTCGAGCCGCTGGAGCGGATGCGCATCCCCAAGTCGTTCAACGCGCGCAGCCCCCAGTCGCGGCGCGATCTGGCCTCGGCGCTGCGCACGAAGGCGGGCCACCACGTGCCCGAGCGGCACCGCAAGCAGCGTTCGGCCGCCGCTGACGACCCCGAGATCGAGCGGCTGCGCAAGGCCATCCGCCAGCACCCCTGCCACGGCTGCGACGAGCGCGAGGACCACGCCCGATGGGCCGAGCGCTACCAGCGGCTGCGGCGCGACACCCGCCAGCTGGAGCGGCGCATCGAGGGGCGGACGAACACCATCGCGCGCACCTTCGACCGGGTCTACTCGCTGCTCTCCGACCTCGGTTACCTGACGGGCGACCACGTCACCGACGACGGGCGGGTGCTGGCCCGGCTCTACGGCGAGCTGGACCTGCTGGCCTCCGAGTGCCTGCGCGAGGGCGTGTGGGAGGGGCTTCCGCCCGCGGAGCTGGCCGCCTGCGTGTCCGCTCTGGTCTTCGAGGCGCGCAACGGGGACGACGCGCTGCCGCCCAAGATGCCCGGCGGCCGGGCTCGCGCCGCGCTGGGCGAGATGGTGCGTATCTGGGGGCGGCTGGACGCGCTGGAGGAGGACCACCGCCTCAGCGCCGCCGAGGGCGTCGGCCAGCGCGAACCGGATCTCGGCTTCGCCTGGGCCGCCTACCGCTGGGCGGAGGGCCAGGGGCTGGACGAGGTGCTGCGCGAGGCCGACATGCCCGCGGGTGACTTCGTGCGCTGGTGCAAGCAGGTCATCGATGTGCTGGGGCAACTGGCCGCCGCGGCGCCCGCGTCGGGCACGGTGGCCAGGAACGCCCGCAAGGCGATCGACGGCATGCTGCGGGGCGTGGTGGCCTACTCCAGCGTCGGCTGAGGCCCGCCCGCCCGCGCTCGCTCGGGCGGGCCGCGCCCCCGCAGGCCCGCGCCCCCGCAGGCCCGCGCCCCCGCAGGCCCGCGCCCCCGCAGGGGCGCGGGGAACGGCGCGCCAAGCCCCAACCCACCCGCGCACCGCAGACGACGAGCAGGGGCACCCCCTTACCGGCGGAAGCCGGGAAAGCCGACGGCAATGCCGGCTGACGCGTAGCTCGCCGCGGCCGGCAACCCACGGTCGCCAACCGGGCCGGGCCCGGCGTCGCTCCGGAATACCGGGGGTCCGGGTCCGGGCCCGCCCGCGGCCCGGAGCACCGCTCCGTCAAAGCGCACCCGCTCCGGCGGTCACGCGGCGGAGGGCCGGCCCTCCTGTTCGGCCTCGACCTGGGCGTTCCACTCGCGCTTGGAGGCCTGCCAGTTGTCCTCGTCCGCGCCGAGGCGCCAGTATCCGGAGATGGACAGCTGCTCCCTGGCGATGCCGCGCTCGAGGCGCAGGTGGCCGCGGAGTTCCTTGACGAACCCCGCCTCGCCGTGGACGAAGGCGAGCACGCGTCCCTCGGGGAAGTCCAGTTCCCGCACGGCGGCGACGAGGCGTGCGCCGACCGGCGCCGTGCCCCGGTGCAGCCAGACGACCTCGGCGCCGGGCGGCGCGGCCAGCGGCTGTTCCTCCTCCACCCCGGCGACCTCGATGAACGCCCGGACGGGTGCCCCCTCGGGCACTCGGGCCAGCGAGGCGGCGATGGCGGGCAGCGCGCTCTCGTCGCCGACGAGCAGGTGCCAGTCCGCTTCGGGGCTGGGGGAGTAGGCGCCGCCGGGGCCGAGGAAGTACACCTCGTCGCCGGCGGCCGCCGACCGTGCCCAGGGGCCTGCCAGGCCTTCGTCTCCGTGGACGACGAAGTCGATCGTCAGCTCGCCGGTGGCCGGGTCCCAGGCGCGCACGGTGTAGGTGCGCATGGCGGGCCACTGGTCGCGCGGCAGCTCGGCGCGGATGCGCTCGATGTCGAACGGCTGCGGGTAGGTGACTCCGGGGGCCGGGAAGAGCAGTTTGACGTAGTGGTCGGTGTGCTCACCCGCGGGGAAGCCCGTCAGGCCCTCGCCTGAGAGGACGACCCGCACCATGTGCGGGGTCAGCTGTTCGGTGCGGACCACGCGGGCGTGGTGGAGCTGTGGCTTCCGGCGGGCCGGGCGGGCTGGAGCGGCCTGGCGGTCTGGCACGGGGCCTCCATGGACGGATGCGGGCACGGGCAGAGGGCGCAACGGAGAGACCGTAACTTAGGTATGCCTAACTTAACAGACGCGTGTCCGCATGATCATCGAAGGCCCGGCCCGGCAGGTCAGCCCGCCAATGTGGTCAGCAGCCGTTGCAGCGATCCGCCGAGCCCCCACCGCTCGGCCAGCTCCGCCAGCCGGTCCTTCTCGCGTGCGGTCCGCGGCAGGGCGAGGTCGGCGTCGGGGAGCGCCACGTCCCGGGCGACGCGCACCACGGTGGGCGCGACGTCCAGGTAGGCGGCGGCCTCCGTGAGCTTGGTGCGCTGCGCCGGGGTGAGCCGGGAGACCGGGTCGGCGGCAGCGGCGCGGATGCCGTCGAGGTCGCCGTACTGGTCCAGCAGCTTCGACGCGGTCTTCTCGCCGATGCCGCGCACGCCGGGCAGGCCGTCGCTCGGGTCGCCGCGCAGCACCGCCAGATCCGCGTAGCCGGCGCCGTCGACCCCGTACTTCGCGGCCAGCGCGGCGCCGTCGTAGACGTCGAGGCTGCCGACGCCCTTGACGGGGTAGAGCACGCGGACGGCGCGCGCGTCGTCGACGAGCTGGAAGAGGTCGCGGTCGCCGGTGACGATGTCGACGGGGCCCGCGGCACGGGTCGCCAGGGTGCCGATCACGTCGTCGGCCTCGTACCCAGCGGCGCCGAGGCGGGCGATCCCCACGGCGTCCAGCACCTGCTCGATCACGGGGACCTGGGGCCCCAGGGTGTCGGGCGTCTCTTCCGCGTCGGGGCCGCCCTCGACCTCTTCGGCGACGCGGTGGGCCTTGTAGGAGGGGATCAGATCCACCCGCCACTGGGGGCGCCAGTCCGCGTCCATGCAGGCCACCAGCGCGTCGGGCCGGTGGTCGTGGACGAGCCTGGCGATGAAGTCGAGCAGTCCGCGCACGGCGTTGACGGGGGTGCCGTCGGGGGCGCGGACGCTGTCGGGGACGCCGAAGTAGGCGCGGAAGTAGAGCGAGGCGGTGTCCAGGAGCATCAGCCGGGGGCCGCCGGGCCTCTCGGGGGCCCCCGCTGTGCTTGCCGTGTTTGTTGCGCTTGTTGCTTTTGCCGTGTTCGATGTGTTTGCTGCGTTCGCCGGAGTGATGGTCACGGCCCGATGATGCCGCATGGCGCCGACAGTGCGTGCGTGGCGCGGATGGGCCTCCGCGGGGGACGTGGGGCGCGTGGGGCGTGAGCGGAGGCGGTGCGTCCATTTTTGCCGGTATGAACCGCGTCACTACCGGTTTGGAAGTTGAAGTTTCGAGCAGGAGCACCCTGGCAAGGCCTTCGTGTAGAGTGCATCTTTCCGGTATGCACCGTTTGCAGCGATTTACACCGCTCGAACCGAAGCGTGGGGGTGTGCCGGTACCTGTTGTCAAGACAAGAAGGTGAATGTGTCCAGGCTGAGAGCCGAACACCTGTACAAAGTGTTCGGGAGGAGAGCGGACCAGGCAGTAGCCAGGCTGGAAGCCGGCACCGACCGCGAGGAACTGCGTGCCCAGGGCACGACCGCCGCCGTGATCGACTCCTCCTTCGAGGTTGAGGAGGGGCAGATATTCGTGGTCATGGGGCTGTCCGGCTCCGGTAAGTCCACGCTGCTGCGGATGCTCAACGGCCTCCTCGAGCCCACCGCGGGACGGGTCCTGTTCGACGGCGAGGACCTGACAGCGCTCCCCGACCGCGAGCTGCGCGAGGTACGAGCCCACAAGATCAGCATGGTGTTCCAGCACTTCGCGCTCTTCCCCCACCGCAGCGTGCTGGAGAATGCCGCCTACGGCCTCGAAGTGCAGGGCGTCCCGCGCGAGGAGCGCGACAAGCGCGCCACCGAGGCACTGGAACTGGCCGGGCTCAAGGGCTGGGAAACGTCCTGGCCCGACGAACTGTCCGGCGGTATGCAGCAGCGGGTCGGCCTTGCCCGCGCGCTGGCCACCGACGCGGACCTGCTCTTGATGGACGAGTCGTTCAGCGCCCTGGACCCGCTGATCCGCCGTGACATGCAAGACCAGCTCCTCCAGCTGCAGAAGACGCTGAAGAAGACCATCGTCTTCATCACCCACGACCTCAACGAGGCCATGCGCCTGGGCGACCGCATCGCCGTCATGCGCGACGGGCGCATCGTCCAGATCGGCACCGCCGAGGACATCCTGGTCCGCCCGGCCACCGACTACGTCGCCTCCTTCATCCAGGACGTGGACCGTTCGCGGGTGCTGACCGCGGGTTCGATCATGGACGAGGCGAAGGCCGACGCGGCCGCCGCACAGGGCCGCGGGCTCGGCAAGGCGCCGACGGTCCCCGCGGAGACCCCGCTCGCCGAGCTGTTCACCCCGTTCTCCACCAGCGAGGACGCGATGATCGTCACCGACGAGGCGGGCACTCCCGTCGGCGTCGTCGACCGGGAGCGGCTGCTGGCCGCTCTCGCCGAGGAACCCCGCGTTGACGCGGCCGCCGCGGTGCCCGCCGCCGGCCCCGCGGTCCAGGAGACGAGCAAGGACGCCGGGGTGAGAGCACGTGCCTGAGTTCCACCCCGGAAACTGGGTCGAGGACGCCGTCGACTGGCTGCAGACGCACCTCGGCTGGCTCTTCGACTTCATCAACACGGTTCTGACCGGGCTGTACGACGGGATCAACGCCGTCCTGGGCGGCGGCGAGCCGCTGCTGCTGGCCGGCATCTTCGCCGTCATCGCGTTCTGGCTGCGCGGGCTGGCCGCCGGTGTCATCGCCTTCGTCGGCTTCGTGCTCATCGACACGTTCCAGTTGTGGGACGAGGCGATGCAGACGCTCTCGCTCGTCCTGGCCGCCGCCGTCATCACCATCGTGATCGCGGTGCCCACCGGCATCTGGGCGGCGCGCAAGAAGTCGGTCAGCGCCGCGGTGCGCCCGGTGCTCGACGTCATGCAGACGATGCCGGCCTTCGTCTACCTGATCCCCGGCGTGATGTTCTTCTCCGTCGGCACGACCCCGGGTCTGCTGGCGACGATCATCTTCTCCATGCCGCCCGGCGTCCGGATGACCGAACTGGGCATCCGGCAGGTCGACGGAGAGCTGGTGGAGGCCGCCGAGGCGTTCGGTACCACGCCCAAGCACACGCTCACGCGCGTGCAGTTCCCGCTGGCGCTGCCGACGATCATGGCCGGTGTCAACCAGGTCATCATGCTCGCGCTCTCCATGGTCGTCATCGCCGGTATGGCCGGTGCTCCCGGCCTCGGTGAGCGGGTCTACGCCGCCGTCACCCAGGTCCAGATCGGTCTGGGCGTCGAGTCGGGTGTCGCCGTCGTCATCCTCGCCATGTACCTGGACCGGATGACCGGCGCCCTCAACCTGCGGGTTTCGCCGCTCGGCCGCCGCGCCGCGGCGAAGGCGACCGCGATGATGGGCCGGATGCGCTTCGTGCGCTACAAGCCCGGTTCGGCCGTCGCGCTGTGCGGCGTCGTCGTCCTCGCACTGGTCGCCGGCGGCATGAACTTCGCCGACTCCGGCTCCGAGGAGCAGGCCTCCGGCAGCACGAACGTCGGCAAGGGCAAGCAGCTCAACATGGGCTACATCCCCTGGGACGAGGGCATCGCCACCTCCTACCTGTGGAAGGAGGTGCTGGAGCAGCGCGGCTTCAAGCCCAACCTCAAGCAGCTGGACGCGGGCCCGCTCTACACCTCCCTCGCCCAGGGCGAGACGGACTTCCAGACGGACGCCTGGCTGCCCACCACGCACCAGCAGTACTGGGACAAGTACGGCTCCAAGATGGAGAAGCTCGGCGACTGGTACGGCCCCACCTCGCTGGAGCTGTCCGTCCCCTCCTACGTCAAGGGCGTGAAGTCCCTGGCGGACCTCAAGGGACAGGGCAAGAAGTTCAACGGCAAGATCATCGGCATCGAGTCCAGCGCCGGTGAGATGAAGATCCTCAAGGAGAAGGTCCTCAAGGACTACGGCCTGGAGGGCGAATACAAGGTCGTCTCCTCCAGCACCTCCTCGATGCTCTCCGAGCTCAAGCGCTCCATCCAGAAGAAGGAGCCGGTCGTCGTCACGCTGTGGTCCCCGCACTGGGCCTACAACGCCTACGACCTGACCAAGCTGAAGGACCCCAAGGGTGCGTTCGGCAAGGGTGAGAAGCTCTACAACGTCGGCCGCAAGGGCTTCGCGAAGGACAACCCGATCGTCGCCAGCTGGCTGAAGAACTTCCACCTCACGGAGAAGCAGCTCACCTCCCTGGAGGACAAGATCCAGGGCGCGGGCAAGGGCCAGGAGCAGAAGGCCGTCAAGGACTGGCTGAAGGGCCACCCGGGCTTCGTCGACAAGATGGCGCCGACCCCCGGCGGCGAGAAGAAGCAGGGCAAGGGCGCAGGCAAGGCCGTCCAGATGGGCTACTTCCCCTGGGACGAGGCCATCGCGACGACCTACCTGTGGCAGAACATCCTCGAGGACCGCGGCTACAAGCCGAACGTCAAGCAGCTCGACCCGGGCCCGCTCTACACGGCGCTGGCGCAGGGTGAGATGGACTTCCAGACGGACGCGTGGCTGCCCACCACCCACGAGCAGTACTGGCGCAAGTACAAGGACAGACTGACCGACGTGGGCTCCTGGTACGGGCCGACCTCGCTGGAGCTGTCCGTGCCCGAGTACGTCAAGGGCGTCGACTCGCTGGAAGACCTCAAGGGCAAGAGCGACATGTTCGGCGGGAAGATCACCGGCATCGAGTCCAGCGCGGGCGAGATGAAGATCCTCAAGAAGGTGCTCAAGGACTACGGCCTGGACAAGGAGTACAAGGTCGTCTCCTCCAGCACCTCCTCGATGATCTCCGAGGTCGACCGTTCGGTGAAGCAGAAGAAGCCGGTCGTGGCGACCACCTGGTCCCCGCACTGGGTCTACAGCAAGTACCCGTTGAAGAAGCTCAAGGACCCCAAGGGCTCCTGGGGCAAGGGCGACCACATCCACGTCACCGCCAAGAAGGACTTCAAGAAGGACTTCCCCGAGCTGTACGGCTGGCTGAAGGACTTCCACATGTCCGAGGACGACCTCGGCTCCCTCGAGGCCTCGATCCAGAGCGGCGGCAAGGGCAAGGAGAAGGAGTCCGCGCGCAAGTGGCTGGACTCCCACCCGGGCATGGAGGACAAGCTGGCCCCGGTCAAGTGACCGGCGCCGCGGTCTGATCCCACCGCCTTCGGGACGGCCCCGCGCCGCGTGCGAGAGCACGCGGCGCGGGGCCGTCCGGCGTTTCGGGGGGCGCGGTAATGCGCATGACGGACCGCGAGGGGGCGCCTACCGTCGTACGCGTGCACGAACGCACCTCCCGGTGCGAGGACGACGGTTACTCCTTCGGCGGATTCCACAGGTTCGATTCCTGGCGCCTGGACGGCGCGCTTCGTGGCCTGGCTGCGGGACGACGCGCAGCTGCGCTCCGCCGCGCTGGTCGCCGCCGCGCACGCCGTCTGGGCGCGGCTGGCCGAGGGCCGGCACGGGGACGACCGGGCCATCGTGGCCGCCGCCTGCCGGCGCGCGGACGCGCCGGGCGAGTTCCTCGCCTACTGGACCGCCACGTTCGGCCGCGCCGTGCCCAAGCCCGTCAAGCGCGGACTGGCCGACGCGGTGCGGTGCCTCTACACCGAGAAGGCGCTGCTGAAGTACG
Organism: Streptomyces diacarni; assembly: GCF_003323715.1. Classification (GTDB taxonomy): domain Bacteria; phylum Actinomycetota; class Actinomycetes; order Streptomycetales; family Streptomycetaceae; genus Streptomyces; species Streptomyces diacarni. The sequence goes on from NZ_QOIN01000028.1 coordinate 307,120, forward strand.
ACACCGACGCCCACGCCTTCCGCTTCGCCGACGTGCTCGAGTTGACGCACGCCGCGCCGGACCCCGACAAGCCCTGGCAGGGCGAACTGTTCCGCCACGCGCTCGACCGCCGGCACGGCCGCGGCGAGCACGTCCCCGAGGCGCTGCCGACCGTCAGGGCCCGCGCCGCCCTCATGGCGTTGCCCGAGGCCGAGCGCGCGTCCGTGGTAACCGGCGCGTGCGGTCCCGGGACCCTCGCCCGCGCCGGCATGACCCGGGAGGCCCTGGCCGGCTGGCTCCAGGGCCCGATGGACGCCGCCTCCTGGGAGGCCGTGCTGCCGTCGATGGGCCTCATGGCGCAACTTCGCAACCTGCGCAACCTCGACCGCGCGGGGATCAGCGACCGGGCGGCGGCGCAGGTGATCGACCGGCTCACCGACCCGGAGCAGATCGCCCGCTCGCGGCAGTTCCCTTACCGCTTCCTGTCCGCCTACCGTGCCGCGCCGTCGCTGCGCTGGGCGCGGGCGCTGGAGAAGGCGCTCGCCGCCTCCACCGCCAACGTCCCCGCGCTGCCGGGCCGTACGCTGCTGCTCGTCGGCACCTCGGCCTCGATGCGGGGCACCGTCTCGGCGCGCTCGAAGGTCACGCACGCGGACATCGGCGCGCTGATCGGGGCGACGCTCGCCCAGCGCGGTGAGCGGGTGGAGATGTTCGGGTTCGCGGGCGGCCACTCCCGGCACGAGCTGCCGGCGGGCGGCGCGGTCCTGAAGGCGATCGAGGCCTTCTGCGCGCGGCTGGGGGAGGTCGGCCACGGGACCGAGACGGTGGCAGCGCTGCGGGCCGCTACGAAGGCCACGACCGGGTCGTGCTCGTCTCGGACATGCAGGCGTTCCGACACCCGGGCGGGGAGGCGCGAGGCGGGCGTCTCGGTCTCCGAGGCGGTGCCCGCCTCCGTGCCGCTCTTCGGCGTCAACACCACCGGGTACGCGCCCTCGGCGCTGGACCCGTCGCGGCCCAACCGTTTCGAGATCGGCGGCTTCTCGGACAAGCTGTTCACGATGATGGAGCTGCTGGTGGACGGGGAGTCGGCGCGCCGGCCGTGGGAGGGGTAGCGACCGCCCGAGGGGTTCAGGCGCCGTGGAAGGCGGGCAGCACCTCGTCCGCGTAGACGCGGAAGAACTCCTCATGGCGGGAGCCGATCTGCTGGACGTACACCTCGTCGAACCCGGCGTCGACGTAGCTGCGCACCCGGGCCCTGTGCTGCTCGGTGTCGGGCCCGCACACCATCTGGTCGGCCACGGCGTCCCGCGAGACCAGCGACGCGGCGGCCGCGAAGTCCTTCTGGCGGGTCAGGGTGGAGGGCACCTGGCCCGGCAGCAGTTCGTTGGCCCACAGCCGGTGGGCCTGGTCCAGCCCGTCTCGTTCGGTCGGCGCCCAGCACACCTTCATGCCGCCCTGCACGGTCCGCTGTCCGCCGCCCGCGTCGCGGTAGCGGTCGACCAGGTCGCGGCTGGGGGAGGGGGTGCAGAAGGCGTCGCCGATGCGTGCGGCCAGCTCGACGGCCTTGGGGCCGAACGCGGAGACGGAGATCGGCACGGGCTGTTCGGGCACCGTGTAGAGGCGGGCGTCGTCGACGCGGTAGTAGGTGCCGTGGTGGGTGGTGCGCTTGCCGGTGTGCAGTCTGCGGATGATCCCGACGGCCTCCTCCAGGCGGGCCAGCCGTTCGCCCGGCGGCGGCCAGTGCTGGCCGAGGATGTGTTCGTTGAGCGCCTCGCCGGATCCGACGCCCAGGGTGAAGCGGCCCTCCAACTGCACGGCGGCGGTCGCCGCCGCGTGGGCGACGATGGCCGGGTGCATCCGGAAGGTGGGGCAGGTGACCGCGGTGCCCACCGGCAGCGAGGTGGCCTGGGAGAGCGCTCCGATGACGGACCAGACGAAGGGGCTCTGGCCCTGCGCGTCCATCCAGGGGTGGAAGTGATCGGAGATCCACAGCCGCTGGAAGCCGGCTTCCTCGGCCATCTGTGCCTGGCGGACCAGTTCGCGGGGTCCGAATTCCTCGCAGGAGAGAAAGTATCCGATGCTGACCATGCACCCATGAGTACCTTTTCCGCCCATAACGAAACAGAACGGTCAGGCCGTCACCTTCCCTGCGTATGAGCTGCCTTATGCCCTGCGTGCTCCCGTGCTCCCGTGCTCCCGTGCTCCCGTGCTCCCGCGCTCCCCGCCTAGAGTGGGGCCTCATGACGTGCCGGTCGGTCGTGTCGCTCGTTCCCTCCCTCACCGAGGCGGTGGCCGCCACCGCGCCCGGTCTCCTCGTCGGCGCGACGGACTGGTGCACGCACCCGTCCGGCCTCGACGTCACCCGGGTGCGGGGCACCAAGAACCCGGACGTGGCGGCCGTCGTCGGACTGGCCCCGGGCCTGGTGCTCGCGAACGAGGAGGAGAACCGCCCCGAGGACCTGCGCGCCCTGCGGGAGGCGGGGCTGCGCGTGATGGTGACCGAGGTGCGCTCGCTGGAACAGGGCTTCGCCGAGCTGCACCGGGTGCTGACCGAGGGCTGCGGCCTGTCGCGCCCTGAGTGGCTGGACACCGCCGAGCACGCGTGGGCGCGGGCCCGCGCCCGCCTGGACGTACGCGCCGTCGTCCCCGTCTGGCGGCGGCCGTGGATGGTGCTGGGCAGGGACACCTTCGCCGGTGCCCTGCTCGCGTACCTGGGCGTGCACAACGTCTACGCCGCACACGCCGAGCGCTACCCGCGGGTACCGCTCCCCGAGCTCGCCGAACCCGGCCGCGCCGACGTGGTCGTCCTGCCCGACGAGCCCTACAGGTTCACGGCCGACGACGGCCCCGAGGCCTTCCCCGCCACGCCCGCCGCGCTCGTCAGCGGCCGGCACCTCACCTGGTACGGGCCCTCGTTGGCCGAGGCACCGGACGTCCTCGGCGCCGCGCTGTCGGCCGCGCTTGTCTGAGCCGCCGTTCCGCGTGCTCGGCGAACCGGCCGCGCAGGGTCCGCGCGCCAGCGCCCCCGCCGGCCGCGCGCCAGCGCCCACGCGGGCCGCGCGTCAGCACTCCTGGCTGACCCGCTGCGCTCGTGCCGCCGTCACCAGGGCGGCCATCACCCGCAGATCCTCGCCGGCCTCGGGGTGCCACTGGAGGCCGAGCACGAAGCCGTCGGCGTCCGGCAGCTCGACGGCCTCGACGGTGTGGTCGCCGGTGGCGTGGGCACTGGGGACGAGCCCTTCGCCGAGCGTGTCCACCGCCTGGTGGTGGTAGGTCGGCACGGACACGGTCTCCTCCTCGTCCAGCACCTTGGCCAGCAGCGTGCCCGGGACCGGCCTGACCTGGTGTGCGCCGAAGACCCCCGGGGCGCCGCGGTGGGCTTCGGTGGTCGGCATGTGCTGGACGAGGGTGCCGCCCAGGGAGACGTTGAGCAGCTGCATGCCCCGGCAGACCGCGAGCAGCGGCACGTCGCGGGCCAACGCCTCGCGGGTGAGGGCCAGCTCCCAGGCGTCCCGTTCGGGGTAGGGCGGCCCCGTGCGCGGGTCCCGGTCGGCGCGGTAGCGGGCCGGGTCCACGTCGGGGCCGCCGGCGGTGACGAGCCCGTCGAGGCGGGAGAGCAGATCGGCCGCCGCGGCGGGGTCCTCGTCGGGCGGGAGCAGCAGCGCGCGGGCGCCCGCGCGCTGCGCCATGCGGTGGTACGCCGCCGGCAGGAGGGCCGCGGGCAGGTGCCAGTCGCCCCAGCGGGCCGAGGGCTCCAGGTAGGTGGTGATGCCGATGAGGGGCGGTGTCACGGTTGCTCCAGGTGCGGGTCGCGGAACACGGGGGAGGGTACGCGGCCGGGCGCTCTCAGTCCCGCAGTTCTTCCTCCGCCTTCGCCAGCGCGGCGAACTCCTCCTCCGGGGCGGCCGCCACCAGCCGGTGGCGGGAGTAGAAGGCGAAGTAGGCGAGGGCCACCGCGTAGACCAGCAGCGCGATGAGTGCGGCCTGTTTGTCGACCAGGAAGGTGGCGACCAGGGCGGCGAGCGCCAGGACGAAGGCGACCGAGGAGGTGAGGACGCCGCCGGGGGTGCGGTAGGGGCGCGCCAGGTGGGGTTCGCGCTTGCGCAGCACGAGGTGGGAGAGGGACATCAGGGCGTAGGAGATGGTGGCGCCGAAGACGGCGATGTTCAGCATGGTGGCCCCGTCACCGCTGCCCGCGGCCAGGGCGAAGCCGAGGGCGCCGGGGAGCAGCAGCCCGAGGTAGGGGGCCTTGCGGCGGCTGGTGAGGGAGAGGAAGCGGGGCAGGTAGCCGGCGCGGGAGAGGGCGAACAGCTGGCGGGATCCGGCGAAGATGAGGGAGAAGAAGGACGCCACCAGTCCTGCCAGGCCCGCGTAGTTGACGACGCGGGAGAGCGCGGTGGCCTCGCCGCCCGGCTCCAGGGCCTCGACCAGCGGATTGCCGACGTCCTGGAGGGCGGCGGAGCCGCGGGCTCCGGTGGCGGCGATGAAGGTGAGCAGGGCGAGCAGCAGCAGGACACCCATGGAGGCGGCCATCGCCTTGGGCAGGGTACGCGCCGGGTCGCGGGTCTCCTCTGCGGCCAGCGGCACGCCCTCGACCCCGAGGAAGAACCACATGCCGAACGGGAACGCCGCCCAGATGCCCAGCAGCCCGAAGGGCAGCCAGGAATTCGCGCCCGCCGCGCCGTGGTCCACGGGGATGTCGTCGAGGCCGCTCGTGTGGAAGTCGGTGAGGGCGCCGAAGACGAACACCAGCAGCGCGGCGACGGCGATCGCGGTGACGACGAGGGAGAAGCGCAGCGCCTCGCCGACGCCCCACAGGTGGACGCCGATGAACAGCACGAAGCAGGCCAGGTAGACGGGCCAGCCGGACTCCAGTCCGAACAGGCCGAGCGAGGCGACGTAGTCGCCGATGAAGCAGACGATGGCGGCCGGTGCGAGCACGTACTCGATGAGGATGGCGGTGCCGGTCAGGAAGCCGCCCCAGGGGCCGAGGGCGCGGCGGGCGAAGCCGTAACCGCCGCCCGCGGTCGGCAGGATGGCGGACAGCTCGGCCAGCGCGAAGACCATGCAGGTGTACATGAGGCCCATCAGGACGGCCGCGATGGCCAGCCCGCCGAAGCCGCCCTCGGCCAGGCCCGCGTTCCACCCCGAGTAGTCCCCCGAGACGACGTAGGCGACGCCGAGTCCGGTCAGCAGCAGCGGGCCCGCGCTGCCGCGCCGCAGGGTGCGGCGCTCCAGGTAGGCGGCGTCCGGGTCGGGGCGCGGCGGCACGTGCGGGTCGGGGTGCGAGGGTGCGGCGGGCGGGGTCGGGTCGCCGTCCCGCACGGGATCGGACCAGGACGCGGACTGTTCGGTCATGTGCCACACTCCCGCCGTCAGCCAATGGTGTGCTGGCACACCTTTGTGTGCGCGGGTCGTCGAGCGCAACCCTTGTGCGGGAACGGGCTGCGACCGCGGGCGGCGTTCCGGGGCGTACGGGACACGGCGCGCGCCCTGCCTCACGCCAGGAAGCCCCGCAGCAGGGACGCCGTTCCCGCGCAGTGCTCGCGTGCGATCGCCCGCGCCCCCTCGCCGTCCCCCTCCAACACGGCGGCCACCAGTCCGTCGTGCTGCTGCTGGGCGTGCTCCAGGTTCCGCACGAGCAGCGGGATGCGGCCCAGCAGGTCGTTGAGGGAGGCCCTGACGGCGGCGTACTGCGCCGTCAAGGACGGCGACCCCGCCAGCTCCACCAGCGTCAGGTGCAGCAGCGTGTCGTGCCTGCGGTAGTCGGTGAGCGCCGCCTCCCGGGTGGCGTCCAGTGCCTCGCGCAGCCGTGCGGCCCCGGCGGCGGACAGGCCGCGCGCGGCGCACAGTTCGGCCGCGCCCGCTTCCAGTACCTCGCGGAAGGCGAGCGTGTCCTCCAGGTCGGGGGCCTGTGCGCCGCGCACCCGCTCCCGCGCAGCCCCGCCGCCGGCGGGCGCCGGGCGGGGGAGGACGAAGGTGCCCCCGTACCGGCCGCGCCTGCTGGCCACGACGCCCTGTTCGGCCAGCACCCTCAGCACCTCGCGCAGGGTGACCCGGCTGATGCCCAGGCGCTCGGCCAGCTCCCGCTCGGCGGGCAGCCGTTCGCCCTCCGCGACCAGCCCGAGCCGGACGATCTGGAGTATCTGCTCCAGCGCTTCCTCGAACCCGTTTCCCGCGCGCACCGTGCGCAGCACCGTGGCCAGCCTGTCGTCCTGCGGCGTGGAAGGCATGGCAACCTCTTCCGTTCCAATGGTATCCGTGACTACCTTATGGCTTCCGCTGACCCGACAGGAGGCCCGCCCGTGGCAGACCGCCCACCACCCCTCGCCGTCGACGAGCTGAGGAAACGCGTCGACGCGGGCGAGATCGACACCGTCGTCCTGGCCTTCACCGACATGCAGGGCCGCCTGACGGGCAAGCGGTTCGCCGCCCCCCACTTCCTCCAGCACGTGCTCGACGGCGGCAGCGAGGGCTGCAACTATCTGCTCGCCGTCGACGTGGACCTCAACACCGTGGACGGCTACGCCATGGCCTCATGGGAGCGGGGCTACGGCGACTTCGCCATGCACGGTGACACCGCCACCCTCCGCCGCGTCCCCTGGAACCCCGGCACGGCGCTGCTGACCGCCGACCTGGCCTGGCACGACGGCTCGCCCGTCGCCGCCTCGCCCCGGCAGATCCTCAAGCGCCAGCTCGACCGGCTCGCCGAGCGCGGCTGGAGCGCGTACGCCGGCACCGAGCTGGAGTTCATGGTCTTCCGCGACACCTACGAGCAGGCCTGGGACAGCGGCTACCGCGGCCTGACCCCCGCCAACCAGTACAACGTCGACTACTCCGTCCTCGGCACCGGACGCGTCGAGCCCCTGCTGCGCAGGATCAGGAACGAGATGGCCGCGGCCGGCATGGTCGTCGAGTCGGCCAAGGGCGAGTGCAACCTGGGCCAGCACGAGATCGCCTTCCGCTACGCCGACGCGCTGACCACCTGCGACCAGCACGTCGTCTACAAGACGGGCGCCAAGGAGATCGCGGCGCAGGAGGGCCAGGCCCTCACCTTCATGGCCAAGTACGACGCACGCGAGGGCAACTCCTGCCACATCCACCTCTCGCTGCGCGACGAGACCAGCGCGGCCGTCCTCGCCGACGACGCGGGCGAGGCGGGCATGTCGCCCCTGATGCGGCACTTCCTCGCGGGGCAGCTGGCCGCCCTGCGGGAGTTCACCCTCCTGTACGCGCCCAACATCAACTCCTACAAGCGCTTCCAGCCCGGCTCCTTCGCCCCCACCGCCGTCGCCTGGGGTCCCGACAACCGCACCTGCGCCCTCCGCGTCGTCGGCCACGGGCACGGACACAGGCTGGAGAACCGGGTACCGGGCGGCGACGTCAACCCCTACCTCGCCGTCGCCGGAATGATCGCGGCCGGACTGCACGGCATCGACCACGCGCTGGAGCTCCCCGACGCCTGCACGGGCAACGCCTACGCGGGCGACGCGGCGCACGTCCCCGCCACCCTGCGCGAGGCCGCCCTGCTGTGGCAGGACAGCGACCTGGCCAGGGAAGCCTTCGGTGACGAGGTGGTCGACCACTACACCAACATGGCCCGCGTCGAACAGCGGGCCTACGACACGGCCGTGACGGACTGGGAGCGCTACCGCTCCTTCGAACGGATGTGAGGACCACCGCAGTGCAGCACGAAACCGCCCCAGGCCGCACCGGGCCCCCGGTCGAGCAGCTGGAGATCATCAACCCGGCGACCGAAGAGCTGATCACGACCGTCCCCGTCACCACCCCGCACCAGGTGGACGCCGCCGTCACCCGCGCGGCGGCGGCACAGCGCAGCTGGGCGGCGCTGCCGCCGGCCGACCGGGCCAGAGCGCTGCGCCGGTTCGCCTCCGCCGTCGACGGGCACATCGAGGAACTGGCCGTCCTGGAGACCCGCGAGGCCGGGCACCCGCTGGGCAACGCCTGCTGGGAGGCGGGCAACGTGCGCGACCTGCTCGACTACTCCGCAGGCGGCGTCGAGAGGCTGACCGGTGCGCAGATCCCCGTCGCCGGGGGCGTCAACCTGACCTTCGCCGAACCGCTGGGCGTGGTCGCCGTCATCGCCCCCTGGAACTTTCCCATGCCGATCGCCGCCTGGGGGACCGCGCCCGCGCTCGCCGCCGGGAACGCCGTCCTCCTCAAACCGGCCGAGACCACCCCGCTGACCGCGCTGCGGCTGGCCGAGCTGGCGCTGGAGGCCGGGCTACCCGAGGGGCTCTTCCAGGTGCTGCCGGGCGAAGGGCCCGTCACCGGTACCGCGCTGGTCGAACACCCGCGCGTCGCCAAGGTCGTCTTCACCGGCTCCACCGTCGTCGGCACCCGCATCATGGCCCAATGCGCCGCCACCGTGAAACGCGTGACCCTCGAACTCGGCGGCAAGAGTCCCAACATCGTCTTCGCCGACGCCGACCTGGAACGCGCCGCCGCCGGCGCGCCAGGATCCTTCCTCGACAACACCGGACAGGACTGCTGCGCCCGCAGCCGCATCCTCGTCCAGCGCAGCGTGTACGACCGCTTCCTGGAACTGCTGGAGCCGGCCGTGCTCGCCTTCCGCGCCGGCAACCCGGCCGACGCCGCCACCGACATGGGCCCGCTCGTCTCCGCCCGCCAGCGTGAGCGCGTCCGCTCCTACGTCCCCGAGGACGCGCCCGCGCTGATCCGCGGCACCGTGCCCGAGGGCCCCGGCTTCTGGTACCCGGCCACCGTCCTGGCGGGGGCGCCGGGGGATCGCGCCGCGGTCGAGGAGATCTTCGGCCCCGTCGCCGTCGTCCTCCCCTTCGACGACGAGGACGAGGCCGTACGGCTCGCCAACGACACCGACTACGGGCTCTCCGGCTCCCTGTGGACCCGCGACGGCGCACGCGCCCTGCGCGTCTCGCAGGCCGTCGCCGCCGGAAACCTGTCCGTCAACTCGCACGCCGGCGTCCGCTACTCCACCCCCTTCGGCGGCTACAAACAGTCCGGGCTCGGCCGTGAACTCGGCCCCGACGCGCTCGCCGCCTTCACCGAGACCAAGAACGTCTTCCTCAGCACCGAGCCGAGCACCCAGGAGAGCCCGTGACCGACCAGACCGCCGCATGCCGCCGCCTCGTAGGACGTACGGCCGTCGTCACCGGCGCCGGCAGCGGCATCGGACTCGCCACGGCGCGCCGCCTGGCATCCGAGGGCGCCCACGTGGTCTGCGCCGACGTGGACGCGGAACGGGGCAGGGCCGCGGCCGAGGAGACCGCCGGACTGTACGTGCAGGTGGACGTCACCGAGCCCGAGCAGGTCGAGGCGCTGTTCCGCACCGCGCACGAGACCTACGGATCGGTGGACGTCGCCGTCAACAACGCGGGCATCTCGCCACCCGACGACGACTCCATCCTGGAGACCGGTCTGGAGGCCTGGCAGCGCGTCCAGCACGTCAACCTGACCTCCGTCTACCTGTGCTGCAAGGCGGCCCTGCCCTACATGCGCGCCCAGCAGCGCGGCTCCATCATCAACACCGCCTCCTTCGTGGCGGTCATGGGCGCCGCCACCTCGCAGATCAGCTACACCGCCTCCAAGGGCGGAGTCCTGGCCATGTCCCGCGAACTGGGCGTCCAGTTCGCCCGCGAGGGCATCCGGGTGAACGCCCTGTGCCCGGGCCCGGTGAACACCCCGCTGCTCAAGGAGCTGTTCGCCAAGGATCCCGAGCGGGCACAGCGCCGCCTGGTCCACGTCCCGGTGGGGCGCTTCGCCGAGCCCGAGGAGATCGCCTCGGCGGTGGCGTTCCTCGCCAGCGACGACGCCTCGTTCGTGAACGCGGCCGAGTTCCTCGTGGACGGCGGGATCGCGGGCGCCTACGTCACCCCGCTGTAGTCCCGCCGGACACTGCCCGGGCGCCGCCGGGGCGCCCGCCCACCGTGCGGAGCGCCGTGGATGTAGCGTGCACACGGTCAACGTCGACAACCCAGGAGGGGCGCCACATGCGCAGCAGACCCGTGCTGACCGGCCTCACCATGGCTGCGGCTCTCGCAGCCACTCTCGCACCGGGAACCGCCCAGGCCCAGGGCCACCACGGCGGTTCCCGCCACTGCCCCCAGCTGTCCACCGAGTTGCCGTGGCACGGCGACAACCGCGCCAAGCTCCAGCGCACCATCGACGAGCGCGGCACCTGCTCACCGCACTGGCGGGGCGGCAAGCACCGGCCCGTGGCCGCGTTCGACTGGGACAACACGATCGTCAAGAACGACTCGACGGACGCCACCATCTCCTGGGCGCTGCGGCACGACAAGATCCTGCGGCCCGAGGACTGGGCGGCCACCAGCAAGTGGCTCACCCCGGCGGCCGACCGCGCGCTGACCGAGGCGTGCGGCACCGACGTCCCCGTCGGGCGCCCCCTCCCCACCTCGACGAACGACGCCTGCGCCGACGAGATCCTGCAGGTGCGCGGCGAGGCGGAGACGATGGGCGGCCAGGAGGCCTTCGCCGGGAAGTGGAACCACCGGCGCACCGTCCCCGAGTACGCCTGGGTGCCGCAGCTGTTCGCCGGCCACACGGTCGCCGAACTGCGCTCCTACGCCCGCGCGGCCCGTGACGAGGCGCTGGCCGCCCCCGTCGGCAGCGAGCGGAAGGTCGGCACGCACACGGTGCCCGGGTACAGCCGCTACTACGCGCAGCAGAAGGACCTCGTCCGCACTCTCCAGAAGGCCGGTTTCGACGTCTACATCGTCTCGGCGGGCTCCGAGCCGGTGACCGAGGAGTGGTCGAGCGGCGTCGGGATCGACCGGAAGCACACCCTCGCCATCCGCAGTGTCGTCAGGCACGGCCGCATCACCCCCTACACCGAGGGCTGCGGAGGTACCGGCGTCAGCAAGGGCGAGGAGATCCCCTACATCGAGGGCAAGCGCTGCGTCATCAACCAGGAGATCTTCGGCATCGAGGGGAAGAAGGCCTGGAAGAAGCAGGACTGGCGGCACCGGGTCGCCGTCGGCGGGGGCGACGCGGACACCGACGTGACGTTCGTCGGCGACGCCACGGGGACGCACCTCGTGCTCAACCGCAACAAGCCGGAGATCATGTGTCGCGGGTACGACGACGCGGACGGGCGCTGGGCGGTGAACCCGATGTTCATCGAGCCGCTGCCGCGCCAGGAGGACACCTACCCGTGCTCCAGCGAGGCCTTCACCAACCCGGACGGCTCCCTCGGCCCCGTGCGCAGGGGTGACGGTTCGGTCATCCCGGACCAGCAGGACACGGCGTACGGCGAGGACGCCTAGAAGTCCTCGTTCGGCCCGTGCCGGGCCCGCGGGCCCAACGAGCGTCGCGGGGGCGCCTCTTGCCGGGGCGCCCCTGTGCGTCGCACGGATGTGCCATAGGGTTCGAGTGTGAGCATGACGACCCCGCCCGGCTGGTACCCAGAACCCGGGCTAACGCCCCCGTATCCGCCGCGGGAGCGCTGGTGGGACGGCCACGGCTGGACCGCCCAGACCCGGCAGGCCACGGGCACGCCCCCCGCGCCGGGCGGCGGCCGGTCGGGGCGCGGGCCGCTCATCGGACTCGTCGCGGGCATCGCGGGCGCGGTGGTGCTCGCCGCCGCGCTCGCCCTGGGCAGCGTCCTCCTGCTGGGCGGTGACCCCGACAAGGGCGGCACGAGCGAGGCCGGACCCGGTGCCCCCTCCGAGGCGCCCGAGGGCGAAGGACCCGGTGAGGGGGACGAGTCGACCCCGCCGCGGGACGACGAGCCGCCCTCGAAGGTCCCGGAGGTCGCCCGCGACCCCCTTCTCGGCGTCGGTCTCACGGCGCCCGCGGGGTGGGAGCGGGCCAGCGACAGCCACGCGGCCGTCAGCAGCGAGAAGGCGTACGAGTGCCCCGCCTCCCACAAGGAGGAGTGCGTCAGGGGCGGCGGCGTCCTCCAGGCGACGAACGGCGCCTGGAGCGACCGGGAGACGCTCAAGAAGCTGACCGAAGCACAGGTGGCCGAGAACGCCGAGACGTCGTACCCGAAGAAGTCGTACGGCGGCATCACCGGGCACGAGGTCGTCGAGTCCGGTGCCGTCACCGTCGCGGGCGAGCAGGGCTACCGCGTCAGGTGGCGCGTGGCCAACAAACTCAAGCCGGACGCCTACGTCGAAGCCGTCGTCTTCCGCTCACCCGAGAGCTCCGAGCGGACCCTTGCGCTGTTGAGCAGCGTCGACATCGCCGAGGACGCGCCCGGTGTCTCCGTCCTGGACGAGCTGCGCAAGGGCGTCGTGGGCACCGGCGACGGCGAGGACGAGGGCCCGCGCGAATCCGTGTGAGCGGGGCCGTGCGGGCCGGACGCCAGGGGGCGAGGCTCCGCATGGCCGACAGCCCCGTTCACAGGAACGTCATGCCCTCGCCCCGGTACGTCGGCACCGACTCCACCACCCTCTCGCCCGCCACCAGGTGCAGCCTCTCGAACCGTTCGCACAGCTCGCCCGCCTTGGCGTGCCTGAACCACACCTTGTCCCCGATCAGCAGGTCGTCGGCGGGCTGCCCCAGCAGCGGAGTCTGCACCTCGCCGGGGCCCTCCTGCGCGTCGTAGCGCAGCCCGCCGGGCAGGTACGGCTGCGGCAGCCGGTCGCGCCCCGCCACGCCGGAGGCCGGATAGCCCCCGCCCAGCACGGTCACCACCCCCACGCCCGGCCTGCGCACCACGGGCATGGCGAACAGCGCCGCGGGACGGCCGGTGAACGACGTGTAGTTGTCGAACAGGCGCGGCACGTACAGGCCCGAGCCCGCGGCGATCTCCGTGACCGCCTCCTCGGCCGCCGTGTGCTGCACGCTGCCGGTGCCGCCCCCGTTGACGAACTCCACGTCAGGGGCCACCGCCCGCACGGCCGCCACCGCCGCCGCCCGGCGGGCGGCCAGCTCGCGCCGCGCCGCCGCCTGCATCAGCCGCACCGCGCGGGAGCGCAGCGCAGCCCCGGGAACGGCGTCGCCGACCCCCGCCACGTGCCCCTCGTAGGCCATCACCCCTACCAGCCGGAAGCCGGGCCGCCGCTGGACGAGACGCGCGACGGAGGCCAGGTCGGCGGGGGAGTGCAGCGGCGAGCGGCGGGCGCCGACGCGCACCCGCCCACCCAGCATCCGCAGGGACGTGTCGAGTTCGAGGCAGACCCGGATCTCCTCGCGGCCGCCCTCCCGTGCGGCGTCGATCAGCGCGAGCTGTGCGGGATCGTCGACCATCACGGTCACCGAAGCCGCCAGTTTCGGGTCACCCGCCAGCTCCGCGTACCCCGCCCTGTCTGCCGAGGGGTAGGCGAGCAGCACGTCCGTGATGCCCGAACGGGCCAGCCACAGCGACTCGGCGAGGGTGTAGCTCATCACCCCGCGGAAGCCGTCTTGTGCCAGCACCCGCTCCAGGAGCGCACGGCAGCGCACCGACTTGGTGGCGACGCGCACCGGTTTTCCCGCGGCCCGCCGGACCAGGTCGTCGGCGTTGGCGTCGAACGCCTCCAGGTCGACCAGGGCGAGCGGCGCGTCCAGGTGAGCGGTCGCACGGTCGTACCGTGCGCGGTCGGCGGCGAGATCGACAGTCGAATCGAACACCCTCGCAGCTTGCCAGAGCCGCGCGCCACGGCACAGCCCCGGCACCCGCCCATCCCGCGCCGCAACCGGCGCGTTCACCCACCTCGGCACGGTCCCCACCGCTGCCTCGGGCGGGTTGCCCACCTGCCAGGTCCGCACCGTAGAGTGACGCCGCACGCCGTGACGGGACGGCACACGGCAACAGTTCACTCTGGCTCCGGCGAACCGCCCTGCACCGCACGGCGTTCGTGCGGGCCGCATCGCGCGAAGGGGGGCGCACATGGGAGCCGACGCCGAGCGCGCCCCGGTCCCCGAGCGTCCCTCCACCCCGCCCAGGCCCGCCGCGCCGCCGCGCCCGTCCCGCGCGCCGGCCGACGTGTCCCACGCGACGCCCCCACCGTCCGTGCCGACGCGACCAGCCGCCCCACCCCGCCCCGCCGTCCCTCCGCGCCCGAGCGTCCCCCCGCGTCCCGCCTTCTCGCTGTTCAGCGCTCCCCGACCCACGGGTGGGCAGGACAGCACCTCCGCCGAGCCGAACAGCGCCACCGTCCGCAGCGGCGGCGACCCGGACGAGCCCGGAGAGGAAGCCGTCCTCTCGGGCGGTGTCCAGGAGGAGGCCGTCCTCTCGGGCGGTGTCCGGGAGGAGACGGGTGGCGAGCCGGAAGCGGAGCCGACCCCGGAAGACGAGTCCAGCGAACAGATGCCACATCCCCGGGAGAACACCGAGGAGACGGAGGCGGAGCGGTCCGGGCGCACGCCGGTGACCGCACCCGGCGACCGCTCGCCCGCTCTCCGCCCCCCGGTTCCCGCCTCACCGCCCCAGCCCGCTCCCCCCACCGGAGAACCCCTCACGGCCCCGCGTCTTCCCGCGCTTCCCCCGCAGCGCCCGCACACGGGCCGCCGCGACGCCGCCCGGCGGCCGCCCGGGAATCCGGAACCGAACGCCGTCCGTACCTCTCGACCGGGAGACACCAGGTCCGGGCCCGCCACCGCGAAGGCGGCCACCGCCCCGCCCCGCCCCGGCACCGAGGCCGCACGGACCCCGGCACCGCCCACCGGGCCGCCCCGTGCCACGCCGCCCGCCCCGCCGGCCGGCCCCACGCTGTTCGACGGCGCGTCCCGTGCCGTTCCGCCCGAAACCGTCCCGCAGGCGCCGGCCGCCTCACCGGTGCACGAGGACGCCTCGGGCGCCGGGGGCGGGCGGAGCGCGGGACGCTCCCCGCTGGCCGTGCGGACCGTCGTGGCGGCCGTCTGCCTCGTGCTCGGCGTCGGTCTGCTCGGCGGCTCGGGCGCCGGCCTGCTGCTGAGCGGGGACACCGAACAACGCCCCGCTCTCGCACAGGGATTCGATGGCGCGCGGGCCGCCTGGCACGAGATCCCCGTCGACGACCTGTTCCCGCGCACGCTCCAGGGGAAGGGCGCGGGGCCCGGCGGCGCGGACCGGCGCTGGACACGCGTCGCCGTCGCCCCGGACAGCACCTGCGCCCACGCGTTCGACCCGCTGCTGAGCGAGGCGCTCGCTCCGGTGGGCTGCGCCCGGCTGATCCGGGCCACCTACACCGACGAGACCACCAGCCGCGTCACCACGGTCGGGCTGATGTTCACCAAGGCGGACCCGGCCGCCATGCGCGACCTGCGCAAGCGGTTCGCCACCCAGAACCTGACCGAACGCACCGATCTGATGCCCCGCCCGTACGCGGCGCGCGGCACCGTCGCCGCGGACTTCGGCGACGCGCAGCGCGCCAGTTGGTCCCTCCACGTGCTGCAGGACGTGCCCGTGGTGGTCTACTCCGTCTCCGGCTTCGCCGACGGCCGGGTCGTCACCGACCCCCAGCCCGCCGGGGCCGCCACCCGCAAGGGTGAGACCTCCGCCGCCGCGCAGGCCGGGCTCGGGCACGACGCGCAGGGCATCGCCGACCGCGTCGAACAGCGGCTCCGCAAGGCGACGATCGAGGGCCACGAGGACAAGGACGAGTTCCCCGGCGGGCCATCGAACGACCGGGGGAAGAACGAGCCACGGAGCGACCGGGGCAACGACGGGTCCCGCGGCGACCAGGACAAGGAAGAAGCCCGATGAAGCGGCTGCTGCGTACCGTGCTTCCCGTGCTGAGCGCCCTCCTGGCTGTGGCCCCGGCCACCGTCGGCACCGCGCACGCGCGAGGGGAGGGGCTCCAGCGCCAGGAGTGGGCGCTCAGTGCGCTCAACGCCAAGGCCGCGTGGAAGACCACCAAGGGCCAGGGCGTCACCGTGGCCGTGCTCGATACCGGGGTCGACGCCGACCACCCCGACCTGCGCAAGAACGTGCTGGAGGGCAAGGACCTGGTCGGCATGGGCGCCAGCAGGGGCGACCGGGCCTGGGCGCGGCACGGCACGGCCATGGCCGGCATCATCGCGGGACACGGGCACGGCAAGGGCGGCCAGGACGGGATCCTGGGCATCGCGCCCGAGGCCCGCGTGCTGCCCGTGCGCGTCCTGTTGGAGGACCAGGACCCGCAGCGCGCCAAGGCCCGCGACGAGCGCGGCACGGCGCTGGCCAAGGGCATCCGCTGGGCCACCGACCACGGCGCCGACGTCATCAACCTCTCGCTGGGGGACGACAGCGACTCGGCGCACCCCGACGCGCACGAGGACGCCGCCGTCCGCTACGCGCTGCGCAAGGGCGTGGTCGTCGTCGCGTCGGCGGGCAACGGCGGCGAGGACGGTGACCACGTCTCCTACCCCGCCGCCTACCCTGGCGTCATCGCCGTGGCCGCCGTCGACCGCAAGGGGGCGCGGGCCTCCTTCTCCACCCGCCGCTGGTACGCCACCGTCGCGGCGCCGGGCAAGGACATCCTCATCGCCGACCCGGACCGGACCTACTACCAGGGGTGGGGCACCAGCGCCGCGGCGGCGTTCACCTCGGGTGCCGTCGCGCTGGTCCGCGCCGCGCACCCGGACCTGAGTCCCGTGCAGATCAAGGAGCTGATCGCGGACACCGCCCGCAACACGCCCGAGGGCGGCCGCAGCGACGCCGTCGGCACCGGCGTGGTGGACCCGGCGGCCGCCATCGAGATGGGCTCGCACGTCAAGCCGCAGAAGCAGCGGCCGCGCGTCGGCGCGTACGACAAGGAGTACTTCGGTGCGGCCCGCCCGGCGGACGGCGCGGGCCCCGGCTGGTTCGCGCTGGTCGCCGCCGTGATGGGCGCGCTGCTGATCGGCGTGGCCTTCGCGGTCCACCGAGGCGTCACCTTCCGCGTACCGCCCCGCCTGCGGCGCGGGCCTCCCCGCCCGCTGTGAGGCGTCCGCGCTCGCTGTGAGCTGCCCGAACCCGCTACGGCTCGCCACGAAGCCCCGCCGGGGCCCCGGCGGGCGGGCCGGGCCCACGCAGGGCGCCCGCCGGGCACCGGATACGCTCGGCGGGTGGCGCTCAAGAACATCCCCGACTCGGCCTTCTCCCGCGACGACGGCACCGCGGACGACGCGCTCGCCGAGGCCCTGGCCGCGTGGCGGGCCGATCCCCGCGCGCCCGACGCCGAGTCGCGCGTCCTTCAGGCGCTGAGCGGGGCGCGGCTGCTGGTGCCGGTCGTCGCCGTCCTGACGGAGGCGGAGACCGGTCAGGACGGACTGCGCCGCGACAAGACCAGCGAGATGGCCGTGCCCACCCTCAACGCGCCTGGCGGGCGCCGCGCGCTGCCCGCCTTCACCTCCACCGAGGCGCTGGCCCGCTGGCGTCCCGACGCGCGGCCCGTCGCCGTACCGCTCCACCAGGCGCTCCAGGCGGCGGCCCACGAGCAGGCCGACACCGTGGTGCTGGACCTGGCGGGCCCCGTGACCTACGAGCTGACCGGGCCCGCGCTCAACGCACTGGCGGCGGGCCGCACGCACACCCGTCCGCTGGACGACCCCGCGGTGGGCGAAGCGGTGCGCGCCGTGCTCGCGGCGGAGCCGCGGATCGCCGGTGCCCATCTGGCGCCCGGCGACTCCACGGGCGACGGCACGCTGGCCCTCTCGCTGACACCGGGCGCCGACGTGCAGGACGTGGCCCGCCACGTCGCGGAGGCGCTCGCCGCCGACGAGACGGTACGCGCCCGGCTGGTCCGGGGGCTCGACCTGGCGCTGCTGCCACCGGGCAGCGCACTGCCCGAAAACGCCTTCTACCGGGTCTGACCTGGGCGAGAAGGCGCGCGCCCTGGAGCGGGGGGCCCGCCCGAGGTGCGAGCCGCCCTGACGCGTCGGACACTCGGGAGGAAGCGCCGGGACGGACCGTCCCGGCCTGCTCCTACGACCCCCACGGGAGGTCGACATGCAGGTCAAGTCGCTCCAGGCGAGTCCGGAACAGCTCAAGGACCTGGAAGACAAGCCCCAGCCGGTCGCCGCGGAGTTCCTGGGCACCTTGCTCCTGGTGTTCTTCGGAGTGGGTGCGGCCGTGCTGGCCGCCGAGTACGTCGGTTCGCTCGGCATCGCGCTCACGTTCGGCTTCGTGATGCTGGCGCTCGCGTACGCGATCGGCCCGATCTCCGGCTCGCACCTGAACCCCGCGGTGACGCTGGGCATGTTCCTGGCGGGCCGCCTCGACCTGGAGCTGGCGGTCAAGTACTGGGTCGCGCAGCTGGTCGGCGGCATCGCGGGAGCCGCGCTGCTCTTCCTGGTCGCCAAGCAGGTCCCGGGTCTGCAGACGAGCGAGACGTTCGGCAGCAACGGCTTCGGCGACCGCTCCGCCGTGCACGTCAACATCGGGGGCGCGTTCGTCGCCGAGCTGGTGCTGACGTTCCTGTTCGTCTACACGGTGCTGGCGGTCACCCACAAGGTGGCGGTCGTCGGCTTCGACGGGCTGCCCATCGGCATCGCGCTGGCCGTCGTCCACCTGGTCGGCATCCCGCTGACCGGTACCTCGGTGAACCCGGCCAGGAGCCTGGGCCCCGCGATCTTCGCGGGCGGGGCCGCGCTGACCCAGCTGTGGCTGTTCATCGTCGCGCCGCTGGTGGGCGGGGCGATCGCGGCGTACGTGCACGTGCTCACGCACCCCCAGCCCAACCGCAGGCCGCGGCGCGAGATGCGGGTGAGCTGAGCCGAGTGGGGCGGCCGGGTGCGGACGGACCGCTGCGCCGCGGGAAGGACCGGGCGCCGGGCGGCCCAGCCGTGGGCTGGGTGGCTCAGCCGTGAACGGGTCCCGTGTACTTCTCTCCGGGGCCCTGGCCGGGCTCGTCTGGCACGGTCGAGGCCTCGCGGAACGCGAGCTGGAGCGACTTGAGACCGTCCCGCAGCGGCGCGGCGTGGTACGAGCCGATCTCGGTGGCGCTCGCCGTGACCAGCCCGGCCAGCGCGTGGATCAGCTTCCGCGCCTCGTCCAGGTCCTTGTGCTGCTCGCCGTCCTCGGCCAGTCCGAGGTTGACGGCGGCGGAGCTCATCAGGTGCACCGCCACCGTGGTGATGACCTCGACGGCCGGGACGTCCGCGATGTCGCGGGTCAGGCTGTCGAAGTCGGGACTGTTCTGGCCGGAGAGGTCGAAGGGCTGCCCGGCGGCTGCGGCGTCGCTCATGCGGCTCACCCTAAGCCCCGCCCGTCGACCGCCGTCGTACGGGCCGCTCGTACCGCCGGCGGGCCCCTCCGGCCGTCGTGGCAGAGGTGTCCGCGGGCGCCGGCGGGTGCGGGCAGGCGGGGCGGGCAGGCGGGGCGGCGACAGGTGGCGGGCGGTGCCGGGCGGTGCTCCGCCGGGCCTGCTGGTATGCTGGTTGGACGACCGGCTGGAGACCGCCCGCACGAAGGCGGACCCCAGCCCGCAAGTGGAGGCTCCGATCTCCCACCTGGTGGCCCTGCGGGCCGCGGGTCAAAGGTCAGGCTGCGCCCCGCGGAGTTCCGCGGCGGTGCTCCCGGTCTGTGAGGAGCCCCGCCTGTGACCCGTCCGGGGCGCTTTGCGCTTTCTGCGGCGGTGGTCACCACTCATTACAGACTCGTGCGCGGTCGTCCGCCAGACGGTCGCGCGGTGTACCCGAGGAGGCCCCATCAGCGCCGAGCCCCGCATCAACGACCGGATTCGCGTCCCCGAGGTGCGACTCGTCGGTCCCAGCGGCGAGCAGGTCGGCATCGTGCCGCTTGCCAAGGCCCTTGAACTCGCACAGGAATACGACCTCGACCTGGTCGAGGTGGCGGCGAACGCCCGCCCGCCGGTGTGCAAGCTCATGGACTACGGCAAGTTCAAGTACGAGTCGGCCATGAAGGCCCGTGAAGCGCGCAAGAACCAGGCGCACACGGTCATCAAGGAAATGAAGCTCCGGCCGAAGATCGATCCGCACGACTACGACACCAAGAAGGGTCACGTCGTCCGGTTCCTCAAGCAGGGTGACAAGGTCAAGATCACGATCATGTTCCGCGGTCGTGAGCAGTCCCGCCCCGAGCTGGGCTTCCGACTGCTCCAGCGGCTCGCTGACGACGTGGCCGACCTGGGCTTCGTGGAGTCCAACCCGAAGCAGGACGGCCGCAACATGATCATGGTTCTCGGTCCGCACAAGAAGAAGACCGAGGCCATGGCCGAGGCCCGCGAGGCCCAGGCGGCCCGCAAGGCGGAGCGCCAGCAGGGGTCTGCTCCAGCCGAGGCGCCCACCGAGGAGACCGCCGAGGCGTGAGCCCTCCCGGGGCACCGCCCCGGAACCGACACGGAACAACTGACGCTTCCGCCTGCCCGCACGGCGATCCGGAAGCGTCACTGACGAGGAGTGAAACGGCGACATGCCGAAGAACAAGACGCACAGTGGTGCCCGCAAGCGCTTCAAGGTCACCGGCTCCGGCAAGGTGATGCGCCAGCGCGCCGGCCGCCGCCACCTTCTCGAGCACAAGCCGTCCACGCTGACGCGTCGCCTTGCCGGTAAGACCGAAGCGGCCCCGGCGGACGCCAAGAAGATCAAGAAGCTTCTCGGCAAGTAAGAACCCCGCTCGACCGGGACCCCATCGATCCGGGTCGGAGCGGACGGCGTCGAGCGGTGAACGGCGACGTCGGGCAGACCGCCTTCCGGCCCCCCAACAAGGAGTAATCACGTGGCACGCGTCAAGCGGGCAGTAAACGCTCAGAAGAAGCGCCGGGCGATCCTGGAGCAGGCCAGCGGCTACCGCGGTCAGCGTTCCCGCCTGTACCGCAAGGCGAAGGAGCAGGTCACCCACTCCTACGTCTACAACTACAACGACCGCAAGAAGCGCAAGGGCGACTTCCGTCAGCTGTGGATCCAGCGGATCAACGCCGCTGCCCGCGCCAACGGCATCACCTACAACCGCTTCATCCAGGGTCTGAAGGCCGCCTCCATCGAGGTCGACCGCAAGATGCTGGCCGACCTCGCGGTCAACGACGCGGCTGCCTTCACCGCGCTGGTCGAGGTCGCGCAGAAGGCGCTGCCGAGCGATGTGAACGCCCCGAAGGCCGCCTGAACACCTGCGGCCGCGCCGGTGAGCGCGCTCGCCGGCTGAACCGCCCGGCCTTCCTCCCCCGGCCCTCGGGGCAGGGGGCTTCGGCCTCTCGCCGTCGTGGTTTCCGCCCCCCTGCTGCGCACGGGGGCGCGCTTCCACGGCGGCGAGAAGTGTGTGTGGCGGCCGGGTCATGCGGCCCTCTGAGTCGCACTCGTCGAAAGTGAGCGAACCCCCTGATGCCGCCCGAGTTGACCTCCCTGCGCTCGCCTCGTGTCACCGCCGCGCGCAGGCTCGGCAAGCGCAGCTTCCGTACCAAGGAGCGGCGGTTCCTGGCCGAGGGGCCGCAGGCCGTGCGGGAGGCACTGGAACACCTGGTCGAGGTGTATGTGACGCCCGAGGCCGCCGAGCGGCACGCGGACGTCCTGCGGGCGGCCCGCGCGGCTCGCCTGCCGGTGCTCACGGCCTCCGACGAGGTGATCGGCGAGATGGCCGACACCGTCACCCCGCAGGGCATCGTCGGGCTCTGCCACTTCCTCGACCGGCCCCTGGAGGAGATCGCGGCGGCCCGGCCGCGCCTTGTGGCCGTCCTCGCCCACGTGCGCGATCCGGGCAACGCGGGGACCGTCCTGCGCTGCGCCGACGCGGCGGGGGCCGACGCGGTGGTGCTGACCGACGCGTCCGTCGACGTCTACAACCCGAAGGCCGTGCGCTCGTCGGCCGGTTCGCTCTTCCACCTGCCGGTCGTCGTCGGCGTGCCCGTCGAGGAGGCGCTGCGTCAACTCGCCGGCGCGGGGGTGCGGGTGCTGGCCGCCGACGGCGCGGGGGAGCGGGATCTGGACGAGGAACTGGACGCGGGGTCGATGGCCGGGCCGACGGCCTGGGTCTTCGGCAACGAGGCCTGGGGGCTGCCGGAGGAGACCCGCGCGCTGGCCGACACCGTGGTGCGGGTGCCCCTGCACGGCCGTGCGGAGAGCCTCAACCTCGCCACGGCGGCGGCCGTCTGCCTCTACGCCTCGGCGCGCGCCCAGCGCACCCGGTGACCGCGCGCGGTGACAGCCCGCACGGTGAGGGTGCCGCGCGGTCACCCTGAGCTAGTAGGGTGTCGGCCCCGGGTGGCGGGACGAGGTGTCGGAAAGGGGCGGTACGGGATGGATGTGAACCCCGACGACCTGCCCGACGGGCTCGTGGTCGCCGACGCCGACGGCGCCGTCGTCTGCTTCAACGCGGCGGCGGCCCGCCTCACAGGCCGGGAGCCCGGCGAGGCGCTGGGCAGTCCGCTGCCCGCCGTGCTGCCGCTCGAGGACCTCGACGGACGCCGCTGGTGGCAGCTGACCGATCCCTACGGCGGCCTGGCGATCAGCAACGGGCACCCCGAGCGGAACCTGCTGCTGCCGGGCGGGCACGAGGTACTCGTCTCGGCGCGGTACGTCCGCGCGCGGGCGCGGGGCCCCGTCCGGCGCGTCGTCGTCACCCTGCGCGGCACCGAGGCGCGGCGCCGCACCGAGCGCAGCCACGCCGAGCTGATCGCCACCGTCGCCCACGAGCTGCGCTCGCCCCTCACCTCCGTCAAGGGTTTCACCGCCACCCTGCTGGCCAAGTGGGAGCGGTTCACCGACGACCAGAAGCGGCTGATGCTCCAGACCGTCGACGCGGACGCGGGCCGCGTCACCCGCCTGATCGCCGAGCTGCTGGACATCTCCCGCATCGACTCGGGGCGGCTGGAGGTGCGCCGCCAGCGGCTGGACATCGCCAGGGCCGTGCGGCGGCACGTGGGCGCCCACCTGGCCGCGGGCGAGCCGGACTCCCGCTTCGCGGTCGACATCGCGGCCGACCTGCCCGACCTGTGGGCGGACCCGGACAAGATCGACCAGGTGCTCGGCAACCTGCTGGAAAACGCGGTGCGGCACGGCGAGGGAACTGTCACCATCGAGGTACGATCCGCCTCGTCCCCGCGCGATCCGGGGACGCCGGGAACCCCAGGAGGGGCCGGCGAGCCCGGGGGGCCTGGTGAGCCTGGAGAGAAGGCCACGACCGTCACGGTCAGCGACGAGGGGCCCGGCATTCCGGAGGAGTCCATGAGCCGTGTGTTCACCCGCTTCTGGCGGGGCAGCAGGCGCGGCGGCACGGGGTTGGGCCTCTACATCGTCAAGGGCATCGTCGAGGCACACGGTGGCGTGATCACCGTCGAGCGGGCGCCCGTGGGCGGCGCCCGGTTCCGATTTACCCTGCCCGTGGGCGCCCCGGCCTTCCTGGCCTGACGGATCCGATCCGCGGATCCACGAGCACACGGCGCGCACGGGCCCACCCCGGAACCTGACCCGAGGCCGCAGCTCCGGCCTCCGCTTACCCGCCCTCGGGCACGCCCCCGTAGACTCGGGCCCCGGCACGCATGTCCGGGACGGGGCGCAGCCAGGGGGTACCTCCCAGCGACAGCTGGGAGACAAATCGGAAACCACGGGAAGAGATGTCGGCACCCAACAAGTCGTACGACCCTGTCGAGGTCGAGGCACTGAAACCGGAAGAGATCGACCGGGCCACCGAAGAGGCGCTCGCCGCCGTCGCGGCGGCCGGTGATCTGGAGGCACTGCGCGAGGTGAAGGTGGCCCATGCGGGCGACCGCTCCCCGCTGGCGCTGGCCAACCGCGAGATCGGCGCTCTGCCCCCGCACGCGAAGGCCGAGGCGGGCAAGCGTGTCGGGCAGGCGAGGGGCGCGGTCGGCAAGGCGCTCAAGGCCCGCCAGGAAGAGTTGGAGCGCGAGCGCGACGAGCGGGTGCTGGTCGAGGAGGCCGTGGATGTCACGCTGCCCTACGACCGCCGCCCGGCCGGCGCCCGCCACCCGCTGACGACCCTCTCGGAGCGCATCGAGGACGTCTTCGTCGCGATGGGCTACGAGGTGGCCGAGGGCCCCGAGGTCGAGGCCGAGTGGCTGAACTTCGACGCCCTCAACCTCGGGCCCGACCACCCGGCCCGCACCATGCAGGACACCTTCTTCGTGCGCGGCCAGGCCGGCTCGCCGCGCGAGGAGGACTCCGGCGTCGTGCTGCGCACCCACACCTCGCCGGTGCAGATCCGGTCGCTGCTGGCGCGCGAGCTGCCGGTCTACGTCATCTGCCCCGGCCGCGTGTACCGCACCGACGAGCTGGACGCCACGCACACCCCCGTCTTCGGCCAGGTCGAGCTGCTGGCCATCGACGAGGGCCTGACCATGGCCGACCTGCGGGGCACGCTCGACCACATGGTGCGGGCGCTGTTCGGCGAGGGTCTGGGTACGCGGCTGCGGCCCTCCTACTTCCCCTTCACCGAGCCGTCCGCCGAGATGGACATGGTGTGCTTCGTGTGCCGGGGCGCGTCCGTGGGAGACCCGGACAACCCGTGCCGCACCTGCTCCAGCGAGGGCTGGATCGAGCTGGGCGGCTGCGGCATGGTCAACCCGCGGGTGCTGACGGCCTGCGGCGTCGACCCGGAGCGCTACAGCGGGTTCGCCTTCGGGTTCGGCATCGAGCGGATGCTGATGTTCCGCCACAACGTCGAGGACATGCGAGACATGGTCGAGGGTGACGTGCGCTTCACCAGGCCGTTCGGGATGGAGATCTGATGCGGGCGCCGCTGTCGTGGCTCCGGGAGTACGTCGAGGTGCCGGCCTCCGAGTCCGGCCGGGACGTCGCGGCCAGGCTGATCGCGGCCGGTCTCGAGGTCGAGACGGTCGAGCAGACCGGAGCCGGCCTCACCGGTCCGCTGGTGGTGGGCCGGGTGCTGGCCATCGAGGAGCTGACCGGCTTCAAGAAACCGATCCGCTACTGCCAGGTGGACGTCGGCCGGGGCCCTGAGGACCCGCAGAACATCGTCTGCGGAGCCACCAACTTCGCCGTCGGCGACAACGTCGTCGTCGTGCTGCCGGGCGCCGTGCTGCCCGGCGGGTTCGAGATCAGCGCCCGCAAGACCTACGGCCACGTCTCCGAGGGCATGATCTGCTCCGAGCGCGAGCTGGGCATGGGCGAGGACCACGACGGGATCATGGTGCTGCCGCCCGAGGCCGAGGTGGGCGCCGACGCCATCGAGCTGCTGGAACTCGTCGACGAGGTCCTCGACATCGCCGTCACCCCCGACCGCGGCTACTGCCTGTCGATGCGCGGTCTGGCGCGCGAGACGGCCACCGCCTACGGGGTGCCGCTGCGCGACCCGGCCCTGCTGGACGTGGCCGCGCCCAACGCGCACGGGTACACCGTCGAGGTCGCAGACCCGCTGGGCTGCGACCGGTTCACCGCCCGCACGGTGTCCGGGCTGCGCCCCGGCGCGGTCTCGCCGATCTGGCTCAAGCGCAGGCTCCAGAAGGCCGGGATGCGCCCGGTCTCGCTGCCGGTCGACATCACCAACTACGTGATGCTGGAGCTGGGCCAGCCGCTGCACGCCTACGACCGCCACCGCGTCGAGGGGCCGATCGGGGTGCGCGGGGCCCGCAGCGGGGAGAAGCTGACCACCCTCGACGGCGTGGCACGCGTCCTGGACCCGGAGGACCTGGTCATCACCGACGACCGCGGCCCCATCGGCCTCGCGGGCGTCATGGGCGGCGCCCACACCGAGATCGCCGACGGCGACGGCGGTGCGGCGCAGCGCACCACGGACGTGGTGATCGAGGCGGCCCACTTCGACCAGGTACGGGTGGCCCGCACCGCGCGCCGCCACAAGCTCTCCTCCGAGGCGTCCCGCCGCTTCGAGCGGGGAGTCGATCCGGAGGCGGCGGCCGCCGCGGCGCAGCGCACCGTCGACCTGCTGGTGCTGCTGGCCGGCGGCACCGTGGAGCCCGGCGTCACCGAGGTCCGCACCCCCTCGGGCCCGCGCACCATCCGGATGGCCGCCGACCACCCCGACAGGGTCGCGGGCGTCGGCTACGGGCGCGAGACCGTCGTGCGCCGCCTCCAGCAGGTCGGCTGCGACGTCTACGGGGATGTCGGCCCGAGCGCGCTGGAAGGCGGCGAGCGGTCCACCGAGGGTCCCGAGGAGCTCACGGTCACCGTGCCGTCCTGGCGGCCCGATTTGACCGACCCCAACGACCTGGCCGAAGAGGTCATCCGCCTGGAGGGCTACGAGAACCTGCCCGCCACCCTGCCCAGGCCGCTGCCGGGCCGCGGGCTGACCGAGCGGCAGCGGCTGCACCGCCGCGTGGGCCGGGCCCTGGCGGGCGCGGGCTACGTCGAGGCGCCGTCGTACCCGTTCGTGGGCGAGGCCGTCTTCGACCAGCTCGGGCTGGAGCCGGGCGACGCGCGCCGCCGCACCGTCCAGCTGGTCAACCCGCTCTCCGATGAGGAGCCCGGGCTGCGCACCACGCTGCTGCCCGGGCTGCTGGGCGCCCTGCGCCGCAACGACGGGCGCGGCAGCCACGACCTGGCGCTGTTCGAGACCGGGCTGGTGTTCCTGCCGACCGGCGCCGAAACGGCCGCCGAGCGGCTGCCCGTCACCCAGCGGCCCACCGACGAGCAGGTGGCCTCCTTGGACAGTGCGCTGCCCGAGCAGCCCCGGCACGTGGCGGTCGTCCTGGCGGGCGCCCGCGAGCGGGCCGGCTGGTGGGGCGGGGGCCGCCCCGCCGACTGGGCCGACGCCATCGAGGCGGCCCGCACCGTGGCCGCAGAGGCGGGCGTCGAGCTGACGCTGGTCAGCGGCCGGTACGTGCCCTGGCACCCGGGCCGGTGCGCCGCGCTCCACGTCGAGATCGACGGCAGCCGCACCCTGGCGGGCCACGCCGGTGAGCTGCACCCGCGCGCGCTCAAGGCGCTCGGGCTGCCGCCGCGCACCTGTGTGATGGAGCTCGACCTCGACCTGGTGGAGCGCGCGGGCGCGGGCGCGATGCGCGCCCCGCACGTGTCCACGTTCCCGGTCGCCACCCAGGACGTGGCCCTGGTGGTGGACGCCTCGGTGCCGGCCGCCGAGGTGGAGAGCGCGCTGCGCGCCGGCGCGGGTGAGCTGCTGGAGTCGCTGCGGCTGTTCGACGTCTTCACCGGCGAACAGCTCGGTGCGGGCCGCAAGTCGCTCGCCTACGCGCTGCGCTTCCGTGCCTTCGACCGGACGCTGAAGGCGGAGGAGGCCTCAGGCGCGCGGGACGCGGCCGTGGCCGAGGCTGTCGAGCGCACCGGCGCGGTGCTGCGCGGCGCCTGAGAACGGGCAGCCCCCGGCGCGCGCCGGGGGCACGAAGGGGACATCCGCCACCGGCGGGTGTCCCCTTCGCCGTGCCGCCGCGCCGCCTCATCTTTTCGGGTGAGATGACCGGTCGAGTCCCTGGTGCGGGGTCAAGGCTGGTTACGGGTGACGAGGTGGCAGCAGCGAACTCATCATCCCGTCCGGCGGACGCTCCGCTCCGCAGCCTGATCCCTGCACGTATCGACCGGATGCCCTGGTCCGGCTTCCACACGAAGATGATCGCGGCGCTGGGCTGTGCGTGGATCCTCGACGGGCTGGAGATCACGGTCGCCAGCTCGGTCACCTCGATCCTCACCCAGGAGGACACCCTCGGGCTGTCCTCCAGCGAAGCGGGTCTGATCGCGACCGTCTACCTGGTCGGACAGGTGACGGGGGCGCTCTTCTTCGGGCGGATGGCCGACAGGTTCGGGCGCCGGAAGCTCTTCCTGCTCACGTTCGGCGTCTACCTGTTCGGCAGCGGCATGACCGCGCTGACCTACGGACAGGGCCCCAGCTGGGACGCCTACCTGTACCTGACCCGGTTCGTCGCCGGCACCGGCATCGGCGGGGAGTACGCCGCCATCAACTCGGCCATCCAGGAGATGATGCCCGCCCGCTTCCGCGGCCGGGTCGACCTGCTGGTCAACGGCACCTACTGGGCGGGCGCCATCGTCGGCACCCTCGCCGAGCTGATGATCCTCGCCTACTTCGACGACACCGTCGCCTGGCGCATCGGCTTCCTGCTCGGACCCGTGCTCGGCTTCTCCGTGCTGTTCGTACGCCGCCATCTGCCGGAGAGTCCACGCTGGCTGATCATGAACGGGAGGGAGGCCGAGGCGGAGGCGGCGATCGGCCGCATCGAGGAGGCGGTGCGCCGGCACGGCAAGAAGCTGCCGCCGGTCGACGAGAAGGACGCCATCGAGATCAGCGAGTCGGCGCACAGCACGTACGTGACGCTGCTGCGGGTGCTCTTCAGGGAGTACCCCAAGCGCGCCGTGCTGGCCTCGACCCTGATGATCACCCAGTCGTTCCTCTACAACGCGATCTTCTTCACCTACACGCTGGTGCTCACCACGTTCTACGGCGTCTCCGCCGCGAGCGCCCCGATGTACCTGCTGGCCTTCGCCGCCGGCAACCTGCTCGGGCCCATCGTGCTGGGCCCCCTCTTCGACATCGTCGGCCGCCGCTGGCTGATCGCCGGCACCTATCTCTTCTCCGGGTGCGCGCTGGCGGTGACCGCCTCCCTGTTCGCGGCGAACGTCCTGACGGCGACCACGCAGACCGTCGCCTGGTGTGTGATCTTCTTCTTCGCCTCGGCCGGCGCGTCCTCGGGCTACCTGACGGCGGGTGAGATCTTCCCGCTGGAGGTCCGCGGCAAGGCGATCGCGCTCTTCTTCGCCATCGGGCAGGCCGCGGGGGCGACGGGGCCCTACCTGTACGGCTGGCTGATCGGCGACGGCAGCAACCGCGGCAGGCTCTACGTCGGTTTTCTCGTCGGCGCGATCATCATGGTCATCGGCGGCCTGGCGGAGACCTTCCTCGGGGTGGACGCCGAACGCAAACCGCTGGAGTCGGTCGCCAAGCCCCTCTCCGTCGTGCGCACCTCGGTCGGCGCGGCGCGCAGGCGGACGGTGCGCAAACTGCGCAAACCGGGGGAGCGGCCGGGCGCGCCACCCGGCGCGGGCACCCCACCGGGCGTGGAGCAGCCACCGGGCGGGGCGCCGGGCGCGGGCGCGGAGGCGCCGCCGGGTGCGGGCACGGGGGTGCCGCCCGTGGCGGGCGTGCGTGAGGCGGCCGAGGCAGGTGCGGCGCTCGGCTCGGGACCGGTCGAGCCGGAGCCCGCCGCGCTTCCCGACGAGGCCTCGAAGGCGACGCCCGGGGCCACGCCGGACGGCACCGCTGCCGAGGCGAAGGACAACAACGACCCCGATCCCGGGGACGAGCCGACGGCCGACACGCCCGCGGTGTGAACCGGCCGCGGGGGCGCGCGCCGCTTGGCGCCCACCGTCCGGCGCCTACCGCCTGCCCTGGATGTCGGCGTTCCGCCGGGTCCTGGGCAGGCCTCTCGTCGGGGTGCTCAGGAGTAGGCGTAGAAGCCGGCGCCCGCCTTGCGGCCCAGGCGGCCCGCGTCGACCATCCGCTGGAGCAGCGGGGGAGCGGCGTACAGGGGCTCCTTGAACTCGGTGTACATCGAGTCGGCGACCGAGGCGACGGTGTCGAGACCGATGAGGTCGGCGAGCTTGAGGGGGCCCATGGGGTGGGCGCAGCCCAGCTCCATGCCGTTGTCGATGTCCTCGCGGCTGGCGATGCCGGACTCGAACATCCGGATGGCGGAGAGCAGGTACGGGATCAGCAGCGCGTTGACGACGAACCCTGACCGGTCCTGTGCCCGGATGGTGTGCTTGCCCAGCGTCCCGCCGACGACGGCCTCGGCGCGCTTGATGGTCTCCTCGCCGGTCGTCAGCGCCGGGATCAGCTCCACCAGCCGCTGTATCGGGGCCGGGTTGAAGAAGTGGATGCCGATGACCTGGTCGGGGCGCGAGGTGGCGACGGCGAGCTTCACCAGCGGGATCGAGGAGGTGTTCGACGCCAGGATCGCCTCCGGGCTGGTCACCACCTGGTCGAGCACCTGGAAGATCTCGGTCTTGACCTGCTCGTTTTCGATGACGGCCTCGATGACGAGGTCACGGTCGGCGAAGTCGCCCAGATCCGTGGTGAAGGTCAGCCGCTCCAGCGTCTCGTCGCACTCCTGACGGCTCATCTTCCCCCGGTCGGCCGCCTTGCCGAGCGAGTTGACCAGCCGGGTACGACCGATCTCCAGGGCCTCGCCGGTCGTCTCCGCGACCAGCACGTCGAGTCCGGACCGCGCGCACACCTCCGCGATACCCGCACCCATCTGGCCACAGCCCACCACTCCGACGCGCTCCACGCCGGCTACAGACTCCGTCACCTCGTGCCTTTCGCTGATCTTCACGGTCCGCAGCGGCCGTTCACCGGCCTCTCGGAGTACCGGGCGCAGCCGCTTCGCCGCCCGACGTTACCTGTGGGGGAACGCCGGATGGAGACCGGGGGCGAAAGGTCACCTATGCGTGCTCTGCGTGGTCGGGTGAGGCGTGGGGGGCCGGAAGGGGCCGGCGAGACCGCGTGTGGCGCGGCGCCCGGTGCGGGCACCGCGCCACACGCCGCGCCGATCCGCCTTAAGCGCCGTGCGTGGACCTCCCGCAGGCTCAGCGCTGCCCCTGCCCGTGCGGTTCCTGCACCACGGAGTCCGGGCCGGGGGAGACCACCGCCTCGTGACCGTCGTCGAAGCGCACGCGGTACGGGGGCTCACCCCTCGTGCCCATCACCTCGACGATCGTCGCCGTCCTGTCCTGCTGACCCACGACCCGTCCGTGCATCAGCAGTTCGTCGCCCGTGTTGGCTCGCATGGCATGTACCTCCACTCGCTCTTCGGAGTCCGCCTGCCGCGCGGTCTCACGCGCGGGTGCGCTGTACGACCACGATGCACACCAGTACGGCGAGCGCCGCCGCGGGAGCGGCGGGAGTCAGGCGCTCGCCGAGCAGCAGCACCGCCCATACCAGCGTAAGCAGCGGCTGCGCCAACTGCACCTGACTCGTCCTGGAGACGCCGACGAGCCCCATCGCCCGGTACCAGAACAGCAGCCCGAGGAACTGCGAGCCCAGCGCGCTCCACGCCAGGCCCACCGCCGCCTGCCCCGTCAGCGCCACCGGCTCGTACGCCGGCGCGAGGGCGCTGCCCGCGGCGGCCAGCGGCAGGCAGCCCACCAGCGCCCAGCCGATGACGTGCACAGCGGGGAGTTCCCGCGCCAGCTTGCCGCCCTCGGCGTACCCGGCGGCGCAGATCAGCAGCGCCCCGCACAGGAAGAGGTCGCCGACGCCGGGCGCGCCGCCGCTCTGGTACAGCGCGAAGGCGACCACCACCGCGGCGCCCGCCAGCGCGGCCCCCCAGAAGGCGGGCGAGGGCCGCGCTCCGGTGCGCAGCGAGGAGTAGACGGCCGTGGTCAGCGGCAGCAGCCCCACCACGACAGCGGCGTGCGAGGTCGTCGAGGTCCGCAACGCCAGCGTCGTCAGCAGGGGGAAGCCGATCACGACGCCCGACGCGGCGACCGCGAGCCCCGCCCAGTGCCGGCGGGCGGGCAGCGGCACCCGCCGCGCCCTCAGCGTCGCTGCGGCGACCAGCCCGGCTACCAGCATCCGCAGCGCGGTCGCCGTCCAGGGACCGAACCCGCGCAGCGACCAGTCGGTGGCGGGGAAGGTCAGCGAGAAGCAGACGACACCGGCGACGGCCAGCCACACCCCGGCGCGGCCCGCCTTCTGCGTGCGGCCGGCCGGTCCGCAGCGGTCGGCCGCCTCCGAGGGTGCGGCTGGGTCCGCGCCCGGCTCCGCGCCCGGCTCCGCGCCCGGCTCCGCGCCCGGCTCCGCGCCCGGCTCCGCGCCCGCGTTCGCGCCTGGGCCCGGCCCGCTCGCCCCCGCCGGGTGAGCGGCCCCCACCGTGCCGGTGTCCCCGGCCGGGGCCGCTATCCCCGGCTCGTCGATAGCGCTATCCTGTGCTCTCATGTCTGAGCGTAGCAGTGTCGCCGAGCTGGCCGAATGGTTGCGCGGGGAGCTGGACCGCTACTCGCCGGGCGAGAAGCTGCCGTCCAGCCGGGCTCTCGTGCAGCGGTTCCGCGCCAGTCCCGTGACCGTCTCGCGGGCGCTGGCCGTGCTGGCCGCCGAGGGCCTCGTCGTCACCAGGCCGGGTGCCGGGGTGTTCAGGGCCGAGGCCCGGCGCGCCGACGCGGCGTTCGGACAGCGGGGCGACACCTCGTGGCAGGAGGTCGCCCTGAGCGCCGACGCCTCCGCCGACCAGGCGCCCCGCAGCGTGGAGGCGGGCGGTGTGACCGCGACGCTCGACAGGCCGCCGCCCGGCGTGCTGGAGCTGAACGGCGGCTACCTGCCGCCCGGCCTCCAGCCCGAGAAGGCACTGGCCGCCGCGCTCGCCCGCGCGGCCCGGCGCCCGGGCGCCTGGGGCAGGCCGCCGGTCGAGGGTCTTGAGGAGCTGCGCGGCTGGTTCGCCCGGGAGATCGGCGGGATCGCCGGGACCGTGGCCCCCGGCGACGTCCTGATCACCGCGGGCGGGCAGTCGGCGATCACCACCGCGCTGCGCGCGCTGGCACCCCCGGGGGCCGCCGTGCTGGTCGAGTCGCCCACCTACCCCGGCATGCTGGCCGCTGCCCGCGCGTCGGGGCTGCGGCCCGTGCCGGTGCCCGTGGACTCCGAGGGCGTGCGCCCCGATCTGCTGGCGGCGGCGTTCAGGGCCAGCGGCGCCCGCGCCCTGGTCTGCCAGCCGCTGTTCCAGAACCCGACGGGCGCCGTGCTGAGCCCGCTGCGGCGCGGCGAGGTGCTGCGTACGGCGCGTGCGGCGGGTGCCTTCGTGGTGGAGGACGACTTCGCCAGGAACCTCGCGCACGAGGACGCGGACCCGCTGCCGCCCACGCTGTGCGCCGAGGACCCGGACGGCGTGGTCGTCCACATCCGGTCCCTGACCAAGGCGACCTCGCCCAGCCTGCGCGTGGGCGCGCTCGCCGCGCGCGGGCCCGTATGGGAGCGGTTGCGCGCCATCCAGATCGTCGACAGCTTCTTCGTCCCGCGGCCGCTCCAGGAGGCGGCGCTGGAACTGGTCGGAGCGCCGGCCTGGGCCCGTCATCTGCGCGCCGTGGGCACCGAGTTGCGGATACGCCGTGAGATCATGCTGGGCGCACTGGCCCGCGAGGTGCCCGCGCTCCACCTCGACCACGCCCCGCGCGGCGGCTACCACCTGTGGCTGCGGCTCCCGGACGGTACGGACGAGGCCACACTGGCCGCCGCCGCGCTGCGCGCCGGGGTGGCGGTCGCGCCCGGCGCCCCCTACTTCGCCGCGGAATCCCCCGCCCCGCACCTGCGGGTGACGTTCGCGCCCGCGGCGGCGGAGAGCGACATCGTCGAGGGCGTCCGGCGCCTGGGCGCGGCCTGCGACCAGGTGCTGCCGAGCAGGTAGCCCCCGCGGTGGCGACTCCTTCGTGCTCGTGCTCGCTTCTGTACGATCACGACGATCAGGTCGACCGGAGGTGTACCGCATGCCACCAGCCGAAAAGGCGCGCGTGAGCCGGGAGTTGCTGGCCCCTGACGCCCCGCAGCGCATCGGCCCCTACTGGCTGGCGTCGCTGCTCGGAGCCGGTGGGCAGGGAGTGGTCTACGAGGCCTACGACAGCGCCGGGGGGCGCTGTGTGGTGAAGGTTCTGCGGGCGGAGGGCGCGGCACAGGACTTCGCCAGGGACAGATTCCGCAAGGAGGTCGAGGCGGCGCAGCAGGTCGCGTCCTTCTGCACGGCCCGCGTGCTGGCGGCGGACCCTCAGGGCGATCCCCCGTACATCGTCAGCGAGTTCATCAACGGCCCTGATCTGCAGGCAGCGGTCCGCCGGGACGGCCCGCTGGGCGGTGACGAACTGGTCCGCCTGGCCACCGGGATCGCCACCGCGCTGGCCGCCATCCACGCCGCGTCCGTGGTGCACCGGGATCTGAAGCCGGCCAATGTGCTGCTCGGTCCCGACGGGCCCCGCGTCATCGACTTCGGGATCGCCCGTACGCAGGAGATGTCGCTCACCGAGACGGGCAAGGTCATGGGCACGCCCGGCTACATGGCGCCGGAGGTGCTGCGGGGCGGACGGGCGGACGAGAGGAGCGACGTCTTCGCCTGGGGCGCCGTCGTGCTGTTCGCGGCGAGCGGCCAGGCCCCCTTCCACGGTGAGCATCTCGGCGAGATCGTCGTGCGGGTCACCGAGTCGGAGCCCGACCTCACGCCCGTACCCGAACGGCTGCGGCCCCTGGTGGGCGCCGCGCTGTCCAAGGATCCCGCCTACCGGCCCGGTTCGACCGACCTGCTGCTGGGGCTGCTGGCCGGCGGTGCCCGTGAGGCCCCGGCAACGGATCTGCTGGCCCAGGGCGCCCGCGTGGCGGCGCTGCCGTATCCCTTCGGACACGCCCCCGCGCTCCTGCCGGACTGGGGCGAGATGGCCGAGCACGTGTTCAGGGGGCTGGAGCCGGCGGCCCAGGAGGCGGCGGAAGAGGTCCTGCTGCGGCTCGTGGTCCCTGGCGAGGCGCCCGACGGCTCGCAGGACGGGGTGCGCACCGCCTCCCAGCAGGAACTGCTGGCGGGCCGTCCCGCTCATGAGTCGGCCGCGCTCCAGCAGGCGCTGGACGCCTTCACCGCGCAGTCGGTGCTGATCCGCGAGCCCGACGGCTCCGTCCGCCCGGCCAGCGCGGCGCTGCACCGGGCATGGCCCCGGCTGGCTGCCTGGACCGCCGGACACCGCACCGTCCTGCGCGTACTGCGCAGGACGGGCGAGGCGGCGCGGGCGTGGGAGGAGGACGGACGGGACCTCGACCACCTCCAGCAGGGCAAGGTCCTGCGTGCGGCCCTGGACCAGGCCGCCACGGCGCACACCGCGCTGCGGCCGAACCGCCTGGAGCGTGAGTACTTGGCCGCGGCCCGCGCGCACGAGTCCCGCAGGCACCGTCAGCGCCGCCGGCTGCGCGGCGGGATAGCGGTCCTGCTCGTGATGGCCCTGGCGGCGAGTATCGCCGCCTGGCGGTTCCAGCGTGCGAACGACGAGCAGCAGGCGCGTGCCACCTCGCGGGATGTCGCGTCGGTGGCCGAGGGCATGCGGGGGAGCGACCCCGAGCTCGCCGCGCTGCTGGACATCGCGGCCTGGCGGGTGTCTCCTTCCGACGAGGCGCGTGCGGGGCTGTACCAGTCGGCCTGGCAGGGCGAGAAGGCCCTCTTCAAGGACCCCACGGAAGAGCCGTCGGGCTTCGAATCAGGTACGGCGCGGACGCTGTCGCGCAACGGCCGTGTCCTGGTGTCCCGGACGACGGGAACCCTGGACGACACCATGGGCCGCTTCGACGTCCGCACTGAGAAGCGGCTCCCTCTGCGCACGGGCGGCGTGCCGGTGGAGGAGTTCGCCGTGGTCGCGGCGGACGGCAGATACGCGGCGACGAGTGACGGCACGGTACGCGACCTGGAAACCGGTGAGCGGGTGGGGAAGCCCCTGGCGTCCGGCCAGAGCGTCGCGGGGCTTTCGACCGGCGGTGCCCGCATGCTCGTCGGTACCGGGGACAGCGCGCTCTCCGTCATCGACACCCGCACCGGCCGCACCCTGCGCACGGTGCCCGAGGAGAACGCCGCCCTCACCGAGAACGGGCGCCACCTGTTCTCCTGCCGCACAGACCAGCCCCCGGTCCTGTACGACCTGACCGACGGCAGCTCGACCAAGCTGCGCGACCGGGACGCCGACATGTGCGGCGGCGCGGCCTCCGTCTCCTCCAGCGCCGACGGCGGAAAGCTGGCAACCCTCGGCAACGGGGAGCTGTCCACGTGGAACACCCGGACGGGAAAGCTGCTGTCGACCACCACCCTGGAGTCCGACGACGCCTCCGGTGAGCCGCCGGCCGACGGAGCCCTCACCATGAGCGCGGACGGACGGACGGTGGCCACCATGGCCGACGGCAGCATCGTCGTGGCCCGCAGCACCGACCTGAACAACCCCCTGCCCACGCACAAGGCGCACACGCCGGGCGAGGCGGCAGCTGCCATGCCCACCGTAAGCTTGCTCGCCATCGACTCCCGGGCCCGCGAACTGCACTACGTGGACGGCGCCGCGGTGCACACGCTGGACCTCGGCGCGCTGGACCTCCCCCGCGAAAAGACCCGGAGCACCATCAGCCACTACGGCCCCGAAGCCGAGAGCCTCGTGACCGCACACACCGTCAAGGGCGCCTCACGCCTGCGGACCTGGGCGGTGCGCGGTGAGGCGGGTCACGAGAGACAGCCGGACGCTCCGGCGTCGACGCGAGCGCTCCACGACTTTCCCGTACGGGCACGCGCGCTTTTGGGAAAGTCCTACGGGGAGGGCCAACTGCCCTCCACGCTCAGCCCCGACGGCACGACGCTGGCCTACCCCTACGACGAAGTGCCCTCGGGGTCGTCGTTCAACGTCGTCCTGCAGGAGCTACGCGACGGGAAACCCGAACACCGCCTCGTCGACCTGGGCGGGCCGAAGCGGGGCTCGGCCGAGGCACTGGCCTTCAGCAGCGACGGCCGGACGCTCGCCGTGAGCCGCAGAGCGGGGGAGGGCCGCAGCGCGTGGTCCATCGACATCGTCGACGTCGCGGCCGGCAAGAAGACCCGCACCGTGAAGGGCACCGGTGGCCACTGGCTCGCCCTGGGCGGCACGGGCGACGACCTCGTCCTCGTGACGAGTTCGGGCGACCGTGTGGACCCGAGGACGGGGAAGACGCACCAAAGGGCGCTGGGAACCGCCGACCTGACCGACGTCGCCTTCAGCCCCGACGGACAGACGCTGGCCGTCAGCGAGCCGGACGGGATCGCGCTGTGGAATCACGAGGCGACCCAGCGGTCGGGGCGCCTGCCTGGCCCGGACGAGGTGTCCGACGGCCAGGCCACGCGGCTGCGGTTCTCCCCGGACGGCCGCTCGCTCGCCGGCGTCGTGGGGGACAAGCGCCTCCAGCTCTGGGATGTGCCCTCGAGGCGGAAGCTGGGCGGCCTCCTGCCCGGGGTCGAAGCCGAACTGCTCGACGTGGCGTTCGACGAGCGGGGCGCTCTGCACCTGGCCGGAGACCGGGTCCGCTCGCACACGATGAGCCTCGACCCAAACGAGCTGGCCGACTCGATCTGCCGGCGGGTCCACCGCCCGAAGAACCTGACGCGGGCCGAGTGGAAGCAGAACGTGCCCGGTGTGCCCTACCGCGAGGTCTGCGGCGGGGACGAGTGAGACCGGCTCGTCCAGGGACGACACCGGGGCGCGCCCGGCGGCGGGGCGGAGCCGCTCACCCGTTGACGAAGGACAGGCTGCCCTCGTCGTAGCGGGCACCGGCGACCTGGTCGCGGGGCGCGGCCGCCTCGATCGCCGCCAGCTCTTCCCCCGTGAGGGCGAGGGCGAGCGCCTCGACGTTCTCCTCCAGGTAGGTGCGCCGCCGGGTGCCGGGGATCGGCACCACGTCCTCGCCCCGGTGCTGCACCCACGCCAGCGCGAGCTGCCCCGCGGTGACCCCGCGCTGTGCGGCGAGCTCGGTCAGACGCTGCACGATCGCGAGGTTCCGGTCGAAGTTGCCGTCGGCGAACCGGGGCATGTTCCGCCGCGCGTCCGTCTCCTCCATGGCGTCGACGGAGGCGTACCGTCCGGTCAGGAAGCCGCGGCCCAGCGGCGAGAACGGCACGATGCCGATGCCGAGTTCGCGGCAGACCGGTGCGATCTCCTCCTCGATGTCGCGGGTCCACAGCGACCACTCGCTCTGCAGGGCGCTGATCGGGTGGACGGCGTGGGCGCGCCGCAGCGTGGCCGCGCTCGCTTCGGAGAGCCCGAGGTGGCGCACCTTGCCCTCGGCCACCAGTTCGGCCATGGCGCCGACGGTCTCCTCGATCGGCACCCGGGGGTCGACGCGGTGCTGGTAGTAGAGGTCGATGTGGTCGGTGCCCAGCCGTCGCAGTGAGGCCTCGCACGCCTGCCGGACCCAGGCGGCGTCGCCCCGGATGAGCGTGGCCTCGCCCAGCTTGTTGGCGAAGCCGAACTTGGTGGCCAGCACCACCTCGTCGCGGCGGCCTGCGACGGCCCGGCCGACGAGCTCCTCGTTGTGGCCCGCACCGTAGAAGTCGGAGGTGTCCCAGAGGGTGACACCGAGGTCCAGGGCGTGGTGGAGGGTGGCGATCGAGGTCTGGTCGTCGGACGAGCCGTAGCCGTGGCTCATGCCCATGCAGCCGAGCCCCTGCCCGGAGACGGTCAGTGCGCCCAGCCGGCGAGTGGCGAGGGTGGTCATGCGGGTGCCTCCGTGATGCTGTGGTGGTCTGTGATGCTGCGGGTGGTCCGTCGTACTGCGGTGGTCCGTTGCACTGCGGGCGCCCGTGGTACCGCGGTGCTGTGGTGTGCGGAGCGCCGCGTGCCTTCAGGTCGCCGACGCTAGGCCCTGGAGCGCACTCCAGGGCAAGCGCACACCTCGCCGGGGGCGGTCCCGCTCACACCTCGCCGTTCCGCTGCCAGACCAGGGCGGCCGAGACCGGATGGTTGCGGTACTTCTCCCACTGGGGTTTGCGCTCCAGCCAGCGCTCGTCCACGACCCCCTCGTGCATCTCCACGAGCCGCCACCCGGCCCCCAACCCCGCCGTCACATGGTCGCTGAGCAGGTGGATGTGGGTGCTGATCGCGATGTGTTCGCCCGAGGCGTCGGTGAAGTGGGTCGGCATGCCGGAGGCCATGATGAAGTGCGGGTGGAACGCGACGACGACGCACTTCCCCCCGGGCGCCGCGATCCTGCCGGCCTCGGCGTAGTAGGGGCCCAGCTCGGGCAGGTGTTCGTCGATGAGCGAGGAGATCACCAGGTCGTAGGCGCCGGACTCCAGACCGGTGGACCGTACGTCGCCCTCCACGAGCCGGTCGTGCACGCCCTTGGCGCGGGCGACCCGCAGCATCCCGGGCGTCAGATCCACCCCGTCCAGCGTGCCGGGGACACCCCGCTGCCGCAGCCAGGCGCCGGTCCGCCCCGTGCCGCAGCCGAGGTCGGCCACGCGGCGCAGGCGCTCCCAGTCGACGGCGGTCAGCTCCTCCAGCAGCGCGAGGTCCATCACGTCCTCGACGGTGTCCTCGTAGGTGCCGACCCACTGGCCGTATCCGGTGGCGACGTCCACAGTGCGGTAGCCGCGGGTGTCGAAGTCGGAGAAATCGAGCATGCCCGCGAGTATCGCCGGGAGCGGCGCGCACCGCACCGGGGTTTCCCGACCGCTCGCCGGCCGGTGCGGGTCAGTCGGCCGACGGCGGCTGCACCGCTCAGCAGCGCCCGTCCCGGGCGCCGGAGTCGTGTCTTCCGGGGGCGTTGATCACACCATTCATTGCATAAAACTGCTGTCGTGCGTATAGTCATGCCTTCGAGGAGGAGGTCCCATGACAGTGCGTGCGGCAGTGGCGGGTGCGAGCGGGTACGCGGGGGGTGAACTCCTGCGTGTGCTGGCCGGGCACCCCGAGGTCGAGGTGGGGGCGCTGACCGGCAACAGCAACGCGGGGCAGCGCTTCGGGGCGCTGCAGCCGCACCTGGTGCCGTTCGCCGACCGCGTGCTGGAGGAGACGAGCGCCGAGGTGCTGCGCGGCCACGACGTGGTCTTCCTCGCGCTCCCGCACGGGCAGTCCGCCGCCGTCGCCGAGCAGCTCGGCACCGCGGCGGACGGACCGCTCGTCATCGACTGCGGAGCCGATTTCCGGCTGGCCGACGCCGCCGACTGGGAGCGCTACTACGGCACCCCGCACGCCGGCACCTGGCCCTACGGGCTGCCCGAGCTGCCCGGCGCCCGTGCGGCGCTGCGGGGCAGCAAGCGCGTCGCCGTGCCCGGATGCTTCCCCACGGCCGTCTCCCTCGCGCTGGTACCCGCCTTCGCGGGCGCCCTCGCCGACTCCGAGGCCCCCGAGGCGGTGATCGTCGCGGCGACCGGCACCTCGGGAGCGGGCAAGGCCCTCAAGCCGCACCTGCTGGGCAGCGAGGTGATGGGCTCGATGAGCCCGTACGGCGTCGGCGGCGGCCACCGGCACACCCCCGAGATGATCCAGAACCTTTCGGCGGCCGCCGGGCGGCGCGTCAGCGTCTCCTTCACCCCGACCCTGGCCCCCATGGCGCGCGGCATCCTCGCCACCTGCAGCGCGAAGGCGGCGCCCGGTACGACGGCCGAGCAGCTGCGCGCCGTCTACGAGAAGGCCTACCAGGACGAGCCGTTCGTCACCGTGCTCCCCGAGGGGCAGTGGCCTGCCACCGCCTCGGTCGTCGCCTCCAACTCCGTGCACCTGCAGGTGGCGCACGATCCGGACGCGGCCCGTCTCCTGGTTGTCGCCGCCGTCGACAACCTCACCAAGGGCACCGCGGGCGGTGCCGTCCAGAGCATGAACCTCGCCCTCGGCCTGGACGAGGGGCTGGGGCTTTCCACGATCGGAGTCGCACCATGAGCGTGACAGCGGCCAAGGGCTTCACGGCGGCCGGGATCGCCGCCGGGATCAAGGAGAGCGGGGGCCTCGACCTCGCGCTCGTCGTCAACACCGGGCCGAGCCGTGCGGCGGCCGGGGTCTTCACCGCCAACCGCGTCAAGGCGGCCCCTGTGCTGTGGTCCGAGCAGGTACTGGGGGAGGGGCGGCTCTCGGCCGTGGTCCTCAACTCCGGTGGCGCCAACGCCTGCACGGGCGCGCCCGGTTTCCAGGACGCCCACGCCACCGCGGAGCAGGTCGCCGAGGAGCTGACGGCGGCCACCGGCACCGAGCACGGCGCGGGCGAGATCGCCGTCGCCTCCACCGGGCTGATCGGGCTGCGGCTGCCGATGGACAAGCTGCTGCCCGGCGTCTCCACGGCGGCCTCGGCGCTGTCCGAACACGGCGGTGAGAAGGCGGCGCTGGCCATCAAGACCACCGACACCGTGCACAAGACGGCCCGGGCCTCCAGCCCCGCGGGATGGACCGTCGGCGGCATGGCCAAGGGCGCGGGCATGCTCGCGCCGGGGCTGGCCACCATGCTGGTCGTCCTGACCACCGACGCCGACCTGTCCGCCGAGGAGCTGGACGCGGCGCTGCGCGGCGCGACCCGCACCACCTTCGACCGCATCGACTCCGACGGCGCCATGTCCACCAACGACACGGTGCTGCTGATGGCCTCGGCGGCGAGCGGGGTACGCGCCGAGCAGGCCGAGTTCGCCGAGGCGGTGCGCGCGGTCTGCGACGACCTGGGCCAGCAGCTCGTCCACGACGCGGAGGGCGCCACCAAGGACATCCGCATCGAGGTCGTGAACGCCGCGAACGAGGATGAGGCCGTCACGGTCGGCCGCACCATCGCCCGCAACAACCTCTTCAAGTGCGCCGTGCACGGCGAAGACCCCAACTGGGGCCGGGTGCTGGCGGCCATCGGCACCACGGACGCCGCCTTCGACCCCGACGCGCTGGATGTCGCCATCAACGGCGTCCAGGTCTGCCGCGCGGGCGCGGTCGGAGAGGACCGCGACAAGGTCGACATGCGCTTCCGCGAGGTCCGGGTGACCGCCGACCTGCACGCAGGATCCGCGTCGGCCGTCATCTGGACCAACGACCTGACGGCCGACTACGTCCACGAGAACAGCGCCTACTCGTCATGAGCACAAGCGAGGCGAGTACCCGCAAACACACCGCGCTGCCCAAGGTGCAGACCCTCATCGAGGCGCTGCCCTGGCTGACCCGGCACCACGGGCGGACCGTCGTCATCAAGTTCGGCGGCAACGCCATGGTGGACGAGGAGCTGAAGGCGGCCTTCGCGCAGGACGTCGTCTTCCTGCGCCACGCGGGCCTGCGCCCGGTGGTGGTGCACGGCGGCGGCCCGCAGATCAGCAAGCAGCTCGACGCGCTCGGCCTGGAGTCGACATTCCGTGCCGGGCTGCGGGTGACCACGCCCGAGACGATGGACGTGGTGCGGATGGTGCTGGCCGGGCAGGTGCAGCGCGAGCTGGTCAACCTGCTCAACCAGCACGGTCCGCTGGCCGTCGGCATGACCGGGGAGGACGCCCGCATCATGGCGGCCACCCGGCACTTCGCCGAGATCGACGGCGAGGCGGTCGACCTGGGCCGGGTGGGCAGCATCACCTCCGTCGACACCGGCGCGATCGAGGCGCTGCTGGACGACGGCCGCATCCCGGTGATCTCGTCCATCGCCCACAGCGCGGACGCCGGCGACGGCGGGGTCTTCAACGTCAACGCCGACACGG
Source organism: Streptomyces diacarni (assembly GCF_003323715.1). GTDB lineage: Bacteria > Actinomycetota > Actinomycetes > Streptomycetales > Streptomycetaceae > Streptomyces > Streptomyces diacarni. The sequence goes on from NZ_QOIN01000028.1 coordinate 349,014, forward strand.
CGGCCGCCGCACTGGCCGCGGCGCTGGGCGCCGAGACACTGATGGTCCTCACCGACGTGGAGGGCCTGTACGCGGACTGGCCGCGCAGCGACGACGTGATCAGCGAACTGACCGCCTCCCAGCTGGAGAAGCTGCTGCCGGAGCTGGCCAGCGGGATGGTCCCCAAGATGGAGGGCTGCCTGTACGCGGTGCGCGGCGGCGTGCACACCGCACGGGTGCTGGACGGGCGGGTGCCGCACTCCATCCTGCTGGAGATCTTCACGGACGAGGGGATCGGCACCATGGTCGTGCCCGACGCCGTCCCGGAACCCAGGACGCAGGCACCTGACGACCTTCGGACACAGCCACGGAACGCGGAGGGCCCCGCATGACCATCGCCCACGACAACTCCGCCCTCACCGGCCGGTGGCAGGGCGCGCTGATGAACAACTACGGCACCCCGCGCATCCCGCTGACCCACGGCGAGGGGGCCCAGCTGTGGGACGCGGAGGGCAGGCAGTACACGGACTTCGTCGGCGGCATCGCGGTCAACGCGCTGGGTACGGGACACCCGGCCGTCGTCCGTGCCGTCTCCGACCAGATCGCCACCCTCGGCCACGTCTCCAACCTCTTCATCGCCGAGCCGCCCGTCGCGCTCGCCGAGAAGCTGCTGGAGGTGGCGGGCAGGTCGGGCAAGGTGTATTTCGCCAACTCCGGCGCGGAGGCCGTGGAGGCCGTCTTCAAGATCGGCAGGCGCACCGGGCGCAGCCACATGGTCGCGGCCCAGGGCGGTTTCCACGGGCGCACCATGGGGGCCCTCGCGCTGACCGGGCAGCCCGGCAAGCAGGACCCGTTCCGCCCGCTGCCCGGCGACGTCACCCACGTCCCCTACGGGGACGTCGAGGCGCTGCGCGAGGCCGTCACCGACCGGACGGCCTTCGTGATCCTGGAGCCCGTCCAGGGCGAGATGGGCGTCGTGCTGCCGCCGGCGGGCTACCTGGCCGCCGCCAGGGAGATCACCGCCGCCACCGGCACGCTGCTGGTCGTGGACGAGATCCAGACCGGTGTCGGCCGGACCGGCCACTGGTTCGCCTGCCAGGCGGAGGGTGTCGAGCCCGACCTGGTCACACTCGCCAAGGGGCTGGGCGGCGGGCTGCCGCTGGGGGCCACGCTCGCCTTCGGGGACGCGGCCGAGCTGCTGGAGCCCGGCCAGCACGGCTCCACCTTCGGCGGAAACCCGGTCGCCTGCGCGGCCGGACTCGCCGTCCTGGAGACGATCGCGGCCGACGGGCTCCTCGACCACGTCAAGCGCGTCGGCACCCGGTTGCGCGAGGGCATCCTCGGGCTGGACCACCCGAGCGTCGCTCAGGTCCGCGGCGCGGGGCTGCTGCTGGGTATCGTGCTCACCGAGCCGATCGCGCCGCGCGCGCAGCAGGCCGCTCAGGACGCGGGTTTCCTGGTGAACTCCGTCGCACCGGACGTCGTCAGGATCGCTCCGCCGCTGATCCTCTCCGAGGCGGAGGCCGACGCGTTCGTGCGGGCACTGCCCGCCGTCCTCGACGCGGCGGGCGGCGCCGGAGCCGGCCGGGAGCGATGAGACACGCGGCGACGCGGAACAGATGAAGAGGGGTACGCGCACGATGACCGAGGAGCACCAGGCGGGGCAGGCCGTCCCGCAGACGCGGATGGCCCGCCACCGCCGGATCGTCGACATCCTCAACCGGCAGGCGGTCCGCTCCCAGAGCCAGCTGGCCAAGCTGCTGGCCGACGACGGGCTCACGGTCACGCAGGCGACCCTCTCCCGGGACCTCGACGAGCTGGGCGCCGTCAAGATCCGCAACACCGGGGGCGAGCTGATCTACGCGGTCCCCGCCGAGGGCGGGGACCCCACCCCCCGGGCTCCGCTGGGCGAGTCGGCTACCGAGGCCCGGATGGCGCGGCTGGCGGGCGAGCTGTTGATCACCGCTGAGGCCTCCGCGAACCTCGTGGTGCTGCGTACCCCGCCGGGAGCCGCGCAGTTCCTGGCTTCCGCCATCGACCAGGCGGGGGTGCACGAGATCATCGGGACGATCGCGGGCGACGACACCCTGCTGCTGATCAGCCGCGATCCGGTCGGCGGCCAGGCCTTGGCCGACCACCTGCTGGCACTGGCGCAGAAGGAGCGCTGAGCGCGCGCCGCCACGCCTCGCCCGGAGCGGGCCGGGCGCCGACCCCGCGGAGCGGTCGGTCAGTCGGCCGGGCCTCGCGGGGCGGCCGGTCGGGCCGGGGCGGTCAGTCCCGTTCGCCCTCGCGCGCCGCCGCGGCCTCGGCGGCGCCCTGGCGGGCGGCCAGCAGTGCCCAGGCGGCGAGCGGCACCTGGAGGGGGAGGCGGCCGTAGGCGAGGGCCTTCAACGGCGCGGGCCGGTCGCGCCAGTCGTAGGCCATCTGCACGTTGGCCGGGAAGACGGCCGCGATGAGTCCGGCAGCGGCGAGCCCGCCGGCCCTGCGCGTGCGGGGGAAGGCGAGCGCCGCGGCCACGGCGAGTTCGGCGGCGCCGCTGGCGTAGGTGTAGGCGCGGGCCTTCCCCGGGAGGGAGCGCGGCACGATCGTGTCGAACGGTTTCGGCGCGAGGAAGTGCAGCGCCCCCATGCCGCCCATCACGCGGGCGAGGGAGCGGGCGGGATCGAATGGCATGGGCGAGCCTCCGTCGGTCTGCGGCCACTGGGCTGGTCGGCGCCCGGGGAGGCGCGCCGGGAGCCACCGTAGTTACCTACCGGTAAGGATGGGAAGAGGGGCCCGCTGTCCGGGGGTAACCCGAGGTAACGGCGTGAGACGGCCCCGCCCCGCCCGCCGCGGCCCCGCCTCACCCGGAGGCCCCGCGTCTCAGGCCTTCTTCCGCGACAGCCAGGCCGCCGCGAGCGCGCCCGAGACGTTGTGCCACACGGAGAAGACCGCGGCCGGCAGCGCGGCCAGCGGGCTGAAGTGCGCCGTGGCCAGCGAGGCGGCGAGCCCCGAGTTCTGCATGCCGACCTCGAACGCCATGGCGCGGCTCGAGGGTTCGCCGAGTCGGGCCAGCCGCCCGGCGCCGTACCCGAGGGCCAGCCCGAGCCCGTTGTGCAGCACGACCGCGAGCATCACCAGCGCCGCGGCGGACTTGATAGCGTCCGCGCTGCCCGCGACGACCACGGCCACGATGACGGCGATGGTCAGCGCGGAGAGCCACGGCAGCACGGGCAGTGCCCTGGTGACCAGCCGCGAGGCCACGAGCCGCACCACCAGCCCCGCCAGCACCGGCAGCAGCACCGTCTTGAGGATGTCGACCACCATCGACCCCGCGTCCACCGGCAGGTACGCGCCCGCCAGCAGCAGCGTCAGCGGCGGCGTCACCAGGGGTGCGACCACCGTCGAGACCGTGGCGACCGACACCGACAGCGCCACGTCGCCCCGCGCCAGGTACGTCACGACGTTGGAGGCGGTGCCGCTCGGCGCACAGCCGACGAGGATCACACCGGCCGCCAGCTGCGGGGGCAGGTTGAGCGCGTGTGCGACCAGCCAGCCCAGCCCCGGCATGAACACGTAGTGCGCGACCAGGCCGAGCGCGACCGCCCACGGCCGTTTCGCCACGCCCCGGAAGTCCTGCGGCGTCATCGTGACGCCCATGCAGAACATCACCACCCCGAGCAGGTACGGCACCGCCTCGCCGCCACCTGCGAAGGTGCCGGGCGCGAGGAGGCCGAGCACACCGGCCAGGAGGACCAGCACGGGGAAGACGGTCACCGCGCGGCGCGCGCCGCGCTGCTCGGCCGCGGCGGGGGAGGGGGCGGCAGGACCGGCGGGGTCCTCCGGGTCCGGGGAGGCGTTCTGCTGTTCGGTTCGCACCCGGAGAGAAAACGCCCGCCCCGCGCGGGTGCGCAAGGCCGTCTCGCGATGTGACCGCCGGCGAGCAGCGGTCCCGTCTCAGCGCGGGGCGGGGGTGGGCACGGTGAGGATGCCCAGTGTCGAGTGGGTGGGCAGCAGCCCCGTTTCCAGGACGGCCGCGAGAACGGGGCGGCTCAACTGGGCGAGCCGTGCGCACCCCGCGTCGCCGAGGGCCCGGTACGGCGCGGCCGCCGACTCGTCCGTCCGCCGCTCCACCTCGTGGCGCAGGGCCCTCCCGGCGTCGGTGGCGGCTCCGTCCGCGTCCACCAGCCCCCGCGCGGCGAGCCGCCTACCCGCGGCGGCCCACTCCTGTGCGCTCCAGCCGCGCGAGGCGAAGTTCTCCACGGGTGCGGCGCCGACCGCGGCGAAGGAGACCAGCGCCTCGCAGCCGTCCAGTCCGGCGGTCAGGAGCGCGGCGAGGTGGCCGTCGCCCCGGTGCTCGCGCAGGATGTTCGCCGCCTGCCACAGCACCAGGTGCGGCTCCTCGGGCCAGGGCAGCGCCGCGTTGGCGGCGGCGAGCGGGCGCCCGGCGAGGTCGGCGGCCTCGGCGGCCGTCCTGGCCAGCGCCGCCGCCTCGGTGAGGCCGTCCTCGGTGATCCGGTCGCCGAGGACGGCGCGCAGCGCCGCGTCCACGCCCCGGGTACGTGCCGCCAGCACCGCCTCGGGGGCGGCCGTCTTCCAGGCCGCGGGCACGTGGGCGCTGACCGTGCGCGGGCTGAAGCTGTAGAAGGTGGCGGTCACCGTCTCGGGTGCGGCGGGCCCGAGCGGCGCCGCCCGCAGGGCGAAGTAGGACGGCCAGCGCTCGGTGGTGTCGTAGCCGAGCGCGGTGGTCTCCGCGGCGACCTGGGGAGCGAAGTACACGGAGGCGTAGACGGGTTCGAGCTGGTGCCACGTCTGCCGCGCGAGACTCGGGAAGTCGGCCATGGCGGTAAGGTAACGGCCAATGTGAACAGCGTCAACATGCGGGTGCGCCGCTCGTGCGCGCACCCTGGCGTCATGGCAGCCAAGAAGAAACCGAAGATCCAGGTGCGGCGCGTCTACGAGGAGCCCCGGCCCGACAGCGACGGCGTCCGGGTGCTGGTCGACCGGGTGTGGCCGCGCGGGGAGTCCAAGGAGAAGGCGGCGCTGGACGACTGGAACAAGGACGTCGCGCCCAGTACCGAGCTGCGCAAGTGGTACCGGCACGATCCCGACCGCTACGACGACTTCGCGCGGCGCTACCGGGCCGAGCTGGCCACCGAGGAGGGCGGGCGTGCGCTCGGCGCGCTGCTGGAGACCGCGTCGGGCGCCGGGACCCTGACGCTGGTCACGGCGGTGAAGGATCCCTCGATCGGGCACACCCGGGTGCTGGAGGAGGAGCTGAAGGACCGCCTCTGAGTCGGAGCGGGGTCGCGCCGCAGGTCAGACGTGCGTTGACGAAACATACGAGGGAGTGCATACTTATACCAGTCAGCGCATGCACGTAAGGAGAAGCCAGTGACCGAGCGCGTCGTACTCGCCTACTCCGGCGGCCTTGACACCTCAGTCTGCATCGGCTGGATCGCCGAGGAGACCGGTGCCGAGGTCGTCGCCGTCGCCGTCGATGTCGGCCAGGGCGGCGAGGATCTGGACGTCATCCGCAAGCGCGCGCTGGCCTGTGGCGCCGTCGAGGCCGAGGTCGCGGATGCCAAGGACGAGTTCGCCGACGAGTACTGCCTCCCGGCGATCAAGTCCAACGCGCTCTACATGGACCGCTACCCGCTGGTCTCCGCGCTGTCCCGGCCCACCATCGTCAAGCACCTGGTGGCCGCAGCGAAGAAGCACGGCGCCGGCACCGTCGCCCACGGCTGCACCGGCAAGGGCAACGACCAGGTGCGGTTCGAGGCCGGCATCTCCTCCCTGGCCCCCGACCTCAAGTGCATCGCGCCCGTCCGCGACTACGCCATGACCAGGGACAAGGCCATCGCCTTCTGCGAGGAGAAGGGCCTCCCCATCGCGACGAGCAAGAAGTCGCCCTACTCCATCGACCAGAACGTCTTCGGGCGCGCCGTCGAGACCGGCTTCCTCGAGGACATCTGGAACGCCCCGATCGAGGACGTGTACGACTACACCTCCAACCCCGCCACCCCGCGCGAGGCCGACGAGGTCGTCATCACCTTCTCCGCGGGCGTCCCTGTCGCCATCGACGGCAAGCCCGTCACCGTGCTCCAGGCGATCCAGCAGCTCAACGAGCGCGCCGGAGCCCAGGGGATCGGCCGGATCGACATGGTCGAGGACCGCCTGGTGGGCATCAAGTCCCGCGAGGTCTACGAGGCTCCCGGCGCCCTCGCACTGATCACCGCGCACCAGGAGCTGGAGAACGTCACCGTCGAGCGCGAGCTGGCCCGCTACAAGCGGCAGGTCGAGCAGCGGTGGACCGAGCTGGTGTACGACGGCATGTGGTTCTCCCCGCTCAAGCGGGCGCTCGACGGCTTCATCACCGAGGCCAACCAGCACGTGTCGGGCGACGTCCGGATGACCCTGCACGGCGGGCGCGCCGTCGTCACGGGCCGGCGCTCCGACCAGTCGCTGTACGACTTCAACCTGGCGACCTACGACACGGGTGACACCTTCGACCAGTCGATGTCGAAGGGCTTCATCGAGATCTTCGGCCTCTCCTCCAAGATGGCGGCCAAGCGCGACCAGCAGGCGTAGCCGACGTTCCCGCCCCGGCCCCTCCCCTCCCCTCTCCTCCCCTCCGCCCTCGACCGCAGGGCACCTCGCGGGACGGGCGGGGGAGGGGCCGGGTGTACTCCCACCACCACAGGAGCAGGAGCACCCCAGCAGTGACCAGCAACAACGAAGATGTCCGCCTGTGGGGCGGCCGCTTCGCGGACGGCCCGGCCGAGGCTCTGGAAAAGCTGTCCGCTTCGGTCCACTTCGACTGGCGACTGGCGCCCTACGACATCGCGGGCTCCCGCGCCCACGCCCGCGTCCTGCACGCGGCGGGCCTGCTGACCGCCGACGAACTGCGCCAGATGATCGACGGCCTGGACGCCCTCGAACAGGACGTCGCCTCCGGCGCCTTCCAGGGCACCCTCGCCGACGAGGACGTGCACACGGCGTTGGAACGCGGCCTGCTGGAACGCCTCGGCAAGGACCTGGGCGGCAAGCTGCGCGCGGGCCGCTCCCGCAACGACCAGGTGGCCACGCTCTTTAGGATGTACCTGCGCGACCACGCCCGCGTCCTCGGCGGTCTGCTGGCCGATCTGCAGGGCGCTCTCGTCGGCCTCGCCGAGGCGCACCCCGACGTCGCGATGCCAGGGCGTACCCATCTCCAGCACGCGCAGCCCGTCCTGTTCGCGCACCACGTCCTCGCGCACGCGCAGGCCCTCGCACGGGACGCCGAGCGGCTGCGCCAGTGGGACGCGCGCACCGCCGTCTCGCCGTACGGCTCCGGGGCGCTGGCCGGCTCCTCCCTCGGTCTGGACCCGGAGGCGGTCGCCGCCGACCTCGGCTTCGAGGGCGGCAGCGCGGCGAACTCCATCGACGGGACGGCCTCCCGCGACTTCGTGGCGGAGTTCGCGTTCGTCACGGCGATGATCGGCGTGGACGTCTCGAAGATCGCCGAAGAGGTCATCATCTGGAACACGAAGGAGTTCTCCTTCGTCACGCTCCACGACGCGTTCTCGACCGGCTCGTCGATCATGCCGCAGAAGAAGAACCCCGACATCGCGGAGCTCGCCCGCGGCAAGTCCGGGCGGCTGATCGGCAACCTGACCGGACTGATGGCGACGCTCAAGGCACTGCCGCTGGCCTACAACCGCGACCTCCAGGAGGACAAGGAGCCGGTCTTCGACTCCCTCGACCAGCTGGAGCTGCTGCTACCCGCGTTCACCGGCATGATGGCCACCCTCACCGTGCACGGCGACCGGATGGCCGAGCTGGCGCCCGCCGGGTTCTCGCTGGCCACCGACGTCGCGGAGTGGCTCGTCAAGCGCGGTGTCCCCTTCCGGGTGGCGCACGAGGTCGCGGGCGCCTGCGTGAAGGAGTGCGAGAGCGCGGGCATCGAGCTGGACGAACTGACGGACGAGCAGTTCGCCGCGCTCTCTCCGCACCTGACGCCCGAGGTGCGTGAGGTGCTGAACGTGCCGGGCGCCCTGGCGGCCCGCGACGGCAAGGGCGGAACGGCGCCCTCGGCGGTGGCGGTCCAGCTCGCCGACTTCCGCACCGACCTGGACCGGCAGCGCGAGTGGGCGGACGCCAAGCGCTGACCCGCCGGCGCACACGGTGCGCCACGCCGGCATGCGACGCCCCGGTCACTGCCGGTACCCCGGTCACCCGCGCCACGGTGCGGGCGACCGGGGTGCGCCCGCGTCCGTCGTGGTGCGGCCCGCCGGAGCCGACTACCGTGGTGCGCCAGCCGACCTGCCAGGTCGGGACCGCCGCCCGGCACCGCGTCGGGTTTCACACCGGAGCCGACGCCGACGGTGCCCCGAGGGCACCCGGCCGGGGAGATGCCGATGTCCTTCACCCGCCTCGCCGCCGCGACCACGCCGACGGCCCACCTCGGCCTGGGCCTGGCCGCGGTCGGCCGGCCCGCCTACCTGACACTCGGCCGGGAGGCCCAGCTGCCCGCCGAGCGCAGCGTCGAGGCGCTGCGCGCCCGTACGCACGAACTCCTGGACGCGGCCTACGCGCAAGGGGTGCGCTATGTCGACGTCGCCCGCTCCTACGGGCGGGCCGAGGAGTTCCTGGCCGGGTGGCTGCGCGCGCACCCCGAGGCCGACGACGTGGTGGTCGGCAGCAAGTGGGGCTACACCTACGTGGGGGAGTGGCGCACGGACGCGGAGGTGCACGAGGTCAAGGACCACGCGCCGGAGGCGTTCGAGCGGCAGCTGGTCGAGAGCCGCGCGCAGCTGGGCGACAGGATCGACCTGTACCAGATCCACTCCGTCACCCCCGACAGCCCGGCGCTGACCGACACCGCCCTGCACGAGCGGCTGGCCCGGCTCGCGGCGGACGGCGTCACGATCGGGTTCAGCACGAGCGGCCCCGCGCAGGCGGACGCCATCCGTGCGGCCCTGGAGGTCACCGTCGCGGGCGAACCCCTCTTCCGTACCGTCCAGAGCACCTACAACCTGCTGGAGACCTCCGCGGCCGGTGCGTTGGCGCAGGCGCACGAGGCGGGGCTGACGGTCATCGTCAAGGAGGCGATGGCAGGCGGGCGCCTGGCGGGCGGTCAGGAACCGCGCGATCTGCACACGGTGGCGCGGCAGGCGGGCACGTCACCGGACGCGGTGGCGCTCGCCGCGGTGCTGCGGCAGCCGTGGGCCCAGGTCGTACTGTCCGGCGCCGCCGACATCGACTCCCTCCACTCCAACCTGCTGGCCGCCGCCACCGAGCTGGACGAGGCGCAACTGGCCTCGCTGGCCGAGCTGGTGGAGGACCCGGAGGTCTACTGGCGGCGGCGCGCGGAGCTGCCCTGGCAGTGAAGACCCAGGTCACCGGGGTTCCCACGGTTTTTTGCGTGCATGTCACACAGGTTTCGGGGCAGGTGCTCTCCCGCACGTTGAGAACTGGGAGAGACGAAAAATGAAAAAGGCACCGACAGTCGCCGTCGCAACCGCCCTCTCCGTGGCGGCGCTCGCCGGAGGGATCGGGTTCACCGCCGGAGCCTCGCAGGCGGAGGCGGACCGCAAGCCGAAGCCCGTCGTGCAGAACGACTTCGACCCGCTCGGCCCGGCCATGCACGCGACGAAGAACGCGGGCCGCACCGTCCACTACAGCGACACCGGGGAGAAGAACGCCACCCCCGTGCTGTTCATGGGCGGGACCGGCACCACGGCCCGAGCCTCGGGCATGACGGAGTTCCTGCGCACCACCCGGCAGAAGCTGAACCTGCGGCTGATATCGGTGGAGCGCAACGGCTTCGGCGACACCGAGTACGACGCGAAGCTCGGCTTCGACGACTACACCGCGGACGTGCGCGCCGTCCTCGACAAGCTGCACCTGCGCAAGGCGGCCGTCGTCGCCATCTCCGGCGGCGGCCCGTACGCGGCGCACTTCGCCGCCGACGCGCCCGAGCGCATCTCCTCCCTCCACCTGGCCGCGGCACTCCCGCCCTACGGCGCCACGGCGGAGTACTGCGGCAAGAGCGACGCGGAGCTGACGAAGTACTTCGGCGACCAGATCCGCGATCCCCGCGAGTGGTGGGGCTTCCCCGAGGACAGCCCCATGCACGACATCCCCGGCTTCACCGACCGGGCGGAGGAGGACGGCGGCCGCTCGTACTACCTGCGCGGCCAGAAGGGCGACCCGGCGGCCCAGGTGCACGAGCAGAAGCTCTACTGCGAGCGCCCCGGCCCCGACCTGTCGAAGCTGGAGGCGCCGGCGTACGTCTACACCGGCGCGAAGGACACCACCGTGCCGCCCGCGACGCAGGCCCGCTGGAACAAGGCACTGCCGTCCGAGCCGACCGTGCGCACCTACGACGACAGCGGCCACGACGTGCAGTACCGGCACTGGGACCAGATCCTGCTGGATGTGGCCGGCTACGCCGACCGGACGGCCGTGTGCACGGGACGCAAGACCCGGGTCCTGCCGCACGAGAAGGCCGAGCGCGCGCTACGGAAGGGCGCCACGCTGGGCAGCTGCGCCTGGCGCTGACGTAGGTGGCCGGCCCGGGGGCGCTCGTCCCCCTGCGACGAGCGCCCCCCGCTCGTGACGCGTGTCCCCTGACGCGGGTCGGTCCCCGGTGACGAGTGCCCCGCCGTGACCCACGGCGGGGCACTTTCGTTGTCTCGTATGCGACACTAATGTCTCATAAGAAGTATGCTTGTCTCATGAGCCTGGACCGGGAAGAGCTGCTGAGCACGGCGGCGGACGTACTGACGCGGCGGCCGACCTCCTCGATGGACGACATCGCCAAGGCGGCCCGCATCAGCCGCGCCACCCTGCACCGGCACTTCGCCGGGCGCGACGCGCTCATACGCGCCCTCGAACAACTCGGCCTCGCACGCCTCGACGCCGCGCTGGACGCCGCCCGCGTCGACGAGGGCGACGCCGCCGAAGCCGTACGGCGCGTCATCGCCGAGGCCGAACCCCACGCCGGGTTCCTCGGCTTCCTCGTCACCGAGAACCAGCTCTTCGAGCCGGGAGAACAGGACGCGGGCTGGACCAGGATCGACGCCCGCATCGGCGCCCTCTTCCAACGCGGACAGCACGAGGGCGCCTTCCGCATCGACCTGACCGCTGCCTGGCTGACCGAGGCGCTCTACGCGCTGGTCACCGCGGCGGCCTGGGCGGTACAGGACGGCCGGGTCGCGTCCCGCGACGCGGTACGGATGACCGCCGAGCTGCTGCTCGGCGGCGCACGACGGAGCAGTGAGAGATGAGCGCCAGTACCAAACGCCCCGGAGCGGCAGCCCGAGGCGCCAGGCCCGGGGGTGACGCCTCCCGGCTGCGCTGGGTCGCCCTCGCGGTGCTGGTGCTCGCCGTCCTCCTGGTCGGCATCGACGTCACCGTCCTCGGTCTCGCCGCGCCGTTCCTCAGCGAGGACCTGCGCCCCTCCAGCACCCAACTGCTGTGGATCGGCGACGTCTACTCCTTCGTCATCGCCGGACTCCTCGTCTCCATGGGCAGCCTCGGCGACCGCATCGGCCGCAAGAAGCTGCTGCTCACCGGATCCATCGCCTTCGGCGCCCTCTCGGTGCTGACCGCCTACGCGCACAGCGCCGAGGCCATGATCCTGTGGCGGGCGCTGATGGGCGTCGCGGGAGCCACCCTGATGCCCTCCACGCTCGCGCTGATCCGCAACATCTTCCCCGACCCGAGAGAGCGCAGCCTGGCCGTCGGCATCTGGGGCGCCATGACGGCCGCCGGCACGGCCGTGGGACCCGTCGTCGGCGGGTTCTTGCTGGAGCACTACTGGTGGGGCTCGGTCTTCCTGATCAACCTGCCGGTGATGGCCGTGCTCGTCCTCGTCGGCAGCAAACTGCTGCCCGAGTCGCGGAACCCGGCACCTGGACCGTGGGACCTGCCCAGCGTCGGCCTGTCGATGGTCGGCATCATCGCCCTCGTCTACGCCGTCAAGGAAGCCGCGGCGTACGGCTTCCGCTGGGACGTGGCGGTCACGGGCGTCGTCGGCCTCGCCGGCCTCCACGCCTTCGTGCGCCGCCAGCTGCGGCTGCCGGCGCCGCTGCTGGACATGCGGCTGTTCGCCCACCGCGGCTTCACCGGCGCCGTACTCGCCGACCTGCTGACCATCCTCGGCATGTCCGGACTGGTCTTCTTCCTCTCCCAGTTCCTCCAGATGGTGCAGGACCGCACGCCCTTCCAGGCCGGACTCGCCGAGCTGCCCGCCGCGGTCGGCTCCGTCGTCGCCGGTCTGTTCGCCGGCTGGATCGCCCGCCGCACCTCGGTGCGCGGCGCCGTCTCCGGCGGCCTGATGGCGGTGGGCCTGGCGCTGGGCGCCTGCCTGTGGCTCCAGGCCACCTCCAGCTATCTGCTGCTGGGCAGCGTGCTGCTGGTCGTCGGCGTCGGCGCGGGGCTGGCGTTCACGGTGACCGCCGACGTGATCCTCTCGGCCGTCCCCAAGGAACAGGCGGGCGCGGCCTCCGCGGTCTCCGAGACCGCCTACGAACTGGGCGCCGCGCTGGGCATCGCCCTGCTCGGCTCGGTCGTCACGGGCGTCTACCGCTCCTTCCCGACGCCTGCGGGGGTGCCGGAGGGGACGGCAGAGCACGCCCGCCAGTCACTGGGCGAGGCCGTTTCGACCGCGCACGGACTGCCGGGCGGCACCGAGCACGCGCTGCTGGACGCCGCCCGGGACACCTTCACCGAAGGGCTCCGGTACGGCGCCGGCTTCGGCGCCGTCATCCTCCTGGCCGCAGCGGTACTGGCCTGGCGCCTGCTCCGCGGACAGCACCTGGAGGAGGTACCAGCAGAGGAGAACTAGCGGGGGCGCCCGAAGGGGCGCGGGGAACGGCGCGCCGCACCACAACCCACCGGCAGCCCGCACGCCACGGCCAGTGGCACCCCCTTGTCGGAACAGAAGCAGACGAGCGGCGAACGGGCACGGCCGGCACCGCATGTGCCAGTGGCCGGCAAGCGAGGCGACCGGCGGAAACGGTCACCGACGAAGGAGCAGACGCTGCTCCTCGACCTATGATGCGATCCCGGCCCTCCACCTGCTCGGAGAAGACACATGACGGATGCGAGCATCGGGAAAGTGGTGGTGAACAGGGTGATGTCCCTGGACGGGTTCATCGCCGGTCCCGGCCACACGATGGACTGGATCTTCGAGCACATGACGTCGGCGACGTTCCCGGAAGTCATGGCGGCCACGGGTGCCATGCTCATCGGCCGGGGCACGTACGAGGTCGGAAAGCGCATGTCCGACGAGAACCCCGACTACGACGGCGGGGCGCAGTTCGTCCTCACCCACCGCCCGCCCGACGAGCCGGACCCCGACGTCACCTTCCTCACCTGCGACATCGAGGAGGCCGTGGCCATGGCACGCCGCGCCGCCGACGGCAGGAACCTGGAGATCCTCGGCGCCGACGTGGCCGCCCAGTGCCTGCGGCGCGGCCTCGTCGACGAGATCCTGGTGTACGTGTTGCCGGTGCTGCTCGGCGACGGCGTCCGCTTCGCACCGCCGGGCCTCGACCGGATCGACCTGGAGCCGCTCAGCAACATCCAGTCGGCCGGCGTCACCATGCTCCGCTTCCACGTGCGCGGGTAGCGCCCGGGTCTAGGCCGCCTTCGCCTTCGTCGCGTAGACGTCGACGTACTCCTGTCCCGACAGCTCCATGACCTCGCTCATCACCTCGTCGGTGACCGCGCGCAGCACGTACCGGTCGCGGTCCATGCCCTCGTAGCGGGAGAAGTCGAGGGGCGCGCCGAAGCGGATGCTGATGCGGCCGCCGCCGATCCTGGGCAGCCCCTTGCCGTCCGGCTGCACCTTGTCCGTGCCGATCATCGCGAACGGCACGACCGGCGCTCCCGTCATCAGAGCGAGCCGCGCGATGCCCGTACGCCCTCGGTAGAGGCGCCCGTCGGGGGAGCGGGTGCCCTCCGGGTAGATGGCGAAGGGGTTGCCCTCCTCCAGGATGCGGCGGCCGGTCATCAGCGCGGCGACGCCGCCGCGCCCGCCGTCCCGGTCGACGGGGATCATGCCGGCGCCCGTGAAGAACCACGCCATCAGGCGGCCCTTGAGGCTCTTGCCCGTGACGTACTCGTCCTTGCCGATGAAGAAGACCTGGCGGGTGGTGACCAGCGGCAGGATCATCGAGTCGATGAAGGTGAGGTGGTTGCCCGCCAGGATCACCGGACCCGAGTCCGGGATGCGGTCGGCCCCTTCGATCTTCGGCCGGAACAGCACGCGAAGAAGCGGGCCGAGCACTGCCTTGATCAGCCGGAAACGGGACAACGGACCCTCCGCCCAGTCGGTATGGCCGTGCGCTCGGCTCTGCGCACGGACGTATGGCTCTGCGCGCGGACGCGCAGATGAGGACGATACTCGCAGGTCCGGGTGGCGGGCACACCGGGTTGCTTGCACCTTTACGAGGAGTTGACACGGGTTGCCCCCGTATTGCACTGCCCCGCACCTCCTCAAGCCCTCCGTGTTTCCCGCGTGTTCGCACTTATGTCTCCCCGGTGCGCTCCAGCCGGTCCTACGATCAGCCCGACGTGTGGCAGGGCCGGACATCGGCGCCACGGAGACTTCTGGGAGAGCGCATGGGACAGGAGCAGCAGCCGGGCCGCAGAACCCTGCTCGGAGCGGCGGCCGCGCTGAGCGCGGCGGGCGCGGTCACCCTCGGGGCCGGCGGCGCGGCCGAGGCCGCGCCTTCGAGGGCGAACCGTTCCGCGGGGCGCGGGGGCGGACGCCACAAGCTGCCCACCCCCTGCGTCATCGCGCACCGCGGCACCAGCGGCTACCGCCCCGAGCACACCCTGGGCTCCTACCAGCTCGCTCTCGACATGGGCGCCGACATCATCGAGCAGGACCTGGTCCCCACCAAGGACGGGCACCTGGTGTGCCGGCACGAGAACGACATCACCGCCACCACCGACGTGGCAGACCACCCCGAGTTCGCCTCCCGCAAGGCCACCAAGACGGTGGACGGCAAGAAGCTCACCGGCTGGTTCACCGAGGACTTCACCCTCAAGGAGCTCAAGACGCTCCGGGCCAAGGAGCGCATCCCGGGCACGCGCCAGCACAACACCCTCTACGACGGCCACTGGGAGGTGCCCACCTTCGAGGAGGTGCTGGACTGGGCCGAGGAGCAGAGCCGGCGCGGCGGCCGCCGCGTATGGCTGCACATCGAGACCAAGCACCCCACCTACTTCCGCAAGCTGGGACTGGGCCTGGAGAAGCCGCTCGCCAGGCTGCTGCGCCGCTACGGGCGGCACAAGGCGCACTCGCCGAACTTCGTGCAGTCCTTCGAGCCGAGCAGTATCCGTACGCTGGGCGAGCTGGTGGACTGCCCCGGCGTCGTCCTGCTGTCGGGCCTCGACTCGCGGCCCTGGGACTTCGTGGAGGCGGACGATCCGCGCACGGTCGCCGACCTGGTCGAGCCCGAGGGATTGAAGTGGATCGCGGGCTTCGCCCAGGGCATCGGGCCCGCCCTGGAGCTGGTCATCCCCCGCAACGAGGACGGCACGCTCGGCGACCCCACGGACCTGGTGCGGGACGCGCACGCGCAGCGGCTCGTCCTGCACCCGTACACCGTGCGCAACGAGAACACCTTCCTGCCCACCGACTTCCGCAAGGGCGACGACCCGAACGCCTACGGTGACTCCTTCGGAGTCTTCAAGCGGTACTTCGCCACCGGCATCGACGGCCTCTTCTCCGACAACTGCGACACCGCGCTGCTGGCAGCCGCCGCCTTCCGCGACGACGGCTGAGCACGCCGGCCCGCGAAAGATCCACACCGACGAGTGACGCGCCGCCCGTCCCGCAACCGCGGGGCGGGCGGCGCGCGTGCAGCGGCGTATGACCCACCCCTCCCCGGAATCCGACCTGCTCCAGCCCCGGTTGCGCGCCCTGCTGGACGCCGAGTGCGCGGCCGAGGCGGCGGCGCTCCCCGGTGCCGAGGCCGCCGACCTGCGCCAGGGCGTGTGGCTGCGCTGGCTGCTCAGGACCCGCGGGAGCGGACCGCCCGCCGAGCCCGGCATCTGGTTGCGCGAAGCGGTGAGCGCCGAGGCCCGGGCCGTGCGCGACCGGCTGCGCCGCGAGCTGCCGCGGGACGCCGCGCCCCCGCCGCACCGGGTGCCGCCGCAGCGCCGGGTCACCGCCGCCGACGGGCGGGACGACCCGGCAAGCGAGGTGGAGGCGCCGCTGCTGAGCGCCGAGAGCCGCCGTGAGCTGAGCGGAGCGGTCGCCAGGCTGCCAGGACGGTGCCCCGCCCTGCTGCGGGCGCTGCTGTCGGGTGTGGAGCCCACATACGCCCAAATCGCCCGCGAGTTGGATATCTCACAGGGCGCCGTGGGGCCGCTGCGTTCCCGCTGTCTGCAATGCCTGCGCAGAATGCTCGCGGCACAGGTTCCACCACCCGGCCTCAGGGGAAGGGTGCGAGAGGACACCAGCGTCACCAGGGCAGACAGCACGGGCGCGGCACCCTCACATCCGCGTGCCCGTGCGCACACAACATGGGGAGGCATGCGCACATGGGCATGAGCGTGACCATCTCTGCGGCGGACGAGCGGGACGTCGAACAGATACTGAAACTGCAGTACCTCTGCTTCCAGACCGAGGCCGCGCTGTACGGCGACTACCGCATCGAACCGCTCGTCCAGACGCTGGACGACCTCCGCACCGAACTCGCGCAGGGATGCGTGATGGTGGCCCGCCTCGGTGACGAGGTCGTCGGCTCGGTCCGCGGCCGGGTCGACACCGAGGGCACGGCCCGGATCGGCCGGCTGTGCGTCCACCCCCGCCTCCAGGGCCACGGCCTGGGCGGACGGCTGCTGGCCGCGGTCGAGTCCCGGCTGACCGCGGAGTACGCCGCCAAGCGGTACCACCTGGTGACCGGCAGCCGCAGCGAGGGCAACCTGCGGCTGTACCGGCGCAGTGGTTACGCCCCCGTCGGCACCGAACGGGACCGTCAGGTGACGTTGGTCGCGTTGCAGAAGGATGCCGCGGAGTACGCGAAGAGCGCCTAGGTTTCCTGCGACCTGTGTTCCGACTGTTCCGACGAGGTGGGGTCCGACTGTTCCGACGAGGGGGTTGGCGCGGTCTGCTCGCGGTGGCCGCGGCGTAGCCACCACAGGCCCGTCAGCGGGAGGGCTACCGGGATGAACAGGTAGCCCATCCCGTAGTCGGACCAGACCGTGGCGTCGGGGAAGGCGGACGGTTCCACCAGCGTCCAGGTGCCGACGGCCAGCACGCCCAGCAGTTCGAGACCGCAGCAGGTGAGGGCGGCCTTGCGGGCGCCCTCGCCGCCGCGGACGAGGGAGAGCGTGATGAAGGCGTACACCACCGCGGCGACGGCCGAGAGGACGTAGGCGAGCGGCGCCTCGTCGAACCGCGTCGTCAGCTGGACGAGGGAGCGCGAGGCGGCGCCCACCGTGAAGATCCCGTACAGCGTGACCAGCAGCTTGCCGGGCCCGGTGTTGATGCGGCCCCCGCGTCCCGGCACGGCCGCGCTCTTCGTGGTCGTCGGTTCAGGCACCGGTGCCGCCTCCCCAGATGTCGTAGAGCCGCACCTGGAGCACCGCGAGGACCACGGCTCCGGCGACCACGGTCAGCGAACCCCACTTGGTGCGCTCGGTCAGCGAGACCAGCCCCACCACGGGTACGCACGCCAGGACGCCGACCAGGTACGAGACGAAGATCACCGCGCCGTCCGCCGGGTCCCGTCCCTGCGCGAGCTGGACGACCCCGACCACCAGCTGGACCAGGGCGAGCAGGGTCACCACGGCCATGCCGATGAAGTGCCAGTCCTTGGTCGGCTGGTCGCGGTAGGCCGCCCAGCCGCACCACGCGGCCAGCGCGAGCGCGGCCACGGCCAGCGTGACGGTGAGCGGGGTGAGCATGCTCAGGAGTCTAGAAGGGCGCCCGGGCCCGCCGACGCGCGCCCCCGAGGGCCCCCGTACGCTGCCCGGCATGAAGTTCGACGCCCCCGCGACCCTGCTGTTCGACAACGACGGCACCCTCCTCTCCTCCATGGAGTCCGTCCAGCGCTGCTGGACCGCGTGGGCGCGCGAGTTCGGGATCAGCGCGGAGGACTTCGCCGCCGTCGAGCTGCACGGGCGGCCCGCCGCCGACATCGTCGGCGACCTGCTGCCAGCTGAGCGCGTGCCCGAGGCGCTGGCCCGGATCGAGCGGCTGGAGGTCGAGGACGTGCTCAGTGGCGGGGTCGTGGCGCTGCCCGGCACCGTCGAGCTGCTGGCCTCGCTGCCCGCGGGGAGCTGGGCCGTGGTCACCTCGGCCACCCGCGAGCTGGCCGAGGCGCGGCTGAGGGTCGTCGGTATCGAGGCGCCGCTGGTCATCGCCGCCGACGACATCACGTACGGCAAGCCGCACCCGGAGCCGTACCTGCTGGCGGCCCGGAAGCTGGGCGCCGACCCGGCCCGCTGCGTGGTCTTCGAGGACGCCCCCGCGGGGCTGACGGCGGGCCGCGGCGCGGGCATGCGGACCGTGGGTTTGGCCACAACCCACGCGCGCGAGGAGCTGGTGGCCGACGTCGTGGTGGAGGACCTGGCCGCGGTGGCCGCGCAGGTCACGGACGCGGGTGTGACGGTCGTCGCAGGGGACTGACCGGGCGCGGGCACCGGCGGATGGTGTCCACGGTGGCGTCCGGCATGCGGACAGCGGTCTCCGCCGCGACCGTCCCATCTGGTTTACTGAGCACCATGAACACGACGAGCTGCCGCACTTCTGCGACCGAGGCGACCTGGGCGCCCGGTGCTCGTTGTCTGCGCACGCGGGCCTGTACGCCGCCCACCGCGCGGCGAATGTGTGCCCGCTGAGGGCCCCCGCCTGAGCTGACCGAGGCGACTCGCGCCCCGAAGCGAGTCACGAGCCCGCGCGCCCCGCCCGCAGGCGGAGAGCCACCACCCACCCGCACTGCGGTCCCTCCGCGCACGCACGCCGCACCAGCGCGGCGGCGGGACGGTTGCGCCCGCACGCGGACCGCGCGCTCCCGGACGGCACCCACCCAAGCGCTCACCCCACCGACACCCACGGATGTTTCTGTGATCACGACAACGGACCTCACGAAGGTCTATCGCACCCCTGGCCGCGAGGTCACCGCACTGGACGGCGTGGATCTCCACGTAGGCGAGGGCGAGGTCTTCGGCGTCGTAGGCCAGAGCGGCGCCGGGAAATCCTCGCTCATCCGCTGCGTCAACCTCCTGGAGCGCCCGACCTCGGGCACCGTCACCGTCGACGGGCAGGAGCTGACCGCGCTCGCCGGCAGCGGCAAGCGCGCGGGCAAGGAGCTCCGCAGGGCGCGGGCCCGCATCGGCATGGTCTTCCAGCACTTCAACCTGCTGTCGTCGCGCACCGTGCTCGGCAACGTCGAACTGCCGCTGGAGATCCTCGGCCACTCAGGACACGAGCGCACCCGCAAGGCCCACGAGCTGCTCGAACTGGTCGGCCTCGGCGAGCACGCCAAGGTGCATCCCGCGCAGCTGTCCGGTGGCCAGAAGCAGCGCGTCGGCATCGCCCGCGCGCTGGCAGGCGACCCCAAGGTGCTGCTGTCCGACGAGGCGACCTCCGCGCTCGATCCCGAGACCACCCGCTCCGTCCTGCAACTGCTGCGCGACCTCAAGGAGCAGCTGGGCCTGACCGTGCTGCTGATCACCCACGAGATGGAGGTCGTCAAGGCGGTCTGCGACTCGGCGGCCCTGATGAAGTCGGGACGGATCACCGAGTCGGGCACCGTCCCCGAGCTGCTGGCCACCCCGGGCTCCGAGCTGGCGCGCGAGCTCTTCCCCGTCGGCGGCACCCCCTCGGCCGACGACCGCACGGTCGTGGACGTCACCTTCCACGGGGAGACCACCACCGAGCCGGTGATCTCCAAGCTGTCGCGTACCTACAACGTGGACATCTCCATCCTCGGCGCCGCCATGGACACCGTCGCGGGTAAGCAGGTCGGGCGGATGCGCATCGAGCTGCCCGGCAGCTTCGACGACAACGTCGTGCCGATCGGCTTCCTGCGCGAGCAGGGGCTCACGGTGGACGTCGCGGACGTCGCGCCCGTCGCGGCGGAGCCCCAGGACAACGCCGGACTCGTCAAGGAGGGTGCCAAGTGAGCTGGTCGGAGATACAGCCGCTGCTGTTCCAGGGGTTCTGGGACACCCTCTACATGGTCGGCTGGTCCACGCTGATCGCACTGGTGGGCGGGCTGCCCATCGGTGTGCTCCTGGTCCTGACCGACAAGGGCGGGATGCTGCACAACGCGCTGGTCAACAAGGTCGTCGGCGCGATCGTGAACGTCGGCAGATCGCTGCCCTTCATCATCCTGCTGATCGCCCTCATCCCCTTCACCCGCTTCGTCGTCGGCCAGTCCGTCGGCTCGACGGCGGCCGTCGTGCCACTCGCCATCGGTGCGATCCCCTTCTTCGCACGGCTGGTGGAGACGGCGATCCGCGAGGTGGACCGCGGCCTGGTGGAGGCCGTGCAGGCGATGGGCGGCGGCACCCCCACCGTCGTCTTCAAGGCGCTGCTCCCGCAGGCTCTGCCGTCCCTGGTCGCCGGGTTGACGACGACCGTCATCGTGCTGATCGGCTACTCGGCGATGGCCGGCACCGTCGGCGGCGGCGGGCTGGGCTCGGTGGCCGTGCAGTACGGCTACCAGCGCTTCGAGACCAGCGTCATGATCGCCACGGTGGTCGCGCTGATCGTCATCGTCACGGTCGTCCAGATCATCGGTGACGCGGTGGTGCGGTTGCTGGCCGCGGGCCGGGAAGGCGCTGCCGCGGGCCGGGAAGGCTCCGCCGCGGGCCGGGGTGCCGCCGCCGACGGCGGCGCAGGCAAGCGGCTCGCCCGCCTCGGCCGCGGCCGAGGCGTGGCGCTCGCCGCCGCGGTCGTCCTGCCGCTCGCGCTGATCGGCTACGGCATCGGCCAGAGCGGAGGCGACAAGCAGACGCTCAGGATCGCCGCGTCCCCGACGCCGCACGCCGAGATCCTGGAGTACGTCGAGAAGAACCTCGCGGAGAAGGAGGGGATCGACCTCGACATCCGCAAGTTCAACGACTATGTCGTGCCGAACACGGCCACCGAGTCCGGCGAGGTCGACGCCAACTTCTTCCAGCACAAGCCGTACCTGGACGACTTCAACAACAAGAACGACACGCACATCGTGCCGGTCGTCAACGTCGAGCTGGAGCCGCTGGGCCTCTACTCCAAGAAGGTCGGCAGCCTGCGGGGCCTCGGCTCCGGCGACACCGTCGCCGTCCCCAACGACTCCACCAACGAGGGACGGGCCCTGCACCTGCTGGCCAAGCACGGCCTCATCGAGCTGAAGCCGGGCGCGGGCCAGGAAGCCACCCTGGGCGACATCGCGGACAAGAAGGGCCTCACGTTCAAGGAGCTGGAGGCCGCCGCGGTCCCACGCGCCCTCGACGACGTGGACGCCGCCGTCGTCAACGGCAACTACGCGGTCGACGCCGACCTCAACCCGGCCAAGGACGCGTTGGCGGCGGAGAAGGTCGAGGGCAACCCGTACGCGAACTTCCTCGCGGTCAAGGACGGCGAGCAGGACGACCCGCGGATCAGGAAGCTCGCCAAGCTGCTCAACTCCCCGCAGGTCGAGGAGTTCATCGAGAAGAAGTACAAGGGGGCCATCGAACCCGCATTCGGGCATGTGGGATCGTGAACCCCACGGCCTGATCCGGGGTAAGTCCCCGTGTCGACAAGTCTTCTCATCAGCGCCGGGCCCCTCCCGTCGAGAGGGGTCCGGCGCTGCACATCACGGTGCCGATGCTGCATGCTGTGCACCCCGACGTGTAGGAGCGGCGCATGACCTCGACCTTCCCGGACATCTCGATCAGCACGGACCGGCTCGTGCTGCGCCCGTTCGAGGAAGCGGACGTCCCCGCGCTCACCGCCATGATGGCCGACGACCAGATCACCGCCTGGATGACGTCGCCCTTCCCCTACACCGAGACCGAGGCCCGCGACTTCGTCACCCGCCGCGCCCCCGCGCTGCGCACCGGCGGAGAGGGCATCGTCTTCGCCGTCACCGAACTCCTCACCCAGCGGCTCGTCGGCTCCGTCGAGCTGCGCGGCACCGACTGGCGGGTGCGCTCAGCCGAAGCCGTCTACGCCACCGCCTCCTGGGCCCGCGGCGAGGGCTACGCCTCCGAGTCGCTGCTGGCGCTCGCCCAGTGGCTCTTCCAGGACCAGAAGTTCGAGCGCGTCGAAATGCGCACCGCCGCCGACAACACCGCGGCGCAGCAGGTCGCCCAGAAACTCGGCTGCATCAGCGAAGGTGTGCTGCGCAACGCCTGGATAGCGCGCACCCGCACCGAGAACTGGGGCATTCCGCCGCACGAGGGGCAGCGGGACCGCCCGGTGCCCCACGATCTGCCGGAGACCCAGGGAGGGTGGGAGGACCCCGCGACGGACCGCCCCGACCCCCAGCAGGGAGGCTGGGCGGAGCTCCGCACCGACCTGATCGTCTGGAGCCTGCTGCCCGAGGACCTCGACGGCACCTTCGAGCAGCTGGAGCAGCACGCCTGGTGAAGGGCCGCCTCGCAGGCTCGTCGGCCGGCGCGGGAGCGCCCCCGCAGCGGCCGCGCCCGGCGACGGGCCGGGCCCCGCGGACGCGCGAAACCGCGCCTTCCGCGTGAGGGGGTACCCTCAGTGGGCCCCGACCTGCGATGAGCACGAACCAGCCAGGAGACCCCCAGCATGGCCGACCGCGTCACGGTGATCGGGTGGGACGGCTCGCCGCTGACCGACGCCGCCCGCTCGGCCCTCGCCGCGGCCACCCTCGTCGCCGGTGCCGCGCACCACCTGGCACTGCCCGAGGTTCCGCCGCACGCCGAACGCATCCGCCTGGGCAGCGCCACCCTCGCCGCCCGGCGCATCGCCCGCCACCGCGGCTCCGCCGTCGTCCTCGCCGACGGCGACCCCGGCTTCTTCGGCGTCGTACGGACCCTGCGCGCCCCCGAGCACGGCCTGGAGGTCGAGGTCGTGCCCGCCGTCTCCGCCATCGCCGCCGCGTTCGCGCGCGCCGGGATGCCCTGGGACGACGCACAACTCGTCGTCGCCAACAGCCGCACCCTGCGCCGCGCGGTCAACGTCTGCCGCGCCCACAAGAAGGTCGCCGTCCTCACCTCGCCGGGCGCCGGACCCGCCGAACTCGCCCTCCTGCTCGAAGGCGTCCACCGCACCTTCGTCATCTGCGAGGCGCTGGGCACCGAGCGCGAACAGATGACCGTGCTCACCTCGGACAAGGTCGCCGACCACACCTGGCGCGACCCGAACGTCGTCATCGTCGTCGGCGGCACCGGCGCGGGGGCCGAGACCGGCGCGCCCCAGGGCACCGCCTGGCTCGCCGGGCACGAGGTCGGTTACCCGCCGGACGTACGCGGCTGGGCGCTGCCGGTCGCCGAGTACGCCGGCGCGAGCAGCGGCACCCCGCCCAGGGCAGGGGAGTCGGTGCAGTTGCGCGCCGCCCAACTCGCCCGCCTCGGGCCGCGCGTCGGCGACCTGGTGTGGGACATTGGCGCGGGCAGCGGCGCCTTCGCGGTCGAGGCGGCACGCTTCGGGGCCGCCGTCATCGCCGTCGACAGCGACGCGGACGCCTGCGCCCACGGCTACGCCGCCGCGCGGCGCTTCGGCGTCCAACTGGAGACCGTGCACGGCCTGGCTCCGCACATCCTCCAGGACCTGCCCGAGCCCGACGTGGTGCGGGTCGGCGGCGGGGGAGCGGTCACCGTCACCGCGGTCGCCGACCGCCGCCCCACGCGCATCGTCACTCACGCCGCCACCAGAGACGAGGCGGAGGAGTTGGGAAGGGCGCTCACCGAACGCGGCTACGCCGTCGAGTGCGCCCTGCTCCAGTCCGTCGAACTGGAGACGGCGCACTGGGCGGAAACCGAACGGGCCGTTGTCTTTCTGCTGTCCGGTGTCCGTATCTGAAACCCCTGTGACGCGTGCCGGACGAACCCCGACGAAGTGCGGTTTCTCTCCCACCCGTGGCCGGAGCGGCGCTCGGCGACG
The DNA here is from genome assembly GCF_003323715.1 of Streptomyces diacarni. Taxonomy (GTDB): domain Bacteria; phylum Actinomycetota; class Actinomycetes; order Streptomycetales; family Streptomycetaceae; genus Streptomyces; species Streptomyces diacarni. The sequence goes on from NZ_QOIN01000028.1 coordinate 373,030, forward strand.
GGTAGGCTGATGGACTGTTGTGCCACCGTTCGGGGTTGACGCTTCGTCCGTCCTTGTCCGAATGGTGTAGGCGAAAGGCACGTGCCGCACAGAGTGCGTGCTCGTTCTTCATCTACGGGGCGCGGCGGCCCGTCCGCCGGGTTGGAAGGAGCACCAGCGATGCGCGAGGGGAACGCATGACAGACACCGGTCAGATCCCGGGTGAGGGGCTGCCGGAGAACGCAGGCGGGCAGCAACCGGGCAGCCGGCCGGACGTCCCGGCGCCCGGCGCCTACCCCCTCACCGACCCGGCCGCCGCCGGGACACGGGACGGCGCCCATGCTCCCCACGGCCCCCACGCCACCCACGACGAAGAGGACCTTCTGCTGATGCCCTCCGCCCAGGGCGCATGGAGCGAGCAGCCGGCGCCGGCCGGCCCCGGAGCCCCGCAGGACAACGGCCACACCCCGCACTACGCCCAGGGCCAGGCACAGCCGATGCCCCAGCCGCAGGCGGAGCAGCCCGGCCCGATGCCCCAACCCGACGCCTACGGGCAGACGTACGACCCGCACGGCCAGGCCGGCTCCTACACGGCGCAGCAGCCGTTCACCGAAGGCCAGTTGCCCCAACAGGACGGGTACCCGCAGAACGGGTACCCGCAGGACCTCGCGTACGGCTCGAGCGACGCCTACGCGGCGAACGGGTACGACGCCTACGCACAGCCTGGACACGTTCCGCCGGAAGCCGCCTACGAGGTGGCGTACGCCCAGCCGGACCAGGGCGCGGCCCCGCAGGCCGCCGACCCGCACGCTGCCCCGGTTTCCCACGACCCGCAGACGCAGGGACAGCCGCAGCCGCAGCCGCAGCCGCAGCCGCAGCCGCAGTCCGACGGGGCGGAGGGGCAACAGCCCTCCGGGGAGGGCTTCCCGGTGCCGCACTCGGAGAGTGCCGCCGCACCGCAGCCTGCTCAGCCCGAGGAGGGTGCCGCACCGCAGCCGGAGGCCGAAGCGGCAGTCGTACCCGGGCCGCACGAGACCGACGGCCGCGACGCGGACGCCCTCGACGTGAGCGCCGTACGCCCGTCCCAGCAGCACGCCGCCCAGGCGTCCACCCACAGCACCCCGCCCCACGGGACGCGCCGCCCCCTGCACCTCGGGCCGCCGGTGCCCGAGCAGTCCGGCACCGTACGCCCGCTGTCCGAGCGCCCCGCCGCGCAGGCCTCCGCCGCGCAGGCCGCTCCTGTGCAAGGCGCCCCGTCAGGCCGTACGGGCGGCGCCGCCGGCACGGATCCGCAGGCCGTGGAGGGCCGGCCGACGTCCGAGCAGCCCACCGAGCCCCAGGCCCCCGCGCAGCCCGGGCCCACGGGCCCGGCGGGTGCGCCGGTGGACGAGGAGCCGCTGCCGGGTCCGCAACTCGGCCAACTGCCGCCCGACCCCGAACAGCCGGAGCAGGCCGAGCAACCGGAACAGGTCGAGCAGCCCGAGCAGTCCGAGCAACTGGGGCCCGAGGCGTCGCACGGTGAAGCCTCTCAGGAGGTGGCCGAGACGGCCGCACCCGCGCCCGCGCCCGCAGAGGCCGACGGGGCGTCGGCTCCCGCGCCGCAGCAGGCGCAGGAACCGGCGACGGACGAGGCACCGGCCGAAGCGGTGACGGCCGCCGGAGCCCGTCCCCTTGAGGAGGTACCGGTTTCGGCCGACACCTCACCCACGGCGGACGCTCCGGCTGCCGCGGACGCCCCCGCCCCAGCGGACGACTCCGTCTCCGCCGAGGCTCCGGCGCCCGCTGAGGTTCCGGCGCCTGCTGAGACCCCGACGTCCGTCGAGGAGCCCGTGTCCGCCGGAACTTCACCGTCCGCTGAGGTCCCGCTCCCGGCCGAGGCCCCGCTCCCTGCCGAGGCGCCGGCCCCCGCTGAGGCACCGGCCCCTGCCGAGGCGCCGGCCCCCGCTGAGGCACCGGCCCCTGCCGAGGCCTCGGCCCCCGCTGAAGCACCGGCCTCCGCCGAGGTCGCGGAATCGACCGAAGTCCCGGTGTCGACCGAAGCCCCGCCGCCCGCCGAGGCGTCCGTGCCCGCCGAGGTTCCGGTTTCCGGGGAGACGGCCGCAGCCGGCGAGCCGGTCGCGGCTGACGAGACGGGTGCGCACGGGGAGACCGCGGCGCGCGAGGCCGAGGTGGTCGCCGAGGTCGTCGAGGCGGAGGCACCGGTCGAGCCCGCTTCCGCTCCCGAGCCCGGCGATCCGACCGTGCCCGGGCCACGTCAGGAGACCCAGCCGGGCGGACTGGCGACTGTGCCCGCGCAGGGGGGCGAGCCAGGGACGACGCAGCAGGGCGACGCCGCGCAGGCCTCGTCCGGGACACCGCCGATAAACCAGGACGCGAGCCAGGAGACCGGCGCTCAGCCCCCGCAGGCCTCCGCCGGTATCCCCGAGCAGACCACGGCACCCGCGTCCGCCGACACCGGTACGAAGGCGCCGGTTTCCGAGCCCTCGGACTCCGTGACGCCGCGACCGGAGGCACAGCCGCAGCCGCGGGAGAGCGCCACTGCCGACGCCCCCGACGCTGCGGCCGAGCCCGGGAGCGGCGAAACGTCCATGCGCGGCGAGATCTCGGAGACGGGCGCGGCCGCTGGGGCGTCGGGAGCCGACGAAGAGACCGTGCCCGCGCCCGCGGCGGCCTCCGAGAAGGACGCCGACTCGACGGCGGCCGAGGGAACGACATCTGCCGAGCCCGCCGAGGCGACGGCACCCGCCGAGCCCGCCGGAGAGGCGCCGCACTCCGCCGCTGAGGCGGAGCCCGCACCGCAGGAGGTGCCGGGCCCGGACGCCGACGTCCTCGCGGTATCGGCCGCGGCCCCCACCGGGGAGGTCGCGCCGTCCGCCGCCGCCGGGGCGGACCCCACGCATCAGGAAGCCGACGCGGCCACGCCGGGGCCCGAGTCGTCCGGCGGTGCCGTGCTCCCGGAAGGATCCCCGGAGGGCCCCGTGGTTTCGGAGGGAGAGGCCGCTCCCGGCTTTGCCGAGGCGGAACGGGAGGCCGTGCACCGGCTGATGCGGGAGCGGCGGGACATCCGCAACGGGTTCCGGTCCGACCCGATCCCGCACGAGGTGCTGCTGCGCGTGCTGGAGGCGGCACACACCGCGCCCAGCGTCGGCCACTCGCAGCCCTGGGACTTCGTGGTCATCCGGTCGGAGGAGACCCGCAGGAGGATGCACGAGCTGGCCGAGGCGCAGCGTGACGCCTACGCCAAGTCGCTGCCCAAGGGCCGGGCGAAGAAGTTCAGGGAAATGAAGATCGAGGCGATCCTCGACACCCCGGTCAACATCGTGGTGACCGCGGACCCCACGCGCGGTGGCCGGCACACGCTCGGCCGTCAGACGCAGCCGCAGATGGCGCCGTACTCCTCCGCGCTGGCCGTCGAGAACCTGTGGCTGGCGGCGCGGGCCGAGGGGCTGGGCGTGGGCTGGGTCAGCTTCTTCGACCAGCCGGAGCTGGTGCGCGCCCTCGAACTGCCGGAGCATCTGGAGGTCGTGGCGTACCTGTGCGTCGGGTACGTCGACGAGTTCCCCGACGAGCCGGAGCTGATGCAGGCCGGCTGGTCGAAGCGGCGTCCGCTCTCCTGGGTCGTGCACGACGAGTCGTACGGACGGCGTGCGCTGCCCGGCGCCGAGCCGACCGGCATGCTCGCCGAGACGCTCGGCACCATCCGCCCCCTGGACGCCAAGGCGCTCGGCGAGGCGTGGGAGCGGCAGAAGCAGATGACGAAACCGTCCGGCGCGCTCGGCATGCTGGAGATCATCTCCGCGCAGCTGTGCGGCCTCTCCCGCAAGTGCCCCCCGCCGATTCCCGAGCCCGCCGCCGTCGCGGTGTTCGCCGGGGACCACGGGGTGCACGCGCAGGGCGTCACGCCGTGGCCGCAGGAGGTCACCGCGCAGATGGTGAGCAACTTCCTGTCCCAGGGCGCGGTCTGCAACGCGTTCGCCAACCAGGTGGGCGCCGAGGTCTGCGTCGTGGACGTCGGCGTGGCCGCCGAACTGCCCGCGCGGCCGGGTCTGCTGCCCCGCAAGATCCGTGCCGGTACGGCCGACATGACGGCAGGGCCCGCGCTGACCCGCGAAGAGGTCGAGCGGGCGCTGGAGGTCGGCATCGAGACGGCGCGCGACCTGGTGGCGGCGGGCAACCGTGCGCTGCTCACCGGCGAGATGGGCATCGCCAACACCACGGCGTCCGCCGCCTTGATCGCGGCCTGCACCGGAGCGGACCCCGCCGAGATCACCGGGCGTGGAACGGGCATCAACGATGAGACGCACGCGCGCAAGGTCGAGGTCGTCCGCAGGGCGTTGGAGCGGCACCAGCCGGATCCGGCTGATCCGATCGGGATGCTCTCCGCGTTCGGCGGGCTGGAGCACGCGGCGATGGTCGGCCTCATTCTGGGCGGTGCCTCGCTGCGGACGCCCGTCATCCTCGACGGCGTCAGCGCCGGTGCCGCAGCGCTGGTGGCCCGCGCGGTGGCGCCCGAGGCGCTGGCCGCCTGTATCGCGGGGCACCGCAGCGCCGAGCCCGGCCACGTCGCGGCCCTCACCAAGCTGGGGCTGCGCCCGCTGGTCGATCTCGACCTGCGGCTCGGTGAGGGGACGGGCGCGCTGCTCGCGCTGCCGATGGTGCAGAGCGCGGCCCGTGCCATGCACGAGGTGGCCACGTTCGACGGGGCGGGCGTCACCGAGAAGGGCTGAACTCCACCGTCCGGGCGGGGCGTCCCTCTTCCGAGGAGCCCCGCCCGCCCCGGTGCCGCCCGGTTGACCGTCCCGGCCGGGACGGTCAACCGGGCGGCCCGTCCGTGACCTGCGGAACAGCCGCACCGGCCGGCTCCGCATAGGCTGTTCCCCTGCCCCTCCGTCCCGGCCGCTCCACCGCCGCAGCGGCTCGTCGTCGGCTCGGCCCCGCGAGTCGGCCCGACCCCGAGAAGGATGCCGTCCCCGATGCCTGTGAACCCCGGCGACGTCGCCACCCCCGCCTACCCCGTAGGACTCCGCCTGGCCGGGCGCCGGGTCGTTCTCGTCGGCGGCGGTGGCGTCGCCCAGCGCCGGCTGCCCGCGCTGCTGGCGGCCGGCGCGCACGTCACGGTCGTCTCCCCGCATGTGACGCCCTCCGTGGAGGCGATGGTCACCGGCGGGGAGATCTCCTGGGAGCGCCGCGGCTACCGGGACGGTGATCTGGCCGAGGCCTGGTACGCGCTGGCCGCCACCGACGATCCGGCCGTCAACGCCGCCATCACGGCGGAAGCCGAAGCGCGGCGCGTCTGGTGCGTACGGGCCGACGACGCGGACGAGGGGAGCGCCTGGACGCCGGCGACCGGCCGCAGCGACGGCCTGACCGTCGCCGTCCTCACCAGCGGGGTGCACGGCGCGGCGGGCCGCGACCCGCGCAGGTCGGCGGCGATACGTGACGCCATCGTCGCCCGCCTGGGCGACGGCACCCTCGTCACCGGGCAGCGCGGTCCCCGCGCCGGGGGCGTGGCCCTGGTCGGCGGGGGCCCGGGCGATCCGGACCTGATCACGGTGCGGGGCCGCCGGCTGCTGGCTCAGGCGGACGTCGTCGTCGCCGACCGGCTCGGCCCCCGCGACCTGCTCGACGAGCTGCCGCCGCACGTCGAGATCATCGACGCCGCGAAGATTCCCTACGGCCGGGCCATGGCGCAGGAGGCCATCAACGCCGTCCTGGTCGAACACGCCAAGGCGGGCAGGGCCGTCGTACGGCTCAAGGGCGGGGACCCCTTCGTCTTCGGGCGCGGCATGGAGGAGGCCCAGCAGTTGGCCGCCGAGGGCGTCGAGGTGACCGTCGTGCCCGGCATCTCCAGCTCCGTCAGTGTGCCGGGCGCGGTCGGCATCCCCGTCACCCACCGGGGCGTCGCCCACGAGTTCACCGTGGTGAGCGGCCACGTCGCACCCGACGATCCCCGCTCGCTGGTGGACTGGCCCGCACTCGCCAGGTTGCGCGGCACGCTCGTTCTCCTGATGGCGGTCGAGAACCTCGGCGCGATCGCCGCCGCTCTCCGCGCCCACGGCCGGTCCGACGACACCCCGGTGGCCATGATCCAGGAGGGCACCATGGCCACGGAGCGCCGCGTGGACGCCACCTTGGCCACGGCCGCCGAGCGGGCGGCGGCCGAGGCCGTACGCCCTCCTGCGGTCGTCGTCATCGGCGACGTCGTGGCCATGAACCCGTGAACTCGTGAGCCCGTGAACCCGCGCCCATACGGCCGTCGCGGAGCGTCAGTCGTGCGGGTGTCTGCCGTGCGGACGCCCGGTCAGGCCCCCTCGGCGGCGAAGTCGCGGAAGTGCCGCCAGACCTGCTCGGGCACCTCCTCCGGTGCGAAGTGGCCCGAGCCGGCCAGCAGGGCGGTCGTCAGGTTCGTGACCCCGGCGCGGCGGAAACCCCGCGCGTAGGCGGTGAGGTCGCCGCCCTCGCCGTCTCCCCGCAGGTACAGCATCGGGGTCTCGACGCTCCCGGCCTCGGCGGAGGCGGCGTTGTCGCGGGCGTCGGCGGGGAAGGTCCGGTAGAGGTCGAACCCGGCGGCAAGTGCCGTCTCGCTCCGGTAGGCGGCGGCGTGTGCGGCCCGGGCCTGCGGCGTGAGGCGGGCGGGGTCGGCCGCGAGGATGTCGTAGAAGTAGTCGAAGTACGCGGCCTGCCGCCCCCGGACCAGGGTTTCGGGCAACCCGGGCACGGCGTGCAGGCCGAAGTGCCAGATGTACGGGTTGCGCAGCACCTCGTCCCACGGGTCGACGCCGGGGACCACGGTGTTCATGACGACGGCCCGGCCGAGGTCGCCGTACTGCCGCAGGTACGCGTACGCCACCATTCCGCCCGCGTCGTGGCCGACGAGCGTGAGGTCGTCGAGCCGGAGGTGGTGCACGAGCGCGTGCACGGCCTGGGCGAGCCGGCGCTTCGGCGCGCCCGCGGGCTTCGGCGCGCCCGCGGGCTTCGGCGTGCCCGTGGCGAGGGGAGCCGAGTCGCCGATGCCGGGGAGGTCGACGGCGATGGCCCGCGCTCCCTCGGCCGCCGCGGCGCTCATGACGTCCTGCCAGCTGCGCCAGGACTCGGGCCAGCCGTGCAGGAACAGGAACGGCCTGCCGCTCGGCGGGCCCGCCGTCACGACGTGGAGCGACAGTGCGGGATCGGCTGCGGGCGTCACCTGCTGATGACTCAGCTCAGTAGACATGTGACATGTCTACTAAAAGACATGAGGCATGTCCAACTGTTACGGTGCCACCATGTCGAGCGCACAGGAGCCGAGCCCGCGGGAGCGACCCGCCTACGAGCGGGGGACAGGCTTCCTCCTGGCCCGACTCGGTTCCCTGGTGGCGCGCTCGTGGGGCGTCTTCCTCGGCGAACACGGGCTCACCCAGAGCCAGTACACGCTCCTGGTGGCGCTCGATGAGCAGGGGCCGGTGGGCCAGCGGCAGCTCGCCCGGCTCGTGGCCGTGGACGCCAGGAACGTCGTGGCGGTGCTGGACGCGCTGGCCGCCCGTGACCTCATCGAGCGGCGCGCGCACGAGGGCGACCGCCGCCGCCGTGTCGTGCTCCTCACCGCAGCCGGACGCGCCCTCGTGGCCGCCGTCGCGGGCGCGGCCGACGCCGAGGAGGACCGGCTCCTGCGTGCGCTGAGCGCCCGGGACCGCACCCGCCTCAACCACCTGCTCCGCCAGGTCTACGCGTCGGACGCGGCCGAAGAGCGCCGCCCCTGACCCCGTCGTCCCCTTCCCCGGCCCCTGACCCGGGGCGGGCCACCGCCGCCGCCCCCCCCGTACGCGGCGGTAACGACACATTGGCACTTCGAGCGCGACAAGGCAGTATCGGCCCGTGGCTACCGCATCCTCCCCCGGAACACCCCAGCAACCGTCGACGGACAAGCTCGTCACCGTCGAGCGCCCCGACGACCCCCGTCTCGCCGACTACACGGGACTGACCGACGTCGAGCTGCGCCGCAGGCGCGAGCCGGCCGAGGGGCTGTTCATCGCGGAGGGGGAGAAGGTCATCCGCCGCGCCCTGCACGCCGGGTACGAGATGCGTTCGATGCTGCTCTCCGCCAAGTGGCTCGACACCATGGGCGACGTCATCGACGAGGTGCCGGCGCCCGTCTACGCCGTCAGCCCCGAACTGGCCGAGCGCGTCACCGGCTACCACGTGCACCGTGGCGCCCTCGCCTCCATGCAGCGCAAGCCACTGCCCACGCCGGAGGGGCTGCTGGCCGCAGCCCGCCGGGTCGTCATCATGGAGTCGGTGAACGACCACACCAACATCGGCGCCATCTTCCGCAGCGCCGCGGCCCTCGGCATGGACGCCGTGCTGCTCTCACCGGACTGCGCCGATCCGCTCTACCGCCGTTCGGTCAAGGTGTCGATGGGCGCCGTCTTCGCCGTTCCCTACGCGCGCCTGACCGGCTGGCCGCGCGGTCTGGAGACGGTGCGGGACGCCGGGTTCCCACTGCTCGCGCTCACCCCCGACGAGAAGGCCGTCCCGCTCGACACCGTGGCCACGGGCGGCGACCGGCGAACGGCGCTCATGCTGGGCGCCGAGGGCAGCGGACTGACCTCGCGCGCCCTGCGCGCCGCCGACGACTGGGTCCGCATCCCGATGGCCCACGGCGTCGATTCCCTCAACGTGGGCGCGGCCGCCGCCGTCGCCTTCTACGCGATAGCGAGGTAGCGCGGAGCGGGTGGAGCGGGCGGGACGCCCTCACCGTTCCGCGGTGGGCGACGGCGACGCCGCTGACACCCGTTCGGTGACGTGGCCCAGGCCGCGGGTGGGGCCCTCGCAGCCCTGGGCCGCGGCGATGCCCAGGGCGACCAGCAGGGTGACCACGACGAAGACGATGAGCCGCTGGCGCAGCAGCCGCCGCTTGCGGGCCGCCGGGCTGAGCCCCGCCCGTGGACGGCCGCCGCCCTCCTGGCGGGGCCCGCGCGCGGCGCTCTGCCGTGCGCCCGTGGCACGGCCGCTTCCGGACCGCTCCGTGCCGCCCCGTTCCGCGCCGCGGGGCGGCGGGGGGCCCGCGGGGCGGCGCACCACCCGTTCGTGTCCCTGGCGTCCCCCGCTCCCCGTCGGATAACCGGCGTCCCGCGCGGGACGCGACATCCGCGAGCGGGCGGACCCCGCCCCCGTCGCACGGGCGGTGCGCGGAGTGGCGGCCCGCGGTGCGCCCGTCCCCCCGTCACGTCCACGGGCCGAGCCGTCCCGCTGGGTCCGCTGCTGCGCGTGGTCGCGGGCCCGCCGCTCGGCCGACAGCGGCTCCCGCCGTCCGCCGGGCACCGGGCGCGCACCGGCACCTGGCCGCCCCGCGCCCGCGGCCCCGCCCCCGCCCAGCCCGGCCGCCTCACCGCCGTCGGAGAGCCCGCGCGCCTCGCGCGCCGCGATCTCCTTGAGCCGCAGCGAGAGCTGCAACGTGCTCGGCCTGTCCTCAGGCGACTTGACGAGGCAGGCGTGGACGAGGGGAGCCAGCGCCGCGTGCACCTCGTCGAGCTGCGGCTCCTCGTGCACCACCCGGTAGAGCATGATGTCCGAACTGCCCTGCCCGAACGGGGAGTCCGCCGTCGCCGCGTACGCCAGCGTCGCGCCCAGCGCGAACACGTCCGTCGCGGGGGTCACCGCCGCGCCCCGCACCTGCTCGGGCGCCAGGAACCCCGGAGACCCGACGGCGGTACCGACGTGGGTGAGGGTGCTGGCCCCCGTCGCCCAGGCGATGCCGAAGTCGATGATGCGCGGGCCCTTGGGGGAGAGCAGGATGTTCGACGGCTTCAGGTCCCGGTGCACGACCCCCGCCTCGTGCACGGCGACCAGCCCCTCGGCGAGCGCGGCCCCGATCGAGGCGACCTGCGAGGCGGGCAGCGGCCCGCCCTCGGTCACCTTGTCGTGCAGCGAGGGCCCCGGCACGTACTGGGTGGCGAACCAGGGGCGGTCGGCCTCCAGATCGGCGGCCACCAGCCGGGCCGTGCACCCGCCGCGGATGCGCCGTGCGGCCGACACCTCCCGCGCGAAACGGGAGCGGAACTCCTGGTCCTCGGCGAGATCCGGCCGGATCACCTTCAGCGCCACCCGCTGGCCACGCCGGTCCGAACCGAGGTAGACCACGCCCATGCCGCCGGCCCCCAGGCGGCGGTGGAGCCTGAACGAGCCGACGACTCGCGGGTCCTCTCGCCGGAGCCGCATCATCGCCATGTCCGTTCCCTACCTCCGGTGTCCGGCGGGGCGGGCCCCGCCTCCGGTGCCGGGTGGGAGGCCCACCGGCTGACCGGTCCGTCTGACGACGACAGCTTACGGACTGCCGCCGCGTGGCGACGATAGGCCGCGCACGCGGCGCCAGACGGAATGTCAGGGCACAGCGGACGGTGGTCAGTCAGCACAACGCGCCGTGACCGCGCGCCCGCGCGCCCTGCCGCGCCGCCCCCAAGCCACCGGCCGGGCACGGGGATTGACGGGGCGAAAGCCGGCACGGGGGAAGGCGCCCGGGGCGTCCCGGCCGGGCCCGCGACCCCGCAGGCCCCGTCGTGCCCGCGGCCCGCGGTAGGGCGGGACGGGCCCGTGGCAGGCACCGCGGAGTGAGCGAACTCACCCGTGGAGGCGCGCCCGTGCGATACCCCCTGGGGGAAGACCCCGGGAAACCGGCCTGTGCCTCCACCCTGGGGAGTACGCGGCGCGGCTCGACGTCATCCTGCGGGAGGCCCCGGAGTCGGTACGCGCGCATGACGCCGCAGGTCACGCCGGTGCCTAATGTGGTGGTCAAGCGGCGGACGCAGCACTCTTCCCCTCGGCCCTGGCGGGCCGGGGGAGGCCCCGAGCCCGAGGTCAGACGTCCGCCGCCCCACACGACGACAGGAGCGGATCATGGCGCACACCGCCGGGCGCACGGCGCCCGCAGGGAAGGGGAAGCCGACGGCACTGGCCGGTCCGGGTACCCGTCCCGGCGGGCGGCGCCATCCGCTGGTGGCAGCAGCCATGGTGCTGCCGCTCGCCCTCCTCCTCGGGCTGGTCTCCGGCTGGGGTCGGACGGTCCTGGAACAGGCGTCGTCCGTTGCCGGAATGCTGGGGTCCTGAGCGGCCCCGGGCCCGGTGGAGCGGACCGGGTCGGGGACTTCCGGTGGTTACAGCCCCGTGGGGACGGGGGTGCGGCGGACGGCAAGAGGCCCGGGCGGCTGGGGAGCTGCCCGGGCCTCCGCGCTGTGACGGTGCCCTCCGCGCTGTGACGGTGCGCGGCGCTTGAGCGGGTTCTCGGCGCCGCGGCGCGGGAACGGATGCTGGCTGACGAGGTGCGAGAGGTGCGCCGCACCGTGGCGGGGCGGCGGACCGTAGGCTGTGGCGTTCCGCGTAGCCGAGGGGGTTTCCGCGCCGATGTCCGACCAGCAGGCCGCCGACCCCGCGCTGCCCAGGGCGCTCGCGCGGCTGGTGGGCGCCACTGACGGTGAGGTGCTGGCCGAGCGGGCCGACGGAACGGTCGTACGCGTCGGGGACCGCGTCGCCAAGGCGCACGATCCGGACGCGGAGGCCGGGGCGCTCGCCGTCCGGCTCGGGGTCGCGGCAGCCGAGCCGTACGCGGGCGTGCTGCTCGCCCCGCTGCGACGCGGCGGTCCCGTCGAGCTGCCCGGCGGCAGGAGTGCCAGCGTCTGGCCGTACGGGAGCCCCGTGGACCCGGACGATCCCGGGGCGGCCCCCTGGGAGGCGGCGGGCAGCCTGCTGGCCCGGCTGCACGCGGTGCCCCTCCCGGCGCCCGGCCGACTTCCCGGACCCCTGCCGCCGATGCGGGGCCCGGCGAAGGCGGCACGGGCCGTCGCCCGCATGCGGAGCGCCCCGGGGGGCACCCTCGCGGCGGCGGCCCGCACCGTGGAGAGGGCGTGGGCATCGCTGCCCGCCTGGTGCCGCGGCGAGGAGCCGCCGCCCCGCGCCACCACGGTGTGCCACGGCGACTTCCACCTGGGGCAGCTGGTCCGCCACCCGGCCGGCACGGGGGACTGGCACCTCATCGACGTCGACGACCTCGGCCTCGGCGATCCGGCCTGGGATCTGGCCCGGCCCGCCTGCTGGTACGCCACCGGGCTTCTGGCGTCCGGGGAGTGGGAGCGTTTCCTCGGCGCCTACGTGCGCACCGTCCGGGCCGCCGGTTTCCGGGGAGGGCTCGCGCAGGCGGACCCGTGGCCGAGGCTGGACGCGCCGGCACGCGCGTTGACGGTGCAGAGCGCCGCGCTCGGCGTCGCCAAGGCGGGTGCCGCAGGCCGGGTTCCCGACGAGGCGGAGGAGGCCTGCGTGGCCGCCTGCGCACGGATGGCGGCCGGTGCCGGCCAGGCCGAACTCCCCGCACACCAGGGGCCGTAGGGTGGTGCTCGCCCGGCGGACACCGGTCGGCGTCCGAGGCCGGCTCTCGGCCACCGGGCACGGGAAGAGAGGGAGCAGGCGAATGATGTGTCCGAAGTGCGGTGCGCCCATGCACACGTACAACCGCAACGGTGTGCAGATAGAACAGTGCGCCAACTGCCGGGGAATCTTCCTCGACTACGGTGAGCTGGAGGCCCTCACCAGGATGGAGGCGCAGTGGACGCAGTCCGCACCTCCTCCGCCGCCGCCCGCGGGGCAGGCGTACCCGTCGGGTCCGGCCTGGGGCGCCCCGCACCACGGCTCGCACGGGCACTACGGCCACCACGGCCGTCACGGGGGCTTCGGGCGGATGCTGTTCTCCTCCTGACCCCGCTCTTGCCCGCTCTTGCCGGGCGAGAGCACGAAGAGGGCCCCGGCCGACCGGCCGGGGCCCTCTTCAGAAGCTGGTGGACGATACTGGGATTGAACCAGTGACCTCTTCCGTGTCAGGGAAGCGCTCTCCCGCTGAGCTAATCGTCCGTGCGCGGTACTGGGATTGAACCAGTGACCTCTTCCGTGTCAGGGAAGCGCTCTCCCGCTGAGCTAACCGCGCGTGGGGCCGACAAGAGCCCCGAGGTCCTCGCGGACCCGGTGGACGATACTGGGATTGAACCAGTGACCTCTTCCGTGTCAGGGAAGCGCTCTCCCGCTGAGCTAATCGTCCTTGGAGGTGGAGACGGGATTTGAACCCGTGTAGACGGCTTTGCAGGCCGTTGCCTCGCCTCTCGGCCACTCCACCGAGTGCGGGGGTCCCGGGAGGATCCCCCACATCGAGCGGACGACGAGATTCGAACTCGCGACCCTCACCTTGGCAAGGTGATGCTCTACCAACTGAGCCACGTCCGCAGGCGCCCGCACGCGATCGTGACCTGGCGGGTGCCTCGCCTCCGGAGCACTTGCGTGCCGCGGCGACGTGTTGAACTTTAGCGGATTCCCGGGCCAGCTCAAATTCCGTTTCCGCAGCGTGGCCGCCAGGCTGCCCCCATAGACTCGGCGCCGTGTCCGATCTGACCCCGCTCGCCCGCTTGGGCGGGCACCTCGCCACCGACCTGCGCGACGTCACCAGCGACCCCGAGGCCCTCGACTCGACGGGCTGGTGGGCCGTGGTCGCCGACTACGAGGGAGGGCTGCGCTGCGCCCGTTTCGGAGACGTACGCGCCGCGCCCCTGCCCGGGCCGGTGCCGGGGCGCTGGCGCGGACCGGCCCCACAGGACTGGGTGAGTTCCCTCGACCACGCCGCGTACACGGAAGGGGTACGGCGGATCCGCGCGGCGATCGCCACCGGCGATGTCTACCAGGTCAATCTCTGCCGCGTCCTGTCCGCGCCGCTGCCCGACCCGTCCCCGCGCGCCTGCGACATCGACCAGCTCACCGCCCGGCTCGCCCAGGGCACCCCCGCGGCCCACGCCGGAACCGTTCGCCTCCCCGCCCACGGCATCGAGATCGCCACCGCCTCGCCTGAGCTGTACCTGGCCAGGGACGGCAGCGCGGTCGAGTCGGGGCCCATCAAGGGAACGGGGCGCTCCGCGGCCGACCTGGGAGACAAGGAGCGGGCGGAGAACGTGATGATCACCGACCTGGTCCGCAACGACCTCGGCCGGGTCTGCGTCCCCGGCTCCATCACCGTCCCCGAGCTGTGCTCGGCCGAGCCGTACCGCGGGCTGGTCCACCTCGTCTCCACCGTCCGCGGCGAACTGCCCAAGGACGCGAAACGGCCGTGGGCACGGCTGCTGGAAGACACCTTCCCGCCAGGTTCCATCACCGGCGCGCCCAAATCGAGCGCGCTGCGGCTGATCGACGCGCTGGAGGCGGCGCCGCGCGGCCCCTACACCGGCGGCATCGGGTGGGTCGACGCGGACCGCGGCGTCGGCGAGCTGGCCGTCGGCATACGGACGTTCTGGATCGAGCGCGAGCACCCGCACGCCCTGCTGCGCTTCGGCGCGGGCGCCGGGATCATCTGGGACTCCGATCCCGAGGCGGAGTGGCGGGAGACCGAGCTGAAGGCTTCCCGGCTGCTCGCGGTAGCGTCGGGGGAGTACGAGGAAGACAAGACCGCGCCACGGCCGGGGAGCGTGCGCAAGAGCACCTGACCAGGCACACGCGGTGACGAAGCGGTCCCTTCGGGCTCCCTGAGGTGAACAGCAGTGAAGATCTGGCTCGACGGCGGCCTGCGGGACGCCCACAGCGCGAACGTCTCCGTGCTCGACCACGGACTGACGGTCGGCGACGGCGTCTTCGAGACCGTCAAGACCGCCGAGGGCACCCCCTTCGCCCTCACCCGGCACCTGCACCGGCTGGCGTCCTCCGCGCGCGGTCTCGGCCTGCCCGAGCCCGACCTGGACGAGGTGCGCCGCGCCTGCGAGGCGGTCGTCACGGCGAACCCGGTGCCCTACGGCCGGCTGCGGATCACCTACACGGGTGGCCTCTCCCCGCTCGGCTCGGACCGCGGCGACGCGGGCCCGACGCTCGTGGTCGCACTCGGTGAGGCCACCCGCAGGCCGGACGCCACCTCCGTCGTCACCGTCCCGTGGACCCGCAACGAGCGCGGCGCGATCACCGGGCTGAAGACCACCTCCTACGCCGAGAACGTCGTGGCCCTGGCCCGGGCCAGGCAACAGGCCGCCACCGAGGCCCTGTTCCCCAATACGCACGGACGGCTGTGCGAGGGCACGGGCTCCAACGTCTTCCTCGTCCTCGACGGCGAACTGCACACCCCGCCGCTGACGTCGGGCTGCCTGGCGGGTATCACCCGCGCCCTCGTCCTCGAATGGACCGGCGCGCGGGAGACGGAGCTGCCGATGGAGGCGCTCGAGAGGGCGGAGGAGATCTTCGTGACGTCCAGCCTGCGCGACGTGCAGGCGGTCGCCCGGCTGGACGGACGCACCCTCGCGGGGGCGCCGGGGCCGGTGACCAGCAAGGCGATGCGGGTCTTCGAGGAGCGCTCCGCGGCCGACATCGACCCGTGAATTCGGTGGCGGTGCCCCGCGCCGGCGGGTAGAACCGGGGCGTGACGACAACCCTGCGCCCCACCGGGCCCGAAGGCCGCGACGCCGAGGGCAGACGCTCCCGCGCGTACGAGATCCGCGTCAACACCCGCCCGGTGGGGGCCCTCACGCTCCTCGGACCCCGCGACTCCGGGCCCCCGTTCGGCGCGATCGAGCACCTCCACGTCGACGAGGGGGACCGGCGGCGGGGCAGGGCCACCGTCGCGGCCCTGGCAGCGGAGGAGATCCTGCGCGGCTGGGACTGCACCCACGTGGAGGCCCACAGCGCGGCGGTGGCCGGGGAACGGGCCCCGGGCGACCACCTGTTGTCCGCTCTCGGCTACGCGGAGCGCAGCCGACACATGATCAAGGAGCTGCGCGAGCGCCCCGCACTGCCGCCCGGCAGCGAGGCCAGACCGCTGCGGGACGAGGAGTTCGCGGCGTGGTGTGAGACGTCCGACGCGGCGTACGTCGGCGGCATGGTCGACCGCGGCCTCACCCGGGCGCAGGCGGCGGCCGGGGCCGAGGCGTCCCGGCGCGCGAGGCTGCCGGAAGGCGCCGCGACGCAGGGGGTCGCGCTCCGCGTCCTGACCTGCGAGGGCACCAACGTCGGCGCGCTGTGGCTGGCCTTCACCGCCCTGCCCCGCCGCGACGTGGACGCCTGGGTCTTCGACGTCAACGTCGACCCCGCACGGCGCGGAGCGGGGCACGGGCGCTCACTGATGACGGTGGCGGAACACGAGTGCCTCGCGCGCAGCGCCCCGCGCCTCGGACTGAACGTCTTCACGGACAACACGCCCGCCGTGCGGCTCTACACCTCGCTCGGCTACCGCACGGCCGAGCGGTTCTACGTCAAGGAGCTGCTGTAGCGGCGCAGTTCAGTCCGCCAGGAGCCGGTCGGCGATCTCCTCGACGCGCTCCCGCAGGCCCTCCTGGCTCGTGCCGCCGTCCAGCCGTTCCCCGCCGATGACGTAGGTCGGAGTGCCGGTCACACCGATCGCCTTTCCCTCGGCCTGGTCGGCGTCCACCGCCAGCAGATGCCGGCCGTCGATCAGCGCCGACTCCACCTCGCCGGTGTCCAGGCCGAGTTCCGACGCCACCTCCACGAGCAACTCCTCGCCCCGCTCACCCAACTCGGCGGTGCGTGCCAGCACCGCCTCGGCGTAGGCGGCACCGCTGCCCTGCTCGTAGGCCTCCTCGAACGCCTGCGCGGCGGCGTAGGCGTGCTTGTGCTTCTCCAGGGGGAAGTGCCGCAGCCGGATCTCCAGCCTGTCGCCGTACCGCTCGCGCAGCGCCCGCAGGTCGCTGACGGACCGATGGCAGTCGGGGCACTGCAGCTCGCACCACACGTCGAGGGTGACCGGGGGGTGGGTGTTGTCCATGGGGTCAGTCTCTCAGCCCCAGGGAGGGCCCCGACCCCGAGATCTCCCTGAACCCGGCCCGCGCCGTGGCCGCGGCGGCCCGCCCGGTGACACGATGGGGGCATGCTCACCACGACCGTCTGCGCCGCGCTCTCCGCCGCGGGCCTGGCCATCGCCTTCCTCACCGCCTGGCGCCGCCGCTTCGCCGCCGCGACGCGCATCGCCGCCGTCGCGCTGGTGCCGGTCGGGCTCGCGATGTCCGGGCTGGTCGGGCTCGGCGGCAAGATCGGCAGGGCCGTCGGCGGCTGGGCGGCCGACCTGGTGCTCAAGCCCACGGTCTGGGCGGGTTTCGCCGTGCTGGCCTGCGCCGTCGTCCTGTGGGTCATCGGCCGCGTGGCGTCCGGAAGGTCCGCGGGCAAGCCCGGCAAGCAGCCCCGGGCCAAGGAGGAGAAGCCCCGCTCGGCCGGGTCCACCTCCGGCACCCCGGCGCTGACCACCCCGCCGTCGGGCCGGCAGAAGACGCAGGCCTCCGATGGTGAGGACTTCTCCGATATCGAGGAGATCCTCAAGAAGCACGGCATCTGAGGCGCTCGCGCCCCGGAGGCTTTAGCACGCCGGCAGTGGCCATACCGGACTTTTCGCTGGCTTCCACGCGAAATGGGGGCACGTGTTCGTGGCCGTCCCGGGGGGCTGAGACATGATCACGGCGAGATGGACACGACGCCGGACTCCTCGGTCGAGCTCGACGAGCTGCCGCCCCCCGAACCCAGGGGATGCCTGTACGCACTCTCCCAACCACCGCTGATGCTGTTCCTCACCGTGATCGCCGTGCTGATCGGTGCCGCCGCGGCGCACGATCTGCTGTTTCTGTGAACGCCGTTTCCGTGCGCGCCGCTTCTGTGCACGCCACCCGATCGGCCGACGGCGAGCGCGCCTCTCGCGGGCTCAGCCCTGAGGAGCTTCGGCCGACTCGCGCTGCCGGGCGCGGTACGCGGCGACGTGCAGGCGGTTGCCGCAGGTGCGGCTGTCGCAGTAGCGCCGGGACCGGTTGCGGGACAGGTCCACGAAGGCGCGCCGGCAGTCGGGCGCCTCACAGCGCCGCAGCCTGTCGCGCTCGCCGGAGACCAGGAAGAACGCCAGCGCCATGCCGCCGTCGGCGGCGAGATGCTGGGCGAGGGAGGCGCCGGGTGCGAAGTAGTGGACGTGCCAGTCGTAGTCGTCGTGGTCGGTCAGCTGCGGCGTCGTGCCTGCCTCCGAGACCAGCGCGTTGATCAGCCGGGCCGCCGTGCGCGCCTCCGGGGCGGCGAACACCTGCGCGAAACGCCCGCGGACGGCTCTGACGTCGCTCACATCGTCCCCGGCGAGCGCGTCGACCCCGCTGACACCGTGCCGCTCGACGAAGGCGCGCAGATCGGCCACGGACACCAGCGTGTCGGGCGTCTCGCCGTCCGCCATGGTGTTCAGCAGCCCGACCACCTGGTCGAGTGCGCACCGGGTGTCGTGGTTGATCTGCACGGGCCGCTCCGCTCCTGCCGTGTCCGGGGAGATCCCTCCGGCTGCCGCTCAGAGAGCGTAGTCGCTCCCGTCCGTGTCGAACGCTCAGCGGCCCGTGCCGGTTCCCGCCCGGCCCAGCGCACCGGTTCCGGCGCGGGGCCCTCCATGCCGGTCCCCGGGCGGCCCCGGACCTGCGCGCACGCCCGGCCGGGGTCCGTGGGGTCCGCCGCCGCGGCGTGGCGGAACGCAGCGACGCCGCCGCCACGTACGAGTACGCGGCGGCGGCGTCGCAGTGTGCCGTTACACGAAGTGGTGCCGTGGCACACGGCTGCCGGGCCCGCGAACCGTCGCCCCGAGTCGGACGGTCGCGGGAACCGGCGGTCTCAGCTCTCGGCGAGGATGTGCGAGAGCTCTGTGTCGAGGTCGAAGTGACGGTGCTCGGTACCGGGCGGCACGGCCGCGTCGGTTCGCTTGAGGAAGGATTCCAGTGCCCGCGCCGGGGCCTCGAGCAGGGCCTCGCCCTCCGGGGAGCTGAGGGCGATGCATGCCACGGCCTGCCCGTGGCTGCGGGACGGCCAGACTCGGACGTCCCCGGTGCCTGTCGGCCTGTGGAGGCCTTCGGCCAGGAGATCGCGGGCGAAAACCCACTCCACGGTCTCCTCGGCACCGGTATGGAAGGTGGCGTGCACGGCGTAGGGGTCCGCCGTGTCGTACCGCAGGCCCGCCGGGACAGGCAGCGAGGACTCGCTCGAAACAACGAGGCGCAGGTGCAGCTCGCAGCTCACCGTTGTGTTCATAAGCGCCAGGGCCTTTCGCTCAGTGTGCGCTCGGGGATTCGCACGTCGGCGCAATCGACATGCCACCTACGCGCCGGTTGTAAACCCCTCTGACTGATTTGCCCGGAATCGAATCCTTCATACGGCTCTTGTAGGTTTGAGAAGTGCGGCCGATCGAGTGAACGGCCACACTCGGAAGGGGTCGGGTACCTTGTCCACCATGAGTGCGGAGAGTGACGAAAAGCCACTTGGCACCCGCGAGGAAGAAGCGGCGGACAAACCGCTCGGTTCACGCGCGCCCGACTTCATCAAGGCCTCCAGGCCGCTCCACATGAGCTGGCGCGCCGGGATATTCCTGGTCGGTCTGGCCATCGTGGTCGCGGGAGTCATCATGTTGCCCCTCCCCGGGCCGGGATGGCTGGTGATCTTCGCCGGTATGGCGGTGTGGGGGACCGAGTTCGTCTGGGCGCAGCACGTCCTGCGGTGGACGAAACGTAAGTACCACGAGGGCACCCGCTGGCTGAAGGAACGCCGCGCCGCCCGCAAGGAGCGCAAGCGTGTGAGGAGTGAGGCAGGGCAGGCCTCCTGAGCCGTCACCCACCGGCCGCCGGCTGGTCGGGAGCACCCTCTGACATGCGGTAATGTTGAGCCCGCAGGCGGGCGATTAGCTCAGTGGGAGAGCGCTTCGTTCACACCGAAGAGGTCACTGGTTCGAACCCAGTATCGCCCACCCTCGTGCACCGGGGCCCGGAAGCCGTATGCTTCCGGGCCCCGGTCGCGTCGTGGGAGGGGCGCGGATGGGCCGCGCCGCGCCGCTGAACCACTACCGCTTCCGCAGCACCTGGCGGCTGGCGGCGTCCCCCGCGCGCGTCTACGCCGTCCTGGAGCGCGCCGAGAGCTACCCGCAGTGGTGGCCGCAGGTCCGCTCGCTGGTCAGGACCGGCGAGGACAGCGGCACGGCCCGCATCCGTTCCGTGCTCCCCTATGTGCTCACCGTGACTCTCCGTACCGCCCGCCGGGATCCCGCGTCCGGGATCCTCGAGATCGCCATGGGCGGCGACCTGGACGGCTGGGCCCGCTGGACCATACGGGCGGACGGCGGCGGCGCTCTCGCGCTCTACGAGCAGGAGGTGGACGTGCGCGACCGGCTGCTGCGGCCCCTCGCCCTCCCCGCGAAGCCCCTGCTGGCCCTCAACCACACGGTGATGATGCGGGCCGGCGAGCGCCGTCTGCGGGCCCTGCTGGATAGGGGTTTGGATGAAGAGTGAGCCGCACTGTATGGTTCTGCACGTGCCGCCGCGCAACCGGCGCGGCACCCGGGGCGATTAGCTCAGTGGGAGAGCGCTTCGTTCACACCGAAGAGGTCACTGGTTCGAACCCAGTATCGCCCACCCCGAGTTGCTGTTCCACGAAGGCCGGACCGTCACAGGACGGACCGGCCTTCTTCGCGTGCGGCCCTCACTGCCCGCCCTTCGCCCGTTCAGGACCGCCTGCGTCCCCCGGCCCGTTCCGGCCGCGCCGGCTCCCCGCACTCCGGCTGTTTGCGGCGCCACCGCCCGGTCAGGAGAAGAGCAGAGGGACCGGTACACGGAGAGCGTGATGCGAGTCGCCGCCGACGACGAAGTCCACTGCGGACGCGAACTGCCCGCGAGCAACGCGGCAGCCACCTGGCGAGCCCGGCAGAAGCTGGGTACCGCCGCCCGCGCCATGCTCCGCGCTGCCGCCCTCGCCGCCCACCACCGCACCGGCTACCACGGCGCCAGGGGCGAGCGCCGAGCCGACGCACTGATCGCACGCGCGCGCTTCGACGAGGGCCCCGACGTGCAGGCCGCGGGGCGCCGGCTGACGGCCCTGCTGGCGCCACCGGCCCGCGGCGGGCCCCGTGAGGCCGTCGTGCTGGGCCGTGCGCTGCGCGCCGCCACGGACGCCGCGCGCGGCTACCGTGCCACCGGAGGCCTCGAACACTTCGACGCCGCGGTCGCCCACGGCTGCTGCGCCGAACTGACCGAGTCGCTGTGCCAGTTGCTGCGCGGCACGGAAGGGGTGTGCATCCGGCTCGGCTGGTCGCGCGCGGCCGGGACGCCGCACGGCTGGGAGGCCTGCCCCGAACCGTTCCGCTTCGCCCCGCACGACCTGGCCGCCCTCGAAGAGGCGGGCAAGCACTACGTCCGCACCGAACCCTCCGTACCCGTACGTGTGACCGGCACCGTCGTGCGTCTGCGGCGCGCGGGTCCCGGCGGTCCTGGCTCGGTGCGCATGGACGTCCTCGCCGGGGCCGAGGTCACCCAGGTGCGTGCCCGGCTCGATGAGGACGACTACCGCCTCGCCGTCCACGCCCACCTGGCCGGGCTGCCGCTGCGGATCAGCGGGCTGCTGGAGAGCAGGGGCGGCTTCCGGCGCGTCAGCGGCGTCCGGGACGTCGCACCCGTACCCGTCCCCGAGCCCGCCCGCGAGCGGCTGCTCAAGCGGCTGCGGGGCGACCTCGACGCCTTCGAGCGGGGCCTGGGCGACTGAGCGGGACCCCGCTCGCGAGCCGGGACGGAGCCCGGGTGACCGTTTCGCGGTCGGGCCCGGTGGCTCGGTACGATTCGAGCGCGCGGCCCCTACTCCGCGCGCTCGGCGCGGCAGCGGCCGCGTACCCCAGGTGAGAGTCAGGAGAGACCGGTGTCAGATGCCCGTGTGACCATCCAACGCGATTCCGAGCGGGAAGAGCGCGTGGTGACGACGGGCACGACGGCCGCCGCGCTCTTCGAGGGCGAGCGCTCCGTCGTGGCCGTCCGCGTCGGCGGCGCGCTCAAGGACCTCGCCTACCAGCCGGGCGACGGCGAGGAGGTCGAGCCCGTCGAGATCACCAGTGAGGACGGGCTGAACATCCTGCGCCACTCCACGGCACACGTGCTGGCGCAGGCGGTCCAGGAGCTCTTCCCCGAGGCCAAGCTCGGCATCGGCCCGCCCGTCAAGGACGGCTTCTACTACGACTTCGACGTCGCCGAGCCCTTCACGCCCGACGATCTCAAGCGCATCGAGAAGAAGATGCAGCAGATCCAGAAGCAGGGGCAGCGCTTCTCCCGCCGCGTCACCACCGACGAGGACGCCCGCGAGGAGCTGGCCGACGAGCCGTACAAGCTGGAGCTGATCGGCCTCAAGGGCAACGCGGCAAGCGCCGCCGACGGCGCCTCGGCCGAGGTCGGCTCCGGCGAGCTGACCCTCTACGACAACCTCGACGCCAAGAGCGGCGAGCTGTGCTGGAAGGACCTGTGCCGGGGCCCGCACCTGCCCTCCACCCGGCTGATCCCCGCCTTCAAGCTGATGCGGTCCGCCGCCGCCTACTGGCGGGGCTCCGAGAAGAACCCGCAGCTCCAGCGGATCTACGGCACCGCGTGGCCCACCAAGGACGAGCTCAAGCAGTACCTGGAGTTCCTCGCCGAGGCCGAGAAGCGCGACCACCGCAAGCTCGGCACCGAGCTGGACCTCTTCTCCATCCCCGAGGAGCTCGGCTCGGGCCTGGCCGTCTTCCACCCCAAGGGCGGCGTCGTGCGCAAGGTGATGGAGGACTACTCGCGCAAGCGGCACGAGGAGTCCGGCTACGAGTTCGTCAACACGCCGCACATCACCAAGGAGCGGCTGTTCGAGATCTCCGGGCACCTGCCGCACTACGAGGACGGCATGTTCCCGCCGCTGGAGTTCGACGAGCAGAACTACCGCCTCAAGGCGATGAACTGCCCGATGCACAACCTGATCTTCAGGGCGCGCGGCCGCTCCTACCGTGAGCTGCCGCTGCGCCTCTTCGAGTTCGGCACCGTCTACCGGTACGAGAAGTCCGGTGTCGTGCACGGGCTCACCCGCGCCCGCGGCTTCACCCAGGACGACTCGCACATCTACTGCACCAAGGAGCAGATGCCGGACGAGCTGGACAACCTGCTCACCTTCGTCCTCAACCTGCTCCGCGACTACGGGCTCTCCGACTTCTACCTGGAGCTGTCCACCCGCGACCCCGAGTCGGACAAGTTCCTGGGCACCGACGAGGAGTGGGAGGAGGCCACCGAGGCGCTGCGCCAGGCGGCCGGCAAGCAGGGCCTCGACCTGGTCATGGACCCGGGCGGCGCTGCGTTCTACGGCCCGAAGATCTCCGTACAGGCGCGCGACGCCATCGGCCGCACCTGGCAGATGTCGACGATCCAGGTCGACTTCCAGCAGCCCCAGCGCTTCGGCCTGGAGTACACCGCCGCAGACGGCTCCCGTCGGCAGCCGGTGATGATCCACCGCGCGCTCTTCGGCTCCATCGAGCGCTTCTTCGCCGTCCTGCTGGAGCACTACGCGGGCGCCTTCCCGGCCTGGCTCGCGCCCGTCCAGGCCGTCGGCATCCCGATCGGCGACGACCATGTGCCGTATTTGGCCCAGTTCGCGGCCGCCGCGAAGGCCGAGGGGCTGCGGATGGAGGTCGACTCCTCCTCGGACCGGATGCAGAAGAAGATCCGCAACGCGCAGAAGAGCAAGGTCCCCTTCATGGTGATCGCCGGTGACGAGGACGTCGCAGCGGGCGCGGTCTCCTTCCGCTACCGCGACGGGTCGCAGAAGAACGGGATCCCGCAGGACGAAGCCCTGCGCGAGATCGCCGACGCGGTCGAACGCCGCGTCCAGGTGTGACACCGGCCGCCGGGTCGTGACGGGGAAGGGGGCGGGCCTGCCGGGCCGCCCCCTCCTCGTGTCAGGCGCTGTCAGGCGCATAAGCTGGCGGGCATGACGAGTGAGCCGGAGCAGCAGATCGGAGTGGGGACGCCGGACGCGTTCCAGCGCCTGTGGACCCCCCACCGGATGGCCTACATCCAGGGCGAGAACAAGCCGAGCGGTCCCGGAGCCGAGGACGGCTGCCCCTTCTGCTCCATCCCGGAGAAATCCGACGAGGACGGGCTGATCCTCGCCCGCGGTGAGCACGTGTACGCGGTGCTCAACCTCTACCCGTACAACGGCGGCCACCTCATGGTGGTGCCCTTCCGGCACCTCGCGGACTACACCGAACTCGACGAGGCGGAGACGGTCGAGCTGGGGGAGCTGACCAAGCGCGCGATGACCGTGCTGCGCCGCGTCTCGGGCGCACACGGCTTCAACATCGGCATGAACCAGGGCTCCGTCGCCGGCGCCGGTATCGCCGCGCACCTGCACCAGCACGTGGTGCCCCGCTGGGGCGGGGACACCAACTTCATGCCGGTGGTCGGCCACACCCGCGTCCTGCCGCAGCTCCTCGCCGACACCAGGGCGATGCTGGCCGAGGCCTGGTGACCGCCGCTGCGCGTCGCTCCCGCGGCGCGTAGCCGTCGCCCACGTGCGGGGACGACGGCTGGCACCCGCGGCGGTCGGCCGCGCGCCGCAGGCGGCCCCTACGCGTCGTACACGTCCGCCTTGGACGGCTTGGCGTCCTGTACCGCCGCGCTGAGGTTGAGCGAGCGGCTGCCGAACTTCTCCACGTCGCAGCCGTTCTCCTCCAGCACCCGGATGGCCGCCGCGTGGACGACCCGCAGGACGGGCGTCGCGGCGCGCATCGCGTCGTCGGCCATGAAGCGGTGCCGCCACGGCTTCTTCGCCCACGCGTGCCGCAGCCCGAACGGCTCGGGCAGGCTGAGCTTGCCGCCGAGGAAGTCCAGGACGGGCGGGAACCAGGTGAAGGGCGCGCGTGCCGACAGGCGTACGACCTCCTTGGACTCCACCAGCGGCAGGTTGACGGTGCGGGTCTCCCAGAACTTGACGCTCTTGGAGACCTCTTTCGTCTTGGCCTTCGGGCCGCTGGTGAACAGCCCGTCCACCGGGCCCAGCGCGTGCCCGGTGACCTCGATGCGCAGCGTGTGGTGCAGGACGGTGACGGTGATCAGCAGCGTGATGACCAACTGGCCGTCCCAGAGCACGAACTGCACGCCCAGGTAGTGCCGGTTTCCGGCGCCGAACTGCTGCTCGTTGCAGATGCGCTGGATCTCGAAGTCCTTGACGCGGTAGCCCTCGATCTCCTGGCCCTCGGGGCGCTTGACCGCCTTGGCACCCTCGGCGATGGGGGAGACGACCCAGTGCCGTATCGAGGGCGCGGGGAAGCCGCCGGTGTGCAGCGGGCCGCGCTCCAGCATGCGCAGCTGGTCGTGGATGGCGCGGATGACGTCCCAGCTGCGGAACGGGTTGATGTCCTCGCCGTCCTTGGCGGGGATCAGCTCCTCCGCCAGCTGCCAGCTGCCCCAGCGGGTGCCCATGCCCAGTATCCCCTTGGGGCCCGCGTAGTAGATGAGGTTGCTGGCCTGCTCGGCCGCCACCTTGGCCAGTCCCAGACGGATGCGTTCGGCGCCGGCGTCGCCCGGGTCCTGGGGAACGGCCTCGGGGATCTTGGCGCCGACCCCGGTGCCGCCCAGCAGGCTCTCCCAGCGGCTTCGCAGGTCCTTGGCGTAGCGCTCGCAGATCTGCTTGGCCCACAGGCCGCCGAGCAGCGGGGCCACCAGCATGGCCCGTAGGTAGATGCCCAGGAAGCCGTTGAAGGGCAGCAGGACGGCGAAGAGCACCACCAGCGCGCCGACGGCGACGAGCACCACCATGCCGATGGCTCCCGCCCGCCTGTCTTTGGAACCGGCGATCAGGCGGCGCATCTGGAAGGCCAGCAGCCACAGCAGCACGCCGGGCAGGAACAGCAGCCCGAAGACGGCCATCACCAGCGTCAGCCGGGCGTCGCGCTGCTTGCGCACGCGCGTGGCTGCCAGGCAGTGCTCGACCACGGTCTGGGGTTCGATCCCGAAGGACTGGATGAGGGGCGCCCGTGCCCCGCCGAGCAGCCGGGTCTGGACGGCGCGCGCGTAGGCCTCGCCGAGGTTGGGCTCGAAGAGGGAGAGCTTCGGTTTCTTGAACCCTGCGTCGGGGTTGGCCGCGACCAGCTTCTCCACCTCGTCGTCGCGGTAGGCGGCCGAGGCCAGCGCCTGCGACGCCGCCGTCTGACCGCCCTGGCCAGGGCCTGCGAGCGGGATCTGGGCGCCTGGGCTGAAGTCGGATGCCGCGTCGGTCTGGCTGCTGAGGTCGTCGAAACCGGCCACTTGGCCCCCACTCCGCTCGGATCTGGCTCACGGCACCGCGGGCCCGGCCTCGGCCCGGTGAAATGCCGCCGACCACGACGGCTTCCCAACTGCCGTGGTCGGCACACATCTTGCCTCAGCCGAGCCGTTTCGGGCGAGCGCCCTTCTCCGTGACCGTTCTTTTCCGTGACCGCCTTTGCGGATCTTTTCCGTGACCGCCTTTGCGGGCGACCGCCTGCCCGGGCGACCGCCCTGGTCCGCGACGCCCCTCAGGGCCGTCCCTCACTGCCCGCCGCCCGCGGCCGCTGCCTCCTGCAGGAGGCGGGCGGCCTGTTGCTGCGGCATCGGCTCGTGCCGCGCGTAGGAGCGCGAGAAGCGGCCCGTGCCGTGCGACATGGAGCGCAGGTCGATCGCGTACCGGCTGATCTCGCTCTCGGGCACGCAGGCGCGCACAGACGTGCTGCCCGTGGCGGCCTGCTCGGTGCCCAGCACCCGGCCCCGGCGGGAGGACAGATCGCTCATCACGGCGCCCACATAGGAGTCGGGCACGGTGACCTCCACCTCGGCCACCGGTTCCAGCAGGTGGATGCTCGCCCGTAAGGCGCACTCGCGCAGGGCCAGCGCGCCGGCCGTCTGGAACGCCGCGTCGGAGGAGTCGACGGAGTGCGCCTTGCCGTCGAAGAGAGTGACCCGCACGTCCACCAGCGGGTAGCCCCCGGTGACCCCCCTGGCGGCCTGGGCGCGGACGCCCTTCTCCACCGAAGGGATGAACTGGCGCGGTACCGCCCCGCCCACCACCTTGTCGACGAACTCGATGCCGGAGCCGTTCTCCAGCGGTTCGACGGTCAGCTCGCAGATCGCGTACTGCCCGTGCCCGCCGGACTGTTTGACGTGCCGTCCGCGCCCGGTGACGGATGAGGCGAACGTCTCCCGCAGCGGCACCTCGTGCGCCACGGTGTCCACCCGCACTCCGAAGCGGGAGCGCAGCCGCTCGACGGCGACGTCCCGGTGCGCCTCGCCCATGCACCACAGGACGAGCTGGTGGGTGTCGGGGTTGTGTTCCAGCCGCATCGTGGGGTCCTCGGCGACCAGCCGGGCCAGACCGTGGGAGAGCTTGTCCTCGTCGGCCTTGCTGTGCGCCTCGATGGCGACCGGCAGCAGGGGGTCGGGCATCGCCCAGGGCGCCATCAGGAGCGGCGCGTCCGGGGAGGAGAGCGTGTCGCCGGTCTCGGCGTGGCCCAGCTTGGCCACGCTGGCGAGATCCCCCGCGATGGCCGCGTCCAGGGGCCGCAGCTGCTTGCCGAACGGCGCGGACAGCGCCCCGACGCGCTCGTCCGCCTCGTGGAGGGCGGGGTCCTGGTCGTCGCGGTCGGCCACCCCGTGCCCGGTCACGTGCACGGTCGCGTCGGGCCGCAGAGTGCCGGAGAAGACGCGCACGAGCGAGACGCGGCCCACGTACGGGTCGGAGGAGGTCTTGACGACCTCGGCGGCCAGCGGCCCGTCCGGATCGCAGGACAGCGCGGGGCGCGGGGCGCCCTCGGGGGTGGTGACCGCGGGGATGCCGTGCTCGTCCGGGGTGGGGAACCCGCCGGTGATCAGCTCCAGCAGCTCGACGCTGCCCAGGCACTGGCCAGATCCGCCGTCGGCGGGCGCGGCGGGCAGCACCGGGTGGAAGACGCCACGCGCCACGGCCTTCTCCAGGTCCGCGACGAGCGTTTTGACGTCGCACTCCTCGCCGCCGAGATAGCGGTCCATGAGCGTCTCGTCCTCGCTCTGCGCGATGATGCCCTCGATCAGCCGGTTCCTGGCCCGAGTCAGCCGCGGCAGCAGGCCCTCGCCGGGATCGCGTTCGGTGCGCTGTCCGCCGCTGTAGTCGAACAGCCGCTGCGTGAGGAGTCCGGCCAGCCCGGTGAGGGGGGCGCTGCCGTCGGCCTGCCGGTCGCCCAGGACCGGCAGGTAGAGGGGGATGACGGCGTCCGGGTCGTCGCCGCCGAGCACGTCCTGGCAGACGGTGACCATCTCGTCGAAGTCGGCGCGCGCCGCGTCGAGGTGGGTGACGACCAGGGCGCGCGGCATACCGACGGCCGCGCACTCCTCCCACGCCAGCCGGGCCGACCCCTGCACACCGTCGGCGGCCGACACGACGAAGAGGGCGGCATCCGCCGCCCTCAGGCCGGCCCGCAGTTCTCCGACGAAGTCGGCGTATCCGGGGGTGTCGAGGAGGTTGATCCTGATGCCGTTCCAGGTGAGCGGCGCCAGCGCGAGCTGTACGGAGCGCTGCTGCCTGTGCTCGATCTCGTCGTGGTCGCACAGGGAGGTGCCGTCCGTCACCCGTCCCGCGCGGGTGAGCGCTCCCGAGGTGAGTGCCAGGGACTCGACCAGAGTCGTCTTGCCGGCTCCGCTGTGGCCGACCAGCACCACGTTGCGTAGTGCGGCGGGGTGGTCGGCCGCCGCTGCCCTGCCGGCGGCTCCGGGGTGTGCGTTCGCTTTGTCGGCCATGTGTCCCGCCTTCCGTCGTCACTGCTGGAGCACGCTGGAGGGGCCGAGGGGTCGCGAAGACCACCGGTTCTTCTCGAGCTTTCCACCGCTGCGCAGAGGCGTCCATACGTGGAACACGGCACTACCCGACCGTGTGCGCCGGGCGCTGTCCGGGCGTGGCTACGATGGGCCACCCGGTGGCCACACCGTCATCCGGCTCACCCCCGACGTACCAGGGACGGTCATGCTGAACAAGTACGCGCGTGCCTTCTTCACGCGTGTCCTCACCCCGTTCGCCACGCTGCTGCTGCGCCTGGGAGTGAGCCCCGACGTGGTCACCCTGATCGGCACGGCCGGGGTGACGGCGGGCGCCCTGGTCTTCTACCCGATGGGGGAGTTCTTCTGGGGCACGGTCGTCATCACGCTGTTCGTCTTCTCGGACATGCTCGACGGCAACATGGCGCGTCAGCTGGGCCGCTCCAGCCGCTGGGGCGCCTTCTTGGACTCCACGCTCGACCGGGTCGCGGACGCGGCCGTCTTCGGCGGGATCGCCCTGTGGTACGCGGGCCGCGGCGACGACCTGACGCTGTGCGCGGTGACGCTGTTCTGCCTGGCGAGTGGGCAGGTCGTCTCCTACACCAAGGCGCGGGGCGAGAGCATCGGGCTGCCGGTGGACGTCAACGGCCTCGTGGAGCGGTCGGAGCGGCTGGTGATCACGCTGGTGCTGGCGGGCTTCTCGGGCTTCGAGAAGTCCTTCGGCGTCCCCCACATCGCCATCCTGCTGCCCATCGCGCTGTGGGTCGTCGCGGTCGGCAGCGCCATCACCCTGGGGCAGCGGGTGGTCACGGTGCGCCGCGAGGCCGCCGAGGTGGACGCGGCGGAGAACCCCGACGCGTCCTCGGCCTCCGACGCGTTCCCGGCCTCCGAAGCGTCCCCCGCCTCCGGCGAGGCCTCCGCTTCCGGTGCGTCGTCTGCGTCGTCTGCGTCGTCGGGCTCCGGCGCCGGCCAGGACGAGGAGAAGCGGAGGACCGTGTGAGCGGGCGGGAGGGCCGGGCGGGCGCGCTGCAAGGCCGGCTCACCGACTCGCTGTACGGGCTGGGCTGGGCCGGGGTGAAGAAGCTGCCCGAGCCCGCGGCCCAGGCGCTCGGCAGGAGGATCGCCGACGAGGCGTGGCGCCGCAGGGGCAAGGGCGTCACCCGCCTGGAGAGCAACCTGGCCCGCGTCGTCCCCGGCGCCTCCGCCACGCAGCTGCGGCGGCTCTCGCACGCGGGCATGCGCTCCTACATGCGCTACTGGATGGAGTCCTTCCGGCTGCCCTCCTACAGCGAGCAGCAGCTCATCCGCAGCGTCTCCGTGGAGGGCCTGCATCATCTGACCGGGGGACTGGCGGCGGGCCGGGGCGTCGTGCTGGCGCTGCCCCACCTGGCGAACTGGGACCTGGCGGGCGCCTGGGCGGTCACCGCCACCCGCACCCGGTTCACCACCGTCGCCGAGCGACTCAAGCCGGAGAGCCTCTACGACAGGTTCGTCGCCTACCGGGAGAGCCTGGGCATGGAGGTGCTGCCGCACGGGGGCGCCACCGCGTTCGGCACGCTGGCGCGCCGGCTGCGCGCGGGCGGTCTGGTCTGCCTGGTGGCGGACCGCGACCTGTCGGCCACCGGGATCGAGGTCACGTTCTTCGGCGAGGCCGCCCGGATGCCGGCCGGGCCCGCGCTGCTGGCCCAGCAGACCGGGGCCCTGCTGCTGCCCGTCACGCTGTGGTACGACGAGGTCTCGCCGGCCATGAACGCCCGGGTCCACGCGCCCGTCCCGGTGCCGCAGGTCGAGGGCCGCAGGGAGCGGGTCGCGGCCATGACGCAGACCGTGGCCGACACCTTCGCCGCCGGCATCGCCGCGCACCCGGCGGACTGGCACATGCTCCAGCGCTTCTGGAGCGCGGACCTGGAGCCCGCGGGGAGGGCCGGTACATGAGGATCGGCATCGTCTGCCCCTACTCCTGGGACGTGCCGGGTGGTGTCCAGTTCCACGTCCGTGACCTGGCCGAACACCTGATCGGTCTCGGTCACCAGGTGTCGGTGCTCGCGCCGTCGGACGACGAGACGCCGCTGCCCTCCTACGTCGTCTCCGCGGGCCGCGCCGTGCCCGTCCCGTACAACGGTTCGGTGGCCCGGCTGAACTTCGGTTTCCTCTCCGCCGCCCGCGTGCGGCGCTGGGTCAACGACGGCGACTTCCACGTCCTGCACATCCACGAGCCCGCCACGCCCTCGCTCGCGCTGCTGGCCTGCTGGGCGGCGCAGGGGCCGATCGTCGCCACGTTCCACACCTCCAACCCCCGCTCGCGGGCGATGATCGCCGCGTACCCGATCCTGCAACCCGCGCTGGAGAAGATCAGCGCCCGGATCGCGGTCAGCGAGTACGCCCGCCGCACCCTCGTCGAGCACCTGGGCGGGGACGCGGTCACCATCCCCAACGGCGTGGACGTCCGCTTCTTCGCCGACGCCGAGCCGAATCCCGCGTGGCAGGGCGCTCCCGGCGCTCACACGATCGGCTTCATCGGCCGCATCGACGAACCGCGCAAGGGCCTCCCCGTCCTGATGAAGGCACTGCCGGCGATCGTCGCGCAGGCGCCGGGCACCCGCCTGCTGGTGGCGGGCCGGGGCGATGAGCAGGAGGCCGTGGCGGGCCTGCCGCGCGCCCTGCGGGAGAACGTCGTCTTCCTCGGCATGGTCAGCGACGAGGACAAGGCACGGCTGCTGCGCAGCGTCGACCTGTACGTGGCGCCGAACACCGGCGGGGAGTCCTTCGGGATCATCCTGGTCGAAGCCATGTCGGCCGGTGCCCCGGTGCTCGCCGCCGATCTCGACGCCTTCGAGCAGGTGCTCGACGGGGGAGAGGCCGGCGAACTGTTCCCCGTCGAGGATGCCGAGGCACTCGCCGCCCGCACCGTCGCCCTCCTGCAGGACCCCGGGCGCCGCGCCGCTCTGCGTCGCAGGGGTGAGCGGCATGTGAGGCGGTTCGACTGGGCCACCGTCGGCGCCGACGTCCTGGCCGTGTACGAGACGGTCACCGACGGCGCCGCGTCCGTCGCCCCCGACGAGCGCACCGGACTGCGCGCCCGCTTGGGCCTCGCGCGGGACTGACCCGCCCCCTCCCACGCCGCCCGCCGAGGGCCCGGACCCGAGGACCCGATACCCACGATGCCGACCCTCACCACCGTCATCTGGATCGTCGTCGCGCTGCTGCTCGTCGGCGTCTACCTGAGCTGGACCGCGGGCCGCCTCGACCGGCTGCACGCCAGGATCGACGCCGCCAGGGCCGCGCTGGACGCCGGGCTGCTGCGCCGCGCCTCCATCGCCCAGGAGCTGGCCACGGCGGGCGTACTGGACCCCGCCGCTTCCATGGTGCTCTACCAGGCCGCGCACGACGCGCGGCTGGCCGAACAGGACCACCGCGAGGTCGCCGAGAGCGAGCTGAGCCAGGCGCTGCGGGCCGTCTTCGCCGAGAGCGCGCAGCTGGAAGCGGTACGGGCGGCGCCCGGCGGCCGGGAGACCGCCGAGGAACTGGGCGCCGCCGTGCGCAGGGTCCCGATGGCCCGCCGCTTCCACAACGACGCCGTACGCGCCGCGCGGGCGCTGCGCAGGCACCGCAAGGTCCGCTGGTTCCGGCTGGCCGGGCACGCCCCCTTCCCGCTGGCCTTCGAGATGGACGACGAGCCGCCCCCCGTACTGGCCGACCGCGGACACGGCGCGTCTCCGGCACCCGGCGGCCCCGGCGGTGGGGCGGAGCCCGGCGCGGACGAGAGGCCCGACGCCGAGGGCCGCGACTTCGAAGTCCCCGGCGACGAGGGCCGCGGGCCGGGACAGGGGCGCGACGCGGAAGGCTGAGCGGGCTTGCCCCGGGGAAGGGCTGCGGGCCACAGCAGAGCGATTGGCCCTTTTCGCGGGTGGCCTCGGTCCCCGACAGTGGCAGGCGGACCCGGTGAGGGTCCGCCGTCCATCCCCTCATCGCCCCTTTCCAGCGAGGTCGAACGTGTCAACTCCGTCCACCACCCCAGCTTCCTCGGACTCCGCAGCGGTCCGGCCCGAGACCGGCACGGCCCGCGTCAAGCGGGGCATGGCCGAACAGCTCAAGGGCGGCGTGATCATGGACGTCGTCACCCCGGAGCAGGCGAAGATCGCCGAGGACTCCGGCGCCGTCGCCGTCATGGCGCTGGAGCGCGTCCCGGCCGACATCCGCAAGGACGGCGGCGTCGCCCGGATGTCCGACCCCGACATGATCGAGGGCATCATCGCCGCCGTCTCCATCCCGGTGATGGCCAAGTCCCGCATCGGCCACCTCGTCGAGGCGCAGGTCCTCCAGGCGCTCGGCGTCGACTACATCGACGAGTCCGAGGTCCTCACCCCCGCCGACGAGGTCAACCACAGCGACAAGTTCGCCTTCACCACGCCCTTCGTCTGCGGCGCCACCAACCTCGGGGAGGCGCTGCGGCGCATCGCCGAGGGCGCGGCCATGATCCGCTCCAAGGGCGAGGCGGGCACCGGCAACGTCGTCGAGGCCGTCCGGCACATGCGCCAGATCAGGAGCGAGATCGGCAAGCTGACCGTCCTGGACGGCAACGAGCTCTACGCCGCCGCCAAGGAACTGCGCGCCCCCTACGAGCTGGTCAAGGAGGTCGCTGTCGCGGGCAGGCTGCCGGTCGTCCTCTTCTCCGCGGGCGGCGTGGCCACCCCGGCGGACGCGGCGCTGATGCGGCAGCTCGGTGCGGAGGGTGTCTTCGTCGGCTCCGGCATCTTCAAATCCGGTGACCCCGCCAAGCGCGCCGCCGCCATCGTGAAGGCCACCACCTTCTTCGACGACCCCAAGATCATCGCGGACGCCTCGCGCGGCCTCGGCGAAGCCATGGTCGGCATCAACTGCGACACGCTCCCCGAGACCGAGCGCTACGCGTCGCGGGGCTGGTGACCCACAGGGCGGGACCCGGCACCCGACCTGGGAAGGACCGTGAGCATCATGGCTGAGCCGACCATCGGCGTCCTGGCCCTCCAAGGCGACGTCCGCGAACACCTGGCCGCCCTCGCGGCGGCTGGGGCGCGGCCCCTGCGGGTGCGCCGCCCGCAGGAGCTGGACGACGTGGCGGGCCTCGTCGTCCCCGGCGGCGAGTCCACCACGATCAGCAAGCTCGCCACCGCCTTCGGCCTGATGGCCCCGCTCCGCGAGCGGGTGGCGGGCGGCATGCCCGCCTACGGCTCGTGCGCCGGGATGATCATGCTGGCGGACAAGATTCTCGACCCCCGTTCGGGACAGGAGACGGTGGGCGGCATCGACATGATCGTCCGCCGCAACGCCTTCGGGCGGCAGAACGAGTCGTTCGAGGCGGCCGTCGAGATGGCGGGCGTCGACGGCGGCCCTGTGGAGGGCGTTTTCATCCGCGCCCCCTGGGTCGAGTCCACGGGCGCGGCGACGGAGACGCTGGCTGCCTATGAGGGGCACCCGGTGGCCGTCCGCCAGGGCAACCTGCTGGCCACCGCCTTCCACCCGGAGTTGACCGGTGACCACCGGGTGCACGCGCTGTTCACGCGGATGGTGCGGGGAGCGGCGTGAGCGCGACGCGCCAGGGGTGCGGAGCCCGCGAAGGGGAAGTGAGCACAACCAGCCGCTGACGGTAGGATCTGCGCGTCGTAAGAAGTCGGGACTGTGAAGGAGCGAGGCTGTGTCCGGCCACTCTAAGTGGGCAACCACCAAGCACAAGAAGGCCGTGATCGATGCCAAGCGCGGCAAGCTCTTCGCGAAGCTGATCAAGAACGTCGAGGTCGCGGCGAGGATGGGCGGCGCCGACCCGGAGGGCAACCCGACCCTCTACGACGCCATCCAGAAGGCGAAGAAGCAGTCGGTTCCCAACAAGAACATCGACAGCGCGGTCAAGCGCGGCGCGGGTCTGGAAGCCGGTGGCGCCGAGTACGAGACGATCATGTACGAGGGCTACGGCCCCAACGGCGTGGCCGTCCTCGTCGAGTGCCTGACGGACAACCGCAACCGCGCCGCGTCCGACGTCCGCGTCGCCATGACCCGCAACGGCGGCTCGATGGCGGACCCGGGTTCGGTGTCGTACCTGTTCAACCGCAAGGGCGTCGTCATCGTCCCCAAGAACGGCCGCGGTGAGGACGACGTGCTCGCCGCCGTGCTCGAAGCGGGCGTCGAGGAGGTCAACGACCTCGGTGAGAACTTCGAGGTGATCAGCGAGGCGACCGACCTCGTCGACGTGCGCACCGCGCTCGTCGACGCCGGGATCGACTACGACTCCGCCGAGGCCAGCTTCGTCCCCAGCATGCAGGTCGAACTGGACGAGGAGGGCGCGCGCAAGATCTTCAAGCTGATCGACGCGCTCGACGACAGCGACGACGTGCAGAACGTCTTCGCCAACTTCGACGTCCCGGACGACGTGATGGCGAAGGTCGACGCGTAGCGCTGCGCACGGTCCGGGCAGCGGTCCGGACCGACGATCACGGCACAGGCTCCAGGCGGCCCGGCGGAGACACCTTCCGCCGGGCCGTCGGCTCATGTCGGTGCTCCCCGATAACCTGCGGGAACACGGACACGGATGATCACCGAGAGCGGAGCGCGGAAGGGGGGACGGCGGTGCGCGTGCTGGGAGTCGACCCGGGGCTGACCCGCTGCGGCGTCGGCGTGGTCGAGGGCGTCGCGGGCCGGCAGCTGACCATGGCGGGAGTCGGGGTGATCCGCACGCCCGCCGAGGCGGAGGTCCCCGACCGGCTGGTGCTCATCGAGCGGGGCCTGGAGGAGTGGCTGGAGACCCACCGCCCCGAAGCGGTCGCGGTGGAGCGCGTGTTCACCCAGCACAACGTCCGCACCGTCATGGGCACGGCCCAGGCCAGCGCCGTGGCCATGCTGTGCGCGGCCAGACGGGGACTCCCGGTCGCGCTGCACACACCCAGCGAGGTCAAGGCCGCCGTCACCGGCTCGGGGCGCGCAGAGAAGGCCCAGGTCGGCGCGATGGTGACCCGTGTGCTGCGGCTCGCCGCGCCGCCCAAACCCGCGGACGCGGCGGACGCGCTGGCGCTGGCGATCTGCCACATCTGGCGCGGCCCGGCGAGCAACCGCCTCCAGCAGGCCGCCGCACGGCACTCCCCTTCCGCACCCCGTACGCCGCACAGGAACCGCACGCAGCACCAGAAAGGCACCGTTCGATGATCGCCTTCGTCTCAGGGCCTGTCGCCGCTCTCGGCCCCGACTCCGCCGTGATCGAGGTCGGCGGAGTCGGCATGGCCCTCCAGTGCACGCCGGGCACGCTGGCCGGGCTGCGGATGGGCGAGCCCGCCCGCCTGGCCACCTCGCTCGTCGTGCGCGAGGACTCACTGACCCTCTACGGCTTCGCGCAGGACGACGAACGGCAGGTCTTCGAACTGCTCCAGACGGCCAGCGGGGTGGGGCCGCGGCTGGCGCAGGCCATGCTCGCGGTGCACAGCCCCGAGGCGCTGCGGGTCGCCGTCGCCGGCGGGGACGAGAAGGCGCTGACCGCCGTGCCCGGCATCGGCAAGAAGGGCGCGCAGAAGCTGCTGCTGGAGCTGAAGGACAGGATCGGCCCGCCGCTGGGCACGGCCGCTGCCCCGCGGGCCGGCTCCGCCTCACCCGCCGCCGGCTGGCGGGAGCAACTCCACGCGGCCCTCGTCGGGTTGGGTTACGCCACCCGTGAGGCGGACGACGCCGTCGTGGCCGTCGCGCCGCAGGCCGAGGCGGACGGAGCTTCACCCGATGTGGGGGTTCTGCTGAAGTCCGCCCTCCAGTCGCTGAACCGGGCACGGTGACGTCATGACGCACGAGGACCGACTGGTGGACGCCCAGGTCGAGGACGAAGAGCAGGCGGTGGAGGCCGCCCTGCGCCCCAAGGAGCTGGGGGAGTTCATCGGGCAGCCCAAGGTGCGCGAGCAGCTGGATCTGGTGCTGCGGGCGGCGAGAGCGCGCGGCGGCACGGCCGATCATGTGCTGCTGTCGGGCGCTCCCGGGCTCGGCAAGACGACACTGTCCATGATCATCGCAGCGGAGATGGGCGCCCCCATCCGCATCACCTCGGGCCCCGCCATCCAGCACGCGGGGGACCTCGCCTCGATCCTCTCCTCCCTCCAGGAAGGCGAGGTCCTCTTCCTCGACGAGATCCACCGGATGTCCCGTCCGGCCGAGGAGATGCTGTACATGGCCATGGAGGACTTCCGCGTCGACGTGATCGTCGGCAAGGGCCCCGGTGCCACGGCCATTCCGCTGGAGCTGCCGCCGTTCACCCTCGTCGGCGCCACCACCAGGGCCGGGCTGCTGCCCCCTCCGCTGCGGGACCGCTTCGGCTTCACCGCGCACATGGAGTTCTACGAGCCGGCCGAGCTGGAACAGGTGGTGCGCCGCTCGGCCCAGCTGCTGGAGGTGCACACCGATCCGGAGGGCGCCGTGGAGATCGCCGGGCGCTCCCGCGGCACGCCACGCATCGCCAACCGGCTGTTGCGCAGGGTCAGGGACTACGCACAGGTCAAGGCGGACGGTGTCATCACCCGACGGATCGCCTCCGCGGCGCTGGAGGTCTACGAGGTGGACGAGCGCGGCCTCGACCGGCTCGACCGCGCGGTGCTCGGCTCCCTGCTGAAGCTCTTCGGCGGCGGCCCCGTGGGGCTGTCCACGCTGGCCGTCGCGGTCGGCGAGGAGCGTGAGACAGTGGAGGAGGTGGCCGAGCCGTTCCTCGTGCGCGAGGGGCTGCTGGCCCGGACACCGCGTGGCCGTGTCGCCACCCCCGCCGCATGGGCTCACCTGGGGCTCACCCCGCCTCAGCAGACCCCGTCGGGGGGTTCCGGAGGGCCTGGACAGCAGGGCCTGTTCGGAGGGTGACGGTGCGTGTACGCGTCGGGCCAGGAACCTCGGTGCCATGCTTGACGTTGTTCCATCGGCGAAGGCTCGCTTAGACTCCGCCGACGCCCTCCCTCTGCGGAGGCCTGCCCACCCCGAATACCCAGGCCGCTGAGACGCGGCCATGCGAAGGAACTCTTCCGCCGTGGATCCTATTGCTCTGCTCCCGTTCATCGTGATCATCGGGGCCATGTTCCTGATGACCCGCTCCGCCAAGAAGAAGCAGCGTCAGGCCGCGCAGATGCGTGACCAGATGCAGCCCGGCACGGGCATTCGGACCATCGGGGGTATGTACGCCGTCGTCAAGGAGATCCGGGAGGACACCGTCCTCGTGGAGATCGAGCCCGGCACGCACGCGCTGTTCGCCAAGAACGCCATCGGCGCCGTGCTCTCCGATGAGGAGTTCGACCGCATCACGAACGGTCCCGAGGGCGGGGAATTCGACGTCGACACGGTGGTTCCGGACGACGCCTCCTCGCTGACCGAGGGCGGGGAGTCCTCCGACGCGAAGCTGGACCTCGCCAAGAAGGGCCCCGAGGACGGCGAGCCCGCCGAGTCCGCCGAGGGCAAGGACGCGGACGAGGAGGAGGCGAGGGCCGCCGAGTCGTCCACGGAGCCGGAGGCCGAGAAGGCCAAGGCCGACACCGCCGAGTCCAAGGACCGCAAGCGGGACGAAGACGCCGACTCCAAGTAAGGTCGGCGCCGCCGGGCCGGGCACGACCCGACCGCAGGCCGGGGCACCGCCCTGGCCGAACGGGAGCCCAGGGCCCGGCGGCGTAGCACGTCCACAGACCACTTCGCGCGCCGCTGTGCCGCGCCCGGCCGAACTCGCGGGGCGGCACGGGCGGTTGGACAGGGAGAATCGAGAAGGTGGCAGCACCGAAGAGGGGCCGCAAGGCCTCCGGCGCCATGGGGAGGCCGTGGCGCTCCCTAGTGCTCATTTTGCTGGTCATGGCCGGGCTGGTCGCGGGGATGTTCGTCTCCGGCCACAAGTCTCCGCGGCTGGGTATCGACCTCGCGGGCGGTACCAGCATCACGCTTGAGGCCAAGAACCAGCCCGGCAAGCCCAACGCGATCAACAAGACCAACATGGACACCGCTGTCGGCATCATCGAGCAGCGTGTCAACGGTCTTGGTGTGTCGGAGGCCGAGGTCCAGACCCAGGGCGATCGGCACATCATCGTCAACATCCCCAAGGGCACCAACTCCCAGCAGGCGCGCGAGCAGGTGGGCACCACGGCCCAGCTCTCCTTCCGCCCCGTGCTGACGCTCGCTCAGGTCGGTAAGGGCAAGCAGCCACAGCCCAATCCGTCGTCGTCCGGCTCCGGAAAGAAGTCCGACAAGGGCACGGACGAGAGCACGGACAAGGGCTCCGGCGAGAGCGCGGACAAGGGCGGGGACAAGGGCTCCGGCGAGAGCGCGGACAAGGGTTCGGGTCAGGAAGGCGGACAGGGCGGGCAGGGCCGCGCCGTCACCGAGGGCCTGACCGCCAAGACCGCTCCGCAAGACCCCACTCCGACGCCGACCAAGTCCGGCGGCAAGAAGGAGACCCCCGACCCCTCGACGCCGCCGCAGCAGCCGCAGCAGCCCGGGGTCCCGGCCGACGTCGCCAAGAAGCTCAACGCGCTGGACTGCGGCTCCAAGGAAGCCCGCGCCAAGGCCAGCGAGAAGGCCGCCGCCTCCAAGGGCTCGCAGCCGATCGTCGCCTGTGACGCCAAGGAACCGATCAAGTACGCGCTCGGTCCCGTCGCCGTCCAGGGCAAGAACGTCGACAAGGCGAAGGCGGTCTTCGACCAGCAGCGCAGCCAGTGGATCGTCCAGATGTCGTTCAACGGCAAGGGCTCCGACCAGTTCGGCGACATCACCGGCAAGCTCTCGAAGAAGCCGCAGCCGCAGAACCAGTTCGCCATCACGCTGGACGGCCAGGTCCAGTCCGCGCCGACCGTGCGCGAGAAGCTGACCAACAACGCGGAGATCTCCGGCAGCTTCACCCAGGAGTCCGCGCAGGAGTTGGGCAACATCCTCTCCTACGGTGCGCTGCCGCTCTCCTTCGAGGAGTCCGACGTCACCACCGTCACCGCCGCGCTGGGCAGCGACCAGCTGACGGCCGGTCTGATCGCGGGCGCCATCGGTCTCGGCCTGGTGATCCTCTACCTGCTCTTCTACTACCGGGGTCTGTCGTTCATCGCGGTCCTGAGCCTGCTGGTCTCCGCCGTCCTGACCTACGCGATCATGACGCTGCTGGGCCCGGCGATGGGCTTCGCGCTGAACCTGCCGGCGGTCTGCGGCGCCATCGTCGCCATCGGCATCACGGCCGACTCGTTCATCGTCTACTTCGAACGCATCAGAGACGAAGTGCGCGAGGGCCGTACGCTGCGCCCCGCGGTCCAGCGTGCCTGGCCGCGTGCCCGGCGCACGATCCTGGTGGCGGACTTCGTCTCGTTCCTCGCCGCCGTGGTGCTGTTCATCACCACCGTCGGCAAGGTGCAGGGCTTCGCGTTCACGCTGGGCCTCACCACCGCACTCGACGTCGTCGTCGTCTTCTTCTTCACCAAGCCGGTCATGACGTTGCTCGCCCGCAGGAAGTTCTTCTCCGACGGCCACCCCTGGTCGGGACTCGACCCCAAGCGGCTCGGAGCCAGGCCACCCCTGCGGCGCGGCCGGCGCACCGTCAGCACCGACACGAAGGAGGCGTGAGATGTCCCGTCTCGGCAATCTCGGCGCCCGGCTCTACCGCGGCGAGGTCGGCTACGACTTCATCGGGCACCGCAAGATCTGGTACGCCGTCTCGATCCTGATCACCATCACGGCGATCGTCGGGCTCGTCGTCCGCGGCCTCCACATGGGTATCGAGTTCGAGGGCGGCGCCGTCTTCACGACGCCCAAGACGACCGCCTCCGTGCAGCAGACCACGGACACCGCGGAGAAGGTCTCCGGCCACCAGGCCATCGTCCAGGCGCTCGGCGACGGCGGGAAGCGCATCCAGATCGCCGAGGTCGACACCAAGACCTCCACCGAGGTCAAGAAGAAGCTGGCCGAGGAGCTCAAGGTCGACCCGAACAAGGTCGACGCCCAGCTGGTCGGACCGAGCTGGGGCGAGCAGATCGCCAA
Organism: Streptomyces diacarni; assembly: GCF_003323715.1. GTDB lineage: Bacteria > Actinomycetota > Actinomycetes > Streptomycetales > Streptomycetaceae > Streptomyces > Streptomyces diacarni. The sequence goes on from NZ_QOIN01000028.1 coordinate 413,547, forward strand.
CAAGGCGTGGCAGGGGCTGGGGATCTTCATGATCCTCGTGGTGCTCTATCTCGCCATCGCCTTCGAGTGGCGGATGGCAGTGGCCGCCCTCATCGCCCTCATCCACGACATCACCATCACCGTCGGTGTCTACTCGCTCGTCGGATTCGAGGTCACACCAGGCACCGTGATCGGTCTGCTGACGATCCTCGGCTACTCGCTCTACGACACGGTCGTCGTCTTCGACGGCCTGAGAGAGAGCAGTAAGAACGTCACCAAGCAGACCAAGTCCACCTACAGCGAGATCGCCAACCGCAGTATCAACGGCACGCTGGTGCGTTCCATCAACACCACCGTCGTCGCGCTGCTGCCGGTGGCGGGCCTGCTGTTCATCGGTGGCGGCATGCTCGGTGGCGGCATGCTCAACGACATCGCGCTCTCCCTGTTCGTCGGTCTGGCCGCGGGCGCCTACTCCTCGATCTTCATCGCCACGCCGCTGGTCTCCGACCTCAAGTCGCGCACGCCGGAGATGAAGGCCCTGTCCAGGCGCGTGCACACCAAGCGGGCCAAGGCGGCGGAGCGCGAGTCGCACGAGCAGGACGGAGCGGACGACGACGGCGACGAGGACGGCCCTGGCGCCGAGCGCGACGGGCGTACCGCCGCCGCGGTCTCAGGGCAGCGGCGGCAGCCCCCCGCGCGCGGGCGCGGCAAGCCGTCCGGAAGGCGCAGGTGAGCGGTGGGTACGCGCGAGTCATCCACCGCCTCGCAGCTCCCCGCCGGTGTGCGGGAGCTGCTGGCCGACCGGATCCACGACGTGGCCGACTACCCCAAGCCCGGGGTGATGTTCAAGGACATCACCCCGCTGCTGGCCGACCCTGAGGCGTTCTCCGTCCTCACGGACGTGCTGGCCGGGATCGCACGGGAACACGGCGCCACCAAGATCGTCGGCCTGGAGGCGCGCGGCTTCATCCTGGGAGCGCCCACGGCGGTCCGCGCCGGGGTCGGCTTCGTGCCCGTCCGCAAGTCGGGCAAGCTCCCCGGGGCCACGCTTACCCAGGCGTACGACCTCGAGTACGGCAGCGCCCGGATCGAGGTCCATGCCGAGGGGCTCACCGAGGGCGACCGGGTGCTGGTGGTCGACGATGTGCTCGCCACCGGCGGGACCGCCGAGGCCTCCGTGCAGCTCCTGCGGCGTACCGGCGCCGAGGTCGTCGGCCTCGCCGTGCTGCTGGAGCTCGGCTTCCTGGAAGGACGCGGCAGGGTCGAGCGCGCTCTCGCGGGCGCGCCACTGGACGCCCTGCTCGCCGTCTGAGCGGCCCGCGCCCCGCTGTCCGCGGCGGCGGTACGAGGCGGCGGTACAAGGCGGCCCCCCCCCCGACACGTCGCCGGACGGCGGGGAGGCCGCCTGTCGTCGTCTCCACCCCGCTCCGAGAGGAGGTCCCGCCCCCTCCGAGGAGTTCCCACCCCCCTTCGAGGAGGGGCCGCGCCGCCGGGATGGCTACCATGGCAGTCGGACCTGGGGTCGACCGAGGAGTGCTCTTGCCAGACGAGGCCCAGCAGCTCACCGCAGCACAGCGCAAGGAGGCGGAGGCCGCCGGCGAGGCAGCGCAGCGCCGGCAGGGCGCCGCGGCCGACGGCGCGCTGCCCGCGAAGAGCGAGGGCACAGGACGGTCCCGGTCCGCCGACACCGCCACGAAGCAGGGCGGCAGCCCGCACAGCGGCTCAGGGCGGAACAGCGGCTCAGGGCGGAGCGGAAAGAGCGCCGAGAGCGGCTCCACGGACCGTGTGGCGCCCGCGCGTGCCGTCTCCGGGGTCTCGGGCCGCTCCGGCTCCTCCAACCGCGTACGGGCCCGTCTGGCGCGCCTGGGGGTGCAGCGCTCCAGCCCGTTCAACCCGGTGCTGGAACCCCTGCTGCGGATAGTGCGCAGCAACGACCCCAAGATCGAGTCCACCACGCTGCGCCAGATCGAGCGGGCCTACCAGGTCGCCGAGCGCTGGCACCGCGGCCAGAAGCGCAAGAGCGGCGACCCGTACATCACCCATCCGCTCGCCGTCACCACGATCCTCGCCGAGCTGGGCATGGACCCGGCCACTCTGATGGCGGGTCTGCTGCACGACACCGTCGAGGACACCGAGTACGGCCTGGACACCCTCCGCCGCGACTTCGGTGACCAGGTGGCGCTCCTCGTCGACGGCGTCACCAAGCTGGACAAGGTCAAGTTCGGCGAGGCCGCGCAGGCCGAGACGGTGCGCAAGATGGTCGTGGCGATGGCCAAGGACCCCCGCGTCCTGGTCATCAAGCTCGCCGACCGCCTCCACAACATGCGCACGATGCGCTACCTCAAGCGGTCCAAGCAGGAGCAGAAGGCCCGCGAGACGCTGGAGATCTTCGCGCCGCTCGCCCACCGGCTGGGCATGAACACCATCAAGTGGGAGCTGGAGGACCTCGCCTTCGCGATCCTCTACCCCAAGATGTACGACGAGATCGTGCGGCTGGTCGCCGAGCGGGCGCCCAAGCGGGACGAGTACCTGGCGCTGGTCACCGACGAGGTCCAGGCCGACCTGCGTGCGGCCCGCATCAAGGCCACCGTCACCGGCCGCCCGAAGCACTACTACAGCGTCTACCAGAAGATGATCGTCCGCGGCCGGGACTTCGCGGAGATCTACGATCTGGTGGGCATCCGCGTCCTCGTGGACACCGTGCGCGACTGCTACGCCGCGCTGGGCACCGTCCACGCCCGCTGGAACCCGGTTCCCGGGCGGTTCAAGGACTACATCGCGATGCCCAAGTTCAACATGTACCAGTCGCTGCACACGACGGTCATCGGGCCCGGCGGCAAGCCCGTCGAACTGCAGATCCGCACCTTCGACATGCACCGCCGCGCAGAGTACGGCATCGCCGCGCACTGGAAGTACAAGCAGCAGGCCGTCGCCGGCGCCTCCAAGGTGCGCACCGACGCGCCCAAGGGCGGTGGCAAGGGCGGCGCCGCCGACGACACGATCAACGACATGTCGTGGCTGCGGCAGCTCCTCGACTGGCAGAAGGAGACCGAGGACCCCGGCGAGTTCCTGGAGTCGCTGCGGTTCGACCTCTCCCGCAACGAGACCTTCGTCTTCACCCCCAAGGGCGACGTGATAGCACTGCCCGCCGGCGCCACACCGGTGGACTTCGCGTACGCCGTGCACACCGAGGTCGGACACCGCACCATCGGCGCACGTGTCAACGGCCGCCTCGTGTCGCTGGAGTCGACCCTCGACAACGGCGACACGGTGGAGGTCTTCACCTCCAAGGCCTCCGGCGCAGGGCCCTCCCGGGACTGGCTCAACTTCGTCAAGTCACCCCGCGCCCGCAACAAGATCCGCGCCTGGTTCACCAAGGAGCGGCGCGACGAGGCCATCGAACAGGGCAAGGACGCCATAGCGCGGGCGATGCGCAAGCAGAACCTGCCCATCCAGCGCATCCTCACCGGCGACTCGCTGGTCACCCTCGCCCACGAGATGCGCTACCCCGACATCTCCGCCCTCTACGCCGCCATCGGCGAGGGCCACGTCTCCGCGCAGAGCGTCTGCCACAAGCTGGTACAGGCCCTCGGCGGGGAGGACGAGGCCAAGGAGGACATCGCGGAGACCGCGCCGCCGATGCCGGCGCGGACCTCGCGCCGGCGATCCAGCGCCGACCCGGGTGTCGTCGTCAAGGGCGCAGGCTCGGACGTGTGGGTCAAACTCGCCCGCTGCTGCACGCCCGTGCCGGGCGATCCCATCATCGGGTTCGTCACCAGGGGCAACGGCGTCTCGGTGCACCGCACCGACTGCGTCAACGTCGACTCCCTCACCCAGGAACCGCAGCGCATCCTCGACGTCGAATGGGCGCCCACCCAGTCGTCCGTCTTCCTCGTCGCCATCCAGGTCGAGGCCCTCGACCGCAGCCGGCTGCTGTCCGATGTCACGCGCGTCCTGTCCGACCAGCACGTCAACATCCTCTCGGCGGCCGTCCAGACCTCCCACGACCGCGTCGCCGTCTCCCGCTTCACCTTCGAGATGGGCGACCCCAAGCACCTCGGACACGTGCTCAAGGCCGTACGCGGGGTGGAGGGCGTGTACGACGTCTACCGTGTGACCTCCGCGAGGCGGCCTTCGTAGGCCGACCGAACGCTGTGGTGCGGCTCGTCGGCCGGCCCGCCGGACCCTCGCCGCTGTGGCCGCGCGCCGTCGCGGCGGCCAGGACCCGGGGGCTCCGCCCCCGAACACCCACCGGGGCTCCGCCCCGAGGGCGGGGGCTGACGGCCCCCGCCTCCCTTGTCCGCCGCTACGGCGCACCACCACACGGTGAGTGTCCGGCGGCATGGCGGACGCTCTCGGCCCAAGCGTTCGGCGCCCCGCCAGGGCCAGAGGCGTTCGACCGCCCCGCCAGGGTCAGCCGCCGAATTCCTGGAGGCCCTTCTGGGCCTGGTCCAGCAGGGCCTGGCGGCCCTCCAGTTCGCGTTCCAGCTTGGCGGCCTTGGCCGTGTTCCCCGCGGCCCGTGCCTTCTCCAACTGCGCGTGCAGCTTGTCGACGGCGTCCTGGAGCTGGCCCGTCAGCCCCGCCGCGCGGGCCCGCGCCTCGGGATTGGTGCGGCGCCACTCGGCCTCCTCGACCTCCTGGATGGCGCGTTCCACGGCGTGCATCCGGCCCTCGACCCTGGGCCGTGCGTCGCGCGGCACGTGGCCGATGGCGTCCCAGCGTTCGTTGATGCCGCGGAAGGCGCCGCGCGCGGTCTTCAGGTCGGTGACCGGCAGCAGCTTCTCCGCCTCGGCGGCGAGTTCCTCCTTGCGGGAGAGGTTCTCGCGCTGCTCGCTGTCGCGCTCGGCGAAGACCTCGGCGCGGGCCTGGAAGAAGACGTCCTGGGCGCCCCGGAAACGGGCCCACAGGTCGTCCTCGTGTTCCCGCTGGGCCCGGCCCGCGGCCTTCCACTCCTGCATGAGGTCGCGGTACTTGGCCGCGGTGGGGCCCCAGTCCCGCGAGCCGGAGAGCGCTTCGGCCTCGGTGACCAGCTTCTCCTTGCGCTGCCGCGTTTCCTCGCGCTGCGCGTCGAGCTGCGCGAAGTGTGCCTTGCGGCGCTTGGAGAAGGCGGAGCGCGCGTGCGAGAAGCGGTGCCACAGCTCGTCGTCGCTCTTGCGGTCGAGCCGTGGCAGGCTCTTCCAGGTGCCGACCAGCGCCCGCAGGCGTTCGCCGGCAGTCCGCCACTGGTCGCTGTCCGCCAGTTGTTCGGCCTCGGCGACCAGTTCCTCCTTGGCGTGGCGCGCCTCTTCGGACTGCTGGGCCTTGCGGGCCTTGCGCTCCTCGCGGCGCGTCTCGACCGTGCCGGCCAGCGTGTCGAGGCGGGCGCGCAGCGCGTCGAGGTCGCCCACGGCGTGGTGGGCGTCGACCTGCTCGCGCAGGTGCTCGATCGCGGCGGTGGCGTCCTTCGCCGACAGGTCGGTGGTCTTCACCCGGCGCTCAAGCAGGTCGGTCTCCACGACCAGACCGTCGTACTTGCGCTTGAAGTAGGCGAGGGCCTCGTCGGGCGAGCCCGCCTGCCACGACCCGACGACCTTCTCGCCGTCCGCCGTACGCACGTACACAGTCCCCGCGTCGTCGACGCGGCCCCACGGGTCGCTGCTCACAGCGCCTCCTCCACAAGATGCCCGGGAGGGGCGTTGCTGGCCCCCCGGCATCGTCCACGGTTCTCGTCACAGCAAACATAGGCGACCGGCGCCCGCGCTGTCCGCATCCGGCGGGCGGCGAATTGCCGGGCCTGGGTGGCGGATGCGCGGGCGGCGACGGCCGGTCCTTCAGGACTTACGGATCGTAGCCTTGTCGATCACCACGGTGGCGTTGGGCGGGCCGTCGCCCTGCGGGGCCGCCACCCCCGCGCCTGCGATCTTCTCGAGCACCTTCATGCCGGAGTCGGTGACCTTCCCGAACGGCGTGTAGTTGGGCGGAAGCGCGCTGTCCTTGTAGACGAGGAAGAACTGGCTGCCGCCGGTGTCCGGGCCGCTGTTGGCCATCGCGACGGTGCCGGCCGGGTACTCGGCGCCCTTGAGGTTCTCGTCGTCGAGCTCATAGCCCGGGCCGCCCGCCGGGCTGCCCTTCGGGGAGCCGCACTGCAGCACGTACAGCGGTTTGGGCTGGGGCAGCGCCGTCATCCGATGGCAGGGCGAGTGGTCGAAGTACTTCTCGCCTGCCAGGAAGTTGAAGGAGTTGACGGTGTGCGGGGCCTTGTCCGCGTCCATCTCGACGGGGATGTCCCCGCAACTGGTCTCCAGCTTCATGGTGTAGTCGGCGGACTTGTCCACCGTCATGGCCGGTTCTTTCTTCCACTGCTTGTCGCTGGGCTTGCCCTTGGCGGGCTCGTCGCAGGGGTCGGGGGCCTTGCTGGTGGGAGCCTCGGAGGGCTTGTCCGCCGCTTCGTCCTTCTTCTCGTCCCCGTTCAGCCCGCCCGTGGCGGCGTAGGCGCCGCCGGCCGCGAGGACGAGCACCACGCCGATGGCGATCGCCGTATTGCGGACGCGGGCCCTGCGCCTTGCTGCTTCCTTGCGCTGGAGGTACCGCTCGTACTTCTCCCGGGCGAGCTGCTTTCTGCGCTGCTCACTGCTGACCACGGTCTCGTCTCCTTCGAGGCGTCGCACCTGCGGGGGTTCCCGTACCGTATACGTCTCCCCTGTGGGCCGCCCCGCCCTCGTCGCTGCTTCGTACCTGTTGGCCCGGCGTACGCCAGCGCCGGTAGGCTGGCTGCTGCCTGACCGGCGAAGCGCCTGCTCGGCCGCTTCGCCGCTGTGATCCGCTGTCGGACGAAATGAAGGACGATCGTGCTTGTTGCGGGGTTCCCCGCCGGGGCCTGGGGGACCAACTGTTACCTGGTCGCCCCCGCCGCCGGCGAGGAGTGCGTGATCATCGACCCTGGCCACCAGGCCGCCGAGGGGGTCCGGGAAACCGTCGCCAAGCACCGGCTCAAGCCGGTCGCGGTGATCCTCACGCACGGCCACATCGACCACGTCGCCTCCGTCGTCCCCGTCTGCGGTGCGCACGACGTGCCCGCCTGGATCCACCCGGCCGACCGCTACATGATGAGCGACCCGGAGAAGGGCATCGGGCAGACCATCGGAGCGCCCCTGATGGGCGAGCTGACGGTGGGCGAGCCGGACGATGTCAAGGAGCTGTCCGACGGCGCCGCGCTGCGGCTGGCCGGGCTGGACTTCACCGTCGCGCACGCGCCCGGCCATACGAAGGGGTCGGTGACCTTCCGGATGCCCGAGAACGCGGACGTACCGCCTGTGCTGTTCTCGGGTGACCTGCTGTTCGCCGGCTCCGTCGGACGCACCGACCTGCCCGGAGGCGACTCGGAGGAGATCCTCAGCTCGCTGGCGCGCGTGTGCCTGCCGCTGGAGGACGAGACCGTGGTGCTGGCCGGGCACGGCCCCCAGACGACGATCGGCACCGAGCGCGCCACCAACCCCTTCCTGCGGCAGGTGGCGGCCGCCGGGCCGGGAGGCGGCGTCGGCGACGCTGCCCCGCGACGAGGAATGTGACGAGAAGCCACGTGAGCACCTTCAACGCCCCCAGGGGCACCTACGACCTGCTGCCGCCCGACTCCGCGACGTACCTCGCCGTGCGCGAGGCCATGGCGGCGCCGCTGCGCAGGTCGGGATACGGCTATGTGGAGACGCCCGGATTCGAGAGCGTCGAGCTGTTCGCACGCGGTGTCGGCGAGTCCACCGACATCGTGACGAAGGAGATGTACACCCTCACCACGAGGGGCGGCGACGAGCTGGCGCTGCGCCCCGAGGGCACCGCCTCGGTGCTGCGCGCCGCGCTGGAGGCCAACCTCCACCGGGGCGGCAACCTTCCGGTGAAGCTGTGGTATTCGGGCTCCTACTACCGCTACGAGCGCCCGCAGAAGGGCCGCTACCGGCACTTCTCGCAGGTGGGCGCCGAGGCCATCGGTGCCGAGGATCCGACGCTGGACGCCGAGCTGATCGTCCTGGCGTACGACGCCTACCGTTCGCTCGGGCTGAGCGGTTTCCGGCTGCTGCTCAACTCCCTGGGCGACCGCACCTGCCGCCCCGGCTACCGCAGCGTGCTGCAGGAGTTCCTCCGCGGCCTGGACCTGGACGAGCAGACGCGGGCCCGTATCGAGATCAACCCGCTGCGGGTGCTCGACGACAAGCGGGAGAGCGTCCAGCGGCAGTTGGCCGGGGCGCCGATGATGCGCGACCACCTGTGCGAGGAGTGCAAGGCCTTCCACGAGGAGGTGCGTGCGCTGCTGACCGACGCGGGCGTCCCCTTCGAGGACGATCCGCGGCTCGTGCGTGGACTCGACTACTACACGCGTACCACTTTCGAGTTCGTTCACGACGGCCTGGGATCCCAGTCCGCCATCGGCGGCGGCGGCCGCTACGACGGTCTCGCCGAGATGATCGGAGGGCCGCAGCTGCCGTCCGTCGGATGGGCACTGGGCGTGGACCGCACGGTCCTCGCGCTGGAGGCGGAGGGCGTGGATCTCGCGCTGCCCGCGGTCACCGAGGTGTACGCCGTGCCGCTCGGCGAGGAGGCCAGGCGGCGGCTGTTCCACCTGGTCACCGAGTTGCGCAGGGAGGGCGTCGCGGCCGATCTCGCCTACGGCGGCAAGGGCATGAAGAACGCCATGAAGTCGGCCAACCGTTCCGGGGCGCGCTTCGCGCTGCTCCTGGGCGAGCGCGATCTGGCCGAGGGCGTCGTCCAGCTCAAGGACCTCGCCAGCGGCGAGCAGACCGCCCTCGAGCTGGCGGCCGCGGTGGCCGGGGTGCGGGACAAGTTGCGCTGACCACACAGCGAGTTGGGGCAGAATGAGCCCGGTACCGGCCATGACCAGATGACGGGACGAAGGCTATGACGACGACGGCACCCCCCGGTGAGGCGCATGTGACCGCTGACGCACCGAAGGGGGGTGCCGTCGGCGCGAGCAAGGCGTTCGGCTGGATGCTGATCATCACGGGCGCCGCGGGCCTGCTGGCGTCCTGGGTCATCACGCTGGACAAGTTCAAGCTCCTGGAGGACAAGAACTTCAAACCGGCGTGCAGCATCAACCCGGTCATCGCCTGCGGCAACATCATGGAGAGCGACCAGGCCGCCGCCTTCGGGGCCCCCAACCCCATGATCGGTCTGGTGGCCTACGGCGTCGTCGTCTGTGTCGGTGTCTCCTTGCTCACCCGCGTCACCTTCCCGCGCTGGTACTGGCTGACGTTCAACGCGGGCTGCCTCTTCGGCGTCGGTTTCGTCTCGTGGCTCCAGTACCAGTCGCTGTACGTGATCGGCAACCTGTGCCTGTGGTGCTGCCTGGCCTGGGTCATCACCATCGTCATGTTCTGGTACGTGACCGCGCACAACGTCAGGGCCGGTTTTCTGCCGGCGCCCGCGGCGGTGCGCGGCTTCGCGGACGAGTTCCCGTGGGTGCTGCCGGTGCTGCACATCGGTGTGATCGGCATTCTCGTCCTCACGCGCTGGTGGGACTTCTGGACGGGCTGACCTCGGCGTCGGTGGGCGTCCGCAGCCCGCGCGCCGAGGGCCGGGCCCGTGCGGGCGACCCGCGGGCGGGACGTTCGCCGGTGTCCTGACTTAGGGTTTCCCGTTGTGGAGCCCGATCTTTTCACCGCAGCAGCAGAAGACCGCCAGGCCAAGGATCCCTCCGCGAGCCCCCTCGCGGTGCGGATGCGCCCGCGCAACCTGGACGAGGTGGTGGGGCAGCAGCATCTGCTGCGCCCGGGCTCGCCGCTGCGCCGCCTGGTGGGGGAGGGCGGCGGAGGGCCTGCGGGGTCCTCGTCGGTGATGCTGTGGGGCCCTCCCGGCACCGGCAAGACGACGCTCGCGTACGTCGTCAGCCAGGCCACGGACAAGCGGTTCGTGGAGCTGTCGGCGATCACCGCGGGGGTCAAGGAGGTGCGCGCCGTCATCGACGGTGCCCGCCGTTCCTCTGGCGCCTACGGCAAGGAGACCGTTCTCTTCCTCGACGAGATCCACAGGTTCAGCAAGGCCCAGCAGGACTCGCTGCTGCCCGCGGTGGAGAACCGCTGGGTCACCCTGATCGCCGCGACGACGGAGAATCCCTACTTCTCCGTGATCTCGCCGCTGCTCTCCCGTTCCCTGCTGCTGACGCTGGAGTCGCTGACCGACGAGGACATCCGCGGGCTGCTGCGGCGCGCCGTCGCCGACGAGCGCGGTCTCGACGCCCGCGTCACCCTCCCCGAGGACTCCGAGGCGCACCTGCTGCGCATCGCGGGCGGCGACGCCCGGCGCGCGCTGACGGCGCTGGAGGCGGGCGCGGGCGCGGCCCTGGCCAAGGGGGAGTCCACCATCGCCCTGTCCACCGTCGAGGAAGCGGTGAACAAGGCCGCGGTCAAGTACGACCGGGCGGGCGACCAGCACTACGACGTGGCCAGCGCGCTGATCAAGTCGATCCGCGGCTCGGACGTGGACGCGGCGCTGCACTACCTGGCGCGGATGATCGAGGCGGGGGAGGACCCGCGGTTCATCGCCCGCCGTCTGATGATCTCCGCGAGCGAGGACATCGGGCTCGCCGATCCCCAGGCGCTCCAGACGGCGGTGGCCGCGGCACAGGCCGTCGCCATGATCGGTTTCCCCGAGGCGCGGATCACGCTGAGCCAGGCCACGGTGGCGCTGGCGCTGGCGCCCAAGTCCAACGCGGTCTACCTCGCCGTCGACGCGGCGCTCGCGGACGTGCGGGCGGGGCACGCCGGGCCCGTGCCGTCCCACCTGCGGGACAGCCACTACAAGGGCGCGCAGAAGCTGGGGCACGGCAAGGGCTATCAGTATCCGCACGACCTTCCCGGCGGTATCGCGGCGCAGCAGTACGCGCCCGACGAGGTGCACGGCAAGCGCTACTACGAGCCCACCGGGTACGGCGCGGAGGCCCGCTACGCGCAGGTGGCCGAACGCGTCAGGGCCCGCCTGCGCGGGGAGGACGTCCAGCGCCCGTCCAGCGGCGAGCAGGGGTCCGCTACAGCCGGATGACGACCAGCGCGACGTCGTCCCCGGATCCCTCGCTGACGCCCATCCCGGCCAGCAGCGCGTCCGCCAGGTCCTCGGGGCCCAGGCTGCCGCGTTCGGAGACGGTCGCGGTCAGCCGCGCGAGCCCCGTGTCGATGTCCTCGTCCCGGCGTTCGATGAGGCCGTCGGTGTAGAGGACGAGGATGTCCCCGGGGAGGTAGGCCCGGGTGGCCTGTGCGCGCGGTTCCGTCTCGTCGGCGCGGGTGGCCAGCGGCGGGTCGGTGGCCTGGTCGAGGAGTTCGCAGGTGCCGTCCTGGTGCCGCAGGATCGCTGGTGGGTGGCCCGCGCTGCTGTAGGTGAGCGTGCGGTGCTGGCTGTCGACCACGATCTTGACGGCTGTCGCGTTCATCGCCCCCTCGACGGTGCCCGCGTACAGGCCCAGGACCTGCAGGGCCCTGGCGGGTCCGTCCGTGGCGCGCATCGCCGCGCTGAGCGCGCTGCGCAGCATGCCCATGACGGCGGCCGCCTCCAGGCCGTGGCCGACCACGTCGCCGACGGCCGCCGCGAATCTGCCCTCGTGGGTGTCGGTCACGTCGTACCAGTCGCCGCATACGTTGAGGGTTCCGGCGGCCGGCAGGTAGCGGACGGCGACGTTCGGCCGGGGGAGCCCCGGCGAGTAGAGCATCGCCTCTTGGAGGGTGAGCGCCACCTGCCGCTCCTGGGCGTTGGACCGGCGCAGTTCCTCGTTGATCCGGACGAGTTCCTGGGCCCGCGCGTACAGCTGTGTCGTCAGGTCGGGTGCGGTCTTCCGGGAGCGGGACTCGGCCGGTTGAGCGCCTTCACGGGCGGCGACCTGCGTGCCGTCCCGTGAGGGCAGGTCCGCGCCGTCGGCCGTGGCCTCGGTGAGCGCGGGGATGCGGCCGTGCTGCTGCTGGTAGGAGCGGATGAAGCCGGTCATGTCCTCTTCGCGGCACAGCACGGCGTCCACGGATCCGTCCGGGGCCAGCAGGGGGGTGTTGACCGTGTGCCACCAGCGCTCCTCGAAGACCCCGGGCTTGCCGGCGACGGGGATGTCGTACTTCTGGAGCGGGATGACGTCCACCTTGCGGAAGGTGACGACCCGGTGCAGTGAGGATTTCAGGCTGCGGATGCCGTCGGCCTCGGGGTCGGCGCGGTTCTCGGGGAAGACGTCGAAGATGTGGTGTCCGACCAGCTCGTCCCTGATGCGCAGGGTGAGCTCCAGATACGCGCGGTTGACGTCACGGATGACCAGGTCGGGGCCCAGCAGCGCGTAGGCGCTGGGCGAGGCGGCGAAGATGGCCGCGTAGTCGATCTCCGGTGACGTCACACGCTCCCTGCCGGTTCCCGGGCAAAAGGGACACATCCACTCTAGTGAGGGGTGTGGAGAGCCGCGCGGCAGGCGACCGCTGCCGTTCTGCCGCGCGACTCGGCGGGCGGCCGGCGGGGCGCGCCGCGTCAGCCGCTCCGGGTGAACAGGGAGTGCATCGCGTGCCGGAGCCCGGCGACGGAGGCGACGGGCTCGGCGAAGTCGAAGCGGGTGTCCAGGCAGGCGCCGGCGGTGTTCCAGCCCCGCACGCGCAGTCCGAACCGGTCCAGGGCCAGCGGCGCGGCGCGCTCCCATGCCTGGCAGGCGCACAGCGCGCGCACCTGCTCGGCGTGGGCCGCGGCCAGGTGCTGGAGGAGTTCGGCCTCGTGGGCGGCGAGGGGGTCGGGGGACGCGTCGGCGAAGGCGTCGGGTTCCACCTCCTCGGCGCCCCACAGGTCGTCGACGTAGGCTTCGCCGACCTCCAGCCGCAGCATCTGCCGGGAGGATCCGGCGACGGGCGCGGAGGGGGCGGCCTCGGCCAGCAGGCGGGCGCAGGCGGCGCGCTCGTCACCGCGTACGGGGGTGAGCCAGCCGGCGATCCAGGCGCGTCCGCGTACGCGGTGCGGTACGGAGACCGGCGCCACGTCCGTGATCTCCATCACCGCGGCGAGGTCGTCGTCCTGCGCGTAGGCGCACACGCGCGCTTCCAGGGAGTCCGCCGCAACCAGCACGATGACGTCTCCGCGGGGGGTGACGGCGCGGGCCTCGGGGATGCCGGCCGCCGGGTCGGGTCCGGCTTGGGCGGCGCCGGGAATGGTGAGCAGGGCGGATACGCTGGATTGCGCGAGGGTTCGTACACGTTCGGCGGCGGTCGGCTGCCGGGCGTCTTCCACGGGACGCGGCTGTTCCTCCTCGGCGTGTGTGCCAGGCAGGGGGATCCCAGGTCGAAACATGCGTACTCCTCAGCTAAGGTAAGGCTCACCTAACTTACACGGAGGTCCGTTCAACGTGAACCAGTCGCGTCCCAAGGTCAAGAAGTCGCGTGCCCTGGGTGTCGCGCTGACCCCGAAGGCCGTCAAGTACTTCGAGCAGCGCCCGTACCCGCCCGGGGAGCACGGCAGGGGCCGCAAGCAGAACAGCGACTACAAGGTCCGTCTGCTGGAGAAGCAGCGCCTGCGCGCGCAGTACGACATCAGCGAGAGCCAGATGCGCCGCGCCTACGACCGCGCGCGCAAGACCGACGCCAAGACCGGCGAGGCCCTGGTCATCGAGCTGGAGCGGCGTCTCGACGCGCTCGTGCTGCGGGCCGGCCTGGCCCGCACCATCTACCAGGCGCGCCAGATGGTCGTGCACGGCCACATCAGCGTCAACGACCGCAAGGTCGACAAGCCGTCCTTCCGCGTCCGTCCCGACGACGTGGTGATGGTGCGCGAGCGCAGCCGTCAGAAGTACCCCTTCCAGGTCGCCCGTGAGGGTGGCTACGCGGGCGAGGGTGAGACGCCGCGCTACCTGCAGGTCAACCTGCAGGCGCTCGCGTTCCGCCTGGACCGGGACCCCAACCGCAAGGAGATCCCGGTGATCTGCGACGAGCAGCTCGTCGTCGAGTACTACGCGCGCTGACCTCAGCGGTTCCCAGTGGCCCGCCCCGCGGCACCGGCGAGATCCGGTACGCGAGGGCGGGTCGCGGCGTTTCCCCTCCGGCCTCCCCCCGCTCCGCTCCCACCGGTACACCCCCGCGGGTGTCCAGGGCCGGAATCCGGTACAGGGTCACTCCCGCCACGCGATAAGGTCGGTACCTCATACGCCGCCGCGGTCGGCCACCCGGCGAGCGGCGGCCGACCCCATGACCTCAAGGGAAGCGGTGCAGCGTGTCCGGTGGAGAAGTGGCCGGTCTCCTCGTGGCCGTCTTCTGGGCGATCCTGGTGTCGTTCCTCGCCGTGGTGCTGGTGAGGCTCGCACAGACGCTCAAGGCGGCGACCAAGCTGGTGACGGGCGTGACGGAGCAGGCGGTCCCCCTCCTGGGAGAGGCGTCGGCGACCGTCCGCTCCGCACAGACCCAGCTGGACCGCGTCGACGCGATCGCCTCCGACGTCCAGGAGGTCACCTCCAACGCGTCCGCTCTCTCCTCCACGGTCTCCACCACCTTCGGCGGCCCGCTCGTCAAGGTCGCGGCGTTCGGCTACGGCGTACGGCGCGCTCTCGGCCGCAAGGAGCCCGGCTCCCAGGAGCGGCGGGACGCGGGAAACGTCGTCGTCGGCCGTACCGTTCCCGCCGCCCGGCGCGGCGGCCGCAAGCGCCGAAGGGGCTGATCCCGCATGTTCCGCCGAGCCTTCTGGTTCACCACGGGCGCCGCCGCCGGTGTCTGGGCCACCACCAAGGTCCAGCGCAAGATCCGCAGCCTCGCCCCCGACGCGCTGGCCGTCCGCGCGGCCGACAAGGCCGTCGAAGGCGGCCACCGGCTGCGCGAGTTCGCCCTCGACGTCCGCGCCGGAATGGCGCAGCGCGAAGGTGAACTCAAGGACGCGCTGGGCCTCGACGTCCCCGCGGACGACGGCCACGGGCCGCAGCTCCCCGGCCGCCGGACGGCCGCGCTCCCGCGGCAGCAGGGCGCCCCGCAACCGGGCGCCGTCCACCCCGCGCCCCGCCGGGATCTGAGCGGCCCCCAGGCCCATCCCCACCACTCGAACGACCGGAATGAGGACCACTGATGGAGTCGGCTGAAATCCGCCGCCGCTGGCTGCGCTTCTTCGAGGAGCGGGGGCACCACGTCGTGCCGTCGGCGTCGCTGATCGCGGACGACCCGACGCTGCTGCTGGTGCCCGCGGGCATGGTCCCCTTCAAGCCGTACTTCCTGGGCGAGGTCACCCCGCCCTGGTCGCGCGCCACCAGCGTGCAGAAGTGCGTGCGCACGCCGGACATCGAGGAGGTCGGCAAGACCACCCGGCACGGCACCTTCTTCCAGATGTGCGGCAACTTCTCCTTCGGCGACTACTTCAAGGAGGGCGCCGCCAAGCTCGCCTGGGAGCTGCTGACCAGCTCCCAGGCGCAGGGCGGCTACGGCCTCGACCCCGAGCGCCTGTGGATCACCGTCTACGAGCAGGACGACGAGGCCGAGCGCATCTGGCGCGACGTCGTCGGCGTGCCCGAGGAGCGCATCCAGCGCCTGGGCATGGAGGAGAACTACTGGTCCATGGGCGTTCCGGGGCCGTGCGGGCCCTGCTCGGAGATCAACTACGACCGCGGGCCCGAGTTCGGCCGCGAGGGCGGCCCGGCCGTCAACGACGAGCGGTACGTGGAGATCTGGAACCTCGTCTTCATGCAGTACGAGCGGGGCGAGGGCTCCACCAAGACGGACTTCGAGATCCTCGGCGACCTGCCCAGCAAGAACATCGACACCGGTCTCGGTCTCGAACGCCTGGCGATGATCCTGCAGGGCGTGCACAACATGTACGAGATCGACACCTCGCGCGCCGTCATCGACAAGGCCACCGCGCTGACCGGCGTCTCCTACGGCGCCGCCGAACAGACCGACGTGTCGCTGCGCGTCGTCAGCGACCACATCCGCACCTCGGTCATGCTCATCGGCGACGGTGTCACCCCGGGCAACGAGGGCCGCGGCTACGTGCTGCGCCGCATCATGCGCCGCGCCATCCGCAACATGCGCATCCTGGGCGCCACCGGGCCGGTGGCGCAGGACCTGATCGACGTCGTCATCGAGACGATGGGGCAGCAGTACCCCGAGCTGATCACCGACCGCAAGCGCATCGAGACGGTCGCGCTCGCCGAGGAGGCCGCCTTCCTCAAGACCCTGAAGGCCGGCACCAACATCCTCGACGGCGCCGTCACCGAGACCAAGCAGTCCGGCGGCACCGTCCTGTCCGGCGACAAGGCGTTCCTGCTCCACGACACCTGGGGCTTCCCCATCGACCTCACCCTGGAGATGGCCGCTGAGCAGGGCCTCTCGGTGGACGAGCGGGGCTTCCGCAGGCTCATGAAGGAGCAGCGGGAGCGCGCCAAGGCCGACGCCCAGGCCAAGAAGACCGGCCACGCCGACATGTCGGCCTACCGCGAGATCGCCGACAGCTCCGGCGCCACCGACTTCACCGGCTACTTCGAGACCTCCGGCGAGGCCACCATCGTCGGCCTGCTGGTCGACGGCGTCTCCTCGCCCGCCGCCAGTGAGGGCGACGACGTCGAGGTCGTCTTGGACCGCACCCCCTTCTACGCCGAGGGCGGCGGCCAGCTCGCCGACACGGGCCGTATCCGGCTGGAGGGCGGCGCCGTCATCGAGGTGCGCGACGTCCAGCAGCCGGTGCCCGGCGTCAGCGTGCACAAGGGCACCGTCCAGGTCGGTGAGGTCACCGTCGGCTCGGCGGCGCTCACGCAGATCGACGGGGACCGGCGCCGATCCATCGCCCGCGCCCACAGCGCCACCCACCTCACCCACCAGGCGCTGCGTGACGCGCTGGGCCCCACCGCCGCGCAGGCCGGGTCGGAGAACGCGCCGGGCCGCTTCCGTTTCGACTTCGGCTCGCCCGCCGCCGTTCCGGGGACCGTGCTCACCGACGTCGAGCAGAAGATCAACGAGGTGCTCGCCAGGGAACTGGACGTGCACGCCGAGTACATGGGCATCGACGACGCCAAGAAGCAGGGCGCGCTCGCCGAGTTCGGTGAGAAGTACGGCCAGACCGTGCGCGTGGTGACCATCGGCGACTTCTCCAAGGAGCTGTGCGGCGGCACCCACGTGCACAACACCGCGCAGCTCGGCCTGGTCAAGCTGCTCGGCGAGTCCTCCATCGGCTCCGGCGTGCGCCGCGTGGAGGCACTGGTCGGCGTGGACGCCTACACGTTCCTGGCCCGCGAGCACACCGTCGTCTCGCAGCTGACCGAGCTCGTCAAGGGCCGCTCGGAGGAACTGCCCGAGCGGATCTCCGGAATGCTGACCCGGCTCAAGGACGCCGAGAAGGAGATCGAGCGGTTCCGGGCCGAGAAGGTCCTCCAGGCCGCCGCCGGGATCGCCGACGGCGCCAAGGACGTGCGCGGCACCGCGCTCGCCGCCGCCCGGGTTCCCGACGGCACCGCCGCCGACGACCTGCGCACGCTCGTCTTGGACGTGCGCCAGCGTCTCGGCAGCCGTCCCGCCGTGGTCGCGCTGTTCGCCGTCACGAACGGCCGCCCGCTCACCGTCATCGCCGCCAACGAGGGTGCCCGCGAGGCCGGGCTGCGCGCCGGTGACCTGGTGCGTACGGCCGCCAAGGCGCTGGGCGGCGGCGGTGGCGGCAAGCCGGACGTCGCCCAGGGCGGTGGCCAGAACCCGGAGGCCGTCGACGAGGCGGTCGCCGCCGTGGAGCGCCTCGTGGCCGAGGCCGGGGGCAACGCCTGATGGACGCGGTGGACCCCGGGGCCGCGGCGTCCTTCCGGCGTGGCAGGCGGCTCGCCGTCGACGTCGGTGACGCCCGGATCGGGGTCGCGAGCAGCGACCCCGACGGGGTCCTCGCGACCCCCGTCGAGACGGTGCCGGGCAAGGACGTCCCGGCGGCGCAGCGGCGGCTGGCCGCGCTGACCGAGGAGTACGAGCCGCTGGAGGTCGTCGTCGGACTGCCCCGTTCGCTCAGCGGCGGGGAGGGCCCGGCGGCGGCGAAGGTGCGCGCGTTCGCCGAGCAGCTGGCGAAAAACATCACACCGGTCCCGGTGCGGCTCGTGGACGAACGCCTCTCCACGGTCACCGCCGCGGCGGGTATGCGGGCCTCGGGCGTCAGCTCCAAGAAGGGCCGTTCACGCATCGACCAGGCGGCGGCCGTGGTGATCCTGCAGAACGCGCTGGAGACGGAGCGCAGCTCGGGGGGTCCGCCGGGGCACCGCGTCGAAGTGGTTGTCTGACCGCTGTGCGGTAACGTTCCGCGCGACACGGCAGCCGCCGCACCCTCGCGCGTGCCCCACACGCCCAGGGCCGGTTTTGACCCGGACACCCCGGCACGCGGCTCGGCTGCCGCTCTCGCGTCTCAAGGGGATCGATGACTGAGTATGGCCGGGGACAGGGCTCCCAAGCATGGGATCCTGACGACCCTCTCTACGGGGATCAGCAGCCCGCCTACCCCGGTGGCTGGAATCAGCCCCCGCCCCACGCGGAGCAGCAGTACACCGAGCAGCAGTACGCCCAACAGCAGTACGCACAGCAGCAGTACCCGCAGCAGTACGGCGACGGTGGCTGGTTCGATCCCCCGCACGACCCGTACGCCTCGCAGGGGCACGGGCAGACTTACGCCCCGGCGTCGTACGCCGACACCCAAGGGCACCTCCAGCCCGGTCAGACCGCGGACCCCTACGGCACCGGGCAGTACGCCACCGGCGCCTACACGACGGGCGAATACCCCTCCGGGGAATACGGCGCCCTCGGGTACGCGACGGGCGAGTACCCCACAGGGGAGTACGGCACGGGCGCGTACCCGACGGGCGGGTACGCGGCAGGAGCGTACGGCACGGGGGCGTACGCGTCGGGGGAGTACCCGTCCGGGGAGTACGGCGCCCTGGGCTACCCGTCGGGTGAGTACGCGACGGGGGAGTACCCGGTCGGAGGCCCGCACACCGGCCAGTACCCGACGGGGGAGTACAGCCCGGGTGCCTACCCGGTCGGCGACTACGCCACGGGCGGGTACGCCACCGGTGAGTACTCCACGGGCGAGTACTCGACCGGTGAGTACGCCACGGGCCCGTATCCGGTGGGCGCCTATCCGGCCGGGGAGCACACGGGCGAGACCGCCGCGCCGTACGGAGCACCGGGCGGCTACCTGACCGAGGCCGCTCCCCCGCAGCACCCGCACGAGGGCGGCCCCGTTCCCGCCCACCGGCAGGCGCCCGCGAACGGCGCCGACTCGGAAACCGGCTGGGACCCGGGCCCCGACCAGGGCGAGCGTGCCTTCTTCCTGGACCGGGACGACGACGATTCCGACGCTGCGTGGAACGAGGACGAGGACGAGGAAGACGGCGACGCGGGCCGCCGACGCGGACGCAGGGGCGGGGGCGGCACCAAGCGCGGCCGCGGCTGCGGCCTGGTCATCTCCGCGGCCCTCGTCGCCGGTGTCGGTGTCGTCGGCTATGTCGGCTACGACTTCTACCAGTCGCACTTCGCCCCCGCCCCCGACTACCCGGGCAAGGGCTCGGGCGACGTCATGGTGGACGTTCCCGAGGGCGCCTCGCTCATGGAGATGGGCCAGGTGCTGCACAAGGCAGGCGTGGTCAAGAGCGCCGGGGCCTTCGTGGAGGCGGCGGGCGACAAGCGCATCCAGGCCGGCACCTACACCCTCCGCAAGAAGATGTCCGGGGCCGACGCCGTGGAGATGATGCTCGACCCGGCGAGCCAGAACGGCCTCATCATCGCCGAGGGCTGGCGGGCCAAGAAAATCTACGAGGAGATCGACAAGAAGCTCGACGTCCCCGAGGGCACCACCAAGAAGGCGGCCGCCTCGGGCGACATCGGGTTGCCCAAGTGGGCACACGGCAAGCCGGAAGGTTTCCTCTTCCCCTCCAGGTACAGCGTCGGCAAGGACAGCGCCCCCAAGGACGTGCTCCGCAAGATGGTCGACCGCGCGGAGGCCGAGTACGCCAAGACCGGGCTCGAGGACGAGGCGAAGAAGGCGGGCAAGACGCCGGAGGAGATCATCACCATCGCCTCGCTCGTGCAGGCCGAGGCGCAGGAGGACCACGAGTTCGGCAAGGTCTCGCGGGTCATCTACAACCGCCTCGACAAGAACATGGCCCTCGGCTTCGACTCGACGATCAACTACGCGATGGGCCGCTCCACGCTGAACACCTCGGTCGCCGACACCAAGTACCCCTCGCCGTACAACACCTATCTGCACAAGGGGCTGCCGCCGGGGCCGATCGGCAACCCGGGGCACCAGGCGATAACGGCCGCACTCGACCCGACCGCGGGTGACTGGCTGTACTTCGTCACGGTCAAGCCGGGGGACACCCGCTTCACCGACGATCCGAGCGAGCACCGCAAGAACGTCCAGGACTTCAACAAGGAACAGCGCAAGAAATAAGGAGAGCGGCGGCTGATGCCCCACCCTGTTTCCGAGACCGCCACCCGCGCCGCGGTCCTCGGCTCACCGATCGCCCACTCCCTCTCGCCGGTGCTGCACAGGGCCGCCTACGCCGAACTCGGCCTCGACGCGTGGACCTACGACAGGTACGAGGTCGACGAGGAGGGCATCGCGGACTTCCTCGCCGGTCTGGACGCGCGGTGGGCGGGTCTGTCGCTCACCATGCCGCTCAAGCGGGCCGTGCTGCCGCTGCTCGACGAGGTCAGCGAGACGGCCGCCTCGGTGGAGGCCGTCAACACGGTCGTCTTCACCGGGGAAGGACGCGCGTTCGGCGACAACACCGACATCCCCGGCATGGTCGCCGCGCTGGCGGAGCGCGGCATCAGCGACGTCGAGTCCGCCACCGTGCTGGGCGCCGGAGCCACCGCCTCCTCCGCGTTGGCCGCCCTCTCCCGCGTCTGCGAAGGCGAGGTCACCGCCTACGTCCGCAGCGAGGAGCGGGCCCGCGAGATGCACGGCTGGGGCGAGCGGCTCGGAGTGGCCGTGCGGACGGTGGACTGGGCGCGGGCCGCCGAAGGACTGCGGGCGCCGCTCGTGGTGTCCACCACGCCTGCTGGGGCGACGGACGGGCTCGCCCAGGCGGTGCCCGCGTCCGGCGGCACCCTCTTCGACGTCCTCTACGACCCGTGGCCCACCCCGCTGGCCGCCGCCTGGCCCGGCACCGTCCTCGGCGGGCTCGACCTGCTGGTGCACCAGGCGGTGCTCCAGGTCGAGCAGATGACGGGGCGCAGCCCGGCCCCGCCGGCCGCCATGCGGGCCGCGGGCGAGGCCGAGCTGCGCTCCCGCACCGTCTGACGGAGGGCCGGGCGGCGGCCCCTCCGCACTGTCCGGAGGGTGGGCACGGGACCGGGCCCTCGCCACTGGCATGAAAGGATCGCATCCAGGAAAGAGGACGGGCCGCACGGCGGCCGAGAGGAGCACCGTTGAGCAGGTTGCGCTGGCTGACCGCCGGGGAGTCGCACGGCCCCGCACTCGTGGCGACGCTGGAGGGCCTCCCCTCCGGCGTCCCGGTGACCACGGACATGGTCGCCGACGAGCTGGCGCGCCGCCGCCTCGGCTACGGCCGCGGCGCCCGCATGAAGTTCGAACGCGACGAGGTCACCTTCCTCGGCGGCGTACGCCACGGGCAGTCCCTCGGCTCGCCGGTCGCGGTCATGATCGGCAACACCGAGTGGCCCAAGTGGGAGAAGGTGATGGCGGCCGACCCGGTCGAGGCCGACGAGCTGGAGCAGCTGGCCCGCAACGCCCCGCTGACCCGTCCCCGCCCCGGCCACGCCGACCTCGCCGGGATGCAGAAGTACGGCTTCGACGAGGCCCGTCCGATCCTGGAGCGCGCCTCCGCGCGCGAGACCGCGGCGCGCGTGGCGCTGGGGACCGTGGCCCGGTCCTTCCTCCGCGAGACGGCGGGCGTCGAACTCGTCTCGCACGTGGTGGAGCTGGGCGCGGCCAAGGCGCCCTACGGCACGGTCCCGCAGCCGGCGGACGTCGCGCGGCTGGACGCCGACCCGGTGCGGTGCCTGGACGCCGACGCGAGCGAGGCGATGGTCGCGCAGATCGACCAGGCGCACAAGGACGGTGACACGCTGGGCGGTGTCGTGGAGGTGGTCGCGTACGGCGTGCCCGTCGGACTGGGCTCGCACGTGCACGGGGACCGGCGGCTGGACGCGCGGCTGGCCGGGGCGCTCATGGGCATCCAGGCGATCAAGGGCGTCGAGCTGGGCGACGGCTTCGATCTGGCACGGGTACCGGGCTCCCAGGCGCACGACGAGATCCTGGCCACCGAGGACGGCATCCGCCGCGCCTCGGGCCGCAGCGGCGGCACCGAGGGCGGTCTGTCCACCGGCGAGCTGCTGCGGGTGCGGGCGGCGATGAAGCCGATCGCCACCGTGCCGCGCGCGCTGGCCACCGTCGACGTCCGCACCGGCGAACAGGACAAGGCACACCACCAGCGCTCGGACGTGTGTGCGGTGCCGGCGGCGGGGATCGTCGCCGAGGCGATGGTGGCGCTCGTGCTCGCGGACGCGGTCGCCGAGAAGTTCGGCGGCGACAGCGTCCCGGAGACCCGCCGCAACGTGCGCGGCTACCTCGACTCCCTGGAGATCAAGTGAGTGGCCCCGCGGTGGTGCTCGTCGGCCCCATGGGGGCCGGAAAGTCGACGGTCGGCGCGCTGCTGGCCGAGCGCCTGGGAGTGACCTGCCGCGACACCGACCAGGACATCGTCGAGGCGGTGGGCAAGCCGATCTCGGAGATCTTCCTCGACGAGGGCGAGCCGCACTTCCGCGAGCTGGAGCGGGCCGCCGTGCGCACCGCGCTCGCCGAGCACACGGGCATCCTCGCCCTCGGTGGCGGCGCCGTGCTGGCGGACGAGACCAGGGCGCTGCTGGCCGGGCACCCGGTGGCGTTCCTGGAAATGGGCGTCTCCGAGGCCGTCAAGCGCGTCGGACTGGACGCCGCGCGCCCGCTCCTCATGATCAACCCACGTCAGCAGTGGCGCGCGCTGATGGAGGAGCGCAGGCCGCTGTACACCGAGGTGGCCCGCGTCGTCGTCAGCACTCAGGACCGCACGCCCGAGCAGGTCGCCGACGAGATCCTCGCCGCCCTTCAGCTCCCGTCCACCCAGCCGGAGAACCAGCGATGACCACCCCTCACCCGTCCGTGTCCCGCATCACCGTGGGCGGCTCTGCGGGCACCTCCCCCTACGAGGTGCTCGTCGGCCGGCAGCTCCTCGGGGAACTTCCCCAGCTCATCGGCTCGGAAGCGCAGCGCGTCGCCGTCCTGCACCCCGAGGCGCTGGCCTCCACGGGTGAGGCGCTGCGCGAGGACCTCGCCGAGCAGGGGTACGAGGCGATCGCCGTCCAGCTGCCCAACGCGGAGGAGTCCAAGACCGCCGAGGTCGCGGCCTACTGCTGGAAGGCGCTGGGGCAGACCGGCTTCACCCGCACCGATGTGCTCGTCGGAGTCGGCGGTGGGGCCACCACGGACGTGGCCGGATTCGTGGCGGCGACGTGGCTGCGCGGGGTGCGCTGGGTCGCCGTGCCCACGACGGTGCTGGGCATGGTCGACGCGGCCGTGGGCGGCAAGACCGGCATCAACACCGCCGAGGGCAAGAACCTGGTGGGCGCCTTCCATCCGCCCGCCGGGGTGCTGTGCGACCTGGCGGCACTGGAGTCGCTGGGCGTCCACGACTACGTCAGCGGTCTCGCCGAGATCATCAAGGCGGGCTTCATCGCCGACCCGGCCATCCTGGAGCTGATCGAGTCCGATCCGCAGGCGGCCAGGACGCCCCGGGGCCCCCACGCCGCGGAGCTGATCGAACGTTCGATCCGGGTGAAGGCCGAGGTCGTCTCTCAGGACCTGAAGGAGTCGGGCCGCCGGGAGATCCTCAACTACGGGCACACGCTCGGGCACGCCATCGAGAAGAACGAGCGCTACAACTGGCGCCACGGCGCGGCCGTCTCGGTGGGGATGGTCTTCGCCGCCGAACTCGGCCGGATCGCGGGCCGGCTCGACGACGCGACCGCCGACCGGCACCGTGCGGTGCTGGAGTCGGTCGGGCTGCCCGTCACCTACCGTGGCGACCAGTGGCCCAAGCTGCTGGAGACGATGAAGGTCGACAAGAAGTCGCGCGGCAACCGGCTGCGCTTCATCGTCCTCGAAGGGCTCGCCAAACCGGCCGTGCTGGAGAGCCCCGACCCGGCGATGCTGCTGGCCGCGCACGCCGAGATCGCCGCCTGAGCAGCGCTGTCGGCCGAGGGGGCAGGCTGCTTTTCCCGGGCGGCGCGCGGTCCGTGGGAGGGAACCGCCGGGCGGCCCGGCCGCGTCGGGCACTCGGGAGCGGACCCGGCCGTTCCCACAGGGACGGCCGGGGGCGGTACCGTCAGTAGCCGAACGCACAGCATCACACCGGGCGTTGCGCGGCGACGCTCGCACACCTTGAGACGGAGTTGGGGTCCGGATGCAGCACAGCGGTGCCCAAGGCGCCCACCCAGGCTTCGGGGCGCAGTGGCCCGTCCCCGCACCGTCGCCGGGCGGTCTCGCGGCGGGTGGCTTCTCTCCGCACCCTCCGCACGCGCAGGCCCCGCCGCCACACCCGCCCCAGCCCCAGCCCCAGCCCCAGCCGCAGCCGCAGCCGCAGCCGCCGGCCCCGGGCCAGTCACCCGGCCCGGGCCGGGGGGCGGCCCCGCAGCCTCCCCACCCCCCTCAGCAGCCACCGCACCAACCACCGCTCCAGCCATCGGCGCCACCCCAGCCGCAGGCTCAGCCCCAGCCACACCCCCAGCAGCCTCTCCCGGCTCAGCCGCAGTCCGCTCCCGCGCCCCCCGCGGGCGCGCCCGCGCAGCCGGGCGGCAGCATGCCCCCGGCGGAGGCGACCGGCCACGTCAGACTGGGGCCGGGGGCGCCGGTCGAGATACCGGCGCCGGACGCCACCCCGGCACAGCTGGACGCCACCAGGGCCGCCGTCGCGGTCCTGCTCATCGGCCCGGCGGGCGCGGGCAAGACCACGGTGGCGCGGTACTGGGCCGACCACCGCGCCGTGCCCACCTCCCACATCAGCCTCGACGACGTGCGCGAGTGGGTGCGCTCCGGCTTCTCCGACCCCCAGACGGGCTGGAACGAGAACTCCGAGGCGCAGTACCGCCTCGCCCGCCGCACCTGCGGCTTCGCCGCCCGTAACTTCCTGGCCAACGGCATCTCCTGCATTCTGGACGACGCCGTCTTCCCCGACTGGCCCGTCATCGGCCTCGGCGGCTGGAAGCGGCACGTGGGCCCCGGGCTCATCCCCGTGGTCCTGCTGCCAGGGCTGGACATCGTGCTGGAGCGCAACGCGCAGCGCAGCGGCAACCGGCGTCTGGCCGACGAGGAGGTGGCCCACATCCACGGCCGGATGGCGGGCTGGTACAGCTCGGGGCTGCCGATCATCGACAACTCGCGGCAGGACATCGCGAGCACGGCGCAGATGCTCGACAACGTCGTCGCGCGCAGCCTCGCCAGCCCGGTCAGCTGGTGACCGGCACGCCCGGCCGCCCCGGAACGACCCTCGGCTGACCCGACAATCGCAATCCGCTCGCCCGCACGGCCGTGTCCGGGCGGCCCGCGCGCCCCGCGCTGCGTACCCTCGGCATATGTCCGAGGTGCATGTGTCCCGCCGCGCCCGGCTGCGCGACCGCTGTGCGGCGAGCACCGCCCACGACGGTCCCGCGGACGCGGTGCTGATCTCCCGCCCCGCCAACGTCCGCTATCTGACCGGTCGTGCGGCGCCGGGCAGCGTGCTGCTGCTCGGCCCCGACGGCCGGGACACCCTCGTCTCGACCCCCGGCCAGGGCCCTGCCAACGGCGCACACCCGGCCGACGACCTCAAAGAGATCACCCTGGAGGTGCCGGGCGCGCCCCCGGGGGCGCCGTCGGAGGCGGGGGAGGGGGAGGCGCGGGGCGGTACCCGTGGCGACGCCGCGGTGGTCGCCGCCTCGCTCGCCGAGCGCGGCGGTGCCCGCGCGCTCGCCGTGGAGGAGCACCATCTGACGGTCGCCAGGCACCGTGCGCTGACCGCCGCCGCGCCCTCGGTGGACCTGGCCGATCTCGGCCTGGTCGTGGAGCAGCAGCGGGTGGTCAAGGACGAGGAGGAGATCTCGGCGCTGCGCGTCGCCGCGGAGATCACCGACCAGGCCCTCGGCGAGCTGCTGGAGTCGATCCTGGTGGGGCGTACGGAGCGGCACCTGGCGCTGGAGCTGGAGCGCAGGCTGATCGACCACGGGGCCGAGGGCGCCGCCTTCCCCACATCGGTGGCCACGGGACCGAACTCGGGGCTGCCGGGACACCGCCCGACGGACCGGCGGGTGGAGGAGGGCGATTTCCTCTCGGTACGGCTGGGGGCGCGCTACCGCGGGTACCGCTGTCAGATCGGTCGCACGTTCGTCATCGGAACCGCGCCGGACGCCTGGCAGGTCGAGCTGTACGACGTCGTCTTCGCCGCTCAGCGGGCCGCGCGGGAGTCGCTGGGCCCCGGGGCCGAGTGCCGCGAGGTGGACCGGGCGGCCCGCCAGGTGCTGGGTGCCGCCGGGTACGGTGCGGCGCTCGGAGAGTCGACGGGGCACGGTGTGGGGCTGGAAATCGGTGAGGACCCTCGGCTGTCGCCTGAGGCCGTGGGTAAACTTGACGCTCGTGTGCCGGTCACCGTCGAACCGGGGGTCCATCTCCCGGGCCGGGGCGGCGTCCGGATCGACGACACGCTCGTCGTCCGCCCGCAGGCGGACGGCGGACCCGAGCTACTCACCATCACGACCAAGGAGCTGCTCGCCCTCTGACCCCTGCCGGGGTCGGGCCCACGGGCCGTAGGGTGCGGCAGCGCCCTGGTCTCCGCAGCAGTCTCAGGAGATTCCGCGACCGTGGCATCCACGAACGACCTCAAGAACGGCATGGTGCTCAAGCTCGACGGCGGCCAGCTCTGGTCCGTTGTCGAGTTCCAGCACGTCAAGCCGGGCAAAGGCCCCGCCTTCGTCCGTACCAAGCTGAAGAACGTCCTGTCCGGCAAGATCGTCGACAAGACGTTCAACGCGGGCACCAAGGTCGAGACGGCCACCGTGGACCGACGGGGCATGCAGTTCTCGTACATGGACGGCGACTACTTCGTCTTCATGGACATGGAGACCTTCGACCAGCTCCACATCGACCGCAAGGTCGTCGGTGACGCGGCCAACTACCTGATCGAAGGCTTCGACGCCACCGTCGCCCAGCACGAGGGCGAGGTGCTCTACGTCGAGCTGCCGGCCGCCGTCGATCTGACGATCAAGCACACCGAGCCGGGCGTCCAGGGTGACCGCTCCACCGGCGGCTCCAAGCCCGCCGAGCTGGAGACCGGCTACAGCATCCAGGTGCCGCTCTTCATCGTCACCGGTGAGAAGATCAAGGTCGACACCCGCTCCGGCGAGTACCTCGGCCGGGTGAACAGCTAACCGTGGCCGCACGCAACAAGGCCCGCAAACGCGCCTTCCAGATCCTCTTCGAGGCCGACCAACGCGGCGCCGACGTGCGGACCGTGCTCGCCGACTGGTTGCGGCTCGCACGGACGGACACGCGCCAGCCGCCCGTCTCCGAGTACGCGATGACCTGCGTGGAGGGCTACGCGCAGAACGCCGCACGGATCGACGAACTGCTGTCCACCTACGCGGTGGACTGGACCCTCGACCGGATGCCGGACGTGGACCGCAGCATCCTCAGGCTCGGTGTCTACGAGCTGCTGTGGAGTGAGGACGTCCCGGACGCCGTCGTCATCGACGAGGCCGTCCAGCTGGCGAAGGAGTTCTCGACCGACGAGTCCCCGGGCTTCATCAACGGCCTGCTGGGCCGGCTGAAGGACCTCAAGCCGACGCTGCTGCGCTGACGCCCGGTCTCCCGCCGCCGAAGGAGGTGCCTTCTCCCGCGAGAAGGCACCCCCTTCGGCTTCGGTGCGAGGCGCGAAGGCGTCTTCCGCGCGCCGCACGCGTCGGCTCCCGTGCCGCCGTATGGAAAACGGCGGTGCCGAACCGGCCGCACCCGCCGGACGTGGCCGGGTGCGGTCGGCTCGGCACCGCCGGTTCCGCCGTCTCGCGAAAGGCGCTCGACGGGAGGTGTCCTGCGGCGGGAGGCGCGCTCTCAGACCTCTTCGTGGGAGACGGCACGACGCGCGTCGGCGTCCAGGACGCCCCAGCTGATGAGCTGCTCCGTGAGCACGGAGGGGGACTGGTCGTAGATCACGGCCAGTGTGCGCAGGTCGTCCTGGCGGATGGAGAGGACCTTGCCGTTGTAGTCCCCGCGCTGCGACTGGATCGTCGCCGCGTACCGCTGGAGCGGGCCCGCCTTGTCGGCCGGCACGTGGGCGAGGCGCTCGAGGTCGAGCACCAGCTTCGGCGGCGGCTCGGCGGCTCCGCCGGGGGTGGTGCCCGGCAGCAGCTCCTGGACCGGCACCCCGTAGAAGTCCGCGAGCTCGGCGAGGCGCTGGACGGTCACGGCCCGGTCGCCGCGCTCGTACGAGCCCACCACGACCGCCTTCCAGCGGCCCTGGGACTTCTCCTCGACACCGTGGAGGGAGAGGCCCTGCTGGGTGCGGATGGCGCGGAGCTTGGCTCCGAGCTGTTTGGCGTATTCGCTGGACATATGGCTCCCCGGACGCTGGATCTCGCTGAGCGGCTGCGCCACGCGGTTCGCTGCGCCGCGCTCTTCGTAACTCACTGTGAGGTTACGCAGCGTAATGTGCCGCGTCAAGCCGAGGGGGGCCAGACGGCTGGCGCGGCCCCTGCGCGAGGGCGCCTGGGCGGTCCTGGTAGCGTGGGGCGACGACGACAAGACGTCCTTTAAGTCCCGTCCCGTGAGGCGGCCAAGGAGGTCCGATTTCCATGGACAACAGCAGCGCCAGTCTGCAACCGGCGCGCCCCGTGCTGGAGGCGCCGGACATCAAGCGGGTCCTCACCCGCATCGCGCACGAGATCGTCGAACGCGCCAAAGGCGCCGACGACGTGGTACTTCTCGGCATTCCCACCCGCGGCGTCCACCTCGCCGGGCGGCTGGCCGACAAGCTCGAGGAGATCACCGGCAGCGCCGTTCCGGTCGGTTCCCTCGACATCACGATGTACCGGGACGATCTCCGTCTGGGCCCCGCACGCGCCCTCGCGCGCACCGAGATTCCTGCCGAAGGGGTCGACGGACGCCTCGTCGTCCTCGTCGACGACGTGCTCTACTCGGGCCGCACGATCCGCGCCGCGCTCGATGCCCTGGGTGACATCGGGCGTCCCCGCGCCGTCCAGCTCGCCGTTCTCGTCGACCGCGGTCACCGTGAGCTGCCCATCCGCGCCGACTACGTGGGCAAGAACCTGCCCACCTCGCAGCGCGAGACCGTCAGGGTGCAGCTGACCGAGGAGGACGGCCACGACGGCGTGCTGCTCGGCGTCCGCGAAGCCGGTGGAGCCGACGTGGCGGAGCACTCCCGCCACGGCACCGCCCCTGCGGGCTAGTCACACCCCGACCCTCCGCGCCACACGCCCGAGACCTTCGGCCCGGCGTGGCCGCCATGCGGTCCGCACCGCGCCGCACGCCCGTGTGTCCGCTGCCGGGACGCGCCCCGCGCCCGCCGGGGCACGCACCGGCGCGAACCACAACGCGCCGCGCCGCACCCGCCCCCCGCGACGACCTCATCCCACCCCACGGAAGGCCCAGGCAACAGATGAAGCGTCACCTCATCTCGGCCGCCGACCTCACCCGCGACGACGCCGTCCTCATCCTCGACACCGCCGAGGAGATGGCCAGGTTCGCCGACCGGCCGATCAAGAAGCTGCCCACCCTGCGCGGCCGCACCATCGTCAACCTCTTCTTCGAGGACTCCACCCGCACCCGGATCTCGTTCGAGGCCGCCGCCAAGCGGCTGTCGGCCGACGTCATCAACTTCTCGGCGAAGGGCTCCTCGGTCTCCAAGGGCGAGTCCCTCAAGGACACGGCACTCACCCTGGAGGCCATGGGCGCCGACGCCGTCGTCATCCGGCACGGCGAGTCCGGGGCCCCGCACCGGCTGGCGACCTCGGGATGGATCGGCGGTTCGGTCGTCAACGCGGGCGACGGGACCCACGAGCACCCCACCCAGGCGCTGCTGGACGCCTTCACCACGCGCCGCCGCCTGGTCGGGCGGGAGGGCGCGGGGCTCGACGGGCTGCGCGTCACCATCGTCGGCGACATCCTGCACAGCCGCGTCGCCCGCTCGAACGTCCACCTGCTGGCCACCCTGGGCGCGCGCGTCACCCTCGTCGCCCCGCCCACCCTCGTGCCGATCGGGGTGGAGAGCTGGCCGTGCGAGGTGTCGTACGACCTGGACGCCGTGCTGGCCACGTCGGACGCGGTGATGATGCTGCGCGTCCAGCGGGAGCGGATGAACGCGGCGTTCTTCCCCACCGAGCGTGAGTACGCCCGCCGCTACGGGCTCGACGAGGACCGCATGGCGCGGATGCCGGACAACGCCATCGTGATGCACCCCGGGCCGATGAACCGCGGCATGGAGATCACCGCGCAGGTCGCCGACTCGCCCCGCTGCGCCGCTGTCGAGCAGGTCGCCAACGGGGTCAGCATCCGGATGGCCGTGATGTACCTGCTGCTCGGCGGCGCCGAGCCGGCGCTTTCCCGGACGGACGAAGCCCCCACCGAGACCCCGATGCCCCAGGAGAACAACTGAGATGACCGATCAGAAGACGACACTGCTGCGCGGCGCCAGGATCCTGGGGGGCGAACCGCAGGACGTGCTGATCGAGGGCGGCGTCATCGCCCGGGTCGGCCGCGGTCTTCAGGCTGCGGGCGCCGAGGTGGTCGAGGCCGAGGGGCGCGTGCTGCTGCCGGGCCTGGTGGACCTGCACACCCACCTGCGCGAGCCGGGCCGCGAGGACTCCGAGACCGTGCTGACCGGTACCCGCGCGGCTGCCAAGGGCGGCTTCACCGCGGTGCACGCCATGGCCAACACCTTCCCCGTCGCCGACACCGCGGGCGTGGTCGAACAGGTGTGGCGGCTCGGCCGGGAGTACGGCTACTGCGACGTGCGTCCCGTCGGCGCCGTCACCGTCGGCCTGGAGGGCAAGCAGCTCGCGGAGTTGGGCGCCATGCACGACTCCGCCGCCGGGGTGCGGGTCTTCTCCGACGACGGCAAGTGCGTGGACGACGCCGTGATCATGCGGCGGGCGCTGGAGTACGTGAAGGCGTTCGACGGCGTGGTGGCCCAGCACGCCCAGGAGCCCCGGCTGACCGAGGGGGCTCAGATGAACGAGGGCCGGGTCTCCGCCGAGCTGGGCCTGGCGGGCTGGCCGGCCGTCGCGGAGGAGTCGATCATCGCCAGGGACGTGCTGCTCGCCGCGCACGTCGGCTCCCGCGTCCACATCTGCCACCTGTCGACGGCCGGGTCGGTGGAGATCGTGCGCTGGGCCAAGTCCAAGGGGTGGAACGTCACCGCCGAGGTCACCCCGCACCACCTGCTCCTCACCGACGAGTTGGTCCGCTCCTACGACCCGGTCTACAAGGTCAACCCGCCGCTGCGCACCGAGGCCGACGTCATGGCGCTCCGTGAGGCACTGGCCGACGGCACCATCGACTGCGTCGCCACCGATCACGCTCCGCACCCGCACGAGGACAAGGACTGCGAGTGGGGTGCGGCCGCCATGGGCATGGTCGGTCTGGAGACGGCGCTGTCGGTCGTGCAGCACACCATGGTCGAGTCGGGGCTGCTGGAGTGGTCGCAGGTCGCCGACCGGATGTCCCACCGGCCCGCCGCCATCGGACGGCTGGCGGGACACGGCCGCCCCGTGGCGCCCGGCGAGCCCGCCAACCTGGTTCTCCTCGATCCCGCTTACCGTGGAGGCGTGGACCCCGCGGGCTTCGCCTCGCGCAGCGCCAACACCCCGTACGAGGGCCGTGAGCTGCCCGGACGCGTCACCCATACCTGGCTGCGGGGCCGCGCGACGGTCGTGGACGGGGCATTGAAGTGAGCAGTGTGAGCACGTTGAACCACCCCGTGGCCGCTCTGGCGGCCGCACAGAAGTCACAGGACGTCACCGACTGGGCCGCCCGGATCGGCTGGGTCGTCGGGCTCGTCCTGTTCATCGCGCTGCTGTACTGGCTGATGCGCCAGGGCTGGAAGTGGCGCGGCACCCTCCAGGGTGACCTGCCCGAGCTGCCGCAGCGCCCCGACGCCCCCGGGCAGCCGCTGCTGGAGGCGGCCGGGCGGTACCACGGCTCCACCAGCGCGGGGCAGTGGCTCGACCGGATCGTCGCCCACGGCCTGGGCACCCGCAGCCGCGTCGAGCTGACGCTGACCGCGCGGGGCCTCGACGTCGTGCGGCCGGGTGCCGAGGACTTCTTCGTCCCCGCCGGGCAGCTGTACGGCGCCCGGCTCGACACCGGCATCGCGGGCAAGGTGCTCACCGAGGGCGGCCTGCTGATCGTCACGTGGGAGCACGGCGCACGGCGGCTCGACTCCGGATTCCGCTTCGACCGCTCGGCAGAGCAGGCCTGCTGGGTCGAGAAGATCAACGCAATGAGCGGCGACAAGGGTGCCGCCGCCACGCAGCAGCACAAGGAAGGCGCATGATGACGACCTCCGCCAGGGGAGCGACCGGTACGACGGCAGATCCCGCCCTTCTCGTCCTGGAGGACGGCCGCACCTTCCGCGGGCGGGCCTACGGGGCCGTGGGGGAGACCTTCGGCGAAGCCGTGTTCTCCACCGGTATGACCGGCTACCAGGAGACCCTGACCGACCCGTCCTACCACCGCCAGGTCGTTGTGATGACGGCTCCGCACATCGGCAACACCGGCGTCAACGACGAGGACCCGGAGTCGGGGCGCATCTGGGTGGCCGGCTACGTCGTCCGCGACCCGGCCCGTACCCCCTCGAACTGGCGCTCCACCCGCTCTCTCGACGAGGAGCTGCGCGACCAGGGGATCGTCGGCATCAGCGGGGTCGACACCCGCGCGCTGACCCGGCACCTGCGCGAGCGCGGCGCCATGCGCGTCGGCATCTTCTCCGGTGCGGCGGCGGCCACCGAGGAGGCGGCGCTGCTCGCCCGGGTGCGGGAGGCGCCCGCGATGCAGGGCGCCGACCTGTGCGGCGAGGTCGCCACCCAGGAGCCCTACGTCGTCCCCGCCCGCGGTGAGAAGCGGTTCACCGTCGCCGCGATCGACCTCGGCATCAAGGGCATGACACCGCACCGCATGGCCGAGCGCGGGATAGAGGTGCACGTGCTGCCCGCCACCGCGACGGCCCGGGACCTCGACGCCGTGGACCCCGACGGTGTCTTCTTCTCCAACGGCCCCGGCGACCCGGCCACCGCTGACCAGCCGGTCGAACTCATGCGCGGCGTGCTGGAGCGCGGCACCCCGCTGTTCGGCATCTGCTTCGGCAACCAGATCCTCGGCCGCGCCCTCGGCTTCGGCACCTTCAAGCTCAAGTACGGGCACCGCGGCATCAACCAGCCCGTCCAGGACCGTACGACGGGCAAGGTCGAGGTCACCGCGCACAACCACGGCTTCGCCGTCGACGCGCCCACCGACCGGGTCAGCGACACCCCATACGGGCGGGCCGAGGTCAGCCACGTCTGTCTGAACGACGGCGTCGTCGAGGGGCTGCGGCTGCTCGACAAGCCCGCCTTCAGCGTCCAGTACCACCCCGAGGCGGCAGCGGGCCCGCACGACGCCGCCTACCTCTTCGACCGCTTCGTCGAGCTCATGCGCGACGGAAACACCCAGCACGACGCCACCCCCCTGGAGGACCAGCGTGCCTAAGCGCACCGATATCCAGTCCGTCCTGGTCATCGGATCGGGCCCGATCGTCATCGGGCAGGCCGCCGAGTTCGACTACTCCGGCACCCAGGCGTGCCGCGTACTCAAGGCCGAGGGCCTGCGCGTGATCCTGGTCAACTCCAACCCGGCCACCATCATGACCGACCCGGAGATCGCCGACGCCACCTACGTCGAGCCGATCACACCAGAGTTCGTCGAGAAGATCATCGCCAAGGAGCGCCCCGACGCGCTGCTGCCCACGCTCGGCGGCCAGACCGCGCTCAACGCGGCCATCTCCCTGCACGAGTCCGGTGTCCTGGCGAAGTACGGCGTCGAGCTGATCGGCGCCCGCCCCGAGGCCATCCACAAGGGCGAGGACCGCGACCAGTTCAAGGAGGTCGTCGAGGTCGTCCGGAACAAGACCGGGCACGGCGAGTCCGCACGCTCCTACATCTGCCACTCCATGGACGACGTGCTGCACGGCGTCGAGGAGCTCGGCGGCTACCCCGTCGTCGTCCGCCCCTCCTTCACCATGGGCGGCGCGGGCTCCGGCTTCGCCCACGACGAGGAAGAGCTGCGCCGCATCGCGGGCCAGGGCCTCACCCTCTCGCCGACCACCGAGGTGCTCCTGGAGGAGTCCATCCTCGGCTGGAAGGAGTACGAGCTGGAGCTGATGCGCGACAAGAGTGACAACGTCGTGGTCGTCTGCTCCATCGAGAACTTCGACCCGATGGGCGTCCACACCGGCGACTCGATCACCGTCGCGCCCGCCATGACGCTGACCGACCGCGAGTACCAGATCCTCCGCGACATCGGCATCGCCGTCATCCGCGAGGTCGGCGTCGACACCGGCGGCTGCAACATCCAGTTCGCCGTCAACCCCGAGGACGGCCGCGTCGTCGTCATCGAGATGAACCCGCGCGTCTCCCGGTCCTCCGCGCTGGCCTCCAAGGCCACCGGCTTCCCGATCGCGAAGATCGCCGCCAAGCTGGCCGTCGGCTACACGCTGGACGAGATCCCCAACGACATCACCCAGGAGACCCCGGCCTCCTTCGAGCCCACGCTCGACTACGTCGTGGTCAAGACGCCCCGCTTCGCCTTCGAGAAGTTCCCCGCCGCCGACCCGACCCTCACCACGACCATGAAGTCGGTCGGCGAGGCCATGGCGATCGGCCGCAACTTCACCGAGGCGCTGAACAAAGCCCTGCGCTCGCTGGAGAAGAAGGGCAGCCAGTTCGACTTCGCCACCCCGGCGGCGGAGCTCGGCACGAAGACCGACCTGCTCGAGCTGGCCGCCCGCCCCACCGACGGGCGCATCAACACGGTGATGGCCGCCATCCGTGCCGGCGCCACCCAGGAGGAGGTCTTCGAATCGACGAAGATCGACCCCTGGTTCGTCGACCAGCTCTTCCTGATCAAGGAGACCGCCGACGCGGTCGCCGCGGCACCCGAGCTCAGCGCCGAGATGTTCGCCGAAGCGAAGCGGCACGGTTTCTCCGACGCCCAGATCGCCTCCATCCGCTCGCTGCGCGAGGACGTGGTGCGCGAGGTGCGGCACGCGCTCGGCATCCGCCCCGTCTACAAGACCGTGGACACCTGCGCCGCCGAGTTCGCCGCCAAGACGCCGTACTTCTACTCCTCCTACGACGAGGAGAACGAGGTCGCCCCCCGCGACAAGCCCGCGGTGATCATCCTCGGCTCCGGCCCCAACCGCATCGGCCAGGGCATCGAGTTCGACTACTCCTGCGTCCACGCCTCCTTCGCGCTCGGAGCCGCGCCTTCCCCTGTGGGCGGCTACGAGACCGTCATGGTCAACTGCAACCCCGAGACCGTCTCCACCGACTACGACACCTCCGACCGGCTCTACTTCGAGCCGCTCACCCTGGAGGACGTCCTGGAGATCGTCCACGCCGAGCAGCAGGCGGGCCCCGTCGCCGGTGTCCTCGTCCAGCTCGGCGGCCAGACCCCGCTCGGTCTCGCGCAGGACCTCAAGGACAACGGCGTGCCCATCGTCGGCACCTCACCCGAGGCCATCGAGCTGGCCGAGGAGCGCGGCGCCTTCGGCCGGGTGCTCACCGAGGCCGGGCTGCCCGCGCCCAAGTACGGCACCGCCTTCTCCTTCGACCAGGCCAAGGACATCGCGGCCGAGATCAACTACCCGGTCATGGTCCGCCCCTCCTACGTGCTGGGCGGCCGCGGCATGGAGATCGTCTACGACGAGCCCTCGCTGGAGTCCTACCTCCAGCGCCACGCGGGCCTCATCGAGCGCCACCCCGTCCTCATCGACCGCTTCCTCGACGACGCCATCGAGATCGACGTCGACGCCCTCTACGACGGCACCGAGCTCTACCTCGGCGGCGTCATGGAGCACATCGAGGAAGCCGGCATCCACTCCGGCGACTCCGCCTGCGCCCTGCCCCCGATCACCCTGGGCGGCTACGACATCAAGCGGCTGCGCGCCTCCACCGAGGCCATCGCACGCGGCGTCGGCGTCCAGGGCCTGATCAACATCCAGTTCGCGATGGCGGGCGACATCCTCTACGTGCTGGAGGCCAACCCCCGCGCCTCCCGCACCGTGCCGTTCACCTCCAAGGCCACGGCCGTCCCGCTCGCGAAGGCGGCGGCCCGCATCTCGCTGGGCGCCACCATCGCCGAGCTGCGCGCCGAGGGGCTGCTCCCGGCGCACGGCGACGGCGGCGACCTCCCGCTGGACGCCCCGATCTCCGTGAAGGAGGCCGTCCTGCCCTGGAACCGCTTCCGCGACGTGCAGGGGCGGGGCGTGGACACCGTGCTCGGCCCGGAGATGCGCTCCACCGGCGAGGTCATGGGCATCGACTCGCTCTTCGGCACCGCCTACGCCAAGTCGCAGAGCGCCGCGTACGGAGCCCTGCCGGGCAAGGGCCGCGCCTTCGTGTCCGTCGCCAACCGCGACAAGCGCGCGCTGATCTTTCCCGCGCGCGAGCTGGTCGCGATGGGCTTCGAACTGCTGGCGACCTCGGGCACCGCTGAGGTACTCAAGCGCAACGGCATCAACGCCACGGTCGTCCGCAAGCAGAGCCAGGGCCCCGGGCCCGCGGGTGAGCCCACCATCGTGCAGCTCATCCACGACGGACAGGTCGACCTCATCGTCAACACTCCCTACGGGACCGGCGGCCGGCTGGACGGGTACGACATCCGCACGGCGGCCGTCGCCCGGTCGGTGCCGTGCCTGACGACGGTGCAGGCGCTGGCCGCGGCGGTGCAGGGCATCGAGGCGCTGGCGCGCGACGAGGTCAGCGTGCGCTCCTTGCAGGAGCACGCCGAGCACCTGGTCGCCGCCCGCGAGAGCTGAGCCCGTTCTCTTTCCCCAGCCCCTCCCCCAGACTTCGTCCGGGGGGACCCCCACTTCCCGAAACCGGGGCTCCGCCCCCGGGCCCCCGGTCCTCAAACTCCCCAGCCTCCGGCCGGGAGGTGCCCCCAGGCGCTTGAGGACGAGCCTCTCCGGCGATTGAGGAGTTTCGGGAAGGGGCGGGGCGGGGGCCATGACAACCACAGGAACCCACCACCCACATGTACGGACTCCTCTTCCGCGCGCTCTTCCGCCGCATGGACCCGGAAAACGCCCACCACCTCGCGTTTTCCTGGATCCGCGCCGCAGCCCGCACCCCCGTCGTACGCACGTTCGCCGCCGCGGTCCTCGCCCCCCGCCACAAGGAACTCCGCATCGAGGCCCTGGGCCGCCGCATGCACGGCCCGTTCGGCCTGGCCGCGGGGTTCGACAAGAACGCCGAGGGGATCGACGGTCTGGCGATGCTCGGCTTCGACCACGTCGAGGTCGGCACCGTGACCGGCCGCGCCCAGCCGGGCAACCCGAAAAAGCGGCTCTTCCGCCTGGTCGAGGACTGGGCGCTGATCAACCGGATGGGCTTCAACAACGAGGGCTCGGCCGCCGTGGCGGCACGGCTGGCCGCGCGCCGTGCGGTCTTCCGTACCACCGTCGGCGTCAACATCGGCAAGACGAAGGCCGTGTCCGAGGAGGAGGCGGCCGCCGACTACGTCACTTCCGCGGAGGCGCTGGCCCCGTACGCCGACTACCTCGTCGTCAACGTCTCCTCGCCGAACACTCCCGGACTGCGCAACCTCCAGGCGACCGCGCACCTGCGTCCGCTCCTGACCGCCGTACGTGAGGCGGCCGACCGCACGGTCACCACGCGCCGCGTGCCCCTGCTGGTCAAGATCGCGCCGGACCTGGCGGACGAGGACGTCGACGCCGTCGCCGATCTGGCCCTCGAACTGGGGCTGGACGGGATCATCGCGACCAACACCACCATCGCCCGCGACGGGCTGGGCCTCAGCGCCGATCCGTCCCTGACCGCCGAGGCCGGCGGGCTGTCGGGGGCTCCGGTCCGCGACCGCTCGCTGGAGGTACTGCGGCGGCTGTACGCGCGCGTCGGCGACCGGCTCACGCTGGTCGGGGTCGGCGGCGTGACCACCCCCGAGGACGCGTGGCGCCGCATCCTCGCCGGCGCCACGCTGGTGCAGGGCTACACCGCCTTCCTGTACGAGGGCCCGCTGTGGATGCGCCGGATGCACGAGGGGCTCGCCCGGTTGCTGGCCGCCAGCCCGTACGCCACCCTCGCCGAGGCCGTCGGCGCCGCACACCGCGAAGAGGAGGCCGCCGCATGACGGAACCGGAGCCCTTCGGCGCCCGGCTGCGAAGCGCCATGGACACGCGGGGGCCGCTGTGTGTGGGCATCGACCCGCACGCCTCCCTGCTGCGCGACTGGGGCCTGGACGACGACGTGGCGGGTCTCGAACGGTTCAGCCGTACGACCGTGGAGGCGCTCGCCGACCGGGTGGCCGTCCTCAAGCCGCAGTCGGCGTTCTTCGAGCGCTTCGGCTCGCGCGGCGTCGCCGTGCTGGAGAAGACGGTGGCCGAGGCGCGCGCGGCCGGAGCGCTGGTGCTCATGGACGCCAAGCGCGGCGACATCGGCTCCACGATGAGCGCCTACGCCGCCGCGTTCCTCGATCCGGCGGGTCCGCTGTTCTCGGACGCGCTCACCGTCAGCCCCTATCTGGGGTTCGGGGCGCTGGCTCCGGCCGTGGAGGCGGCCACCGCCGCCGGTGCGGGGCTCTTCGTGCTGGCGCTCACCTCCAATCCGGAGGGCCGGGAGGTGCAGCGCGCGGCGGGTGCCGACGGGGCGACGGTGGCGGCCACCGTGCTGCGCCACCTGGCGGAGTCGAACGCGGGTGCCCGGCCCTTGGGCTCTTTCGGCGCCGTGGTCGGCGCCACGCTGGGCGACCTGTCGGCGTTCGAGCTGGGCGTGAACGGTCCGCTGCTCGCTCCGGGGATCGGGGCGCAGGGCGCGACGCCCGCGGACCTGCCCGCGGTCTTCGGCTCCGCCGCCCGGAATGTCGTCCCGAGCGTGAGCCGGGGAGTCCTTCGTCACGGACCCACCACAACCGGACTGCGGGACTCCGCCGCACGCTTTGCCGACCAGGTGCGCGAAGCCGTGGGCTGAGCCGGACCGTACCGGGGCCCGGGACCCGCATGACCCCCGGAAAATGCGTCAGGTATGTCCAGAAAAGTCCTGGTCGAGCGAGGCTGACCAGGACTTTTCGTCTGTTCTCGCTGACTCCTGGCCTCACTGCCGCTAGTCTCCGTCGAGAGCACCGCGCACAAGCGCGTTGCTCGTTGCTCCGCAGGTGGGGGAGTACTAGGTTTCCTCACCGATCCGTATCCGACAGTTCGACATCCGAGGTGACGTAGGCGTGGCTCTTCCGCCCCTTACCCCTGAACAGCGCGCAGCCGCGCTCGAAAAGGCCGCCGCGGCTCGCCGGGAGCGCGCCGAGGTCAAGAACCGGCTCAAGCATTCCGGTGCGTCCCTGCACGAGGTCATCCAGCAGGGGCAGAAAAACGATGTGATCGGCAAGATGAAGGTCTCCGCCCTCCTGGAGTCCCTCCCCGGCGTCGGCAAGGTCCGGGCCAAGCAGATCATGGAGCGCCTGGGGATCTCCGAGAGCCGCCGCGTCCGCGGCCTCGG
Source organism: Streptomyces diacarni (assembly GCF_003323715.1). GTDB lineage: Bacteria > Actinomycetota > Actinomycetes > Streptomycetales > Streptomycetaceae > Streptomyces > Streptomyces diacarni. The sequence goes on from NZ_QOIN01000028.1 coordinate 453,258, forward strand.
CTCCAACCAGATCGCCGCCCTGGAGAAGGAGTTCGGCGGGAAGGCCGCCTGAGGTCTCAGGCACTCCCGTTAACCGGGATAATCACTGCATGAGTTCTGCAGTTCCCCGGGGGGAGACCCCGGCACCCCCGGTCGGCACGTCGCGGCTGACCGTGCTCTCCGGTCCCTCCGGGGTCGGCAAGAGCACGGTCGTCGCCCACATGCGCAAGGCGCACCCCGAAGTCTGGCTCTCCGTCTCCGCCACCACCCGCAAGCCGCGGCCCGGTGAGCGCCACGGAGTGCAGTACTTCTTCGTCGACGACGAGGAGTTCGACAAGCTCGTCGCCAACGGTGAGCTGCTCGAATGGGCCGCGTTCGCGGGAAACCGCTACGGCACCCCCAGGCAGGCGGTGCTGGGGCATCTGGAGCGGGGAGAGCCCGTCCTCCTGGAGATCGACCTGCAGGGGGCGCGGCTCGTCAAGCAGTCCATGCCCGAGGCGCAGCTGGTCTTCCTCGCACCCCCCAGCTGGGACGAGCTGGTCAGGCGACTCACCGGCCGGGGTACCGAGGCGCCCGAGGTCATCGAGCGCCGGCTGGCCGCGGCCCGTACCGAACTGGCCGCCGAGGCCGAGTTCGACCGGACCCTGGTCAACACCTCCGTCGAGCAGGTCAGCGCCGAGCTGCTAGCCTTGATGCGTATCGATTGACCCCGCAGTCTCGGCTGTGCCTGCCGCGCAGCGTGCGGACGCGTGCCGCGCCGCTGCTCGCACGGCGATCGATCCCCTCTTCATTCACCCTTCGGAAGGCAGAGAGTGTCCTCTTCCATCACCACGCCCGAGGGCATCATCAACCCGCCGATTGATGAGCTGCTCGAGGCCACCGACTCCAAGTACAGCCTCGTGATCTACGCCGCCAAGCGCGCGCGCCAGATCAACGCGTACTACTCCCAGCTCGGTGAGGGCCTCCTGGAGTACGTGGGCCCCCTGGTGGACACCCACGTGCACGAGAAGCCGCTCTCCATCGCGCTCCGCGAGATCAACGCAGGCCTCCTCACCTCCGAGGCCATCGAGGCTCCGCCTGTCGGTCAGTGACCGGTCGGTAGCACTTCCACCAGGGGCCCGGCAGCGCGACTGCCGGGCCCCTGGTGTGTCATAGGGGCACCAGTGACGCGCGTGGGGAGAGACGAGTGACGCAGGAGCGGGACGAGGCAGCCGGGGTACCCGGTGCGGGCAGCGGCCGGCAGGCCAGGCCGAAGGTCGTACTCGGCGTCAGCGGAGGCATCGCCGCCTACAAGGCGTGCGAGCTGGCCCGGCGCTTCACCGAGAGCGGCCACGAGGTGCGTGCCGTCCCCACGCGGTCAGCGCTCCACTTCGTCGGGGCCGCCACCTGGTCGGCGCTGACCGGCAACCCCGTCGCCACCGAGGTGTGGGAGTCCGTCCACGAGGTGCCGCACGTGCGCATCGGACAGCACGCCGACCTGGTCGTCGTCGCGCCCGCCACCGCCGACCTGCTCGCCAAGGCCGCCCACGGCCTGGCCGACGACCTGCTGACCAACACTCTGCTGACCGCACGATGTCCCCTCGTCTTCGCCCCCGCGATGCACACGGAGATGTGGGAGCACCCCGCCACCCAGGAGAACGTCGCCACGCTGCGCCGCCGTGGCGCCGTGGTCATCGAGCCCGCTGTCGGCCGGCTGACCGGCAAGGACACCGGCAAGGGGCGGCTGCCCGACCCGGACGCGCTCTTCGACGTCTGCCGCCGGGTGCTCGCCCGGGGCGTGGCGGGCGCGGGCTGCGACCTCGCCGGGCGCCACGTCGTCGTCAGCGCGGGCGGCACCCGCGAGCCCCTCGACCCGGTGCGCTTCCTCGGCAACCGCTCCAGCGGCAAGCAGGGCTACGCCCTCGCCCGTACGGCCGCCGCGCGGGGCGCGCGGGTGACGCTCGTCTCCGCCAACAGCGCACTGCCGGAACCCGCGGGCGTGGACCTCGTCCGCGTCGGCAGCGCGAGGGAACTGCGCGAGGCGGTGACCGAGGCGGCGGCCGACGCGGACGCGGTGGTGATGGCCGCCGCCGTCGCCGACTTCCGCCCTGCCTCCTACGCCGACGGAAAGATCAAGAAGAAGGACGGCCAGGACCCCGAGCCGCTGGCGCTGGTCCGCAACCCGGACATCCTGGCCGGTCTGTCGGCGGACCGCCCCCGCGCCGGGCAGGTGGTGGTCGGCTTCGCGGCAGAGACCGACGACGTGCTGGCGCACGGCCGCGCCAAGCTCGCCGCCAAGGGCTGCGATCTGCTGGTCGTCAACGAGGTGGGCGAGTCGAAGACCTTCGGTGCCGAGGAGAACGAAGCCGTCGTGCTGGGCGCCGACGGGAGTGAGACGGCTGTGCCCCACGGGCCGAAGGAGGCCCTCGCCGAGACCGTGTGGGACCTGGTCGCGCGGCGCTTCCCCGGCCAGGGGTGAGCGGCCGGGCCCCGAGGCGCGGGAGAACCGTCCGGAACCGGAGCTTCCGGCCCCTCGGCGGGCCTGATCCGACCCCCGCCCGAGTGGGCCGGAAGTCGTCGAACGTCGTCGAACGGGGCCGGAAGGGCGCTCTTGACTCCGGCGGCGGCTGACCGACACGCCCTGACATGTCGGCATCTTCCACCCGGTTACGGTGGTGAGCGAGTTCGAATTGGGCAGGTCACGGTCGTCTCGTAGTTCGAGAGTCCGTGATTGGATACCGGCGGAGATGGATAAACTGGCCGCGGACCGTGCTTGGGCGCAGCCCCCGACCGGTCCGCCCCATGTTCAGCCAGCAGCCGCTGCAACCCCAGGGAGCGATGTGTCGCGCCGCTTGTTCACCTCGGAATCCGTGACCGAGGGTCACCCTGACAAGATCGCTGACCAGGTCAGCGACACGATCCTCGACGCACTCCTCAAGGAGGACCCGCACTCCCGGGTCGCCGTCGAGACGCTGATCACCACCGGTCTCGTCCACGTGGCCGGTGAAGTGACGACCAAGGCCTACGCGCCGATTTCCACCCTCGTGCGCAACAAGATCCTCGAGATCGGTTACGACTCGTCGAAGAAGGGCTTCGACGGCGCCTCCTGCGGCGTCTCCGAGTCCATCGGCGCCCAGTCGCCCGACATCGCGCAGGGCGTCGACAGCGCCTACGAGCGCCGCGTCGAGGGCGATGAGGACGAGCTCGACGAGCAGGGCGCGGGCGACCAGGGCCTGATGTTCGGCTACGCCTGCGACGAGACCGCCGAGTTCATGCCGCTGCCCATCACCCTGGCGCACCGGCTCTCCGAGCGGCTCTCGACCGTCCGGAAGAACGGGACGATCCCGTACCTGCGCCCCGACGGCAAGACCCAGGTCACCATCGAGTACAACGGCGACAAGGCCGTGCGCCTGGACACCGTGGTGGTCTCCTCCCAGCACGCCGCCGACATCGACCTCGACTCGCTGCTGGCACCCGACATCCGCGAGTTCGTCGTGGAGCCCGAGCTGAAGGCCCTCGTCGACGAGGGCATCAAGCTCGACACCGAGGGCTACCGCCTGCTGGTCAACCCGACGGGACGGTTCGAGATCGGCGGCCCCATGGGGGACGCCGGACTGACCGGACGCAAGATCATCATCGACACCTACGGCGGCATGGCCCGGCACGGTGGCGGTGCGTTCTCCGGCAAGGACCCGTCCAAGGTGGACCGCTCCGCCGCCTACGCCATGCGCTGGGTCGCCAAGAACGTGGTGGCCGCGGGGCTCGCCTCCCGCTGCGAGGTCCAGGTCGCCTACGCCATCGGCAAGGCCGAGCCGGTCGGTCTCTTCGTGGAGACCTTCGGCACGGCGACCGTCGACACCGAGAAGATCGAGCAGGCCATCTCGGACGTCTTCGACCTCCGCCCGGCGGCGATCATCCGCGACCTCGACCTGCTGCGCCCCATCTACGCGCAGACGGCCGCCTACGGTCACTTCGGCCGGGCGCTCCCCGACTTCACCTGGGAGCGCACCGACCGCGTGGAGGCTCTCCGCAAGGCGGCCGGGATCTAGTTCCCGGCCGCGTGGTGCGGGGCCCTGACCGTGCCGGGCAGGGGCGGGCTTCGGCCCGGCCCCTCGTCCCGTCCCGTCTCCCGTCCCCGGCGATCCCGCCGGGACGGCAGCCGGTCGGGACGACGGCCCGTCGGGGGCTCGCCCCCGCGCCGACCGTCTCCATCCACCGAGCCACACCGGAGGCCCGGCACCCCATGCTGGCGGGGTGCCGGGCCTCCGGCCTGCGCGCCTGCCGGCGTTTTTGCGGGGTGTCTTCGCACGGGAGTGCGCTTTGGGTGTGCGGACTGCGGACTGCGGACTGCGGACTGCGGACTGCGGACCGCGGGCTGCGGGCCTCGGGCGTGCGGGTTTCGCACGGGAGTGCGGCCCTGGATGCGCGGGCCCCGGGCCTGCGAATTGTGCGCGTGCGGGGCGCGCGGCCCGGGGGTGCGGTGGGCGGTAATCGCCTCGCCCGGTGCGGGCCGCGCCCCGTACGCTGACCGTGGACGCGCCCGGTGCGCAGGCGGGGGCTACTTACCAGTTGAGCGATCTCTTCGCGGGTTCGAATCCCGTCGCCGGCCCCTCCCCGGGGCCGGTGTGGCCGAGCGGTCCAAGGCGCTGGCAGGGCTTTGCCCGCGCCTCTGCCGGTCAGACCTCGGGCGCGTCCAATGTGCCGTCGTCGACCTCTCCCGGTGTATCCGGCGTATCAGGCGTGCCTGGCGTGGCCGACGTGCTCAGCGTGTCAGACGGGTCTGACGCGCCCGGTGTTCCCGGTGTGCTCGACGGGGTTGGCGTACCCGGTGGGGTCGGCTCCTGAGCCGCGGGGTCGAAGTGTTGCCGGATGGCCTCGCTGGCTCCCTCTCGCGCGACCTTGGCGGCGCCCTCGTGCAGCGCTCTGGTCAGTACGCCCGCGTCCGGGTCGCCGGCCGGGACCTCCATCGCCGCCAGCAGGTCGGTGAAGACCTCCACCGGTGAGGGCGCCACGTCCGTATCCGTCTCGAACGGGGCTTCGAATGGCGCACCGAACAACGGAGCACCGTCTGGCGCGCTCCCCACGGCGTTCCCGTTGCCGTGCTCGCCGACGTGCCCGTGCCCGTTGGCGCGTCCGTGTCCGTGTCCGTTGACATGACCGGTCGGGTCGCCGTCGCGATATCCGTTCGGGTAGCCGCTCGCAGCCGGTGCGGGCCCCTCCTGGACGCCGGTCGGGTGCGGCACCAGGTGGGCGTAGCGCTCAGGGACCTCCTCGTTGTTCGCCGCCGAGGTCAGCTGGGCGAGCACGCCGAGATCGTCGACGGTCTTGCGGATCTGCTCGTCGTTCTTGGCGAGCCACCACACCACGGCGCTGCCGGTGTCGTGGAGCACGTCGTTGCCCAGGTACTCGCGGCGGTCCCGCTCGTACCGGCGTTCGTGCGCCCACAGCGTCTCGTCCTTGCGGACCGTGGCCAGCTTGCGCAGCCGTACGGCGTCCGCCTCCCAGAGGGTGAGCGTCACGTTCTCCGCCATCGCGAGCACCCGCCCCTCGGAGTCGGCGCGCATGACCGCGAGCTCGCCGCTGAGCCGGTGCTGGGCCACCGAGCCGCGGTGCGGCTGCCACTGCTCGGTCACCTCGCGCGCCCTGTCCAGCACCGCGCTGACGGCTACCCCCGCGGGGCTGAAGGGAGCGCTGTTCTTGGGCTGCTCCTCGGGCCACCAGCGGATCGTGGCGGAGAACCTGAAGTCGTAGTCCTGGGCCGCCGAGGGGAGCACCACGTCGGTGACGATCTCCTCTCTGCGCTCGGGCGGATCGGTGGGCCGGTCGGGTTCGGCCGTGAACTCCTGAGAGAGCGGGTCGACGGGAGGGACGGCCCAGCGCCGCATGGCCAGGCAGACGGTCACGAAGGCGACCGCTGCCGCGCCCCAGGCCCAGACCGGCCAGCGCAGGACGAGGCCGGCGATGACCAGGACCAGGCCGAGAAGGACGGTGCAGAAGCCGGTCACCGTCTTGTGGCCAGAACTCATGGAATCTCCTGACTCCTCTCGGTGCGCACGGCGCTCAGCGGGCGGCCGCGGGCGTATGGGACGGATGGGGGCGCGGCACGGATCCAGCGGCCTCCCAGAGGGCGTTCACGGTGTGCTGTCGTGCGGCGTCGCCCGCCGCCCAGGAGCAGGCGGCGGCGTAGACGGCTCCGAACGCCGCCCGCTGCCTGGCACACGCCGTGGCCAGTACCCGCAGTGCGGCCCGGCGGACGGCAGGCCGGGTGTGGGCCCGCTCCAGCCACGCTCGCAGGGGCTGTTGCCAGCGCGACGGGGGCAGGTGGGCGAGCGCGGCCGTCCAGTGGTCCGCCAGCAGCGGCCCCACCGTGGCGTCGCCCGTCATCCGGGCCGCATCGGCGACGTGGAGGAAGATGCCCAGGTCGCGGAGGCCCCGGGGCTCCGCACCCGGCGTGAGCCGCCTGAGCAGGCTGCGGTATAGGCGGTCGTCGGAGTCGGTGATGCGGGCCAGCGCCTCACGGGCCGTGACGCGCACACCCTTCTCCTGGTGCCGGCTCACGTGGCGCAGCCGGATCATCGCCTGGTCGGGAAAGCGCCGGGAGAGCACCTCGGAGCACACGCCGATCACGACGTGGGCGCGGTGGGCCGGCAGCGCGGAGTCCTGGGCCCATCTGTAGAGCTGTTGCCTGAAGTGACTGCCGTACCGCGCGTGGACCACACCCTCGCCCAGCGCTCTGGCCGCCATCGTCAGCTCCTCCGGCGAGGCGGACGGCCGAGACCAGCGCTCAGCCAGTGCCGCCAGGCCGTCCGGGGGCCCGGTGCGCAGGCGCTCGTGCGCGAAGCGGGTGACCAGTTCGAGCCGCTCGGCGCGCTCCAACGCCGTGAAGCCCGGTGCCGCGCGGAGCCAGTCGGCCAGCGGTCCGCGCAGCTGCGGATAGTTGTCCCAAAACCAGCGGCGTACGCCGGCGTCGTAACCGGCCACCGTGAAGCGGACGCGGCCCTGGTGGGCTGCCGCCTTGATCTCGGTGAGCCGGGCGGTCAGCGTGCGGTGGTGCAGCAGGGGCGTGGCCACCTCCGGATGTTCCACCGCCCGGGCGAGCCGGACGGTGGCCTCGTGGACCGTGTCGGTACGTGCCCCGTGCAGCAGCGCCGTCGTCAGCAGGAGGGCGCGCTGCGCACCGCTGTCCAGCCCGGACAGGTGCGCTTCGACGTCCTGCGCCCCCGGAGCGTGTGCGGCGAGGGCGGTTTTGAGCCACGCGGCGAAACCCGAATCCGGTGGGGCGGCGTCCCGGGCGGCCCTGATGTCCTCGCTCAGGTCCGCCGTCTGGGCCATGGTGGCCGTCCTCAGCTCGTGCTCCAGCTCGGGCACGGCCACCTCGGCCCGCCGGACGCGGATGCCGCCGTCGCGCAGGTGCGCTTGGAGCACGGCGGCAGGGTCGGGGCGCCCGAGTCCGACGACGAGCCCGCGGAAGACGTGCTCGAACCCCGCCCGCCACTGGACAGGCAGGACGACGGCCAGCCAGGCGTCGCACTCCCGTACGACCTTGAGGAACCAGGGCAGCTCCGCCATGAACGTCTCGTAGCGGCGCGAGGGGACGGTCGACAGGTCGAGCAGCAGGGCGGCCCCCCGCTCCACCTGTTCCCGGTCCAGGGCGCGACCGGCAGAGTCGCCCTCCTCCGCCTGGTCGACGAGTTCGCGGAACCGCCGGCTGCCCTGCGGGAGTTGGCAGAGGAAGACCTTCGCCGCCGTACGGGCGCCGTCTCCGCGGCCGGCCGTGAGCATGACGGCGCGCTTGTCCTCCAGCAGCTCGCGGGCCCGCTCGCTGCCCGCCGGGTCCACGAACCGCCGCCGCAGAGAACGGAGTTCCTCTACGGCGACCTGACGGGGATCACGGCCGCTGCGGTCGGACGACGCGGACGCCCCGATGTCCCCGTAGTAGAGCCCGTAGTAGATGTTCTGGTCGCCCGGGCCCGTGTGGAGCGGACCGCGTGCGTCGGCCACATGGCTGGAGGAGTTGGAGGAGGCGGACGGAGTGGTCATCGCCGCTCCCCGAACCGGTGCCGCACGCCCCCCTTGTTGTCGCCGCTGACGTAGGTGGCGCCTTCGCCCTCCAGGTGCGGCTGGTGCACGTGCTGAGCCGCAGGGCCGGTGTTGAGTGGGCCGTGCGCGTCGCGGATCACCGTGGAGGTGACGCCTCCGGTGATGTCGCGGGCCTGGATGTGGCCGTCACCGTCGCCCGTGACCGTGTTGGCGGTGCCGCCGTCACCGACCGGGTGTTCGCAGGGTTCGGCAGCGCCGTCTTCCTCCAGACCCGGGACCAGCTCCGAGAGCACCTCGGCGATCCTGCCGAGATCCGTCGACGCCTGCTGGTGGTCGTAGCGCAGGGACTGCACGTAGGCGAGCCGGGCCAGCGGCTGGGGGAGCGTCGCGGCCTTGAGGCGTTCCGTCCGGCGCCCGATGAGTACGGGAACGACCAGCGTTCCCTCCGAAAGGGCTTCCAGGATCTCCTTGCGCACCCAGTCCTCGGCGTCATCGAGCGCCCTGCATCCGGGGCGGGCCGGATCGGGGGCGTCCAGCCAGCCGGGGCCGATCAGGGCGAGGAGGGCGTCGCTGCGGCGGACACCGGCGAGCAACTCGTCCGGGTAGAGCTGCCCAGGCCGAATGGACTCGCTCGCCCGGAAGACCAACCCTTCGCCGAAGCGGTGCGACAGGTCGCGGGCGATGGTGGTGGCGGCCTGCTCACCGTCGCCGGTGCGGTAGTTGACGAAGACATGCGGCATGGCGGCTCCTTGTCGGGGTCGGAACGTGGGGCGAAGGCGGGTCAGATGTGGGTGGCCAGCCACGGAGCGAGCTCGCTCGCTGACCGGGTGGGGTGGCGCCGCAGGACGTGTGCGAGGCGGCGCAGGTCGGTCCTGATCGTCGCGGAGGCGACCGAGTCCGTCGCCGCTGTGAGGGTCTGGACGAGCGCGCAGGCGTGGTCGACCTCGCCCGCGGCGGCGTGCGCGAGCGCCCGCCGTATGCCGTACCTGGCCTGCGACCTGAGCGCGTGCGGGGGAAGCGCGGCCGTCTGGCGGTCCAGCACCTGCGCGGCCTCGGCGGGCAGCCCGAGGTCGTACAGACACCAACCGGTGATCATGGAGACCGGGTCGGCCAATGTGCTGCTGCCGATGACCGGGGTCCTGGCCCGCGCGTCCTCGTCAGCCGACCTGGCGGCCGACGCGAGCAGTTCCCTGGCCGCGTCCAGATCGCGCATGCACGAGCGGCGGTCACCCGCCAGCGCGTGCCCCTGCGCCTCGCGCTGCGCCGCCAGCCCGCGCACCCGGTCACTCCCGGCCAGCCGCCGCGCCCGGCGGGCCAGTTCGACCGTCTGTGCCGCGTCGCCACGGTAGAGGGTGACCAGCGCGCGACGTACCAGCGCGTACGCGGCCAGCCCGTGATCGCCGCCCTCCTCGGCGAGTTCCACCGCGCGGTCCGTCCACCACAGGGCGCCACGCTCGTCACCGGTCTCCTGGACGAGCCAGCCGATGTACTCGGCATAGCGGGACGCCAGTGACAGCAGCCCATTCCTGGAGCTGAGGTCGGCCTGGTGCGCCAGCGAACGCAGCGTGTGCGTCTGCGCGATGAGCGGCGGGAGGACCAGGTGCGGGCCCGCGCTCTGGCCCAGTGAGCGGTAGTGGGCGAACAGGGAGCGTGCCGTGCGCAGGACCGTGCTGCTGTCGGTCCGGGGCGCCGGCCGTCCCAGTGGAACGACCGAGGCGGCACCAGCCGCCACCACGCTTCTGCGGGGCACGGACTCGAAAGAGGCGTCGCCCGTGGGATCGAGACGCATCAGCCAGGTCTCACCTTCGTCGGAAACGGGCTCGGGAGTCGGACTCGAAAGAGTGAAGGAGGGAGCGGAAGCCGCCAGCCTCCCGTCCGCGTCCAGCGCCGTGTCGCAGAGCCGGGCCAGCTGGGCTGACGGGGCCTTGAGGCCTCGCTCGACCTTGCTCAACTGGCTCTTGCTGTAGTGGACGAGAGCGCTGAGCTGGCCGAGCGTGAACCCTCTGGCGAGGCGCAGCCGACGGAGTTCTGGTCCGAATCCGAGCGGCTGCCGGGGCTGCTGGAGCACTGCTGACCTCCGTGTCTCTCACTCCGGGCGGGTGCCCCTCGCCGCACTCAGCTTGGGGGCGCGCTCACCCGGCCAACAAGGCGTGGGGGCCGTTTCCCGTTTCCCCCTGCGGAGCAGGCAACCGCAATCGCGGTGCCGCGTCGAGACCGCCCGCACGGCAGGAGTGAGCACTCACTCCTTGACGGAGTGAGTGCTCACTCCGTATGCTCGGTGCATGAACGAACCACAGGCGAGGCGCAGGGCGCCCGCGATGGACCCGGAGCAGCGGCGCGCGATGATCGTGGCGGCGGCACTCCCGCTCGTTGTCGAGTACGGACCACTGGTGACGACCGCGAAGATCGCCCGCGCGGCCGGAATCGGCGAGGGCACCCTCTTCCGCGTCTTCACCGACAAGGAGGCGCTGCTCGCCGCCTGCCTGGAAGAGGCGCTGCGGCCCGACGACACCCTCGCGCACCTCGAAGGCATCTCCCTCGACCAGCCGCTGCCGGACCGACTCACTCAGGCAGCGGAAGTCATGCGGGGCCACATGAACCGGATAGGGGATGTCGCCGGAGCCCTCGCCTCCGTCGGCAAGGCGGCGAGGCCGGCCGCCCCCGAGGCCGCAGGCCCCGAGGAGGCCGGGAGCCGACGCGAGGCCGGGCTGGCCGCCCCCCGCGCCGCGCTCACCTCGCTCTTCGAGCCGGACCGCGCGGCGCTGCGCATGGCACCCGAACGGCTCGCCGACACCTTCCAGCTGCTGCTGATGAGCGCGGGACGCTCCGGCGCCCCCCACCCTGTGGAGGACGCGGAGCTCGTCGATCTCTTCCTGCACGGAGCTCTCACCGCAGGTCCGAAGCGGCCGCCGGAGGAAGGCGGAGACGGATGAGCGGCGCGGCCGGGCGCGCCGGCGAACCCCATGACGCGTTCAACGGCCCCCGACGCCCTCCTTCTCCGCACCGGCCGCACGAAGCCGGTGCTGCCGGCGGGGGCCGGGCACCCGACGCGACCACCCTCGGCCACGTGACCCGCGTGACGGGCACCCTGGGCGGTCTCCTTGCCCCAGCCGTTCTTCTGCCACTCGTGGTGTGGCTCCCCGTGGCCTTCCCTCGGGCCGCTGGACGTGCTCGCCGGAGGCCGGCCGCGCACCGACGCGAGAGGCGACCGGCACGAGGACGAGCGGGCGAGTCCGTGACGAGACGAAAGGGAACTGAACCGTGATGTTCAGGACTGCCACCGGCGTGGCGCAGCGCAGCAGCCCCGGGCCGGATCGACAACCGGCCACCGGCTTCGGGCCGTCTGCGAAACTGAGCCGGTGAGCAGGGACAACGGCGGGCCGGAGGACAGGAGCGAGCAGTCGCAGCAGCCCGAACAGGCCGAGCAGCTTGCCCTCATCCGGGAGACGGTCCGCGAGCACAAGGCCCGGCCGCCCAGGGCGAAACCCCGCACCTGGCGGGGCGCCGAGCTCGCCACGCGGTTGCCGGTGGCGCGCGTGCTGGTCGACAAAGGGCTCGTCCACCTCGACCGGTTCTTCGACTACGCCGTGCCCGCGGCGATGGACGAGGAGGCCCAGCCGGGCGTGCGCGTCCGGGTGCGGTTCGGCGCGGGAGAACGGGAAGGACGCCGCGAAGGCGGCGGCCTCATCAACGGATTCATCGTGGAGCGCCGGGCCGACTCCGACTTCACGGGACGGCTCGCTCCCCTCGCACAGGTCCTCTCACCCGAACCCGTCCTCACCCCCGAGCTGCTCCAGCTGTGCCGCTCGGTCGCGGACCGCTACGCGGGGTCGCTGGCCGACGTGGTCCAACTGGCCGTCCCACCGCGACGCGCGCGAGCCGAGAAGCAGGCTTCGCCGCGCCGCCCACCCAGGCCGCAGTCCCCGGAGCCCGGCGGCTGGTCCCGCTACCCGCACGGCCCCGCCTTCCTGCAGGCGCTCACCGACAAGTCCGCGCCGCGCGCGGTGTGGACGGCCCTGCCGGGCCCCCGCGACTGGGCCGACGAACTGGCTCGCGCCATGGCCACCACCCTCGCGACCGGGCGCGGCGCACTGGCCGTGCTGCCCGAGGGCAAGTCGGCCGCCCGGGTGGACGCGGCACTCACCGCGCTCGTCGGCGAGGGGCAGCACGTGCTGTTGACCGCCGACGCCGGCCCCGAACCCCGGTACCGCCGGTGGCTGGCCGTCAGCCGCGGCGCGGTGCGCGCGGTCGTCGGCACCAGAGCGGCGATGTTCGCGCCGGTGCGCCGCCTGGGCCTGGCCGCGATCTGGGAGGACGGCGACTCCGGGCACAGCGAGGAGCGTGCCCCGCAGCCGCACGCCCGGGAGGTGCTGCTGCAGCGGGCCGTGACCGAAGGCGCGGCGTTCCTGCTCGGGGCGCACGGCTGCACGGTGGAGGCGGCGCAGTTGGTGGAGTCCGGATTCGCCCGCCCGCTGGCCGCCGACCGTGACACGGTGCGGGCCGTCATGCCCCGGGTCCGCACGGCCGGCGAGGGCGACGAGGGGCGCGACCCGGCCGCCCGCAGCGCCCGGCTCCCCAGTCTCGCCTGGCGCACCGCGCGGGACGCGCTGGAGCACGGACCGGTGCTGGTCCAGGTGCCGCGCCGTGGATATGTGCCGAGGCTGGTGTGCGAGCGGTGTCGGGAGCCGGCCCGCTGTGCCCACTGTTCGGGGCCGCTGGAGGCGTCGGGGGAGGGCACGGCGCTGCGCTGCGGCTGGTGTGCGCGCGAGACCCCGCAGTGGCGCTGCCCCATGTGCGCGGGCACACGGTTGCGCGGCAGCGTCATCGGGGCCCGGCGCACGGCGGAGGAGCTGGGGCGGGCCTTCCCCTCGGTGCCGGTGCGGACTTCCGGTGGCGAGCACGTGCTGGAGTCGGTGCCGGCGCGCCCGGCACTCGTGGTCGCCACCCCGGGGGCCGAGCCGGTGCCGGAGGGCGAGGACGGGTATGCGGCCGCCCTGTTGCTGGACGGCTGGGCGTTGCTGGGACGGCCGGACCTGCGTGCGGGCGAGGAGGCGCTGCGCCGCTGGCTGGGTGCCGCCTCACTGGTGCGTCCGCAGGGCGAGGGCGGCAGCGTGGTGCTCGTCGCCGAGGAGTCGATGCGCCCGGTCCAGGCTCTGGTGCGTTGGGACCCGGCCGGGCACGCGCTGCGGGAGCTCGCCGACCGGGCCGAGCTGGGCTTTCCCCCCGTCTCCCGGATGGCGGCGGTCACCGGCCCGCCCGAGGCGGTCGCCGCGTTGCTGGATTCAGCTCGGGAATCCGGACTGCCGGCAGGGGCTCAGGTGCTGGGCCCTGTGCCCCTGCCGGTACCGGCCTCCGGGCGACCGCGAAGCCCTGGTGATCCGCCGCCGGGCCAACTCTGGGAGCGCGCGCTGGTCCGCGTGCCGCAGGGCAGCGGCGCCACGCTGGCAGTGTCGTTGAAAACCGCTCTGGCGGGGCGGCTGGCACGCAGGGAGGGCGCGGTGCCGCATGTGCGGGTCGACCCGGTGGACATCGGCTGAGGCGGGCGCTCTGTCGGAAGCCGAGAGCGCGCTGTCGGAGTCCTGGAGCGGCCCGGCCATCTCGCGTTGGCATGCGTGTCGATGCGCCCGGGCGCGACCGAGTGCGCCGTGATGCTGCGGGCGCACAGCTCCTTGGCGAGTTTGCGGGTGCGGTTGTCCGGGGCGCCCTTGGTGGGTGCCGTAGAGATGGCCTCCGCCACCGTGGGGCCGGGCGGGTAGTCGGCGCAGCGCGGGGGCCCGGCGCATGGGAGCCGGCGCCGGTAGTGCCCCTGGCCGTATCCGGCGTGTCTGCCGCCGCCCGCGCTGCTTCTGCGCCGGCGGTTGCCCGCCGGTCCCTCGGCTCCGGGATGGTGTGCTCGATCCGGCGTCTTCGCAGCCAACTGCGGTTGCGGCGGGAGCCCGCGGGGGCGGGCGGCCCTGTCGCTCACGGCGCGCGGGCCGGCTCCTGCGAGCCGCACGGCAGGGTGGTTCTGGGTCCACCCCTGCGGGGGTGCTGGACCGCTGGTGGGCCGAACGGGCCGTTCATAGCGTCGAGTTCATGGTGGATGACACGAATGCGGAACGGAAAAGTGCCACCCGGCGGACGGCGCTGCGTGGGCTGGGACTCGCGGCGGGAGGCATGGCGCTGGCCACCGGGCTCGGAACCTCACCGGCCGCGGCGGCCCCGCGTCGCGGGCTTGGAACTTACGTGCTGGTGCACGGTACCCACAGCGCCGGCGCGTTCTGGATGCCGCTTGCGCGGGAACTGGTGCTGCGCGGCCACCGTGTCGTCATGGTGGACCAGCCGCGGCACGGTGCGGAGGCTTTCGTGGCGGAGTCGTACCAGCGGCAGGACCTCACAGCGATGGCGGTCGAGCCCTCCCCGCTGAAGGGCCTCGGGCTGGACGACTACGAGGCGCGCGTCACGGGCATCGTGCGGCAGGCCGCACGGAACGGCCCGGTGGTGCTGGTCGGGCACAGTCTGGGTGGCGTGTCGGTCAGCCGTGTCGGCGACGCTGTCCCGCATCTGCTTCACCACATCTGCTACATGGCGGCCTTCTGTCCAAGCCGCGTCCTGCCCACGGCGGACGCCTGCACGGCGGCACCCGAGAACGCGAACGCCGTCAGCCCGGTGGAGCTGACGGTGGGTGACCCGGACCGGCTCGGGGTTTTGCGGCTGAACTTCCGTACGGGTGTCAGCGGTGAGTTGGCCCTCCTGAAGGAGATGATCTGCGCGGACTACCCCGACGCCGACTTCCGCCGGATACTGGCCGGCATGCAGACCGACGAGCCCGTCGCCGCCTATGCGGGCCGAGCGGTCGGCCGGGCCGGCAGTTGGGGACGTCTTCCCCGCACGTACCTGCGCTTCGGCAGGGACCGTACGATCGCCACCGCGCTCCAGGACAGAATGATCGCGGAAGCCGACGCGTCCACACCCGGCAACAGCTTCCGCGTGCACGATTTCCCCGGGGCGTCACACGTCGGCCCTCTGGATCCCACCCCGGTCGCGGACGTCCTGGACACGCTCGCCGGGCAGGGGGGGCTAGGCCGTTTCTGATGGCTCTTGGTGATGGATCGGTGTGGTGCTGGGCAGGTGTCCTGCATGGTGCGACGGCATGAGCTGAGTGATGCGCAGTGGCTGAAGATCGAGCCGTTATTGCCGG
>NZ_QOIN01000080.1 GCF_003323715.1 Streptomyces diacarni
TGGAAGACGGCGGGGATGTCCTGGAGTAGTGCGCGGGTTTCGGTTGCGTCCAGTACTGCTTCGTAGGTCTGGCTGCGGCCGATGGTGTTGTGTCCGCGCGGGCCGTCCAGTGGCAACGGGTGAGGGGTCTGGGTCTGTTCGTGCCAGTAGGGGAGTTCGTCGAGTGTGGCCGGGCTGGTCGCTTCCTGGTGCAGCTGTTGGGCCCATTGCCGCCAGGAGGTGGACTTGGCCGGCAGCTGCGGTTCCTGGCCTTGGCGCGCCTGCTCGACCAGCGTGCCGAGATCCTCCAGCAACACGCGCCACGAGACGGTGTCGACCACAAGGTGGTGGGCGACCAGCAGCAGCCGGTGCGTGCGCCCTTCGGGCCCGGAGGGCTTGTGGCCCTCCGGGCCCAGCTCACCGGAACCGGCCGACTCGTGGTCGCCGGAGCCGGTGGACTCGTGCTCGCACACCCCGGTGAACAGTGCGGCCCGGAGCAGTGGGGGCTCGGTGAGGTTCATGCTGGACTGTGTCTGTCCGGCGATTTCCAGCAGCCGTGTGCGGCGCTGGTCCGCCGGTACCGTCGTGAGGTCGTGGACCTGCCAGGGCAGCTGGGTTGGGAGGCCGGCCAGTTCGGCTTGCCAGGTGCCGTCCTGGTGGAAGAACCGGGTCCGTAGACCGTCGTGCTGCTCCAGCAGCCCCCGCAGGACCTGCTCCCACTGCTGGGGTGTCACGTCGGCGTCGACGTCGAGCAGCAGCGACTGGTTGACATGGTGGGGATGTGCGAAGGCCTGGTCGAAGAACCAGTGTTGGATGGGCGTCAGCGGAACGGGGCCGGTGACCAGGCCTTGCTCGGCCTGCACGGGTGGCGCGTCCTGGTGTTCCACCACCGGCGCCAGCTCGGTGATCGTCTGGTAGCGGAAGAGCTGTTTGACGGTGAAGTACAGGCCCTGCTGCTTGGCCCGGAAGATCACTTGCTGGCTCAGGATGGAGTCGCCGCCGAGGGAGAAGAAGTTGTCGTGGACGCCCACCGGCTGGGCGGTGCCGAGTACCGCCTGCCAGATCTGCGCGAGCTCTTCCTCCACCGGAGTACGCGGCGCCACGTGCTCCTGCTCCGCGACCGCGTGCTCCCGCCACGACAGCGCCGCCAGCGCCTTACGGTCGACCTTGCGGTTCGTGGTGAGCGGCATGCTCTCCAGAGGGACGAAGACGCCGGGGACCATGTAGTGCGGGAGGCGCTCGCCGAGGAACGACTGGAGCGACTCGGTCGCCACCGACTCGCCCCCCACCACAAAGGCGACCAGCCGCTTGGCCGCGCCATCCTCGTCGAGCAGCACGGCGGCGTGCCGCACGTCGGGGTGCTGGGCCAGTGCGGCCTCGATCTCGCCCAGCTCGACCCTGAAGCCGCGGATCTTCACCTGGTCGTCGGCGCGGCCCAGGAACTCCACGTTGCCGTCGGGCATCAGCCGGGCCACGTCACCGGTCTGGTACAGCCGGCTGCCCGCGTCGAACGGGTTGGCGACGAACGCCTCGGCGGTCAGCTCGGGACGTCCGAGGTAGCCGCGTGCGACACCGGTCCCACCGACGTAGAGGTCGCCGGCGACGCCCACCGGCAGCGGCTGCATGCGGGAGTCGAGTACATACGCCTGCATGCCGTTGAGGGGGCGGCCGATGTGGACGCGTTCCAGGTCGGGTTCGTACCGGGCGAGACTCACCCCGACCGTGGCCTCGGTCGGCCCGTAGCCGTTGAAGAACGCCCGGCCGGGAGCCCAGACGCGGACCAGGTCGAGCGGACACGCCTCACCGCCGACGGTGACGTAGCCGACGTGCGGCAGCGCCTCCTTCGGCAGTGTGGACAGTGCCGAAGGTGTCAGGCTGATGTTCTCGACGCCCTGCTCGATCAGCAGGTCGGCGAGGTCGGAGCCGGCCATCTGCAGGCCGGGGTCGGGGAGCACCAGGGTGCCGCCGGACAGCAGCGCCGCGCACATCTCCCACACCGAGATGTCGAAGCTCAGCGAAGTGCCCTGCAACACCCGGCGCGGGCTTTGGAGGTCGTAGTTGTCGAACTGCCACCTGGCCAGGTTGCGGAAGCCGCGGTGGGTGACCTGGACGCCCTTCGGCCGGCCCGTGGAGCCCGACGTGTAGATCACGTACGCCAGGTCGTCGACGGTCCCGCCCGGCTGCACCGGCGTGTCGGGCCACTTCTGAAGCCCGGACCAGAAGTCCTCCACGGCCAGCACCGTCGCCTGGGACTCCTCGGGCAGCACGTCGAGAACCGACCGCCGGGTCAGCACCAGCGGCAGCGCGGAGTCGGAGATCATGTACGCCAGCCGGTCCGGCGGATACTCCGGGTCGAGCGGCACATACGCGCCGCCCGCCTTCAGGATCGCCAGCAGCC
Organism: Streptomyces diacarni; assembly: GCF_003323715.1. Lineage (GTDB taxonomy): Bacteria > Actinomycetota > Actinomycetes > Streptomycetales > Streptomycetaceae > Streptomyces > Streptomyces diacarni. The sequence continues at coordinate 2,378 of NZ_QOIN01000080.1, forward strand.
CGACGATCACCTCAAGCGAGCGCGGCATGCACAGGCCGACCAGGCACTCGCGGTCGACACCGTGCTCCCGCAGCAGATGAGCGAGCCGGTTCGCCAGCCGGTTCAAGGCCGCGTAGCTCAACTGCTCGTCACCGAAGGCCACGGCCACCCGGTCGGGGTCGCGACGCACCCGGGACTCGAACAGCTCGTGGAACGCCGCCGGTTGCGCGTCGCGCTGCTTGGTCTCCGCAAGGCGGCGGCGCAGCAGCTCCTGCTGCTCGGGGGACAGGTTCGCGACTTGTCGCGAAAGAAGCTCACTCACGAAGGGTCACCTGTCTCAGTAGTCGGGGCGGACGTCGGTGTCTGCGGTGGGCTGTCGTCGGGGGACGCGCCCTGGACCTCGGCGAGGAGCTGCTCCAGGAGCGCACGATCCTCGGAGTGCTCCGCCTCGGCCGCGAAGGCCAGCAGGTCGAAGTCCTCACCGACGTCCTGGGGGGCCGCGGCGTTGCTCTGGCCGAGGATCTGCCGGCGCTCCTCTTCCGTGAGCACGGTGATCTCGCTCAGCCGCGCCCGGGGGTCCCGGGCGACCTGTGCGCAGATGCCCGTGAACTGCCTGAGCAGGCGCTGGACCGCCTCGTCCGCGAAACGTCCCCGGTCGTACTGGACATCGAGGTGGATCCGGTCCGGGACCGTCGCGACCGCGCCCAGCGCGTAGTTGATGCGCTCCTCCGAGCGGAGCAACTCGAAGCGCAGGGCGGCGCCCTCGTCCCGTTCAACGGGATAGTTCTCGAAGACGAACAGGCTCTCGAAGAGGGGCGCGCCGGAGGGCAGCCCACTCCAGCGCTGGACCTGGCCGAGCGGGCTGTACTCGTACTGGCGCATCTGCACGTTCTGTTCCTGGAGGCCGTGCAGCCAATCGAGGACGCTGCTGCCCTCCGGGACTCCGACGCGCAGCGGCAGCGTGTTGATGAACAGGCCGACCATGCGCTCGACGCCCTCGACCTCCAGGGGCCGTCCGGACGTCACCGTGCCGAAGACGACGTCGTCGGTGCCCGAGTTGCGGCTGAGCAGCAGCGCCCAGCAGCCCTGAAGGACGGTGTTGAGGGTCAGGTGGTGGGCCTGGCACAGCTCGTGCAGCCGGCGGGTGTCCTCTTCGCTGAAGTCGGTCCCCAGCTCGCCCTGCTCGCCGGCGCCCGGCGACGGCGAGCCCGGAGCGACGTGGCGTTCCACGCTCAGGGGAGTGGCTTGCTCGACGCCCTGGAGGGTGGTGCGCCAGTACTCCTCGGCTTCTCCCATGTCCTGGCGCTTGAGCCAGGTCACGTAGTCGCGGTAGGGCCGGGTGCGCGCCGTCAGCGGCTGCCCGCTGCCGGTGAGCGCCTCATAGCCGCGGACCACGTCGCCCAGGATCAGGCTGAGGCTCCAGCCGTCGAGGACGGTGTGATGGGCGCTCCAGACGAGCCGGTACTGGGCGTCACCGGTGCGGGCGAGGAGCAGCCGCCACTGCGGCACGTCCTCGGAGGCGAAACCCTGCGCGCGGTCCTTGCCGAGATAGGCCTCCACCCACTCCCGCTGCTGTTCCGGGGTGCCCGAGCGCCAGTCCTGTTCCTCCAGCGGGACGGGCACGTCGGCCCAGACCAGCTGGAGTGCCTGGTTCTCGGTCTCCCAGAAGCTGGTGCGCAGTATCGGGTGGCGGCGCATGACCTCGGCCCAGCTCCGCCGGAAGGCGTCGACGTCCAGGTCGAGTTCGATCCCGTGGACCATCTGGACGTGGTAGACGCCCTCGCCCTGCGCGAACTGGCTCTGGAACCACAGGCCCTGCTGGATCGGGGTCTGCGGGTAGCAGTCCTCCAGCGGCCGCGCTTCCTTGCTCGCCCGCCAGGCGGGCAGCCGTCGCAGCTGCTCGACCAGTGTGTCGAGTTCCTCCTGGGTGAGGCCGCTGAGCGGCAGGTCCGACGGCGTGTAGCCGAGGGTGGCGGGGCGGTCGGCCAGGGCGGCGACTTGCCGGAGCGCGTCCAGGGTGTTTTCGGCGAGGTGCTGGATGGTGTGGGTGGTGTGTGTGTTGTTGTCGTGGGTCCATTGCATGTGTAGTCGGCCGTTGTGGATGTGGCTGACGATGTCGATCAGGTAGGGGC
>NZ_QOIN01000031.1 GCF_003323715.1 Streptomyces diacarni
CGTCGATGAACACGTACAGTGCCGCCAGAAGGGCGTCCAGGTTTGTCTTCACACACTGACCAACGGGCGCCCTTCGCCATGGTCGCGACCAGCACACACATCGGACTCACTCATCTAGGGTCTCTCGTTCGGATCCTGCTGGACTCGCGGGCCCCAAGTCCGCAGGACGAGCCACCACCGCCCGCCGCGACGGCAGGTCGCCGAGGTCCGGTGAGAGCATGGCGGCGTGGACGAGCGGGCCGAGTCGTGGTTGGAGCTGCTGCTGGAGGACGCGGAGCCGGCGGCGTACGAGGCGCTGCGGCAGCGGCGGCTGGCGGCGGCCACCCAGGAGGCCGAACGGGAACGGACCGCCGCCGAGGCGCTGCGCGCCGAGCGGCTCCGCTCCCGGCTGCGCGAGCGCCAGCAGCGGGCACGGGAGCTCGCGGCGCTCGGTGACCTCGCGCTGCGGCTGACCGGCACGCACCAGCGCGGCGCGCTCCTCCAGGAGAGCGTCGCCCAGGCACGGCGCCTGCTCGACGTGGACGTCGCCTACCTCGCGCTGACCGGCTCGGACGGGAAGATGGCCATCGAGGTGACCGACGGCTCCACGGGACCGCGCCTGCGCGGCATCGTGCTGGAGCCCAGCAGCGGGCTCGCCGGGCGGGTGGTCGAGCGTGGAGAGCCGGTGCAGAGCACGGACTACCTCGACGACGCCGGACTGCGCCACGCGCCGGGCGTGGACGACGTGGCCCGCGCCGAGCGGCTGCGCACCATCCTGGGCGCGCCCCTGCGCCTGCGCGGGGAGACGCTCGGCGTCCTGATGGTGGCCCAGCGCCGGGTGCGGTCCTTCACAGGACAGGAGACCTCACTGCTGTCCTCGCTGGCCGCCTACGCCGCCGTCGCGATCGACAACGCCCGCCTCATCGAGCGGCTGCGCGACCACGTGACCACCGTCGACCGCGCGGTCGCCCTGCACGAGGACCTGCTGCGGGCCGCGCTGCGCGGCGGGGGAGTGGAGGAGGCGGTCACCGGCCTCTCGCGGGTGGTCGCCGGCACCGTCCGCTTCGAGGACGAGGCGGGCCGCACCGTGGCCACGGGCAGGAACGGCTCGGCGGCGGTGCCCGACGACGGAACGGACCGCTGCACCCGCACGGTGCCCGTCTCCTCCTCCGCCGTCCGCTTCGGCACCCTGCGCGTCAGCACGAGCACACCGCTGGACGAGGACTCCCAACGCCTGCTGGAGCGGGCCGCCATGACGATCGCCCTGGTGGTCGCCGCCGAGCGCGCCGCCAGTGACGCCGAACGCCGCTCCGCCGCCGAACTGCTCGAAGCGCTGGTCGCCGGCGAGGTCGAGGACACCTCCGCCTTCGAACGCCGCGCCCGCACCCGGGGTCTCGACGTGGCCCGCGGCCACACCGTGGCCGTCGCCGACCTCGACGGCGCGCCCGCCCTGGCCCGGCTGGCGGCCCGCCACGGCGGGCTGAGCGGCGTGGTGCGCGGTCGCGCCGTCGGCATCCTGGACACCCGCCCCGAGGAGCTGCGCGACCAGCTGGCCGGCGTCACCGCAGGCCTCGGCGGCCCCGCCCACGGCGTCGCCGGGCTGGCCGCCGCCTACCGGGACGCCGCCGCCTGCCTGAGCGTCCTGCACGCGCTCGACCGCGCCGACGTCCGCGCGGCACCCGCCGACCTGGGTCCCTACCGCTACCTGCTCAGCGCCTCGGGCCGGGCCGACGCGCAGCGCTTCGTCCACGCCACCATCGGCCCGCTCCTCGACCACGACGCGCGGCACCGCACCGACCTGACCGGCACCGCCGACGCCTTCCTCACCCAGGGCCGCGGCCACACCGCCACCGCTGCGGCCCTCACCATCCACCCCAACACCCTCTACCAGCGCCTGGAGCGCATCGCCGAACGGCTCGGCGACACCTGGCGGCACGGCGACCGGGCCCTCGACGTCCACTTGGCGCTCCGGCTGCACCGCCTGGCCCGCACCCTGGGTGAACCACCCACCTGAGCGGGCACGCGCTGGAGAATCTCTCCATGGTCACCGGCCCCGGCACGGCATTAGCGTCTGCGGGTGTGGACACCGCACTCGACGCGCTCACCGCCGCACTGCCGGACAGCGCACTCGTCACCGACCCCGACGTCCTGGCCGCACTGGCCGCCGACGACGCCGAGTGGGCCCCGGCGGGGAAACCGCTGGCCGCACTGCGTGCGAACTCGACCGCCGAGGTGCAGGCCGCCGTACGTGTCTGCGCCGACCTGCGGATACCGGTCGTCACCCGGGGCGCGGGAACCGGCCTCTCCGGCGGTGCCAACGCCACCGACGGCTGCCTCGTGGTGGACCTGTCCAAGATGAACCGCATCCTGGAGATCGACGCGGAGAACCTGCTGGCCGTCGTCCAGCCCGGAGTGGTCAACAACGACCTCAAGGCCGCCGTCGCCGAGCACGGGCTGTGGTATCCGCCGGATCCGGCCAGCGCCCCCTGGTCCACCATCGGCGGCAACGTCGCCACCAACGCGGGCGGCCTGTGCTGCCTCAAGTACGGCGTGACCCGCGACTACGTCCTGGGCCTCGAAGCCGTCATGGGCGGTCCTGCCGGCCCCTACGGCACCGCCGTGCGGTTCGGACGCCGTACCGCCAAGGGCGTCAGCGGCTACGACATGACCGGGCTGTTCACCGGGTCCGAAGGCACCTTCGGCGTCCTCACCGAGATCACCCTGAGGCTGCGCCGGGCCCCCACCGGCACCCCGCACACGGTGGTCGGCGCCTTCGACGACCTCGTCTCGGCCGGGGAGGCCGTGGCCCTGTGCACCCGCCGCGGGCTGCAGCCCGCCGCGCTCGAACTCCTCGACCGCGCCTGTATGACGGCGGTCGAGGAGTGGAAGCACCTGGGCATCGAGGCGGACGCCGCCGCGCTGCTGCTGGCCCGGGTGGACTCCCCGGGCCAGGCGGGGGAGGAGGAGGCCGCAGCGGTGGCCGCCACCTTCACCGAGAGCGGCGCACTGTGGGCGGAGCGGTCCACCGACCCCACCGAGGCCGAGGCGCTGTTCGAGGTGCGTCGGCTCGCCTACCCCGCGCTGGAGAGGCTCGGCCCCGTACTCACCGAGGACATCTGCGTCCCGCGCTCCGCCGTCCCCGAGATGCTCGCCCGCACGGAGGCCACCGGGCGCCGGCACGGCGTACGCATCGCCACCATCGCGCACGCGGGCGACGGCAACCTGCACCCGCTGCTGATCACCCCGCCCGGCGACGAGGCGGCCCGCGAGGCCGCGCAGACCGCGTTCGAGGAGCTGCTGTCCGAAGCCGTCGCGCTCGGCGGCACCGTCACCGGCGAACACGGCGTCGGACTGCTCAAGCGGGACGGTATGACGAGGGAACTGGGGCCCGAGGTGTGCGCTGTGCAGCACGCCGTCAAGGACGCGCTCGACCCGCTCGGCCTGTTCAACCCGGGAAAGGTCGTGGGCGCCGCCCACTGACGCTCACCGGGTGACCGGTGCTGCCCGGCCGAGCACTCGTCCCGCTCCGCCACCGGGCCTCACGGCGCCGTACCGTCCCGGCGGATCGGGCCCCACCTGCCCGGCTGGCGTGTGACGATCTCGTGCGCCTCCGCGATGACCTGATCGGCGATCCAGCCGAGGGGAGAGACGCCACGGACCAGTGGCTCGTTGTCGGGCCCGCGCCCCAGCTCGTCGCCGGACAGCACCCAGGGGCGGGTGCGGGCGTCCTTGAGCCGGGGCAGATGCGAATAGTCGTACAGGCGCCGGGCCACCCACACCCGCACGGGGCGCCCGTCCCACCACCCCTCCACGGCCAGCGGGCTGGCGGAGAGCCCCGGCATGGCGGTCCCCGTCAGATCGTCCATGCTCGATCCCCGCTGCAGGTCCACCTCGGGCCCGCGTGACCAGCGCACGTAGAGCCGACCGCGCCGGGTGACCAGATCGCCGAGGGCGTCCAGCGAGGAAAAGACCGGCATGGACCACCTCTCCGTCACCGTGTCCCTCCACTTCGCCGACGACCACCACACCCACTTCCGCCCCCGCCTCCGGCCCCCGACAACGACCGCTCCGCGACCGCCCTGGCGACTGACGACGCCCGGGTTCCCTTCCGTCTCCGCCCCTAACGCGGCCTCGCGCATGCGACGAGCGGGTGGGAGGGTGTTCCTCCCACCCGCTCGGGGTGTCGCATGCGTGTGTGCGTATGTGCGTATGTGCGTATGTGCGTGGTGCGTGTGTGGTGTCGGCTGTTGGGGCCTTCTGCTCAGTAGGCGGAGTCGACGTTGTCCATGGTGCCGTAGCGGTCGGCGGCGTAGTTGCAGGCGGCGACGATGTTGGCCACGGGGT
>NZ_QOIN01000078.1 GCF_003323715.1 Streptomyces diacarni
GCAGCGTTTGCCACGGCCCATACCGCTCGGGCACGTCCCGCCACGCGGTGCCGGTGCGGAACTTCCACACAATTCCGTTGAGCACCCTTCGGTCGTCCAACCGTTTCCGGCCCCGCAGCGACGCGGGCAGCAGCGGTCGGACGAACTCCCACTCGGCATCGGACAGCTCATGGCGACGTATCACCCGGCCATGATCCACTACCCAAGATCAATTGAAGACACCCCCTAGAGCAGGTGCTGCCCGCGGGGCGGCGTGGTCAGCCGTAGCTGTCGCGGATAGTTGGTGGAGAGCCGGGGCTCGATTGACGTTCTGGTGGGGCGGTGCCGGATGTGGGGAGTCCGACGAGGGCTTCAGGGTGGGGCGAAGGGCTGGGGGCCGTGCCACTGGAGGAGGACGGTGGTGGCGTCGTCGCAGAGGTGTCCGTGGTGGCTGTGCATGAGGCGGCGCAGAGTCTCGGGGAGGGGCACGCCTTCATCGATGTGGCCGGTGAGGAAGGCAAGGAAGCGGTCGAGGCCGAATTCCTGGCCGGTTCGGGAGCGGGCTTCAGTGATGCCGTCGACGACGTATCGGGTCGCGTCGACGATTTCGCGACGGGAGTGCTTCTCCGGCAGGCCACCGCGAGCCGTGTCGCAGGCCGCCAGCGGCAGCAGCGGTTCGACCAGAGCCCAGTGGCATCAGTGGTATCCGACGGATAGCGAGGATGACGCATGACGGCCGCCCCAGCGATGTGACGGAGGCCGCCCGATCGGCGACGGACGGTCCCCTTGCGGACAAGATCTCCGGGACCGGCTATGAAATCGAGGGTCGCTCGAAAGAGTTGAGCTGGGCGACGATGTGATTGACCCGCTTGTCGTTCGGCTGGACAACGCTCCGAGACCGGATCTGACCTGGTAGGTGGACAGGTCCGTCGCGCGGACGAGCTGGCCGAAGTCCAGCCCGGCCGAGCGGTCTTCGAGGAGCACGAAGCGGACGGTGTCACCGCGGCGTCTGGCCGCATCTCCCTTCCTGCCGTGGTCTGTCGTGGGCCGGGCAGGCCGGGTTCCCGGCGCGCCACCGGCCAAGCGAGACAATTTGCACCTTTTGACGTGTCTTGTGAGGGTGGGACAGTGGGAGTGGTGAGGTCGTTATGTGGGTGACGTGCCCACCAGACATGGGGACGGGCCAGGCCAACCAGGCTGATCGAGCAGGGCAAGGACCAAGGTCCTCCTCCCCGACGGCAGCTGAGCGGAGGGCACGGACCCGAACCGGTCCTCCGCCGATCACCGGAAGGAACCACGCACCATGACCAACGAACTGCACGGCAGGAAGGTCGCAATCCTGGCCACGGACGGCGTTGAGCGCGTCGAGCTCGAAGAGCCTCTCGGCGCACTGCTGGGCGCTGGAGCGCAGGCTGAACTCCTGTCCCTCCACACCGGCGAGATCAACGCGCGCCAGATGGACATCGACCCGGCCGGAACCTTCACCGTGGACAAGAAGGTCGCCGACGCACGCGTGAGCGACTACGACGCGCTCCTGTTGCCCGGCGGAACCATGAACCCCGACCAGCTGCGAACCGACCCCGACGCCGTCGCCTTCGTGAGGGAGTTCGTGGAGACCGGCAAGCCCGTTGCCACCATCTGCCACGGACCCTGGACCCTGGCAGAGGCAGACGTGCTGCACGGCCGGCGCCTCACCTCCTGGCCCAGCATTCGTACTGACCTGCGCAACGCCGGCGCCGAGGTCGTCGACGAGGAGGTCGTGATCGACCGCCAGCTGATCTCCAGCCGCGGCCCGCAAGACCTCCCCGCCTTCTGCAAGGCGATCATCGGACACTTCGTCAACGCACCGCAACCCGCCTGATCGGCAGAAGACGCGCTTGACCGGGCGCTTGGCACGCAGCGTTAGTGCGATGGCACGCAAGAGGGTGTGGCGCTGGCCTGCATACCTCGGATGGAGCCCTACGTTAGGAAACCCGAGGTCGCAAAGTCGCCCAAATGACCGCCGACACTGACTCGGCCGAGTCACCGTGAATCAGCAGAGGAGATCGTCATGGCAAGCAGCAACCGTGCTGTCACCTTTCAGAACCCGAAAGACATGCGCGTCGAGTCGCTCGACTTCCCGAAGCTTCAGATGCCGAACGGGAAGAAGGCCCCGCACGGAGTCATCCTCAGGATCGTCGCCACCAACATCTGCGGGAGCGACCTGCACATCTACCGCGGGTCATTCCCGGTGCCCCAGGGCATGGTGATGGGGCACGAGATGACCGGTGAGGTCATCGAGGTCGGCCCCGACGTCGAGTTCCTCAGTGAGGGCGACCTCGTCTCCGTCCCGTTCAACGTCGCCTGCGGCCGATGCCGCAACTGCAGGGCGCGCCGGACCGAAGTCTGCGAGACCACAAACCCCAAGGTGTCCTGCGGAGCGTACGGCTTCAACCTGGGCGACTGGACCGGCGGCCAGGCCGAGTACCTGTTCGTCCCGTACGCCGACTTCCAGCTCCTGCGCTTCCCGGACCGGGACCAGGCCATGGCGAAGATCCGTGACCTGGCGCTGCTCTCGGACATCGTGCCCACCGCGTTTCACGGTCTCATGGAGGCCGGTGCCAAGCCGGGCTCGACCGTGTACATCGCCGGCGCCGGCCCGGTCGGCCGCTGCGGCGCAGCAGCGGCGCGGCTCCTCGGGGCGTCCTGCATCATCGTGGGCGACTACCACAAGGACCGCTTGGAGCTGGTGAAGAAGAACGGCTGCGAGACGATCGACCTGAGCCAGGACGCGGCGCTCACCGACCAGATCGAGGCCATCCTGGGCGAACCCATGGTCGACTGCGCAGTGGACTACGTCGGCGCCGAGGCACACGGCATCGGCCGCGAGGCCGAGGACATGGACCCGGCCTACGCCATCAACCAGGTGCTCGACGCCACCCGCGCGGGCGGGGCCACCGGAGTCATCGGCGTCTACGGCGCCGACCCGCTCGCGAAGTCGAAGGCCGAGCAGGAGGGAACGTACCCGATCGACTTCGGCAAGGCGTGGATCAAGTCGCCGCGGATCGCCGGCGGGCAGGCACCGATCATGCACTACAACCGCGAGCTGATGATGGCGATCCTGTGGGACCGCATGCCCTACTTGAGCGCCATGCTCAACACGAAGGTGATCAGCCTCGACGACGCCCCCGACGCCTACGCGACCTTCGACACGGGAGTGTCCGAAAAGTTCATCATCGACCCCCACGGCCTCATTCCCGCCTGAGGCCCGCCCTCATCCGTCCCTGCGAACTCATAAGCGACGGCGTAGTGGGCAGTCCGTCACCCCCGACGACGCGACGGACTGCCCAGGTGCCCCAAGGGGCGGTTAGTACCCGCTGACGCCGTAGGCGCTCAGCGCATCAGCCATCGGTTGGAAGAAGATCGTGCCGCCGCAGCGCAGTCGCCGACCGCGACAGGTGGGCGGGAGGCGTGGGCGGCGCTGTGCCTCGCGCCAGTGCAGGACTCCTGGTAGAAGACGTTGCCGGAGCGTGCGGCCGTTATCTGCCGAGCTGACTGGGGTCCATGCTTTCTTGGGTCATGTCCCTTGTCGTGGTGTAGGCGATCAGCCGTCTGACGTGGCGGGCAGGACGATTGTGTCGTCGGGGTAGAGGGCGTCCATGCTTTCGTTGGAGAGGTAGCGGCGGGGGAAGGCGA
>NZ_QOIN01000022.1 GCF_003323715.1 Streptomyces diacarni
AAACCGCACCCGCGACCGCAGCCGCAACCGACCCCCACGACACCGGCCCCTCACCAGGCTCCGCATCCACCAACACCAACCGACCCGGATTCTCACTCTGCGCACTACGCACCAGACCCCACACTGCGGCGTGCTGCAGATGCGGTGCGCTGGAAGACTGCGACGGCACGGTCGTGTGCCCGCGGGCAGCGGTGGCGTCGACTGCGTTCTCCGTGACGACGACCAGCCTGGAAGCGGCAAGCCCTTCTTCGGCCAGGAAACCCTGGAGCAGCTCCAGCACCTCGAGAACGGTGGTGTGTGTCACTCCCGTCGGCTCCTCGGCGGAATGGCTGCTCGGGCAGCACACGAGCACCGTCTCGGGCGCGGGCAGGTCCTCGGAGAGGGCGCTGCGAAGGGCCGTCAGGCTCTCGTAGGTCCGCACAGCACTCGAACCCCGGTCTCCCGACTCGTCGGCGATCAGGGCCCCGTCCCCCAGGACGACGACACTGCCCGCGGACGGTTCTGCCGAGGGCAGGAAGCGCTCCGGAGCCTGAAGGGGCTGCCACTCCAACCGGAACAGCGCATCGCGCGTCCGTGGACGACGGGCGGAGGCGATCTTGCCCAGGTCTACGGACCGCAGCGTCAACGAGTCGATGGAAAGTACCGGTACGCCGTCAGGGTCCGTTACGGCGACCGAGACGGTGTTCTCGCCTTCGAGTGAGAGCCGTACACGGCTCGCGGAGCCCGCTGAGGCATGAAGGGTCACCCCGGACCATCGGAACGGCAACCGCGGCATGTGACTGTCGGCCGCGTCATGCGCGAAGAGGGCGAGGGGATGGAGTGCGGCGTCGAGGAGGGCGGGGTGGATGCCGTATCCCCGGGGTTCCAGGGTCTGGGGAAGGGCAATGTCGGCGTAGAGGTCCTGTCCGTGCCGCCAGGCCCGCCGCAATCCCTGGAAGGCGGGACCGTAGTCGACCCCTGCCTCTGCCAGCTCCCCATACAGCTCCTGGACACCGACGGGCTGCGCATCGGCGGGAAGCTGCACCCCGGCTGGCGGGGTGCCCGCGTCGGAGGCGGTACTCAAGACCCCCTCCGCATGACACACCCACGGCCGCCCAGCTATCTCTTCTCCGGTGTCCGTGTGGGTGGTGTCCGCGTCCCGTGCGTGCACCAGAACCTGGCAGCGACCCGCCTCGTCCGGCGGGTCCACCACCATCTGCAACTGCAGCGCCCCCTCCCCCTCCAACACGACCGGCGTGTGCAAGGTCAACTCCTCGACACACGCCATCCCGCAGACCCGTGCGGCGTGGGAAACCAGCTCCACGAAGGCCGCACCGGGAAGAACCGACACGCCCCCCACCGCATGATCCGCAAGCCACCTGTGGCTCCCGGAACTCAGCCGCGTGGTGAACACATGCCCCCCATTGGGCAGATCGACATGCGCGGACAGCAGCGGATGCCCCGGCGCATTCAACCCCGACCCGACCACATCCACCGACCCACCGACCGGCTCCAGCCAGTAGCTCCGACGAGCAAACGCGTACGTGGGCAACGAAACGACCGGTCGAACAACATCCGCGCGCGAATGCTGCCAGGCCACCGGGTGAGTGGTGGTGTGAGCGTGGGCGAGGGTGGTGGTCAGAGCCTGGGTGTCGTCCTGGTTGGAGTGGAGGGTGGTGAGGACGGTGGGGGTGTCCGCGTCACCGTCGCCGTCGCCGTCGCCGTCGCCGTCGCCGTCGGCGTCGGCGTCGGCGAGGGTGTGGTGGACCAGTGGGGCGAGGGTGGGAGTCGGCCCGATGTCGAGATAGGTGTGGGTGCCGGAGTTGGCGAGGGTGGTGAGCATGTCCGCGAACCGGACGGGTTGGCGGATGTGTGCGGTCCAGTAGGCGGGGGTGGTGAGTTGATCGGTTTCGGCGGGTCGGCCGGTGAGGTTGGAGAGGAGGGGTGTGTGGGGTGGGTGGTAGGTGATCTGCTCGGCGGCTTCCCGGAACGCGTCCAGGATGGTGTCGGTGTGGGGGGAGTGGAAGGCATGCTCGGTCGCGAGTGTCTTCACCCTCCGTCCCTCGGCGGTGAACGTCTCGACGATGGCTGCGATGGCGTCGGGGTCGCCGGAGATGACGGTGTGGCGGGGTGTGTTGTAGGCCGCGACACACACCCGGTCAGTCAGATAGGGGGCGAGTTCGTCTGCGGTGGCTTGGATGCTGGCCATCGCGCCGGGCGGCAGCTGGCCCATCAGTTCCGCCCGCTTGACGATCAGGCGTGCGGCGTCGGGGAGCGAGAAGACTCCCGCGCAGTGGGCCGCGCTGATCTCCCCCACCGAGTGTCCGGCCAGGTAGTCGGGTTTGAGGCCGTGGTGTTCGAGGAGTCGGTGGAGGCCGAGGTGGAGGGCGAAGAGTGCGGGTTGGGTGTAGCGGGTGTGGTCCAGCAGGCGGGCCGGTTCACTGCCCGGCTCGGCGAACATGATCTCCGTCAGCGACCTGCCCAACAGCGGGTCCAGGTGCCGGCAGGCTTCATCGACCGCCGCCTTGAACACCGGCTCGACGGCATACAGCCCAGCACCGGCTCCGGCGCGCTGGGAGCCCTGCCCGGAGAACAGGAACGCCGTCCGCCCCGAAGCATCCGCAGCCTTCCCCGGACACACCACCCCCGGCAT
>NZ_QOIN01000018.1 GCF_003323715.1 Streptomyces diacarni
CCAACGCCGCAACAACCTCATCAAAGGCAGCCGCGAACACCGGCTCCCCCGCATACAACTCACCCCCCATACCCACACGCTGACTCCCCTGCCCCGAAAACAGGAACGCCACAGAACCCGCCGAGACGGCCTCGCTGGGAGTCAGCGCCCGCAGAGCGTCCAGGAGCTCCTCCCGGGTCTCCCCCACAACCACCGCACGGTGATCGAAGCGCGTACGCGACACCGCCAGCGAACGGCCCACCGCCGCGACATCCAACCCCGGCCGCTCCTCCACGAACGACACCAGCCGCCCCGCCTGCTCCTCCAGAGCAGCCCCCGACTTGCCCGACACCACCCACGGCACCACACCCGGCACCGGCACTTCCGCCACCGGCGCTTCGGCTGCGGCGGCCTGCTCGATGATGAGGTGGGCGTTGGTACCGCTGATGCCGAAGGACGAGATGCCCGCACGGCGCGGACGGTCGGCCTCCGGCCACTCCTGGGCCCCCGTGAGCAGCTCCACCGCGCCGGCCGACCAATCGACGTGCGCCGTCGGCTCGGCTACGTGCAGCGTCGCCGGGAGAACCCCGTGACGCATGGCCATGATCATCTTGATCACGCCCGCGACACCCGCCGCGGCCTGCGTATGACCGATGTTCGACTTCAGCGAGCCGAGGCGCAGCGGCTCTTCGCGGTCTTGGCCGTAGGTGGCCAGCAGCGCCTGCGCCTCGATCGGATCGCCGAGTTTGGTGCCCGTGCCGTGCGCCTCCACTGCGTCCACCTGGGACGCCGACAGCCGGGCGCCGGCCAGCGCGGCGCGGATGACCCGCTCCTGCGCGGGCCCGTTGGGGGCGGTGAGGCCGTTGCTCGCACCGTCCTGGTTCACGGCGGAACCCCGGATCACCGCGAGCACCTGATGCCCGTTGCGCTCCGCGTCCGACAGCCGCTCCAGCACCAGCAGACCCACGCCCTCGGCCCAGCCCGTGCCGTCCGCCGACGAGGAGAACGCCTTGCACCGCCCGTCCGGTGACAGCCCGCGCTGCCGGGAGAACTCCACGAACATGCCGGGCGTTGCCATGACGGACACACCGCCGGCGAGGGCCACGGAGGACTCGCCCTGGCGCAGAGACTGCGCGGCGAGGTGCAGCGCGACGAGCGACGAGGAGCATGCGGTGTCGACCGTCACCGCCGGGCCCTCAAGACCGAGGGTGTAGGCCAGCCGGCCCGAGGCCACACTGGCGGTGGTGCCCGTCAGCAGGTGGCCGTCGTTCCCGCCGGACGGCTCGTGCAGCCGCGGCCCGTACTCCTGTGCCGTCGCACCCACGTACACACCGGTGCGGCTGCCGCGCAGCGCGGTCGGGTCGATGCCCGCGTGCTCGACGGCCTCCCAGGCCGTCTCCAGCAGCAGCCGCTGCTGGGGGTCCATCGCCGCCGCCTCGCGCGGACTGATGCCGAAGAACGCGGCATCGAACCGGTCCGCCTCGTGCAGGAACCCACCCTGGGTGGTGTAGGTCTTGCCGGGGCTGTCCGGATCGGGGGCGAAGAGCGCATCGAGGTCCCAGCCCCGGTTGGTCGGGAAACCGCCGATCGCATCGACCTCGTCGCTGATCAAACGCCACAGGTCCTCCGGAGAGGCGACCCCTCCCGGCAGCCGGCATGCCATGCCCACGATCGCGATCGGCTCGTCAAGGGCTACGGCCTCGTACTCGTCGTCCTCCCGGCCCCGGCCTTGGTCCGGGCCGAGGAGCTGGTCAGCGAGGTGTTCGGCGAGTTCGGCCGGGGTCGGGTGGTTGAAGAGGAGGCCGGAGGGCAGTGAGAGTCCGGTGGCCTTGTTCAGCGCGTTACGGAGCTCGACGGCCGAGAGGGAGTCGAAGCCCAGGTCCTTGAAGGTCGTGTGGCTGTCGACGTCGCGCGCCGATCCGTGGCCGAGCACCGCTGCTACGTGCGCACGCACCAGTTCCAGCTCATCGCCTCTCGGCGCAGACCGCCGCGGACCGCTCCGCCGCGGACCGTTCCGCCTGGCCGCAACGGTCGTGACCCGGTCCGGCGCGATCACCGAACCATCCAGCCAGTGGCGTTGGCGTTGGAAGGCGTAGGTGGGCAGTTGCACCAGGCCGGAGCCCGGTACGAACCGCTCCCAGTCCACGTCCACGCCGTGTGCGTGCACAGTGGCCAGGGCGGCAA
>NZ_QOIN01000017.1 GCF_003323715.1 Streptomyces diacarni
GATCCCGCCACGGCCGCCCACGACCATCCACACCAGGCAACAGCGGGGCTATCCGCTCCCACACCGCATCCGTCAGCTCACCACGACCCACCACAAGATCAATTATCAGACACGGCCTAGCGGGCCGGGTCTTGGTCAGCGACGTTGACGAGACAGCCGGGGCGGCGGGCCGGAAGGGCTTGAGCGCGGGCAGGTCCGGCACCAGATGCGCGGTCCGCTCACACGCGGCAGCAGCGTCGGCCAGGGACAGATACGGGGTGCGGATACGCGACCAGCCGCCGGACGTGTCACCCACGACCGCGAGGCCGGGGCGTTCAGGGGCGATGGTGCAGGCAGCGCCCACCGCCTCGGGGGCGATATCGCCCAGCGCCATCTTTGCCGAGGGTTCGTCGTTGACGCGGTGGCAGACGCGGCCGGAGAGTTGGGCGCGGAGCATGGTGGCGCCTTTGCCCAGTTCGGCCCCGAAGCGCTGCCCGCACACCTCCAGGTAGATCCCGGCAGCACGGCCGAGTTGGGCGAGGCGGATGAGCTGGGTGACCATCTCGTCCCGCCGTTCCTCATCCTTGCGGGAGGCGACGAGGAACAGTTCGGCCACCTCGTCCACGAACAGCACGATCGGCACCGGCCGCTCGCTCTCGGGCAGGCCCCACACGTCCGAGGTGATCTCCTCATCAGGTGTGGACGGGGCGATCCCCTGACGGGCACGGATGAGGTCGTAGCGGTCCTCCATCTCCCGGACGAGTACGGGCAGCAGCTCGGCAGCCTCAGCCGGGTCGGTCGCCAGCGCCGAGAGCCGAGGAGCGAAGGGCGCCAGTTCCACGCCTCGCTTGCAGTCGATGCCGGCCAGCGCGACCGGCTGATCGGCGAGGCCGGTGATCAGGTGCCGCAGGTACATCGACTTGCCCGACAGCGTGGCGCCGAGCACCAACTCATGCGGAATGGCGCGGTAGTCGCGGACGAAGGCGGTTGCGTCCTCACGCAGTGCCACCGGCACCCGCAGGAACCCGCCACCCGCCTTGCGCGGCATCCGAACCCGCCGCAGGACGTCGAAGCCGACCAGCCGCAACTCGACCACACCGGGCTTGACCGGCTCCACGTAGACGCCATGAACGCCCCAGGCGTGCCGCAGCCGCTCGGCAGAAGCAGCTATGTCGGCCGGCTCCTGCCCCGGAGCGAGCCGCAACCGGATGCGCAGGCCGGTCGAGGTCGGCCGCAGTATCCCCCGACGAGGCGGCACCGGCCGCACCTCACGACGAGTGGTCGCCCGCACGGCCAGCGCCCGGAGGCGGGAGGGCGGCACCGTGAGCCCGCAGGAGTCCATGACCGACCCGTAGGAGCCCACCAGCCGCACAGCCGAAGCGGGCATGCCCACGGCCGACCAGTAGGCGGCAGGGTGCCGGGCCCGGAGGTAGGCGGCACCAGCACCCAGACCGGCCGCGGGACCGCCTACCTCCATCAGCGTCATCAGCTCGGACACGGTCAGGCCCCCACGCCCGCCGGAACGGCACCGGGTGCGACGGCGGCGGCGCGGTAGGCGATGCCGTGGCGCTGCTGACCGTTGAACACCGACTCCCACGGCCGAGCCACCAGACCCGGCAACGACACGGGGGCGCCAAGGGCGAGCCCGTCCGTCACACCGCTCTCCGGAACGGTGACGTGAATCAGCGAGGACTCGCCCTCATCGATGTAGACGACGCCGACCTTCATCAGCGTCTCGCCGCTCACCGCGTCCTTGGCGACTTCCCCGGTCTGCCGGTCCCGGACCTTTGGCGCGGGCGCCTCGGTCAGAAGGATGGTGGCGGAAGTGGTCTCAACTCGAATGGTGCGCAAGGTCGTTTCTCCTTGTCCGTACGCCGAAGCAATGAGAGCTAGTCGTCTAGACAAGCTCACGGATGGTTCGCCCCGGACGTGCTTGTTGGGATGCGGATACTCTGCCACAAGTCTTGCCCACTCGTCTATACGAGTATGCCTCTCGGTGTGTACGAGTCCGCGAGAAACGACCCAGCGCCGTCATCACGGGCCCGACATGCCCTAGATGAGTGAGTCCGATGTTTTTAGTGGTCGTAGGCGGTCAGTGATCGTTTGACGTCGGCGCCGGTGGTCCAGTTGCGCCAGAGTGCGGCTGCGAGGGCGAGGAGTCGTTGGCCGACGC
>NZ_QOIN01000027.1 GCF_003323715.1 Streptomyces diacarni
AAACCGCACCCGCGACCGCAGCCGCAACCGACCCCCACGACACCGGCCCCTCACCAGGCTCCGCATCCACCAACACCAACCGACCCGGATTCTCACTCTGCGCACTACGCACCAGACCCCAGCAGGTCGCCGCCGCCACATCCGGCACACCCTCACCCCCACCCGCAGCCACCGCGCCCCGCGTGACAAGCACCAACCGCGACCCGCTCAACCGCTCCTCACCCAACCACCCCCGCACCACGTCCAGCACCCGACGGGCGACCCGGTGAGCGGCCCGCGCAGGCGACGAGGACACCTCCAGACCACCCACCGGACACACCACCACCCCCGGCACCGAGCCCACTGTCCCCACCGACTCCGCTGACCCCGAAGACTCCGCTGACCCCAGCGAACCGTCCGACACCTGACGCAACAGACCCGCCAAGTCCGAATAGACCGGGACATCCGGACCCGCACCCTCCACAGGCCCCGACCACTCACCGACACCATCCCCCAACACCGCCCACGACGTGGGGGACTCGGAGGACGACGGCCTGTCGCTGTGGTCCCGGGCCGGTGCCGGTACCCATTCCACCTGGAAGGGGACTTCGACGCGGCGGGATGCCTGTTCGATCTGGTCAAGGGCGATCGGCCGCACCGAGAGGGATTCCACCGTGGCGATGGCCCTGCCGTTCTCGTCGCTGATGGCCACCGAGTAGCTGCTCGGCCCGGTCACGCTCAGTCGTACACGGAGCACGCCACTGCACTCTCCGTACCAGGACACCCCTCCCCACGAGAACGGGAGTGGCACCTGAGGACCGCCGCTCTCTCCGACGGGGCCGTCGTTCGACACACCGAGAGGGTGGGAGTCGGTCAGGAAGATCGTGTGCAGCGCTGCGTCGAGCAGCGCGGGGTGCAGTCCGAAGGCGGCGTCGCGGTTCTCGGCAAGGCGCACTTCCGCGTAGACGTCGTCCTCATGTCGCCACGCGGACTGGAGCCCCTGGAACTCCGGCCCGTAGACGATGCCGTGGGAAGCGACCGTTTTGTAGAAGGAATCCGTGTTGATCGGAATGGCGTCGACGGGGAGCCAGGAGGCGTCGTCATCCGGGGGCGACGCCTGGTCCGGGCTCACTGTCGCCGTGGCGTGGCGCACCCAGACGGTTTCGCTCGCCTCCGCCGAGGTGGCCCGCGACTGGAAGGTGACGACCCGGCTGCCGCCTTCATCCGGTGCGTCAGCTGTGATGTGGACCTGCACCGCGTCGGCTTCGGGCAGCAGGAGCGGCGCCTGGAGGGTGAGCTCGTCGACTCGTGGGCAGTCGAGCTCATTGCCGACGTGCAGTGCCAGTTGCGCGAACGCCGCTCCGGGAAGCAGCGGGACGTCGGCGACGCTGTGGTCTGCGAGCCAGGGATGAGCCTCGAGGGAGATGCTGCCGGTGAACAGGTGCCCGCCCTCAGGCAGGTCGAGAGCGGCACCGAGGAAGGGGTGCTCCTGCGGTGTGAGTCCCGTGCTGGTGAGGTTGAGGGGTTCGTCGGCGGCATCGAGCCAGTACGACTGGCGTTGGAAGGGGTAGGTGGGCAGCTCCACGCACTCGGTGGACGAAGAGGTTGGTGCGGTCGGGGTGGGTGTGGGCCAGGTGATGTCGGTGCCGTGCGCCCACAGCCGGGCGGCGGAGGTCAGCATCTGACGCAGATCACCATGATCACGCTGCAACGACCCCGTCACGATCACCTCAGGACGCTCCGGATGCTCATCGACGACATCCTCGATCGCCGAGGTCAACACCGGATGCGCACTCACCTCCACAAACCGCCGATACCCCGCATCCAACAAACCCCCCACCGTCTCCCCAAACCGCACCGGGCACCGCAAATTCCGCTCCCAATACCCACCACCCAACTCCTCACCAGCCACCACACCACCCACAACCGTCGAATAAAACGGCACCCGCGTCCCACCAGGCGAAACCCGCCCCACCGCCTCCCCAATACGCGGCGCCAACACATCCATATGCGCACAATGCGACGCATAACTCACCGGCAACACCCGCGCCCGCACACCCCGCTCACCAAACCCCGCAACCAACCCCTCCACACACACCCGATCCCCAGACACAATCGTCGACCCCGGACCATTCACCGCCGCAACCTCAACCCCACCAGGG
>NZ_QOIN01000063.1 GCF_003323715.1 Streptomyces diacarni
CCGTGGCTGCTCTCGATCTCGCGGTACTCCTCCTGCGTGGGCTTGGGAATCTGCCCGGAATCGCCGTAGTAGCCCTTCGACAGGCGCGACCGCAGCTTCTGACCACGGCCGACCTTGCGCCGCACACCGTTCTCGTCGGTGGCCGCACCCACCTCGACCGGCTGGTACTGGTCGTGCGCCGTCAGCGTGTGCAGCTGCTCCTGGGACAGCGGCTCGTGGACCTCCACGAACTCACCGTGCGGCAACCGCTTGATCGTGCCGGTCTCCCGACCGTGCAGCACCTTCTCCCGGTCCTTGCGCTGCAGACCCAGACACACCCGCCGCGTGATCACGAACACCACGAGGGGCGCGACGAAGAACGCCACCCGCACGAACCACGTGATCACATTGATCGACAGGTTGAAGTGCGTCGCCCACAGGTCGTTGCCACCACCGACCAGCAGCACGAAGTACCACGCGATCCACGCCGCACCGAAGCCCGTACGCGTCGGCGCGTTCCGCGGCCGGTCCGCGATGTGGTGCTCCCGCTTGTCCTTGGTCACCCACGACTCGATGAACGGATACACCGCGATCGCCACCAGCACCAGCGGCAGCAGCAGGAGGGGAATGACCACACCGAGCACGAGCGTGTGACCCCACAGGTTGATCTCCCAACCGGGCATCACGCGGATGAGCCCTTCGGCCAGTCCCATGTACCAGTCGGGTTGCGCGTTGGTGGACACCTGGTCGGGCCGGTAGGGGCCCAGCGCCCAGATCGGGTTGATCGTGAACATCGCCGAGATGGCCGCGATCACACCGAAGACCAGGAAGAAGAAGCCACCCGCCTTGGCCATGTACACCGGCAGCAGCGGCATACCCACCACGTTGGTGTTCTTCCGCCCGGCACCCGCGAACTGCGTGTGCTTGTGGTAAAAGACCAAAATCAGGTGCGCCACCAGCAGACCGAGCATGATGCCCGGCAACAGCAGAATGTGGATCGAGTAGAACCGCCCGACGAAGTCGTCACCCGGGAACTCCCCACCGAACAAGAACATCGACAGGTACGTGCCCACGATCGGCACCGACAGGATCGCGCCCTCCATGAAGCGCACACCCGTACCCGACAGCAGGTCGTCCGGCAGCGAGTAACCCGTGAACCCGGTGAACATGCCCAGCACGAACAGCAGGAACCCGAAGACCCAGTTGACCTCACGCGGCTTGCGGAACGCCCCCGTGAAGAAGACGCGCATCATGTGCACGAACATCGCCGCGAGGAAGATCAGCGCCGCCCAGTGGTGGATCTGCCGCACCAGCAGACCACCGCGTACGTCGAAGCTGATGTCCAGCGTCGAGGCGTACGCCTCCGACATCTGGATACCGTGCATCGGCGTGTAGGCACCGTGGTACTCCACCTCGTTCATCGACGGGTGGAAGAACAGCGTCAGATACACACCCGTCAGGATGATGATGATGAAGCTGTAGAGCGCGACCTCACCCAGCATGAACGACCAGTGGTCCGGGAAGATCTTGCGCATGTTGGCCTTGGCGAGGCTGTAGATCCCCAGCCGCCCATCGGCCCAGTCGGCGACCCGCTCCCCCGC
>NZ_QOIN01000016.1 GCF_003323715.1 Streptomyces diacarni
GGGGGGTGCCCCTATCTGTTTGGTCAAGGGGCTGGGGCGGGTTGGGGCTGGTAGAAGGTGCCGTCGCGGAGCATGGCGTAGAGCACGTCGGCTCTGCGGCGGGCGAGGCAGAGGAGGGCTTGGGTGTGGTGTTTTCCCTGGCTGATCTTCTTGTCGTAGTAGGTCCTGGAGGCGGGGTCTGCCAGGGCGGCGAACGCGGAGAGGAAGAAAGCTCGTTTGAGCTGCTTGTTTCCTCTGCGGGAGGGCTGTTCCCCGCGGATGGAGGAGCCCGAGTTTCGGGTGGCGGGGGCCAGGCCGGCGTAGGCGGCCAGGTGGGCGGCGCTGGGGAAGGCGGTGCCGTCACCGACGTCGATGAGGATGCGGGCGCCGGTCCTGATGCCGATGCCCGGCATGGACATCAGGACCTGGGAAAGAGGGTGGGCCTCCAGCAGTTCTTTGATGCGCTTATCCAGGAGTTTGCGCTGGTCAAGGACTGCCTGGAGGGAACTGGCGAGGCTGGGGACGATCAGTGTGGCCGCGTTCGTTCCCGGAACGACCACGGTCTGTTCATCGAGTGCGGTGAAGATCTCCTCGATGAGCCGCTCGGCCATCCTGGGTGCCTTCGGGCGGATGAGGTTGACCAGCTGTCGGCGTCCGGCCTTGCGGATCTGGGCGGGAGAGCCGAACTGGTCGAGGAGCCGGAGTACGGCCGGGTGCTGCATACGTGGGCCAATGACGCGTTCCAGGTGTGGATGGATCTGCGTGAACAGGCCGCGCAGCCGGTTGGACAGGCGGGTGGCCTCGGCGGCGAGGTCGTCGTCGAACCCGGCGATCATCTGCAGCTCGGCGAGGGTCTCGTCGTCGAGGTCGACCGAGCGCAGGGTGTGCGGCATCGCGCGAGCAGCGTCCGCGATGATGAACGCGTCCTTCGCGTCGGTCTTGGCTTCACCGGGGTAGAGGTCGGCGATCCGCCGCATGGTCAGGCCGGGCAGATAGGCGACCTCACAGCCGGTATCGCGGGCGATGGCCAGCGGCAGGGCGCCGATGGAGGCAACCTGGTCGACGACCACGAGCACCGTCTCGTGCTTGGTCTTCAGCTTGCTGAAGACCTCCCGCAGCTTCGGCTCGCTGTTGGGCAGCCGCTTGTCGAGGGCTTTCTTCCCTGCCGGGGTGACGGCGGTGGCGTGGTGTTCGCCCTTGCCGACGTCCAGTCCGAGGAAGACGCCGATGTCACTGACGTCGATCACGTGCGTCCTTTGGTGGTGTCCTCCCGGCCCTGCCACGGCACTGATCGCCACATCCACATTACGAAGAGCCTCCCGACCTGGGGAAAGGCCGGTGGTCATGCCCCTAATCAGCGGTCTGTCAGTGCCTCCGGAGCTGGTGACACCACCCCCCAGGCCATGTGCTCGACAAGGGGAGGTAGTCATGCCAACTCCGAAAGCCGGTAGCCCCGTTGCGGGGCCACGAAAACGGTAATGGGG
>NZ_QOIN01000015.1 GCF_003323715.1 Streptomyces diacarni
GATGGCGTCCCGCTGTGTGGTGTAGGGGATCTTCGCGGTTGAGTGCGCGGGTTCTGCTCCCTGGGGTGCACCGTCTGCCGGTGTCTGCTCCCTGCTCAACTGGCAGGCCACCGTGCAACTGTCCGGAGTGAACGGGCAGTTCGACCCCAGGGGGTGCACGGTGGCCTTGTCCCAGCATGACCTACTTCGCCTGCTTGAGTCACTACGTTCGGCCGATGGTCTTGAACTCGTCCGCGAGGTCGCCGAGCGGCTGCTGCAGGAACTGATCGAGGCCGAGGCCACCACGAAGATCGGCGCCGAGTGGGGCGAACACACCGACACCCGCACCACCTGGCGCAACGGCCACCGGGAGAAGACGATGACCACGCAGGCCGGCGATCTGGAACTCGCCATCCCGAAACTGCGGGCCGGAAGCTTCTTCCCCAGCCTCCTCGAGCGCCGGCGGCGCATCGACCAGGCTCTCTACGCGGTCATCATGGAGGCATACGTCCACGGCGTCTCCACCCGCTCCGTCGACGACCTCGTCAAAGCCCTCGGCTCGGACACCGGGATATCCAAGAGCGAGGTCTCCCGGATCTGCGCAGACCTGGACGGACAGCTCGACGCTTTCCGGACCCGCCCGCTGGACCACATCCGCTTCCCTTACCTGTTCCTCGACGCCACCTACGTCAAGGCCCGCGTCGACCACCGCATCGTCTCCCAGGCGATCGTCATCGCCACCGGCGTGACTCAGGACGGGGGCCGGGAAGTCGTCGGGGTCATGGTCGGCGACAGCGAGACCGAAGCCTTCTGGGCCCAGTTCCTGCGTCACCTGCGAGAACGCGGCCTGAGTGGCGTCCGCCTGGTCATCTCCGACAGCCACAGCGGTCTGGTCAAAGCAATCCGCAAGGTCATGCTCAGCGCCGCCTGGCAGCGCTGC
Source organism: Streptomyces diacarni (assembly GCF_003323715.1). Taxonomy (GTDB): domain Bacteria; phylum Actinomycetota; class Actinomycetes; order Streptomycetales; family Streptomycetaceae; genus Streptomyces; species Streptomyces diacarni. The sequence continues at coordinate 920 of NZ_QOIN01000015.1, forward strand.
CGGGTCCACTTCGTCCGCAACGTCTTCGCCGTGATCCCGAAAGGCTCGGCGGAGATGGTCGCAGCGACGATCCGCACGATCTTCGCCCAGCCCACCGTGGACGCCGTCCGCACCCAGCTCGACACCGTCGCAGACATGCTCGGCCGACAGTTCCCCAAGGTCAGAGAGATGCTGCTGGACGCCAAGGAAGATCTGACCGCGTTCGCGGACTTCCCCCACCAACACTGGAAGAAGATCCAGTCCACGAACCCGCTCGAGCGGCTGAACCGGGAGATCAAACGCCGCACCGACGTCGTCCAGGTCTTCCCGAACCCATCCGCAGTCCTCCGCCTGGCCACCGCGGTCCTCGCCGAACTCCACGACGAATGGATCGCCTTCCCCCGCCGCTACCTCTCCAACGAAAGCATGGACGCCCTCTACCCCGACGACACAATCGTCCTGCCCGCCACGTCAGACGGCTGATCGCCTACACCACGACAAGGGACATGACC
>NZ_QOIN01000043.1 GCF_003323715.1 Streptomyces diacarni
AAGCCCTCCTCTGCCTCGCCCGCCGCAGAGCCGACGTGCTCTACGCCATGCTCCGCGACGGCACCTTCTACCAGCCCCAACCCGCCCCAGCCCCTTGACCAAACAGATAGGGGCACCCCCCTCCCTCCCCCGGAGCTCCGTATGACTGCCGTGGATGAGCGGTCGTCCGTGGAGACCAGCAACGCCGCCAGTTCTGGCCTCTACACCTACGACCTCGCCCCGACGAAGAAAGAAGGGCGCCGCTGGGGCGCCTACAACGTCTTCACCCTCTGGGCCAACGATGTGCACAGCCTCGGGAACTACGCGTTCGCCATCGGGCTCTTCGCACTCGGACTCAACGTGTGGGGCATCCTGGCAGCCTTCGCGCTCGCCTCCGTCCTGCTCTTCCTCCTGCTGACGCTCTCCGGCTTCATGGGCCACAAGACGGGCGTCCCCTTCCCCGTGATGAGCCGCATCGCGTTCGGCGTCAAGGGCGCGAAGATACCCGCCGGCGTGCGCGGAGCCGTCGCCATCGCCTAGTTCGGCATCCAGACCTACCTGGCCTCATCCGTACTCAGCGCCCTGCTGGTGGCGATGTTCCCCGGCATGGGCCACCTGGACGACAACGCGGTCCTGGGCCAGTCGACGCTCGGCTGGATCACGTTCCTGGCCCTGTGGGCCCTGCAGATCCTCATCGTCAGCTACGGCATGCAGATGATCCGCCGGTACATGGCCTTCGCCGCGCCCACGACGTTGATCACCATGTGCGCGCTCGCGGCCTGGATGTTCTTCCGCGCGGACGGCTCCGTCTCCCTGTCCATCGACGCGCCGCTCACCGGCGGAGCGATGTGGCTGCAGATCCTGCAGGGTGCCGCGCTGTGGGTGGTGGTCTACGGCACCTTCGTGCTCAACTTCTGCGACTTCACCCGGTCCGCCAGGAGCCGCAGCTCCATCGTCCGCGGCAACGTGATCGGCATACCCGTGAACATGCTCTTCTTCGCCATGATCGTCGCGGTGCTCAGCGGGGCCCAGTTCAAGCTCGACGGACATGTCATCACCAGCCCCACGGACATCGTGCGGACCATCCCGAACATGTTCCTGCTGGCCGTCGCCTCGCTCGCCCTGATCGCCCTGACCGTCGCGGTGAACCTGCTGGCCAACTTCGTCGCGCCCATCTACGCGCTGGTCAACCTCTTCCCCCGGCGGCTGAACTTCCGCAAGGCCGGGCTGGTCAGCGGCGTCCTGGGGCTGGTGATCCTGCCCTGGAACCTCTACAACAGCCCCGTCGTCGTCAACTACTTCCTCGGCGGGCTCGGCGCCCTGCTCGGACCGCTCTTCGGCGTGATCATGGCGGACTACTGGCTGCTGCGGAAGGCCCGCGTGAACGTGCCCGACCTCTACACCGAGGACGCCCAGGGCGAGTACCACTACCGCCGCGGCTACAACCCGCGCGCCGTCGCCGCCTTCGCGCCCAGCGCCGCGGCGGCTGTCGTGCTGGCGCTCGTCCCCGCCTTCCACGCCGTGGCCGGCTTCTCCTGGTTCATCGGCGCCCTCCTCGCCGCCGCCGGGTACGCGCTCATCGCGGACCGCGGCGTCGCGCTCCGCGACGTGGACGGCGAGGCCATCGCCGTCGCCGCCGAATGACCGCACCACCAGTCGAAGACACCAACCAGCAGCAGAGGGCCGGAGCATGCGCATCCTCATCGTGAACGTCAACACCACGCGGTCCCTCACCGACGCGATCGGACGGCAGGCGGGAAGTGCCGCGTCGCCCGGGACCGAGATCGTGCCGCTCACCCCCTCGTTCGGCGCCGAGTCGGTCGAGGGCAACTACGAGAGCTACCTCGCCGCGCTCGCCGTGATGGAGACCGTCCGCGCCTACCGGGAGCCGTTCGACGCGGTGATCCAGGCCGGATACGGGGAGCACGGACGCGAAGGGCTCCAGGAACTGCTCGACGTCCCCGTCGTCGACATCACCGAGGCCGCCGCGAGCACCGCCCAGTTCCTGGGCCGCACCTACTCCGTCGTCACCAGCCTGGACCGTACGGTGCCCCTGATCGAGGAGCGCCTCCACGCGGCCGGGCTCAGCGCACGGTGCGCCTCCGTGCGCGCCAGCGGTCTGCCCGTACTCGCGCTGGAGCAGGACGAGAAAGCCGCCGTCGACGCCATCGCCGAGCAGGCCGCCCGTGCGGTGGAGGACGACCGCGCGGAGGTGGTCTGCCTGGGCTGCGGCGGCATGTCGGGACTGGCCGACCGCGTCGTCGAACGAACCGGGGTGCCCGTCGTGGACGGGGTGACCGCGGCCGTGAAGATCGCCGAGTCCCTCGTCGGCCTCGGCCTGTCGACGTCCAAGGTGCGGACGTACGCACCGCCGCGGCCCAAGGCGGTCCTCAACTGGCCACCGGTGGCGCGCTGACGCCGGTCCGGAGCGCGGGCCGCCGCGCCCGCGCCCGCACCCCCACACGTCATCAGCAGGCGAGTCCCCGCCAGGGGACGCCCGCTCGGAGAGTCGAACCGGAGGACGAGGCCATGATCCACCTGCACACCCGCGACGCGGTCGAGGAGTATCTGCGGGTGCGTGCGGATCTGTTCTGGGCCATGTGCACCGACCACCACAACGGCGTCGCCGCCCAGGAGATCGCGCGCACGGCCGCCGGCGCCTACAGCCCGCCCGTCATCGTGGAATACCTCTCCTGCGTCGCACTGCGCGACGACGCGCGGGCCGCCCTCCGCCGCGCCGGACTCGACCGCTGCGTGGGCGTGCGGTCGACCGGAGCGGGAGGCGGACCGCGCGCCGTGCTGCTCGCCGCGACCCGCGACCCCGCGGAACTGGAGGCCGAGGAACGCCGCACCCTGCCCGAGCGCGTCACCACGGCGTTGGGAAACGCGGGCATCCACCTGGAGATCCGCGACCACACCGCGCTGACCGCCGTGCTGCACGGCGGCGAGGAGGTCCGCCTCCGCCGCGCACGGCACCGGGCCGCCTGAGGGAACCACACAGGCCGCGGAGGCGTCGCGTCCCCTACCATGCCGGGCCATGGCGATGTTCGTGCACGTGACGTCCGCGGCGAACGCGCCGCGCATCCGGCGGTCCGGCATCCGCGCGGCCGGTCACGGCCAGGGCGGGGCGCGCGGGGTCCACTGCTTTCCGGTGCTGCCCTCGTACACGCTCACCCACCAGTGGGTGCGCGAGCTGGCCCGGTTCGGCAGCCGGGGCGGGCTCGTGGCCGTCCATCTGCGCCTTGCGGACACCGAGCCGGTGCTGGTCGGCCGGTACACGGACCGGGCGCGGAACGCCCAGGAGACCCTGCGCGCCGCTGAGGCCGTACGCCGGATCGCGGCGCTGCCCGACCCGCGCGGGTGGGAGGTGTTCGTCCCCAGGGCGGTCACGGCGCGCGAGGTGCACCGGGTCCGCGGCGCGCCCCGCGTGGCGGGCTGGCGCCACCTGCCGGACGCGCACGGGAGGCGGCCGTGCACCTGCGCGGGGTGCCGGGAGCGCGGCGGGTACGGAGCACGGCGGCTGCGCGAGCGTCTCCCGCACCCGCTGGACGGCCCCCCGCCACCCGTCCGGGTGCTGCTCGAGAGGGTCGCGGCGGCCGGCGACCCCGGCGACCCGGCCGTGCTGCGCGAGGCACTGCACTGGTTCGGCATGCGCCGTCGGGGCCCCCTCGACCAGTTGCGCCCTCTCGCCCGCCACCCCGACCCCGGGGTGAGGGAGGACCTGGTGTGGGCGCTGGCCCGCTGGTCGACCCCGGGGGTCGCCGCGCTGCTCGACGGTCTGGCCGAGGACCCGCACCCGGACGTCAGGGAGGCGGTGGAGGACGTCAGGGACGGCTGACCGCAGCCGCGCGTCACCCCGTCGCGGGAGGGGTGCTCAGGCCGTAGGTGCGCGCCGCCGTCCCCGACCACACCTGGACCTGTTCGCTCGGGGCCAGCGCGGCGGTGAGCGTGCGGGTCGTCGCCATGACGTCCGCGTAGCGGGCGGCCAGTGTGCACACGGGCCAGTCGGAACCGAACATCACGCGCTGTGGGCCGAAGGCGTCGAGGGCCGCGTCCACGCAGCCGCGCAGCTCCTCGACCGTCCAGGTGTCCCAGTCGGCTTCGGTGACCAGCCCCGAGAGCTTGGCGACGGTGTTGGGCAGCGCGGCCAGGCGCCGCAGCCCGGCCTCCCAGGCCCGGGTCTCCCCCGTGGCCAGTGGCGGCTTGCCCAGATGGTCGAGCACGAAGGTCAGTTCGGGAACGGCGGCCGCCGCCCGCTCCGCCGCCGGCAGTTGGTGCGGCAGGACGACGAGGTCGTAGCTGAGTCCCCGCGCCGCCACGGCACGCAGTCCGCGCAGAACGTCGGGGCGCACCAGCCACTCGGGGTCGGGCTCGCCCTGCACCTGATGGCGGATGCCGCGCAGGAACCGGCCGCCGGGCAGCGCACGCAGCCTGGACAGCTCCTCCGCCACGCCCGCAGCGGTCAGGTCCGTCCAGCCGACCACGGCCGCGATCAGGTCGCTGCCGGCCGCCAGGGCGAGGAGTTCGGGGGTCTCCCGCGCCTCGGTGACGGTCTGCACCAGGACGCTCGCCGTCACCGAGGCGGCACGGGCCTCGCCCGCGAACTCGGCGGCGGAAAACGAACGGCGCAGCGGTGCCATGGCGGGGCCGCTGATCCAGGGCTGGTCGCGCACGCTCAGGTCCCACACATGGTGGTGCGCGTCGACGACGTGCATGCTGGGCGCCTCTCTCCTCGTCACAGGGCTCGGGCCTCCCCCGGGGTACCGAGGGTGTCAGGTTCGTGGCCTGGCCTCAGGCGCGGGCGGCCGGGGGCGGCTCGGTGAGCCAGAGGTGCTCGATCTCTTCGAGCGACTTGCCACAGGTCTCGGGCACGCGGCGGGCCACGTACCAGGCGGCGACGGCGGACAGGAAGGCGAAGAGCGCGAAGACCGTGCTGCCGATGGCGTGCAGGACGTCGGGAAAGACCAGGGAGAAGAGGAAGTTGAGCAGGTACTGGGTGAAGGTGATCACGCCCATGCCGAGGGCGCGGGCGCGGAGCGGAAGCACCTCGGGGCAGTAGAGCCAAAACACCGGGCCCAGGCCGAAGCCGAAGGCGAAGGTGTAGACGAACACGCAGGTGACGGCGACAGCGGTGACGTCGGGGAAGAGGGCGAGGACGATCATCGGTGGCACCTGTACGGCCAGCGAGAGGGTCAGGAGCTTCACCCTGCCGAGGCGTTCGATGAAGGGCAGCGAGGCCGCCGTCGAGAGCACCAGGGCCGCGCCCACGCAGTAGTTGGCGAGGGTGCCGGCGCTGCCGGACCCTTCGGGGGTGAGGTGCTCGAAGATGATCGGGGCGTAGTAGACGACGGCGTTGATGCCGGTGAAGACCTGGAAGAACGTCAGGATCAGGGTGATGCGCAGGGGTCTGCGGTAGTGCCCGGTGAACAGCTCGCACAGCCCCGCGTGTTGCTCCACGAGGCTGGTGCGGATCTCCTCGACCTCGGCGCGGGCCGCCCCGTCGGTGGAGCGCAGCGTGCGCAGCACCGACTCGGCCTCCTTCACCCGGCCGTGCATCATCAGCCAGCGGGGGCCCGCCGGGCTGATGACCATGCCGGCCAGGAACACGGCGGCCGGCAGGGCACCCAGTCCCAGCATCCACTCCCAGGCACCGGAGGAGGAGAGCACGTCGCCGACGGTGAACGCGACGAGGATGCCGACGTTGACGGACAGCTGGTAGAGCGCGGTGATGCGGCCGCGCAGATGCTTGGGCGCGAGCTCGCTCAGGTAGATGAGGCCGAACATGTTGGCCAGGCCGACCGCGAAGCCCAGGACGAACCGGGAGACCATGAGCGTGGCGGCGTTCGGGGCCAGGCCGCAGCCGATCGAGCCGACAACGAAGATGATGCCCGCCAGGACCAGCAGGTGCCGGCGGTCCCAGCGCCGTGCGGCGAGCGAACCGGCGACGATGGCCGGCAGCGCGCCGAGCAGCAGCAGGCTGGTGACCAGGCCCTGTCCTGTGGAGCTGAGGCCGAAGTCGTCGGTCAGCGGTTCGAGCGCTCCGGATATGGCGCCCGAGTCGTAGCCGTACAGGACGCCCGAGAGACCGCCGAGCACGGCGACCCAGTGCACTCTTCCGGGTACCGCTCCCCCGTCCTGCGCTCGGGCGGCCGCGCCCGTCCGTATCTGTGTCACGGGTTGTCGTCCTTCCGGGTCGGATCGGTTCTCACTGCCCCGACAGGCCACGGACGCGGTGACCTCACGGCCGCCGGTCCGCTTCTTCTCGGGGGTCGGGCAGCTGCCACACCACCGGCAGCCCGGCGTCCGCTCCGCGGGCGGAGTAGTCGTGCACCACGTCGAGGAGTTCGGCCATCCGCGCCTGCCAGCCGACGTTGACCGGAAGGCGCTCCAGCTCGGCGAGCAGCCGCGCGTAGTCCTCGCACTCGATGAGGTGGAACAGGTCCGTGCCGCCGCGCCAGATCGTCCAGGAGGTGCACCCGGCCGCCCGGATGGCGGCGGACAGTCCGGCGGGCACCTCCCGGTGCGCCGCCTCGTACTCGGCGATGCGCTCCTCGCGCACGCGCGTGTGCAGAGCAACCCTCATGACGTCACCTTTCGGTGTCCGGTGTGGCCGAGCAGTCCGGAGGAAGCGAGCGCCTCCCACAGGCCGTCGGGGAACGGCCTTCGGAACTGGGCGGCCGCGTCCCGGACTTCGGCCGGGGTCCGCAGGCCCAGCAGCACCGCGGCGACGGCGGGGTGGCCCAGCGGGAAGCGCGCTGCGGCGGCGCGCAGGGGCACCCCGTACTCCGCGCAGATCCGCCCCAGGCCCTGCGCCCGCTCCAGCAGGTGCCGGGGAGCGGGCCGGTAGTCGTAGGTCGCCTCGGGCCGCGGGTCGGCGAGCACTCCGGAGTTGAAGACGCCCCCGGCCACCACCGAGGTGCCCCGCGCGTGGGCGGCGGGCAGCAGGTCCGCGAGGCCGCTGCGGTCGAGCAGGGTGTAGCGGCCGGCGAGCAGGACGGCGTCGATGTCGGTGTCGCGCACGAACCTGGCGGGCATCGCGGTGGTGTTCATGCCGACGCCGATCGCCTTGACGACACCCTCGCCTCTGAGGCGTTCCAGCGCGGGGTAGGCCTGGTCGAGGACTGCACGCTCGTGGTCGTCCGGGTCGTGGAGGTAGACGATGTCCACCCGGTCGAGTCCGAGCCGTTCGAGGCTGGCCTCCAGGCTGCGGCGGACTCCGTCCGCGGTGAAGTCCCACACTCTGCGCTGGTCGGCCGAGACGGCGAATCCGTGGGCCATGTCGTCGCCCCGCGCGCCACTGACCGGTTCGAGGAGTCGTCCGACCTTTGTGGAGACGGTGAAGTCGTCCCGCGGCCGCCCGCGCAGCGCGGCGCCCAGCCGCCGTTCGGCCAGACCGAGCCCGTAGTGCGGCGCCACGTCGAAGGTGCGCACCCCCTCCTCCCACGCGGTGTCCACCGTGGCCAGCGCCTGCTCCTCGCTCACCGCCTCGTACAGGTTGCCGAGGCAGGCGGCGCCGAAGGCGAGCCGGGTCACCCGAGCCGTGCTCCCACCGAGCACGGCATGCGGCAGTACGCCGCTCATGTGCCGGCCGGCCGCAGGCGCAGCCCCGACATGCCGCCGTCGACCGCGAGTGCCGTACCGGTCACCGATCCGGCGCCGGGCGAGGCCAGGTGGACGATGGCGGCGGCGACCTCCTCGGCAGCGACGAGGCGGCCGTGCGGCTGGCGGGCCTCGAGCGCCCGCCGCTCGGCCTCGGGGTCGTCGGCCGCCGCCAGCAGCCGACCCACCCAGGGCGTGTCGACCGTCCCGGGGTTGACGCAGTTGACGCGGATGCCCTCGCGGACGTGGTCGGCCGCCATGGCCAGCGTCAGCGCGTGCACCGCGCCCTTGCTGGCCGAGTACAGGGCGCGCTGCGGCAGCCCCGCGGTGGCCGCGATGGAGCAGGTGTTGACGATCGCGGCACGCGGCGAGCGCCGCAGGTGGGGCAGGGCGGCGCGGGTGGTGCGCGCGATGCCGACGACGTTGACGTCGAGCACCCGCTGCCACTCGGTCTCGGTGTTGTCCGCGACCGTGCCCGCGGCCCCGATGCCCGCGTTGTTGACCAGGATGTCGATGCCCCCGAGCAGGTCGGCAGCGCGCTGGACGGCCGAGCGGACGGAGGCGTCGTCCGCGACGTCCGCCCTGATGCCGTGCAGCGGTGCCTCCACCTTAGAGGGCTCCAGGTCGAGCACGGCGACCTCGGCGCCGCCGTCGGCCAGCCGCCGGGCGGTGGCCCGGCCGATTCCCGAGGCTCCGCCGGTGACGACGGCGCGCAGTCCGGTGAGTTCCTGCGTGGTCATGCCTGGACCTCCGCGGGGTCGGTGGCGCCCTGGCCGTCGCCGCGCCGGGCGAGATCGGCGGCCCAGAAGCGGCCGTGTGGATAGGTGTAGGCGGCGATCGACTCCGGGCTCATGGCTGCGGAGAAGCCCGGCGTGAGCGGCGCGGCGTAGTGCCCGTCCCGGATCACCACCGGGTCGCGGAAATGCTCGTGCAGGTGGTCGACGTACTCGATGACCCGGTCCTCGGTCGTGCCCGACACCGCCACGAAGTCGAACATCGACAGGTGCTGCACCAGTTCGCACAGGCCGACACCGCCCGCGTGCGGGCACACCGGCACACCGAACTTCGCGGCCAGCAGCAGGATCGCCAGGTTCTCGTTGACGCCGCCGACCCGGGCCGCGTCGAGTTGCAGCACGTCGATCGCGTCCGCCTGGAGCAGCTGCTTGAAGACCACCCGGTTGTGCACGTGCTCGCCCGTGGCGACCTTGACCGGTGCCACCGCGCGCCGGATCGCGGCGTGCCCGAGCACGTCGTCGGGGCTGGTCGGCTCCTCGATCCAGTACGGGCCGAACTCGGCCAGCCGGCTGATCCAGGCGATGGCCTCGGGCACGTCCCAGCGCTGGTTGGCGTCGATGGCCATGCGGAAACCGGGGCCGACCACCTCGCGGGCGGTGCGGCAGCGCCGGATGTCGTCCTCGAGGTCGGCGCCCACCTTCAGCTTGATCTGCCGGAAGCCCGCCGTCATGGCCTCCTCGGCGAGCCGGGCGAGCTTCTCGTCCGGATATCCGAGCCAGCCCGGCGAGGTGGTGTACGCCGGGTAGCCGCCGCGGTGCAGCTCCTCCTCCCTGGCCTCGCGGCCCGTACGGGCGTGGCGCAGCAGGTCGAGCGCCTCCTGCTCGGTCAGCGCGTCGGTCAGGTAGCGGAAGTCGATCTGGGAGACCAACCACGCGGGTTCGGCGTCGGCCAGCAGCTTCCACAGCGGCTTGCGCGCCTGCCTGGCCGCCAGGTCCCACGCGGCGTTGACGACCGCGCCGACGGCCATGTGCATGACCCCCTTCTCGGGGCCGAGCCAGCGCAGTTGGCTGTCCCCGGTCAGGGCTCTGCTCAGCGATCCCGGGTCCGCGCACACCTCGGCGACCGGCCGTCCGACCACGTGCCCGCGCAGCGCCTCGATGGCCGCGACCTGCACGTCGTTGCCCCGTCCGATGGTGAAGGTGAACCCGTGCCCGTCGAGCCCCTCACCGGCGTCGGTGCGCAGGACGACGTACGCGGCGGAGTAGTCGGGGTCCGGGTTCATCGCATCGGAACCGTCCAGCTGCCTGGAGGTCGGGAAGCGGACGTCGTAGGTGTCCATCGCGATGATCCGTGCAACGTCTGCGGACAACTGGGTTCCTTTCGCAGCCTGCCCCGCGGCGGCGCCACCGTTGCGTCGAGGGAGCATCCAACGCCTCAGAGATCGGATGACTGAACGACCGAGTCGACAGTATTCCCGGGCGACCGAGCCGCGCAAGGAAAGATCGGATCTCTTTTCGCGCCACTCGGTACCGAGGTGCGCGGGGCCTGCGCCGCTTGCGGGGCTCGTGCGCTGATTCCCCTGCGTGTGCGCTGAGCGCCGCTGAGTGCGTTGGGTCCGCTCCGCGGAGCGGCGCGCACCCGGCGCCTCGAGTCCTCCCGCACCGCGTTCAGGGCCGCAGGGTGACGACCCCGCCGTCCGGAAGGGTCACCTCCCTTCGCCGGCCCTCCGCCACCACCGTCACCCGGGCTCCCGCCGCACCGTGGAGAGTCGCCTCGGTGAAAGCGCCCCGCGCCCATGCCAGATCGAGCCGCAGCCCGCCGCGCAGCCCGATGCCGGTGACGCGTCCCGCCTCCGCCCACGCGTCCGGCAGCGCAGGCAGCAGTTCGACATGCCCTGGGCGCGACTGGGCGAGCATCTCGATCATCGCCACCGGCGTGCCGAAGTTGGCGTCGATCTGGAACACCGAGGCGGAGCCGGAGAGCCGGTACATGTCGAACATGTTGATGCCGGAGCCGTTGCCGTGGTCCACCGAAGGCCTCATGACCGTCCGCACCAACCGGTACGCCTTCTCCGCGTCCCCCAGCCGGGCCCAGCACATGGCACGCCAGGCGCACGCCCAGCCGTAGCTCTCCATCCCGCGCGCGGTGAGCAGCTTCCTGACCCCGTCGAGCAGCTCGGCGGGTGAGTCCTCGACGGTGATCCTGTCCCCGGGGAAGAGGCCGACCAGCGGGGAGAGATGGCGGTGCTCCTTCTCCCCCAGGTTCTCCTCGGACATCCACTCCTTCAGCCATCCGGTGGTGGAGCTGACGCCCGGCAGGTGGAGCCGGGAGCGCAACCCGGCGACGGTGCGGGCGAACGCGGCGTCCCTGCCGAGCTCGTCCGCCGCGGCGCCGTAGTTGCCGAACAGCTGCCACAGCAGCTCCTGCGCGTAGGTGATGCCGCGTGCGTTCTGGGGGCCGTGCTCGGGTGACCAGTCGTGGTCGTCAACGAGGACCCGGCGCTCGCGCCCCGTGCCGGGGTCGGCGACCGTCACCTCGACGAGCCGCGCCTCCCAGAACTCGCACGCCCCCTTGAGCAGCGGGTAGATCTTCTCGAGGTGCTTGGTGTCCCCGGTGTACTGGTAGTGCTCGTACAGGGAGTTGCACAGCCAGGCGTTGCCGGCCGGGTGCCACCTCCAGCCGTTGCCGCCGAAGATGTTGGTGGAGAAGGCCAGGGTCCAGCCCGCGAGCTTCTCCGAGGTGTTGCGGAAGGTGTTGCGCGGGTCTTGGAAGTGCTTTTGCGTCGTCTTCTCCCACACGGGCTGCTGGGCGAGGCAGTAGTCGGTGAAGGCGTCGAAGCACGCGCTCAGGCCCGCGCGGTCGGGCAGCCAGTAGTTCATCTGGACGTTGATGTCGGAGTGGTAGTCGGACATCCATGCCGGATCGTTGCGGTCGATCCACGGGCCCTGGAGGTTGACGGGCAGGCTGTCGCGGGAGCCGCAGATCATCAGGTAGCGGCCGAATTGCAGGTAAGCGGCCTCCAGTTCGGGGTCGGGCGCGGCGTCCGTCCCGGCGGCTGCCGCGAGCCGGGCGGCCGTGTCCATGCCGCGCTGCTCGTCGGTGGAGGGGCCCAGGTCGACGCTCATCGCCTGCTGGAGGCGCTGGTGATCGGCGACGTGTGTGGCCAGCAGCCGCCGGCCGGGCGTGGCGGCCGCCGAGGCGGCCTTCGCGCGCGCCACCCGCAACGGGTCGAGGGACGCGTCCTTGAAGCCGGCCGAGGCGTCCGGCGCGTAGTTGGTGCCCGCTGAGACGACCAGGTTCACCTCGGAGCAGTCCTCGAAGGTGACCCGGTTCCCGGAGGCGGAGACCGTTCCGCCCGCGCCGACCGCCTTGAGCAGCGCCGCGTATCCGAGCCCGTTGGCCAGTGCGGCCGTGAACCAGGTCTCGGCCGCGCCCGCGTCCGCGGACGTCTCCTCGTCTCGCGTACCGGCGAGGGACAGCTCGCCCGTGCAGCTGCCGCCGGTCTGGGTCAGCCGTATGACGAGCACGTCGTCCGGGTGGCTGGCGTATACCTCGCGCCGGTACGACGCGGTGCCCACCGTGTAGGTGGTGACGGCGAGGCCGTTGCTCAGATCGAGCGTCCGCCGGTAGTCCGAGACCGCTGACGCGGTGTGCCCGGGGATGTCGAGGTACAGCCGCGCCAGCTGTCCGAAGCTGCCGAAGGTGTCGGGCTCGTAGGGGAACTGGCCGTCCGGGCCGAGCGTGTCGTTGGCGCCTCCGCTCCACAGGGTCACGTCGGCGAGGTACAGCGCGTCGTGCGAGGCGTTCTGGGTCGTCAGGGCGCCCAGGCGTCCGTTGCCGACCGGCAGCCCCTGTTCCATGATCGAGGATTCGTCGCCTGGCGTCCCGTACCAGAGGGCCACGGCCTCCTCGCCGGGAACCAGGGCGGGCGACGGGGGCCGGTCGGCGGCGTACGCGGGACGGGAGAACTGTGGCAGGGAGGAGAGCGTGAAGGCCGCGCCCAGCGCGGCGGCCGTGCGCAGCAGCGCGCGCCGGGAGGTGCCGGTTCCCGGCGAGGGATCGGAGGAAGGCGAGGGAACGGAGGGCCGTGAAGGATCGGAGGAGTCGGAGTGACCGGACGAGTGGCCTGCGGAGGTGTGCGGGGGGATCACGGGCGCGTTCGCCTTCCGTCGGTCGGTGCTGACGCACCGGAGAGGTCCGATACATCGGATGACTGCCGACAGAGCTTAGGAAAGGGCAGCGCGGTGCGACAGGGTCCCGACCATGATTTTCCGGCCCGCGGCGTGCGCGCAGCGGTGTCGGGCGGAGATGTGACGCACGGCGCGTCCCCAGGGGTGATCGGGCGCGTGCCCACGGCGCGTGCGGGGTACTCGGCATCGGCCGGCCACCGCCGGGCCGCGCGCACCCAAGAGCAAAGGAGGGGACGCCATGCCCGCACACGGCACCGTCGCGCAGCGTCTCGTCGACACCCACCTCGTCGAGGGGAAGGCCGAGGCCGGCGAGGAGATCGGGCTGCGGGTCGACCAGACGCTGACCCAGGACGCCACGGGCACGCTGGTGATGCAGGAGCTGGAGGCGCTGGGCCTCGACCGGGCGCGGACCGAGGTCAGCGTCCAGTACGTGGACCACAACATTCTCCAGGCCGACGAGCGCAACGCCGAGGACCACGCCTTTCTGCGCTCCGCTGCCCATCGCTTCGGCCTGTGGTACTCCAAGCCCGGCAACGGCGTCTCGCACCCCACTCACATGCAGCGCTTCGGCGTCCCCGGGAAGACTCTCGCCGGATCGGATTCGCACACGTGTGCGGCCGGCTCCCTGGGTATGCTCGCGGTCGGCGTGGGCGGACTCGAAGTGGCGCTGGCGATCGCCGGGCGCCCCCTCTACGTCCGCATGCCGCAGATCTGGGGCGTACGGCTGACCGGCGAGCTGCCGCCCTGGGTGAGCGCCAAGGACGTGATCCTGGAGATGCTGCGGCGGCACGGCGTCAAGGGCGGCGTGAACCGGATCATCGAGTACCACGGCCCTGGTCTGGCCTCGCTGACGGCCATGGACCGCCACGTCATCGCCAACATGGGCGCGGAACTGGGCGCGACCGCCACGGTCTTCCCGTCCGACGAGGCCGTCCGCGCATTCCTGCGCGCCGAGGGCAGGGAGGCGGACTTCACCGAGATCAGCGCCTCCCCCGACGCCGCCTACGACCTCGACGAGGAGATCGACCTGTCGGCGCTGGAGCCGCTGGTCGCCCAGCCCTCGTCGCCCGGCGACGTGGTGCCCGTGCGCCAGGTGGCGGGCGAGCCGGTCTCCCAGTGCGTCATCGGCTCCTCCGCCAATCCAGGGCTGCGGGACTTCGCGGTCGCGGCGGCCATGGTCAAGGACCGGCGCACCGCGGACGGCGTCAGCCTCGACATCAACCCCACCTCCCGCGAGATCCTCCAGGACCTCACCCGCTCCGGCGGTACGTTCGACCTGATCGCGGCGGGCGCACGGCTGCACCAGAGCGGCTGCCTGGGCTGCATCGGCATGGGCCAGGCCCCGGCCGCGGGCCGCAACTCACTGCGGACCATGCCGCGCAACTTCCCCGGCCGCTCAGGCACGGAGGAGGACTCCGTGTGGCTGTGCTCACCGGAGACGGCGGCGGCCTCCGCGCTCACCGGCACCCTCACCGATCCCCGCGACTGGGCGGCGGAAACCGGAACCGCCGCGCCCGCGCTCCACCTGCCCGAGCACGCCTCCGTCAACACCGGCATGCTGGAGCCCCCGCTGCCCGAGGAGAAGGCCCGGACGGTGGAGCTGCAACGGGGCCCGAACATCTCGGCGCTGCCCGACCTCGACCCCCTCCCCGACGCCCTGACGGCGCCCGTCCTGCTCAAGGCGGGGGACAACGTCTCCACCGACGAGATCTCCCCAGCCGGGGCGAAAGCGCTGCCCTACCGGTCGAACATCCCCCAGCTCGCCGAGTTCACCTTCACCCGGCTCGACGCCGAGCATCCGCGCCGGGCCAGGGAGCACGACGGCTTCTACCTCGTCGTCGGCGGCGAGAACTACGGGCAGGGCTCCTCGCGCGAGCACGCCGCCATCACACCCCGGTACCTGGGCATGCGGGCCGTGGTGGCGCGCTCCTTCGCCCGCATCCACTGGCAGAACCTCGTCAACTTCGGTGTCCTCCCACTGGAGTTCGAGAACGGCGGCGACTACGAGCGCGTCCGCGAGGGCGACACACTCCACCTGGCAGACCTGCACGCCGCGCTCGCCCCCGACGCCGAACCCGTACTGCGGCTGCGCAACCAGACCCGCGACGAGGAGTACGCGGTAGGCCACCGTCTCTCCTCGCGCCAGCGCTCCCTCGTCCTCGCCGGTGGCATCATTCCGGCGCTGGCCACGGAGTGAGACCCGTCCGACGACGCGGCCCCCATTCGTCGGCTCGCCCTCCTTCTTCCGGTTTTGTCGCCCAGCCGACGCGTGAACGGGCGACGAACCTCGCGGTATCGGCCATACGGGGCGGCGAACTGGCCGATGATGGGACCAGGTTGCTGTCTCAGAGAGGGGTTCCAGGTGAGCGGGGCGGGTCACACGGCACCGAAGCCGGGCACGAAGCCGCACACGGCGCGGCTGTACGACTATTTCCTCGGCGGAAAGACGCACTACGCCGTCGACCGGGAGGCAGCCGTCCCGGCGCTGAACGCGAACCCCCACTCGATGGTCGCCGCGCGGCAGAACCGGGAGTTCATGCACCGCGCCGCGCTGTACGCGGTGAAGGAACTCGGCATCCGCCAGTTCCTCGACATCGGTACCGGCATCCCCACCGCGCCCAACCTGCACCAGGTGGTCCAGGAGGTGGCTCCCGAGTCCCGGATCGTCTACTCCGACAACGACCCCATCGTCCTGGCCCACGCCCGCGCCCTGATGAGCAGCACCTCCGAGGGAGCCACCGACTACATCGAAGCCGACGTGCGTGACCCGCGGACCATCCTCGATCACGCACACAAGACGTTGGACTTCGAAGCGCCCATCGCCCTGTCGGTCGTCGCGCTGCTCCACTTCCTCCCCGACGAGGACGATCCGTACGGGCTCGTACGCCGGCTCGTGGCCCCGCTGGTGCCCGGCAGCGCGCTGATCCTCTCGCACGGTGCCCTCGACCTCGACGACGGGCGGATGGCGGCCCTCGCCGAGCACTACCGCCAGGCGGTCACGCCCACCCAGTTCCGGACCAGGGAAGAGACCGCCCGCTTCTTCGAGGGGCTCGACCTGGTCGCTCCGGACATCGCTCCGACCTGCGAATGGCGGATGGACCTGGAGCTCGGCCCGGTACGGCAGCTGCCCGGGACCGTCTCGGCCGCCGAGGCGGGCGTCTGGGCGGGAGTGGCCGTCAAGCACTGACCCCACTCCCCCACCGGCGCCCCGGCCGACCGGTCCGCGCCGGTTGACCAGTGCCCCGCCCTGCCCACACCGGCACACGGCACCTGCCGTGCGGGCCGGGGCGCCGGTGCGCATAGGCTCGGCGGATGGCGAAGTACTTCGACGTGCATCCCGACAACCCGCAGCCACGCACCATCCGCACAGTGACCGACAGTATCCGGGCCGGCGCACTCATCGCGTACCCGACGGACTCCTGTTTCGCTCTGGGATGCCAGCTGGGCAGCCGCGACGGCATGACCCGCATCCGGTCCATCCGCAACCTCGACGAACGCCATCACTTCACGCTCATGTGCCAGAACTTCGCGCAGCTGGGCCAGTTCGTCCACGTCGACAACGACGTGTTCCGCGCGGTCAAGGCGGCGACCCCCGGCCGCTACACCTTCATCCTCCCCGCCACGAAGGAGGTGCCGCGCAAGCTGCTCCACCCGAAGAAGAAGACGGTCGGAGTCCGCATCCCGGACCACGTGGTCACCCAGACGCTGCTGGCCGAACTCGGCGAGCCGCTGCTCTCCAGCACCCTCCTGCTGCCCGACGAGGAGGAGCCGATGACCCAGGGCTGGGAGATCAAGGAGCGGCTCGACCACGTGGTGGACGCCGTGGTCGACTCCGGTGACTGCGGCACCGAACCCACCACGGTGGTGGACTTCTCCGGCGAGGCCCCCGAGATCGTACGGCAGGGGGCGGGCGACCCCGCACGCTTCATGTGACCGAGACCGAGACCGAGACCGGGCCGGGCCCCCGGCCCGGTCCCGGGGAAATCGGTTGTACGGGCCACCGCGCCCTGCGAGCATGCGCGGCATGACCTCCGTCTTCCGCGTCCCGTCGTGTCACGCGTGTCACGAGGCGACACGGCGGGTGTGCAGAGGTCCGACCGCCGCCCGGTAGAGGTGTCGAAGACACGTGCGGGTACCCCGAAGACACGTGCAAGGCCTCGATCCCGCCCGCTCCGCCCCGGGGCGCCGTGTCGCGGAACGACGGCATCCGTCCCCGGCCGCCGCGGCCCGAACGAACCCTGGGAGAAGCGATGCACCACCGGACCGACACCACCACCGGATCCGACCAGGACCTCTACCCGGCCGACCGTCTCGGCCACGCCCGTACCGCCGCCGCGAAGGCGGGGCTGGACGCCCTGCTGATCTCTCCCGGAGCCGACCTGCGGTACCTGACCGGCTACGACGCCATGCAACTGGAGCGGCTGACCTGCCTGGTCCTCCCGGCCGAAGGCCGGCCCTTCCTGCTGGTGCCCGCCCTGGAGGAGCCGGCCGCGCAGGCCTCACCCGCCGGAGCGCTGGGCGTGGAGATCCTCGCCTGGCAGGAGACCGAGGACCCCTACGGCGTCGTCGCCTCCCGGCTGCCCGCCTCGGCCACGCGCGTCGGCGTGGACAACCACATGTGGGCGGAGAAGACGCTCGCCTTCCGCGCCGCCCTGCCCCGAGCGGAGCAGGGGCTGGCCGGCACCGTACTGAGCGTGCTCAGGACGCGGAAGACACCGCGGGAGGTCTCGGCCCTGCGGCGCGCCGGGGCGGCCATCGACCGCGTACACGCCCGTATGGGGGAATGGCTGCGGGCCGGACGGACCGAACGCGAGGTCGGCCGGGACATCGCGACCGCGATCGCCGCCGAGGGCCATGCCCGGGTCGACTTCGTCATCGTCGGCTCGGGACCGCACAGCGCCAGCCCGCACCACGAGCTGTCCGACCGGGTGATCCAGCACGGCGACCCCGTGGTGGTCGACATCGGCGGCACCACCGCGGAGGGTTACTGCTCCGACTCGACCCGCGTGTACGTGGTGGGCGAGCCGACCGAGGAGTTCCGCAGGCTCCACGACGTCCTCCTGCGCGCGCAGCGCGCACAGACCGAAGCCGTGCGTCCGGGCATCACGGCCGAGCAGTTGGACGCCGTCGGACGGGACCTGATCACCCAGGCGGGCTTCGGTGCGTACTTCATCCACCGCACAGGGCACGGGATCGGTCTGGAGAGCCACGAGGAGCCCTACATCGTCGCCGGCAGCCGGCAGCCGCTGGCACCCGGCATGGCCTTCTCCATCGAGCCCGGCATCTACCTGCCGGACCGGTACGGCGCACGCATCGAGGACATCGTGGTGTGTACCGAGGACGGCGGGGAACGGCTCAACACCACTGACCGCGAACTGACCGTCCTGTCCTGACGCACCGGCTCCCCTTCCCACGACTTCGCCGGCTGTACGGGCAGGCGCGCGGCGCGGAGGGGACCTCGGCAGACCCCGCGTGGAGGCGCGGAATCCCGAGGTCTTCTACTGGAGGCCATGAGTCCGCATCCGTCCTGGTCCCGTCTCCGTTCTGCCTCCTCACGCCTGGAACGCCTGGGTGGGGCCCAGGCCGGGGCCCTCATGGGCGTCGCCTCGATGTCCACCGTCCAGCTGGGTTCCGCTCTGACGGTGCCGCTGTTCGACCGGCTCGGAGCGCCGGGCGCCGCCGGGCTGCGGCTGGCGTGGGCGGGCGTGCTCCTGCTGGTGCTGATACGGCCGCGCCGCCGCTCCTTCACGGGCCGCGACCTCGCGGCCTGCGCCGTGCTCGGTGCCGTGACAGCGGGGATGATGCTCTTCTTCATGCTCGCCATCGACCGCCTGCCGCTGGGTACGGCGAGCGCGCTGGAGTTCCTGGGCCCCCTCGCGGTCTCGCTGCTCGGTCCCGGAGGCGGACGCCTCCGCTGGACTGCCGCCGCCGCACTCGGCGTCGTGGCGCTGACCGAGCCCTGGCACGGTGGTGTCGACGCGGCCGGAGTGGCGTGCGCGCTGGCCGCCGCCGCGTGCTGGGCCGCCTACATCCTGCTCACCCAACGTGTCGGGGACCGCGTCACCGGCCTGAGCGGGCTGGCCGTCTCCATGCCGGTGGCCGGGATCACCGGGCTCGCCGTGGCAGCCCCTTCGCTGGCCGACCGCCTCGCCTGGCAGCCGGTGCTGATCATGCTGGGGCTGGCCGCGCTCAGCCCCGTACTGCCCTTCGCACTCGAGTTCCTCGCGCTGCGCCGCCTGACCGCGTCCGCCTTCGGCACACTGATGAGTCTGGAGCCGGCCTTCGCCGTGCTGGTCGGCCTGCTGGTCCTCGGGCAGGTGCCCGGCCCGGGGCCCGCGGTCGGCGTCGCCTTCGTGGTGGCCGCGGGGATCGGCGCGACGCGCGCCGGTGCCCGCGAGGCCCTGCCCGCGCCCGCCGCCGCGCCCGCCGCCGCGCCCGCGCCCGAACCCGTGCCTGATCCCGGGGAGCCGGCCCCCGCCTCGTCGGCCTGAGAAGCGTGAGGCCGCCCTCACGGGCTCGGCGGCAGGAAGATCAACCGGTCCGCGACCGCGTCCAGGTGCCGCGGTGGCAGGTCCGTCATGACGGACAACTCGACGACGGAGGAGAAGCCTCCGATCTGGGCGCGCGCCCGCGCGACCTGAGCCGCGCGGGGCGCCGGGATACGCAGCACCTTGGCCAGTGCGGCCTGAGGCACATTGTTGACGTCCACGAGACCGCCGTCGGGAAACGCGCGGTCGCCGAGGTCCACGCGGCCGATCTGCAGTTCCAGCGCCTGCCGCGGGTCGGACGCGGCCAGGGCGCGAGCGGCCTCGCGCGCGGCGCGCGCGTCCCGTTGGGCGGCCAGTACCTCGCGCTGCTTCTCCAGCAGAGGCCGGAACGTGTGGTGATCCGTGCCGTCGGGCTTCCACACGGCACCGCGGATCGCGAACGCGTGCCCGGTCCCGACGACGAAGTTCACGAACATCCCCGCCCCGAAAAGAGCCTCGCTGGTCGCGGACACGTCCGGGTCGAAGGTGAAGACGAGCGCGGTCGCCGCGAGGTAGGGCGCCGTCGCCACGGTCTGCCACCAGCGCTGCATGCGCGCCGCGGCGTGGATCATCAGCGGCGCCGCCGCGAAGCCGAGTGTGAACACAGGCAGCAACGCCCACAGTGTCGTCAGTACGGCCCGCAGCAGGTGTGCGCGCCTGATCGAGCGCTCCCAGTCGGCCATGCTGCCCCCCGGTGCAGTTCGCCGTCGGCAGTGGGTGCTGCCGTGGACCATTTTACGGACCCCGCCCGCGCTCGCCGCGTTCCGGAAGGACGCTGACACGGCTTCGTTACCGGCCCGTGCCACCGCTGTCCCACCACGGGGGCGGACGGGCCGGTCGCCGCGCCGCGCGGCGACTCGAACGGCCGGGCGGGGGCCGGACCTCTGGCGCGCCTTCCACGTGAGCGGGCGGGCAGCGGCGACCCTCTAGATCCGGCACGGACACACACGATTGAGCATGCCCCCCAGGGGTACACGCGCGCCGGACGGTCACCGTGGAAGGGAGCGGAAGGTGCTGAACGGCCCGGTCGGTGGCCCCACCGCCGCGCTGTCGCTGTTGGCCGTGGTCCTGCTCGCGGTGGGCGGACTCCACGGTCTCTCCCGGCTGCTGCGGGTCTCGGCACAGCCGTTGTCCGCCGTTCCGTTCGGCTCGGGTCTTGAGCCGGCCGAGCACGCGGTCAGCCGGTTCCACGTCCGCTGGTACACGGTCACCATGCTCTTCCTCGCCTTCGACATGGAGATGGTCTTCATGTACCCGTGGACGCTGGTGATCTCCGCGGTGGGTCCTGGCGCCGTGATCGAGATGTTCGTCTTCTTGGGGATCCTCTTCGCCGGGGTGACGTACGCCTGGCGGGAAGGCGCCCTGCGATGGACCTGACGGGCGCCCTGCTGCGGGCGACGGCCGCCCGGCCGCACGTGCTGCTGGTGACCACGCCGGGCGGAACCGCGGTGCGCCTGGCGGTCGAGCGGCACCTGCGCCGCCTCGACGTGCCGAGCGCCGACACCCCCGCGGACGCCGACGTCCTGCTCGTCGCGGGCCCCGACTGCCCCTCTCTTGAACCGGCGTTCGACCGGCTGTGGCAGGACATGCCCGAGCCGCGCTGCCGGGCCCGCGTGCGTGGCGCGGACGCGGTCTCCGATGTCGTCGACGACTGCCGCGCCGTGCTGGCGTCCGCGACCGGTCGACGCGAAACGGCCGGGCACGTTGAGGCCGGGTGCCCCTCGGCCGAGTCGCCGATGGCGGAGGTGGGCCCTGACCGTGACGGACTGACGCTGGATCGGCTGCACGTGCCGCTGGGGCCCTTGCTGTCCGACTGGCCGGCGGGGCTGACGCTCCGCCTCACCCTGCAGGGCGACGTTGTCGAACAGGCCCGCGTCGAGGGGGTGCCCGCGCCTGCGGCCGCGCCCTCTCCCCCGTTCTGGGCGGAGCCCTGGCTGCGTGCGGAGGCCGGGGAGCAGGTGACGGTGGGCGCGGCCGTCCGGCGCCGGGCGGCCGCGCATCTCGACAGCCTGGCCCGGCTGCTGTCGGTGGCCGGGTGGCAGGCCGCCGCGACCAGGGCCCGTCGGCTGCGGGACGAGTTGCTGACCGGCGTGGACGCCGCCGCCGTCCGGCCCCGCGTGGAGCGGTTCGCCCGCCGCGTCGGCCGGTCCCGGGTGCTGTACTGGCTGACCCGCGGGATCGGTGAGCTGACCGAGGCCGAGGCCCGGCGCGTCGCCGAGCGCGCCGCAACCGGCACAGCGGAGGCCGGGTTCGGCCCTGCGGTGGGCCAGATCCGCGGTGACGTCCCCGCCCGGTACCGGGCCTGGCTCGCCTCCACCGTGCACGCCACGAGCCTGCTGGAGGACGCCACCCCGCTGGGCACCGAAGGCGTGGGGCCGCGTGGGTGCGTGCGGGACGGTCTGAGGCCTTCGGCGGCCTTGGTCGGCGTCCTGCCTCAGCTGCTGCGAGGCGCCGAACTGGCGGCGGCCCGGCTGATCGTCGCGAGCCTCGACCCCGACCCCGACGAGCTGGCGACCGCGGCGCCGAGGGCAAGGGCCCATGGTTGAGGCGGGACGGTGGTGGACGGTGCTGCTCGCCCCGGCTCTGCTCCTGGCGGGGGCGCTGCTGGCGGTGGCCGCCGACACGTGTGCGGCCGCACAGCACGCGGGCCGTCGCCCTTCCCTGGGCGCGGTCGGGCGGCGGCTGCTGGAGGTGCCGCGTCTGCTGACGGCGCAGCCCCGCACCCTGCCGGCAGCCGACCGGCTGCTGTGGCGGCTGGGCGTGCTCATCGTCCCCGCGGCCGCCGTACTGTCCGTGCTGGTCGTTCCGTTCGGGCACCGCGGTGTCGCCGATCTGTCGGTGGGCCTGGTCTGGTTCAACGCGATGGAGGTGCTCACCTGGGCCGGGCTCTGGCTGGCGGGCTGGGGGCCGAACTCCGTGTTCTCCCTGGTCGGCGGCTACCGTTTCGTCGCCCAGGGGCTGGCGTACGAGCTGCCGCTGATGTTCGCGCTGATCTCCGCCGCGACCGGGGCGCAGTCGCTGCGGCTCGCAGACATCGTCGCGGCCCAGCAGGGGCTGTGGTTCGTGGTGTGGATGCCCGTCGGCTTCCTCGTCCATCTCGCGGGGGTGCTGGCCTTCGCCTTTCTGGGGCCGTTCGCCTACCCGGCGGGACACGATCTGGCCGGCGGCGTACTGGCTGAGGCGTCCGGGGTGGACAGGCTGCTGCTCCAGGCGGGCCGGTGGCTGTGGCTGACGGCCGGAGCCGCGATGGCGGTGCCGCTGTTCCTCGGCGGTGGCAACGGGCCGGTGCTGCCCGCCTGGGCGTGGTCGCTGCTCAAGACGCTGGCGGTGCTGGGCCTGCTGGTGTACGGGCTGCGCCGGGTGCCGGTGGTGCGCGCCGATCGCTATGTGGAGCTCGCCTGGGTGGTGTTGCTGCCGTTGACGCTCGTGCAGGTGCTGGCCGTGGCGTTGGTCGTACTGGTCCGCCAAGGAGGTTGAGAGTGGAGGCGGTGTCGCTGTGGGGCCTGGGCGTGGTGGCGCTCGCCTGCGCGGTCGCGGTGTTCGCCTGCGACTCGATGGCCCGGGCCACCTTCGCGCTGCTGGGTTCGCTGGTGTGCGTCGGCGGCGTGGTGTTCGTGCTCGGACTTCCGTACCTGGGCGTGGTGACCGTGTTGATGATGGTCATGGAGATGGTCGTGATGGCCGTCTTCATGGTCGCCTACATGATGAATCCCGCCGGTCTGATGCCGATGTCGATGCTGCACAACAAACGCGGCGCGCTTGGGATCAGCGCCGCGGTGTTCGCGTCGCTGACCGGCGCCGTCTTCCTGGTGGACTGGCCGCAACGGAGGGGGTCCCCGCCGCGCGACACGACGTTCCAGGTGGGGAAGGCGCTGATGGGCGGGCAGATGCTGACGATGGTGGTGCTCGGTTTCGTGCTGCTGGCCACCATGGTCGCGGCCACCGTCCTGGCCCTGCACCGTGGCCGCTACGACCGGCTCGGTGACGACCTCGACCGGTGCCCTGCCCGTGACCCGGCCGGCGGAGGGGTGGGCCGATGACCTTCGAGTTGGTGCTCGTCTTGGCGGCCGGCCTGTTCTCCGTCGGCCTGTTCGGCGCGCTGTCCCAGCAGTCCATCGTCATGATCATGATGGGGATCGAGCTGATGATCGGCGGGGTGATCGTGGCCGCGGCCGACTTCTGGCACTTCCTGGCTCCGGCCGCCGCGGACGGCCAGGTCGTCATCGTGGTCGCGGTGGTGGCGATGGCGGTGGAGATGGCCATGGGCTTCGCCGTCACCACCGCCCTCTACCGCGCCCGTCAGGTGGACACGACCGACATGGCCAGGGAGTTGAAAGGGTGAGCGCGCTGCTGTGGGCGCTGATCGCTCTCCCGCTGGGCGCGGGAGCCGCGCTGCTCCTGAGCGGCCGCCGCTGGAACGCCCTCGCCCCCGGGCTCGGACTCGCGGCCGCGGCGGGCACCTTCGGGCTCGCCGTCGCCTCTGCGGTGTTCCGGCCCGAGGCGAGCGCCCCGCTGTTCGCCGGGGTGCGCGCCGGGCTGCGGGTCGACGGCCTCTCCGCCGTCCTCGTGGTCGCGGTCGCGGCGGTCACCACGGCGGTGCTCGTGGCCTCGCCCGGTGAGCTGGGGCCGCGGGAGAACCGGGGGCGGTTCTTCGGGCTGATGCTGCTGTTCGCCGGTGCGATGACGGTCACGGTCACCGCGACCACCCTCCCTCCGCTGCTCATGGCCTGGGAGGTGATGGGGGCGACCAGTTGGGCGCTGATCGGTTTTTGGTGGCACCGGCCGGACCGGGTGCGGGCGGCCGACACCGCGTTCGTGACCACGCGCGCCGCCGACCTGGGCCTCTACCTCGCCGCGGGCGCCGCCATGGCCGGCGGGGTGGGCTCCCTCGACCTCACCGCGCTGACCGGCGCTCAGGGAGGGTGGCGGCACGTGGCGTGTGCCGGCCTCGTCGTCGCGGCGCTGGGCAAGTCAGCGCAGCTGCCGTTCTCGTTCTGGCTCTCGCACGCGATGCGCGGCCCCGGCCCGGTCTCCGCGCTGCTGCACTCGGCCACCATGGTCGCCGCGGGCGCCTACCTGCTGCTGCGCCTGCACCCCCTGCTGGTGGCGACCGGGTGGGCCGCTCCTCTGGTCGCCTGGACGGGAGGCGTGACCGCGCTGGCTCTCGGCGTGGTCGCCGTGGCGCAGCGCGCTCTCAAGCAACTGCTGGCCGCGTCGACATCTTCCCAGGTCGGCTTCATGGTGCTGGCCGCCGGCGTGGGCGATCCGAGCGGGGGCACACTGCAACTGCTCGCGCACGCCGCCGCGAAGTCGGCGCTGTTCCTGGCCGCCGGAGCCTGGCTGACGTCGCTGGGCACCGAACAACTGCCCGCGCTGCGCGGAGCGGTGCGCCGCCACCCGCTGCTGGGAGCCGGGTTCGTGGCCGGCGCGCTGGCGCTGGCGGGGCTGCCGCCGCTGTCGCTGTGGGTGGCCAAGGACGAGGTGCTGGCCGCCGCCCGCGCGCAGAGCCCGGGGCTGTACGCCCTCGGCCTCGCCGCTGCCGCCGTCGCCGCCGGCTACAGCGTCAAGGCGCTGTGGTATGTCACCCGTCCGCTGCCGCACGACCACGACCACGACCACGACCACGGCCAGGAACAGGACGGCGGGCGGCGCGGCGCCCGGGGGCCGACCCGCTCGGTGTCCACGCCCGTGGTGGTGCTCGCGGCAGCCGCCGTGTTTCTGGGCGTGGCAGCACTGCCGGGGCTCTCCGGCCCGCTGCGCGGCGTGCTCGGCGGCGGGCAGCAACACGCCCCCAACCCGTGGGAGATGGCGCTCTCGGCCGCCGTCGCCCTGGCAGCGGCGGGCGCGGCCTGGTGGTGGCTGCCGCGCTCCGCCCACGCCCCGCGTACGGCGTCCGCCGGGAAGCGGTGGGCGGCCGACTGGCTCTCCATGGAGCGGGCCGCTCGTGCCGTGCTGGTGCGGCCCGCGTTCGCGCTGGCACGGGCACTGGCCGCGTTCGACGACCGGGCCGTCGACGGAGCCGTACACCACCTCGCGCGCGGCGGCCTGACATTGGCACGGGGCGCCGCACGGGCCGACGACCACGGCCTCGACGGCGCCGTGCGGGCGGTGGCCGCAGGATGCCGCCGCCTCGGCGCGTGGGCGCGCAGACCACAGACCGGACTGCTGCACCAGTACTACGCCCAGGCCGTCGTCGGTTTCACCCTGCTGCTCTCGATCGTGCTGTTGGTGAGGTAATCGTCCGTGCTGACCCTCGTCACCTTCCTGCCCCTGCTCGCCTGCGTCGGCCTCGCCCTGGCTCCGCGCTCCGTGCCCGACAGGGTGTGCGCGCGGGTGTGGGCCGGCACCGCCGCGGCCGATCTGGCGCTGGTCGTCGGCCTGTGGGTGGGCTTCGACCCGCACGGCGGCATGCAGTACCAGCAAAACCACCCGTGGATCCCCGCGGCCGGGGTGGGCTATCACGTCGGCGTCGACGGCCTCTCCCTGCCTCTCGTCGCCATGACGTGCCTGCTGTTCTTGGCCACCGCCCTCTACTCGCTGCGTGAGACGCGCCGGGTGCGCTCCTACGTGTGCCTGTTCCTCTTCCTGCAGACGGTGAGCGTCGGGCTGTTCGTCGCCCTCGACCTGATCCTCTTCTTCGTCTTCTTCGACCTGTCCCTCGTCGGGATGTTCTTCGTCATCGCGGGCTGGGGCCACGGCGGGCGCGCCCGCGCGGCGGCCCTCACCTTCTTCCTCTACACGTTCACCGGATCGCTCGCCCTGCTGCTCGGCTTCATCGGGCTCTCCCTCGCCGCCACCCCGCACACCTTCGACCTGCTGGAGCTGGTCCGCGGCAACCCGCTCGCCGGACAGGGCCTGTACGCGGGTCTCGTCCTGCTGGCGCTCGGTGTCGGGCTGGCCGTCAAGACGCCCACGGTGCCCTTCCACACCTGGCTGCCGCCCGCCCACACGGAAGCGCCCGCCGCGGGCTCGGCCATCCTGGCGGGCGTCCTGTTGAAGATGGGCGCCTACGGTTTCGTGCGCATCGCCATGCCCCTGCTGCCGGGCAGCTGGCGCCGGTACGCGCTGGTCTTCGTCATCGTCGGCACCGTCTCCGTCGTCTACGGCGCGCTGGTCGCGCTGGCGCAGACCGACTTCAAACGCATGATCGCCTACACGTCGGTCACGCACATGGGGTACATCCTCCTCGCCGTCGGCGCCGCGGGCGTCCTCGCCGGGACCGACGCACAGGCCCGCTCCCTGGCGGTGACCGGCGCGGTGGTGCAGATGGTCAGCCACGGCCTGCTCACCGGCGCACTGTTCCTGCTCACCGGCGTCCTGCACGACCGCGGCGGCACCTACGCCATGGACGCCTACTCGGGGCTGTCCTCGCACGCCCCGCGGTTCGCCGCCGCCACCGGCGTCGCCGCCTTCGCCGGCCTCGGCATCCCGGGCTTCTCCGGTTTCATCGCCGAGTTCCAGATCCTCACCGGCAGCCTCGCCTCACAGGCGGTCGCGACAACATGCGCGCTCACCGGCCTGCTGATCACCGCCGCGCTGTTCCTGCGCGCGCTCCGCCACATGTTCCTCGGCCCCTCACGCCTGCCCGCCGCCGCCCCCGCCACGGGCTTCCGCGACCTCGTGCCCAGCGAGGCGGCAGCGACCGTACCGCTCCTGGGCGCGGCCCTCGTCATCGGCGTCGCCCCGCGCTTCCTGCTGGACGTCGTCGAACCGGCCAGCCGCACCGTGACCCAACTGGTGGCCAGGTGAACGAGAACCTCGCCGCGCTCCTGCCCGAGACGATCCTGCTCGGCGCCGCGGTGGTGGGCCTGCTCGCCGGAAGCCTGCTGCCCCGCCGCCGCCAGTGGGCCGTGGCCGTGCTCGCGGCGGCCGCCTGCCTGGCGGGCCTGGCGGCCACCGCGTGGACCATGGCCACCGGGCGCGAACAGACCGTCTTCGCCCACACGTTCGCCGTCGACGCCGCCACCGGCCTCGGCCGCCTGGCCGTACTGGGCGGACTGCTGCTGCTCGTGGCGATGGCCACGCGGACGGTGCGCTCGCACGCGCGTGAGAGCGAGTTCTACGTCCTGCTCCTGATGAGCGGCGCCGGGACACTCGTCCTGGCCGGCGCCAACGATCTGCTGCTGCTCTTCGCGGGTTTCCTGCTCGCCGGCGTGCCCGCTTACGCCCTGGCGGCGTTCGCCAAGGACGGGCGGGGCACCGAGGCCGCCCTGAAGTACTACCTCCTCGGAGCCCTGCTCGGCACCCTCATGCTCGCCGGCACGGCCGTGCTGTACGGCGCCGGGGGCAGCACGCTCTACAGTGACCTGCGCACCACCCTCCCCCACGCCTCCCCCGCTCTGGTCGCCGTCGGCTCCCTGGCGGTGCTGGCAGGCGTGCTGTTCAAGGCCGGGGCCGTCCCCGCGCACTTCTGGGTGCCCGACGCCACCGACGGCGCCCTCGCCCCCGTCGCCGCCCACGTCACCACCCTGACGAAGGTCGGCGGGCTCATCGGCGCCTACCGCCTCGCCCACCAGGTCCTGTGGGGCACCGCACTCGACTGGCCCGGGCTCTTCGCCCTCCTCGCCGCCCTCTCCATGTCACTGGGGAACCTGGCCGCGTTCTTCCAGACCTCCGTCCAACGGCTGCTCGCCTACTCGACCATCGGCCAGGTCGGCTACCTCCTTGTCGCCTTCCCCGTCGCCGCGCGGACCGGCCTGGCACAACAGAGCCTGCTCTTCTACCTGCTCGCCTACACGGTGACCAACCTCGGCGCCTTCGCCGCCGTCACCGCACTCCCCCACGCCCGCACGCTGGAGGACTACCGCGGTCTGGCCCGACACCGGCCGGCTCTCGCCGCCGTCCTCGTCGTCTGCCTGCTCGGCCTGGTCGGCACACCACCGACCGGCGTGTTCCTCGGCAAGCTGGAGGTCTTCCAAGCCGCCGTCGAGGGCGGCTACACCTGGCTGGCCGCGCTCGCCGTCGCCAACACCGTCGCCTCGCTCTTCTACTACCTGCGCTGGCTCGCCCCTCTCTTCCGCCCCGCACCCCACGAACAGCCCAGCGCCGCCCACCGGACCGCGGGCCGCGGCCCCGTGGCCACCGCCTGCGCCGCTGCCACCGCCTCCCTCCTCCTCGGCCTGGCCGGCGGGACGCTCCTCCCCCTCACGACGGGACCTCTCCTGCGCTGATCGGCCGCCACGTGCCACGCGTGAGACCGCGCGGCCTGCCTGAGACCGCGCGGCCACGTGCGGTACGTGGAGCCTCGCTGTCGTGGGGAGCGAGGCCCCGTCTCGTCACGCGGAGGCCAGCAGCGCCTCCAGCGCCTTGGACGTCTCGGGGTGGCGGGTCACCAGTGCCAGGCCCGGGCTCTCCGGGCCTGAGGTGTGCCACGTGCCCTCGCAGCCCAGCAGGTCCGCCATCGCGTCACACGTCGCCGGGTGGGCGGCGAGCAGGTGAGCGGGGCGGCCGCCGGCGGCCCCACGGGTGGGACGTACGTCCTCGGCCGCGGGCTGGGCCCGCCAGGGTGGTGTCCACGCGTCCAGCGCGTCGAGACGGCCGGGGAAGGTGCGGCCGGCCTCCCGGATCAGCAGCGGGGCGAGCTCGGCTCCGCCGGCGCGCAGGGTGGTGATCAGAGACGGCAGCCACGGCAGGAGTACCGGGTCGGGCAGTTGTCCGAACGCCTCGGAGACGGCTTCCACGACGAAGTCCGTCAGTTCGGGGACCGGTTCCAACGCGTGCACGAAGCCGCTGAGGTAGCGCGGATAGGCGTCCAGCGTCAGCGGGTTGCCGAGCAGCTCGGCGCACCTGGCCCGCACATCGGCGCGGGTCAGGTGGCCCAGCTGGGTCTGCGCCGCCCACAGCAGTGCGGTCTTCGAGGCGTCCTGCGGGTGCGACTGGGCGAGGGCGAGTTGGAGTTGCGTCCGGTCGCAGCCCAGCGACAGCGCGAGGGATTCCATGCTGAAGAGGAAGCCCAGCATCGCGGCGACCTGCGGCACGGTGGCGTCCTCGTCGGTGAACGCCGTGGGCAGCAGGGTGCAGTAGTGCGCGTAGCCCGCCTTGACGAAGGACTCGATCCACGGCGGGAGCGCCGGCTCGGCGGTGCGGTAGTACGCCAGCAGCCGCCGTACCCGTCGCAGCACCTCGGGAGCGCCGTCGACCGTGCGTTCGCCCGAGAGCACCTCCAGGGCGCGGGCACCGAGTTCGTCGGCGAACCGGCGGCCCGGCAGATGCAGCGTCGCCGCCTCGACGGTCTCCAGCACCACCGCCGCGGTGGCCTGCGGACCGTACGCCCGCCGGCGCAGCCGCTGTTCGAGCACCTGCTCGATGCTGACGCCCTCGTAGCCCAGTTCGATGAGGGCACGCTGGTGGGTGCCCAGCGCGAGGTCCCAGGACTCCTGGATCGGCCGCTCCCCCAGCTTCCGCTCGCCCATGATGGGCCGGGCGGCGCCCTGCGGCAGCAGGTACCGCAGCATCCACAGCACGTCGGAGCACTGTTCGAGCTCCGGCCGGCCCGCGATGTCCAGCAGCGCCCTGCGTACGCCGCGCTGCTGGAGCCCAAGTTCCAGCGGTGCGAGCCGGTCGTGCACGTCGCGGGCCAGCGGGGGCAGCGCGTCGTAACCGACCTGGCCGACGCGGTCGCCACCCATCATGATCTCCACGAGACGGCGCACGTCGCGGCGTCCGGGCACGGTGTCCTTCTCGATGCAGGTGACGGCCGCGTCCTGGAAGTCGTACGGCGTCGGCTTGGCCCTCTCGCGCATCCCGGCCAGCAGGATCGACGTCTCGAACACCGCGATGGCGTCGGCGGTCGAGGCGAGGTAGCCGTTGCGGCGCGCGGCGCGCACGATCTCCACCGACCAGCCGAGCAGCTCGGCCTCGTCAAGCCGGTCCAGGGCGGGCTCTTGGCGCAGGAAACCGGTCAGCTTGTCCGGCGGCGGCACGGCGGGGTCGCCCCCCGTCGCCCGGTCCGGCGGGGCCGCCGAGGCGGCGGCCGCCTTCTTGGCCTTCGGCTTCCTCGTACCCGCCTGGCCGGCCAGCCGGTACGGCTTCACACGGGTGCGCCTCAGGTTCTTCGCCCAGACGGTCGAGGCGATCGACACCGACCCCGCGGCGAGGCCGAACTGCGCCTCGATCGCCGCGTGGCTGGACGGGATCAGACCGTGCTGCCACCTGGTGGCGCTCACGGGGCTGATCTCGAAGGTGTCGCTGCCGTGGACGCCGAACTCCGCGACGCGACTGGCCGCGTGGAAGGCACCGCAGACGTAGAGGCAGTCGGCCGGGTCGGTGCCGCTCGCCGCCAGGTGTTCCCGCATGCGCGTCCACATGTAGCGCTCGCGGTCCTCGTCGACCCGCACCCGGTGCGCGTCGCCGGGGGCCAGCCGCCGGAAGAGGCTGCCGATGAGGAACATGACCTGGCGGTAGGTGTCGTGGTCGCTGTCCCCCAGCGGCAGCTCGACGTACTGGTGCCACCACTCCGACCAGTGCCGCACCCTGCCGTGGCGCAGCAGGTGCTCTTCCAGGTCGGCGAAGCGGGGTCGCAGGTCGCCGATCTCCACACCGACCGCGTCACCGTGGAGCGCCGCCTCCTCCTCGGGGGGCGGGGCGTCCGGGTCCGCTTGGGCGGCGGGTTCGGCCGACGTCTCGCCGCGCGCGTCCCACTGGAAGACGTGGTCCGAGGAGCGGTCGACGAGGACCAGGTCCACCCCGGGGGTGTCCAGCGCGTAGGCGAGGGCCTGGTACTCGGCCGAGGCCTCGGTGACCGGCGCGACCACGGACAGCGGCGACCACTGCGAGGGGAAGCCGTCGGCCTCGCTGGCGAACGCCTGGAGGGCCACCGGGAGCTTGCAGTTGCGCAGCTCGGGCAGGAGCGGTGCCATGTCCTCGCACAGCTCCAGGTAGACGACCTTGGGCTGCTTGTCCCGCAGGCGGCGCGCCATCGCCAGCGCCGAGGCGGGCGAGTGGTGGCAGACGGGGAAGATCTCCAGCGGCTCGCGCACCGCGCGTTCCACGTCGTCGACGAGGCCGAGAAGGATGCTCTCCAGCCCGTCCTGGCCTTCGGCGAACGCCTCGGCGGCCTCGTGCAGCTGGGTGCGCAGCGCGGTGAAGGTCCGCTCGTCGGGGGCGCTCACGACAGGGTGGCGATCGCGTCGCGGCCGCCCTCGAGGAACTCGTTCCAGGAGCCGCCCTCCTCCTTGCCGCGCGGCTCGACGACGCCGTGCAGGTACTTGTTGAGGATCGCCAGGTCCTCGGGCGCGCGCCGGGCGAGGGACCCCACGAGCGAGGAGGCCAGCGTGTGCGCGGTCAAGGCCCGCTCGCCGAAGAAGTTGCTGTGCAGGATCGCGTCCTCGAGCACCCCGATCTGTTCCGCCGTGGACAGCGCCGACTCCAGCTTCTCGTCGTCGCTGCCGGCCGCGGCCGCCGAGGCGCGCAGGTCGGCGAAGCTGCGCAGCAGCACATCGAGCAGCGTCGGGGGCACGTCCAGCTCGATCCGGTGGCGGCGCAGCAGCTCCTCGGTACGGAAGCGGACGATCTCCGCCTCGCTCTTCTTGTTCGTCACGACCGGTATCCGCACGAAGTTGAAGCGGCGTTTGAGCGCCGAGGACAGGTCGTTGACGCCGCGGTCGCGGCTGTTGGCGGTGGCGATGACGGAGAAGCCGGGCTTGGCGAAGACGATGCTGTCGCTCTCCAGCTCGGGCACCGAGATGTACTTCTCCGACAGAATGGAGATCAGCGCGTCCTGGACGTCGCTGGTGGAGCGGGTGAGCTCCTCGAAGCGGCCGATCGCCCCGCCCTCCATCGCCGTCATGATCGGTGAGGGGATCATCGACTCCCGCGACTGGCCCTTGGCGATGACCATCGACACGTTCCAGGAGTATTTGATGTGGTCCTCGGTGGTGCCTGCCGTGCCCTGCACGACGAGCGTGGAGTTGCGGGAGATCGCGGCGGACAGCAGCTCGGCCAGCCAGCTCTTGCCCGTGCCGGGGTCACCGATGAGCAGCAGCCCGCGGTCGGAGGCGAGGGTGACGATGGAGCGTTCGACGAAGCTGCGGTCGCCGAACCACTTCTGCGAGACCTCCCGCTCCAGGCCGTCGGAGGGCTCCGAGCCCAGGACGAACAGGCGGACCATCTTCGGCGACAGCCGCCACGAGAAGGGCTTGGGGCTGTCGTCGACGGACTCCAGCCAGTCGAGCTCTTCGGCGTACTTGATCTCGGCGGGGGCGCGCAACAGGTCGGACATACCGGGGCCTTTCATGGTGGAGGACACCTCGTTTCAGAGGCGTGTGAAGAAGAGAGGGTGTGCGTTCCAGCACGTTCCAGCCGCCTACGTGGCCAGGCGGCTACGTGGCTACGTGGCTACGTGAGGAATGTCTTGAGCTCGTGGACGAGCTTGCGTATGTGCCCGGAGATGACCGGGGTGCCCAGGCTCTTGAACCGCTCACGGAACCACGGGTTCACGCTGCCGCGCCCGGAGCTGTTGACCGAGCCGACCGGGATGAACTTCGCACCCGAACGGTGCAGGGCCGTCATGCTCTCGAACAGCGGCTCGCTCCACGACTCGTAGAAGTCGGAGATCCACACGACGGCGGAGTTGCGCGGCTCGGCGACCTTCGGCTGTGCCAGCGCCATGGCGGCGGTGCCGTCGGTGCCGCCGCCCAGCTGGGTACGCAGCAGCGTCTCGAAGGGGTCGTGCACCCACGGTGTGAGGTCGAGCGCCTGCGTGTCGTACGCGATCAGGTGGACGTCCACCTTCGGCAGCCCGGCGAAGATCGACGCCAGGATGGTGCAGTTCACCATGGAGTCGACCATCGAGCCCGACTGGTCCACGACGACGATCAGCCGCTGGGGCGTCGTCTTGCGCGCGGTGTGCCGGTAGTAGAGGCGGTCGACGTACAGCCGCTCCTCCTCCGGGCTCCAGTTGGTGAGGTTCTTCCAGATCGTGCGGTCGAGGTCGAGGTTGCGGAAGACGCGCTTCGGCGGCACGGACCGGTCCAGCGCGCCCGCCGAGGCCTTCTCGACCTGGGTGCGCAGCACCTCGGCGACCTCGTCGACGAAGCGGCGGATCAGCGCCTTGGCGTTGGCCAGCGCCACGCCCGAGAGGTTGTCCTTGTCCCGCAGGAGTTGTTCGATCAACGACATGCTGGGGGTCAGCTGCCGGGCGAGCCCCGGGTCGGCCAGCACCTCGCGCAGGTGCATCCGCTTGACGAGGTCGCCCTCGATGGCGCCCAGTTGGGGGCCGATCACGGGGATCAGACGGCTGAGATCGGGCGTCGTGCCACCGCCCGTGCCGGTGCCGGTGGGGCTGACTCCACCGGCGCCCGTGCCATCGGCTCCGTGCCCGGCTCCCCCACCCGCGAGCTGCCCGGCTCCGCCGCCCGCGGCGGGCGCGTTTCCGGCGCCCGCCCGTCCGCCGCGCAGCTCACCGGGTCGGCAGCCGAGCGCGCGTTCGAGCCAGCCCGCGTCGGACTGCCAGCGTGCCAACTGCTCGGCGGTGACGGTGCCGGAGCCGGAGGTGAAGACGTTGAGCAGCACCTTCGAGGTGAGCGCCGCCCGCCGTACCTCGGCTGCCCGGTCGCGCGACCCGTCCTCCTCCGGCTCGGGCACCATCAGCTTGTCGAACTCGGCGGCCAACTCCGGGTGGCGCTGCACGATCGAGTCCACGGAGGCCTGCGGGTCCAGCAGCCCGGTGGGCAGGCCGATGTCCTCGACGACGGCGAGACTCGCCGACTCCAGCGCGGCCTGTTCCTCGTGGTCGAAGAGGCGTGCCAGGAGCCGCCAGTACAGCACCTGGCGACGGTTCTCCTGAGGCTCACCCGGCTCACGGGGCTCATCCGTGGCTGCCGCGTGCCCGTACGGCGTCGGCCGCCCGCTCGTGTGTTCGCTCATTTCCGCAGCAACCTCCCGGCACGCTCCCGCAGCACGGCCACGGCGGCGGTGGCGGCCTTCTCCGCCTTGACGCCGGCCTTGTCCGTCGTGCCACCGGCCCACCCCCCGGCGTGGAGGGCGACGGCCTTCTTCCGCACGGTCTTCTCGACGGCCAGCGGCTGGAGGGTGAACGCTCCGGCGTCCCAGCGGAGCAACCCGATGCAGGCGCTCGACGCCGCGACGGCCTCGGGCGTGAGCGGCCCGGCGGCCGGAACGCGGTCGGTGTCGACGGCGAGCACGTGCCCCGCGACACCGAACGTCAGTCCTTCACCGTCCTTCTCCACCGCGTAGCCCTCCAGGAAGACGGGCACGGCGATCCCCGTCGGATGGCGGTCCAGCGGTGCCGACGCCGCGTCGACGGCGGTGGGCAGGACGACCCGCGCCGTGGCGAAGGCGTCGGCCGCGTCGCCCACCCCGGCGTGCTCGTCGCTCCAGAGCAGGTCGCCCTCCGCGGTGACCGGCATGTCGGTCAGCTGCATGGCCCGGCCCTCGCCGAGTGCCGTCAGCAGCGCCATGTGCGGGCGGAGCAGCTGCCACAGACCGGCTCCGACCACCGTGTCGGGCTTCGGCGCCGACACCGCGGCACGCACCAGCCGCGGCGGTGCTCCGTCGCCGGGCTCCAGCACCGCGTGCACCTGCGCCTGAACGGCCGTCGCGTGCTCCTGCACGTCCACGCCGAGGGGCAGCAGACGGCCGTCGACCGTGCCGGCGCTCGGTGCCTCGATCGCTCCCGGCACCGTCAGCAGCATCGCGCGGGACCACAGGTCGGCCCAGCGGCGCACCGGAACCCGCTCCAGGGACGCTCCGGGGCAGGAGGCGGCGAGCTCGGCCGAGAACCCGTCCAGGAGCATCGCGAGGCGGCGCAGCGCGGGATCGGGCAGCATCGCGGAGACGACCTGCGCCGCCGAGGAGACCACCTCGTGGTCGATGCCCTGCCAGCCGCAGCGCGCCAGGTCGGACAGCCAGGTGCGGGCGGCGGCGAGCAGGTTGGCTCCCTGCTGCCCGCTGCGCTGCGGGAAGGTCTCTTCGGCGAGGGATCGGCCTGTCGCCTCCTGGACGCGCGCTCTGAGAGCGTCGTGGACGGAGCCCAGCAGCGCGGCGCGCGCGGCGGCAAGGGCGACCAGGTGTTCCTCGCCCGCGCTCCCCGCGGCTGCCTTCTCCGCCGCTTCGCCGGCCCTGGCGGCCAGGGGCGTACCCGCGACGGCGTCGGCCAGCCGCGTCAGTCCTGCCGCCTGCGACGGCCGGGGGCGCAGGAGCCCGACGACGAGCACTTCGTCGAACGCGTCGACGGCGGCCAGCGCCTCGTCGAGACCCTCGACGGGCTCGGTGAGCGGATCGGCACGCATCAGGCCACCGCCCGGGTTGGCGGGAACCACTGCATCTCCGGCAGCGGTTCGGTGCTCGGAGCCAGTTCGAGGTAGGCGAGGTGGCGCAGGAACCGGCTGAAGACGGAGGCGGCCGCCGTGGTCTCTCCCTGGAGCGGGCGGGCGGCGCTCATGCCGACGGTGATCGAGTGCGCACTCGGCTCCTCGTCCGCGGCCTCGACCCTCAGGTAGCGGGCGACGCGCTCGGCACCGTACTGGAGCACGGCCTCACTGATGAGCGCGTTGATGTGGTTGCAGAACGAGCCGCGGGCGCCACCGCACGGGCGGTTGTTGTTGGTGCTGCAGGCGAACGCGTAGCTGCCGGCCGCGACCGACGAGACGTAGACGCGCCCGATGTCCGAGCCGCTGGAGACCACGCCCTGCATCCGCCCGTCGGCCAGCTCGACGAACGGGACCTTGGCCAGCTTGCGCGGCCGTGCGGGCGGTATCACCCGCGCCGCGCTCGCCCTCTCCCAGTCTGTCAACGCATGCTCTCCTTCGCGCCAGTTGGGCATCCTCGCCACTGCGGCGGGGATAGGAAGAACATATCCGCGACCACTGACAACGCCGGGAACCGCACCTGGGATCGCGCCGAGGGCCACCCCCGGCGTCCGTGTGCCACCTCCACGACGAGCGGCCTTCATGACAAGGCTGCGGACCCCGACGCCCTCTTGGCAGGTGCGCGGACGCCCGGCACTGTGAACGGCGCACCCAAGCCCCCCACTTCGGAGTGAACGCATGCGGAAGACGCACCCCTCACAGGCGGCCGGGGAAGCCCCCGCCGCGCGGCCCGCCCGGCCCGCGAGATGGCGCACGAAGGCCCCGGCCGTGGTGGCCGGGGCCTTCGCTCTGGTCGTCGCCCTGCCGGGCACGGCACTGGCCGATCCGCCGCAGGCGCTGCCCGCGAACGCCGGCGAGATGGAGAAGAGGTTCCAGCCCGCGTACGACTACGACAAGGACGGCTGTTACGCCACGCCCGCCATCGGTCCTGACGGCACGCTCGCACCGGGGCTGAAGATCGGCGGCGACGTGAACGGCAACTGCCGCGACGCGACCGACCTGGCGAACACGAACACCTACTCCCGCAGCAAGTGCGACAACGGCTGGTGCGCCCTCGTCTACGCCTCCTACTTCGAGAAGGACCAGGCGGCACTGGGCGGCGGCAGCGCGGGCCACCGGCACGACTGGGAGCACGTCGTGGTCTGGGTCCACGACGACCAGGTGGAGTACGTCTCGACCTCGAACCACGGAGGGTTCACCGTCCACACCAAGGACGCGCTGCCCTTCGAGGGCACGCATCCGGAAGTCGTCTACCACAAGGACGGCGTGAGCACGCACTGCTTCCGCGCCGCCAAGAGCGACGGCGGTGACGAGCCGCCCGAGAACCACGAGGGCGCCTGGCAGTACCCCGCGCTCGTCGGCTGGGACGGCTACGCCGCAGGGCTGCGCGACAAGTTGACCGGGGCCGACTTCGGCAGCGCCACACTGGGCATCAGGGACGACACGTTCGCCGACCACCTCGCCGGCGCGAAACCCGACGGCATCCCCTTCGATCCCCGGGCCTGAGGCCGCCGGCCCCTCGCCGGGATCCGGCGGTGTACGCACGGCCGACCGTGACCGGCTCCGTGGCCGCTGCCGTGGTGGCCGCGGAGCCGGTCGCGGTGGGAACGAGTCCCCGACCGGGCGCCGCACCCGCCCGGTCGGGGGCCCGGTCAGCCGTTGTCCGCGCCGTTGCCCGCCAGCACGGGCACGTCGGACACCAGGTGGGAGAGCGGCTCGTCGCCCTTCTCCTGGGACGAGTTGTCCGCGCACTGCTGATTCTGCGGGTTCGAGAGGACGTTGACGTCCTGGACGGCCACGTTGGCGATGATGCCGACGATCGACCCCGCGTTGACGTCGGCGGGCAGGCCCACGCACAGCTTGTTCAACGCCCCCTGCACGAGGTCGAACTGGGGGCTCCCGTTCCCGTGGGTGGCGGCGTTCCCGTAGCTCTGCTCCGAACCGTTGCCGTTGACCGTGGTGGTCCCCCGGTCGTCTCCGATGGCCATGGCCTGGGGTGCCGCGGCGGCCGACACGCCCACCAGTGACGCCGTGGCCGTGACCATCGCCCACATCCTCTTCATCGCGTACTCCCTCTCATCCACTCGCGTTGATCACCGTCGATCACCATGGCGAACACCCGTGGAGGGCGAGCGGTTATCCGGCTTCACTCGAACGGAAGCACGTCACAGGGGCGTTGGCTCGGCCGCCGACAGCGCACCCTCTCCGCACGCCACCGCATACATGCGGACGAGAGGGGCACTTGGGACTCCTACGAGCTGGGAGGACGCCATGACCCTCATGCACGAGTCGACCGGCCGGGCGGATTCCACACGGGAGCCCACGGGGCATGGCGGCGTCGCCTGGGCCGCGCACGGCGAGGAGGAGCCGCCGGAGTCGGCCCGTGAACGCGTCAACCGAAGATGGATCGAGACCCTGCAGGAGACCCGCGTCGCCCAGACCGGGGTGCAGATCCTGTTCGGCTTCCTGCTCAGCGTCGCGTTCACGCCGCTCTTCCGCGATCTCGACGCCTTCGACCGCGTCGTCTACACCGTCACGGTGGTGCTCGGTGCCTCGGCCACGGCCGCTCTGATCGCGCCCGTCTCCATCCACCGCTTCCTGTCCGGGCAGCGCATGAAGGACGACCTGGTCAACACCGCGAGCCGGCTCATGGTGTGCGGCATGGTGCTGCTCGCCCTCACCATCAGCGGGACACTGCTGTTGATACTCCGCGTGGTGGTGCCGGGGCTGCTGGCCGAGGTCCTGGTCGGCTCCGTCATGCTCTGGTTCGCGGTGTGCTGGTATGGGCTGCCGCTGTGGCTGCGCCGCCGCTCCGGGCGCCGCCGAGGACCGCCCGGGACAGGGCCCGGCCGGCCCGCGACGTCCGGCCGCCCAAGGAGCTGACGTACCGTGCCGCAGGCTAGCCCCTGAGCGGGTTCACGGCGTGACGACGACCTTTCCGTGGACGTGGCCCGCCTGGCTCAGCTCGAAGGCGTCGACCAGCCGGGTGAGCGGGAAGGTCTCCGCCACCCGGACCGTCAGCTTGCCCGCGTCGGCGAGGTCGGCCAGTGCGCCCAGGTCGTTCCCGTCGGGACGCACCCACATCCACTGACCGCCCGCCCGTGTCACCGTGTCGTCCGCGATGGAGGCGTGCCGGCCCCCCTCTGCCAGGACGGCCGAGGTGGTGTCGAGGACTCCGCCGACGAAGTCCGCGACGACCTCGACGCCGTTCGGGGCCATTTCACGCACCCGTTCGGCCAGCCCCTCGCCGTAGGAGACGGGTTCGGCGCCCAGCTCGCGCAGCCGGTCGTGGTTGGCCGGGGAGGCGGTGCCGATGACGCGGGCGCCGAGCGAGCGGCCGATCTGCACGCCGAGCGACCCCACGCCGCCCGCCGCGTTGTGGATCAGCACCGTCTCGCCCTCGCGCGTACCCAGGCGGGTGAGCGTCTGGTACGCCGTCAGGCCGGCCAGGGGCAGCCCGGCGGCCTGCTCCCAGGAGAAGGCGGAAGGCCGCCGCGCCAGGCACCGTACGGGCACGGTGACGAACTCGGCGAACGTCCCTCCGTGCACGTAGTCCTTGCGGGCGTAGGCGATCACCTCGTCCCCGCGGGAGAACTCGGGCACGTCGATCCCGGTCGTCTCGACGACTCCCGCGACGTCCCAGCCCGGGACGACGGGAAAGACCGTGTCCATGAGGTCCTTCAGCCCGCCCGCCATGATCTTCCAGTCGACGGGGTTGACCGCCGCGCCGCGCACCCGGACGAGAACCTCGCCGGGGCCCACCTTGGGCCGCGGCTGCCGCGTCGCCGACAGCACCTCCGTACCGCCGAACCTGTCGTACGTCATCGCCTGCATCGTCTCGCCGTCGAAGTCGCCGTGAGGCATGCGGTCGCACCCTTCCGTCGGTGATCTGTCCAGATTCCGAAGAGTACGGGTATGCCCCTGCCGCCGTCC
This sequence comes from Streptomyces diacarni, assembly GCF_003323715.1. Classification (GTDB taxonomy): domain Bacteria; phylum Actinomycetota; class Actinomycetes; order Streptomycetales; family Streptomycetaceae; genus Streptomyces; species Streptomyces diacarni. Next base: position 39,292 of record NZ_QOIN01000043.1, read on the forward strand.
GACACCGTGACCGTGCTCACGGGATGTCCGCCACAGCGGCGGTACGCCGGCTCGACGGCCGCGCTCAGGCGCCCGTGCGGGATGGGGGCGACGCGCTCTCGCTGTCACTTCCCCTGTGCGGCGGGCACAGCGAGAGCGAGCTGTTCGTGAGGCGGCTCGGGGCCGAGCGGGCGCCACAGCAGATCGGGGTCAGGAAAGACACCGCTGTGCGGCCGCAGGGCGATCAGGTCGTCGCGGCCGAGGAGGCGGTGACGGAAGAGGGTATGGCCTCCGTCGTCCTGTGCCAGGGTCTCGGGATGCCAGCCGTGGGCGCGCAGGGACGCCAGCACGGCAGCCGCGTAGCCGGGCGCACGCGCGGCGGGAAACCACAGCAGACGCTGCCCGGCCAGCTCGGGCCAGGTCAGCCGCGACCTGCTCGCGAGCGGGTGTCCGCTGTGCATGACGGCGCCCAGCGGCTCGTCACTGAGGACGCGCAGCGACAGCCCCGTGGTGTCCGCGGGGGTGCGCAGAAGACCGCACGCCAGTGTGCCCGCACGCAGGGCCGCGGTCTGCCGCTCGGAGTCGATCTGCCGGCAGACCACCCGCGCCCCGCGGGCTCGGGTAACGAGCTCTTCCGCGCGGCTGAGGACGGGCTGCGGCACCCCTCTGCACACGCCCAGGGTCACCGTGGGCCGCGCGCCACGCGCGGCGGCGACCGAGGCGCGCAGCTCCGCGAGGCACTTGTTGACCCCTTGTAGCAGCAGCTCTCCCCCCTCGGTCAGCTCCATCCCCGTGGAGCCGCGCTCGAACAGTGGCGTCCCCACGCGCCGCTCCAGCAGCCGTATCTGCTGGCTGAGGCTCGGCTGCGCGATGTGCAGTCGCTCGGCTGCGGCGGTGACGGTGCCGGACTCGGCCACGGCGGCGAAGTACCGCAGGTGGCGCAGTTCCACGCCGGACAGCGGGTCCGTGTCCTCCACCCTCTGAGCAGCCCCCATAGGTGTCAGCCTATAGCGGCGGGGGAAACGGGTCTTGGCGCGGGCACCGGCTCGGGGGCTTGGCTGGAGCCATGTTCGTCATCGTGCTGCGGTACCGCGCGCCAATGGAGACCATCGACGCGCTCAGGGACGCCCATTACGCCCATCCCGACGGGGTGTTCGCCCAGGGGCTGGCACAGCTCGCCGGCCCATTGGAGCCCCGTACGGGAGGGGTGGTGATCGCGGACGGCGAGCGCGCCGCGGTCGAAGCGGCCGTCGCCTCCGATCCGTTCGTCACCAGCGGTGCCGCCACCGCCGAGATCCTGCGGTTCCGGCCGACCTGGCCCGCGGAGCGGGTGCCGTGGCTTCACACGCGGGATGCCGACCCGCAACGATGAGCGCGGCCGTCCCCGGAGTGACCCTGCCGCCGGGAAACGCCCCGGCGACAGGGCGCGACACGGCTCGGTGAAGCGCGCCCGGCGGCTCATGTACGACTTCAGGCCTGGGCGCCCTTCGCGCGGAACCCTACGCCGCGCGGCCGCGCGGACGGGCCGCCGTTGCCGGAACGAGTGACCGCGGGCCACCCGCCGGCAGCCCACTCCGTCCGCGGCGATGCGGGCCGTCGGGCACCGGCGGACCGGTGGCCGAACCCTTGACACCTCCGCACGGCCCCTCCATAGTGCTCCCCTCACAGCGCAACACCGTTGCGCTGAGCGCACCAAGCTGGGTAGTACGGCACGACAGGAGGTGGGCGTATGGCCGGGGCGACCGACCGTTCGCCGCGGGCGGCGAAGCGTTCCGACACGGTCGAGGGGACGCCGGGCTCACAAGCCGCGGACTCCGCCAAGCGGACCACCGCTCACCGGGAGCGCGCCGCGGGCACCTTGCAATCCGCGGATCGCGCCCTGGTGGCGCTGCTGTCCTTCACCGAACAGCGGCCGGAGTGGGGCGTCAGCGAGATCGCCCGGCACCACGGCTGGGACAAGGCCGTGGCCCAGCGGCTGCTGACCACGCTCACCGCCCGCGGCTTCCTGATGTGCGACAGCGCCACCCGCCGCTACCGGCTCGGTCCCGCCGTCTCACGCCTGGCCCGGGTCGGCGAACACAGCGGGGTCCTGCCGTCGCTGGTCAGACCTGTGCTGGCCAGGCTGCTGCGCGAGACCGGGGAGAGCGTGGTGCTCAACGTGCCCAACGGAGGCGGCTACCGGTGCGCCGCCGCCGTGGACGGTACCGGGCCGATCCGCTACACCGCCCTGGTCGGCGCCCTGATGCCCGGGCACGCCGGAGCGTCAGGGCACGCTCTCTTCGCCTACTACCCCGAGGCCGAGATCCGGCAGATCTTCGGGGCCACCGCGCTCCAGCGGTTCACCGACACCACGCTCACCACGGTCGACGCCCTGCTGGAGAGGTACGCGGTGCTCCGCGACCAGGGCTGGGGCATCAGCCACGGCGAGTACGACGTAGCGGTCACGGCCGTCTCGGCCCCTGTCTTCCAGGCGGGGACCATCGCGGCGTCCCTCACCGTCATCGGCCCTAGCCACCGGGTCCGTCACGCGGCCGACGGCATCGTTGAAGCGCTGCTCGCCGGAGCAGCCGAGGCGACCGACGCCTTCGGCGACTGACCGCCCCCTCCGGTCGGCCACTGTCTTCGGCGGCTGAGCCCCTCTCCTCGGATTTCATCCGACCGTCGCCTTCGGAGGCTGACCGCCCCCGGCCGGTCCGGCTCGCCGCCGCCCACCCGTTGCCCGCCGCTCCTGGCGCCCCCGTACGTCCGACTCCTCCTCCATCACAGCCGTCCTCCGCCGCAGCCCTCCCCTCCCCTCTCCTCCCCCGGTAACGGCTCCTTCCCGTCACAGCCCGCCGGGCGGCGCGCCGCGCGCCGCGACCGGCTCCGCCCTGCCCTGCCCTCGCGAGGTCCGCCATGCCTTCTTCCGTCTCCCCGGACACGGACACCACCGCCCCGCCGCCCGGCGGGGCGCCCCCCTCTCATCCGAGAGCGACCGAACCGTTCCTGCTCCTCGTGCTGGTCGTGTTGTCGGCGGTCGGTGCCGTCATCGGGATCGACCTCGTCGCCAAGCTCGGCATCTCCGCGAACACGGCGGTCGTCGGCGCCCTCATCGCCATGCTGATCGGGCGTATCCCGCTGACGGTGCTGCGCCGGATGCGTTCCGTGCACCGGCAGAACCTGGCCCAGAGCGCCATCTCGGCCGCCACGTTCGCCGCCGCTAACGCGTTGCTGACGTCGGTGGCCGTGCCGTACGTGTTCGGGCGCAAGGACCTGGTCTGGCCGATGCTGGCGGGCTCGTTCGTCGGGCTGCTCATCGACGCCTGGGTGCTCTACCGCTCCTTCGGCTCCCGGCTGCTGCCCGCCGAGGGCCCCTGGCCTCCGGGGGTCGCCGCCGCCGAGACCATCGAGGCGGGTGACAAGGGAGGCAAGCGCGCCGCCGTGCTCGCGGGCGGCACGGTCGTCGGGCTGGTCGGCACTCTCTTCCAGCTGCCGCTCTCGGCTGCCGGCGTCGCCTTCCTCGGCAACATCTGGGCGTTGCTGATGTTCGGCGTCGGGCTGGGGCTGCGCGAGTTCGGGCCGCAGCTGTTCGGCACCGACCTGGGAGCGGGTTACGTACCACACGGGGTGATGGTCGGCGCCGGACTCGTCGCGCTGGGCCAGGCGGTGGCTGTCCTGACGCGGCGCAGGAACAAGCGCGCGAGCGCCCCGTCGTCCGGCACGGCGGCCGTCACTCGGCCGTCCGTATCCGGCCAGGCCCCGGGGCCCGCCTCGCCCGTGGTGGACGAGGCGGCGCTGCGGCGCGCCCTGCTGCGCGGGTACGGGCTGTTCACGGCGGGCGCGGTGCTGCTCGCGCTGGCCGGTGGGCTCCTGGGCGAGATGAGCGTGCCCGGGCTGGTCGGCTGGGTGCTGTTCGCGGCGCTGGCCGCGCTGGTGCACGAGCTGATCGTGGGGCTGGCCGCGATGCAGTCGGGCTGGTTCCCGTCCTTCGCCGTCACCCTGATCTTCCTCATTCTGGGGCTGGTCATCGGCATTCCCTCCGTGCCGCTGGCCCTGCTGGTCGGCTACGTCTCGGCCACCGGGCCCGCCTTCGCCGACATGGGGTACGACCTGAAGGCGGGGTGGCTGCTGCGCCGTGACCACCGCCCCTGGGACCCGTGGGAGCGGGCGGGCAGGCGCGAGCAGTTCCGTGCCGCGCTGGTCGGTTTCGCCGTGGCCCTGGCCGTGGTGGCCGTGCTGTGGCAGTCGTACTTCCGCCAGGGGCTGATCCCGCCCGTCGCGAAGGTCTACGCCGACACCGTCCGGCAGGGCCTCAGCGACGGCGACGCGCTGCGCACCATGCTGCTGTGGGCGATTCCCGGAGCGCTGATCCAACTGCTGGGCGGTACGCGACGGCAGATGGGCGTCATGCTGGCGACGGGTCTGCTCATCCTCACCCCGCACGCCTGTGTGCTGGTCCTGGCCGGACTGGCGGTGCGCGTGGTCTACCGGCGGCTGCGCGGTGACCAGGCCGACTCGGAGCTCAACCTCGTCGGCGCCGGGCTCATCGCCGGCAGTTCCCTCGGGGACTCGGCGCAGATCATCAAGGCCGGGTGACTCCTGACGTGACGTCCTCCCCCACACCGCGGTGCGCCCCGCGCGCCCGGCCGCCCCCTCCACCGTGGACAAGCCGCGCACCGCGGCCCGCCGCACGACGCACGCAGTACGAGGAGAACCCCATGGAAATGCACAGCCGTCTCGAACCCCGCGCCGAGTACCTCGGCTTCGAACTCGCCCTCGCCGCCCGCAAGCTGGTCGAGCAGGTCATGCTGGTCAAGCCGGGCGAGCACGTGGTGCTGACCGGCGACACCAGCAGCGACCGGCGGGTCGTCGACGCCACAGCCCACGCGGTCGCCGCCGCCGGGGCGCACCCCGTCATCGTCTGGTACGAGACGCTGCCGGGCTCGTCCATGGAGCCGCCGCGGCCGGTCGCCGGAGCCATCGCGGACGCGGACGTGTGGATCGAGTTCGCCCTCTCCTACCTCATGCACTCCGACGCCTTCCGCGCCGCCATGAAGAACGGCTGCCGCTACACCAATCTGACCGCCATGGACGTGCAGATGCTCGTCGCCACCGTGGGCCGCCCGGACTTCGACGGCGTGATACGGCTCGGCAAGGCGCTGGTGAAGCTGCTGGAGGAAGCCGACGAGGTGCGCATCACCTCCGCGAACGGCACCGACATCACAGGACGCAACGGGACGCGGCCGATCAACCTGCGCGGCAAGCCCGCCGAGAAGCCGGGCGAAACCGTCATGCTCTCCGGGCAGATCTCCTGGAACCCCCTGGAGGAGACGCAGAACGGCACACTCGTCTTCGACGGCGCGCTGTGGCCGCCGGACGAGCTGGGGCTGCTGCGCTCCCCGGTCCGCTGCACCGTCGAGAACGGCGTCGTCACGGCCATCGAGGGCGGACAGGACGCCGAGACGTTCCGCCGCTGGATGGAGTCGTGGGACGACCCGAACATGTTCCGCGTCGCGCACTGGTCGCTGGGCTTCAACCCCGGGGTGCCGGCGCCCACCGGCCGTATCGTCGAGGACGAGCGGGTCTTCGGCTGCGTGGAGCTGGGCATCGGCACCAAGGGCGCCTGGATCGGCGGCGAGCCGTGGGTCGCGGCCGCGCACACCGACGGCAGCGTGCTGGGCCCCTCCCTCTACCTGGACGGCGAAGCCATCGAGAAGGACGGCCGCTACGTGCACCCGGAGCTGGTCCGTATCTGCGCCGAGCTCGGCGTCGCGGGGTACTGACCACCGCGAACCCGCCCTCGTTCCGCACGGGGAGGGGCGCTGTCCCCTCCCCGTGCGTCCCACCTCCCCAGGAGTCGCCCGATGAACTCTCCTGCAGGCCCGCGCGCCCACGCGCCGGTCACCTACCGCCACGACGGCCTCGTGTGCACCGACCACACCCTCGACGTCCCCCTGGACCACACCGACCCCGGCGGCCCGACGCTGGCGCTCTTCGCCCGCGAGGTCACCGCGGCCGGCCGCGAACACGACGACCTGCCGCGGCTGCTGTGGCTCCAGGGCGGGCCCGGCGGACGCGCCGAGCGCCCCAACGCCGCCGGGGCATGGCTGCGGCGCGCGCTCCAGGACTACCGGGTCGTGCTCATGGACCAGCGGGGTACAGGACGCAGCACCCCCGCGGACCGGCGCACCCTCGCCGCCTTCCCCGACGCCGAGGCGACCGCGGCCTACCTGGCACACTTCCGCGCGGACTCCCTCGTCCGCGACGCCGAAGCGCTGCGCGCCCACCTCCACGGCAGCGCCGACCCGCTGGACGCGCCGCCCTGGACAGTGCTCGGGCAGAGCTTCGGCGGCTTCTGCGCCCTGAGCTACCTCAGCCTCGCTCCCGAAGGCCTGGCCCAGGTGTTCGTCACCGGGGGCCTGCCCACCCTCACCGGACACGCCGACGACGTCTACCGCGCCGCCTACGCCCGCACGCTGGCGCACAACGAGCGGTACTTCGCCCGCTATCCGGGCGACCAGGCGCCGGCCGACGCCGTCGCCGCGCACCTGGAGCGCAACGACGTCCCGCTGCCCTCGGGCGAACGGCTGAGCGTGCGCCGCTTCCAGACGCTGGGCATCACCTTCGGCACCGCCGCGAAGTTCGACAGCCTGCACTACCTGCTGGAGACCGCGTTCGTACCTGGCCCGCGGGGGCCCGAGCTGTCGGATGCCTTCCTGCGCGGCGCTGACGCGGTGCTCTCCTTCGCCGAACGGCCCCTCTACGCGCTGCTGCACGAGCCGATCTACGGCCAGGGCGGCAGGCCCACGGCATGGTCGGCGCACCGGATCCGGGAGGAGTTCCCCGCCTTCGACGCCACGGGCATCGCGGACGGCGGCGCGGGGCCGCTCCGCTTCACCGGCGAGATGATCTACCCCTGGCAGTTCGAGGAGGACCCCGCGCTCGTACCGTTGCGCGAGACCGCCGAGGTGCTGGCCCAGCGCACCGACTGGCCGGCCCTGTACGACCTGGACCGGCTGGCGGCCAACGAGGTGCCCGTCGCGGCCGCCGTCTACTACGACGACATGTTCGTCGACCGGGAGCAGGCGCTGGAGACGGCGTCGCGGGTGCGCGGGCTGCGGCCGTGGATCACCAACACGCACGCCCACGACGGCGTCCGCACCGACCCCGCCGTCCTGGACCGCCTGATGGCCATGGCCCGCGGCGCGCTCTGAGCGGCGCGCTCCGGGCACGGGCAGGTGCGGTGCACGCCCGTGCCCGGAGGAGGTCCGGCCGGCCGGCCGACAGCGGGACGGGTCACCCGAAGGGCGTCAGGGTGAGTGTCATCTCCTGCACGCCGCCGTCCTCGATGTAGGAGGCGAAGCCGCCCACGTCGTCGAAGGCGAAACCGTAGGCCTTGCCGTCCTCGGTGGCGGCGTGCATGGCCTTGGCGTAGTGGTGGGTGAGGTCACCCTGGTAGAAGGCGGCCGGGTCGCTGGTGGGCTGTTCGGCCGTCGACAGCAGGGTGGTCCGGTTGAAGGCGGCGCCCAGGATGGCGGCAACCGGTCCCGTGGTGCCGTCGTTGGGCGCTGCCAGGGCGCCGTCGCAGAAGAGGACGTCCTTGGTGGTCGGCTTGGAGAACGAGACGGAGGCCGGCCCCGTGAAGGACAGCGTGTCGCCCGCCACGCGGCCGGTGAAGTCGCCCGCGTTGGTGGTGACCTTGAGGTCCTTGCCCTGGTAGGCGGACCAGACCTCGTCGATGTAGGACGCGAAGTAGTCCTCGGCGAACAGGCCGGCGCCGAGGCCGTGTCCTGGCGCGATGACGCGCTTGTCGTCGATGACGAGCCGGGAGAACGCCTCGACGCCCTTGACCTGGTCGAAGATGCCGGCCCGCGCGCCGGGCTTGAGCGTGCCGGTCGTCTGATCCGAGGCACCCTTGAGCCCGATGGCCAGCGGAACGCTGAACATGTCCACCATGGTGGTGTTGCAGTACATGGCGCCGCCCTTGTAGGTGAACTCGGCGCAGTCGTGCACGATCGGGTAGTTCGGGTCGGACTCGACCCAGGCCGCGGGGTAGGCCAGGGAGGCGCCCTGATCGGTGCCGACGGCCTTGAACTTCAGCTTCTCGCCGCAGGAGACGTAGATCCGGCCGGACATCTCGGGCAGCTGCACGGTCGTCTCGTTGCCGGACAGCGAGATGGCGTAGTCGGTGTAGCCGTCAGGACCGTTGTCGGAGAGCTGCACCTGCCGCAGCTCGCCCTCGGGGGTGACGTAGCACTGGTTGGTGCCGTCGTTGCCCACGATGTAGAGGTAGATCGACGCGTTGTCGTAGGCACCGCTGTTGTTGACGATTTTCAGCGGCAGGGCCGCCTTCGGCTGCGAGGGGCTGCCGGCGCTCGCCTGCTGGGCTATGAGCGCTCCTGCGGGGACGGCGAGTGCGGTCGCTGCGGCGCTGCGCAGCAGTACGCGTCGGCTGAAGGGGGACACGGGATCGAACCTCCGGTGTTCGCGACGGTCACCCGGCCGGCGGGCGGTAACCCGTCGGACCTGGTGTGGGTGCGGGTTGCCTGCCGGGCCGGGCCGCGCCGGCGGGTGCCGTCCACGTCGCGGCCAGGCAGGTCGGCGTGACGTCGCGCGCTCGCGGACCGCGGGTTCGCGGACCGTGCCGCCGCTCCCGGGCGCCCCGGAGCCGGTGCCCCGTCGGTGGGCACACGTGTGGCCGTCGTCATGACATGCGCTCCTCTTCGGTGGGGGGTGATGAGCGCTCTCACGTCACGGAAAAGCACCGTGTCCGAAGGTATGGACCATCGTCAAGAGGCAGGCGCACATTCGCTGTGATCTCGCCCCGGATTGAACCGGACGCGGCCGGCAGCCGTAATGAGACCGGCCCGTCCGGGAATTCGGACGGGCCGGCGGCGTACCCGCGCCGCCGGCCAGAGCATGTCAGTCGGGGCGTTCCGCGCTGCCCGCCGCGACGGCGTCCGACAACCCCACCGGCAGCGGGGACCGGTGCAGAATGCCGAGTGTCCGGGTGGCGCGGGTCAAAGCGACATACAGGTCGCTCGTGGCGAACTCGGCGGGCTCGACGACCAGGACCCGGTCGAATTCGAGGCCCTTGGCCTGTCGCGGAGCGAGCAGGACGAGGTGCCGGGTCAGGTCGGGATCGGCGCCCGCGACGACCCCCGGAAGGAGGGCGGCCAGATCATCGTGCAGTCGCCGGGGCGCGATGATCGCGAGGCGTCCCTCCTGCGGGGTCTCGGCGGCCGCTGCCTCGGCAGCGGCCGCCGCCAGGTCGCCGGACACCTGCCTGATCCACGGCAGGGCGCCTTCGGAGCGGACCGAGGAGGGCGGCGCGAAGCCGGGCCGCTCGGCGGCCACGACGGCGGCGGCGAGCTCCATCACCTCGGTGGGTGTGCGGTAGTTGACGTCGAGCCGGGTGTGCTCCCAGCGGTCACCGACGTAGGGGTCGAGGATGTCCTCCCAGGAGCCGACACCGGACTCCTCGGAGGTCTGCGCGGGGTCGCCGACGAGGGTCATGGAGCGCGAGGGGCAGCGCCGCATCAGCAGCCGCCACGCCATCGGGGAGAGCTCCTGCGCCTCGTCGACGATGACGTGTCCGAAGGCCCAGGTGCGGTCGGCGGCGGCGCGTTCGGCCGCCGTGCGGTGGTCGGCCTCCTCGTGGCGTTCGGCCATGCGCTCGGCGTCGATGATGTCGTGCGCGGCGAGGACCTCCGATTCGGTGTCCTCGAACTCGAACGACTCGGAGCCGCGGGCGACCTCCAGGACGCCCTGCGCGTACGCGACGCGCTCCTGGCGTTCGGCCTCCGCCGCGGCCTGCCGCGCGCTGTCGTCCTCGCCGAGGAGTTCGGCGGCCTCGTCCAGCAGTGGCGTGTCCGCCGGGGTCCAGTCGGCGGGCGAGGTGCGGGGCCTGCGGACGGCGGAGGCGTCCTCCTCGGACAGGCGGGTGGGTTCTGACAGATAGTCGGCGACGAACTCTTGGGGGCTGATGTCGGGCCACAGCTGGGCGATCGCCGCGTGCACGTCGGGGTTGGCGGCGATGGTCTTGCCCAGTTGGGCGATGTCGTCGGGGCCCAGGAGGTTCGGGCCGCCGTAGGGGTCGGTCCCGATGCGTTCGACGAGCTGTGCCGTGAGCGCGTCGACGACGCGGAAGGCGAAGTGCGGCCGGGCCAGGTTGTGCGGGAGCGAGGTGGCGCGTGCGGCCTCGCGGGCCTCGTCGGCGAGGTGCCAGTCGAGGACGAGGTCGCCGTCGTCGTTCGGGATGATCATCGGCTCGCCCGGCTCGGGCACCTGCTGCCGGTCGCGGACGGCCAGCCGCAGGATCTCCGCCATCTCGGCGCGGCCCTTGACCTCGGCGGCGTGCGCGCTGTCCGTGCCCCGTGCCTCGACGCCGGGGAAGAGCTCACCGAGCGTCGCCAGCAGCACTCCCGTCTCGCCGAGCGACGGCAGCACCTCGCCGATGTAGGCGAGGAACGCCGGGTTCGGGCCGACGACCAGCACGGCGCGCCTGGCGAGGAGTTCGCGGTGCTCGTAGAGCAGGAACGCGGCCCGGTGCAGCGCCACGGCGGTCTTTCCGGTGCCGGGGCCGCCCTCCACCACGAGGACGCCGCGGTGCGGTGCGCGGATGATGCGGTCCTGCTCGGCCTGGATGGTGCGCACGATGTCGCTCATGCGGCCGGTGCGGGCGGCGTTCAGGGACGCGAGGAGGACGGTGTCGCCGCTGGGGTCCTCGTGCCCGGTGCGTGCGGTGTCGCCCAGGTCGAGGATCTCGTCGTGCAGCTCGGTGACGGTGCGGCCCTGCGTGGTGAGGTGGCGCCTGCGGCGCAGGCCCATGGGGGTGTGCCCGGTGGCCAGGTAGAAGGGGCGGGCCGCGGGAGCGCGCCAGTCGATGAGGATCGGGGTGCGCTCGGGATCGTCCTCCTCGTCCTCGCGCAGGCCGATGCGGCCGATGTGGTGCGCGGTGCCGTCCGCCAGGTCGATACGGCCGAAGCACAGCGAGCCGTCGACGGAGTTCAGCGCCGTCAGCGACCTCGTGCGTTCCGCCAGGCGCACGTCGCGTTCGACGCGCCCCTGCTTGGTGTTGCCGTCCGGCACCTGTGCCTGGGCGACCGCCGATTCCGCCCACCGGCGCAGTGCGTCGACACGCGCGTAAAGGTGGTCGACGTATTCCTGCTCGCTCCGCAATGCGACGCTTTCCCCGTTTGACAAATCGGCTCCCTGCCCGTTATGCTGACTCTATTGACGGCCCCAATTCGGGGCCTTTTTCTGTGGGCACACAGAAACAACCAAGGTAGCTCAGGAAATCCCCGGTCGCAATTCTGCGACCGGGGATTTCCGATACCGGGCGAGGCGCTGCCGCTACCCCTGGGAGAAGCGCAGGGTCACCAGCTCGAAGGGGCCGAGCGCCAGTTCCACCGAGCCGTCCTCGGTGGTGGTCACCGCCGTGCGCCCGGCGGACAGCGGCCGCTCCAGCAGATCGCAGGCCGTCACCCCCGCGAAGGCGAATCCGGGCGTCAGGTTCACCGGTGCGCGCCCGCCGTGCGCCTCGTGGAAGCGCACCACCACGTCGCCGCTCGCGTCGTCGGCGAGCTTGACCGCGCTGAGGACCACGGCCTCGTTGTCGACGGCCACCAGCGGGGCCACCTCTGCCGTGCCCTCGGTCTCCCGCACGGGCAGGTTGATGTGCCAGCCCTCGCGTACCGCGTCCCCGATTCCGGCGCCGGGGAGCAGGGCGTAGCGGAAGCGGTGCACTCCCTGGTCGGTGTGCGGGTCGGGGAACCGGGGAGCGCGCAGCAGCGAGAGGCGCACGGTCGTGGTCGTGCCGCCCGCCGCCGAGGTGTCCTCGCGGGTGGCACGCGCGCCGCGGGTGACGTCGTGCCCGTAGGTGGAGTCGGTCACCAGCGCGGCGCCCCAGCCCGGCTCCTCCAGGTGGAGGAATCGGTGGTTGCAGGCCTCGAACTTGGCGGCGTCCCAGCTGGTGTTGGTGTGGGTGGGCCGGTAGAAGTGTCCGAACTGGGTCTCGGAGGCGTACCGGTCGGTGTGCAGGTCGAGGGGGAAGGCCGCCTTGAGGAACTTCTCCGTCTCGTGCCAGTCGACCTCGGTGTCCACGTCGAGCCGCTTGACCCCGGCGGCCAGGGTGAGCACCTGCGTGGCGGACGAGGCGCCGAAGGAGCGGGTGACGCGGACCGAGGCCGCGGCGGGCCGCCCGGCGCGCGCCGGCTCCTCGGTCAGCGCGACCTCGTCGGCGTCGGTGAGGTCGGTGACGGTGTTGCGGTAGAACGCGTCCACGTCCCAGGCGTCCCACATGTTCGGGAAGTCGGGGTGGAGCTGGAGGAGGTTGGCCGCCTGCCCGGGGGCGACGGCTTCCCTGCGGGCGGCCAGGTCGTAGGCGGAGACGACGAGTCCGCGCTCGTCGATCTCCACCCGCAGCAGCCCGTTGTCGAGGGTGAAGCCGCCGCCCTCGCGGGCGGTGGCGGCCACGGTGCCCTCGGGGACGGCGAGCGGGGCCGCGCCGCCTGCGGGCACGCCGCCGCGGGCGTGCGGGGAGGCGTTGAAGGCGACACGGCCCTCGCCCGCACCGCCTTGCGTGAGGGCACGCTGTGCGGCGTCGATGAGGTCGGTCAGTTCCGCGGCGACCCGCGCGTAGGTCTCCTCCGCCTCGCGGTGCACCCAGGCGATGGAGGAGCCCGGCAGGATGTCGTGGAACTGGTGCAGCAGCACCGTCTTCCACAGCCGGTCGAGCTGGTCGTACGGGTAGGGGTGTCCCGCGCGCACGGTGGCGGTGGCCGCCCACAGCTCGGCCTCGCGCAGCAGGTGTTCGCTGCGGCGGTTGCCCCGCTTGGTACCGGCCTGGCTGGTGAGGGTGGCCCGGTGCAGCTCCAGGTACAGCTCGCCCGCCCACACCGGCGGGTCGGGGTACTCGGCCTCGGCCTTGGCGAAGAAGGCGGCGGGGCTCTCCCACTCGACGGTGGCCGAGCCCTCCAGGTTCCGCATCCGCGCGGCCTTGGCGATCATCTCCCGTGTGGTGCCGCCACCGCCGTCGCCCCAGCCCGTGGGCGCCAGCGAGCGGGTGGCGCGACCCTTGTCCTTGAAGTTGCGGGCCGCGTGGGCGATCTCCGAGCCCTTCATGGAGCAGTTGTAGGTGTCCACGGGCGGGAAGTGGGTGAAGATCCGGGTGCCGTCGATGCCTTCCCAGTTGAACGTGTGGTGCGGGAAGGAGTTGATCTGGCTCCAGGAGATCTTCTGGGTGAGCAGCCACTTGGCGCCGGCCGCCTTGATGATCTGCGGAAGGCCCGCGGCGAATCCGAAGGTGTCGGGCAGCCACGCCTCGTCGTTCTCGACGCCGAACTCGTCCAGGAAGAACCGCTTCCCGTGCACGAACTGGCGGGCCATCGCCTCGGAGCCCGGCATGTTGGTGTCGGACTCGACCCACATGCCGCCGGCCGGGACGAAGCGGCCCTCGGCAACCGCCTCCTTGACCTTCGCGTAGACCTCGGGCCTGTGCTCCTTGATCCAGGCGTACTGCTGAGCCTGCGACATGGCGTAGACGAAGTCCGGCTCGTCCTCCAGCAGCGCCGTCATGTTGGAGGTGGTACGGGCCACCTTGCGCACCGTCTCGCGCAGCGGCCACAGCCACGCGGAGTCGATGTGCGCGTGGCCGACGGCGGTGATGCGGTGCGCCGAGGCGCGGGCGGGGGCGCTGAGGACGTCGGTGAGGCAGGCGCGTGCCGCGGCGGCGCTGCCCGGGACGTCCTGCAGGTCGAGGGCGTCCAGCGCGCGGTCGAGCGCGCGCAGGACCTCCCAGCGCCGGGCGCCGTCGGCGGGCAGCTCCCGCATCAGCTCGTCCAGCACCTCCAGGTCCATCACCAGGTTCCAGACGTCTTCCTCGAAGACGGCCAGGTCCATCCGGGCCAGCCGGTACTGGGGCTCGCTGCCTGCGGTGTCCTTGTCGCCCAGGTCGGTGGGGAGGAAGGGGTGGTAGTCGAGGATCACCGGGTTGGAGGCGGCCTCGATGTGCAGGTCGACCGATTCGCCGCCCGCCGCGCTCTCGGCGACGCGCACCCACTGGTTGCGCGGGTTGAGCCCCTTCACCGGCGAGCCGTCGGGGCGGTAGACCAGACCCTCGCACTGGAAGCCCGGCATGTTCTCGTCGAAGCCCAGGTCGAGGACGGCCTCGACGGTGCGGCCCGCCCAGTCGGCCGGCACGCTGCCGGTCACCCGGAACCAGCTGGTGCCCCAGGGCGCGCCCCACCTGTCCCCCACGGCGACCGGGGAGTGCGGCGCCGCCAGCCCCTCGGCGACCGGGACCGGCTCGCCCGGCGCGTGCCAGACCGTCACCTGGAGCGGGACGGAGGAGGAGTGGACGGCGGGGCGGATGCGTTCGTCGAGGACCCGCTTGAGGCGGCCTTCGGTCAGTGCGCGGTCGTCGTGCATAAGTGCTGCTCTCCGTAGGGGTTTCCGGTCGGGCTTACCAAGGGTGGCTGGTGGAGGCGGAGGAGGACGAGTGGGTGTACAGCTCCCCGACGGTGTGCAGGGTGAAGCGGGCGGTCTTCTCGTCCTGTTCGGGGCGGAGCCCGGGTACGAAGAAGGCGTGCTGGCAGGTGGCGCCGAGGAAGCGCCGGGTGCCGTCGGGCAGCACGCGGTGCAGCGCGTAGTGGCGTACCCGCCCCGGGGCGGGCTGCCAGGCCAGGCGCAGCGCGGTGGTGCCGTCGCCGTCCGGTGCCGCGTCGGTGACGCGCAGCGCGCGGGGCGGCGCGTCAGGCGCCTGGTGCCCGTCGCGCACGGCGAGAGCGCCCAGCCGCCAGCTGGTCGCGGGCGCTGTGCCGCCGGGTGGCCCGTCGACGGGGGTGATGCGTACGCCCAGCGTCCTGACGGTGCGTGTGCCGGATACGGGCAGGTGGGGACCGAGGCGTACGGTCGCGGTGACCCAGCCGGCGGCGTCGGGCCTGGCGGTGCCCGCGGGCAGGTAGATGAAGGGCACAGGCGCGCCGGGGCGGTCGGGTTCCGCGAGGGCGACGGCCAGTTCGACGCTGACGCCCGCCGAGCCTTCCGCGGCGCGGTGGGTGAGCGAGACGGTGGTGTGCGGGCCGGCGGGCAGCCGGGTGGAGTACAGCTCGATCGTCACGGGTGCGTCGAGCCGGCCCGCGACCAGCAGGCTGCTGCCGCCGTGCCAGGCGTCGGCGAAGTCGAAGGAGACCTGCGGCCGGGTGCCTGTGGTGGTCAGCGCCCAGCGCCGGGCGGGCAGCCTGTCCTGCAGCCCGAGGTGGTTCCACTGCGCGTCGGAGGTCGCCCGGCCCTCCTCGTACCACCGCAGTCCGTGACCGGTGTTGAAGGTGGTGGCGAAGGGGACGGCGTCGATGGTGGAGCGGTCGGCGACCACGGCCGCCGGTGCCCGCCAGCCACCGCCCGGATGCCAGGCCTGGGTGGGGTCGAGTGAGGTGCCGGTCCAGAACCTGTCGTCGGCGGCGTGGAAGCGCTCGGGTGTGCGTTCCTTCTCCCCGAGGTGGGTGAGGGTCCATTCGGGCCGGTAGAAGCCGTAGCTGACGGTGTGGGGCTTGTCGGTGGGGACGAGGGCGTCCCAGTCGACGTCGGTGTTCCAGCCCTCCTGCTCGACGTCGACGCCCGCCTGGAGCGCGTAGCGGTCGCGGCCGAGGTCTTCGGCGAACCGGCCGGAGGAGGCGAGGCTGTCCGGGGTCCACCTGAAGTCGAGGAACATCGCGTCGCTGACCTTGCCCCGCGCGTCGTGGAAGAAGTCGCGGTTGGTCTCGTTCAGCGCGCCCTGCCAGCCCACCTCGCCTGTGCGGGTGAGCGCGTCGTACCAGGTCAGCCGCAGGCCGTGGGCGTCGCACAGGGTTCGCATCCGGCGCAGGAAGCCGTGCATGTGCCCGGCGAGTGCGGCGTCGCCGCCCTCGGTCTCGGCGTTGACGAACCAGCCGTCGAAGCCGTGGGCCACGGCCACCTGGGCCAGCCGGTCCGCCAGCGGGTAGCCGCCCGAGGCGTCCCGCTGCACGAGGTCGCGGGTCCAGCGCAGCGTTCCGCCGTGGCCGACAGGCGGCAGGAAGACGGTGCCGAGGACGGGCACGCCGTTGCGGTGCGCGGCGTCCACGACCGGGGCGTTGGGCGCGAGGATCAGCCCCTCCCCCGCCGAGCCTCCCCAGAAGACCAGCTCGTCCAGGTACGCCCACTGGGTGAGGGCGTAGTAGTCGGCGCTGCCGCCGCCCTGCGCCGGATTGCCCGCTGTGTGGTCGAAGGCGACCAGGGCGCTGATACGAGCCTGCCCCGGCCTCGCCGAGGTGTTGGCGGCGACGGGTGTGAAGCGCCGGGCCAGGGGGACCGAAGCCCTGTTGAAGGGCAGGTCCGCGTCCTCCTCGGGACGCCAGTCCTTCAGGCTCCGCCACACGACGCCCTCGCCGGGCGAGCCCGAGGGGAGCGTGTCGGGGAACCAGTAGGAGGCGTAGGGCTGTCCGGCTCCACTGCCCGCGCCGGAGGCACGGGCGGCGGCACGCGCGGAGGCGGGCACGGTGAGCGGACCGAGGAGGGCGGCGGCGGCCGTCGTGGCCGAGCCCAAGACGGTGCGGCGCCTCATGTCTGCTCCTCGGTGGTCCGTGCGGCGGCCTGCTCGACGGTGACCAGGTCGGTGATGCCGCGGGCGGCCAGGTGTGCGGTGTCGCGGGACCGTTCGGCCAGCACCACGGCAGGGCGCACCCCCGCGGCGGTCAGCCGCGCGAACGCCTCGAAGAAAGCGCCGCCGGGTGCGCACACGGACCTGCCGGGCCGGGCGCCGTCCGCGTCGCCGCTGACTCGTGGCCCCCCGGGATGCTTCCCCTCAGGACCTTCGGGATGCGCGTCGAGCACGAGGGCCGTGGTGCGCGGTGCGGGCGCTCGCGCGGCCACCCGGTACTCCCGTACGGCGTCGGCCAGCGCGCGGGCCGCGGGCTTGGGCTGCTGGTCCTCGGTGAACAGGCCGAGGGAGTACTCGAGTTCCGGGAAGTCGGCGAGACCGCGGGAGACGTCGTGGGAGCACCACCAGGTGACGCCCCACACGTCTTCGCAGTCGAGTGCCGCCTCGACGGTCGCCCGGGTGAAGGCGGCGGCGTGCTCGGCGGGGACGTGCGGTGCGGGTGCGCCCACCTCCTGGAGCCACACAGGCCTGTGCGGCTCGTCGGCCCACGCCTTGGACAGTTCGATCAGGTAGGCGGCGTGGTGTTCGGTGGCGGTCCCCGCGTGGCCGTGCCGCTGCGCGGTGCCGTTGAAGACCCAGGAGTGGACGGCTGTCGCGGCGCCGAGGCGGGCGGCGTGCGCGGGGGTGAAGGGGTGCCCGTCCAGGTACCAGGCCGCGTCGTACTCGGCGTGCAGGTGCCACTTGTCGGGGGCGCCCTCGCGGCAGGCCTCCAGCATGCGCCGCAGCCAGCGTTCGGCCTGGTCCTGGGTGATGCGGTCGGGGTCGGGGTGCGGGTCGCCGGAGAACTGGTTGATCTCGTTGCCCACCGTCATGCCGAGGAAGTGGGGCCGGTCGGCGAGGGCGGCGGCGAGAGTGCGCAGGTAGGTGGCCTCGCCCTCGACGACGTCCGGGTCGGTGAAGAGGTTGCGGCGGTGCCAGGTCCCGGTCCAGGCGGGCAGGAAGTCGAAGCTGGACAGGTGGCCCTGCAACCCGTCCACGTTGACGTCGAGGCCGCGTTCACCGGCGGCGTCGACGAGCCGCACCAACTGCTCGACGGCGCGGGGCCGCACGAGGGCCCGGTTGGGCTGGAAGAGCGGCCACAGGGGGAAGACGCGGATGTGGTCGAGGCCGAGGGAGGCGATGGCGTCGAGGTCGGTGCGCACCGCGTCCAGGTCGAAGTCGAGCCAGTGGTGGAACCAGTCGCGGGAGGGGGTGTAGTTGACTCCGAAGCGCGGAGCGGCCGAGGGCGTGGGGGCGGACGTGTGCGTCATCGTGTGGTGGTGTTCCCGGGGGTAGGGGGCGGCGTTGTCGCGGTGCGGTGTCTCAGCCCTTGACGGCGCCCTCACCGACGCCGCGGAAGAAGTAGCGCTGGAGACAGGCGAACATCACGATCAGCGGCAGTACGGCGATGATGGTGCCGGCCGCCACGAGCCGCTGGTCGTCGGCGAAGGTGCCGTGCAGGTAGTTGAGGCCCACGGTGAGGGTGAAGTTGGCGGGGTCGCTGAGCACGATCAGGGGCCACAGGAAGTCGTCCCATGCGGCCATGAAGGCGAAGATCGCCACGACGGCCAGCGTGCCCTTGACGGAGGGCAGCGCGATCCGCACGAACCGCTGCCAGACGTTGGCGCCGTCCACGAGGGCGGCTTCCTCCACCTCGAACGGCAGGTGGGAGAACGCGTTGCGCATCAGCAGCACGTTCATGGCACCGACGGCGCCGGGCAGCAGCACCCCGAGCAGGGTGTTGTTGAGGTGGAGCGCCCGCGCCATGGTGAACTGGGCGATGATGATGCTCTCGAGCGGGACGAGCATCGCCATCACGAAGACGACCACGGCGACCCCGCGTCCGCGGAAGCGGAGCCGGGCGAGCGCGTAGCCCGCCAGGGACGCGCCGACGAGGTTGGTCGCCACGCTGCCGACGGCCACCGCGAGGGAGTTGAGCGCGTAGTCCCACACCGGGATGATCTCGGCGACGCCCGCGTAGTTGTCGAGGGTGGCATCCGAGGGCAGCAGCTTGGGCGGGTAGCTGTAGATGTCCTCGCCCGGCCCCTTGAGCGAGGTGGACAGCTGCCACAGGAAGGGGCCGACCATGACGGCGAACACGACCAGCAGCAGCAGGTAGCGCAGCGCGGTCTGCCACCCGGGGGGCCGTCTGCCGTCCTCCCCCGCCGGCCCGCGGAGCCGGCGGGGACCCGGGCTCCCTGAGCGGCGCGCGCCTTCGCGGCCCGCCTGCTCGGTGTCCGGTCCGGTGCGCGGCGCCGGATGCGCGGTGGCGGCTCCCATTACGCGTCCTCCTTCCGGTTGGCCCGCAGCACCAGCAGCATCAGGCCGAGCGTGATGACGAAGACGACGACGGAGAGCGCCGAGGCGTATCCCACGCGTCCGTTGAGTCCGGTACCGACCTGCTGGACGAGCTGCACCAGCGTGGTGTCCTCTCCCGCGGGGCCGCCGTTCTCCCCCGCGAGGAGGTAGACCTCGGAGAAGACCTTGAAGGCGCTGACCGAGGAGAGCGCGCCGACCAGCACCATGGTGCTGCGCAGGGCGGGGACGGTGACGCTGAGGAAGCGGCGCACGGGCCCCGCCCCGTCGACGGCGGCGGCCTCGTGGAGCTCCCTGGGCACGTTGTTCAGCACCGCCAGGTAAATGATCATGTAGTAGCCGAGGCCCTTCCAGACCGTCAGCAGCATCGCGCTCAGCAGGATCAGCGTCGAGTCGCTGAGGAAACCCACCGGGCTCGCGCCCAGCGCTTCGAGGATGCCGTTGACCAGCCCGCGGTCGTCCAGCATCCAGGACCAGATCAGGCCCACGACCACCACGGAGGCGACGACGGGTGTGTAGAAGGCCGCCCGGAAGAAGGCGATACCGGGAATGTGCCGCCTCACGAGCATCGCGAGCAGCAGCGGCAGCAGCACCAGCAGCGGCACGGTCACCAGCACGTACAGGCAGCTGTTGCCGAGCCCCGTCCAGAACATCTCGTCGTGCAGGAGCCGGCGGAAGTTGGCGAGCCCCACGAAGGAGCCCGGCACCAGCGTCCGGTTGTCGGTGAAGGAGTTGCCCACGGTCAGGAGGAAGGGGGCGAGGCTGAAGGCGGTGACGGCCAGCAGACCGGGCGCGAGGAACAGCCACGGGCTGGCGGGCAGGTGTCTGCGCACGCGCCGGGGCGCCGGCTTGGGCGCTGTCCCGGGTGGTGCGGTGGTGGCTGACGTCATTCCGGTTCCTGGTCCTTTTCCTGGTCCTTCGATCGGCTCGACTCGTCGCGTCCGGCCCACGCCTGTGCGCTGCGGCGGCGCGGTCCCACGCCCCGCCGCCGTGCGGCCTGGTCCCGCGCCTCAGCCGAGTTGCAGCAGGCGGTTGCATTCCTCCGCGGCGCGGCGCAGCGCCTTCTCGGGCGACTCGTCACCGCGCAGCGCCCGGGTGACGGCGTTCTGCAGCACCGTCTTCATGTCGTCGCTCAACAGCACCGGGGTGTAGTTGACGGCCTTCTCCAGCGACTTGGCGGAGGCGACACGCACCCGCGTCTTGTCCGTGCCGTCCTGCTCGGTGAAGAAATCCCCGTCCAGCGCGCCCTTGGTGCTGGGGAAGACGGTGGTCTCGTGGGCGAACGCCATCTGGTTCTCGGCGTTGGTCACGAAGTGCGCGAAGGCGACGGACGTGGCCTTGTTGTCACCCGCCGCGTTGACCATCAGGCCCTGCACGTACATGTTGGGGTGCCCGGTGTTGTTCGGCGCGTCGGTGATACCGATGTGCTCGTAGAGACTCGGTGCGTCCTTCTTGAACTTGTCCAGGTCCAGGGCGCTGCCGGGGTTCATCGCCACGGACTGCTGCATGAACTTCCGCCCTGCCTGCTCGGGCGTGGAGGTGAACGCCTGCGAGTCCAGGGCCCCGGCCCGGTAGAGCTTCCTGTAGCGCTTCAGCAGTTCGACGCCCTTGGGCTCGTCGAAGGTGAAGGCGGTGCCCGAGGAGTTCATCACCCGCACGCCGTAGCGCCCGAAGTCCTCGATGGTGGGCACGTTGGCCAACGTCGCGATCTTCCCGCCGCTGCGCTCGGCCATCGTCAGCGCGGCGTCGAAGAGTTCGTCGTAGGTCCGCGGCGGATCGTCCGGGTCGAGGCCTGCCTTGTCGAAGAGACGCTTGTTGTAGAAGAGCGGCCCGGTGTTGAGGTACCAGGGGAAGGCGTAGGTGCCCTTCATGCCCGGTATCTTCGTGCTCTTCCACGCAGCCGGCAGGTACTCGTCCCGGTACTGCGGGGCCGCGCTGTCGAGATCGAGCGCCAGGTGGGCCTTCGCCAGCGGGGCGGCGAGATCGGGTGAGACGTTCACGACGTCGGGCAGGGTGCCGCCGGCGGCATCCGCGCTGATCT
Organism: Streptomyces diacarni; assembly: GCF_003323715.1. GTDB lineage: Bacteria > Actinomycetota > Actinomycetes > Streptomycetales > Streptomycetaceae > Streptomyces > Streptomyces diacarni. The sequence goes on from NZ_QOIN01000043.1 coordinate 60,264, forward strand.
TGTCCGCGTAGCCCTCCGCGGGCTGGTCGACCCACTTCACGTGCGTGCCCGGGTACTTCTTCTCGAACTTGTCGATCAGCTTCTCGAAGTAGCCCCGATAGGCGGCCCGCAGGCTCCAGGTCTGGAAAGTGATCGTCCCGCGCACCTCGCCCTCGGCGCTCGTGGTGTCCACGTTCTGTGTCCCCACGGTGCAGGCGGAGAGGGCGAGGGCCCCCACGAGGGCGAGGGCGGCCGCGCGGGAACTGCGCACGGCTTCGCGGGACTTGCGCACGACGAACAGCTCTCCTTCGAGCAGGACGGGAACACGCCGCGGAGCGGCCGCCGTCCGGCGAACGAGCGGACAGGGGCTCCCGGCGGGACGGCGCTGACATCGATGTCAGGCGGCGGTGCCGGGGAATAAGCTGCATTGCCGCGCCGGGAAAGTCAATAGCTCCCCGGAAAAGCGTCCTTCGTCTTACCGGTACCCGTGCCGGGGCCCTGGGCGGCTCTTGCGTCCGGGAGCTAATGCGCTTTAGCTTGTGACTGCTTAAGCGGTTTAGCCGGGGCCTCGGGTTGCCGTCCGCCGGGGGCCGACCGACCCCGGGTGCGTGGCGGGAGCGGTGTGCGGTGGGCCCGGGCGGCGGCCGGTCCCGGGCTCCCGCCTGGGGTGCGCGGCGGCTGGTCCCCGGTGGCGGTCGGGCCGCGAACAGCAGGGCGTCGGCGGCGAGCTGCGGGCAGTGGGCGATTGCTGCCAGGATTGCCACCGCAAGCCGCCGGGACCACGGACGCCGCCGCAGGAAGGCTGCCGGGACAACCGGGGCGGTCGGGGAACCGGGACGAGGCGAGACGAGGGGCGGGCTGACGTGGATTCCGTGGACGCGGTGCACACGGAAGGAGCCGTCGAGGCGGACAGCGCGGACGAGACGGCGGCAGCGGCGGACCGTACGCGGGAGGCCGAACCCGAGAGCAGCCCGAGCGAGCGCGGCCCGAGCGGGGTTGGGCCGAGCGGGGTTGGGCCGAGCGGGGTTGGGCCGAGCAGCACGGGCGAAGCGCCGGAAGCGGCGCGAGCGGCCGGCGCCTTGGAGGTGCCGGCGCAGCGGCGTCGCCCGACCATCAAGGACATCGCCCGGCGGTCCGGCGTGTCCGAGAGCGCCGTCTCGTTCGCCCTCAACGGCCGCCCGGGGGTGTCGGAAACCACCCGCGCACGAGTGCGCCGGGTGGCCGAGCAGGTCGGTTGGCGGCCCAGCACGGCCGCCCGGGCGCTGTCCGGTGAGGGCGCTGCCACCATCGGCCTGGTGCTGGCACGCCCCGCGCGCATGCTCGGGGTCGAGTCGTTCTTCCTCCAGCTCATCTCCGGCGTCCAGCAGGTACTCGCACAGCGCAGGCTCGGCCTGCTCTTCCAGGTCGTGGAGGACGTGACGGCCGAGTGCGCGATGTACCGCCACTGGTGGGCCGAGCACCGCGTCGACGGTGTGCTGTTGGTCGACCCGCGCTCGGCGGATCCGCGGCCCGGGGTCCTGGAGTCGCTCGGGCTGCCCGCCGTCGCCATCGGCGGCACCGAGACCCGGCCCCGGCTCTCCGCCGTCTCCGCCGACGACGCGGGAGCCATGACGTCGGTCGTCTCCCACCTGCACGCGTTGGGGCACCGCGACATCGTCCACGTCGCGGGGCTTGCCGGGCTGGCGCACACCGAACGCCGGATCGCCTCGTTGCGGGCCGAGGCCGGACGGCGTGGCCTGCCGCGTGCCAGGTCCCTGACGACCGACTACTCGGATGCCGAGGGCGCGGCGATGACCCGGCGGCTGCTCGACGAGGACGCGCCGCCGACCGCCGTCATCTACGACAACGACGTGATGGCCGCCGCGGGCGTGGCCGCCGCGGCCGAGCGGGGTCTGTCGGTCCCGGGTGACCTGTCCATCGTCTCCTGGGAGGACTCGGTGCTCTGCCGCATGGTGCACCCGTGGCTGACCGCGCTGGCCCGCGACCCGGTCGCCTTCGGGCGCGGCGCCGCGCAGGAGCTGGCCCGCCTCCTGGACGGCTCGCCCTCCCGCACCGTCGGGGTGCCGCTGCCCGAACTGCTGGTGCGGGAGAGCACCGCGGCACCGAAGAGCCGGCCCGTCCCGCCCCGGCCCGGCCGCGTCTCCTCCGACAGGGTCGCGGGCGCCAGCTCGGGCCCTGACTCGGACTCGGCTCCGGACTCGGCTTGACCCTCACGCCGCGTGAGGCCGAAGAGTGAGGTCCATGAGCGACCACTACGACGCGTTCGAGATGAGCCCCGTACCCACGCCAGGACCGGACGCCGTTCCTCCGGAGCCGTTCCGCGGCATCTACGGCATGCCCGCCTTCGCGACGATCCCCACGGACGACTTGGCGGCGTCGACGGACTTCTGGACCCGTGGACTCGGCTTCGTTGATCTGTTCAGCATCCCCGGGGAGGTCGTGCATCTGCGCCGGTGGGCGTTCCAGGACGTCCTCCTCATCCCGGCGACGGGCGTCCCTGGACAGCCGGCGGGACCGAGCCTGAGTTTCGCGTGCGTGCTCGGCCAGGTCGACACCGTCGTCGAGGCCTGTCGTGCGTTGCGCCGGGACTCGGTGGAAGGCCCGCGCGACACCCCCTGGAACACCCGCGACGTCGTGGTGACCACACCGGAGAACGCACGGATCGTCTTCACCGCGGCGAAGCCCTTCGACCCGTCCAGCCAGGAGGCCCGCAACCTCGCAGCCGTCGGGATCGAGCCACCGGGGGGCACCGGTCGCGGCGACAATGACCGGCATGCCTGATACCACCGACGTCGACGGCCTGACCGTCGGTCAGGTCTCGGCGCGCCTGGACGTGACGGTCCGCGCGCTGCACCACTGGGACGAGATCGGCCTGGCACGGCCCTCGCTGCGCACGGCCGCCGGGTACCGGCTCTACACCGCCGCCGATCTGGAACGCCTCCACCGCATCGTCGTCTACCGCGAGATCGGTCTCGGCCTGGACCGGATCCGGGCCGTGCTGGACGACTCGGCGGACGTGCCCGGTGCGCTGCGCGCGCAGCGCACCCAGGTCGCCGAACGGATCGAACGCCTCCAGCGGCTCAGCGCCGGACTGGAGCGGATGATCGACGCCCACGAGCGCGGCCTGCTGCTCACCCCCGAGGAGCAGGCCGCGCTCTTCGGCCCGCGCTGGGACCCGGACTGGCCTGCCCAGGCCCGCCGGCGCTACGGGGACACCACGCAGTGGCGGCAGTACGCCGAACGCTCGGCCTCCCGCGGCCCGGAGGAATGGCAGGCCGTCGCCGACGACGTCGCCGGCCTCGACCGCGCCCTCGGAGAGGCGATGGACGCCGGCGTCGCACCCGGCAGCCCGGAGGCACATCAACTCGTCGAGCGGCACCGGGAGGTTTTCGCCTCCTACTTTCCGCTGACCAGGCAGATGCAGGTCTGTCTCGGCCGCATGTACGAGTCCGATCCGGGGTTCGCCGCCCACTACGACGGCATCCGCACCGGCCTCGCCCCGTGGTTCCGTCGCCTCATCGACGCCGACGCGCGTGCCCACGGCATCGACCCGGACACCGCGACCTGGGAGTAGAACGCGGGGCCCGGCCCGTGAGTCCGTCCGGCGGGAGCGTCCTCGCGCGTCCGCGAGAGCGCCGGGGCCGGGTCGGCCTCACGGCCCGCCGCGGCCTTCCGCCGCGTCGAACGCGGGTGCCAGGGGAGCCATCGCCGCGCGCAGCAGATCGGGCAGCGAGCCGGAGGGTACGACCAGACCTCCGGCCCCGAGGCTCTCCGCGGGCCCGCCGGCTCCGGCAGCCTCAGCGGCCCCGTCGGCTCCACTCACTCCCGGAGCCCCCGCCGACGACCTGAGCCAGCCTTCCAGCGCGATGCGCACCGCCGCGGCGACGCTCGCCGCGAGGACGCGAGCCGTCTGCACTCCGGCGTCGGTGAGACGTTCGGCGACCACCACCGTGAGAGGGGCCTCGATCCCGGCGGCGGCGTCGAGGAACGCGTCGCGCAGCGCGGTCCCGGTGGCGATCAGCAACAGCGCCTGGCGCTCGCGCTCACCCGGGTTCGTGTACTGCTCGATCACCGCCTCGCTGACGGCGTCGGCCAGACGCGTCCCCGCGGGCCGCGCCGCGACCGCCGCAGCGATCCGCGTCTCCCGGTCCGCGGTGACGGCGGCGACGATCGCCTGCTCGCGGCTGGCGAAGTAGTTGTTGTAGGTGCGGGGTGAGACCCCGGCCGCTTCCGCGATGTCCTCGACCCGCACTCGGTCGGGCCCGTGCTCCACGGCCAGGCGCAGAGCCGCCTCACGCAGCGCTTCCCGCGTGGCTCGCTTCTTCCTCTCCCGCAGCCCTGGGGGTGGTGTCGTCACAGGCGTCAGCGTTCCACACGCAGATGCGTGCCCGCAAACTTGCGCACACGCGAATCTGCGCACGCGCAAACTTGCGTGCACGCACTTTTATTGTCAGGCTCGACGCGTTCAGGAGCGGCAGCCTCGCCCGTTGAGCGACGGCGGCAGCCTCGACCCACCCCCGGGCGGCGGCGACCTCGCCCCGCCCGAAGCGACAGGGAGAAGAGCGGATGCGAGCAAGAGGAATGACCTACGACACCGGACTCGTCGTGCACGGCCAGATGTCCCGCGAGCACTTCGAGCCGGAGGTCGTCCGGCGTGAACTCGCCATCATCCGCGACGATCTGCACTGCGACGCGGTCCAGATCATCGGCGGCGATCCGGACCGGCTCGAGCTGGCTGCCGACGCCGCCGCCGAGCTCGGTCTGGAGGTCTGGTTCTCGCCCTACCCGCTGGAGCTGGACCCCGACCGCATCCTCACGCTCTTCAGCGACTGCGCCGAGCGGGCGGAACGGCTCCGACGCAAGGGCGCCACGGTCGTGTTCGTCGCAGGGGTGGAACTGAGCGTGATGAACCGCGGGTTCCTGCCCGGCGAGAGCCCGGAGGACCGGGTCGGGCAGCTCATGCGGCGACCCGAGCGGCGGCCCGAAGCCCTGCGCGAACTCGGCGTGCGCATGAACGCCTTCCTCCGCGACGCCGCCGCCACGGTGCGCGAGCGTTTCGGAGGCGGAGTGACCTACGCCGCCATCCAGTTCGAGCAGGTCGACTGGGCCCCCTTCGACTTCACGACGTTCGAGCTGATCCGCTCCGCCGAGATCGCCGACGGTTTCCGCGACGCGGTACGCACCCTGGCCGGCGGCCCGAAACCGCTCGCCCTCACCGGATTCGGCACAGCGGCCTACCGCGGCGCGGGAGACAGGGGCGGGCGGGTGCTGGAAGTGGTCGAGTACGACCCGGACACCAGGGTCCCGGTACGGCTGAACGACGTGTACGAGCGCGACGAAGCCGGCCAGGCCGCCTACCTGAGCGAGCTACTGGAGGTCTTCGACGCCGAGGGCGTGGACAGCGCCTTCGTGTTCCTGTTCGCCCTCGCCGACTATCCGCACCGCCCCGACGGCGACCCCAGGGACGATCTGGACCGGGCAAGCCTGGGCATCGTCAAACCCCTCGAAGGACGCCGGGGCCACACCTACCCCGACATGGAGTGGGAGCCCAAGGAGGCCTTCGCGGCAGTGGCCCAGCGGTATCGCAGGTGACAGGTCCCATGCCCGGACCGGCAGCGCCGCACCTGACGCGCGATCGACGACACCTGGACCTGTGACGACGGTGCCGGTGTCGCGAGATGCCACGGACAGACAGGCATCACGGGTGATGCGGGCGCCAGTCGGGCACGTCTGGACCGCTTTGGTGGACCCCGACGCGCTGACGGCCTGGCTCCCTCCAGCCGGAATGGTCGGCAGGTTCGAGCGCTTCGACGCCCGGCCTGGGAGTCCTACCGGATGGTGCCTGTACCGGCGCATCCGGCGCGCCCGGCAGGGCCACCGCGGACTCCGATGTCGTCGAGGCTCGCTTCGTCGACGTCGTTCCCGCACGGCGCGTCGCCGGCCTGCGCACAGGGGCCCGGGCCGCCCCCAACGGCTCGGGCCAGGCGTTTCGCCGCCCGGGCCCCCGGATACCCGGGGACCTGCGCTTGCCGTGTGAGTGCCGAGCCGCAAGCATCAGCTTCGGCCAGGCCACGACGCTGCGGACCCGTCCAGGACCGCGGCGTGACCTGCTCCCGACGGATCTTCCTCACGTCATGCCTGAGTCACACGAACCCCCGCAGGAACCACAGGAACCACAGGAACCACAGGAACCCTACGGGCCGCGCGAACCGCACGATCCTGTGCGGCCGTCGCACCCCGACCCCACGCCGCCGAACCCCGGTCCAGGACCTGGTCCGCCCGCCCCGGAACCGGGCCCCGCCCCGGGGCCCGCGCCTCCGCCTGGGCCGGACCCGGTGCCGCCGAAGCCACCGCCGCCGGGTCCCGACCCGGTGCCGCCGCATCCGCAACCGCCCACTCCCGGGCCCGAACCCGGCCCGGCCCCCGACCCGGTGCCTCCCCTCCAGCCGCAGCCCGACACCGGCCGGTCCGGGACCGCCCGACCCAGCGCAGGCGGTCCCCGCACCGGCGGATCCGTCCGCGACGTGGCGCCGAAGTCGTCGCGTCGGTCCCGGCCGGAGGGGGACGAAGGATCGGAGGGGCACGAAGGAAATGAGGGACCTTTGCGGTGAACTTTTCACTCCGTGCGCACATCCAACTCTGTGAACGACGCAAGAAGCGCCCTGCACAGAACAGAGATGGGACGGACCGCATGACTGAGCACAGCACCAGCACCGCACGGGGGCGCGTGGCCAGGCGCGTCGCGGGGGCGGGCCTGGCACTCCTCGCGACCGCGGGTGTCGGGATCGCCGGGGCCGGATCGGCGCAGGCGGCGGAGGCGCGGAGCACCACACCGACCTGCACCACCTCGGGGCTGACCGCCTCGTTCGGGCAGAAGCTGGGTGGCGGGATGAACCACGAGGGGGTGGTTCTCAAGCTGACGAACACCAGCGGTCACGACTGCGCGCTGCGCGGATACGCCGGACTGGGCCTGGAGGACTCCGAGCACCGGACGCTGAGCTCCACCGCGGAGTGGGGCAGCACCTGGTACGCGCAGGACCCCGGCAAGGAGACGCTCACGCTCGACGACGGCGAGAGCGCGGAGGCCGTCGTGTCGTGGACGCACGCCAACACCGGTACCTCCGAGGCCCGTCACGCCTCCTACCTCCAGGTCACACCGCCCGCCAATACGGCTCACAAGACGCTGGAGCTCCCGGCGTGGGTGGACAACGGCCGCCTCCAGGTGACGGCGTTCTCGCCGCACGCCGAACTCAACGGCTGACGCGGGGCGGGCCCGGCGAGGCCCGCCGGTAGACGAAGAGGGCGCACCCGGACGGGTGCGCCCTCTTCGGCGTTCCCGGATGACCTGTCCGGGAGGTGTGAAGAAGCCGTCCCGACAGCCACGGGGGAAGCTGCCGGGACGGCTCCTCACACCCTACGGGTCCTCCGTGGTGGTGGGCATCCCGTGGACACAACCCGGCCATGCTCTGGGCACAGGAGGACCCTGCGCGGGCATGCCAGCCCCGCGGCACCCCACGAGCCGCAGAGAGCACAGAAGTCACAAGGACCACAGGCATCACTTCTCACACAGAAGTCACACCGATGTATTGACGTCCATTCACTGGACCCTCAGCATGAATACATTCATGCAGTACGGCGAAGGGAAGGTGCGACGTAATGGCCGGTGTGGTGGAGCGGCGCTCGATCGATGTCGTCCCGGATGCGGAGCGGTACGGCACGGCCTTCAGTCAGTTCACGCTCTGGCTGGGCGCCAACCTCCAGATCACCGCGGTCGTGACGGGCGCCCTCGCCGTCGTCTTCGGCGCGCAGGCGTTCTGGGCGATACTCGGCCTGCTGATCGGCAACCTGCTGGGCGGCGCGGTGATGGCGCTGCACTCCGCGCAGGGACCCCGGCTGGGACTGCCGCAGATGATCTCCAGCCGCGCCCAGTTCGGAGTCCGGGGCGCGGCGGTACCCCTCGCGCTCGTCATCGTGATGTACATCGGCTTCTTCGCCAGCGGCAGCGTCCTGGCGGGCCAGGCGGTCGGCGAGCTGACGCACCTCGGGGAGACCCCCGGCATCATCCTGTTCGCGGTCATCACCGCCGTGGCCGCCGCCGTCGGGTACCGGGTGATCCACGCGCTCGGCAGGATCGCGGGCCTGGTGTGCGCGATCACCTTCGTCTACCTGGGCATACGGCTGCTCCAGCGCGCCGAACTGACCGACCTGCTGGCCGACCGCACCTTCTCGTTCCCGCTCTTCCTGCTGGCCGTCTCTCTGGCGGCCTCCTGGCAGCTGGCCTTCGGCCCGTACGTCGCCGACTACTCGCGCTACCTGCCGCGTTCCACCTCGGCGCGGGCCACGTTCTGGTGGACGCTCGGCGGTTCGGCGCTGGGGTCGCAGTGGTCCATGACGTTCGGGGCGCTGGCCGCGGCGGCGGCCGGGTCCGGCTTCGTCGGCAACGAGGTGGGCTACGTGGTGGGGCTGGGTGGGGCCGGTGTGATCGTCTCGTTCCTGTACTTCGTCATCGCGCTGGGCAAGCTGACCATCAACGTCCTCAACACCTACGGCGGCTTCATGTCGGTGGTGACGGGCGTCAGCGGTTTCCGCGGCCAACAGCGGCTGGGGCCGCGCGCCCGGGCCTGCTACATCGCCGGAATCATGATCGCGGGCACGGTGGTGGCGCTGATCGGGAAGGACAGCTTCCTGACGTCCTTCAAGGACTTCCTGCTCTTCCTGCTCACCGCGTTCACGCCCTGGTCGGCCATCAACCTCGTCGACTACTACGTGATCGCCAAGGAGCGCTACGACCTGCCCGCGCTCAGCGATCCGCACGGCCGCTACGGCGCCTGGCGGTGGAAGGCCCTGGCCGTCTACGCCGTCGGGCTCGTCGCGCAGTTCCCCTTCCTCGCCACCCACTTCTACACCGGGCCGCTGGTGGAACCGCTGGGCGGTGCCGACATCTCCTGGCTCGTCGGCCTGGCCGTCCCCGCCGTCCTCTACTGGCTGGTGACCCGCAGGGACACCGGCCACATACCGGAGCGCACCATCCTGACCGTTCCCGCGCCGGCGACGGCCGACCGGCAGGAGACGACGCAACCGGCAGGGTGACGGCCGCGGGGTCCGGGCACAGCGCGGCCCGGGCCCGGCGCCGGTCACGGCCGCCCGGCACGGTCACGGCATTCCCTCCCGTTCACCGTTACGGTTTAACCTTCAACCAGTACGGCGCCGCAGCCCACCCGACGCCCCCGGGCGCCGGCTCCGCGGCGGCCGTACGGACGACACCGAGGGAATGGGAGACACCACCGTGAGCACCCCGACGAAGCTCGCCGTCATCTACTACTCGGCCACCGGCACCATCGCCGAGATCGCCAAGGAGATCGCGCGCACGGCGGAGCAGGCCGGCGCCGAGGTCCGGCTGCGCCGAGCCGCCGAGCTCGCCCCGCAGGAGGCCATCGACTCCAACCCGGCGTGGGCCGCGAACGCCGCCGCCACCGCCGACACACCTCTCGCCACCCCGGACGACATGGTCTGGGCCGACGCCGTGATCTTCGGCACGCCGACCCGCTACGGCAACGTCGCCTCGCAGCTGAAGCAGTTCATCGACACGCTCGGCGGCCTGTGGGCCGAGGGCAAGCTGGCCGACAAGGTCTACAGCGGCTTCACCTCGTCCGCCACCAGCCACGGCGGCCAGGAGTCCACCCTGCTGGCCCTCTACAACACGGTGCACCACTTCGGCGGCATCCTCGTCGCCCCCGGTTACACGGACCCGGCCAAGTTCGGCGACGGCAACCCCTACGGCACCTCCCACGTCGACGCGCAGGGCAACAACCCGGTCGACGACACCACGCGTACCGCCGCCCGCATCCAGGCCGAGCGCGTCGTGAAGGTCGCCACCGCCCTGAACTCCGGCGGCGTCACCAACTGACCTTCCGGCACCGCCCGCCACCACGGGCGCCGACCCGTGGTGGGGGCCCGAAGCGGCTGTTCCGGGCCCCCACCGTACGGGGCCCGGAACAGCCGCTTCGGGGCGGTGGCCCCTCGGCGCGTCCCGCCTCCACCGCCCGGTGCGCTCAGGCGTCGACAGCCGCGGGTTCGGCGGCGGCCGGAGTCGGCGAGACGTCGGACCCGCTGCGGCGAGCGGCCGGGATCGCGGCGGCGACGGCCGCGGCGACCAGCGCGACACCGCACCCGATCAGCAGCCCGGTGCGGAACCCGCTCTCCGAGGTGAAGGTGTAGCCGCCCTTGGTGAGGGTCATCTGGGCGAGGACGACGCCGACCACTGCGGCGCCGATCGACGTACCGAGAGAGCGCATGAGGGTGTTGAACCCGTTGGCGGCCGCCGTCTCGGACTGCGGGACCGAGCCCATGATCAGGGCCGGCATCGATCCGTAGGCCAGCCCGACCCCGCTGTTGACCACGATCATGACGACCATCAGCCCCCAGGCCGTGCCCATCAGCGGAAGCGACAGTCCGTAGCCGAGGGCGATGACCAGGACGCCGCTGATCAGCGTCGTCTTGGGGCCGCGGGCGTTGGTGAGCATGCCGCCGAGCGGCGAGACGAGCATCATCATGATGCCGCCGGGTGCCATCCACAGACCGGCGGCGAGCATCGACTGCCCCAGCCCGTACCCGGTGGCCTCGGGGAACTGCAGGAGCTGGGGGATGACCAGCATGCTCGCGTACATGCCGAAGCCGACGAAGATCGAGGCGACGTTGGTGAACAGCACGCGCGGGCGGGCGGTGGTGCGCAGGTCGATCAGCGGGTCGTGCGTGCGCACCTCCCAGACGCCCCAGCCGACGAGGACCACGGCCGCGGCGGCGAACAGTCCCAGCGTGGTGCCGGAGGTCCAGCCCCAGTCGCCGCCCTTGGAGACGGCCAGCAGCAGGCAGACGAGGCCGACGGCGAGCCCGAGTGCCCCGGGGCCGTCGAACCGCTGCCCCCTGGCGGCGGCGGGCACCTCGGGGATGAAGAACCAGAGCAGGACGCCGACGAGCGCCGCCATGCCCGCGGCGCCCCAGAACAGGACGCGCCAGTCGGCGTACTGCGCGATCGCGGCGGCGATCGGCAGGCCCAGGCCACCGCCGATCCCCATGGAGGCGCTGACCAGGGCGATGGAGGAGCTGAGCTTCTCCTGGGGGACCACGTCGCGCAGCAGGGCGATGCCCAGCGGCACCATGCCCATGCCCATCCCCTGGAGGCACCGGCCGACGATCATCGGCACCACCGTCGACGACAGGGCGCACACCACGGAGCCGGCCATCAGCGGCACGGCGCACACCAGCAGCATGCGGCGCTTGCCGACCATGTCACCGAGGCGGCCGAAGACGGGCACGCAGACGGCGCCCACCACCAGCGTGGCCGTGATCACCCAGGCGGCGTTCGACGCGCTGGTGTCGAGAATCTTCGGCAGCTCCGCGATCAGCGGGGTGACCAGCGTCTGCATGATCGCTGCCGTGATGCCCGCGAACGCGAGCGTGGCAACCACGCCGCCCGCGCGGGCTGAGGGCTTGGTGGCCTCCATGCCGGAACTCCTCGATGTCTGACCGAACATTGGTATGCATCGTACATGCAATATGGCCCATGCATTCCCTGTGTCCCATACACAGTTATGAGAGAATGCCGTCGGGCAGCCGACGCCGCCGGGCGCCCATGGCTCGCAGGGAAAGCAGGAGGCAGCACGGCACATGAGCAACCGCAGCCACGAAGTCGAGTACGAACAGATGCTGTTGAGCCGCCACGGGCTGTGGCAGCACAAGGGTGGCCGCGGCAAGGACGGGCCCATGGAGCGGAGCGCCTACATCCTGCTCAGCCGGATCCGCGTCCAGGGTCCGATGTCCATCGGTGAACTCAGCGACGCCTTCGGTCTCGACGCCTCCACGCTCAACCGCCAGACGGCGGCGGCGATGCGTTCAGGACTGGTCGAGCGGATCCCCGACCCGGCGGGCGGCATGGCACGCAAGTTCCAGATCACCGACATGGGCGCCCGCATGCTCGACGAGAAGCGGGACTACTTCGTGCAGGCCCTCGACAAGGTGATGGCCGACTGGTCGGACGACGACATCGCCCACTTCGCCTCCTACCTCAGGCGTTTCAACAGCGACATCGAACGCATCGAGGGCCGCCCATGGCCCCGCCCCGGGACCGACGGCCCCTGAGACCGGGACGGCGCCCCACCCGGCGAGCAGCGCCCCACAAGCCCGCCTGAACGGTGGCGCACCTGCCGGTGCGGCGGGTCAGTCCCGAGGGGCGGAAGGGCGCAGGGGGAGCAGCGGAAGCGCCGAGAGCAGCACGGCGCCCGACAGGCCCACGGCGTTGAGGATCTGGTCACTGGTGCCGTACACGTGCAAATGCTGCGCGTGGTAGATCAGGTGCAGCACGTTGAAGACCAGCCACACCACCGCGGTGATCCGGACGAAGGCGTCGTCCCGGGCGCGGAGTCCGGCGGCGCCCGCCAGCAGGCCGAGGGCCAGCAGCAGCGCGCCGGTGTCCTTGGCGAGATGCGGGTTGTAGGGGCCGAGCGGCGGCAGCCACGTGCGGCCGAAGCCGGGGAAGTTCTCGTACCAGTTCTCCGGCGCGAAGTAGGCCCACGCGCCGGTGGACAGGGCGGATACGGCCAGCAGGCCGAGCACGGCACAGCGGAGTTTCACGTTCATGCCCCTACGACCGGCCGCCGCCCCCTGAATGTGACACGTCGGGTGGATGCCCGGGCGGCGGAGCGGACCACTCGTGAGCGTGCCCACGGTCCGGGCGTGCGGCTCCCCCCCTGTGCCCGATCGGGCCGTGACGATGACCGAATCGATGCCCGAAGCGGGGCGAGATGGCGGCTGCCGAGGTTCCGGTGGCGTGCCGGTGCCCGTTCTCCTCCGTACGGTGTTGGCCCGCGACCGTTCCCCCACCTGTCCGGTCACACAGCAATCGATGTTCCGTACGATCGGTGTCCTCCGCACGGTGCGTCCCTTTCGTACGGACCGTGAAGCCGCAGTGCGCGCCTCGACCCGGCAGTGCTGCCCACGGTTCGCGCAGGGGGGCGGACCGGCCTCGCCGGGCATCCGGGGCGTCAGTCATCAAGCAAAGGACCGCGGAACGAAGATGCAGCTGTCTCCCACGTCCAGGCCCGTCGACTCGCGCGGGGAGCAACTGGCGGCGTTGCGGAGAACTCTGTTCACCGGCCGGGAGGCCGAACTGCGCGTCTTGCGCACTCTGATGTCCGAGGACCGGCGCGGCTGCTTCGTGGTGTGGCTGCACGGCACGGCGGGCGTCGGAAAGACCGCGCTGCTCCAGCGCTTCGGGGACGAGGCCCGAGGGCACGGCCGCACCTGCCGCACGGTCGACATGCGCTTCACCGAGCCCACCCCCGAGGCGTTCTCGGCGGCTCTCGAAGCACAGGGCCCGCCGGGCGGCACGGGGGTGCTGCTGGTGGACTCGGCCGAACTGCTGGGCCCGCTCGAACAGTGGCTGCGCCGGGTCTTCCTGCCGAGCATGCCCGCGGACGCGCTGCTCGTCCTCGCCGGCCGTACTCCGCCCGCCGCCGAGTGGCGTACCGACGCGCAGTGGTGGCACGCGCTGCGCAGTCTGCACCTGCCGGGCCTGGACGACGGTGAGGCCGCGGTGATGCTGCGCAAGAGGCAGGTGGCGGAAGCGGACATACCCGTCGCCGTGCGTTCCGCGCACGGGCTGCCGCTCGCCCTGACGCTGATCGCCGATAAGAGGGTCCGCGGCGCCGGGACCGAGGAACCGCGCCCGCACTGGGAGCTGCGCCACTCCCCCGATCTGGTGCGCGAACTGCTGCGCCTGCTCCTGCGCGAGACGCCCTCGCTGGCGCAGACGGACGCGCTCTACGTCCTCGCACTGGCCAGGATCACCACCGAGGAACTGGTGCGGCACGGGCTGGAGACGTCGGCCCAGGAGGCGCGGCAACTGTGCACCTGGCTGCGGGGGCTCTCGTTCGTGCGGAGCACCGCGGAGGGGCTCGTCCCCCACGGGCTGGCGCGTGACGCGCTGCTGGCCGACCTGCGCTGGCGGGGCACCGAGAAGTACGAGCGGCTGCTGGGACAGGTGCACCGGCACCTCGCACACCGGCTGTCCCAGCGGACGGGCGACCGCTGGGCGAACGGTGCCGACCTGGCGTACGTGGGACGGCACAACCGCGTCCTGCGCGACGCCTTCGACTGGCGGGGCGCGCACCGCCTGGTGCCGCGCCCCGCACGCCGGGACGACCTGAAGACCGTCCTGGCCGGCGTCGCGGAGAAGCACGGCGATCAGGCGGCGCTCCTTGCCGAGCAGTGGTGGACCCGTCAGCCGTCCGCCTTCACCGTCTTCGAAGACGCCCGGCGGGAGGTCGTGGACTGGCTGATCGCCCCCTGTCTGGAGGCCGGTACCCCCGCGATGCCCGAGGACCCGGTCGCGCTGGCGGCCCTGGAGCAGGTCACCGCCTGGGCGCCGCTGCGCCGCTCCGAACGGCTGCTCGTGACCCGCTGGAGCTCCGGTGCGCACGGGGCGTCGCCCGCCGTCGCCTTCGGTCTGACGACACTGTGGGCGACCACACCGGGCCTCGCGGTCAGCTGGACCGCCACCGTCGGAGAACCGGCGCCCCTGCCGTCCGTCCTCGCGCTGTACGGACACCAGCCGGCCGACGCCGTCCTCGACGCCGACGGACGGCGGGTGACCCCGTTCGTGCACGACTGGCGTCTTGTTCCCTTCGGCCGGTGGAGCCACACCCTGCCGACGAGGCTGCTGACGGACGAGCCGCCGGCCGCTCGGGCACCCGCCGCCGCGGCCGGACCGCCGATGCCGTGGCCGGACTTCGCCGACGCCGTCAAGCAGGCCTACCGCAGCGTGCGGGACACCCGGCGGCTGGCCGAGAACGCGCTGCTGGACACCCGGCTGGTCCCGCCCGGGAGCGGCGCCTCGGCACTTCGCGAGGTGCTGACCGAGACGGTCGCGCGGTTGCGCTCCAGCCCGGGCCAGCAGCAGTTGGGCACCGTTCTCGACCTCACCTACCTCAGCGGTCCCCGCAGTCAGCAGGCCGCCGCGAGCCGTGCGGCCCTCTCGTTCAGCACCTACAGGCGCCGGCTGTCGACCGCGCTGACGAAGGCCGCGGAACTGCTGCGCGAGCGCGAACTGTACGGACAGCACGGGGAGTGAAGCGGCGCGGACGCCAAGGGCGCCACTCGCGGGGCGTGTGTCATGTGCCGCGCGGGGCGCGGGGCGCAGGGCGCGCCGGCGGGAGTCACTTGCCGCGTGCGTGGCGGAAGCGGTCCAGGCCGTCACCGAGGTCGACGAGGCGCTCGGGGTAGCCCAGGGCGGCGAACTGCTCCTCGCCGAGCTTCCACGGCTCGTGCACGTACCGCTTGGGCACGTCGGCCAGTTCGGGCACCCACCGCCGTACGTAACGGCCCTCGGGGTCGTACTTCTTCCCCTGGGTGGTCGGGTTGAGCACCCGGTTGGGGCGGGTGTCGGTACCGGTGCCGGCCATCCACTGCCAGTTCATCTGGTTGTTGGCGATGTCGCCGTCCACCAGGTGGTCGAGGAAGTGGCGGGCTCCCACGCGCCAGTCCACGTACAGGGTCTTGGCCAGGAAGCTGCCGACGAGGAGACGCCCCCGGTTGTGCATCCAGCCCTCGTGCCGCAGCTGCCTCATGGCGGCGTCGACCACGGGGTAGCCGGTGCGTCCCCGGCGCCACGCCTCGGCCTCTCTGCGTGCCTGCTCGCCGGTGCGCCAGCGGTCGTGGTGCGTACGGTAGTCGTCCCGCGAGGTGCGCGGCCGCGCGGCGAGGACCTGGTGGTGGAAGTCCCGCCAGGCCAGCTGCCGTACGAAGGCCTCGGCGCCGGGTCCGCCCTGCCGGCGGGCGCGGGCCACCAGTTCGGCCGGTGAGAGGGTGCCGAAGTGCAGGTGGGGCGAGAGGCGCGAGGTGGCGTCGGCGGCCAGGTCGTCGTGGCGGTCCTCGTAGGCGTCGATGCCGGAGCGGAGCCAGTGCGCGAAGCGCTTGCGGCCCGCGCTCTCCCCGCCCTCCGGCACCCCGGGGGAGACCCCCTTCGTCCGCGTGCGGGAAGGCACCTTCTCGGACGTGACGCCCTCGACGGCGCGGATCCGCCGGGGCGCTCCCAGCGGGTCGCGCCGATGGGTGTCCTCCCAGCGGCGGAAGTAGGGCGTGAAGACGGCCATGTGGTCCTTGCCCGACGGGGTGATCTCGCCGGGGGCGACGGCCGTGACGACCCGGTCGTGTACGCACAGCCGCCGCCCGGCGGACTCCAGCGCGGCACGGAGCCGCTCCTCGCGGCGGGCGGCGAAGCCGCTGACGTCCGCGGCGACGTGCACCTCGGCGGCGTCGGCCTCGTGCGCGACCCGGCAGACCTGTTCGACGACCTCCCCGGTACGCACGATCAGCCGCGCCCCGCGCTCCCGCAGCCCGTGGTCGAGGTCGGTGAGGCAGTCGGCGAGGAAGGCCATCCTGTTGGGTGCGGCGTAGCCCGCGGCGTCGATGCCGGTGTCGCGTACGAAGAGGGGAACGACGCTGTCGGCCGTCTTGGCAGCGGCGCGGAGCGGTGGGTTGTCGCGGAGCCGTAGGTCACGGGTGAAGAGCGCGACGGCGGCGGTCATGGGGCTGCTCCAGCATCGGTGACGGCGCCGGTGGGGGCGGCCCGAGGTGCGGCCACCGCCGGTGCGGGCGCGGGTGGTCCAGCATCCCGCCACGCGCACCCGGGACGGGCGGATACGCCCGCTCCGGCGTGTCGGCACAGCCGCCTCTGCACTGGGTGCGCGTTCCCGCGCTCCGTCCCGGCGCCGGGACGGAGCGCGGGAACGCCGGTCAGCCGCCGTTCGTGTAGCGCGCGAAACCGTCGATGAGTCCCTGGCGGCTGGGGTTGTTGAACTCGCGTACGGAGAAGTCCCGCATCAGCGACGTCTCGGTGGGCCGGTAGAGGCCTTTCTCGTAGTAGCCGGCGCCTTCGAACGTGCCGGTCTGCCCGCCCGCCGGATCGTCCTTTCCGAGCCAGGTGTGCCACTTGGTCTGCCGCTGCGCCATCTCCTGCGCGCTGTAGGTACTGATGTTGACGTCCTCCGGCTCGGGCCCCTGGTAGGTCCCGGACTCCCCGTAGCCGTACTCGTCGGCGAGCCTGCCGATGGAGTGCGCCATCTCGTGGACGGCGATGAGCCCGGAGGCCGAGTTGTCCGAGGAGAGGGTGGAGACCCCGTCGAAGGGATAGCCGGTCAGCCTGTTGTACCCGGCGCCGCCGTACTTGGCGGAGTTGGCGACGACCATGACGATGTCGGCCGCGGGCGCCTGCGCGGCGTACGTGTTGACCTTGTCCAGGTCCGCGCACAGCAGCCGTTCCAGCCCGTCGCACCAGAAGTACGAGCCGAGGGCGGTGTCCCGCCGCACGTCCTGTGAGGGGTCGCCGGAGACGCCGGACTCGTTCGAGACGGCGTCCACGGTCCACACGTTCATCTTGTCGGTGTTGCTGCCGTACGGCTCCACGGCGGTGACCTCGGCCCACTGGGCCTCGGCGTCCGCGTGGAAGTCGGCGAGCTGGTCGGCGGTGTAGCCGTCACCGACGAGAACCAGGTCGAGCCGTTCCGCGCTCGGCCCGGTCCGCCGCAGCGCGGAGACGCGTCCGTCGGCCGCACTCTCCTCGGCGCCGAGAGCGGTGTGCGGGGCGACGGCGTCCTCGGGGGTGGCGGTGGGCACGCCGGTCCGGTGCCCTGTGGGGCCTGAGGGCCGAAAGGACTCCACCGTCTGGCTGTCGGCGACGTGGGCGGGCCGCGCCGTTCCCCGGGTCTGGGGAGAAGGCGGCTCGGCGTGGGCGCTCGCGGTGACCGCCGCTGCGGACAGCACGGCGGTTGCGGCGGCCAGGGCGGTGAACCGGCGTATGCGGGTGCGCGCGGCGGCTCGTACGCGTCTGGGCATGGCTGCTCCAGGGAGTGGGGGGCTGCGCGGCAGAGTTGATAAGCCGCTTGGTAAACGTGCTTAACTGGCCGCTCAACGTAGAACGTTGGGCAGTGCCCGACAAGACTCCGTGCCCGCACCGCGCCCGCGGAACGGGCGGGGTCCGGCGAGGAGTGGGGACATACCGTGGCCGAACGGTCCGAGACGGTGGGCGAGCGCGTGTACCGGCTGCGCACCCAGCGGGGCATGACGCAGCGCCAGGTGGCGGCCCCGGCCTACACCGCCGCCTACGTCTCCACCGTGGAGGCGGGCAAGGTCCGCCCCTCTCAGAAGGCGCTGCACCACCTGGCCGACCGGCTGGGCGTGGACAGCCGGGAACTGCTCACAGGACAGCCCGCTCACCTGGCCACCGGCCTGCGGCTCGGCCTCACCGGCGCCCAGCACACCCTCGCCACCGGAGACACCGCCGAGGCGGCCCGCGCGTTCGCCGGTCTGCTGGCCGAGGCCGAGGAGTACGAACTGACCGAGGAGAGCGCCGCCGCCCAGCTCGGGCTCGGCGAGTGCGCCCTGGAGTCCGGTGACCTCGCGCAGGCGCACACGTCCTTCGAGGCGGCCGAACGGCTCCTCTCCGAGGCGGCACCGGCCCGGCGCGCCCCCGCGGTGCGCGGACGGGCCGTCGCCCACCTGCTGGCCGGCGAACTGCGCTACTCCTGCTACCTGCTGGAGAACGCCCTGGACGAGTTGAACAACTCGGGACACCACGATCCGGACGCGCTGCTCCTGCTCTACACGGCGGCCATCGCCCCGTACCTCGACATGGGCGCGCACGCGCGGGCGGCGCACGCGGCAGAGCAGGCGCTGTCACTGGCGCCGTCGGCCACCGACAGCGCGCGTGTCGCCGCCATGCACCGCTCGGTGGCCCGCACGCTCCTGGCGGAGAACCGCATCCCCGAGGCCGACGCCTCCCTCGCCAAGGCCGCCGAGCTCTACCGCGGGCTGCGTCTGCGCACGGAGCTGGCCCACTGCCACTGGATGCGCGGTTACGTGCACGCGCAAAGCGGCGGTCTGGAAGCGGCCGAACGGGAGATGCGCACCGCGCGCGAGATGCTCACCGCCAAGCGGGCGACGCTCTACGCGGAACAGGTCGAGGTGGAACTGGCCGACGTCGTACGGCGCCGGGGCAGGACGGGCGAGGCCAGGGAACTCCTGCGCGGCGTACTGGCCACGGCGGGCCAGGAGCGTGCGGCCGTGCACGCAGGAGCGGCGCACCGGCTGCTGGGGCTGATCGCCCAGGAGGCCGGAGAGCTGGAGGAGGCGGAGGAGCACTACGTGTCGGCGCTGTCGCTGCTGGAGCGGGCCGGAGCCGCCGGCGACCTGGCCGACGTGTGCCGCCTGCTGGGTGACCTCCTGCGCCGCGCGGGCAGGCCGGAGGCGGCCATGGACGCCTACCGCACCGGCCTCGGACCGCGCATGACCCGGGGCGTCACCACCCTCGGTCCGGCCCCCGCCGCACCGCCCGCGTAGGCGCCGGCGACCGCGGCACGGCCGCACTCGGGACGGCCTGGGGCGCGGTGGGAACCGCCGGGGAACAAGGGCACGGACGGGGGCGTTGTGTACGCTTCCCCGGCAGCGCGCTCGGGTGTCCCGCATCGATCGATGTGATCGTTTCGTAGTCTGGACACCCAAGGGCGTACACCGTGCCACCAGGGGTACGGTTGCGTCGGTCTCACGCCCACGATTCCCGAGGAGCTCCGCGAAATCCCTCATGACTGCTGACCCGGACAAGGCTGAATTCGACCTTCTCTACGAGGACGCGAAAGCGGGCGTCGCCGAGGCGCGGCGGCGCGTGCTCGACGCCTCCGCCGACGGGCCCGACAGCGACCGGCTGGCCGAAGCGCTGGACGAGCTGGAAGCGGCGCTCGCCCACCGCGAAGCGGCCCGCCTGCGCACCCGCGACGACGCCTGGCTGCTGACCGCGCTCGGCGCGGCCAACGCCATCGATCCCGAGTTCCACGGCGACGCGGGACCGGGCCCCGAAGGGCCCGCCGACTGAGGCCTCCCGCCTCCCCGGCACCTCCCCCGCCAGGCAACCGGCGGCGGGCGCATGCCCCCGGCAATCGGCCCGTTGGCCGAGAAGCGCCGCCACGGGGCCCGGTCCCCCTGCGCGGTCTTGTGGGGTGCGCCCGGTAGCGGTTTCAGTGTGGTGAGCAGCTCACGTCCGGTACGCCACCACCACGTGGACCGAGGGGGCGGGCATGACCGTCATCGCGTCAGGGGAAGTGCGGGAACTGCTCACGGAGGAGGCGGCGCTGGCGCGGGTGCACGGCATCTGCTTCAAGACCGGGCCGCCGCGCCGGGTCGGCGTCGAACTCGAATGGCTGGTCCACCCCGTCGGCGGTTTCCCACCGGCACCGCGGACGGGAAGTGTGCGGCAGGCGGCCCCCGGACGTGAGCACGTCGGCGCGGCCGCGCTGGAAGCGGCGGTGTCCGAGTTGCGGGACCTGTCGCTGTCGTCGGTGGTGTCCCTGGAGCCCGGCGGGCAGGTCGAGTTCAGCTCTCGCCCGTCGGAGTCCCTCCCCGCGTGCATCGAGGCGGTCGGCGCCGACCTGACCGCTGCCCGGGAGCGGCTGGCCCGCCACGGCATGCGGCTGGTGGGCAGGGGCCTGGACGAGCGGCGCGGCCCCCGGCTGCTGGACGCCCCGCGCTATCGCGCGATGGAGGCCTTCTTCGACCGCACAGGACCGGCCGGGCGCACCATGATGCGCTCCTCGGCGTCCGTGCAGGTGTGTGTGGACGCGGGCGTCGCGGGGCGCGGGCCCTTCGGGCTCCGGCGGCGCTGGTTCCTCGCCCACGTGCTGGGGGCCGTACTGACGGCCGCCTTCGCCAACTCTCCGGTGCTGGAGGGCGACTGGGCGGGCTGGCGGTCGGGGCGCCAGGCCGTGTGGGCGGCCCTGGACGGCTACCGTAACCTCTCCCCTCCTCCGGTGAGCCGGGAGAACCCACGTTCCCTGTGGGCCCGGCACGCGCTGGACGCGCCGGTGCTGTGCGTGCGCTCGCGTGAGGGCCCGTGGACCGTGCCCGGGGACGGCATGACCTTCCGCCAGTGGATCGGCCACTGGTCGGGCCGCGGCCGGCGGCACGGCTCGCCCCCGGGTCCTGACGGTGCGGCTCTCAGACCGCCTGAACCGGCGGACCTCGACTACCACCTGACCACACTCTTCCCTCCGGTACGGCCCTGCGGCCACCTGGAACTGCGCATGATCGACGCCCAGTCGGGTGACGACGGCTGGATCGTGCCGCTGGCCGTGACGACCGCCCTGTTCGACGACGCCGTCGCCGCGCAGGCCGCCTTCCGGGCCGTACGGCCGCTGACCCACCTGTGCGCCGGCGCGCAGGCGCCACGCAACGCCCTGTGGGAGCGGGCGGCCAGGGACGGGCTGAGCGACCCCGGGCTGCACCGTGCTGCGGCCGCCTGCTTCGCCGCCGCTCTGGAAGCGCTGCCGCGGATGGGCGCGGACCGGAGCGTCGTCGCGGCCGTCGGCGACTTCACCGCCCGCTACGTGACCCGGGGCCGCTGCCCCGCCGACGACACCCTCGACGCGTGCGGCAGCGCGACCCCTGCCGCCGCTCCCCCATCCGCCGCGCCGTCCCGTCCCGGGGGCGACGCGGGAAAGGAGAGGTCCCGATGACCGCCGGCATCACGGAAGACGGCGCCGGGCTGCGCACGCGGGCGCTCGACGCGCTGGACGCGGCGCGCCGGCGCACCCTCGGCCTCGCCGACTGCGTCGAGGACGGAGAGCTGGCTGCACAGCACTCGCCGCTCATGTCGCCACTGGTGTGGGACATGGCGCACATCGCCAACCAGGAGGAGCAGTGGCTGCTGCGTGCCGCAGGCGGCCTGGACGCGCTCCGCCCCGAGATCGACTCCCTCTACGACGCCTTCGAGCACCCACGCGCCGACCGTCCGGCGCTGCCGCTGCTGCCGCCCGGCGAGGCGCGCGGCTATCTGACCCAGGTGCGCGGTCGCGCCCTCGACGTGCTGGACCAGGCGCGCTTCAGCGGGGCCGGCCGGCTGCTGCACGGCGGTTTCGCCTTCGGGATGATCGCCCAGCACGAGCAGCAGCACGCCGAGACGATGCTGATCACCCACCAGCTGCGGCGCGGCCCCGCCGCGCTGAGCGCTCCCGCTCCCCCGCCCGCGCCGTCCGACGTGGCGTCGCTGCCGTCGCAGGTGGCGATACCCGGCGGCCCGTTCACCATGGGCACCGACGACGAGCCGTGGGCGCTGGACAACGAGCGCCCGGCCCACCGCCGCGAAGTGGGGGCCTTCCACCTCGACACGCTGCCGGTCAGCAACGGCGCCTACCTGCGGTTCGTCGAGGACGGCGGCTACCACCAGGAGCGCTGGTGGCATCCGGCGGGCTGGGAGCAGGTGCGCCGCCACGGATGGCAGGCGCCGCTGTTCTGGCGCAGGGACGGCGCCGGCGGATGGTGGCGGCGCCGCTTCGGGGTGCCGGAGCCGGTGCCGGCGGACGAACCTGTACTCCACGTCAGCTGGTACGAGGCCGACGCGTACGCCAGGTGGGCGGGGCGGCGGCTGCCGACGGAGGCCGAGTGGGAGAAGGCGGCCCGTTTCGACCCGGCCACCTCCGGCAGCCGCCGCTTCCCGTGGGGCGCACAGCCGCCGGGCCCGCACCACGCCAATCTGGGCCAGCGCCACCTTCGGCCGGCGCCGGTGGGCAGCTACCCCGAGGGGGCCTCCGCGACGGGGGCGCGGCAGCTGCTGGGCGACGTGTGGGAGTGGACGTCGAGCGACTTCGGCCCCTATCCGGGCTTCGCCGCGTACCCCTACCGGGAGTACTCCGAGGTGTTCTTCGGACCCGCGTACAAGGTGCTGCGGGGCGGCGGTTTCGGGGTGGGCGCCGTGGTGGCGCGGGCGACGTTCCGCAACTGGGACCACCCGGTGCGCCGGCAGATCTTCTCCGGGTTCCGCACGGCCTGCGCGTCGGCCTGCCGGGAGTGCGGCTGATGTGCCGCCACCTTGCCTACGTGGGGCCCGCGCGCGCCCTGGGCGATCTCCTGGTGCGGCCCGAGTCCTCCCTGGTGCGCCAGTCGTGGGAGCCGCGCCGCCAGGGCCACGGAACGGTGAACGCGGACGGCTTCGGAGTCGGCTGGTACGCCGAGGGCGACCCCGTCCCGGCGCGGTACCGCCGCACCGGCCCGGTGTGGGCGGACGGCTCGTTCACCGACCTGTGCCGCGTGGTGCGTTCCGACGGCGTGCTGGCAGCGGTGCGGGACGCCACGGACGGCTGCGCCGGCGGGGAGGCGGCCGTCGCCCCGTTCGGCGCGGGCAACTGGCTCTTCAGCCACAACGGTGCGGTCACCGACTGGCCCGCCTCGGTCGCCGACGTGGCCGCACGCACGCTGAGCACGCGGGAGCTGCTCGACGTGGAGGCGCGCACCGATGCCGCGCTGGCCTGGGCGCTGGTACTGCACCGGTTGCGCTGCGGCGCCTCGCTCGCCGCGGCCGTGGCCCAGGTGGCCGCCGCGCTGACACGGGCGGCACCCGGATCGCGGCTGAACTTCCTGCTCACCGACGGGCGCGCCGTGGCAGGGACGGCGGTGGGCGAGTCGCTGTGGGTGCGCTCGCGGCCGCGGGGATCGCTGACGGTGGCCTCGGAGCCGTACGACACGGATCAAGGCTGGCGGCAGGTGCCCGAGGGGTGCGTCGTCGCAGGGGACGCCGCACACGCGGAAATTCTTGGCTTGGAGGATCTGTGAACATCCCCCGTTTCTCCCTCACCCGCAGCCTGCCGCCCGGGGCCACCTCGGCGGCGCTGGCGGCCGACGTGGCCCGGGGCCTGTCGCGCGTGCCCAAGGAGCTGCCGCCGCGGTGGTTCTACGACACGCGGGGCAGCGAACTGTTCGAGGAGATCACCGGCCTGCCCGAGTACTACCCGACCCGGGCCGAACAGGAGATCCTCACGCGGCACGCCGGAGACATCGCCCGCCTGTCCGGGGCGGGTGCCCTGGTGGAGCTGGGGTCGGGCTCGTCGGCCAAGACGCGGCTGCTGCTGGACGCGCTGCCCGAGCGGCTGGTGTACGTGCCGGTGGACGTCAGCCCCTCGGCCCTGGAGGCGGCCGGGCGCGCGCTGCTGGCCGAGCGCCCGGCACTGAGGGTGCACGCCATGGTCGCCGACTTCCTGTCCGGGCTCCCGCTGCCGGCCTCGCCCGCCCCCCGTCTGGTGGCCTTCCTGGGCGGCACAGTCGGCAATCTCCTGCCGGCCGAACGCGCCCGTTTCCTCACCTGGCTGCGCACCTCGCTGGCCCCTGGCGACGCGCTGTTGCTGGGCACCGATCTGGTCAAGGAACCCGCGGTGCTGGTGGCCGCCTACGACGACGCGCGGGGCGTGACCGCCGAGTTCAACAAGAACGTCCTGCGGGTGCTGGCCCGCGAGCTGGACGCGGACTGCGATCCGGCCGACTTCGACCATGTCGCGGTATGGGACGCTGAGCGCGAGTGGATCGAGATGCGGTTGCGTGCCCGTGCGGCGCTGAGCGTGAAGGTACCTGCGCTCGACGCGAGCTTCGACTTCCATGCGGGTGAGGAGCTGCGCACCGAGGTGTCGGCCAAATTCCGTCCCGAGGGGCTGCGGGCCGAACTCGCGGGCTGCGGCTGGCGCCTGGAGCGGATGTGGACGGACACCCGGAGCCGTTTCGCGCTGAGTCTCGCGTTCCCGGCGCCGTGAAGTGGCCGCGCCCGGTGCGGGACCGACCCGGGCGCGGCCGTCGTCACGTCCACGGGGCCTCGTCCTCGGCGCTGTCCGTCAGCGGCATCTCGGCCCAGATCGTCTTGCCGTGCGGCCCGTAGCGGGTGCCCCAGTGCTGGGCGAGCTGGGCGATCAGGAACAGGCCGCGACCGCCCTCGTCCACCGTGGTGGCACGGCGCAGATGGGGTGCGGTGCTGCTGCTGTCGGACACCTCGCAGGTCAGGTACCGGTCGCAGAGCAGTCGCACGGTGATGGGAGGTGCCCCGTAGCGGACGGCGTTGGTGATCAGCTCACTGAGGACGAGTTCCGCGGTGAAGGCGGTCTCCTGAAGCCCCCATGCGGTCATCTGGTCCATGCAGGCCGACCGCACCCGGCCGACCGCCTCGGGGTCGCTGGGCACCTCCCACTCGGCGACGCGGTCGGGCGGCAGCCTGCGGGTCACGGCGACGAGCAGCGCGATGTCGTCCCTGCCGGTGTGCGACCTGCCGGGCAGCAGCGCCTCCAGGAGGGCGCCGCACGTCTCGTCCGGGTCGCGGCCCGTGCGGGCGACCGCCTCCAGCAGCGTCTCCAGCCGCTCGTCGAGGTCGCGGCCGCGCGAGCGGATCAGGCCGTCGGTGTAGAGGACCAGCCGGCTGCCTTCGGGGACCGTCAGGGTACGCGTCTCGAACGGTGAGGTGCCCAGTCCGAGGGGGAGGTTGGCCGGCACGTCCAGGTACGCGGTCGTGCCGTCGGGCCGGGCCAGCGCGGGCGGCGGGTGGCCGGCTCCGGCGAGGTGGCACTGGCCGGTGGCCGGCTCGTACAGGACGTAGAGCACGGTGGCGCCGGTGACCGTCTCGGTCTCCGGGCCGCGGGTGGGGTCCTGGTCGATGCGGACCACCAGCTCGTCCAGGTGGGCGAGGAGTTCGTCGGGCGGCAGGTCGAGCGAGGAGAAGTTGTGCACGGCCGTCCGCAGCCGTCCCATGGTGGCGGCCGCGTGCAGCCCGTGTCCGACGACGTCGCCGACGACCAGTGCCACGCGGGCGCCGGGCAGCGGGAGGACGTCGAACCAGTCGCCGCCGACCCCGGCGGCCTGCGCGGGCACGAAGCGGTAGGCGGCGTCGACCGCGTTCTGTTCCGGCAGCCCGCCCGGCAGCAGGCTGCGCTGCAGGGTGACGGCCATACCGTGTTCGCGGGCGTACCGCCGCGCGTTGTCCACGCAGACGGCCGTACGGGCGACCAGTTCCTGCGCGGAGGCGAGGTCCTCGGGCTGGTAGGGCCGCTGGTCGCGGCGCCAGAAGCTGGCCAGTCCCAGAACGGTGCCCCTGGCCCGCAGCGGCACGGTGATCCGCGAGTGGAAGCCCGCGGACAGGATGTGCGCGGCGCCTTCGGGGTCGACCCTGCGCCACTCGGTGGCGGCGGCCAGGTCGGGTTCGAAGACGGGTGCGACCTCGACCGTGCCGCCCGTCGCGCGGAAGGCCACCGGCGGGATGCGCGGCCTGCTGCCCAGAGGCTGCAACGGGTGGTCGCCGACGGCCGAGCGCAGGGCGACGCGCCGCACGGTGGCGGTGGTGGGGTCGGGCAACGGCTCCTCGCCCTCGATCACCGGATCGAGCAGGTCGACGCTCACCACGTCGGCGAACCGGTCCACAGCGACCTCGGCGAGCTCCTCGGCGGTGCGCTCCACGTCGAGAGTCGTGCCGACGTGCAGCCCCGCCGTGTAGAGCAGTTCGAGACGCTCGGCGGCGACTTCGGCCTGCCCTGCCACGTCCCGCAGCTCGGTGGTGTCCCGCAGGGTGGTGACGGTGCCGCTCGGGTCGCCGTCCCCGCCGGTGGTGCGCTGGTTGACGGCCAGCAGCCGTTCGCCGACGGGGTGCACCTCGTCGGTGGCCGTACGGCCCGAGACCAGCAGCGCTCCGACGCCGGACGGCAGGCGCAGCGCGCCGATGCGCTGCCCCTGCGCGCCCGCGGGCAGCCCAAGGAGCCGGAGGGCCTCGTCGTTGGCCAGGAGCAGCCGCCGGTCGGCGTCGAGCACGAGGACGCCCTCGCGGACCGCGTGCAGGACCGCGTCGTGGTGCTCGTACATCCGGGTCACCTCGGTCGGTCCGAGGCCGCGTGTCTGCCGTTTGAGCCGCCTGCTGATCAGCCCCGCGCCCGCGGCGGCCGGCAGGAGCGCGCCGACGGCGCCGACACCGACCCAGGGCAGTTCCCCATCGAGCCGGTCGGCGACGGTGGCCAGGTCGACGCCCGCGGTGACGAGGCCGACCACCTTGCGGTCCGAGTCCCGTACGGGCGCGACCGCTCGCACGGAGTCCGTGGGCTCGCCGCGGAAGTGTTCGAGGTAGGTCTCACCGGCCAGTGCCCGGCTGAAGTCCCCCGCGGCGCGCCTGCCGATCAGTGCGGTGAGGGGGTCGGAGAGGCGCACGCCGTCGTCGTCGAGCACCGCCACGAAGTCGATGCCGCACGCGTCGCGGGCCCGCAGGCTCACGGGTTGCAGTGCGGCCGTCGGCCGGGCGGAACGCAGGGCCGCGGCGGTGGAGGGTGCGGCCGCCAAAGTGCCGGCGCATGCCAGTGACCGGTCGCGGGCGCTGCGCACGTCGGCGGCGCGGGCCTGCCAGGCGAGGAGGGCGGCGCCTGCCATCACGAGCAGCAGGACGATCGCCAGCTGCAGGGCGAACACCTGGGCCGCGACGCTGCGTCCCGCGAACCGTGCTCCGCGCTCCCCTGGCTCGGGGGCCCGTCGCCACCCGTGCCACCGCCTCAGCCGTCTTCGCCACTCCCGCGCCATAGAGCATGGTCTACCGCCCTTTGCGCGCGTTTTCGCGGACGCGCCTCCCGGGCAGCGGGCGACGCACCTCGCGTGGGTGCGCCTCCTCGGGCACCGGAGCGGTGGGCGACACTCAGTGTTACTGTACCTACTGGTATGTACAGTCAGCAGAGAGGACACGCCGTGCCCTTCGTCCGGATCGATGCCCTGCGGGCCGACGCCGACCGACTCGACGCACTCGGCCGCGCTGTGCACGAGGCCCTGGTGGAGACGCTCGGCATCCCACCCGACGACAGGTTCCAGGTACTCGTCGGCCACGACGGCTCCACCAGCACCCTGCGCCACGACACCTACTGGGGGATCCAGCGGGACGACGGCATCGTCTACATCGCCGTCACCATGCGCGCCGGGCGCACACCGGAGAGCAAACAGGCGCTGTACCGGCGCATCGCCGAGTTGGCGCACACCTACGCCGGCACCGAGCCGCGCAACATCTTCGTCACCGTGACCGAGAACGCCTCCGCCGACTGGTCGTTGGGGAACGGCGTGGCGCAGTACCTCGCCTCCGACGAGGCCGGCGGGGTGCCCGGGGCGGCCGATGGCAGCTGAGCGCCCATCCGGCGCAGATCACGGATCGATTGCTTCGGCCCGCACCCATTGACCTGGCCGCCGGTGGAGTTCTAGGTTCCCGCCATCGATAGGAAACTTTCCTAACGAACCCGCCGCCCGTGCACCGTCGCCCGGGCGGCCCGCACGGACGGGGCTCCACCTTGGCCACCACACACGCCGACTCCAGCGGCATACCCGGCACCCCGGGAGCGCCCGGGACCCCGGGAACGCCACGCGTGCTGCGGGCGATGAACGACCGGGCCGCGCTCGACCTGCTCGTCGCCCACGGGGCACTGACCCGCACCCGGATCAGCGAACTGACCGGCCTGTCGAAGCCGACCGCCTCCCAGCTCCTCAACCGGCTCACGGAGACGGGGCTCGTGCGGACCAGGAACGAGGAGCGCGGCAAACCCGGCCCCAACGCGCTGCTGTACGAGATCGATCCCGCCGCCGCACACGTCGCCGCGCTGTCGGCCGACCCCTGGGGCATCTCGGCCGTGGTCTCCGACATCACGGGCACGGTCGTCGGCCGCGCACGCGTCGAGGCCGACTCGGTGGCCGACCACGTGCGCCACCGCACGGCGCAGTTGGTCAAGGAGGCCGTCGACGGCGCGCTGGCGGACGCGGGCCCCGGCACCCGAGAGCCGCACACCACCGTCATCGGCACACCCGGCGCCATCGACCCGCACTCCGGCGAGCTGCGCTACGCGCCCCACCTGCCCGGTTGGCACTCGAGGACCCTGCGCGCCGAACTGGCCGAAGTACTCGGCGCCCCCGTCACGATCGAGAACGACGTCAACCTCGCTGCCATGGCCGAACAGCACGAGGGTGCCGCCCAGGACCACGACAATTTCGCGCTGGTCTGGGTGGACAACGGCACGGGCGCGGCCATCGTCGTGGACGGCGCACTGCTGCGCGGTGCGACGGGCGGCGCGGGCGAGATCGGCTACATGCCGCTGCCCGGGGCGCCGTTGGCCCGGGGCGGCCCAGGCGAGTACGCGACGGCGCGGGCGGGCGGCGGCTTCCAGAGCCTCGTCTCCGTCTCGGCCGTCCGCGAACTCGCGGGGGACGGGCCACTCGCCGACGCGCTGACCGACCCGTCCGTGCGCGAGGAGACCGCACGTCGGCTGGCGGCCGGGATCGCCGCCGTCGTCGCCGTCGTCGACCCCGAACTCGTCGTCCTGTCGGGAGCGGTGCCGCAGACGGGCGGCGAAGAACTGCGCGCGCTGGTCGAGCAGGAGCTGACCGGGCTCGCGCTGCCCCGCCCGCTGCTGCGGCTGAGCGATCTGGACGGCGACCCGATTCTCACCGGAGCGCTGCTGTCCGCCCTGGCACAGGCACGCGAGCAGGTGTTCGACACCGCCTGACGGCGGTCACCGCGCCCCTCCGCTCACGCCCTGCGGCCACCCACCACGCACCGCCCTCCCGCCGGTGCGTCCCCGCTTCCCCACCCAGGCCCCACCCCACCCTGCCCTGAAGGAGTTCTCATGCCGCCTCCGCGTCCGCGCGCCTGGCCGGCCGTGCTGCTCGCCACCGGGCTGCTGCTGTCCGGCTGCGCCAACCCCAGCGTCGGCAGCGCCGACGACGATCCGCACGCGCCCGTCACGCTCAAGTTCTGGCACGGCTGGTCCGAGCCCGGCGAGGTCAAGGCGATCGACAAGAGCATCCAGCGCTTCGAGAAGCTGCACCCCAACATCCACGTCGAGACCACGGGCAACGTCAGCGACGCCACCGTCAACCAGGCGCTGCGGGCCGGCGGCGACAAGGCACCGGACGTGGTGTCCTCCTTCACCACGAACAACGTCGGCCAGTACTGCGACTCGGGGATGTGGGTCGGCCTCGACCCCTTTCTGAAGAAGAGCGGTGTCGACAAGAAGAAGGTCTTCCCCTCCACGCTGCTGGACTACACGCAGTACGAGGGCACCCAGTGCGCGCTGCCGCTGCTGGCCGACGCCTTCGGGCTCTACTACAACAAGGACGCCTTCGCGAAGGCCGGTATCGACCGTCCGCCGCGGACCATGTCGGAGTTCGCCGAAACCGCGGCCAAGCTCACCGAGCGCGACGGCGACCGGGTCGAGCGGGCCGGCTTCATGCCCAACTTCCGCCTGTACCAGAACAGCCCGGACCGGATGTTCGCCCAGTGGGGCCCTCGCTACTTCGACGAGGACGGCAAGGCCCGCCTCGCGAAGGAACCGCTCACGCGGCAGTTCTACCGCACGATGAAGAAGCTCTCCGACGCGCAGGGCGGTTACCCGGCACTGGAGCGGCTGCGACAGAGCTTCGGCGACGAGATGTCCCGGCAGAGCGGGTTCATGACCGGCAAGCTGGCGATGCACCTGGACGGCGAGTGGCGCGGCCTGATGCTCAAGGAGGACAAGCCCGACTTCGACTGGGGCGTGGCGCCGCTGCCGGTGCCCGACGACCAGGCCGACACCTACGGACGCGGCTACCTGACCGGCACGGTCGCCGGGATCGCCCACAGCAGCACGCATCAGAACGCGGCGTGGGAATTGCTGAAGTTCCTGACCACCGACACCGAACAGGTGGTGTCCTTCGCCAACGCGATCCACAACGTGCCCTCCACCAAGGCGGCCCTCGCCTCCCCGAAGCTGGACGCCGACCCGGCCTTCCGCACGTTCCTGCGGATCGCGAAGAACCCGCACAGCCAGGCGCTGCCGCCCTCGACGACCGGCGGCATGTACGTGACGGCCTTCCAGGACTTCTCCTACTCGGTGGAGGCGGGAAAGGTCGACGACGTGGACGCGGGGCTGCGCGAACTCGACCGGCAGATCGACGCCGACACCCTCCAGGCCAAGAACTAGGAGCGCGGCCATGGCACTCTCCCTCTCCTCCGGCACCAGGCCGGACACGCCCGGCACCGCCGCCCCGGCCCCCGACGCGTGGCTGCGCCGCAAGAAGAGGCGCGACAGGCTCCGCACGATCGGCTTCCTGTCACCCTGGCTCGTGGGGTTCTCGGTCTTCTTCGGCTATCCGCTGGCCGCCACCGTCTACTTCTCCTTCATGCACTACAACCAGATCAAGCAGCCCGAGTTCGTGGGACTGCGCAACTGGTCGTACGTCTTCACGCAGATGCCGCTGTTCGGCCCGGCGCTGTGGAACACGCTGTGGCTGGTCGTGGTGATGGTCGCGCTGCGGGTGGTCTTCGGCGTCGGCATCGGGCTGCTGGTGACCAAGCTCAAGAGCGGTGTGGGCTTCTTCCGTACCGCCTTCTACGTGCCCTACCTGGCTCCGCCCGTGGCCGCGACCGTGGCCTTCGTCTTCCTGCTCAACCCGGCGACCGGACCCGTCAACGAGATCCTGGCGGCGGTCGGCATCGACGGGCCGAACTGGTTCAACGACCCGAACTGGGCCAAACCGTCGCTGGTGATGCTCTCGCTGTGGGGCATCGGCGACCTCATGGTGATCTTCATGGCCGCGCTGCTGGACGTGCCCAAGGAACAGTACGAGGCGGCCGAGCTGGACGGCGCGGGAGCACTGACGAAGTTCCGCTTCGTCACCTGGCCGAACATCACGCCGATCGTGATGTTCGCGGTGGTGACCGGTGTCGTGCAGACGATGCAGTACTACACGCAGGCGCTCGTGGCGGGAAAACTGGCCTCCGGCGTCACCATCGGCCCCGGCACGGTCATCCAGCCCGGCTACCCCGACCACTCGACGATCACCGTGCCGCAGCTCGTGTACCAGCTGGGCTTCCAGAACTTCAACACCGGGGCCGCCTGCGTGCTCTCCCTGGTGCTGTTCGCCATCGCGATGGCCGTGACCATGCTGCTCATGCGCCGCAAGAGCGGCCTGCTGTCGGCGGAGGACTGATCAGATGACGACCCCGACCACTCCGGCGGCCACGCTGCCGTCCGCTGCGGCCCAGCCCTCGCGGGCGGCCCGCACCCCCTCCCCCGGCCCCACCGCGGCGAGCCGCAGGGCACGCCGCAAGCGCGTACTGCACTGGATCGCCGTGCACTGTGTCGCCGTCGCGCTCGCGCTGGCCTTCGTGCTGCCGTTCGTCTTCATCCTGCTGACCTCGGTGATGGGCGACGGGCAGGCCATGAGCGGCGAGCTGTGGCCCGCCTCGTGGCACTGGGAGAACTACGCGAAGGTCTTCCGCACCCCCGGCTTCCTCGACTGGTGGCGCAACTCGCTGATGTACGCGCTGCTGGGGACGCTGTTCACCGTGTGCTCGTCCCTCCCCGTGGCCTACGCGCTGGCGAAGTTCCGCTTCCGCGGCCGGCGGACGGCCATGCTGCTGGTGATCTCCACGATGATGCTGCCGCCGCAGGTGATCGTGGTCCCGATGTACCTGGTGTGGGCGCAGCAGTTCCACCTGTCGGGATCGCTGTGGCCGTTGATCATCCCCATGGCGTTCGGCGACGCGTACTCGATCTTCCTGCTGCGGCAGTTCCTGCTGACGATCCCCAAGGAGTACATGGAGTCGGCCCGGATCGACGGCTGCGGCGAGGTGCGCACCCTGCTGCGCGTCGTCGTCCCGATGGCCAAGCCCGGCATCGCCGCCGTCGCGCTGTTCCAGTTCTTCTACTGCTGGAACGACTACTTCGGGCCCCAGATCTACGCGGCCCAGAACCCGGGCGCCTGGACGCTCAGTTACGGGCTCGAATCGTTCAAGTCCGCGCACAGTGTGGACTGGAACCTGACGATGGCGGCCACCTTGCTGGTCATGGCGCCGGTCATCATCGTCTTCTTCTTCGCACAGAAGGCCTTCGTCGAAGGCGTCACCCTCACCGGAGTAAAGGGCTGAGACACACATGAAGCTCGCAGTGGTCGGCGGAGGCTCGACCTACACCCCCGAACTCATCGACGGCTTCGCGCGGTTGCGCGACGTTCTCCCCATCGACGAGCTCGTCCTGATCGACCCGGCAG
The DNA here is from genome assembly GCF_003323715.1 of Streptomyces diacarni. Classification (GTDB taxonomy): domain Bacteria; phylum Actinomycetota; class Actinomycetes; order Streptomycetales; family Streptomycetaceae; genus Streptomyces; species Streptomyces diacarni. The sequence goes on from NZ_QOIN01000043.1 coordinate 93,126, forward strand.
CCGACCGGCTGGAGCTGGTCGGCGGCCTGGCCCGGCGCATCTTCACCAAGCAGGGCCACCCCGGCACCGTCACCACCACGGCCGACCTGGACGCCGGCGTGGACGGCGCGGACGCCGTGCTGCTCCAGCTGCGCGTCGGCGGACAGGCGGCCCGCGACCGGGACGAGACCTGGCCGCTGGAGTGCGGCTGCGTCGGCCAGGAGACCACCGGCGCCGGCGGCCTCGCCAAGGCGCTGCGCACCGTGCCCGTCGTCCTCGACATCGCCGAGCGGGTCCGCCGCAGCAACCCGGACGCCTGGATCATCGACTTCACCAACCCCGTCGGCATCGTCACCCGCGCGCTGCTCACCGCCGGACACAAGGCCGTCGGCCTGTGCAACGTGGCGATCGGCTTCCAGCGCAAGTTCGCCAAGCTGCTCGAGGTCTCCCCCGCCGAGATCCACCTCGACCACGTCGGCCTCAACCACCTCACCTGGGAGCTGGGCGTGCGGCTCGGTGGCCCCGACGGCACGGACGTGCTGCCGAAGCTGCTGTCCGAACACGGCGACGCCGTCGCCGACGACCTGCACATGCCCCGCACCCTCGTCGACCGCCTCGGCGTCGTCCCTTCCTACTACCTGCGCTACTACTACGCGCACGACGAGGTGGTGCGCGCCCAGCGCCAGAAGCCCACCCGGGCCGCCGAGGTCGCGGCACTGGAGAAGCAACTGCTCGAGATGTACGCCGACCCGGCGCTCGACACCAAACCCGAACTGCTCTCCCGCCGCGGCGGCGCCTACTACTCCGAGGCCGCCGTCGACCTGGCCGCCTCGCTGATGCGCGAGGGCGGCAGCACCCACCAGGCGGTCAACACCCTGAACAACGGCACCCTGCCCTTCCTCCCCGACGACGCGGTCATCGAGACCCAGGCCCGCATCGACCGGGACGGCGCACACCCGCTGCCGGTACCCGCCCTCGACCCGCAGTTCACCGGCCTGATCGCGCACGTCACCGCGTACGAGGACCTCGCCCTCGGCGCGGCGCTGCACGGCGGCCGCGACCGCGTCTTCAAGGCGCTGCTCGCCCACCCCCTCATCGGCCAGATCGAGTACGCCGAGCAGCTGACCGACCAGCTCCTCGCGCACAACAAGGAGCACCTGGCGTGGGCCTGAGCCAACCGCGGACCGCACTCGGGACCGAGGCCACCGCGTCGCGCCCGCGGGCCGAGGGGCCGGCCCCAGCCGTCCTGGCCATCGACGCGGGCAACAGCAAGACCGACGCTGCTCTCCTCGGCGCCGACGGCAGCGTCCTGGGCACGGCACGCGGCGGCGGCTTCCGCCCCTCGGCCGTCGGCGTACGCACCGCCGTCGACGTGCTGGCCGACGCGGTGTCGCGGGCACGGCGGGCCGCCGCCGGCCCCCACCCGCTGCCCGCCGTGGAGCAGGTGATGGCCTGCCTGGCCAACGCCGACCTGCCCGTCGAGGAGGAGCAGTTGGCGGCCGCGCTCGCCGAACGCGGCTGGGGCAAGGACGTCACCGTGCACAACGACACCTTCGCCGTGCTGCGCGCCGGGCTCGACGCGCGGCACGGTGACGCCGCACCGTGCGGTGTGGCCGTCGTGTGCGGCGCGGGGATCAACTGTGCCGGAATGCTGCCGGACGGACGTACCGCGCGCTTCCCCGCACTCGGCCGGCTCTCGGGCGACTGGGGCGGCGGGGGCGGACTCGCCGACGAGGCACTGTGGCACGCCGCCCGCGCCGAGGACGGCCGCGGCGCGGCCACCGTGCTGGCGACCGCGCTGCCCGGTCACTTCCAGCTGGCCTCCATGTACGCACTGATCGAGGCCCTGCACCTGGGACACATCCCGTACGCGCGGCGACTCGAGCTGACTCCGGTCCTGTTCGAGGCGGCCGACGGCGGAGACGCCGTGGCCTCTTCCCTGGTGGCGCGTATGGCGGAGGAGGTCGTCACGATGGCGACGGTGGCACTGCGCCGGCTGGAGCTGCTGGACGCGGACGTGCCCGTGCTGCTGGGTGGAGGGGTGCTGGCCGCAGCTCACCCCCTCCTCAACGACCGGATCGGCGAGCTGCTCGCCAGGCGCGCCCCGCGCGCCGTGCCCCGCGTCGTGCACGCCCGTCCCGTCCTGGGCGCGGCGCTTCTCGGCCTCGACGCCCTGGGCGCACCGCTGGAAGCACACGCGAGGGCGCGCCGCCACTTCGAACACGGTCGGGACGGAGGAGGTCACCCCACGGGCGAGAAATTGCACTGACGCAAAACTGGCATGCAGTTAACTTTTCGGGGAGGGTGACCTGGCCGAGGCACCCGCGCACACCGCCGACCGGGACCCGAAAGGGGCACTATGACACCGCACGAGGCCTCACAAGGCCACGGCCCGCACCAGGCCGCCGTGGACCGTGCGAACGCCGCCCTGCAGACGCACACCCTGACCGAGGGGTGGCGGGACAGCCCCAGCCAGACCTTGGGCCGCGTCCTGGCCGACCTGCTGCACTGGTGCGACGACACGCAACGGGACTTCGACGCCGCCCTGGCCCGCGCCCGACGGCAACATGCCGCCGAAGGCAACGGCAGCCCTGGCCGACCGCCGGAGTCGGGCGGCGGCGAGTCACCGTGAGCAGCGGACGGTAGCGGCTCACAGGCCCGCGGGGGCGGGGCACTTCGCGGCCCCACCCCCGCGGCCCCAGGTGTCAGCGTCCGCCGCCTGAGCCGACGACGCCACCCAGCAGCTCGTCCAGCACCGTGCCGGCGACCTGCAACGTCGCCTGCTCGCGCGGGGTCAGCTCATCGGGCTGGTCCTGCGGCGCGTCAGCGGCCGCTGCGGACCCGGCGGCGAGGACGGTCGCCGCGAACAGGGTGACCAGGGTGAGGGCCGAGCGACGGAACATGCACACTCCTGCGGTACGTGACGAACGGGTGCGCTTCCCACCCTTGGTGCGGCAGCCACGTGCGCGGGGACGGCTGGCCCGGGCTCCTGCGAACGGACCACCCACGCCACCCTTGCGGCCGCCCGACAGCCACAGGGGGCGGCACTCTCAGTGGTCGACGCCTCCCAGCAGGTGCTCCATCCGCTCCTCCAGGAGCCGCACCGCACCGGGCTGCCGGCCCGGGACCCGGCGCCGGAGGACGACGAGCTCCGGCACCAGCTCACGAGCGGCCTCCACGTTCTCCACGCGCAGCCGCTCCCACTGGTGGTGAGCCCTGTCGACAGCGCCCTCCACCTCGGACGAGTCGTCCGGCTCCCCCTGCTCCAGCCGACCGCGAGCCACCCACATCCACAACTCGCAGCTGCGCGCCGGAGCCCCGGCCAAGCGTGCCAGGTCGGCGCGGACCTCGACCCAATGCAAGACGCCCTCCGAGCCGGGGCCTTCGGTCTGCTCGGCGGTCCGCTGCCAGGCCACGGCGATCCCTTCTGCCTCCTCGTGGCGGCCGGCCCGCGCGGCGGTCATGATCGCTCCGTGCGGATCCTCCCCGCCCTGGGCCGAGGAAGCGGCAGCAACCTCCGCGGGGGGAGGGACCGAGACCGGTGCGTGCGGGTGCACCGCCTCGGACGGTGCACCGGAGGCGGTGTCCACGTCCGGCGCGGTGGGCGGAGAGGTTCCTTCCGTCCCTTCCGGGACGAAGGGCGGAGTCTCCGCGTTCGGCTCGAAGGCAGGAGAATCCGCTTCAGGCGGCGCGAACGGCTGGAGGTCCGCGGGCCGCTGTGCTTCCCCAGGCCGCGATGCGTACATGGGCTGCTCGGCGTCCGCAGGCCGCGGTACGTCCGTGAGGTGTTGTGCGACCTGTTCCGAACGCGGCGGCGGCTGCGAACCGTTCGCCGACTGCGGTGGGGTGGGCTCGGTCGGGACGGGCGCGGCGCCGGGTGTCCACGGCGGGAGGCCCTCTTGCGCGTGCGGAGCCCAGCCGTTCTGCGCGGAGGGCTGCCAGGACTGATACCCGTTCTCCGCACTCCCCATGGGGGCGGCCGCACTGCCCGTGGGGGCGGCCGGTTCGGCTGTCGCCGAGGCCACGAAGACGGCCTGGAGTTCCTCCGTCGCATGGGAGGCGGAAGCGGCCCGTTCGTGCAGCTCGGCGAAGGGCATACGGCCACCCGCCCGCCACATGCGTACGCACTCCTGGAGGTAGGTGGGTTCCGTCGGAACTGCGCCGCCCCTCAGGCGCCGCCACTTCGACTCCCGGCCGTGCCGCACGACGCGCCCGAACACACCGACCCCGGGAGCATCCGGCAACCCGCCGGCCCTGACGGTCTCCCACGCGTCGGCTTCGGCCGCCACGTCCAGCAGCACGGTCGTCGAACCAGCGGGGCGTATCGCCAACTCCCCTATCAGCCACTCCCACGGCAGCCCGCTGTAGCGCACCGCTGCCGACCCCTGGCCGGGAGCTCCCAGACCGATGTGCAGTCCTCCCTTGCGGGGGTCCTTGCGCAGCTCGCCCACGATCAGCACCAGCAGCCGGCCCGAAACCCCCGCGACCAGGCGGACGCGGGCCAGCACCATCTGCGGGTCCACCGGGCCGACCAGCTCGACGACGTCCACGCCGCCCCGTGCGGCGCCGCCGCCGTGTCCGGCCGCACCGGCCAGGACCCCGCCCCACGAGACGCCGCCCAGGCCGGCCACCACCACGCCGACGTCCATCAGCCCTCCGCCGACGCCCGCCACCACCAGCACGCCGTCACCCGCGGCCTCGGAGCCCACACCCGGTACCGACACCAAAACCCCCCACACACCAAAACCTGTAGAACACGGACAGTTAGCAGCCGATGACACCGACGGACGGCGGAGCCCCGGACCTTGCCGACAGCAACCTCCAAACCTTCGGCAACGGACTCCAATTCAACACGACGCGCTGCGCCTGAGCGATCCGGACGGCCCTGCGGACCGACCGGGGGCCGCCGCGGACGGGGCCGTGCACGACCGCCGGAGTGGATTCGGACGCCGCACCGGTTCGCCACCCCATCGGGTGAATTCTGCCGGGAGGCCCGCCCGGACAGCTCTCCGGGCCAGGGTGACGAAGAATCACGAGCAACGAAAGGAAGGCTACTCGGTACGATCAGATTCTCTCTCATGTTCACCTCTTACGCTCACATACGAAAAGAAGCGGGAACCATTTCACCGCACTGACGCGTTGCCCCACTGTGGGCGGGACGCGCAGACGCCCCGTGCAATTGCCGATGAATTTGCACACGGCATCCACTCATGGCGGACGACCTGCCCGGACCTGTAGCTTCCGGCGGAAGGGGGACCGCGACGGAGGGGATGGGAGGGGAAGAGAACGTTGAGCGTTCGGATGCCCTCGCCGTGCGAACAACGCGGCTCAGCGGAATCCGCTGCCGGTAAGTGCGCGAACACGCAATCCGCCCGGCAGTGGAACGGCCCGGAGACCCGGCCTGAGGAAGGCTGCGGCGTGCCGGTGGAGTTCGCCGCTTTCTGCGCGCTGTACCGGACCCGGTATCTGCAGTACGCGCACAGCCGCTTGGCGGACCGGCCAACAGCGGACATCGCGGTGCGTACGGTGTTCGCCCAGCTGGCGGAGCAGTGGGACCAGGCGCTGCGCAGCCCGCACACCAACGCCTATGCCTGGCGTCTGCTCAACCGGCACATCAGCGCCCTCGAGGAGCCGGCAGACGAGACCGGAGGGGAAGCAGCGCGCCCGAAGGCACACGGGGCCGGCCGCTCGCTCCTGCCCGACCACACCAACGAGACCCGCATCCTCCACCAGGACCTGGGCATTCCGTTCGTGGAGGCCACCGAGATGATGGGACACGCCTCCCCGCGACCGCGCTGAGCCGCGGTGCCCCCGGCTGCCCGCTCCTTCACGACACTCTCCTCCGCCGCTGCGCCCGAATGCGCCCGTGCGCTCCCGTACGCGGGGACGGCGGCGGGAAGTTTCTCCGCGATGAGCGAGGAACGGGGAGCGCCCCCCCGTGGGTGAGGGCGGCATCCCCACGAGCGAGGGGGTGAGCGATGCACGGTTCCGCCACGGTCGCTTGGTTACTGGCGGCTCTCTGCGCGGTGACGGGTGTCTCGTGCGTGCTGCGTGCACGCGGAGCCGACCACCGGCAGCGTGCCGACGCGGGCGGCGAGGCAGCGATGGGCTTCGGCATGGCGGTCATGGCCGTTCCCCTGCTGTGGAGCGCGGCACCCACGGTGAGCGCCCTTCTGGCGTGGGGTTTCACCGCGGTCTTCGGCGCGCTGCTGGCACACGGCGCGTGGCTGGCGACGTCCGGCAGGCGCGGGGGCAGGGCCCGCCGGAGGAAGTCCCGGCGGCGAGAGGGAGGGGCGGACCGGGGCGGGGCCTGGTTCGCGCACGGCGGTCCGCGCCGGCACGTGCACCATCTGGTCGGCGGAGCGGCCATGTTGTACATGTCGCTGGCCATGGCCCTCGGCACGGCGGGCGCGTCGGGCACCGCCCATGAGGGCTCTCACTCCGCCCACTCCGCGCCCGGTGGTGTGCCCGTCGTCACGGGGCTGCTGCTGGGCTACTTCGCGGTGTACGCGCTCTGGACGGCCGCGCGGCTGATGCCTGTCGCGGCGGACCGGATGGCCGCGGGGGTGGCCGGCGGAAGCACGAGCGCTGCCGTGGGCGCGCCCGCCGCCCCCCTGATGCGCCAGGCGGGGATCGCCGCGGGGTGCAGGCTGGCGATGGCCACGGGGATGTTCGCCATGCTGATCACGCTGTGATGAGTGAGCCATGCTGATCGCGCTGTAACGAGTGAAACGCGGCCGCACAGTGAGCCGCGTCACTTCTGCACTGTCGGGCGTATCACTGTCTCGTAACGGCCTCTTAGGCTGAGCGGCATGACGGTCCCGCTCGCGTTGATGGTGCTCGCCCTGCTCGCCGCGGGCTTGGCACCGCGCGTACTGACCCGCTCCTCCTGGCCCGACCGTGAGCCCGTGCTCGCCCTGTGGGCGTGGCAGTGCCTGGTGGGTGCGGTGCTGTTGTGCTGCGGGCTGGCGATGGCGCTCTCGGGTGCCGCCGCCTTCGCGGTGGTGCGCAGCCATGTCTTCGCCGGGGCCCCCGACGGGGTGGTGCGGGTGTACACGTCCAGTGCGTACGCGCCGTGGGCGGGAGCGCTGTGCCTGTTGCTCGCCTGCGGGGGTGCGTGGACCGGCGCCATGCTGCTGCGGGAGATCAGGGACGCGCGGACGAGGCGCCGCAAGCGCCGCGCGGAGCTGCGCGAGCGCGTGCCGCGGCTGCCGGGTGAGTCCGCGACCTCCAGCGAACGGCTGGTCGTGCTGGAGGAGGAGAGGCCGGACGCGTGGTGGCTGCCGGGTTCCACACCGCAGTTGGTCATCACCAGCGCTGCGCTGCGGCGGCTCAAGGGGCGGCAGTTGGACGCCGTGCTCGAACACGAGCAGGGGCACGCGCGGGCCCGCCACGACTGGCTTCTGCACTGCTCGTCCGCGCTGGCCACCGGGTTCTCCCGAGTGCCGGTGTTCGCCTCTTTCCGCGATCAGGTGCACCGCCTGGTGGAACTGGCCGCCGACGACGCCGCCTCCCGCCGATACGGCCGGCTGACCATCGCGCTGGCGCTCGTGGAGCTCAACGAGGGCCGGGGAGTCTTCGGTCCCTGTCCGACACCGGTCGCCATGGTGCCGCAGCGGGTTCACCGGCTGCTGACGGCCGCTCCCCGGCTGCCGGTCAGCCGCAGGGTGCGGATGACCGCCGTGGCCTCGCTCGTGCCTGTCGTGCCGCTGCTCGTCGCCTTCGTCCCCGGCCTCTCGGCGCTGCGCTGATCCCCGTCTCCCTCCGGGTTCTCCGGCTGGCCCCCTGGCTGCGGCCGCTGGTGGGCCGGTTCGGGGCGGGAAGGGGAGGGACGCGCCGGGGACTTGCTACGCGGCCGGTGACAGGCGCGATGATCGGCGCATGCGTGGTCCGATCCGACGAAGCCCTCCCGGCGTCTGGCAGGCCGCAGTGGCGGCCGTGCTGGGAGCCGCCGCCGTCCTGCTGATCGTCCTGGCTCTGCTGCCGTGGCAGCCGCTCGCCGCCCTCGACACGGATGTGGCCTCCACGCTGCACACGGCGGCGCTCGAGAGCCCGGGGCTCACCCGTGCCAACCGGGTGCTGACCGACTGGGTGTGGGACCCGTGGGCCTTCCGGCTGCTGGTGGCCGTCGTGGTGGTGTGGCTGCTGTGGCGCGGAGAGCGCGCGTTGGGCTGGTGGCTGGCCGGCACCGTGCTGGTCGGTTCCGGGCTCCAGCAGGGCCTGAAGGCGGCGCTGGCGAGGGAGAGGCCCCAGTGGCGCGAACCGGTCGACTCCGCGCACTACGCCGCCATGCCGTCGGGGCACGCGATGACCGCCGCGCTGGTGTGCGTGGTGCTGCTGTGGCTCTGGCGCGAGCGGGGGCTGTCCGCCGGTGGGGCGTGGTGGCGTTCCGCGGCGGTGGTCGCGTGCGTGTCCGTCGTCGGGGTGGCGTTCACCCGCGTGTGGCTGGGCGTGCACTGGCTGACGGACACTCTCGTGGGCGTCCTGCTCGGTACGGCGCTGGGGCTGGCCTCAGCGGCCGCGTGGGCGGCCCTGCACGCCGGAGAGAGCCGGCGAGAGACTGCCCGCCCTCTCGGCCGGTAGCGCACCACGGGAGCCGTAGCGCACCACGGCAACGGTGGAAGAGGGTTTCAGGGCTTCCTGGCGACGCCTCCGACGTTGTCGACCTCGTCGGGTTCGCCGAACGGAAGGGCCTCGGGACGCCACCGGGTGACGGAGACGAGTCCGGGTTCGAGGATGTCGAGCCCGTCGAAGAAGCGGCCGATCTGGTCCCGGGAGCGATTGACGCGGGGGTTGTCGCTGGTGCGGTTCCACTCGCGCACCATCGCGCGGACCGCTTCGGGATTGACGACCTCGGCCGAGTCGCTGAAGACCAGGTGACTTCCGGACGGAAGGGCGTCCAGCAGGCGGGCGACCACCTCGTAGGCGCTCTCGTCGGTGATGTGGGCGGCGACACCGAGCAGTATCAGGGCGACGGGCCGCTCGAAGTCGAGGGTGGCGGCGGCTCCGCTCACAATCGCGTCGGGCTCGCGCAGGTCCGCGTCGATGTAGTGGGTGACGCCCTCGGGCGTGCTGGTCAGCAGGGCACGGGCGTGGGTGAGGACCAGAGGGTCGTGGTCGACGTAGACGATCCGCGCCTCGGGCGCGACACGCTGGGCGACCTCGTGGGTGTTGTCGACCGTGGGCAGCCCGGTGCCGACGTCGAGGAACTGCCGGATGCCGACGTCGCCCGCCAGATGCCTGACCGCACGGCACAGAAAGGCGCGCTGCGCCCGTGCGGTGGTCACGATCCCGGGGTTGCTGCGGGCGATCTCGTCACCGACCTGGCGGTCGATGTCGTAGTGGTCCTTGCCGCCGAGCCAGTAGTTCCAGATCCGCGCCGAATGCGGCAGCGTGTCGTCGATCTCTTCCGAGTCGGGCCCCAGGCGGTCCGCCATCGCTCTCCCCTGCTCTCCGCGCATGCGCTGACGCTGTGTGCGCACTAACGTACCCCTGCCCGGGAGTTCGAGTGCCGCACGGAGAAGCGACGTCCTGTTTCAGCTGGTTGACGTCGATATCGGGGCGATCCCCCGCGTCGCCCCGATATCGACTGCTGCGCCGGACCTCCCCGCACGAGGGGCGCGGACATCCGAAGACTCACTGAGTATATTGGCTGCCAGCCAGCCAACGCAGGAGTTACAGGATGTCCCCTCGGAGCGCATCGGTCAATGAGGAGTTGCGACGACGTTCGCGCGAACGCCTGCTGCAGGCGACCGTCGAGCTCGTCGCCGAACACGGTTACGAGGCGACGACACTGGGTGCGATCGCCGACCGCGCGGGCTCGGCACGCGGCCTGATTTCATACTATTTCCCGGGCAAGCGCCAGTTGTTCCAGTCCGCCGTGCACCGGCTGATGCACCTGACGCTGGCCGAGGCCCTGGAGCGCGCGCCGCTGTCCGAGGAGCCGGGCAGCGGCGAGGAGGCGCTGGCCCGCGCCATCGACGCCATCATGGGGCTGGCACGTGACCACCCGGTGCTCATGCGCGCCCACATGGCAGGCATCCTCCAGCAGGAGGGGTTCGTCCAGTGCGACGAACAGCGGCGCCTCGCGGCCCTGCTGCGCACGGCGGTGGCCCGCTACGGATCCCCCGACCCGGACCGCGACTACCCACTGCTGCGCGCGAATCTCATGGGATCCGTCGTCGCGGCGCTTCTGCCGGGCGCTCCGATGCCGCTGGAGAGGCTGCGGGGAGAGCTGTTCACCCGGTACGGACTGGCCTGGGACCGTGGCACGCCGCCCGAGAACCCCGGTGAGCGGACGGACAGCGCCTCCTCCGCGGCTCTCATCCGTCAGGTGGGCCGTGTCTCACCATGCGGCCAAGAGCCGGCTTCCGGGCCGCCGCAGGGAACCGCGGATCAGCGGTAGGACGGACGGCACGGACGGCACGGCACGACAGCCGTCAGAGACCGCACCTGTGCCTGTGCCTGTGTCCGTGCTCGTGCTCGTGCTCGGCCTCGTCTGAGGCCGAGCGGAGCCCGCGCGGAAGCCCCGTTGCACCCGGACGGAAGCCCCGGTGAGCCCGGGTGGCCACACCGCGGCCGTGCGGATGCCGCGCCCGCCGGACGGCGGGCCGACGCCGGGGCACGGCGCTCGCGTTCAGCGGCGGGCGTGGCGGGGCGGCAGCAGGCCGTCGTCGCGGGCGTCCGCGATGACACGGAGGGACTTGCGGCGGCTGTGCCCGGTGAGCCGCATGACGGCCAGGACCGGGTCGGCGCCCTGCTGCCGGGCAGCGGTGTACGCCTCGGCCACCGCGCGCCGCGCCGCCTGCCCGCGAGGCCCGGGCGGCCGCCCCCGGCCCCTCACCGGCGCGGGCGGCGCCGCCGCGGGCAGCACGCACGCTCCCGTCACCCATACGGTGGGAGCTTTCTGCGGGGGCCGGAGCGCGTCCGGGCACGCGTCCGCCAGCGGCCCGTCCAGCCACGGCGTGAGCTCCGTCAGCGCACGTGGCGTGAGCGGCGGGTCGGCCCGCACCTCCTCGACGCGGATCGCGTCGTCCACCACAGCGGCGAGTACCTCCACCTGAACGCCGTCGGACAGGGTCAGACCGACGGCGTACCAGGGCGCCTGCCCGCTCGCGTCGTACGGTGCGGGGCACGCGCCGGTGCCGTGACCCAGCAGCTGCCACGCCGGACGGGGCGGCCCGGACGGCTCACTGTCCGGTGGCGCGGTGTCCGGCGGACAGCCGGACGGTTCGCGCGAGTGGTCACGGGAGGAGTGGTCACGCGGGGAGTGGTTCGGAGAGCAACGGGAGTATGGGGGTCTGTCCGACACGTCGCGGCACCGTAGTCACGGAAGCCCGGCGGGGTGTCCCGGCGCGCACGGGTCCTCCGACGGCACCCCGATCGACGGAGCCGCCGGCAGCCCGAACGGCGCACCCGTGCCGCCGTACGGGGGCCCGGGGCGCGCGCCGACCGCGCGTTCCTCCGCTGCCGGACCGGAGTGTCAGTGGGCCGGTGCAGACTGTCCGGTACCTCAGGACAACGGCGCCTCCAAGGTGGTGCCGGCATGGCGGACGTGCTGCTCGCGGTAGGTACGAGAAAGGGTCTGTTCCTCGCCCGGCAGAAGGCCGGGCAGCGCGGTGCGGGCAGCTGGGAGTTCACGGGCCCGCACTTCAACGCGCAGGCCGTCTACTCCCTCAGCGTCGACCGGCGTGGCCCGGGAGTGCCTCGGCTGCTGGCGGGAGGGGACAGCGCCCACTGGGGCCCCTCGGTCTTCCACTCCGACGACCTGGGCAAGACGTGGAAGGAGCCCGCCCGTCCGGCCATCACGTACCCGAAGGACACCGAAGCGTCCCTGGAGCGGGTGTGGCAGCTGCAGCCGGGCGGCGCGGACGAACCGGGTGTGGTCTACGCCGGGACGGAGCCGGGCGGCCTGTTCCGCTCGCAGGACGGCGGCGAGTCCTTCGAGCTGGTCCGCCCGCTGTGGGAGCACCCGACGCGGCGCGACTGGGTGCCGGGCGGCGGCGGGCTGGGGCTGCACACGGTCCTGGTGGACCCGCGCGACTCCCGGCGGGTGACGGTGGCCGTCTCGACGGGCGGCGCCTACCGGACAGCGGACGGCGGAGCGAGTTGGGAGCCGTGCAACCGCGGCGTGTCGGCCGTCTTCCTCCCCGAGGGGCAGCGCTACCCGGAGTACGGGCAGTGTGTGCACAAGGTCGCATGCGACGCGGAGGACCCGGACAGGTTCTATCTGCAAAACCACTGGGGGGTCTTCCGCAGCGACGACGGCGCCGACACCTGGCAGTCGATCGGCGAGGGCCTCCCCTCGGACTTCGGCTTCCCCGTGGCCGCCCATCCGCGCCGGGGCGGCGTGGCCTACCTGTTCCCGCTCAACGCGGACACCGACCGGGTCCCCGCCGGGCACCGCTGCCGCGTTCACCGCACGCAGGACGCCGGCGGCAGCTGGGAGGCGCTGGGCGCCGGTCTGCCACGGTCGGCGCACTACGGCCCGGTGCTGCGGGACGCGCTGTGCACGGACGATGCGGACCCGTCCGGCGTCTACTTCGGCAACCGCAACGGTGAGGTGTTCGCGAGCGCGGACGAGGGCGAGAGCTGGCGACAGCTGGCCCGGCACCTGCCGGACGTGCTGTGCGTACGGGCGGCGGTGATCGGCTGAGCCGCTGAGGCACGTGGGCGGAGCGGTCCCGTCCGGGTGGCGGCCCGGCCGGGCCGGATGAGCCAGTCCGGCTGAGCCAGTAGAGTGACGGCTCGTGGCTGCACGACCGTTGAACGAGATTGTCGAACCGGGCTGGGCCAAGGCGCTGGAGCCGGTCGCCGAACGAGTCGCCTCCATGGGCGACTTCCTGCGCGCGGAGATCGCGGAGGGGAGAACCTATCTCCCCTCGGGAGCCGACGTCCTCAGAGCCTTCCAACAGCCGTTCGACGAGGTGCGCGTCCTCATCGTCGGCCAGGACCCTTACCCCACGCCTGGGCACGCGGTCGGTCTCTCCTTCTCCGTCGCCCCCGACGTGCGGCCGTTGCCGGGCAGCCTGGAGAACATCTTCCGGGAGATGAACAGCGACCTGGGTCTCCCCCGCCCTTCGAACGGCGATCTGACGCCCTGGACGCGGCAGGGAGTGCTGCTGCTCAACAGGGCGCTGACCACAGCCCCGCGCAGGCCCGCCGCCCACCGCGGCAAGGGGTGGGAGGAAGTCACCGAACAGGCCATCCGGGCGCTGGTCGCGCGGGAGCGTCCACTGGTGTCGGTGCTGTGGGGCAGGGACGCACGCAACCTGCGCCCCCTGCTGGGCGGCCTGCCCTCGGTGGAGTCCTCGCACCCCTCCCCCATGTCCGCGGACCGGGGGTTCTTCGGTTCGCGCCCGTTCAGCCGCGTCAACGACCTGCTGGCCCAGCAGGGGGCCGAGCCCGTGGACTGGCGCCTGCCGTGAGCACCGGGGCGGCCGGCGAGGGCGCATGGGTGCTCGGAGTGGACTCGGGAGGGTCGGGGCTCCGGGTCGCCCTGGGGTGGCAGCAAGCGGACGTGGGGGCGAGCCCCCGGCCGGCGGGGAGCGTCACCTGTGCGGAGCCGGTCCGCACGAACGCCTCCGGCATCGACCCGGCGCACATGGCGGAGCAGTTGGTGCCTGCCGTGCGGACGTTGCTGGCCGAGGCGGAGGCCGCATTCGAGCCCGGTTCCGGGATGCCGGCCGCGGCCGGCGCCAGGCGGGGTCCAGGGCCGCGGATCGCGGCGGCCTGCGTCGGCGCAGCGGGGATGGCCACGCTCGGCGACGGCCTGCGTGCCGAGCTGCCCGGTCTGCTGGCACGGGAGTTCCGGGTACGCCGGTTGGCGCTCGCCGCCGACGCCGTGACGGCGTACGCGGGCGCGCTCGGCGAGCAGCCGGGGGCGGTGGTGGCGGCGGGCACCGGGATGATCGCCATGGGCTCCGATCTGGCCACCTGGCGACGCGCCGACGGCTGGGGCCACCTGCTGGGCGATTGCGGCAGCGGTGCGTGGATCGGCCGAGCGGGCCTGGAGGCGGCCATGCGCGCCCACGACGGGCGGGCGGGTGGCTCGACAGCGCTGCGGGACAGGGCGGAGACCGTCTTCGGGGTGCCCCTCAGCGGGCTGCCGGGGCGGCTGTATCCGCGCACCGACCGTCCCGCCGTGCTCGCCTCGTTCGCGCCCGAGGTGGCACGGTGCGCGGAGCGGGACCATGTGGCGGCGGGCATTCTGCGGGCGGCCGCCCGCGAGATCGCGGCCAGCGCCGTGGCGGTGTGCCCGTCCGGCGATACGACGCGCCCTTCCGGCAGCGAGGGAACCGTGTGCTCTTCCAGCGGCGGCGAGGTGCTGGACGAGGGGCTGCGGGGGGTGCGCGGGGGGACGCCCGTGCGCGTCGCCTTCACCGGTGGCCTTTTTGCCATGGGTGAGCCCCTCCTCGGACCGCTGCGCGCCGAGTTGGCAGAGCAGCTGCCGCAGGCCCGGGTGGTCGAGGCCACGGGAGGCCCGCTGGACGGCGCGCTACTGCTCGCGGGCCGCCTGGCCACGGGCGGCGTCGCGCTGCCGCCCGACCCGGCTCTGCTGCGCCTTACGGACGCTCCTGGGACCGCCTGAGGCAGTCCCCCGCCCGCCCCGGACCGTGCCCCCCCCTGTGCGCGCAGGCCTGTCCTGCCCAGCTCGTCGTGACCTCTCGCGTGGCCCGACGGACACATCCGGTCGGAGAGGGAGCATCCCGGGGCAGGAACAGTCAGAAAACAGCGCTCTTCGACCCGGGCGAATCGGGACATACGCCCACCTGCCTCCCCCGGCCGAACAGCCGACCTCAGCAAGGCATTAGCATGCGGGCGCATGAGCTCCCCCACAGGACCGGACAATGGCCTGCCCGTACGAATGCCACGTCCCCGCCGGCCCGGACGGCACCGCCGCCCGGAGCCCGTCGTCGCCCCCGAGGGCGCGCCGGCCCTGGTTTTGGCCGTCCCCGGCACCCCCTCCAGCGCCACGCGCAGCCTCGCGGAAGAGACGCTGAGTATCGCGCGCTCGGAGCTGCCCGGTCTGGACGCGCGGATCGGTTTCACCGACGGTGACGACGAGGAGTTCCCCACCATCCGCGCCGCCCTCACCTCGGCGGTGAGCGACCGTGCCACCCGGATACGGTACGCGCGGGAGGCCCGCGAGATGTCGGCCGCGACTTCGGACGGAACGGCCCCGGAGGAGCCCGAGGCCCCGGTCGCCGCCCCGGTCCGCGAGGAGGAGGACGACGGCCTGCCCGCCGTCGTCGTCCCGCTGCTGGCCGGACCGGACGCCGCCCAGCTGCGGCGTATCCGTCAGGAGGTGCTGGGCAGCGGCTCCGGAGCCGAGCTGACCGACGTTCTGGGGCCGCACCCGCTGCTCGCCGAGGCCGTTCACGTGCGGCTCTCCGAGGCGGGCCTGGCACGTGCCGACCGGGCGCGGCTCTTCACCGTGGCGACGGCGGCGGACGGCATCATCCTGGCCACCGTCGGCGGGGAGGAAGCCGTGCAGGCGGCCGGTATCACCGGCATGCTGCTGGCGGCCCGGCTGGCGGTGCCGGTGCTCGCCGCGGCGCTCGACGACGAGGGCGCCATCCAGCACACGGCCGAACAGCTGCGCGGCTCCGGTTCGCAGAACCTGGCCGTCGCCCCCTGCCTGATCGGCCCGGAGATCGCTGACGGGCTGCTGGAGGCCGCCGCTCAGGAAGCGGGCTGCTCGGCGGCGGAACCACTGGGTGCCTACCCCGCGCTGGGCAAGCTCGTGGCGTCCACGTTCGCGGCCAAGGCCGGGATCGCCCAGCCTGAGGCAGCCCAGCAGCAGGGCATGCCGGTGCACTGAGCCGTCGGCCCGGTCGCGCGCGGCGAAGCGGGCGGTCGGAGGCGCGCGGCCCGAGGCGGGCGGCCCGAGTCCGGGCGACGCGGCGGACACGCGCCGTACGCGGCGGACACGCGCCGTGCGCGGCAGAGGCGCCGTACCCGCGCGGAGACCCTCCGGCGGGTACGGCGATTCCGTCCGACCGGACCTCGCCTTCCCTCAGCGCGGGTATGGCGAGTCCGCCCGCCCGAAGGGACCGTCGAACCGGTCAGCCCAGAGAGACGAACCGGTCAGCCGAGGGGGACGAACCGGTCAGCCGAGAGGGGCGTCGAAAACGACGCAGGATGCGGCAGGAGCCGGCAGGGAGCCCCCTCGGTGCGGCATGCCGGTCTCACGGTCCACGTCGAACCAGGTGACCTCACCGGACCGTTCGTTGGCCGCGTACAGCCGCCCGCCCGCCGGGGGCGCGGCGAGATCGCGCGGCCAGTGTCCGCCGCACGGAACGGTGGCAGTGAGGACGGGCAGCTCATCCGCCGTCAGGTCGAGAACGGCGATGCTGTCGTCACCCCGGTTCGCGACCCAGGCGAAGCGTCCGTCGGGCGAGAGGACCAGCGCGGAGGGATAGTTGGCCGGGCCCGTGCGTCCGGACGAAACGACCCGGGTCTCCCCCAGGGACTCCAGCTCACCTGTCCTGCTGTGCCAACGGCAGGTCGTCACCGTCGAGTCCAGTTCGTTGACGACGTACACCCGCTCGGCCTCCGGCGATGCCGCTGCCCGGCCGCGCGACTCAGCGGCGAACGCCAGATGGCGCGGGCCGGTTCCGGCGCGGAGCGGCACCTCGCGGTGGAGGTGGAGGCCTGAGGACGTGCCCCGCAGGTCGTAGATCCACACCGAGTCGGTCCCCAGATCGGTGACGAGCAGCCACTGCCCCGACGGGTCAGGTACGACGGCGTGGGCGTGCGGTCCCTCCTGCCTGTCCGCGACGGGCCCGCTTCCATGGTGCTGATGAGTGGCGGGAGCGGGTTCCAGACCTCCGTCGGCGTCCAGGGGCAGGGCAGTGACGCTGCCCGAGGTGTAGTTCGCCGTGAACAGACGGCCATCCGCCACGCTCAGATGCGTGGGGCCTGCGGCGTCCACGGAAACGGTGTCCCCCAAAAGCTCGGGGGGCTCCTCGTGGCGCAGGGAGAACGCCGCGGCGCCGCCCTGATCGCTCTCGCTGACCGCGTAGAGGGTCCCCCCGGCGGGGGCCAGAGCCAGGAACGAGGGATCCGTGACGGCGCCTTCCGTGTGATGCAGCGGAGTGAGGGCCCCCGTGGCGGTGTCGAGGGCCGCCGTGGTGATGCCGCGGCCTCCCGCGGAGGTGAACGATCCGATGTAGGCCCGTGCCCGGCGCTGTGTGCCCTCGGCCATCGCCCTGCCCTTCGCCGCTCCGTCTGGGGGCAACGACGGTAACAGGTACACGTGCTGTGGTCTGGGCCAATCGTCAGCCGTCGGCTGCTCGCCGACCATCCGCTGCCTGTCGACCGTCCACCGGAAGTGACCGTGCGCCGGCCGTCGCCCCCTTCCCGGAGGGCCGGCGCGTTACGTCGGCTCGGAACCGGTCGGGAGCACCAGTGCCGAGTCCGCGTGGAGCGTGAGGTGCACCGGCATCCAAGTGGTGGCGTCCAGCGGCGACTCGCCGGTGCCGGGGTTGCGGGTGTAGCGCGGGTGGGCTCCTCCGCTGATCTGCCAGCGTATGCGGTGGCCGGCCGGGAAGCGGTGGGCGGTGGAGCTCATCGGGACGGTGATCTGCGCGGACGACGCCCCTTCGGCCGTCCGTAGTCGGCGGAACCCGTCGCAGAGGTTGACGGAGCGGCCCTGTGGGTCCACGTCGCACAGGCGGGTGAAGACATCGGCGTATCCGGTGTCCGTGGAGATGGCCAGGCGTGCGGAGACGGGGCCCAGGATGTCGAGGGGCTCGGTCAGCGGTGGGCCGGTGAAGGTCAGCACATCGTCCCGGGCCTCCAGAGCGCGGTTGTCCCGGGGCCCCGCGGTGCCGGACAGAGTCGGACCACCGAGGGAGGGGGTGGGGTCGGCGGGGTCGTAGCGCAGCGCCGCCACGGGTGCGGAGTCCGTCGGGGCATGGTGGGTGAGATGCCCGCCGGTGAGCGGATACCAGGGGGTGGCAGCGGTGACCGGCGGCCAGTGGTCGAGGTCCCGCCAGGAGGTGTCGCCGCCGACGTGCACGCGCACCGCTGTGGGCCGCAGGCCGGAGGGGTCGGCGCACAGGTGGGCACGCAGCCAGGCGAGGCTCTCGGCGAACACCTGCGGCCACCCGCGCTGGAGAGCGGACGTGTGCGTCCAGGGGCCGACGAGCAGGGTGGTCTCACATCCCGCCTGGCGCAGTCGGCCGTGCTGCTCGAGGGTCTGGTCGGCCAGCGCCTCGTACCACCCGGTGATCAGAGCTGTGGGCACGCGAAGCCGTTCCGCGGACTCCCGCGACTCCCGCGACTCCCGCGACTCCCGCGACTGCACCAACGACGCGCCGTGCCAGTAGGCGTCCTCGGCGTCCGGGTGTGTCAGCACCTCCTCCAGCCACGGCGGTTCGTCCCCGAGGGCGGACACGTACGCCCCACGCAGCGGCTGCTCGGTGGTGACGTGGCGCAGGCGGCGTCGGAGACGCAGTGTCGCCCTGAGAAACGGCGCCATGCCCTGGTGCTGGTACTGCATGCCGACGGCCACGGCGAGGGTGTTCTCCAGACGGAGCGCACCGTCCGCGTATAACAGGGCGTAGGGATCGTGCAGCCCTACCTGCACCACAATCGCCTTCAGTTCCGGCGGTGGGTCCGAGGCCAGCGCCTCTTGCACGTAGCCCAGGTAACTGGGCCCGACGGTTCCCAGCGTCCCGTTGAACCAGGGTTGTTCGCGCAGCCAGGACACGGTGGCCAGGCCGTCGGCGGCCTCGTTGCGCCACAGGTCGAACACGCCGCCCGAACCGCCGGTGCCGCGGCAGCTCTGCAGGAGAACGTGGAAGCCCTGTTCGGCGAAGAGCAGGCCGTACTGCGGCGACCACGGCAGGCCTCGGCCGTACGGCGAGCGGACGAGGAGGGTGGGGAAGTCGCCCTGAGTGCGCGGAAAGTAGTGGTCAGTGAGCAGCGGGCTGCCGTCGGACCCCGGCACCACCAGCCCCGGTTCCCATCCCGCCTCGTGCTGTTTCGCCGGCAGTCCTCGCCAGGTCGCCCTCATCAGCCGTGAGGACAGTGGCGGCTTTCCGGCGGGTGGCGCCCAGGCGTGCTCCGCGACGGCTTCGGGCGTGCGTGATGACATCGTCCCCTCCTCTATTCCCGTACTACGTACGAGAATAGAGGATGCTTGGATGGTCTTCGCAAGAGCAGGCGCCCGGCAGCCGGGGAACCCGACGGCCGGAATCGTTCGTCAGCCGGATCGCGCAGCAGCTCATCAGCCGGATCGCGCAGCAGCTCGACAGCCGGTACCGCGCAGCAGTCAGCAGTACGCGGCAGCAGGGAGAGGAGAGCGGAACCGTGTCCCGTGACGGAAGGTCCGGCACCGAGGGCGTCGGCCCCGAAGAGCTCTGGTTGCGTCCCGGTGAGCCGCGCAGGGGCCGCAGGCCTTCCTTCAGCCGGGAGGCGATCACCGCAGCCGCTGTCGCCCTCGCGGACGCCCAAGGGCTCGAGGTGGTCACCATGCGGCGGGTGGCCGCCGAGGTCGGCGCGGGCGTCATGTCGCTCTACAGCTACGCCCCCGACAAGGACACACTGCTGGAGCTGATGGTCGACCACGTCACCGGCGAACTCGCGGTGACGGACCCACCCAGCGGCGACTGGCGGGCCGATCTGAAGACCGTGGCCCGCCTGCAGCGCGCCCACATGCTGCGCCACCCCTGGCTGCCCGCCGCCCTGCTCACCCACCGCGTTCCGGGCCCCAACACGCTGGCCTTCCTGGAACACGTGCTCGCCGTCCTGCGGCCCAGCCGGCTGGACGG
Organism: Streptomyces diacarni; assembly: GCF_003323715.1. Lineage (GTDB taxonomy): Bacteria > Actinomycetota > Actinomycetes > Streptomycetales > Streptomycetaceae > Streptomyces > Streptomyces diacarni. The sequence goes on from NZ_QOIN01000043.1 coordinate 112,886, forward strand.
TGCGGCGAAGCTGGAGGTCTTCGCCCAGCTCACCGCATTCGTGACGGGCCACGTCTCGCACGAGATCGCGCAGGCCGCGGTCTCGCGATCGCCGGAGCGGACCGCGGCCGAGGCCCGCTATCTCGCCGCCGTCGCTGCCGACGGCAGCCACCCCCAACTCGCCGAGGCCCTTTCCGCCCCCCGACGCCCTCTCTCGCCCGACGCCACCTTCACCCGGTTCCTCAACCGCCTGATCGACGGCCTCGACACCGACTGAGGCCACGCATCCGCGTACCCCCGTACGTCACATCAGCGCTCGGCCGGCGTGCCCCCGTACGTCACCTCAGCTCCGGGGCCGGCGCTGGTGGAAACGGCGGTGCAGCTCGCGGAGTTCGTCTGTCAGGTCGGGCACCGGACCGTGCACCGGCACGCCGGGCAGCACCTCTTCGATCGCCAGCGGGCGGACGGGGGAGGCGGGAGCGTCCCAAGCGGCGAGCCACTCGGTGAGCTGAGCGGTGGAGTGCGCGTAGACGATACGGCCGAGCCCGGCCCAGCCGTGCGCGGCGGAGCACATCGGGCAGTGCTCGCCCGAGGTGAACACCGTGGCGGCCGCCCGCTCCCGTTCGCTCAGGTGGTCGACGGCCCATCGCGCCAGCGCGAACTCCGGGTGGCGAGTGCGGTCGTCGAGGCTGTGCACGCGATTCCGGTCCTCCGCCAGCGACCGGCCGTCGGCGCCGACCAGCACCGAGCCGAAGGGCTCGTCCCCGGCCGCGAGGGCCTCGGCGGCCAGCCCCACGGCCCTGCGCAGATGAGACCGCTCGGCGGCGGTCAGCTCGACCGGCTCGTCGGCCCGCTCACCGGTCGGCCCCTCGGCCCGCTCACTGCCCGGTCCCTCAGTCGGTTCATCGGTCGTCACGGTCGTCCTCCTCGCCATACGGTCAGCCACCGTCCGCGCCCGCGGCCCGGGTGGGACCAGGGCCGCGGCCATGATCGTCTCAGCCTGCCAGGCCCGGACCCGACCCGACCAAGACACCTCACGGAGCCGCCGGCGTGCCTGTCAGCCGCACCACGACGCCGAGGGTCCGGTCCGCCGACGGCGGCCCGTACGCACCCTGCCGTAGCACGACCGACCGGCGTGGCGGCGGCACCGCGCGCGGCGGGGAAAGCATCCGGGGGACGAGGGGCGACGTTCCGTCCCTCGTCCCCCGAGGCTGAACCGCCTACTTCTCCAGCACGCTTGTGCGGGTGAGCGGCAGGTGCACGGTCTCCCGGAAGGAGAAGAGCACCACCAGGGCCGAGACGGCCGCCACGATCATCAGATAGAACCCGGGTGCGAGGGGGCTCCCGGCGAGCGAGACCACGCCCGTGGCCACGAACGGCGCGGTGCCGCCGAAGAGCACGTACGCGGCGGTGTATCCGATGGCCGAACCGCTCGCCCGCAGCTGCCCGGGGAACATCTCGACCATCGCCGGTACGTTGGAGGTGCCGATGACCGCGACGAGGACGGCCAGCACCGTGGCTCCCACGACGGCTCCGGGCAGCCCGGTGCCGATCAGCCAGAAGGCCGGAAGAGTCGCCACCGCGAAGCCGCCGCAGGCCACCAGCAGCATCGGTTTGCGTCCGAAACGGTCGCTGGCCGCCGCCATCAGCGGGCACGCCGCGCTGTAGGCGAGCATCGCCACCACGCTGGTGAGCATCGCCTCCGCCTTGCTGTAGCCGACCTCCTCCGACATGTAGGCGATCATGTAGCTGCTCATCAGGTAGTAGCCGATCGCGTTGGTGATGCTGTAGCCGAACAGCGTCAGCACCTGCCTGCGGCACACCCGCCACGCGTCCCGCAGCGGCGCCTTGTGCACCGCGTCGCGCTTCTCCATCGCCCGGAAGACCGGGGTGTCCTGGATCCGGCTGCGCAGGTAGAGGCCGATCAGACCGAGCGGTCCCGCCAGCAGGAACGGAATCCGCCAGCCCCAGCTGTTCAGTGCCGCCTCGTCGAGGGAGGAGGTGAGGGCCAGGCCCGTCATGGCGCCCGCCACCGAGGCCAGGCCGACCGTGAGCGGGACGACGCTGGCGTAGCGGGCGCGGCGGCCCTCGGGGGCGTACTCCATGATGAAGGCCGCCGCACCGGTGTACTCGCCTCCGGTGGAGAAGCCCTGCACCGTGCGGAGCAGGAAGAGCAGCACGGGTGCGGTGATGCCGAGTGTGGCGTAGCCGGGCAGCAGCCCGATCAGGAACGTCGACCCGCTCATGCACAGCACGCTCAGCGCGAGCATGCGGTTGCGGCCGATCCGGTCGCCGTAGCGGCCGAAGAAGGCGGCGCCCAGCGGGCGGGCGATGAAGCCGCCGGCGAAGACCGCCCAGGTGGCCAGGAGGGCGGCCGTCGCGTCGTACTGGGGGAAGAACAGCCCGGCGAGGGTGGCGGACATGATCGCGTACGCGCCGGAGTCGAACCACTCGACGAAGTTGCCGACGGCGGTGGCCGCGGTGACCTTCCGCCGCACCCCGCTCTCCTCGGCGCGGTCGGCCGTCTGCTTGGCGGGTGCTTCCTGCGGTGCCGGAACCCAGCGGTCCGTCGTCATGTCCGTCGTCCTCCTGGTCGGCTACGCGGCGTCGGGGTTGGCAGGGGCGGTGTCGCGTGCGCGCAGCGCGCTCCGCTGGATCTTTCCGGTTGCCGAGCGCGGCAGTGCGTCGGCGAACTCGACCTGCCGCGGGTAGGCGAACCGGGAGTGCGCGGCGCGGGCGAAGTCCGAGATCTCCCGGGCGAGCGCCTCGCTCGGCTCGTATCCCGGACTCAGCTCGATCCATGCCTTGACGGCCTGGCCTCGCACCGGGTCCGGCACGCCGACGACGCCCGCCTCGGCGACCGCGGGGTGGCCGCGCAGCACGGCCTCCACCTCGTAGGGGCCGACACGGTATCCGGACGTCTTGATGACGTCGTCGGTGCGGCCGAGGAACCAGAAGTAGCCGTCCTCGTCCATGACGGCCTGGTCCTTGGTCCGGTACCAGGTGCCGCCGAAGGTCTCGGCGGCGGCCTCGGGCCGGTTCCAGTAGCCCAGCGGGTACTGCGGGTTCGACCCGGCGCGCAGGCAGATCTCACCGGGTTCCCCGACGGGCACCTCGCGGTCGTCCGCATCCAGCAGCGCGACGTCCCAGCCGGGCAGGGGCCGGCCCATCGAGCCCGGCTTGACCGGAACGCCGGGGAAGTTTCCGAGCAGCGGGTAGGACTCGGTGGAGCCGTAGTAGTCCAGCGGGGTCACGCCGAACTGGGCGCGGAACCACTCGATGAGCTCGGGGGTGAGCGGCTCGTTGGAGCAGCACACCACGCGCAGCACCTGCGGGTAGCGACTGCCGGCGTCCGGGACGGCCTGCATCATCTTACGCAGGAAGGTCGGGTTGACCAGGGCTGTCGTGACCCGGTTGCGGGACATCGCCGCCAGCAGCCCCTCCGGGTCGAAGCCGCCGGCCGGCCGGTGGACGAGGTGGACGGCGCCCGCACGCAGCGGCCCCATCAACTTGGCCATGGACCAGGCCCAGTCACCGGCACCGTAGAACACGTCGCCGGGCCGCAGGTCGTGGCAGTGACGGAACTCGTTGTGCCCGAGCAGGGTGCGGTGGGCGTGCACGATGCCCTTGGCGGCGCCGGTGGTGCCGGAGGTGTAGAAGATCAGCGCCGGGTCGTCGGGCGCGGTCTCCACCGTGGCGAACTCAGGCGGCAGCGCGCCGATGGCGGGATCGTCGACGTTGACGACAGCTCCGGAGAAAGCGCCGGCCCGCTCCAGCGCGGCGGTCTCGGTCACCAGGACGGTGGCGCCCGAGTCGGCCAGCCGGTACCGGATCGGTTCGTCGGCCCACAGCAGGGACATCGTCACCAGGACCGCTCCCGTGCGCAGCACACCGAGGTAGGTGGCGGGGGTGTCGGTGCGCTGCGGCAGCAGCACCGCCACCCGGTCGCCCTTGCGGACGCCGATCCTGTGCAGCTCGGCGGCGATCTGCCGCGAGCGGTCCTGGACCCGCTGCCAGGTCACCTCCTCGCGGTAGCCGGTGTGGTCCTCGAAGATCAGCGCGAGCTTGTCTCCCGGATGCCGGTCGGCGACGTCGGCCGCCATGTTGTAGCGCTCGGGCACGCTCCACCGGTGTTCCTCGACGAGCCTGCGGTAGGCGGCCTCCCCGGTGGACGGGGTGAGGCTGGTACTCATGGGGTGGGGTTCCTCTCGTACAGATGGGTGCGACCGGTCGCATCGACGGCTGCGACCGGTACGGCAACCGGTGCGGCGAGCCCGGTCAGCGGCGGCGGCCGGCCAGGAAGCGGGCCATCTCGCGCTGCGGCTCGCCGGTCGCGTAGGCGGCCGTGTGCACCTTCTTGGCCGCGGCGATCGCCTCGTCGAGCCCCGCGTCGTCCAGCTCCCGGATCCGGCCCTTGGTGAGAGCGACCGCACCGGGCGGGAGCTCCGCGAGCCGGGCGGCCTCGGCCAGCGCCTCCGTCCTGACCTCGTCCGCGGCGACGAGCCGGCTGAGCAGTCCGAGCCGGTGGGCCTCGGTGCCGTCCACGAGCCGTCCTGTGAGCGCGAACTCCGTGGTCTTCGCCCGGCCGAGAATGCCCCACATGGCCCAGATGCCGGTGATGCTGGGGATGCCGGAGAGCACCTCCGGCTGGCCCATCTTCACCTCGGCGTGCCCGATGCGCAGATCGGCCAGGAGTGCGAACTGGAACCCCGATCCCGCGGCCACCCCGTTGACGGCGGCGACGGTCGGCTTCTCCAGCCCGCGCAGCACGCGGAAGAGACGGCCGAAGTCGTCGATCCACGCTTCGGCCGCGGCGTGGTCGTCCGGGTCGATGGCGGCCGTCTCGGCGAGGTCCTGACCGGCGCAGAAGGCCCGGCCCGCGCCGGTGAGGACCACCGCGCGGCACTTCTCGTCGGCGCCCAGCGCTTCGAGTGCGGCGACCAACTCCTCGCGCATCCGGCCGGTCCAGGCGTTGAGTTTCTCCGGACGGTTGAGCGTCACCTCCGCGACGAAGGCTGGTGCGGACGCGCCCTGTACCGGGTGCTCGTCGACGATGACGGTGCTGCTCGTCTCGGTCATGGAAGAGGGTGCCTTTCTCCGGATATGCGCACGCGGCGGCGGAGGCGCCGCAGCGCACGGTGGATCGGGGTCGGGGGCGCATCGCCCGTGGGCGGGCGTCCCGTGAGCAGTCATGCAAGCAGCGCGGATCGGACCCCGGCCAACACCAATCCGGACCCTCGGTGATATCGCAGCGATATGGTCCGGCCATGGAGCTCCGTCACCTGCGCTATTTCGCCGTGCTGGCCGAGGAACTGCACTTCGGCAGAGCCGCGGACCGGCTGCACATGGCCCAGCCGCCGCTGTCACAGCGCATCCGCGACCTGGAGCGCGAGATGGGGGTGCGACTGTTCGACCGCACCCGGCACCGCGTCCAGCTCACCGAGGCGGGTGCGCTGCTGCTGGAGTACGTCAGACCGGTACTCGTCGGGGTGGACAGCGCCCGCGAGGCGATGCGCCGGATCCGGCCCGGCGAAGCGGGGGTCCTGCGGGTGGGCGTACCGCCCGACACCACCCCGGTGGTGCTGCCGACGCTGACCGCGGGCCTCGCCCGCCGGGTGCCGGACGTCCTGATCGACCTGCACGAGCTGACCACGGACGAGCAGCTCTCCCGGCTGCGGGAGGGCGAGCTGGACGCGGGCGTGGTCCGCCATCCCTCGGACACGATCGGTCTGGAATCCGGCCCGGTGGCGCGGCGTGAGCTGGGCGTCGTCCTGCCGGCGGACCACACGCTGGCGGCCGGCGCGGGCACCGCCTCCCGCACGGTGCGCATGCGGGACCTCAACGGCGCACCGCTGGTCATCTTCCCCCGCGCCATGGCCCCCCGGCTCTACGACCACATGCTCACCATCTGCCGGGACGAGGGCTTCCTCCCCGGCTCCATCCGGCACGCCCGCAACCCGAACTTCGTACAGGGGCTCGTGCTGGCCGGGCGGGGCGTCCACCTGAACGAGGCCCCCGGCACGCCCCTGCCCCACGGGCTGGTCTGGCGGCGGCTGGAGGGGGCGCCGCTGGCCTGGCTCACCTCGGTCGTCTGGGTCCCGAGCCGCCACAACGAAACCATCGCCGCCTTCACCGAGGCCGTGTCGGAGGGACTGGCGGCGGCAGGACACCACATGGAGGACCCTCCCGCTTCCGAGCCGCGCGTGCCCGAACAGCCTTCTGGTCCGCCCGCCTCGGATGAGGCCGGTCCTGAGCACCTGACCTCGGGTTTGGCATGCTGGAACACATGAGCAGTCCCTCCGCCCGCCCGGCGGTCGTCTTCGACCTCGACGGCACACTCGTCGACAGCGAGCCGCACTACCACGAGGCGGGCAGGCAACTCCTGGCCGCGCACGGTGTCCCCCACTTCACCTGGGAAGAGCACTCACGGTTCATCGGGATCGGCACCCGGGAGACCCTGGAGACCCTGCGCCGCCGACACGGGCTGACGACTCCGGTGGACGTGTTGCTGGCGGAGAAGAACCGCCTCTATCTGCAACTGGCGCACTCGGGTACGCAGGTGTTCCCGGAGATGCGGAAACTGGTAGAGCGGCTGCACGCCGCCGGCGTCCCGCTGGTTGTCGCCTCCGGGTCGTCGCGCGCCGCCATCGACGCCGTCCTCGGTGCGACGAGCCTCGACGCCCTGCTGCCGCTGCGCGTCTCTGCCGAGGAGGTGGCGAACGGCAAGCCGGAACCGGACGTCTTCCTGGAGGCCGCGCGCAGGCTGGACGTCCAGCCTGCCGACTGCGTCGTCGTGGAGGACGCCACGCCAGGGGCTGAGGCGGCGCACCGTGCCGGTATGCGGTGCATCGCCATCCCCTACGTGCCCGCCACGGCGGACGATCCCGCCTTCGCGAAGGCAGGTCTGCTGTTCGCGGGCGGACAGCGCGCGTTCGACGCGCAGGAGGCCTACGACTGGATCACCGGCCGTCCCTCACCCTGACCACACGGGTGCGTCGGTCTCGTGCCGGCCGAGAGCCCGTGCCGTAGAAGAGAAAAACGCGTGGCGCGGCGCCGAGCGGAGCAGTACGGTCACGGCGATGACTTCACATTCTTTCGACGGACTGTCCACCGGAAGGGAGGTCCGCTCCGCGCAAGGTGAGTGCTGATGGGCACTCATACCGCGGAGCGGGACTCCCGGCTCTCCTTCTGGCTGCGCGTGCGCGAGTTCGCCGTGCCGCCCTCCATGATCGCTACCGCCACCGCCCGCCGCCTGTCCGGGGACTGGGCGGGGGCATGCACCGCCGCGCACCTCGACGTCGACCTCGACCTGCGCTCCGTGGCCCGTACCCGGGGCCGGGAACTCGCCACCCGCATCAGGAACGACCTGCGCCACCTCGCGCCCGACCTGTTGCGCTGGCACATGCCGAGGATCGCTCCCGACGGCCTGCTACGTCCGGGGTTGACGCTCACGCTGGCCCGGTACGACGCCGCGGGGCCCGACGGCGCGGGCCCCGTGCACCTGGTGGCGCGGACCCCACCGGCCTGGGCGGACGCCGGCCAGCGCTTCAGCCTCGCCCTGTGGGACGCGTCCCGCTCCGGCCCCGGCGCGCCGGTCGGCATCCGCCACCATCCGCACCCCCGGCCCCACCGGCGCTTCCGGCTCGATCTGCACCGCCACCTGTGGGACGTGCGAAGCGCCGACGAGCTGCTGACCCGGTCAGGCGCCGACCGGCCACCGACCGAACACCTTGGCGACAACGGCCCGGAGCTGCCCGGGGCGGGGCCGTGGGGACAGCACTGCCCGGTGGACCGCTGGGCGGCCGAGGCGGACATCCTCCTGCGCAGCGAGGGGCGTTCCGCGGGCGCCGTCCTCGTACGGCTGGGGGCTCGGCACCGGCTGTTCCTGGACCTCCACGCGGACGGCGACGGAAACGGACGACCCGCGAGGTTGCGCGGCGCGGCGGCCACGGACGGCAGCGTCTCGCGTCTGCCGGTCCTGCCTGAGGCCGCCACCTGGACACTGCCCGACCTCGCGCTGCTCCGAGCCGGTCTCCTCGAAGCCGGCCAGTTGCACCCACTGGTCGCCTCGGCGCTGGCACCCGATCGCTCACCGACGGACTCGCCCGTGGTCACAGAGCAGCCGGGAGGGCCCCAGATCGTCGAGTGCCGGGGCGCCCGGCACCGGATCGGCCTCGTCGACGGGGCGCTGACCCCGCTGGACCACGACCCGTCCGAGATCCGGCGGGAGGAATTGCTGGCCGCGCTGAGCGGAACTCCACTCCCCTGCCTCCAGGCCGTCGATCGCGCCCACCGCAGACCGGACTGTTTCGCGGGCGTCCGCGAGCGGCTCGACCATGGCGACAACGCCGGTGCGCTGACCGCCGTCGAAAGCCTGTTGGGCACGGATGCCGTGTTGCGGAGCGGCGCCCTGCGGGACGCGTTGGAGGCGTCCGCGCAACGGCGCGTCACCTACCACTTGTTCCGGGAGGGCCTGGTCGGAGCCGGTCCCGGCCGCGACCACCCGAAGCGTCGCCGCTCGCCCGACCACCGCTCGCATCCGCGCGACGCGGCCCCTCACTGACCTGAGCCCCGCCCGCTCGCCCCACCTGCCCGCACGCCCGCAAGGGCGGCGCCCCCCGCCGGTCGGGGTGTCGCCCGCGCCCTGCGCCCGGTCGGCGCGACCGCCCGGCATCCACCACCAGCCTCACGACACAACCGAAGGTGATCCCTTTGCCCCCATGCGCTCCGCCCAACCCGATCCCGGGCCCCTCCGACCCGGCCGGCGCCTCCCAACTCGACGTCGCCGGCGAGCTGCTGACTCTGCTGCGCGACCACACGACCGAACCGCGCGGCGACACGCAGCTGGAGGCCCTGACACTCGCCGTGGCCGCCGACCTGCCCGTCCTCCTGTGGGGCGAGCCGGGGATCGGCAAGACCGCGGCCCTGACCCAGCTCGCCAGGTCCCTCGATCTCCCCCTGACCACAGTGATCGCCAGCGTGCACGAACCGTCCGACTTCTCCGGACTGCCCGTCGTCGGAGCAGACCCGGCGGAAGAGGGCATCCCGATGGCACCGCCGGACTGGGCCATGCGACTGGTACGGGCCGGCCGCGGACTGCTCTTCCTGGACGAACTGTCCACCGCGCCACCCGCCGTCCAAGCCGCCCTGCTGCGCCTCGTACTCGAACGGAGAATCGGTGCCCTGCGATTGCCACCGGGGGTCCGGATCGTCGCTGCCGCGAATCCGCGCTCCTCGGCCGCCGACGGCTGGGAACTGAGCGCACCACTGGCCAACCGGTTCGTCCACCTCCACTGGGCCCACGATCCCGAGACCGTGGTGCGGGGACTCGGCGGAACGTGGCCCCGAGCGACGCTGCCGCGGCTCGACGCGGAAAAGCTGCCCCAGGCCGTGGACTTCGCTCGCCGCGCGGTGTGCGGGCTCCTGTCCGCCCGCCCCGGCCTCGTGCACCGGCTTCCCGGCAACGAGACCCGCCGAGGCGGCGCCTGGCCCTCGCCCCGCAGTTGGGAGACGGCCGTGTGCATGGTCGCCTTCGCCACCGCTGCCGGCTCCTCCAGGGAGGTGCTCTCCTTGCTGGTCAGAGGCGCGGTGGGCGACGGCCCGGGACTGGAGCTGATGGCGAGCCTGGACCGCATGGACCTCCCTGACCCCGAAACACTGCTCGCCGACCCGTCGGGAGCTGCCCTGCCGGAGCGGGGAGATCTGCGCCAGGCCGTGCTCGACGGTGTGGTACAGGCCGTGCGCAACCGCCCCGAGAAGTCGCGCTGGGACGCCGCATGGGCCCTGCTCGTCCGGGCGGTGGAGACGGGCGCCCCGGATCTGGTGGTCGTCCCCGCGAACACCCTGGCCGCGCTGCGCCGCGACGACTGGGATGTGCCGCAATCCATCGACCGGCTCGCCGGAGCGGTCACCCTCTCCCAGCGCGCGGACCACGCCGCGGAACGAGCGGACCACGCGGCGAAACGAGCGGCCGAACGGCGCGCCGGTGTCACCGCGAGGCCGGGACGATGACCGCAGACGCTCCGGGGTCACTCGACCTCGACAAGCTCTTCGCCGCCCGGCTGCACGCCGCACGGAGCCGGCCTTACCTGGCGACAGCGCTGTTCGCACTGCACACCGTGGAGTCCCGGCAGGCACCGACGATGGCCGTCGACCGGCACTGGCGCTGCTACGCGTCACCGGCGTTCGTGGACCGGACGCCGGTGGAGGAGCTGGCCGGCGTGTGGGTGCACGAGGTGTCCCACTTGTTGCGCGACCATCACGGGCGCAGTGACCGATACGCACGGAAGCACGGATCGACCGGTCCTGCGGAACACCTGCGTAGGAACATCGCCGCCGACTGCGAGATCAACGACGACGCCTTCGGTGACGGGTTGGCCCGGCCGGAAGGCGCCGTCGGACCAGCGGCCCTGGGGCTGCCGGACGGGGAGCTCATGGAAGACTACCTGCGCCAGTTCCGGCTCGGGCCGCGCACACAGAGCATGGCCTGGCTGGACTGTGGCAGCGGTGCCGACGGGCTGGAACGGGAATGGGACCTGGGGCCCGACGGTGCGCACGGTCTCACCGAACAGGAACGTGAAGCGGTCAGGTTCCGCGTGGCGCACGGCATCACCGCCCGCCCGGGCAGGACCTCCAAGGGCTGGCGGCGGTGGGCGCAAGAGGTGGTCCACCCGCCGCAACCGTGGCGGGAGTTGCTGGGAGCGGCAGTCCGCTCTGCTGCTCCGAGCTCCGGCGCGAGCGAGGACTACACCTACGGCCGACCGCCGCGGCGCGCGGCCGGCGTGCCCGGCGCCGTCCTCCCGAGCCTCCGGCGCAGGCCGCCACGGGTCTCGGTGGTCATCGACACCTCCGGCTCCGTCAGCGACGCCGAACTGGGCAGCGCGCTGCTCGAGGTCGCCGCGATCTCCCGCGCCCTCGGCGGGCGTCGGGATCTGGTCTCCGTCCTTCCCTGCGATACGGCGGCCCGGGTCGTGCATCCGCTCTGCCACGCCGAGGGCATACCGCTGCTCGGCGGTGGAGGTACCGACCTGCGCACAGGGTTCGCCAAGGCACTCCGCGCGCGACCCCGGCCGGACGTCCTGGTCATCCTGACCGACGGGCAGACGCCCTGGCCCGACACGCGGCCGCCCTGCCGGACGGTGGTGGGCCTCTTCCCCCGCCGGTACGAGAGCCGGTCCTGGGACGAGGACGACCCCGACTACGTGCCCGACACGCCACCGGCGTGGGCACGAGTGGTGGACATCGGGTCGGCTCCCCCGGACGCCTGAGTGAACGGCGGCCGACCCGCCACGCCACGGCCACACCCGGCCACACGAGCGACCGACGCTGCCAGGAGCCCGCCCCTCGGCGTCCCGGAAGCCCCGGCGTTCCGCGAACGTTCCCCAAATCGCGGACTTCCGGAAGTCCCGGGCCGGTCGGATGGGTGAAGGGCCCGGGACTTCCGGCCGCCTGCGGATCAGACGCGGTCGGCGGCGATCAGAAGATACTGGAAGGAACCGTCCTTGTAAGAGTTGATGAACGCCTCCTCGATGCCGGTGACGAGCGAGGACGTGGCCCGCAGCTCCCAGTACGGCAAGGTCGCGGGCGTCAGGTCGATGACGGCCTGCGGCACGAGACGGTTGTCGGCCATGGCACGCAGATACTCGCGGCGGGAATGGATGTTGCACTCGAAATGCGCGTTGATCTGCGAGACCCACTTCGAGGGCTGGCCGTAACGCGGGTTCCAGCAGCCGGTGATGGTCACATAGCGGCCGCCGACCGCGAGGATGCGGGCGTGCTCGGCGAAGAGGTCGTGCAGGTCGACGTACATGCTCGACTCGTTGTTCCACGAGGCCGCGGCCTGCCCCGTGTCGAAGGGCGTCTCCAGCATGTTGCACACACGGGCGCGCACATGGTCCTCGATGCCGAGTTCACGGGCGCGCTGGTTGGCGAAATCGGCCTGCTTGGCCGACAGCGTGACGCCACGGACCTCACATCCGAAGCGCTGATGGGCCAGGACCATCGAACCGCCCCGGCCGCAGCCGGCGTCCACGAGCATGTCGTCACGCCCGACGCGGCCGAGGTGGTCCAAGAGGACCTCGGCCTGCGCCGACTCCAGACGGTGGAGTTCGGCGATCAACCGCTTCTCGTACTCGCTGTCGCCGGCGTCGCCGAGGGCGGCGTGGTCGACGTCGCCGACGCCGTAATGGTGGTGGTAGAGCCCGTCGACCTCGCCGAGGCGCAGGTTCACGGGCCTGGCCTCCTGGTCCCAGTAACGGGCGATGTCGCCCTGGTAGGGCGACGCCGGGGCGGGCACGAAAGCGCGGGCACCCTGTGCGGTGGTGAGCTCGGTGCTGGTCACAGAAAAATCCGTCCTTACCAAAAATCGGGCAGGCTGTACCGGTAGGTGTTGGTCTGGTGCCAGTAGTGGTTGCCGTCCACCCACGCGGCCACGCCCCGCAGGAAGCGCAGCACGCTCGGGACGGGGCAGGCGGCGGCCAGGGCGGCGGCCTCGGTTTCGAAGGTGTGCATGAGGTCGTTGTGGACCTCGACCGCCTTCAGGTAGGCGTCCCTTTCGGAGAGGCCCTCACGTTCGGCGATCACGACAGGCAGATTGAGGTGCGTGCCCGGGCTCTTGAGTTCCTTGGTGTACGAGTAGAGGTCGTTGACGAGAGTGGTGGCATTGCCGGCGAGCGCGATGACCCGCTGCATGGCGGGCCTGGCGTGCAGATCGGCCGGCAACTCGTAGCCGCCGACGGTGTCGGTGATCGTGGGGCACGGGCGGAAGTTGTTGAACTGGCGCATTGCCAGGTATTCCCACACCTCGGGCATGTGTTCCGTCTGCGCCCACGCGGCCTCCGCGAGGTACCCCAGGTGCAGACGGGACATGTCGTGCCGGTACCTGTCGGCCTGGGAGTCAGACGCCTTCCGCACGAAGTACTCCATCGCCGAGCGATAGGCGCGCCGAGGAGCATCCGACTGGAGCGACTCCACCCACGCAGACTCGTACTCCCCCGTCGTGTGCAGCGGGTCGAGAGCCGTGTGCGCGAGCAGGAGACGGCTGCCGAGGCCGATGGGCGAGCCGCCGTGGTCCTCGCAGTAGCAGTCGTCGACCGCGTTCTCCGCGACCATCAGCCGCGTGGCGACCATCAGATGTTCGATGGTGGGAGCGTCCGGATGACAGGCGACCATGTAGCGGCCGACGGAGAAGCCGTCGAACTCCTCCTCCCACTCCGGCGGGTAGGCCTGGACCTCGTCCACCGCCCACCTCTTGATCCTGCGGCTGACCTCCCCCACCCGCGCCGGGTCGGGCTCGGGCACCGGGTGGTAGTAGAGCCCGGGGATCGGCTCGCCCTGCGCCGGGGGCTGGGATGTCCCGAACGCTGGGGGCGCCTGGGACGCCTGGGACACTGGGGGCGCCGGGGGCGCCTGGGACACTGGGGGCGCCGGGGGCGCCGGGGGCGCCGGGGGCGCCGGGGAGACGACGTCACGCCCGCCAGGGCGCAGGCTCGACGTGCCCGGCCCGCTGGGGCCGCACAGGATCCGTTCCAGGACCGAGCTCGCCTGCCCCGCCTGCGTCGCCGGGGCAGCGTTCTCCTCCGTACACCGGGGGGTCGGTTCACCACCCGTGCCGTCGTCGCACCCGGGCGCGGGCTCGGACACCGCCTCGGACACCGCTTCCGGAGCGGGCTGGGGCTCGGGCATGTGCGCGGGCGCGGACTCGGCCACGGGTGCGGACTCACGCTCCTCGCGAAGGGCCTCCCCTGCGGCAGGGGCCTCCCCTACGGCAGGAAAAGGGAAGGGGAACGCAGGGGGGCCTGGCAGAGTGAGCAGAGCGTCTTCCCCGGCTTCGGCCTCGTCAGCGGAGGCGGCGGCAGGGGCCCGGGCCGCAGCCGCAGGCGTGCTCGACTGCTGAGGGGAAGACCCAGGATCGGGCATCCGTAACTCCTTCGCGACGGTGGTGATCGGCGTACGCGGCGGCAACCGAGCAAGAACGGAAGAGTGGTGAACATCGGGAAATCCGCTCAGCTCCCCGAGAACCAGTTAACGTCCGGCCCGCCCGGCTCGTCCCACGAGCCCGGTGGAGTTACTCCGATGCAGTGATCTCGCGCCGCGCCGGGTTTATCCAGGCGACGAGCAACACCCGGAGGACGTGCTCGGCAACGTGTTCGACGGCATGCCATGGTCGAAGGCACGCATGGTCACCCACGCCCGCCCTGCCTCACCCCGATCCCTGCCCCGTGACGCGCCATGGACCGGACGCGTCCGTCACCCGCCGCGCGTGCGGTCCGATGCCGGCCAGACGTAGGGAAGACCCTCGGGGACATCGGAGAAGTGCGAACCGTAGAAAGCCGGATCCTTGGTGACCAGGGCTGACTGGTGGCTGCGGTGGAAGGCGGGATCGCCCAGCCAGTTGGGCAGCTCGTCGGCGGCCGCCAGCTCCGGGTACACACGGGGCGGGTCAGCGAAGTCCTCGAGCGCCGCGAAGTCCTGCATCATGGTTCCCGCACAGGTGTCCGCCCTGCCGCTGTCGGTCCAGACGTGGCACATCTCAAGGCCGTACCGGACCAGGGCCTCCTCGTAACCGGCCCACATCCGTACGGCGGGATGGTTCCGCCAGCCGTAGCCCGGCACGGTCAGACCGCGCAGCACCTGGAGCGTCTCCACCCGCTGCTTGCCCAGCCTGCGCATGTCGAGCACGGCGGCGCTGGCGGCGAACTCCGGATAGGGGAGAAACGTCTGCATGCTCGCTGCCGAGCCCTTCACGCTGAGGGGCGCCCCGTGTCCGCGCACTGGGGGGCCACACCGGAGTCACCGGATCGCCGACGTCCGTGCTCGCCGGCCTCCGATGGAACAACCATCAAGGTACTGATCACCGACCAGTACCACCATCACCGACACTTGTCGGGCCAGCGGTCCCGTTCGGCGTCGTGACTCCCTGACTCAGCTGCCGAGCAGACACCGCACGACGCACGCCATGTGCTGGACGTTACCCACCCCAGAGCCATTCCGTCGGCCCACCCGTGCCCCCACCGGACGTAGCGGGCCCGTCCGCGCAAACACGCAGCGATGTGAGAGAGCGAAGTTCGGCGCTCATGCTGTCATCGCCTCTGGCCCGAAGCCGGCCAACCTCTCATTTGGTGCGGCAGGACGTTGCTCCTCCTACCGTGGTGGATCTTTTTCTGCGCTGCGTCTTCGCAGCCAGAAGGCAGCACCTCGGGCCACCCCCTGCTTGCGTGTCTAGCCCCCCAGGAAGCTGAGCCGTACCTTCCGCTCTGGATTGTCCCCGTTCGTATCGACCAAGCAGATCGACTGCCACGTGCCCAGTTCCAGGGAGCCGCCGAGGACGGGGAGGGTGGCGTGGGGAGGGACGAGGGCGGGGAGGACGTGGTCGCGGCCGTGGCCGGGGCTGCCGTGCCGGTGGCGCCAGCGGTCGTCGGGCGGCAGCAGATCCCGCAGCGCGGCGAGCAGGTCGTCGTCGCTGCCGGCTCCGGTTTCCAGGATGGCGATGCCCGCGGTGGCGTGCGGGACGAACACGTTGAGCAGACCGTCGCGGCCACGTGCGGCCTCGGCGAGGAAGGCCTCGCAGTCGCGGGTGAGGTCGTGGACGGTCTCGGACGAGCCGGTGGAGACTCGCAGGACGTGGGTGCGGAGTGCGTCGGTCATGCTCCCATTCTGGGGCCGGGTGCTGCCGGGGTCGCGGGAAGGTTCCGGGGCCGTGTGTGGTTGGCGCAGGCATGGAGACTGTGGAGGTCGTGGTCATCGGTGCCGGGCAGGCGGGCCTGTCCAGCGCCTACCACCTGCGGCGTACGGGTCTTGTGCCCGGTACGGACTTCGTCGTCCTGGATCACTCGCCCGCGCCCGGCGGTGCGTGGCAGTTCCGGTGGCCGACCCTGACCTACGGCCGGGTCCACGGTATGCACGCGCTGCCCGGCATGGAGCTGACCGGAGCCGATGCCGGCCGCCCCTCGGCGGAGGTGATCGGCGAATACTTCCGCACGTACGAACACGTCTTCGACCTGCGGGTCCGGCGGCCCGTTGACGTGCGCGAGGTCCGGGAGGCCGGCCACGGCGATCGTCTCCTGGTGCGAACCTCGGAAGGTGACTGGTCGACACGGACAGTGATCAACGCGACGGGGACGTGGGACCGCCCGTTCTGGCCGCGCGTACAGGGGCAGGAGCTCTTCCGGGGCCGGCAACTGCACACCGCGCAGTACCCGGGCCCCTCCGCGGACGCCTTCGTGGACAAAGGGGTGGTGGTCGTCGGTGGCGGCACCTCAGCAGTGCAGCATCTGATGGAGATCGCCGAGGTCGCGCGGGAGACCGTGTGGGTGACGCGGCGGCCGCCGCTCTTCCGCACGGGCGGGTTCGGGCCGCAGGAGGGCCGTGCGGCCGTGGCGCTGGTGGAGGAACGGGTGCGCCGGGGGCTGCCTCCGCAGAGCGTGGTTTCGGTGACGGGACTGCCCATGACGGAGGAGCTGCGGCACGCCCGGGAGCGCGGGGTTCTGGAGCGGCGGCCGATGTTCTCCTCGGTGACCGCCGACGGGGTCCAGTGGGCTGACGGGAGCCGGGCAGCCGCCGACACGATCCTGTGGGCGACGGGGTTCCGCCCCGCCATCGACCATCTGGCACCGCTGCGACTGCGCGAGTCCGGCGGCGGCATCCGGCTGGACGGCACGCGGGCGGCACGCGACCCGCGCGTCCACCTGGTCGGTTACGGACCGTCGGCCAGCACCATCGGCGCCAACCGTGCGGGGAGAGCCGCCGTGCGGGACGTACGGGACCTGCTGGCGACGGCTGCCGGTACCTCGGACAGCGACGCGTCGGCGGCTCAGTCGGCCGCCTGAGCTGTCGGCCCACTGACGCGGACGGTGGTGCTCTGAGGAACTTCTCTGGGTTCCCTCTCGGCTCATGCAGGTGAACGGCCGGGTCATGCGCGCCGTCCGTGGTCCGGATCTGGTGCGTGGTGGGGTACTGCTGCGACAGTAGGCCCCGACGGTGATCATCCCCGCGGTCTGCTGCCGCGGGGCGGTATCCAGTGGGTCGCAGGCTCGGGTCGGCACGAAGCCGGTGAGGGTCGGCACGAAGGCTGACAGGTGAGGACGGAAGGAGGCGTCGTGCGCGTAGCGCTCTTCGTCACCTGTATCAACGACGCGCTCTATCCGCGTACGGGGCAGGCCGTGGTGACGCTGCTGGAGCGGCTCGGCGTGGAAGTGGATTTTCCCGACGCGCAGTCGTGCTGTGGGCAGCCGCAGTTCAACACCGGCTACCGGCACGCGACCGAGCCGTTGGTGGAGCGCTATGCCGACGCCTTCGAGGGGTACGACCACATCGTCGTGCCGTCCGGGTCGTGCGCGGCGATGGTGCGGGACAACTACCCGCGCATCGGCGCGAAGGCCGCTGCCGAGGGGCGGGGCCGGGTGCTGTCCGCGGCGGCGGAGCGAGTGGTGCCCCGCACCTACGAGCTCACGGAGTTTCTGGTCGACGTGCTGGGCGTCACGGACGTGGGGGCGTACTACCCGCACACCGTCACCTATCACCCGACCTGCCACGGGCTGCGCATGCTCACTCTCGGCGAGCGTCCCAGGCAGCTGCTGGAGCAGGTGGAGGGACTCCAGTTGAGGGAGCTGGAGGGCGCGGAGGAGTGCTGTGGTTTCGGAGGGACGTTCGCCGTGAAGAACGCGGCCGTCTCCTCCGCGATGGGCGCGGACAAGGCGCGCCACATCGAGGCGAGCGGCGCGGGGTCGGTCTGCGCGGTGGACAACTCCTGTCTGATGCACATCGGCGGCGTTCTCTCCCGCTCGGGTTCGCAGGTGCGCCCCCTGCACTTGGCGGAGATCCTGGCAAGTACCAGGAATGCGCCGCTGTGAGGTCTCAGCGGAGGACAGGAAGCCCCCGAGGCGAGCGTGACGAGCAGGGAGGCACGGTGAGCGTCACCTATCTGGGCATGCCGCCCTTCCCGCAGGCGGCACAGGACTCCACCCGGGACACCCGGCTGCGCAGCAACCTGCGGCACGCCACCCACACGATCCGCGACAAGCGGGCGGGCGCGGTGGCCGAGCTGCCGGACTGGGCGGCGCTTCGCACGGCTGGTGCACAGATCAAGGACCGCACGCTGCGCCATCTGGACACCTATCTGGAGCAGTTGGAGGCCGCCGTCACCGCGGCCGGCGGCACCGTGCACTGGGCGGTGGACGCGGCGGAGGCGAACGAGATCGTCACCCGGCTCGTACGGGAGACCGGCGAGCGCGAGGTCGTCAAGGTCAAGTCGATGGCGACCCAGGAGATCGGCCTCAACGAGGCGCTGGAGGACTCCGGGATCGCGGCCTACGAGACCGACCTGGCGGAGCTGATCGTGCAGCTCGGAGACGACCGGCCCTCGCACATTCTGGTGCCCGCCATCCACCGCAACCGCGGCGAGATCCGCGACATCTTCGCCGAGAAGATGGGCCGGTGGGGGCGGCCCGCGCCGGACGGGCTCGGCGACAGCCCCGCTCAGTTGGCTGAGGCCGCACGGCTGCACCTGCGGGAGAAGTTCCTGAACGCCAAGGTGGGCATCTCCGGAGCGAACTTCATGGTCGCGGAGAGCGGGACGCTCGTCGTCGTCGAGTCCGAGGGCAACGGCCGGATGTGTCTGACTCTTCCCGAGACGCTGATCTCGGTGGTCGGCATCGAGAAGGTCGTCCCCACGTGGCAGGACCTGGAGGTCTTCCTCCAACTGCTGCCGCGTTCCTCGACGGCCGAGCGGATGAACCCCTACACCTCGACCTGGGCGGGCAGCACCGAGAGCGACGGCCCCCGTGGTTTCCATCTCGTGCTGCTGGACAACGGCCGTACGGACACACTGGCCGACCAGGTGGGCCGGCAGACGCTGCGGTGCATCCGCTGCTCGGCGTGTCTCAACGTCTGTCCCGTCTACGAACGTGCGGGCGGGCACGCCTACGGATCGCCCTACCCGGGGCCCATCGGCGCGATCCTCACCCCGCAGCTCGACAGTGTGGAGACGGGCCTGGACGCCTCTTTGCCCTACGCCTCGTCGCTCTGCGGTGCCTGCTATGAGGTCTGCCCTGTGGCCATCGACATCCCCGAGGTGCTGGTGCACCTGAGGGAGCGTGTCGTGCAGGGCGGGACTGTCACGGTCCGCGGGCAGCGTACGACTGTGCGGCCTGCCAAGGGGCACGCGGCCGAACGAGCCGCCATGCGGGCGGCCTCCTGGACCTTCGATCACCCGCGCGCCCTGCGCGCAGGGGAGCGCCTTGCCGTGCGGGCCCGCCGGCTGGTGCCGAACAGGCTGCCGAGACCGGGCAGCGCCTGGACGGACACCAGGGACACGCCTCGGGTGCCGCCCGAGTCCTTCCGCGACTGGTGGCGCCGCACGCGCACACCCGCGGAGGCCACGGAGGCCGCAGGGAAGGGCGGAGAGGGAAAGGTCCGCCAGGAGAGGGCCGGAAGCGCCCGGAGGGAAGGACCGACAGGAGGGGTCCGATGAGCAGCCGTGAGACCGTGCTGGGCCGGGTGCGGCGCGCTTTGGCCGACGTGCCGCGCGGGGAGCGGCCCGACGAGGCGCCGGTCGGCCGCGACTATCTGCGGGTGCACGGGGAACGCAGCCCGCGGGAGACCGTTCGGCTGCTGACGGAGCATCTGACCGACTACCGGGCCAGGGTGCACCACTGCTCTCCCGCCGGGCTGCCGGAGGTGGTAGCCGAGCTGCTGTCACGACAGGGGTCGCGCAGTGTGGTGGCTCCCGCGGGGGTCCCGGACGCGTGGCTGCCGCGGGACGTCGAGCACGTCGCGGACTCGCCGACGTTGACTGCGCGCGATCTGGACGCGGTCGGCAGTGTGGTGACCGGCTGCGCGGTCGCCGTGGCCGAGACGGGCACGCTGGTGCTGGACGCCTCACGGGATCAGGGGCGGCGGAGCATCACGCTCGTGCCCGACCACCACGTCTGCGTGGTACGGGTGCCCGATCAGGTCGTCGGCTCGGTTCCGCAGGCGCTGGAGCGGCTGGATCCCGCCCGCCCCCAGACGTGGATCTCCGGCCCCTCGGCCACCAGCGACATCGAGCTGAACCGGGTGGAGGGCGTACACGGGCCGCGCACCCTCGATGTCGTGCTCGTCGGTGAGGATTCCTCGATGTTGTGACCGCTCGGCACCCCGGCTTGCGTGGCTCACGGGGACGCCAGTGGAAGATGTTCTTCAAGTTACTTACCGGAACCGGTGGTTCGGGGCGCGCGTGCGTGCAAAAGTTCGACGCGATCATCTTCCCCCAGTGCTTCCCACAAGGAGACACGCGCACGTGAGCCACTCCCCCATCTCCGCTCCCCACTTCGTGACGCCGGCCGGGCCCACGGAACCCGGCTTCAGACCCGACGCGCCGGTCAACAGACCGCTGCTGCTGGTCTTCATGTTCTCCGCCGCCGCACTGTCGGCCCTCTCCGGCATACTGAGCGCGTTGATGGTGTACCTGGGAGGCAAGGACCTCGCCGACCAGAACGTCCGCAACGCGGTCGACAGCGACCCTGCCGCCGTCGGCCTCCCGGCGGACACCCGGTCCGCCGATCTGCAGCGGATGTCCCCCACGGCCTGGGACGATGTCGTCACCCACTGGCAGGACACCATGTCCGCGCGCGCGGCGTTCGCCGCCGCACTGGCCGTGCTGGTTCTGGTGTGTGCGCTGCTGGCCCGCAACGCCTCCCTGTGGTCCCGTGCGGCCCTCAGCGTCGCGGTGCTGCTGGGAGGCGCCTTTCCGCACGTTCTGGTGCTGCGGGACGCCCCGCCGACAGGGCTCTACATGACCAGCCTCGCCGCCCCCGCGCTGGCCGTGGTCACCGTGGTGCTGTGCTGGTTGCCGACGGTGGGACGGTACGCCAAGGCCCGCGGCCGGTCCTGACCTCTCCGGCAGCTGCTGCTTCCGCCACGGGCCCGCCCAGCGCCGCGGACGAGGCGCAGCCTGGCGCCGGGGCGATGGGGACTCCCGTTCGGACCCGGCGCACCGCCGCCGCGTACCGGCGGTGAGACAGCCGAGCAGGCTGCTGCAGCGTACAGCTAGTCTGGTCGTCCGCACGGCAGCCGGAATCGAGCCTTCCGGGTGCCGCGACCGCCCGAACTCACCGGAGGCCCGCCATGAACCAGCCCGCGCCCCGCCAGGTCGCCTCGATCGAGGGGGTCGGTGTCCGCCGTGTGACCTCGGACCAGGTCATCCTCGACGGGATCGACTGGTCGGTGCGAGCCGGTGAGCACTGGGCGCTCCTGGGAGCCAACGGGGCGGGCAAGACGACCCTGCTCAAGCTGATCGGCGCCGTCATGCACCCCACCTCCGGCACCGTCGAGGTGCTGGGCAACCGCCTCGGCCGGGTGGACGTGCGGGAGCTGCGCGCCCACATCGGGCACGTGTCCACCTCCCAGCGCGTCCCCCAGGACGCGACGGCGCACACCGTCGTGCTGACCGGCGCGACGGGTACCGTGCAGCCACTGTGGCGCAAGTACGACGACGAGACCCGCCAGCTGGCCCACGACCTGCTGTCCGAGCTGGAGTGCAAGGAGCTCGCGGATCGGCCCTTCGGGGTGTGCTCCGGCGGGCAGCGGGCCCGCATCCTGATCGCCAGGGCGCTGATGCCCGCGCCGTCCCTGCTGCTGCTGGACGAACCGTTCAACGCCCTGGACCTGCCCTCTCGCGAGGACCTGATCGACGCGCTGCGCCGGCTGGCCGCGGACCGTCCGGCTCTGGCGACGGTCACGGTCACCCACCACCTGGAGGAGCTGCCGCCCACGACCAGTCACGCGCTGCTGCTGCGCGAGGGCCGGGTCGGCGCGTGCGGCCCTGTCGGCGAGGTGCTGACCGGAGAGCTGATGACCCGGTGCTTCGGCCGCCCCATCGACGTCACTCACCAGGACGGCCGGTGGCTGGCACGCTCGGGGCACCGCGGCTGAGAGGGCCGTTCCGGGGCCGGTCGGGTTCCGTCTCCGACAACTGCGGCGGTGCGAACAGGTCATCCCAGCCCCCGAGTCGACCCTTTGGTCGGTTCCTGGGCCGGAAGTCGGCCCCAGGCCCCCGAGTCGGTCCTAGGACCCGAGGCAGACCGCGTTCGGTCCCGCGCCCGTTCCGACGCGGCGTGGCCCGCCGTAGCGTCCCCGGCATGAACTCCACGACGACACGCAGCGGACACGGCGACCCCACAGGAACGCTGGACGAAGCCCTCGAACGCCTCCACTCCACCGGCCCCGAGTTCGAGGGCTGGCTCAGCAATCATGCTCCCATGGCGGTCGAGGCACTGGTGCGGCACGGAGAGACCCGCACGGTGCACCGTTGGCTCGACGGTTACGCGGAGAGGCTGGACGACCCGCCGAGCAGTCGCGCGCCCGTCACGGACTCCAACTGGCGTGCGGCGCTGGGCGACTCGGCCCGCCTCACGGACTGGACGCGTTTCTTCACCCACACGATGGAAGAGCGGCCCTGGCGCGATGTCCTCGCCCACTGGTGGCCGCTGCTGCTGCCCGGTATCGCCGGAGGCGCCACCCATCCGGTGATCAGGACGGGCCACGCGGTGCGCACTCTGCTCGCCGAGGACGGCGACACCGTACCGCGCCGTACGGAGCTCGCCCACGCGCTCGGTTACTGGGCGGCACGGCACAGCACTCTGGCAGAGACCGAGCCGCTTCCCGGCGCGGGTTCCGCCGACGAGGGCTACGAGGCCGCACCGCTGATCGCCGAACAGAGCGGCGGCATCCGCGAACGGCTCGCCCGGATCGCCGCGCTCCCCCTGCGGCCGCGTACGGCAGAGGCCGAAAACCAGGCGGAGCGAGAAGGGGGGAAGGCCGGTCCGCACGGAGGGAGCACCGATCCGGAGGGTGCTCGCGCCGACCTGGAGGAGATCGTGCGCGCCGCCACCCACCGGTACGCCACCCACGCGCACGGCTCACCCGTCATGCTGGTGCACGCGGCGACAGCTCCCAACGCCGTACTGCGCGTCCTGCCCGCGCTGCCCCGCGAGCTGTGGGCCGCGAGTGTCGACGCCGCCTGGGCGGCGAGCGCGGCCGTCACCGCCGTCTACGGGCCCTCGCAGGGCATGCCCGTTTCCGCGGGCGGCGGACTCACCCCGCGGGAGGCGTTCGCCGAGGCGGCCGCACACGGGGACGAGCACGCCATCAAGTTCGCGGACACCGCCCTCGACGTCGCCGCGCGGCGGAACGGCGACGATCCGCTCGCGGTGGCCGCCGTGCTGCGGACGACCGAGCTGATCGAACCCGCCCGCCGACCACGGTGATTCCACGTCCCCACGGCGCGGTCGCAGGCTCCCCCTCAAGGCTGCGGAAGCAGTTGGGCCGCTGTCGCGGTGATGGTGGCCACGGCATGGGTGAGGGTAGGGATCTCCCGGGCGCCGAGGCGGGTGACGGCCACGATGCGGCGGGCCGGTGCCGGTTCTCCGTGCAGCGGGATGCGTTCCACCGGCGAGTCCTCGCGCAGCCGTGCCAGGCGCGGTACGAGGATCACTCCGAAACCGTGGGCGACCAGCGCGGTTCCGGTGTCCCACTCGTCGGCGTAGTGGGCAATGTGGGGTGTGAATCCGGCGCTCATGCAGGCGGCGAGTACCAGCCGCTGATAGGTCGTTCCCGGGTTGCCCACGATCCACGCCTCCCTCGCGGCGTCGGCGAGCGTGACCTGTTGTCGCTGGGCCAGCGGATGGCCCTGCGGGACGACCAGGTCCAGCGGGTCGTCCAGAAGCGGCCGCTGGTCGAAGCGGTGGTCCGTCATGGGTGGCGAGTCCGCGGTGACGACCAGCAGCGCGAGGTCGGCCTCTTCGGAGAGCAGAAGGTCGAAGCAGCGGTCGGGTTCGGCCTCGATGATGCGGACCGTCAGGTGGGGGTAAGCGTCGCGCAGGCCGGCGGCGGCCGGTGGCAGCAGGCGGCTGGCGGCGGTGGAGAAGCCGCACAGCGTGACCTGTCCCGTGGGCTCCGTCCCGACGGCGGCCAGTTCGGCGCGGGCGAGTTCCCACTGCTCCTTGAGGCGTTCCGTGTGGCGCAGCAGGACGCGGGCCGCGTTCGTCAGCCGGATGCCGCGGCCCTGCTGGACCACCAGTTCCACCCCGACCTCGCCGGCGAGCTGCCGCAGTTGGTAGGAGACGGCAGAGGGTGTGTAGTGCAGTGCCTGTGCGGCGGCGGTCACCGTACCGTGCTCGGCGACCATCTGCAGGATGCGGAGCCGGGGGTCAATCATGCGAACAGGTTGCACGATCGGCCCGGCGATCGTTCGTCTCCGTTCGCCCCTTTTTGAGGTCACTGCCGAGACACGCGACGGTGTGCCCGGCGTCGTGGTGGTGCTGGGCGGGCGCCCTAAGAGCGTTCCCGCCCGTTCCAGGCAGCGGCTTCCCTCCGGTCAGGCGTCTATCACCAGGTCTTCCAGGGGTGTTGAGCAGCACAGCAGTATCTTGTTGCGGGCTGTGTCGCGAGGGCGGATGCCGCCGTTGTGGCGCATGTCGACGGATCCCTTCTCCAGCGTGGTCATGCAGGAGCCGCAGACGCCCTCACCGCACGAGGACGGAAGGGTGACGCCCGCCCGTGCCGCGGCTTCCAGTACGGGGGTTCCCGCGTCGCAAGCCAGGGTCGTCCCACTGCGGGCGAGCTTCACGGTGAACGTCGCGGCGCCCGCGGGCGCGGCCCCCGGGTCGGCCCCGGTCGTCCGCCCCCTGGTGGTCTCGAAGCGCTCCTGCGCGGTCCGGAAGCTCTCCTGCGCCGCCCCGAAGCCCTCCTGTGCGGCATCGAAGCTCTCCTGGTGGTAGTGCTCCCTGGGGAAGTCCGCTGCCGAGAGCATCCGACGCACAGCGCGCATGTAGCCGGGGGGTCCGCAGGTGAACACCTCGCGTTCGGGGAAGTCGGGCGCGATCCGCCGCAACAGGTCGGGCGTGAGGCGACCGCGGTGGCCAAGCCACGGTGGTGGTGCCGGCCCGTCGTCCTCGCACACGTGGACGACGCGCACATGCGGTGCGGTCCGGGCGATCAGCTCCAGTTCCTGCCGGAAGGGAACGTCCTCCAGGGTGCGGGCGCTGTGCACGAAAACCACATCGGCAGGCGAGGCGAGGTCGTAGAGGGTCCTGGTCATGGACATCAGGGGTGTGATCCCGCTGCCGCCGGAGAGGAAGAGGTAGGAGGGAGCCGGGTACCGGGCCGTTGAGAAGTGTCCGAGGGGCCCGCGGGCCCGCACGAGGTCGCCCGGGGCGAGCTGATCGTGCAGCCAGTTCGACACCAGCCCTCCGGGGACCCTCTTCACGGTGATCGCGACGACGTGCGGGCGAGTCGGCGCGGAGGAGAGCGTGTAGCACCGATCGACCTCCCGACCGTCGATGCGGAAGGTGAACGCGAGGTACTGTCCCGGCTCGTACCGGAAGAGTCCGGGCGTGGCCGGCTCGAAGACGAACGTCTTCATCTCGGCGGTGACGGTCTGGATGTGCGTGCACACCAGCCGCTGGTCCTGTGCACCGTCACCCTCGCGGTACGGGGCCCCTGGCTCGGAGCACTCGGCACCGGGCGGAGCGAGCAGGTCGTTCATGGCCGCAGCTCCTCTCGCAGGCGGGCGAGGTACCAGGTGCAGAACGCCTCGACCTGGTACTCCGTCGGTGCGTAGGGGCCGGGCTCGTAGGCCGGGTTCGCGACCCCCTGCTGGGCGCGGGCGACGAGGCGTGCGTCCTGCTCGTTCGTCGCGGTCCACACCTTCGTCAGCGTGCCCGGGTCGTAGTCCTCGCCCTCCACGGCTTCCGGGTGGACGAGCCAGGTGGTGCGCAGCAGGGTCTTGTCCGGGGCAAGCGGAAGGACGCTGAAGGTGACAGCGTGGTCGCCGAGGACGTGGAACCAGGAGTTGGGTTGCAGGTGCAGGGCCAGGTGTCCGAGGCGCGGCGTGGGCAGGTCGCCCAGCAGGCGGCGGCACGCCGCTGTCCCGTCCGGGGTGAAGGACTCGCCGGCGAGGTCGAGCGCGTCGCGCTGGATCCGGAACCCGGTGGTGCGCTCGTGGAGTTCCTCGATGAGCGCGTACGGCAGGCCGAGCCTCTCGTACGTGGCACGCATCTCGGCGTCGGCTCGCAGGTAGCGTTCGTGCGCCTGGCGCAGGTTCGCGGGGACGCTGTCGCGCGTGTAGCCGTACGTGGGAAAGAAGGTGCGCAGCAGTTCGGGGTGGCCGTCGCAGTGGTAGCACTCCCGGTTGTTCTCCATCACGAGTTTCCAGTTGCCGTTCTCGACGAGGTCGCAGCGCGCCGCCACCTTCGCGCGGCGTAGCTCGTGGGGCGCCAGGTAGGGCTCGATGCGGGCCGCGACCTCGGGGAAGTCGGCGGGCGGCTCATCGGCGAGGCAGACGAACACGAGTCCGCCGACGCTGCGTACGTGCACGGTTTTCAAAGCGAAGCAGTCGCGGTCGAAGTCCGGTGGCTGGGCGGGAGCGTGCCGGAGCGCGCCGTCGGTTCCGTAGGTCCACTTGTGGTAGCCGCACACGAGGTTGCCGACCGATCCGCGCCCCTCGTCCAGCATGCGGGCGCCGCGGTGCCTGCAGACGTTGTGGAACGCCCGGAGGCCGCCTTCGTCGTCGCGCAGGACGATGACCGAGTAGGGGCCGATCTCCACCGTGGAGCAGTCGCCGGGCTCGGGCACTTCGGCGTCCACGGCGACGAAGAGCCACTGGCGGGTGAAGATCGCCGTGATGTCGAGGTCGAAGAACGTGCGGTCGGTGTAGTACGGCCCTTCCAGGCTGTGGCCGGCGACCCGCCGCGCCACCGCGTCCAAGAGCCGGCTTTTCCCGGGTTCCATGGTGCCTGCCAGTGGTGTCACGCTGTGCTCCTCTCGGTGCTGTACGAGTGGTAGCGCCCTCCGCACTGTCGGTCCGTACATGCAGGGCCCGGGCCGGTGCCAGGGGGCGCACGTCGGGTCTCCGAGCGCCGTCTCTTCACGGAGAGGGAGGCGGAGGGCGGATTCGGGGCTTCACATCGGCAGACACAGCCGCAGTGCGTCCAGGACCGCGGCATGGATGTTGCGGCTGGTGACGGCGTCGCCGATCCGGAACAGCTGGTAGTGGCCCTCGGGGTTCGCGACGTCGTGCTGCGGTTCGCCTGCCAGCAGTTCGCGGTGGCCGACCCGGCCGAGGTTGCTCGACGCGGGCAGCAGTTCGCGGTAGAGGTCCGTGTGGGGCAGCGTGCCGTGCTCCACCACCACGTGCTCCACCGTCCGCTCGATCTGCCGTGCCGCGTACTCACTGCGCAGGGTCGCGACGAGGCGCCCTTCCTCCGCTCGCCGTACCGACACCAGCCGGTGCGCCGGCGTGGTGGTCACCGCGTACTCGGCGAACGCTTGCAGATACGCGGGTGCGTTCATGCTGCCGACGTCAGGGGCGAGCGTTCGCTCGGGTGTCACGTATTCGAGCGGCACGCCCTGCCGGGCCAGCACCTCCACGGCGTCCAGTGCCGGGTAGGCCCCGTTGTCGTCGTAGACCAGCACGCGTCCCCGGGGGCGGAGGGAGCCGCTGAGCACGTCCCAGGTGTCGGCCACGGTGTCGGCGCCCTGCGTCAGGAACGTGGTGTTGGGCAGGCCGCCCGTGGCGATGAGGACGATGTCGGGGCGTTCGGTGCGCACGTCCTCCGCTTCCGCCAGAACTCCGAGCCTGAGGTCGACGCCCAGCAGGGCGCACTCGTCGACGCGCCAGTCGACGATGCCGAGGAGCTCTCGCCTGCGCGGGTTGGCGGCGGCGATGCGGACCTGGCCGCCGGGCAGCGCGCCTGCCTCGAAGAGCACGACGTCGTGTCCGCGTTCGCCCAGCACACGGGCCGCTTCAAGGCCGGCGGGACCGCCGCCGACGATCACGGCCTTCTTCCGCTCGACCGCACGCGTCACCGTGTGCGGCAGCTGGAGCTCCCGCCCGGTGGCGGGGTTGTGGACGCACTTGGTGTCGCCGGAGTCGTAGATCGCGTCCAGGCAGTAACTCGCGCCCACACAGGGCCGGATACGGTCCTCGTTCCCGGCGGCCACCTTGGCCACCAGGTGCGGGTCCGCGATCTGGGCCCTGGTCATGCCGACGAGGTCGAGCATGCCCTCCCGCACGGCGTGCCGCGCGGTGGCGACATCGGCGATACGTCCCGCGTGCATCACCGGGACGTCGAGCCGCCGCCTGACCTCCGCGGTGAACTCCAGGAACGGTGCCGAGGGCGTGCCCATGGACGGGATCGCCCGCGCCAGGGTGGCGTCGCTCTCGATCGAGCCCCGGATGGTACTGAGGAAGTCGATACCGTCCGCGATGTACGCCCCGGCCGCCTCCAGCGCCTCCTCCAGCATGAGCCCGTCCGGCCTGTCCTCCTCCATCATCATGCGGATACCGACGACGAAATCGGGGCCGACCGCGGACCGGATCGCGCGGATCACCCGGCGGGGGAATGCCATGCGCCGGGTCAGACTGCCGCCGAGTTCGTCGCTGCGCTGATTCGTCGTAGGCGACAGGAAACCGTCCAGGAAGTGGCCGTACGACTGGATCTCTATGCCGTCCAGGCCACCCTCCCGGCAGCGCGCGGCCGCGTCGGCGTAGTCCCGCACGACGCGGTCCAGGTCCCACGGCTCGGCCTCCTTGGGAAAGGCACGGTGTGCGGGTTCGCGCAGGGGCGAGGCGGAAAGGACCGGCAACCAGTCGCCCGCGTAATTGCTGGTACGCCGCCCCAGGTGAGTGACCTGGCACATCACAGCGGCGCCTTCGGCGTGGACGTCGTCGGCCAGCCGGCGCAGCCAGGGGACCACTTCGTCGCGGTAGAGCAGCAGATTGCCGAAGGAGGGCGGGCTGTCGGGTGATACGACGGCCGAGCCGCCGATCATCGTCAGACCGACCCCGCCCCGGGCCTTTTCCACGTGGTACCTGCGGTAACGGTCCCGTGGCAGTCCCTCCTGCCCGAACGCCGGTTCGTGCGAGGTGCTGACCACCCTGTTGCGCAGGGTGAGGTTCTTGAGCGTGTAGGGCTGGAGCAGAGGATCCGTCATTCGTGTACGCATGGCACTCCTCGTGAACCGTCCGGGACCCGGAGGACGTTGCCCCGTCTCCGGCGCCGTCGTGACCGCCGCGGCACCACGCCACAGCGGTGACGGGATGACAGGGCCGACCGACGCCGCACCGGATGCGGAGCCGGTCGGGTCGGTGCGTGCGCCGAAGCGAGCCCCACACACCGGACCCGGCCGTCGAGACGGGGAGGGGACGCACTTCAGCGCCGCACTCCCAGCGTGGAGCCGGCCGCCTTGACGGACAATCAAGCGCTCTGACAGGAAACCGTGCGAACCCACTGCAAGATCGACATATGTCGCACCGCTTCCCTCCGCGGCCCACGCCTGCTACCGAGGGAAGCCGCGCGGCGCCCCCGTACGTCCTTCGGGCGGCGCGCTACCCGAGACGTCCCTCGCTCGCCGCAGGGAGCCCCGACAGCGCTACTGCCGGGAAGACGGCGGAGGACCGGTATCGCCCGCGTCAGCCGATCTGGGCGGCGAATGCCGCGTACGCCCCCTCGTCGAAGAGCACGAACCTGACCTCCTCGACCGCCGTGTCCGTCCCGCGCACCGCCGCCACCGCGATCCGCGCGGCGTCCGCCACCGGCCAGCCATAAGCCCCGGTGGAGATGGCGGGAAACGCGACCGTTCGCGCACCGAGTTCGTCCGCGACGCGCAGACACTCCACAAAGCAGGAGGAGAGCAGCGCGGAATCGCCGCCGGAATCCCGGTACACCGGGCCGACCGTGTGGATGACCCAGCGGGCCGCGAGCCGTCCCGCCGTCGTGGCGACGGCCTGGCCGGTGGGAAGGCCGCGCCCGTAGTGTCCCGCGCGCAGTGTGCGGCACTCGGCGAGAATGGCGGGGCCACCCTTGCGGTGGATCGCACCGTCCACGCCTCCCCCGCCCAGCAGCGAGGAGTTGGCGGCGTTGACGACGGCGTCGGCGTCCTGCTCGGTGATGTCGCCCCGCACCAGGGTGATGTTCGTCGGCATGTGCACCATCCTGGCGCGGCGGGCGGCTGGACGCACACGGGTTGTCCGCTGCGCGCCCCCTGGTGGGCGTGCGCGCGTTCGTATTAGCTTGCCCCACCGCTTCTTGGCCCGCTCACCGCTTCGCTGCACCCTTCTCGCTGGAAGGACGGTTCCTGATGACCCGTACTCCCTCTCGTCGTTTCCTGATGGCCGGCGGCACGGCCGCCGCCTTCGCCACCCCGTTGCTGGGGCACACGGCTATCGCGGCACCGCCGGACCGGTCGGGGGGCGGACACGGCGGGCGGCGGGTGACGCCGGGCGCCGACGTGGCGGCGGCCGAAGGGTGGCGCGTACTGCGGGGCCGGAAGGTCGGTGTCGTCAGCAATCCGACGGGAGTGCTGAGGGACGCCCGGCACGTGGTCGACTCGATGGCCGAAAGGGACGAGTTGCACATCGTCGGTGTCTTCGGCCCCGAACACGGCTTCCGGGGCAGCGCGCAGGCGGGCGATTCCGAACCCGAGTTCGAAGACCCCCGCACCGGTCTGACGGTCTACGACGCGTACGGCGCGGACGCGGCGAAGATGGCCGCTCTCTTCCGCAAGGCCGGAGTCGACACGGTCGTCTTCGACATCCAGGACGTGGGGGTGCGCTTCTACACCTACATCTGGACGATGTACCACGCGATGGTCGCCGCCCGGGACATCGGAGCGGCCTTCGTCGTCCTGGACCGGCCGAACCCGATCGGGCGCAGAGCCGACGGCCCGCTGCTGACACCGGAGTACGCCTCCGGTGTCGGCCTCAAGCCGATCATCCAGCAGCACGGCATGACCGTGGGCGAGCTGGCTCGCTACTTCAACGGCGAGCTGCTGCCCGTCGATGGCGACGGCGGCGCAGTCGAGCTGGAGGTCGTACAGGTGCGCGGCTGGTCTCCCCGTACGACAGCACAGCACACGGGGCTGCCCTGGGTGCCGCCGTCCCCGAACATGCCGACGCCCGACACCGCCACCGCCTACGCGGGCACCGGCTACTTCGAGGGAACGAACCTGTCCGAGGGGCGGGGCACCACCCAGCCGTTCCAGTTCGTCGGAGCGCCCTATCTGGACTACCACTACAGCGACCGCCTCAACGCCCTGCGCCTGCCGGGTGTGCGTTTTCGTGAGGGCTATTTCGTGCCCACCTTCAGCAAGCACGAGGGCAAGACCTGCGCGGGTGTCCAGCTCCTGGTGACCGACCCGGAACGGTACGAGGCGGTGCCGACCGCTGTCGCCATGCTGCGGGAGGCCATGCGGTACGACGACTTCGCCTGGCGCAAGGATCCCGACACGAAGCGGCCGTACTGGATCGACAAACTGTCGGGCTCTCCGCGGCTGCGGAAGATGCTCGACGCGGGCGCGTCCCTGGACGAGGTCACCGGATCCTGGCGCCGTGAAGTCCGCGACTTCGAGCGGACCAGGCGGCGGTACCTGCTCTACCGGTGAAGAGCCCCGCGGACCAGCGGCCCACTCCTGCCGGTGGGCCGCCGGCCGACCGTCCTGGACGCTGTCAGCCGGCTACCACGTCGGCCGGCTCGCGGTCGTCCGGCGCCCCGTCCGTGCCGGTCGTCTCCCCGTCACGGCGCACCAGGGCCGCGTACTTGCCGTTCGCCGCGAGAAGCTCCTCGTGGGAGCCCCGCTCCGCGATGCGGCCGCCGTCCAGGACGACGATCTGGTCGGCGCCGCGGATGGTGGAGAGGCGGTGCGCGATGGTGAGGGTGGTACGCCCCGCCGACAGCGCGTCGATGGCCTCCTGCACGGCGCGTTCGGTACGGGTGTCGAGCGCACTGGTGGCCTCGTCGAGGATCAGCACAGGCGGGTCCCTGAGAATGGTGCGCGCGAGCGCGAGGCGCTGTTTCTCGCCGCCGGAGAAGCGGTAGCCGCGCTCTCCGACGAGGGTGTCGTAGCCGTCCGGCAGGGCGGCGATCTGGTCGTGGATCTGAGCGGCCCTGGCAGCGGCGCGCAGTTCCTCGTCGGAGGCCGCCGGTTTGGCGAAGCGCAGGTTCTCCGCGACGGTGGCGTGGAAGAGGTACGTCTCCTGGGACACGACACCCACCGCCTCGGAGAGCGTGGCGAAACCGAGGTCGCGGACGTCCACGCCGTCGAGAGTGACGCGGCCCGCGCTCACGTCGTAGAGCCGCGGCACCAGGTAGCTCAGGGTGCTCTTGCCCGACCCGGTGGCTCCCACGATGGCGAGGCTGCTGCCCGGAGGGACGCTCAGATCGACGCCGTTCAAAGTACGCGCCTGCGCGTCGACGGCGCTGCCGGCAGTGCCGGTGCCCGCGGGCATGCCGGTGTCACGGGAAGCGTCCTCATCGTAGGAGAAGTCGACACTCTCGAAGCGCACTTCGCCTCGCACCGAGGGGAGGACGACAGGGTGCTCGGGCTCGGTGATGGTGACGGGCAGATCGAGGTATTCGAAGATGCGCTGGAAGAGGGCCAGCGAGGTCTGCATCTCCACGCCCGTGGTCAGCAGCGAGACGGTCGGCCGCAGCAGCCCCTGCTGGAGGGTGACGAAAGCGACGAGGGTGCCGATGGAGAACGCCGGGCCGCCGAATTGGGTGAGCATGCCGGCCGTCCAGTAGAGCAGGGCGGGGATGGCGGCCATGACGATGCCGATGGTGGCCATCCGCCAGCGCCCCGCCATGTTGGAGCGCACCTCCAGGCCGACGAGGCGCTCGGACTCGTCCGCGAAGCCGCGGGTGAGCGAGTCGGACCTGCCCATGGTGCGTCCGAGCAGGATGCCGCTGACCGACAGTGACTCGGTGACCAGCGCGGAGAGCACGGCCATCTGTTTCTGCCTGTCGGTGGCGATGCGCTTGCGTTCCCGCCCCACGCGCCGGCTCACCCACACGAAGAAGGGCAGCAGCGCGAGGGAGGCGAGGGTGAGCCGCCAGTCGAGGGCGAGCATGGCGACGATGGTGGCGACCACGCTGGTCAGGTTGGAGACGAGCGAGGTGGCGGTCGAGGTGACCGTCGCCTGCATACCACCGATGTCGTTGGCGATGCGGGACTGGACCTCACCCGTCCGTGTGCGCGTGAAGAAGGCGAGCGGCATCCGCTGGAGCTTGGCGTAGACACCCGTGCGCAGATCGTGCATGACGCGCTGACCCACGGTGGTGCTGATCAGCGTCTGCAGCACGCCGAAGACACTGGTCATGACGGCGGTGAGGATCATGCCGAGGGCCAGCAGCGAGAGCAGACCGGTGCGCTGCTCGGGAATGGCGACGTCCAGGATCTCGCGCAGCAGGAACGGCGACGCCACGGAGACCAGCGAGGAGGCGGCCACCAGGAGACCGACCAGGGTCAGTCGGCCGCGGTAGGGGCGGAACAGGCGCAGGATGCGGCGCACCTGGGCGGGCTGCTCGGGCGTCGAAGGGTCCTTCGGTTCCGGCGTCCAGCCGGGCTCTGCATGGCGCAAGGGTCTCCTCTGGGTCGGTGGTGCGGGGCCGGAGTGCGACGAGTGCGGCCCATCCGTGTGCCGTCCACCCGTCACACCCCGTGTGCCGTTCGCCGTCGGAATTCCGGAGCATAGTTCATGGTTACCTATACTCACAATGAACATCATCCTGATAGCTTGCGGTCATGCCCCAGCACTCCGCCGACGAACACGCCTCCGACCTGGCTGACCAGCTCCTGCGCCTGACCAAGCGGATCAACCACGCCCACCGGCAGAACTTCGCCCCGGTGGGAGTCACACCTGCGCAGGCCCGGATGCTGCGGACCGTCTCGCACAGTCCGCAGCCACCACGGATGGCGGACCTCGCCGAGCGGCTGGGCGTCGTGCCACGGCAGGTGACGAGCCTCATCGACGCCCTGGAGGAGCGCGGCCTGGTGCGCCGCTCCCCCGACGCCGCGAACCGCCGGGTGACCCGGATCGAGCTGACACAGGGCGGCTCCCACGCGCTGGAGGAGCTCAGGCAGGCCCGCCGGGCGGCGGCGCAAGAGCTGCTGGCCCCGCTGACCTCCGCGCAGCGCGACGAGCTCAGCAGCCTGCTGGCGTTGCTGGACGGGCGGGGCCACAGTTCGGCGTAGCCGGGCAGCACGAGCGTTGTCCGGCCGGTACGACCCCCACGGCCGGTGTCGGAGGGTCGCTCTAGCATGAGACGCACATTCCAGCCCTGCCCTCACCCGAGCCACCTCGTCCCCTCGCGTGCCCAGGAGATGCCATGCCGCTGCTCGACCCGAAGCCTGGAGCACTGCGCCCGCGCACCGAAGCCGATCACGCCCCCGCCGCCGACCGGGTGCCGCAGGAGCGGGCGCACGGTACCCCGCAGCCGCTCCGGAGCGACCTGGAGAAGCTGCTGGGAACGGAGAAGGTGCTCACGAAGATCTCCGACCTGGTGCGCTACGCCTCCGACGCGAGCCCGTACCGCTTCATCCCTCAGGTGGTGGTGCTCGCCGAGGACGTGACGGACGTCGCCGCGGTGCTCTCCTACGCACACGAGCACGGCCGCGACGTCGTCTTCCGCGCCGCCGGCACGTCGCTGAACGGCCAGGCCCAGGGCGAGGACATCCTCATCGACGTGCGCCGCCACTGGGCGGGCGTCGAGGTGCTGGAGGAGGGCAGGCAGGCACGGATCAGGCCCGGCACCACCGTCTTCCGGACGAACGCCGCGCTGGCGCCGCACGGAAGGCTGCTGGGCCCCGACCCGGCCAGCGCCATCGCCTGCACCGTCGGCGGAGTGGTCGCCAACAACGCCTCCGGGATGACGGCGGGCACCACCCGCAACTCCTACCGCACCGTCGCCTCGCTCACCTTCGTCCTGGCGAGCGGCACGGTCGTGGATACGGCCGATCCGGCGGCGGACGAGAAGCTGGCGCGGGACGAGCCCGAGCTGTGCGAGGGCCTGATGGCGCTCAAGGCGGAGATCGAGGCCGACACGCGACTCGTCGACCGCATCCGTGCCAAGTACGAGTTGAAGAACACCAACGGCTACCGTCTCGACGCCTTTTTGGACGGCACCACGCCGGTCGAGATCCTGCGCGGGCTGATGGTCGGCTCCCAGGGCACACTCGGCTTCCTCGCCGAGTTCGTCTTCGACACCCTGCCGCTGCACCGGCGCACCTCGACGGGGCTGTTCTTCTTCCCCTCACTGTCGGCCGCGGCTGCCGCGGTGCCCCGTTTCAACGAGGCCGGGGCCATGTCGGTGGAGCTGATGGACGGCAACACCCTGCGGGCCTCGGTGAGCGTCTCGGGAGTGCCGCAGGACTGGGCGGACCTGCCCAAGGAGACCACGGCCCTGCTGGTCGAGTTCCGCTCCCCCGGCGACGCCGTACGCGAGGAGCGCGAGCAAGCGGCACGCGCGGTGCTGGCCGACCTGGACCTGGTGGCCCCTGTCCCCTCGGTCACCAACGAGCTGACACGCGATCCGGGGACGATCGCCTCGTACTGGAAGGCGCGCAAGGCGTTCGTCACAGCCGTAGGAGGCTCGCGCCCCTCGGGCACCACGTTGATCACCGAGGACTTCGCGGTACCGCCCTCCCGGCTGGCGGAGGCATGCGAGGCGCTGCTGGAACTCCAGGAAGGCCACGGCTTCGACGCCGCGGTGGCCGGGCACGCGGCGCACGGCAACCTGCACTTCCTGCTGGCCTTCGACGCGGCGAATTCCGAGGACGTGGCCCGCTATGCCGCGTTCATGGACGACTTCTGCCGGATGACCGTCGAGCGCTTCGACGGCTCCCTCAAGGCCGAGCACGCCACCGGCCGCAACATCGCCCCGTTCCTGGAGCTGGAATGGGGACCCGAGGCCACCGAGCTGATGTGGCGCACGAAGCGGCTCCTGGACCCGGCCGGGGTGCTGGCGCCCGGCGTCCTGCTGGACCGCGACCCGAGAGCGCACCTGCGCGGCCTGAAATCCATCCCCAGCGTGGAAGCCATCGCCGACCCGTGCATCGAGTGCGGCTTTTGTGAACCGACCTGCCCGAGCGAGGACCTGACCACCACACCACGTCAGCGCATCGTGCTCCGCCGCGAGATGCTGCGGCAGCGTCCCGGCTCCCTGGTGGGTGAGAACCTGCTCGCCAGCTACGGATACGACGCCGTGGACACCTGCGCGGGCGACTCCACCTGCGCACTCGACTGCCCGGTCGGCATCGACACGGGCGCGATGATGAAGTCCTTCCGACACGCGCGGCACTCCCCTCGCGAGGAGCGCACCGCCGCACGCACGGCGCAGCACTTCGCCCGTGTGGAACGCTCGGCCCGGCTGGCCGTCGCGGCCGCCGACCAGCTGCGCAGGCGGCTGCCCGGACGCGACGGCACGCTGGGCGACCGGATGCTCAAGGCGGTGACCGGCGCGGCGCGCAAGGCGGTGCGCCCGGATCTGGTCCCCGAGTGGCTGCCGGAGATCCCGGCTCCGGCCGCCGGCCGCCTTCCGGCGACCAGCAGGCAACTCGCCTCCGCGGTGTATTACCCGGCCTGTGTGAACCGCATCTTCGGTGACCCGGACGGCTACCAGGGAGCGTCGCTCCCCGAGGCCATGGTGACCGTCTCAGCGCGCGCGGGACGTCCGGTCTGGATACCGGAGGACGTGACGGGTACCTGCTGTGCCACCATCTGGCACTCCAAGGGCTACGAGGCCGGCAACACGCTGATGGCCAACCGCATGGTGGAAGCCGCCTGGCGGTGGACGGACGGCGGTGAACTCCCGCTCGTCGTGGACGCCTCCTCCTGCACCTTGGGGATCGCCGAGGAGGTCGTGCCTTACCTCACCCCGGCCAACCGCAAACTCCACGAACGGCTGACGATCGTCGATTCCCTGGTCTGGGCCGCCCAGGAGCTGCTTCCCCGGCTCACCGTCGAGAGCCGCGTCGCCTCGGCCGTCCTCCACCCCACCTGCTCCATGCGGCACCTGGGTGACGAGGCGGAACTGCGCCAGGTGGCGCAGGCGTGCGCCCACGAGGTCGTGGTGCCACTGGACGCCGGGTGCTGCGCCTTCGCCGGCGACCGGGGGCTGCTGCACGAGGAGCTGACGGCCTCCGCTACGGCCCGCGAGGCCGCGGAGGTGGGCCGTCGCTCGTACGACGCGTACCTGTCGGCGAACCGGACCTGCGAGATCGGAATGGACCACGCCACGGGCGACCGCGGGTACCACTCGGTGATCCAGGAACTGGAGCGCGCCACCCGCCCTCGGTGACGGCGACCGAGGCGGGGAGGGGGCGGGCCACTGTGCGGCCCGCCCCGTGCGTCACTCTGTCGCGTCGACGTGCAGGGCGAGTGCGCTGCGGGCCGGCAGTGTCACCTGCGCGGTGCCGTCGGAGCCGACCTCCACCTTCTGTCCGCAGCCGCCCTGCTCGGAGGCCACGTTGCAGTAGGTGCCGGCAGGCAGCGAGGTCGTGAAGGTCCTGTCGATCTCGCTGTCGCCGTTGTTGAGCGCGACGAAGCCCCTGTCGCCGCGGCTGAAGGCGAGCGCCTGCCCCTCGGACCACCAGTCGGTGAGCTCCGCCGTGCCGACCGCGTTGCGGAAGCCGACCATCCCGGTGATTTCCGACTTGGCGTGGTTGCCGGTCCAGCCGGTTCCGCCGCTGGGCGGCCCGGCGTCGGCGTCGCTGAACTCGTAGCCCGAGTAGACGTTCGGCGAACCGTAGGGGTGGGCGAGCAGGAAGACGTTGGCGAGCGTGTAAGCCGCGCCGTCCTTGTAGGTCAGCGTCGAGCCGTTGCGTTCGGTGTCCCAGTTGTCGACGAACGTGCGTGCAAAACCGCCATCCAGCATGCCGTCGCCCAGGTTGTGGAGCGCGCCGAGGTCTCCGCCCTGGAACGCCCCCTTGAGCGCACGGCCGTAGCGGAACTCGTCGACGTCCCCCACTTCCGTGTACTCCTCCGGCTGCACCGCCTCGCCGTCGCCGTGTATCACCTCGCTGACCCAGAAGCCGGGGTCCTCGGTCATCTTCGCCTTGATGGCGGCCACGTCGGCCGCCGCCATGTGCTTGGCCGCGTCGATCCGGAACCCGGCCACCCCCAGGGACCGCAGGTCGTCGAGGTAGCCGGCGATGGCGCCGCGCACCTTGTCGCTGCCGGTGTCGAGGTCGGCCAGGCCCACCAGTTCGCAGTTCTGCACGTCGTCACGGCTGGTGTAGTCCGCGATGTCGCGACGGCAGGCGTGGAAGTCGGCGTCCTCGTAGGTGCCCTCGTAGCCGTACTTGGAGTACGGGGTGCCACCGGTGCCCGTGCCCGATCCCGAGGTCATGTGGTTGACGACGGCGTCCGCGATCACCTTGACACCTGCCGACTCACACGCCTGCACCATGTTCGCGAAGTCGGCGCGGCTGCCGAGCCTGCCCGCGATCTTGTAGCTGACCGGCTGGTACGACGTCCACCAGGCGTCCCCCTGAATGTGCTCGCTGGCGGGCGAGACCTCGACATAGCCGTAGCCGGCGGGGCCGAGCGTGTCCGTGCACTCCTGGGCGACGGACGCGAAGGGACGCTCGAACAGCGTGGCGGTGACGGTCTTCTCGCCGGGAGGGGAGGCCTGCGCCGCGGTTGCGGAGGGGTCCGCCTGCGCGTGCCAGGGCGCCGTCGCGAGTAGACCGCCGGCCGCCAGTACTCCTGCCGTGCTCGCGCTGAGCAGACGCTTTCTCATGATGCGGCTCCTTCTGTGTGCGGGCACGCAGGTGCCCGGAAGGCAGCCAGGCGCCTGGGCCGCCGTGGGGGGACGTGGACACGCGGGTTCGAGCGAGCCCGTGTGTCCACGAGGTTGACCGGGAGCCTGCCGCCAGGACGTGAGCACGTCAAGAGGCCACGCAAGTTTTGCCGTCTACTTGCAGCAAGAAATTACGAGAGTCGGAATCCCGTCCCCGCGCGCGGAAGTCCATCCACGAACGACGAGAGTCCAAGTCCGCGCTCTTGCGCACCACTGGTCTCAACCAGCAGGGTCCATAGCCGAGTTCACCCACCTGGACGACATGCGAAGACTGCGGGAGACCCGATGAGTGACGACCAAGGATTCAGCCGCCGCTCCGTACTGCGGACCGCCTCAGCCGCCGGAGCAGGGCTGGGCATCGGGGCAGCGGGCACCCCGGCGGCCGCGGCCGCGGCGCCCGGCACCGCTGCGGCCGCCGCGGCCACACAGGGCGAGTCCGCGACACCGCCCCGGCGGGGCCGCACCATGATCGGCGTACCGTTCGACGAGCGCCGCACCGTCCGGGTCGGCATCATCGGCCTGGGGCAGCGCGGCGGCAGCATGATCGACCTGTTCCTGGCCTTGGAGGGCGTGCGCGTGGTCGCGCTGTGCGACCCGGTGCGGGAGAAGACCGAACGCGCCGCCAAGAAGGTCACCGACGCCGGGCAGCCGGCACCCGCCCTCTACGCCAAGGGCGACCACGACTTCGAGAAGCTGTGCAGACGCGGGGACCTCGACTTCGTCTACGTCGCCACCCCCTGGGACTGGCACTTCGAGATGGCGAAGGCCGCTATGAAGGGCGGCAAGCACGTCGGCGTCGAGTGTCCGATCGCACTGGAGCTCAAGCAGCTGTGGGAGCTGGTCGACCTCTCGGAAAAGACCCGCAAGCACTGCATGCAGCTGGAGAACTGCGCCTACGGGCAGAACGAGATGCGGGTCCTGCGCATGGCCCACGAAGGTCTCTTCGGTGATCTGCTGCACGGCGCGGGCGCCTACCTCCACGACCTGCGCGGCCTGATGTTCGACCCCAACTATTACGAGGGCCCCTGGCGCCGCAAGTGGCACACCCGGCTCAAGGGCGACCTCTACCCGAACCACGGCTTCGGACCCGTCGCCAACTACATGGACGTCAACCGCGGCGACCGCGCGGTCCGGATCAGCACCTTCGGATCCCCCTCCCTCGGCCTGGCCGCCTACCGCAAGGAACACGCGCCCAAGGGCGACGAGAGCTGGAAGGAGACCTACGTCAAGAGCGACATGGCGATCAGCCTCATCCAGACGGCCAAGGGCCGGGTCATCCGTCTGGAACAGGACGTCTCCAACCCCCACCCCTACTCCCGGCTCAACATCCTCGGCGGCACCAAGGGCGTCTTCGAGGACTACCCGCCCCGCATCTACCTCGAGCCGGACATGTCCGGTGACGAGTGGGGCGACTTCGACGGATACAAGGAACACGACCACTGGCTGTGGAAGGAACACGCCAATCCCCCCGGCGGGCACGGCGGCATGGACTACATCATGCTGTTCCGCCTGACGCAGTGCATGAGGCTGGGACTGGTACCCGACTTCGACGTCTACGACGCGGCCACCTGGACGGCACCCGTACCGCTCAGTCACGCCTCCATCAAGGCCAACGGCCTGCCGCAGGAGATCCCGGACTTCACCCGCGGCCTGTGGAAGAAGGAACGGCCGGGCGTCGACTCCGAGAAGCCCGAAGAGTGAGGCGAGGCGTGACGGGGACCAAGCTCACCTCTCAAGGAGTGGCGGGCCTCGCCACTGCGAAGTGAGGGGCGCCCGGGCCCGGTTCGTGCGCCCGGCACCCCGCTCGCTCCCCCAGACCCGGCTCGCCCCCCGCTCAGCTGTTGAGCGAGGCCTTGTCCCCCATCACGACCATGGGGTGCTTCTTCGGATCCAACGTCCGCAACAGCGTCTCCATGCCGGCCTTCGACAGGCTCACGCACCCCGATGTGCCGCTGCCGTGGTCCATGTGCAACCAGATGCTGCCCCCCTTGGCCTGGCCCTGCGGCCGGGTCGGGTCCAGGGGGGAGGTGCCCTTGACGCGGTTGTAGTCGATGGCGATCACGTGGTCGAAGTCGTGACGGGTCTTCTTCGGCCAGTACGAAGGCGGAGTGAACGCCGACGTGTGGGCATACGGCAGCCTGGCGTCGGGTTCAGGCAGCACCCCGCCCGCGTCCGAGAGCGAGAAGACACCGACCGGGCTGCGCTTGTCCCCCTGATGGTGGTCGCTCGTCCAGCCCTTCTTGCCGTTGTGCGCCTGCCAGCTGTGCTCCTCGTGCCACGCCTTGCCGTGCCGGGTGTAGAGACGGACCCTCGCGTCCGCCGAGTCCTTGCCCCTGCCCTCGACAGCCACGACCTGGGTGCTGTTGTCAGGGATCTTCGCCTGGAGACGGTCACCCACACGAGGGATTTCCGTGGGGTTCTTCGCCAGCTCGGCCTTCGGCGACGCCCCGGAGTCCTTCTCGGCCTTCGTGCTCCCCGAACCCTGCTGCCCGCCGTCGTCGGAACCGCAGCCCGCGAGAAGCACCGCCAGCACCGTGCCACCCGCTGCCGCCACCGCAGCGGCCCTGGCCTTGGCTCGCGCCCTCGCCCTGGCAGCCGACACGTCCCGGGCGCGGCCCGTGGTGGCCCCGCGCGCCGCTGCCCCGCCGCTTGTCCGTCCTGCCCCACGTATGCGCATGTCCTCCATCCTCGCATTGGCCTGAACCGTGCCGCCGCCCGGGAAAACCCATTGCCATCGCGCGAGTGACCGGATGAGATCAGCGAACACCCACCGGGCTCCCGTCGCCCGGCCCGCACGGGTGCCTCCCGCATGCCCGCTCGCCGCATTCGCTCCGCACGTCTGAACGCGGGCCGACCACGGCCCTTCCTGATCCGGCTTCCCCGGACCCCGACACGTCGCAGCGCGCCTCGTCTCCCACACTCGGCCGAGCGCGCTTGCGCAACCGTTTGGAACGTCATGCAGATTCGCGACCTCCCCTACTCCGACCCCGGCGACCCGGACGTCAGGTCGGGCTTCCGACTGCTCCTGTGGCTGGGCCGCCGCCAGCTCGGCGGCCAGCTCAAGGCGTTGGGCTGGGGCGTGCTGCACCTCGCCTCGATCGCGTCCTTCCCCGCCGTCGCCGGCCTGGCCGTGAACGCCGTCGTGGACCGCTCAGGCTCCGGGCTCACCCGGGCCGGCGCGGCGATGCTGGCCCTCACGCTGGCCGTGACAGTCGGCGACACGATGCTGCACCGGGTCGCCGTCACCAACTGGATCACCGCCGCCGCCCGCATCCAGCAGCTGCTCGCCCGCCGTACCGCCGCTCTCGGCGCCACGCTCACCCGCCGCGTCGCGGCCGGCGAAGTGGTCGCGGTCTCGACCGGGGACATCGAGCGCATCGGCTGGTGCGTCGAGGCGGTCTCCCGCTTCAGCGCCGCCCTGCTGACCACGCTGGGGGTCTGCGCAGCCCTGGTGGCCTACCAGCCACAACTGGGGCTCCTCGCCTGCGCCGGCATGGTCGCCCTGGCACTGACCGTGCTGCCGCTCCTCCCCCGGGCGACCCGGCGGGCCGACGCGCAGCGCGAGAAGGCCGGACGCGCCACCGAACTCGCCGCCGACACCGTCGCCGGCCTGCGCGTCCTGCGCGGCATCGGCGGTGAGGAACTCTTCCTCGCCCGCTACCGCCGAGCCTCCCAGGAGGTGCGGCGGGCCGCCGTGCGGACGGCACGCATGTGGTCGTTCATCGAAGCACTCCAAGTCGCCCTTCCGGGGCTGCTGCTGATCGCGGTGGTGTGGTATGGCACCGGGCTGGCGGTGGACGGTCGTATCGCCGTAGGCGAGCTGGTCATGGTGTATGGAGCCATCAGCTTCCTGCTCATGCCGCTCCAGCTGTTCGGCGAGTTCGCGATGTCGTACTCCTTCTCGCGCCCCTCGGCCGCCCGCGCGGCACGCGTCCTGGCACTGCGGCGCTCGGACCACGAGGGCAATGAGGGCCACGAGCACCAGGAGGACAGCTCCGAGAGCCACCGGGACAAGCGCCGCCGCCAC
This sequence comes from Streptomyces diacarni, assembly GCF_003323715.1. GTDB lineage: Bacteria > Actinomycetota > Actinomycetes > Streptomycetales > Streptomycetaceae > Streptomyces > Streptomyces diacarni. Next base: position 155,507 of record NZ_QOIN01000043.1, read on the forward strand.
CGGAGCGACGCGTACGCGAGCTCCGCTCTCCGGGTCGACGGCACGGGCGGAACGGACCGCACGGTCGGTACGGACGGCTCGGAGGGGCTGTACGACCCGGTCACCGGGCTGCACGCACCGCTCGGGATGCTCACCGCGGTGGTCTGCGGCGACCCGGACGCGGCCGGACACCTCGCGGAGCGGCTGGGCGGACACCCGGCGTCCGCGGCCGGCGGCGGCAGCGACCGGAGTGAGGGAAAACAGCAGCCCGCCGGCACGTCCGTTCCACCCGGCTCCGTCCCGTCCGACCCCATCCCGCCCGGCTCAGTCCCTCTCGACTCCGTCCTGCTCGACGCTGCTCCGCTGGACCGCATGCCCCTGGAGCAGGCGCGCACCGCCGTACTCGTCCAGGACAAGGACCCGGTCCTGCTCTCGGGGAGTCTCACCGACCTCTTCGACGTACCTTCCTCGGGTGCGGTGACTCCCGCCAGTGCCCTGGCAGCCGCCCAGTGCGGCGACGTGCTGGATGCCCTGGTCCAGGGCAGCCCCGACGCGGAGGGCGACGCGATGCGGGCCCGGATCACCGAGCGAGGGCGTTCCCTGTCGGGCGGGCAGCGGCAGCGGCTCGCCCTCGCCCGCTCGCTGCTGAGCGACCCTCGCGTGCTGGTTCTCGACGAACCCACGTCGGCTGTCGACTCGCACACCGAGGCGCGGATCGCCCGGGAGCTGGGGCGGCTCAGGTCCGGCCGGACGACCGTGGTCCTCTCCTCCAGCCCGCTGCTGCTCGACCGCGCCGACCGCGTCGTCTTCCTGCACGACGACAAAGCCGTCGCGAGCGGAACGCACCGCGGCCTCCTGCGCACCCACGCCGCGTACCGGGCCGTCGTCAGTCGCGAACCTGATGCTCCCGGCGGGGAGGGAATCGAACCCCTCGGGGCGCCCACTCCGGCGGCAGACGGCGCTTCGCCGCGTAGCAGCGGAACGACCGAGGACGACACACCAGCCACAACCACCGCAACAGCCAGGAAGGCCGCGCCGGCGGCAACCACCGCGCCGGCGAGAACCCCCGCGCCGGCAGGCAACGCCGCCTCAGCGGGGAACAGCGCGTCAGCGAGGAGTAGCGCGTCAGGGGCGCGCGCCCACACCGAGGAGGTCGAGTCCGCGTGAGCGTCCGCAGCACCGCGACGGAGGGGGCAGCCGAGCCGGCCTCCGCACCGCCGCACAGTCGACGGTTCGGTGTGCCCGCCCCCGCGTACGACCCGTCGGCACCCGAGGACGTCACCATCCTGCCTGTCGGGTCTCCCTCGACAGTGCGGTCCTATGTGCGCGCACTGCTGCGGCGTCACCGCCGCGCCTTCGTCCTGCTCGTCACGGTGAACAGCATCGCCGTCATCGCCTCGATGGCCGGGCCGCAGCTGCTCGGCGGAGTGGTCGATGACGTGGCCGCTGATGAGCGCGAACTGCACCTGGTGCGCGTCACCCTCCTGTTCGCCCTCGCGCTCGTGGTACAGACCGTCTTCACCCAGCAGGTACGGCTGCGAGGCGCGATGCTGGGCGAGGAGATGCTGGCGGACCTGCGAGAGGACTTCCTCGTACGCTCGGTGGCGCTGCCACCCAGCGTCCTGGAGCGGGCCGGGACGGGCGACCTCCTGTCCCGGATCACCACCGACATCGACCGGCTGGCCGACGCCATGCGCAAGGCAGTGCCCCAACTGGCCGTGGGGCTGGTATGGACGGTCCTGCTGGTCGGCGCCCTGTGTCTGACGGCGCCGCCCTTGGCTCTGGCCGTACTCATCGCGCTGCCCGTGCTCGTGGTCGGCTGCCGGTGGTACTTCCGCAGGGCGCCACACGCCTACCGGGCCGAAGCCGCAGGTTACGCGGCCGTCGCGGCGGCGCTGGCCGAAACCGTGGACGCGGGACGCACCGTGGAGGCGCACAGGCTGGGGGCGCGGCGGGTGGCCCTCTCCGAGCGGCGGGTCGGTCAGTGGACGGCCTGGGAACGCCGGACCATGTGGCTGCGCACCGTCCTCTTCCCCGTCGTCAACCTCAGCAACATGCTGATCCTCGGCGGCGTGCTGCTGCTCGGCGGGGCCTTCGTGATGGAGGGCTGGATCAGTGTGGGCGAGCTGACGACCGGCGCGCTGCTGGCACAGATGCTGGTCGAGCCGGTGAACATGATTCTGCGCTGGTACGACGAGCTCCAGGTCGCCCAGGTCTCGCTGGCACGGCTCGTCGGAGTCCGGGAGATCGAGCCGGACAGCGGCGTGGGCGGTCTCACGCCCCGGGGGAAGGACGTCTGCGCGCGTCAGGTGCGGTTCGGCTATCTGGCCGACGTGGACGTGCTGCACGGCATCACGCTCGAGGTGACCCCCGGCAGCCGTGTGGCGCTCGTCGGGCCTTCCGGAGCGGGCAAGTCCACGCTCGGAAGGCTGCTCGCGGGCATCTACGGGCCCCGTCGTGGAGAGGTCACTCTGGGCGGCGAGCGGCTGAGCGACATGCGCGCGGAGGACGTGCGTCGCCATGTGGCGCTCGTCAACCAGGAGCACCATGTCTTCGTCGGCACTCTGCGCGACAATCTGCTGTTGGCCTCCCCAAAGGCCGGTGATCACCAGTTGTGGTCCGCGCTGGCCGCCGTGGGGGCGGACGCCTGGGCCACCGCGTTGGCGGACGGGCTCGACAGTGAGGTGGGGTCCGGGGGCATGACGATCACTCCGGCGCAGGCCCAGCAGATCGCGCTGGCCCGCCTGGTACTGGCCGACCCGCACACCCTGGTGCTCGACGAGGCGACCTCCCTGCTGGACCCTCGTGCCGCACGACACCTGGAACGTTCCTTGGGGCAGGTCCTCGCGGGTCGCACGGTGGTGGCGATCGCCCACCGTCTGCACACCGCCCACGATGCCGACGTCATCGCGGTGGTCGAGGACGGCCGCGTCAGCGAACTGGGCAGTCACGACGACCTGGTGGCGGCCGACGGCCCCTACGCGGCGCTCTGGCGCTCGTGGCACGGGTGACGTGGCCCGGCACGGGCCCGGGTACGGGTGGGGGCACTCTCGCCACGGGAGCCGCTGTCTGGCGCGAACCCGGGACGGGCCGGGGCGCTCCCGGCGCGCATGGCCTCGTCACACTCGGGACCGTGGTGGATCGGGGCGCACGCGGCACAGCCGGTCTCGCCCGGGGGCGGGCCCGTGACGGATCGGGAAGCCCGCGGCACAGCCGGCCTCGCCGGGCGCGGGGCCACAGCGGGCCGGTCGCGGCCCAGAAGGCATGGGCCCCGGCGCCGGTCCGAGGTCGACCGGGGCGCTCGCGGCCCGGACCGGCTGGTCCGGCGCCGCCCCGCGGCGGGTCGTTTCAGGTGCCTATGAAGCCGAGGGCCACCAGACTGCCCGCTCCGCCGAGCACCATGAACACCGGCATGAGTACGGCGTTCTCGACCCAGGCCCCGGCGCGGAAACGCATGAACCGGGGGGTGCCCAGCGGATACCACCTCTTGCCCGCTATCGGGATCGGCCACAGGACCGGGCAGCCCGAGACCGTCAGAGCATCGCCGATGTTGTGCACCAGCGCACCGAGCGCGATCGGCACGCCCATCCACAGGTACTCCTGGCCGTCGCCGGTGAACAGCCAGTCGGCTCCGTTCCCCGGCTCCTCCAGCAGGCCGGCCAGGATCCAGGCGCAGGCGGCTCCCAGAAGCCACACCAACACGTCGCTGGAGACCCGCGCCATCCGCCACAGCAGGCCTTCGACGGCGAGCACCGCATGGATGAAAAGGATGACCAGCACGGCCCAGCGGCCCCACAGGGCAGCTGCCGCAGAGAAGCCGGCGCCTATGAACAGCGCCCACGGCCACGTGTGGGTGAGGGTGCGATGTCCTCCTGCACGGTGACGCTCCCCACGGGAACGGGTGCCGTTGTAGACGGCCGTGGACAGCTTGTCGATCACTCCGCACAGAAGATGGGAGACGGGTCCGAAGGCCCGGGAAATGGTCGCGGACTTCTGGTCGAGGTCCGGCGCCAGAGCAGCCCCGGCGCACAACAGGGTGCCGACGACCACCACCAGCCAGGGCATCGGGTGGTCGAGTGCGGCAGCAGCGGCTCCCACCCCCAGCCAGGCAGTTGCTCCCGACAGCGAGTGCGCCGGTCCCATCATGCGTATCCCCGCCCTGTTCTGTGCGTCGTGTCCCTCGCGGCCCCGCGGCCGGGACTGGGCCCCGAGCCCCCGCGCTGTACTCCTCCGGACCTGGTGCCCGGCTCGTCTGCCGGTCTGACGCCCGGTCGGCCACACAGCGTAGCGCTCGATGATCACCTGGAACCCACCGGTTCCCTGATCGGCCGGGGCAGAGGGCAGTATGGGGGGCGTGACAGCCACCCTTATCGACCAGATGCCGAGCGACGCCGACCCCGATGCCCTCTTCGAGTCCTTCTCCGGGTGGGCGGAAGAGCGGGGCATCTCGCTCTATCCCGCCCAGGAAGAAGCACTGATCGAGGTGGTCTCCGGGGCGAACGTGATCCTGTCGACGCCGACCGGGTCCGGCAAGAGCCTGGTCGCGGCGGGGGCTCACTTCGCGGCGCTCGCGCACGACAAGGTGACTTTCTACACCGCACCGATCAAGGCGCTGGTCTCGGAGAAGTTCTTCGATCTGTGCAAGCTCTTCGGCACCGATAACGTCGGCATGCTCACCGGCGACGCCTCGGTCAACGCCGACGCCCCAGTGATCTGCTGCACGGCCGAGGTGCTCGCCTCCATCGCGCTCCGCGACGGCGCGGACGCCGACATCGGCCAGGTCGTGATGGACGAGTTCCACTTCTACGCGGAGCCCGACCGGGGGTGGGCCTGGCAGATTCCGTTGCTGGAGCTGCCACAGGCCCAGTTCGTCCTGATGTCGGCCACGCTGGGTGATGTCACACGATTCGAGAAGGATCTCGCCCGCCGTACAGGCCGCCCGACCGCTGTGGTGCGGTCCGCCACCCGGCCGGTACCGCTGAGCTACGACTACCGCACCACGTCCCTGACGGAGACACTCACCGAGCTGCTCGAGACGCGTCAGGCGCCCGTCTACATCGTGCACTTCACTCAGGCGCAGGCGGTGGAGCGGGCGCAGGCACTGATGAGTATCAACATGTCGACCCGGGCGGAGAAGGACGAGATCGCCAAGGTCATCGGCAATTTCCGCTTCACCACGAAGTTCGGCCGCAACCTGTCCCGCTACGTGCGGCACGGCATCGGCGTCCACCACGCAGGAATGCTGCCCAAGTACCGCAGGCTGGTGGAGCGACTGGCGCAGGCGGGGCTGCTGAAGGTGATCTGCGGAACGGACACCCTCGGGGTCGGCGTCAACGTGCCCATCAGGACGGTGCTGTTCACCGCGCTCAGCAAGTACGACGGCAGCCGGGTGCGCACGCTGCGCGCCCGCGAGTTCCACCAGATCGCCGGCCGGGCCGGGCGCGCCGGTTTCGACACCTCGGGCTATGTCGTCGCGCAGGCCCCTGAGCACGTGATCGAGAACGAGAAGGCGCTGGCGAAGGCAGGCGACGATCCGAAGAAACGTCGCAAGGTCGTCCGCAAGAAGGCCCCGGAGGGCTTCGTCAACTGGAGCCAGCAGACCTTCGAGAAGCTGATCGCGTCCGACCCCGAGCCTCTCAACTCCCGCTTCCGAGTGACGCATGCGATGTTGCTGTCGGTGATCGCGCGCCCCGGCGACGCGTTCACGCAGATGCGCCGCCTTCTGGAGGACAACCACGAGGACCGCCGCTCCCAGCTGCGGCACATTCGGCGGGCCATCGCCATCTACCGTTCGCTGTTGGACGGCGGGATCGTCGAACGGCTGGACGAGCCGGACGCGGAAGGCAGGACCATCCGGCTGACCGTCGACCTCCAGCAGGACTTCGCCCTCAACCAGCCGCTCTCCACCTTCGCACTCGCCGCGTTCGAGCTGCTCGATCCCGAGTCGCCCTCCTACGCGCTGGACATGGTCTCCGTCGTGGAGTCGACGCTGGACGATCCCCGCCAGATCCTCGCCGCCCAGATGAACAAGGCGAAGGGCGAGGCGGTGGCGCAGATGAAGGCCGACGGGATCGAGTACGAGGAGCGGATGGAGCGGCTGATGGAGATCGGCTACCCGCAGCCGCTGGAAGAACTGCTCTTCCACGCCTACGGCCTCTACCGCAAGTCCCACCCCTGGGTCGGCGACCACCCGCTCTCCCCCAAGTCGGTCATCCGCGACATGTACGAGCGCGCGATGACCTTCAGCGAGTTCGTCTCCTTCTACGAACTCGCCCGCACCGAGGGCATCGTGCTGCGCTACCTGGCGAGCGCTTACAAGGCCCTGGAGCACACCGTCCCGGACGACCTCAAGTCGGAGGATTTCCAGGACATCATCGAATGGCTCGGGGAGATGGTGCGACAGGTCGACTCCAGCCTGCTGGACGAGTGGGAGCAGCTGGCCAACCCGGAGGACGAGACGGCGGAGGAGGCCCAGGAACGGGCCGACCAGGTCAAGCCCGTCACGGCGAACCCACGGGCCTTCCGCGTCCTGGTGCGCAACGCGATGTTCCGCAGGGTGGAGCTGGCGGCGCTCGACAAGTGCGCCGAACTCGGCGAGATGGACGCGGACGCCGGCTGGGACGAGGATGCCTGGGCGGAGGCGATGGACGCCTACTGGGACGAGTACGACGAGCTGGGCACGGGGCCCGACGCCCGGGGACCGCGGCTGCTGCGGATCGAGGAAGTGCCCGAGGACCGGTTGTGGCGCGTGCGGCAGGCGTTCGCCGATCCCCGCGGGGATCACGACTGGGGTATCTCGGCCGAGGTCGATCTCGTCGCCTCCGACGAGGAGGGGCGTGCGGTGGTCAAGGTGACCGATGTCGGCCCGATGTGAGCACGGCGCGCACTGAGCCGATCGAGACGGCATCCTGGAACGCCAGAAGGGAACGCACGAGATGACCGGGCCGAGCCCAGCGGAACGCCTTGTCGACCTGCTCGACCTGGAGGAGATCGACCTCAACATCTTCCGGGGACAAAGCCCCCACGAGTCCCTGCAGCGGGTCTTCGGCGGGCAGGTGGCCGGGCAGGCGTTGGTGGCAGCAGGGCGCACGGTGGGCGACGAGCGGCCCGTGCACTCGCTCCACGCGTACTTCCTGCGTCCCGGCATTCCGGGCGTGCCCATCGTGTACCAGGTGGAGCGGGTGCGGGACGGGCGCTCGTTCACCACCCGCCGCGTGGTCGCCGTGCAGCGGGGACGCACGATCTTCAATCTCACCGCCTCCTTTCATGTGCGGGAGCCCGGGTTCGAGCACCAGTTGCCGATGCCCGACGTGCCGGATCCTGAGAGCCTGCCGAGGCTCGCGGACGAGATCCAGGCGCACCTCGGCTCACTTCCCGTGCCGCTGGAGCGCATGGCGCGCCGTCAGGCGTTCGACCTGCGCTATGTGGAACGGCTGCGCTGGACACCGTCCGAGTTGCAGGGCGTCGAGCCGCGTAGTGCCGTATGGATGCGGGCGATCGGGTCGCTGGGGGACGACCCTCTCGTGCACACATGCGCGCTGACCTACGCCAGCGACATGACACTTCTGGACGCCGTGCGGCTGCCCGTCGAGCCGCTGTGGGGCGCCCGGAACTTCGACACGGCGTCTCTCGACCACGCCATGTGGTTCCACCGGCCGTTCCGCGCCGACGAGTGGTTCCTCTATGAGCAGGAGTCCCCCATCGCGACGGGAGCACGAGGGCTCGCCCGAGGCCAGATCTACGATCGCGAGGGCAAGTTGATCGTCTCCGTCATGCAGGAGGGGCTGTTCCGCCCGCACCGCACCGACTCGGACGAAGCCGCCCCCGGCCGGGGCAGCTCGTAGCCCTCTTCCGGCGCGTTACCGCTTCTAACGCCCCGGCTCGCGCGGACTGGCCGGGCGTGCCCGCCCCGGCCAGTCGTGGGTCAGTGGGCCGGGCGGACGGAGGTCTTCGGTTTGCGCCGCCGCAACAGCGACCAGCGCTTTCGGGGCGGAGGCGCGGACGCCTCGGGCGTCGGCTTCAGTGGCCGCGGCGTGACCGGATCGGCCCGTCGCTCCCCGCCCGGGGCCGGCATGAAGGCGGTGGGCTCCGCCCGCCCGGGCACACCGGCAGGGGTTTCGTGGAACGCCGGGATACCTCCCGGGAAAGACGCGATCGCCCTGGCACTCTCCAGTTCCGCCTCCAGCATCAGCCGGTGCCAGCGCACCTCCGACTCCTCTTCGGCCAGACAGAGCTTCTCCAGCATGGCCTGCGTGGCCACTGACTCACTACGCACCTTCAGCAGGCCCGGCCGCAATCGCGCGAGCTCTTCCCGCTCGCGGGGGTCGGGCACGGCTTCGGCGAGCGCGTCCTCACCGAGAACACTCGACTTGGCGGCGGCCCGCTCCCACGGGGTGTCCGCCTGCCTGGACAGCTGTGCCACCCGCCGCGCTCGCCAGCCGGGAGCACGGTGGTCGGTTCCGGCGGCCAGCACGGCTCGCATGCCCGCCGGCAGACGTCCCGCCAGCAGTGACGGGCTGTTCTCCGCGAAATCCCGCAATTCGTCCGCTCGGTAGAGCCAGACCACTGCTCGGTAGCGATTCACGTAGAGGCCGACCGGCCTGAAACAGCCTGCCCTGGCGAGGCGAGCGAAGCGCGAGACACTGATGTCCAACAGCTCCGACGCCTCGTGCGCCCCCATGACGCGTAGCCTCTCCCGCAGCCCGCTGGGGAAGTCCGGAGCTTCTTTGATGCGTGCCAGCTCCTCCCGCGGCACCCTGCGTGCCCGGCCGGGCGGACCTGGCACGGTGCGGACTTCCTCGATCTGCACAGCGAGTTCGAACTCCCTCAACCGCAGGCCCAGCTCCTGGGCGGCCGTGCGTGCCGCCACCTCACCCGCGGGTGGCCTCCCCACACCCCTTTTCCCTGCCGCGCCGACCGTGGGCGGAAACGGCGTCGCCGAGCGGCGTACGTCGGGCTTGTCTCGCATGCGTCATCCCCCGTCGTTGCTCACGTTTCTTGCGTGGCAACGACGATAGCCCGTCCGCGCCCTGGCCGCCCGGCCTGTGGATAACTTTGTAAAATGCCAGGTCAATGACTATTTCGGATCGCGAGCCCGAGGTGTTCGCCGACGCGGTTGACCAACAGCGTCATCTCGTAGGCGACCTGGCCGACGTCGGCCTCGGCGCCGGCGAGGACGCACAGACAGCTGCCGTCGCCCGCGGCCGTCACGAACAGCACGCCCTCGTCGAACTCGATCATCGTCTGGCGTACCCGCCCCGCCTTGAAGTGCTGGCCGCTTCCCTTGGCCAGGCTGTGCAACCCGGAGGAGACCGCGGCCAGATGCTCGGCGTCCTCCCGGTCGAGTTCCTGGCTGCTGCCCGTCACGAGCCCGTCCGTGGAGAGAACCAGCGCGTGCCGGACCGAGGAGATCCGCTTCGTCAGGTCGTCCAGCAACCAGTCAAGTCCCGTGTTCAGTGCCACCCCGCGCCCCCTTTTCCTCGGCATCCGCCGTGCCACCCTTACCCATGAGAGCACCGTCAGCAACCATGAGGTTCGGTTTCGTCGCGCACAGTTACACCCCTGTCGCTCCTGTCACACAGGTATCACCGATCAGGGCGCTCTTCGCTGTCTTTTCGCCTTCGGACCCGGCGCAGAAGACCTCGCGCGGCCTGGAGGTGGGGGCGAGACGCGAAGATGTGGGGATGAGACACGACTCGGCTGACGACCGTGCCGCGGTTCGGGAGTTCTTCACCGAACGCGCCGCACGCTGGGACACCCGGTTCCCCGACGACGGCCCCGCCTACGCCGCGGCAGTCGCCGAGATGGGGCTGCGACCGGGCGATGCCGTCCTCGACGCGGGATGCGGTACCGGAAGGGCACTGCCGGAACTCCGTTCCCGGGCAGGGGCGTCGGGAACGGTACTCGGCGCCGACCTCACCCCGGCGATGCTGGACGAAGTAGCGCGCGCCGGTCGGCAGTCGGCGGCCACCGCCCTGCTGCTCGCGGACGTGGCCCGATTGCCCCTGCGGGACGGCTGCCTCGACGCGGTGTTCGGCGCCGGCCTCATCTCGCATCTCCCGGGTCCTGACAGCGGACTCAGCGAGCTGGCCCGCGTCGTACGTCCGCTCGGGCGCCTGGCGCTCTTCCACCCCTTGGGGCGCGCGGCGCTGGCAGCCCGGCAAGGACGGCAGATCACCCCGCAGGACATCCGGGCCGAGCCGCGCCTGCGACCCCTGCTGGCGGCCACCGGCTGGCGACTGCTCTCGTACGTGGACGAGGACGAGCGGTATCTCGTGCTGGCGGAAAGAGAGCCGGTGTGATCAGCGGCGGCCCAGCACTCCCGCACCGCTTCGGCGTGACGGCGTGACGGCGTGACGGCGTGACGGCGTGACGGCGCACAGGATGCCGGGGGCTCCCCCTCCCCCGCCGCTGACAAGGCCCGGAGCCTCAGCCCGGGAGTTCACCGTGGACGTGCGGGACAGGGCACACGACCGGGCCCGCTCCGCCCTTCACCGGAAAGGTACCGAGGCCGGCTGTCCGGTAGCCCTCGGGATAGCCGGGGTAACTCCTGATCTCCGGATTCTGCCGCGCGTAGTGGGGGCGGCGGCGTGGCGGCAGCAGTCGCACGCTGCGCGCGCGCAGGCGTAGGGCGGTGTGCACCAGGCCGCGGGTGGCCGGGCCCGGTCGTGAGTAACGGAAGACCCGCAGCAGGGAATCGTCCAGCAGGGCCCGGCTCGCGTTTCGCACCAGGGGGCCGAGTGGCCGCGGGTACCAGGAGGCCATCAGGTCGAGCGTGGCGTCGGAGACCCTGCGCCCTCCCTCGCTCCAGCCGAAGTGGGCGTCCTCGTACTCGTCCAGGCATCGCTCGAACTGCGCGTAGGTGCGCGGCACGTCCTTGATGCCCATGTGGCGTCCCAGCGTCCGGTAGTGCTGGGCGACCGCCCGCAGCTCGTGTGCGGTCAAGCGCCGCCAGCCGAAGCGGTCGAGCCAGCGTTTGGGCATCACCACGAAGGTGCACAGTACGTAGCGCATGTCGTCGTTGGAGATGTCGTAGGCACGGTGCATCTGGTTGATCCGCCGGATGGCGCCGCGCCCGTGGACGCTGTCGAAACCGTGCTCGACCACCGCGTCCAGCAGCAGCGCCGTGTCGTCGTAGCGCTTCTGAGACCGGTCGGTGAGCTCCGCTGTCCTGGCCAGCAGGCTGCCGATGCTGGGCACCGCGTAGGTGCGGTACAGCGCGAGTTCGAGAGCGCGCGTCATGTCCCAGGGGAACTCGTAGGCTGCGATCAGCCGGTAGATCTCGTGTGCGTCGTGCTCCGGATCGAGCCGAAGAATGTACCTGAGTCGGTCGTAACGCCGCACGGCGTGCCCCTCTCTGGCGATCGTGGCGTCCGTCCGGCAAGGCCGAGTCTGTTGCGGACGCCCTCCGAAAGCTATGGTCACCGGGACTCGGTAGGAAGGGGAGGCCGTCGGTGGCTGAAGACGAGGATTCGCTCTATGTACTGACTGCCGTGCTGTTGACGCCGGCCCAGTTTCCGAGCGTACTGGGTGACGACTACCCCGCCGCCTGCGAAAGGCTGGGGCTGAAGCCGTTCGCCGAGGGGTACGGGCTCGTCCTGGGCCAGGACCGGGCGGGTGCACGCTGGACGGTGGTGTCCGAGGACGTCACGCAGGTGGCCTGCGCCGTCGCCGCGTGGGACTGCGGTATGGAGTTCGACCTCTCCCCCGAGGAGCGGTACGTCGTGGGCGTACTGCCGGGGTGGCCGCTGGCACTGTCCGTCTCGGCGCCGGGCGTGCCGGAGCCCCACGACCCGGACCAAGAACCGGCGGTAGAGGAAAACGGAACGGTTCTCTGTCCGCCCGACACCTCCGAGTGGGGCCCCGCTCAGCGCCGGCTCGGGGCGGACGAGATCGCGCTCCAGTGGGCGCAGTGGCGGGCTCAGGTCGAAGAGGACGTCGAATTCGTGGAGACGGGAGCAGATCCGGATCCCGAGGTGCGGCGCGTTCTGGAGGAGGTTCGCGCCTACGTGGACACGCCACCGCCGCCCGGACGAATCCGGTCGGCGTTCGCCTCGGGCGAGGCGCGCACACTCCGCGCCGACGGGCCGGGATGGAGCGTCGTGGCGCGCACGGACGACATCGCTTTCGTGCTGCTGGACGAGGCGCCCGGGGAAGTGCGCCCGGTCGGCCGCGGTGAGGAACTGCCGAACCTGCTGTCCGCCCTCGACGGCATCGCCGTACGGCCCGCCGCCTAAGCAGACGGACACCGACCGCCGCCAGGCCTCGGCCCCGTGCATCGCAGCGGACGCGGACGCGCCGTTCACTGAGGACGCGGGCGCGCCACCGCTGAGACGCGGACGCCGCATGGCGGACCGCCCCTCGGCCGCGCGGACTACCGTCCCAGTTCCTTACGGCTGACTCTGCGCAGCCTGCGCCGCTGCGAGGGGTCCAGCGCCAGGTAGGCGACAGCAGGTACGCCGATGATCACCAACAGCGCGATCCAGAACGACGTGAGCCACCACAGGAACAGCCCGACGGCCACACCGCCCACGGCGATCTTGGCTCGGTTGGTCATTGCGATCCCTCCTCCGCACCGGCGGCGCTTCAGGTCGGTCGTGCGCACGATGCCGCCTCTCACCCCATTGAACGCCATTCGGGCCGAACAGGTTCCCTCTCGTCGCCACAGCCGCCTCGGGGATCGCCGCCACAGCCGCCCTTGGAGCAGCCGCTCCATGGTCCGGCTCCGAGTGGGGTATTCTCAGTCACCCCCTTCACTAGTCAAATTTGAAGAGTGCGTCAGCGCAGTGCCAGAGACCCTGGCAAGCCCGTCCTCACCTCCTCGGTTCACCCACTGCGCGGCCGTGTTCACGCCCGCCGACCCACCCCGCCACTCCCGTGTGGCCTTCTGGCATCCGGAGGGCGTCCCGCCGCGCAGCCCGGCCGCTGGGCAAGACGGCGCTTCGAACCCCAGGAGGCCGCAAGCCTGACCGTGCCGACCCCGGAGGGTCTCGATGTCACCGCACCGGCCGTGCCCGCGCTCTTCCTGCCTGTGCACGAGCCCCTCCCCGTCCTGCGGTCCATGGGAGCACGTTGGAGCGCCGAAGGGGCGGACGCGCGGCTGCGTTTCGGGCCGGACGGCCGGTGGTGGTCCTCTCGCAGGCAGCGGGGGCGGTGGTGGCCCGCAGGAGGGACGGAAAGGAGCCCGGCCGAAGCGCTGACAACGGCGCCGGCGCAGGAGGGAGAAGCGGCCGCGAGCGGGGTCTGAACACGCATGTGCCGCCGCCTCGTCGTCGCGAGACGGCGGCACATACGTTGGGGGGTGTTTCAGGCCAGTCCTTCCAGCACCGGGAGGTATCCGCCGGACTGCCCGGCCGCGGTGGGGTGGTAGGACTCGTCCACGGGCAGCGTGACGCTGTGCAGCCACTCGTCGCCCGAGCAGATCTCGTGGCCCGTGAAGGCGGGCCGCACGTCACCGAAGCTGTAGCCGTGGTCGGCGGCGCGCTTGGCGGTGACGTCGTTCAGGTCGTCGGATGCCGCGTTGACGGCAGCACGGGACTTCTCGCTGATTCCCACGCTGCACTCGCCGTCGAGCTTGTACATGTGCGGGTACCCCAGCACCACGACCTTGGCCGACGGCGCCTTGTCGCTGATGGCGTCGTAGACGGCGTCAAGCTTGCCGGGGAGCGTGCCGGCGATGTAGTCGCGGGCCTGCTGCACGCGGGTCAGACAGGCGCTCTCGCCCTGGGTGACACAAGTGGTCATGGCGTCGCCGAAGCCCGCGTCGTTGCCGCCGATGCTGATGCTCACCAGACCGGTGGAGGCGTTGAGGGGCGCGAGTTGACCGGCGAGCACGTCATCGGTGACCGCACCCGAACAGGCCGTGAAGTCGAAGGAGGAGGGGGAGTTGGCGGTGCGCCAGAGCTCGGGGTAGGAGTTGGCGCTCCGCTTGCAGTCGCTCCCGTCGTAGTCCCCGGCGCCCACTCCCGCGGAGTAGGAGTCACCGAGGGCCACATAACCGGTGGCGGCGTTCTCTTCGGCCGATGCGGAGGCCGCACCGGTAAGGGACGACAATCCAAGGAAGACGGCGGCGGCGGTTGCCGTGGACGCCCATCTGCGCAGCTTCATGGGACCTCTCATGGATGGCACGGAAGAAACAGCTGTCACATCAGACGCAGCGGTTTTACCCAGCGCCAGACGTGTCCATGCCACGTATGGAATCCCAACTGCCGCGCGCAGCGGTCGCGTTGATGCGCGAGGGGGCGCGCCACACCCCTTTCACACCAGCGGCTTGTCGAGCTTTTGGTCCTTGCCCGCCGTCAGACTGCAGGTCACGTAGTCGAATCCGTTGCCCACGTTCTCCGCCTTCGGGTACGAGATGAGCGTGCCGCCCACGGTGCCGCTAGGCTGCTCGGCCGCCTTGTCCCGCAGGGAGGAGCGGCAGAGCGAGTCGGCTTTCTGCCGCACCGCGCTGTCGGTGCCGTAGTCACCGGTGATCTTTTTGCGACTGACGACCTCCGCGTCGTGGGGGCTGTCGCAGTCCTTGGTCTCGACCGCTCCCTCACGCTCCTCGGAACGGTCGTAGCAGTCGCCTTCCTGAAGCAGGAAGGACGGCAGCGGCACGTCGCCGGCCCCTTCGTCCGGATCCTCGGACGGGTCGTCCCCTTCGCCCGGGTCCGGGAAGTCGGTGGCGTCGCCGTCGTCCGGGATCTCGGTCGGCTCCTGCGTCTCCGGCTCCGGCTCCGAGGGCGGGGGCGGCTGCGAAGCGGAGGGCTTGCCGTCGGCCGTCTCGTCCTTGTCCGAGTCGCCGCCCGTCAGGTAGATCACGGAAGCGGTGATGAGCGCGAGCGCCACGACGGCCACCGCGACGATCGCGGCGACGGCTCGTCCCCTGTTGCGCCCCGGAGGTGGGGGCGGAGGCGGCCAGCCGCCCGGGGCGGGCGGGCCGAAACCACCGGATCCGGGCGGACCGAAACCGGCCGGCGGCTGCGCGGGAGGCGGTGGGCCGCCCGTCGGCGGCTGACTCGGTGGTGGCGGCATCATCATGACACGCACTCTGTCATGAGGTGCTCACCGTAAGCGATCTGATGAGCCGACAGGCATGCCACGACCGTGCCGGGTGGGAGAGAGAAGGACAGGGTCCATCCGAAACCGAGGAGACGCATGAGCACTTCCTGGTCGTCCGGTCAAGGCGATTCGTCCGTCCCTTCGCCCGTGCCCTACTACGAAGATGTCTCCCCTTCGAGCGGGTGTCTGCCACCGCGCGCGTGGGTGCCTCGTTCCACTGCGCGCCAGATGACGCTGACGGGAGGGAAGTGGAAGTTCCGCCTGTCCCCCACCGCTGCGCAGCACACCGAAGCCTTCGCCGCCCCCGACTTCGACGACACCGCTTGGACTGAGCTGTCCGTACCCTCCCATTGGGTGCTGCACGGACACGGCTCACCGGCGTACACGAACGTCCGCTATCCCTTCCCCCTCGACCCGCCGCATGTGCCCGACGAGAACCCCACCGGAGACCACCGGCACCTCTTCGACCTGCCGGACGCATGGCCGCTGCCCTCCCGCCACGTCGACGGCACGGGCCGCACCGGAGAGACAGCCGCCCACCGCGCCGGAGAGGCCCTGTTGCGTTTCGAGGGCGTCGAATCCTGTGCGCGGGTGTGGCTGAACGGACAGGAACTCGGCAGCTTCCAGGGCTCACGGCTGCCGCACGAGTTCGCCGTGGGACATGTGCTGCGGCCGCGGAACAACCTGTTGGCCGTGCGGGTGCACCAGTGGTCCGCTGGAAGCTACCTGGAGGACCAGGACATGTGGTGGCTGCCCGGCATCTTTCGCGACGTGAGCCTGGTACACCGTCCGGCCGGCGGCCTGGTCGACCACGCCGTACACGCGGACTACGACCACACGACGGGGCGCGGCACCCTGCGCGTGCTCTCCGATCCGCCCGGGAGGGTCACCGTGCCGGAGCTCGGCCTGGACCTGCCCTCGGGCCGGAGCGGAAGCGCGCAGGTCGAGCCGTGGACGGCCGAGACACCGCGCCTCTACGACGCGGAGCTCGCCGTCGGCGAGGAACGGATCGCCCTGCGGATCGGTTTTCGCACCGTCGCCATCGAGGACGGGCTCTTCAAGGTCAACGGACGCAGGATTTTGCTGCGCGGCGTCAATCGGCACGAGTTCCACCCCTCGACCGGCCGTGCGCTCGACCTGGAGACGGCGCGGCACGACCTGGAGCTGATGAAACAGCACAACATCAACGCCGTCCGCACCAGTCACTATCCTCCACACCCCGCTTTCCTCGACCTGTGCGACGAACTGGGCATGTGGGTGGTGGACGAGTGCGACCTGGAGACGCACGGTTTCCTCGCCTTTCCGGACGTACGCAACCCGGTGGACGACGAACGCTGGACGCCCGCCCTGCTCGACAGGGCGGCCAGAACGGTGGAACGGGACAAGAACCACCCCTGTGTGGTCGTCTGGTCCCTGGGCAACGAGTGCGGGAGCGGTGCCGGGCTGACGGCGATGGCCCGCTGGATCCGGCAGCGGGACCCTTCCCGTCCGCTGCACTACGAGGGCGACCACACCTACCCAGACAGCGACTTCCACTCCCGGATGTACGCCTCCCACGCGGAGGTCGAACTCGCCGGGCGGGGCGAGACGCCGTCCACGGGCTCACCGCAGCAGGACGCGCGTCGGCGCACCCTTCCGTTCCTCCTGTGCGAGTACGCGCACGCCATGGGGAACGGACCGGGCGGACTGAGCGAGTACCAGCGCCTCTTCGAGACCTACGAACGCTGCCAGGGCGGTTTCGTGTGGGAGTGGATCGACCACGGACTCGCCCATCGCACCGCAGACGGCCGCTCATCCTTCGCCTACGGAGGCGACTTCGGCGAGGAAGTGCACGACGGCAACTTCGTCTGCGACGGCCTGGTCTTCCCCGACCGGACGCCGTCACCGGGGCTGGCCGAGTACAAGAAAGTCATCGAACCCGTGCGGATCCGCGCCGGATCGGGCCCGGGCAGCGTGCTGATCACGAACCTGTACGACTTCGCGGACCTCGCCCACCTCGCTTTCGCGTGGAGCTACGAGATCGAGGGGGAGCAGATCAGCGGAGGCATGCTGCCGCAGCCAGGAAGACCCGTCCTTCCCGGAGGCTCGGCGGAACTCCCCCTCCCCGCCGCCCCGGAGACCGGGCGGTCCGGCGAGGCCTGGTGGACCGTACGCGCCGTCCTGGCCCGGGAGACCGACTGGGCGCCACGCGGCCATCCCGTCGCCTGGGGACAGGTACCCGCCGCCGCGCCGCGCAGAGCCACGGCCGGGGACGTCCCCTCCGTCCCCGCGGTGCCCCGCAGGCTGGAGGAGTCCGCGGACCCGCCCACGCAGGCCCCTGCCGGACGCGTCCGGCAGGGGCCTGGAATCTTCGCCTCCGACAACGGCGTCCTGCTGCGCTTGGGCGGCATCCCGCTGACCGGCCCGCGGCTTGACGTGTGGCGGGCGACCACGGACAACGACGACGGGGCCGACTTCCTCACGGATGCCCGTGTAGGGCCCATGTGGCGCCGCCACGGCCTGCACCGCATGCGGCACCGCACGGAGGCCGTGGAACTCACTCCCGAGGCTCTCGTCGTCCGTTCACGGGTCGCCCCCGCCTCCTCCTCGCTGGGCCTGCGCACCGTCTACCGCTGGACGGGCACGCTCGACCGGCTGCGACTCACCGTGACGGTCACGCCGGAGGGCCCGTGGGACTGCCCGCTGCCCCGGCTGGGCCTACGCCTCGGGCTTCCGGCGGCCTACGGCTGCGCGACCTGGTTCGGTGGCGGCCCTGGCGAGGGTTATCCGGACACGTCGGCTGCCGCCCGGGTGGGCCGGTGGAGTAGCACCGTGGACGGACTGCAGACCCCCTACGTACGTCCGCAGGAGAACGGCGCGCGTCCGTACGTCCGCTGGGCCGAGCTCCGGCGCGGCCCGACGGGAGGGGGTCTGCGCGTCGAGGCGGACGGCGGTACGTGCTGGTTCACGGCGCGCCGCTGGACGAGCGAGCACCTGGACGCCGCACAGCACACCACGGGCCTCGTCCCCGGGCAGACCGTGTGGGTCAACCTCGACCACGCGATGCACGGCATCGGATCCCAGTCGTGCGGACCCGGAGTGCTCGCCCAGCATCAGCTGACGGTGGCGCCCGCACGGTTCTCCTTCACCTTCCGTGAGGTGAGCGCGACGGGAGAGAGCTGACCGTGGCCGCTGTGCGGGCTGTCACTTGAGGCCGACGCCCGCGTAGGCCATGTACCGGGGCAGCGCGTCGGCGCCCGGCAACGCACCGTCCGGGCGCCACAGCGGTACCTGAACCAGCCCCGGGTCGAGCAGGTCGAAGCCCGCGAAGAAGGGAAGCACTTCCTCGTAGCTGCGGATGCGGGCGCTGACCGTCGACTCGCTGTCGTACACGCCGGTGGCCTTGTTGACGGCCGAACCGCCTCCGAAGTCCGGGGAGCCATGGCTGAGGATCAGACAGCTGCCGGCGGGCAGCGACTCGGTCAGCGACGCGACGATGCCGGCGGGGTCCTCGTCGTCCCTGAGGAAGTGCAGGACGGCGAGGAGCATCAGCGCGACCGGCTGGTCGAAATCGATGAGCTGCCGGGTGACGGGATGGTCCAGGATGCCCTTGGGGTCGCGGATGTCCGCCAGGACGAAACCGGCGTCGCCGGAGTGCGTCAGCTTCGCGTCGGCGTAGGTCGCGACGATCGGGTCGTTGTCCGCGTAGACCACCCGTACGTCGGAACGGACGTCGCGGGCGACCTCGTGGGTGTTGGGCGAAGTCGGGATGCCGGTGCCGATGTCGATGATCTGCCGGATACCGTGCTCGGCCACGACGGTGCGCACAGCGCGGTGCATGAAGTCGCGGTTGCCCCGTGCGGTCTCCCGGATGCCGGGGAGGGCGTCCAGCACGCGCCGGGCCGCACGCTGGTCGGCCTCGTAGTTGTCCTTGCCTCCCAGGTAGTAGTCGTACATCCGGGCCGGATGCGGGGTGGTGGTGTCTATCAGCTCCGGGCTGAATCCGGCGTCGGACACGCTCTTCTCCGTCTCGTTCTGTTCTGTCGGCACGTGCTTCTTCACCGAGTGTCGACCTCGGTCACGGGCGGAGCCTGGGCCGGGCTCGCTTCTCGTCGCCGCCGGCCTGGGCCCTCCCGCGGGCCTGGCGGGGGTCAGGCCACCAGGAAGTCGGCTTCGCCCGCCTTCGCCGCCTGGATGAGCCCGGAGATGTCGCTGCGGCTGCAGATGAGTGCGGGGCCGTCGGGATCGGTGGACTGGCGCAGCGCCACCCGCCCGTCCGCGAGCTCCAGCGCTTCCACACAGCTGCCTCCGTTCCCTCCGCTCCAGGGCTTGCGCCAGCCCTCGCTGCCGAGGTGTGCCGCGGGCATCCCGTTGTAGATACGACCCATGGTTCAGATCTCCTTGCGCAGGGCACTCAGGACCGCCCGGGTCCGCGCCACCGGCACGGCCTGGGCACTCATCCGGTCCACCGCCTCGAGGAACATGCTGACGTCGTCCCGCTGGTCGAAGTAGACCGCGCCCACCAGGCTCTCGGCACACACCATGTCGGGCAGCTCGTCGAGGGGGAACCGGAAGAGGTGGAAGGGCCCGTACATGGCCGGATGCGGTCCCGCGCTGAAGGGCATGATCTGCAGCGCGACGTTCGGCCTTTCGATGGCCCTCAGAAGGTGGTCGATCTGCTCGCGCATCACCTCGGGCCCGCCGAGGTGGCGCCGCAGGACCGTCTCGTCGATCACACTCCACAGCAGCGGCGGATCCGTCTCGCGGGTCAGCACCGTCTGGCGCTCCATGCGCAGCGCCACGCCGCGCTTGATCTCGCCTTCCGGCGCGTGCGGCATACCGGCGCGCAGGACGGCTCTGGCGTAGCTCTCGGTCTGCAGGAGACCGGGTACGTAGTGCGGCTCGTAGGAGCGGATGACTTCGGACTCGCTCTCCAGGCTCACGAAGACGCTGAACCACTCGGGCAGCACGTCGCGGTAGCGGTGCCACCAGCCGGGCTGGTTGGCCTCCCGGGCGAGCGAGACGAAGCCGTCTATCTCCTCCTGCTCGGTCACCCCGTAGGTGCGCAGCAGTTTCTCCACGTAGGGGACTTTGAGGCCGACCTCGGCCTTCTCCATCCGGCGGATGGTGGCGTGGGTGACGTCGAGGGCTCTTCCGGCCTGCTCGAAAGTCACTCCCGCGCGCTCCCGCAGGTGCTGCAGCCTCTTGCCCAGCACCACACGCAGCACGGTGGGCGCTCCGCCGCCCGTCCGTGAATCCGCCACAGCCGCTCCCCTCCAACTGACGTCGTCAGGGGGAAGTTTGGCATGTGCCCGCCCGCATGCACACCCTGTCATCCACACTTCTGCAATTAACAGATTGATCCTTGCCATACGCGAGTGACGAACCGCATAGTGGAGCCGTGGCTGCCCCCCATGACGCCCTGCCCTTAAACCACCGACCGAGCGGCTTGCCGACGACTCGTCCACTGCGCGACGCGTTCCACTTGCCGGCACGGGACACCTCCGTCGCCGTCGCCCGCGCCCGCGTACTGGAGAGACTCCGGGAGTGGTACGTCGACGATGAGTCGAGTGCCGACGCCCAGCTGTTGATGTCGGAGCTGTTCACCAACGCGGTGCGCCACACGGACAGCGAGAAGGTCAGCTGCGAGCTGTGGGTGATCGGCGTGCGTCTGCGCCTCGAGGTCACGGACGAGGGCGGAGCAGACTCGGCGGCGCGCGTCGAGCGCGCGGTCGTTCCCCGGCCGGGGGACGGCGAGGGCGAGAGCGGAAGAGGCCTGCTGCTGGTGAGCGTGCTCGCCGACGACTGGGGAATACGCAAGGCTCAGACGGGCGGCTCCGACCTGGTGACCGGGCACGCCGTGTGGGCCGAGCTGGAATGCAACAGGACACAGAGCTGACCCCCCGAACGCCCGGACACTTTGCCGCACGGCACGTTTCCGCACCGCACGCACCACTGACACAGCCCGTGAGCGATGGCAGGATGCACGGCACTTACCGGCCATGATCGGGCTCTATTGCCGACCTGTCCCCTCGTGGAGGCGCTGTGTCCGCACGATCCGTGCCAAGGCAACGGAACGGGATGTCCCGGCTATCCCTGACAGCGGCGCTGACAGCCGCCGTACTCGCGGCGGTCACCGCCTGCACCAGCACGAAGACCACCGCGGGCAACGGGGACGAGGTGGAACTCGTGCACTCGGGCAAGCTCACCACCTGCACGCACCTGCCCTACATGCCCTTCCAGTACAAGAAGGGCAAAGAGGTCGTCGGGTTCGACGTCGACCTGGTCGATCTGATCGCCAAGGACCTCGACGTCGAGCAGGAGATCGTGGACACCCCCTTCGAGGGCATCCAGACCGGCGAGGACCTGAACGCGAGCAAGTGCGACCTGGCCGCCGCGGGCATGACCATCACGTCCGTACGCGAGAAGAACCTCGACTTCTCCCGCCCCTACTTCGAGGCGACACAGGCCCTTTTGGTCAAGAAGGGCGCGGAGTACGACTCTCTCGACGACCTCGAGGGCAAGAAGCTGGGTGTCCAGCAGTCCACCACGGGTGAGGAGTACGCCAAGAAGCACGCCGACGGCGCCAAGACGGTCCAGTTCGAGGACCTCGGCCTGCTTCTGCCGACCGGGTGATCTTCATGGACGGCGGTGTCGTCGTCGAGGAGGGACCACCGGAGCAGGTGGTGACCGACCCGCGGCACGCGCGCACCCGCGCCTTCCTCGCCCGGGTTCTCGACCCCGCCGCCGCGGACGTGCTGGAGCACGAGTCGCACCCCTCCCCGCAGCAGCCGTCGACGCCCACGAACCTGGCGGCGGAACCGAAGGAGGGCCCCGGCGAGCCCCCGTGAGGCGAAGCTCCATGCCGCCATGGCGGGGAATGCCTCCGTCCGCTGCGTCTGGGAGGGCAGGCTGTCAGACCCTCCCTCTACATTCGTAAGCCACACCGACTTCGCGTGTTCACCGGTGCCCTCGGGCGACCGGAGCGGACGAAAGGCATGGAAGATGGCAGACAGCCCCCGCACAGCGGACGCTCCAGCGGACCGGCCGCTCGGCAGCGCCGAAGAACTGCTGGAGCAGGCGAAGCCGTACCGCACCGAGCTGCTGGCACACTGCTACCGCATGCTGGGCTCGGTGCACGACGCCGAGGACCTGGTGCAGGACACCTACCTGCGCGCGTGGCGGGCAGGCGACCGCTTCGAGGGAAGGTCCTCGCTGCGCACGTGGCTCTACCGCATCGCCACCAACGCCTGCCTGACGGCGATCGAGCAGCGGGGACGCCGCCCGATGCCCTCCGGACTCGGTGCGCCCACCGACGATCCGGAACGTCCGGTGACCGAAGCGCCGGAAGTGCCCTGGCTGGAGCCGATCCCGGACGCGATGTTCACGGGTTCCTCGGGCCCCACGGACCCCGCCTCGGTCGTGGTGCACCGCTCTTCCATGCGGTTGGCGCTGGTGGCGGCTCTCCAGCATCTTCCGGCCAGGCAGCGTGCCGTCCTCCTGCTGCGGGACGTCCTCAAGTGGCGGGCCGCCGAGGTCGCCGAGCTGCTCGACACCACGACGGCGAGCGTGAACAGCGCGCTGCAGCGGGCCCGCGCCCACCTGGAGCAGGCCGCCCCCGTGGAGGAGGAGCTGTCCGAGCCCACGGATCCGGCCTCGCGTGAACTTCTGGACCGCTACGCGGCGGCGTTCGAGCGCTCCGACGTGACCGCCATCGTCGATCTGTTCAAGGAAGACGCCGTCTGGGAGATGCCTCCCTTCGCGCAGTGGTTCCGTGGCCGGGAGAACGTCGTCCGGCTCATCGGCGCCCAGTGCCCGATCCCCCGCGACGCGGGCCTCATGCTGCCGACCACGGCGAACGGCCAGCCCGCCTTCGGCCTCTACAGCCTGCACGAGGACGGCAACTACCGGCCGTTCCACCTCCAGGTGCTCACCCTGCGGGACGGGCAGGTCGCCCATGTGGGGGCGTTCTTCGGCGACGGACTCTTCCCGCTCTTCGGTCTGCCGGAAACCGTGACCGCGCAGGAGGCCGCCGCCCGGCGCTGAGGCGCCGGGCGGTGCCGCCCGTACCGAACCGTCCGAGTCGAGAACGGGCGGCGCCCGGCGTGACCGAAAACGGACGACTCCCGGCGAGGCAGGGGCTCCTCAGCTCCGAAAGAGCGGCTCGTGCGCCCGGACGAGTGGCTCCTCGATCCCGGGCGCGCGGCTCTCCGCCGGATGGTGCGGCGCTGCGTCAAGGAGGAAGGCGGGTGTCAGACGCCCAGCAGGTGGTCCATCGCGAGTTGGTCGAGGTGCTCGAAGGCCATGCCGCGGTCTGCCGCCGCGGTCACGTCGAAGTCCTCGAAGGCGGTACGGTCGGCCAGCAGCGCACCGGCCGTCTCGCCCGGTTCGAGCGTGGGCCGGGACAGCTCGTCCAGCCTGGACTGGCGCAACGCCTCCTGCACCGCGGGGTCGGCACGGAACGCCGCGGCACGCTCGCGCAGGATGAGGTAGTTGCGCATGCAACCGGCGGCCGAGGCCCACACTCCGGCGGTGTCCTCGGTGCGCGGCGGCTTGAAGTCGAAATGCCGCGGTCCTTCGTACCCGCCGCGCTCCAGCAGGTCCACGAGCCAGAAGGCGGCACGCAGATCGCCCGCTCCGAAACGCAGGTCCTGGTCGTACTTGATGCCTGACTGGCCGTTGAGGTCGAGGTGGAAGAGCTTGCCCGCCCACATGGCCTGCGCGATGGCGTGCGGGTAGTTGAGCCCGGCCATCTGTTCGTGTCCGACCTCGGGGTTGACGCCGAAGAGCTCGGGGCGGTCCAGCCGTTCGAGGAAGGCGAGGGCGTGGCCGACCGTGGGCAGCAGGATGTCACCGCGCGGCTCGTTGGGTTTCGGTTCGATCGCGAAGCGGAGGCCGTAGCCCTGTTCGGTGACGTACTGGGCCAGCAGGTCGAAGGCTTCCTTCATCCGGTCGAGAGCGGCCCTGATGTCCTTGGCGGCTCCCGACTCGGCGCCCTCCCTGCCGCCCCAGGCGACGTAGGTGCTCGCGCCGAGCTCCGCCGCCAGGTCGATGTTCCGCATGGTCTTACGCAGGGCGTAGCGCCGCACATCGCGGTCGTTCGCGGTGAAGGCACCGTCCTTGAAGACCGGGTGGGTGAACAGGTTGGTCGTCGCCATGGGCACGGTCATGCCCGTCGTGTCGAGTGCCTGCCGGAACCGCTTGATGTGCGCGGCGCGTTCGGCCTGGGTCGCCTCGAAGGGGATGAGATCGTCGTCGTGGAAGGTCACGCCGTAGGCGCCGAGTTCGGCGAGGCGGTTCACCGCCTCGGCGGGGTCGAGCGGCGCGCGGGTGGCATCGCCGAACGGGTCGCGTCCCTGCCAGCCGACCGTCCACAGGCCGAAGCTGAACTTGTCCTCGGGTACGGGCTCGTAGCTCATCTGCTGTCCTCTCCCGCGCCTTGTCAGGCCCGTGTACACGTGTGTCCGTCCGCGGCACGCCCCGCCCGGCGGGAGCGGCGTTCCACGACGGCCGTAACGAGGGGGTGACGGGTCTGAGCAGTGCCGCGCACGGCTATTCGTCATGGCTGCTTACAAATTAGTATGCGCACAGCACCGGCAGCGAGGGAAGGGATCAGCAGCCCATGACCGCACCGGAAGGGCCGCTCGTCATCGGGGTCGACAGTTCGACCCAGTCCACCAAGGTCCTCGTGGTGGACGCCGCCACCGGCGAGGTCCTCGCCCGGGGCCAGGCGCCGCACACGGTCTCTCCCGGCGACCGCCGGGAATCGGACCCCGAGGAATGGTGGCAGGCACTGAGCACCGCGGTGGCGCGGTGCGGAAAGATCGCAGGGGAGGCCGCCGCCGTCTCGGTCGCGGGACAGCAGCACGGCCTGGTGACGCTGGACGCCGACGGACGCCCGGTACGCCCTGCCCTGCTGTGGAACGACGTGCGCTCCGCGCCGCAGCGCGACCGTCTGCTGGCGGACCTCGGGGGCCCGCAGGCATGGGCCCGGCGGGTCGGCAGCGTACCGGCCCCGGCCTTCACCGTCACCAAGTGGGCCTGGCTGCGCGAGAACGAACCGGAGGCCGCGCGGGAGACAGCGGCCGTACGCCTGCCGCACGACTTCCTCACCGAACGGCTGACGGGTCAGGCGGGTACGGACCGGGGCGACGCGTCAGGCACCGGCTGGTGGTCCTCACACACCGGGTCGTACGACGAGGAGATCTTGAGCCTGGCCGCGCTGGACCCCGCTCTTCTGCCGCCCGTTCACCGAGCGGGCGAGGCCGCGGGCACGGTGGCCAAGACGGACGGCGGTTTCCTGACCCCCGGCACCCTGGTGGCCACAGGGACCGGCGACAACATGGCCGCCGCACTCGGCCTCGGGCTGCTGCCCGGACAGCCGGTGCTCAGCCTGGGCACCTCGGGCACCGTCTACGCCGTGTCCGACCGCAGCCCCGCCGACCCCAGCGGCACTGTGGCCGGCTTCGCCGACGCGGGAAGCGGCTGGCTGCCACTGGCCTGCACCCTCAACTGCACCCTGGCCGTCGACCGGCTGGCCGCGCTGCTCTCCCGCGACCGCGAGGACGTCGAAGCGGGGGGCCGCGTCACCGCCCTGCCCTTCCTCGACGGCGAGCGCACGCCCGACCTGCCGTACGCCACCGGGCTGCTGACCGGCCTCCAGCAGGCCACCACCGGCGGCCAGGTGCTCCAGGCCGCCTACGACGGCGCGGTCTTCGCTCTGCTGCGCGCTCTCGATCTCGTGCTGGGCCAGGCGGGGGACGACGCGAGTGAGGCTCCGCTGCTGCTGATCGGCGGTGGCGCCAAAGGCGTCGCCTGGCGCGAGACGGTACGGCGGCTGTCCGGTCGAGCGGTGCAGGTGCCCCGGGCGGAGGAGTTGGTGGCACTGGGCGCGGCGGCGCAGGCCGCGGGGTTGCTGTTGGGAGAGGATCCGGCCGCGGTCGCCCGCCGCTGGAAGACCGCCGACGGCCCCGCCTACGAGCCGGTCGAGCGGGACGAGGCCGCGCTCACCCGCCTGTCCGCCACCCTCGAAGGCGCCAGGACACTGCTGGACATGCGGCACTGAAATCGACCGCCCGCACCGATCGGGCCGCCCGCACCGACCGTACTCACTGCGACGACGGCAACAGGAGACCAAGACCTGTCGGCCGGAAGGAGTCCTCGGCCCCTATGCCAGGTCATGGCGCCAGTCCGCAGCGGGAGATGCGCCGGCGCAACCTGTCACGTGTGCTGCACGCGGTGGCCGAGCAGGGGCCGTGCTCGCGCGCGGCCGTGGCGGCGCGGCTGGGACTCACCCGCACGGCGGTCTCCACGCTCGTCGAGGAGTTGCTGCGCGGCGGTCTGCTGACCGAACAGGGGACCACCCCGCCCGGCGGGGCGGGCGGAGGCCCGGGACGCCCCGGCACAGCCCTCGTCCTGACCGACGCAGGCCCGTGCGGGCTGGGTGCGGAGATCGGTGTCGACCACCTCGCCGTCTGCGCGGTCGATCCACGCGGGCAGGTGCGCGCCCGCGCACGTCTGGAGTCCGACGGCCGGGACAGCGATCCAGGGGTGATCCTCACCCGTCTGCGCACGTTGGTGGACGAGGTGGCCCACCAGGCCCGCGCATTGGAGCTCCGTCCCGTCCGCCTGGCGGTGGCCGTCCCCGGGCTGGTCGCACGCGGGACGACCACCGTGGTGCGCGCGCCGAACCTCGGCTGGTACGACACCGACATCGCGGGCGCCCTCGCCGGCGCCGGAACAGGGGATCGCCCCAGCGCGGGAGCGGAGGCTCACCGCACCGCAGGGGGGAAGGATTACCGCACCGTAGGAGCTCGAAAAGGCCTGACCGCTGGAGCTCTCTCCGCGGACGCGCTGCCTCTCCTCGTGGACAACGAGGCCAACCTCGGCGCCCTCGCCGAGCTCTGGCTGGACAGTGGCCGCGTCCCCCGCGACTTCGTGCACGTCTCGGCCGAGGTCGGCATCGGGGCGGCTGTCGTTCTCTCAGGCGATCTCCTGCGTGGTACACGAGGCTTCGCCGGGGAGCTGGGACATGTTCCCGTCCGTCCGGACGGACCGCGCTGTGTCTGCGGCGGCAGGGGCTGCCTGGAGCAGTACGCGGGAGAGATCGCGCTACTGCGCGCGGCGGGCCTGCGTGCCGACGGCCCTCGCGACGCGGCTTTCACGGCTCTGGCGGAGCGGGCGGCAACGGGGGACACACGCACCCGTGACGCGCTGGAGGAGGCCGGGACGGCCCTGGGGATCGCGCTCGCCGGGACGGTCAATCTGCTCGACCCCCGTGCCGTGGTCCTGGGCGGTGCGCTGGCCCGGTTCGCGACCTGGCTCCTGCCCGCGCTGGAGCGGGAGTTGCGGGAGCGTACGGCGGCGCCCGGCGTTCCGCCCACGTTGGTGATATCCGGGCTCGGCGCGGAGGGACCGCTCCTGGGAGCCGCGCATGCCGCCGTCCGCGTGGTGCTGGACGATCCGCTGTCCCACCTGGCGTGAGTGCGGGGATGTTGCCCGCACGAAGAGCAGTCATGTGTCAGGGACGGTCGGCCGCTACTCGCCGCGTCCGCAACGCTCAGCTCGGGGCTCGCGGGTCGTCCAGAGGTCAGTCCAATGGCACAGTTGTGCGGCTCTTGGCAGCCTTCCCGGCGGCTGCCATCATCAACGCGCGTCAACTCCTCACGCACGTGCACCCATTGCTTCTCACTCTCTCCTCTTCCCCCCACTGGGAGACACGATGGACTCAGCACACCACCACACCTCCGCGTCGACCCGCCAGGCCTCCCGGCGCACGCTGCTGCGCGGCGGAACCGGCCTCGCCCTCGCCGCGGGCCTCACCGGCGCCTCGCTGCTGACCGGTGGCGCCGCGGCGGCACGCTCCAGAGAATCAGCCGGTGTCGACTATCCCGAAGCGGAGTGGATCCCCGCCTCCTCGTCCAACTACACGGTGGCCGACCGGCCGACGGAGTACCCGATCGAGTTCGTGGTCATCCACGTCACCCAGGAGTACTACGACGACGCGCTCGCCATCTTCCAGAACCCGGACAAGGCCGTCTCCCCGCACTACCTGGCCCGCTCAGCGGACGGCCATGTCGCCCAGGTCGTACGGGAGAAGAACGTGGCCTGGCACGCGGGCAACTGGAACTACAACACCCGCAGCATCGGCATCGAACACGAGGGCTGGGTCGACGAGCCCGACACCTGGTTCACGGACGCCCTGTACGAGGCGTCGGCCGCGCTGACCGCCGACATCTGCCGTCGCCACGGCATCCCGGTGGACCGCCGGAACATCATCGGCCACAACGAGGTGCCGGGAGCGGACCACACCGACCCCGGGCCGTACTGGGACTGGGCGCGCTACATGGAGCTCGTCAAGGCGCAGTGACCGTCACCGGCCCCGGCCGGCCCCTCCCGTCCCGCTCCGGCGCACAGCTCTGGGTCGCCGGCCCGGGGCGGGTGGGCCGCCCGCGGTCACGGCACGCCGGGCAGTCCGCAACCTCGCGCCCACGCACGTCAGTTCGGGCTCGCAGCACCCCTCGCGTGCGAGCGTTGCGGCACCCCTCACGTGCGAGCATTTCAGTCCATCGTGTGACTACTGACAAGAAGCCTTCTACGCGCCCCCTCACGCCCCCCATGCTCGGCGTGTGCAGCAACGGGACAGCGAGCGGGCCAACGGCCACACACGACGAAGGACACTGACGACGGCGTTCGTTGTCTGCGCCGCGCTCGGTACGGCAGGAGGGGCCTCGGCACTCGGTGCGTCCTCCCTCACGCCCCGACAAGCGGATGCCCCGAACGGTTCTTCCATGGCCCCGGCGGCTGCCGTCTCACCCGCCGACACCGGCCCAGGCGGCGCGCCCGCGGTCTCACGGCACCCGTCAGCCTCACCGCATCCGTCGGCCTCACCGCATCCGCCGCCGGTCTCGGTGTCTCCGCCGACGACTCCGAGCACCTCCATCCCCCGGCCCAGCGCCTCGGCCGGGACCGCACAGTCGTTCGGCACCACGGCAGGTCCGCAGCCGGACGGCGGTTCCCAGCTCACCGTCCACACCGACGACTCGCAGGTGACCGCGACGACCGGGCGACCTCACGGCTGTCCAGGGTCCTCCCTGACCATCCAGACCGCGCAAGGCACCGTGCACCTGTCGACCGGACATCGGCCCTGCCACTCGGAACCGCCCACGCCGACACCCACACCGACGCCGACACCCACCCCGACGCCGCCTGAGCCGACACCGAGTTCCCCCGCACCCACTCCGCCGTCCTCGCCACCCGCCAGTCCGGCGCCCCCGGCCCAGAAACCTCCGTCTGCGGCTGCCTCCAGGTCGGCGGCGCCCGCCGCGCGCACACCGGCTCCGCCTCAGTCCCCCGAACGGCCCTCGCCGGCGCCCCCGGACGAACCCAGGCCCACCTCGCCCGAGCCGTCGCCATCGCGCAGCCTTGCCGCGGCCCCCCGCCACCTCTCCCCCGACCGGCAGCAGCCCGACGGCTCCATGTCGATGGTCACCCGTACCTTGCTGGTCATCGCGCCGGCCGTGCTCGCGGCAGCTGCGCTGCGTCCTCGGACGAACAGCGCCCGACAGGCGGCTTCAGGGGCGTCCGGCGACGCGACCAGCGGCGGTTGATCCCTCCCCCTCCGCCCCTCGGTCCGCGCGCAGGCGCCGACGCACACGTTCCGGAGCACACCGCCGCACCCGCTTCCGAGTCCACTGCCACAAGCTCCACCCCCCACCCACATACGTCTCTCCGCACACCTGGAGGCCCTGTTGTCCGACTGGCTCGTTCTGGTTCTCGGCCTGCTCGCCGCATGTCTGGTGGTCGCCGCGGTCGTCCTCAGCAGACGCCGGCGCCCCAGCGGCGACCAGGACCCGACCGAGACGCCGGACGTCATCGAATACATGACCATGATGATCGGCGTCGTCTACGCGATCGTGCTGGGTCTGGCCATCGCGGGTGTCTGGGAGGAACGCAACGCGGCCGAGGCGACCGTCACACAGGAGGCGCAGGCGCTGCACGAGGTCCACGAGCGGGTCAGCACGTACCCGACGGCCGAACGGGAACGTGTACGGGAAGACGTCGAGTCCTACGTGCGCTACGCCGTGAAGACCGAGTGGTCGCACATGGTCGAGCACGGCGAACTCACCGACCGGGGCGACCGGATGCTCGGCCGGCTGCGCGCGGACGTCACCGACTACGAACCGAAGACCATGCAGCAGGCCCAGTCGTACCAGGCTGTCGTCGATCAGGTCGCCGAGGCGGACACCGCGCGGAACGCCCGGGCGGACAGTGCCGAGCCGACGATGCCCGGGGTCGTGTGGATCGGTCTGTACGCCGGCGCCATCGTCTCCGTGGGCATGCTCTTCGCCCTCCAGATCCAGCGTTCCGGCAGGGAACTGGTACTGGCCGGCATCTTCAGCGCTCTGATCGCCTTCCTGCTCTTCCTGGTCTGGCACTTCGACGCACCGTTCGCCCGAGGGCTGGAGGAACCCACTCAAGCGTTCACCTCGCTCTTCCCGCACGCGACCGGATGACGGGACGGGCCGGCGCGCGTGCGCCGGCCCACCGCTCCCCCACCCGTCGGCACTCCATCGGCGCCCCTTCGCAACCCCGTCGGCCGGACCGGACCCGGGCAGGCCGCGCGGCCGTGGGCGGGTGAGATGCTGGCCCTACTCAGAGGCGAGCGATCACGAAGGAGTCCCGGGTGTCCTTGCTCTTCCCCGCGCTGCACGCGGCGTCCTCACACACGGCGCTGCGCTTCGGCGAGCGAGCGCTCAGCTACCGGCAGCTCTCCGCCGCGGCGAGCGGCCTGGCGGTCCGCCTGGAGCCCGGCGCCCCGGTGGCCGTCTGGGCGACGCCCAGTATGGAGACGGCCGTCGCGGTGGTCGCCGGGCTGCTCGCCGGAGTGCCCGTCGTACCGGTGAACCCCAGGAGCGGCGAGAGCGAGCTGACGCACATCGTCACCGACAGCGCCCCGGGAATGGTGCTGGCCGAACCCGGAGCGGAGCTGCCGGATCCGCTCGGATCGCTGTTGCGCACCGATGTCGACCTGGGCGAGGAGGCGGTGGCGGCCAGCCCGATCCCGCCCACCGAGCCCAACGCGGAAGCGGCCGCGCTCATCGTCTACACCTCCGGCACGACCGGCCCGCCCAAGGGCGTCGTGCTCTCCCGGCGCGCGCTGGCCAGCACCCTGGACGCGCTGGAGGAGGCCTGGGAATGGACGGCGGACGACGTGCTGGTGCACGGTCTGCCGCTGTTCCACGTGCACGGTCTGATCCTCGGCGTACTCGGTCCGCTGCGCCGTGGCGGCACCCTGCGCCACCTGGGGCGCTTCACCACCGAAGGAGTGGCTCGGGAGTTGGCCGGCGGCGGCACGATGCTGTTCGGTGTGCCGACGATGTACCACCGTCTCGCCGACGCCTGCGCGAGCGACACCGACCTGGTGCGGGCACTGGCAGGGGCGCGGCTGCTGGTGTCCGGGTCCGCCGCCCTGCCACTGCACGACCACGAGAGGCTGACGGCCGCCACAGGACAGCGGGTGATCGAGCGCTACGGGATGACCGAGACGCTGATGAACACCAGCGTGCGGCCCGGCGGCACCTCCCGGCCCGGCACCGTCGGCCTCCCCCTTCGCGACGTGGACATCCGCCTCATGGACGACTCGCAGGAGCGCATTCCGGCGGAGGACACCGAGACGGTGGGCGAGCTCCAGGTCCGTGGCCCGCACCTGTTCACCGAGTACCTGGGCCGTCCGGACGCCACGACGGAGGCCTTCGACGGCGGCTGGTTCCGTACCGGCGACATGGCGACCCGGGACGCGGACGGCTCGGTGCGCCTCGTCGGCCGGAAGGCCACCGACCTGATCAAGAGCGGCGGATTCAAGATCGGGGCCGGAGAGATCGAGAACGTGCTGTTGGGCCACCCCGCCGTCGCAGAGGCCGCCGTCACCGGGGAGCCGGACGACGACCTCGGTGAGCGCATCGTCGCCTGGATCGTCCCGGCCTCGCCGCAGCAGCCCCCGCACCAGGGCGAGTTGGCAGACCTGGTGGCCGGTCAGCTGGCACCGCACAAGCGTCCCCGGGAGGTCCGCTTCCTGGATGCCCTGCCGCGCAACGACATGGGCAAAATCCTCAAGAGGGAGCTGCCGGGACAGCAGGGCTGAGGTCCGGCGCCGGGCACCTCCCGGGCGGGCCGGACCGGTGCCCGGCCGCGTGGACGAGGCGTCGCGGCGTCGCGACGTCAGCCGGGGCCTGCCGGCAGTCCGGCGGCCTCGGCCAGGCGGCGGTAGGAGTCCAGACGGTCGGCCGGTTCGTGGGTGTTGAGTGTCAACAGCACCTCGTCGGCGCCCGTCCGCCCGGCGAGCGCGGCCAAGGCGTCCGTCACCTCCGCGGCCGTGCCGCGCAGCTGCGCCTGCCGTGCCTCCTCGAAAGCGGCACGCTCCTTCGCGCTCATGGTGCGGCTGAGGACCTCACTGGCCGGGAGCAACGGGGCGAAGGTGCCCCGGGTGCGGGAGACGGCACTCGACCACGCCTCGGGGACCTGGAGGAGCTCCGCCTCCTCGCGGCTCGCCGCGACGGCGGCGTTCACCGCGACGACGACGTACGGGGAACGGGCCACACCCTGCGGGCGCTCCCCCGCCCGGCCCGCGCCACCGTACGGGCGGAACGTACGGCGATAGGTCTCCACCGCCTCACGCGTCCGGCTCTCGTCGCGCGCCGCGCCGATCACCAGCGGCAGACCGTGCTCCGCCGCCACGGCCGCGCCGGAACCGACGGCGAGCACGAACGGCGGCACATGCAGACCCTCGGCGGGACGTGCGTGCACCGGCCCGGTGCCTTCGAAGTAGTCGAGCAGCTCGGATATCTGCGCGCTGAACCCCTCGGCGGCGTCCTTGCCGACGCGCAGCGCCTTGCGGACGCCGTCGGTGAAGCCGACCGAGCGCCCCAGTCCCATGTCGATCCGACCCGGAAAGAGTGACTCGAGCACCCCGAACTGTTCCGCCACCACCAACGGCTGGTGGTTCGGCAGCATCACACCTCCCGTACCCACCCGGATACGGGAGGTGGCCGAGGCCACGGCGGCCGCCAGGACGGACGGCGCCGAGCCCGCGATGCCCGGGACCGCGTGGTGCTCGGACACCCAGAAACGCAGGTAGCCCAGCTTCTCCGCCTGCTGCGCGAAGAGCACGGTGTCACGCAGCGCCTGCCCTGGGTGCTCGCCCGCGCGGACGAGGGAGCGGTCCAGTACGGACAGCGGAACGGGAAACCGACGCGATGAAGTCACACCTGGTGCAACGCCTGCGAGCGTCACAGATTCCCGGCCCTGAGGCGAGGCGCGGTCGCCGGCCTCACCCGTCGCTCGTTCCGGCCTCCTCCAGCAGTCCGGCGTCGTGGACCAGGAGGGCCACCTGGACCCGGTTGTTGAGGTCGAGTTTGGTCAGGATGCGGGACACGTGTGTCTTGACCGTCGGCACGCTCATGTAGAGCGACTCCGCGATCTCTGCGTTCGCCTGCCCGCGTCCGACACCGAGGGCGACCTCGCTCTCCCGCTCCCCGAGCACGCCAAGAGCCTCGCGGGCGCGGGCGCGGCGGCTCTCGTACCCGGCGGGGGTGACGTGCTGGATGAGTTGCCGGGTGACGACGGGCGAGAGCACCGGCTCCCCCGAGGCCACCTTCCGTACGGCGGCGAGGATCTCGGCCGGAGGGGTGTCCTTGAGCAGGAAACCCGCGGCACCGGCTCGCAGCGCGCGCAGCACCTGGGCGTCGGCGTGGAAGGTGGTGAGCACAACCACCTCGGGTGCCCGGCTCCCGCGGCGGAGCGTCTCGGTGGCCGTGAGACCGTCCACGGTCGGCATCCGGATGTCCATCAGGACGACGTGCGGACGATGCTCCTCGACGAGCCCGAGCACCTGGCCGCCGTCCGCGGCCTCCCCCACGATCTCGATGTCGGGGCTGCCCCCGAGCATCAGCCGGAGTCCGGCCCGCACGAGGGCGTCGTCGTCGACGAGGAGCACGCGGATGGTCATGGTCATACCGTAGTCACCCGAAGGAGTGCTCCCGCCCGCGCCCGCGGGTGGGAGAGGCCTCGCGGCGCTCCTTCCTCTCACGCCGTGGCCGGGGTGACGGGCGCGTCCCAGTCGATGCGGTAGCCCAGCAGCCAGTCGCTGCCCGAGTCCTCCCGCCGAGGCCTCCCCTCCTGCCGCGCCGCAGGACGGGGCACGACCCTGTCGTTGAGACGTGCGCTGCGCGCGACGACGGCCTCCACACGCTCACGGCGAAGCGACTCGAAACGAGCGAAGGCCTCCGCCACCGTGGGCAGGTCCCTCAGGCACTTGGCCAGCACCACGCTGTCCTCGATCGCCATGGACGCGCCCTGAGCGGCGTTGGGCGCTGCCGCGTGCGCCGCGTCACCGATCAGCACCATGGAATGTCGCGACCAGACGGGTGTACGGGACAGGTCGTAGGCGTTGGTGGCGACGGTGCCCTCCGCGCTGGCCCGCACGATGTCGGCCGCGGGTGAGGCGTCGGCGGCGAAGAGACTGTGGACGTGGTCGCGCCAGCGCGCGTCCTGCCGGGGCTGTGCGGTGGACAGCTGCTCCCGGTCGAGCGCGCCCCCTGGAGTGTTGGCGAACCACCACACCTCCCCGCCGGGAGCCATGGTGCAGCCGAGAAAGGCGCGCTTGCCCTGGATCATCCGGTAGGTACCGGGCGCCGGGGCCGCCTCCGGTGCGACGCGCGGGGCGTACCCGCACACGGTGATCTGCCCCGTGTGGCGGGGCGCCGGCGCGTGCGGATCGATCAGGGTGCGGGTCACCGAGTGGAGCCCGTCGGCCCCCACGAGCAGGTCTCCCTCGGCACGGGTGCCGTCGGCGAAGTGGGCGCTCACGCGCCCGTCGGAGGCGGTGTCCGCGGTCACGAGCCGCTTGCCGTG
Source organism: Streptomyces diacarni (assembly GCF_003323715.1). Taxonomy (GTDB): domain Bacteria; phylum Actinomycetota; class Actinomycetes; order Streptomycetales; family Streptomycetaceae; genus Streptomyces; species Streptomyces diacarni. Next base: position 190,421 of record NZ_QOIN01000043.1, read on the forward strand.
TTCGATGGTCACGCCACGGCGCGCCGCCTCGTCGTGCAGTGCGCGGTAGAGCGTCGCACGCCGCAGAGTACGTGGGCCGAGCACGCCCGCACCGCCCGCCGCACCACCGCCGGAGACCGGACGTTCTCCCATGCTGTCGCCCGTATGCGCCATCATCTCCACGCGTTCGGCGGGGAACGAGACCCCGAGTACGGCCTGGTGGGCGCCGATGGTGCGGAGCGCTTCGAGACCGTTGTGGAACAGCACGAGGAAGGCACCCGCGTCATCGGCGCCGGCCGGGTACGCCTCGTAGACGGTGGAGCTGATCCCGGCCTTGTCCAGCGACAGCGCCGTGGTGGCTCCCGCGATACCGCCGCCGATGATGAGCGCGTGCGTCATGGCACCTCCTGTTTCGTACCCGGGTCTTCGTACCCGCTGCTGCACCGGGGCCTGGGCCCGGCCCGTGCACCGTCTCCGGTTCGGCCCGTGCGTCAGTTCCCGCGCAGTCGGTTCTTGCGGCCTGCTCCCTCCTTACGGACCCCGCACGAGGGTCGTGAGGTTGCGTGCCGCATCCACGGACTTCCCACCGGCCCCGTCGGCCCCGCTCGGCAGAGACCAGGCGTGGGGGTGCGGCACGGGTGGTACTCATGGCCGCCATGGAGTGGTTCACGCCGTGGTTTTCCGCGTCCGGATACGAGCTGAGCCGGCTGGTCCTCCAGCGTGCCCTGGCTGCCGTGTACCTCGTCGCCTTCTTCTCGGCGGCCATGCAGTTCCGCGCGCTGCTGGGTGAGAACGGGCTGCTGCCCGCCGCCGCCTTCGTGCGACGCGTGCCCTTCCGGGCGGCGCCGAGTCTCTTCCACTGGCGGTGCGACGACCGGGTCACGGTCGCGTGTGCGTGGGCCGGTGTCGCCCTCGCCGCCGCCGTGGTGGCGGGGGCCGCGGACGCGGTGCCCCTGTGGGCGTCGGTGGTCATGTGGGCACTGCTGTGGGGCTTGTATCTCTCGTTCGTCAACGTGGGTCAGATCTTCTACGGGTTCGGCTGGGAGTCGCTGCTGCTGGAAGCGGGCTTCCTGGCGATCTTCCTGGGCAACGCACGGACCGCGCCACCGGTGTTGACGCTGTGGCTGATGCGATGGCTGCTCTTCCGTGTGGAGTTCGGGGCAGGACTGATCAAATGGCGTGGCGACCCGTGTTGGCGCGACCTGACCTGCCTGTACTACCACCACGAGACCCAGCCCATGCCCTCCCCGCTGAGCTGGTACTTCCATCACCTCTCCCCGCGGTTGCACCGGATCGAGGTAGGCGCCAACCACGTGGCCCAGCTCGTCGTCCCCTTCGGGCTCTTCTTTCCGCAGCCGGTCGCCAGTGTCGCCGCGGGCCTGATCATCCTCACGCAGCTCTGGCTCGTCCTCTCGGGCAACTTCTCCTGGCTGAACTGGCTCACTATCGTCCTGGCCTTCTCCGCCGTCGACATGTCCGCCCTCAGCGGCACCCCCTCCTACGGAGCGGCCCCGCTGTGGTTCGCGGTCGTGGTGTGCGTGGCGGCGCTGCTGATCGTGGTGCTCAGCTACTGGCCCGCCCGGAACCTGGTGAGCCGGACGCAGCAGATGAACCGGTCGTTCAACGCCCTGCACCTGGTCAACACGTACGGGGCCTTCGGCAGCGTCACCCGTGTACGCCAGGAGATCGTGCTGGAGGGCACCGACGACGAGCGGCTCACCGCCGACACGGCATGGCGGGAGTACGAGTTCAAGGGCAAGCCGGGCAACGTACGCCGCCTGCCGCGTCAGTTCGCCCCGTACCACCTTCGCCTCGACTGGCAGATGTGGTTCGCCGCGCTCTCCCCCGCCTACACCAGGGGCTGGTTCGAGCCGCTGGTGGAGCGTCTGCTGGTCAACGACCGCCCGACCCTCCGGCTGCTGCTTACCAACCCGTTCCCCGAGCAGCCGCCCACGCACGTGCGGGCTCTGCTGTACCGCTACCGCTTCACGACGCGTGAGGAGCGACGGGAGACCGGCGCGTGGTGGCACCGCACCTTCGTGCGCGAGTTCCTGCCGCCCGTCCACGTCTCAGGGGAACAAGGAAACCGCACATCGTAGACACCCCCGCATGGCCTCACCAGTCACCCTGGCATGGCCTCCATGTCCCTCACCTACAGCGGTCGATCCGGGACGATCAGGGCTTCACCATCGCCGGCACGGACACCGGCACCGGCACCGGCACCGGCATGCGAACACCGGAGCCCGCGCCGGCCGGTGACGGTCAGGGCGCCGGCACCCGGGCCACCTCCGGCGAGGAGGACTCCAACGGCACCGACCACGAGCGCACCAGCCCCAGTTGTGCCGCCTGGCGGGGCAGCACCGCGTCCAGCGCCCAGTCCGCCAGCACACGGATCCGGTTCCCCGGCATGGACGCCAGGTGGTAGCCGCGCGTCACAAGGTTGGCGAGGGGGCCCGAAAGGGGCACGCGCAGCGGATTCGCCGCCGCCTGGACCCCGCCCAGATCCACCATGAACCCGAGGTCATGGTGCTTGTACGGCCGGGAAGCGCCGTGACCGAACGAAGCAGCCAGGTTACGTCCCGCTGTCTTCCCCTGCCGCACGGCGTGCTGTGCCGTCATCGGCGTGATCTCTCCCGGCCTGGTCAGGTCGGGCACCGCGGCGGCGTCGCCGCACGCCATGACCTCCGGGTGGCCGGGCACACGGAGGTACTCGTCGACCACGAGCCGACCCTGTTGCGTCTCCAGACCCAGGTCCTGTACGAGCGGATCGGGGCGGACGCCCACGCACCAGATGAGGGAACGGGTCGGCACGAACTCGCCGTCGTCCAGCAGCACGCCCTCGCTGGTGGCTTCCTTGACGGACGTGCCCGCCCTGACATCGACACCCCGTTTGCGCAGCACCCTGTCCGCGGTGTCGGAGAGCCGCTGGTCCAGCTCGGGCAGGATGCGCGGGGCGATGTCCAAGAGCATCCAGCGCGACCGTCCGGTGTCCTTTCCCCCGCGACGGCGGTCCGCGGAAGGCTCGTCCCCGGGCGACCCGTTGCGGCTGTGCTGCCGGGCCAGCGAGTCCGTGAACGTCTTGCCGTGCGCCGCGACCTCCGTGCCGGTGTAGCCGGCCCCGACGACCACGAACGTACGGCGGGCTTCCGCCTCCCGCTCATCGTCCGCCGCGGCGGCCAACGCGATCTGACGGTTGACGTGATCGCGCAGGTAGAGGGCTTCCGGCATGCCGCGGAAACCGTGTGCGTGCTCGGCGACACCGGGGATCGGCAGCAGCTTGTTGACGCTGCCGACGGTCAGCAGCAACCGGTCGTAGTCCAGCTGCGACGAACGGCCCTCGGGGTCGACGTACCGAAGACGGCGTTGGCCGAAGTCGATGTCGTCCACCTCGCCGAGGACGAGCCGTACTCGGGGCAGCGTCCCGGCGAGCGAGACGGACACCCGGCGCGGCTCCAGCATGCCGGAGGCGACCTCGGGCAGCAGTGGCATGTAGAGGAAGTAGTCGTTGGGGTTCACCAGCACGATCTCCACCGCGCCACGAAGCGTGCGCGAGAGGGTGCGCGCCGCCTGGTACCCGGCGAATCCAGCTCCGACGATCACAATGCGGGACCGGCTCACAGCCGAGACCTCCTCCCCTGGAGCGAGGCCGGTGCCTTCCGGCGGCTCCGGCCGTCTGTCGCAGACCAGCCGGGGTTCCCCCCGCAGCCTCGGCGAAACCCCGCCGCGACTCCCGTCGGCCCCGTTGTCGTCCGGCTGCCCGGCCCTCGTTCGTGAGTTCGACTCTCCGACGTGCTGTCGCGTGCTGGCGTGGCGTCGAGCTGTCGAGCTGTCGCCCGTCCAGTCGTCCGCCAGCCACCAGGCGGGGTGACCGGACAGCCAGGCGGCCGGGCCGTTCGATCTTGTCCGCCCCGGGTCCGGACGGGGAGCCGGCCGGTGGTCCCGCTCCCGGTCCCGGGCCGGAGGGGGTGGCGGCGAGCACCCCCTGAAGTGCTGTATTGTTCTTTGTGCGCGAGCGGAGAGGGGAAAGCCCCGAACCGAGCGAGCACCGGGACGTGGCGCAGTTTGGTAGCGCACTTGACTGGGGGTCAAGGGGTCGTGGGTTCAAATCCCGCCGTCCCGACCAGCGTTTTCGCAGGTCACATAGGTCACTCCCGCCGTAAGGCGGGGTGGCTTTTCTTTGCGTTCCGGGGTGGTGGTCGCATGGTGGTCGCAGTTCCTCCGTCCCTGGCACGGCTATCGGCTGACTGGTATGCGCTGTCAGGATCGAGGGCGACCTGGTGGAGCGCGGAGGACAGCTCCCGATGTCCCTGTGGGAACACATCGAGGGAGCCGAGACCGCAGAAGGCGGGCTCGTCGGCGCACGGTCGGCACGATGCTCGGCCCGCTGCACCGACGGCTCGCTGAGCACCCCGCCGCTGCGCCCCGTCAGCGTACCGGCGCCGGGGCTGCGACCTGCCGAGAGCCTGTGCCCGCTTCGACCGGGTCCTGCGCCATCGGCTGAACTGGAAGCACGCCTCGATGGTCGCCGCTCCCGGTCACCACGCTGCGGACCCCGTCTGTGTTTCCACCTCAAGCCCGTCAGCTACGACGCCACCACTCATCGAAGCCCTGGGGCAGCTCAGGTGTGCCACCGCGGGGAGCAGGCGGTGCTGATCCGGCGCGGACTGTCCGCCCACTGGGGCCGCGCGATGCGCAGCCGGCTTCGATCCGGACTGGCTCACCCTTGAGCGATTACCCGCCTACGCACCCGAACTCAACACTGTGGAACGGCTGTGGGCATCGCTCAAAAACGCGAACTCGCCAACCTTGTCGATGACCACCTCGCCGATGTCGTCGACGCCACCGAACGCGACATCCATCGCATCAGCCGGAAACGATTGACGACGTTCCTCAACCACAAAAACGAGAGGCCCGGCGAGCCGGTGGCCGGTCTGCTGCGGCCGGGGAACACGGGCGGCAACACCGCCGCAGACCACATCACCACGGCCCAACTGCCGAAGAGGTACCGGCGCGGACGGCGGACGCTGATCCGTACCGACTCAGCCGGCGGTACCCCGATATCGTCGTCTGGCTCGCTCAGCGGGGCCGGTGGCTGTCGTACTCGGTCGGTATGGTGATCTCCCCCGCCATCCACCAGCACTGTGCTGAAGGTTCCTGCCTCACCCTGGGCCCCTGCCGTCGAGCCCGACGGTGAGATCCGTGACGGGGCCTGGGTCGCCGAACTCGACGGTGACGTCCTGACCGGCTGGCCGGAAGGGATGCGGCTGATCGACCGCAAGGAACAACCGCCCCCCCCCGGAGCACAGTTGAGGCTCAGCGACGCCGACGGGATCCGGCTGACCTGCCTCGCTACCAAGACGATCGAGGTCCAGATCGCCGCACTGGAGCTACGGCACCGACAACGCACGAGCGCCGAGGACCGCATGCACGCCGCACGGGCCACCGGACTGCGCAACCTGCCCCTGCACGACACCGCGCAGGACCAGATCTGGCAGGAAACCGGCCAGATCGCTCTCGGTCTCCTGGCCTGGAAGCCGATGCTCGCCCTCACCGGACAAGCCCGCAGGTGGGAGCCCCGACGCCTACGGCTGCGGCTGTTCTCCGCAGCCGCTCAGCTCGTCACCACCGGGCACCGCCGCATCCTCCGCTTCGCCGAAGGCCCTGGACCGGCGTGATCACCGACGCCCTACAACGACTCACTGCCCTGCCGAACCCCCGGCTGACCAGCTACGCCCCGTCCCTACGAGCGGCATCACCCGGCCGGAACCGTGGAAACCGCGCCCACCCGACGCGACAGCCGGGGCATCAGCCTCCACACGCACAGAGACCTCCGGCCCCGAACGAGCCGAGAGAGCCAGTCAGCACGCTGACGGGCCTCACGGTAGATCGAGGCAAGAGGCTTTGGTCGATGCCCAGCGCCAGGCCGTAGGCTTTGCAGCTGAGCAGGCCACAGACCGCAGACCGCAGCCGCCTCAACGACTTCGTCGCGGGCATTGTCGACCTCACTCTCGGCCTGTGTGACTCGACACATTTTTGAACCTCCCCCGCCATGGATTCGTCGTACGGGGCAGGAGCATGGGAGCAAGAACGTGGAGCCTTTGCGGCCGAGCGACGGCGCCCGTGTGACGAAATGCACCAGCGAGAACGGACAGCGCACTATGGGTCGGCACCGACGAATAACCAAGACCTCCCGCAACGCCCTGGCTTCCAAGGCAGTGCTTGCCGCGGGGGTCCTCATACCGACGGTCGCCTCAGTAGGATCGGCCCACGCGGCCACTCCACAGGCCGCGGTCTGCACCTCGGACAGTCCGGAACTCGCCGAGCAGCTGACCGAGGACATCAACTCGGCGCTGGACGTCTCCGACAACACGACGTCGGTCAGCCTCCACGACCGCACCACGAACACCACCTGCACCGTGGATGCGGACCACAAGTACGACTCCGCCAGTACGGTGAAGGTGACTGTCCTCTCCACGCTGCTCTGGGACGCGCAAAAGGACGGCCGTGCCCTGACGGCGGAGGAGAAGAAGCTCGCCACGGCCATGATCACGAAGTCCGACAACGACGCCACCACCACGCTGTGGAAGCAGCTCGGACCGGACAAGATCAACGGATTCCTCGAGGCCGCGGGCATGACCAACACCAGCCTCGACCCTGACCTGGCCTGGGGACTCACCCAGGTCAATGCCAACGACGAGGAAAAGCTTCTGCAGCTGGTGACGCACGCGAACCCGGTGCTGAGCGACGACTCCCGTGCCTACATCCTCAAGCTCACCGGAGACGTCATTCCCTCCCAGCGTTGGGGTACCCCGGCAGGCGCGCCGGACGACGCCGAGGTGCATGTGAAGAACGGCTGGCTGGAACGGGCCTCGAACGGTTGGCGCGTACACAGCCTCGGCGCGTTCACGGGCGCCGGCCATGACTACACGATCTCCGTGCTCTCGCAGGACAACAAGACGATGGACGAGGGCGTCGACAACATCGAGAACGTCGCCCGTGCGGTCCACAAGGACCTCAACTCCCGGTCCTCCGACACCCTGCGGTAAAACCTCCGCATCTTCACGGTTTCTCCGCCAATGGGCTCAGCCCCCGCCACCGTGGCAGCGGCAGCGTCCGACCGGCAGAACCCGTGCGAGGCGGTTCCGCTTCCTCAGTCTGGCTCTGCGCCAGGCCACCGGCGGCAACCTGATGGACGCTGCGACCGTGGTCTGCTTCAGGGCACGGTCCCAGCTCCAGGCAACGCTTCAGCGATACCGGCGCAGACACCTTGCGATGACGGGCAACCGGTCACGGCCGAGCGATGTCATGCTGCACTCCGGCGCTCGGGACCGGGGCGGGTGGCTCCGGCCGGGGACGAGGTCATCTCGGCAAAGCTGGTTCACCACGCCCGCCACGTCCCGCGGAAGCTCGACACAGGTGCAGGGGCACATACGGCCGCCTTGTCTGGAAAACTCGCTTGGCTGACGGCGACGGCTTCCGGACACCACGTAGCCCGAATTCTTTCTCGATCGCCTCCAGCGCGGCGCCGGGACGGGGAAAGCCCGCAAATCTACGGCTCGCGGGCAGGAAGAAGCCGACATGGTCGAGAGTGAACTGCACGTCCGCCGGGCTCCATGAGCGAGGTATTTGTCATCTGTGCTGTGCGCCAGAGGCCGGTGACGACACCGTGCGAGAAGGGCTCACGGCAAATCTCGCCGGGCTGAACCTCCGGCAGGCTACAGGTTGGTGACGGGCAGTTCTCAGCAATGCCGCCCCCGGTGGGATCCGTGACGCCGCGTGACGCGGTCACGATGTCCCCGCACCCGATGACTCCATCGAGCGCAACGTGCACGTGAGCCCGCTGACATGGTTGGCCCCGTGCGCCTCCTGGAACCGGACAGGACGGGAGCAGAGAAAGCGGGGCCGTGTGCGAGTACGCCCGGAACGCCCGCTGGAACTCGGCCGGGCAGCTCTTGGCCTGGGGGGCTGGCACCACCGCACTCGTCGGTGCCATACACATCCGACGGCGGCGCCACCAAAGCCGCCCGACCGCGGAACCACGGCAGGTCCGCGACAAAGGACACACACCGGAGTAGCGCGTCGGACTGAAGGCTCCTTACGGGGGCCGTTTCGATCCACGTGGCCCTGTCCGCGAGTGACCCGGTTCAGGTCCTCACATGTGGACTCCACATTGCAGGGATCTTCCTCTGGTCCCGCACGGTGTCCGGATGTCCACTGAGCAGGACCTTCCGGCCGATGCCGTGTCCGATGACGCGGCGGCCCGGCGAGTGCGGGAGCCGTGTCAGCGGACGACGTCGAACACGTTCTTCTGCAGGCCGTTGGCGTATGCCTCGTGCTCAACCAGCTTCAGCTTCTGGGTGTCCTTGTCCGTGGCGCTGAACAGGCGCTTGCCCGCGCCCAGCAGGAGCGGGAAGACGAGCAGGTGGTAGCGGTCGATCAGGCCGGCGTCCGAGAGGCTCTGGTTCAGGGCGGCGCTGCCGTGGACGATGATCGGGCCGCCCTCGGTCTCCTTCAGGGCGGCGACCTCGTCGAGCGAGCGCAGGATGGTGTTCTCGCCCCAGCCCGTCACCAGTTCGTCCTCGGTGAGGGTGGTGGAGACGACGTACTTCGGCATCATCTTGTAGGCGGCGAAGTCCGCCATGTCCGGCCACACCGGGCTGAACGCCTCGTAGCTGGTCCGGCCCATCAGCATCGCCGTGGCCTCCGTCTGCTCGCGGCCCTTGATGTCGAACGCCTCGGGGAGGAACTCGATGTCCTTGAAGGTCCAACCGGAGTTCCGGTAGCCGGGCTCGCCGCCCGGGGCCTCCACGACGCCGTCGAGCGAGATGAAGGCAGTGCTGATCAAGGTGCGCATCCAAGGTTCCTCGGTGTCTCGTATCCGGTTCTCAGCGGGTCGGATCGGCGCACGCTTCGACCACACTTGCGGCTGCGGCGCACCAACCATGATCTATGACTGTTGATCACGAAGAAACTCATCGGTCCGCGCCCGATCTTTTCTGACGGTCTCGCCGACCGGCTCGGCTCGGAGGGCACTACCTACCCCTGGCTGCGGCACCTACCAGCAGCGCAACAGCGCTTTGCGGTGAAGGACCCGCCTCAACCGGTGATGCCGGATGGTCATGCAGCCGGCCTCGGTGATCTGAACGAAACCGCCCAGGTGTTGCGGGTGTGAGCTCGATGGCCTCAGCCGCCCCACCGGTTGGGTTTCCTTTCCCCGGTCTGGTGTGCCGTGGCGGCCAGAAATGCGTGGGCGAGCATGGCCAAGGTGACGTGCCGATACCAGCCCACGTAGCGGCACAGCGGCGGATTCCGTACTGGTCCAGGCCGCCCTCACTCTTCGCGGCGTGGAAGCACTCCTCGATCGCCCAGCGCGCGGCGGCGAAGTCCCACACTCCCGAAGCGATGGCTGATGGCGGGAAGAGAACATCCGGTTCGAGGCCCCGGTGCGCGGTGGCGTGCTCGGTGGCCACCTGGACAAGCGGCCCTGCCGCTGTCACTACCTGCCCCGCTGTCGCACGATCGAGGGGCGCACGATCGAGGGGCGCACGATCGAGGGGCGGTCTCCAGGAGACCGCCCTGCCGCTCGGAGTCCCGCCACACTCCCGCCACCCAGCGAGCACCGCAGGTCAGACACCAAAAATCCTGACACCAAAAATCCTGCTGGAGTACTAGGCATGGACCATCGCGGCCAGCTTGACGCGTGACGTTATGTCGAGTTTGCGGTAGATGCTGCGCAGATGGTAGTTCACCGTGTGGTGCGAGAGTGACATCTGCTCAGCTGCCTGGCGGTTCGTCATTCCCGTGGCGACCAGGCGGGCGATGGTGCGTTCCGTCTCCGTCAGGGCCGCCCAGCCTTGCACCGGGCGGTCGGCACACTTCCAGTGGCGCTTGCGCACACCCCGTTCCCGCAGGCTGTGCCGGACCCGGGCGGCGTCCCGTGGTGCTCCGGACCGCACGTAGGCGCCGACGGCCCGCTCCAGGTGGTGTACGGCCGTGTTCCGGTCTTCGCACAGGCCTGCCAGGTCCTCCTGGGCCTGGGCCCGGGACCAGGGGTCCTGGTGCAGGTCCGCAGCGCGCCGGAGCGCCGCGGTGTCGCCCCGCAGCAGCCCCCGCGCGTGTTCGGCCGCCGCGCCGAGCACTTGCCGGCCCGGGTTGTTCCGGACCAGGAACCCCGCGGCGGCCGACGCCTCGGCGGCGAACTCCGGCAGCTTGGCGGCCAGCGCTGTGCGCACCAGCCATGGAGCCGTGTACGGGGCGTGCAGCAGCAGCCCGTACGGGCTGGCCCCTTCGGACAGCCGCCGTTCGGCCATCCGCACGGCGGCCCTGGGCCCCTGGCGCGCCTCGGTGACCAGTAGCACGGCCCACAGCGCGGAGGGGGTGGTCCAGCTGGAACGGTGCCCGGTCAGCGCCGCGTCGAGGAACTCGGCCTGCCGCACCGCGGCCGGTATGTCCACCCGGCGCAGCGAGGCGACGGCCAGTACCGCCCGGGCGAGCGGCGCGAGCGCGCCGGTCCCGTACTGCCGGCTCAGATCGAGGGCCGCTTCGGCCGCCGTCCCGGCGGCGGATACCTTTCCCTGTTCGAGCTGGAGCAGCGCCCGCAGGCTCCCGGTCATCGCGTGCCACCCTCGGCCGCCGCTCGCATCGGCCCGGGCCTCGGCTTCGCGCAGTTCGGCTTCCGCTTCGGCGAATCCGCGCAGGCTCACCAGATACTGGACGCGGGCCGCTCCGGCGAAGGTCGCGGCCACGCGGTCGCCCCAGGACGGTGCGGGGCCGCTCGCGCTGCTCTCGTGCAGCATGTCGAGCGACTCCGCGACCCGTCCCTCGCACCAGGTGCGGTGGCTGCCGGCGACGTCCGGATCGGCACACCGGGGCCGGTCCGCGTCCTTTCGGTTGTCCCTGCGGTCCGCCGCCGGCCAGGGCTCCCGGCGGGCGTTGCCCCACCGGGAGGAACAGCAGTCCAGGAGCAGGGCGGTCTCGCGTGGGGCCCGGGGCCTGCCGGCCCGGCTCAGCACCTGCCGGGCCTGCGCGGCGGCCGCCGCCAGGTCGCCGGCGCACAGGTGCACGGCTCCCAGCCGGGCGTGGAGCAGCCCCGCCGAGCCGGGTCCCAGCGGGCGCTTGAGCGCCTCGTCCAGACAGTGGACCGCCTCTGACAGCAGTCCACGGACCGCTAATCCGGCGGCCTTGATCCGTACGAGCCGGACCCGGCCGTCCTCCTCCAGCAGCGGCAGCCGCAGCGCCTGCGCGGCGACGTCCGAGGCGGCGACCGGATCGTCCCGGGCCCGGCGGGCGACTGCCTCGGGCAGGCTCAAGGCGGCCCTGCGGTCCCCGTTCTCGGCCGCCCGCAGCAGGTATCCGGCGCTGAGCTCGTCCGCGCCGCCACAGGCCAGCAGCCGATGGCCGACGTCCCGCAGGATCGCGCCACGGACCGGGCGGGGAACGGTCTCGCGCACCGCCTGCCACACCAGGAGGTCCTTGAAGGCCGGCAGCGAGCCCTCCTCGGTCAGCACCCCGGCATCCCGCGCCTCCCGGATGGCGGGCAGCAGGCTCAGCGGGCTGTGGCCGAGAACGGCCGAGAGGGCTTCCAGATCGAAGGACTGCCCCAGGACGGAAGCGATGTCGAGCATCCGGCGGGTGCTCTCGGACACGCTGGTGAGCCGCCCGGAGGCGAGCGCGCGGGCCTGTGGGGGGAGCACGCCCCAGCGGTGCGGCCGCGCGGTGCCGTCGGGTGCGGTGTCCACACCGGCCTCCAGTAAGCCGGTCAGCACGCGCATCAACCGGGCCGGAACGCCGCCGGCGTAACTGCACACCTCCATGATCTCCGGCCCGGGGGGTATCCCCAGCACCTCGGCCGCAAGCCGCTCGATCGCCTCCCGGGGCAGCGGCAGCAGCCGGCAGCAGAGCACGGCCAGGCTCTGGTCGTCGTGCCGGTGCACCGGTTCGCCGTCCCAAGCCGTGGCCGGTTCGGCGGCCGGTGCGGCGGCCTGTTCCGTGACATCGTCCGGGCAGGCCAGTACGACCACCAGGGGGCGGGCCGAGCGCGCGTCGGCCCTGCGGACGATCCGCAGGGCCGACTCGGCCGAACGGCACCAGTCCACGTCGTCGAGGGCGACCACGACCGCGCCCCGCGGGCTGCCGCCTGGCGCGTGGAAGTCGACCCAGCCCTGCCATCGGGCGACGAACTCCGCCAACGGCTCCTCGCGCAGTTCCTCCAGGAGATACCGGAGTGAGACGCCGGACAGCCCGGCGGCGTTCAGCTGCACGACCTCCAGCCCCGATCCGGCCGCGAGCCGGGACGCCGAAGCCAGGAAGGTGGACTTCCCGGCGCCCCGGCCGCCGGTGACGATCAGCAGTCCGGTACCCGGTCCGTTCGCTCTGGCCAGCAGCGTTCTGACCAGTCCCAGCTCCCTGCCCCGCCCGTACAGACCGGCCATCATGACCTCCTCGCGTCGCGCGCGGTGCCCGGGGTCCGGGAGCCCCGGACGGTCCGGGCCGGGCGGCCCGGCCTCGGTGCAGGATGCCGAGTTCTCCGGTACCCCGCCAGGAGCACGAGCGGGATTCGGTCAGCTCCGGGACCGGGGTGCCGGCCTGGCGAATCCGAACAGCAGAACGGCCGGCACGAGGCCGACGAGCACCGCGTTGGTCGCCGCGCCCGCTCCCGTGAGGATGTCCACATAGCGGACCAGGACGACCGTGACGCCCGTCATGAGCACCAGCGACACGAGTGCCACCACGAGGACGGACCGCCTCCTGGGCAGCCCCGGGGTGCGCCAGAAGAACACCGCGACCGCCAGTGCCGTGATCGCCTGGAGGAGTATCACGCCGATGATGCCCGGGGTGTTCAGCCAGATCAGCATCGTCCGGTACGGGTCGCTGCCCGCTGCCGCGAAGCCCGTGATCACGACGGCGGACAGCAGGCTCTGGCACACTCCGGCCACCAACGGCGACCGGTGCCGCGGCTGCACCCGGGAGAGCCCACCGGGCAGCAGCCCCTGCACCGCCAGGGAGTGGATGTAGCGGTTCACCATGTTGTGGAAGGCCAGCGCGGAGGCGAGCACGCTGGTGATGATGAGGACCTTCATCACGTCCGCGGTCCACGCGCCGACGTAGCGCTCGGCGGCGATGTAGTACATGTCCCGGGTGCTGTGCACCGATACGGAGACCGTCTGGACCGGGCCGAACGCCTGGATGATGCTCCACACCACGAAGGTGTAGAAGGTGCCGAGGAAGACCAGCGCCGCGAGGGTCGCCCGGGGCACCGACCGGTCGGGGTCGCGGGCCTCCGCCCGGAAGATGGCGGTGGACTCGAAACCGAGGAAGGAGCCGAAACACACCGTCAGCGCGGCGGCCATGCCCCCGGTCCATACGTGCGAAGGGCGGAACGAGTCCCAGGACAGGCCCTGCGCCCCGCCCTGGACCACGATGGCCACGGCCACCACGGCCAGCACCACGGCCTCGACGGCCAGGAGCACCCCGAGCACCCGGGCGCCGATCTCGACCCCCCGGTACCCCAGGAACCACACCAGGACGACGCCCGCCAGCGCGGGGACCGCCCAGTGCACCCCCGTGCCGGTCAGCGCACGCAGGACCGGGCCGACGGAGCTGCCCAGAATCGCGTAGCCGCTGATCTGGATGCCGTTGTACGCCAGCAGGGCCAGCAGCCCGGCGCCCGCACCGGCCCGCCGCCCCAGCCCCCGCTCCACATACGCGTAGAAGGCGCCGGGGCGGCTGACGTACTTGGTCATCGCGACGAAGCCCACGGCGAACACGGCCATCACCGTCGCTGCCCCGAGATAGCCCGCGGGGGCGCCGATGCCCCCGAGCATGATGCTCAGCGGTGCGACGCCGGCCATCACGGTCAAAGGTGCGGCTGCGGACAGCACCATGAGAGTGATTCCGGACGCGCCGAGGGCCCCCTGCCGCAGCTGCTGTTGCCGAGCCGGGCCGGGTCGCGCGGAGCTGACGTCACCCATGGGCGGGGCACCGGGCCTTTCGTCGGAGGCGGGCGGGAGGTGGACGGCTGCGGCGGGGCGGAACCGCGCCGGTATGCGTGAGCGGAGGCGTGCACTGATGAGCGGGGAGTGCGCAGCTCAGATCAGCGGCACCACCAGGTTCCCCCGTAGGAATCCACACAGCGCGTCGGCGTCCCAGCCGCCCATCCAGAAGGCGACCCTCCAGGGCACGGCGGTGTCCGGCCGCAGCCGCCCGGACAGCGGGGCGTGGAGGACCGGCGGGCCATGCAGCGGGAAGGTGAACTCCTCCACGGCCGTCAGGTTGACGACCCGTTCGTCGGAGGGGTTCCGCAGCGCGATATCCAGTTCCCGGACGCGCTTGGCCAAGGCCGCCCGCCGCACGGGAGTGCTGCCGGGTTGCCGCAGCTCGGCGGCCAGCCGGGCACGGCGCTCGGCGCGGTCGGCCAGCGGGTCATGGATGCCGGTCGCGGAGGCGACCAGCGCGGCGTCCGTTCGGAAGCCGCGCGCTCCGTATTCCTGGAGCACCCGCTGCGGCAGCCGGTGCACGTCCGTCCGCCGGCCGGGCCGCTTGTGCCGGTCAGGGTCCGTCCGGGACATGGCCATGGACCGCTCCAGGCGGGGGCGTCCGTCGGCGCCGCCCACCCGGAGCCGGAACGGCACGATCGGCTCCCGCCCCGCCGTGGTCAGGACGAAGTTCCGGTTCTCGAACCGCGGGCGGTCCAGCAGCTCCACCCGCCCGCCCACCAACTCCGTCACCTGGCCGGCCCCGTAGACGGCGCGGGTCACGTGCACGCCGACCCGGGGCGCGTGGCTGCGTACCGTGCCCGGCGGAGGGTCGTTCAGCACGATCACCCGGTCCAGGTCCGGCTCCCCGGCCAGCGCGAAGGTGCTGCCGCTGGCACCCCGTGGCTCGTCCGTGGGATCGGGGTCGGTGGCCAGCCGGCACATGAACCAGCCGCCGAACTCGATGCGCAGGGCACGCTGCCCGCTCACGGCCGGACCGCTTCCCCGGCGAACGAACGCGACATCCGCGCCACGTCCTTGGCCAGCAGGTCCGTACGGTGCTGGAGGCGGTCGGGCACGTTCGCGGTCCGCATCCGGCGGGCGAGCCGGCGGCTGCGGACGGCGAGGTGGGCCAGGCGCTCGGCGAACACCTGGTGGGCGACCCGCGCTTCGGGGATCAGCGCGAGCCCCCGCCGGAACGCGAACGGCGGACCAGCGCTCGCCGGCGGGTTCCCGGCGCGGGCCGGCAGCTCGCTCAGTACCTCTCCCAGCGGACGCACGAACATCGTCATCAGGGGGAAGAACGCCACCCGCTGGATGCGCCGCCGCTCCGCGGGTGCCTCGTCCACCCGGCTGTAGAACCGCAGCAGCATGAGCACCAACAGGCCGTATCCGTCGTCGAACAGTTCGGCCGCTTCGCGGGCCAGCGGCTCGCTGATCAGCGTGGTGCCCTCGGCGTCGGGCACGGGCCGCACCACGGGATTGCGGAGCAGGGGGCGGGCCGGCACGAAGGGGCGGCCGGTGCGGGCGGCCGCGGCCAGCTCGGTGTCGAGTCCCGCACGGATGCGCAGCAGCCGGTGGTAGTGCGAGCCCTCCCGGTCCTCCTCGGCGCCCTCCCCCTGCTCGACGATCAGGTCGATGGCCCGCAGCGCGGAAGCCCGGTCGTCGATCACGAAGGGCTCGACCCCGTACCCCACCGTCACGTCCTCGTCGAGCACGCCCTCGGGGTCGATGACGGCGGCCGAGTCGACCTGCCGGTACTCGGAGCCGATGAACAGCTCCTTCTCCTCCAGTGCCAGGACGGTGGCGCGGATCCGGCCGTACAGCTGGCCCACCGTCTGCGGCCCTCGTCCGCCCGGCTCCGCGGCCTCCGGGCCGCTCCGTGCGCCCGGCTCCGTGGCCGGGCGCGGTGCCGACGGCCGCTCGTAGTCGAGGAACCGCTCCAGCGACGTGGCCGAGAACGGCTCCAGCGCCGCGACCGTGCCCAGCGGGTAGTAGCGCTCGGGCTGCGGGAAGTTGGGCCGGCGCAGATGCGCGGCGCCGCCGACGGCGGCCAGCAGATTCAGTGCCAGACCCAGATGGAGCATCTCCTCGCGGGCCAGCAGCAGCAGCTGGCCCTTCCACTCGCGCACCAGTTCGGCCTGCACCTCGTCGATACCGCCCTCCTCCGGACGTGTCTTGAGGGAGAAGGCCGCGTACAGGTACTGCAGACACAGCGAGTGCTCCAGTTCGGCCACCTCGCACAGTCCCTCGGTGAGCCGGACCCGGCCGGCCCCCGTACCGCCGCCGGTCACCATCCCGCCCGCCCCGCCCGCGCGAGCCACCGTGGGGAGACGGCCGAGAGGTCCGGCAGCACCGCGTGCGCGCTGGAGTGGTCCAGGAACCGGGTCGTGGGGGTGGGCACCGCGACCACGGTCACCCCGGCGGCCCGCGCCGCCGCCACCCCGCTGAGCGAGTCCTCGAACGCCACACACGCCCCGGCGGGGACACCCAGCCGGCCCAAGGCCTCCCGGTACACCGCCGGATCCGGTTTCCTGGCCGGTACGTCGTCGCCGGTGACCACCGCCGTGAAGTGCCGCGAGAGCCCGTAGCGCGTCAGCCAGCGCCGTACCCAGGCGCCGTCCGCCGCCGAGGCGATGCCGAGCGGCAGCCCGGCCGAGCGCAGACCCTCCACGGTCTCCGGCACGGCAGGCAGCAGCCGCACGTACTCCTCGGTGAGGTACTCCTCCCACAGCTCGCCGAGCCGCCGGCGCAGTTGCCCGTGGCCCGGCCGGGCCGCGCCGGCGGCGGACCGTACCGCCAGCAGGCGCTCGAACAGGCAGTCGTAGCCGGCGGGCCGCCCGCACACCTGCTCCGCCCACCAGCTCCGCGACAGCTCGCCGCCGCCGTACTCGCGGTACAGGGCGCGGCACGCGAGCAGGTCGGGACGGACCGAGTCGACGATGACACCGTCGAAGTCGAAGATCACCGCGGCGACCGGGGCCGCGGGCCGCTCAGGGTCGTGTTCGGTCGGCACAGTGCGGGCCCCCATCCGTCTCGGTCCAGCGCTCCCGAGGGCCCGGTCCCGGCGTAACGGCCCCGGCGCACCGGGCCGGGCACGGACGCCACCGGGACCGGGCCCGGACCCACTGTGCCGCCCCTGGCCGGGTGCCACACCGCCCGATCGCTCACCGGCTACCGACGGACCGCCGGCCCGCGTGCCGCCCGGACCGGGCCGGCGGCTTCGCACCGGTGCGAAGCGAGCCCGCGCCCTACTCGGTCCAGTAGTGTGCGACCGCCCGCCTCGGTGGCACGATGCCCCCGGACACCCCCGAAACGGGGACCCGAGGCAGGGAGGGGCCGCGGCCATGCGGTACAGCACGCTGGGGGCCACCGGACTGAAGGTCTCCCGGCTGGGTCTGGGCACCACCACATTCATGGGGATCTTCGCCCGCCGGCCCCCGCAGGCGTCCCAGCGGGTGCTGCTGCGCGGCCTGGACGCCGGCATCACCCTCGTCGACACCGCGCCCTCCTACGGCCAGGGCCTGGCGGAGGAGTGGGTGGGCCGGGCGCTGCGCGGGCGGCGCGAGGAGGTGGTGCTGACCACCAAGGCGGGCTGCTACGCGCCCGGGTCCTTCGACTTCTCCCCGGCCCGGATCCGCTCCGGCCTCGAAGACAGCCTGCGCCGGCTCGGCACCGGCCATGTGGACGTCCTGTTCGCGCACGACGTCGAGCACTGCGCCCCCGGCCGGCTCGTCGAAGAGGTGCTGCCCGTACTGGAACGGCTCCGGGACGAGGGCAAGACCCGCGCCGTCGGGGTGTCAGGGCTGCTGCTCGAACCGCTGGCGGCGGCGGTTCGGCACGCCGGGGCCGAGGTCGTGCAGAGCTACTGCCGCTACGGTCTGCACGATCGAAGCCTGGCCGCACCGGCCGCCGACTGGCGCGCCCGGCGGGTGGCCACGATCCTCGGCAGCCCGCTGGCCATGGGCCTGCTCACCCGCGCGGGCCCGCCCGGATGGCACCCCGCACCCGCGGCCCTGCGCGCCGCCGCCCGCCGCGCTGCCGCCGTATGCGCCGAGCACGGCACCGACCTGGCCTCCCTCGCCATGCGGTACGCGCTCGCCTGCCCACAGCTCGACGCGGTGCTCACCGGCGCCGGCGATCCCGGCCACCTCGACCGCAATCTGCGGGCCGTGGAATCGGCACCCGAGCCCGAGGTCCTGGACGCGGTGCTCGGCTGTTTCGCCGACGTCACCGAGCGGACCTGGCCGAGCGGCGACGGCGGCGAAGGTGACGACGAAGGCAACGGCGACCGGCCGGCCGCCGGCCGGTGACCCCGCGAGAGCCCGGGAGGACCCCATGGCCGCAAGCGACACCCGACCGGCCGGTGCGCCCGTGCCGCCGCCCCGCCGGCCGCTCAGATGCGCCGTCGTCGGACTCGGCTTCGGCCGGTGCCATGCCCGCGAGCTCGCCCGCATGGACGGCGCGGAGCTGGTGGCCGTCGCCGAACTCGACCCCGCCGGGCAGGGCTTGGACCTGGCCGACTTCAGCGCGTCACTCGGCGCCCGCGGCCACCGCGACGGCCTGCGCCTGATCGCCGAGGAGGAGCTGGACGCCGTCGTCCTCGCCGTACCGCCCCGCGCCCGCGGAAAGCTGATCCGCGCCGCCGGCGACGCGGGGCTCGCGCTCTTCCTGGAAAAGCCGTTCGCCGCCGACCGCCGGCACGCCGAAGCCCTGGCCCGGCTGTGCTCCGAGTACCCGGCGTCCCCGGTGATGCTGGACTTCTGCCTGCGGCACCTGCCCGCCGTCGCCCGGCTGCGAGAGCTCCTCGCGGGACCCCTGGGCCGCCCCCTGGTGGTGAACGCGGACCTGATGCTGCCCCGGGACGACAGCCCCGGGTGGGTAGGGGATCCGGGCGATGGCAACGGCGTCGTCAACGAGAACACCTGTCACCTCTTCGACACCCTCGGCTTCCTGCTGGGCGAGCCGGAGACGGTGCACGCCGAGGGCGGCGCCTACCGCGGCGGCCGCCTGGAGGACGGCATCGCCGTGGCCATCGGGTACACCGGCGGAGCCGCCGCCGTCCTGACCGGAGGCAGCCTCGGCGTCCGGGCGCTGCGCACCCCGGCCGCGTTGACCGTCCACGCCGAACGGGGACAGGCCCGGCTCACCGGCCGCGACCACATGTTCACCGCCCTGGAATGGGCCACCGCCGAGCACACCGAGGCCGTACGGGAGAGCTGGCAACCCCTCGCGCGCGGGCGGATCGCCTCCGCCGCCCTGCGCCATTTCGTCCGGTCCGTCAGCGCGGGTACCGCACCCGAGCCGGGCGTAGGGGACGGCATCCGGGCGGTCGGGCTGGCGATGGCGGTACGCACCTCCTTGGAGACCGGCCGCCGGGTGCCGCTGAACCGGCCGGGCGGGACGCCCTGACGGCGCGGGGGTCGGCCCCGGTGGTCGCTCACCCGGTGCGGCCACGCTCGCATACCGCGGCCCGGTGGAAGGCCAGTTGTTTGAAGAAGGCGAGGAGCTGCTGGTCGGGCGGGACCACCGCGAGTTCCCCGCCGGCGCCGTCCAGCGCCCCCCGGTAGTCGGTCCGGTACGACTTCATCGACTCCGCCGCCATGGCGAACCGCCCGGTCACCGGGACGCCGCGGAACGCCGGGGAGTCGGGGCCCCACGACCGGCGCGGCGAGGTGAACAGGAGGACCGACGGCGACAGCGCGTGCCCCGCGGTCAGCGCCCCGAGCAGCAGACAGGGCTGGGTTCCGTTGGCCCCGATGTCCACGATCACCGGGTCGCCGCTCCCTTGGCCCGCCGTCGCCCGGAACCGCCGGGCCAGCGCACCGCAGCGCTGTGCGAACAGGCCCTGGTCGATGCCGTGACCGAGCACCTCGTCCACCAGCGGGTGTGCCGTCCCGAACAGGGTCAGCGGCCCCCCGCTGCGCCGTTCGGCCTGCCCTCGGCCGTCTGCCAGCTCCTGGCGGAACAGCCGGGTGAACAGCTCCCCGAAGTCCGCCTCTCCCGCCGCGGCGCGCTCCCGGGCCGCCGAGATCAGCAGGAACAACTGCGAGGCGACCAGCCCGTTGTCCATCCACGCGAAGTGCCGTCCCCCCCGGCCGCCGCCGGACACGGTGTCGGACAGCCCGTCCGCGCCGAACACCTCGTGCCGGGTGCGCGCCAGTACCCGCCGCTCGGCATCGCCCAGCAGCGACAGCCGGCTCATGTAGAAGACGCGGGAGGCGTGCGCGCTGCCCCGCCACACGTCGTAGGAGAGCTTCAGGAACTCGGCGTCCGTGCCGAGGAATACCACCACCCGGCGCTCGGTGCCGAGCGCCTGCCGCACGGCCCGTACCGTCTCGCTCCCGAGTGCGCACAGCGCCGCGTACAGCGCCGCCGGCTCCGGTGGGCATGTCTCGGAGCCCCGGGCGGAACCGGGCAGCAGCGTCGCGAGGTTGCGGCGGTACTCGGCGGCCTCGTCCGGGCCGAGGGACCCGGTCTGGGCGAGCCCGCGCTCCAGATGGTGTCCCAGCCGGGCGGGGTCGAGACCCAGCACCCTGGCCTTGCGCCGGGCCCAGTGGACGGCCGCTCCGGCCTCCAGCGGCCGCGGGACGTTCAGCAGATCCTCGGACACCCGTGCCAGGTGTCCGGCGAAGGCCTCGGGGTCCGAGGCCCGCGGCACGCGCCGTACCAGCCGCTCCAGCGCGTTCGCCGGCACCGGGCCGCCCCCGCCCGCGCCCAGGCTCTTCACCTGCGGTCCCGCAAGGGGTGCGGACCGCAGGCCAGGTCGTGGAAGCGGGCGGTGGAGCCGGCCGAGAACGGGGCCTGCGCGAACACGCCCGCCCACAGCGGCCCTTCGGGAAGGCACAGGGTCCGGGCGAACCGCCAGTCCGCGTCCCGCGGGGTACGGAACAGCCCCGCGAACCGACGCCCCTGACGGGTCACCAGCAGGTCGGCGCGGGGCCCGGGCAGGGCGGGCCCCATGGCCTCGTCGGAGTACGGCAGGGAGGCGACGGTCACCACGGCCCAGGACCCGGTAGTCGTCCGCTCGACGCACAGCTTGACCGAGCCGGCACGGGTGCACACGACGAGCCCGCCGGCGTCCGCGAAGCGGGTGCCGTCCTCGACGACGACCCCGGCGCACAGCCTGAAGTCGCCGTCGAACCGCCGCACCAGCGCGGGCAGCGCGTCGATTTCGCGTACCGCCGGCATCGCGTAGAAGTCGGTGCCGGCCCCCGCCGTCAGCCGCAGCCCGCCCGGCGCCGGGCGCACGGCCCCGGTCGGCGGCCCCAGCCAGTACCACGCCCCGGGGAACGGTGCGGCGGGCTCGGCGCGCGGGGAGCCCTGCGCAGCGGTCACGGCTGGGCCATCGCGCCGTCGACGCTGATCGCCTGCCCGGTCAGCCGGGGCGCGGAGGCGAGATGGACGACGGTGTCGGCGATGTCCTGCGGGCTCTGGAACTCGCCCTGCGGAATCAGTGCCCGCATCCGCTCCCAGCACTGCTCCCGGGTCTCGCCCGGGCGCACGAACTCGCTCAGCAGGTACTCCCACATCTGGGTGCGGACGATGCCGGGGCACACGGCGTTGACCCGGATGCCGCTGCGCGCCACCTCCTTGGCGAGGGAGGCGGTGAAACCGATCACCCCGAACTTCGCGGCACAGTAGTGGGCCTCCTTGGCGAAGCCCGTCCGCCCGGAGATGGAGGAGAAGTTGACGATGGCGCCGCCTCCGCCCCGGCGCAGCAGCCCGATCGCGTGCTTGCACATCAGGAAGACCCCGGACAGGTTGCCGGAGACGACGGCTTCGAACTGGGCGAGCGTCATCTCCTCGACCCGGGAGATGTGTGCGACACCGAAGGCGTTGACCACCACGTCGAGTCTCCCGTGCTCCTCGTCGATCCGGGTCAGCAGGGCGCGTACCGAGTCCTCGTCGCCCGCGTCGACGTCGGCGGCCGTCACCGCGAACCCTCTCTCGCCGAGAGTGCGGGCGAGTTCCCGGGCGGCGGCGTAGCCGCCCGTCCGCCGGCTGCGGTAGTGGTTGACGTCCGAGGCGAGTTGCTGTGCGTCGGCGGCCACCACGGTGGCGCCCCGGCGAGCGAACGTCTCCACGACCGCGGCACCGATCCCGCGGCCGCCGCCGGCCACCAGGACGACACGGTCATCGGGCTGTGCCGGGTGTGTGCTCATCGGCTCTCCTCGTCGACGGTCTGTCGGTACGTCAGGGGTTCGAGCAGCAGCGCGTCCAGCAGCCGGGGGAAGGCCCGGTAGTCGGCCAGCTCGCGCCCGGGCCGGGCGACGATCTCGCGCAGCCCGGGCCACCGGCTTCCGGTACGGGCCTCCAGCCCGGCCAGGGCCGACTTCAGTGCGCTGTCGTTCCGCTGGAAGTAGTCCAGGAACAGACGCTCGGCCCGCTCCGGATCGAGCCCCGGATGGGCCCGGGACCGCTCGGCCACCCGCAGGGCCCCGGCGATCCGCCGGTCGGGCCGGACGCCGGGGCGCCGGCCGGGCTCCCGCAGCGCCCGCCACAGCGCCCCGGCGTCGTAGGGCCCGTCGTCCGGGAGCCGGGCCGGTGCGTAGGCACGGCGCAGCAGACGTTCGGCGCAGTGCTTCTCGTCGATCCGGCCGAGCGGCCGGATCCGGCCCATGGTGAACTCCGTGCTGGTGTCCAGGGCCGTCGGCACCAGGTTGTCCGCGGGCAGGAGTTCCACCGCGGGGCCGACGTTCGCCGCGAGGACCGCAACCCCGTGCGCCAGCGCTTCGAGGACCACCCTGCCGAGCGTTTCGCGGGACGCCGTGCTCGGGAAGAGCAGCACATCGACGGCGCGGAAGAAGCCCCCCAGCTCCCCCTGCCCCAGCACGCCCTGAGCCCTGACCCGCCGAGGGTCCACTCCGCGCCGGCTCAGAGCCTCCAGCACCCGCTCCGGCGCGAACCGTTCCGTGTTCGGCTTGCCCGCGAACACCAGCCCGGCCCGGCCGCCGCTCAGTTCGTGCAGCCGGGCGAAGACCCGCAGCACCTGGTCGAAGTTCTTCGCCTCGGAGAGTGCCCCGAGGTAGCCGATGCGCAGCGTGGCGGTGTGCGCGGGCGTCTGAACCGCGGGCCGGTGCGGCAGCCGGTGCAGCAGCGGATAGGCGACCGCCGAGTTCCCCTCGCGGACGCTGTCGAAGTGGCGGATGTACAGCTGCCGCGCGAACTCGGTCGGGAACAGCGCCAGATCGCCGTCCCGGACGTAGCCGCGGCACAGCTCCTCCTGGGCCCAGTAGCCGGACCACAGGCTGGTGTGGACCTCCCGCACGATGCGGTACGACGCACCGGCCCGCTCCCGCCACAGGTGGTAGAGGTAGGCGTAGGGACCGCTGCCGGCGTAGACGACGTCCCCCCGGGTACCCCGAGCCAGGCCCTCCGGCAGGCCCGGCCGGCCACGGGCGAGGTCGTGCGGTACGGCGCCGCGGCCGGCGAGCAGTTCGGCCATCTCCTGGTGCATGAAGACCGCGCCGTCCACCGACCCGGCCGGCCGGCCGCTGCGGGAGTCGTGGAAGTACCAGCTGCCGCTCATCCGGCGGCTTCGTTCTCCCGCAGCGC
The DNA here is from genome assembly GCF_003323715.1 of Streptomyces diacarni. Classification (GTDB taxonomy): domain Bacteria; phylum Actinomycetota; class Actinomycetes; order Streptomycetales; family Streptomycetaceae; genus Streptomyces; species Streptomyces diacarni. The sequence continues at coordinate 213,931 of NZ_QOIN01000043.1, forward strand.
CCGCAGCCGCCCGGCGAGAGCACCGGGCGTCATGCCGTGCCGGGACAGCTGCGTGTCGTGCACGCAGTTGCGGATGTCCGAGCGCACGCCGTGCGGCGTCAGCGGCAGCAGGTACCGGGACCGCAGGCCTTCCCCGAACCCGCAGGACACCCCGTTGTACTCCACGCTCAGCAGCGCACGGCAGCGCCGCAGCCGCTCGACCAGGGCCGGGTCCAGCTCGGGACGCAGCGCCGTGCAGTGCAGCTGGGGCACCCCGAGGCCACGGTCCCGGTTGGCCTGCGCGACGAGTACGCCCGCGTAACCGAAGGTGATCACGCAGCAGTCCAGGTCCGCGGCGGCGTCCGGGGCGGCACCGAGCCAGGCGGCCGCGTCGACGTCCCCGGCACAGTCCTCGCCGGGGGCGGCGAAGCGGGCGTCCACCATGCTCAGCACGTGGGCCGTCGCCGGATCGGCCAGCAGCCGCCGGACGCAGGAGCGGAACTCGGCGGCGGTGACCGGCTCGTAGACCCGGGTCCCGGTGATCTGGTCCAGCAGGTTCAGCGAGTTGGCGGCGCCGCCCCAGGCCCCCCAGCTGCGGCCGGCCAGCACGAGCAGGTGCCGGATGCTGGTGGTGGCCTCGGTGAGCATGCCCAGGGAGTCCATGTAGTACATGGCGTCGGTCGCGACGACCTTCACGGTCTCCTCCGGCAGGCTCAGCGTGAGACCGAGGGAGAGCGTCTCGGCGAGCCCGGTGTTCTCGTACGGCACCGCGTTCGGCAGGCCGAAGCGGGCTGCCATGTCGCCGGTGAAGACGGCGAGCCGGCGGCCGGTGTCCTTCTGGAGGCCGGCCAGCAGCGGGCCGGCCGTGGTGGCGAACGAGGGCCTGGGCGGGGGTGCGTCCGGGTCGGGGGGCAGCTTGAAGCTGTGCCCCTCCTTGCGGGTGGCGCACAGCAGCGCACCGCCGCCCGGCCCGTCCAGCATCGCCCGCAGGGACTTGGCGACGGCCTCGGTTGCCAGGCCGTCCGTCTCCACCGCATGGCCCAGGTAGTGGGACAGGTACTCCCTGCTGACCGGGGCGCGCAGCGGTTCGATGCCCTTGCCGTTGCCGTCGACGACCAGGACCAGATTGTCGAGCCCGGCCTCGTGTGCGAAGCGGAGGCACTCGAAGGTGACGCCCTCGTGCAGTTCCCCGTCCCCGGCCAGGCACACGACCTTGCGCCGCAGCCCCTGCCGGCGCAGTTCCCAGGCCAGGCTCACCGCCTGGGCCAGTCCGACGCCCAGGCTGTAGCGCATGGTGTTGCGGAAGCCCCAGTCCCGGTGGACCACCCCGGTCAGGCCGTCCCGGTGCAGCGTGGCCAACGGGGTGAACGGGAAGGTGCCCCGCACATACCGTTCGGCGTAGAAGCTGGGGGCGATGTGCCCGCGCCCGACGACGAGTTCCGCTCTCCCGGCGCTCCCCGCGCTCGGGCCGGGGCCGTCCCGCTGCCCGGCGCGGTCCCCCGGGCCGGGCACCAGGCCCAGGTCGAAGCAGGCCCGTACCAGGTGCAGCGACGACAGACAGCTCTGGTGGTTGCCGGACCCGGCGATCTCGTGCATCCGCAGCAGGACCTTCGCGCTGTCCCGGTAGAGCCGCTCGGGCACGGCCGCGGCCACGGCGGCCAGTTCCCCCAGGGGCGTCGCCGGCGCGTACCGTTCCCCCAGGCGCCGCCACTCGGCCAGCTCCAGCTCGATCACCCTGGCCTCGTCCGGGGTGAGCCGGGGCCGTGCCGCGCGGGCCGGCTCCTCGAAGCGGCCGAGCAGCCCCGGGCCGCCGGCCCCGACCGGGCTGCCGGTCACCGGCGCGGTCACCGCCCCCCGCCCAGCACCTCGTCGAGCGCCGCACCCAGCAGGGCGGCGATCTGTTCCAGGTCCGCCTCGGTGGAGACGTAGGCCGGAGCCAGCACCACCCAGTCGTCCTCCCCCCGGATGATCAGCCCGCGCCGCAGGCACGCCCGGGCGACCGCCTGGCCCAGCCCGCCCCCGGCCCCCTCCCCGTCCCCGGCGGCCGGCGGCCCGGCCGTCAGTGTGATCCCGTACAGCAGTCCGGCCGAGCGCAGTACGCCCCGGCCGCGCAGTGTGCTCTCCAGAAGGGCCGTGAAGTGCCCGGACAGCCGGGTGACTCTCGCAGGCACGTCCAGTTCCCGGTACAGCCCGAGCGCGGCCAGCCCCGCCGCGGCACTGATCGGGTTCGCCGCGTAGGTGTGCGAGGGGGCGAAGGCGTAGGAGGCCGCTCCGGTCGCCAGGACGGGCGCGACCCGTTCGCTGATGAGCACTGCTGCCAGCGGGGCGTACCCGCCGGATATGCCCTTGCCGACGCAGAGCAGATCGGGCACGGCCCGGAAGGTGTCGGCGGCGAACGCCTGCCCGGTACGCCCGAATCCGGTCACGATCTCGTCGAACACCAGCAGGATGCCGTACCGGTCGCACAAGCGGCGCAGCCCCGGCAGGAAGCCGGGCGGTGGCACCGCCATCCCCAGCAGATGCACCACCGGCTCGACCACCAGTGCCGCGATCGCGGTCGGGTCCTCCGCCTCGATGGTCCGCTCGATCAGGGCCAGGGCCTGCGGCCCGGCCTCTTCCGGCCGGAGCCCGGACAGCCGGGCCAGCGAGTGCGGCGTCCACACCCGCACGGCGCCGGTCAGGCCGGGGCCGAAGCGGGTGGTGTCGGGGCGCCCGGTCATGGCGAGCGAGCCGAAGGTCGCGCCGTGGTAGCCGTGGTAACAGCTCAGCACCTTGTACCTGCCCGGCTCGCCCCGCTCCCGGTGGTAGAGGCGGGCGAGCCGCAGGGCGGCCTCCACACTCTCCGAACCGCCGTTGACCAGTTTGGCCAGCGAGAGCGGGGCCGGCGCCAGTTGGACCAGCTGCGTGGCCAGTTCGACGGCCCCCCGGCTGGTGCCGTGCAACGGTGGATTGAAGGGCAGCCGGTGCAGCTGCTCGGTGACGGCGTCGGCGATCGGCCGGCTGCCGTAGCCGAAGCAGGTCACGAAGATCCCCGACAGCCCGTCCAGGTACTCTCCTCCGGCCGCGTCGGTCAGCCGGACCCCCTGGGCCGACTCGAACAGGATCGTGTCAGGGGAGTGGGGCGCTTCGAAACAGAATGCTGAGGTGTCGAGGCCGGTCCACGAGGAGGCCGGATCGGTCTGGACGGCTGACGGCACGGTCTTCTCCTTCTAGTCGGCGCCACCTGGACCCCGGTCGGGCAGCGGGAAGCCGGTGCGGGAGCCGAGCGTGCGGGGCGAGGGGCGCGGTCATTGCGTGAGCAGGGCATGGGTGTCCGCCATCCGGGCCGGTGACAGCAGGTCGAGGTACTCGGCCCACAGGTCGTCCAGGATGTCCCGTTCGAGGACGTCCTTGGCTATGTCCACGACGATCGGGACGGCGTACGCCAGCAGCCGGGGCATGAGCAGCCCCGCCTCCCCCGGTGCGAGCAGCCCGGCGCCTTCGGCGGCCCGTACGAACGCCCTGGCGCCCTCCCGGCGCGCGGCTCGCCCGCCGGCCACCCGGCCCGCGCTCGCGGCCGTCCAGGCGAGGTCGAGCAGCCGGTCGTCCACGCGCAGATTGTCGAAGTCGAGGACGCCGGTGATCCGGTGCCGGTCCGCTTCGCCGAACAGGAAGTGCCGGTGGTGCAGGTCACCGTGGACCACGGCGGTGCCCCGTGCCGCCTGCTCGCCGGCCTCGGTGAGCCGTTCGAGCAGCGGTCCGGCGCACTCCAACTCCCGCAGCGCCCCGCTGACCAGCCGCCCCCACCCGTCCGGGCGGCGCGCGGCCATCGGCCCAAGCCGTCCCAGCGCATCCTCCAGCGCGGCCCGCCAGCACGGCTGAGCCACCAGCGGATCGACGGGGTAGGGCGCGAGCGCCCGGACGACCTGCTCCGGAAGCCCGTCCAGCACCGAGCGCAGGCCGAGTCCGGTGGCCACGATCTCCCGCGCCCGGGCCGGGGTGACCGCCGGGTGCGCGGTACCGGGCAGCAGAGGCAGGAGTTCGCAGCCGATTCCGTCCCGGAGGACGGCGGGGGCACCGTCCAGGGCCGGCACGGCGACGGCGACCGGGACGCCCTGCCGCGCGACGACCTCCATCACCTGCCGCTTGATCACGTGGAACGCCACGGGACGCAGCGCCTCGGCGGTCAGCTGCGCCTTCAGGACGAACTCGCCCCCTCCGCGGCCCGGTTCCCCCGAAACGCTCACCCGCCACAGCCCCGAGGTGTGGCTCAGGGGCCGCCCCGCGGCGGGCCTCAACGGCCGGAGCACGCTCGCGCGGGGGCTGATGCCCCAGTGGATGTCCAGCACCCGTCCGATCCACGGCGGGCTGCCGGGCCGCGGACCGCCGGGCGACCGCGTCGGCCCGCACGCGGACTCCCCGGTCGTGGCGCACGGTCCGCTGACAGCCATCGGCCCCCCAGGTGGGACAGGTTCGACACCATCGTGGCGGCCGCCGCCCGGCCGCCACATCACCCGGTCGAGCAGTCCGTGACGCGCAAACGGGTACGGCGTGCGGACCCCGCCGTGCCTCCCGCGCCTGCCTGGCGCCCGGGCGGCGGTCCCTCAGGCCGACGCCGCACGGGTGGCCGGTGCGGCCGGTTCGGCGTCCGTGTGGGCCGGCCACCGGGCGCAGCAGGGCCCGGTCGACGAGGCCGCACATCGCCTCGCTCGGACCGGCCGCGAGCCTCGCCGCCTGCCCGTCCCGATGGGCGCGCCGCCTGCCGGGTCGCCGCAGATCTCAGGAAGCCGGCGCCGCGGCGGCGTCGTAGGTGGCGCGGGCGGCCGTGATGTCGGCGCGGTGGCGTTCTGCCCAGCCGACGAGCCCGGCCAATGTCGCGTGGAGTTCGCGGGCCATGGGCGTGAGGCTGTACTCCACCTTGGGGGGCACGGTGGGGTAGACGGTCCGGATGAGCAGGCCGTCGCGTTCCAACTTGCGCAGGTTCAAGGTGAGCATGCGTCGGCTGATGCCTGTGATGGTGCGTTCCAACTCGGTGAAACGGACTGGCCCGTGTGCGGCAGCGACGAGGATTCCGATGCTCCATTTGCCCGCGACGTGATCGAGGACCTCGGTGAGCGGGCACGCCTCGTTGCTGACCTGGTCGGACACATCGGTGTGACTGCGTGACATAAAAGTGCCTCCTTCCGCCGCACGTGATGGTTACAGAGGATCACTGCTGTAACAAGTCGTGCACCATTGGAAGGAGTCGCCGTGCGGAGAACCAGCTCACCAGCACAGACATCACGTTGGTCGGCACTGGCCGTGCTCTGCGCCGGGCAGTTGATGGTCATCCTCGACGGGACCATCGTGAACGTGGCGCTGCCGTCCATCCAGCGGGACCTCGGGTTCTCCTCGTCAAGCCTGGCCTGGGTGGTCAACGCCTATCTGGTCCCCTTCGGTGGTCTGCTGCTGCTCTCCGGGCGGCTCGGCGACCTCATCGGACGCAAGCGCGTGTTCATCACTGGCCTGAGCGTCTTCACGGCTGCCTCGCTGTTGTGCGGAGTGTCCCAGGACCCAGCGATGCTGCTCGCCTCCCGGTTCTTCCAGGGCATCGGCGGCGCGGTGGCCTCCGCCGTCACCCTCGGCATGGTGGTGACCCTGTTCCCGCAGCCGGGGGAGCGGGCCAAGGCCATCGGCGTCTACAGCTTCGTCCAGTCCGCCGGCGGCTCGATGGGCCTCCTGGCCGGCGGCGCCCTGACGCAGGCCATCAGCTGGCACTGGATCTTCTTCGTCAACGTCCCGATCGGCATCGTGGCCGCGCTGTCGGCCGGGCGCGTGCTCGCGTTCGAACACGGTGTCGGCCTCGGCAAGGGAACCGACGTTGTGGGCGCGCTCCTGGTCACATCCGCACTGATGCTCGGCGTCTACTCGATCGTCGAGACGGCGAACTACGGCTGGACTTCCGCACACACCCTGAGTTTCGGCGCCGCGGCACTGGCCCTGCTCCTCGCGTTCGTCGCCCGCCAGACCAAGGCGGCCCACCCGCTGCTGCCGCTGCGTGTGTTCCGCTCGCGCGACGTCTCAGGAGCCATGGGCATCCAGGCCCTCATGGTGGCCGGGATGTTCAGCTTCCCATTCCTGTGCGTGCTCTACCTGCAAAAGGTGCTCGGTTACGACGAGATACACACCGGCCTCGGCATCTTTCCGGTCTCGGTCGCGATCGGCGCGCTGTCCCTCAGCCTCTCACCCAAGCTGATCGCGCGCTTCGGCCCCCGTGCCGTACTCCTCCCAGGACTCTCGCTCGTCATGGCAGGTCTCGCCGCGCTCGGCCACGCACCGGCAGACGGAAACTATGCCGTGGACGTCCTGCCCGCGCTGCTGCCGCTGGGCTTCGGCTTCGGCCTCGCGATGCCGTCGCTGGCCACGCTCGCGATGTCAGCGGCCACGCCCCAGGACTCGGGGATCGCCTCCGGCATGTTCAACACCATGCAGCAGGTCGGCAGCGCCTTCGGCCTCGCGGTCCTCAGCACGCTCGCCACCTCGCATACGGATGCCCTGCTGGGTGACGGGGCAAGCACCGCCTCGGCACTCACGGGTGGTTACCAGCTTGCCTTCCGCATCGGCGCGGGCCTCGTCGCCGTCGCTCTCCTCCTCGCCGCCACCCTGCTGCGATCCCCCGCCACAGCGCAACGTCCAGCGGCCGAGGAGAAGCCGGTCGCCGAGAACGCCGCTCGCTGACCAGGCGGCGACGCCGCCCCGGGGCGGCCTCCGGGCCGGGCAAAATTCTGTGCTCGCACGAGGAGATGTGCCTGTCGTGCCCTCGTTGATCACTGCGCCCATCCGTGAGGAGTTCCTTGCGTCATCGCCGCAGCGGGTCACCACTCATCCGTTGGGATGTCACCGCCGTCGGATCCCGGACAAGGTGATCTTCGACAAGCTCATCGAGGTACTGGTGTCCGGGACGGGGGACGAGCGAGTGGCGGACGCTGCGTGCTCGGCGGCCACCTTGTGCAGGTGCCGTGACGAGTGGGTAGCCGTCGGCGCGGGCGAGGCTCTGTGCCTGGCCGCGCTCGCCGCCTGCGACCGCGTCATCGGTCTCGGCCTGGAACAGCTCAGCGCCGACGGCTGAAACAAGCTCCGCCGATGCACCAAACGTCGCCGCGTCTGCGTCGAGTTCTTCATCGCCCTCGCCGTCGCGATCATCACCATCCGTAGCCTCATCCGCCGGGCATCGGCGCTCTATCGCCGGCCCAACCGCCCCAGAAGCCCCCGCATCCGGTGGCCTACTGGCGGACGCGCTAAGCCGACAGGGCGACCTACGCCGATCCGGCTTCGCAGGTGTGACGCCAAGGACATCGCCAGACCTGCGGGGCGAGGGGGTCCCCCGTGAAGGACGTACTGGCAGGGCATCCCTCACAGGCGCTGCACGCCTTAGCGTGGAACGCATGGACGCCAGGAACGAAGCACGGGAGTTCCTCACGTCCCGCCGAGCGAACCTCACCCGCGAGCAGAGGTGCCAGATCACCCCGGCCTGGCCATGCGTGCAGCAGCCGGGAACCGCACCGATTCCCGGCACTCGCCGACGGGCCGAATCCGGAAGAATGGCCGCGACGGCTGCCACGCTGTCCCCGGAAGAGGTCGCTGGCCCGACGGCTTCGCACAGCGGATCGGCGTCAGTGGCGATCGCTACAACGCCGAGCACAGGGCCTGCGTCGACCAGGAGAAAGCTTGTTCAGCCCTGCGGCTGGACCCATGCCGCCGCTGCCGCCCGGTGGGGCTCGGCGGAGCCCGCAAGGCCCGGTGAAGCAGAAGGAAAGAAATGAGATGACTGTCAACGGATTCGACCAGATCTTTCCGCTCGGGGAGAGGAATGACGCCTTCGCGCAGTACTTCACCGGTCAGAGCTATCTGGCGCCGCTCACTTCGGGGAGCGTTCCCGTCAGCAATGTCTCCTTCGAGCCGGGCTGCCGCAACAACTGGCACATCCACCACGGCAGGGGTGGCGGCGGTGACCAGATTCTGCTGTGCACGGCCGGCAGCGGCTGGTATCAGGCCGCGGGCGAGGAACCCATCAGCATGGAGCCGGGAACGGTGATCCGCGTCCCGGCGGGCACGAAGCACTGGCACGGTGCGAAGGCCGACTCGTGGTTCTCCCACGTCGCCTTCATCACCCCGGGCGAAGACGTCAGCAACGAGTGGCTGGAACCCGTCACCGACGAGGTGTACGGCGAGCTGCCGAGGAACGGAGCACACGCATGACCATCCTGGACGAGACCTACACGCTGGCCAACGGCGTCGAGATCCCCAAGCTGGGGCTCGGCACCTGGTTCATCGACGACGACCAGGTGGCTGAGGCGGTCCGCGCGGCCGTGCAGATCGGCTACCGCAACATCGACACCGCCCAGGCCTACGGCAATGAGCGCGGCGTCGGCGAGGGCGTGCGCACCGCTGGCGTACCCCGGGGTGAGCTGTTCGTCTCGACCAAGCTCGCCGCGGAGATCAAGGACCACGGCCAGGCGGTCGACGCGATCGACGAGTCATTGGAGAAGCTCGGGATCGAGTACATCGACCTGATGCTCATCCACAGCCCGCAGCCGTGGGACGACTTCCGCGGCGGCGACTACGCCGAGGGCAACCGCGAAGCATGGCGCGCACTGGAGGAGGCGCATCAGGTCGGCAAGATCCGCTCCATCGGGGTGTCCAACTTCCAGCAGCGGGACCTGGAGAACATCCTGCGCGGCGCGGCCGTTGTGCCGCACGTGAACCAACTGCTCGTCCACGCCGGGAACACGCCCTCACAGCTCCTGGACCACTGCGAGGGCAAGCGGATTCTCGTCGAGGCGTACTCGCCGATCGCACACGGAGCGATCCTGCAGAACGCCGAGGTCCAGGCGATGGCGGAGAAGTACGGCGTGTCCGTCCCACAGCTGTGCATCCGCTACACCCTGCAGCTGGGCACGGTGTCGCTGCCCAAGACGGCCAACCCCGCACACATGCGCGCCAACGCCGAGGTCGACTTCGAGATCTCGAACGATGACATGGACACCCTGCGGGGTCTGCGCGACGTGGACTACGGCGAACACCGCGCGTTCCCCGTCTACAGCGGCAAGTGACGTCGGACGGGAGCTGGCTGGGGCAGGGCGCCCCTCCCGGCCCGCCGCGGCGAAGGCTCCCACTATGAGCACGTGAGGTGGCGAGCGGCGCCGGCTCACGTGCTCGGTCACACGCGATGGTGACTGAGCGGGACGGCCGGCGACCCTCACGACCTGTGCAGTCCGCCACCGCCTGGTTCCGTGCCGCTCCGGCAGCCGTCCCGCTGCCGGTCATGACCGCCTGCTCCGGTCACGACCGCCTGCTCCGCGTATACGCAGGTAGCCGCCTCGGCATCAGCGCCGACCAGCGCTCACTTCGGCCCCGCCGCCCGAGGCGAGGAGCCCTCGGAGGATCTCCTCGCTTTCCTCAAAGACCGCCCCGTCGGTCTCGTCCAGCGTTCGCGCCTGCTCGACTACCCCGAGTACCTGGCCGAGCTGGAAGCCCTCGTCCCCGTGCCTGACGACGCGATGACCCTCGACCACCTGACCGGCGATCCCCGCCAGACCGGCCAGGGCATCGGGACAGCGGTGATCCGCTCCGTCATCGTGCGGACCTGGGCCGCACACCCGGCCGCACCGTGTGTTCTCGTCCCGGTGGTGGCGGCCAATCGCCCCTCGTGGCGGGCGGGAGATCCGCGCGTCGCCGCCGCGGAACGCGGACGAGGCCATCTGGAACAGGTAGTGGAGGGAAAGCCCTCGCGCCGCGCCGCATGCTGTGCCGCATGCTCCTGTACCGCGTGGTCCGTCCCCGCCGCACCTGGCACACCAACCGTCCTCCATACAGGGGGTGTTCGCCCCGGGTCCCGGGGCAGGCGCCCTTCCGCAAGCGGGCCCCGCGAACTTAGCGTGTTGCGCGCCACAGAGTGAACCTGCCTTCGAAAGGTGAACATAAGTGCGCCTCATGCGACCCGTTTTGCTCTCCCTTCCTGTAGCCGCCGTCGTCGCCCTCACGACCATCGGGCCCGCTTCCGCACAGCCGGAAGCGACGCAGGACGCCGGCTCGACCAGCGTCTCGACCGCCCGCGCGGACGACGGCGCCCGGATCGGGACCCTCCGCGCCGTCGAGGACGTGGAGGAGTACTGGACATCCGAACGCATGCGGAACGCCATTCCGTTGACGCCGGAGGACGCTGGCGCCAAGAGATCCTCGGGCACCGCGGAGCAGCCCAGCGGACCGCCCGGGTCCACCCCGGCCGCGCCCCCCTCGGGCGAGGTGCGTACGAAGATCACCGAGACCTCCGTCGCCGGCAAAGTCTTCTTCACCAAGCCGAGTGACGGCAAGGACTACGTCTGCTCGGCGAGCGCCCTCAACAGCGATTCGAAGCAGATGGCGATCACGGCCGGCCACTGCGTGCACGAGGGCAACGGCGGCGACTGGATGGAGAACTGGGCGTATGTCCCCCAGTTCCGCAACGGTGACAAACCCTATGGCACCTTCGTCGCCAAGGAGTTGCGAGCCTTCAACGGCTGGATCAACGACGGCGATCTGAACTGGGACGTCGCCATGGTGACGACCTGGCCCCAGGGCAGCGACAAGCTGGTCAACCGCACCGGCGGCAATGGGCTGAGCTGGAATTACTCGCGGGAGCAGGACATCACGATCAACGGCTACCCGGGCAACAAGGACAACGGCCAGGTGCAGTGGTACTGCGAGGGCCGGACCGCGGACTCGGACGGCAAGCTGGCGCTCGGCTGTGACTTCGGCGGCGGCTCCAGCGGCGGCCCGTGGATGCGCGAATTCGACCAGTCGTCGGGTCTCGGCCAGACCAACGGGGTCATGAGCACCATCGACTCCGCCGGCGTGAACCGGAGTTCCTACTTCGACGACAGCGTGAAGCAGATGTTCGACGACCAGGGCTCCGCCACCTGACGTCCGGCTGATCGGTGTTCACCCCGCCGCACAGCCAGTAGCGTGGCGGGGTGAGCGCCGTTCTCCTACGGCTCCGCACTCGGCAAGGAGGTCGCCCGTGAAGCGCTCCGGCATCCGCGTCCTCGTCGTCACCGCAGGTGTCGCTGCGGCTGTGGCCACCGTCGTCGCGCTCCGTCAGGACGCGTCCGAGCCCCCCGCCTCACCGCCCGAGCCCGGGGGCGGAACCTCGACCTCCGAGGTTCAGCGCGACCAGCGTGACGTTCAGGATCACTGGACCGACCGCCGCATGAAGGAGGCCGAACCGGCACCCATGCCGCACGAGGGAGACTGACTACTGGCGCACGGGAGGACACCGACTTCGTCTCGTCCTCATCCAGAGGAGCTCGCCTCGCCGACACAGCGAACGGACCGGTGGCCCGGGCCGCGGCGCGGCGGTCACAGCCAGCCGTTGGCCTCCGCGAGGCGGGCCGCCTCGGCGCGGGTGCGGGCCTGTGTCTTGCCGATCGCCGACGACAGGTGGTTGCGGACGGTGCCCTGTGAGAGCCGAAGCGCCTTGGCGATGTCGGCGACGGTGCCGCCTTCGGCGGCGGCGCGCAGCACGTCCGCCTCGCGCTCGGTGAGCGGGCTCGCGCCGCTGGCCAGCGCTTCCGCGGCGAGGGCAGGGTCCACGAAGCGCAGTCCTGCGTGGACGCGGCGGATCGCGTCGACCAGCTGTTCGGGCGGGGAGTCCTTCACTACGTAGCCGGCCGCGCCCGCGGACATCGCCCGCGTCAGATAGCCGGGGCGGCTGAAGGTCGTGCAGATGAGGGTGCGGCAGCCGGGCAGCGCCCGCTGGAGGTCGGCGGCGACGGCCAGGCCGTCCCGGCCTGGCATCTGGACGTCGAGCAGCGCGATGTCGGGCGCGGTGTCCCGGGCTGCGGCCAGCACCTCGGTACCGGTGCCGACTTCGGCGACCACGTCGAGGTCGGGCTCGATCCTGAGCACAGCCGCGAGGGCGCCGCGCACGAGTGCCTGGTCGTCGGCCAGCAGGACGCGGATCATGTCGGCTCGGCCTCCTGTGCGGGTGCGGGGCCGCTCTCCCGGGCCGGCCCGCGAGCGACGACCCGGAACCCGCCACCGGCGGCGGGCCCGTGTTCGAGGGTGCCCGACACGGCGGCCAGCCGCTCGGTGAGGCCGGTGAGCCCGTTCCCGGCGCTCGCCTCGCCGGTGGAACCGCCGTTGTCGGTGATCTCGACCCAGTCGGGCCCGACGCGGACGGTGCACAGTTCGGCGTCGGAGTGCCGCAGCACGTTGGTGACCGCCTCCCGCACGACGTAGCCGAACACCTCGTGCAGTTCGGTGCGTACGGTGTCGGTCGCGGCGGGCAGGTCGGCCCGTACGCCGGCGGCGCCCAGAGCCATGCGGGCGCCGGCGAGTTCGCTGTCCAGCGACAGGGTGCGGTAGTTCGAGATGGTGGCCCGCACATCCGACAGGGCCGTGCGGGCCATGGTCTCCAGCTCGGCGACCTGCTCGACGGCGAGGGCCACGTCTTGCGAGGACTCCAGGACGCGCCGCGTCAGCCCCAGTTTGACGGTCATCGTGGAGAGGCTGTGGCCGAGGACGTCGTGCATGTCCCGGGCGACCCGTTCCCGTTCCTGGTTCACGGCCAGTCTCCTGACCTGCTCGCGCGCGGCCCGCAGGTGTCCGATCGTGAAGTTGAGCGCGAAAACGGTGCCGAGTGCCGCGGTCACGCCGACGAGGATGGCCACCTGCGCCCAGGCCACCTCGCCCTGGGCGAGACGCATCCAGACGATCTGCCCCGCCACCACCGCGAGACCGAGCAGCAGCGCGTGGCGCAGCGGCAGCAGCATGAGCCCGATCGCGAGGGCGAAGGTCAGATCGGTCAGGTGGCGCGGCGACGCGAGCAGCACGGCAGGTGCCGCCCCGAGCAGGAGCAGCGCGGCCACGATGGCGATGCGTCCCCGCCGCAGCGCCGCAGGACCGTACCAGGGCGCCAGCATGCAGCCGATGCCGTAGCAGGCGACGAGGCCGATCGCGAGCGAGGTGAGCAGGGGATGCCGGGAGGCGTGCGCGAGGTCGTCGGCCCGTGCGATCAAGGTGAGGGAGGCCAGCGCGGTGGCCGTGGCGACGATCACACGGCCTCGTCCGTACGCACTGGGGCTGTCCGGCTGGTCCTTCCAGAAGCTCCAGTCCGGCCACTTGCCGGCGGAGAACTCGTCCGGATCGCGTGCGCCCACGTCGATCATGGTAGGCCCGTCTGCGGCAGTGGCGCACGAGCGTCGGCCCGTGAAGTGGAGCGGGGAGTCATGGAGGCAAGCGTCGCGCACCCGTTGCCGTCGGCCTCGTCCGGATTGTCACCCGGCGGTGCATGACAGATGGCATGGGTCCGACCGGCGGGCCGGTGCTGGGATGGAGTCATGTTGCACGCGAAGAGGGTCCATCCGCCGTCCCAGGAGTACGAGCTCACCGAGGACGGTCGGGCGCTGACGGCGTTCTCGTTGCGCAGAGGACGCATCGGCGCGCGGTTCACGCTGGGCGGGGTCGACTACCTCGTCCGCACGCACCGCTTCAGCGGCGTCTACGAGCTGCTCGACGCCGGCACTGGCACCGACAGCGGCGGGGAAGGGGACGGGCACGGCGAGGGGACGGTCATCGCGGCCACGGACCGGGTGCGCCGCAGTTGGCATCTGACGTGCTCAGGGCGGGTCGTTTCGTTCCGGCGGAGCGCGGCGGCGGACCGGGAGTTCACCATGATCGGTGACGACGGTGAGCCCGCCGGCACGATCCGCCGCACCGGACACGTGCGCTCCGAGGTGACCGCCGACCTGCCGAGCCTGGAACTCGTGCTCCAGGTCTTCGTGCTCGTCGTCGTGCTGCTGCGCAGGCGGCGCAAGCGGGCAGCGGCCGCCGTCAGGGCGTCCTCTCTCGCGGGCGGCTGACGCTCCGGTCCACGCGTGCGGCGCGCGGCCGGGTCGGGCGTGGCCTGGTCGTCGGCGGGGCGCCGACGACCAGGCCCTCAGCGCCGTGGCGCCGACCGGGTTCGCACTACTTGCAGGTGCTGGAAGTGCTGATGTAGACCTGCCGCGGATGGGCTCCGTTGAACGCCCAACCCTGGCCGGGCTTCATGCAGATCGTCTTGGCGTTGGAGAAGCGGACGTACACGACGTCGTCGTGGCGGGTGTTGTTCGCGCTGTCGGCGGTCCGGCCCTTGGGGCCGAGTGTCTGCCAATACCCCGCGTCCTTGTACTTGCTCAGGATGGTGGTGCCCTTGGTGAAGCACACGTACGGGTACGGGCACTTCGCCGTCAGGCGTGCCGCCGAGTCGGCCGTGGGCGCCGGGGCGGGCTTCGCGGCGGTCGCCGTCCGTGCCTGGTTCTGGCCCGGGGTCGCTGCCTGCGCCGTCATGACGCCGCCCCCGGTCACCGTGCACAGCGCGGCCGCGGCTGTCACGACAGCCGCACGTTTGTCGTTGCGCATGATGTGTTTCCCCCTCTGTCGACTTCGCGCACGCAAGCGGCGTGCGGTGCGAAGGACGCTACGAGGGATCGAGCGGTCACAGCATCCGGCACCGGGTTGAACCGGGCCCGGTGGGTGGACCGACGCGGTAGTCCCCTGGTTCGATTCGCTCACCCGTCTCCCGTGGAGCAGCAACGGACCTGGCGGGCGTCGCGTGCGGTGCTGCGTCGTCGCGACGGTGCGCGGTCCGGATCCGTGGCGCCAGGTGCCCGATCACCCGTTCGGCGGTACCGGGAGAGCGGGTGTGCTGCACGCGGGTGAAGGTGAAGGGGTCTCCGCCTCGACTACTAGGAGCCTTCATGGTCGTCAAGAAGCTGCACGAGGCCGGTCTCCGCAGTGAGCACGCCTACACCGCGGCCATCGTCTCGATCGGACTCACGGTCGTCTCGTGGATGGGATCGATCAAGGGCGAGACCGCCGGGATGGACCGGGCCGACCGGTGGGGCATCTTCGTCGGAGAGTGGGCGCCGACCTTCTTCGGCCTCGGCCTGGCCCTCGCGCAGTACGAGGACTGACCGCCCGCAGGATCCGGCCCGCGCAAGCCGCTCGATCCGGCCCGCGGACGCTGCCCGAGGCGGCGTGCGGCGCGGGCCGGATCAGTGCTGGATCAGGCCGCCGACCGGTACGGGGGCGGCGTGGCCGGTCGGCGGACGGGTCCGGGCCAGGGCGAGCCCGATGTCGACCAGCGAGGAGCGGCGCAGGCGGCGGATGTCGGGGAGCGGGGTCCAGACGGACTCGGCGATGTCGCCGTCCGGCTCGGGTCTGAGGTGTCCTCCGACGATGCGGACCTGGTAGAAGATGCCGACGTTCTGGTGGTCCCGTGTGCCGGGGACGTTGCGTTCGGCTGCGGGGATGACCCGCGAGTCCACGCCCAGCAGGCGTTCGACCACCGCCTCGTAACCTGTCTCCTCGGCGACCTCCCGGAGCACCGCGTCGAACGGGTCCTCCGCGTGCTCGACCCTGCCGCCCGGAAGGGTCCAGTTGGCCTCGCCCTTCGGCGGTGCGTGAGAGGCGAGCAGCACTCGCCCGTCCTCGACGCACACGGCGTACGCCGCCAGACGGAAACACATTCCCGTCACCTCCCCAACCGGACGGTACAGCGTGCCGGGGGCGGCGCGGGCCCGCTCACGCGCTTCGTGTGCGGGCCCGCGCCGGATGACCGTGGTCCGGGTGAACAGAGCTGTTAAGTCAGTCGATTGACTTATAGCGGAAGCCCGTGTTCACCTGGGGCGGTACGGTCCACCGACCGGGGAGGCACTGGAGTGACTGACCTGCCGGACACGGCACCGCCCGCGGGGCGTGTGCCCCGACGCACCGCACCCGACGGCCCGTCACGCGGTCGGACGGTGACCCCGTGAGCGCCACCGCGCGAACCGGACGGGCCGACCGCGGCACGGAGACCCGTGACGCGCTGATGACGGCGGCGGAAAGGCTGTTCGCCGAGCACGGGTTGTCCGCCGTCTCCAGCCGCCAGATCGGCGAGGCCGCCGGCCAGGGCAACGTGACGGCCGTCAGCTACCACTTCGGCAGCAAGCCCGGGCTCGTGCGCGCCATCATGACCCGGCACGGGGAGCGGGTCGACGCGCTCCGGCAGCGGTACGTGCGCGCTGCCGCAGGCAGCCGCGACGTCCGCGACTGGGTCGGCTGCCTCGTGCGTCCCGTGCCGGAGTATCTGGGCTCCCTCGGAGTGCCCTCGTGGCACGCCCGCTTCTCGGTGCTGGTCATGACCGATCCGATGCTCCGTGCGCTCGTCACCGACGAGGCGCTCGTGCGGCCCTGTCTGGGGGAAGTCCTCGACAACCTCGGCCGCTGCCTCGCGGCGCTGCCCGAGCGGGTGCGGGCCGAACGCGGAGACATGGCACGGCATCTGCTCGTCCACACCTGCGCGGAACGGGAACGCGCGCTGGCCGAGGGCACCGGAGCGCCACACGCCTCCTGGCAGCGCACGGCCGACGCACTGACCGACGCGGTCGTCGGGCTGCTGACAGCGCCCGTCACCCACACCGACGACTCCGACGACTCCCTGGAGAAGGCCTGAGCATGAGGATCAGCGTGGACGAGGACAGGTGCTGCGGCGCCGGGCAGTGCGCCATGGCCGTGCCGGACGTCTTCGACCAGCGGGACGAGGACGGCATCGTGGTCCTCCTCGCCCCCGAGCCGCACCCCGACCGTCACGACGCCGTCCGCGAGGCGGCCGACATGTGTCCTGCCGCCGCCATCCACGTCGGCAAGGACGCGTGATCCCCCTCCGCGCGCACCGGAGGCCGACGCGCCGTCCACGGCCACGCGGCCTCGCCGCCGCGTCGCGGCCACTCCCACCGCGGCTGCTCGCGCCCCCGGCCGTCTGACCCCGGCGCCGCCCGGCCCCACCTGTCCCTGACGCCTGTCTCATCCGGCGCCGACGGAAGGCGGCCTCCTCGGGCGCCGACGGACGACGACCTCGCCCGGCGCCGTAGGACGACCGTCACTCTCGCCCGATACGGAAGGGCGACGGCTCCGCCCCGCGCGCGGCGCCGGGAGCGCTCAGGGAGCCACGCCCGGCGCCCCCCGACCCTCAGTACCGAGCACCGCACGCGTCAGCACCGCCCACCCGCCCAGCCCCCACCGCCGAAGGACCGCCATGAGCACCGTGCCCCCGGTCGATGCCGCCGACATCCCCGATTTCCCGCACCCCCGCTCCTCGACCTGCCCGTTCGGCCTCTCGCCCGAGATGCGCCGGCTGGCCGGGCGCGGCCCGGTCAGCCGGGTCCGCTCGTGGGGTGGCAGCACGCCCTGGGTGGTGACCAGCCACGCCGAGCAGAAGGCCCTGCTCGCCGATTCCCGGCTGAGCGCGGACTTCTCCCACCCGGGCTTTCCCAGCCCGGTCCCCCCGCAGAACACGGGGAAGGCCGACATGAGCTTCGTCGGCATGGACGATCCGGAGCACGCGCGGCTGCGGCGCATGGTCAGCGGCGCGTTCACCGTCAGGCGGGTCGAGGCGCTGCGCCCGCGTGTGCGGGAGATGACCGAGACGTGCATCGAGCGCATGCTCGACGGGCCGAAGCCCGCCGACCTGATGGAGGCCGTGGCGCTGCCCATCCCCTCCATGGTGATCTCCGAACTGCTGGGCGTCCCCTACCGCGACCACGACTTCTTCCAGACCAACAGCAGGACCCTCGTCTCCGCCGTCGCCGACACCGGGACGCGGCAGGCGGCGCACGCCCGGCTCGCCGCGTACCTGGACGACCTCGTCGGTGCGAAGCTCGCGCAGCCCGGTGACGATCTGCTCTCCCGGCTCGGGGAGCGGGTGGAGGCGGGCGAGCTGACGCGCCGTGAAGCGGCCACCATGGGCGTGCTGTTGCTGCTCGGCGGGCATGAGACGACCGCGAACATGATCACGTTGGGGACACTGCTGCTGCTCCAGCACCCCGACCAGCTCGCGCGCCTCCGGGACGCGGGGGAAGACACCGAGGTGGTCGCCTCGGCCGTGGAGGAGTTGCTGCGCTACCTGTCCATCGTCCATCTCGGGCGCCGCAGGACGGCGCTGGAGGACATCGAGGTCGCCGGGCAGACGATCCGCGCCGGTGAGGGCGTCATCCTCCTGGGCGAGCTCGCCAACCGGGACCCCCTGGTCTTCCCCGAACCCGACACGCTGGACCTCGCCCGCAACGCGCGCCGGCACCAGGCCTTCGGCGGCGGCAGCCACCACTGTGTCGGCCAGCCCCTGGCGCGGATGGAACTCCAGGTCGTCTACTCCGCCCTGTTCCGCCGGATCCCCACCCTGCGACTGGCCACGGAGGTGTCGCGGGTGCCTTTCACGTACGACGCGGTCATCTACGGCGTCCACGAGTTGCCCGTCACCTGGTGACATCCGGCGGCACACCGCCCGGCCCGCGCACGCGGTCAGAGGGCCGCGGCGGGCTCGCCCGCCCCACCGGACGTACTCGACCGGCCGCCCCGCCCGAAGAGAAAGAGCACACCCATGCCCACCCCCCACGGTTCGGGATCACCTGACGTCACGGACCCGGAAGAGACCGGTCCCCTTTCCGGGACCTGGCCCGAGCCGGACGAACTCGGCTTCGACATCGAGGAGGTGCGGGCCCGCTACCGCGCCGAGCGCGACCGTCGGATACGGCCCGAGGGGCGCGGCCAGTACCGGCGCGCCGAGGGCGAGTTCGGCTTCTACGCCGACGACCCGTACGCGGACGGCGCGTCCTTGCGCGAGGCGCTGCACGACCGGGTGGAGGCGCTGGTCGTCGGCGGCGGGTTCGGGGGGCTGCTGGCGGGGGCCCGGCTGCGCCAGGCCGGTCTCGAATCGATCCGGGTCGTCGAGAAGGGCTCGGACTTCGGCGGTACGTGGTACTGGAACCGTTACCCCGGCATCCACTGCGACATCGAGTCCTACATCTACCTTCCGCTGCTGGAGGAGGTCGGCTACGTCCCCCGGTGGAAGTACGCGCCGGGCGAGGAGATACGGCAGCACGCCCGTGCCATCGCCCGGACCTTCGACCTCTACCGGGACGCCTGTTTCCGCACCCAGGTCACCGAGCTGCGCTGGGACGAGGCCGAGGCCGAGTGGCTGGTCGTCACCGACCGCGGCGACCGGATACGCGCCCGGTACGTGGTGACGGCCAGCGGCACGCTCAGCGAGGCCAAGCTCCCCGGCATCCCCGGCATCGAGACGTTCCAGGGGCACACCTTCCACACCAGCCGCTGGGACTACGCGTACACCGGCGGCGACGCGGACGGGAACCTGCACCGGCTGGCCGGCAAACGCGTCGGCGTCATCGGGACCGGGGCGACCGCCATCCAGTGCGTGCCGCACCTGGGCGCCGACGCCGGGCAGGTGTACGTCTTCCAGCGCACCCCCTCCTCGGTCGACGTCCGCGACAACCGGCCCACCGACCCCGCCTGGGCCGCCGCGCTGACGCCGGGCTGGCAGCACCGCCGCAGGGACAACTTCCTCACGCTCGTCACCGGAGGCCAGGCGGGAGAGGACCTGGTCGACGACGGCTGGACCCACACCGCGCGCCTCCAGCAGAAGCTCATCCCCTCCCGCGACCACCGCGGGGTGCCCCCGCAGGTGCGGGAGTGGGCCTACGAACTCGCCGACTTCGAGAAGATGAACGAGATCCGCGACCGGGTGTCGGACCTGGTGGAGGATCCGGCGACGGCCGAGGTCCTCAAACCGTGGTACCGCTACATGTGCAAGCGGCCCACGTTCAGCGACGCCTACCTCCAGGCCTTCAACCGGCCGAACGTGACCCTCGTCGACACGGCCGACACCCACGGCGTCGAACGCGTCACCGACAACGCCGTGGTCGTGGGCGAGCGCGCCTACGAGGTCGACTGCCTCATCTTCGCCACGGGGTTCGACGTCGGCGTCTCCGGCATCCTCTCCGGGCGCCTCGCCGTCCGCGGGCGGGACGGGATCGCCCTCACCGACGCGTGGCGCGACGGCCCCCGCACCCTGCACGGCTTCTACAGCCACGGCTTCCCGAACCTCTTCCAGCTCGGGCCGCTGCAAAACGCCAGCGCCGTCAACTTCACGCACGTACTCGACGAGCAGGCCCGCCACGTGGCCGAGGTCGTCGCCGAGGCGCGCAAGCGGGGCACCCGCTGCGTGGAGCCCACCCCCGAGGCCGAGGCGGCGTGGGTCGCCACCATCAGGGAGAAGGCAGCCGACCTGTACGCGTTCCAGGCCGAGTGCACGCCCGGCTACTACAACAACGAGGGGATGCCCAGAGCGCGGAGCCAGTCGTTCGGGGACGGACCCGTGGCCTTCCACGCCCTGCTGCGCCAGTGGCGCGCGGGCGGCGGCATGGACGAGGTGCTGGGAGGTCCGGCGTGAGGCACAACGGACACGCGGCCGAGGCGGCCGCGACCGGCGCGGTGCCGAGCCGCTACGGCGAGAGGGGGCACGGGCCGGCGGCGAGCGGCCTGTGGTCGGCCACGAGGCTGGGTTCCCCCAACCCGCTGTGGGGCTCCAACGGTGTCGCGTTCGGTCCGGACGGCCGGCTCCACGTCGCCCAGTTCCTGGCCGGGCAGATCAGCGCCGTCGATCTGGCGAGCGGCGAGGTCGAGGCCGTGGTGCCGATGGGAGGACCGGTCCACTCCCCCGACGACCTGGCCTTCGGCGCGGACGGCTCCATGTACATCGCGGACCTGGTACCCGGCAGGGTGTGGCGGCGCAGCCCCGGCGGTGCGTACAGCCTCGTCAGCGACCAGGTGAAGGTGCCCAACGGCATCACCTGCGTCGGCGACCGGCTCTTCGTCAACGAGATGCGCCCGGGCGGCCGCCTGTGGGAGCTGTTCCCCGACGGCGGCGACCCGGTCGTGCTCACCGGCGGACTGGCGCTGGGCAACGCCATGCAGCAGGGGCCCGACGGACACCTGTACTACCCGCACATGGTGACCGGGCAGGTATGGCGCATCGCACCGGACGGCGGCGAGCCGCAACTGGTCGCCGAGGGCGTGCACGAGCCGGTCGCCGTCCGCTTCGACCTCGGCGGCGTCATGCACGTGCTCTCCCGGGGCGAGGCCGGGCTCGTCACCAGGATCGACCTGCACGGCACCGGCAGTCGCTCGCTCGTCACCAGCGGGATCACGGGACTGGACAACGCCGCGTTCGACACGGAGAACCGGATGTACGTCTCCAGCTTCGCCAGCGGCGGCATCACCGAACTCCTCCCCGACGGCCGCACCCGCACCCTGGTGCCCCGGGGACTCGACGGCCCCTACGGGGTGACCGTCGATCTCAAGGGCACGGTGTACGCGGCCGACCACTACCGGCTGGCCGAACCCGGGCGCCCCGACGCCGCCCGAGAGGTGCCCGGCCGCGACGTCCCCTCCGACGCGGCACCGTCCGGCGCGGCCACCCGCGCCCTGCTGACGTTCGCCCACGGACTCGTCTCCGACGGGCAACTGCTCCACCTCACCTCCCAGTACGGTGAGGTGCGCACCCACGACCCCGAACGCGGGACCACCCGGGTGCGAGCGCGCGGCCTGGACCGGCCGACAGGCATCACCGTCGGCCCGGACGGCGGCCTCGTCGTCGCGGAGAGCGGCGCGGGGCGGGTGCTCTCCATCGACGGTGCCGACACGATCGACGTGCTGGCCGAAGGGTTCGACCGGCCCGTGGACGTGACCCACGACGCGGAAGGGCGCTGCTACGTCACCGACGAGCTGCGCGGCGCGGTCCTGCGGATCGCCCAGCAGGAGACCGGACCAGGCGTCGAGGTGGTCATCGAGGGGCTCGACGCACCGCAAGGGCTGACGGCCCGGGGCGAAGAGCTGTTCTGGGTGGAGACCGGAACACGGAGGCTGCGTTCGGTCTCCCTCGTCTTTGGTGACGAGGCGCGCACCGAGGCCGAGGACCTGCCGGTCGGCCTGCCGCCGGGTGCCGGACCGCGCCCCGATCCGGCCCTGTTCACGCACGGTATGCCGGGCCTGCCGCGCCCCTTCGCGGGCCTCACCGCCGCGCCCGACGGCACCCTCCTGCTGTCCGCCGACGGCGAGGGAACCGTCATCCGCCTCACCCCGCGCCCCCCTGGCCCCGCGGAGGATCGGCCCTCCGCACAGCGGTCGTCCAGGACGCGGCACCGCCCCCACGGAACCGATCAGGAGACTTCATGACCACCACAGGACTGGCCGGCCGCAGCGTCGTCGTCACCGGCGCCGCGTCCGGCATCGGGCGGGCGGCGGCACTGCAGTTCGCCCACGAGGGGGCGAAAGTGGCCCTCGCGGACCTCGACGCGGCCGGCGCCGGACATACCGCGCAGGAGATACAACAGGCCGGCGGAGAGGCGCTGACGGTCGTCGGTGACCTGAGCGACCAGCAGGTGGTGGACGCACTCGTCGAGCAGACCGTGACCCGGTACGGCGGTCTCGACGTTCTGGTCAACAACGCCGGGATCATGGACCGGATGTCCGCGCTGGGCGAGACCGACGACACGGAGTGGGAGCGCGTGCTGCGCGTCAACCTGACCGCGCCGTTCCTGCTGACCCGGGCCGCCCTGCCCCACATGCTCGCCGCGGGGCGCGGCTCCGTCCTGTTCACCGCCTCCGAGGCGGGCCTGCGCGGCGGCGCGGCCGGAGCCGCCTACACCGCCTCCAAGCACGGCGTGGTGGGGCTCGTGAAGAACCTCGCCGTCATGTACCGCGGTCAGGGCATCCGCGCCAACGCCATCGCGCCGGGCCCCACCGCCACCGGCATCCAGGTCGACGCCGCCGCCGGGGCGCACGGTCCTGCGCTCGTCGGCAAGCTGATCGGCGCCACCATCGGCCGGCTGGGCACGGCCGAGGAACAGGCCGCCGCCCTCGTCCACCTCGCCTCCGACGCGGCGAGCTTCGTCAACGGCGCGGTGCTGCCCGTCGACGACGGCTGGTCCGCCGTCTGAACGGTGGATCGGCCGTCGTCGACGAGGAGGGGCAGGCGCGGTCGCGGCGGATGACCGCAGGCCCGTCGCCGTACCCGCCCTCAGGACGCCGGACCCCTGAGGACGGGACCTGTCACCCCAAGGAGGGTTTGGTCGGTAATCAGCGCATCCACGGCATGTGACCCGCTTAGCTTGAAGCTGTCAGTTTCGTCAGCTTCCATGAAGCGAGGTGCCGGTGTCCTCGACCAGCGTTGAACTGCCGCCCATCTGGTGTCCCTTGGAGTCGGCCCGCCACCGCCGGGCCGACCGGGTCGAGACCCGGGCGGTGGAATGGATCAGGAACAGCGGAATGTGCGCGACGCCGGAGGAGGAGAACTGGGTCATCGCCTCGCACAGCGTCGACTTCTACGCACGGTTCGCGCCGGTGGCCGACGACGACCGGCTCCTGGCCACCGCCCTGTGGGTGTACTGGGGCTTCGCGTTCGACGACGCACGGTGCGACACCGGCCCGCTGAGCACCCGTCCGGCCGCCTTCAACGCACTCGCGGGCGCGGTGCAACGGAGCCTGGAGGCCCCCTCCGCGCGGCCCGACCGCGACAGGTTCATCGGCCCCCTGCAGGACATCGCCGCCATGTTCCGCTCCTTCGGGCAGCCGGCGCTCGTACAGCGCTTCGCTGCCGCGCACCGCGCCTGGCTGTCGGGCGTGTGCTGGCAGATCGGCAACGCGGCCGCCGAACACATGCCGGAGCTGGACGAGTTCATGGCGATGCGGCTGCTCTCCTCCGGCGGCGAGCCGACCTTCGCCCTGCTGGAGCTGGCGACGGGCGCCGAGGTGCCCGCCGCCGAACTCTCCCACCCGGCCACGCGGGCGCTGACGGAGATGGCCATCACGGTGGCCGCACTCGGCCCGCTCACCGGCCGGGCCGCCCTCGGCCGCCAGGAGGGCGACCGCGCGGGCGAGCAGCGCGTCACCGACCAGCACGGCCGCGGGCGTGCCGAACTTCTTCCACACCGCGGGGCGGTGCCGGCGCAGCGGGTCGGCGTCGATCACGTCGTCGTGGACGAGGGAGAAGTCGTGCACCATCTCGACCGCGACCGCACCCGGCACCACAGCGCCGGGCGCCGCACCCACCGCCATCGCGGACAGGAACGTCAGAGCAGGCCGCAGCGCTTTCCCTCCGCCGATGCCGCCATGACCGCTGGTGCCGCTGGTGCTGGTACTGCCGACCGTGCTGCCAGGGCCGACGGCGGCGCCTGTTGGGCCGCCCACCCGGTCGTACTCGCGCACGGTGCGCGGTCCGGGAGCGCTCCACCCCCGGTGAAAGGCGACCGCTTCCCGCTCGGGCGACGGCATCCCTTCCAGCGCCGCCCGCAGTGCGGGAGTGACCAGCTCCCGCGACCAGGCGAAGACGTCGTCCCCCGGCACCGACGCCGCTTCCGGCACCGACGGCGCCACGTGCTCCACCGCACCGCTCGCCGGCCCCGGATTCCCCGGCGTGACAGGGCCGTTCGGCGTGACGGCGCGTTCCGGCGCGGCCGCGCCGTCCGGCATGGCCGCGCCGTCCGGCGTGACCGCGTTCTCCCGCACGAGCGAGACCGCACCCGTGCCCGACTGTGATGATCCCCAAGACCTGCGCACACGGACCAGCTAAGCCACCGCGAGCAGCAACACGCCAGGCCCCACCTCACGGCCACCGGAACGAGGTAACCGCAGGTGAGGCCATCGGATCAGCCCACAGGACGACAATAGGCGACCCCGGATTTCGTTGATCGGCAGCCGACCGTCACAATCACCGAGCGACCTCCCCCGTTCCCACGGCGCGCCCGGTCCTGCCCGGACGCGCGTGAACGCGCGCCTACGCGCGCAAAAGGGGTGGGCGCTGACGCGTACACGAAGGAGATGATCTCCCCTCGAGGAGGAGGCACGTAGTTGGAAGCAAGGCTGGCCGTGACGGCGGACGCACGTCGCGAGGTCGAGGAGTTCATCCTGGGAGACCGGTTCTCCTGCCTGGCCGGGCGCTCCGCCTGGCGCCGGGGCGGCATCACGCACCGGCACTACGAGACGCTGGGAGGCCCGGAATCCGCCCGGCTGCTGGCGCTGGACCTGGAGGAGTTCGTGGCGTCGGCGGACTGGAGCGCCCGCACGTTCACCAGTTTCATCGCGACGTTCGAGCAGCCGCGCGGGGTGGACGAGCTACGGTTCGAGGAGCTTCTGTGGCAGCAGCTGCAATGGCTGCACGAGCACGACGCGGAGTCCCATCGCTGGGCTGAGGGCTACTCCCCCGACCCGCAGTCCTCGGAGTTCGCCTTCAGCGTGGCCGGCCACCCCTTCTTCGTCATCGGCCTGCACGAGACGCACCGCCGGTGGGGCAGGCGGCCTCCCTTCCCGATGCTGGCCTTCAACTCCCACGAGCAGTTCGGGCAGATCAAGGGCGCCGGCATGTGGGACCGGCTCGCGGAGAAGATACGCAAGCAGGACATCAAGCTGCAGGGCGACATCAACCCGAACCTGTACGAGTACGAGGAGCTCTCGGAGGCGCGCCGCTACTCGGGCCGTCCGAAGCCGGAGGACTGGCAGTGCCCGTTCGCCGCACGGGCCGCCGCTGCCGCTGCCGCCGAGGAAAGAGAGCTGACCGTCTCCGGCGCGTGAGCTCGACCGCACGCGGGCCGACAGCGCCGCGCGGGCCGGCAGCACGCCAGCCGGCAGCACGCGAGCCGACTGCGCATCCCGGAAGCCCGCACCCCGTCAGCGCCGCCCCGCAGGCACGCGCGCAGACGGGGCGGCGGGGCGGAGCAGCGGGGGCGGAGCTGGGCGGGGCAACGGTGTGAGGCGGCCGGACGGTCGATCCGTAGGGTCGGCATGGCGCGGCGGCCGCCCCCTCTGGTGCGGCGGTCGCTCGCGCCGGCCTGGCAGGTGGGCCGGTGGGCCGCCGTCGGCCTGCTGGCCTGCCGGACGGCCCCCGCTGGGCATCGCCGTGGGGTGGCTCTCCTCGCGCCTGGGTCCGCGGATGTCCCGCCAGGCCGAGCGGATGCTGCTGAGGACACGGCACCTTCGCCGAACTCATCGCCGCTCCGGGGCTGTTCGGGCAACTGTGGAGAGCTGCCGGCACGCCGGGGAGGCCGGCGAGTGGCCGCCCGCGCCGAAGGAGGAGCGACTGCGGTGACCGTCCCCCGCTGGTCTGCCGGCACCTCAACGCCGCCGCGGCACGCGGCCGTCCGCGTGGGCCTCGTGCCGGGCCGGTGGCGGATCAGGCTTTCTCCAGGAGCGTCTTCAGCTCCGACATCATCATGGTCCAGCCGCCGCTGACGCCCTTGAGCATCATGGAGTCGGCCGAGGTGAAGCCGTCGTGGGTGATGGTCAGCTTCACGCCCATCCCGGGCTCCTCGGCCGGCTCGATGTCGAAGGAGACCTTCGAGCGCTCCTTGACCGCCTCGGCGAACTCGGCGTCGCTCATGCCGAACATCTCCTGGTGCATCGGCTGCAGCGTGTGCCAGGTGTAGGCGAGCCGCTTGCCGGGCTCCGCCTCGGTGACGACCTGGCCGAGATCCTGCGGCTCGCCGCCGTCCTCGATTGGCCACAGCACCTTCGAGCCGACCTTCCAGTCGGAGGAGGGCGCCCAGCCCCCGTGGTACTGCTTCAGGAACTCCGGGCTGGTGAGCCCCTCCCAGAGCTTCTCGGGCGTGGTGTGGATGTAGAGGGTGTAGACGAACTCGGGCTTGCTCATCGCCGTTCCTTCCAGGGCCTGTTTCAGGTTGCCGAGCGCGGCCATCCGGCCCCGCTCGTACTGGCCGATCCAGCGGTCGGCCAGCTCGTGGATGGGCACGGGATTGAGGTAGTGCAGCCTCTCCCGGCCGCGCCGGACGGCCGTGACCAGACCTGCGCCCTCCAGCACCGCCAGGTGCTTGGAGACCGCTTGCCGGGTCATCCCCAGTCCCGCGCACAGTTCGAGCAGGCTCTGCCCGGCCCGCTCGTTGAGCCGGTCAAGCAGCCGCCTTCGGCTCGCGTTCGCGAGTGCCCTGAACACCTCGTCCATGCCATCCGACCCCCTCACCCGCAGATTGGCAACCTTTTGGTTGCGTGTCAACCTGACGCGCGGGACGCCCACCCTCCGGGCGCCCGTGGCCCGCCCTCCCGCAGCCGCACGGCACCGCCCTCACCGCCCGGCTCGTCCCCGTGCCCGTGGCGGCGCTACCGTCCTTCCCGACAGGACAAGCAGCCGGCCCTTCCCGTCAGGTCAAGCAGCCGGCGGACGACCACCGGCGGTCGTGCGTGGCTGCCGCGGAAGGAGAGTGACGGTGCACGCGGGCTTGGCGGTGTTCGACCTGGACGGGACGTTGGCCGATGTCCGGCACCGGCTGCCCCACCTGCGGAGGCGGCCACGGGACTGGGACGCCTTCTTCGCCGCGGCCGTCGACGACCCTCCGCTGGCCGGCGGGGTCGCCCTGGCGAGCGAAGCGGCCGGGCACCACCGGCTGGCGTACGTCACCGGGCGGCCCGAGCGCTGCCGCGCCGACACGGTGGCGTGGCTGGACGCGCAACCCCTGCCGCCGGGGCCGCTGCTGATGCGCGGGGCGGCCGACCGCCGCCCCGCGCGCGTCACCAAGGTCGAGTTGCTGCGGCGGCTGGCCAGGGAGCACACCGTCGCGTTCGTGGTCGACGACGACGCGCAGGTGTGCGCCGCGTACGAGCGCGCGGGGTTCGCCGTGCTGCGCGCCGACTGGATGCCCGGCGAGGACGTCCTGGACAACGCCCAGGAGCGGGAGGGGCGCACCTGAGCGGTCGCGTCGGGAGCGCGCTCCGCGGGGAGCGAGGGGTGTCGGAACCATCGCCAGAGGTGCTACCGGCGGCGCATCCTGGTCTCCGCACGGCAGGAGCCCGCCGTCTTCCGGCGGCGGACCGGTGACGTCGAGGAAGGAGCGAGCCGATGCCGATACCCGTCTGCTCTTTGATACTGAACGAGCGTCAGAGATTCGCCGCCGACGGCGAGTACCACGTGGTGCGGTTTCCGTTCGGGGGCGGTGAGTCCTACGACGCCGAGGGCATGCACCAGGTGCGGCAGCCGGACGGTGAGGAGGTCACGGACTGGCGTGCCGACGACCGCTCGGGGCTGATCTGGCCTTCGGTCGGCGGCTGGGGCGCGCTGACGGCGATGATCCAGTGGGAGGCCGGTGACTACAGCGAACTGCGCGACCAGATGGTCCGCGATCCGCTCGGCCTCACGGACGATCCGGTGAACACGACGGCGACGGACCACCGGCGCCCCTCCCCCGGCATGCAGTGCTTCACCAAGCATCACGAGTTGTTCGTCCATCCACACGTGCCGTTGGCGCTTCGTGTGGCACACGACGACGGCCGCCCGCGCCACCTCGTCCACGCGCAGTTCAAGCTGGCCATCCATACCTGAGCCGCCACGGCCCGGTCGGCACCGCGCTGCCGGACAGCGCGAAGGCACAGGCGCACCGCGGGATGGCCGAGCCGGGTTCCGGTCAGGAGCGGTGACCCGCGGCCGGCGCCCACCGCCCTGCGGCGGCACGCGCCGGCCGCTGCCGCCGGAGCGCAGGGCGTCACCCGGCGGGGCGCAGCACCACCGGCAGGGTCTGGTGCCCGTTGGTGATCAGGGACGGCACCGGCCGCAGTTCCGTGACGGGGACGCCCAGTTCGGCGTCGGGGAAGCGGGCGAAGAACTTCTCCAGCGCCGTCGTTCCCTCCAGCCGGGCGAGCGGTGCGCCCAGACAGAAGTGGGTGCCGTATCCGAAGGCGAGGTGTTCGGGTCCTGGCGCGGAGCGGGTCAGCTCGAAGGAGTCGGCGCTCTCCCCGTGCCAGTCGGGGTGGCGGTTGGCGGCCGCGTAGGAGGGCAGGACCGCGTCGCCCTTGTTGATCACCTGTCCGTCGGGCAGTGGTATGTCGCGCACGGCGAACCGCAGCGGCAGGTGCTTGACGGCGGGCTCGTAGCGGAGGGTCTCCTCCACCACGTCGGTCCAGGTCGCGCGCCCCTCGCGGACGTGCGCCAGCTGCTCGGGGTGGGTCAGCAGCGCGGTGATGGCCTGGTCGAGAAGGTTGACGGTGGTCTCGTAGCCCGCGCTGATCATCAGCAGCAGCGTGTCGCGCAGTTCGGTCTCCGACAGTGCGGAGCCGTCCCCCTCCTCGTCCCGTGCGGCGATCAGGAGGGAGGTCATGTCGTCGCCGTGGTGTTCCCGCTTCTCGACGATGAGCGCGTCCAGCGCCTCGTAGAGCTTGACGGTGTTGGCAGCGGCCTCCTTCGGCCCGAGCGTCGTGGAGAAGACGCTGTCGACCAGCTCGCGGAAGCCCTCGCGACGTGCCTCCGGCACCCCCATCAGCTCGCTGATCACCCGGATCGGCAGCGGGTAGCACAGGGTCTCGCGCAGATCGGCGGCCTGCCCGTCGGGGGTGGCGGCCAGCTCGTCGAGCAGCTCGTCGACCATGCTCTCGACGCGTTCCCCGAGGGCTGCGACCCGTCGGGCGCTGAAGGACGGCGCGACCATGCGGCGGAGCCTGCGGTGGTCGCCGCCGTAGGAGGTGAACATGTTCTCGACGGCTATCCAGAGGGCGAGCGGCCACGTGGTCACGGTCTCGGCGAACCGCGGCCAGTGCTGACGGCCGTCCTTGGAGACGTCGGGTCCTGTCAGCAGCTTCTTGAGCAGCGCGGGTTCGGACACGGACCAGGCGGTGACGCCGAGGATGTCGACCCGGGTCGCCGGGCCTCGCGCACGCAACGTCCGGTGTTCACCGCGGTGATCGCTGCCGGTGGGGTCGAGGGTGAGGGGCTCGGAAAGGGACACGGTCGTCGCGTTCTCCGTTCGGGGCGTGCACGGCACCCGGAGCCGGACATGGCTCTTCCATGACCGTTCGGGGTCGTGAAGTGGTCGTGTCTGTTCGGAAAGTGACGGGTGGACAGCTGACACAGTAAGAGTTGATCAAGGAATCGGATAGGGGGCTTCGGGACAAGATCACGAACAGTCCGTCGACAGCCGCCTGAGCCGTCCCCCGGCCGGCCCGTTTCCCGACCGGCCGGCCCGTTTCCCGACCGTCCTGCCCGCTCCCCGGCCGGGCGCGGGTCTCAGCGCCCGCGGGCCTCGGGCGACGCCGCGAGCCGCTCCAGCTCCAGCGCGGCGTCGTTGCGGAAGGCGGCCCGTGCGGCCGCGATCTGCCCGGAGCGTACGGGCCCCGGGGCCGCCAGCACCCGTACCGTCCTTGCGGGTTCTCCCGCGCCGTGCGCGTGGCGCGAGAGCCCGGCCCGCGCCATGGCCCGTACGCCGGCCACGGCGTGCCCCGGCAGGGGCCGGTGGCCGACCACGGGCAGCCCGGCGGCCAGTGCCTGCGCGGCGGTCTGCCCGGCGGCGTTGTCGAGCAGCACGTCGGCGACGGCCATCAGCTCGGGCAGGTCGGTCACCCAGCCGAGTGGCAGCACGCCCGGCAGGCCGGCGGCGCGGCGGCGCAGCCCCTCGTCGTTGCCGCACAGCAGCACGGGCAGGCAGCCGTGGTCCGTCAGGTGCCGCGCCGTCTCCAGGAGCCGGGTGCCGACCCCCCACGCCCCGGTGGAGAGCAGCACGGCGGGCCGCCCCGCGGGAGACGCGCCCCGTCCTGGCGATGCGGCGGTATGCCGGGCGAGCTGGGCGCGCCAGTGGCTGTCCGGGTCCGCGGGGGCGAAGAAGTCCGCGGGCACCACGGGCCCTGTCGTGTAGGCGCGGCGTCCGGTGGCGGCGCATACCTGGCGGGCGGCGCCCTCGGTGACGCACAGGTGCAGGTCGTTGCCGGAGTGCAGCCAGCCTCGGTGGACGGCGAAGT
Organism: Streptomyces diacarni; assembly: GCF_003323715.1. Taxonomy (GTDB): domain Bacteria; phylum Actinomycetota; class Actinomycetes; order Streptomycetales; family Streptomycetaceae; genus Streptomyces; species Streptomyces diacarni. Next base: position 244,510 of record NZ_QOIN01000043.1, read on the forward strand.
CCACCACGACGACGGCGGCGGGCGCGGACAGCGCCCCCCGGGCCCGCAGGCGTCCGGTCACCTGGGCTGACAGGTGGAAGGTCGGCACGACGACGTCGGGGCGCCACTGGGCGACGGTCCGCAGCAGCGGGCGTTCGGCGAGCGCCGCCAGCGGTGCGCTGCTGGGGCGCGGGCCCGGTGTCGCAGGTTCCGTCGCCAGGAAGCCGGCGTACACCGCGCCGTAGAGGCCGGGCAGGTGGCGGACGGTGGCGCGGTAGCCGGTGCGCAGCGCCCGCCCGGTGCCCGCGGGCAGCAGCGTGAGGATGTCCCGGACGGCGGTGTGGTGGCCGCGGGCGCGCAGCCGGTGCGCGAGTTCGTGTGCGACCGCGTCGTGCCCCGCGCCCATGCCGGCACTCAGCAGCAGGAAGCGGTGCGGCATGGGGCTCCAGAGGTCGTCGGAGGCCGTGTCGGGCGTGACCGGGGGGCGGTACGGCCCGGGACGCCGCACCAGGTTCCGCGGGTGGCCCCGCACACGCCGCGGACGGGCGCGCGGTCACCCGTCCACCAGTGTGCTGTTCGCTTCGGGGCGGCGCGGTACCGACACTCGGTCGGTGCCGCGGCCCACCTGCCGCGCAGCGGTCCTGGGCGCACGACGCGCTCGGGCCGGGAGAGCCGAACAGGTGGTTCGGCGGGGCCGGGGCACGGCTCCGGACGGGTGCGCGGACCGGTTGCCAGCATGCTGGATCCGGGGCCCGCCTGTGTCCCGGCCCAGGTCGGTGGCCCCGTTGCGGTCCGTACTGCTCACCGGAGGCGTCTCGTGTTCGACAGGCTCGGCAGATCCGACCGCCGTCAGGCACCTGGGCTCCTGAGCGCGCGACCGCCCGGCACGACCCGTCGACGCCCCTCCTCGTCGCCGCCCTCCACGCCGTCTTCGCCGTCGCTCTCGTCGTCCGCCGCTCACACGTACGCGCCCGAGCAGGCGCACCCCCCGGAACAGGCACGGCCGCGTCCGCGTACCGGAGGCGGGGACGGGGGCCGTCCGGTGGCCCTGGTGACCGGCGCCTCCTCCGGCATCGGTACGGCCGTCGCCGAGCGGCTGGCCGCCGACGGGGGCTGGCGGCTGCTGCTCAACGGGCGGGACGGACAACGCCTGGAGGACGTCGCCGCCCGTACGGGCGGTGTGCCGCTCCCGGCCGATCTCGCCGACCCGCGGGCGCGCGGGCGGCTCGCCGAGGAGGCGCTGGTCCACAGCGGCCGGGTGGACGCGCTGGTGGCGGGCGCGGGTCTCGGCTGGGCCGGGCCGTTCACGGCGATGCCGGCGCAGGACATCGACGCGCTGCTGACCGTCAACCTGAACGCCACGCTGCACCTGGTGCGGCTGGTGCTGCCGGGGATGGTGGAGCGGCGCTGCGGCCGTGTGGTGCTCATCGGCTCCGTGGCCGGCAGCGTCGGGGTGCGCGGCGAGGCGGTGTACGCCGCGACAAAGGCCGCTCTGACCACGTTCGCCGACAGCCTCCGCTACGAGCTGGCACCCAGCGGGGTGCGGGTCTCGATGGTGCTCCCCGGGGCGGTCGAGACGCCGTTCTTCCAGCGCCGCGGCACGCCCTACCACCGCGACCGCCCCAGGCCGGTGCCCGCCACGCGGGTCGCCGGGGCCGTCTGCCGTGCGCTGCACACGGGACGCCCCAACGCGTACGTACCGTCCTGGATGGCGATGCCCGCCTGGTTGCACGGCGCGGCGCCCGCCGTGTTCCGCTCGCTCGCCCAGCGCTTCGGGTAGGGCGCGCGTGTGGTGGACGGCGGTCTCCCTCGTGCTGGCGCTGCTCGCGGCGCTGGGCAACGCCGCCGCTTCGGTGCTTCAGCGGCGGGCTGCGGCCGTCGAGGGGCCAGGCCCTTCCGGGCGGCGGCTGTCGTGGCTGCCGCACCTGCTGCGCCGCCCGGTGTGGCTGTGGGGTGCGGTGACGCTGGTCGCGTCCGGGGTGTGCCAGGCGGGCGCGCTGGCCACCGGGCCGCTGGCCGTGGTGCAGCCGGTGATGACGACCGAACTGCTGTTCACTCTGATGCTGGGAAGCCTGATCTTCCGGCAGCGCCCGGGACGCCGGGCGTGGGGCGCTTTCGTGGCGATGGTCGTGGGGCTGGCGGCGCTGCTGGCGCTGGTGTGGCCGTCGGGCGGCAAGGCGTCCGTACCCGACGGCCGGTGGCTGCTGGCGGCCCCTGTGGTGGTGGCGCTGGTGGTGGCGCTGGTCCTGGTCGCCTTCCGGCTGCCGTCGGCGCCGCGCGCGACCGTGCTGGGGTCGGCGACGGCCGTGCTGTTCGGGGTGACGGCCGCGCTGATGAAGGACGCGATCTCGCGGTTCGCCGACGACGGGCTCGTACGGCTGCTGACGGCGTGGCAGACCTACGGCGTGGTGGTCGCGGGCGTGGCCGGGTTCCTGCTGCTGCAACTGACGCTGCACGCCGGGACGCTGGTGGCCTCGCAGCCCGCGCTGACGCTGGGCGACGCGTTCTTGAGCGTCGTGCTGGGCGCGACCCTGTTCGACGAGCGGCTGACGCTGGGCTGGCTGGTGGTACCCGAACTGGTCGCCCTCGCGCTGATCAGCGTGGGCAGCGTCCAGCTCGCCCGCTCGCCCGCCGTTGCGGGAGAGTCCGGCGACGAGGAGAGCCAGGAGGAGATGTGGTGAGCGGAAAGGGGACGCGGTGATCCTGGAGGGAACGTGGTGAGGCGCGGCCGCGCCCTGCTGGCAGCTGCGGCCGCACCCGTGGCGGTGGCCGCCTGGCACATCGTCCCCGCCGCGACCTGGCTGCCGCCGGTACGCGCCGCCCTCTTCCCCGCGCTGGACGGCCGGGGCAGCCCGCGGCATGTCGCGCTGACGTTCGACGACGGCCCCGACGTCCGCTCGACCCCGCACTTCCTGCGCGAACTCGACCACCTGGGCGTCCGCGCGACGTTCTTCCTCCAGGGGGCCGCCGTGCGCCGCCACCCCGCTCTCGTGCGGACCATGGCCGCCGCGGGCCACGAGCTGGCCGTGCACTGCTGGGAACACCAGCCGCCGTGGCTGCCGCGTCCCGTCGCCGAGCGCAGGGATCTGGAGCGGGCCGTCCTCGCGCTGCGGGAGACCGCTGGCACCGAACCGCGCTGGTACCGGCCGCCCTTCGGCGTGCTGACCGCCACCCGCTGGCGCGCCGCACGGCGACTCGGGCTGCGGCCTGTGCTGTGGACGGCGTGGGGCCGCGACTGGCGGGCCCGCGCCGACACCGACAGCGTGCTGAGCGACCTGTGCAAGCGGCTCACCGGTGGCGCGACCGTCCTGCTGCACGACAGCGACCGCAACAGCGCCCCGGGCTCCTGGAACGTGACGCTGGCGGCCCTCCCCTACCTGGTGGCGCGCTGCCGTGCGGCCGGCTGGGGCATCGGCCCGCTGGCCGAGCACGGAGCGGGCGGGTGAGGTCCGCGCCAGGCGACGGCGTCCGCCGCTTCCGGGGCGGTCACGCACGGGGCCGGGGCGGGCCCGTCAGCGGTTCTGGTGGGCGGCCAGGGCGTGGACCGTCCCGGCCGTGGCCGGATACAGGGCGCGGTAGAGCTCGTAGAGCTCGTCGTACCGTGCGGCGTTCTCCGGCTGCGGTGTGACGACCTCCCGTACCGGGTTCCAGTCGTCGATCGCCGCGTCGCCGACGAGCTGCGCGGCCAGCAGCGCGCCCCCGTAACTGGCGCCGACGGAGGTCGTGCGCAGCTCCTGCGACTGTCCGGTGACGTCGGAGACGATGCGGGTCCACAGGCCGCCCTGGGTGCCGCCCCCCACCGCGACGACCCGGCGGATGTCGCCGCCGGCCGCCCGCAGGGCCTCGATGTTGTGCCGGACGGCGTAGGCGGTCGCCTCCAGGGCCGCGCGGTACAGGTCGCCCCGCGTGTGCGAGAGGGTCAGCCCCGCGATGACGCCGCGCGCGTGCGGGTCCATGACCGGGGTGCGCTCCCCCGCGAAGTACGGCAGCATCAGCAGCCCGCCCGCACCGGGCCCCGACCGCTCGGCCAGCCGGAGGAGTCCGGCGTAGTCGGTGTCGCCGAACAGGTCGCGCAGCCAGCCGGTGACGGCGCCCGAGGTGGCCATGCCGCCCGCGAGGTTGCGGGTGCCGGGCAGGGCGCCGACGGTGCTCCACAGCGCCGGGTCGGTGAGCGGCTCGGGCACGGTGTGGACGAGGAACATCGTCGTCCCGTACATCAGCATCAGGTCGCCCACCTGGTGCGCACCGACACTCAGGGCCTCGGCCCAGGCGTCGACGGTCCCGGTGGTGACGGGGATGCCCCGGCGCAGCCCGGTCTGCCGGGCCGCCTCGGCGGTGAGCGTGCCGGCCGCCTCGCCGGACCAGCGCAGCGGCGGGAGTTCCAGGCCGGGGGCGACGCGCGCGGCCCACGGCGCGTACCAGTCCAGCGCGTGGATGTCGTAGAGCGGGGTGGCCTGGCTCGCCGAGTGGTGGTCGAGGACGTAGGCGCCGGTGAGCTTGCGGGCCAGCCAGGAGCTGGGCATGTAGAGGCGGCGGGCGCGGGCGTAGTGCTCCGGTTCCTCCTCGGCGACCCACGCGATCTTGGGTCCGGCCGCCTGGCTGGAGAGCTGTGAGCCGCAGCGGGCGCGGATCTGCTCGGTGCCCAGTTCTTCCTCGAGCCGGTCGATCTGGTCGACGGAGCGGGTGTCGACGCCGTAGAGGATCGCCGGGCGCAAGGGGGTGTCGTCGGCGTCGGTGAGCAGGACGCAGGGGCCCATGCCGCTGAGTCCGACGGCGACCACCTCGGCGTCGCCGGGCGCGGTCAGTTCGCGGGAGAGCGAGACGAACTCGTGCCACCAGGTGTCGGCGTCCATCTCCACGTGCCCGGGCGCCGGCCGGTCGACGGTGTGCTCGCGGACGGCGGAGCGCAGCAGTGTGCCGTCCGGTGCGACCAGGACGCCCTTGCTGCTGGAGGTGCCGATGTCCACGCCCAGGACTGCGTTGAGGGCCATGCGCGCAGGCTGGCAGAAATCGATTTCATCGTCAACGTCTCACTGGCTCGGCGAATCGCGCGGATCTGTTGACCCGCCGAAGTGCCGTTCCTACACTCCCTGAAATCGATTTCGACAGGAGTCGTCGTGCTGACCGACATCCACCCCCGCACGGACGGGAAGTTCCCGCACCGACCCGGCGCCACGGAGCATCCCGCCGCGCCCGCGCGAGCCGGTGCGCCCTCCACCGGCACCCTGCCCGCCGACGTCCCGGCCGACGTCCCCGCCGCACGTTCCCAGGTGGCAGGAGAGCGCTGATGGACGCCACGAGCCAGGACACCTCCGACGCGCCCCGGGGCGGCGCCGGCGAAAGGACGCTGCTGAGCGTCGAGGGGGTCACCAAGAGCTTCCCCGGCGTCCGTGCGCTGGACGGGATGCGGCTCGACCTGCGGCACGGTGAAGCCCTCGCCCTGGTCGGGGAGAACGGCGCGGGCAAGTCGACGCTGATGAAGCTGCTCACCGGCATCCACACCCCCGACACGGGCAGCTTCTTCCTCGACGGCGAGCCGCTGCACGTCACCGGCCCACGGCACGCCAGGGAACAGGGCATCGGCATCATCCACCAGGAGTTCAACCTGATGCCCGACCTCACGGTCGCGCAGAACATCTTCATCGGCCGTGAGCCGCGCAAGGCGGGCTTCATGCTCGACCACCGCGCGCTCAACTCCCGCGCCCAGGAGCTGATCGACCGGCTCGCGCTCCCGCTGGACCCGCGCCGCACCGTCGCTTCCCTCACCGTCGCCCAGCAGCAGATGGTCGAGATAGCCAAGGCCCTCTCCCACGACCCGCGCGTCCTGATCATGGACGAGCCGACGGCCGCGCTCAACGACGCCGAGGTGCGGACCCTGCACCAGCTCATCCGCCGCTTCCTGCGCCCGGAGACCGGCGTCGTCTACATCTCCCACCGCATGGAGGAACTGACCTCCCTGTGCGACCGCGTCACCGTGATCCGCGACGGCCGGTACGTCGAGACGCTGCGCACCGACCAGGTCTCGACGCAGGAGGTGATCGCGCGGATGGTCGGCCGGGAACTCGACGCCAAAGCGGGCCCGCAGAACGTGCGCCAGGACCGCGAGACGCTGCTGTCGGTGTCGGGACTGAGCACCAAGGCGCTGCTCGACGACGTCACCTTCGAGCTGAGGGAGGGAGAGATCCTCGGCTTCGCCGGGCTGATGGGCGCCGGCCGCACCGAGGTGGCCAGGGCGCTGGTCGGCGCCGATCCGGTCACCTCGGGAACGGTGACCCTGCGGGGGCGGCGCCTGCGGATCACCAACCCGGCCCACGCGGCGCGGCACGGCATCGGCTACCTGTCCGAGGACCGCAAGCAGCTCGGGCTGCTGGTCGAGGACGGCGTCGACACCAACATGGCGCTCAGCTCGCTCAAGGAGCGCTTCACCTCCTTCGGCTTCGTCCGCGACCGAGCGATCCGCAGCCGCGCCGAGGAGCTGGTCGCCGCGCTGCGGATCAGGACCCCCTCGGTCGGCCAGACGGTCAAGAACCTCTCCGGCGGCAACCAGCAGAAGGTCGTGATCGCCAAGTGGCTCGTCAAGGAGTGCGACGTGCTGATCTTCGACGAGCCGACCCGCGGCATCGACGTCGGCGCCAAGGAGGAGATCTACCGGCTCCTCAACGAGCTGGCCCAGCAGGGGAAGTCCCTCATCGTGATCTCCTCCGAGCTCCCGGAGGTGCTGCGCATGGCACACCGCGTGCTGGTGATGGCCGAAGGCCGCGTCACCGGCGAACTCGCCGCGCACGAGGCCACGCAGGAACAGGTCATGCACTACGCGACGCTGCGGCCCGGCGCGCCGACCGCGCCTGCCGCAGCCCACGACAGCACCCGTCCCCGCATCCCCGAGGCAGGCAAGTGATGACAGCCGAGACGGCACCCGCGCCCCAGCAGGACCGGCCCGCGGCAGGCGACCAGGGGGCCGGGAGCGGCGGCACCCTCAAGGGCCGCCTCCAGCAGTTCCTGGCGTTCGGCAGCCTGGTGGTGATCTGCGTCTTCTTCGCGATCGCCGACCCCATCTTCCTCAGCTACGGCAACATCACCTCGATCCTCTTCGCGACCGTGGTGATCGGCACGCTCGCGCTCGGCGCCACCTTCGTGATCATCACGGGCGGCATCGACCTGTCGGTCGGCACCGGCATGGCGCTGTGCGCGGTCGTCTCCGGCGTGCTGATCACCAACATGGGGCTGCCGATCGTCGTCGGCGTCCTGGGCACCCTGGTGTTCGGCGCGCTCATCGGCTTCGTCAACGGGCTCAACATCGCCGTGCTCGGGCTGCCGCCGTTCATCGCCACGCTCGCGATGATGCTGGTGGCCGGCGGGCTCGCGCTGGTCATCTCGGGCAGCGCGCCGATCTACTTCGACTCCACCGCCTACACCGACATCTCCACCGGCAGCATCATCCCCGGGGCCGACTTCCCCAACGCGGTGCTGATCATGGCCGCCGTCGCCGTCGTCGCGGGCGTGGCGCTCAGCCGTACGGTGCTGGGCCGCTACACCTACGCCATCGGCAGCAACGAGGAGGCCACCGCGCTCTCGGGCGTGAACGTCCGCAAGTGGAAGATCGTCATCTACACGCTGGCCGGACTGTTCATCGGGCTGGCCGGCGTGCTGATCTCCGCCCGGCTCGGTTCGGCCCAGCCCGCCACCGGCATGGGGTACGAGCTGCAGGCCATCGCCGCGGTCGTCATCGGCGGCACCTCGCTGAGCGGCGGAAAGGGCTCCATCGTCGGCACGGTCATCGGCGCACTGATCATCTCGGTGCTCAACAACGGCCTCCAGGTGCTGGCCGTACCCCAGGAGTGGCAGAACGTCATCCTCGGCACCGTCATCGTCGTGGCCGTCTACGCCGACAGGGCGCGCAAGCGTGCGGCGGCCTGAGCACCCCGCGCCCGCTCCGCCGTCCCCCACCCCGCACCACCCAGGGAGTCCGAGTGTCCCGTACGACCGAGGGAGTCCGAGTTCGATGACCATGCGGCACCGGCGCAGTGCGGCGCTCGTCGCGGCGGCCCTGATGCTGGCGCTCAGCGGCTGCGGCGCCTCGAAGGACGCGAGCGGCGGCAAGCCCTCCATCGCGATCGTCTCCAAGGGCTTCCAGCAGCAGTTCTGGCAGTCGGTCAAGAAGGGCGCGCAACAGGAGGCCGAGGAGCGCGGCGCCGAGATCACCTTCCAGGGCCCCGCTACCGAGAGCGACGTCGAGACACAGGTGACCCAGGTGACCAACGCCGTCGGCAGGGACCCCGACGCGCTCGGGCTGGCCGCGCTCGACTCCCGGGCCACCGAACCGATACTGCGAAAGGCCGCGCGCAAGGACATTCCCGTCATCGCCTTCGACTCGGGGGTGGACAGCGAGGTTCCGCTGACCACCGTGGCCACCGACAACAAGGCGGCCGCCGCCGAAGCCGCCGAGCACCTGGCGAAGGCGCTCGGCGGAAAGGGCCGGGTCGCCGTCGTCGCGCACAGCCAGACCAGCGGCTCCGGGATCGACCGCCGCGACGGTTTCGTGCGGTGGATGGACGAGCACGCGCCCCGCATCGAGCTGCTGCCCGTGCAGTACGGCGGGGGCGACCAGACCAAGTCGGCCGACATCACCAAGGCCATCATCACCGCGAACCCCGACGTCGACGGCATCTACGGCACCAACGAGGGCTCCGCCATGGGCGTCATCCAGGGCGTCAAGGAGAGCGGCCGCAAGGACATCAAGACCGTCGGCTTCGACTCGGGCAAGGGGCAGATCGACGCCATCGAGCGGGGCGAGATGCTCGGCGCCATCACCCAGGACCCGCTCGCCATCGGCCGCGAGGTGGTGAGGGCGGCCCTCAAGGCGAAGAGGGGCGAGAAGCTGCCGAAGACCATCAACACGGGCTTCTACTGGTACGACCGGAAGAACCTCGACGACCCGAAGATCCAGTCCGTGCTCTACCGGTAGCGGCCCGCTGCGGGTGGCCCGCTCCAGACGGCCCGCTGCGGGTGGCCCGCCCCAAGCGGCCCGCAGCGGGCCCCGGAACGGGCCGTCCGGGGGCGCGGCGGCGGAGCCGGCGACGCCGCGGCCGCACCTCGGCAGAAAAGCTTGGCGGCACGTGGGTTTACCACCCGCCACACGGGTTATACGAGACGCCGAGTGCTTGGGAGTACAGGCACATCCGCGGGAGGCGACCGCACGCAGTCGCCCCGGGTGTGTCGAGACCCGGGCGCGGCTCCTCCCGCGGTTGGTCCGAGAACAAGCGAGACCGCAAGGAGCCAGATCCCATGTGCGCCGTACGGTACCGCCCGCAGCGAGCACGTCACAGCCATGCCGACGCCCCCGACACGACCAGGGACTTCGAGCGGCTCACCGCTCTCCCCCAGGGTCCCGAGCGGGAGGAGCTGAGCAGCAGGATCGTCGAGGCGTGGCTGCCCATGGCCCACCGGCTGGCGGCCAAGTACCGCAGCCGCGGAGAGTCCCTCGAAGACCTCGAACAGGTCGCGGCGCTCGGCCTCGTCAAGGCCGTCGACCGCTACGACCCGTCCCACGGCACCCCGTTCGTGCCGTTCGCCGTCCCCACCATCACCGGAGAGATCCGCCGCCACTTCCGCGACCACACCTGGGACGTACACGTGCCGCGTCGTGTCCAGGAACTGCGCAACAAGGTGCGTACCGCGATACGGGAGTTGAGCTCGGCGGTCGACGACCACACGCCCTCCGCCGAACGGATAGCCGCCCACACCGGCCTGTCGCAGGAGGACGTCGAGGCCGGAATGGAGGCCATCGGGAGCTTCCGCTCCCTGTCGCTGGACGCCTCGACCGGTGACTCCGACGACGGCTTCTCGCTGGCCGACACCTTCGGCCACAGCGAGCCCGACTACGAGACCGTCGTCGCCAAGGAAGCCGTCAAGCCCTGCCTGCGCGACCTGCCGGAGCGCCAGCGCCGCGTGCTGTACATGCGCTTCTTCCGCGACATGACACAGTCCCGCATCGGCAAGGAGCTGGGCATCTCGCAGATGCACGTCTCCCGGCTGCTGAGCAAGAGCTTCGAGCACGTCCGCCACCAGGTCGAACACGACCGCAGGCCCGCACGCCCGCGCTGCGCCGCGGGCGCCCGCACGGCCCGCGTCTGACCGCCGACGGCGCCACCGAATCGCAAGGGAGCACGATCACCATGCTGATGGCACATCCCGCCGTTCTCCGCGATCTCGTCGAGCAGTACGAGACACTCAGCGCCCTGCACGCCGAGGACGGTTCCCCCGAATCCCAGCAGCGCCTCAACGACGTGGCCTACACCCTGTGCGTGTCCACCGGCACCCGCGACGTCGACGCCGCGCTGATCGCCGCCCGGCACCACCTCCCCGGCGCCCGGGTCGAGGACGACTCCGTCCTCGACGAGGAGGACACCCCGAAGCCCCCCGCGGCCACCTCCGCGGGGGCGGGGATCTGAGGCCCGAGACCGCGAGGCCCGGGTTTTCCCGGGGCTGAGAGGTGAGGCCTGCCGCGCGGGTGGCCGGACACCGGATCCGGTCACCCGCGCGGCGCATGGCCTCACCGGCCGGCTTCCGCTTCCTCCCGTACCAGGGTGGCGAACCGCCGGGTCACTTCGCGCCAGACGGGTGTCGCCGTCCGCGCGTCCTCCTCGGCCCTGCGGTAGAGCGCCCACCGGTCGTGACCGTGCGCGGCGAGGCGCGCGGCGTCCCAGGTCAGCAGCCGTTCGGGGGCCGTCTCCGGATGGAACTGCACGCCCCAGGCCCGCTCCCCCACGCGGAAGGCCTGGTACGGACAGCCATCGCTGCGCGCCAGCCAGACCGCTCCGGGAGGCAGCGAGGTGACCGCGTCCACGTGCCGCTCGATCGCCGTCACCCGCTCGGGCAGCGAGTGGAAGAGCTGATCGGCCGCCGCCTCGGCCCGCAGACTGAGGGCCGTGCTGCCCATCTCCGGGGCTCCGTGCCCGGCCGCGACCTTGCCGCCCGCCACGTGCGCCAGCATCTGCCCGCCCAGACAGATGCCCAGGACGGGTGTGCGCTCGGCGAGCGCCGCCGCCACGAGCCCGCGCGTCGCGGCGAGCCAGGGTGCGCGCGCGTCGTCGTCCGGCATGAACCCGCCTCCGAGCACCACGAGCGCGGGATGCGTCAGCCGGGACGGCACGGCCTCACTCTCGTACGCGTGCACGACGTCCACGGCGAGGCCGGATTCCTCCAGCCAGTCACCGACCCGGCCCGGCCCGCCACGGGACGTGTTCTGCACGGCCAGCACCCGCATCGCCCTCGTCCCTTCGTGCCGTCCCGCGTCCGACGCCGCTCACCGGCTTGCCACCCGGGGCGCCGGGTACCCGGAGCGTGTCTGCACCCGAGAGGGAGGAACCATGGGGCTCACTTTCCGGAAGAGCATCCGGATTCTGCCGGGGATACGGATGAACATCAACCGCCGGTCGGTCTCCTTCAGAACGGGCCGCCCCGGCGGACCGCGCCGGACCTACGGTTCCCGTGGCCGCCGCACGACGTCGATGAACCTTCCCGGCCCGTTCGGTTACCGGCGCAGCAGCCGCCGCGTCGGCCGCCGGGGCACCACCCGGCGCTGAGGGGGCCGGCGCCCGCCTCACCGTTGTCGCACCTGCTCCCCCACCGGAGCCGGCGGCGCCGACCCCGTCCCCAGCCCCCGGTCGAACGCCGAGGCCGGAGGGGCTTCACCTGCCCCTCCGGCCTCGGCGCGGGCAGGCATCAGATGCGGCCGCCCGTCGGACGCGTCAGCGGACCCGTCCTTCTGCGCGTCGTCGTAACGCCCCCCGCGCGAAGGCACCTGCCAGGAGCGCCAGCAGTCTCCCGCCCGCTCCGGCGGCGCACTTCTTGCGCTGTGTGACCGCGACCAGTCCGGCCGTGACCGCCGTGCTCGCCGTGGAGGTCGCGGCGGCCGAACGCGCGGGGGCGAAGGGGGTGTTCGGGGCGGCGGCTCAGCCTCCGTACATGCTGCGGAAGAAGAGGAAGCCGATCGCCATGCCGATGACGATGCCGGCTATGGAGACGCCGATCGCCGTGCCCGCGAGCCGCTCCTGTTTGGACTTGGCGACGAGGCCGCAGATGAGGCCCGCGATACCGAAACCAGGCGGGCAGAAGAGAAAAGCGATGGCTCCGAGCACGATGCCCACGATGCTCAGCGTGTTGGAGTCGTTCACGGGCCGTCCCGGCTGGTACGGCGGTCCCGGATAGGACACTGCGCCCCCTCACATGTGTCGAGTGACGACACCCTATGGAGTGAACGGCGGTGTGGGTAGCCCCTCGTGCTCCCCGCGGGCCCCTCGTGCCTTCTCGGGGAAACCCGCCGCGGACGGGCGAGAACGCGGCGACGCGGCCGCAACGGCTCGCGGGCCCCGTACCGGGGACGAGGCCGGGCCCGGCGCGGGGCCCGATCAGGCGGGCCAGAGCGCGGCGTCGGCGGAAGGGGCCGCGGAGGGGTGGGGGACCAGGGCGCCTCCCGTGGCGTCGACGAAGCCCCGCAACCCCTTGAGCAGCGCCTCGCGTTCCCGCACCCGCATGGCACCCAGCATCTCCAGCAGCGCCTCCTCACGCTGCTCGCGCAGATCCGTCAGGTAGGCGCGGCCGCGCCCGGTCAGCCGCAGCTCCAACTCCCGTCTGCTGGTGGGGCTGGGAGAGCGTTCCACGAACCCGATCGCCTCCAGCCGGTCGCACAGCCGGCTCACCGACGACGGCGCCGAACCCAGCGCCTCACCCAGCGCGCGGAGGTTCATCCCCTCGTCGCGGTCGACGCAGTACATGACCCTCAACTGCGACGGCGAGACGGGGGTGGTGGACGCGGCGTTCCTGCCGCGTTCCCACAGCACCTCCAGCAGTTCGATGACCTCGCTCGCCCGCTGTGCGGTATCGCGGGCGTTATGGCAGGGAGGGGTAGGGTTCACACCCATATCAGTACCACTCCGTATCGGCGAGCGCGCACAAGCCGGGCGAGGTCCCCACCCGGTCCCGCGCCGCGTAGCGGTCCGGCTCGGCGGACGAGGCGGCACCGCTCGCGAGCCTCCCCGGTGGAGGCTCGTCCGGCACCCGCCCCGGTGGGCGGACGGGACCGGTGTCGGTCAGCTGATCCGGGGACGGACCGCCCCCGCGGCGCGCCGGGCCGGCGCCGCGCTGACGCTCGCCCGCGCGGTGAGCAGCGAGTCGAAGAGGGCTCCGGCGGAGAGGAGGGCGGCGCGCGCGTCCTGTGTCACCCGGTGGTCGTCGTGCGCGGCGCGGGCCGCCTCGTGGACGCGCCGGTACCCGTGGACGCGGCGGGCGTGGTGGACCGACAGCGCGGCGGCCAGGTCCTCGAACGGCGCCTGGGCGGGGTAGCCCCGCTCGGCTGCCAGCTCCGTCAGCAGGACCTCCGCGGCATCGAGCGCCCGGCCGGGATCGGTGGAGAAGTCCTCTTCCAGCGCGGTCCACCGGGCGAGGTAGTGCTCGCGCGCGGCACGGTCGAGCGGCAGGACCTGGAGCTGGGCGTACCGCTTGAGCCGGACGCGCAGCTCTCGCCTGGTGGTCCGCACGTCGCCGCGGCGGCGGGCCAGGGTGCGGTCGTACTCAGGACCGAAGCGGCCCTGGAGGTCTTCTCCGTCCCGGTCCGCCACCTCCTGCCTGAAACGGAACGCGAGCCCGACGGCGACCGCGAGGACCACGCCGAGACCGGCGATGAGCAGGATGGTGAACATGCGCGCCTTCTCCCCGGTTTCCGGACCCGTCGGCAGGCGGAAACCGTCCTGACAAAAATGGGGGATCGGGACTCTGAGAAGAGACCCGGCATGGGGCCCGTGCCCACCCGGCGCACCGGTAAACCTCCCAATGAACAATCCATCCCGACGGCTTCCGCCGACCCCCCATCCAGCGCCCCTCCCCCGGGGTGACCTGGGGCTATGGGGCTCTCCCCGCGGTGTTCGCCGGGGGCACCGCCACCTGCCGTACCCCTCGCGGCCCCGCTTCGCTAGGATCCCGGCCAGGTGTCCGGGCACGGGGCCCGGGGATGTGGTTTTTAGGTGGAAACATGGTTGCTGGTCGAGTTGTCCGGTTCGACGGTGCGCGGGGTTACGGGTTCATCGCGCCGGAACACGGGGGCGAGGACGTCTTCCTGCACGCGAACGATCTGATGGTGCCGGAGTCCTACGTGCACACCGGCGTGGCGGTCGAATTCGAGATCGAGGACGGCGACCGGGGACTGAAGGCCTCCTCGGTCCGCCTTCTGCACAATGCGGAGAGCATGTCGCCGTTCGCACCGGCGCCCTCCGCCGCCGATGCTCCCCGGGAGGCGTCGGCCTCCGTCCGCTCGGACGATCCTGACGATCCCCTGTGCGACGTGCTCAGCGTCGCCGAGTACACCAGGTCGGTGACGGAGCTGCTGCTGGAAGCCGCGCCGGGACTGACCGGGGCTCAGATCCTCGACATCCGCCGCAGGCTGGTGCAGTTCGGGAAGCAGCACGGCTGGGCCGAGGACTGACACACCAGTCGCGTACAGCCGATCGGCGCCGCTGCGGCGCGGGTACGGGGTTGTGCCCGTCCCGCGCCGCAGCGGCGTTGTGAGCACCGGCCGGCCGCGTCGGGATGTGCTGACACCGGATCCCGGCGCCCGCCCGGGGCCCGCGAGCGGGCCCCGGGCTCGGCGGGTCAGTACCAGCCGTGCTTGTTGTGAAAGGCGAGCGCCGCCTGCCAGGAGCCGTAGCGGTGCTCGACGTAGTGCTCGGCGCCGGCGTGCTGTTCGGCGACCGTGCCCTTGCCCCAGGGCTGGTCGGTCTGGAACAGCCCGTAGTACTTGCCGTTCTGGGCGTTGGGGTTGCCGCTGGACTCCCGGCGGATGATCTCCGCCTTCGCCGCGTTCTCCGACATGGAGGCGGCCGAGGAGGCGGGTTTGGACCGCGTGGCCTGCGGAGCCGCCTCCTCCTGTGACTGCTCCTCCTGGGCTTGCGGGGCCTGTGAGGTCTGCGGAGTCTCGGGGGTTGCCTCCTGCGCCGGGGGCGGCGCCGAGGGGGCCGGCTGCGGGGTACTCGCTCCGGTGACCTCCAGTCGCTGACCGGGGAAGATCCGGTCGGGATCGGGAAGGCCGTTGCGCTCGGCCAGTTCCTGCCAGGTGGTCCCGTGGCGCTGTGCGACCTCGGAGAGGGTGTCGCCGGGCTGCACCTGGTACCCGGCGGTGCCCTGCGTCTCGTACCCGGTGGTGCCCTGGGTCCGCGCGGTGGCCTCCGCGTGGGTGTGCGTGCCGGCGGACTGCGCCTCCTGCCCGAAGGCGGGAGTTGCCGGGACGGCGACCGCGGCCGCCGTGAGGACGCCGAAGGTGGCGATCTTGGTCTTACGCATCTGAATCAGGTCCTTACCGTCGAGTCCGGAGACTCTCTGTTGGGGTCAGAGGAAAGCCCGTCAGGGCGGTAGCAAACTCCTCCGGGCGCTCCCCGGGCTGACGATCCGTTCGGCTCGGCCGATCTTTCACCCGGGCAGAGGTACCGGGCGTCCCCGATGGGCGGTACTCGACGCCGAGGCGACGTGCCACGGCCGGCCCGGGCGCCCGGGTGGTGTCCGACCCCCGGGTCGTGTGGTGCCCGTGCGGGCCAGGGGAAGGCGGGCGGGCCGGGAACGGGCGCGGGCGGGCGGGAAACGGGCACCGGGTCAGGGCGCGGATGCGGCTCGGGCCTGGGGCGGCACGCCGTGAGGGGCGGCGGGATACGGGCGCAAGCGGGCACGATCTGCCCGACCGGAGGGCTGGTGGTGCCCCGCCCACGGCCGGTACAACTCTGCACACGGGCAGGAACGGGCAGCCCGGTGCCCGAACGGAGCCTGCGGGGACCGGCCGGGACAGGACGAACAGGAGCACGGAGCCATGAGCGCGGCGGAGCGGCAGCGGCAGATCGTCGGTACGGCACGACGACTGGGCTCCGTCGAGGTGACCCAACTCGCCGACGATCTCGGCGTGGCCAAGGAGACGGTGCGCCGCGATCTGCGCGTCCTGGAGCAGCATGGTCTGCTGCGCCGTACGCACGGAGGCGCCTATCCGGTGGAGAGCGCCGGCTTCGAGACGACGCTGGCCTTCCGCACCACCATGCACGTGCCGGAGAAGCGGCGGATCGCCTCGGCCGCCGTCGAACTGCTCGGGGACGCGGAGACGGTCTTCGTGGACGAGGGGTTCACTCCGCAGCTCATCGCCGAGGCGCTGCCGACGGACCGGGCGTTGACGGTGGTGACGGCCTCACTGCCGGTGGCGAACGTGCTGGCGAGTGCGGGGGACTTCACCGTGCTGCTGCTGGGTGGACGGGTGCGGGGCGGCACGCTGGCCACCGTCGAGCACTGGACGACGAAGATGCTGGCCGGATTCGTCATCGACCTGGCGTTCGTCGGCGCCAACGGCATCTCCCGCGAGCACGGGTTGACCACCCCAGACCCGGCGGTCAGCGAGGTGAAGGCGCAGGCGGTGCGGGCGGCACGGCGGCGGGTCTTCGCCGGGCCGCACACCAAGTTCGGCGCGGTGAGTTTCTGCCGCTTCGCCCAGGTGGGCGACTTCGAGGCGCTGGTCACCTCCACCGGGCTGCCCGCGCAAGAAGCACACCGTTACGCCCTGCAGGGGCCGCAGGTCATCAGAGTCTGACCCGTCCCGCCCGAGCGCTCCACCCCCGCCCCCGTCCCGGACCGGCGGTCGTCCTCGTACGCCCGCCGACGCCGTACACATGTCGATTTCGCCAGGAGTTTCCATGCGCCGTCGGAGCAGACAGCTCAGCCGGACACCTCACCGACCACGCCGTGCCCGGGCGCTGGCCGCGACCGCCACGGCGGGCGTGCTGCTCACGCTTCCCGCCTGTGCCGGGGCCGGGGCGCTGGGGCAGGGGGGTGACACGATCAACGTCCTCATGGTGAACAACCCGCAGATGCTGGAGCTGCGGAAGTTGACCGCGGACCACTTCACGAAGGAGACCGGCATCAAGGTCAACTTCACGGTGCTGCCGGAGAACGACGTCCGCGACAAGATCAGCCAGGACTTCGCCAACCAGGCGGGCCAGTACGACGTGGCCACCCTCAGCAACTACGAGACGCCGATCTTCGCGAAGAACGAGTGGCTGCAGCCGCTGGACCAGTACACCCGCAAGGACAAGTCGTTCGATCAGCAGGACATCCTGCCTCCGGTGCGGGAGTCGCTCAGCGGCGAGGACGGCAAGGTCTACGCGCAGCCCTTCTACGGTGAGTCGTCCTTCCTGATGTACCGCAAGGACGTCTTCGCCAAAGAGGGCCTGACGATGCCGAAGGAGCCGACCTGGCCGCAGGTTGCCGAGCTCGCGGCCGAGGTGGACGGCTCGCAGAGCGGCATGAAGGGCATATGCCTGCGCGGGCTGCCGGGCTGGGGCGAACTGATCGCGCCGCTGACGACCGTCGTCAACACCTTCGGCGGCACGTGGTTCGACAAGGACTGGAAGGCGCGGCTGGACGACCCCGCCTTCAAGAAGGCGACGAAGTTCTATGTCGACCTGGTACGCAAGCACGGCGAATCCGGCGCCGCCCAGGCCGGTTACGCCGAGTGCCTGAACAACATGACGCAGGGCAAGACCGCCATGTGGTATGACGCCACGGCCGGCGCCGGCTCCCTGGAGGGGTCGAAGTCCAAGGTCAAGGGCAAGATCGGGTACGTGCCCGCGCCGACGCTCAAGACGGAGAGCTCCGGCTGGCTCTACAGCTGGGCGTGGGGCATCCAAAAGGCGAGCCGCAACCCGGACAAGGCCTGGAAGTTCATCTCCTGGGCGTCGGGCAAGGAGTACGAGCGGCTGGTCGGCGAGGAGTTCGGCTGGGCCAACGTCCCGGCGGGCAAGCGCGCCTCGACCTACAAGCTGCCGGAGTACAAGAAGGAGGCGGGCGCCTTCGGTGAGGTCACCCGCCGGGCCATCACAGGCGCCGAGCCCCGCGACCCCGGCGTGCAGCCGCGGCCGACGATCGGCATCCAGTTCGTGGACATCCCCGAGTTCGCCGACCTGGGCACCAAGGTCTCGCAGGAGATCAGCGCGGCGATCGCGGGCCGCCAGTCCGTCGAGACGGCTCTGCGCAAGTCGCAGACGCTGGCCGAGGAGATCTCCGAGGACTACGAGGGGCGGGGCCGATGAGCACGCCGACGACCGCTCCGGCACCCGGAGCGCGCAACGAGCGCCCGTCAGCGGCGGGCAAGCCCGCCACGAAGCCGCAGGAGCCGCCGAACAAGCTGCGCGCCTGGGTCACCAGGGCGCCGCTGCTGCCCGCGCTGGTCTTCATGATCGTCGTCACTCAGCTGCCGTTCGTGGCCACCCTGGTGGTCTCGTTCTTCGACTGGAACGCCCTGTACCCGGAGGCCCGCCGGTTCGGCGGCTTCGAGAACTACGGGGAGGTCCTCGGCGACGCGGCGCTGCGCGAGTCCGTGATCACGACAGCGATACTGACCGCCGTCGTCGTGCTGACCAGCCTGGTGCTCGGGCTCGGCCTGGCGCTGCTGCTCGACCGCACCTTCAAGGGCCGCGGCCTGGTGCGCACTCTGCTGATCGCGCCGTTCCTGCTGGTCCCCGTGGCGGCGGCGCTGCTGTGGAAGCACGTCCTCTACAACCCGGAGTACGGGCTGCTCAACGGCATGCTGACCTGGGTGTTCGGAGACGACGGGCCGCAGCCCGACTGGGTGGCGGAGATGCCGCTCGGCGCGGTGGAGGTGGCGCTGATCTGGCAGTGGACGCCCTTCATGATGCTCATCCTGCTGGCCGGACTGCAGAGCCGTCCCGCCGACTCCCTGGAGGCGGCCCGCATCGACGGGGCGAGCGCCTGGCAGATCTTCCGCTATCTGACGGTGCCGCACCTGCGCCGCTACCTGGAGCTGGGCGCGCTGCTGGGCTCCATCTACATCGTGCAGAACTTCGACGCCGTCTTCACCATCACCTCCGGCGGGCTGGGAACCGCCAACCTGCCGTACACCATCTACCAGACCTTCTACCAGGGCCACGAGTACGGACTGGCGTCCGCGGCCGGGGTCCTGGTGGTGCTCGGCTCCCTGATCATCGCCACCCTCGCGCTGCGGGTGGTCTCGTCCCTCTTCCGCGAGGAGGCCCGGTCATGAGTGCGAGCGTCACGGTCGCCGACCCGAGAAAGGCGCGCGCGGTCACCGCCCCGCGCACGGTACGGCGCAGAAACGCGCTTTTGGGCCTGCTGGCGTGGGTGTGCGGGCTCGTCTTCTTCCTGCCGATCGCGTGGATGGTGCTCACCTCCTTCCACTCGGAGTCGGACGCGGCCACCAACCCGCCGTCCCTGGCCGCCCCGCTGACGCTGGACGGCTACCGGGAGTTCTTCGGCGGGGCCTGGCAGTCGGGGCCCTGGCCGGCGCTGGCCAACTCGCTGACCGCCTCGGTCGTCTCCACGCTGTTCGTGCTCGTGCTGGCACTGCCCGCCGCCTACGCGCTGTCCATCCGGCCGGTGCGCAAGTGGACCGACGTGCTGTTCTTCTTCCTGTCCACGAAGATGCTCCCGGTGGTCGCCGGGCTGCTGCCGATCTACCTGTTCGCCAAGAACACCGGCTTCCTCGACAACATCTGGCTGCTGGTCATCCTCTACACCTCGATGAACCTGCCGATCGCGGTGTGGATGATGCACTCCTTCCTGGCCGAGGTGCCGGTCGCGCTGATCGAGGCCGCCCAGCTCGACGGCGCCCGGCTGCCCACCATCCTGGCGCGGGTCGTCGCCCCCGTCGCCGCGCCCGGGATCGCCGCCACCGCGCTGATCTGCTTCATCTTCTCCTGGAACGAGATGCTCTTCGCGCGGGTGCTGACGGGGGTCGTCGCACAGACGGCGCCCGTCTTCCTGACCGGCTTCATCACCAGCCAGGGCCTGTTCCTGGCCAAGGTGTGCGCCGCGTCGCTCGTGATCTCCCTGCCGGTGCTCGCCGCGGGGTTCGCCGCCCAGGACAAGCTGGTCCAGGGCCTGTCGCTAGGAGCCGTGAAATGAAGGCCGCTCTCGTCGAGTCCGTGGGGAAGGTCTCCCTGACGGAGGTTCCCGACCCCACACCAGGACCCCGCGAGGTGGTGGTGAAGGTGGCCGCGTGCGGGCTGTGCGGCACGGACCTGCACATCCTCCAGGGGGAGTTCGCCCCGACCCTGCCCGTGATCCCCGGACACGAGTTCGCCGGGGAGGTGGTGGCGCTCGGCAGCGAGGTGACCGAGCTGTCCGAGGGCACCCGGGTCGCCGTCGACCCCTCCCTGTACTGCTACGAGTGCCGCTACTGCCGCTCAGGGCACAACAACCTGTGTGAGCGCTGGGCGGCGATCGGGGTGAGCCGCGCGGGCGGCGCCGCCGAGTACGCGGTGGCGCCGGTGGCCAACTGCGTGCCTCTGCCCGAGAACGTGCGCACCCAGGACGCGGCCCTGATCGAGCCGCTGTCGTGCGCGGTGCGCGGCTACGACGTGCTGAAGAGCCAGCTGGGTTCGCACGTGCTCATCTACGGCTCGGGGACGATGGGCCTGATGATGCTGGAGCTGGCCAAGCGCACCGGGGCCGCCAGCGTGGAGGTGCTCGACCTCAACCCCGAGCGCCTTCGAACGGCGCGCTCCCTGGGATGCAGCGGCGCCGCGGCCACCGCCGAGGAACTGGACCGCCCCGGCGGCTGGGACCTGGTGGTGGACGCCACCGGTAACGCGGCCGCCATCCAGGACGGTCTCGGCCGCGTGGCCAAGGCGGGCACGTTCCTCCAGTTCGGGGTCGCCGACTACGCGACGCGGGCCACCATCGACCCGTACCGCATCTACAACCAGGAGATCACCATCACCGGATCGATGGCGGTGCTGCACAGCTACGAGCGGGCGGCCGAGTTGTTCGCCGGCGGCATCCTGGACCCGGAGGTGTTCATCTCGGACCGGCTCCCGCTGGCCTCCTACCCCGAGGCGCTGGACCGGTTCGCGGAGGGCAAGGGCCGCAAGATCGTCGTAGTGCCCTGACCTCCCCGCCCCGGGGCGTCCCCCTCCCCCCGGCGCCCCGGGGCGCGCCCACCGGGCCGGTGGCCCGGCACGGGCGGCGCGCACTGCCGGGTGCTGCTGTCCTGATGCCGCGTCAGGCGAGGTTCGTATGCCTGTTCGCCTACCCGGGCCCGAGGGGAAGTCCTTCGTGATATGTTCCTGCCGCCGTGCACTGCTGCGCACCGAGGAGGTGAGACCGATCATCGCTGCGACAGGTCGGGCCTCCCTCCCCCGCATGGCCTAGGGAGCGCCCGCAAAGGCATCCCGAAAGGCTTGCAACGCTATGCGCTTCCTCTCTGAGACGTCGTCCGACGGCGTCCGCGAACAGCTCTTCGAACTCGGTGAGATCCCCGGCGTGCTGTGGACGCCGGAAGGCGCCCTCGACGCTCGTCCACTCGTCTTGATGGGACACGGCGGCGGGCAGCACAAGAAGGCCCCCGGCGTCCTGGTCCGCGCACGCCGCTTCGTGACGGAACTCGGTTTCGCGGTCGTGGCCCTCGACGCGCCCGCCCACGGCGACCGGCCGAAGGTCGAGGAGTACGACCGGATCGTGACCGGGAACCGGGCTCGCATCGAGGCCGGTGCAGAGCCGGCTGAGCTGATCGCCGGATTCCAGGCGCGCGTGGCACGCCAGACCGTGCCGGAATGGCGGGCGGCCCTGGACGCGGTCCAGCAACTCGACTACGTCGGCGCCGGCGGGGTGGGCTACTGGGGGGTCTCGTTGGGGTGCGGACTCGGCGTTCCGTTCGTCGCCGCCGAGCCCCGGATCCGCGCGGCGGTACTGGGCTTGGGCGGGGCGCCGGCCTCTGCCGAGGCCGCCGAGGCGATCACCGTCCCGGTCGAGTTCCTGGTGCAGTGGGACGACGAGCGAGTGCCGCGAGCCCAGAGCATGGCGCTGTTCGACGCCTTCGCCTCGACCGAGAAGACGCTGCACGCCAACCCCGGCAAGCACGGGGAGATACCGGCATTCGAACTGGACAGCACGCTGAGGTTCTTCTCCCGGCACCTCGGCTGATGCCGTATCGGTCACCGCTCGCCCCGTAGCGCGCAGAGCGCGGAGGGCGCATGTCCCGGCGAACGCGAGGTCTCACCTCCGCCAGCGTGCTCGCGGTCGCCGGGGCAGCATCCGGTCATGGCCGGCGCACACGCGGACGATGAGGCCCTGGATCCCGCGGCTGGCGCCGACCCGTGAACTGAAGCACCGGACAAGGCTCAGAGGCAGTCACGAGGCACCGTCTCGTTCCAGGTGCGGGAGAAGACCCTGTCCCCCGACACGTAGGCGTCCAGGGTCGCGTGCACGTGGAAGTCCTCCTCTGTGCAGGTCAGTACGGTGCGGGTGACCGCCTTGGCCTCCCACCCCGGGCGCCGGAACGTCATCGTCCAGGCGGATTCGCCGCCGACGGAGGTGAAGTCGTCGGCCATCGCCGTGTACCGCTCGTAGGCGCGCCGGCCGACGTCAAGACCGATGTGGTCCACGTGCTCGAAGCCGCGGTCCTTCACGATCTCCAGCTCGTGGTGGTAGTCGATCAGGTCGCGCTTGACGTCCCAGCGCTCCTCCGGCGGGGTGAGCGTCGTGGTCGTCAGCGGCGCGGCGCCCTCGGGCTCGCCGAACTGGCCGCGCGGGGCCTCCCCGTCGGCGCGGGGGCTGCGTACCGGCAGCGTGAGACTGCTGGAGCCCTGGTGGACGCTCAGCAGCACGGGGCGCGGCGGCGGCCAGGCCAGCGGCCAGTACGAGGTCGACAGCGACAACCGGATGCGGTGCCCCGGGGGAAAGGCCTGCGCGACCCCGTTGAGCCGTACGGTGGCGCGGCAGCGCGCCCCGGGCTCCACCGGCTCCGGCGTGCCGGTGCCCTCGCGGTGGCTGAGGTTGAGCACACCGTAGGTGACGCGGGTGGCGCTGCCGTCGGGGGCCACGTCGGACAGCCGCGCGGCCACCTGCGCGACCGGTTCACTGGCCGTCAGGTCCAGCTCCACGCTGGGCGAGCCGAGGATCTCCACGCGCTCGGTCAGCGGATCCGTCTCGAAGACCAGCGAGCCCCCGTCCTCCTCCCGCTGGTCGTAGGGCAGGTCGGGCGGCGCGTTATAGGACGCCCACTTGCCGGCGAACTGGCCGACCGACAGCGGGGAGCGCACCGTCAGCGGCTCGCCGGGTCCCCCCTCGCCGGCCGGCTCCCCCGGCGGGCGGATGCGGTACTGCGTCAGCGGGTGGACGACCTCGTCGATCTGCGGCGAGGGCCACTCGGGCTCGATCACCCACCTGCCGGGCCGCTCCTCGTACGCGGTGGAGGGCGGCACGCTGTCCTGCATCCAGGCGCTGAGCATGGGTCCGTCCATGACGCCGTTGTCCGCGCCCTTGAGCCAGTGGTCCCACCAGCGGACCACCTCCTGGAGGTAGCCGATGGCCGGGCCCGGCTCGCCCAGGTGCGGGAACTTGTGCGACCAGGGGCCGATCAGTCCGCGGCGCGGCACGTCCAGGTGGGCGAGCAGCCGGGTCACGGCGTTGGAGTAACCGTCGGCCCAGCCGCTGGAGGCCAGCACCGGGCAGCGCACGGCCTGGTAGTCCTCGCAGACGGAAGCGTGCCGCCAGTAGTCGTCGCGCCGCTGGTGGCGCAGCCACTCCAGCACCCACGGCTCGGTGCCCTCCAGCCGTTCGCGCCACATCGCGCGCCAGCGGTCGCCGACCACGGCGGGGTCGGGCGGGCAGGTGGCGTAGGCGAACATGGTGCCCGCCTCGGCCAGGTTGTCCGACAGCAGCGCGCCGCCCATGTAGTGCATGTCGTCGGCGTACCGGTCGTCGGTGAAGGAGGCGATGACGATGGCGCGCAGGCTCTCCGGCTGCCGTGCGGCGACCTGGAGCGCGGCGAAGGCGCCCCAGGAAATCCCCATCATGCCGGTGTTGCCGTCGCACCAGGGCTGCTCGGTGAGCCACTGCAGGACGTCGAGCGCGTCCTGCTGCTCCTGCTCCAGGTACTCGTCCTCCAGCACCCCGTCCGAGTCGCCGGTGCCGCGCAGGTCGACGCGGACGCAGACGTAGCCGTGCCCGGCGAGGTAGGGGTGGTGGATCGAGTCCCGTACGGCCGTCAGGTCACGCTGGCGGTAGGGGATGTACTCCAGCACGGCAGGCAGGGGTTCCTGGTCCGTGCAGACGGGGCGCCAGATGCGGGCGGAGAGCCGGGTGCCGTCCGGGAGCGGCACGCTGGTGGTCTCCTCCTTCGTCTCGTACGGCAGGTTGTGCACGGTGCGCATGGGCGCGGTCCGCCTCCTTCCCGTGGTGCGGTCGGCCGGGTCGGTGGCCGCTGTCGGCCGGACGCGGGGCGCTGTCGTTCGCCGGTGCGCCGCCGCGTCCGGCTCGCTGGTCGTCACTCCTGCGGAGCGTCGCTGTGCTCGCCGCCGGGCGGTGTGCCGTGCAGGCCGAGGGCCGCGATGGCGCGGTCGTACTTCTCGCGCAGTGCGTCGTCGTCCTCTCCCGCGGTGAAGACGTGGGCGAGTTCGTAGCTGTAACTGTCCTGCTGGGACAGGTTCGCCAGCTGTTGTCCCTGTTCGGGGACGACGTCGATGACGACGCCTGGGATCTCCTCCGCCACCCGGGCGATCTCCCGCTCGGAAGGCACGCGGTGGGCCACGCCGTCGGTGAACCAGCGGTGGTACCACTTCGCGGCGCACTGATAGGGGCCCGCGCGGTACGGGAGGGCCGGATCGCGGCCGAGGGCGAGGGCCACCATGCAGTGGTGGTTGGGCACCCCGTCGACGAAGTCGAACAGTTCGGCGTGCGACTGCGAGTGCCGCGGATTGATCTCCAGCAGCCTGATCGCGTCCGTGCCCGGGTCGTAGAAGAACTCGATGCTGAAGGTGGCCGCGTCCATGCCGATCTGCCGGATGACCCGCTCGGAGACGTCGATCAGCCGCTCCTGGACCTGCGGCGGGAGGCTGCTGGGGTACTGGTGCCGCAGGAAGGACGAGGAGTCGGGGTAGGTGATGGAGTCCAGCACCCCGTAGACGGTGACGGCGCCCTGGTGGACGTATCCCTCGACGGCCACCTGGAGCCCGGTGAGCGTCTCCTCGGCCAGGCAGACCATGCCGCCCACTCCGGCCATCTCCTCGGGCAGCTCGATCTGGTCGAGGACGTACTCGAACGGCCTGCCGACCCGGGCGATGCCCTCCCTGATCTTCGCGACGGCCTCGCGGAACTCCTCGATGTTCTCGACCCCGTAGGCCAGCTCCGAGGAATAGGCCAGGGCCGGCTTGACCCACATGGGGAAGCGGACGCCCTCGGGTGGCTCGGGCTCAGCCGCCTCCATGTCGACCCTGCCGAAGCGGGGTATCTCGTCGATGGCCTTCTGCTGTTCCAGCCTGCTCCAGTACTTGTGTTCGCACTTGACCACCGACTCCAGCCCCGTGCTGCGGGTGCCGTACCGCTCGGCCAGCAGCGGGATCATGGTGGAGACGGGGAAGTCCCAGTAGCCGACGACGGCGTCGACGCTCCCGTCGAAGGAGTCGAGGACGCCGCGGGCCCGCTCCAGCAGGCCGGGCACCGAGACCTCGTCCTCCTGGAGTTCCTCGGGGCTCAGCAGCGGGTGGAAGCGGCAGTGTTCCGCTCCCGGGACCGCCTCGAGTGTGGTGCGGTTGGTCTCGTCCATACCGAGCACGAAGACGTTCGCGACGTCCGCTGCCGGCTCCTGCCGGACCGGCCGCGCGGGCGCGGCCGTCCGCTGCTGTGGGGCCGTCTCGTGCTCGACCTGGCCACGCGTGATGTTCCTGGCTGGGGGCACGGGTTCTCTCCACGTCGCTGTTCCGGTAGCACCCCGGGTCGCCCCGGGACCGCGGGGGCCGCTGGCCCACCCCGACGGCCCGGGGCGGGTAGCCCGGCGGCGGGGGGAGAAACCTGCCGTGTGAGGAGGGAGAGCGCAGCTGTACGGCGAGGGTCCGGAAGGTCTCCGGACTCCCCGGATCCCGCGTCAGCGCCGCTCGGACACCGTGGCGAGGAGGGCTTCGGCGCAGTCCTCGACAAGGGACTCGGCGTAGCCGGGAAGGGCGCCGCTCGCGCGCAGATGACGGCGCACGACGGAGAGCGGGAGGTCGATCAGGGCGAGGGTGAGGCGCTCGGTGGCCTCCGCACCGTGGGCGCCGAGCCGCTCGGCGAGCGCGCCGACCTCGGCGAAGACCCGCGCGTTGCCCCGGTCGGCGCGCCGGCGGTGTTCCTCGGACCAGTGCGCGCGGTCGAAGTCCTCGGGCCCGTAGCCGAGGAGGGCTGCCTGGTCCGGGTGGGCGCGGCTCCAGGCAACGACGTGCCGTGCGGCGGCGCGGCCCGCCACGCGCGCCGCGTCCGCCGTGGGGAGGGGCTGGTCGGCCAGGTGCCGCCGGAAGCCGTCCTGGAACCGTTCCACCGTGCGCAGCCACAGTTCGGCCAGCAGCGCGGTGCGGCCGGGGAAGCGGTGGTAGAGAGAGCCGCTGGGCGCTCCGGCCTCCCGGGCGACGGCGGTCATGGTGACGCCGCAGGGCCCCGCGGTGGCGGCCAGGCGGAGGGCGGCGTCGAGAAGTCGGTCGGTGTCGAAACGGGGTGGCCTGGCCATGTGCGGCAGCGTAGCCTGACCGTATTGGAGATTCCTCTCTAGAACGCGTGCGAAGGCAACGGAGGGACACCATGCAGGTCTGCAACGTGCACGAGCGACTGCTGCCCGCGACCCGCGCCGAGGTGGGCGCGCTGCTGGACTCGCTGTCCTGCGAGGACGACCGGCTGTGGCCGCACGGCACGTGGCCCGCGATGCGGTTCGACAGGCCGCTGGCCGAGGGCGCGGCGGGCGGGCACGGCCCGGTCCGCTACACCGTCGCCGCCCATGTCCCCGCGACCTGGGTGCGCTTCACCTTCACCGGGCCACGCGGCTTCGACGGCTTCCACGAGTTCGCGGCCTTCGCCGTCGACGCGCGGCACACCCTGCTGCGCCACACGCTCGCCATGAGGGCGCGCGGCCCCGCCCGCCTCGGCTGGCCACTGGTGTGGCGCCCGCTGCACGACGCCTGCCTTCAGGACGCTCTGGACCGGGCGGAGCTGGCGTGCGCCGGCACGGTGACGCGGCCCGCACGGCACAGCCCGTACGTGCGGGCGCTGCGCGCGCTCGCCGACCGCGGCGGACGCTACAGCTCGGACGCGGACCCCCTTCGGCGCTACAGCTCGGACGCGCCCCAGGCCGTCACCTCCACCGGGTCACCGACCGCGAGTGTTCCGGGGCGCAGCACCGCGAACTTGGCGCCGAACGCGACGCCGCCCTCGGCCGCGCGGCGGTAGGTGGCGAGGGTGCGCAGCGGCTCGGGACCGCGCTTGGCCGCCGAGTCCTGTGCGACGAGGGTGACGGCGCAGCGGATGGCCAACTTCGCGTAGCCGAGTTCGCTCCCGCCGATCCGCAGCCGCCGTGCTGTGTCCTCGGCGTACTCGGCATGCTCGGCGTGCTCGGCGTCCTGCTCCCCGTTCCAGCCGTCGACCACGATGTTGGGCCGGAAGCGGGACATCGGCAGCGGTTCGGCGCCCCGGTCGGCGAGCCGCTTGTTGAGGTGGTCGAGGCTCGCGCGGGAGACGAGGTGGACGGCGCAGCTGTCCGCGTACCGCGAGGTGCCGGGTGTCAGCCCATCGGTGATTCTGCCGTTCTCCGGCGGCACCCGGAACAGCCTGCTGCGCGAACCGAGGACCTCCGAGAGCCAGTCGGCCGCCTCGTCGCCCTGGTCGATGCCGCGCAGCGGCCGCCCGAGCATGTCCACCCCCCGGCGCGGCCCGGCCAGGTCGGCCTCGACGTGCAGGGCCTCGGCCCCCGGCGCCCGCAGCGTCAGCCGCTCCCCCGCAGGCGTGCGGGTCACCTCGGGGCTGATGAGGGCCAGAGCGGGGTCGCGGCGCTGGGTGCGGCCCACCCCTTCCGACGTGGTCACCAGGAAGCCGCGGTCGCCGGCGATGCCGGCGGGTTCGAGGGCGGCCTCCCGCAGCGGGACGGCTGCGCACCCTTTGACGGGGTAAGTGACCAGCTCGACGACCTCGGCCATGCGATGTCCCTTCGGTGACGGACGGAGCGCGGCGCCGACGGACCCGGGACAGGGCCGGTTCCACCCGCGAGTGCGGCACCTCGAAGGACTCTAGTCAGCCTCCGCGGGGGCGAGGAGAGTGGTCCTCCTCACCCCTGCCCGCCGCGCGAGGGGCCGCACACCTGCCGCTCCGCGCCCCCGGCCCCTCCCGAGCGGGACGAGGGAGCGGTGGGGCGTGCCGGAGGGGTCGCATAGCCTGTCGGGCAGGAGGGAAGTTCCGTGACGATCCATGGGCCCCGTCCCGCCCCCGAGGGACATCCGCACGACAACGCGGGCACGACCCGGACCACGACCGTGCCGGAGCGCGACGCGCCCGCCGGAGCGGCGACGCACGCGTACGCGGCGCCGGACGCCGACGCGGTGGAGTGCGTCCTGCTCAAGCACGGTGAGGTCTTTCTCCGTGGCCGCAACCGCGCACGCTTCGAGGAGCTGCTGCACGACAACCTGCGGCACGCGCTGCGTCAGCTGCCCGGCGAGACGTGGGTGGAGAGGGGCCGCAGCGTCACGACGGTGGGCGGCGAGCCCGGTCTCGACACGCTCGTGGGCAGCGCGCGCCGCGTGATCGGCTTCAACCTCGTACAGCCGGCGGTGCGGGTGGGCAGCAGCGTGGAGACCATCGGCGACCACGCCGTGCGGGCGCTGCGCCGGGTCTGGCAGGAGCGGAGCGGCGGCCGCGGGACGCTCAGCTTCGCGGTGCGCGCGAAGCGGCGGGACAAGTCCTTTCCGCTCACGTCCTCGGTGCTCGCGGCGGCCATCGGCGAACGGGTGTGCGCCCGGACGGGGGCGCGGGTCGACCTCTCGTCCCCCGACGTGGAACTGACCGTGGAGGTCGACAGGAAGGGCAGCTACCTGTCCTGGACGCGGCTGCGGGGGCAGGGCGGCCTGCCGGTGGGCTCCAGTGGCCGGGCGCTGGCCCTGCTCTCGGGGGGCTACGACTCCCCCGTCGCCGCCTACCGCGCCATGCGGCGCGGGCTGGCCTGCGACTACGTCCACTTCACCGGCGCGCCGTACACGGACGCCGCCTCGGTCTACAAGGCCTACGCGCTCGCGCGGGAACTCAACAGGTTCCAGCCGGGGCGCACCCTGTGGGTGGTACCGCTGGGCAAGGCGCAAAAGCAGCTGGCCGTCGCGGGCGCCGGACGGTTCCAGGTCGTGGCGCAGCGCAGGCTGATGGCGCGTACGGCGAGCGCACTCGGACGGCGGCTGGGCGCCGACGCGCTGGTGACGGGCGACAGCCTGGGGCAGGTGGCCAGCCAGACGGTGGCGAACCTGGCGGCCGTGGACGAGGCGGCGACGCTGCCGCTGCTGCGCCCGCTGCTGGGCTGGGAGAAGCAGGAGATCATCGACGAGGCCCGCGCCCTGGGCACCGCCGACGTCTCCGTGCTGCCCGACGAGGACTGCTGTGCGCTGCTCGCCCCCCGCCAGGTCACCACCAGCGCCCGGGTGACGGACCTGCGGCGGGTGGAGCGCCGCCTGGAGCTGGACGAGCTGGTCGAGGAGCTCCTGGCGGGCGCCTGGCAACTGGAGCCGGGCACCGGATGCGGGGTCCAGGACGCCACTGCCCCGGCCCAGACCCGGGCGTGAGCGGCGCGCGGACGCCACCGGGAACGTCCGTCCGTTTCCCGGTGGCCGTGTGCTTCGTCGTTTCCGAGGTGTAAAGCGTCCCTTTGCCGGTGACTCGTGTGCGCATCCGGGCAGGTTCGGACCGAGAGCCGCCGCGGTAGCGCCCCGGCGCCGACCTAGGCGGGGCCGGGCGCGCCCCTCCGGGGAGCACGGTGTGCCGCGCCGCACACCCCGTGGTGAGGGGGCGGCGGTGGTGCCGCGGCGTGCCACGTACGGTGGCCCGCGAGAGCGTCCACCGTCGTCGCGTGCGAAGGAGCCCCGCGTCCATGTCCGAGACCGAACCGCCCGTCCTCGTCCGCAAGGACGGCCGCGTCGGGCGCCTGCTGCTCAACCGGCCGCACGCGCTCAACTCCCTCGACGGGGAGATGATCCGGCGCATCGCCGAGGCGCTCGACGCCTGGGAGCACGACCCGGAGGTGGCGGCAGTCGTCCTCGGCGGAGCGGGTGAGCGCGGCCTGTGCGCGGGCGCGGACATCCGGGCGATCCACGACGACGTACGCCGCGGCGGCGGCGCCGAATCGGCGCGGTTCTGGGCCGAGGAGTACCGGCTCAACGCGCGTATCGCCCGCTACCCCAAACCGTATGTCGCCCTCATGGACGGTGTGGTCATGGGCGGCGGTGTGGGCCTGTCGGCGCACGGCGGGGTGCGGGTCGTCACGGAGCGGGCGAAGGTCGCCATGCCGGAGACGACCATCGGGTTCGTGCCGGACGTGGGCGGAACCTGGTTGCTGTCGCGGGCGCCGGGCGAGTTGGGCACGCACCTGGCGCTGACGGCCGGCACGGTGGGTGCGGGCGACGCGCTGCTGTGCGGGCTCGCCGATCACTTCGTGCCCGCCGACCGGCTGGGCTCTTTCGCCGCGGCGCTCGCTCAGGCCGCGCCCGCCCAGGCGCTGGAGGAGTTCGCCGAGTCCGCGCCCGAGGGGACTCTGGCGGGGCACCGGGCGTGGATCGATCCCTGCTACGGCGCGGACGACGTGGCGGAGATCCTGCACCGTCTGCGCAGCAGCGGCACGACGGCCGCCAAGGAGGCGGCCGTGGCCATCGAGGGCAAGTCGCCCACCTCGTTGAAGGTCACGCTCGCCGCGCTGCGCCGCGCCCGCGGGCTGTCCTCGCTGGAGGAGGCGCTCGACCAGGAGTACCGCACGTCCGTGGCGGCGCTGTCCTCACCCGACCTGACGGAGGGGGTGCGGGCCCAGATCATCGACAAGGACCGCAGGCCGCGCTGGTCGCCCGGCACGCTGGACGAGGTCGGCGAGGCCGAGGTCGCCCGGCACTTCGCGGCCGCGCCGGGAGGCGACCTGGGGCTCGGTGCCGCCGGGCCCGGCGGCGGAATCTGACGACTTCCGTGGGGACTTCCCATGGGGCTTCGTGGGGATTCGTGCACGGGTTACCCGTGCGTTCCTCACGGCGTATTCATGACAGAACTGACTACCCCTTTCCCCTCCCCGTGCTGCACGCTTGATCCGTGCTTCCCAGGGGAGGGGAACGATGGACAAGCGGTACGAGATATTCTGTCTCGCGAACCGGCATTTCTATGACACGCCAGAACGCTTGTCGGATTCCGCGTCCCGCGAGGGAGAAACCGCGAAGGACCCGGGAGCGTTCGCCGTCTCGCACCGGCCCGTCCCCGCGGGCTGGCGCAGCACACGCTCGGGTGACTGGCTGGAGTTGCGGCCGCTGACCGGCACGTTCCCGCTCCAGGGCTGGAAGATCCACGCGTCGGCCACCTTGTGGAACGCGAACGAGATCGGCGAGGCCGTCTGGGACTACTGCGTTCCCCGGAACATTCCCTTCAAATACGTTCCGCATCGCACACTGCTCTACCTGCGCAACGCGAAATACGCCGGACGCGGCACGAGCGGGAAATTCGCCACCATTTACCCCGCCGACGAAAGCCAGCTGGAAATGGTGGTGCGGGAGTTGGGTGAGGAGCTGCACTCCAGACCCGGCCCCTACATTCTCACCGACCTGCGCTGGCGTCAGGGCCCGTTGTACGTGCGCTACGGCGGATTCGCCCCCCGGTTCTGCGTCGACCCGCACGGCCGGCTCGTCCCCGCGGTGGAGGACGCGCACGGCAACCTGGTACCCGACCGCAAGGACCCCGCGTTCCGGGTGCCGGACGGGGTGGAGCTGCCCGCCTTTCTCCGTCCCGAGCTGGCGGCCCGCGCCTCAGCGACCGTCGCGGACCTGCCGTACCGCATCGACAAGGCGCTGCACTTCTCCAACGGCGGCGGCGTCTACGGCGGCACCGACACCCGTGACGGCAGCCGGGTCGTCCTCAAGGAGGCCAGGCCGCACGCCGGGCTCGCCGCCGACGGCGCCGACGCGGTCGCCCGTCTCGAGCGCGAGAAGGCGGCACTCAACCAGCTCGCCGGGCTGCCGGTGGTGCCGGCCCTCAAGGACTGGCTGGAAGTGGACGGGCACCGGTTCCTGGTGATGGAGGAGGTGCCGGGCCAGCCCCTCAACTCCTTCTTCGCCAAGCGGCACCCCCTGCTGAGCGCCGACCCGGATCCCGAGGCGGTGTCCCGCCACACCGCGTGGGCGCTGCGCGTCCACCGGCTGGTCGCCGAGGCCGTCGAGGCGGTGCACGCGCGGGGCATCGTCTTCAACGACCTGCACATGTTCAACATCATGCTGGCGCCCGACGAACAGACGGTGACGCTGCTGGACTTCGAGGCGGCGGCGCGCGCCGAGGACGATCCACGGCAGATCGTCGCACACCCCGGCTTCCTCGCGCCCGCCGACCGCAGCCGCTACGACATCGACCGCTACGCGCTGGCCTGTCTCGCGCTCGCCCTGTTCCTGCCGATGACGACGCTGCTGGCGATCGACCGGGGCAAGGCCCGGCACCTGGCGCGGATCGCCGCCGAGCAGTTCCCCGGCGTCCCCGAGGACTTCCTGGCCGAGGCGGTCGCCACCATCGAGGGACCCGACGCGCGCGCGGCGGAGGGCTCACGCCCGGCAAGCGACACCCGCGCGGAGGACGGCACGCGCCGCGCGAAGGACGACACCCGCGCGGAGAGGCACACCCGCGCGGAGGGAGACGAACGCACGGAGGAAGACGAACGCGCGGACAGCGGCGCCCCGGCCGCCTCCCGTTCCCTCATCTCCGTGGCGGCTCTCGTGCCGGCCGTCGGCGCGCCCGGCGGCCCCGGCGACTGGCCCGCCGCGCGGGAGGCGATGGTCGAGGCCGTGCTCGCCTCCGCGACGCCCGGGCGTGACGACCGCCTCTTCCCCGGCGACGTCGCCCAGTTCGGCGACGGCGGCGGCCTGGGGCTCGCGTACGGCGCTGCCGGGGTGCTCCACGCGCTCGCCGAGACGGAAGCCGGCCACTGGCACGAGGGCGAGGAGTGGCTGCTGCGGCACACCGATCCCCCGCCGCGCGGCACCCCGCTGGGCCTCTACGACGGGCTGCCGGGGGTGGCGCTCGTCCTGGCACGTGCGGGACACACCAAGCGTGCGCTGGAGTTGACCGAGCGGGTGCTGGAGGAGAAGTGGCAGCGGCTGGGCGGTTCCCTGTTCGGCGGTCTCGCCGGGCTGGGCCTCGCTTTCGGGCAACTCGCCGAGCAGACCGGCGAGGAGGGGTTGCACACCTCCGCCGCCGAGGCCGCGCGGCTGCTCGCCCAACGGCTGGACGAGCCGGACGACGGCCGGCCAGGAGCCGACAGAGCCGGGCTGCTGCACGGCGCGACCGGCGCGGCGCTGCTCTTCCTGCGGCTGTACGAGCGGCACGGCGAGCCCGCGCTGCTCGACCTGGCGGAGCGTGCGCTCGCCCGGGACCTGGCGCGGTGCGTGCGGGACAGCGCGGGAACCTGGCAGGTGGACGAGGGACGCCGCACCATGCCGTACCTGGGCGCGGGCAGCGTGGGCATCGCCACGGTCCTCGACGACTTCCTCGCACACCACCCAGGCCACACCGCGTTCGCACGGGCCCGCGCGGGCATCCTGCCCGCCGCCCGGATGCGGTACTACGCACAGCCGGGACTCTTCCAGGGACGCGCGGGCATGCTGCTGCACCTGAGCAGGACCACGACCCCCCACGTCACCGAGGGCGACCGTGCGGCCCAGCTCGCCGGACTCGGCTGGTACGGCATGGCCTACGGGGGCGGACTCGCCTTCCCCGGCGACCAGATGATGCGACTGTCGATGGACCTGGCGACCGGCACGGCGGGCTGCCTGCTCGCTGTCGGTGCCGCCGCGGCCGTCCGCTGCGGCCGGACACCGCCGAGCCTGCCGTTCCTCCCGCCCGTGACGGGCGCCCCCAACCCGCTGTCCGACGGCGCCCACACGCCCGGCGGCGGCCCACAGACCGGCCTTGGGGACAAAGGCCGTACCGAAGCACCACCGTCCCTGTAACACACACCGATCACCCGAATGGGAAGGAACACCACGATGGCACTTCTCGACCTGCAGACGCTGGAGCCCGAGGAGCGGACCGGCGGCGGCGACGACAGCAGCGCGAGCCTCCTCCTGTGCGACAAGCACAGCTCCCACAGCACGCTCCTGTGCCTGTGACCGGGTGACACACACACCCGGTGCTCCTGGGCGGGGTTCTGCCCCCGCCCAGGGGCACTCCCCTGTCTCCGGGCCGCGGGCCGCAGGGCGGCGCCCCGCGGCCGCCGGGCGCCCCGGCGGCCCGCACGCCCCGGCCGACCGGCTGCTGCTCGCCGAAGGGCGCCGTCACCGGTGGCGCACGGCGGCCCTCTTCCTGTCCGCGACAGCGGCGGCCGGCGCCTCACTGGCACTGCCCGCCGCGCTCGGACACACGCTCGACCTGCTGCTGACCAGTGCCGGGGTCGGAGCCGGCACGGGCCAGGGCGCGGCGAGCACCGGCTCGGGGAGCGCCGGCGTGGACGGCACGGTGGCGAGCGGCACGGGCGGCTGGCTCGCGGTCTGCGCCGCGCTCACCTGCGCGCTGGTCGTGCTGGACGCCGCCGAGACGGTCCTGACCGGCACGCTCAACTCCCGTACGACCGCCCGGCTGCGCTCCAGGATCGCCGGGCACCTGCTGGCCGTCTCCCCGCTGCGGGCCGGCCGCTTCTCCTCCGGGGACCTGGTGACCCGCTGCACGGGCAACGCCGCGCACGCGGGCACGGGCCCCGCCGGTGCCGCCTCCGCGCTGGCGGCGCTGGTCACCCCGGTGGGCGGTCTCGTCGCGCTGGCCCTGCTCGACCTGCGGCTCGCCGCCGTCTTCGCGGCGGGCACGCCGCTGCTCGTGCTGCTGCTGCGGGCGTTCTCCCGGACGTCCACGGCGTGTGTCACCCGCTACCAGGAAGCTCAGGCGCGGATCGCGGGGCGGCTCGTCGAGGCGCTGTCGGGGGCCCGCACCATCGCGGCGGCGGGCATCGAGCGCCGGGAACGCGCCCGCGTGCTGGAGCCGTTGGCCGAACTGTCCGAGCACGGGCACCGCACGTGGCGCGTCCAGGGGCGGGCCACCGCGCAGGCGGCGGTGCTGGTGCCGCTGCTCCAGATGGCCGTGGTGGCGGTCGGCGGTCTGCTGGTGGGCGAGGGGGAGCTGAGCGTGGGCGGGCTGGTCGCCGCCACGCGGTACGCGGCGCTCGCGGCGGGCGTGGGCACGCTGGTCGGACAGCTCAACGCGCTGGTACGCAGCCGCACGGCCGCCCTGCGACTGGCTCAGGTGCTGGCCGTACCCGAGCTGCGCGAGGGGCACCGCGTGCTGCCGGAGACCACCGCCAGGCCCTGCGGGGGCCGGCTCGAGTTGCGCGGTGTGCACGCCTCGTACGGGGACGAGCCGGTGCTGCGGGACGTGGACCTGGTGGTACCCGCCGGAGCCAC
Source organism: Streptomyces diacarni (assembly GCF_003323715.1). Lineage (GTDB taxonomy): Bacteria > Actinomycetota > Actinomycetes > Streptomycetales > Streptomycetaceae > Streptomyces > Streptomyces diacarni. Next base: position 279,939 of record NZ_QOIN01000043.1, read on the forward strand.
CGTGGCAGTGGTCGGCCGCTCGGGTTCGGGCAAGTCGCTGCTGGCGGCGGTCGCGGGTCGGCTCGCCGAGCCGGACGCGGGGCGGGTGCTGCTGGACGGCGTCGACCTGGCCGACCTGGCCTCAGCGCAACTGCGGCGCGCCGTCGGTTTCGCGTTCGAGCGTCCCGTACTCTTCGGCGCGACGGTGGGCGAGGCCATCGCGGCGGGCGTCCCCGCCGGGCACGGGCCGCCGGAGGCGCGGGTGCGCCACGCGGCGGCCATGGCCTGCGCCGACGACTTCGTCCGCACCCTCCCCCACGGCTACGACACCCCGCGGGAAGAGGCGCCACTGTCCGGCGGAGAGGTGCAACGCGTCGGCCTGGCACGCGCGTTCGCCCAGGACACCCGTGTGCTGATTCTGGACGACGCCACCTCCAGCCTGGACACCGTGACGGAACTGAAGGTGACACGGGCGCTGACGCGTACGGGCGAGGGGGCAGGCACCCGGCTGGTCGTCGCGCACCGGGCCTCGACGGCCGCCCGCGCGGACCTGACCGCGTGGCTGGAGGGTGGCCGAATCCGTGCGGTCGCCCCCCACGGGCACTTGTGGAAGACGCCCGCCTACCGGGCGCTGTTCGGGAGCGGGGCCGATGAGTGACCCGCCGGAGCGGCCCACAGCGCCGCCGCCCGCACGCCGCGGAAGACACCGCCGCGACCCCGCACGGGTGCGAGGGACAGCGCGGCGAGCGGCACCGCCGCGACCGGGACTGGTGCGACCTGGACTGGTGCGTGCGGGGCTGCGCTTCCTGCGGCGCCGGCCGGCAGCGCTGTGGGCGCTGGCGGGCTGGTCGGTGCTGGAGGCGGCCCACACCTTCGCGCTGGGCTTCGCGCTGGCCCGCGCGCTGGACGCGGGTTTCCTCGCGGGACGCCCCGCCACCGGACTGTGGTGGCTGGCCGCCGCGGGACTCGGGCTGCTGGTGGGAGCGCTGGGCACGGCGCGGGTCTACCGCCAGGTGGCCGCGCTGGCCGAGCCGCTGCGCGACACGCTGGTGCGCCGCGTGGTGGAACGCGGCCTGTGCGAGGCGGTCACGGCCACGGTCGCACCGGGGCGCGGAAGCGGCGACGCCGGTACCTCTTCCGTCTCCCGGCTCACCCACCAGGTAGAGATCGCCCGGGACAGCTTCGCGGGCGTGGTCATGGTCTCCCGCTCCTTCGCCGTCAGCCTCGCCGGGACGCTCGCGGGCCTGGCGGCACTGGCGCCCCCACTGCTGCTGGTCGTCCTGCCACCGCTGGCCGCGGGCCTGGCCGTTTTCGCGGTGACACTGCGCCCACTGGCCCGGCGGCAGCGGGACTTCCTGGTGGCCGACGAGGAACTGGCCACCGAGGCGGGAACCGCGGTGCGTGCGCTGCGGGACGTGGCCGCCTGCGGCGCGCGGCAGGCGGTGCGAGGGGCGCTGCGCCGACGCGTCGACGCCGAACGGCGCGCCGCCGACGCGCTCGCGTACTGGGGAATCGCCCGGGCGGTGGCGCTGGGGCTGGGCGGGCGACTGCCCCTCGTGCTGCTGCTGGCGCTCGCCCCCTGGCTGCTGCGCCAGGGGGTGAGCGCCGGGGAACTGGCGGGCGCGCTCACCTACCTGACCCAGGCTCTGCTGCCCGCGCTGCAAGGCCTGGTGCACGGGCTGGGCGGCGCCGGGGCCCGGCTCACCGTGGTGATCGGCCGCCTGCTCCCGGGGGCGCCCGAACCTGCGATGCCGGAGCCCGTGGCGCCGGGCCCTTCGGCACCGAAACCTGTAGCGCCGGTCCCCGCGGTGCCGGACCCCGCGGCGGCCAGGGCGTCGGCACCCGACGCATCAGCACACCGACCGCCCGCGCTGACGGAGCACGGTGCGCACGCGGGCCCCGGTGGCGCCCGCCGCCCGCCGCGCGGCGCGTCAGCGGCGCACCGCCCCTCGCGGGTACCGGTCCCGCGTGGCTTCGGCGGAGCGCCGCCACCCGCGCTGGTGCTGCGCGATGTCTCCTTCGCGTACGGTCCGGCGGCGCGGCCGGTGCTGTGCGGGCTCGATCTGGAGGTACCGGCGGGCGGTCACCTGGCGGTCGTCGGCCCCAGCGGCGCGGGGAAGTCCACCCTCGCGCTGCTGGTCGCCGGGCTGTTGCGGCCCTCGTACGGGGAGGTGCGGCTGTCCGGCAGGACGGCGACGGCGACGGCGACGGCGACGGCGACGGCGACGGCGACAGGGTCCGCCGACGGCGTGCTGCCCGTGGAGCAGCGCGTGTTGATCCCGCAGGAGTCCTACGTCTTCACCGGGAGTGTGCGGGAGAACCTCTCGTGCCTGCTGCCGGGGCACTGCCCGCCGCTGCCGGACGCGGCGCTCTCGTCCGCCGTGGAGGCGGTGGGCGCCCAGGCGCTGGTCCGGCGGCTCGGTGGCCTGGCGGGGCAGGTGGAGGCGGCGGCGCTCTCCGCCGGGGAGCGGCAGCAGGTGGCGCTGGCACGTGCCTACCTCTCCCCTGCGCCGCTGGCCGTTCTCGACGAGGCGGGCAGCCAGTTGGACCCGGCCGCCGAGGAGCGCGCCGAGTCGGCCTTCGCCCAGCGGGGCGGCACGCTGGTGGTGATCGCGCACCGGATCAGTTCGGCCTTGCGGGCCGACCGGGTGCTGGTGCTGGACGGCTCCCGCACCCGCTGCGGCACCCACCGCGAACTGCTGGCGTGCTCTCCGCTCTACCGCGACCTGACCGCCGGCTGGGCCCCGCACCCGCTCGCCGCCGAGCGGCAGGCCGCGGGTGAGGAACGCACGGGGTAGGGCGGGGCAGCCGCGCGCTCTTGGACGACGTGCACGGCGGCCGGGGAGGGAGCGCTCTGGCGTGCGTCAGAGCCAGCCGGCGCCCTGGGAGATGCGGATGGCGTCCACGCGGTTGCGGGCGCCTGTCTTGCGGGTGATGGCGGACATGTAGTTGCGCACGGTGCCGGCCGAGAGTCCCAGTCGGCGCGCTATCTCGGTGATGCCGGCCCCCTCGGCCGCCGCCGAGAGGACGGTCAGTTCGCGTGCGCTGAGCGGTACTTCGGAGGCGCGCAGTACCGTGCCGGCCAGCGCGTTGTCGACGAAGCGCTCTCCCGCGGCGACCCGCCGGATGCCCGCCACCAGCTGTTCGGGCAGTGCGTCCTTGCACACGAAGCCGCGCGCTCCCGCGTCCAGTGCCCGGCGCAGCGCTCCGGGGCAGTGCTGGCTGACGAGTACCAGCAGGCGGCGCGGCACCTGACGCCCGGAACCTAAGGGGTCGTGCGGTGTGCGGGCGGGGCCGGCCAGTTCGTGGAGCGGCAGGCGTCCTGTCACGTCGGCGTCCGCGACGCACACGTCGGCCCTCAGTGCGCGCGCGGAGCGTGTCGCCTCCTTCCCCGGCACGGCTTCGATCTCCATGTCGGGTTCCGATCCGACCAGAGCCGCCAGCCCGCATCTGAGGATGCGTACATCGTGTACCAGCAGTACCCGGATCACTATGAGTCCCCCTAAGTGCCTGATAGCCGCATGACAGGCGCAGCTCCATACATACAAGCTCATCGCAGGGGAGAGACGAGGAGTTTTGGCCACACATCGAAACCGCGCGTACGCAGTGTGTTATGGGGGCGCGCAAAGGGGGCGCATGCGCGGAGGCCTCACCACCCGGTGGAGTGTCCGCCCGTGCGCCCGTGGTTGCGGCTCACCACACCAGCGCGGCCAGCAGGGTCAGCCCCGCGACCGCGCAGGCGACGTAGTCGCCGGCATGTCCTGAGTGCAGCCGCCGCAGCGGCAGCGACCAGCCAGGCCGCACGCCGCTGGGCACGGTCCGCAGGGCCCCCCAGGCCCCGGCTGCGGCGAGCGCGGCCGACGCAAGGCCCAGCGCGACGCCCGCCGGTGACCAGTGCGGCACCGGGGAGTGCGGCAGATGCTGCTCGGTGGCGTGCAGGACCGTCATGGCGTAGCCGCTGTGGTCGGTGAAGCTGTCGGCGGCCCGGCTGACGGCGGACCACAGCGGCGGCACGCAGCCGACCGCCAGCCCCGCGGCGAGCAGCGCGGCGGCGGCGGCGAACATGGTGTCGGGCGCCCTGGTCACCCTCTCCCTGGTCTCCTCGGGCTCGTCGGCGCCGGTGGTCTCCGCGTCCTCGTGCGCTTCCGCGCCGTCCTGTCGGTGACGTCCCGTGGCGTGCGGGCGGTCCTCGTCGGCGGGCGGCGAGCCGAGCCCGAAGAAGACGCCGCCCGCGACGCGCAGCACCGCCCCTCCGGTGGCGGCGGAGACGGCCACGAAGAGCACGGTCGGCCACCCGCCCGCCGCCTCCTCCGAGAGCGCCTTGCCCAGCCCGGTGCCGAAGGGCGGGAGCCCGGCGAGAGCCAGCCCGCCGACGGTGAACAGGACGCCCACAGGGCGCAGCCGGGTGCCCCTGCCGTGCAGTTCCTGTTCGTCGACGCTCCCGAACCTGTCCACCAGGATCCCCGCGCACGCGAACAGCGCGGCCTTGACCCCGGCGTGTCCGAGGACGTACAGCGCGGTGCCCGAGACGGCTTCGGGCGTGAGGACGGCCAGCGCGACGAGGAAGAGTCCGGTGTGCGCGATGGTGGAGAAGGCCAGCAGCCGTTTGACGTGCCGTTGCAGCCAGCACAGCAGCGCGCCCGTGACGGCGGTCAGCACGCCCAGCGCCAGCAGCGCACGGTGCACGGCCTCCTCGGGCAGCGCGCCGCTGCCCGCGAAGACCGTCCAGTACAGCCGTGCCACACCGTAGACGCCCAACTGCACCATCACGCCTGACAGCAGCATGCACACCGGGGTGGGTGCCACGGTGTGCGCGTCCGGCAGCCAGAAGTGGAAGGGCACGGCGGCCGCCTTGACGAGGAAGCCCGTCGCCACCAGGACGAACGCCACTTTCACCAGCGCCCCCGACCTCTCGCCGCCGGCGTCCAGGTGCTGCCCGATCTGGGCGAGCCCGAGCTGTCCCGTGTGCGCGTAGAGCAGTCCGACGCCCAGCAGGATGGCGTAGCCGCCCAGGGAGTTGAGGAATCCGAAGGTGAGTGCGCCCTGGACCGCGCGGGCCTCTTCGACGCGGTACCCGGTCAGCGCGTAGGCGACGACGCCCATCAGTTCGAAGAAGACGAAGGCGTTGAACAGGTCCCCGGTCAGGGTGAAGCCGCACATCGCCGCCTGGAACGCGAGGATCAGCGCGGGAAAGGCGCCGGTCTGGTGGGAAGGCGGATCGTCGAAGAACCGCCAGGAGTAGATCAGCGCGGTGACCACCAGCACGGAGACCAGCGCGGTAAGGCCGAGCCCGATGCCGTCCCCCACCAGCACGATGCCCACCCCGGCACCGTCCCGTGGCCGCCGGCCGCCCACCCACTCCACGGGCGTGGCACCGTCGGCGGTGGCCACCAGCACGCCCACGGCGAGTGCGGCGGCGGCGCCGGCGACGACGGCGGCGAAGACGTCGGCGACGTAGCGGGGCAGCCACCGTCCCGTCGCCACCAGGACGGCCGCGCCGAGCAGCGGCCCTGCGACCAGCACGGGCAGTGCCTGCGCCGCCGTCATCCGCGCAGCTCCCGCAACTCGTCCGGGTCGACCGTGCCGTGCCGCTTGGAGACCTGCACGACCAGCGCCAGCAGCAGCGCCGTGAGAGTCGCGCCGACGACGACGTCGGTGAGGGTGAGGGCCTGCACCACCGGATCGACGACGGGGCGCGAGCCCGGCCGGATGTCGGAGAAGACGGGCGCGGTACCGCCGTGCCGGTAGCCGACGGCCAGCAGCAGCACGTAGGTGGAGGCCTGGCAGACGGCGAGCGACCCCACGGCGTGGATGAGGTTCCTGCTGGTGGCCAGCCCGTAGCAGCCGACCAGGAACAGCCACCCGGCCACCAGGTACGGCAGAACGCTCACCGCCGGCCCCCTTCGCTCCCCGGCGCGCTCTTTTGACCCTGCGGCGTGCGCCCCTCGCTCGTCCGGCCGCTCGCCCCGCCCTGCGGCGTGTGCCCCTGGTCCTGCGAGCCGTCCGCGGACTCGATCACGATGGCCTGGTCGAGGAACTGCGCCAGCAACACCACGACAGCGGCGGCGACCTCGACGCCGACGGCGGCGTTGAGGAGCGGCACCGTGCCCCCGGAGGCGAGCGTGCCGGTGGTGCCGTACGGAAGGACGTTGCGCAAGAAGGCGGCCCCGGACAGCAGTGCGCCCAGCCCGACCAGCAGGTAGCCGGCCTCCCCTGCCGCGTCGGCGAGGGTGAACAGCGCGACCGAGCGCACCCGTCGCAGCGCCCGGTAGTCGATGGCGATGTAGAGCAGGTGCAGCGCGGTCGCGGCCACCACGCCGCCCTGGAACCCGCCACCGGGGCTGACCTGCCCGTGCGCGACGACGTAGAGCCCCGTCAGCAGCGTGAGCGGCAGCACCGCCAGCGCGTAACGGCGCACCGGTGCGGGCACGGGCGCCGCCTGGGGCTCGACGCGGTGCTCGTCGCGGGCCGTGCGCAGGATGACGACCGTGCCGAGGGTCGCCCCGAAGAGGATGGCCTGCTCCCCCAGGGTGTCGAAGGCCCGCTGGTCGAAGTTGACGGAGGCGACGGTGTTGGAGGTGTGCCGGCCGAGCGCGGCCTCGACGGCGTGCCGCCCGTAGGGGTGGAAGGAGCCGCCGAAGGCGGGAAGTTGGAGGAAGCGGCGCCCAGCAGCGCGGCCAGCCCGAGAAGGCCGGCGGCCAGGACCGCCATCCGCACGCGCGGGCTCACTCGTGCTCCTCCCGCCGTTCGCTGCGCGCTTTGCGCCGCACCTTGCGTACGGACAGCAGCACCATCAGCGGGGTGAGCGCGGTGCCCACGGCCAGCTGGGACAGTGCCACGTCGGGGGCCTGGAGCACGGCGAACAGCAGGGCGAGCGCCAGCCCGAGCCCCGCCAGGACGGCGGCCTGACGCACCGGGTCGCGGGCCAGGACCGCGGCCGTCCCCGCGACGGCGACCAGCAGCAGCGCCACCACGACGGGCAGGTCACCGCCCATCGGAGCCACCCCCTCCCGGCGGGGTCGTCAACGCCCGGGTGCACAGGGCGCTGCCCGCCACCAGAAGGCACCCGATGAACAGGAGTTTCAGCGTGGTCCTTCCGGGGGTGGCCGCCACGCACACCGGCAGCACCACCGCGGGCACGGGCGCCACACCGAGCACGGTCATCGTCCGGGTCACCAGGGGGCGCGGCCTGCTGGCCCGCAACTCCTCGCCCAGCAGCCGCTCGTAGACCAGTGTGCCGACGGGACCGAGCACGGCCAGCACGAGCGCCATGTCCGTGTAGGAGGGACGTGCGTAGCCCTGCGAGAGGAGCAGCATGACGAGGGCGGCGAGCACGGTGGCGAGGTTCTGCGCCAGGACGCGCCTGCGGACGGGGCCCGTGCAGATGCCCAGCAGGGCGGGCAGGAAACCGACGAGGAGCAGTGCGCAGGCCGCGGCGAGCCAGCCGTTCACCGCCGCACCGCCGCCCTGCGGGCTGCCCGCCCGCCGTAGGCGGCGAGGAGGGCCGCGCCCGCGCCGACACCACACTCCAGGGTGTCGACCGTCTGGATGAGGACCAGCCACAGCCCGGCCAGCGCCACCCACCAGGCGCCCAGCTCCAGGGCCGCCGTCAGCCGACGCGCCATCAGGCCGCCTCCCCTCGCCCAACGAAGCACACGCGGACGGAACGGGTCAGTGGGTACCACCACTCGCCCGGCACGAAACGCCAGCGCGCGCGGCGGGGAAAGGAGCGGATCCGCACCCCGCACCCAGCGGCCCCCGCGCGTCGTTTCCCCTCGTGACCTGCGGGTACCGCGACGCTTTGGGGAATCCCCACGCGAGGACGACGCCCCCGTAAGCCGCCGGAGCGTCCGGCGCGCCGACGAGCGGAGTGACAGATGCGACTGACCGACGCCCTCTCCACCACGCCGGGTCCCCGGGACGCGCCCGGCAGGGAGCTGCCGCCGCTGAGCGCCCGTCAGGCGGCCGGGGTGGTAGGCGATGTGCTGCTGCCCGTGGTGGCGGGCGGAGTGATCGTGCGCAGGCCGCGCGCCATGTCGCTGCTGGAACGGACCGGCTGGGACCGGCGGGGCGTGGAGCGGATGCGCGCGCTGCGGGCCCTGCACGGCTCCGGTCCGCTGCCGCTGACGGTGCGCGCCCGTGCGTACGCGATGGTGCTGGACCCCGGCGACGCGGAACGCGTCCTCGCCGGCACTCCGGACCCGTTCAGCCCGGCGACGGTGGAGAAACGCGGCTCCCTGGCGCAGTTCCAGCCGCACGGGGTGCTCATCTCAGGGGGGCGCGAGCGCGCCGAGCGACGGGACTTCGTCGAGCAGGTGCTGGAGACGCCGGAGCCACTGCACGACCTGGCGGGGCCGCTGACCGGCGTCATCCGCGAGGAGGCGGCGCAGCTGCTGGCCCAGGGCGAGCGGTCGGGCGAACTGCGCTGGGAGGACTTCGACGCCGCCTGGTGGCGCACGGTGCGCCGGATCGTGCTGGGCGACGCCGCCCGGGACGACACGACGCTCACGGCGCAACTGGGCACGCTGCGCTCGGCCGCCAACTGGTCGCTGGCCGGACCGCGCCGCAAGCGGCTGCGCAGCGCCTTCCTCGCCCGGGTGCGCTCCTACGTCGCCCGCGCGGAGCCCGGCAGCCTCGCCGAGCGGGTCGCCGGCACCCCGGCTGCGTCGGGTACCGACCGGGCGGGCCAGATCCCGCACTGGCTGTTCGCCTACGACGCGGCCGGCATGGCGGCGGCGCGGGCACTGGCGCTGCTGGCCACCCACCCGCGCGAGGGCGAGCAGGCGCGCGCCGAGGCGCTCGGCGGCACACCCGCCGCGCCGCGCGAGCTGCCCTACCTGCGCGGCTGCGCCCTGGAGTCGGTACGGCTGTGGCCGACCACGCCGCTGATCCTGCGGGAGAGCACCACCGAGACCTCGTGGGAGGGCGGCACCGTGCCGGCCGGCACGGTCTTCGCGCTCTACACGCCCTACCTGCACCGCGCCGATCCCGCCGGCCCGTACGCCGACAGCTTCGCGCCCCGCCAGTGGACGGAGGAGACCGGGCGGCAGGCCCGCGCCAACCCGGCGCTCGTCCCGTTCAGTTCGGGCCCCGCCGGCTGCCCAGGCGAGAACCTGGTGCTGTTCACGGTCAGCACCCTGCTGGCCGCGCTGCTGGAAGGGCACGGCTACACCCTCGCCTCCCACCCCGGACTGCGGCCCGCGGCTCCGGTGCCCGCCACCCTCGACCACTTCGCGCTGCGCTTCCGTGTGCATCCGGTGAGCGCGGACTGAACCGAGCCGGGCGCTGCCGTCCGTACCGCGACAGCACGGTAGAGGGCGGGACCCCGCGGGCCCCGCCCTCTACCGTCGTCCGGCCCGTGGCCCGTGGCCCGCGGTCAGACCTCGTCCTCGTCCCTGGTCCGCATGGCGTCCTCCTCGGCGGCGAGACCGCCGTCGCCGGCCTGGCGTCCGTAGACGTCCTGGCGGCGGGGCGGGGTCGCCTCGGGGTCGTTGCGCAGGTCTCCCGAGGCTTCGTCGGGCGGCCCGGACACGGCCTCCCGTTCGGAGACCTCGGGCTGCTCCTCGGCGAGCCGCTCGTCGAGGGACTCGCCCTCGCGGATCTCGGCGGGGGTGGGGGCGGAGAGGGTGACGGCCGTGGGCTCGTCACCGGGCACGGCCTCCTGCTGCGGGTCGCTGGCCCGCTGCTGTTCGGGGGTGCCGTCCTGCAGGTCGGGAATGCCCTGCTGCTCGGGGTCCGCGCCCGGGTCACCCGGCTCGGCGTACTCCTCGTCGGCCTCCGCCTGGGGCGTCAGGAACGAGGTGTCGAAGCCGCCGGTGTCCTGGCCAGGCCCGCGGGGCGGCGGGTCGGACTCCACGGGCGGGTTCCACTGCCCGCGATCGGCGCGGTCGCCCGGAAGCCGGCCCTCGGCGGGCCCCGCGCCCATCTCGGCGGCGTCCTCGGTGGTGACGCCCTCCTCCGCGGGGATGTCCCTGCCGTCTCCGGTCATGGTGACCTCCTCTCGTTCGGATGCTCCGGGTACCCACCACCGGCGGCGGCTACGCGGGACGATCCCGCAGGTCGGGCCGGAGACCGGGGCCCGGCCCTCAGCTCTCGCGCTCCAGTCGCGCGTAGGCGCTCTCGTCCAGCCGGGTGAGCAGGTCGGCGGGGCCCTCGTAGATCTCCTGGGCGCCCGACTCCTCCAGATCGGCGCGGGGGATGCCGCCCGACAGGACGCCGAGCGCGGTGACCCCGGCGCGGGAGGCGGCCCGCATGTCCCACACGGAGTCGCCGATGAACACGGTCTGCTCACGGGCGGCGCCGACCAGGTCCCTGGCGTGTTCGACCGGTTCCGGGGCGGGTTTGCCCCGCTCGACGTCGGCGGCGCTGGCGATGTGGGCGATGAGCTCGTCCACGTCCAGGGCCCGGCGCATCGCGGCCAGCTCCCCGCCGACCGCCGAGGTGACGAGCACGAGCTGCCAGCCGCGGTCGTGCAGGGCGTGCAGCAGCTCACGGGCGCCCTCCAAAGCGCCGAGCCGCTCGTGGCAGGTCGCGAAGAGGGTCTTGTGGGCGGCGCTGATCACCTCGTCCTGGCCGCTGTCCCGGCCCTCGCCCAGCACGTGTGCGAGCAGGTCTTGGCCGCCCAGTCCGATGGCCCGGTGCAGCGTGGCGGTCGGCACCTTGTGCCCCGCCTGGCGCAGCGCCTCCCACCAGGCGTGGACGTGCAGGTAGGTGGTGTCGGTGAGGGTGCCGTCGACGTCGAAGAGCGCGGCGCGGGGCATGGCGGGCTCCTTGGGGTGGGCGGATGCCTGTCACGGCAGGCGGGGGGTGTGCGGCGGGTCGTCGGCGACCACGCGGACGGTGTTCAGGTCGGGCGCCGCCGCGTCGGGCACGTTCATTCCGGCCTCCACGCCGGTGCGCAGGTAGTCCAGAACGGTCCGGGTCAGCCGCTCCCCCGGCAGCGCGGTGGGGATACCCGGCGGATACGGGGTGATCATCTCGGCGGCGATCCGGCCCTCCGCCTCCTGAACCGGCACGTCCTCGTGCGCGCCGAAGTAGGCGTCACGCGGCAGGCACGTCTGTTCCATCCGCAGGTCGGCGGGGCTGCGCAGGCACACGGTCGGCGCGGCGGGGAACTCGTCGGCCCGGGCGACCAGCTCGCCGACGGCGTCCAGCAGCGCTCCCGTGGTGTGCCGGTCGTCGGCGTGGGTCAGTTGCGTGTTGATCCGGCGGTGATCGCTGACGTGCACGTCGAGGTGCCGGTGCGCGCGCAGCCAGTCGGCGGCCTGGTAGCCGGTGAACGGCAGCTGTGCGAGGTCGATGACGACCGGCAGCGGGTCCAGGTCGGCGGCCGGCCCCTGTCCGACGAAATCGGCCCTGTCGTTGACGTGGAGCCCGTCGATGGCCTCCAGGCGCTGCCTGACGTCGGCGGCGAGGTCCAGCGCGTGGCCCAGCAGCCGGTCGCCGTGCTGCACCATCTGGCGGCGCCAGCCGTCCAGACCCGCGTAGATGAGCACGTTGGGGCTCGTGGTGCCCAGCAGGTCGGCGCGCTGAGCCAGCGTCAGCGGGTCGATGTAGGGGCCTTGCAGATGGAAGACGGAGCCCTGCTCCAGGCCGCTGCCCATCTTGTGGATGCTGGTCACGCACACGTCGGCGCCCGCGTCCATGGCCCAGGTCGGCAGGTCGCCGTGGAAGGGCAGATGGGCGCCCCACGCCTCGTCGACGAGGAGCGGGCGGCCCCTGCTGTGGCAGACGTCGGCGATCGCTCGCAGCCCTGCGCAGGTGCCGTACGGGGTGGGACTGGTGACCAGGGCGCCGCGGGCGTCCGGGTGCTCCGCGAAGGCCGCCTCGAACGCCTCGGCGGGCGGCGCGTGCGCCAGCAGCCGCTCCTCGTCCCACTGCGGCTCCACCCACACCGGACGGATGCCCGAGAGCACGAGACCGGAGACGACGGACTTGTGGGCGTCCCTGCCGACCAGCAGTTTCTCGTGCGGCCCCGCGACCGTGAGCATCGCGGACTTCACCGACAGCGAGCTGCCGCAGGTGGAGAAGAAGGTGTGCTCCGCGTGCACCGCGTCCGCCATCAGCCGCTCGGCCTTCACCAGGACCGACGCGCGGGTACGCCGGTCGTCCAGCCCTCCGGAGGCCAGCACGTCGCCGTGGAAGACGGCGTCGCCCAGCACCTCGCGGACGCGCGGGTCGGCGCCCCGCGCCTGTTTGTGTCCCGGCGGACTGAACGGCAACTCCCCGCGTCCCGGTAGCGGGCCAGTGCCTCCAGCACCGGTGCGGCATCGTGATCCATGGCTCCCGTAGTGCCCGCACAGGCCCGAACGGAACCCGTCGTCCGCCGCCGGGGCCGGTGCGGGGTGGTCAGGCCCGGGGTCCGCCCCGTTCACGCGGCGTCTCGCGGACGACGTCCTCGGGCCTCTTGTCGTCACGCAGGCCCAGGAACCGGGGGTGGCGCAGCATGCCGTCGCGGGTCCACTCGGTGAAGCCGATCTGCGCCACGAGGCGGGGCTCGACCCAGTGCGCACCGCGCTCGCGGACCGGATCGGCGAACGGGGAGCGAGGCGCCCGGAGCTGGTCGAGGCCGCGCCGCAGGGTCAGCAGCGTCCGCCGGTCGTAGCCGGTGCCGACCTTGCCCGCGTAGCGCAGCGCGCCGTCCGCGTAGTAGCCGAGCAGCAGCGCCCCGAAGCCCACCCGGCTCCCGGCCGGCTCGGTGAAACCGCCGATGACCAGCTCCTGACCGCCCGCGCACTTGAGCTTGAGCCAGTCGGAGGACCTGCGGGGCTGGTAGCGGCCGTCCGCGCGTTTGGCGATCAGCCCCTCCCAGCCCTTGGCGCAGGCCTCCTCCAGCAGCTGCTGCCCGCCCTCGTTGCGGTGCGGCGTGAAGCGCAGCGGTGCCCGGAAGTCGAGCGCGGCCCGCAGCAGCGACTTGCGGGTACGCAGCGGGAGCCTGGTGAGGTCCGTGCCGTCGAGACGCAGCAGATCGAAGACGTAGTAGGTGACGGCGACGCCGCTGGCCCTGGCCTGCCGCTCGGTACTCAGCTGCATGCGCTGCTGGAGCCGGGAGAAGTCGGTACGGCCGCCGGCGAAGGCGACGATCTCGCCGTCGACGGTGAAGTCGGCCCGGCTCTGGGCCGCCAGGGCCTCCACGATCTCGGGGTAGGTGACGTTCACGCGCCGCCCGCTGCGGGACAGCAGCCGCTCGCCGCCGTCTTCCCGGACGGCGAGCGCCCGCACACCGTCGAGCTTGCGTTCGAAGACCCAGCCGCCGGCGGAGAAATCGCGCCGGTCGCTGAGCTCGGCCCGCATGGGCTGCTCCGCCAGCCGGCCGCCCGACGGCGCCTTCCTGAGCAGCGCGCGCTGCTCCTGCGGCAGCGTGTCGAGCAGACCGCTCACCGCCTGCCGCCCTCGCGGGTCCACCGCTCGGCCGGCTCCTCGCGCACCTGCTTGAGGGTGCGGTCGCTCAGCGCGGAGCGGACCCGCCAGGGGTCGGGCGTACCGCGCGAGGAGGCGTGGCTGTCGCTCTTCTTGACCAGCAGCCACGCCTCGCGCTCCCCGTCCTCGCCGCTGCGGAAGCGGGAGAGCGCCCAGTCGCCGCGCAGCTTGCCGCCGTGCATCCGAAACGAGATGTGGCCCTTGGCCAAGGCCTTGCCGAAGTCGCGGGACAGGGGCTCGTAGGTGCCCTCGTCCCAGACGATGACGGGGCCCGCACCGTACTCGCCGCGCGGGATGACGCCCTCGAAGGTGCGGTAGTCCAGCGGATGGTCCTCTGTGGGCATCGCCAGCCGCTTGTCATGCGGGTTCATGGACGGGCCCTTGGGCACCGACCAGGACTTGAGCACGCCGTCCCACTCCAGCCGGAAGTCGAAGTGCAGGCTCGTCGCGTCGTGGATCTGCACCACGTAGCGGGGCTCCTCGCCACCGCCCGCACGCTCGCCCTCGGGTTCCTCCGTGCGGTCGAACCGCCGCTTGCGCCGGTATGTCCCCAAGCCGTCGTCGTCGCCACTCACGCCCGGTCCTTCCCGGCCACCACCGCCCCGGCCATGGCCTTCTCGCACCTGCCGCGTTCCCCTCGCCGAGCGGACGACACCGCACGCCGCACTCCGTTCGACGCCGGACCGCCGGACGGGGGTGGACGTCAGTGGACCGGGCCGAGCTGGCTGGCCCAGGGGATCAGCGGATAGCTGAGCGGGGGCGGACGCACGCCGCCAGGGCCGATGACGTGGCTGCCGATCCGGCCACCGAGGTGGACGAGCCGCCCGTCGTCCTCCCTGAAGTGCACGGCACCGTCCCCGCGCTGCACGGCCGCCACCGCTTCCGTCAGGAAGCCCAGTTCGCCGGTGTCACGGTCCGACCACTCGTACGCGCTCCACATGTACTGGTCCACCCACAGGGTGGCGACGTCCTCGAGATAGACCGCGATCATGGTCGAGGCGCTGCCGGGGCCGACGAGGACGCAGAACTCGTCCGTCACGATCGGCGAGAGCGGGTAGCCCGGCACGGCACGGGCGGCCTCGGTGAAGATCTGCACGACCGGGTGCGCGGTGCGGGGCTCGGCGGCACCGAGAGGGGACGCGTCCTGATGCCGCCCGTGCACGGCGCCACCGGGACGCACGTGGATGTGCGGAAGACGCGCGGTCCGGTCGCACGGCAACTCCTCGCCCACGTGTTCGCTCAGCTGCTCACTCACCGTCGCGTCCCCTCATAGTCCGGTCGTTCGCTGGGTCGTTCGCTGCGCTGTCTCCGCAGGTCCGGCGGTCCGCCGGTACCGAACGGCTCCGCCGCCCTCGACGGTATGCCCGATATGCCGGGTTGGCAGCCCGGAGCGCGCGAGCCGGTGACACCGCACGCCTCGGCCACGCACCAGGAACCCTCACCCGAGGGGGAAACGGCCGCGTTCCGCCACGTGAGCGGGCGTACCCCCGTGGGCGGCGGCCGAGTTGCACCGGAGGGGGAGGCGCGCGGGTGACCGCTCGCCGTCAGCACCGGACACAAGGAGGCCCCGTATGACATCGACGCCCCGCACACCCGCCGCCCCGGCGCCTCGGGAAGACCGCGCCGTCCCGGAACCCCGCGGAGCCGAGGCGGCGCGTCCGGCTGCGGTGCCCGCCGCTGACCCGACGCCCGGCCCGGACGCGGAGCTGGCCGCCTACCTCGCCTCGCACCCCTCCCCCGCCGCCGCGGTCGACGCGGTCATCCGGGACGAGCGGGGACGGCTGCTGATCGTCGATCCCGTCTACAAGGCGGGCTGGGACCTGCCCGGCGGCATGGTGGACGACGAAGGCCTGGTGGACGGCCTGGTCAGGGAACTGCGCGAGGAGCTGTGCCCGTCCGGGCTCCGCGTCGGCCGCCTGCTGGCCGTCGACAACGTGCCCGCCACCGCGTACGGCAGGGCCCTGACCGCCTGCGTATACGCCGTTCACCTGCCGCACCCGGTGGCCGCCGAGGACCTGCGGCTCCAGCGGGACGAACTGCGCGCAGCCGCGTTCCTCCCCGAGCGGGAGGCGCTGACCCGGCTCCCCGAACGGCTGCGGCGGCGTACGGCTGCCGCGCTGGCCGCCGAGCGCGGAGCCGCGACGGCCCACCTGGTGGACGGGCATCCGGCGCCCCTGGACGAACGGGACCGCAGGGCACTGCTGCCGGGACCCGTCGTCGCAGCGGCGGCCCTGGTGACGGACCGGAGCGGCCGGATCCTGGTGGTCACGGGCACGGGAACCAGCACCGGCACCGGCCCCCTGGAAGCGGAGGAAGCATGGGCGGGGCGGGAGGGCGGCCCAGGGCCCGGGTGCCCGTACCGGCTGCCCGGCACGTTGGTGGCGGCCACCGAGACGCCCGAAGAGGGCGCGGCACGGGCGTTGGCGCGGCACGCGGGAGAGGGCGGACACACGGTCGGCCGGCTGCTGGCCGTCGACAGCGCCCGCTGCCCCGCGGGCGGCCGCGCCCTGGTGGCGCACCTCTTCGCGGCCCGAGCGGCACGGGAACCGTCCCCGGCCACGGCGCGCTGGCTCTCGCCGGGCGAGGCCGTCGCGGCGGTACCCGCGCACGAGGCCAGGCTGCTCTCGGCGGCCCTCGCACCCGGCACACCCGCCCCGCCCTCCCTCCCGGAAGGCTGACCTCGCCGGCGCGGTTGCTAGCCGAGTGCCGCGCGCAGGACGGCGACCAGCTCGTCGGTGCGTTCGCCCACGAAGAAGTGGTCGCCCGGCACGGGGCGGAAGGTGAAGGGCCCTTCGGTGAGGTCCTGCCAGGCGCGCATGGCGCGGGGCGGCAGCGAGGTGTCCGCGAGTCCGGCCAGTGCCGTGACCGGGCAGCGCAGCCGGGGCCCGTCCGCCGGTGCGTACGTCTCCACGAGGGTGAAGTCGGCGCGCAGTGCGGCGGCCGCCAGCGCGACGGCGGCCGGGTCGTCGAAGAGTTCCACGGGCACCTGCCCGTACAGGCCCAGTGTGGTCATGAACGCCGCCCGGGGCAGGTCGTGCACCGGCTCGCGCTCGAGCGGCAGGTGCGGCGGGCGCTGCGCGGCGACGGTCAGTCCGAGCGGCACCCGCCCCGCGGCCTCCAGCCTGCGGGCGGCCTCGTAGGCGACCAGCGCTCCCAAGCTGTGCCCGAACAGCGCGTAGCCCGCCTCCGCCTCCGCCGCCAGCTCTACCAGCACCGGCAGCAGCTCCGCCATCAGCCCTTCCATGGTGGTGTGGGCCGCTTCCGTGGCCCTGCCCTCCCTGCCGGGCAGCTGCACGGGCACCACCTCGACGTCCGCGGCGAGCAGCCGCTGCCACGTGCGGTAGGCCGACGCTCCCTGACCGGCGCACGGGAAGCACAGCAGTCGGGCGCGTGCCCGGCGGCCGTTTCCGGGTTCCGGTGCCGGGGCGGCGGCGGGCGGCGGGAAGGGCAGCCACGGATCGGTGCCCGGCGCCGGGGTGGTCTGGCTCATGCGGTGATGATCCCTGCGATGGCGCGTACGGTCGGGTTCTCGATGAGGGTGGCGATCGGCAGTTCGGTGTCGAACTCCCGGCGCACGCGGGCGGCGAGCTGGACGCCGACGAGCGAGTTGCCGCCGAGCGCGAAGAAGTCGTCGTCCATGCCGATGTCGTCGATGCCCAGCGCGTCGGACCACAGCTTCGCCAGTCGTTCGTGGGTGCTCGCCGGTGCGCCGTCCGCTCCGGACCGTGCGGCACCCCCGGCGGCCGGGGCAGCCGGCTCACCGGTGTGCTCGGGCGCCTGTCCGGCGTGCGCGATCACGTTCTGGGTGAGTGCCTCGACGGCGCGCAGCCGCTGCCCGATGCCTTCGGGGACGACGACGATCTGCGGCCCGAGCCGGTCGCCGAGGATGTGCCAGAGCGCCCTGATGCCCTCTTCGGGGCGGATGGCGAACGCGCCGCCGATGCCCGACCCGGCGGACGGACCGGCCTGTGGGCCGGTGGACGCCCGCTCGGGCGGTGCCTCGGCGGACGGCACGGCGGAAGCGGCCCGCTCGGGTACCGGCGCGGTGCTCGCGCGCGTCGCCAGGCTGTCGCGGAACGCGCCCGGATCCCAGATCCGGACCGTGTAGCCGGTCACGTCCACCACCTCGCGGCCTTCCGCATCCGTGAGGGTGAGGTCGAAGGTCACCATCGTGCGGTGAGCGCCGCGCCGCCGTGTGTACACGTGCACGACCGGCGGAAGCGGGCCGCGCAGTGTGACGCCGCTGACGGTGAACGGCAGATAACTCTCCCCCGTGGGCCCGAGCTCCGGCAGGTAGACCGCGTTGGAGGTCGCGGCGTCGAACAGCGCGGGGTGCAGCGGATAGTCGGCCAGCTCCGCGAGGTACGCCTCGGGCATCTCGATCCGTGCGAGCGCCGAGGAGCCGTCGCGCCGCAGTTCGGCGATGTTGGTCCAGCGCGGCCCGAAGTCGATGAGCCCCGGCTCGGGTTCGTACGGCTCGGTGTCGGGCTTGACGACGGGGAAGCACTCGCGCAGCACCTCCAGGTCGTGCACGTGCGCCGGGCTCTTGGGCGCAGCGCGGACGTGCCCTGTGGCATGCTCCGTCCACTCCTCCTCGTCGTCGCGGCGGCTGGCCACGGTGAAGCGGTAGCCGTCCCGTTCCGGGTCGAGGGCCGTGCGCAGGGTCGTCGGCGCGGTGAGCGTGAGGACGGACAGGAAGGTGACGTCGCTCAGCAGGAGCGGTACCGGCGCCACCGGGTCGCCCGCCAGCGCCTCAGCCCCTGCGGCCCGTGCCATCTCCAGGTACGCCGTCGCGGGCCACACGGGTGTGCCCGCGACACGGTGTTCCCGGGAGACCCAGTGGCTCTCCCCGTCCACCACGGTGCGATAGGCGATACGGTCGTCACCGCCTGAACCGGTGACGACCCGTTGGCCGAGCAGCGGGTGGGTCCCGGACCCGAGCCCGGAACCCGGACCGGAGCGATCCCCGGCCTCGGGACCCGAACCGCGGCGATCCCCGGCCTCGGGACCCGAACCGCGGCGATCCCCGGCCTCGGGACCCGAACCGCGGCGATCCCCGGCCTCGGGGCCTGAACCGGGCCGATCCCCGGCCCCCGCGGCCAGCGCCCCCGCTCGCACCGTGGTGTCGCCGGCCTGGAGTGCGCGGAAGGCGGCCGGGGCCAGGGCGTCCGCCTTGGCCGCCATGCCGATCTCTGCCCAGGCGTCCCAGTTGACGGAGACGGTGAAGCCGGGGCCTTCGGCCGCGCGGGCGTGCGCGTAGGCGTCCATGAAGGCGTTGGCCGCGGCGTAGTCCGTCTGTCCGAGGTTCCCGGCGACCGAGGTGATGGAGGAGAAGAGCACCATCAGCTCCGCCCGCTCCCCCAGCAGCCGGTCCAGTACGAGGGTGCCCCGCACCTTCGCGGCCATGACGCGTTCGGCCTCGGCGCGGCTCTTGAGGGCGAGCAGGCCGCCGCCGGGAACGCCCGCGGTGTGGAAGACGCCGTCGATGGTGCCGAACGCGTCCTCGGCCTGTTCCACGACGGCGCGCATCGCCGGCTCGTCCGTCACGTCGGCGCGGCACACCAGTACCTCGGCGCCGTATCCCTCGACGCGCCGCAGCATGCGCACCGTCTCCCGCACCCCGGGTGCGGTCCCGGCGCCGCGCTCGCCGTCGCCGTCGGAGAAGGCAGCGGAGGCGGAGGAGGAGGCGGCGATCTCGTCCCACTCCTCGCGGGGCGGGAAGGCGGAGCGGGAGGTGAGGACGAGGCGGGCGCGTACCGCCTTGGCGAGTCCTTCGGCGACGGTCAGTCCGATACCGCCGAGCCCGCCGGTGATCAGGTAGGTGCCGCGTTCCCGCAGGGGGCCCGCGGCTCCGCGGACGCGCGGTTCGGGCACGGACGTGTAGGAGAGCAGCCAGCGGCGGCGGCCGCGCAGAGCGATCCAGCGGTCGCCGCAGGCGGCGAACGCGGGCGCGGCGCCGCCCGGCCTGGCCAGCTCCTCCAACAGGCCGGCGGTGTGGCGCTGTTCGGCCAGGTCGAGGCAGCGGACGGCGATGTCGGGCAGCTCTTTGGCCAGGACGTCGCAGACACCGGTCACCGCGGCGCGGGCGGGCTCGACCGGTTCGGCGCCGGTGACGGCGCGCAGCCGGGAGCCGGCCACGTCCCAGCGCATGGGCGCGAGTGCGGTGGTGCGCTCGGCGTACGCCTGGGCGAGGAAGAGCACGCTGAAGAAGCCGAGGTCCAGCCAGCCGCCGACGTCGCCGGTCCGGTAGGTCTCGTCGGGTGGGCCGAACAGCCAGCCGTGCAGGACGCGTTCCGGCGTCAGGCCGTCGGCGGCCAGGGCGTCCGCCAGTGCGTCGTAGTCCTCGCGCGCTCCGGGGCGCACCAGGTAGCGGCTGCCGGTCAGCCGCTCGAACGACGCGCCGGGTTCGACCGTGACGACCTGGCCGCCCGCGCGGCGCAGCGCCGAGACCGCCTCGTCGAGGCCCTCGCCTCTGCGGAAGACCAGCCAGGTGCGGGCCAGGGAGGCGGTGGCGGGTGCGGGGGCGCTCTCCTCCCGCCACGCGGGCCGGAAGAGGGCGCGTTCGATCGGGCGGCGCCCCTCGTCCGGCTCCGGTGGCCGCGCGTCGGCGGCTGCGGGGATCGCCGGTTTCTCGCCGGGGTCGAGCCAGTGCTCGGTGCGCTGGAAGGGGTAGGTGGGCAGCGGGACGCGGTGCCACTCGCCGCCCCGGTAGGCGTCCCAGTCGATCTCCGCGCCGGCGGCCCACAGTGTGCCCGTCGCGCGGGCCAGGCGGCGCGGTCCTTCCACGGTGCCCTGCGGGGAGGGCATGGTCGGTACCACGGTGCGGTTCCGCTGCCCGGCGGCGAGGGCCTGTGCGCGGGTCAGTCCGGTGAGCACCTGCCCGGGTCCCGCCTCGGCGAACAGGAGTTCGTCGTCGTCGAGCAGCAGCGCGACGGCGGGCGCGAAGCGGACGGGGGCGCGCAGGTGCCGCGTCCAGTAGGCGGGGTCGAGTGCCTGCTCGTCGGTGATCCAGGTGCCGGTGACGTTGGAGAGGAACGGCAGCGTGGGGCGGTGGAGTTCCACCTTCGCCACCTCGGCGGCGAAGGGTTCGCAAGCGGGCTCCATCATCGCCGAGTGGAAGGCGTGCGAGGTGTGCAGCCGCTGTCCGGCCACACCGCGCTCGGCGAGGGCCGCCTCTACGGCGTCCACCGCGGCGTCGGGCCCCGAGACGACCGTGAGGCGGGCGCCGTTGTACGCGGCGATGTCGGCGCCCTCGACCCGCGGGAGGTCCTCGGCGGCCAGCGGCACGGCCAGCATGCTGCCGCCGGGCAGTTCCTGCACCAGCGCACCGCGCCGCACCACCAGCCGCAGCGCGTCGGCGGGTGAGAAGACCCCGGCGAGGCAGGCCGCGACGTACTCGCCGACGCTGTGCCCCGCCATCGCGCTCGCGCGCAGCCCCCAGGAGGCCAGCAGCCGCGCCATGGCGTACTCGACGGTGAACAGTGCGGGCTGCGCCAGGGCGGTGCGGGTCAGGCGGGCGGCCGCGGCCGGCTCGTCGGCGGCGAACATCACCTCGGTGAGGTCGGCGTCCAGCAGCGGCCGCGCGAGCCGTGCGCACGCGTCGACGGCCTCGCGGAAGACGCTCTCCTGCTCGTAGAGCCGCTGCCCCATGCCCAGGTGCTGCGAGCCCTGGCCGGGGAAGAGCAGGGCCACGGGCGCGCCGTCGGCGGGTGCGGGAGCGGCGTCGGTGGGGGCGGCGCGCAGGGCTTTCGCAGCGCCGTCCTCGCCGGGGACGACGGCGGCCCGGTGCCGCAGGTGCGGACGGCCGCGGGAGAGTGTGGCGGCGACATCGTGGAGGTCACAGCGGGGATCGGCTTCCAGCGCGTCGGCGAGGCGGCCGGTGGCGGCGGCGAGCGCGTCGGGGGTCCGGGCGGAGACGGTCAGCAGCGCGGGGCGCCCGGAGGAGGGGCGGCGGGACTCCGGTGGCGGGGGCGGCTGTTCGACGACGGCGTGGGCGTTGGTGCCGCCGACGCCGAAGGAGCTCACCGCGGCGAGCCGCACGTCGTGGTGCGCCGGCCAGCCGGTCAGGGCGGTGTTGACGTGGAAGGGACCGCTCTCGAAGTCGATGGCCGGGTGCGGCCTGCGGTGGTTGATGCTCGGCGGGATGCGGCCGCATCCGAGGGCGAGGACGGCCTTGATGAGCCCCACGACGCCCGCGGCGGGCCCGAGGTGGCCGATGTTGCCCTTCACGGAGCCGATCGGGATGTCGGCGACGCCGGTGTGGCCGAGGTCGCGGTAGGCACGCGTGAGCGCGTTGACCTCGATGGGGTCGCCGACGCGGGTGCCGGTGCCGTGGGCCTCGACGTAGCCGATGCGCGCCGGGTCGATCCCGCTCTCGCTCATCACCCGCCTGATGAGCCGGGCCTGCCCCTCGACGCTGGGTGCGGTGAAGCCGGCCTTGAGGTTGCCGTCGTTGTTGATGGCCGACGCGCGGATGACGGCGTGTACGTGGTCGCCGTCGCGCACCGCGTCGGCGTACCGCTTGAGGACGACGGTACCGACGCCGGTGCCGAAGATGGTGCCGTCGGCGTCGGCGTCGAAGGGGCGCACCCGGCCGGTGAGGGAGAACATGCCGCCCTCGGCCGCGTGGTAGCCGGTGATCCGGGGCAGCTCGACCTGGACGCCGCCGGCGACGGCCGCGTCGCACTCGCCGGTGCGCAGCGCCCGGCAGGCGGTGTGCACGGCGACCAGCGAGGTGGAGCAGGCGGTCGCCACGTTGACGCTCGGCCCGGTCAGGCCGAGGTGGTGGGAGACGGCGGTGGTGAGGTAGTCGGCGGCGTTGGCGACCATCACGCCGACCTCGCCGAGGAACGCGGACGCCTCCGGGTGCGCGGCCACGTTCCACTCGCGGTAGAGGTTGGGCGCGCCGCCGCCGTAGACACCGACCACGCCGGGGACGTGGAAGGGGTCGTATCCCGCGTGTTCCAGCGCGGTGTAGGCGGACTCCAGGAAGAGCCGGTGCTGGGGGTCGCGGACCTGGGCCTCGCGGGGTGTCAGACCGAAGAAGCGGGCGTCGAATCCGGCCACGTCGTCGAGGACCGGTTTCGCCCTTACGTAGTGCGGATCGGCCAGGGCGGAGTCCGGGATTCCGGCGGCGCGCAGCTCCTCGGCGTCGAAGCGGGTGACCGACTCGACGCCGCCCGCGAGGTTCGTCCAGAAGACGTCGGGCCCGTCGCTGCCCGGGACCCGCAGCGCCATGCCCACCACCGCGACGGCGTCCGGATCGTGCGGTCGCGTACCTGCCTGCGAAGCGGGGCCGCGCTCGTCGGCCTGCCGGTCCCCGGGCTCGCGGGCGGTCCCCCGCGGGTTCGTCCTGTGCACCGTACGGCCCCTTCCCCGATGATCTCGCATCCTCCGCCGCGACCAACTCGCGCGTCAATGCGTACAGTTCGACAATGACGTACGGCGGGGGCGCGTTCCGCTTTCCGCCCGCGCCCCCGCGGACGAGGGAGGAGACAGCCGGTGCCCGAACCCGTGTCCTATCCGGCGGGAGCTCTGTGCTGGGCCGATCTGCGGACGGCCGATCCGGTGGCCGCCGAACACTTCTACGCGGCGGTGCTGGGCTGGTCCTACCTGCGCACGGGGCCGGCCTACGACCACTACGGATACGCCACCTGGCAGCGGCACATGGTGGCCGGTATCGCACGCTCGGACACCGGCGAACGGTCCGGTGCCGCAGAGGCATCCGATGCCGGGAAGGCGTCCGGTGCCGGGGAGTCGTCCGGTGCCGGGGAGGGGGGCGACGGTGGCGCGGAGGCGAACTGGATCGTCTCGTTCGCCACCCGGAGCGCCGACGCCCTCGCGGACCGCGTGGCGGCGGCCGGCGGCGAGGTGCGCCACGGGCCCGAGGACTTCGGGGTGCTCGGCCGCACCGTCGCCGCCGTGGACCCGGAGGGGGCGCACGTCGGCTTCTGGCAGGCCCGCGCGCACCTGGGCGCAGGCCTGTTCGGGGAACCGTCCGCGCTGTGCTGGGCGGAGCTGGCGGTGCGCGACACCGGCAGGGCCGACCGGTTCTACGAGGCCGTACTGGGGGTGCACGTCACCGCCCACGACGCCGCGGGCGAGGAGCACTACGCCGCCTTCCGGCTGCCGGACGAGAGCGCCGGGCACACGGAGGGCGCCAGCGGGACGCCCGCCGGGAGCGGCCCGGGCATCGCACCCGGTGCGCCCGGCGAGGCGGTCGCGGGGCGCACCGTGCTGGCGGCAGGGCGACCCGGCGCCGAGCCGTTCTGGATGCCCTACTTCGGGGCGCGCGACGCCCCGCGCACCGTCGATGTCGCGCGGCGGGAGGGCGCCACTGTGCTGTACGAGGGGGCGAACGGCCAGGGCCGCGACGTGGCCGTGCTCCGCGACCCGCAGGGCGCCGTGTTCGCCGTACTGGAAATCCCCGGCACCCCGGCCCGGCCGGGCACCGTCTGAGCCGCAACGGCTGGAGCACGACTCGGAATGCGCACGCCCTCAGCCTGTCGCGGCCCGTCGCCGAGCACATGGGGTGCGCGCGCTGCGCTTCGACGTCGACATGTCGCGCAGCGGGGCCGCCAGGCTGCTGGAGGACTCCGTGCGCGTCGGCGGTACGCCGCTGGAGCCCTCGCGGGACTACCGGGTGACGGCCAACGGCTTTCCCACGCCGCCCGGCCGGGAGCGGTCCCGCCGACCGGCGGTCTTCCACTCCCGACCGGGCCTGAGGTGTGCTGGGGGCACGCAAGGACGTACGGGTGCGTACGCACGGTGCCCACGCGTGCGCCCAGGAGGGAGCCCCCATGGAGACGACAGCGCCCACCGGGCAGACCGGTTGGTACGTGGACGACAGGTGCACCGACTGCGACGTGGCACGCCAGCTCGCCCCGGACCTCATCGCCCAGGGCGAGGGCCGTTCCGAGGTCGTGCGCCAGCCGCGCGACGACGGCGAGGCACGGCAGCTGCTGGCCGCCGCGCTCGCCTGCCACACGCGCTCGATCCGCCCCGCCGGCGGACGCCTCGACCCGGCGGTGCCCGACCCCTTCCCGCTCGCGCTGGATCCTGACGTCCTGCTGTGCGGCCACAACTCCACGCACACCGCGGGCGCCAACGCCTATCTGCTGCGGCGCCCTTCCGGCACGTGGATGATGGTGGACACGCCCCGCTTCAGCGAACGGCTGGCCGAACGCTACGAGGAACTGGGCCGCTTCACCGACGTACTGCTCACCCACAGGGACCACGCGGCGCACGGCCGCGACTGGGCCGACCGGCTCGGGGCGCGGCTGTGGATACACGAGGGCGACCTGGACGCCGCCCCCGACGCGGACCAGGTGCTGCGCGGCACCGACCCGGCGGACGTCGCGGAGGGGGTCCGCGTCTACCCGCTGCCGGGACACACCCGCGGCAGCGTCCTGTACATCGCCGACGAGCGCTACTGCTTCAGCGGGGACAGCTTCTACTGGGCGCGGACCCTCCAGGACATCGAGGTGGCGCAGAGCGTGACCTGGTATTCGATCGAGGAACTGGCCACCTCGCTCGCCAGGACGGTGGACGCGCTGCGCTTCGAGTGGCTGCTGCCGGGGCACGGCGGCCGCACACAGCTGCCGGCGTCCGAAATGGCCCGGCGGATGAAGCAGTTGGCCGACCGCGTGCGGGGGATGAGCCCGCGGCCCGTCGACTTCACCGCACTACGCTGGTAGCGCCCGCGGCACGTCCGGCGGCGGGTCCGCCGTACGCCGCGAGGAGCCACACCCCCATGACCGCTGTGAGAACCGCACGCCTGGTCACCGACGTCCTGCAACCCCGCAACACGCTCCTGGCGGGGCTGACCGGGCTGGGGGTCGCCGCCGCGGGTGACTGGACGGGCGTGCCGTGGGGGCTGTTCGCCGCCCTGTGCGCGGGCGTCGTCCCGGCCTCGTACATCGACTGGGAGCGGCGGCGCGGTACCTGGGGCGACCGGCACGTGGTGGATCGCGGGCAGCGGCTCCCGATCTTCCTGGTGATTCTCGGCTCCGTGGGGCTGGGCGCGCTGGTGATGCTGCTGGGCCGGGCCCCCGTCGACCTGTTGGTCGCCATGGTGGCCATGTGGGCGATGACCGTGTGCCTGATGACGGTGAACGCGGGGTGGAAGATCAGCGTGGACGCGGCCGTGGCCTCTGGCGTGGTGGCGATGCTGGCGGTGGTGCACTCGCCCTGGTGGCTGGCGGCCTACGCGGTGGTGGCGGCCGTGTGCTGGTCGCGGATAGCGCTGACATACCACACGGTGGCGCAGACGGTGGCCGGTGCGGCGCTCGGCGGGATGACGTCGAGCGCCTGGCTGTGGTGAGGGGCGCCGGGCCGCGGTGAGCGGGCGGTCCTCACTCGAAGGGCTCACCCGGGTGGCGGCGTGTGCCGCGTGACGGCGACGGCGGGCGCGAGGATGGTGGGGTTCTCCGGCGTCCGCCGCGACGTCCGCCGCCCGCCCCGTCGAGGTATGCCATGGCTCCCTCTTCCACTCCCCCGCCGCTCACCCGGGCCGCACTCCGCAGCGTTTTCGCTGGTGCCGCAGGCGCGGTCGCCTCGCACGCGGATGCCTCCGACCCGGGTGACTCCCACCCGGGCGTCTCCGACACGGGTGCATCGGGCGCCGGTGCCTCCGGCGCGGGGGCGGGTGCGAGCGGACCGCGTGAGCTGGTGGGCGTCGAGGTGGAGACGGCCGCGGTGGACCCGGCCACCGGCGCCGCCGTCCCCTACGAGGGCCCGCGCGGGCTCCGCGCCCTGCTGGAGCTGCTGGCCGCCGAGTGGCCCGGAGCCGCGCCCGTGTCCGACCGCGCGGTGCTGACCGGGGTCCGGCTGGCCGGGGGCGGCACGGTCACACTGGAGCACGGCGGCGCGGTCGAGTACTCCTCGCCGCCCCGCTCCTGCGTGGCGGAGCTGGCCCGGGTGACGGACGCGGCACTGCGCGAGGTGGCCGCCGCGGCCCGGCGGCTCGGCTTCGCGCTGGTGCCGGGAGGGCAGTACCCGTTCACGGCGCCGGACCAGGTCGCCTGGACGCCCCACTCGCGCACGCCCGTGATGCGGCGCCACTTCGAGAGCCTCGGCCCCGCGGGGTCAGGCGGGCCGTGGGTGATGTCGCTGGCGCTGTCCACGCAGGTCTCCCTCGACTTCACCTCGCAAGACGACCTGGCCGACAAACTGCGTACGCTGGCCGCCGTCTCCACGCCGGCCGCCGCGCTGTTCCTCAACGCGCCTTTGGAGGACGGGCGGCCGTGCGGGCTGCTGTCCCGGCGCATGGACAGCCTCCGCCGCACGGATCCGGCCCGTACCGGCGTCATCCCGGCGATGCTGCGGCAGGACGTGGACGTCGAGAAGGTCATCGACTGGGCGCTGACGCTCCCCATGATCCACCGGGCGGCGCCGGACGGCGGCCGGTGCGCCGCGCCCGCCGCCGACTTCAGCACCCTGCTGACGACCGGCTTCCCCGACGGTGGACTGCCGGGGCTCGCCGACTGGCGCTCCCACCTCTCCCAGGTCTTCTCCGACGTGCGGGTACGCGAGACGCTGGAGCTGCGCGCCGTGGACGGCCCGCCCTACCGGGCGCTGTTCGCCGCGCCCGCCTTCTTCACCGGGCTCGGCTACCACCCGCCCGCACGGGCCGCCGCCCTCCGGATGCTGAGCGGCATCAGCCCCCGGGAGCACCGAACCGCCCTGGAGGAGATCGCCCGCCGGGGCCTGGGCGCGCGGCTCGCGGGGCGCCCGGTGCGCGAGGTCGCCGCCGAGCTTCTGCGGTTGAGCCGGGAGGGCCTGCGGGCCCGGGTCGCCACCGGTGCGGAGCGCCCCGAGGCCCTGGCGTTCCTGGACCCGCTCGACGACGTGCTGGACGAGGGCGTCACCTTCGCCGAAAGGATGCTGGCCGAGCGCGCCCGCGACCCGGCCGGCTTCCCGGCACACCACATCGCCCGCCACCGCGTCCCCTGAGGCGGGACGCCCCGGAGGGGATCCGCCGGGCCCCAGGCGGCAGCGCACCGCATGGGTCGGGCCGTGAGCGCGGCCGTGTGCCTCGTGGGCTCGGGCCGCTCAGACCACGCCCTGGTCGCGCATCGCGTCGGCGACGCGGAGGAACCCGGCGGCGTTGGCGCCCAGTACGTAGTCGTCGGGCGTACCGAACTCCTCGGCGGCGGCGACGCACTGGGTGTGGATGTCGCGCATCACGGCGGCCAGTCGCTCCTCGGCCTGCTCGAAGGGCCAGGAGTCACGGGCGGCGTTCTGCTGCATCTCCAGGGCCGAGGTCGCCACCCCGCCCGCGTTGGCGGCCTTGCCGGGCCCGTAGAGGACGCCCGCCTCGCGCAGTACCTCGACGGCGTAGGGGGTGCAGGGCATGTTGGCGCCCTCGGCGACGGCCTTGACGCCGTTCTTGACCAGGACCACCGCGTGCTGCTCGGTCAGCTCGTTCTGCGTCGCGCACGGCAGGGCGATGTCGCAGGCCACGTCGTAGACCGAACCCTGGGTGCTGAAGCGGGCGCCTGTGCGGGCCTCGGCGTAGGTGTCGAGGCGGCCGCGGCGCTCCAGCTTGATCTCCTTGATCAGGTCCAGGTCGAGTCCGGCGTCGTCCACCAGGTAGCCGGAGGAGTCGGAGCAGGCGATGACCTGCGCTCCGAGCTCCTGGGCCTTCTCTATGGCGAACAGCGACACGTTGCCGGAGCCGGAGAGGACGACGCGGCGGCCCGCCATGTCCTCGCCGCGGCTGGCGAGCATCTCGCGGACGAAGTGCACGGTGCCGTAGCCGGTCGCCTCCGTGCGGGCGTGCGAGCCGCCCCAGCCGGTGCCCTTGCCGGTGAGGACGCCCGCCTCGAAGCGGTTGGTCAGCCGCTTGTACTGGCCGAACAGGTAGCCGATCTCCCGGCCGCCGACGTTGATGTCGCCCGCGGGCACGTCGGTGTGGTCACCCAGGTGGCGGTACAGCTCCGTCATGAACGACTGGCAGAAGCGCATGACCTCCGCGTCGCTGCGGCCCTTCGGGTCGAAGTCCGCGCCGCCCTTGCCCGCCCCGATCCCGAGGCCGGTGAGGGCGTTCTTGAAGATCTGCTCGAAAGCGAGGAACTTCACGGTTCCCAGTCCCAGGTCCGGCACGAACCGCAGTCCGCCCTTGTAGGGCCCCAGCGCGCTGCTGAACTGCACCCGGAAGCCGCGGTTGACGTGGACCTCTCCCGCGTCGTCGGTCCACGGCACCCGGAAGAGGACCTGCCGCTCGGGCTCGACCAGCCGCTCCACCAGCTTCGCCTCGGCGTACTCGGGCCGCTTGCGCAGCACCGGCTCAAGGCTGTGCAGCACTTCGTGCACGGCCTGGTGGAACTCGGACTCACCGGGGTTCCGGCGCAGAACGTCTGCGTACACCGCTTCGATACGGCTGCTGGCATCCACGGGCATCTCTCCTCGTCACTCGCCACGCCCGACCCGGTCCCGAAAGGCCGTGCGGCTCACGAGGGTACGTGCCGGTACCACGCGCTCCGCTCTCGGGTGGCGAAAACCACTTTCCACGGCGGGGTCGCGTTCCCGTTTCCCTCGGCGGGGTCGCGCTCCCGCGGCGCGGTCACTCCTCGGCCAGCCGCACCGCGTTCTCCAGTAGCAGAGCGTGTACGAACCCCTGCGGTAGGTTGCCGCGCAGCTGGCGCTGCTCGACGTCGAACTCCTCCGCGTACAGGGTCGGCGGCCCGTACGCGCCCCTGTTGCGTTCGAACCAGCGGTAGGCGGCGGGACGGTCACCGAGGTGGTCGACGGCCAGGGACATCATGAAGCCGCACAGCAGGAAGGCGCCCTCAGCAGCGGCGAGCGGGCGGTGGTCGTGCCGGAAGCGGTAGACGTAGCCGTCCTCGGCGAGCTCCGCCTGCACGGCGGCCACGGTGCGGGCCGTCGTCGGGTCCTCCTCGGGCAGGCAGCCACGGGCCAGCGGCAGCAGGACACCGGCGTCCATGTTCGGGTCGTCTGCGGCGCGGGCCCACACCCCGTCGCTGCGCAGACAGCGGGCTCGGGTCCCCTCCAGCACCGTCTCGGCGAGCCGCTGGTGGCGCCGCGCCTCCCGCTCGGGCAGCTGCGCCGAAAGAGCCCGCAGACCGGCCACCACGCTGAGCCGGGAGTGCGTCCACCAGCGCTTCTCCAGCTCCCACAGCCCCGCCTCGGGGGTCTGCCAGTTGCGTTCGACGGCCGTGACGGCGACGTCGACCGCGCGGCGCACGTCCGGGTTGTCCAGATGGCCGTGGCGCGCGGCGGCGGCGTACAGCTGGAGGACCTCGCCGAAGGTGTCGAGCTGGAACTGGCTGCCCGCCTTGTTGCCGACCCGGTCGCTGCCGCCCGGATAGCCGCTCAGCCCCAGACTGCGCTCGTCGGGGACGCGCTCGCCCGTGACGGTGTAGGCGGGCCGCAGCGAGTCGCCGTCCGCCAGGACACGCGCGGTGACGAAGTCGACCGCGCTGTCCAGCAGCGGGTGCGGTCCGTGCGTGGCCACCGCGATCCCCGCGTAGCTCTGGTCGCGCAGCCAGGCGTACCGGTAGTCGTAGTTGCGGCCCTCGCCCGCGTGCTCCGGCAGTGATGTGGTGGCGGCCGCCACCATGCCGCCGGCCCCGCTGGTCAGGCCCGTCAGCACCGCGTACGCCTGCCGTGCGTCCCGCGGGGCCAGCAGGTCCGAGCAGTCGGGCACGGACTGCCGCCAGCGGCGCTCGGTCTCCTTCCACAGCCCGTGGGGCTCCAGGCCGCCGACGCCGGAGGCCCGCTCGGTGGCGATCTCCAGGACGAGATCGCGCCGCTCGCCCTCCCGCAGGACGAACCCGCCGTACAGCGCCCCGTCCGCCCCCGGCCTGGCCTCCGGGGCGCAGGACCACGAGCCGCTCAGGCGTCGCGGGCAGCGCCAGGGCGTCTCTGGTGAGGAGCACGGCGTCCGCGGTCACCCAGCGGCTGACGCGGATGAGGGTGCCGCTCTCGTAGAAGCCGCCCGACACCTGCCAGTCGTCGTCGGGAAGCAGGGCGTACTGCCCCGCTCCGCCGATGAGCCGGGAGAAGACCGCGTCGCTGTCCCAGCACGGCGCGCACATCCATACGAGCTCGCCACGCGGGCTGACGAGAGCGCCGCGCTCGCCGTCACCGAGGAACGCGTAGTCGCGCAGCGGCCACGGCTGCGTGCCGTCCCCGCTGCCGCCACGTCGCTGAGAAGGAGCCTCCTGCGTCATGGTCGTGACCCTAGGGCCTTTCGTTTGGATCTGGCTGGATCAGGGAGCGGGTTCCGGTGCGTGCTCTCGCAAGGCGGAGGAGGGAGTCCCTGCGGAGCAGCGGCGACTGACGACAACGCCGCGAGAGTGCGTGCCGGGGCCCGCGAGCCCAGCAAGATCCAAACGAGAGGTCCTGGTACCCGGCGCCTGGCTCGCGCGGAACACGCCTGACCCGCGGCACGACGTCGGCAGGGGCGCTCTCCTCGCCGGACGGCGTGAGCGGGGCGACGCCCGGGTACCCGCCGGTTCCGCGGCGGCGCTCCGGAGCCGCCGCCCGCGAGCAAGGAGGCGGACCATGGTCCAGCAGGTGCACGACGTCATGACCGCGGCGCCGGTCGCCGTGGGCACGCTCACCGGCGTCGGCGAGGTCGCGCAGCGTATGCGGGACGAGGACATCGGCGCGGTACTGGTGACCGAGCGCGACGAGCTGCGCGGGCTGGTCACCGACCGTGATCTGGCGATCCGCGTGCTGGCCGAGGGGCTCGATCCCGACCGGACGACGGTCCGGGAGGCGTGCAGCCCGCAGCTGGTCAGCGTCGGGCCGGACGACGAGGTCGGCAGGGCGGTCGGGCTGATGCGCGAGCACGCGCTGCGGCGGCTGCCGGTCGTCGAGAACGGCGAGGCCGTGGGCGTGGTGGCGCTGGGTGACCTGGCGGTCGAACACGACACGGACTCGACACTGAGCGAGATCAGCACCTCCTCGTCCAACACCTGAGGAGCGGCAGCACCCGCGGACGGAGTGGCAGCCCCCGCGGACGCCCGCTCCGCTTGGTGTGCTGCGGCAGATGGGTGTTCCCTGGACAGGAGAAACGAGAACAAAAGGCACGAACAGTACCTATTCGAGGTGAGGAGCTGGAGATGTCCAAGCGCCAACCCGACCAGGCGGGCAACGAGCCGGACCAGATCCGCGGGCCCGAGGAGCGCCGCATCCACGGCGGCATGCCGGACAAGCCCGACGACGACGAACTGGCCCGGCGCACCGAGGAGGAGCGCGTCGAGGCCGGGGTGGACGACTACGACCCCGACGACGTGCCGCCCGCCACCGAGGGCTGACACCGGGAACACCCGCTGACCACACCGGAAGCAACCAGGGCCGGCCTGGCGCCGGTCCGGACCGCTGAGAGGCCGCACCCATGCCGATCGCCACGGTGAACCCCGCTGACGGCGAAACCCTCAAGACGTTCGACCCGCTGTCCGACGAGGAGATCGAACGGCGCCTCGCGGAGGCCGACGCGGCCTTCCGCACCTACCGCACCACCACGTTCGAGGAGCGTGCCCGGCTGCTGAACGCGGCGGCGGACCTGCTGGAGCGGGAGGCGAGCGGTGTCGCACGCGTCATCACCACCGAGATGGGCAAGCCACTGGCCGCCGCCGAGGCGGAGGCCGCCAAGTGCGTGAAGGCGATGCGCTGGTACGCCGCGCACGCCGAGGCGCTGCTGGCCGACGAGTACCCGGCAGCGGACGACGTCCAGGACGCGGGCGCCGTACGGGCCAAGGTCTGCTACCGGCCGCTGGGCCCCGTGCTCGCCGTCATGCCGTGGAACTTCCCGCTGTGGCAGGTCATCAGGTTCGCCGCGCCCGCGCTCATGGCGGGCAACGTCGGGCTGCTCAAGCACGCCTCGAACGTGCCGCAGACCGCGCTCTACCTGGGCGACCTCTTCCACCGGGCCGGCTTCGCGCCCGGCTGCTTCCAGACGCTGCTGGTGCCCTCCGGCGCGATCGAGTCGGTGCTGCGGGACCGCAGGGTGGCCGCCGCGACCCTGACCGGGAGCGAGGGAGCGGGCCGCTCGGTGGCCTCGATCGCCGGGGACGAGATCAAGAAGACCGTCCTGGAACTCGGCGGCAGCGACCCCTACGTGGTGATGCCCTCGGCAGACCTCGACGCCGCGGCCCGCACGGCGGTGACCGCGCGCGTGCAAAACGCCGGCCAGTCGTGCATCGCGGCCAAGCGCTTCATCGTCCACACGGACGTCTACGACGCGTTCGCCGAACGGTTCACCGCGGGCATGCGCGACCTCACCGTCGGCGACCCCATGGAAACCGGCACGGACGTCGGCCCGCTCTCCAGCGCGCAGGGCCGCGACGACCTGGAAGAGCTGGTCACCGACGCGCTCGCCCAGGGCGCGCAGGCCCTGTGCGGGGGCCGTCGCCCGGAGGGTCTGGAGCGCGGCTTCTACTATGAGCCGACCGTGCTGACCGGCATCACCGACCGGATGCGCGTCCACCGCGAGGAGACGTTCGGCCCTGTCGCCACGCTCTACCGCGTGCGCGACGTCGACGAGGCGATCGGGGTCGCCAACGACACCTCGTTCGGCCTCAGTTCGAACGTCTGGACGCGGGACGAGGCCGAGACCGAACGCTTCGTGCGGGACGTCGAGGCGGGCGGCATCTACTTCAACGGCATGACCGCCTCCCACCCCGCGCTCCCCTTCGGCGGCGTCAAGCGCTCCGGATACGGGCGCGAACTCGCGGGCCACGGCATCCGCGAGTTCTGCAACGCCACCACGGTCTGGCGCGCCTCCTGAGCGCACCGTCCACGCTCAGTTCCTGCTCACCGTGCGGTTCACGCCCGCCACGAAGGTGGTGGCCAGCACCCAGCCCGCGACGATCAGCAGATACGCCAGCCACTGGTAGCCGCCCTGCGGGGCGTACGCCTTCTCCTGCCCGAAGTCGACGATCGGCAGCAGCAGATCGAGGGCGTAGGCCAGGGCGTTGAACCCGGGGGCCTCGTCCGCCTTGAGGGGGCGCGGCGGGTGCAGCCCGTAGGCGAGCGTCCCCACCAGCAGCAGCCCGGCCAGCCATCCGGCGGCCCGCATGGGCCGGAAGCCGTAGCCGACCGTCGCGTCCTGCAGGTGGCCCCACAGCCGCGCGTACAGCGGCAGGGTCGTGCGGTGTCTGCGCTGCTTGGCCAGCTGCACCGAGCGCGCCGCCGCGTCGTCGCCGATGTGCCGGTAGGCCGCGGTCAGCTGCTCGTACGCGAAGGGCACGAACCCGTCCCCGTCCCGGGTGAGCGTCTCCAGGCGCCGCGCGGCGGGGAGGGTGGGGGCCAGGGTGGTGTAGGTGAGGCCGTCCAGACGGACGGAGGCCGGCCAGACCTCGGGGCTGACGTGCAGCAGGTCGCATCTGGTTCGGCGCAGGTTGACGGTGCCCTCGATGCGCCGGGCCTCGCGCAGCCACAGCTCCCCCGCCGTGCAGCTGCTGGCCCGCAGCGCGACACCGCCGGGGTTGGAGAGGCGGGCATAGGCGAGGTTGAGCTGTCCGGGGACGGTGGAGCCGCGCAGGTTGACCCGCCCCTCGGCGTGGAGGCGCATGGCGTGCAGGTCGGTGCCGACCGTGACGGTCTCCGCCTGGAGCGCGGTGCCCGCCGGATGCAGGAAGCGCGCGTCGTCGAAGCCGATGTGGCCGGTGACGGTCAGGCCGTCGAGACGTGCCTGCCCGTAGCAGGTCAGGTGGGCGGCGCGCAGATCCTCGCCAGGGACAGCCCCCGGCACTCGGCGCCGTAGAAGATGACGGGCTCCTCGAAGGAGCAGTCCGTGAGCGAGACGGGGCACGAGACCACGGCCGAGTGCAGGTCGAGTGCTCCGGTGACCCGCGCACCCCGCAGCCGCAACGCGGGTATCTCGCCGTCCTCCGACGGTGCCCGCAGCAGCAGTGAGCGCAGCACCCGGGCACGTACGGTCCGGTCGTCGGCGCCGGTCAGATCAACCGTTGCCCCGCGGGGGAACGCCTCTTCGATCCGCCGCTCAGCGTCCGTCAGCTCTTCGATCTCCACGCCCGCGACTCTTCCGGCGGGCCACGGGCGCGTCAACCGCGGTGCCGCGCGGGGGCGTTCCGGGCGCCGGACACCCGCCGCCCGGCCGGTGCGTGGCGCCCGCTAGCGTGCCGTCCGTGGACGGTACTGAGGTCGGGCGGAACGCCCCGGCGACGCGATCGGCGGCCGGGCCCGCGGACGGCGGCGCGGAGGAGGGCTGGCCGGTCGCCTCGGGTACGACGGCGCTGAGCGTGGCCGTACCCGAGGTGGACGCGGTGGTGCGCGGCTGGCGGGCACGCTACGACACGGCGGCACGGCACGGGGGCGTCGCCCACGTGACCGTGCTCTTCCCCTTCCTGCACCGCGACCTGATCACAGCCGCGGAACGTGCGGCACTGCGCGGCCTGTTCGCGGCGCGGCCCGCTTTCACGCTCACCTTCGCGGACTGCGCCCGCTTCCCCGGCGTCCTGTACCTGGTGCCCGAACCCGCCGCTCCCCTGCGCGCCCTGACCGCCGAGGTGGCCCGGCGCTGGCCCTCCCACCCTCCGTACGGCGGACTCTTCGGCGAGCTCGCACCGCATCTGACGGTGGCCAACAGCGGCGGCGAGGACGTGCACAGGCGCGCCGAAGCCCACCTGCGCGCGCGTCTCCCGGTGACGGCACAGGTGGACTCCGTCGACCTGGTCGTCCACGAAGAGGGCCGCTGGCTGCCCTGGCTCGACTTCCCGCTGGGGCGGTGACGGCGCCCGGGCCGGCCAGAGCGGTGGCCGGCCCGCGGCAGCGCGTGGCCGGCCGGGGCCAGCGCGCGACCGGCCGCTCAGGGCCGGTGGCCGGCCGGGATCTCCTCTCCGGCGGGCACGGGGCCGGGCGGGGTGCCGTCGCCGAAGGGGCGCCCGCCGAGCTGTTCGCGGTGGTGGGGGGTCAGCCAGCCCGACAGGTCGGGGCCCACGGGCACGATGGAGGTCGGGTTGATGCCCGTGTGGACGACGTAGTAGTGCCGCTTGATGTGGTCGAAGTCGACCGTGTCACCGAAGCCGGGTGTCTGGTACAGGTCGCGCACGTAGCCCCACAGCACCGGGTCCTGCTCCAGCTTGTTGCGGTTGCACTTGAAGTGCCCGTGGTAGACGGCGTCGAACCGCACCAGCGTGGTGAACAGCCGGATGTCCGCCTCGGTGAGGGTGTCGCCCACCAGGTAGCGCTGGTCACGCAGCCGCTCGGACACCTGGTCGAGACGGCGGAAGACGTCCCTGTAGGCGGCCTCGTACTCCTCCTGCGAGGTGGCGAACCCCGCACGGTAGACCCCGTTGTTGACGTCGCGGTAGATCCCCTCGGCCACCTCGTCGATCTCGTCGCGCAGCGCCTCGGGGTACAGGTCGGGCGCGCCCGGCCTGTGCAGGTCCCGCCACTCGGTGGCCAGGTCCAGGGTGATCTGCTGGTAGTCGTTGGTGACCAGCTTGCCGCTGGGCACGTCCACGATGGCCGGAACGCTCACCCCGCCCGGATAGTCCGTCTCCCGCTTGTCGTACGCCTCGTGAAGGAAGCGGATGCCCAGCACCGGGTCGCGGTCGTCGGCGTCGAGCGTGAAGCGCCAGCTGCGGTCGTCCTGGACGGGGTCGGTGACGCCGAGCGAGAGCGCGTCCTCCAGGCCCAGCAGCCGCCGTGAGACCAGGACGCGGCTGGCCCACGGGCAGGCGCGGCTGACGACCAGCCGGTAGCGGCCCGGCTCCACGGGCCAGCCGTCACGGCCGTCGGCGGTGATGCGGTCGGCGAAGTGGCTCTTGGACCGCTTGAACGCCTTGCGGCCGTATTCCGTGTTCCCGGCGCCTTCGCCGGTGGCAGGGCTGCTCATACCGGTTCCTCCTCAGAATCGGGCTGCGGGTTCCCCCGCGTTGACGGCATCCCATCACCAGGGTGCTGTCCGCACCGAGTACCGACGCGGAGCACCCTCCCCCGCGCGCTGTGCGGAGGAGCGGGCCGCCGCCAGGCAGTCGCGGAGCCCGGACAGCCTGGCGCGGGGCACCGCGTGGACGAGGGCGAGCGCGGCGCCCAGACCGCGCGCGGCGGCCTCGGGGTCAGCGGGCCGGATGTCGGCACGACCCGGGACCCGCGTGGTCAGCACGGCCGGTGCGCCACACCGGCGCCCCTCGGGGTCGACGGCCAGCAGCCGCGGTGCACGGGCGTCGAGCCCGTCGAGGGCGCGCAGCACCGCCGCCTCCCGGGCGGGGGCGGGGTCCTGGGGCGGGAAGCGGCGCAGCACCACCTCGGCCCGCGGCGCCTCGGTGCGCAGCAGGTGCGTCGCCGCGTGGGTGCCGCCGGCCAGCCGCCGCACCTGGCGTACCCGGGCCCGCGGGCCCACGGCGCCGGCCGCCCACGCCAGCGCGGCGCGCGGCAGCGCCGGTGCGTCACTCACCGCGGGGCCCCGCCACCGCTCACCAGCCGTCGCGGTGGAGCACCTCGGCGACGGGGCGCCGGCGCACCGGTCCGAAGGTGCCCCGGGGCCAGCCCACGGGGATCGCGGCGAAGGTGTGCATTTCCTCGGGGATGGACAGCGCCTGCTTCCACTCCGCCTCCAGCATCAGGTGCCAGATGGTGATGTTGGCGGCGAGCCCCAGCCCGCGCGCCGCCAGCAGCAGGTTCTGCACCCCGGGGTAGACGCACGAGCCCTCCGCGAGCGCCGCGAAGCGCTCCTGGATACGGGCGAGTTCCCCACTGGCGCTCTCGCCGAGCGCCTCGGCGGAGCGGCGCAGCCCTTCCTCGTCCGGCGCCTGGGCGGGCATGCGGTAGCAGGGGATGACGAGCGCCGGGGTCTGCGCGAAGTGGTCGCGCTGGTACTCGATGGCGGCGACCATCCGCCCGTAGGCGGCCTCGTCCATGCCCTCGGGGCCGTGCTTGCCCGTGGTGGCCAGGTAGGCGTCCACGCAGCGCTTCCACAGGGGCGCCAGCCGTTCCATGACGGCGCGGTCGGTGACCAGGACGTACTCGTAGCGCTGCATGTTGCCCCCGCTGGGGCCCCACACGGCTGCCTGTATGAGCTGCTCCAGCAAGGCGTCCGGCACGGGGTCGGGCTTGAGTCGCCGCATGGCGCGCATGGTCGCCATGGTGTCGAAGAGCGGGGGCTGCGAGGGGGCGGGGTTCCCGGCGTCGATTGGCATGATCGGAAAGTGTAGGACGAAGGGGCGCCACCCGGGGCGCGCGGTTCCGCGTCCGCCGGGCGCGCCCCGCGACGCGCGCGTCAGGCGAGCAGGAAGTCCCGTACGACCGGCGCGAGTTGCTCCGGGGGTACGTGGTGGAACGCGCCGGCCAGCGCGCGATGGCCGCCGTGCGGCAGCGCTTCCGCCGTGAGGCGGGCCGCTTCCCTCAGTACGGGCGTGCTCGCGTCGCTGCTGAGCACCAGCGTGGGCAGGTCCGCCGCGGCCAGCGTGTCGGCCGGCAGGTCCGCGTCTCCCAGCAGCGTCGTGTCGTAGACGAGTGTGTGGGCGAGCTTTTGCATCTCGCCCCACGCGGGCGACTGCCGCGCGGCCTCGACGGCCTGCGGCGGCAGACCCACGATCTGAGCCATGAAGTACGCGACCGCCTCCCCGCGGCGGCCCTCGCTGACGAGCTCGGTCAGCCGTGGCGCGTGCGAGGTGGCCTGCGGTTGCCCGGCGGCTCCCGTGAACGGCGGCTCGAACAGGACCAGCCGCTCGAACGCCCGGTCCGCACGGGCCGCGGCGTTCAGCGCGACGATGCCGCCCGACGACATCCCGAACGCGTACACCGCTCCCCCGCCCTCCTGAGCGGCGAGCGCCCCGACGACCGCCGCCAGGTCCTCCGCCTCCCGCTCGGGCGCGTAGGGA
Source organism: Streptomyces diacarni (assembly GCF_003323715.1). GTDB lineage: Bacteria > Actinomycetota > Actinomycetes > Streptomycetales > Streptomycetaceae > Streptomyces > Streptomyces diacarni. The sequence continues at coordinate 318,158 of NZ_QOIN01000043.1, forward strand.
GTGGTGTCCCCGCTGTCGCCTCTGCCTCTGCGGTCGTAGAGCACGCCGGACATGCCGAGGCCGGCCAGCTGCCGGGCCAGCGGCTCGCCCGCCCCACGCGCGCTCATCGCCCCGCCGACCAGCACGACCGGCGGTCCGTCCCCGAACCGTTCGTGGACGAGAGTGGTGCCGTCGGCCGAAGTGACGGTACGTGCGCTCATGTCGGTCCCTCCCTGGATGGTGTCCTTGTGCCGAGTTCTATCAGCGGGGACTGACAACGGGGCGGAAGGCGGCCGGTCGCGGGAGCACGGTTCGCCCCGGTGCGGGGCCCGTTCACTCCTCGGGTGGCGGGGGCGGGGCCGGAGCCCCGAGGGGTGGCGCGATCCTGGGATAGCGGCGCGGTCCCGCCTCGTCGGGCCCGGCGGTCGTGCCCGAGCCCTGCGCCGGAACGCCGATTCCCGCGCCGGGCTCCACCGCGCCCAGGGCGGCACCGCCGGACGCGCCGGAGGGCGCAGCACCCGGGACGGCCGCCTCGGGCGGTGCCGCGTCCCGGTGCGCGCCCGGGTCCCAGCCGGTGTCGACGACGCGCTTCTGTACCACGACGGCACCCGCCAGGACGGCGCCGCCGACGACGAGCATCAGGGCGATGCCGCCCGCACCGCCCGCCTTGGCGGCGAAGCCGACGAGGGAGCCGAACCAGCCGAAGTCGGCGTCTCCGAACGTCGTGTTCTCGTCCCCGAAGGCTCCCAGGACCTTCATCAGGACGGCGGGCAGCAGGGTGATCAGCACCCCGTTGCAGAACGCGCCCAGTACCGCGCCCCGCCGGCCGCCGGTCGCGTTGCCGAAGACGCCGGCGGCGCCGCCGGTGAAGAAGTGCGGCACCAGCCCCGGCAGCACGAGGGCCAGCCCGAAGGCCGGCCCCAGCAGCCAGGCCAGCAGCGCCAGGGTGCACAGTCCGCCGGTGAAGCTGGCCAGGAATCCGACAAGCACCGCGTTGGGCGCGTACGGGAAGACGATCGGCGCGTCCAGCGCGGGCACGGCGCCCGGCACCACCTTCTGCGCGATGCCCTGGAAGGCGGGGACGAGTTCGCCGAGGATCGTGCGGACGCCGAAGAGGATGACCGCGACGGAGATGCCGAACTGCAGGCCTTGCATGACGGACCGCATCAGGTAGTCGCCGAGGTCTTCGGCGGGCGCGCCGCCACCGGTGGCGAACGCCTGGAAGGCGGTGTGCCGCCCCGCCTCGACGACGTACACCACCGCCATCGTCACGTAGATGAGCAGCATGGACAGCGCCGTGGCGACCATCGAGTCACGCAGGAAGCGCAGCCCCTCGGGCAGCTTCATGTCCTCGGTGCTGCGGCTGCGCCTGCCGACGAGCTGCCCGACGGCGCCCGCCGTCACATAGCCGGCCGTGCCGAAATGGCCCAGGGCGACGCTGTTGTTGCCGGTGATGCGCTTGGTCCACGGGTGGGCGAAGGCGGGCACCGACACCAGGAGGATGCCCAGCAGCACGCCGCCGACCACGACGACGGCCCACGCCTCCAGCCCGGCGGTCGCCAGCACCACGGTCAGCAGGGTCGCCATGAACAGCATGTGGTGGCCCGTCAGGAAGACGTAGCGCAGCGGGGTGAAGCGGGCCAGCAGCAGCCCGAGCCCGAAACCGGCGATCATCAGCCAGGCGACACGGGCGCCGAACCGCTCCTGCGCGATACCGACGATGGCCTCGTTGGTGGGGATCACCCCGTGCGCTCCGGTGGCGCCCTGGATCATCTCGCCCAGCGGGGCGAGCGAGCTGACGACGAGCCCGGCGCCCGCGTTGATGAGCAGGAAGCCCAGCGTCGCCTTGATCGCACCGCCGGCGGTCTGCCCCGCGGGCTTCCGCAGTGCGAGGAGTCCGGCCGCGGTGATGAGACCGATGAGGAACGCGGGGACGCTCAGCACCTCGTTGACGAGGAACGTCGCGATCGTGACCAGCCAGTCCATGGAGCCTTCCGCCTCGTGCCGTGGGTGGTGCGGTGGGGAGTGCCGAGGGCGGGCGCCGGCCGGGGCGCCCGCCCTCGGCTCTCAGACGTCGTAGAGGTCGCGGAGCGCCGCGTCGACCTGCTTGCCGCTGGTGAAGTCCGCCACGACCCGCACGGGGACGCCGATGTCCCCGAGGGCCTGGGCGATCTCCCGCGAGGTGAGGACGGCCACCGCCTCCGACGCCTTGCCCTTGGCGGAGATCGTGTCGGTGGCCTCGACGGTGAGGTGCCGCGTCCAGCCCCAGCGCTCCACGACCCGCTCCAGGGTGTTCTTGAGGAAGAGGCTGGTGCCGAGGCCGTTGCCGCACACGGTGAGGATCTTGTGCACCGTCTGGGCGTGCGGCCGGGCGGAAGGCGCCTCGCGGGCGCCGTGCTCGTCCGGCTCCTCGCCTTCGAGCACCCGGCGCAGCGCCTCGGGTCCTGGCGCCGCCCGCAGCGCGGCTTCGGTGGCCGGGTCGCCCAGCAGCCGGGCGAGGGCCGCCATGGCCGCCGTGTGGGCCCCGGAGTCCTCGGCGGCGAGCGCGACGACGAGGGTGACGGGGTCGTTGGACTCGTGCCCAAAGCGCACGGGCTCGGCCAGCCGTACCCACGCCATGCCGGTACGGCGTACCGCGGGGGAAGGCCGGGCGTGCGCGAAGGCGAGGCCGGGGGCGAGGACGATGTAGGGGCCGTGTTCCTCGACGTTGCCGATCATCTCGTCGGTGTAGGCGTCGGTGCCGCTGCCCGTAGCGACCAGCAGGTCACCGGCCGTGCGGAGGGCGGCGCGCCAGTCGGCCGCGGGCGCGTCCAGCCGGATCGCCTCGGTGGGCAGGAGTTCGCTCAGTGACGCCATCCCCGGATATTGGCATGTACCCGCCCCGACGCACAGCGGTGGGGCGGCCCGGATCGCCGGCACGGCCGGCGCGGGGTCGTGCCGGTGCCCGGGACGGGGACCATGTCGGGGTGCGAGACGGGGACCATGTCGGGGTGCGAGACGGAAATCGTGTCGGGGCCCGAGGCGAGGGGTACCCGCAGGAACCGCGGGTGGCCGTGGAGCCCACGGGGCGCCCGGGACGCGCGCGGGCGCACCGGCCGTACGGGCGATCGGACGTTCCGGTGGCCGCGAGACGGGCGCGCCAGGGCCGACGGAGGCACCGGCGCCCCGGGGCGGCCACGCGCTCGACACACATGTGCACATCGCCCCCTCGACGACGCAGGGAGGAACCATGCGCCTCGATTCCCTCGCCCCCCTCCTCGAGAGGAAGGGACCGTGGGCCACCGCCTACGTGGGCACGGCACGGGCCACCGAGACCGCCGGGGACGAGCGCCGCCTGACGGCCCGCGCGGCGGGTGACGAGCTGGCGCGGCAGGGGGCCGGGGCGGCCACCGTGGACGCCGTCACGGAGTACCTGGAGACACTGTCGCCCCGCACCCAGCCGCAGGGCAGCGTGGTGTTCGCGGCGGACGGCGAGGTCGTGCTGGACCTGCCGCTGACACGGGCGCCCGACCGCACCCAGGTGTGCTGGTCCGCACTGCCCCACCTGGCACCGCTGCCGGAGCTGACCGGTGAGAACCCGCTGTGCCTGACGGCGCGGATCGACCGTACGGGCGCCGACTTCGAGCTGGCCGACGCGCGGGGCACCCGGGAGGCCGGGCAGGCGCGCGGGGAGGACTGGCCGGTGCACCGCACCACCACGGGTGAGCCGTCGGAGAGGCACTTCCAGCTGAAGGTGGAGAACACCTGGGAGAGCAACGCGGGCGTGATCGCCGACGCCATCGCCTCCCGCTTCCAGGAGTCGGGTGCCGACGTGCTGGTACTCAGCGGTGACCCGCGGGAGCGGCGCGCCGTCCACGAGAAGCTGCCCGAGCACCTGCGGGGCATCGCGGTGGAGACCTCACACGGCGGCCGCGCGGCGGGGTCTGCGACCGAGTTGCTCGACCGGGAGACCGAACGGGCCCGCCAGGAGTTCGTCCAGCGGCACACCGACGACGCCCTCTCCCGGCTGCGCGCTGCCCACACACCGGGTTCGCCGGGCCCCGCGGGCTCCGCGGAGGCCGCGGTCGCCGAGGGTGTTCCCTCGCTCGTCGAGGCGGCGCGGGAGCACCGGGTGGGCACCTTGGTGGTGCGGCCCGGCGGCTTCGACCGGGAGCGGGAGGTGTGGGTCGGTGACAGCTGCGACCAGGTCGCGGTGCGCCGCTCCGAGTTGCAGTACCTGGGCGCCACCGAGCCGGTGCCGGCCCGCGCCGACGACGCGCTGCTGCGGAGCGCGGCGGCGACGGACGCGGAGGTGCTGGTGGCGGCGGAGGAGGACGACCTGCCGGTCGGCGGGATGGGCGCGGTGCTGCGGTGGACCCACGCGGAGGGCCCCGCGCCCGCCTCGCCGTGAAGGCCGTGAAGGACGTGAGGCCCATGAGGTCCGTGAAGCCGTGCAACCCGTGAGCTCCGGTACGGCCGTGGCCGCGGTGGCTGCGGACAGCGCCGTGGCGCGGAACGGACGGACCGTCCCGCGCCACGGGGTTCTGCACCTGCTCGGTTGCATAACGCTTCCGACTTGACGCTCTTGAAGGAGGGTGTGGAGGCCGGTACCTCCCACGAGCGGGTGCTGCGGTCGAGCCAGCCGGACAGCAGTCCGAAACAGGCACCGGTCAGCGCCAGCAGCGCGCCCAGCCAGCTGGGCGAGGTCAGGCCGAAGCCCGCGGCGATCACCATGCCGCCGAGGGAGGCCCCCAGCGAGTTGGCGATGTTGAACGCCGACTGGACGCTGGCCGAACCCAGTTCGGGTGCGTCTCTTCCGTGGTCGAGGATGCGTGCCTGCACGCTGGGGATGGCGGCCATGCCCGCGATACCGGTGAGGAACACGTTCACGGCCACCAGTACGGTGTTCTGCGCCGTCACCATGATCATCGCGAGTGACAGCGACAGCGTCAGCAGCGCGCCGCAGATGGTCCGTACCGGCCAGTCGGTGAGGCGGCCGCCCAGGAGCGTCCCCACGGTCATCCCCGCCCCGGCCAGCGCGAGCAGCGCCGTCGCCGCGGTGGGGGTGTAGCCGCTGACCTCGGTCACCAGTGGCTGGATGTAGGTGTAGAAGGACGAGGTGCCGGCGAAGCCGAACACCACCACGGCGTAGGCGAGCCAGACCTGCGGTCTCTTGAAGAGGCCGAGTTCACCGCGCACGCTGCCCCTGGCGGGCTCCCGCTGCACGGGGATCAGGGCCGCGAGGGAGATGAGGCCGAACACGCCGATCCCCGCGACGACGATGAACGTCCACCGCCAGCCGACCGTCTGGCCCAGCAGGGTGCCCAGCGGAGAGCCGACGATGTTGGCCATCGGCACGCCGACGAGCACCACCGACAGCGCGCGGCCCCGTCTTTCGGGCCGTACGAGTCCTGCGGCGACGACCGCACCGATTCCGAAGAACACGCCGTGCGGCAATCCGGCGGTCAGCCGTGCTGCCAACAGGAGTTCATGGTTCGGTGCCAGAGCTGACGCGATGTTTCCGAAAATGAACAGACACGTCATCGCGAGCAATATCGTCTTACGGCCGACCCGCATACCGGCGACGGTGAGCAGGGGTGCGCCGATGACGACACCGAGTGAGTAGAAAGAGACGTAGCCGCCCGCATCGGAGATGCTGACTCCCATGTCGGATGCGGCCTCGGGCAGTAGACCTATCATCACGAACTCGGCCGTACCGGCACCGAATGTCGCAATGGCCAAAGCCAGGAGGGCAAGGGGCAACGGGACCTCCTTGCAGGAGTGGGACGTTGGGGTTTCCCGGCTCGCCACGGCGGGCCGTTCTTGCAATGAAGCGTGCCGCAATCCGGGATTAGAGCAAACGGTTTCCCGATAAGGCTGCCCATAATAGGATTCGGCGCCCCTCGCGAACTCGCCCTGGAATCAAGGCAGTCGAGCCGGAAAACTTCCGAGAAGCCGTCCCGCGGCACAGCCGGATTCGGCGTGTCGCCATCGCGGGCCTGGACTGGCCCACGGGAAAAGAGAGTTGATCGTGACGCGTGCGACCACTGTGGTCGGGAAATCCCGTTGCTCACGCATAACTTCCGCGCGAGGGCGAGTCGCAAACCGCGAATTCCACACGGCACCTTCCTCGGGCGCCGCCAGGGCCGGCACGCGCACAACGGCCTCGGCCACCCCGGGGAGGGGGTGGCCGAGGGATGCCCGTCGCACTGAGGGTTGAGCAGCGGACGGACGTGGGGGTCCTTCCGGCGCGGGGGCCGGAAGCGGGCGTCAGCCGCCGATGTTGACGTCGACGCAGGCGTAGAAGGCGTTGGCCGTGTCGGCGATGTTCCACACGGCCAGGACCTTCTGCTTGCCGGTGAAGCCCTGGAAGTCGACCGGATGCGAGACCTGGTCGGGGGGTATGGCTCCACCGTCGTCGAACTCGGCGAGCTTCGTGTTGCCGATGAAGTACTGCCAGGTGCTGGTGGCGTGCTTGACGGGCACGTTCCACGTGAAGGTGGTCGAGCTGCCCACGTCGGTGACGTGCCAGCCCTTGCTGTCGTCGCGCAGATCGGCGAAGCGGGAGTTGCCGCCCGCACAGTCCTTGAGCCCCTTGGGGCCCTCGACGCTCTGCGGTTCCCACTTGATCTGGCCGCACTGGACGACGCCGCGGGCGCACTGGTCCTGGCGGCTCGCCGGGTTGGTGACCCAGCCGTGCGCGCCGGCCGGGGTCGCGGTGAGTCCGAGCACCAGCACGGGCGCGAGCCCGACACCTGCCAGTGCCGCTAACTTCCGTTGGATGGACGGCTTCTTGTGCATCTCAGCTCCTTCGGTGAGACGGAGAGCACATCGGGGATTGGTCTAGACTTTAGCGGCTGACCGGTCCCGGTCAAGCCTCCGGGAGCTCCGGTCTTCGGGGGTCTGCGGGAGCTCAGCCCTCCGGGGGACTCAGGCCTTCGGGAACCCGAAGCCGTAGCCCTGCCCCTTCAGCCAGGGCAGGAACTGCCGCAGCGCCTCGTAGGACTCCGAGCGGTCGCCGCCGCCGTCGTGGAAGAGGATCACCGCGCCGTCGCCGGTCTGCTCCTCGGCGTGCCGGAGTATCACGTCGGCGCCCGGGCGCTGCCAGTCGCCGGGATCGACGATCCAGCCCAGCGGACGCATGCCGTGCCCCGCCGCTATCCGCCGGCTGTCGGGCGTGAACGCACCACCCGGCGCCCGGTAGTAGTACACCGGCGCACCGCCCGACGCCTTGTCGATCATCTTCTTGGCGTCGAGTATCTGCCGCTCCTGGTAGGCGACCGGCTCGTGGTCCATCCCCGTGTCGTGATCGACCGAGTGGTCGCACAGCCGGTGCCCCTCGGCCACGATCCGCTTCACGAGCTTCGGATAGCGCTCGGCGTTCGGACCTATCAGGCAGAACGTCGCCTTGACGTGGTATTCGCGCAGGAGATCCAGCGTCTTGGGGGTCCACTCCGGGTGCGGGCCGTCGTCCAGGGTGAGCGCCACCGTACGGCCGCCCTTCTCGGTGTGATGGCTTATCCCGCGGCTCACCTTCCGCGGGGCCCGGGCACCGCTGTGCGGCGCGGCCTTCGGCTTGCCGTGCGGAGCGGCGGCCTGCTGGGGAACCCGCGCGGCCCGCAGACTCCGGTCCCACCCCGGGTGCGCGCCGGCTCCCGAGTCCTGGGTGCTCGCCTGGACGAACGCCGTCAGCAGACCCACCGCCACCGTTCCCGCCGCGGCGGCCATCGCCACGACCGACGGCCTGCTGCCCCGCTTGCTGTACAACTCCTGCTCCCAACTGCCCGTTTTTGCCCGTGCTTGTCAATGATGCAGACCACTTGGGCGGAACCACGGTTGCGCCCCGGAGATGAGAGATACGCCGCATTCCAGTCGGGGCGGCACCTGCGCAGACGCGGGCACCTGGCAGCCTGAGGACGAACCGACCGACAGCTAGGAGAGCACAGGCGATGGCGAGCAGCGCGACATTCACCGAGGACCTGGCCCGTCAGGTGCTGGCGGCGGCGACCGGCGGCCCCGGCGGCAGCGCGCAACTGCTGTCGCTCGGCGAGAACGCCGTCTTCGCGCTGGACGAGACCGTCGTACGGATCGGCCGCACCCCCGAACTGCTGGCCCGCGCGGAGCACGAGCTGCGGGTGGCGACCTGGCTGGAGGACGAGGGGGTTCCGGCGGTCCGCGCGGTCGAGCCTGAGGCGCGGCTCGTCGGTGACCACCCCGTCACCTACTGGCAGCGGCTGCCCGCCGCCGTGCGCCCGGCCGGCGCCGCGGATCTGGCCGGTCTGCTGCGGCTCGTCCACGCGCTGCCCGAGCCGCCCTTCACCCTGCCACCGCGCGAGCTGCTGGGCGGGATCGAGCGGTGGCTGCGCCTGGCCGGGGACGCGGTGCCCAGGGAGGACGTGGCGTTTCTGCGCGCCCGCAGGGACGACATCATCGCCTCGCTCCCGGGGCTCGTCCCGCATCTGCCGCCGGGCCCGGTGCACGGCGACGCGCTGCCCCGCAACGTGCACGTCACCGCCGAGGGACCCCTCCTGGTCGACCTGGAGACCTTCGCCGGCGACCTGCGCGAACACGACCTGGTGGTGATGGCGCTCAGCCACGACCGCTACGGCCTGCCGGAGGCGGAGTACGAGGCGTTCTGCACGACCTACGGCTGGGACGTACGCGAGTGGGAGGGGTGCGCCGTCCTGCGCGGGGCGCGGGAGACGGCCAGCTGCGCCTGGGTCTCCCAGCACGCACCGGGCAACCCGGCGGCGCTCGCGGAGTTCCGGCGGCGGGTGGCCTCGCTGCGCGACGCGGACCCCACCGTGCGCTGGCACCCGTTCTGAGCCTGGCGGGCCCGGCCGCGGGCGCGGGTGGCGGAGTGCGCCGACTCCGCCACGAAACCGCTGCTCAGAGCGTCGGCCCAGGTCAGACGGGGTGGCGTAACGTTGCCGCAACACCGCTGCCCTAGCGTCGGTGCCCATGGACACGGAAGCGGACGAGGCCGGCTCTTCCCGGGCCGACCGTGCGCGGCGCGTGGCGAACGTGCTGCGCCGCCAGGTGCTCGACGGCGGCTTCGGGGGCGGCTTCGACGGCGGGGTGCTGCCGGACGAGCGCGCGCTCGTCGCGGAGTTCTCCGTCAGCCGCAACACGGTGCGCGCGGCGCTCGCACTGCTGCGCGACGAGGGGCTGGTCGAGCGCCGCCGGGGCGTGGGCACCGTCGTCGTGGGCCGCGCCTACGCACACCCGCTCGGCGAGCTGGCGGGCCTCGCCGAGGTCCTCCACCACCACGGCAGCGTCGTCAACCAGGTGCGGGAGGCCCGGCTGGTACGGCCGCCCCGTGCCGTGGCCCGGCGCCTGGGGCTGGACGAGGGGGAGGAGGCTGTCCATCTGGAGCGGCTGCGCAGCCTGGACGGGGTGCCGCTGTCCCTCGACTCGACGTACCTGCTGCCGTGGATCGGGAAGCCGCTGCTGGCCCTGGAGAGGGAGGCGCTGGAGCACCGGGACGTCTTCGACCTCATCGAGTCCGTGGCGGGCACGCCGCTGGGCGGCGCCGAGGTCTCCGTGCAGGCGGTGACGGCCGACGCCGCGACCCGTGCCGTCCTGCGGATGCCCGAGAGCGGCGGCGCGGTGCTCACCGTCGAACGGCTGACCAGCCTCGCCGACGGGCGCCCCGCCGACCTGGAGTTCATCCACCTGCGCGGCGACCGGCTCGTGCTGCGCGCCCAGGTGGCCGCTCCCCCGGGCCGCGGGCCGGGTCGGGAGGGGGCGCGGTGAGCGCCCCCACGATGCGGAGGGGGGCGCCACGGCTGCTGACGGCCGCGATGTGCCTGTGCGTGACGCTCGTCGTCGGCATGGTCTCCGCCATCAACCTCGCCATCCCCGCGCTCTCGGCGAGCGCGCTGCGGCCGTCCGCCGCGCAGGTGGTGTGGGTCGTCGACGGTTACGTCGTCGTCTTCGCCTGCCTGCTGATCCCCGCCGGGGCACTGGCCGACCGCGCGGGGCGCAAGGGCACCCTGCTGAGCGGCATGGGCGTCTTCACGCTCGGCTCGCTGCTGTGCGCGCTGGCGCCGCACGTCGGGGTACTCATCGCCGGGCGCGCGCTCAGCGGAGCGGGGGCCGCCGCCGTGCTGCCGACGACGCTGACCCTGCTCGTGGACGGCGTCCCCGAGGCCCGGCGCCAGCGCGCCGTCGCCGTCTGGGCCTCCATGACCGGGCTCGCCGCCGTCCTCGGCAACCTCGGCGGCGGAGCCGCGATCCACTACGGCACCTGGCGCAGCCTGTTCTGGTGCCTGCTGCCGCTCGCGCTGCTCGCCCTGGCGCTGGCGGCCGTCGCGGCGCCCGTCACGGACCGCCACTCGCGGCCGCTCGCACCCGGCAGCACCGCGCTGCTGACGGCCGGCTTCCTCGCTCTGCTGTACGGCATCGTCGCAGGGCCGCAGTCCGGCTGGACGAGCCGTCCCGTCCTCAGCGCCGCGGCGGCCTCGGCCGTGCTGCTGTCGTGGTGGGTGCGGCACGAACTCCGCTCCCCGCACCCCCTGCTGGACCCCCGGCTCTTCCTCCGGCCCGCCGTGCGCGCCGGAGCGGTGGGGATGGCCGCGCTGTTCCTCGGCATGTTCGGGCTGATGTACGTCAACGGCCAGTATCTCCAGTACGCGAAGGGGTACAGCCCGCTGGGCGCCGGCGTCCGGCTCCTGCCCATGGCCGCGGGGCTGCTGGCGGGTCCGCGCTGCGGGCTCCTGCTGGAGAGGTGGGCCGGGCGGCGGGCCACGGCCGCGGGGGGCATGCTCGTCCTGGCCTCGGGGCTGTGCGTGGTCTCCACCGTGTCCGCGCGCACCCCGTACGCCGTCTACGGGCTGGGCGCCACCCTCACGGCGCTCGGCTGCGGCATCGCCACCCCGCTGCTCTCGCACGCCATGATGTCCGCGCTCCCGCCCGAACGCGCCGGCACGGGATCCGGGCTCCAGAGCCTGGCCCGCGAACTGGGCAGCGCCCTCGGTATCGCCGTCAGCGGCACCCTGGTGACCGCCGTCTTCACCGCGCGGCTCCCCGCGCCGCTGCGGGGCCCCGAGGCGCCGAGCACCGTCGCCGAGGCCCGCACCCGCACCTCGGACCCCGGCGAACTGGAGGCGGTCGTGCACGCCTTCACCGACGGCATGCACACCGCCATGTGGACGCTGGCCGCCCTCATCGCGCTGACGGCCCTCGCCGTCACCCTCTGGTTCCCGCCGGGGCACCGCGCCGGCCTGCCCCACCAGCCCACGGGGCAGACTCCCCACCATGACGAGACCCCGCATCCGCACCGCACCTGACCGGGCGCTGTGGCGCGCGGCCCGGCTCGCGGCCCTCACCGACGCCCCCGACGCCTTCACCAGAGGGCTCGCGGACTGGTACAGGGGCGGGGAGGAGGAGTGGATGTCCCGGCTGGAGAGGGCCGGCACGTTCAACGTCGTCGCCGTGGGGGCCCGGGACGAGCGGCCCGTCGGACTGGTGCGGGGCGTGCCGCAGGGCGCGGGGATCGCCCAGGTGCGGTCGCTGTGGGTCTGTTCGACCGTGCGCGGCCAGGGGTTGGGCGACCGCTTGCTCGCCCTCGTGGCGGGATGGGCACAGCGGTCGGGGGCTCGCACGCTGACACTCGCGGTGCTCCCGGGGAACGTCCACGCACTCGCCCTCTACGAGCGCAACGGCTTCGTCCGGACCGGCCGGACCGTGGACCCCCTGCCCTCGGGCACGCGGGAACACGTCATGGCGAAACCACTGCGCTGACGCCGGGCGGCGCTCCTGCCGGCGCTCCCCCTGGCGCGCCCGCTCGGGCACGCGTCGGCATCCCGAGTCGCGGCCCCGCGGAGGGACAGCCGCGGGTCTCACCCGGGAGGAGCCGCGGGCAGCCAGCCCCGGCGGGTCAGTTCGGTGACGAAGCGGGCGTAGGTCTCCTCCAGGGCCGGCTGCTCCTCGGGCACCGGGTCGACGGTGTGCCCGGCTGCGGTCATGTGGCGGGCCGCCTCCTCCAGCGAGGGGTGCAGCGTGCCCGTGGCGGCCAGCAGCGCTGCACCGAGGGCGGTCTCCGCGTGCGGCGCGACACGCAGCGGGATGCCGAGCGTGGTCGCCCGGATGCGGGTCCACAGGGGGCTGCGGCTGCCGCCACCCGCCGTGTGGAGCGGAGCGGAGACGGGGACGCCGAGCGCGCGGATCCGCTCCAGGGCGAGCCGTTCGAGGAAGGCGACCCCCTCCAGGTCGGCGCGGTGCCGGTCGGCGTCGTCGGCCGGGGTGCCGAGGGTGAAGCCGTGCGCGGCGCCGCTGACGAAGGGGAAGCGTTCGCCCGCGCGGCGCAGGGGATAGCTCACGCAGGTGGCGGGCCCGCGCTCGGCGGCCGCGGCGTCGAGCGCGGCCAACTGCTCGGGGGCGCGGTGGGCGAGGGCTTCGCCGCCGGTGCTGGAGGCGCCGCCCGGCAGCCACCAGCCGTCCGGGTGCCGGTGGCTGTAGAGGGCGCCCGAGGGGTCGGTGACCAGGTCGCGGGTGACGCCCTTGAGGACGTACGTGGTGCCGAGGACGCCCACGAACTGTCCCGGTGACACGGCGCCGGTGGCGAGCTGTCCCGCACAGCCGTCCGTCATACCGAGCCGCACCTCGCACCCCTGGGGCAGCCCCGTCTCGGCTGCGGCCCGGGCGCACACGGTGCCTGCCGAGGTGCCGGGCGGCTGGACGGGCGGGAGCCAGTGCGCGGGCACGCCCAGCGCGTCCAGGACGTCGGCGGGCCACTCACGGGCGCGGGGGTCGTACCCGGTCTTGAGCGCGTGGCTCCAGTCGGTGGCGACGGGCGCGCCGGTCAGTGCGCGGCCGAGCAGGTCGGAGGTGTGGGCGATGCGCGCGTCGTGCGGGTCGCGGGGCGCGTGCCGCGCGTACCAGGCGACGCGGCCCAGCGCGGCCGTGGGCCCTACGGCCAGTCCGAGGGCCCGCCATCGGGCGGCGCCGGCTTCCTGCGCGCGGGCGTTGAGGTCGGCCGCCCTGCGGTCGTCGTACATGGAGGCGGGTGCCAGCGGTGCGCCGTCGGTGTCGGTGAGGACGAGGGTGCCGGAGGTGGCGCAGACCGCGACGGCTCTCACCTCGGCGCCGCGTGCGGGCAGCTTCGCGGTGGCCCGGCGCAGTGCCAGGGCCGTCGCCGGCCACCACCGGGTGGCGTCCTGCTCGCTGCGCCCTTCGCCGCCGCGGACGGGCCGGGGCAGTTCGGCCCTGCCTTCGGCCCGTACGGTGCCGTGGGCGTCGACGCACAGGACGCGGACGGCGGCGGTGGCGACGTCGATCCCGGCGACGACGGGCGACGGCGGCGGGGCGGCGCCGGGGCGTGCTCCGGCGGCCGGGGTGGTGCGGTGCATGACGGGCTTCCCTTTCCGTGCGTGAAATTCACACCCGCTGTGTGAACAACGGCCGGGTCACTCCCCCACCGGCGCGACCCGCACTTCGGTGTGCTCCCGCAGGTCGGTCACGAGTCCTTCGGGGACCCCGTCGTCCACCACGACGTGGTCGAAGTCGGCGACAGGACACAGCCGGTGCAGCCCGGTGCGGGCGACCTTGGAGTGGTCCATCAGCAGCGCCTTGCGGGTACCGGAGGCGAGCATGGCGCGCTTGACGAGGACGACGTCCTGCTCCTGGTGGAAGGTCGTGCGCGCGTCCATGGCCGAGGTGCTGACCAGCACGAGGTCGACGGCCGTCGCCTCGATGGCCTCCACGCAGGGGACGCCGAGGAAGGAGTCGTGGGTGGGCGAGTAGGCGCCGCCCAGCGCGAGGAGCCGTACCCCCTCGCATCCGGCGAAGACGTCGACGATCCGGCGGGCGTTGGTCAGCACGGTCAGCGGCGCCTTGTCCCGCAGCTGCGGGCCGAGCGCCAGCACGGTGGTGGAGTCGTCCAGCATCACCGACATACCCGGCTCGACCAGTGCGGCGGCGGCGCGGGCGACGGCCTCCTTCTGCGGGACGTGGACGCCCAGGCGGTAGTCGAGGTTGCTCTCGAAGACGCTGGTGGGCTGCGCGGAGACGCCGCCGCGGAAGCGGCGCAGCACGCCGCGCCCGGCCAGCGCGTCCAGGTCGCGGTGGACGGTCATCACGCTGACCCCCACGGCCTCGGCGAGCCACGCGACGGTGACCGTGCCGTGCGCCAGGACGTGTTCGGTGATGCGCTCCCTGCGCCGTTCGCGCGAGCGGGCGGTGCCGGTGGGCGGCGTCGCGGAGTGCGGCATGGCCACGCGCCCGCTCAGTCCGCGGCCGCGGGCGCCGCGGGGGACTCGTGCGGGGCGGCCCCGGCGCCGGGCGCGGTCGGCACGTTCAGCGCGCGCAGCGCTGTGCGGTCCCCGGTCACCTCGATCTCGGTGACGGCCGCGTTCTCCAGCCGGGGCAGCACCAGCCGGTAGCGGCCCAGGGGGACGCCGAGCATGGCGCACAGCGCGATCCGGAAGGCGGTGTTGTGCGCGACGACCAGCACGGTATGCCCGTCGTGCGCCGCCGCCACCGCACGCAGCGCCTCGCACACCCGGGCGGCGACGGCGGTGGGCGGTTCGGAGCCGGGGAAGGCGCCGGTCTCCGCGTCCCGCTGGAACGCCTCGACGAGGCCGGCGTCCTCGGCTCTCATCTCGGCGAGGGTGCGGCCCTCTCCCCAGCCGAAGTCGGCCTCCCGCAGGCCCTCGTGGACGGCAGGGGTGACGCCGAGCGCACGCGCGGCGGGGGCGGCCGTGCGCCGCGCCCGCTCCAGCGGTGAGCTGACAACCGCGTGGACCGGCGCGCTGAGCGACCGCTGGTGCACCCACCCGGCCAGCTCCTCGGCCTGCCGCAGGCCCGTGTCGGTCAACGCGACGTCCGAGAGGCCGGCGTAGCGGTTCTCGGCGTGCCAGACGGTCTGGCCGTGCCTCACGAGCAGGAGCCGGGCGGTCATGCGTCCTCCAGGGCGTCGGAGCGGTGCGGCCATTGGGTTTCTTCACGCGGAGCGCTATAAATATAACAAGCTTCTTGTGGAGAAGCGGGACCACTGCGCGACCGCCGTCTGGAGGGCGTACGGCCATGACTGAGACCGCCGGGACCCCGGCAGGGACGATCATCGGTGTCGACATCGGCACCTCCGTCACCAAGGCCGTCGCCTTCGACCGCGACGGCCGCTCCCTGCACACCGCCGCGCGGCGCTCCACGCTGCTGCGCGGGCCCGGGGGCGTCGTCGAGCAGGACCTGGAAGAGGTGCTGGCCGGCGTCGCCGAGGTGGCCGCCCAGGCCGCTGCCGCGCTGCCGGGCCCGCCCGCGGCGCTCGCCCTCACCGGTCAGGGCGACGGGCTGTGGCTGCGCGACGCCGAAGGGCGCGCGGTGCGGCGCATGATCTCGTGGATGGACGGCCGCGCCGCCCCGCTCGTCGACCGCTGGCGACGGGACGGAACGGTCGGGGAGATCTTCCGTACCACCGGTTCGGGCACCTTCCCCGGCTGCCACGGACCGCTGCTGGCCTGGCTGGCCGAGCACGAGCCCGGCACGCTGGAGCGCGCGGCGGTCGCCGGGCACTGCGTGGACGCGATAGCGCAGCGGCTGACCGGTGCGGTCAGCGTGGACGCCTCCGACGCCACCCTGCCCTTCCTCGACCCCGTCACCCGCCGCTACTCCCCCGCCGCGCTGGCCGCCTGCGGCGTCGAACAGCTGGCCCACCTGCTGCCCGAGCCCGCCGCCCCGCACGCCGTGCTGGAACTCGACAAGCACGGCGCGGCGCTGCTGGGGCTGCCCGAGGGGCTGCCGGTCACCTCCGGCCCCTACGATCTGCCGGCCTGCGCCCTCGGGAGCGGCGTGCGGGAGCCGGGCGACGGGCTGCTGACGGTCGGCACCACGCTGGCCTGCCAGGTCCTGACCGACCATGCCGGGCGGGAGGGCGCCGAGTGGGACGGCGAGCCGGCCGGGATGTGGCTGTGCACCCCGCGCACCGACCGCTGGCTGCGGGCGCTGCCCGCCATGGTGGGGACGGCCGGCATCGACTGGGCGCTCGGCGTCGTCGGTGCGTCCACGGACGAACTGGAAACGCTGCTTGAGCGCAGCCCCGCGGGTGCGCGCGGGGTGACGGCGCTGCCGTTCCTGTCCGAGGCGGGGGAACGCGCCCCGTTCGTCTCCCCCAGCGCCCGGGCCTCCTTCGAGGGCATGTCCCTGGCGCACGACCGCGCCGACCTGGTCCGCGCCATGTGCGAGGCGGTCGGCTACGCGGCACGTCACTGCCTGGAGACCGCGGGGCTCTCGCGGACGCCGGCGGCCTGCGGCGGCGGCACCAGGTCGGCGGGCTGGATGCGCACGTTCGCCGGGATCCTGGGCCGGCCGGTCCGGGTGCCCCTGGAGGCGGAGGTGGGTGCGCGGGGCGCGGCCGTCGTCGCGCGCGCCGCACTGGGTGATCCGGTGGACGACGAGCGCTGGCACACGGAGTACCGCCTGGTGGAGCCCGACGAGGAGGAGAGGGCGCTGTACGAACAGGGGTACGCGGACTACCGCGCACGCGTCGAGGCCGCCAGGACCCGCTGGGAGGGCTGAGCACGCGACGCACCACCTTAAGCTCCCGGCCTCGGCACACGGCCTTGTCGCTTTTCCGCCAGTCCCCTTCCCCGTGACCCGTAAGACTGGAGGGGAACGAGAAGGGACGCGCCATGCACCGCACGCACACCGTCATCGACAGCCCCCTGGGCCCCCTGACCCTGGTCGCGACCGAGGGGACGCTGTCCGGCATCTACATGGATCCTCACCGGCACCGTCCCGCTCCCGAGACGTTCGGCGACAGCGACGCCGGCGCCTTCGGCGCGGCGACGGAGCAACTCGGTGAGTACTTCGCGCAGGAACGCACCGCGTTCTCGCTTCCCCTAGCGCCGGAGGGCACCGGCTTCCAGCGCAGCGTATGGGCGGCCCTGGAAGAGATCCCCTACGGCGAGACCCTCTCCTACGGGCAGCTCGCCGAGCGGATCGGCAGGCCGGGCGCGGCACGGGCCGTCGGGCTGGCCAACGGGCGGAACCCGATCAGCATCGTCGTCCCCTGCCACCGCGTCATCGGCTCGACGGGGCAGCTGACCGGGTACGGCGGCGGACTCGAACGCAAACGCCACCTGCTGGACTTCGAGCGCGGCGCGCACGCACCGCGGGCCGACGGCACCCTGTGGTGAAACGCCGGTTTGCCCGGCGCGTCAGCGGCCACCCGTGCGGCGTCACAGACTCCGTCGTTTCCGAGGAGGACACGATGCTCCGCGCCCTCGCCGATGTGCTTCGCTCGATCGGTGGCGCCATCGCCACCGTCGTCACGCTCCCCTTCCGGGCCGTCGCCCGGCTGCTCGGTGGGGCGTCCCACTCGGCGCGCCGCCGCCGGGTATGAACGACCAGCCCTCAGGACCGGGTGACCAGTGGCCCGCCGAAGTCCAGCAGGACCTTCGGCGGGCCGCTTCGTCCGCGCTCCAGGAGTGCGAACGCGTGCCGCACCGCGTCCGCCGACTCCGCCGCGACGACCTCGGCCACCAGCGGCCCGGCCTCCAGCACGCCCCGCTCGAAGAGGGCGACCGTGCGGTCGTAGTGGCTGACGCCGTGCTGGATGCCGAGGACGTCGACGCCCTGGAGGGAGAGTTCGCCGGGGACGAAGGAGACCGGTTCCCTGGCCACCCCGACCAGCGCCACGCGGCCGCCGCGCCGTGCCATGCGCAGCGCGGCGGTGAACGCCGAGGCGGCTCCTGACGCCTCCACGATCAGTGAGTAGGCTCCCTCGGGCACCTCGTCGGCGTGGTGGGCGGCGTCCGCGCCGCAGCCCAGTGCGAGGTCGAGTCCGGCCGGGTCGATGCCGACCGCGTCGACGGCGGCGGCGTAGTGGTGCGCGAACTGCACCGCCAGCAGGCCCATGGTGCCGGTCCCGATGACGGCCACCCGGTCGTCGAAGGCGAGCCCGGCGCGGCTGTACGCCTCCACGACGGAGACGGCCGGTTCGATCAGCGCCCCCGTTCCCTCCGGCAGCCCCGCAGGCAGCGGCGTCAGGGCGTGGGTGGGCACGCGCACGTAGTCGGCGGCGGCGCCCTGAAGGCCGTACAGGCCGGTCTCCCGCAGGGCCGCGCACCTTTGGGGCCGCCCGGCGTGGCAGGCGGCGCACCTGACGCACGGCACCATCGTCCGGCCGACCACGGGAGAGCCCACGGCGGGTGCCCCCTCGGGCGGGTCGTCGGCGTAGGCGGCCACCTCGCCGTACCACTCGTGCCCGAAGACGTGCGGGAACGTCGTCCGCCCGTCCTGGAGGAACGCGGAGGTGCCGTGCAGGATCTCCAGGTCGGTGCCGCAGATGCCCACCTGCCGGGTGCGGACCAGCACCGTGCCGGGTGCGGGCGCGGGCACCGGCACCTCGGCCAGGTCGGTCTGCCGCAGGCCGGTGATGCGCGCGGCACGCATGGTGCCGCCGGGCCAGTTCCCCTTCAACGGACGTCCTTTCGGGCTGCTCACGACGCGGGTCGTGCGGCACGCCGTGCACGCGCGCCGCTCGCTCTCCGGTGGATCATGGCACGGGGGCCGCCTCGGCGCACCGCCCGGGTGTGCGGGCAGCCAGGGGAGCCCGTCGGTGGCGGGCGCGGTGGCCGGTGGTCAGGCGCGGCGGAGCGCGACGAACTCGTGGGCGTCCTTGGACCAGCTATCCTCGGCCAGCCAGCCGGAGAGCGCCGCGAGGCGGTGCAGGGCCGCCGCCCCCACGCGGGCCCAGGGGAAGGGGGTGCCGGCGGCGCCGCCGGCGCTCTCCATCCAGACGTGCAGCCGCTGGTCGACGTCCTCGGTGGCGACCTCCGCGAGCAGCAGGCCGCCGGGCGGCACCAGCCGGGCGACCCGGCGCAGCAGCAGCGCCGGGTCTCCGCCGATGCCGATGTTGCCGTCCATGAGGAGCGCCGTGTCCCAGGTGCCGGGCGCGGGCAGGGGTTCGAAGACGGAGCGGCGCAGGGCGCTGCCGCCGCGTGCGCGGGTGCGGGCGACGGCGGCCGGGTTGAGGTCGATGCCGAGCGAGGGGTGTCCGTCCGCGTGGAGTGCGGTGACGAGGCGGCCCGGGCCGCAGCCGATGTCGAGAACGGTGCCGCGGCAGCGGTCGAGCACGCTCAGGTCGGCGGCGTCGGCGGCCGCGCACCAGCGCTCCACGTCCAGCGCGAGCGACCAGCCGTCGCGGGCCCGCAGGTGGAGCGGCCCGCGGCCGTCGCCGATGGCCTCGGTGTAGGGGTCCTCCGTCCAGGCCCCGGCCCGTCCTGTCATGGCCGCGCCCTTCTTGGTCCGCCGGGGAGGCGGGGGCGGTGGGGTCCCGTGGTCGGCACGCCCGAGGAGTCGGGGTCCAGCAGGCGGCGGAGCCGGTCGTGGGCGGCGGCGAAGCACGTGCCGGGGGCCGCGGCGGCGACCGCCGCGGCGTCGTCCGGCACGTCCACGTCCCGCAGTGCGGGCAGGTCGTGGACGCGCAGCCCGGCCGCCACCAGCCTGGCCCGCTGGGCGCGTCCTGTGGTGGGGGTGGACATGGGGACACCGCGCAGCAGAGCGGGGTCGGGGGCGGCCAGTCCGAGCGCCCAGAACCCGCCGTCCGCCGCGGGGCCGAAGAAGGCGTCGCGCTCCCGCCAGGCGTGCGGGCGCGTCGCGGGCGCCAGGAGCGCGGGGGTCAGCTGCGGTGTGTCCATGCCGACGAGCAGCGCGGGCCCGTCGCACAGGGCGAAGGCGGCGGCGAGCCGCTCGTCGAGGCCGCCCTCGCTCTGCGGCACGATCTCGAGCCGCCCGCCGCCCTCCTCGGGCCCCGGCAGCCAGGGCCCCGGTCTGCCGTCCAGGACGAGGACGCGGCGCCGGGCGGGGGCCGCCAGCACGGCCCGCAGCGTGTCGGTGAGTGCCGCCGAGGCCAGCGCGGCCGCACCGTGCGGGGTGAAGACCGGGCCGAGCCGGGTCTTGGCCCGCCCGGGACGCGGTTCCTTGGCGATGACCAGCAGCGTGGTGGGCGACCGCATCACCGAACCTCGCCCCGTGCGGGCGGGGCGCCCGCGGTCTGACGCGCGGGGGCGCACGGCCCGGGGGTGACCTGAGCGGGCGGAGGCGGGGTCCGGCGCGTCATACGGTCTTCTCCCTCGGACGCATGCGTCGGTCCCTCCTCGGGTCGCCGCCGGGGTGGAGCTGAGGTGTGTGGACGGCCGGCCGCGGCCGGTGTCAGAAGCTGTCCGGGAGCCACGGCGTGGGTCCTGCGGCCAGCGCGTCGAGCAGGGCGAGGTCGCGTGCGTGCCCCTCCGCGAGGCCCAGCCGGGCGGCGTGCCGCAGCGTGAGGGCCCCCGCGTACCAGGCGGCCAGCGTGCCCGCGGGCAGACGCACGGCGCGCGACGAGGGGAGGCCTGCCGCGGGGCCGCCGCGCTGGGCGTGCAGCAGCCCTTCCTCGAACGTCAGCGCGTGGCGGGCGCTCTTGCCCTCGGGGGAGACGACCTCGAGGCCGACACCTCCGCTGGGGTGCGGGTCCCAGCCGCGGGCCTCGAGGGCGCGCCGTACGTCGAGCAGCGTCAGCACCCACGGGTAGCGGCCCTCCTCGCGCACCGCGTACTGGTCGAGCGCCCACTGCAGGGGGCTGGGGCGCGGCAGGACGGAGCGGCGGAAGCGGATCTCGCGCACCTGGGGGGAGCGGGCGGCGACCGCGCCGAGCAGGGCGGGCAGCGCGGCCAGTCCGTCGTGCCAGAAGTCGTGCACGACGGCGGTGACGCCCCAGGGGGTGCACGGTTCGACGGTGACGGTCGCGTATCCGGCGAGGTCGTCCTCGCGGGTGACGCCGAGTGTCAGCGCCCCCTCGGTGACGCGCTGCTTCCAGCCGTGCCACCAGGCGGGGCGGCGGACGGGCCCGTTCCAGCCGGCGGCGAGCCGCTCGCGCAGCCGGGCGCAGGCGGCCTCGTCGGGTACGGAGACCGTGAAACCGCCCGGGGCCGGGGGGAGTTCGGCCGGGTGGAGCACGTACTCGGAGGCGACGGCGGCCGACTCCCAACCCCAGCGGCGGTAGACACCGGGCGCCGGGGTCCAGGCGGCGGCAAGGTGCGCGCCGTGTTCGTGGCGGAGCCGGTCGGTGCCCTCTTCGGTGAGGCGGCGGGCGAGTCCGGCGCCGCGCTCCCACGGGGCGACGGCGAGCCAGGCCACGCCGCCGGAGGGCACGGGGCGTCCGCCGAAGTGCTGCGCGAACGGCAGGAAGAGCCCGCCGCCGAGCACGTGGGACCCGCGCACCGCGACCAAGCCGGTGCCGTGCGCGAGCAGGGTGGGAGGGTCGTAGGGCGTCTTGCCGAAGGCCTGCCGGGCCAGTGCGAGGTAGTCCTCGGTCTCGGTGGCGTCGGCGGCCGTGCCCACGCGGGTTTCCATCAGGGCGCCCCCGTGGTGAAGTACCCGCCGACCGTGTCGCACACGTGAGCGAGCTCGGCGGCGTCGAGGTCGGGTCGTATGGGCAGGCACAGGGTCTGCCGGGACAGGTCCTCGGCGACCGGGAAGTCGTGGCGCCGGGCGGCGGGCCCGTCGAGCGCCGGCTGGTGCGGCAGGGGTACGGGGTAGCGGACGACGGCGTCCACGCCGGAGGCGGTCAGGTGGTCCAGCAGCCCGTCGCGGGCCGCTTCGGTCTCGGTGCGCACCTGGAAGAGGTGGTAGACGTGCTCCCCCTCCTCCCCCGGCTGCTGGAAGCGCAGCGGGAGGGGCGCGAGCCGTTCGCGGTAGGTGGCGGCGAGGGCCGCGCGGCGGGCGTTCCAGGTGTCCAGCCGGTCGAGTTTGTGGAGCAGCACGAGCGCCTGGAGGGTGTCGAGGCGCGAGTTGTAGCCCAGGAGGCGGTGGTCGTTCTGGTGCGGCTGCCCGAAGTGGCGCAGCAGGCGCAGTCGTTCGGCCAGCTCGTCGTCGCGGACGCTGACGGCTCCGGCGTCCCCGGCGGCGGCGAGGTTCTTGGAGGGGGCGAAGCTCCAGCAGCCGGCCGCCGAGGCGGTGCCGACGCGGACGCCGTGGCTGCGCGCCCCGATGGCCTGTGCGCAGTCCTCGACGAGGGTGACCCCGGCGTCGCGGCACAGGCGTGCGGCGCGCGGCACGTCGGCCGCCTTGCCGAACATGTGGACGAGGATCACGGCGCGGGTGCGCTCGGTAAACGCCTCGGGCAGCCGGTCCAGGTCCATCAGGAAGTCGTCGTCGCGGCAGTCCACGTACACGGGTGTGGCGCCGCGCCTGGCGATGGCCTGGGCCGTGGCGTGGAAGGAGTTGGCCACGGTGACCACTTCGTCGCCGGGGCCGACACCGAGCGCGTCCAGGGTGAGGATCAGCGCGTCGGTACCGGAGTTGACGCCGACCGTGTGCGCGGCACCCAGGTAGCCGGCGAGACGCTGCTCGAACTCGGCCACCTCCTCCCCCAGCACGTAGCCGCCGCGCAGCAGCAGCTCTTCGATCCGCGCCAGCAACTCCTTCTCCCCGCCCTCGAACTGCGCGGGATAGCGGTACTTGGGAACGTGGCGGAACGTGGAGGCGTGCCCCTCGCCTGGAACGGTGTAGCCGCCCACGCTCAGTGCTCTTCCGCGATCCGGCCGTCACCGCGCCCGTAGTCGTCCTCCAGGCGCACGTTGTCCGAACCGTCGTCGTAGGTGGACACCTCCACCAGCACGATGTCGGTGACGCCCTCCACGCGGTGCACGGCGCCCGGATCGACGTGGGCGAGCGTCCCGGCGGGCATGGGCAGCCGCAGCGTCTCGCCGTCACGCGTGGCCCGGTAGTGCATCACCGCCTCGCCCTCCAGGATGAAGTAGCTCTCCCTCTTGTGCTCGTGGTACTGGAGGGAGGTGCGGTGGCCTGCCCTGATCCGGATGAACTTGAACCCGTAGGGGCCGTCCGGCTCCTCCTCGTGCAGCCAGCGCTCCTGGCCCCACAGCTTGACGACCTTCTTGGTGTCGGCGAACTCGATGACCCGTACGCCCGGCGCCACCTCGCGGGGCGTACGGGAGGGGTGCGCGTCGGTGTCGTCCGCCGGCTCGCTGATGGCGGTGAAGACGGCGTCGGTCGCGGGGCTGCCCATGGGCGGTCGGTCCTTCCGTGGCGGTTTTCCGGGCGGTTTCCGGGGAGGTGTTTCCGGGCCGGTTCTCCGGGGGTGTCCGGGGTTGGCTAGCGTGCGGAGATGTGCAGGGGCGCCTGGCGTCCGTGGTCGTGGACGACGGGGAAGAAGACCTCGGGCGGCCAGGTGAGCAGGTGCCAGACGGCGCCCGCGACCGAACGGTTGTACGGCCAGGCGGCGGGTTCTGTCATGCCCCAGCGCGCGAAGGCGGTCAGCAGCACGGGGTCGGCCGGCACCCACGCACCGTCGAGGTCGAACTCCACCCAGTGGTGCAGGGTGGTGAACGGCGGCGCCACCAGCAGCCCGGCCCCGTGCCTGGCCCTGATACCGCGCCGCTCGGCCTCCCGCAGCAGGAGCCGGGTGGGGATGAGGCAGTTGGCCAGGCGGGTGGCGCGCGAGAAGCCCTCGTCCTCGATGACGCCGTCGGGCAGCACGTACAGCTCCCAGTCGGCGACGAGGGAGAGCAGCTCGGAGCGGTCCGCGTCGAACACGTGGGTGTCGGAGGGCAGTCGTGCTCCCACGGTGAACGTGCCCGGCGACGTCTCGCGCAGGCTGCCGGGCTCGCCGTGCCGCTCCAGCCCCGGCACCGGCGTGAACGCGCAGGCGCCCTCGTGGCGCTGGCCCGCGCACTCGGCGGCCAGCCGAAGCTCGTACCGGTGCGGCTCGCCGCTCCGCGCGGCGGCGTCCATGTCCGACGCCTTGCGCCTGAGCGCGCGGAAGTAGGGCGAGGGCAGGTGCAGGTAGGTACTGATGTTGTGCAGGTCGGTGCGCTCGAAACGCCGCTCGACTCCCTCACCGCGGTGCGGGAGCCCGTGGTCGAGGAGAGCGTCGAGGAGGTCGGGCCCGATGGCCCAGAACTCCTGCGCGAAGGCGGCGTCCTTGGCGAAGGTGCGGTGCGCGTCGGGGACCCGCAGGATCCGGTCGACGGCCTGCCTGAGCGTCTCGGGCGCGAACACGTCGGCCACCGGGGCGCTCACCGCCGCGCCCCGGCGGCCCCGGTCTCCTCCGGTGCCTTCACCGCCCCTGCGGCCTTCGGCACCGCGGCCACGGCGTGCAGCGCCGCCTCGACGCGCTCGCTCACCGCCTCGCGCAGCACCGTCTCCAGCGGCGGCCTGCCCCTGCGCGCGAGCGCCCGGGCGGCCTCGTCACGGATCCGCAGCCCTTCCGGAGTGCCGAAGACGTAGTGCCCCGCGATGACGGCGCGCTCGACGTCGGTGGCGTCGGTCGCCTCCAGCATCCACTTGCGCCACTTGCCGCTGTCGTGGGCGAGCCGCAGGAAGTCCTCCTTCGCCGCGCCCAGTTCCATCTCCTCCAGGACGCGCAGCAGGGCGCGGGTCTCCGTGACGCCGTACTCGGGCGCGACGTTGAACGCGTCCACACCCGCGCGCAGCAACGAGGCGGTCTCCTCGGTGGTGAGGTAGTCGCAGTTGTGCGCCTTGAGCCGCACCCCCTCCTGGTGGCAGATGGCGGCCAGCGTGGAGACCTGGCGCAGCGTCTCAGAGCGCGCCTGCGGGTCGTGGAAGCGCCCCACGTTGCGCAGTTCGGCGACCTTGGTGCCGGTCTGCGCCACGACGTAGCGGGGCAGGGGGGCGCCCGCCGCCTCCACGCCCTCCAGGACGAGGCGGAGCGCCGCCTTGAACTCGTCGGGGTCGTTGGTGGAGACGTCCTGCGGCTCGAAGCCGATCTCGTACGCCACTTCCCTGCCCCGCGCGGTGGCCTCCGCGTGGCAGCGCGCGTACAGCTCCACCAGCCGGGCGGCGGCCGTCCGCGCGGAGACCGGACCCGTGCCGGGCCGCCCCTCGGAGGTGTCGATGTGCAGCAGCCCGAACCCGGCGTCCAGGTCGGCGGTGAACGAGCGCAGGCAGGAGTCGAGCGCCTCGTCCGGGTCGGCCAGCCGCGCCTCGGCCGTGTGCATCCAGGGGCCGCCGTGGTCCCGGCACAGCGTCGTCAGGCCGTGCGGGTCGCGGGCGCGTACGTAGGCGGCGAACTCCTCGGTCGTCCAGCCCAGGTAGCCGCCGCCGAACTCGGCCGCGTCCACCTGGCGGCGGCTGGGGATGAGCATGAGCGGCGTGCGGGTGCGCCGGGCGACGGCGAGCGCCGCGTCGACGGTCGTACGAGAGACCGGGCCGATGCCGACCACTGGTTCCATGGATGTCTTCCCCTGTTCGTGGGGGCCCTGATCGCGGGGCCCGAAGTTCCTGGGACGTTGTGCGGCATGCGGCCGTCCGGGGCCTCGTGCGGCATACGGTCGGATGAGCCTCCTGCGCCACGCGGCCGGCGGGGCCTTGTGCGCCACGCGGCCGGCGGGGACGGGAGGCGGCGCGCGGGCGGCTACCCGGAGCGGAACGCGCTCAGGTCGCCGATGCGGGAGTCTGGTGGCCAGGTGCACCAGGGGAACGTCTCGTAGGCCGTGGCCCCCGTACCCTCGGCGTCGTACCAGTCGGTGGCGCGCGCATGGTGCAGGTGCACCATGCGGTCGGAGTGGCGGTCGAGCCCGCCGTGCAGGTCGGCCCGCCAGGCGAAGTCGTTGTCCGCGCCGCCCCACCCGGCGGTGAACCGCTCGTCGTAGCCGCCGATCCTGGTGAACAGGCTCTCGCGCAGCCACACGCAGGCCCCCGGCGTACGGCGCAGGAAGACGCCCCGCAGCGCGTCCCTGTCCACGGTGGGCCGTCCCTGCGCACACCGCTCCTCGACGGCCTGGTGACTGGAGGCCTCGTCCAGGTACAGCATCTCCACGAACGGCCAGTGCGCCTGGGTGCCGGGCGCATGGAACCGTTCGACGGCACGCTCGACGAAGCCGCGGTCGACGAGGATGTCCGCCTCCAGCACGCAGACCAGCTCGGCGGGGCGGGCCCCGTGCACGACGCCCGCGTTCAGCGTCCACGCGTAGTTGAAAGGGCCGGGGTTCTCGGCGAAGAGGTAGGTGTCGCACCAGGGCGCGTACACGCTCTCCCAGCGGGGCTCGCTGTCCGCCTCCACGACGACGACGCGGTAGCGCTCGCGCGGGTGGCTCTGGTCGTTGAGCGCGTGCAGCACGGCCGCCAGGTTGCGGGTGCGGTCGCTGTCGCCCCCGCGCTCCCTGAACGGGATGACCACGGCCGCGTCGACCGGCCCGCGGGGGGCTGCCGGCGGCCGTGAGGTGCGCAGGATCTCGCGCGCCTCGGGGGTGGCGAGCCGGGCGGGCCGCTCGCTCCCGGTCTGCATGCGCAGCCGCGAACGGCACTCCGCGTCCCACACCCGTTCCGCCAGGCGCGCGACCTCGGGCGCGTCCGCGTGGCGCCTGAACCGGTCGGCCAGCGACACCGTCAGTCCCCGGCACGCGGTGACGTCACCGGGGTGCTTGCCGACCGTGCGGGCCAGCGCGCGCAGATCCGCGTCGGGCAGGGCGAGGACCGCGTCGGTGACCGCCTGGTGCGCCTCGCGCGACCAAACCCAGAAGCCGGGGGCGGCGGACTGGGCGAACGGGTCGGCGACGAGGGCGACGCTGCTGACCGCGGCGTCGGCGAGGGTCGCCGGGTCCTGGTGCCTCCAGCTCATCTGACGGGTCCTCTCGGCAGGGGCTGGGCTCATCGTGGGCCCGGCCCCGCAACCGCTGACAGCCCCGGATGACCGCCCGCATCGAGCTGTGCGGATGGGGGTAGCCGTTCGACTAGGGTGCTCTCCTCGCGGCTCGTGCCCGTCAAAGGGCTGCCGCTGGTCTTGGTGTGCGGACTGCGGTCTGCGAGCTGCGAGCTGCGGCCGGGTTGTGACCCGTGGGGGCGCCTCCCGACCGGAGGCTGGGGCGGCCCCCCGGCCCCGTCACACCCCACCAGCCGGACCGGCCGGTGGCGTGTCCGTGGGTCCCGGCGGGGTCAGTCGATGAGGCCGAGTTTGATGGCGGTGACGACCGCGGCGGTGCGGTTGGCGGCACCGAGCTTCAGCAGGACGCTGCTGACCAGCCGCTTGACGCCGTGCTCCGAGATGCGCAGCCGGCGGGCGATCTGCTTGTTGCTCAGACCCGCGACGAGCAGGTCGAGCACCTGGTGTTCACGCGCGGTCAGCCGCACGGTGCGGGCCGGCAACAGGTGTGCCGACTCCCCCGCGTGGCTCAGCAGGCGGCGCCCCAGGCGCAGCGGCATCGGCATCTCGTCGGCGGCGAGCTGCCGCAGCGCGCGGTCGAGCGCCGCGGCGGTCAGCTCCTCGCGCAGCAGGTAACCGTCGGCGGGGAGGCGGGCGAGCGCGCCGTGCGACTCGGCGTCGGCGGGGTCCAGCACCACCAGGGTGCGCAACCCCGGCTGGGAGTGGCGCAGCCGCCCCGCCGTGGTGTGCCCCGAGTTGGAACTGGAGAGGATCAGCACGTGGAACCTGTGCTCGGCCAGCGCCCGGTCGAGCGCGTCGGTATGGCCGAACTCCTCGGCCCGCTCGACACATCCGAGGCCGGGGAGCATCGCCTGGAGCCCCAGGCGCAGAAGCTCGGCTTCGACGTGTACGGCGACGGCCAGCCGGACCTCGGTGCGCTCGTCGGTGCCCGGCGTTGCCTGCGTCTCGGTCATGCGGCTCACCCAATCCCCGTGTAGGCCACCTCCGCCGTCGCGGGTGTGGTCCGGCGCTGCTCGACGCGAGTGATGATCTCGCAGACTCCCGCCCCAGGGAAGCGAGTTGACCGAGTGAGGGCCGAGGCGGGAGGTGACTGCCGCGCCGCCCGGAGAGGGCCCCGCGCCCCACCTCGCCGATCGCCCCGTTGCGCCTCTCCCGTCACACTCCTAGCATCCGTGACGGCCCCTCCTGCGGGCCGTACGTGCGCACACTCGGAACAGGAAACGGAAGCGGAACCGGAACGGAAAAAGGACACCGGCACCGGCAGGCGAAGGGCGGGCAGCCGCGTCGTGGACTTCCAGTTGGGCGGGGACCGGGAAGCGGCAGCGGGAACCGGCGGGCCGGGAGCGCTGGCCGGACTGCGGGTGCTGGACCTCTCACGGGTGCTGGCGGGTCCGCTGTGCACGCAGATGCTGGCCGACCACGGTGCCGAGGTCGTCAAGGTCGAGCCGCCGGACGGCGACGAGACCCGCGGCTGGGGACCGCCCTTCATCGAGGAGGGGGCGGAGGCGGCCGAGGATGCCGGGGGGCCCGAGAGGGCGGCTCGCACCAGCGCCTACTACCAGAACCTCAACCGCACCAAGCGCAACATCGTCCTCGACCT
The DNA here is from genome assembly GCF_003323715.1 of Streptomyces diacarni. Classification (GTDB taxonomy): domain Bacteria; phylum Actinomycetota; class Actinomycetes; order Streptomycetales; family Streptomycetaceae; genus Streptomyces; species Streptomyces diacarni. The sequence continues at coordinate 346,339 of NZ_QOIN01000043.1, forward strand.
CTCGCGTGCGGAGGGGCGCGCCCTCCTCGGGCGGCTGCTGCGGTCCACCGACGTGCTGGTGGAGAACTTCAAGGCCGGCACCCTGGCCGACTGGGGCTACCCGGACGAGCGGCTGAGGGCCCGCTTCCCGGCGCTCGTGCACTGCCGGATCACCGGCTTCGGCACACACGGGCCGATGGGCGGACTGCCCGGATACGACGCGGTGCTGCAAGCCTACGGCGGGCTGATGAGCGTCAACGGCGAGGCGGGCGGCGACCCGCTGCGGGTCGGCGGGCCGGTGGTGGACATGGTCACCGGCGTCCTCGCGTTCTCCGGGGTGCTGCTCGCCCTGCACGAGCGCAACAGCTCGGGCCTCGGGCAGCTGGTGGACTGCGCCTTGCTGGACACCGCCGTCGGCCTGCTGCACCCGCACTCGGCCACCTGGCTCGCGGACGGCCAGGTGCGGCCGCGCACCGGTTCCGCTCATCCGACGATCGCACCGTACGACTCCTTCGAGGCGGCCGACGGGCCGCTCTTCGTCGGCGTCGGCAACGACCGGCAGTTCGCCGCGCTCGCCCGGCTGCTGGGCGGTCCCGAACTGGCCCGCGACCCGCGCTTCGCCTCCAACCCCGACCGGGTGCGGAACGTGGCGGCGCTGCGCGCCCTGCTGGCGCCGCGGTTCGCCCGCCGGCACCGCGCCGAACTGGCGGCGGAGCTCCTGGACGAGGGCGTCCCCGCCTCCCCCGTGCACGACGTGGCCGAGGCGCTCACCTCCCCGCAGGTGCGGCACCGGGGCATGGTCGTCGAGCACGGCGGCTACCGCGGCATCGCCACCCCCCTCTCGCTCACCCGCACCCCTGCCCAGAGGCCCTCGGCGCCCCGTCCGCCGGGCGCCGACACCGTGGAAGTGCTGCGGGAGGCCGGGCTCGACGAGGACGAGATCAACGCAGCGGTGGCCTCCCAGGCAGTTCGGACGGCGCCGAAGGGGTGAAAGCGCCGCCGCCCGTCCCCCTCCCGGCCGGTGGACGGATCACGCACCGCACTGGGTAAGACCCAGGGAGGACACCGTACTCACCCAACACGGCCTTACCGGGCAGCGCGGCCCTCCGCGGCGGCGCCCGGCACCGGCAGATCGGGGCGTGACATGACGGCACCACCACCCCCCTCCGCACCGCGACCCGCGACCACACCTCCACCCGCCTCCCCCTCGATCCCCTCCCCCACGCGCGAGCCCGCGGCACCGGGCACCGGACCTCGGCGCGCCGCCTCGGATGCCGGAACGGGGCGCGCCGCACCGGGCGCGCCCTACACCGACCCCACCCTCGGCATCCCGGTGTCCACCTCGTGGCGCGGCGAGCCCCGCAACCGGCTGGTGGCCCTCGGCGACTCCCTCACCGAGGGGTTCCAAAGCTGCGCCGTCTTCCGCACCGACCTGTCCTACCCGGCGATCATCGCCCACGAGCTGGGCTGGTCAGCACAGTTCCGCCACCCCAGTTACGAGGGTTGCGGCGGGCTCCCGCTCAACCTGGAGATGCTGCTGCGCGACCTGGAGGAACACTGCGGCAAGAACCTCGACTGGTGGGACACGCCGGCGGCGCTCTTCCGGGCCCGCCGGTTCATGGACAAGGTGGAGGACTACTGGGAGCGCGGCGCCGGCTGCGCTCCGGCCACCACCACGGCCGTCAACCACAACCTGGCGGTCTTCGGCTGGGATCTGCGGGACGCGCTGGACAAGTCGGCCGACGTGTGCCGGAAGATGATCGGTGCCCCGCGCGACGACCTGGTGCGGCAGATGGTCGGCAACCCGGGCGAGCGCGCCGCACTGCGTGCCCTGCCCACGCGGCCACCCGCCGCGGGAGCGCTCACCCAGGTGGACGCCGCACGGCTGCTGGGCGAGCAGACGGGCGGGCACGCGGACGGCGAAGGCATCGGCCAGGACACGCGAAACGGCCACAACGGGCGGGACTCCGACCCCGACCACGGGATCGAGACCCTCATCGTCTTCCTCGGCGCCAACAACGCCCTCTCCTCGGTCATCGAACTCGACGTCGCCTGGAGCGGCCCCGGCTACGACGACCTGCGCGAGAAGGGCAGGTACACGGTCTGGCGGCCCGAGCACTTCGCCTCCGAGCTGCGGCAACTCGCGGACGAGATCGGGCAGGTCCGCGCACGGCACGTCATCTGGTGCGCCGTCCCGCACGTGACGATCGCACCCATCGCGCGGGGCGTGCACGGCAAGGCGGAGCCCGGCTCGCGCTACTTCCCGTACTACACGCGGCCCTGGATCGCCGACAGCGACTTCGACGTGCGGCGCGACCCGCATCTGACGGGCGAGCAGGCACACGACGTGGACGCGGCGATCGACCAGTACAACGACGCGATGGCCGAGGTCGTGCGGGCGGCGCGCCGGGCGGGGCGCGACTGGTACCTGCTCGACACGGCCGGCCTGCTGGACCGGCTGGCGTGCCGCCGCTACTTCGAGGACGAGGCGGCGCGGCCCGACTGGTGGTCACCGTATCCGCTGCCCCGCGAACTGCGCGCGCTCGACCCGGTGCCCAACTCGCGGTTCCTGCTCAGCGACGGCGAGCGGCGCAGCGACGGCGGACTCTTCTCGCTGGACGGCGTACATCCCACGACCGTGTCCTACGGGATTCTCGCCCAGGAACTCATCGGGGTGATGCGCACCGCGGGCGTGGAGTTCCGCACCCCCTACGGGGGCGAGCCCAGGACCGACCCGGTGCGGGTGGACTTCCAGCGCCTGGTGCGCCGGGACACGCTCATCAACCGCCCGCCCGCCAACGTCACCTCGGGCCTGCAGATCATCGGCTGGGCCGACGAGGCGCTGGACGTCCTGGGCCGGGCCCTGTGGTTCGGCCGCAAGGGGAAGTAGCACCGCGGAGGGGAAAGTGGCAGCCGGGCGGGCGGGCCTCCCGCAGCCGCCCGGGGCCGCGGCCGGCTCGGCGCGTGCCGCCGCCCGGGGGCACCTGCGGGAGGCAGCTCAGCTTCCGTTCCCGTGCCGGACCAGTGCCCACGCCAGGCAGCCGAAGGCGGCCGTGTTGCAGACGGTCCGCACGGCGTTCCAGCGGTTCCACGCGCCCTCGAACCGCTCGCGCAGCTCTGCCAGCCGCTCGGGGTCCCTGGGCAGGCCGCCGGCGTCGAGCGCGTCGTTGAGCGGGACGTTGAACCCCATGGTGATCACGAGGACGGCGAGGTACAGCAGGGCCGCCGCCGCGATCCACGGCAGGGTGCCCGTGCCGCCGCCGCCCCACAGCCGCAGCGCTCCCGCAGCGAGGATCAGCACCAGCGACCCGACGAACACCAGCAGGAACCAGCCGTTGAGGATGGCGGCGTTGATCCGCTGCATGCCCTCCACGAACGTCCGGTCCGCGGCCCGCCGCAGCCCCGGCATGACGGCGACGGCGAATCCGTAGTAGAGGCCCGCGCTCACCCCGGTGAGCAGGACGGCCCCCACAAGTGAGACCCCTTGCAATGCCCGCACGCCCTTCCCCTCTCTCACTGATCTTTTCGCTGGCGTCCTGGTGCCCCGCACGGGGGGTGCGGGTACGGCTCCAGCCAACCGGACGGAGGCGTGCGGTCCCATGGCCCGTGCGCTCAGGAGGATGTGCGGGCGTCTGCACCGCCACGCGTGGGACCAGTCAGGAAAAAGCGGGACATGACCGGCGTGCCGCGCGGGTTCGACAGTCGGATTTTGTCAAGGTCACTCTGCTTCATCTCGGGAGGCGGAGTCGTCCATGCCGAAACTGCTGGCACAGTGCACTGAACGGCGCGGCAGCGAGCCACGGGGGCGGCTGACCGTCCTGCATCTCGCTCAGCCCGTCGAAGGCGGCGTGGCACGCGTCGTCACCGCCCTGGCACGGGCACAGGTCCGTGCGGGGCTGCGTGTCGTGGTCGCCTGTCCCCGTGGCGGCACACTGGAGCGGGACGCGGCGGCCGCGGGGGCGCTGACCGCGCACTGGCCCGCGGTTCGCGAACCCGGCGCGCGCCTCGCCCTGGAGATGTACGGCGTACGGCGGCTGGTCCGTCGGTTCCGCCCCGATCTGGTGCACGCGCACAGCGCGAAGGCGGGGCTCGCGGCCCGGCTGGCGCTGCGCGCCCGCGTCCCCACGATCCACCAGCCGCACGCCTGGTCGTTCGAGGCCGCGCGGGGCCGTACCGCGCGGCAGGCCCGCGCCTGGGAACGGTACGCGACGCGGTGGGCGGACCGGGTGCTGTGCGTGAGCGCGGCCGAGCGGGAAACCGGCCGCGAGGCCGGTCTCGACGCCCGCTGGTCGGTCGTGCGCAACGGGGTGGACCTCGAGAAGTTCACCGCCGCCGCCTCGGGCCCGCCGCCACCCGGCACGCTTCCACAGCCCGCCGGACCCGCGGCGCTGCGGGAGAGTAGCGGGTCGGCACCGCTGGTGGTGTGCGTGGGCCGGCTGTGCGAACAGAAGGGACAGCGCCACCTCTTGGCGGCCTGGCCGCGTATCGCCGCCCGGGTGCCCGGGGCCCGGCTGGTGCTCGTCGGCGACGGGCCCGACCGTGCAGCGCTGAGGCGTTCGGCGCCGGGCGGCGTCGTGTTCGCGGGCGCGCGGGAGCGGGTGGCGGACTGGTACGCGGCCGCCGACCTGGTGGTACTGCCGTCCCTGTGGGAGGGCATGGCCCTCACCCCGCTGGAGGCGATGGCCTGCGGGCGTCCCGTCGTCGTCACCGACGTGGACGGCTCGCGCGAGCTGCTGCCACCAGGTCAGGAGACCCACTGTCTCGTCCCTCCGGGTGACGCGGCGGCGCTGGCCGACACCGTCGCGGCGCTGTGCCTCGACGCGCGGCTGCGCGAGGAGTTGGGGCAGGCCGCCGCCAAGCACGCACGCGCCGGGTTCGACGTGCGCGAGACGGCCGCCGCCGTGCTGGAGCTGTACCGGGAGGTGCTCAGGGAGCGGTGTGCGCCCGGCGCCCCCGCAGGCCTGTCGGAGGTCCGATGACCACCGACAGCGCGGGCAGCGCACCGGCCCGGCGGGCCACCACGGACAGCGGCACGGACGGGCCGGGCCTTCCCGGCCGGGGGGAACCGCCCGCCCGGGTGGACCTCCCGGACGCCGCCCCGGCCCCGCGGGGGACGGCCGAGGCGGACGAGGCCGCGTCCGCGCCCGCCCGGATCGCTCCCGTCGTACCCCACCCGGTGTCGGGCACGGGCCCCGAGGGCGAGGCGGCGGAGCCGTCAGGCTCCGCACCCCCGGCGCCGGCCGGGCAGGTGCCCCCCGCGCCCGCGGCGCCCTCCGTCCGCGTGCTCGCGGTGCCGTCCGCGCGCGGTCCCGTCTCGGTGGGACCGCCCCGCTCCGCGGCCCGGCGCCGCCGCGCCGTGGCCGTGCCACTGGCCGCCTGCGACGTGGTGGGAACCGCCACCGCCGTGCTGGTCTGCGCGGGCGGTCAGGCCGCCCCGCTCCTGCTGGCCTCGACCGGCGCGAGTGTGCTGGCGCTGTGCGCGCGAGCGGGCCTGTACCGCCCGCGCCTCGACCCGCAGGCGCTGGACGAACTGCCCGCGCTCGGCGCACGGGTGGCCGCGGCCTGGTGCGTGGGGGTGACCGTGCTGGCGGTGTGCGGCGGCTCCGACGCGCTCAGCCTGGCCGGTATGCTCGCCGGGGTCGCCCTCACCACCGCACTGGCCTGTGCGGCGCGCGCCCTGGTGCACGGGCTGCGCCGCCGGCGGGGCCGCCGCAGCCCGCGCGCCGCCCTGGTCGTGGGGCGCGGCGGGACGGCCCGTGCGGTCACAGCGGCTCTGCTGGAGCGGTCACGGTACGGGCTGCGTCCGGTGGCGCTGGTGGAGCCGGCGGCCGAGGACACGCAGGGCCCGCCGTCCGGCGGGGACGCCTGCACGCAGCCGTCCCCGCTGCCGGTCGTCGCCACCCCGGACGAGGTGGCGCGGCAGGTCGCGCGCAGCGCGGTCCAGGACGTCGTCTTCGTCCGCTCCCCCTGGGAGGAGGCGGACACCGCCGCGCTCGCCGGACTGCTGGGACGGTGCGGGGTGACCGGCTGGCTGGTACGGCCCGGCTGCGCGCTGGGAGCGCACGGCCCGCACGTCTCCCCCGGCGGCGGCCCCACCCCCGACGCCCACCTGTGGGGCTTCAGCTGCCGGCGCCTGGTACTGGACTGCCCGCGCCCGCGCACCGGACTGCGCAAGCGGGCGCTCGACCTCGCGCTGGTGCTCCCCGCGCTGGTGGTGGCGGGCCCGGTACTGGCCGCGTGCGCGCTGGCCGTACGGCTGCTGGACGGGCCCGACGTCCTCTTCCGGCAGGAGCGGATCGGCCAGGGCGGGCGGCCCTTCACCCTGCTGAAGTTCCGTACGGTGCGGCCCTCGGACCAGCACGAGGCAGCGACCCGGTGGACGGTCGCCGGCGACACGCGCACCAGCCGGATCGGCAGGCTGCTGCGCCGCTCCTCGCTCGACGAACTGCCGCAGTTGTGGAACGTCGTGCGCGGCGACATGAGCCTCGTCGGGCCCCGCCCTGAACGCCCCTTCTTCGTACGGCAGTTCAGCCAACTGCACCCCGGCTACGCGCAGCGGCACCGCACGCCCGTCGGCATCACCGGGCTGGCGCAGGTCCACGGGCTGCGCGGTGACACCTCCATCGAGGAGCGCGCCCGGTTCGACAACCACTACATCGAGACCTGGTCACTGTGGCAGGACGTGCGCATCATGTGCCGTACCGCCACCTCCTTCTTCCGCCTGGAGGGCCGGTGAGGGTGCTGCCCGCGGGGGCGGGCACCGCGGTTCCCCTCTCGCCGATTCCCCGGCTCGGGCGGTACGGTCCTGTGCTGCCCGTCGTGGGGACGGTCCTGCTCCTGTGCGCCCCGGCCGACCGTACGAGCCTGGACGGGCAGGGCGGTGTCACGCTCGCGGACGCCGCCTCGGGTGCGCTCGTGGTCTGGTGCGTGCTCAGGCTGGTGCGAGGGGGCGGGCGCGCGGCCTCGGGTCCGGTGCTGACCTGGCGGGGCGCGCTCGTCCTCGGTGCTCCGGCCGCGGCGTTCGCCGTCGCGACGATCGCCGCCGCCGACCCCGCCGCCGGGCTGCCCGGGTTCGTGCGCTACCTCCAGTTGTTCGTCCTCGTTCCGGGGGCGGTGCTGTTGTCGCTGCGGGACGCGCGCGACGCGCGGCTGGTGTGCGCGGCGGTGGTGCTGCTGGCACTCGTACAGGGCACCGTCGGTGTCCTCCAGTCCGCCACCGGGACCGGCGCCTCCTACAGGGGCGAGAACGTACGGGCCGTGGGAACCTTCGGCGCCCTCGACGTGATGGGCATGGCGACGGTCGTCTCCTACGGGCTGGTGACCGCACTCGCGCTGGCCCTCGCCCCGCCCGCCGCCGCGCCCCGATGGCTGCGGCCGTGCGCGCTGGGCTGCGCGGTGCTGCTGCTGGTGCCGCTGGCCCTCTCCTACAGCCGGGGCGCGTGGATCGCGACCGCCGCGGCGTGTCTGCTGCTGCTGGCCCTGCGGGGCGCGCGGACGGCGGTGCCCGTCCTCGCCGCGCTGGCGGCCGCCGGGGTGGTGCTGGTCGGCGGCCTGTCGGTGGGCTCGGAGCAGCTGGCCGAGCGCGCCCGCAGCATCACCGAGGTCTCCTCCTCCCCCGACCAGTCGGTGACCGACCGCTACAGCCTGTGGAGCGCGGCGGTCGGCATGTGGCGTGAGGCGCCCGCGACGGGTGTCGGCCCCAAGGGGTTTCCCGCGCACCGCGACGCGCACGCCTCCCTCGCGCTCTCCTCCGGCAGCGACACGGCGGGCGCCGGGGTGCGCTTCCAGCGGGAGCCGCTGCTGTCGCCGCACAACATGTACCTTCTCGTCCTGAGCGAGCAGGGGCTCGTGGGCGTCGTCGCCCTCGTCGGCTCTTGGGCGGCGCTGCTGGTGTGCGGCCTGCGGCGGCTGCGCACCGCCCGCCGCCGCGGTACGGGCTCCGGGGCCGCCGACTGCGGCATGGTCGCCGTCGGTCTCCTCACCTGGCAGGGCATCGACTTCCTCTACGGCGACATCGGCGGCCCTTCCACCGTGCTGACCGCTCTCGTGCTGGGCCTGGCCGCCTGGTGGGCGCTCTCTCCCGCCACGGAAGGGGCCGTCGACGGGGACTCCACTCGATGACCGACACCACCCCCCGCCACCCCACCGCTTCCCCTCCCGCTGTCTCCCCCTCCGCTCCCCCCGTCCCTTCCGCGGGCACCGAGAGCGCGTCGGCGGACGCACAGCATGCGTCGACGGGTCAGTGGGACGACGCGCAGCACGCGTCGACGGGTTCGCGGGGCGGCACACGGCACGCGTCGGCGGGCTCGCGGGACGCGCCGGCGACGTCGCGGGGGCGCCCGCCCGGCGAGGCCCCGGCGCTCGGGCGGTTTCTCGCGCGGGCGGCCGCCGTCACGGCGGTGCTCACCGCCGCGGGATCGCTGTTCGGGCTGCTGCGGGACCAGTCCATCGCCCGGCTGTTCGGCGCTGACGCCGACACCGACGCGTTCCTGGTGGCGTGGACGGTGCCGGAGTTGGCCTCCACTCTGCTGATCGAGGACGCCATGGCGCTGGTCCTGGTACCCGCCTTCAGCCTGGCGCTCTCCCGCCGGGCGGCGGCCGGGGCGCGCACGGACGGCGCGCTGCTGGACGCCCCGGGGGCGGACGGCGGGCGCACGGATGACCCCGTGCGGGCGCTGGTCGCCGCGACGCTGCCCCGCTTGTCGCTGGTGCTGGCCGGCGCGGCCGGGCTCCTGGTGCTGGCAGCCCCCCAGGTGGTGCGGGTGCTGGCGCCCGGGCTGCCCGACGCCGGTACGGCGGCCGCCTGTCTGCGGCTGACGGCGCTGACGGTCCTCACCTTCGGCCTGGCCGGGTACTTCAGCGCCGCGCTGCGCGCCCACCGGCACTTCGTGGCGCCCGCGGCGATCTACGTCACGTACAACGCGGGCATCATCGCCGTGATGTACGCGGGGCACGCCCTGTGGGGCGTGCGGGCGGCGGCGCTCGGCGTCGCCGTCGGCGGGGCGCTGATGGTCCTCGTGCAGCTCCCGGCCTTCCTCTCCCGGCTCCCCGCGCGCCGCGCCCGCGCCCGCCGCTCGCTCGGTCCGCGCGCCGTGGCCGTGCCCGACGGCGGCGAGTCCGCGGGCTGCAGCGGGGCCATGGCCGGTGGCGGGCCCGGTGGCGGGGCTGCGGGCGGTGCCGTGGGGGTCGGTCTCGGAGTCGTGGCGCCTGTCGTCACGTTCGCCGTCGGCCGCCAGGCGCAGGTCCTCTTCGAGCGCTTCATGGCCTCCTCGCTGCCGGCGGGTGCCATCTCGCACCTCAACTACGCGCAAAAGGTCGCCCAGTTGCCGATGGTGCTCTCGCTGATGGTGTGCACGGTGACCTTCCCCGTCGTCGCCCGCGCGATGGCCGACGGTGAGGCGGAGGTGGCCAGGCGGCGGGTCGAGAGGGATCTGGCGCTGGCCGGGATCGTGGTGCTGCTGGGGGCCGCGTACGTGGTGGCCTGCGCGCCGCAGCTCATCAGGCTGCTCTTCGAGCGGGGCGCCTTCGACGCGCGGGACACGGCCGCGACCGCCGCGGTGATGCGGGTCTACACGTGCGGGCTGCTGGGCCACAGCATGGTGGGCGCGCTGGTGCGCCCGTTCTTCTCCGGCAGCCGCCCGCCCTGGTTCCCGGCCGCCGCCATGGGCGCCGGGCTCGCGGTCACCGCGGTGGCGGGCGTGGCGGCGGCGGGTTGGTGGGGCGTGTACGGCATCGCCGCCGCGAACGCGCTGGGCATCACCACCACAGCCGCGCTGCTGCTGCGCGGCCTCGGCGCCCGCGTGGTGGCCATCGACGTGCCGCGGGTGGCGGCCGGGCTGCTGCGGCTGCTGGTGGCCGCGGGCGCGGCCGCCGCCGCGGGCTGGCTCGCCGCGGGCCTGTTCCCCGCGCCGCTCGCCGCCGCGGCCGTCGGCGGCGCCGCCGTACTGGCCGCCTTCGCGGCGGTCGGCCGGCTGGTGGGGGCGCCGGAGTTGCCGTACCTGTTCGCCACCGTCACACGGAGGATCACCCATGTCCGCTGACACCGGTCCACGAGCGCCCTGGGTGCTGATGTACCACTCGGTCTCCGACTGCGACGAGGACCCGTACCAGGTCACCGTCTCCCCCGCCCGTCTGGAGCGGCAGTTGCGCTGGCTGCGCGAGCGGGGGCTGAGGGGGGTGAGCGTCGGGCGGCTGCTGCGGGCGCGCGCCTGCGGGCGGGGCCGCGGTCTGGTGGGGCTGACCTTCGACGACGGCTACGCCGACTTTCTCACCGACGCGCTGCCGCTGCTGCGCCGCCACGAGTGCACCGCGACGGCCTTCGTGCTGCCGGGGCGGCTCGGCGGGGAGAACGTCTGGGACGCGGAGGGCCCGCGCAAGCCGCTGCTGGACGCGGAGGGTGTGCGGGCGGTGGCCGCCGCGGGCATGGAGGTCGGCTCGCACGGGCTGGTCCACACGGATCTGACGACGGCGGAGACCGCCGCCCTGGAGCGGGAGGCCGCGCACAGCCGCAGTCTGCTGGCCGAGCTCACCGGGACGGCACCCGACGGTTTCTGCTACCCGTACGGGACGCTCGACACGCGCGCCGTCGACGCCGTGCGGGCCGCCGGATACGCGTACGCCTGCGCCATCGACCCGGGGCCGTTGACGGGTGTGCACGCGCTTCCCCGCGTCCACATCGGGTCCCGGGACACCTCGGCGCGGCTCTACCTGAAGAAGGTGCTGCACCCGCTGCGCCGCCGTCCGCTGCCCGCACAGGGTGCCGGGGCGCCGAGCGCGAGCGGTGCCCGCCCATGAGAGTGCTGCACCTCATCACGGGGCTCGGGGTGGGCGGCGCCGAGGAACAACTGCGGCTGCTGCTGCGCAGGTTGCCCGCACACGGGGTCGACTGCGACGTCGTCACGCTCACGGAGCCCGGCAGCGTCGCCGAGGGCATCCGCGCCGACGGCACCGGCGTGACACACCTGGGCATGGGCGGCAACCGCGACCTCGCCGCGCTGCCCCGACTGGTGAGGCTGGTGCGGGCGGGGCGGTACGACGTGGTGCACACCCACCTGTACCGGGCCTGTGTGTACGGGCGGATCGCGGCGCGCCTCGCCGGGGTGCGCACCGTCGTGGCGACCGAACACTCGCTCGGCGAGGGCGTGCTGGAGGGCCGTGCGCTCACCCCCGCCGTCCGCGCCCTGTACCTGGCGACCGAGCGGCTGGGCACCACGACCGTCGCCGTCTCCGCCACGGTCGCCGGGCGGCTGCGGCGCTGGGGCGTCCCCGCGGCACGGCTGTGCACGGTGCCGGGCGGCATCGACGCCGACCGCTTCCGCTTCGACGCGGCCCGGCGCACCCGCGTACGGGAGCTGCTGGGCCTGGCGCCTGACGCCTTCGTGGTCGCCGGTGTGGGCCGGCTGGTCCACGGGAAGCGCTTCGACGCGCTGGTGGACGCGGTGGCGGCGGTACCGGGGACGCGGCTGCTGCTCGCGGGCGACGGACCGCAGGCGGCGGCGTTGCGGGCCCGCGCCGAGGCGGCGGGCGCGGCCACCCGTGTGCGGCTGCTGGGAGAGTGCGCCGGCGGCCCGCACGACGGCACCGGGTGGAGTGACGGCACCGCGCCCAACGACGGCGCCGGGCGGAGCGCCGGCACCGGCGAGCGGGATGGCGTCCCGGACGTGCCCGGCGTGCTGGCGGCGGCGGACCTGCTCGTCTCCCCTTCCGACGAGGAGTCGTTCGGGCTGGCCGTCCTGGAAGGCCTCGCCGCGGGGCTGCCCGTGCGGTACGCGGCGTGCCCGGCCGTGCAGGACCAGCCGCCCGAACGGGCGCCGGGCGCCCGCAGGTTCACGCACGCGCCGGGTGAACTGACCGCCGTCCTGCGCGAGGCGCGGGCGGCGCACCTGGCCGACCCGCGCAGGCTCCCCGTGCCCGATGCCGTCCGGGAGTACGACATCGACCGCTGCGCCGCACGCCTGGCCGACGTCTACCGGACCGCGCTCGGCCTGCCGCCCGCGCCCGCCCCCGCCGCCGGTGGCGAGGCCGGGCGACGCGGCCCCTCGTCCCCGCACCGCACGGCATCCGCGACGGCCCCCGCGTCCGCACCCGCACCCGAGCCCGCTCCCCGATAACGAGGTGACCGCATGTCCACGACCGCACCGGGACAGCCCGCAGGAGACGCCGCACCGCCGCGTGCGGGCCTGCCGGCGCGTCCGCGAGCAGCCGACCGCAGCGGCACACGCCCGTCGCGCCGGGTACCCGGCTGGTGGCCGCTGCCTGTGTGCGCCGTGCTGGGCGCGCTGGCGGGCGCCACGTACGCGGCGGTGGCGGAACCGCGCTACGAGGCGTCCAGTTACGTGCTCGTCTCCCCCAGCGAGCACGCCGAGGCGACATCAGCGCTCGGCTACGCACAGGCGTACGGCAAGATCGCCACGGACGCCGTGGTCCTCACCAGGGCCGAGGCCGCCTTCGCCCTGCCGCGCGGCGAGCTGCGCTCGCACGTGCGGGCCGGCACCTCGCCCGACGCGCCCATGGTGCAGATCACCGGTAGCGCGCCCTCGGCCGGTGACGCCGCGGACTACGCCGACGCGACCGCCGCCGCCCTGGCCCGCACCGCGAAGGAGGCGGCGGGCAAGACCGGCGTGCGGCTGACGGTCGTCTCCCACGCCACCGCCACGGCCGAACCCGTCTCCCCCCGGGCGCCGCTGGCCGTGGCCGTGGGCGCGAGCGCGGGCGGGCTGCTCGGTGGTCTGGCGCTGCTGGCCCGGCCCCGGCGCCGCGACGCCGAGGGACCTGCCCTCGTCCCCGCCCCCGCCCGGGGCGCCGACGCGGTGGAGGGCCCGGACGCCCGGCTGAGCGACGGGCACGAGCCCGCCCGGGCGACGGCCGCGTTTGAGACCGCACGCGTGCGGGAGACGCCGGAGACCGCCGGCTCGCCGGAAGCGGCGCCGGGGCCCACCGGCGCGGACGACGCCGAAGGTACGCACACGACGCGGAAGACCCCGCACGTGGCGGAGAAGACGGAGGCCGAGCGGTGAATTCCCCCTACTCTCCGCCCACGCGCCGCGTATTCCCCTACGCGCGCCGCAAGTTGGCGGGGCCCGTTCTCTCCCCCTGGCGGGGCGGGCGCGGTGAGGCGTCGGGGCGGCCGCCCGTGCGGCTGACCGCCACCCTGTGCCGGGCCGAGGACGAGTTCGCTGAGCTGGCCGAGGAGTGGGACGGGCTGCGGGCACGCAACCGCTCGGCCACCCCGTTCCTCAGCCACGCCTGGCTGGCCTCGTGGTGGCGCGCCTACGGCCGGCGGGGCAGGCTGCGGGTCGTCCTGGTGCGCGAGAACGGCCGTCTGGTGGCCGCCGCGCCGCTGATGCTCGTCCACCGGCCCCTGCCCGCGCTGGTCACGCTCGGCGGCCAGATCTCCGACTACCAGGACGTGCTGCTCGACGACAGCTGCCCCCGTGCGGCCGACGCGCTCGCCCGCGCGCTGTACGCGGCGTCCCGTACCGCGGTCGTCGATCTGCGCGAGGTGCGTCCCGGCGGGGCCGCCGAACGCCTGTACGCCGCCTGGCCCGGGGTGCGGCACCGGCTGACCGACTCGGTATGCCTGGAGTTGCCCGGCGTTCCCATGGACGAGATGCTGCAGCGGCTCGCCCCCGCCAGCGCCAAGCGCACCCGGCGCAAACTGCGCCGCATCGACGAGCTCGGTATCGAGGCCCACGACGTGACGGGGGACCGGGTACCGGAGTCGGTGAGCACCATGCTGCGGCTGCACGAGCACCAGTGGCGGGGCCGCGGCGTGACCCCCGAACACGTGCGGCCCCGCTTCGGCGCCCACCTGGTGGGCGCCGTGGAACAGCTGGTGGCCAGTGGGGACGCGGCGGTGACGGAGTACCGGCTCGGTGGCCGGGTCGCCGCGTGCGACGTCGCCCTCGTCTCCGCCGACCTGGTGTGCGGCTACCTGTACGGCGCGGATCCCGCGCTGCGCGACCAGCGGGTGGACATCGCGACCATGCTGCTGCGGCACGACGCCCACTTCGCGTCGGCCACCGGGCGCGGCACCCTGAGCCTGCTGCGCGGCACCGAGCCGTACAAGCTGCGCTGGCAGCCGGTGACCGCGGCCAACCGGCGCTACCTGCTGGCCCGCCCGCAGCTGGCACCCGCGCTGGAACTGCTCGCTGCGAAGGCGGCGGCCCGCGAGGCAGCGGCCCGCCTGGTGCGCGAGCGCGGCGCGGCGGCGCGGGTCCGCACGCTGCTCGACCGCGCGGCCGCGCTCCGGCCGCGCACGTGACGGCATGACGGCGGGGCGGCGGCGGGCTTTGTTCCGGTGCGGGCTAGCCCGCCAGGGCGCGCAGCCAGTCGAAGCGGACGCAGTACTGGCCTACCGCCCAGCACCGCTCCCACCACGGGCGGGCCGGTGCCGGGGGCGCCGTGCCCGTGGCGGCGGGACGGGAGGGCCTCGACTGCCCGGCCTGGCGCGGCGGCTCGGTACCCGGGGGCCGGGTGCCCGGAGGGCGGGTGCTCGGGGGCGGGGCGGTGGGCGAGCCGCTGTGCCAGGGCGGCAGGGGCGCTTCCGGCTGCGCGAACAGCGCCATCCTGAACGTCTTGGCGGACGTCGGGTTGGCGCGGCACCGCCACACACCGTGCGGGCAGTAGTCGCTGATGGTCTGGTAGAGCGGCTTGTGCCGGTCCATCCAGGCGAGCATGGAGCGCACGTACTCGGCGTTGTCGCCGTTGCGGAACAGCCCCCACTCCGGGTAGGAGAGGGGCTTGTCGTGGCGGGCGGCGAAGTCGACGTGCGCCTGGAGCCCGTACGGCTCGCGCACCTGTTCGCCGAAGCTCATGCCCTTCGGCTGGTCGTAGGCGTCCATGCCGAGCACGTCGACGACGTCGTCGCCCGGGTAGCACGCGGTCCAGGGGATCGCGTCGCGGCCGCGGCTGGGCGCGAAGTCGAAGCGGAACCGCTGCCCGTCCACCGCCCGCATGGTGGTCACGATGCGCCGCCAGTACGCCTTCCAGGCGCGCGGGTCCGGCGCGCAGCGATGGGTGTAGGTCGTGCCGTTCATCTCCCACCCGAGCACCACGACGGTGTCCGCGAGCTGGGCTCGGACGAGATTCCGGGCCAGTGTGCGGAAGTGCGCGTCGAACCCGCCCGCCGCGCCCTCGCGCAGCAGGGCGCGCACCCGTGCGTCGTCCAGCCGCGCCTCGTTGCGCGCCTGCATGGGGACGTTCAGCACGAACAGCCCGGTGGGATCCGCACGCCGCCAACGCGCCCAGGGCGCGAGGAACCCCGGCTGCCCCTCGATGTCGGACCACAGCCGGCCCGGCAGGTAGGTGTGCCCCACTCGCAGCTTCGTGCCGCCGAGCCACCGCTCCATCTCCGCCATGCGGCGCACGCCCTCGGGGCCGGAGCCGAGGAACGCGCCGAGCGCGCGGCCCGACGGCGTGGACGCAGCGGCAGCCCCGGACGGCCGGGCGGACGGCGGGCGCGCCGGCTCGCGCTCCTGGGGCGCACCCGGACGGAGTCCGGACTCCCGTTCGGCGACCGGCAGCACCATGCAGGAGGCCAGCAGCACCGTGCACGAGGTCAGCAGCACCGCGGCGACGACACCTGCGCGCAGGACCGCCCTGACCCGCCCGCGTCCGTCGCTGCGCATGGCTCCTCCTGGCCGCCTGTGGCCCCCGGCGCGTGTCCGCTCGTCCGCCGGTCGACATTCCTGATGATCTGTCAGCGGAATTCTCACCCCGCCCACCCGCCCCGCGTCTGAAGGACATGCCCCTCATGCCGTCGTTCGCCACGGACGTGCCAGCGCTGCTGCTGAGACTCGACCCGAACCCGTACCACCACGGCACCCTGGGCGCCGCCAGATCGCTGGGGCGCGTCGGCGTCGAGGTGCACGCGCTGCTCGGTACGGACCCGGGCCCGGTGGCCAGAACCCGCTATCTGCACCGGCTCCACACGCCGGTGCGGTGGTCGGCCGCGGGCGCCGCGGGAACGCCGCCGGACGGCGAGCTGGAGCGGGCGCTGCTGGGGGCGGCCCGTGCCATCGGCAGGCCCGCCGTCCTCGTCCCGCTCGACGACCACGGGGCCATCGCCGTCGCCCGCCTCGCGCCCCGGCTCGCCGGGCACTGTCTGCTGCCGTCCGTCGCGCCCCGGCTGCCCGCCCAGCTGGCCGACAAGGCGGAGTTGGCCGCCCTCTGCGACCGCGCCGGCGTTCCCCACCCGCGCACCGTGCTGCCCGGCAGCGCGGCCGAGGCGGCCCGCGAGGCGGCGGCCCTGGGCCTGCCCGTGGTGGCCAAGTGGAGTCGCCCCTGGCTGCTGCCTCCGGGGCTGCGCAGCACCGCGCTGGTCCGCACGCCCGGCGAGGCCGCGCGGCTGTTCGCGCGGAGCGCCGAGGCCGGCAGCGCCCTGCTGTTGCAGCGCAGACTGCCCGACGGCCCGGGCGCCGACTGGTTCTTCCACGGGTACGCGGCCGAGGGCGGACGGCTCCTGGCCTGCGGCGCGGGACGCAAGGAGCGCTCCTGGCCCCCGCACACCGGCCTGACGGCGGTCGGCACCTGGCTGCCCAACCCGGCTGTCGAAGCGGCGGCGGCGCGGCTGACGGCCCGGCTGGACTACCGCGGCATCCTCGACCTGGACTTCCGGCTCGACCCGCACACCGGCGTCCACCACCTGGTGGACTTCAATCCGCGGCCCGGCGCCCAGTTCCGGCTGTTCACCGACGAGAACGGCGTGGACGTGGTCCGTGCCCAGCACCTGCACCTGACCGGCCGCCCGGTGCCGGCCGCGCGCGCCAGCCCCGGGCGCACGTACGTCGTGGAGAACTACGCGGTCCTCTCCGCACTGCTGGGCCGGACCCAGGATGCGTCCTTCGGCCGTACGGGCCGCGTACGGCGGGCGCGCGGGCCTGTGGAACGCGCCTGGTTCGCCGCCGACGACCCGCTGCCCTTCGCCGCCATGGCGGCGGGCTGGCTGGCACGCTGCCTGCGCGAAGGGCTGCGCCTCGGTCGCCCGCGCCTCGGCCCCCGGCACCGGAGGAAGCAACGGCTGCGGGGGCTGCGCGCGCGCCGGGCAGTGGTGCCGCGGCCCGCGGCCTCCGCCACGCCTCCGGCCCGCGCCGCGCGGGCCGCACCCGCACCACCGGCCGCGCCGGCTCCACCGCACCGGCCGTCGCCCGCGCCGGACCCGGGCTTCCTGGCCGCCGACTCCTGACGCCGCCTTCCCGCCGGACCGCTCACCGCGCCCCACCACCGGCAACACCCGCACAGCCCACCCTCCCCAGCATCCAGACCCCAGCTCCAAACCCCGCAACGCCGCACAGAGAGAAGGAAACCCATGTACGACCTCGTCGTGGTGGGCGCCGGCCCCTACGGACTGTCCGTCGCCTCGCACGCCGCAGCCGCCGGGCTCAACCTGCGGCTGCTGGGCAGACCCATGGCGTCCTGGCGGGACCACATGCCGCGCGGCATGTTCCTCAAGTCGGAGCCCGACGCCTCCGCGCTGTCCGACCCCTCGGGCGCCCACACCCTCGCCGGCTACTGTGCCCAGCGCGGTATCGAGGTCGCGCACGGAAGCCCGCTGCCGCTGGACACCTTCACCGAGTACGGCACCTGGTTCGGCCGGAACGCGGCGCCGCCCGCCGACGAACAGACGGTGACACGGGTCTCCCCCTGCGTCGAGGGGTTCGTGCTGGAGACGGCGCAGGGCGAGCGGCTGACGGCGCGCGCCGTCGTCCTGGCCGTCGGCGTGCTGCCGTTCGCCCAGCGGCCACCGGCGCTCGGCGGTCTCCCCACCGAGCTGGTCACCCACAGCACCCACCACCGCGAGCTGAGCCGCTTCGCGGGCAAGGACGTGACCGTGGTGGGCGCCGGGCAGGCCGCGCTGGAGACGTCGGCGCTGCTGGCGGAGGAGGGGGCGCGCGTGCGCGTCGTCGCGCGGGCGCCCCGCATCGACTGGAACGCGCCGCCGCAGCCGCTGGCGCGCGGGCGGCTCACGGCTCTGCGCGACCCGCACAGCGCGCTGGGCACCGGCTGGCCGAGCTGGGTGTGGTCCCGGCTGCCGTCCGCGGTGCGGCGGCTGCCCGCTTCCACACGGCTGCACATCGCCCGCAACGCGCTGGGCCCCGCGGGCGCCTGGTGGCTGCGGGAGCGCTTCGAGACGGCCGTGCCGACGCTCCTGGGCCACACGATCACGGCTGCCGACAGGACGGCGCCGGGTGTCCGCCGGGTCGGCGGCGTGCTGGGCGAACGGGTACGGCTGTGGCTGGCGGCGGCGGACGGGACGGCCTCCACCCTGGAGACGGACCACGTGGTGGCCGCCACCGGGTTCACCCCGGACCTGTCCCGGCTCGGCATGCTCGACTCCTCGCTGCGCGAGGGGCTGCGCCGGGTCGGCACGGGCGACGCGCCCTGGCTGGACGCGCGCTTCCAGTCCTCGTGCCCGGGGCTCTTCTTCGCCGGGCTGCTGACGGCTCCCTCGTTCGGGCCCGCGATGCGTTTCGTGCACGGGGCGTCCTTCACGGCACCACGGCTGCTGGAGGGGGTGCTGCAACACAGGGCCCAGACGGCGACGGCCGTCACGGGCGTGCCGGCCTCACCCGGCGCACGGGAGACGGAGCGGCAGGTGGCGCGGGGACCGCTCGGCGGTCAGCGCCACACCCGGCCCGCTGCCGAGGCCCCGAGCGCTTCCGGGGACGGCACGGGGCGGCTGCCCGCGCCGGTCAGCGGGTCGAAGGACGCGCCGGAGGCGGTGGACGCGCGCAAGGGCGGCAGCCGGGCGGAGTGAACGGGCGCCCCGACCGGACCGCCATCCAGCCGGGCCGGTCGGGCCGGTCGGGCCGGTCGCCCGCTCAGCGCCCCGGCTTGCTCTCGTAACGCGCGTCGACGTCCCGAGTGTCGGCGCTCTGGAGTTCGGTGGCGAGGTGATGCACGGTCACCAGGTCGTGCATCATCGTGCGGGTGCGGTCCCTGGGCATCTCCGCCTCCCGCGAGACGTCCTCCAGGCTGACCGCCTCGCCACCGTGCTCCTCCTCGGCCGTGACCAGGGCGCGGAAGACCTTTTCGTGCTCCTGCGAGTAGCCGGGCCTGCCCCGCCCCTGGTACGGGCTGCGCGGCTCCGCCGGGCCGGCCCCGCCGCGCGGCGCCGGGCTGGGGGCCTCCGCGCTGTGGCCCTGCTTGCCCTGCCGCTGGGCCAGCATCTCCTCGTCCTGCCGCGCGGACGGGCCCGCGCGGTGGGCGCGCTGCTTGGACGCTCCCGTCGTCACGCTGCGGGCGCTGGGCGGTTCCTCGTCGCGGTGGGCCTTGTGTGCCGCGGCGCGCCGCTGTTCCTCGTCGCCTTCGACCTTCTTGCGCACCATGAGGGTCCTCCCTCGCATTCCTGGTGGGTGCCGGGCTGGGCTGGGCTGCCGTGTCGCGTGCGGTGTGCGGGTGCCTGCTCAGCGGTCCGGGTTCAACGGTCGAGTTCGTCCTCGACCGGCGGTTTGGGCGCCTCGCGCAGGTGCTGCGACTGCCCGTGTCTGCCGCCCTGTCTGGCCTGCTCGGCGCGTTGTGCGGGGCTGAGGTCGAGGTCCGAGTCGGGGTCCACGCGGACGGAGCGCGCCACCTCTTCGCGGTTGGCGTACTCCTCGGGTGGGATACCGCGCAGTGCGACGCGGACCTCGCCCGAGGCGCCGGATTCCGACGCCGCCCGCATCAGCTCGTCCTTGTCCGCCGGAAAATCCACGTCGCCGAGTGCGGCCAGCACCTCGTCGACGGTGGTGTGCGCAGTGCTCATGCTGCTCGCTGCCTTTCTGAGCCGACGCCTTCGCCTGCCGTCCGCACGGCTCGGCTCAGCTTCCGGCGGTGCCGGTGCTGCCCGAGAACAGGACGGAGGCGAGTTCCTCGTCGAGTGACTGGCGGATGCGTTCGGTCAACGCGCCCTGCGTGGCCTCCTCCAGCAGTTCGACGACCGTGCGGGCCTCGTGGACGGCCTTGGGCGGGTCCGTCCTGGCACGCCGCGCCACGCGGTCGAAGAACTCGTGGCGGTCCATCCGCACGCCGGTGACGGGTTCGTCGGGAGCGAACTCCACTCTCCGCAGGTGCTCTCCCAGCTCGGTGGGGAGCTGCGCGGCGAGCTTCTCCGCCATCGGCGCCGGGATGCGCTCCGCCAGCGTCTCCAAGGTGGCCCGCGTTCCGGCTTCCGCCGCTCCTCTGCTGTTCAGGTGGGCCCGTGCCTGCATCTGACCGATGAACTCGTCGTGCTGCATAGCCGTTCACCTCGCTCACGTCACTCAAGCGGTCCAACGCGCGTCGCTTTCCAGCATGCGCGCCGCTCGCACGGGTCGCACATCGGCCGCGAGCCCCTCCGGCCGCGGGCCCTCACGCGCGCCGTGCGGCCGTTCACGTCGGCACGGCGGCGGCGACCCGACGGCGGGGCGCCCGGCGCGCCGCGCACCACCGGGCTGCGGCCCGCTGGGGAAGGAGACCGCACGGGCCGCCGCGCGGCGGTGCCGCACCCGGATCTGACGAACCTGCCGGACGCGGCCCAGGTCGTGGACCAGCTCGCGGACGGACTCGGCCGGACCGACGTGCTCGTCAAGACGCCGGGGCCGGCACCTCCGCTCCGTTCCTCGACCTGGACTTCGGCTCGGTGCGCGAGGTGAAAGGGGGCGGCGTAGGTGACCGGCGCGTCGTGGGCGGTGGACGGCGGCATGCTGCGAATGGGCCCGCAGGCGGGCTCGCACCTGCCTCGACGACTCCTGGCGCCGCCCCTGAGCGGCGGCGGCCGGTCCGGGGGCGGGAGCGGGGGCCTCAGCCCGGGAAGGCGGCCCTCACAGCTCGCGCACCACCCGGGCCGGGTTTCCGACGGCCAGGACGCCGGCCGGCAGGTCTCCCACGACCACGGAGCCGGCCCCGACGACGGTGTCCGAGCCGATCGTGACCCCGGGGCAGACGATGACCCCGCCGCCGAGCCACACGTTGTCGCCAAGGGTGATGGGCACCGCCTTCTCCCAGCCGGCCCGGCGCCGCTCGGCGTCCAGCTCGTGGGTGGGCGTCAGCAGCTGCACGTTGGGGCCGATCTGCCCGTGGCGCCCGATGGTGATGGGCGCGGCGTCCAGGAAGACGGCGCCGAAGTTGATGAAGGTGTGGGCGCCGATGGACAGGTAGGTGCCGAAGTCGCAGCGGAACGGCGGCCGGATGGTCACGCCCTCACCGAGCTCGCCGACCAGTTCGCCGAGTATCCTGCGGCGCTCGGCGGCCGGCGCGGTGTCCGCGGCGTTGTAGGCCGCGCACAGTTCGGCGCGCCGCTGGCTCGCCGCTTGCAGCTCCTCGTCGTCGGGGATGTACCACTCCCCCGCCAGCATGCGGTCCTTGTTCTCGCCCACAAAGGTCCTTCCGGCGCGGTGAGCAGTTCGGTTCCGTCCGGGTGACACTCTCGCAGACCTGTTCGGCGACGGGCGCGGCATGCCCCGGGATTCTTCCGGCAACGCTCATCGCGTCTCCGGCCGAACGCCCGTGCCGCTACGGGGCCGCCCGGCTCTGTGGTGCTGTGGGCGCGGGTTCCGGCAGCTCGGTCCGGCCGAAGCGCTGGCGGTACGCCGTCGGGCTCAGACCCGTCTCGCGGCGCAGCCTGGCGCGGAGGTTGGCTGCCGTGCCCAGGCCGCTGTCGCGGGCGACCACGTCGAGCCGCTCCTCACCGCGCTCGATCAGCCGGCAGGCCAGCGTGACGCGTTCACCGGTCAGCCAGGCCAGCGGCGTGGTGCCCAGCTGCCCGCGGAACCTGCGGTGGAGCGTGGCCTGGCTCACCGCGGCCCTGGTGGCGAGGTCGGCGACCGTCAGCGGCTCGGCCAGCCGCTCCGCGGCCCAGGCCAGCAGCGGCGCCAGCGACTCCTGGGGCACGGGCGGCAGCGGCCGCTCCACGAACTGCCGCTGCCCGCCGTCCCGGTGCGCCGCGAAGACCAGGCGCCTGCTGACCGCGTTGGCCACCTCCGCGCCGTGGTCCCGGTGCACCACGTACAGGCCCAGGTCGAGCGCGGCGGCGCTGCCCGCCGCGGTGAGGATGTCGCCGTCGTCGACGAACAGCACGTCCGGTTCGAGCAGCACGTCCGGGAACCGGGCGCGGAACCGGTCGGCCCACTGCCAGTGGGCCGTCGCCCGCCGTCCGGCCAGGACGCCCGCCTCGGCGAGTGTGAAGGCACCGCTGCAGAAGCCGAGGAGGCGGGCGCCCCGCGCGTGGGCGCGGCGGATGGCCTCCAGCACGGCGGGGCGCCGCGGGGTCTCGATGTCGGGGCGGTTGGGCACGATCAGCGTGTCCGCGCGCTCGGCCGCCGCCAGGTCCGCGACGCCGGTGAGCGTGAAGAATCCGTCCCGCAGCACCGTGCGCGGCTCGGGGGAACAGAGCGTGAACGCGTACAGGTCCCGGCCGATCTCCGGCCTGCGCAGCCCGAAGACCTCCGTCGCGCAGCCCAGCTCGAACGGGTTGGAGTTCTCGTCGACGAGCACGACGACTCGGTGGAGACCCGCCCCGACGGCCTGCGAGGATTCTTGCGCCATATGCGTTTTCTAGCACTCGCGGGGCGCGGCCGTCACGGCTCAGGATGCTGTCCATGAGCAACGAACCGATCACGCTGGCCCAGGCGCTGTCCTCCTTCGACGCCCTGTGGAGCCCCCGCGTCGTCACCCGCGTCGACGACTACGACGCCCGGGTCGCCAAGGTGAAGGGCGAGCACGTCTGGCACGTCCACGAGGACACGGACGAGTTCTTCCTCGTCCTGGACGGGGAACTGCACATCGCGCTGCGCGAGGACGGCGGGGAGCGGACGGTCACCCTGCCCACCGGTGCCGTCTTCACCGTGCCCCGGGGCACCGAACACAAGCCCAGCGCGCCCGAGGGCGCCGCGATCCTGCTGTTCGAGCCGACGGGCACCTCGTCCGTCGGCGACCGGCACGACGAGGTGCCCGCCCACGTCGACGCCACCACAGGACACGCACTGCCCGAGCGGGCATAGGGCCAGGTCCGGGACCGGGGCCCCGGTCGGGGCCAGGTCCGGGACCGAGTCGGGCCACCGGCCGTCCCAGCGCGTTACGGCCGGCTCACTCGTTTCCGGGGCGCTCGCTCTTGGGCCCACGGCCGCGCTCCGTACGCGGGCCCGAGGGCCGCCAGCGCGGATCGCGTTCCATCTCCCGCTTGGCCGCCTCGTTCGCTTCCTGGGCGTCGGTGTGGCCGCTCCTCTCCTGGTCCTTCCGGCCCCGCGCACGGTGCTTGTCGTAGCTCTTGCTGCCGGGTTCCGGCACTGCGCTCACCTCACTCGCATCGACAGCGGTCACCGTCGCTCGGCCGCGCCGCCGACCGCTCGCGCACCGCTGTTCCCACGCCTGACGCAGCAGAAACGCTGGGCCGGTCGGTGGAAACCGCCAGCGGGAGTGACTGGCCCCGTCGGAGGCGGGAAACCCGTGGCGACCGGCGCACGGCGCCGTGACG
The DNA here is from genome assembly GCF_003323715.1 of Streptomyces diacarni. Classification (GTDB taxonomy): domain Bacteria; phylum Actinomycetota; class Actinomycetes; order Streptomycetales; family Streptomycetaceae; genus Streptomyces; species Streptomyces diacarni. Next base: position 369,749 of record NZ_QOIN01000043.1, read on the forward strand.
CCGCGCGACGCGCAACGGGCGACGCGTGGCGCGACGTGCCACGGAAGGCGGAGGCGAGCGATGGCCGTGACGGACGGAATCCGGGACGGGAGGGAGCCGGTGAGCCTGCGGCTTCCGGGGATCGTGCTGGGGGTGGGGCTCGGCGGGTTCGTCGACGGCATCCTGCTGCACCAGATCCTCCAGTGGCACCACATGCTGACCAGTACCGACGACGACCGCATCGGGGTGAAGTACTACTCGCCCCGGACGGTCTCGGGGCTGGAGATGAACACCGTGTGGGACGGTATCTTCCACACCGTCTGCTGGCTCGCGGTGCTGATCGGTCTCGCCGTCCTCTACGCGCGGGTCACCCACGGGCGGCGCCGGGTGTGGACCTCGCGGGTGCTGTGGGGCTGGATCCTGGCGGGCTGGGGTCTGTTCAACCTGGCGGAGGGGCTGCTGGACCACCAGATCCTGGGCATCCACCACGTGCACGGCGGCCCCTACCAGCTGTGGTGGGACATCGGCTTCCTGGCGCTGGGCGCCGTACTGCTGATCGTCGGCCACCTGGTCCAGCGCAGCGGCCGCTCCCTGGACACGGACGGCAGGCTCGCATGACGGGCGGCGCGGCGCCGCCGCCCGCGCACCCGGTGGGCCCGGCGGCCCTCGCCCACACGCATCCGGGCACCGGCCACGGACACGGCGGTGGCGGCGGTGCCGGCGGCGGGGACCTGTTCGGCGTGCTGCTGCCCGCCCTGGCGGCCCTCGTCCCCGCACTCGGCTACCTGCTGCTGGTGCGCCGCGCGCACCACCGCGGCCCCCGGCACGAGTGGAGCGCCTGGCGGTCCGCGAGCTTCCTGGCCGGGTGCGGGCTGGCGGCAGCCGCCGTGCTGCCGCCACTGGCCCCGTGGGCGCACGGCGACTTCCGCGGTCACATGGCGCAGCATCTGCTGATCGGGATGTACGCACCTGTGGCGCTGGTACTGGGAGCACCGGTCACCCTCTTGCTGCGCACCCTGCCGGGCGCACGCGCGCGGACCCTCACCGCCCTGCTGCGCAGCCGCCCGGCCCGCCTGCTCACCCATCCGGTCACGGCCCTGCTGCTGAACACCGGCTCCCTCGCGGTCCTCTACTGCACGCCGCTGTACGGGGCGGCTACGGCGCAGCCCTGGGGCCACTGGCTGCTGCACCTCCACTTCCTGGCGGCCGGCTGCCTGTTCGCCTGGGTGGTCGCGGGACCTGACCCGGCGCCCGCCCGCCCCGGGGTGCCCGCGCGGCTGGTGCTGCTGGGCGTCGCGATCGCGGGACACGCCGTACTGTCCCAGCTGATGTACGGAGGCTTCCTCATCGACATCCCCGCACCCGTCGGACAGGTGCGGGGAGGCGCGGAACTCATGTACTACGGCGGCGACATCGCCGAACTGCTGCTGGCGGGCGCGGTGGTGGCCACGTGGCGCCCCAGGCGGGCGGCGACTGCACGGGAACGGGCGCGGTCGCGGGCGGTACGAGGCCAGTCCGTGCGAACACCGTCCGTACGGGGACAGTCCGTACGCGCCCGGTCCGTACGGGCACGGTCGGCGCGCGTACGGTCCGGGGCGCCTGACCCGCCCGCCGGGGAGCCGGCGGGCGGGTCAGGCGGATCGCGGCGGTCGGATGCTCAGGCCGCCTGAGCGGCGCCCGCGATGTGCTCGCGTGCGGCGCGCAGCGCGTCGTGGATGTCGCGGGTGTTCGTCGAGACGCACAGCGTGTACGAGACGTCGTCCAGTTCCTGAGGATGGCCGGGGCGGGCGCGGAGCTTCTCGTAGCGGTCGAGCAGCTCTCGCAGGGTGTCGGGGTGGGCCATCATGACGGTTTCCTCCAGGGGGCGCGCGACGGCGCTCGACGAGTAGGGGTGGAGACCGGCCGACCGCGGCGGTCGCCGTGCAATCAGCGCATCCCGCCCAGTACCCGACAGCAGAAAGAGCAAAACTCACAAAAACGTACATTCTCGTCCTTGTTTCACCTCTGCGGACGAGGGGCACCACGGCGCACAGGAATCGCGCGACCGGAAGCAGCCGTCAGAAGCAGCCGTTCGGCAGCGGCCGGAAGCCGCACGCAGCGGAACGAAGCAGCGAGAACCCGCGAAACCGCGAGGCGGAGACCTGCTCAGGCAGGAACTCGAAGCCCCGGGAAGGAAGGAAGAAGTCGGACAGGCAAGCACGACCGCAACGCACGACGAGACGCGAGAGAGGAACGCCCAGGAGGCTAGAGGTGTCGTGATGGATTCCGTACCCGGAGTGCCCTGCTGGGTCAGCCTCACCGTCCGCGATCGGCGGGCCACCGAGGAGTTCTACAGCGCCGTACTGGGATGGTCCTTCGTCGACAGCCCCCTCGGCCCGGGGTTTCGCACCGCCACCAGGGAAGGGGCGCCGGTGGCCGGCTTCAACGAAGCCGCCGTCTCCTGGCAGCTGCCCGTCCGCTGGACCGTCTTCTTCTCCGTCGACGACGCCGACCGGGCATGTGAGCGCATCAGCGAACGCGGCGCCACCGTCGCCGTCGGCCCGCTGCGCGTGGGAGAGGGCCGCGCCGTCATGGCCGCCGACCCGCACGGCGCGGCGTTCGGCCTGTGGCAGGGCGAGTTGCCGCGCGGCTGGGAGGTGGGCGCGGGACACGCCCCGGCCTGGCTGCAACTGCACACCAGCGACGCCTTCGCCGCCGCGCTCTTCTACGGCGAGGTGCTCGACTGGACGAAGAACCCCAGCCACGGGGTGAGCTACGAGGAACAGCAGGACGAGGTGCACATCCTGGTGGACGGCGAGACCGTCGCCGGGCTGCGCGGCGGCGGCGTCGAGGCGGCGCCCGACCCGCAGCGGCGCACCCGCTGGGACGTCTACTTCCGCGCCACCGACATCGACGCCGCGCTGGCCGCGGTCGAAAAGACGGGCTGCACGGTGGTCTCGCCCGTCCAGCACGCCTCGCACGGCCGCTTCGCGACCGTACGCGACCCGGACGGCGGCCTGTTCTCCCTCCTCGGCCCCTGAGGAGCCCTTGGAGGCGTGTGAGCGAGGCCGCGTACGCGGGTACCCGGTGGGCCGCCGCACACGGCAGCGCGTGGCGGCCCCCGCACCGAGGGGACCGCCCGTACGCGACGAGGACACGCGTGGACACGCGGAGACGAGGAGGGTGTGCCGATGAGCCGAACGCAGTCGAGTCCGGCGGGAGCGGACGGTCAGGTCGTCGTGGTCACCGGCGCCAGCGGCGGGGTGGGCCGGGCGACTGCCAGGGCCTTCGGGGCGCGCGGCGCCCGTGTCGCTCTCGTCGCCCGCGGCGAGGAAGGCCTGGCACGCGCCGCCGACGACGTACGCGACGCGGGCGGCACGGCGCTCCCGCTGGACATCGACGTCAGCGACCACACAGCCGTCGACGCCGCAGCCGAACGGATCGAACGGGAACTCGGACCGATCTCGGTGTGGGTGAACGTGGCGTTCTCCACCGTCTTCGCACCCGTCAACGAGGTGCGCGCCGAGGAGTTCCGCCGGGCGACGGAGGTCACCTACCTCGGCTTCGTCCACGGGACGCTGGCGGCGCTGCGCCACATGGAGCCCCGCGACGCGGGGACCATCGTCCAGGTCGGCTCCGCGCTGGCCTACCGCGGCATCCCGCTGCAGGCCGCCTACTGCGCGGCCAAGCACGCCATCCAGGGGTTTAACGAGTCGCTGCGCTGCGAGCTGCTGCACGCCAAGAGCGGCGTCAGCGTGACGATGGTGCAGTTGCCCGGGCTCAACACCCCGCAGTTCACCTGGGTCAAGTCACGCCTGCCGCACAACCCCCGCCCGGTCGCGCCCGTCTACCAGCCCGAGGTCGCCGCGCGCGGCGTCCTGTACGCGGCCGACCACCCGCGGCGCCGCGAGTACTGGGTCGGCGGCTCCACCGTGGGCACCCTGCTGGGCGACAAGTTCGCGCCCGGCCTCCTCGACCGCTACCTCGCCAGAACCGCGTTCAAGGGGCAGCAGGCCGACCACGACCGCGCCCCTTCCCAGCCCGACAACCTGTGGAAGCCCGCCGACCAGCAGCAGGACTACGGCGCGCACGGCGAGTTCGACGACGAGGCGACCAAGCGCAGCTACCAGCTGTGGGCCTCACACCACCACGGCCTGCTCGCCGCACTCGGTACGGCGGCCGCCGCCGCGGGGGCGGCCGCGGTGGCCCGGACGGTGCGGCGCTGACCCCCGAAGGGCAGACGAACGTACGGTCAGGCGGGCGAGGGTCCTACGGACGGTCAGTCACCCGCGGGAACTCAGCCCCGCACGGGGAATCCGGCGGGGAATCCGGCGGGGATCGCGCCGCACCACGGGGGACTCAGTGCGGGAACTCAGTGGCGGTTCTGCCGCAGCGACTCGTGGCAGACGAGGCAGACCATGCGGCGCGCGTCGTGCGGCGACCAGACCCGGCCGGTGGCGCTGGAGCGGCGGACCGGCTCCGGCTCGTCATGCAGATGGCGCGTGCACACGCCCGCGCCGCAGTCGACGCAGACGGCGACGGCCGTGTTCTCGGTGCCTTCCTTGAAGCAGTCGTAGCAGTGCATGACGCCCCTCTTCCCGACTCTTTCCCGACTCTTCGCGACTCTTTCCGTCTCACTCGGCGCCGTCAGGCCCGACCGTTCGCGAGTTCCCCCCGGCACGGCCCCGCACGCATGCCCGCACAACCGACGAGGAGCTGTCCGTGAACCACCGGACCGACACACTCATCCGTGACGCGGAGACGGTCGTCACCATGGCGGGGGACGAGATCCCCGGCGGCTGGGTCGCCCTCAGCGGGGCACGGTGGCGGCCACCGGACGCGCCGGCGAGGAACCCGCAGCGGCCCGCACCCTGTCCGCGCGCGGCGCACTGGTCACACCGGGGCTGATCAACACCCACCACCACATCTTCCAGAACCTCACCCGCGCCTACGCCCCCGCCACCGGCTACGAACTGTTCGACTGGCTGAAGGCGCTCTACCCCCTCTGGGCGGCCGTGGACGAGGAAGCCGTCGAGGTCTCCACCTGGGTCGGGTTGGCGGAGCTCGCGCTGGGCGGCTGCACCACCACCACGGACATGCTCTACGCGCACCCGCGCCCCCGCCTCATCGCGCCCAGATCCGCGCGGCCCGCGACGTGGGGCTCAGGTTCCACCCCGCGCGGGGCGCCCTCGACCTGTCCGAGAAGGACGGCGGCCCGGCCCCCGAACAGCTCACCGAGAGCGTCGAGGAGATCCTGGCCGACAGCGAACGCCTCGTGCACACCTACCACGACCCGGCGCCGGGCTCGATGCTCCGCATCGCACTGGCCCCCTCCACCCAGGCCGCCGTGACCGAACGCCTGATGGTGGAGACGGCCCGCCTCGCCGAACGGCTTGACGTACGGCTGCACACGCATCTGGCCGAGTCCCTCGGCGAGGAGGAGTACTGCCGCGAGAGCTTCGGCCGCCGCCCCGTCGAGCAGTTCGAGCACGTCGGCTGGGGCAGCGACCGTGCCTGGGTCGCGCACTTCATCTTCACCGAGCCGCGGGAGAGGGAGCGGCTGGGACGCTGGGGCACGGCCGTCGCCCACTGCCCGGGATCGACGATGATGCTGGGCGCGGGGGCCGCGAGCCTGCCCGCTCTGCGTGACGCGGGCGTCACCGTCGGCCTGGGCTGCGACGGTTCGGCCTCCACCGACCACGCCTCGCTCTGGCTGGAGGCGCGCGCGGCGCTCACCGCCGCACGAGAGCGCGGCGGCGCCGGGGCGGCCACCGCCCGCGACATCCTGCGCGCCGCGACCGTCGACGCGGCGGCCTGCCTGGGCCGCGAGGACGGCCTGGGCAGCCTCGCGCCGGGCGCCCCCGCGGACGTCGTGGTCTGGGACCTGGACGAGTTCTCCTTCACCGGCGCCCACACCGACCCGGTCGAGGCCTGGCTCCGCTGCGGCCCCGTACGCCCCCGTCACACCCTCGTCCAGGGCCGCCCCCTCGTCGAGGACGGTGCCCTCACCCTCCCCCACGCCCGGACCCGCGAGATGCTCACCGCCCACGCCCACCACGCCCGCCGCATCCAGGGGCTGGCGGAGGGGACGTAGCGAGGCGGTGGTCGGTCACGGGTTGTGGAAGGTGACTTCCGGGTTGGTTTTCGTCGGGGCGTTCAGCAGGGGGCGGTGCTGTCCGCGGAGATGCTGGTCGAAGAACGCGGTGACGTAGTCGGTGGTGATCTGGCGGCAGCGCTTGCCGGGCAGCGGGGCCGACGGGTCGCTCATGCCCAGCAGGCCGCCCAGGACGGGGAGGTCGTTGAAGGAGAAGTGTCCGGCGTCGGCGACCGTCAGCCAGCGCTTCCAGCCGTGGAGGCGGGTCCACTGGCGCGGCCAGGTGCGGTCGTCGGCCTGCGGGGTGTGGCCCTTACGAGTGCCGAGCATCAGGACGGGGCGGTCCGTTCCGGCACGGGGTACGGGGGCGAAGAAGCTGCCGTCGAGGTTCGCCGCGGCGCGGACACGGTGATCCGTACCGGCTGCCACGGCCGCCGCGTTGCCGCCCAGCGAGTGCCCGGCGGCCCCGATGCGGCGGGTGTCGATGAGGCGGCTGTAGTCGTGGTGGGCGGTGTCGCCCCGGCCCGGCTTCCGGGTCAGTTCGTCGACGACGAAGGAGAGGTCGGCCGCCCTGGTGCGTGCGGCCCGGGCCAGGATCTCCTTCTCCCCGTCGTCGTCGGGCGCCTTCTCGACCGTCTCGCAGGCGACACAGGTGAGGGTGCGGGAGGTGTCGCCGTCGGGGAACGTCGAGCCGAACGACTCGTACGCGTGGTCGACGAGCGCGACCACGTAACCGCGCGAGGCCAGGTCCTCCGCCAGCACGGTGAGGGTGGCGCGGTGCAGGGTGAAACCGGGTGACAGCAGGATCAGCGGGTGCCTGCCGGCTGCCGGACGCGCGCCCTCACGCGCGTGGGTGCGCGCGGAGGCGAGTTGCTCGGCCTTCAGGCGCTCGTCCAGCTTCTGCCCCTCCAGGAGCAGCCTCGCCTCCTTGGCCGACATGTACGGCATCCGCGCGCCCTGACCGCTGACGTGCCGTGCCGGGTAGCGGAGGGAGACCATCACCTGGCGGTCCCCCGCCGAGGGCACCCAGGGGTCGCGGCGCGCGGTGTCGGTCAGGTGCAGCGTCGCGCCGCCGATCCCGTACCGGCCGGTGGGATGGGGAAGGGACAGGCGGGTGTCCCGGTGCTCGCCGGAGCCGGGCGCGGACAGGTCGGAGCCGGCCGCCCGGGGGGAGGCTCCCGCGGGGGCGCAGGCCACGGCGGCCGGGGTGAGCAGACTGACGGAGAGGAGGACGGCGAGCGCCGTCCCGCGAGGCGAGTTGAAGAACATGTGCGGGAGCGTAGGAAGGCCGCGGGGGTGCCGGGCACCGACGATCGGCAGGTCGCTTCCCTGACTTTCGTCAGTGCGGGGACCGGAGGCCGGGGCCGGGGCGCCGGGCGCGGCGTGCCGGTCGGCGAAGGTCAGTACCCGGCCGACACCCGTACGGTGAGCGTGGGGAGTTCGCCCGCGCGCAGGGCCTGCCACGCGGCGCGGAAATCGGCGGTGACGTCCTCGTGGGTCGTCGGCCCCGCGGAGTGGCAGGTGAGGGTGGTGCGAGGGAGATCCCAGGCCGGGTCGGCGGGTGCCGCGGGCTCCTCGGGAAGGACGTCGAGGACGGCGTGCCCGACCGTTCCCTCGTCGAGGGCCCGGGCGAGCGCGTCGGTCAGCACCGTCTCCCCACGGCCGACGTTGAGGAACGTGGCACCGCGCAACGCCCCGAGGAGACCGGCGCCGACAAGACCGCTGGTCTGCGGCGTGAGGGGCAGCGCGTTGACCACCCAGCGGGCCTTCGCCAGCACGTCGGCCAGTTCCCGCGAGGGTCCGCCCCCGGGCTTTTCGGGCACGCCCAGCGGAACGACGCTGTCGAAACCGGGCATCTCGCGCGGGCTCCGCGCCACCCCGACCGTGTGGACACCGCACTGTTGCAGCGCGGTCCCGATGGCGGTGCCGATGCGGCCGGCCCCGAGGACGACCGCGACCGCGCCGTCGGCCAGTTCGGTGGGCAGCCCGTGCCAGGTGCGGCGGGCGTGCTGCTCCAGGAATGCGGGCACGTTCTGGAGTTCGGCCAGCACCCACGCCAGGACGTACTGCCCGATCCGCTCCCCCATGCGTCCGACCGTACGAGTCAGCAGCACCTCGCGCGGCCACGGCGTACGCGCCTTCAGCAGCGCGTCGACGCCCGCGTTGGTGCTGTGCACCCACAAGAGCCGCTCCCCTTCGGCGAGCTCGGGGAAGTGAGGGCCGATGTGCACCCGGGGCCCCCGGCCGGTCCCCACAGGACGTCCGACGATCTGCTCGACGCCCTCCCGCACCCGGTCGGGAAGAGCGGGGTCGACGGTGACGACCGCGCCGTTTAGCTCGTGTCCGATCCGCAAGGGGTCAGCGCCCGCAGTCGTCATCCGTCCACCTTCTCGCCTCGTCCGCGCCGTCAGGCCGCGGTCACACGCCAGCTGCCGACCTCACGGTAGTCCGAGTCGTACACCTCGGCGGCATCCCCCTGCTCCAGCGCGTAGTGGCGCAGATTCCCGCCCCAGTACCGCAGCACCCGCCCCAACTCGGCCACGGCCTCGTCCTTGCCGTGCATGTGCGCCATGTCGACCTCGAGTACGAACTTCACTCTTGCCACCTTCCCGTATGTGTACCCGTGCGCCCGTACGGGTGCCCGCACGCGCGTGTCCCTGCCGCGGGGCCGGCGCCCCGCGACCTTCACCTTCCATTTTTTCATTGAACTCCTTTTGGGGACTTCACGGTGAAGAAGGCCCGCAGGCTTGGGCGCGCGAGAAGGCCAGGTCTCAAATGGAGTGAGGCAATGGTGGTCAGGTGACGGTGCCGTCGTGCCCCGGCCGCCGCGGGGCGGGAACCGCTCCCGGCCGTGGCGGCGCACGGAAGGCGGAGAAAGGGGGCGGGCACGCAGCCCGGCCTGCGGGACTGGCTCAGCGGCGCGTTCCGGGGAAACATGCAGCCATGCAGAGTGATCTCTTCGCTTCGAAGAACATGGCGCAGCCGCCCTCCGCACCGGGGATGGAGCTGCAGAACGACAAGTGTGTGAAGTACACGGTCAACGGCGAGTGCTACGCGCGGCAGGGCTCGATGGTGGCCTTCCGGGGGAACCTCAAGTTCGAGAAGAAGGGGCAGGGCGTCGGCAACTTCCTCAAACGGCAGGTGACCGGCGAGGGGCTCGCGCTGATGTCGATCAGCGGGCAGGGGGAGGCGTGGTTCGCACACGAGGCGGAGAACTGCTTCGTCGTCGACATAGCTCCCGGCGACTCGCTCACCGTCAACGGCCGCAACGTGCTGTGTTTCGACGCCGGCCTGCACTACGAGATCGGCGTCGTCAAAGGCGCGGGGATGACCGGCGGCGGCCTGTTCAACAGCGTCTTCTCCGGCCAGGGCAGGCTCGGAGTGATCTGCGAGGGCACGCCGATCGTGATTCCGGTGTCCCAGCAGGCGCCGGTGTTCGTGGACACCGACGCGGTGGTGGGCTGGAGCGCCCAGCTGCACACCTCGCTGCACCGCTCGCAGAGCTTCGGATCGATGATCCGCGGGGGTTCGGGAGAGGCCGTACAACTGAGGCTGGACGGTGAGGGCTTCGTCATCGTCCGCCCGAGCGAGAAGCAACCGGCCCAGACCAGCAACTGACCCCCCTCCCGGGCGAACCCACGCACCTGTCCTGCGGTCCACCCGCGCGCACGTCCGCCCGGTACGGGACCGCCCGGTACGGGACCGCCCGGTACGGGACGGCTGGGTGTGGGGCCGCCGGGTAGGGGACCGTTGGGCGCGGGGCCGCACGAGCACGCGGCCCCCGCCCTCATGTGGAGGGTTCTCACACCGCGGCCAGTCCTCCCTCGCGGGTGAGCTCGCGGCGGGCTCGGGTGAAGGGGCGGGGGCGGTTGGCGGCGAGGACCGCGGTGGTGGTGCCGTCGCGTTCGTAGACGGCGAGGAAGCTGCGGTCCTCGGGTGCGCCCTCCACGAGGCGCACGGTGTCGTGCGGGCCGCGGTGGCCCGCGAGTTGGATGCGGATGCCGTACTGGTCGGACCAGAAGTAGGGCAGCGCGGTGTATGTCTGCACCGTCGCGCCGGCCAGCAGGTTGCGGGCCGCGACGGCTGCCGACTCCATGGCGCTGGTCCAGTGTTCGGCCCGCCGCCCTGCCGTGCGGGCCACGTCGCCGACGGCGACCACGCCGGGCAGTGCGGTGACTCCGCCCGCGTCGCACACGACGCCGTCGTCCAGCGCGAGGCCGGAGCCGGTCAACCAGTCGGTGGCCGGGCGTGCGCCGATTCCGACGAGGACGACGTCGGCGGGCAGGAACCGGCCGTCGGCCAGCTCGACCCAGCCGACCCGGCCACCCTGCCCGCTGCCCGGCACGCCGTCGGCGTGCAGTCCGCGCACGCCTGTGCCGGTCAGCAGGGTGACGCCGTGGTCGGTGTGCAGGTCGGCGCAGAACGCGGCCATGCGCGCGCCGAGTTGCGGTAGCAGCGGCGCGTCGGCTGCCTCGACGACGGTGACGTTGTGCCCGAGCGTGGCGCAGGAGGAGGCGACCTCGGCGCCGATGAAGCCGGCTCCGATGACGACGACCCGCACCTGCCCGCGGCTCAGATCCTCGCGGAGCGCGGCGGCGTCGTCGAGGGTGCGCAGGGTGTGGACACCCTCCAGTGGCTCCCCTGGCAGCGTGCGAGGGGTGGCTCCGGTGGCGATCACCACGCCGTCGGTGGCCAGGGTACGCCCGCCGGCGAGCGTGACACTGCCGGCCGGGGGGTCGAGGCCCTCGGCACGGGTGCCCAGCAGCCAGTCGGCGTCGAGTTCGGCGATCTCCTCCGCGTCGGCGAGGGAGAGTTTTTCCGCGGTCAGGGCTCCGGTCAGGAATTCCTTGGAGAGCGGAGGGCGGTCGTAGGGCCTGTGGTGTTCCTCCCCTACGATCACCAGGCGTCCTTCGTAGCCTTCCGCGCGCAGCGCGAGCGCGGTGTGGAGTCCGGCGAGGGATGCGCCGATCACGGTGATGGTCCTCATGCGGCGCTCCCTTGGGTGGCCGTTGCGGTCTGCGGTTGGGGTGCGGCCTGGCCGGTCTCGACGTGTACCCACACGGTGCCGTCGAGCACGCTCACAGGGTGGGTGCGTACCGGCTTGCGGGCGGGGAGGCAGGTGGGGCGTCCGGTGCGCAGGTCGAATGAAGCCGCGTGCAGCGGGCATTCGACCAGACAGCCCTCGAGCCAGCCTTCGGAGAGGGACGCGTCCTGGTGGGTGCAGGTGTCGTCGACGGCGTACAGCTCGCCGTCGGCGTTGAAGACGGCGATGGGAGGTTCGAGGTCGAGGCGGATGGACTCACCGGCGGGCAGGTCCTCAAGGCGACAGACGGGTATCACTGTGATTCACCTCGCGAGCGGGGTCTGCGGCCCCCGGCTGTGGAGGGCCGGGGTGGTGCTGGCATGCACTTCGCTACTATCCGAGTTCCGTATCGCGCACGATGGAGCGTGATGCGCAACAGAATCCAAGCGGGAAGGCTTCACGTCAAGCACCCGCCGACGACCTCCGCCGGGACGTGACGGAGGGGGCGGCGCGGACGCGCGCCGGCAACCGTGTACCACCAACCAGGCCACCAGGCGGTGACGTTGAGCAGATGAGCGAAAAGACGGAGGACACAGGGTCGGGCAGGCAGTCCAGAGGAGCGGCTGCCTCAGTCCAGTCGGTCGACCGCGCGGTGAGCGTGCTGGAGATTCTCGCCCGGCACACCGACGCGGGAGTGACCGAGATCGCCGAGGAGCTGGGCGTCCACAAGTCCACGGCGTTCCGGCTGCTGGGGGTGCTGGAGGCCAGGGGCCTGGTCTCCCAGGAGCAGGATCGCGGCAAGTACTACCTGGGGCCCGGGGTGTTGAGACTGGCGGGGGCCGCGGCCTCCCGGCTGGACATCTCGCAAGAGGGCGCGCCGGTGTGCCGGGAGCTGGCCGAGGAGGCCGGTGAGACGGCGAACATCGCGGTGCTCGACGACGACGCGGCGGTCAACATCATGCAGGCGCGGGGTTCGTCGTCGGTGACCGCTCAGAACTGGCTGGGCAGAAGGACGCCGCTGCACGCCACCTCCAGCGGGAAGGCGCTGCTGGCGCACCAGCCCAAGTCGGTGCAGGAGAGCGTGCTGGCCAGAAAGCTGCCGCGGCTGACGGATCACACGGTGGTCTCGCCCGCCGAGCTGCGGGTTGAGCTGAGGTCGGTGGCCAGGAACGGTTTCGCCTCGGCGCGTGACGAGCTGGAGATCGGATTGCACGCGGTGGCGGCGCCGGTGCGGGCGCACGACGGCAAGGTCATCGGGGCGATCAGCGTCTCGGGGCCTTCGTACCGGCTGGAGGAGGAGCGGCTGCACGAGGTCGCCAAGCGCACGGTGGCCGCGGCGCAGGACCTGTCCCGCCGCATGGGGTACGCGTACTGAGCTTCGGGCACTCCACGGCGTGGCGATCGGGTGTGAACGTCACGACTTTCTGATGGGGCTTCAGCTTTCGTACCGCCCCGACCTCCCATAACTGCGGGTCCGGCATCGCCCGGGCCCGCAGTTCGCGTTTATGACGGCCCGTCAGGAACCACTGATCGTCTTCTCTTGACGGCGACGGACGGCGTTCTCACTATGTCTCCCATAGCGCAACCAGTCGTGCACTACGCAACAATGCGAGGTCTGGGAATGCCACACGAGGTCCGCGCTGTCATCGCGATGAAGAAGGATGCCCCGGCCGAGGTGCAGCCGGTCCTGGTACCGGATCCAGGGCCCGGAGAGGTCCTCGTCTCCGTCCAGGCATGCGGTGTCTGCCACACCGATCTGCACTACAGGGAAGGCGCCGTGAGCGACGACTTCCCGTTCCTGCTCGGCCACGAGGCCGCGGGCATCGTCGAGGAGACGGGCCCCGGCGTCACCGATCTGCGCCCCGGCGACTTCGTCGTCCTCGCCTGGCGCGCACCGTGCGGAAGCTGCCGCGCCTGCCGCAAGGGGCGGCCCTGGTACTGCTTCGACTCGCGCAACGCCCGGCAGCCGATGACGCTGCTGGACGGCACCCCGCTCACCCCGGCGTTGGGCATCGGGGCCTTCGCCGAGAAAACCCTGGTCGACGCGGGTCAGGCCGTGCGGGTCGATCCGGCGGCGCGCCCCGAGGCCGCCGGACTCATCGGCTGCGGCGTGATGGCCGGCTGGGGTGCGGCCGTCCACACCGGCGGGGTGGCCAACGGCGACACCGTCGCCGTCATCGGCTGCGGCGGCGTCGGCAACGCGGCCATCGCGGCCGCCTCGCTGGCCGGGGCGCGCCGGGTGATCGCCGTCGACATCGACGACGCCAAGCTGGACGTGGCCGCCAGGTTCGGGGCCAGCCACAGCGTCAACTCGCGCGGCACGGATCCGGTCGCGGCGGTGCGTGAACTGACCGGTGGGCACGGCGCCGACCTCGTCGTCGAGGCCGTCGGCCGCCCCGAGACGTACCTGCAGGGGTTCCACATGCGCGACCTGGCGGGCGTGCTCGTCCAGGCCGGGGTGCCCTCGCCGGGCGTGACCATCGAGCTGCCGTTCCAGGAGCTGTTCTCCCGGGGCGGTGCCCTCAAGGCCTCCTGGTACGGGGACTGCCTGCCCAGCAGGGACTTCCCCGTCCTGATCGACCTCTATCTCAGCGGCAAGCTCGACCTGGGCGCCTTCGTCACCGAGACGATCGCGCTGGACGAGGTCGAGGTCGCCTTCGAACGGATGCAGCGCGGCAAGGTGCTGCGATCGGTGGTGGTCCTGTGAACATCCCTGAACCGGCCGTCGTCCCTCCCGACCCGCACGCCGCGCCCCCGCGCACGGAGCGCGTCGTCATCATCGGTGCCGGCATCGTCGGCTGCTCGCTGGCCGACGAACTGGCCGCGCGCGGCTGGCGCGACGTGACCGTCCTCGAACAGGGCCCGCTGGCGGCGCCCGGCGGCTCCACCTCGCATGCGCCGGGGCTCGTCTTCCGCACCAACGCCTCCCGGACCATGACGCAGTACGCGCGCTACACCGTCGAGAAGTTCAGCTCGCTCACCGTGGACGGGCGCTCCTGCTTCCTGCCGGTCGGCGGCCTGGAGGTCGCCTCCACCGAGGCGCGCCGGCTCGACCTGCACCGCAAGGCGGGGCTCGCCGCCGCCTGGGGTGTGGAGGGCGAGCTGGTGGGGCCCGCCCGGTGCGCCGAGCTCTTCCCCCTGCTGGACGCCGATGCCGTGCTCGGCGGCTTCCACACGCCGGGCGACGGACTGGCCCGCGCCCAGCTCGCCTGCCAGGCGCAGATCGAGCGCGCGCGGCGGCGCGGCGCCCGCTTCCTGGACCGGCACACGGTCACCGGTATCGAACGGGAGGGCGGCCGGGTGACGGGGGTCGTCACCGACCGGGGCACCTTCCCCGCGGACCACGTGGTCTCGGCGGCCGGCTTCTGGGGCCCGGTCATCGGCGCCATGGCGGGGGTGGACGTCCCGCTCCTGCCGCTCGCGCACCAGTACGCGAAGACGGCGCCGCTGCCCGAGCTGACCGGAGCGCGGCCGCACGGCGCGGAGGCCGTGCGCCCCCTGCTGCGCCACCAGGACCACGACCTGTACTACCGCGAACACCTCGACCCGGCGGGCGGCCCCGGACGCATCGGCATCGGTACCTACGCGCACCGCCCGCTGCCCGTCGACCCGTACGCGATACCGGCGTTCGACGAGGCGCCGGTGATGCCGTCCTCGCTGCCCTTCACCGAGGAGGACTTCGCCGCGAGCTGGGCGGAGACGCGCCGCATGCTGCCCCGGCTCGCCGCCTCCCGTGTGGAGGAGGGCTTCAACGGTGTCTTCTCCTTCACTCCGGACGGCATGCCGCTGCTGGGCGAGTCCCGCACCCTGCGCGGGTTCTGGCTGGCCGAGGCGGTGTGGGTCACCCACTCGGCGGGGGCCGCCCGCGCCGTCGCGGAGCTGATGACGGACGGACGCACCAGCGTCGACGTGCACGAGTGCGACCTGCACCGGTTCGAGAAGGCGCAGCGCTCCCCCGCGTACGTGCGGGAGAGGGGGGTCAGCAGCTTCGTCGAGGTCTACGACGTGATCCACCCGCTCCAGCCGCCCGAGCGGGCCAGGGCGCTGCGCACCAGCCCCTTCTACCCGCGCCAGCGGGAACTGGGCGCCCACTTCCTGGAGTCGGGCGGCTGGGAGCGGCCCCACTGGTACGAGGCCAACGCGCCGCTGGTCGCGGAACTGAAAGGGAAGCTCCCCGAGCGCGACGCCTGGTCGGCGCAGCACTGGTCCCCCATCGCCGCGGCGGAGGCCGAGGTCACCCGCGCGCGGGTGGCCCTCTACGACATGACGCCGCTGCGGCGGCTGGAGGTCACAGGTCCCGGCTCGCTGGACTTCCTCCAGCGGATGACGACCAACAACCTCAAGAAGCGGCCAGGATCGGTCACCTACACCCTGCTGCTGGACGAGGCGGGCGGCATCCGCAGCGACCTGACGGCCGCCAGGCTCGGCCGCGACCGCTGGCAGCTGGGCGCCAACACCCCGGCCGACCTGGACTGGCTCATCCGCCGCGCGCCCGAGGGCGTACAGGTACGCGACATCACCTCCGGCACCTGCTGCATCGGTGTCTGGGGGCCGCTGGCCCGGCAGTTGGTGCAGCCGCTGTCCCCCGCCGACCTCTCCCACGAGGCCTTCGGCTACTTCAAGGCCCGCGAGACATATGTGGGGCACGTGCCGGTCACCGCGCTGCGGGTCAGCTACGTGGGTGAACTGGGCTGGGAGCTGTACGCCGACGCCGATGTCGGACTGCGGCTGTGGGACACCCTGTGGGAGGCCGGGCAGCGGCTGGGCGTCATCGCGGCGGGGCGCAGCGCCTTCAACAGTCTCAGGCTGGAGAAGGGCTACCGCGCCTGGGGTTCCGACATGACCACGGAGCACACCCCCGAGGAGGCCGGTGTCTCCTTCGCCGTCCGCCCGTCCAAGGGCGACTTCGTCGGCCTCGGCGCGCTGGCCGCCCGCGGCCAGGCGGCACGCAAACTGGTCTGCCTCACGCTCGACGACCCCGCGGCGCTCGTCATGGGCAGTGAGCCCGTCCACCTCGACGGGGTCGTGGCCGGGTACGTGACCAGCGCCGGATACGGCTACAGCGTGGGCCGGTGCGTGGCGTACGCGTGGCTGCCGGCCGCCGCTGCCGCGCCGGGTACGGCGGTGTCCGTCGAGTACTTCGGCGAGAAGACCGCGGCGACGGTCGCAGCCGAGCCGCTGTTCGACCCCGAGATGGCCCGCATCCGCCGCTGATCCCCACCCCCGCCCTCCCCGTCTCCCCGACGGGACGGGAAGGGCGGGGCAGGGGCCCACGAACAGGAGGCCCGCAGTGCCAGTCACCCGCGACGTCATCGTCATCGGCCTCGGCGGCATGGGCAGTGCCGCCGCCTACCACCTGGCGGCCCGAGGCCAGCAGGTCCTCGGGCTGGAGCGCTTCGGCCCTGCCCACAACCGCGGCTCCAGCCACGGCGGCTCCCGCATCACCCGCCAGTCCTACTTCGAGGACCCGGCCTACGTGCCGCTGCTCCTGCGCTCCTACGAACTGTTCGCCAAGCTGGAGCGCGACACGGGGCGCACCCTGGCGACCCTCTGCGGAGGGGTGATGCTGGGCCGCCCGGACAGCCGCACCGTGGCGGGCAGCCGGCTTTCGGCCGAGCGGTGGGGGCTCCCCCACGAGATGCTCGACGCCACGGAGGTGCGGCGGCGCTTCCCGACGCTCACCCCGGGCCCCGACGAGGTGGCCCTGTACGAGGAGAGGGCCGGCTTCGTCCGCCCCGAGGCCACGGTCACCGCGCACGTGCAGCTCGCCCAGCAGGCGGGTGCGGACCTGCGATTCGAGGAGCCGGTGACCCGGTGGGAGGTGCTGCCGGGCGGCAAGGGCGTGCGCGTCCACACCGTGGACGACGTCTACACCGCGGGGCACCTGGTGGTGTGCCCCGGCGCGTGGGCGCCCCGCCTGCTGGCCGATCTCGGTGTCGGCTTCACCATCGAACGGCAGGTCATGTACTGGTTCCATCCGCGGGGCGGCACCGCGGCGTTCGAACCGGAGCGGCACCCCATCTACGTGTGGGAGGACGGCGACGGGGTGCAGATCTACGGCTTCCCCGCGATCGAGGGTCCGGACGGCGGCGCGAAGGTCGCCTTCTTCCGCAAGGGGTCGGTCTGCGACCCGGAGACCCTTGAGCGCACGGTCGGGCAGCGGGAGGCGGAGGCGATGGCAGCGCAGCTGCGGCCCCGCCTCCCCGACCTGCCCGGCAGCCTGCGCAGGGCCGTCGCCTGCATGTACACCACCACGGCGGACGAGCACTTCGTGCTGGCCCGGCACCCCGAGCACCCGGACTCGGTCACGGTGGCGTGCGGCTTCTCCGGGCACGGTTTCAAGTTCGTTCCCGTCGTCGGCGAGATCGTCGCCGACCTGGCGCTCACCGGCGCCACCGAGCATCCGATCGCCCTCTTCGACCCACTGAGGCAGTCCGTGACGCCCGAGGGAGTGACCACACCATGACGACCGCCGTCGGCAGCCTGCTGGCGACCCTGCCAGGTGACCGCTACACCGATCCGGGAAACTTCCGGCGCGAGCAGGAACGCATCTTCGAGACCGGGTGGTTCTGCGCGGTCCGTTCGGCCGATCTCGACAAGCCCGGCGCCTACCGCACCGTCCAGGTGGGCCGCGAGAGTGTGCTGGTCACCCGCAACCGGCGCGGAGACCTGCGGGCCTTCCTCAACGTGTGCCGCCACCGCGGTGCCCGGCTGTGCACCCAGCAGGCGGGCGAGGTGCGGCGCAGCCTGCAATGCCCGTACCACGCCTGGACGTACGACCTGGACGGCAAGCTCACGGCCGCCCCCAACCTGACCCGGATGCCGGACGTGGACCGCGGCTCCTTGGGGCTGCACACCGTGGCGCTGCGGGAGTGGCTGGGGTACGCGTGGGTGTGTCTGGCCGCCGAGCCGCCGTCGTTCGAGGAGACGGTGATGGCCGACGTCGCCGACCGGCTGGGTGGCGGCGACGTCATCGGGCACTACGCGATCGAGTCGCTGGCGCTGGGCAGGCGGCACACCTACGACGTGGCGGCCAACTGGAAACTGATCGTCGAGAATTTCATGGAGTGCTACCACTGCGCCACCATCCACCCCGAACTGACCGAGGTGCTGCCGGAGTTCGCCGACGGGCTCGCCGCGCAGTACTTCGTGGGCCACGGACCCGAGTTCGCCGCCGAGGCACAGGGGTTCACGGTGGACGGGAGCGCCGGGTTCGCGCGGCTGCCCGGCGTGCCCGACGCCCACGACCGCCGCTACTACGCGGTCACCGTACGCCCGCAGGTCTTCGTCAACCTGGTGCCCGACCACGTCATCTGGCATCGGATGTTTCCGCTGGCCGAGGACCGCACCGTCGTGGAGTGCGACTGGCTCTACGCGCCCGAGGTCGTGGCGGCGGGCACCGACCTGGACCGCTCGGTGGAGCTCTTCCACCGCGTCAACGTCCAGGACTTCGACGCCTGCGAGCGCACCCAGCCCGCCATGTCCTCCCGCGCCTACCGCGACGGCGGCGTGCTGGTCCCCAGCGAGCATCACATCGGGGAGTTCCACGACTGGGTGACGGGACGGGTGGAGGGGCCCGGCTGAGCGGCACGAGTGGTGGGCCGGCGACCGGGGCGGGGAACGCACCGCCCGGGCCGCCGGCCCGGTCTTCACGCCACCGCCGCCTCAGCCGTCCTGCTGGTCGCGGACGCCGGTCAGGAAGTCCGCGAGGTAGGGGTCGCCGATCTTGACCGGGCCGACCTGATGGTGTTCGTCGGGGTCGACGGTGATTTCGGAGGCCTTCTTCGCCGCCTCGTCCATGGCCGTGCGGGCGGCCCTGGCCGCCTCGTCGTCGCCGTCGCGCAGCGCGGTCAGTACCCGCAGGCCCTGCCCCATGGCCTCGCCCCACAGCTCGGTGGCGTCCAGCCAGCGGTCGGCGTCGTGCAGGAAGTAGCGGTCCCGCACGCCGTCGCGGATGCGGGCGGGCGCGCGGCGGATGTCGTCGGCGACGGGCCGCAGTTCACGGACGGCGGCTGCCGGGTCGTCGGCGTAGCGCTCCCAGAAGCCGTCGAGCCGGGCGGCCAGCTTCGGCGCCTGCGGCTGCCAGGGTTCCTCACCGAAGGTGGGGGCCATGTGGTTGAGGTCCACGAAGGTGCGGACCGCCGCGGTGGTGCGCGCGTCCCCGCCTGCCAGGTAGGCGGCGGCCCGCGCACCGGAGCGGTCGCGGTCGTAGCCGCGGTCGTTCCAGGAGAAGTCCGACATCGTGAAGACGGCGAGCTTGCTGGCCCCGGCCTGGTTCATGGGGTTGGAGACCAGCCCGCTGGTGTGCTCCGAGAGGCCCGCGTCACGCTTGTCGTACGGGGCCAGCAGCAGCCTGCCCTTGGTCCGCTCGAAGTCGTTGACCGGGTAGTTGTCCCAGACGAACACCTTGCGCCCGAACAGCTCGGACGCCTTCTCGGCCTGCTCGTTGGTGATCTCGGGCGGCACCACGTCGGTGCCGGTCCACATCACCTCCACGTCGGCGTCCAGCTGCTCGCGCAGCGTCTTCTTGTACGCCGTCTCGGTCAGGTCGCCGTACTCGGTGGGCACCGTCTGGAGGGGCCTGGTGCCCTCGTGGTCGGCCAGGAAGCCGCGCTGCACGGTGTTGAGGAGGTCGGCCTGCGCCTCGGCGGCCGGAGCACGGCCGGGTGCGCCGTACTTCTCCTCGTCGCCGTCGCAGTTCCACTTCGTGTAGTTGATGTCGTCCAGCGGGACGGAGAAGTCGCGCACGCCCAGGTCGTAGAGCGACTGGAGCTTCGCCTCCAGGGCCTTGACGTCCTCGGGGTCCGAGTAGCAGATCGAGGCGCCGGGCGAGACGGCGAACGTGAAGCGGACGTGGTGGGCGCGGGCGGCCTCCACCAGTTCGCCCAACTCCGCGAGCTTGTCCTGCGGATAGGGCTCGCGCCACTTCTCCCGGTGGTAGGGGTCGTCCTTGGGCGCGTACACATAGGTGTTCGCCTTCGTGTCGCCCAGGAACCGCACGTGGTCCAGGCGTTCGGCCTGGGTCCAGGGCGGCCCGTAGAACCCCTCGATGGTGCCCCGCAGCGGCATCGAGGGGTGGTCGCTGATGGCGGCGCCCGCGATGCGGCGCGGGCCGTGGCGCTCGGTGATCAACTGCCGGAGCGTCTGCACCGCGTAGAACTGCCCGGCCGCGTCCGTGCCGCCCAGCGCGACGGTGCCGCCGTGGCCCTTGCCCGCCTTGGAGACCCGCAGCGCGTACCCCTCGGCGTGGTCGGGCGCCGAGGTGCCGCGCAGTGCCTCGGCGATGTCGTCCCGGGTCGCCTCGCCCAGCAGAACCGTCAGCCGGGCGTGCCCCGAGGGCTTGTCGCGGACCTCGGGCGCGCGGACGCCGCTCGCTTCGAGTACGTCGGTGAGCAGGTCGCGCGCGGCGGCGTCGGTGTGGTCACCGACGACGATCTCGGCGGTGCGGGGGACGCGGACGTCGCCGCCCGCGCGTTCGGCGTGCTGCGGGGTGGGCGAGACGGTGGGCAGCGCGGCGTCGGCACCGCGGCCCGCTCCCTTGCCTGCCTGTCCGCCGTCCGGTCCACCGGCGGCGGAGGCCACCGCCGGGACCCCTGCGGCGAGCAGGGCCAGACCGAGGGCGAGGACTCTGGTGCGGACTCCGTCAGCGGCGGACATGCGGCCTCCGTGAGGTACGGGTGCGTGGGCGGCGTACGCTGATTGATCGGATGTCAGCTTCGAGTGGTCTGGTCCACTCGTCAAGACGGTGGGCTCTTTCTCGGCACTTTTTCTCCGCGGTTTCTCCGCCCGCCATCCGGCCCGGAGCTCGGTCCGCGCCCGGCCCGCACCGAGAGGTCGGACCTCCGGTCGGCCCGCTGGAGGCAGCCGGGGCACGGTGTGATGGGGTGGGCCGCATGAACGCCCCCCTCGGCCCCTCCCCCGCCCAGGCCCTCGCGGCAGCACGGCTGGTCGTCTTCGACTGCGACGGCGTACTGGTCGACACCGAGCGGATCGGGCCCGAGGTGGTGGCCGCCATGGCGACCGAGGCGGGCTGGCCGCTCACCCCGCAAGACGTACTGGAGCGGTTCCTGGGCACTCCGGAGCCGTACCTCCTCGCGCAGGTACGCGCCCACGCGAGGGTGCCCGTGGACGACAGCTGGCTGGTGGACTACCGCGCCCGGGTCGCGGCCGCGTTCGACGCGGCCCCGCACACGATGCCCGGCGTCCGCGACGTCCTGGACTCCCTCGAAGAGCGTGGCACCCCCTACTGCGTGGCCTCCAGCGGAAGCCACTCCCGCATCCGCCACTCGCTGACGGCCACCGGGCTGTGGGACCGCTTCGCGGGGCGCGTCTTCAGCGCCGAGGACGTGGCCGCGGGCAAGCCCGCGCCGGACGTGTTCCTGCACGCGGCGGCGGAGTGCGGGGTGCCGGCGGCACAGTGCCTGGTCGTCGAGGACAGCCCCGCCGGGGTGCAGGCCGCGCGGGCGGCCCGGATGCCCGTCCTCGGCTACACGGGCGGCCCCACCCCCGCGGAGTGGCTGGCCCCCGCCCCCACCATCTCCGACCTGCGAGACCTCCTGACCTAGGTGTACTGCCCCGGTGCGTTGTCGACGGTCGCGGGAAGGGTGCCGGGCTTGCTCCGCGTTTCGCTGCGCAGGGGGGCAGGTGGTGCTCAGTCGGGCCACTGCCACGACATACCGTGCACGCCGACCGGGCAGGGCATGACAAGCGTGTGGGCGCTGTGAGACGGGTCGAGCATGAGTGGTCGGGCCCGTGATTTCGTCGCGTCGGCCTTTTCCCGGAAGTAACTGTGGCAGGTGAGCGGTGCGGCCTCCGCGTCGAAGTAGACGTGCAGCAGATATCCGCGCAGATTGACGCGTGTGCGGCGCTCGTGGCAGACGGCCGCTTCACCTTTCGGGTCGAATATGACGTCGTAGTGCACCGCCGCTGTCTCGTTCTTGCGCAGCCGACGGCCGAAAGACACGTCGACGACCACGGTCTTCCAAGCCGGCTGGAAATCCAATCCGCGCAGCACTCCGGAATGCATGACGATGTCGACGGAAGCGGGAGCTTCATCAAGGCAGTGGAGATCACTCAACCGCGTCACGCCGTCCCTGTTGGCACGCGCCACCTGGTAAACGGACTGACAATACATGCGGCGATCGCGGTTCACCCGTACCGACTCATGTACGAACTGCCGAGTGATGTGCTCGCTGTGGGCGGCGTCCTCCCGGCCCAACGCCCGCTCGAAGAGCGAGTCCTCGCCGTAGAACTGCTCCACTCCCACCAGTTTCGGGGAGAACCGCCCGCGGGGCCGGTGAGGTCCCAGGCGGGAGCGCAGGTCGCCGGACGGCAGCAGCAGGATCTCCTCCAACGCGTCGACGGCGAGAAGGGAGGACCGTCTTTCGGGCTGACTGCGACCGCTCTGCCAGTGCCCCAGGGAAGCCAGGCTTATCCTGATGCCTTGTTCTCTCAGCCGTTCATGGATGCGCTCCAGGCTCAGCCCCCGTCGGACTACCGCTTCGCGAAAGGTTTCCGGGAACGAGGCGTCGCGCGGAACGGGGCTGCGCCGGTTCGCATGCGGGTGTTCGGCCAAGGGGACTTCCTACGTCGTGTGGGTTCGCCAGTGGCTGGAACCTGGTCCGACGCAGCATAAGGGGGCGGAGCAGGCACCTCCAGTGTCTGTTCCCGAGCCAGAACGGGGTGGTGGCTCACCACCGTCCGGTGAGCCGCCACCCCGCGGTCCGACGGTGTCAGTGGGTGTCGAGGGTCAGTTCGTAGTGCTCCAGCGTGTCGTCCAGGGGCTGGAAGTAGGACTTGGTCGAGCTGTTCAGGCCGCCGCAGCTCTGGTTCGTCGGGCCGCCGGAGGTCATCCCCTGGCCCTGGTTGCCGGAGATGTAGGCGCCACCGCTGTCGCCGCCCTCCGTGCACACGGTGGACTCTCCGAGCCCGGATACGACGGTGTCCGGCCCTCCATGCTCGTCGACGTAGGTGACGGTGACGTCGTAGGCCTCGACCTTGCCGCAGGTCCAGCCGGTCGTCTGCCCGGACTTGCACAGGTCGGCGCCCTCGGGTGCACGCTTGCTGCCCTCGACCGCGACGTTGCCGTCGGTGCTTCCCCAGGTGCCGACCTCGGTGGCTATGGAGTCCCCCTGGTCGACAGCGGCGATCCCCATGTCCACGCTGTCCCGGCCCACCTCGTAGCGCGAGTCCGTGCCCTTGGCGAAGTGGTCGCCGTCGACGGAGAGGTCCGGGAGACTGGCGAGACAGTGACCGGCCGAGACGAGGTAGTCCTTCCCCGAGGAGTCCTGGGCCCCGAACCCGACGGAGCAGACCCAGCTGCCCTGGTCGTCCGTCCACGTCATTGCGCTGCCCGGGTAGACCGTAGCCTGCGACGCGAGGGGCTCAGCGCCCTTGACCACGTGCACGGCGTCGCCGAACGACCGGGCCGTCTTCAGGAACGACCGGGCGCCGCGCGCGTCCATGTCGTTGACCTCGACGTCGACCCTGTCCGCTGACAGGTCGACAGACCAGGACGAGATGCCCTCGGGGGCCTGCTCGGCGGCCTGCTCATCCAGCTGTTCCTTGGCACTGGTCAGCGCCGCCTTGCCGTGTTCGGGAACCCGGGCGTGCAAACCCGCCTTCTCGATCTGTGACGCCGCGCGATCATCAGGCGCGTTCACGACGAGGTTTCCCGACGCGTCGAAGAACGCTCCGTCCGTCCGCGTCTTTCCCTCCTCGACCACATCGGCAAGCTGGTCTTCCTGTGCCGCTTGGTGGTCCAAACGGTCGGCGGCAGCCTTCTCGCTGACGTGCAGGCTGTCTGCCAGTGCCGCGACCATCTGCGGCTGGTAACGCGGTGTCGCGGGAGAGGAGTTCTGGGCCTGCGCGACGCCCGCAGCGGGCACCGCAAGCAGGGCAACCGCGATGGCGGCGACGAGAGACGTGCGGGATTTTCTCATTCCTTGTCCTTTCTCGGGGAGGGGGCAGCCCGGCGCTTTTCCGCGCATACGGATCGCGGGGGTACCGCGAACGCAAGCAGGAATGCCGGGACATGAAAAGCCATCGGGAAAGGGGGGGTGGCTTCCCGAGTGCAACCGCATGCTGGCCCACGCAACACCGAGCGGACAAGGGGTGGTTACCGCTGCCTTTTCTACACTTGTTGCGGATTCTGTAGAAAGCCTGCCGGCACGGGTTACCGACGGATGCCGGCGTCAGGCACGGTGGCATCCTCGCCGTAAGGGGATCGCGGAAAAGAATCGTCGTGCCAGCGCACGATGGCAGGGGCCGGGAGGTGGCGCTCGCCACCTCCCGGCCCATGAATCCTCAGTCGCGACGTCGTGGCCCGGGCGACCTGTTGACGGTCGGTGGCCGAGCGCCCCGCTTCAAGACGCCGTCGCGTCGCGAGCGCCCGAGTCGGCGTCGGGTCGTTGTCCGTTACCTGTCCACGACCCCGGGGTGGCTTCCGACCCGGGCAGCGGAGAGGGCCGTGGCGCCCGGCACGTGAGCCTGTGCCGGCAAGCCCGCCGCCCCGGAGGGCGGCCATGACAGCTTGCCGGGCAGTTGGCTTCGCTCCCCCGGCTGCCTCGGACGTTCAGCGCGTCATGGCCCCCGGCCTTCGACCGGGAGGCGCCCCCACCGGAGTCTTCGACCGGGAGGCGCCCCCACCGGCCACAACCCACCCGCGGATCGCCCGCGACGAACAGGGCACCCCCTTGCCGGAGCGCACCGCTCATCCAGCCGGACTCTCGGGTTCCTCCTCCAGGGCCGCACGCAGGCGCGGCCGATCCTGCGGCGGGACGTGCGGGGCGTAGTGATCGTGGAGGGCCTGCCGGCCGAGCCGCGCGGCGCGGGCCCCGTCGCGGGCGCCGAGCGCGTCGAGGATCTGCCGGTGGTGGGCGACCGAACGCCGCATCGCGTCGGCCGCCTCGCCGGCGCCCTCCGCACGGACCAGCTTGCTCTCGATGGCCTCGACGACGGCGTCGTGGACGGCGCGGGCGCACAGGGCGAGCAGCGCGTTGCCGCTGGCCTCGGCCACCACGCGGTGGAACTCCCCGTCGGCCGCGCTGAAACCGCGCGGGTCCCCGGGGGCGAGCTGCGCCATCTCGTCCACCAGCCCGGTCAGCCGGCGCAGATCGTCCGCGGAGTGGAGGCGTGCCGCGAGCCGGTAGCTCTCCGCGTCCAGGAGCATCCGGAACTGGATCAGTTCGCCGAGCCCGGACAGGTGGGAGCGGGCCAGGCGGCCCAGCGCGTGGCTGAGGGTGTCGGGTGAGACGCCCAGCACCTCGGCGCCCTGCGGGTCACCGGGGCGCGAGCGGATCAGCCCCGAGGACTGGAGGACCCGCAGCGCCTCCCTGATCGTCGAGCGGCCCACGTCGAACTGGCGCATCAGTTCGCGCTCGCCGGGAAGCCGGGAGCCGGGTGGCAGGGAGCCGCCCAGGATGCGTTCCTCTATCTGTTCGGCCACCCGCTGGTAGGCCCGCACGGGCCGCACGGGCCGGAAGTCGGCCCGCGCGGTAAGCCGTTCAGGAGATTCCGCCGGCATGTGTCCGCCCTTTCCGGTGTGTGTGCGGGCCCGTTCCCGCGTGTGCGTCCGGGCCGCTCCCGTGTGCGCCTGCGGGCACGCTCCCGTGTCCGCCTGTGAGTCGCGCCCGGGTGCACGTGCGGGCCGGTCCCGTGTACGCAGACGGGACCGGCTCGTGTCGACCCCTTGACCGGGCCCTCGGCCCACCAGCAGAGTACGGACGATCAACTGGTCTGACCAGTCGCCTGGCCACCTGGGTGGGGCGGTCTGGGAGGGGACTTGGAGGTTCCATGCGTTCCGGTCCCGGCACACTGCCGTGGGAATCCGTGCTCGACACCGAGGCGGCCGTCGCCTTCACGCAGGAGCTGGTGCGGCTGCGCACCGTGAACGCCGCGGGCGCCGAGGCCGTCGAGAAACCCGCCGCCGAACTGGTCTGCGAGCTGTTCTCCCGGTTCGGCTGGGAGCACACCGTCACCGAGGTGGCCCCCGGGCGCCCCAACGTCGTGGCGGTCGTCGACGGCGGCGGGGGCGCGGGCCCCACCCTGATGTTCGAGGGCCACACCGACGTGGTGACCGAGGGCGATCCCGCCGACTGGAGCGTGGACCCCTACGGCGCCGAGATCCGCGACGGGCGGATGTGGGGCCGGGGCACGGCCGACATGAAGTCCGGTGTCGCGGCGATGATCTACGCGGTCCGCGCGCTCCAGCTTGCCGGGCCCTTCCCAGGCCGCGTCGTTCTCGGCGTGATGGCCGACGAGGAGGGCATGATGCTCGGCGCCAAGGCGTTCGCGGCCTCCCCGCTGGCCTCCGAGGTGGACGGCGTCGTCGTCTGCGAGCCGGAGGGGTACGAGGTGTGCACCTCGGCGCGCGGCGGCATCCGGCTGCGCCTCGACCTGACGGGCGTGATGGCGCACGGGGCGATGCCGCAGGAGGGCAGGAGCCCCGTCGCGGCGGGGGCCCGCGTCGTCGAGGCTCTGGCGGCGGTACAGGAGTGGGCCGCAGGGCGTTACGGCACCCATCCGCACGCCGGTTCGGTCACGGTCACCCCCACGGTGCTGCTCGGGGGCGATCCCGACCAGCTCAACGTCATCCCGGCGCACGGCGTCGTCGGCGTGGACGTCCGCACGGTCCCCGGCACCGACCACGCCGAACTCACCGAGCGCGTCCGCACGACGGCCCAG
Organism: Streptomyces diacarni; assembly: GCF_003323715.1. Classification (GTDB taxonomy): domain Bacteria; phylum Actinomycetota; class Actinomycetes; order Streptomycetales; family Streptomycetaceae; genus Streptomyces; species Streptomyces diacarni. The sequence continues at coordinate 396,508 of NZ_QOIN01000043.1, forward strand.
GAGGCCGCCGCCGCGTTCGGTGTCACCGTGGAGTTGACGGTCGTGGACGACCGGCCCGCCATCGAGATCCCCGAGGACCATCCCCTCGTCACCGGCCTGGTGGCGGCGCACACCGAGGTGCACGGTGCGGCGCCCGCCTTCGGCGCGGTGCCCGGCACCACGGACGGCACGATCCTCACCCGCGACGCGGGGCTGCCCACCGTCGTCTACGGTCCCGGCGGGAAGTGGATCGCGCACCAGAAGGACGAATACGTGCGGGTGCGCGAGATCGGCGAGTACGCGCGGGTGTACGCGGCGGCCGCCCGGCGCTTCCTCACCGGCGGCGGGCAGGCGGGAGGTGCGCGGTCGTGATGCTGTGGCACGGCAAGGAGTTCCCCGAAGGGCTGCCGGTCGGTGACGGATGGGAGGCGGCGCCCGGGCAGCGGACCGTCTCCTTCCCCTACGACGGAAGTGCCGTCGCCCGGGCGCCCGTCGGGGACGTGGCGCTGGCCCGGCGGGCCGTCGACCACGCGGCGGGGCTGCGCCGCACCATGGCCGCGCTGCCCACCCGCACCCGGCGTGCCGTCCTGACCTCGGTGGCCGACGCGCTCGACGACGTGGCGGCCGGCATGGAGGACCTGCTGGTCCTGGAGACCGGCAAGCCGCGGGCCGACTGCCGTACGGAGGTCGTCCGCGCGGTCGCCACCTGGCGGGCCGCGGCCGACGAGGTGGTGCACATCCACGGCGAGACGGTGCCGCTGGACGGGCTCCCGTCGGGGGACGGGATGACGGGCTTCTTCACGAGGCGCCCGGTCGGGGTCGTGGTGGGGATCGCCGGGTTCAACTATCCGATGATGCTCGCCACCCACAAGATCGCGCCCGCGCTGGCCGCGGGATGTCCCGTCGTCGTCAAGCCCGCCCCCGCGACGCCGCTGGCCACCCTGTGGCTGGTCAACCTGGTGCGCGAGCGGCTGGTCGCGGCGGGTGCGCCGGCCGGTGCCGTCCAGCTGGTGACCGGCGACGCTCAGGTGGGCCGCACGCTCACCACGCACGAGGCCGTCGCCGCCGTCTCCTTCACGGGCTCGGCGGCCGTCGGCCACCGCATCGCGCGTGACGCGGCCCCGCGCAAGGTGGTGCTGGAGCTGGGTTCCAACGCGGCTCTCGTCGTCGCGGCCGACGCCGACCTGGACGCGGCGGCGGACGCCGTGGTGCGCGGCGGCTACTACGCTTCGGGCCAGGCCTGTATCGCCGTCCAGCGGGTCATCGCCGAAGCGCCGGTCGCCGCCGAGCTGGAGCGCGGGATCGCCGAGCGGATCGGCTCCGTGGTGGTGGGCGACCCGCGTGCGGAGAACACCCGCGTCGCCGCGCTCATCGACCAGGACGCCACCGAGCGGGTGCTGGCGTGGATCGCCCGGGCGCGCGAGGCGGGTGCCCGCCTGGTCGCGGGCGGCGAGCGGCGGGGACGGTGTGTGACGCCCGCCCTGCTGGCCGACGTGCCCGACGGGCAGCCCGTATGGGACGAGGAGGTCTTCGGACCCGTGGTCAGCCTGCGCGCGGTGCCCGACCTGGACGCGGCCCTCGCCGCGGTCGACGCGAGCCGCTACGGGCTGCACGCGGCCGTCTTCACCCACCGCCTGGACACCGCGTTCCGTGCGCTGGAGGAACTCGACGTCGGGGGCGTGGTGGTCAACGAAGTGCCCGGCTACCGCTGCGACGTCGCCCCCTACGGCGGCGTCAAGGACTCCGGCATCGGGCGCGAGGGCCCGCGGTTCGCGATCGAGGAGTTGACGGTGACGAAGATGGCGGTGATCAAGCCGTGAGGGCGGATGCGGACACGGGAGACGGCGCGGGGGCCGACTACGGCAGGCTCTTCCGGCTCGACGGGCGGCGCGTGGCCGTCGTCGGCGGCGGGAGCGGCATCGGCCGTGAGGCCGCGCGGGCGCTGGTGGCGCAGGGCGCCGAGGTGATCGTCGCCGACCGGGACGAGGCGGGCGCCGCCGAGACCGCGCGGCTGGCCGGCCCCGGGGCCGCGCCGTTCCTGCTCGACGTGCTGGACGAGGACGCGGTGGGTGCCGCGGCGGCGGGCTGGGGGCCGCTGGACGGGCTGGTGATCACCGTCGGCGTCAACGTGCGCAAGCGCCTCGCGGACTACTCGGTCGCGGAGTTCGAGCGCGTCGTGGCACTCAATCTGCGCGCCCACTTCTCCCTGGTGCGGGCGTGCGCCCCCGCCATGGCCGCGCGCGGACGCGGCGCGGTCGTCTCCCTCGCCTCCATGCGGGCCTTCCAGGTGGAGCCCGGGCAGGGTGTCTACGCCGCCTCCAAGGCCGGACTCGTCCAGCTCCTGCGGACCGCCGCAGCCGAGTGGGGGCCGCAGGGCGTGCGGTTCAACGCGGTCGCGCCCGGCGTGGTGCGTACGCCGTTGACCGACCAGATCGCGGCGGACCGGGAGTGGTACGACGCGTACGCGCGGGCGTCCGCGCTGCAGCGGTGGGCGCGGGCCGACGAGATCGCGGGCGCCGTGGTGTACCTGGTCTGTGACGCGTCCACCTTCGTGACGGGCAGCGTGCTCACCGTCGACGGCGGCTGGACGGCCGTCGACGGGCGGTACGACCCGGCCGTGTGACCCTGTTCGTCTCCAGCGCCCCTCAAGGAGCTTCCCGCAATGCCCGAGCAGCACGACCCCCCGCACGGGGAGGGCAGCCCCCTGGACGGGCTCCCCCGCGTCCGAGCCAGGCGCCCCGCGCTGTGGCTCCTCCTCGTTCCCGCCGTCCTGTTCTGCGCGGCCCCGCTGGTCGCGAACCGCGTCGAGCCCCGCGTGCTGGGCCTGCCGTTCCTGCTCTTGTGGATCATCGCGGCGACGGTCGTGAGTCCGCTGGTCATCTGGGTGGTCTCGCGGCTCGATCCGGCGTTCAGGCAGGACGCCGTCGAGCCCCTCCCGGTCGATGACACCCCGCGAGAAGAGGGAGGCCCACGATGAGCGGCTCCGCGGCCGTCGCGACGACGCTCTTCGGTCTGGCCATGGTGGCGACCCTCGCCATCGGCGTGCTCAGCGCCCGCGGGCGGGACAAGGGCATGGCGGAGTGGTCGGTCTCCAGCCGCGGCCTGGGCGTGTTGTTCGTCTGGCTGCTGATGGCGGGCGAGACCTACACCAGCTTCTCGTTCCTGGGCACGGCGGGCTGGTCGTACTCGTACGGGGTGCCGATCCTCTACCTCGTCGCCTACCTGACGGTCGGGTTCGCGGTGGCGTACGTCGTCGGGCCCGCGCTGTGGACGTACGCGAGCCGCCATCGGCTGCTGTCCATCGCGGACATGGCCGAGCACCGGTTCCGCTCGCGCCCGGTGGGGATCCTGGTGGCGGTGACGGCGACGGTCTTCATCGTCCCGTACGTGCAGGTCCAGATCCAGGGCATGGGCGTGGTGGTCAACGCGATGACGTACGGCAGCGTCGACCTGCACGTGGCGGCCGTGATCTCGTTCGTCGTCGCGGAGGCGTTCGTCCTGGTCTCCGGGCTGCGCGGTTCGGCGTGGGTGAGCGTACTCAAGGACGTGCTGGTGATCATCGCCGTGGTGTTCCTGGCGGTGTGGGTGCCGCTGCACTACCTCGACGGGTACGGCGACTTCATGACCCGGATGGTGAACGAGCGGCCCGAGTGGCTGACCTTCCCCGGCCACGACTCGGGCGGGCTGAACGGCACCTGGTTCGTCTCCACGCTGCTGCTCAACGCGGTGACCATCTCCATCTTCCCCACCACCGTCGCGGGATATCTGAGCGCGAAGAGCCCGAACGCGCTGCGCCGCAACGCGCTGCTGCTGCCCTGGTACCAGCTGCTGCTGTTCATCCCGATGATGGTCGGCGCCGTCGCGCTGTTCGCGCTGCCGACGCTGGGCAACCCGGACCTGGCGCTGTTCCGGCTGGTGACGGACTCGCTGCCGTCCCCCGTCGTCGCCGTGATCGGGGTGGCCGGAGCGCTGTCGGCGATCGTGCCGATGAGCGTGTTCATGCTGGCCATCGGCACCCTGTGCGGCCGCACGCTGCTGGGCGGCGGCAACGGCTCCGACCCGCGCAGCCGCACCCGGCGCAGCACGGCCCCCGGCAGCGCCGACGACGTGCGCATCAAGCGGCTGTCCCAGCTGGTGTGCTTCCTGGCCGGGCTCGTCGCGCTGCTGGGCAGCCTGTTCTACCCGAACACGCTGGTGCAGCTGTCGGTCCTGTCCTACGAGGGTCTCGCCCAGCTCGTGCCCCTGGCGCTGCTGTCCCTGTTCTGGCGGCGGCTGACGGCCGCTGCCGGTGTCGCGGGCACGCTTGTCGGACTGGCCGTCGTCCTGCTGCTGTGGTGGACGGACAACGATCCCTGGCACGGGGTCAACGGCGGCGTGCTCGCGCTGGCGGCCAACCTGCTGGTGGCCGCTGCCGTCACCTACGCCGGGCCCCGCACACCGGCCGCGGGCACCAAGCGCACATCGGCCGCTCAGGAGGAGACGGTATGAGGCAGGCCCCCGACCCCGCACCCGCGAAGGGCACGGACGCGTGAAGGGCGAGACGACCGCGTTCGCGGTGCCGGGGCTCGCGGAGCCAGTGGAGATCCTCATCGACCGCTGGGGCGTCCCCCACCTGTACGCGGGCTCCCGCGCCGACCTCTTCCTCGCCCAGGGCTTCAACGCCGCCCGCGAACGCCTCTTCCAGCTCGACCTGTGGCGCAGGCGGGGTCTCGGGCTCCTCTCCGAGGTCCTCGGCGCCCACTACGTGGAGCACGACAGGGCCGCGCGGCTCTTCCTCTACCGGGGCGACATGGCCGAGGAGTGGGCCGCCTACGGGCCCGGCACGCAGGAGACGGCCCGCTCGTTCGTGGCCGGCGTCAACGCGTACGTGACGCTGGTGCACGAGGAGCCCTCCCGGTTCCTGTCCCCCGAGTTCGCCGCGCTCGACTACGCGCCCGCCCACTGGCACCACAGCGACCTGGCCCGCATCCGCACGCACGGCCTCTTCTACAACGTCCGCCAGGAGGTCGCGCGCGCCCTGACGCTGCGGGACTTCGGGCCGCGGGCGGAGGAGCTGCGCAAGGTCAGGGACCCCCTCGGGCACCGGCTCACCGTCCCCGAGGGGCTCGACCTCGACGTCGTGCCCGAGGACGTCCTGCGCGTCTACGACCTGGCGACCACACCGCCGTGGAGCCCGCGCGCCCAGCCCTCGCACAGTCCCGACGGCAGCAACAACTGGGTGCTGGCCCCGTCCAGGACGGCGACGGGCCGCCCGCTGCTGGCCAACGACCCGCACCGCGCCCTCACCCTGCCCTCGCTGCGGGCCGTGGCGCACCTGTCGGCACCGGGCCTCGACGTGATCGGTGCGGGCGAGCCGGCGTTGCCGGGCATCTCCATCGGGCACAACGGCCACCTGGCGTTCGGCCTGACGATCTTCCCCGTGGACCAGGAGGACCTCTACGTCTACCGCACCGCCCCGCAGGACCCGCGCGCGTACGCGTACGGGGACGGCTGGGAGCGGATGACGTGCGTGGCGGAGGAGATCCCGGTGCGGGACGCGGAGCCCGTCCGCACCGAGATGTGGTTCACCCGGCACGGCCCCGTCATCCGCGAGCGGCCGGAGCGCGACGCCGCGTTCGCGGTGCGGGCGGCGTGGCTGGGCCCCGGCATGGCGCCGTACCTGGGCAGCGCGGGCTACATGGACGCCACCACGCCCGACGCGTTCACCCGGGCGCTGCGGCGCTGGGGCGCGCCGGGCGAGAACCAGGTGTACGCGGCCACCGACGGCACGGTGGGCTGGTGTCCCGCCGCCCGGGTCCCGCGGCGGCGCGGGTGGGACGGCACCCTGCCGGTGCCCGGCGACGGCACCTACGAGTGGGACGGTTTCCTCGACGCCGGCGACCTGCCCTCCACCCGCGATCCGGCGGCCGGCTGGCTCGCCACCGCGAACCAGTACAACCTGCCGCCCGCCTCTCCGCATGGCGGGCGGCAGGTCACCCACGACTGGTACGCGCCCACCAGATACGAGCGCTGCGCCGAGGCGCTGGCGGCGCGGGACGACTGGAGCGCCGAGGACTGCGTGCGGCTGCAGACCGACTACGTCAGCCTTCCGGCGCGGCTGGTACTGCCGCGGCTCGCGGACCTGCGCGGTGAGGAGCCGCGGGCCCGGACCGGCTTGGAGGTGCTGCGCGGCTGGGACGGGCGGCTCGCCGCCGACTCGGGCGCCGCCGCGCTCTTCGAGGTGTGGTACCGGCGCCACCTGCGCCCGGCGCTGCTGCGCGAAGCGCTGCGTCCCGCGGCGGTGTCCGCGAGTACCGGGCCGCAGGACGCCGCACGTTGGCTGGAGGCGGCGGTGCGGCGCGTGGCGCCGGCCGACGGCGAGGCGATGGACCCGCGCGTGGACCAGCGGCTGCTGGACGCGCCCGAGACGGAAGGACGGCTCGGCCCGCTGCTGCTGGACACCCTCGGGGAGGCGGTGGCGGACGTCACCGCGCTGTTGGGTCCTGACCCGGCCGGCTGGGCCTGGGGAGCGCTGCACCGGGCCGCGTTGGTGCATCCGGTGGCCAGGCTGCTGGCCCGTCAGGGAACGGAGGCCGTCCCCGACTGGTGCCGGCTGGATGCGCTGCCGCGCGGGGGCAGCGCGGAGACGGTGGGCGCGGCGGGCTACCTTGCGGACTTCGCCCAGAGCGACGGCGCGAGCTTCCGCATGGTCGTGGACGTCGGGGAGTGGGACGGCTCGCTCGCCATGAACTCCCCAGGGCAGTCGGGCGATCCGCGCTCCGCGCACTACGCGGACCTGTATCCGGCGTGGGCCTTCGACGGTGCCTTTCCCCTCGTCTACTCACGTTCCCGCGTCGAGGAGGAGACCACGCACCGGATCGTGCTCTCCCCCGCGCGGATCACTCCTTCGTCGCACCGGTGAGCATGCCCTGGATGAACCGGCGTTGCAGGAGCAGGTAGACGACGACCACGGGCAGCGCGATGAGGACGGCGGCGGCGGCGAGCAGCGCGGTGTCCGAGGAGTGCTGTCCCTGGAAGAAGGCGAGCCCGAGCGGGACGGTGCGGTGTGCCTCGTCGCTGACCATCACCAGAGCCATCAGGAACTCGTTCCAGGTCCACATGAAGACGATGACGGTCAGCGTCGCGAACGCGGGCCGCCCCATGGGCAGCAGGATGCGGGTGAGGGCCGTGAAGTGGGTCGCTCCGTCGATCCGGGCCGCCTCCAGGAGCGAGCGCGGGGTGTTGCGGAAGTAGGTGCGCATCCAGAAGACGCCGAAGGCCAGGGACTGTGCGGTCTGCGGCAGGATCAGCCCCCAGTAGGTGTTGGTGAGCCCCCAGTGCCGCAGGTCGAAGTAGAGCGGGACGATCACCGCTTCCTGCGGGAGGGTGAGGCCGACGACGAAGAGGTAGAACAGCGCGTTGGAGCCGGGGAACCGCATGGTCCCGAAGGCGTAGGCGGCCAGGGTGGCCAGCACCGTGGTGAGGGCGACCACCGCGACGGCCACCACGACGGAGCTGACCAGGTAGGTGCCGAAGTGGCCGCGGGTCCACGCGTCGGCGAAGTTGCCCCAGTTGAGGGACTTCGGCAGGGAGAAGCCGGTGTCCAGCGAGGACTGGCTGGACACCGCGGTGGACAGGATGCCGGCCACCGGGGTCAGCGCGATGAGCGCGAACAGGCAGAGGATCCCGTAGGTGACGGCGCGTTCCGCGGGCGAGGTGAGGGTGTCCCGGGTGCGCCGCGCGGGCTGCCTTCCGGGGGTGGCCGGCCTTCTCAGCGTGCTCATCGGTTGCGCCCCTCCACGAGCCGGGTGACCACCATGGTCAGCGCGAAGATCACCGCGGTGAGGGTGATACCCATGGCCGAGGCGGCGCCGACCTCGCCGGTCTCGAAGGCCCGGCGGTAGACCTCGTAGGCGGGCACCGAGGTGGCGTTGCCCGGACCGCCGCTGGTGGTGATGTAGATGAGGTCGAAGTTGCGCAGCGCGGCCACCAGGGTCAGCGTCAGGGCGACGGCGACCTCGGCGCGCAGCCCCGGCAGTGTCACCGTGAAGAACTCACGCACCGGGCCCGCGCCGTCGATGCGGGCTGCCTCGTACAGCTCGCGGGGGATGCGCTGGGCCCCGGCGAGGAAGAGCACGAGGCACAGCCCGGTCTCCACCCAGGTGCCGACGGCGCCGACTGCGGGCAGCGCCCAGTTGTCGTCGCCCAGCCACGAGCGGGTCAGCGCGTCCAGGCCCACCGCGCGCAGCGTGTCGTTGAGCAGTCCGTCGGGGGCCAGGATGGAGCGCCAGGCGACGCCGACGACCACCATGGCCAGCACCTGCGGCAGGAACAGCACGGTGCGGAAGAAGGTCATGCCGCGGATGCGGAAGCGGGTGAGCGCCGCGGTCAGCACGAGCCCGAGGGCGACCGGCAGCGCGGCGTAGAAGAGCAGCAGGACGGCGGCGTGCGCGAAGGGGGCGCGCAGTTCGGGGTCGGTGAGCAGGGCACGGTAGTTGTCCCAGCCGGCCCAGGTGGCGCGGGTCAGCCCGTCCCAGTGCAGCAGCGACAGCCATCCGGTCTGGCCCAGCGGCCACAGCAGGAACACCCCGAAGACGGCCAGTGCGGGCAGGATGTACAGGTAGCCGACGGCTCGGGGCTCGCCGGGGGCCTGACGGCGGTAGCGGGCCGCGAGCTTGCCGAGCACGGCGGGCCCCTTGCCGGGCGCGGCGGTCCCCTCGCTGCGCACGGCAGCTCCCTCGCTGGGCACGGCTTGTGCGCGCCGGGTGCCGGCGGTCATCACCTGTCCTCACCGTCGGCGCGCTGCTCGGCGCGGAAGTCGGCGTAGCTCTTCTGCATGCGCGAGGCGAGTTCGTCCGGGCCGACGTCGCCGGCGAGGACGCCCTGGAGGTCGGCGGAGAGGGTGTCGTAGAAGGTGGGGGTGGTGTAGTCGAGGTAGGGGACGAGCCCGTCGGCGTCGTTGAGTTCCCGCCATCCCGCGACCATCCGCCCGACGGCGCTGTCCGGGTCGAGCTTGTCCGCGGCCGCGCCCGGCACCACGGGCAGTACGCCTTCCTGGGTCAGCACGTTGGAGGCGTGGGAGCTGGTGAGGAAGTCCAGGTAGGCGGCGGCGACCTCGGGGTGGTCCGACTTGGAGGTGACCGACCAGGGCAGGCCCTCGCCGCCGGTGGTGACCGGCTGTGCGCCGGAGTCCGGGGGCGGCGGCATGAAGCCGAGGTCGTCGCCCATCGTCTTGCGCAGGTCGGCCAGCTGCCAGGTGCCGGTGACCAGGAAGGCGCCCTTGCCGTCGGCGAACTGCTTGGCCGCGTCGTCGTAGCCCTTCCCGTTGGCGCCCCCCGGCACGTAGCCCTTCTCCGACCAGTCGGCCAGCGTGCGGGCGGCCTCGCGGGTGGCGTCCGTCTCGAAGCCCTCGCCCCGCCCGAACACCGTCTCGCGCACCGGCCCGGCGCTGCCCGCGGCCTGCGCCTGGAGGAGGCCGAAGGTGTGGATCGCCGGGTACTTGTCGAGGTTGCCGAACTGGACGGGGAGCTGTCCGGCCTTCTTCACGCGGGGCAGCGCCTCGGTGAACTCGCGCCAGGTGCGGGGCGGTTCCACACCGGCCTTCCGCAGCACCTTCTTGTCGTAGTAGACGCCGATGTACTCGCCTTCCTGCGAGACGCCGTACAGCCGTCCTGTGCCGAACCGCTTCCCGTCGGCGGAGACGCGGTTGAGGTTGAGCAGCGTCTGCGGGAAGCGGGTGTTCCAGCCGTAGAGACCGGCGTAGTTGTCCAGCGGGGCGAGCATTCCGGCGTGCGCGAAGGCCACCATGTCGGAGTAGCCCTGGTTGGCCTGGACGACGTCGGGCGGGTCGTCGCCGCTGAGGGCGAGCTTCAGGGTCTTCTTCAGGTCGTTGAAGCTGCGCGCGACGCGCTTGATCGTGACGTTCGGGTACTTCTTCTCGAACTCCTCGTTGAGCCGCTCGATCGCGGCGTTCTGGCCACCGCGCACCTGCTGGTCCCACACCGTGAGGGTGACCTCGCCCGCCTTCGCCGGGTCGGGCACGGCGCTCGCGGCACCACCGCCCGTACCGGCCGCGCCTGAACCATCGGTGCCCGGGACGCAGGCGGCCGCCGGCAGCAGCGCGCACAGGACGCCGAGGGCGGCGAGGGTGCGGCGGTACCGGCCGCCCGTGCGTGGGCTTCGCCCGTCGTTCATCGTTCCTCGTCTCCTTGGCCGGGCCCGCTCACGAGCGGAAGCCGATGGTGGGCGTGGCGCGCAGCAGCGGCCAGTCGCCGCGGCCGCCGGGCAGCAGCTCGTCCAGGAAGCCGTAGCGCCGCATCACCTCGGGGCTCTGCCCGCCGATCCGCCGCGCGTACTGCCACCAGGCGGCCACCTCGCTCCAGCCGGGTGCCGAGAGCGAGCCGCCGAAGTGCTGCACGGACAGCGCGGCGGTCAGGTTGGCGAAGGCCAGCCGGTCGGCGAGCGGCCATCCTGCCAGTGTGCCGGTGGTGAATCCGGCCATGAAGACGTCGCCCGCGCCGGTGGGGTCGAGCGCGTCGACGGCGAGCGCGGGCACGTCGGCGTGCTCGCCGCTGTTGCCGTCGATGGCGACGGCGCCGCCCGCCCCCTTCGTGACCACCGCCACGGGCACCAGTTCGGCCAGCGCCCGCACGGCCTCCTCGGGGGTGTCGGTGCGGGTGTAGTGCAGGGCCTCGGTGGCGTTGGGCAGGAACGCGTGGCACAGGGAGAGGTCGGCCAGGGTGTCCGGGTCCCAGGCGCCGGTCTCGTCCCAGCCGGTGTCCGCGAAGATCAGGCTGCCCTCGTTGTGCGCCTGGCGCACCCAGTCCCCCACCCGGCCCGGCTCCAGGGAGGTGACGCAGGCGCGGGACGGCGGCCGGGAGGCGACGCTGACGCACGGCCTGGGCGCCTCGTGTCCGTGGCTGACCATGGTGCGCTCGCCGTCGTAGGCCATCGAGACGGTGACCGGCGAGTGCCAGCCAGGCGCCCGGTGCGAGGGCGTCAGGTCGATGCCCTCGATGCCGCACAGGGCGTCCCAGCAGTAGTCGCCGTACATGTCGTCGCCGAACGCGGCGGCGAGCGCCGTGCGCAGGCCGAGCCGGCGCAGCGCCGTCGCCATGTTGGCCACCCCGCCGGGGCTGGAGCCCATGCCGCGCGACCAGGTCTCGGTGCCGCGTTGGGGGGCGTGGCCGAGGCCGGTGAAGACGATGTCGAGGAAGACGGTGCCGGTCAGGAACACGTCGGTCTCCGGGCCACCGTCCGAGCGCAGGGCGGCCAGCGGGTCCAACGAGCTCCCGGTCGGTGCGGGTTGGGCGCTCCCAGTGGTGCTCATGGCCGCTCTCCCCTCTCAGCTATGGCCAGAAGATGACTTCTCGGTGACTGGTTTGAGCGATACCTTGCACCGCCCCCCTGCCGAATGCAATACCTCGCTCACAGTCGCGCACAGACGCTCAGCCGCGCTAGGGTCCTGGTCATGTTGCGCGAAAGTCGGCACGAGGAGTTGCTGCGCATCCTCCGCGAGGAGGGCGTGCTGCCCGTCGTCGAGATCGCGCGCCGGCTCCGGGTCAGCGAGGCCACCGCGCGGCGCGACGTGTCCGACCTGTCAGGGGCGGGACGGCTGCGGCGGGTCTACGGCGGCGCCCTCGCCCGCGAGCCCGCCGAACGCCCCTTCGCCGAGGAGGAGGTGGACGACCTCCCCGCCAAGGACGCGGTCGCCGCGGGCGCCGCCGCGCTGGTCGAGGACGGCGAGACGGTGCTGCTCGACATCGGCACCACCACCCTGCGACTGGCGCGGCTGCTGCACGGCAGGAAGATCACCCTGGTCACTTCCAGCCTCGCCGTCTACGAGGAGTTGCGCTCCGACGAGACGGTGACGCTGGTCCTGCTGGGCGGCGAGGTGCGGCGCAACTACCGGTCCCTGGTCGGCAACCTCACCCGGGCCGCGCTGCGCGAGATCTACGCCGACCGCGTCTTCCTCGGCACCAGCGGCGTCCTGCCCGACGGCCGCGTCCTGGACACCACCCAGGTCGAGGTCCCCGTCAAGCAGGCCCTGCTGGGCGCCGCCCGCCAGGCGGTGCTGCTGGCCACCGCGCGCAAGTTCCCCGGCACCGGCAGCGCACGCGTCTGCCAGGCCACCGACATCGACATGCTGATCACCGGCCAGGCGTCCGACCCGGCCACCCTCGCCGCGTTCCGCGAGGCCGATGTGGAGGTAGTACAGGTATGACGGGTACGACAGGCACGCCCGGTACGAGGCTCACCGTGCTCGGCGGCGGCGGATTCCGCGTCCCACTGGTCCACCGCGCGCTCCTGGACGACGCGCACCACCCCGACCAGGCGGGCCGCTGCACCGAACTCGTCCTCCACGACACCGACCCCGAACGGCTGGCGGCCATCGGCGCCGTCCTGGCCGAACAGGCCGCCCAACACGACGGCCCGGCCCCGAGGATCCGCACCACCACCGACCTGGACGAGGCGCTGAGCGGCGCCGACTTCGTCTTCAGCGCCATCCGCGTCGGCGGCCTCGCCGGACGGGTCGGCGACGAGCGTCTCCCCCTCGCCGAGGGACTGCTCGGGCAGGAGACCGTCGGCGCGGGCGGGGTGCTCTACGGGCTACGCACCGTGCCCGTGGCCACCCGGATCGCCGAGCGGGTCGCCGCCGTCGCCCCGCACGCCTGGGTCATCAACTTCACCAACCCCGCCGGCATGGTCACCGAGGCCATGAGCCGGGTGCTGGGCGAGCGTGTCATCGGCATCTGCGACTCGCCCGTCGGCCTGTGCCGCCGCGCCGCGCGCGCCGTGGGAGCGGACCCCGACCGCGCCGACTACGACTACGTGGGCCTCAACCACCTCGGCTGGCTGCGCCGCGTCGTCGTCGACGGCACCGACCGGCTGCCCGCACTGCTCGCGGACACCGACGCGCTGGAGTCCTTCGAGGAAGGCAAGCTCTTCGGCGCTGAATGGCTGCGCGCGCTCGGCTCCCTGCCCAACGAGTACCTGCACTACTACTACCACCACAGGGAGGCGCTCGCGGCGATCCAGGAAGCGGACACCACCCGGGGGGAGTTCCTGGCGCAGCAGCAGGACGGCTTCTACGCGCGAATCTCCGGCAGCGCGCCCGAAGGGGCGTTCGCCGTGTGGGAGGCCACCCGGCGCGAGCGGGAGGAGACCTACATGGCCGAGAGCCGGCAGGCCTCCGGCGGCTGGGAACGCGACAGCTGCGACCTGGACGGCGGCGGCTACGACCGCGTCGCCCTCGCCCTGATGCGCGCCATCGCCCGCAACGAACGCACCCGCCTCATCCTCAACGTCCGCAACCGCGGCGCCGTACCCGGGATCGACGGCGACGCGGTCGTGGAGATCCCCTGCGTCGTCGACGCGGGCGGCGCCCGCCCCCTGGCCACCGGACCCGTCGCCCCCGACCAGCTGGGGTTGATGCTCCAGCTCAAGGCGGTCGAGCGCGCCGCGATCGAGGCGGCCTCCGACGGCTCCAGGCCGGCCGCGCTGCGCGCGCTGGCCCTCCACCCGCTGGTGGACTCGGTGCACGCCGCCGACCGCGTCCTGCGGGCGGCAGGCCACTGAGAACCCACCGCGCCGCCCGCCGCGCGCGGGTGGCGCGGCTCACTTGGCGGAGAGAGACGCCCCCTTCTGGCCGAGACTCTGCCTGGCGTTCTTCAGAGCTTTCTTCGTCGGTAGGGAGTTCTTCGTCGGCAGGGAGCTCTTCCGCGAACCGACGGGGCAGGGGCGGCGGTGCCGGGCGCGGGCACGCAGCGCGTGGATCCGCGCCTGGTGCCCCGCGTCGCTGATCACGGCCGCCAGGCCGCCCAGCACGGCACCGTTCTTGGCGAGCTGCGTGCGCTGAGCGGCGCGCTGCCCGGCGTCCTCGTGCTCCCAAAAGGGGTGCCCGGCCAGGGTCGTGGGCACCAGGGAAGCGGCCAACGCGAGCGAGGCCAGCCGCGGGAGACGTCCGACGGTCAGCAGCGCGCCGGCCGCCACCTGCACGGCCGCGTTCACCCGGACGAGCAGCACGTCGTCGTCCGGCAGCCCCGGCGCCTTCTCGCGCAGCTTCGCCAGGAAGGGTCCGGCCATCTCGGCGCGGGGCTCGGGCTCGCTGAGCGATTCGACCCCGGAGCTCACGAAGAACGTGCCGAGGAGCGGGCGGGCGACGAGCTGGAGAGGTGTCATGCGGCGTCCTTTGGTCGCGCGGGGCATCGCGGGTGGTCCCGGAACGGGCGGGCTCGGGGCATGTGGCCCCGGGACGTGGTGGTCTCCGGACGTGGCGGGCAGGGTCTGACCGGCCGGGGCGGAGCCCCGGCCTCCACCGCCATGTCACGCGCACCCGCGAAGCGCCGCAACCGCGGGCCCGCCGTACGGCGCAACGCCCCGCGTCCGGTCTCGCGCCGTACGGCGCGAGGCTCCCGTGCCCGCCGGACGGCCCTCCCGCGCGGTGCGCCTCACCCGACCGGACCTGGCGACGGTGCGCGCTCCCGTACCTCGGTGGAGCGTGGAGCCGACGGGGACACCGAGCGAAAGGCCGGCCGATGGACCGCGCATTCGAGGGCCAGGCGGCCCTGGTGACCGGCGCCGCCTCGGGTATCGGTCTGGCCGTCGCCCGCCGGCTCGGACAGGCCGGCGCCTCGGTCGTCGTCGCCGACTACGACGAGGACGCCGCCCAGGTCGCGGCCGGCGAGCTGGAGACGACGGGCACCCGGGCCGAGCCCTTCGTCGTGGACGTCACAGAACCCGGCTCCGTCCGCGACGCCGTGCGGTTCACCACCGAGACCTTCGGCTCCCTCGACCTGGCCGTCAACAACGCCGGAGTGGGCGGACCCTCGATGCCGACCGGCGAGTACGAGATCACCGCCTGGGACCGGGTCATCGCCACCAACCTCAGCGGCGTCTTCTACGGGCTGCGGCACCAGCTGCCGGTCATGGCGGCGGCGGGCCGTGGCGCCATCGTCAACATGGCCTCGATCCTGGGCACCAACGGATTCGCCGGCAGCCCCGCCTACGTGGCCGCCAAGCACGGGGTCGTCGGCCTCACCAAGACCGCCGCCCTCGAATACGCCGACAAGGGCGTGCGGATCAACGCGCTCGGCCCCGGCTTCATCGACACCCCGCTGCTGCGTGAGACCGACAACCCGATGCGCGAACGCCTCATCTCCCTCCATCCGCAGGGCCGCCTGGGCACAGCCGAGGAAGTGGCCGAGGTGACCGCCTTCCTCCTCTCGGACCACGCCTCCTTCATCCAGGGCAGCTACCACCTGGTCGACGGCGGCTACGCCGCCCAGTAGGCCCCCGTCCTGGCCGCGCGGCCGCCGGTCTCACACGGGCCCCAGCCCCGCCTGGGCGAGCAGGCGGGCGACCTCGGCCCGCTCGGGGTCGGTCAACGGGCGCAGCGGCGCGGGGGTGCGCGCCGTGGTGAGCAGACCGCGCTGCATCAGCGCCTCCTTGAAGGCGCCGAGGGCGGAGGAGTAAGCGCCGATCCTGGCGGGGTCGCCCACCCGGGTGAGCGCGAACAGGCGGCGCAGGCGGTCCTGGTGGGCGGTGGCCTCCCGCCCGTCGCCACGGCGGGCGGCCTCGTACAGGGCGACGTAGCCGTGCGGGTCGACGTTGCCGAGCCCGGGGACGACGCCGTCGGCGCCCAGGGCGAGCGCGGCATCGGCCATCGTCTCGGAGCCGGTGAGGACGGTGAAGCCGCGGGCGCGGGCACCGGAGGCCTCCGTGAGGTGGAGGAGGGTGCGCAGCTCGTCGAGATCACCGCTGCTGTCCTTGAGCCCGGCGAGCACGCCGTCCGCGGCCAGGTGGGCCGTCACGTCGACGGGCAGCTTGCGCTGGACGTTGCCGGGGATGTCGTAGGCCCACAGCGGCAGGTCGACCGCGGCGCGGACGGCACGGAAGTGGTCGGCCATCTCGTCCGGGTGGGTGGGCGTGTAGAAGGGGACGGTGGCCACCACGGCGTCGGCGCCCGCTTCCCGCGCGGCGCGGGCCTGCGCGACGACGCGGTTGGTGGTCATCTCGACGGCGCCGGCGAGCACGGGCACGGAGCCGCCCGCGACCCCGCGCACGACGCGCAGCGCCGCGAGCCTGAACGCGTCCGTGTGGTATGCGAGTTCGCCGGTCGAGCCGTTGACGAACAGTCCACAGACCCCGGCCTCCAGCAGATGGCCGCACAGCCTCTCCAGCGAGGCGACGTCCAGTTCGCGGTCCTCGGTCAGCGGCATGCACAGGGGCGGAACGACGCCACCGGCCGGGGCGCGCCCCGCGGAGGTGGTGGGGGCTGCGGGTCGGTCGCTCATCAGGGCAGTCTCTCCTCGCCGTGCCGGGTCCGGGTACCGGGCACGGTTCCCGGCGGTTCGCCGGCCCTCGCCGCGGCCCCGCCCTCGGTCAGATCGGTGTCGGGGGCCGCGCTCCGGTCGCCGCACAGGCGCTGGACGCGCAGCGGCGCGTTGACGGCGATCAGCACGATCACCACCAGCGTGAGCGAGAAGGTGAGCCAGGCCAGCGAGGGGCCGAGGCTGTGCCCGCCCGCCAGTGAGGCGCCCAGCACGGGCGCGACGGCGCCGCCGAGCGCGCCGACGTTGTAGGTGAAGCCGAGCCCGGCGGCGCGCTCCGACGTCGCGAAGTAGCCGCCGATCAGCTTCGGAAGGAGCCCGGAGATGCCCTGCGCGAACATCTGCTGGAGGAAGAGCAGCAGCGCGAGTGACACCGTCTGGTCCCTGCCCATGGCGAAGACGGGCAGCACGAAGAGGAGCGACACGCACAGTGCGGCGACGTAGGTGCGCCGGGTGCCCCAGCGGTCGCCGAGGAAGCCGACCAGCAGGCATCCCGCCACGTTGCCGAACCCGGCGAAGAAGAGCACGTCGCTGACCGCGGAGGGGGAGAATCCGAGGTCGTCCTTGAGGTAGGTCGGCAGCAGCGCCTGAATCGGCCACGAGTAGAGGAAGGCGCAGAAGACGGTCACCATGAGCGTCAGCACCATGGGCGTGCGTGCGCGCGCGAACTGCGCCGTGAACAGCACGAACCCGGCCACCACCAGAGCGGCGAGGGGCCATCCGTAGCCGTAGGACCGCTCGGTGAACAGGAGGAAGAGCGACAGCGCGACGACGGCGGTGGCCACGTGGTTCAGCGCGGCGAGACGGCCGCGGAAGAGCACGCTGACGAAGTCCCGCCGCTGTCCTTGGCTTTGCGGGCTGCGCCGCTGTCCGGAGGTTTCCGACGCCGCTCGGCCCTGGCCCCTGGCCCGTTCCCAGTCGCCGGACTCCTTCAGCCCGCGCCGCATCCACAGCGCCAGCGCGATCGGGACGAAGCCGAGGAAGAACATCGCCCGCCATCCCCAGGCGGGCACCACGAAGCGGTAGAGCTGGCCCGCGATGACGGAGCCGACCGCGTACCCGGAGATGAGCAGCGCGCTGGCGCGGTTGCGCGCCGTGGCGGGCCAGCTCTCGATCACGTAGGTGGCGCTGGCCGAGTACTCCCCCGCCATGCCGAGTCCGAGCACCAGCCGGGCGGCGAACATCGACCAGTAGCCCCACGACAGCCCGCAGGCCAGCGAGCCGAGGGAGTACAGGAGGATGCTCAGGATCATCGCCGGCTTGCGCCCGTACCTGTCGCCGACCGCGCCGATGGCCAGCCCGCCGAACCAGCGGGAGATGAAGGCGGCCGACACGAGGGTGGCGGCGGTGACGGTCGACAGGCCGAAGGAGTCGGCGACCTCGGTCAGGACGAGCGTGATCAGGACGAAGTCGAAGCCGTCCATCAGGTAGCCGAGCCAGGCGGCGAGGAGCGTCTTGCCGTCCTGGCGGGTGAGTCCTGCCGTGGGCCAAGTGGGCCAAGTGGGCCGTCGTCTCGCTCGCGCTCTCGCCATCGCGCCCCTCGTCCGTGGCCGGAGGTAGGACATGGGATGTCCTGACGTGGCGGGACGCTACACGCGCCGCCACGGGCCGACAAGGGCCCCGGGAGGACTCCGGCAAAGCCGGGGGATGCCCCAGGAGGCCCGGCAGGAGAGGGCAGTCCGGGGAGGAGCCGCCCGCGGGGTGTCTCAGCCGCCGCTCTCCGGCGCCCCCGCGGTGTCGGAACCGCGTGTCCGCCACAGGTGCACGCCGACCACGGAGGCGAGAGCGATGACACAGCCGGCGAAGACCAGCCCCGCGTTCCGCAGCCCGAGGCCGGTACTCAGCGCGCCCACCCCCACCACCGGCAGCGAGATGCCGAGGTAGGCGACGACGAACAGCGCCGAGATGGTCCCGCCCCGATGCTCCTCGGGGGCGCGGGCGCTCACCGCCGCCATGGCCGAGCGGAACGCCAGCCCCTGCCCGACACCGCCGGTCACCGCGCCGGTCACCAGCAGCGGCAGCGAACTCGCCAGCAGCGAGGCGCCCACCTGCGCCATGCCCGCGACGAGGCCCAGGCAGCCGAGCGGCAGGGCGAGCCCCACGCTCACCCGGCCCGCCGCCGCCTGCCCCAGCAAGGACGCACAGAACACGCAGAAGACCACAGCGCCGGAGGCGGCCAGGTTGGTCAGGTGCAGGGTCTCGGACATGAAGCCGGGCGAGACGGCGGTGAACAGGCCGAAGACGGCGAAGCCGGTGAAGCAGGCGAGCCCGGCGGGCACGAACACCGGCCGCACCTCGCGCGGCACCGCCATGCCGCGCGGCCGCAGGCCGGGCCTGGGACGGGGACGCCGTACGGTCTCGGGCAGCGCCACGGTGAGGACGACGGCGACGGCCAGCAGGCCGAGATGCGTCACGAAGGGCAGCACGAGCGGGCGGGGCGCGTACTGGGCGAGCACGCCCGCGAGCAGCGGACCGCAGCCGAGCCCGCCCATGTTGGCGGCGGTCGCCGCGAAGCCCCGGCTGCCGCCGGGCGCCAGTTCCAGGACGGCGGCGGTCGCCGCGCCGCTGAACAGCCCCGCGGCGAACCCTGACAGCAGCCGCCCGGCGAACAGCAGCGGCAGCCCGCCCTCCAGCAGGAAGCAGACGGCGCTGGCCACCGAGAGCCCGAGGGCCACGAACAGCAGCGGGCGCCGCCCGAGTTTGTCGGAGTAGTCGCCCGCGACCAGCAGCGCGGCGATCACCCCCACCGCGTAGACGGCGAAGACGACCGTCACCATCAGTTCGCCGAAGCCCAGCTCCTGCCGGTAGAGGCCGTAGAGCGGGGTCGGCAGCGTGGTGCCCGCCATGCCGACG
Organism: Streptomyces diacarni; assembly: GCF_003323715.1. Lineage (GTDB taxonomy): Bacteria > Actinomycetota > Actinomycetes > Streptomycetales > Streptomycetaceae > Streptomyces > Streptomyces diacarni. The sequence goes on from NZ_QOIN01000043.1 coordinate 415,650, forward strand.
GCGAAGACGAAGGCCGCCGCCGCGTACCACAGCGAGCTGCGCGGGGACCGTGTGTCATGTTCAGTACTGTGCACAGCGGGCGACCCTAAATGATCTTCCGGCGGTCCGCGCCACCTCACCCTGCCCAGGTGTAGCGCACGACGCCCGCGATCCGGCCGTGCCGGGCCAGCGCGCCGTCGGGCACGAACACCACCTCCGCCTCGGTGCCCAGCGCCGCCTCCACCGTCTCGTCGACGATGTCGTCGTACACCTCGCCCCCGCTGTCGCTGACCGCGTCGTCGGCTGCGGGCGCCAGGTGATCGCCGTCGAACCTGACCTTCTGGCGGTAGGGCTCCTCCACGACCAGCAGCGCCAGCCGGCCCTCCCGCGCCGCGCGCCACACCTCGTCGATGCCCGCGACGAACTCCTTGCGTCCGATCGCGTCACCGAGCCGGCCGAGCGCCTTCTCGCCGCGCGCCCGCAGGAGCTCGGCCCGCGCGGGCGCCACCGCCTCGCGGACGACGGAGGCCCGCGCAGGGGCCAGGCCGCCCTTGGGCACGGTGGCCACGGCCCCGCGCGCCGCACGCGTACCGACGTCCGCCAGCGCCGTGAGCCCGTGCTGGAGCCCGGCCAGAAGGAGCGGACGCGGCGCCTCGTGCAGCGCCCTGGACAGGCTCGCGTCCACGTCGCGCAGGTGCTGGAGTGCCGCCTCGTCGCGGTAACCGCTGGTGAAGTCACCGGTGCGGGAGGCACGCTCCCGCTCGGAGTCGACCGTCGCGCTCTCGACGGGGAAGCCGTACCGCCGCTCCTCGATGAGCTGTTCACCCGAACCGCTCCACAGCCTGGCCAGGTCCTCGGAGAAGGTGAGCACCCAGTAGGGACGGTTCTGCGCCTTGGCCGCGACCAGGTTGCGGGTGAGGAAGGTGCGGTCCACGACGATGCGTTCGGCGTCGACCCGGCGCGGCAGATGCCAGAACTGGTGCTCGCCCTGCGCCGCGAGGAGCACCAGCGCGTCCAGCGCGTACACCAGGTCGATCTCCTCCTCGGCCGCTTCGAGCTGCCCGACGACCTCGGAACGGACCTGCGAGGACACGTGCGGATCGTCGTCCAGACGCCGCCCCGCGTCGGCGATCAGATTGCGCAGCCTGACGGGGTCCTGGAGGCTGTCCGGCTTCGTACGGTGGGTGGGCAGCACCACGGTGACCGCGGGATAGGGCCGCGGCTGCCGCAGCTCGGCCAGCACCTCGCTGGTCAGATCGTCGGTGCGCATCCGGTGACCTCGCTCCCCAGGTGACGACGACGGCACCCTCCAGCGTCCCGCGCACTCCGCCGCCGCGCACGTCGGGGCGAAGACGCGGACGGCGCGTGCGGGGCGTGCCGGACCCGGCGGGATGCCGCCGCGGGCAGCCGGTCGTAGCCTGGAGAGGGTGCCCTGTACGCGGGGGAAGGAGTGACTTGTGAAGTCCGATGCTCACCCCGACTACCACCAGGTGGTCTTCCGTGACCAGTCCGCCGGATACGCGTTCCTGACGCGTTCGACGGCCACCAGCGACACCACGATCGAGTGGGACGACGGACACACCTACCCGGTCGTCGATGTGGAGATCTCCTCCGAGAGCCACCCGTTCTACACCGGCAAGGCCCGCGTCGTGGACTCCGAGGGCCAGGTCGCCAAGTTCCGCCGCCGCTACGAGTCCGCGGCGGACGGCACCACCCCCGACGACGTCCTGCACGCGGCCCCCGAGGGCGAGCCCACCCCCGAGGACGTCGTCCTCGCCTCGGGCCGCGACCTGACCGAGCAGAACCTCCAGTGGGCCCGCGAACGGATCGCGGCGGAGGGCCGGGGGGCACTGGAGCGGCAACTGCCCTGACCCCGGCCGCCACCACGGTCCCGGCCGGGGCGTTCACGCGCGACGAGCGGGTGGGAGGGTGTTCCTCCCACCCGCTCGGGGTGTCGCATGCGTGCGCGCGTGTGTGTGGTGCGTGTGTGGTGTCGGCTGTTGGGGCCTTCTGCTCAGTAGGCGGAGTCGACGTTGTCCATGGTGCCGTAGCGGTCGGCGGCGTAGTTGCAGGCGGCGACGATGTTGGCCACGGGGT
>NZ_QOIN01000014.1 GCF_003323715.1 Streptomyces diacarni
CCCCCTGTCGAACAGATGATCCGGGGGGTGGTGCCACCGGCCCTGGAGGCACCGTGAGACCGCTGATAGAGGCAAGGCCACCGCCCCGCCGGGGCGGGAGGGTCTGCGTAACGTGGATGCCGGCTGGGCGGTGCCGCAGGTGAGGCTGGGACGGAAGGAACGAACAGGAGCATCGTGACCACACCCGAGGGCATCGGCGTCTTCGTGGGCCTGGACGTGGGTAAGGGGGAACACCACGCGCACGCCCTGACTCCGGCCGGGAAGACGGCGTTCGACAAGCGGCTGCCCAACAGTGAGGCCAAACTCCGCGAGGTCTTCACCAAGCTGGCCGCCAAGCACGGCACCGTACTGCTGGTCGTGGACCAGCCCGCCTCGATCGGCGCCCTGCCCCTGGCCGTCGCCCGGGACACCGGCTGTCAGGTGGCCTACCTGCCCGGACTGACCATGCGACGGATCGCCGACCTCTATCCGGGCGAGGCCAAGACCGATGCCCGCGACGCACAGGTGATCGCGGACGCGGCCCGCACTATGCCCCACACGCTGCGCGATCTGGCACCCGACGATGAGACCACCGCTGCCTTGCAGCTCATCGTCGGTCACGATGACGACCTGGCCGCAGAGGCCACCCGCTTCCGCAACCGGCTGCGCGGCCTGCTCACCCAGATCCACCCCGGCCTGGAGCGTGTCCTGGGCCCCCGCCTCGACCATCCGGCCGTCCTGCGGCTCCTGGAACAGTTCGGCTCCCCAGCCGCACTGCGCAAGGCCGGACGCCGTCAACTGATCAACCTTGCCCGGTCCAAGGCCCCGCGCATGGCCGAACGCCTCGTGAGCGACATCTTCACCGCCCTGGACGAGCAGACCGTGGTGGTGCCCGGCACTGACGCCGCCGCGATCGTCCTGCCCAACCTCGCCGCCAGTCTGCGCACCACCCTCGAACAGCGCCGGGCCGTCGAGCACGAGATCACCACCCTGCTGGAGGCCCACCCTCTTCACAAGGTCCTGACGTCGATGCCCGGCATCGGCGTCAGGACCGGTGCCCGCATCCTGATCGACGTCGGTGACGGCTCCGCCTTCGCCAGCGCCGCCCACCTGGCCGCCTACGCGGGCCTTGCTCCCGCCACCCGCAACTCCGGCTCCTCCATCCGCGGTGAACAGCCGTCCCGGCGGGGGAACAAACAGCTCAAACGCGCCTTCTTCCTCGCCGCGTTCGCTTCCCTGAGCCACCCACCCTCGCGCACCTACTACGACAAGAAGATCAAACAGGGCAAACGCCACGGCCAAGCCCTCCTCTGCCTCGCCCGACGACGCGCCGACGTGCTCTTCGCCATGCTCCGCGACGGCACCCTCTACCAACCGCCAACACCTTCAACGGCTTGACCAAACCCATAGAGGCACCCCCC
>NZ_QOIN01000032.1 GCF_003323715.1 Streptomyces diacarni
GCGGGTTCTGTGGCGTTCCTGTTTTCGGGGCAGGGGAGTCAGCGTGTGGGTATGGGGGGTGAGTTGTATGCGGGGGAGCCGGTGTTCGCGGCTGCCTTTGATGAGGTTGTTGCGGCGTTGGATGTGTATGTGGGTCGTTCGGTTGCGGGGGTGATCGGGGGCGAGCCGGAGTTGCTTGAGCGGACGTTGTTCACTCAGCCGGCGTTGTTCGCGGTCGAGGTGGCGTTGTTCCGTTTGTTGTCGCATTACGGGGTGGTCCCGGATTATGTGGTGGGGCATTCGGTGGGGGAGTTGGCGGCGGCTCATGTGGCGGGGGTGTTGTCTGTCCAGGACGCGGCGCGTTTGGTGTGTGCGCGGGCGCGTTTGATGGACGGTGTGGCCCGGGGTGGTGCGATGGTCGCTGTGAATGCGGGGGAGGCGCGTGTTGCGGGGTGGCTTGAGGGGCGTAGTGGTGTGGAGGTGGCCGGGTGTAACAGCCCTTCGAGCACGGTGGTTTCGGGTGATGAGGCGGCGGTGCTGGAGGTTGCTGAGCTGGCTCGGGGGGAGGGGGTTAAGGCTACGCGGCTGAAGGTGAGCCATGCTTTCCACTCGGCGCATCAGGAGGGTTTGCTGGCGGAGTTGACCGAGGTCGCCCGGTCTGTGACGTATGAGGCTCCCCGCATTCCGGTTGTTTCGAATGTCACGGGTGAGGTGGTCGAGGAGTTCACGGCGGAGTACTGGGCTGTTCAGGCGCGTTCCGCGGTCCGTTTCGCCGACGGTATCGCCACGCTGGCCGGTCTTGGTGTGACCGCGTATGTGGAGGTGGGTCCCGACGCGACACTCGCGGGTCTGACGAGCGAGTGCCTGGCCCAGACCGAGACCGAGACCGGGACCGGGACCGGGACCGGGACCGGGACCGGGACCGAGGTCGGGGGCGGGGCCGGGGGCGCGGTCGTGGTGCCGGTGCTGCGCAAGGACCGTGCCGAGAGGCGTACGCTCCTTGCCGCCCTGGCCACTGTGCACGCACACGGCGTGGACGTGGACTGGGAGCGGTTCGTACCGGGCTCCGGCCTGGTGCAACTGCCCACCTACGCCTTCCAACGCCAACGCCACTGGCCCGA
>NZ_QOIN01000013.1 GCF_003323715.1 Streptomyces diacarni
CTAGATGAGTGAGTCCGATGTTTTTAGTGGTCGTAGGCGGTCAGTGATCGTTTGACGTCGGCGCCGGTGGTCCAGTTGCGCCAGAGTGCGGCTGCGAGGGCGAGGAGTCGTTGGCCGACGCGGGCGAAGACACCGGCTGGTGTTCGGGCGCCGTGCTGTTCGAGGCTGAGTTGGCCTTTGAGGGTGTTGAAGACGGCCTCGATCCACTGACGGCAGCGGGCGAGGCGGCCGTGACATGCGGGTTCGTCCTTGCGGTCCGGGCGTACCAGATGGACGCCCAGGCGCTGGGTGAGGAAGGCCTCGAACTCCCGGCCGGCGAAGCCTTTGTCCGCGAGGATCACCTGGCTGGCCCGGACGAGGTGGTGGTCGCGTTCCAGCAGCGCGGTCATCACTTCCCGCTCCCCGATCTTCGGGTTGGCCAGGCACCAGGTGATGGGCATGCCCTCGGCAGTGGTCACCAGGTAGAGGCGGAAGCCCCAGAAGAAGCGGGAGTGGCTGCGGCAGTAGCCGTAGCCGGCGTGCCCGGCCAGGCTGGAGCGTTTGACCGTCTCGCGGGAGGCTGCGCAGGGCAGCGGCGTGGAGTCGATCAACCGGACGTTGTCGTGCCAGGTCGGGACCTGCCGGGCGAGCATCTCGATGGTGTGGCTGATCAGTGGTCCGGCCGCGTTGAGGCGCTTGTTGTAGGCCGACTGCTGGGGCAGGTAGCGGAAGAGGTGCCCGAGCCGGGCATGGGCGAAGCGGATCCAGTGCCGGCTCGAGGGAAAGCCCAGCAGGACCTGGGCGACGGCCAGGCACAGCAGTTCGGCGTCCGTGAGTTTCGGGGGTCGCCCGATCCGGCGACAAGGAGCCACATGGTCGTCGATGAACACGTACAGTGCCGCCAGAAGGGCGTCCAGGTTTGTCTTCACACACTGACCAACGGGCGCCCTTCGCCATGGTCGCGACCAGCACACACATCGGACTCACTCATCTAG
>NZ_QOIN01000012.1 GCF_003323715.1 Streptomyces diacarni
TGGGCAGGTGTCCTGCATGGTGCGACGGCATGAGCTGAGTGATGCGCAGTGGCTGAAGATCGAGCCGTTATTGCCGGTCAATGGCAGGCCAGGTGGGCAGTGGGCCGATCACCGGAGGGTGATCAACGGAGTGCTGTTCCGGGCCCGCACGGGTGTGCCCTGGCCTGACCTGCCCGAGCGGTATGGCCCCTGGCAGACGGTCTATGAGCGGCACCGTCGCTGGTCGGCGGACGGGACATGGCAGCGGATCCTGGCCACGCTGCAGATCGAGGCCGATGCCGTCGATCCCGACGGCACGCGGGAGCGGGGCCTGGAGAGGGAGTGGGCGGTCAACGTCGATTCCACCACCTGCCGTGCGCATCAGCACGCGGCAGGCGCGCGGCACCGGCCACCGCGGGACTTCCCGCAAAAGGGGGCGGTGCGCGTGTGGAAGCCGATGGGCGGGAGGCGTTGGGGCGCTCGCGGGGCGGGCTGACGAGCAAGGTCCACCTCCTGGCGGATGACCGGGCCCGCCCGCTGGTCTGGCGTACCTCTCCGGGCCAGCGGGGCGACAGCCCGATGTTCGTTCCGGTCCTGGAGGAGTTACGGATCCGGCGTCGTGGCCGGGGTCGTCCGCGCAGCCGCCCGGACCGGGTACGCGGGGACAAGGCTTACTCCAGCCGCGACAACCGCGCCTATCTGCGGCGACGGGGCATCAAAGCGACCATCGCCCAGCCTGATGACCAGCGGGCCAACCGTCGGCGGCAGGGACGGGACGGGGGTCGCCCACCGGCCTTCGACAAGTCGCAGTACCGCCGTCGCAGTGCCGTCGAGCGGTGCGTCAACAAGTGGAAGCAGTACCGGGCGGTGGCCAGCCGCTACGACAAGCGCGACTACATCTTCAACGGCACACTCGCCGTCACAGCGATCAACATCTGGCTCCGCGACACCGTCCAAGAGCCATCAGAAACGGCCTAG
>NZ_QOIN01000020.1 GCF_003323715.1 Streptomyces diacarni
GCTAGGCCGTGTCTGATAATTGATCTTGTGGTGGGTCGTGGTGAGCTGACGGATGCGGTGTGGGAGCGGATAGCCCCGCTGTTGCCTGGTGTGGATGGTCGTGGGCGGCCGTGGCGGGATCACCGGCAGGTGATCAACGGGGTGCTGTGGCGGTTGCGGACCGGTGCCCCGTGGCGTGACCTGCCCGAACGGTACGGGCCGTGGCAGACGGTCTATGAACGGTTCGCTCGCTGGGAAGCGGACGGTACCTGGGCCCGCCTGCTCGAAGAGGTCCGGGTCCGTGACGACTCCGTCGGGGCCGTGGAATGGGCTGTGTCGGTCGACTCCACGATCAGCCGGGCTCACCAGCACGCCGCCGGCGCCCGCAAAAGGGGGCGGCGGCGGGGGACGAACTGGAAGATCCGGCACGCGCGTCGGCTGGCCAGGCGCTCGGGCGGTCCCGCGGCGGGCTGACGACGAAGGTCCATCTCGCCTGCGACGGCCGGGGCCTGCCCCTGGCCGTGGTCGTCACGTCCGGCAACGTCAACGACTCCACCGTTTTCGACGCGGTCATGGACGAGGTGAGAGTGCCCCGGGCCGGTGCCGGGCGGCCCCGCCGCAGACCTGATGCGGTCATCGCGGACAAGGCGTACTCGTCCCGGGCGATCCGTCAGACCCTGCGCAGGCGGGGCATCCGGGCGGTGATCCCGGAGCGGGCGGATCAAAAGGCCAACCGCCTGCGGCGTGGGAAGGCCGGCGGCAGACCGCCGGCCTTCGACCGCGAGGCCTACAAGGCCCGCAACGTGGTCGAACGCTGCTTCGGCCGTCTCAAGCAGTTCCGCGCGATCGCCACACGCTTCGACAAACTCGCCGCCCGCTACAAGGCCGGAGTCCACCTCGCCGCACTCATCCTCTGGCTCCGCGAACCCACCCAAGACCCTTTGTCAGACACGGCTTAG
>NZ_QOIN01000059.1 GCF_003323715.1 Streptomyces diacarni
GCGGTGTCGAGCAGTGTCATGCCCTGCTCGGTGGTCAGGGGTACCAGTCCGCCCCGGGTCAGTCGGTCGCGGTCGGTGCCGGCCAGGGCACCGGTCATACCGCTGGTCTCCTCCCACAAACCCCACGCCAACGAGACAGCGGGAAGACCCCGCGCGTGGCGATGCTGCGCCAACGCGTCCAGGAACGTGTTGCCCGCCGCGTAATTGGCCTGCCCCGGCGTGCCCAGGGTGCCGGCGATGGAGGAGAACAACACGAACGCCGACAACCCGGCATCCCGAGTCAGCTCATGCAGATTCCAGGCCGCATCCACCTTCGGCCGCAACACCCGCGCCAAACCCGCCGACGACAACGAACCCAGCGTCGCGTCCTCCAGCACACCAGCGGTGTGGAAGACCCCCGTCAACGGATACTCCGCCGGAATCGCAGCCAAAAGTTCGGCCAGTGCGTCGTGGTCGGCCACGTCACACGCGGCCACCTCCACCCACGCCCCAGCCCCCTCCAACTCAGCCACCAAGCCGGCAGCACCCGCAGCCTCCATACCACTACGGCTGACCAGCAACAACCGATCCACCCCATACCGGGAAACCAGATGCCGCGCGGTAGCCGCACCCAACACACCGGTACCACCCGTCACCAGGACCGTCCCGCCACCACCCAACACCGACAGACCACCCTCAGCCTCTTCAAGGCCCGCCTGTCCGCTGATCTTGGCCAGCCGCGGCACCAACACCCGGCCCCCACGCAGCGCCACCTGCCACTCCCCAGCCGAAACCGCACCCGCGACCGCAGCCGCAACCGACCCCCACGACACCGGCCCCTCACCAGGCTCCGCATCCACCAACACCAACCGACCCGGATTCTCACTCTGCGCACTACGCACCAGACCAGT
>NZ_QOIN01000038.1 GCF_003323715.1 Streptomyces diacarni
GAGGCGAGGGTGACGGCTGCTTGGTAGGACTCGGCGGTCTTGTCGTAGCGGGTCGCGATGCCACGCCACTGCTTGAGTCGGTTGAAGCACCGTTCCACGACGTTGCGCCGCTTGTAGAGCTGCTTGTCGAAGACCGGCGGGCGCCCGCCCCGGCTGCCGCGTCGGGCCCGGTTGCGGACCTGGTCGGCCCGCTCGGGGATGGTGTGGCCGATGCCGCGGCACCGCAGCCAGGCCCGTATCGCTCGGGAGCTGTAGCCCTTGTCGCCCAGTACGTGGCCGGGCCGGACGCGGGGCCGTCCCGGCCCGAGCCGGGGCACTCGGATCGCCTCCATGACGGTGGTGAACTGAGTGCAGTCGTTGGTGTTCCCACCCGTGACCGTGAAGGCGAGCGGGCGCCCGACGGCATCGCAGGCCAGGTGGATCTTGCTGGTCAGGCCGCCCCGCGAGCGTCCGAGGCCGGGGGCGCGGAGCCCCCTTTTCGGGCCCCGGCCGCGTGCTGGTGGGCGCGTACGACGGTGGAGTCGACCGCCACCAGCCAGTCGATGTCGCCGGCCGCGTCCGCCTTTGCCTGTGCGGCCCGCAGCATCCGCTCAAAGGTGCCGTCCAGGGCCCAACGGCGGAAGCGGGTGTGCAGCGTTTGCCACGGCCCATACCGCTCGGGCACGTCCCGCCACGCGGTGCCGGTGCGGAACTTCCACACAATTCCGTTGAGCACCCTTCGGTCGTCCAACCGTTTCCGGCCCCGCAGCGA
>NZ_QOIN01000011.1 GCF_003323715.1 Streptomyces diacarni
GTGGTGCGTGTGTGGTGTCGGCTGTTGGGGCCTTCTGCTCAGTAGGCGGAGTCGACGTTGTCCATGGTGCCGTAGCGGTCGGCGGCGTAGTTGCAGGCGGCGACGATGTTGGCGACGGGGTCGGTGAGCTTATCGGGGGTGCCCTTGACGTGGTACTGGTCGAAGGTGGGCTGGATCACCTGGAGCAGGCCCCTGGAAGGGGTGCCCTTCTGGGCGTTGACGTCCCAGTCGTTGACGGCGTTGGGGTCGCCGGCGGACTCGCGGATGATGTTGCGCTTGATGCTGTCGTAGGAGCCGGGGATGTCGTGCTTGTCCATGATGGCCTTGGCCTCACGGATCCAGCCGTCCAGGTTGTCGGGGTAGGACTTGCCGTCCTTGCCCTTGTCCTCGGCCTTGTCGTCCTTCTTCTCCGCCTTGTCGTCGGCCTTCTTGTCCGCCTTCTTGTCGTCCTTGTCGGCGGCGGCCTGGGTGGCGTGGGCGGCGGGCTTGGTCTGGGGCGGGTGGTGGCGGCGTGGGCGGTGCCGCCCAGTGCGGTGGTGGCGATGCCGGCGGCACCCAGGACGGTCAGGCCGGTGGTCAGCTTGGTGTTGCGCAGAGCAGTACGCATGCGAGCGGGATGCCTTTCGAAGGGGGACACATCCGGCCGCGCTCCCGGGGCTCGGTGCCCGGTCTCGTCGCGACCTGGGCCCACCCTGCGGACCGGCTCCCCGCCCCGACAACTATGTGACGTACTATCCCGCTTCGTCC
>NZ_QOIN01000010.1 GCF_003323715.1 Streptomyces diacarni
GGGCTTGCTGAGGTTGCTGGTGTGTTGGGTCGGCGTGGTGTGTTTGGTTGTCGTGCTGCGGTGGTGGGTGTGGGGCGTGGTGGTGTGGTGGGGGGTTTGCGTGCGGTTGCTGAGGGGTCTTCGGGTGTGGCCGAGGGGTCTTCGGGTGTGGTTGAGGGGTCTTCGGGTGTGGGTGTGGGGTCTTCGGGTGTGGTTGAGGGTGTGGTGCGGGGTGGGGGTTTTGGTGGGCGGGTGTTTGTGTTTTCGGGGCAGGGGTCGCAGTGGGTGGGGATGGGTGGGGGTTTGTTGGGTGAGCGGGTGTTTGTGGAGCATGTGCGGGCGGTGGGTGAGGCGTTGAGTCCGTTTGTGGACTTCGATTTGTTGGATGTGTTGAGTGGTTTGGGTGGGGGTGTGTTGGATCGGGTGGAGGTGGTGCAGCCGGCGTTGTTTGCGGTGTCGACGGGGTTGGCGTGTGTGTGGGAGTCGTGGGGTGTGGTGCCGGATGCGGTGGTGGGGCATTCGCAGGGGGAGATTGCGGCGGCGTATGTGGCGGGTGCGTTGGGGTTGGAGGATGCGGCGCGGTTGGTGGCGGTGCGTAGTCGTGTGATTGGTGAGTTTGCGCCGGAGGGTGCGATGGCGCATGTGGCGTTGCCGGTGGGTGTGGTGCGGGAGGAGCTGGAGTCGT
>NZ_QOIN01000009.1 GCF_003323715.1 Streptomyces diacarni
TCCAGGGTGTTTTCGGCGAGGTGCTGGATGGTGTGGGTGGTGTGTGTGTTGTTGTCGTGGGTCCATTGCATGTGTAGTCGGCCGTTGTGGATGTGGCTGACGATGTCGATCAGGTAGGGGCGGTGGTTGTCCGGGTGCCAGTCGGGGCCGGGGAGGCGGTGGGGCGTGTTTATCCTGGTGGGACGAGGGTTTGGTCGAATTGGCCGAGGTAGTTGAAGCTGATCTGGGCTGGTGTGGCTGTGTGGAGGGTGGTGGCGGTGTGGGTGTTGGTGTGGGCGAGGAGGCCGTAGCCGATGCCGTGTCGGGGGCGGGCTCTGAGGAGTTCTTTGATCTGTTTGAGTCCGTTGGTGAGGGTGGTGGGTACTGGGAGGTGTAGGGGGGAGATGGTGGTGAACCAGCCGGTGGTGCGGGAGGTGTCGAGGTTGTCGGAGAGTTCTTCGCGGCCGTGGCCTTCCAGGTCGTAGCGGATGTGGTCGTGGCCGGTCCAGGTGCCGAGTGTGTGGGTGACGGCGGTGAGGAGTACGTCGTTGATGCGGGTGTGGAAGACGGCGGGGATGTCCTGGAGTAGTGCGCGGGTTTCGGTTGCGTCCAGTACTGCTTCGTAGGTCTGGCTGCGGCCGATGGTGTTGTGTCCGCGCGGGCCGTCCAGTGGCAACGTCA
>NZ_QOIN01000042.1 GCF_003323715.1 Streptomyces diacarni
GGTCGGGGTATCAACATATCTGGCGTTGACTTTTGGCACGCTGTTGAGTTCTCAAGGAACGGACGCTTCCTTCAAAACCGTCTCACGGGTTTCTCCGGACGTTTGCCCTTTCGGTGTCTCCGACTCTATCAGATCCGTTTCCCGGCCCGTTTCCGGTGCCGTTCTTCCGAATCAGATTCCCCTGTCGGCGGGGCGCCTTCCGGCTGGTCTCTACTTTAGAGCCTTTCCCCTCCGGCTCCAAATTGAGCCGGCCGCAGAAGAAATTCGGCATGCCGAAGAAACCCCTGCGAAGGGAGAGCGTGCTCTCGAAGTGGTACCCGCCGGAGTGGCGAAGAGAGTCGCCGCGAAACCAGGACGGCTTTGCGGCAACCCGATGAACCTTACGGACGGGTGACCTCCGTGTCAACTGTGAGCCCCGTCTCGGTCAACGGTCCCGCTCTTCCGCCCTGATCAGGTCCTTGTGGGACAGCCTCCCGTCCGTGAAGCAGAGGCGGTAGAGGAGGGAGTTGTCGAAGGTGCTGTGGCGCTGGAAGAGGCACTCGTCGGTGTGGGCCGGGTTCGGGGGCGCGCCGGGGGGCGTGACCTCCGCGTCGAACTCGTACGAGGGCAGGCGTGGGAGCACGGACGAGCGGGGCTCGCCGACGCGCAGTTCGCTGTAGGTGTGCTCGCCGAGTACGGACTCGTGGGAGGTGTAGAGCTGGTAGCCGTACATCAGTGCCGCCAGTACCGCAGTCGCGGAGGCCGGGATCCACAGGGCGTTCGCCATCCCGCGCCGTACCCGCCGGCGGGCTCTTGCGAGTTGTGCGCCGGAGCGGGTGGTGGGGGGCGCGGCGTCGGTTGCGGGTCGGGCCCGGGCGCTGGGGAGGTGGTCGGGGCCGAGCGGGAGCTGGGCCGTCACCTCGAAGCCCTCTGCCGACGTGAGGGGGCGTGCCCGGAAGGTGCCTCCGGCCTGACGTACGCGTTCGTCGAGGCTGATGAGCCCGGTGCCCGCGCCCGAGCCCACGCCCATGCCCGTTTCCCTTCCCGTGGCCGCACCCGTGTCCGCGGCCGCGTCCGTGCTCGCCGTCTTCCCTTCGTCCGCCTCCGTGCGGAGGCGGACGCCCGCCGCGGGCGCGCCATTCGTGACCGTCACGTACACGGCGGCCGGTTTCTTCCGTAGTAGGACGGTGATCGCCGCGCCCGGTGCGTGCTTGGTGGCGTTGGTGACGGCTTCCTGGACGACGCGGTGGACGGCCCGGTCGACGAGGGGCGGGAGCACCACCAAAGCGGCCTCGTCCTCGTTCTCGCCGTGCTTGCCGTCGGCCTCGCCGTGCTTGCCGTCGGCCTCGCCGTGCTTACCGTCCTCGCCGTGCTTACCGTCCTCGCCGTGCTTACCGTCCTCGCCGTGCTTACCGTCCTCGCCGTTGTCGCCGTCCTGGCGGAGGGTGATGGCGACGCCCGAGGCGGCGGTGCGGGCGACCAGGTCGGGGACGGTTTCGGCGGTGGGGGCCGTCGTGTCCTGGCGGAGCAGGCCGATGATCTGGCGGAGGCGTTCGGTGGCGTCGGCGGCGGCCTGGCGGAGCTCGGCGGCGGAGGCCCGGGCGGCGTCGTCCACACCTGGGGACACCTGGAGCGCGGCGGCGCGCACGGCGATGAGGCTGAGGTCGTGGCCGAGGGAGTCGTGCATGTCGCCGGCGATGCGGGAGCGTTCGCGCAGCCGTGCGCGGTCGGCGACGAGTTCGTGTTCGCGCTCCATGCGCGCTGCCAGGTCCCATCCTGTGGCCTGGAGTGCGTACTGCTGGCGGCGGAAGCGTCCCAGCAGCCAGGGGAGGACGGCGGCGAACAGGACGGTGCTGACGAGGGTGAACCAGTCCCACAGGCTGGCGCCGGGCAGGGTCAGGGCCAGGACGAGGCCGAGGGCGCACAGGGTGGCGGCGGCGGCGAGCGAGCGGCGTCCGTTCTCGGCGCGGCGCCCGAGGAGGAAGCTCAGGACGACGAGGGCGGGGCTGAAGGTGCTGGTGAACAGCTCGGGGGTGACGGCCAGCCCGAGGCCCGCGGGGACGGCCGCCGCCGCGAGGGGGGCGCGGCGGCTGAGGAACGCGGCGGCGGCCAGCAGCGGGGCCGCGGTCACCCGGAGCCAGACCGGGACCTCGCTCAGGACGGGGAGCGGGTAGGCGAGGAACAGCCACAGGGCGAGGTCGGCGAGCAGTGTGCGGCAGCGGGGGCGGCGGAGTGCGGCGGTGAAGCGGCCGAGGCCGGTGCGGGTGGGTGCGGCGTTCACGTGCGCCACGGTACGGGGGGGCCGCTGCGGGGCACACCTGACGAAAGTGGGGGAAGGCCGGGGACGATGGTGTACTGCTCGGCGCCCGGCGTGCTCCGTACGTTCCGGTGGCATGAACGAGGCGATAGTGCATGCGGTCGAGGGGTTCGTGAGTACGCCGTGGGTGTACGTGGCGCTGTTCGGGATCGCGATGCTGGACGGGTTCTTCCCCGTGGTGCCGAGCGAGACGTTGGTGATCACGCTGGGGGTGTTCGCCGCGGCGCAGGGGGATCCGGCGCTGTTCTGGGTGATCGTGGTGGCGGCGCTCGGCGCGTTCGCCGGCGACCACGTCTCGTACCTGATCGGGCGGCGCTCGGGGGCGCGGCTGACGGCGCGGCTGACGGAGGGGAGCCGCACCTGGCGGGCCTACGAGCGGGTGGGGCGGATGCTGACCGAGCGGGGCGGCCTCGTGCTGGTGGCGGCGCGCTACATTCCGGGCGGCCGGACGGCGGCCACGCTCACCACCGGCGCGACGGGTTTCCCGCGCCGGCTTTTCACGCGGTACGACGCCGTGGCCGTGGTGAGCTGGGCCTGCTATTCGGCGGGGCTGGGCTATGTGGGCGGAGCCGCGTTCGAGGAGACGCCGCTGTACGGGGTGGCGCTCGGGCTCGCGCTGGCCTTCACGATCACGCTGGTGCACGAGGGGGTGCGCGGCCTGCGGACGCGCGCCGGAGGCCAGGCCCGGTGCTTGCGCACTCCGCGCCCCGGGGCGCTTTCCGGCCGGAGGCCGGGGGAGCAGGCTGCTCACGCTCCGCGGGGCGGGCAACGCCCCTGAAGGGACACGGGGGACTGTGCGACCAGCCGCGACGGACGCGCGGTCCGCAGGCGACGTACAGGTGGCACCCTCTTTGGGGACCGCCGTCAGCCCCCGAGCTCGCGGCTGCGGTCGCGGGCGGCCTCGATGGCGTCGATGAAGGCGGCGCGGACGCGGTGGTTCTCCAGCTCGCGGATGGCGTTGATCGTCGTGCCGCCGGGCGAGGTGACGTTCTCGCGCAGGGTGACGGGGTGTTCGCCGCTGTCGCGGAGCATCGTGGCGGCGCCGACCGCGGCTTGGACGATCAGCTCGTGCGCCTTGTCGCGGGGCAGGCCGAGCTGGATGCCGGCGTCGGTCATGGCCTCGACGAGGAAGAAGAAGTAGGCGGGGCCCGAGCCGGAGAGGGCGGTGGCGGCGTCCTGCTGGCTCTCGGGGAGGCGGAGGGTCTTGCCGACGCCGCCGAAGATCTCCTCGGCGAGGGCGAGATGGGCCTCGGTGGCGTGGGTGCCGCCGGAGATGACGGACATGGCCTCGTCGACGAGGGCCGGGGTGTTGGCCATGACGCGGATGACGGGCGTGCCCTCGGTCAGCCGCTGTTCGAGGTAGCGGGTGGTGATGCCGGCGGCGCCGCTGATGACCAGCCGGTCGGCGGGCACGTGGGGGGCCAGCTCGTCCACGAGCGCGCCCATGTCCTGCGGCTTGGGCGTGAGGATGAGGGTGTCGGCCGCCTTGGCCGCCTCGGCGTTGCCGACCGGCTCGACGCCGTAGCGCTCCCGCAGTTCGGCCGCGCGTTCGGGGCGTCGTGTGGTGACCAGGAGGCGGGAGGGTGACCAGCCGCCTCGGAGCATTCCGGAGAGCAGGGCCTCTCCGATCTTGCCGGTGCCGAGGACCGCGACGTTCTGGGTGGTCATGGGTGGTTCACCTCGTGCCTCGTCGTGCTCATGCTCATGCTCGTCGTGCTCGTGCTCGTGCTCGTGCTCGTGCTCGTGCCTCGTCGTGCTGGTTGAGCCCGGCTGTGCCGGTGCCGGTCGTGACCGGTGGTGGCTCGTCACGAGGGCGTGGCCGAGCCGGGCCGTCCATCCTCCCACCGGGGCGGCTCACGCGGTGCGGCGGCGGAGGGTGGCGGCGCCGAGGGCGAGGACCAGGAGCGCGCTGCCGGCGACGATACCGAGGTCGCGGACGAAGTCTCCGGTGGCCTCGGTGTGGTGCAGGACCTCCGTCATGCCGTCGACGGCGTAGGACATGGGCAGCACGTTCGAGATGCCCTCCAGGACGGGCTGCATGCTGGAGCGGGGTGCGAACAGGCCGCACAGCAGGATCTGCGGAAAGATCATCGCGGGCATGAACTGGACGACCTGGAACTCGGAGGCGGCGAAGGCCGAGACGAACAGCCCGAGGGCGGTGCCCAGGAGCGCGTCGAGCAGGGCGACGAGGAGCAGCAGCCAGGGCGAGCCCGCGATGTCCAGGTCCAGGAACCAGATGGCGACGCCGGTGGCCAGGGCTGCCTGGACGACGGCCAGCAGGCCGAAGGCGAGCGCGTAGCCGACGATCAGGTCGCCCTTGCCCAGCGGCATGGACAGCAGGCGCTCCAGGGTGCCGGAGGTGCGCTCGCGGAGGGTGGCGATGGAGGTGACCAGGAACATCGTCACGAGCGGGAAGATGCCCAGCAGGGAGGAGCCGATGCTGTCGAAGGCGCGGCGGTCGGCGTCGAAGACGTAGTACAGCAGGACGAGCAGCAGGATCGGGACGAGCAGCAGCAGCGCGATCGTGCGGGGGTCGTGGCCGAGTTGGCGCAGGACGCGGCGCGCGGTGGCGAGCGTGCGGGAGGCGTTCATGGTGTCCCTCGCGGTCGGTCAGTGGGGTGCGGGTGGTGAGGGGGTGGGGCCTTCGGCGGCGCGGGCCGAGTCGACGAGGGCGAGGAAGGCGTCTTCGACGGTGTCGCTGCCGGTCTGTTCCCTGAGCGCCTGCGGGGTGTCGGCGGCCAGCAGCGTGCCGTCCCGTACGAGGAGCAGGTGTGCGCAGCGGTCCGCCTCGTCCATGACGTGGGAGGAGATCAGCAGGGTGGTGCCGTGGGCGGCGAGGCGGTGGAAGAGGTCCCATAGGTCGCGGCGGAGCACCGGGTCGAGGCCGACGGTGGGTTCGTCGAGCACCAGGAGTTCGGGGGCGCCGAGCAGGGCGACGGCCAGCGAGACGCGGGAGGCCTGGCCGCCGGAGAGGTTGCCCGCCAGGTCGTCGGCGTGCGAGGTGAGGTCGACGTCGGTGAGGGCCTGGGTGACGGCGGCGGCTCGGCGGGAGCGGGGGATGCCGAGGACGGCGGCGTAGTAGTCGAGGTTCTGGCGCGCGCTCAGGTCGCCGTAGACGGAGGGCGCCTGGGTGACGTAGCCGACGCGGGAGCGCAGCCCGGCCGATCCGGCGGGGCGGCCGAGGACGTCCAGGGTGCCGGTGACCTTGGCCTGGGTGCCGACGATCGCGCGGATGAGGGTGGATTTCCCGCTGCCGGAGGGGCCGAGGAGGCCGGTGACGGTGCCGGGGGCGACGTCGAAGGAGAGGGCGTCGAGGACGCGTCGGGTGCCGCGGACGACGGTGAGGCCGCGGGCATGGATGGCGGAATCGGCGGAATCGGCGGGAACACCGCCCGGCCCCGTGGGTTCCGCGGGGTCGGGGGGCGGTTGCGGCGGCGGTTTATTCATCACATGGTGAATTATGGGCCGGGCGGCACACGGGCGTCAAGAAACCGGGACGGGCACGGCGGTGCCCCGCCCGCCGCATGGCTCGCGGGCGGGGCACCGGGCAGGCGGGCGACGCGTACCGCCGCCGGCTCAGACCCTCTCCGGCTCCGGCCGCGCCAGCCGCTCGCCCCGGCCCGGTGCCCCCTGCCCCCGGTCGCGGCCCAAACGCGACGGCCACCAGATGCGGGGGCCGAGGTCCAGCGCCAGCGAGGGCACCAGCACCGTGCGGACGAGGAAGGTGTCCAGCAGAACGCCGAAGCCGACGAGGACGCCCAGCTGGGCCATCGAGACCAGCGGCATGGAGGCGATCACCGCGAAGGTGGCGGCCAGCACCACCCCCGCCGAGGTGATCACGCCGCCGGTGGAGGTGAGCCCGGCCAGCACCCCGGCGGCGTGGCCGCGGCGTCCGACCTCCTCGCGCACGCGGGTCATCAGGAAGATGTTGTAGTCGATGCCCAGGGCGACCAGGAAGACGAATCCCATCAGCGGGAGCGCGTTGTCCACCGCGGGGAAGCCCAGCAGGTGCTGGAAGATCAGTTGCGAGGCTCCCAGCGCGCCGAAGTAGGACAGCACCACCGTCGCCAGCAGGAGCAGCGGTGCGACCAGCGAGCGCAGCAGCGCGATCAGGACGAGCAGGACGACGGCGAGCACGACGGGGATGACGGTCTCCAGGTCGCTCCCGGCGGCTCTGCGGGTGTCCAGCGACTCGGCTGTCGTGCCGCCCACCAGCGCGTCGGCTCCCTCGACGGCGTGGACGGCGTTTCGCAGCCTGTCGACGGTGGCCTTGGCGGCGTCGCTGTCGGGGGCGTCCGCCAGGACGACGGCCAGCGAGGTCAGGTGCCCGTCGCTCGTGCGGTCCCGGGGTCTGACGGACTCGACGCCGTCGACGGCCAGCGCCGCGCCGCGCACCGCCTCGCGCGCGTCGGTGCGGACCACGACGGTGGCCGGGTCGGAGGCGCCCGAGGGGTAGTGCGCCGACAGCTTCTCCTGGGCCACCACCGACTCGGGCTTGTCCTGGTACATCTCCTCGTTGGTCAGGCCCATGGTCGCTCCTGTCGCGCTCAGCGCCAGCACGGCCGTCACACCGACCGCCATCAGCCACGACCAGCGCGGGCGGCGCGCCAGTACGGCGCCGACCCGGGACCAGACGGTGCGCGCCTGGCGCGGCGCCGTCCCGTGGCGCGGTACGAACGGCCAGAAGACCCAGCGCCCCGTCGCCACCAGCAGCGCGGGCAGCACCGTGACCATGGCGAGCAGGGCGCAGACGACACCGACAGCGCCGACCAGGCCCAGCGAGCGGGAGGAGTTGATGTCGGCGAGGGCCAGGCAGGCCAGGCCGGCGGCGACGGTGCCGGCCGAGGCGAGGATCGCGGGACCGGAGCGGCGCAGCGCGATCCGCATGGCGGCGTGCCGGTCGGCGTGGTGGTGGAGTTCCTCGCGGTAGCGGGCGATCAGCAGCAGCGCGTAGTCGGTGCCGACGCCGAACACCAGCACCATGAGGATGCCCGCGCTCTGCGGGTCGACGGGCAGCGCGGCGTACTTCGCCAGCAGATAGGTGGAGGCCTGGGTGAGCGCGGCGGCGAAGCCGACCGACAGCACGGGGAAGAGCCACAGCAGCGGGCTGCGGTAGGTGAGCAGGAGCAGCAGCGTGACGACGGCCCCGGTGGCCAGCATCAGGGTGGAGTCGAGGTTGTCGAAGACCTCGACGCTGTCGAGCAGCGATCCGGCGGGGCCGCCGACGGCGACGTCGAGACCTGGGGGCGCGTTGGCGGCGGCCACGCTGCGGATCTTCTCCAGGTCGTCGGTCATGTCGCCGTCCCCTGTCGTCAGGGGCACGACAAGCATCAGGGCCTTGCCGTCCTTCGAGGGGACGGGCCCGGTCAGCTTCTCGCCCCGCGCCACCAGCGGGGCGAACGCGGCGCGGTCGGCGCGCGCCTCGGCCGCGTCGGCCCGCGTGACGGCGGCGTCGCCGCGCGCGTAGACGGCGACCGCGGGGATGATCTCGTCCGCACCGCGGAACTTCTCCAGCGCGGTGTTGACCTGGGCCGACTCGGCGCCGCCCGGCAGAAAGGCGTTGGCGCTGCTGTCCTCGACCTCGGTGAGCTTGCCGGCCAGCGGCCCGAGCGCCAGGACGATCAGCAGCCAGACGGCCAAGACCAGCCACTTGCCGCGCCGGGCGCCGGGGACCGTGGCGAGACGGCGCGGCACGCGGGGCCCGCCGACGTCCGGCGGCGGGGAGTGAGCAGGCATGGGTACCCTCCATGGGGTGGGTGTGGGACGCGAGGGGTTCGCGGTGACGCACGCTCACGTGTACGGCCGGGAGTTGCCGCTCCCGGCCGTACGAGCGCCATAGGTGGGGTGGCGGGCCGGTTACTCGATCTCGCGCATCATCTTCTCCATCGAGGCGATCGACTGCCGCGCCTGCGTCAGCTCCTCGATGCTGCGGCGGTGCAGCTCAACGTTGTCCTCCAGCAGCTGCGCGTACTTGAGGGCCAGCTGCTTGTACTGCTGCTCCCGGGCCGCCAGCATCCGGGCCCGCCAGGTGGCGGCGAGCTGCCAGACCACGACGATCAGCAGGACGAAGACCCCGCCGGTGCCCAGCGCCGCGGCCCAGACGCCGGCCGGGTCGACCGGCGCGGCCACGGTCGTGAGGTGCTCGTTCACGTCGCTCTCTCTTTCTCGTCCGAGACCTGCTCGTCCGGCTCGGGGCCGGCTTCGTGCTGCTCCCCCGCGGTCTTGGCGGCCTGGTCCGTGAGGGTCCGCGCGGCCTCGGCGACGACCTGCGGGGTCAGCGCGTAGGCGAACGGGGACACCTCGAAGAACTTCATGGCCTTGCCGCTGTCCGACAGCTCCAGCGACCCGACCACCAGACCGGCCGCCTCCAGCCGCTGGAGGTGCATGTGCAGCAGCGGGCGGCTCATGCCGATCTCACGGGCGAGCCTGCTGACGTAGTTCCGGCCCTCGGCGAGTGCCGCGACGATCCGCATCCGGTGCGGGTTGCCGAGCGCTGCCAGGACCTTCAGCAGTTCGTCTCCTGTCGGGGTCTCGATCGCGCTCACCGCGACCCCTTCCTCTTGGGTGTAAGAAGAATCTGACACGTGGCGGAACGAGGTGTCGAGGCAACTGGTGCCTTGTCCGGGACAGTTCAGGGTTTCCCCTGACACGACTGCGGGAGGGCCCGGAGGACCCTCCCGCAGAAAGCGTGCTGACGTGTCCGCCTCAGCGCTCTGGTCAGCGCTTGCGCTTCTTCTTCCTCGCCGCCGGATTGCCCGTACGGGACTGCCGCTGCCGCGCATGGCGGGCCAGCGCCTCCTCGTACTCGGCCCGGTGCAGCCGCTCCCTGGGCGCCTCCACGCAGGTGCGCAGCGCGTAGGCGAGCAGCACGCCGATGAAGCCGATGATCCGGATGCTGCGCATCGACGACTCGGCCGACGCCTCCCGCTCGTCAGGGCGGCGGCCGTAGGAGGTCAGCGTCCGCGCGAACGCCATCGCGCTGCACACGGCGAACGCGACGACCAGCAGCACACTCGCCCAGCTGCCGATGTCGGCCACCACGACGCCCTGGTAGGCGAAGCGCAGCACGAAGGCGCCCGCCGCGGCCGCCAGCACCGCGCCGAGGCCGAGGCCGACGCGGCGCAGCGCGTAGCCGCCGGAGTGGTCGACCCAGGTGGTGCCGTAGAAGCGCAGCGGTTCGGGGGCCGGTTCGTCGGGTGTCTTCGGTTGCTGGGGCACGTTTCGATTATGACGCCACGGGTGTCCGGTCAGCGCCTGCCCCTGACCGCGGTCCGCGGGCTCACGGCGCGTGGTGGCCGGTCGCGCAGTTCCCCGCGCCCCTGACGGGGCGCGAACGCCTCAGCGCTCCAGCAGGGTCACGTCCCGCACCGCGCCGCGGTCGGCGCTGGTGGCCATGGCCGCGTAGGCGCGCAGCGCCGTGGAGACCTTGCGCTCGCGGGCCGCCGGGGCGTACCGGCCGCCCAGGGCCTCGCGCCGCGCGGCCAGCGTCTCCTCGTCCACGTCCAGCCGCATCTGCCGCCGGGGGATGTCGATGACGACGGCGTCGCCGTCCTGAACCAGCGCGATGGCGCCGCCGCCCGCCGCCTCCGGCGAGATGTGGCCGATCGACAGGCCCGACGTACCGCCCGAGAAGCGGCCGTCGGTGATCAGCGCGCAGGCCTTGCCCAGGCCCCGGCCCTTGAGGAAGGAGGTCGGGTAGAGCATCTCCTGCATGCCGGGGCCGCCCTTGGGGCCCTCGTAGCGGATGACGACGACGTCGCCCTCCTTGACCGTCTTGTCCAGGATCTTCTGGACGGCCTCCTCCTGCGACTCGCACACGACGGCGGGCCCGGTGAAGGTCAGGATCGACTCGTCCACACCCGCGGTCTTCACCACGCAGCCGTTCTCGGCGAGGTTGCCGTACAGCACCGCCAGGCCGCCCTCCGCCGAGTAGGCGTGCTCGACGTCGCGGATGCAGCCGCCGGCCGCGTCCACGTCCAGGGACTCCCACCGCTCCGACTGCGAGAACGCCTCGGCCGAGCGGACGCAGCCCGGCGCCGCGTGGAAGAGCTCCAGCGCCTCGGCCGACGGCGATCCTCCGCGGATGTCCCACGTCTTGAGCCACTCGGCGAGCGAGTCGGCGTGCACGGTGCGCACGTCCTCGTTCAGCAGCCCGCCCCGGTACAGCTCGCCCAGGATGGCGGGGATGCCGCCGGCGCGGTGCACGTCCTCCATGTAGTACGTGCCGCCGGGGGCGACGTTGGGGGCGACCTTGGCCAGGCAGGGCAGCTTGCGGGAGAGCTGGTCGATGTCGTGCATCGTGAAGTCCAGCTCGGCCTCCTCGGCGGCCGCCAGCAGGTGCAGGATCGTGTTGGTGGAGCCGCCCATGGCGATGTCGAGGGCCATGGCGTTCTCGAAGGCGGCGCGGGAGCCGACGGTGCGCGGCAGGACCGTCGCGTCGTCCTGGTCGTAGTAGCGCCGGGCGGCCTCCACGACCGTGCGGCCCGCCGTCTCGTACAGCTCCCTGCGTGCCGTGTGGGTGGCCAGCGTCGAGCCGTTGCCCGGCAGGGCCAGGCCGAGGGCCTCGGTGAGGCAGTTCATCGAGTTGGCGGTGAACATGCCCGAACAGGAGCCGCAGGTCGGACAGGCGTTCTGCTCGATGCGCAGGATGTCCTCGTCGGAGACCTTGTCGTTGGCCGCCTCCGACATCGCGTCGACCAGGTCCAGCTTGCGGACCGTCCCGTTGACCAGCGTGGTCTCGCCGGCCTCCATGGGGCCGCCGGAGACGAAGACCGTGGGCACGTTCAGCCGCATCGCGGCCATCAGCATCCCCGGGGTGATCTTGTCGCAGTTGGAGATGCAGATCAGCGCGTCCGCGCAGTGCGCCTCGACCATGTACTCGACCGAGTCGGCGATCAGGTCGCGGGACGGCAGCGAGTAGAGCATGCCGCCGTGGCCCATCGCGATGCCGTCGTCCACCGCGATCGAGTTGAACTCGCGCGGGATGCCGCCCGCCGCCTTGACCGCCTCGCTGACGATGCGGCCGACCGGCTGCAGGTGGGTGTGGCCCGGCACGAACTCGGTGAAGCTGTTGGCCACCGCCACGATCGGCTTGCCGAAGTCCTCACGCGCTACGCCGGACGCCTGCATGAGGGCGCGTGCCCCCGCCATGTTGCGTCCGTGGGTGACGGTGCGGGACCTCAGCTCGGGCATGGCTGCCTCTCCCTTTGCATGCGCTGGCAGCGCCGAAGGCGCCACCGAAACAACTCGTAGAAGAATCGAGGGTACGCCTCCGGCTCAAGATCCGGACACGGAGTCCGGATCCTGGACGAACCCGCCGCGCGAAGCGGCCCCGGCGTCCCCGCCCGGAGCCGCCCCCGCGCCCTCGCGTGTGCCCCCGTGCGGAGCCGGGCCCGTGAGGTGCTGCTGGACGACCGGCGCCAGCCGGCCGATCACGGCGGAGACGGGCTCAGAGGCCAGCGGTTCCAGCCGGATGACGTAGCGCAGGATCGCCGTCCCCACCAGCTGCGCCGCCGCCAGGTTCACCCGCAGCCGCGCGTCGGCCTCCCCCAGGCTCGCCGCCACCCGCGCGACCAGGTGGCGGCTCAGCAACTCGCGGAAGACGGCGGCGGCCCGCTCGTTGTTGACCGCCGAGCGGACGATGGCCAGCACGGGCTCCCGAGTGCCGTGGTCCTCCCACATGCCCAGGAACGTGCGGGTGACCGCCTCGCCCACCTCCCCGGGCGCCGCCCCCTCGATGAGGCCGGGGACGGCCAGCGCCGGCGCGAGGGCGCCCTCCACGGCCGCCGCGAACACCTGTTCCTTGGTGCCGAAGTAGTGGTGCACCAGCGCCGCGTCCACCCCGGCACCGCGTGCGATGGCCCGCACGGACGCCTTGTCGTACCCGCGCTCGGCGAACTCGCCCCGCGCCGAGGCCAGGATCAGCTCGCGCGTGCCGGGCCCGTCCTCGCCACCGCGCCGCGTCGGGCGGCCCCGCCCGCGCGGCGCCGGAGAGGCGTCTCCGGCGGGCTCGGCGGGGTCCTCGGGCGCGCTCACGTGTCCCCCCGGCGGGGAGCGGCGGACTGACCGGCTTCCGGGTCCGCCGGGGTGCGCCCGGCGTCCGGTCCCGCACCCGGACGCGCGGGGCCCGGGGCGGCGAGGTGGAGGCGGGTGTAGGCGAGCGCCTCCGCCAGGTCCTCCTCGCGCTCGGCCGCCGACATGGCGCGGCGCGTGTTGACCTCCACGACCACGTGACCGTCGAACCCGCGCGCCGCCAGCCGCTCCAGTACCTGCGCACACGGCTGCGAACCGCGCCCGGGAACGAGGTGCTCGTCCTTGGCGGAGCCGTTGCCGTCGGCGATGTGGACGTGACCGAGCCGGTCGCCCATCCGCTCCACCATCGCCAGGGTGTCGTTGCGCGCGGTGGCCGTGTGCGAGAGGTCGATGGTGAAGTGCCGGTAGTCGTTCTGGGTGGGGTCCCAGTCGGGGGCGTAGGCGAGCATCTCGCGGTCCCGGTAGCGCCAGGGGTACATGTTCTCGACGGCGAACCGCACGTCGGTCTCGTCCGCCATCCGCCACACGCCGCGCTCGAACTCGCGCGCGTAGGTGCGCTGCCAGCGGAAGGGCGGGTGCACGACGACGGTGGAGGCGCCCAGCGTCTCCGCCGCGGCCCTGGCCCGCACCAGCTTCTCCCAGGGATCCTTGGCCCACACGCGCTGGGTGATGAGCAGACACGGGGCGTGCACGGCCAGGATCGGGACGCCGTGGAAGTCCGAGAGGCGGCGCAGCGCGTCCACGTCCTGGCTGACCGGATCGGTCCAGACCATGACCTCGACGCCGTCGTAGCCGAGGCGCCCGGCGATCTCGAACGCCGCGGCCGTCGACTCCGGGTACACCGAGGCCGTCGACAGGGCGACCTTCGCCTGGGGAACCCGCACGCTTTCGATGCCCACCCGGCCACCCTAAGCGCGTGCCGCTCCCCGCGAGGGAGCCGCCCACTGGGAGCCCGCTCACACACCGGGGTCCGCGGGGCGACGGGCCGCGCCGTGCGGGTGCTCAGCGGGCCGGGAGTCGGAGGGCCGGGGAGTCAGACGGCCGGGAGGCGGTCGAGGCGGCGCAGGATGACGCCCTCGCGCAGCGCCCAGGGGCAGATCTCCAGCGCGTCGACGCGGAAGAGGTCCATGGCGGCCTCCGCGACGAGGGCACCGGCCAGCAGCTGATGGGCCCGGCCCTCGGAGACACCGGGCAGCCCCGCGCGCTCCTCGGCGGGCATCGCGGCCAGCTTGGGCACCCACTCCTGGAGGCAGCTGCGGCTGAGCGTGCGCTGCGCGTACGGTCCTTCCGCGCTGCGCTGCGCGCCCGCCATGCGCGCGAGCTGCTTGAACGTCTTGGAGGTGGCCACCACGCGGTCGGGCGGGCTGAGCCGGTTGAAGTCCCCGACCGTGCGCGCGATCTCGGCCCGTACGTGACGGCGCAGCGCCCGCACGTCCGCCGCCTCCGGCGGATCCCCCGGCAGCCAGCCCGCGGTGAGCCGTCCCGCCCCCAGCGGCAGCGACACCGCCGCGTCCGGATCCTCGTCCAGCCCGTAGGCGATCTCCAGCGACCCGCCACCGATGTCGAGCACCAGCAGCCGCCCGGCCGACCAGCCGAACCAGCGCCGCACCGCCAGGAACGTCAGCCGGGCCTCGTCGGCGCCGGAGAGCACCTCCAGCTTGACGCCGGTCTCCTCGGCGACACGGGCGAGCGCCTGCTCGGCGTTGGCCGCCTCGCGCACGGCGGACGTCGCGAACGGCAGCAGCGCCTCGACGCCCTTCTCCTCGGAGACCTCCAGCGCCTCGGCGACGGTGACGGCCATCCTCTCCACGCCCTCGTGGCTGATGGACCCGTCGGCCTCCAGCAGCTCGGCGAGCTTGAGCGCCGCCTTGTGCGAGTACGCGGGCAGGGGGCGGGCGCCGGGGTGCGCGTCCACCACGAGCAGGTGGACCGTGTTCGACCCCACATCGAGGACACCGAGTCTCATACCCAGCACGCTAGCGGCTGCGCCGCGTCCGCCGACGGGGAGCGGCGTACCGGCGGGCGGGCGTAAGCCCCGTACGCTGGTCGGTGTGGGTATGACGAAAGCGGCGAAGCAGCAGAAGCAGGGCGGCGCACGCGGGGCGCAGGACCCGGCGGCCGAGAAGCCGGCCGTGGGCGCGGCACGGGATGAGGAGGTCGCCCTCGATTTCACCCGCGCCTGGGTCGAGTTCCCCGACCCGGCCGACGACGAACAGGTCTTCCGCTGCGACCTGACCTGGCTGACCTCCCGGTGGAACTGCCTGTTCGGCAACGGCTGCCAGGGCATCACCGAGGGCCGCGCCGAAGATGGCTGCTGCACCCTCGGCGCCCACTTCTCCGACGAGGAGGACGAGGAGCGTGTCGCCTCCCACGTGGCGCGGCTCACACCCGAGATGTGGCAGCACCACGACGTCGGCACCGGCGCGCTGGGCTGGGCGGAGGTCAACGAGGAGGGCGAGCGCCAGACGCGGCGCTGGAAGGGCGCCTGCATCTTCCACAACCGCGCCGGCTTCGAGGGCGGCTCGGGATGCGCACTGCACCTGCTCGCCCTGCGCGAGGGCCGCGAACCGCTGGAGACCAAGCCCGACGTGTGCTGGCAGGTACCGATCCGGCGCACCTACGAGTGGGTCGAACTGCCCGACGGCGAGGAAGTGCTCTACGTCTCGATCGGCGAGTACGACCGCCGCGGCTGGGGCGGCGGCGGACACGACCTGCACTGGTGGTGCACGGCGGCACCGTCCGCACACGGCGCGGGCCGGCCCGTCTACCTCTCCTACCGCGCCGAGTTGACCGAACTCATGGGCAAGGCCGCCTACGAGCACCTGGCCGAACTGTGCGCACAGCGGCTGGCCCACCAGCTCCCCCTGATGGCCCCCCACCCGGCGACCGAGGCCCACGCCTCCACCGCCCGCACGGCGGAGCAGTCCGCGGCGGAGCAGAACACGACGGAGCAGGACTCCCTGTCGCTGTGACACCGCCGCGTCGGCACCCCGTGCCGTCACCGCGCCGCGCCGGGACTCCACCGCACGGTGACGCCCTCACGACGGTGAACCGGCCTCGGTGGGTGTCGCGGACGGGCTGACCGTCTCCGTCGGCGTGGGAGTCGGCGCCGGCGTCGTCTCCGTCGGGGTGGGTGTCGGTGCGGGCGACGCCGGAGAGGCCGGCGCACCCGGAATCCCCCCGGGGGCGGGTACGCCCGGCACGGACGACGGAGGCCCGGGCGCCGAGGACGTTGGCGGAGGCGCGTACCCACGACCGCCCGCCGTCGTACCGACAGCCGAGGGCAGGACACCCCCGGGGCCCGTCCGCCGGTGCTTGCCCACCGCCCCGCCCGCTCGCTTGCCAGGTTCGGACGCGCGGCGATGATGCCCGTCGCCCCCCGCGTGGCGGCCCCTGGGCCCCCAGGTGCCCTCGCGCTGCGGCCGGGGAGCACCGGCGCTCCCCCGTGGCTGCTCGGGAGCGGCGGCGGAACGCTCCGCCTGGGGCTCGCCGCCGTCCTGCCCGCCCCGGTAGGCGGCCCAGGCGGCGAACACCGGCGCGGCCACCACGGCCGTGACGACCGTCGAGGTGAGCACCCGCGCCCGCAGCCGCTCGCGCCGCGCCGCACGGTTCCGCTCGCGCACGGGGAAACCGGCGCGGTCGAAACGCGGTGCCCGCTGGGCGCGCGCGCAGTGGGCCAGCTCCACCGCCGCGTACACCGCGGAGCGCGGAGCGGCGACCACGGCCAGCGCTGCGGAGGCCGGCGCGGTACCCGGCCACGAGACGCCCGCCATGGCGCGCTCGGCGGCGCGCCGGCACTGCGGGCACTCGTCCACGTGCCGCACCAGTTCGCGGCGGAGCGCCGAGCCCATCAGCAGCCGGTCGTCCCCGGCGAGCCGGGCCACGGCGGCGCAGCCGCCGGACTCGACGACGTGCAGCGCGGCACGGGTGCGTTCCACCTCGCAGGCCGCGTTCATCAGCAGGTCCTCGGCGGCGTCGGCCGGCATCGCGAGGACCGCCGCGATCTGCGCGGGCGGCAGACCGTGCCTGACGGACAGCTCCAGCGCCTCCCGCTGCGCGGGGGACGTGCCCGCCGCCTCCGGCCAGGCCAGCGCGGCCAGTTCGCTCCGCTGCCGCACCCGGGCCGCCTCGTCGAGCAGTTCCCGCCCCGTGGCGGCGGGGGACGCGGGAACGGACGCGCCACCGTGGGCCACCCCGCGACCCGCGGCGGCGGATCCGCCGCCGGCCGGCGTTCCCTCGCGGCCGTCGGCCCTGGCCCCGGCCCTCCCCTTGGCCTTCTGTTCGGCGAGCCGGCGGGAGCACGCCCACCTGGCGAGCGCGTAGAGCCAGGGACGGCGCAGGTGTTCGGCCTCGGGAGCACGGCCCCTGGCGTGCTGGCGGTCGGCGAGCACGAGCGTCTCCCCGAGCGCGAGCAGGGCGGCTTCGTGCTCGCACAGAACGGACAGACAGTAGGTGAACAGGCCGTCCAGATACGCGTCGTCGCGCCGCGCGGCGGTGCCGTCGGCACGACGGTGCGTCGTCCTTTCCACTCGGTGCGCTGGCGGTGCGCCGGTGGGGTTCCTGGGGTGCTCGCGCCTGCTCGTCTTCACCCCGGCGACGGTAGGCGGATGATGGCGCTTTACTGGACCCCTCTGCGAGGGATTACTACCTTCGGGTGATGTTGTCCTCCAAAAGAGGACAGGCGCCTCGGGTTTGGCGACAACAACGTCACAAAGAGCGCACAGGGGGCGCACGGCCCCGGCCCGGCCGACCGCGCGCGGCCCCGCCGCCCCGCGGATCCACCACCGCGCGGCCCGCCGCCTCGCGGGCCGCGTCCGGCCGGCCAGGACCCGCTGTCGGTGGACGTCGGTACCGTGACCGTCATGGCCACCCGTAAAACCTCCGCGAAGGACCGTCCCACCTACCGCTGCACCGAATGCGGTTGGCAGACCGCCAAGTGGCTGGGGCGCTGCCCCGAGTGCCACGCCTGGGGCACCGTCGAGGAGGCGGGCGGAAGCCCGGCGGTCCGCACCACCGCACCGGGCCGCGTCTCCGCGCCCGCCCTGCCCATCGGCCAGGTCGACGGCAGGCAGGCGACGGCACGCGGCACGGGCGTGCCCGAGCTGGACAGAGTGCTGGGCGGCGGCCTGGTGCCCGGCGCCGTGGTGCTGCTGGCCGGGGAGCCGGGGGTCGGCAAGTCCACGCTGCTGCTGGACGTGGCGGCCAAGGCGGCCGACGACGACCACCGCACCCTCTACGTCACGGGCGAGGAGTCCGCGGGCCAGGTGCGGCTGCGCGCCGACCGCATCGGCGCCCTCAGCGACCACCTGTATCTGACAGCCGAGACGGACCTGTCCGCGATCCTGGCCCACCTCGACGAGGTGAAGCCCTCCCTGCTGGTGCTGGACTCGGTGCAGACGGTGGCCTCTCCCGAGATCGACGGCGCCCCCGGCGGTGTCGCGCAGGTGCGGGAGGTGGCGGGCGCGCTGATCCGCGCGTCCAAGGAGCGCGGCATGTCCACGCTGCTGGTCGGCCACGTCACCAAGGACGGCGCCATCGCCGGACCCCGCCTGCTGGAGCACCTGGTGGACGTCGTCCTGCACTTCGAGGGCGACCGGCACGCGCGGCTGCGGCTGGTGCGCGGGGTGAAGAACCGGTACGGGGCGACCGACGAGGTCGGCTGCTTCGAACTGCACGACGAGGGCATCACAGGGCTGGCCGACCCCTCGGGCCTGTTCCTGACCCGCCGCGACGAGCCGGTGCCCGGCACCTGTCTGACGGTGACGCTGGAGGGCCGCCGCCCCCTGGTCGCCGAGGTCCAGGCGCTCACCGTCGACACGCAGATCCCCTCCCCGCGGCGGACGACCTCGGGGCTGGAGAACTCGCGGGTGTCGATGATGCTGGCCGTCCTGGAGCAGCGGGGCCGGATCAACGCGCTGGGCAAACGGGACATCTACAGCGCGACGGTCGGCGGGGTGCGGCTGTCGGAACCGGCGGCGGACCTCGCGGTGGCTCTCGCGCTCGCCAGCGCCGCAGGGGACACCCCGCTGCCGAAGAACCTGGTGGCGATCGGCGAGGTCGGCCTGGCGGGCGAGGTCCGCCGGGTGACGGGCGTCCAGCGGCGGCTGTCGGAGGCCGCGCGCCTCGGCTTCACGCACGCCCTGGTGCCCGGCGATCCGGGGCGGGTGCCCGAGGGGATGCGAGTGCTGGAGGTCGCCGACATCGGTGAGGCCCTGCGGGTGCTGCCGGCCCGCCCTGCGCGCTCGGGCGCGGCCGCCGCCACGGGCTGAGCCGGCGCCGGCGGCTCAGCCGACTCAGCGGGCTCCGGCGGGCCGGACGCTCCCCGCCGGCTCAGCCTGCTCCGGCGGCTCAGCCTGCTCCGGTGGGCCGGGCGTCCCGCCCCGGATCCCGTCCCCGGGTACCCGGCGCCTCCCGGGCGCCCGCCCGTGCCATCGCCCTCCCGCCGGGCCGTCGGACCCGCCCCCTCACACGCCGCGAGGGGCACTCCCCGGTGCGCCGGTAGACTTTGCCCCGGTCTCGACCAACCACGAGCACCACGGGGGCTGTGCGCACCGTCGCGACGCGGTCGCGGCGAGGGGGGAACGGCACGGTGTCCGCCCCGGTGCGGTGGTCCGGCGATCCGCCAGGTCGAGGAAACGCCGACAGGCACCCGCACGACCGAAGGAGTGCAGTGGCAGCCAACGACCGGGCCGCGGCCCTGGGCAGGGCCGAGGGGGCGTCCGGCCTGATGCGCGCCTCGCTGAGCGCGGTCGCGCCGGGGACGGCGCTGCGCGACGGCCTGGAACGCGTCCTGCGCGGCAACACCGGCGGACTGATCGTCCTGGGCATGGACAAGAACGTCGAGCAGCTGTGCACCGGCGGCTTCGTACTCGATGTGGACTTCACCGCGACCCGGCTGCGCGAGCTGTGCAAGCTGGACGGTGCGCTCATCCTCGACAAGGACACCACCAAGATCGTGCGGGCGGGTGTGCAGCTCGTGCCCGACGCCTCGATCGAGACGGAGGAGACCGGCACCCGGCACCGCACCGCGCAGCGCGTCTCCATCCAGACGGGGTATCCCGTCATCTCCGTCAGCCAGTCGATGCGGCTGATCGCCCTCTACGTCGACGGGCAGCGCCGCACGCTGGAGGACTCGGCGGCCATCCTCTCCCGCGCCAACCAGGCCCTGGCCACGCTGGAGCGCTACAAGCTGCGCCTGGACGAGGTCGCCGGCACGCTCTCCGCGCTGGAGATCGAGGACCTCGTCACGGTGCGCGACGTGACGGCGGTGGCGCAGCGGCTGGAGATGGTCCGCCGCATCGCCACGGAGATCGAGCAGTACGTGGTCGAGCTGGGCACCGACGGGCGGCTGCTCTCCCTCCAGCTGGACGAGCTGATCGCGGGCGTCGAGCCGGAGCGCGAGCTGGTCGTGCGCGACTACGCGCCGCAGACGGTCGGCGCCGGCCGCCGGGTGCGCGCCGTTCCCGACGCGCTCAGCGACCTGGACCGGCTCACCCACACCGAGCTGCTCGAACTGGCCACCGTGGCGCGGGCGCTGGGCTACAGCGGCGCGCCCGAGACGCTCGACTCGGCCGTCTCACCGCGCGGCTTCCGGCTGCTGGCGAAGGTGCCCCGGCTGCCGGGCACCGTCATCGACCGGCTCGTGGACCACTTCGGCGGGCTGCAGAAGCTGCTGGCCGCCAGCGTGGACGATCTCCAGGC
Source organism: Streptomyces diacarni (assembly GCF_003323715.1). GTDB lineage: Bacteria > Actinomycetota > Actinomycetes > Streptomycetales > Streptomycetaceae > Streptomyces > Streptomyces diacarni. Next base: position 20,030 of record NZ_QOIN01000042.1, read on the forward strand.
CGTGGACGGCGTCGGCGAGGCACGCGCCCGCTCGGTCCGCGAGGGGCTCTCGCGGCTCGCGGAGTCCTCGATCCTCGAACGCTACGTGTGAGCCGCCGGGCCTCACGCGCGGTGCGTGGGCGCCGGGCCTCGGACGCTGCGGGTGAGCGCCGGGCCTCGCACGCCTCGGGTGAGCGCCGGCCACAGCTGAGCGCCGGGCCCGCCGCGGTCCGCCCGCCTACGTGACCAGCCGGAAAGTCGTCCGCACCGTCTTCAGGCCCTTGACCTTCACCTCGATCTCGTAGGTTCCGGCCTTCGGCGCCTCGAAGGTGGGGGTGCCGCAGTTGGCCGCGCTGGCCTTGCGGAACCAGGTGAGGGTGTGCGTCGAGGAGCCGTCGCCCGGCACCTTGCGCAGCAGCGGCTTCTTGGTGGGCGGGCAGTCGTCCGAGGCCCAGAACTTGGCGTCGTCCGGGTTGTTGATCGTCACGATGGTGGCGGTACGGCCCAGGTCGATCTTGCAGGCGCTGCCGCGCTCGTTGGTGACCTTCAGCTCGAACCGCGGCTTCTCGCCCGGACCGTACTTCTTCTCGACGCTGCGCAGCTTCAGCTTCACGTCGCCCTCGCGGCAGTTGGCCAGCTCCGGCGGTGCCGGCACGCCCGCCGCACCGCCGCCCGAGCCGCCGGATCCGGAACCCGAACCGGAACCCGAGGAGGACCCCGCCGAGTCGGCGCCGCCCGCTCCCGCGCCCCCGTCGCCCGCGCCCCAGCCGGTCCCGCCCGCGGACGACTGGTCCTCCGCGTCGGAACCGCCCGTAGAACCCGAGCCGCCGGAGGAGCCCGAGCCGTCCGCTCCGCCGTCCGCCCCGCCATCCTCGTCCCGGCCGCCCGGCCGGTCGCTGATCGCGGGTCCCGAGTCGGTGGGCCCCGGGGTGATCGTGCCGGCGGGCCCGTTGCCCTTGTCGCCGTTCTTGCCCTCGTTGCCCGGGCCTTCGCCGCCCGTCGAGGCCAGCGCCCAGACGACGATCAGGACCAGCAGCGCGAGGACAGCAAGGACAACTGCCCTCCGTCGCCAGTAGATGGAGGAGGGAAGCGGCCCGATCGGATTGCGCAGAGATCCCACGCGGAAACCTTACGAGACATCAGGCGCCTCACAGGCCCGTACCCGCCGCTCAGACCGCCGATTGTTGTGATGAGCTGCCCGATGTCCGGGGGATTTGCTGAGGGTTGTCCGGCTCTGCGGGGTTCGACGCGGATACACGGCGTACGTGGCGTACGTGACGGACAGGCTTTCGTACCGCGTGTGCGTTTTTCGGATGAGGAGCGCCGTGCCAGGATCGGATGTGCCATGACTGCGACCACCGAGACCTCCCAAGCCGCTTCGGCCGGCGCCCCGCCAGCACGCGCCGCGGAATCCGAAGCCGTCGACCCCGCCCTGCACGAGACGGCGCGCACCCTCCATGCCCCCGTCGTCGACTGGTTCGCCACACACGCCCGCGACCTCCCCTGGCGCCGCCCGGAGGCGGGCGCGTGGGGCGTCATGGTCAGCGAGTTCATGCTCCAGCAGACCCCCGTGAACCGCGTACTGCCGGTGTACGAGGAGTGGATGAAGCGCTGGCCGCGCCCCGCCGACCTGGCCGCCGAGGCGCCCGGCGAGGCCGTGCGCGCCTGGGGCCGCCTCGGCTATCCGCGGCGCGCCCTGCGGCTGCACGGGGCCGCCAAGGCCATAGCGGAACGGCACGGCGGCGAGGTGCCCGTCGAGCACGCGCAGTTGCTGGCGCTGCCGGGCGTGGGCGAGTACACGGCCGCCGCCGTCGTCTCCTTCGCGTACGGCAAACGGCACGCGGTGCTCGACACCAACGTGCGCCGCGTCTTCGCGCGCGCCGTCACCGGCCGCCAGTACCCGCCCAACGCGACGACCGCCGCCGAACGCAAGCTCGCCCGCGCCCTGTTGCCCGAGGACGACACGACGGCCTCCCGCTGGGCCGCGGCGACCATGGAACTGGGCGCGCTGGTGTGCACCGCACGCAGCCCGCAGTGCGCGCGCTGCCCGATCGCCGCGCGCTGCGCCTGGCAGCTGGCGGGCGCGCCCGAGCACCAGGGCCCCGCCCGGCGCACCCAGGCGTACGCCGGTACCGACCGGCAGGTGCGCGGTCGGCTGCTCGCCGTGCTGCGCGCCGCGAAGGAGCCGGTGGCGCAGACTGATCTCGACCGCGTGTGGCACGAGCCGATCCAGCGCGCACGGGCGCTCGACGGGCTCGTCTCCGACGGGCTGGTCGAACCGCTGGACGGCAAGCGGTACCGCCTGCCGCTGAGCTGAGTCCGGCTGAGCCCGAGCTCAGCCGGACCGGCTCGACGGGCTGGTTCGACGGGCTGGCTCAGCGGGACTGGCTCAGCGGGACTGGCTCAGCGGGACCGGCTCAGCCGCGGTGCGGCGCCGGGCGGGCAGCCCGGAGACGGCGCAGGGCTGCCCGCCGCCCTCGGCGGGCGACGGGCAGCCGGCAGGCCCCGCTGACGGCGGACCGCCGACCGCCGCTCCTTACCGCTACGCCGAGCCCTGCGGCTGCTGCGACTCCTGCGGCTGCTGTGCGGTGGCGCCCTTGAGGGGGACCTCCTTGATGAACCAGGCGGCGACGAAGGCGAGCGCCGCGACGCCCGCCGACACCAGGAAGACCACGTGGGTGCCGTCCGCGACGGCGTGCTCGTACGCCATGCGGACCGCGTCGGGCAGCTTGGCGAGGGAGGCGGCGTCGAGCTGGGCGCCGCCCTCGGTGAGCTTCGCCGCGGCCCCGCCGCCGGTACCACCGCCCGCGGCCGCGGCCTCCCGCATGGAGTCCTCGACCTGGCGGGTGAAGAGCGTGCCCATCAGGGCGACGCCGAAGGAGCCGCCGATGGTGCGGAAGAGCGTGGTCGTCGACGAGGCGACGCCCATGTCCTTGAGCTCCACGCTGTTCTGCGCGATGAGCATGGTCAGCTGCATCAGGAAGCCCATGCCGGCGCCGAGCACCGCCATGTAGAGCCCGGAGGTCAGTCGGCTGGTGCCGGACTCCATCTGGGCGAGGAGGAAGAGGCCGACCGGTATCAGCGCGCCGCCGATGATCGGGTAGGCGCGGTACTTCCCCGTCTTCGTGGTGGCGCGGCCCGTGACGACGGAGACGACCATCATCGGGAGCAGTACGGGGAGCAGCAGCAGCCCGGAGTTGGTGGCCGAGGCGCCCTGGACGCTCTGCTGGAAGAGCGGCAGGAACGTCATCGAGCCGAACATCACGAAGCCGAGCAGGAACCCGATGAGGGTGACCAGCGAGAAGTTGCCGCTGCGGAAGACGCCCAGCGGCAGGATCGGCTCGGCGACCCGGCGCTCCACGAACGGGAAGGCGATCAGCGCCGCCACCGCCAGCGCGCCGATGCCGATGATCGTGCCCGAGTCCCAGGCGTACTCCGTGCCGCCCCAGCTGGTGACCAGGACCGCGGCGGTGATGCCGGTGGTCAGCAGCGCGGCCCCGAGGTAGTCGATCCGTCCCTTGCTGCGCTTCTTGGGCAGGTGCAGCACGGTGGTGACCATCGCGAGCGCGACGGCGCCCAGCGGCAGGTTGATGTAGAAGGCCCAGCGCCAGCCGAGGTGGTCGGTGAGCGTGCCGCCGACGAGCGGGCCGCCGATCATGGCCAGCGACATCACTCCGGCCATCATGCCCATGTACTTGCCGCGCTCCCGGGGCGAGATCAGGTCGCCCATGATCGCCATGGCGCCGACCATCAGCCCGCCCGCGCCGAGCCCCTGGAGGGCGCGGAAACCGATGAGCTGGCCCATCGTCTGGGCGGCGCCCGAGGTCATCGACCCGGCGAGGAAGACGAGGATCGAGGTGAGGAAGACGCCCTTGCGCCCGTACATGTCGCCGAGCTTGCCCCACAGCGGGGTCGAGGCGGCGGTGGTGAGCGTGTAGGCGGTGACGACCCAGGAGAGGTGTTCGAGGCCGCCGAGTTCACCGACGATGGTGGGCATGGCGGTGCCCACGATCATGTTGTCCAGCATCGCCAGCAGGACGGCGATCATCAGCGAGAAGAGGACGACCCGGACGCTGCGCGGCCTGGGCCCTGCGGACCCGGGGTCCGCATCCGCCGCCGTGGCGGTCTGCGCCCCCGCAGAGGGCTGCGCCGCTGTGGCGGTCTGCGCCGCGCCGGGGTCCGCCGAAAGGGCGGGTGCCGGGGCCGCCCGCTTGGTCGGTTCTTGACCTCCGCTAGTGCCATCCTCTGCTTCGACGTCCCCGTCATCCCGTTTCGACCGTTTCGTCGCCCCACTCGCAGCCACGCGCAGCCCCCTCTTTTACCCGTGCCTTACTTGCCGCACGGCTAGTTCAGTACGATGGACAAGCTAGGTCCTCACTAGCCGGGCGTCAAGTAAGTTGTGAAGGGGTCGGCATGAGCAGGGGAAACACCCGTCAGCGCATCCAGGACGTCGCCCTGGAGCTGTTCGCCGAACGCGGTTACGAGAAAACCTCACTCAGAGAGATCGCGGAACAGCTCGGTGTGACGAAGGCCGCGCTCTACTACCACTTCAAGACGAAGGAGGACCTGGTCACCAGCCTCTTCGAGGACCTGGTGCTCGGCCCGTGCGACGAGGTCATCGCCTGGGCGCGGATACACCACCCGACCACGCTGGAGGCCAAGCTGCAGATCCTCCGCCGCTACAGCGTGTGCATCGGCAACGCCACCCCGCTGGTGCGGTTCATGCACGAGAACCAGGCGACGCTGCGCGAGCTGTCCATCGGCGAGCAGATGAAGAAGCGGATCTTCACCCTCCTGGGGTTCCTCAAGGACCAGGACGCGGCCCTCACCGACCAGGTGCGCTGCACCTCAGCCCTGTTCACCATGCACTCGACGCTCTTCACCCTGGACAGCTCGGGCGCGGGCCCCGAGGACAAGCGCCGGGCGGCCCTGGAGGTCGCCGAGGAGCTGGTCACCGCCGCCCACCACGGCGACGGCGCCTGAACCACGCGTTCGTACGCGCCGACGGCCCCGGCACGCCGAGGACTCCGGCACGCCGAAGGCCCCGGCACGGGGAGTGCCGGGGCCTGGCGTGGGGAGTCCCCTCGGGGCGGGGTCGGCTCAGAAGTCGACGCCCACCGCGCGCATCGCGCTGACGGGGTCGACGGCGGTGCCGTAGTCGGCGCCCTGGCGGATCTCGAAGTGCAGGTGCGGCCCGGAGGAGTTACCCGTGTTGCCCGACTTGGCTATGACCTGGCCGGTCTTGATCTGCTGACCCGGCTTGACGTCGATCTCGGAGAGGTGGGCGTACTGCGAGTACGCGCCGTTCTCGTGCCGGACGACGAGGGCGTTGCCGTACGCGGGACCGTCGCCTGCGCCGTTCGGGCCCGCCTTGACGACGGTGCCCTGGTGCACCGCCTTGACGGGGGTACCGATGTTCACGGCGAAGTCCTGGCCCGAGTGGTTGTGCGCCCAGCGGCCGCCTGCCTTGCCGAAGGTGGCGCTCAGCTCGTACTTGCCCGAGACGGGCTTGACCCAGGACAGCTGGAGACGTTCGGCGTCCCTGGCGGCCTTCTCGGCGGCGTGCTTCTTCGCCTCGGCGGCGCGCTGCTCGCCCTTCTTCGCCGCCTCGACGGCCTTGCGGTGCGCGTCGGCCTGGGCGCGGGTGGACTCGGCGAGCTGGTTGGCCGTGCCGAGCGCGAAGAGGTCGGTGTGGGCCGCGCCGGTCTCGGCCTTCCCGGCCGCGGACGCGGTGCCGGCCCCCAGGGCCATCGACGCGCCGAGCCCGGCGACGAGGGACGCCGAGACGACAGCGGCGCGGTTGGTGGTCCTGAACTTCCGCATGCGGGTGCTACCTCCGTGAGGGGGTTCGTGAAGTGCGCCCGAACCCGGACGCGCCCCCTTGGTAACCCGCCAGAAAAAGGACATCAAGGACCGTTATTACTAAACGCCCCCGTAGTAGCATGAGAGACGCACGCCACTCGGCGCTCCGGCACCGGGCCCCGCTCCGCCCCCCGCGCCCGCCGGCGCGCCGCCCTCTCCTAAGCGGCTTCGTAGACCCCGGCCCGCCTGTGCCCCACCTCACGGGCGCGGCCCGTTCCCGGCCCCTCGGATGTGGCCCCGCTCATAGGGCCCCGCCCACGGCACGCACGACCGGCCAACCCTGGCGCGAACGCAGGGTGACCGCTGCCACACGGACGGCCTACGCTGGTGGGGGACCCGACCGCCACCAGCCCGCACGCGCCCGCCACCCCGCCCCCGTCCCCGGGAGCCCGCTCACATGGACCCTGCCGTCCGGCTCGCCTCCGCCGTCGCCGACCCCCTCGTCAGCCAGTTCCTGCTCCCCGTGGAGGCCACGCCGGACAAGGCGCAGGCCGAGGGGGAGCTGCTGGCGCGGCTGGTCTCCTTCCGGGGGGAGGCGCCGCCGCTGAGTTACGCGTCGCTGCTCTCGCTCGCCGAGGAGCTGGTGAGCCTGACGGCGCCCGCCCACCGGCTGCCGGCCAGGGACGAGGCGCCGGTCGCCGCGGTGCTCTCGCGCATGTTGTGGATCATCGGCGAGCTGGACGTCACGGACGTGCAGGCGGTACGGCTGGGGCCGCAGGACTACGCGCGGCGGCTGCGCTCCGCGGTGCCGGGCGCCGACCGGGAGCTGAATCCGGACGCCGCCTGGTTCCACGACCGGCTGCTGGTCGCCGTCTGCCTGCACCTGCTGCACCACCTGATCCGCCGCTCCCCCGTCCTCGCCGAACACATGCCTGAACGCGCACACCGGATACGCCAGTTGATCGACCTCAACGATGTCGAAGCCGTACGCGGCCGCCCCGAGCCGTCCGCCGCCGACGCCGAGTTCGAGGTCCGGTACGCCCGCTCCGTCGCCGAGGAGCACAACCGGGTCACCATCCACGGCATCGACCTGCCCAACCCGAACACCCCCGACAGCTGGTCGCTGGACGCCACCTACCTCAGCCTCAGCGCCGAGTTCGACAACCCCGAGCGGCGGGCCGAGATGGGCGGCGAGGACAGCGGCGAGCCCGTACTCCCCGCCGACAGGGCGCTCGGCGGACACGAAAGGGTTCTGCTGCGCGGCGTGGCCGGCTCCGGCAAGACGACGCTGGTGCAGTGGCTCGCCGTCGCCACGGCACGGGACGCGCTGCCGGCCGAACTCGCCTCGCTCCGCGGCCGGATACCGCTCGTCCTGCCGGTACGCCGCTTCGCCCGCGAGGGATTCCCCTCCCCCGACGACTTCCTGCACGCCGTGCGCCACCCGCTCGCCGACGAGGCACCCGACGGCTGGGCGGCACGCGTACTGACCGAGGAACGGGGCCTGCTGCTGGTCGACGGCATCGACGAGGCCCCCGAGTCCGAACGCGCCGCGCTCCGCGACCAGCTGCGCCGCCTCATGCGGATCTACTCGGGCAACTTCTGCCTCGTCACCGCCCGCCCCTCGTCCGTGGAGGCGAACTGGCTGGCCGACGAGGGCTTCGACGAGCTGAGCCTCGCACCGATGAGCCGGGGCCAGGTCGCCACCTTCATCACCGCCTGGCACACGGCCGCCGCCGACGACGAGGGCAAGGACCACCAGCTGCTGGCCGAGTACCGCGACCGGCTGCTGGCCTCCATCCCCCTCTACCGCGAACTGCGCGGACTGGCCACCAACCCGCTGATGTGCGGACTGATCTGCGCCCTCAACCGCGACCGCTCGGGCTCCCTGCCGCACGGCCGCAAGGAGCTGTACGAAGCGGCGATGGAGATGCTGCTCCAGCGGCGCGACCCCGAACGCCGGGTGCTGTACGCCGACGCCGTCAAGCTGCGGCGCGGAGCCCGCGAGCGGCTGCTGCGCAAACTCGCCTTCCGGATGCTGGTCGAGCGGCGCGCCGAGATCCCGCTGGACGAGGCGCTCGAGGAGATCTCCCGCAACCTGCCGGCCATCCCCTCCACGGCGGGCCAGGGCCGCCCCGAGGACATCTTCAACCACCTGCTGCTGCGCACCGGGCTGCTCCGCGAGCAGGCCGACCGCTCGGTGGAGTTCGTCCACCGCACCGTGCAGGACTACCTCGCCGCCAAGGAAGCCGTCGAACAGGGCGCCTTCGACCTGCTCCTCGACCACGCCCACGAGACCGAGTGGGAAGAGGTCATCCGCATGGCCGTCGCCCACGCCCGCCCCGCGGAGTGCGCGCGGCTCCTCGGCGGACTGCTGGCGCCAGGACGCAAGGGCATGCAGCGCAACCGGCGCCGCCTGCTGGCAGCGGCCTGCCTCGAACACGTCACCGAGCTGGACCCCGACACGCACGCCCGCATCCGGCGCGAGACCCGCAACATGGTGCGCCCCACCACCGTGGAAGCCGCCCGCAGCCTCGGCTGGGTGGGCCCCATAGTCCTGGAGATGCTCCCCGACCCCACCCACGTCACCGACCGCGAGGCCCACCGGCTCGCCGTCACCGTCACCCGGATCAACGACGACGCCGCCGTCCACTACCTCGCCCAGCTCCGCAACCGGGCCTCCCTCCAGCTGCGGGCCGAGCTCGCGCGGGGATGGCACAACTTCGACACCGACCGGTACGCGGACGAGATCATCGGGCACCTCGACCCCGAGGGCCTGTACTACCCCGTCTCCGACCGGTACGAGCTGGCCGCGCTGCGGAAACTCGGCGGCAGGGCCCGCGTGCAGATCGTCGGGCCCTTCACGCCCGACGAGCTGCTGGAGGGACTCGCGCGCGAGCAGCTGACCCACCTGTGGCTCGCCTACGACCTCGGCGTCCCCATGGGGTGGCTCGCCGCCTTCCCCCAGCTGACGACCCTGCGGGTCAACCCGCGGCTGCCGCGCGTCAGCGGCGTACCCGAGGGCATCCGCATCATGTCCTAGCCCGCAGTGGAAGCGGTCAGAGCACGCGAGCGGGGCCGGCCACACAGGACCGGCCCCGCTCGGTGGTGCGGCGGAGGCTTACGCCTCCTTGCTCAGGTTCGGGCCACCGCCCGCGGCGGACTCCACCGGAGGAGCGTCCGGCAGCGCCGACTTCTCCTCACCGCGGAAGGTGAAGGTCTTCGCCTCGCCCTCCCCCTCGGTGTCGACGACCACGATGTGCCCGGGACGCAGCTCCCCGAAGAGGATCTTCTCCGACAGGATGTCCTCCACCTCGCGCTGGATGGTCCGGCGCAGCGGCCGGGCACCCATCACCGGGTCGTAGCCCTTCTTGGCCAGCAGCTCCTTGGCGTCCTGGCTGAGCTCGATGCCCATGTCGCGGTCCTTCAGCCGCTCGTCGACCTGCTGGATCATCAGGTCCACGATGCGGATGATGTCCTCCTGCGTGAGCTGGTGGAAGACCACCGTGTCGTCCACGCGGTTGAGGAACTCGGGGCGGAAGTGCTGCTTGAGCTCGTCGTTGACCTTGGCCTTCATCCGGTCGTACCCCGCACGGACGTCACCCTGGCCGGCGAAGCCGAGGTTGAAGCCCTTGGAGATGTCCCGGGTGCCCAGGTTCGTCGTCATGATGATGACGGTGTTCTTGAAGTCCACGACCCGGCCCTGCGAGTCGGTCAGGCGACCGTCCTCCAGGATCTGCAGCAGCGAGTTGAAGATGTCCGGGTGGGCCTTCTCGACCTCGTCGAACAGGACGACCGAGAACGGCTTGCGGCGCACCTTCTCGGTGAGCTGACCGCCCTCCTCGTAGCCGACGTAGCCGGGCGGGGAGCCGAACAGCCGCGAGACGGTGTGCTTCTCGCCGAACTCCGACATGTCGAGGGAGATCAGCGCGTCCTCGTCGCCGAACAGGAACTCCGCCAGCGTCTTGGACAGCTCCGTCTTACCGACACCGGACGGGCCGGCGAAGATGAACGAGCCACCGGGACGCTTGGGGTCCTTCAGACCCGCACGGGTGCGCCGGATCGCCTGGGAGAGCGCCTTGATGGCGTCCTCCTGGCCGATGACGCGCTTGTGCAGCTCGTCCTCCATGCGCAGGAGCCTGCTGGACTCCTCCTCGGTGAGCCGCATGACCGGCACGCCCGTGGAGGCGGCCAGGACCTCGGCGATCAGATCCTCGTCGACCTCGGCGACGACGTCCATGTCGCCGGCCTTCCACTCCTTCTCCCGCTTGGCCTTCTCCGCCAGCAGCTGCTTCTCCGTGTCCCGGAGGGAGGCGGCCTTCTCGAAGTCCTGCGAGTCGATCGCGGACTCCTTGTCCCGGCGCACGTTCGCGATCTTCTCGTCGAACTCGCGCAGGTCCGGCGGGGCGGTCATCCGGCGGATACGCATGCGGGAGCCGGCCTCGTCGATCAGGTCGATGGCCTTGTCCGGCAGGTAACGGTCCGAGATGTAGCGGTCGGCGAGCGTGGCCGCGCCGACCAGGGCCGCGTCGGTGATGGAGACGCGGTGGTGCGCCTCGTACCTGTCGCGCAGGCCCTTGAGGATCTCGATGGTGTGCGGCAGCGACGGCTCCGCCACCTGGATGGGCTGGAAGCGGCGCTCCAGGGCCGCGTCCTTCTCCAGGTACTTGCGGTACTCGTCCAGCGTCGTGGCACCGATGGTCTGCAGCTCGCCGCGGGCCAGCATCGGCTTGAGGATGCTGGCGGCGTCGATGGCGCCCTCGGCGGCGCCCGCGCCGACCAGGGTGTGCAGCTCGTCGATGAACAGGATGATGTCGCCGCGGGTGCGGATCTCCTTGAGCACCTTCTTCAGGCGCTCCTCGAAGTCACCGCGGTAGCGGGAGCCCGCGACCAGCGCGCCCAGGTCCAGGGTGTAGAGGTGCTTCTCCTTGAGGGTCTCGGGCACCTCGCCCTTGACGATGGCCTGCGCCAGCCCCTCGACGACGGCGGTCTTGCCGACGCCGGGCTCGCCGATCAGCACCGGGTTGTTCTTGGTGCGGCGGGACAGGACCTGCATGACCCGCTCGATCTCCTTCTCGCGCCCGATGACCGGGTCGAGCTTGGACTCGCGGGCGGCCTGCGTCAGATTGCGGCCGAACTGGTCCAGGACGAGCGAGGTGGACGGCGTGCCCTCGGCGGGTCCGCCGGCCGTGGCGGCTTCCTTGCCACCGGAGTAACCGGACAGGAGCTGGATGACCTGCTGGCGGACCCGGTTCAGGTCGGCGCCCAGCTTCACGAGGACCTGGGCGGCGACGCCCTCGCCCTCGCGGATCAGGCCCAGCAGGATGTGCTCCGTGCCGATGTAGTTGTGGCCGAGCTGAAGGGCTTCGCGGAGCGACAGCTCCAGCACCTTCTTGGCACGGGGAGTGAAGGGAATGTGGCCGGAGGGCGCCTGCTGGCCCTGGCCGATGATCTCCTCCACCTGCTGCCGGACAGCCTCAAGCGAGATCCCGAGGCTCTCCAGTGCCTTAGCGGCGACACCTTCACCTTCGTGGATCAGGCCCAGAAGGATGTGCTCGGTGCCGATGTAGTTGTGGTTGAGCATCCGGGCTTCTTCCTGAGCCAGGACGACAACCCGCCGCGCGCGGTCGGTGAACCTCTCGAACATCGTTAATCGCTCCTCAGAGCGGTCAGGCAGTGAGGGGACGCTCCCCTCGCTGTCCTTCCGCAGCTTAGTCCCGCAACGGGGGACCGCTCATTCCAACTGCCGACTGCTGGCCGGTCGATCCGGTCGATCATGCGCCTCCTGCCCCGGACAGCCGACAACAGTTCCAACCCGATGGTGCGAGACGATGTTCCCGCAGGCCAGGCGTATTCACCTGGATCCACTACGCCGACGGCGAACGCCCTCTTCCCGACGCGTCCGCACACGACGAGGCACGTGCCTCAGCACCCCCGTTCCGCCCTGCGCCACCTGGGCTTTAAGGCTCCTGAAGCCTTCTTACCCGCTCGGTGTGACAATCCATGCGGCGTCGCCCGTATACGGTCGCCCACATCCGCTCAGGGCGAACACCGGGACACGGATGCGCGTCAGGACCTACGAGGCGTGCACACCCTGGGTGATTGCCGTCGACGTTGTGTGAGCGTCGCGACTGCCCCGGATCGGGTCTCCCCGCTGCCGTCCCACTCGGCGGCGTCCGTCACGGAACGCCCACGCTGCGACTCGGGCCGCGGGGGCCGGGCAGGATCGCGGGGCGCACCAAGGCCCTCGGGAGGCCCGCACGGGGCCTCCCGCACCGGAAAACGGCCATCGGGAGCGGGCCCGGACAACTGATCAACCGGAATGACTCAGCCGTTGGCCTTCTCGTACGCCTCACGAATGCTGGCGGGAACACGGCCGCGGTCATTGACCTCGTAACCCTGGTCCTTGGCCCACGCGCGGATCTTCGCCGTGTCCTGACCCGCAGCGGAAGCCGAGCCGGAGCGGCCGCCCTTTCCGCGCGCGGAACGGCCACCGGTACGCCGCCCGTTCTTCAGATAGGGCTCCAGAGCGGAACGGAGCTTGTCCGCATTAGCGGTGGTGAGGTCGATCTCGTACGACTTACCGTCCAGCGCGAACGTCACTGTCTCGTCCGCCTCGCCGCCGTCGAGGTCGTCGACAAGAAGAACCTGAACCTTCTGTGCCACCTGTTGCTCCCATTCGTACTGGATAACTGATTACAGATACCGACGTGGAAAGCAAACCGCTTTTGCGGGAGAAACACAAACCCTGTGCTGAGTTTGCCCGGCACCGCACGGGGATTGGCGGGACCTTTCGGACAAAGTGGAGGACGGTCGGGCGCCGCCGTTCACAGACGCAGCAGCATGCGGCTGTTGCCCAAGGTGTTGGGCTTCACTCGTTCGAGCCCCAGGAACTCGGCCACGCCCTCGTCATAGGAGCGCAGCAGCTCGCTGTAGACGTCACCGTCCACAGGCGTCTGACCGATCTCCGTGAAGCCGTGCCGGGAGAAGAAGTCCACTTCGAAGGTCAGACAGAAAATGCGCCGCACCCCCAGCCAGCGCGCGGTGTGCAGCAGCTTCTCCAGCAGCAGATGACCGACGCCCGTTCCCCGCTGGGAACGGTCCACGGCCAGCGTCCTGACCTCCGCGAGGTCTTCCCACATCACGTGCAACGCGCCGCAGCCGACGACTTCCGCGTCGGCATCCCGTTCCGCGACCCAGAACTCCTGGATGTCCTCGTAAAGCGTCACGGTGGCTTTGTCGAGCAGGATGCGATCGCGCGAGTAGGTGTCGATCAGGCTGCGCACCGCCGGGACGTCGACCGTGCGAGCCCTGCGGATCGTGACCTGGGATAGCGGTGCGTGTTCTGCCATGAACGGACGCTATCGGTCGTCACCCGGGCCCTCACCGCCGGGGGGATCGAGATGTACCCCGTTCAGATGTACGACGCGCAAGGCGGCGCGCAGCACATCGACCTGTTCCGGCGACATCATCCCGAAGAAGTCGACGAGCGCGGCGGCCGGGTTGTCACTGGCCGACCACGCTTCGTTCATGAGAGCCGCGGAGTACGCGGCCCGAGTGGAGACCGCCGCATATCGATAGGCGCGGCCTTCTTGCTCCCGCCTCAGCCAGCCCTTCTGGCGCAGGTTGTCCATTACGGTCATCACCGTCGTGTACGCGACAGTGCGTTCCTTCTGGAGATCCTCGAGGACTTCCCGCACGGTGACCGGGCGGTTCCAGCGCCATACCCGGGTCATCACGGCGTCTTCCAGCTCTCCCAATGGCCTCGGCACGGAAGAATAATAGTGGAAAATGTCCGAATCGCTGGAATTACCCGGAAGGCGGGCAGTCGGCGCCGTCGGAGTGAGCGGCCGCTCAGCGGCTGCCCAGCGGCCGTTCAGTAGCCGCTCAGCTGCCGGACTCGCTCCGGCCGGCCTCGGCACGGGAGAGTGCGGCGTCGACGACACCGTCCTCCTTCGCCTTGTTCGCCCCACCCTGACTCTTGATCATGACGACGATGAGCGCGGTGAAGGCCACCGCCATCACGAGCGGCGGGGTGAGCGCGGCAAGGTAATCCATGACGTGAGCCTCCTCGACGAACCAGACCCCCAGCGTACGCCGCCGCCCTCACCCGACGGGACGCACCATCCACTCGGTGCGCCCCGCCCCCGGGCCGCAGGGCGGGCGCGAGGCGCGGTCAGGCCGTGATCGAGCGCGGGCGGCCGTCGCGGGAGTGGGACGGCCGCGCACGCCGGGACTCGGCCTCGTCCTGATCCCGATCCGGATCCTGATCCTGGCCCTCCCGCTCGGGAGAGGGGTCCTGCGACGGAGTCCGGCGGCGGGGCGGGAAGACCTCGGCGGGCGTGGGGACGGGGCGGGACGGCGGGGCCGGCTCCGGAGACCCGGGCCGCTCGGCGGGGCCGGGCTTCGCCGGACCGGGAGAGGGCTCCCCCTCCCGCTCGCCGTTCCCCTCCGGCCCACCCCGCCACTCCCGCCCTTCCCGCCCGGAAGCGACCTCGCTCCGCTCGGCTCTTGCCCCTGACGCGGGGCCGGCCTCGGCCACGGAGCCCCGGCCGCGCACGGAGGCGGCCTCGGGCGCGCTGGCGACGCCCGCCTCGGGGCTGTTGCCGGACGCGGGGGCAGTACCCGCCCCGGGAGTGCTGCCGGGTGCGGGGGCGCCGGGCGCGGCGGCTGTGCCCGGAGACGTCGTGGCGGGACCAGGGATCGGACCGGGGGTGGGGCCGGGTGCGGTGGACGGGCGGGGCAGGCGCGCGGGCCCGAGCGGGGCGGGAAGGGAGAGAGGCGCGGAGCGGGCGGGAGGCACCTGGGGCCCGCGCTCGGCGCACGTGCCACCGACCGGCACCTCCTCGACCGACCCCACACCGGCGGCCGACACCGCACCAACGGCCGGACCCTCGTCGGCGACCACGTCCCCGACGGCGACCGGCCCGACGTCGTCGGCCGACTCCACACCGCCGGCTGATCCCGCACCAGCGGCCTCATCTCCACCGGCGGCCGGCCCCATGCCGGCGGTCGGCCGGAAGTCGGCGGTCGGCCGGACGTCGGCGGTCGGCCGGAAATCGGCGGTCAGCCGGACCTCGGCGGCCTCATCCCCACCGGCAGTCGGCCCCGCGTCGGCATCCGCACCCCGACCGGCGGTCGCCCCCATGCCAGCGGTCGGCCGCACGTCGGCGGCCGCATCCCCACCGGCAGCCGGCTCCACGCCGGCAACCGGCTCCGCGTCGACGGGTCGGCGCCCCCGCGGGACGTATGCGGGTGCGAGCGTCTCGGCGCGGTGGAGGAGCCGGCGTCGGCGGGCCGACTCGTCGGCCCCCGCCGGCTGGGCGCACAGCTCGCGGAGGGCGGCCAGGTCGTCCCGGGTGGGCCGGTGGCCCGAGACGAGGGCCGCCTCCAGTTGGTCGAGGTAGCCGGCGGCGGCGCCGGGCAGGGCCCGGCGGTAGCGGGCGAGGTCGGCCCGCAGGAAGGTGCGCAGCCTGCTGCCCTCACGGACGGCTTCGTCCACGGCCTGGGCGAGCCGCAGGTACGCGCGGGCGTCCTCGGGCGCGGGTGTGGACTTGAGGGCGGTGGCGAGGGCGCCGCCGAGCACGCGCAGCTCGTCGGCGCTGAACGCCACGCCGCCTCGGGAACCGTATGGCGTGGGCATGGGGAGACGATAGGCGCCCTATGCCCTAAATGTGCTTATCGCCCGATTTCTGGGCGTGGCGCCCGCGGCTGGGGAGGCGCGCAGCGCCCTCGGCCGGGGTGGCGCGTGCCGCCCCGGCCGCCGTGGTCGGGGCGGTCAGCCGCGGTCGACGTTCCGTTCGTAGACCAGGCGGAGCCCGATCAGGGTGAGCCAGGGCTCGTGCTCGTCGATGACCGCGGACTCGCCCAGGACCATGGGGGCCAGGCCGCCGGTCGCGATGACGGTGACGTCCTCGGGGTCGTCGGCCAGCTCGGACGCCATGCGGTGGACGACGCCGTCGACCTGCCCGGCGAAGCCGTAGACGATGCCCGACTGCATGGCCTCGACGGTGTTCTTGCCGATGACGCTCCGCGGCCGGGCGATCTCGATCTTGCGGAGCTGGGCGCCGCGCATGCCGAGCGCGTCGACGGAGATCTCGATGCCGGGTGCGATCACGCCGCCCACGTACTCGCCGCGCGCGGAGACCGCGTCGAAGGTGGTGGCCGTGCCGAAGTCGACGACGACGCACGGGCCTCCGTACAGCTCGACGGCCGCGAGCGCGTTGATGATGCGGTCGGCGCCGACCTCCTTCGGGTTGTCCATGAGGATCGGCACGCCCGTCTTGACGCCGGGTTCGACGAGCACGGCCGGGATGTCGCCGTAGTAGCGCCGGGTGACCTCGCGCAGCTCGTGCAGCACGGAGGGCACGGTCGAACAGATGGCGATGCCCTCGACGTTGTCGCTCAGGTCGTCGCCGAGGAGGGGGTGCATGCCCATCAGGCCCTGGAGCAGCACGGCCAGTTCGTCGGCGGTGCGGCGCGCCTCGGTGGAGATGCGCCAGTGTTCGACGATCTCCTCGCCGTCGAAGAGGCCCAGCACGGTGTGGGTGTTGCCCACGTCGATGGTGAGCAGCATCAGGGCCGCTCCTTACCGGCGTCCGCCGCCTCGTCGGCGACGCCCGCCTCGTCGGCGACGCCCGCGCCGCTCTCGGCGCGCAGGTCGAGGCCGATGTCGAGGATGGGAGACGAGTGCGTCAGCGCGCCGACGGCCAGGAAGTCGACGCCGGTCGCGGCGTACTCGGCGGCGTTGTCGAGCGTGAGGCGCCCCGAGGACTCCAGCCGCGCCCGCCCCGCGACCAGGGTGACGGCCTCGGTCGTCATGCCCGGCGTGAAGTTGTCCAGCAGCAGCAGATCGGCGCCCTGGTCCAGGACGGGCGGAATCTGGTCAAGGCTGTCGACCTCCACCTCGATCGGCACGTCGGGGAACTCGGCCCGCACGCGGGCGAACGCCTCCGCGACGCCGCCGGCCGCGATGACGTGGTTGTCCTTGATGAGCGCCGCGTCCGAGAGGGACATGCGGTGGTTGACGCCGCCGCCGCAGCGCACCGCGTACTTCTCCAGGGCGCGCAGCCCAGGGGTCGTCTTGCGGGTGTCGCGGACCGCGGTCTTCGTGCCCTCCAGCGCGTCCGCCCACGCGCGGGTCGCGGTGGCGATGCCCGAGAGGCGGCACAGCAGGTTGAGGGCGCTGCGTTCGGCCGTGAGCAGGTCGCGGGTGCGGGTGCGGACGGTGAGCAGCCGCTGCCCTGCCTCCACCCGGTCCCCGTCCAGGACGTGGCGTTCGACCTCGAACTCGTCGGTGCACACGACGGAGAGGACGGCCTCGGCGACGCGGAGCCCCGCGACGGTGCCCGCCTCGCGTGCGGTGAAGTCGCCTGTGGCGACGGCCTCGTCGGGGATGGTCGCCACGCTGGTGACGTCCACGCCGCGGTCGAGGTCCTCCTCGACGGCGAGGTGGGCGATGTCCTCGATGTGGACCGGGTCGAGGCCCGCGTCGAGGAGGAGTTGGGCCAGGTCGGGGTCGAGACCGCACTCCAGCGGGTCGAGCCCCGGGTCGTCTGCGGCACCGGCCGAGCAGCCGCAGGCGTCGCCGCAGCCGCCTGCCTCCTCGGGCTGTTCCGCCGGGCCCCTGCCGATCTGGAGGAGGGGGAGGTCGTCGGTCACTTGTGCTCCTTGTGCTCGCTCATGACCGGGGGGAAGGCGGTCGTGTCGGTGGTGCGGACGGTGAAGTGTCCGCCGGGGGGCGTGCTGACGACCAGATGGCGGCGCCAGGTGGTGTCGTCGCGGTCCGGATGGTCCTCCCGCCAGTGGCAGCCCCGGGTCTCCTCGCGGCGGAGCGCCGCCGCGACGAGGACCTGCGCGACCAGGTGGAGGTTGGCCGTCTCCCAGGTGTCGACACCCGGTTCGGCGGGCTTGGCGTCCGGGGACCCCGGAGAGTCCGGGGAGCCCGGCGAGGGCGTGAGGGCGGCGAGCCGCTCGGCGGCCTCCGTGAGAGAGCGCGCGGAACGCAGGACGCCCGCGCCGCTCGACATGATGCGCTGGATCTCCGCGCGGGCGGTGGCCGGAAGGAGCACGGCCTGGAGGGGGGAAACGCCCGCGGAGGGGGCCGCGGAAGGAGCCGCGCCGGGGGTCTCCCCTTCGCGGGACGCCGGGCCGGGGGCCACCCCGGCCGGCTCGGCGAGTTGCTCGGCGACCCGTTCCGCGATCTGCTCGGCGAAGACCAGGCCTTCCAACAGGCTGTTGGAGGCGAGGCGGTTGGCGCCGTGCACTCCGGTGCAGGCGGCTTCGCCGCAGGCGTAGAGGCCGGGGACGGTGGTGCGTCCTGCCAGGTCGGTGCGGATACCGCCGCTGGCGTAGTGGGCGGCGGGGGCGATCGGCACCGGCTCGGTGACGGGGTCGATGCCGTGTGCGCGGCAGGCCGCGAGGATGGTGGGGAAGCGGGTCTCCCACATGGCGGCGCCGAAGTGGCGGGCGTCCAGGTACATGTGGTCGGTGCCCTGTGCGGCGGCGCGGCGCGTGATGCCCTTGGCGACGATGTCGCGGGGGGCCAGCTCGGCGAGGGGGTGGGCGCCCTGCATGAAGCGGACGCCGGCCGCGTCGACGAGGTGGGCGCCCTCGCCCCGTACGGCCTCGGAGATCAGGGGCTGCTGGCCCTCCGCGTCGGGGCCGAGGTAGAGGACGGTGGGGTGGAACTGGACGAACTCCAGGTCGGAGACCTCGGCGCCGGCGCGCAGCGCGAGGGCGACGCCGTCGCCCGTGGAGACCGCGGGGTTGGTGGTGGCGGCGAAGACCTGGCCCATGCCGCCGGTGGCCAGGACGACGGCGGGCGCGCGGACGGCGCCGACTCCGTCGTGCCGGCCCTCGCCCATGACGTGCAGGGTGACGCCCGCTGCGCGGCCTTCGGCGTCCGTGAGGAGGTCGAGGACGAGGGCGTTCTCGACGGTGCGGATGGACTGCTCCCGTACGGCCTCGACCAGGGCGCGGGAGACCTCCGCTCCGGTGGCGTCGCCGCCCGCGTGGGCGATGCGGTCCCGGTGGTGGCCGCCCTCCCGGGTGAGGGCGATCCGCCCCGTCGCCGGGGAGGTGTCGAACCGGGCACCGGACGCGATGAGCCGTCGCATCGCTCCGGGGGCTTCGGTGACGAGGGTGCGGACGGCTGCCTCGTCGCACAACCCCGCCCCCGCTTCGAGGGTGTCGTCGAGGTGCTGCTGCGGGGTGTCGCCCTCGCCGAGGGCCGCCGCGATGCCGCCCTGGGCCCAGCGGGTGGAACCGGCGTCGAGCCGCGCCTTGGTGACGACGACCGTGCGGGCGCCGCGTGCCGCGCAGCGCAGTGCGGCGGTCAGTCCCGCGATGCCGGAGCCGACGACGACCACGTCCGCCTCCAGGCTCCAGCCGGCCGGCGGCGCGGGGAGGGCCCCGCCGGCTATGCCGGGGGTGGCTGCGGGCTGCCCACTGGTCCGGGTCATCGCGGGGCTCCAAGGTGCAGGGGGACGTTGTCGATCAGCCGGGTGCGGCCCGCGCGGGCGGCGACGGCGAGGAGGGCTTCCCCCTGCCAGGCGGCGTCGGTGATCTCCCGGAAGCTCGCCGGGTCGACGAGGGCCACGTAGTCGACGTCGAGGCCGTCGGAGCCGTCGGGGTCGTCGGAGCGGTCGGGGTCTTCCACCGGGCGGCCCTGGCCGGCCAGCACGTCGCGGGCGGCGCGCAGCACGGCTGCCGGTCCGGCGCCGGCCGCCTGTTCCCCGGCGCGCAGGGCGCGGGAGAGGGCGAGCGCGTGGGTGCGTTCCGGCTCGCCCAGGTAGCGGTTGCGGCTGGAGAGGGCGAGCCCGTCGTCCTCGCGGACGGTGGGAACGGCCACGATCGCGGTGCGGAAGTTGAGGTCCCCGGCCATGCGGCGGACCAGGGCCAGCTGCTGGGCGTCCTTCTGGCCGAAGAAGGCCACGTCGGGCGCGGTCAGGTGGAGCAGCTTGGCGACGACGGTGAGCATGCCGTCGAAGTGCCCGGGGCGCGAGGCGCCTTCCAGGACGTCGCCCATCGGACCCGCCGAGACGCGCACCTGGGGTTCGCCCCCGGGGTAGACCTCCTCGACGGGCGGTGCGAAGACCACGTCCGCGCCCTCCTTGCCGGCGATCAGCACGTCGGCCTCCAGGGTGCGCGGGTAGCGGTCCAGGTCCTCGCCCGCGCCGAACTGGAGCGGGTTGACGAAGACGGTGACGACGACCTGCCCGCCGGGTCCCACGCGCTCCCGGGCCGCTCGCACCAGCGCGGCGTGGCCCTCGTGCAGGGCGCCCATCGTCATGACGACGGCGCGCTCCGCGCCGGTGTCCCCGCGCAGGCCGCGCAGCTCGGCGGCGGTGGTGACGACGTGCGCGGTCATGCGCGGCCCTCCCCGTCGCCCCCGTCGTTCCCCTCGTCGGTGCCGCCCGTCCCGCCCGTACCGCCCGTTCCGTGGGGGCCGCCCGTGCTGCCCCTTCCGTGGGGGCCGCCCGCGCCGCCGCCTCGCTCGTGCGTGCCGGCGCCGAGAACGTCCAGCAGGTCGCCCGCGTGGCCCGCGGTGAGCAGGCCGTGGTCGAGCGCGCGGTCGGCGGTGGCCCGCGCCATCGCGAGGTAGCTCGCCACCGTCCGCGGCGCGTGCCGGCGCAACTCGGCGACGTGGGCGGCGACCGTGCCGGCGTCCCCCCGGGCGACGGGGCCGGTCAGCGCGGCGTCACCGGAGCGCAGCGCGTTGTCGAGGGCGGCGCCCAGCAGCGGCCCCAGCATCCGGTCGGGGGCCTGCACCCCGGAGGTGCGCAGCAGCTCCATGGCCTGGTTGACGAGGGTGACCAGGTGGTTGGCGCCGATGGCGAGGGCCGCGTGATAGAGCGGCCTGGCCTCCTCCGCGACCCACTCGGGCTCCCCGCCCATCTCGATGACCAGCGCCTGCGCCGCCAGCCGCAGCTCCTCGGGCGCCGTCACCCCGAACGAGCAGCCCGCCAGCCGCTGCACGTCCACCGCCGTGCCCGTGAAGGTCATCACCGGGTGCAGTGCCAGCGGCAGCGCTCCGGCGGCCAGCGCGGGCTCCAGGACGGAGACGCCGTACCGGCCCGAGGTGTGGACCACCAGCTGTCCCGGGCGCACGGCACCGGTCTTGACCAGGCCCGCGACCAGGCCGGGCAGCGCGTCGTCCGGAACGGTCAGCAGGACGAGTTCGGAGCGGGCCAGCACCTCGTCGGGGCCGACGACGGGGACGCCGGGCAGCAGCTCGGCCGCGCGGCGCCTGGAGGCGTCCGAGACGCCGGAGACCGCGACCGGGCGGTGTCCCGCCAGCCGCAGCGCCGCCGCCAGCGCGGGGCCGACGCGTCCCGCGCCGACGACGCCGACCGACAGCCGTGCCGGGCGGTCCTCGGCCCGCGCCGGCACGGACGGCTCGGGGCCGCCACCGGCGGCGGACCGCGAGCGCCCCCCGGCGCCCTGCGGCCCGTCGCCGGGGTGCGGGTGGTGAGGGTGGTGTGCGTTCACGAAAGAGGCCTTCCGTATGCGTTCCGGTCCGCTCAGTGGCCGGTACCGGACGAGACCTCGCCATGCTAAGCCCTCCGCGCGCGCCGCCGGAGGGGTCGGGGGGCGGCCCCGCTCGCCGCCGCGCCCTGCTCGCGCTCCCGTTCGGCGGCCCGCTCGGCGGCGCGGGTCAGGCCGAGTTCCCTCCTCGCCTCCCTGCGCGCCACCCACCAGGCCCGCAGGAGCTTCGCCTCGTGCGTGCCCGGTGCCGGTGGCGGCGTCTGCCCTTGGGAGTGGAGCCGCCAGGTGTCCATCGCGTACTGCTCACCGATGCTCATGGACCCGACGGTGCGCCGCCGTTTCCCGGCCCGGCACGCGAGTTGACCAGCCTCGTCAATCGGTACCCGTTCGATTGACGAGGCCCGTCAATCGGGCGGGGGACGGCCGTCCCCGGCAGGCAGGATGGAGGGCATGAGCGTCACCATCCACATCGCGGGGCTGCCCCTGGAGCGTGTCGTCTTCGCCCCTTCGCCGCTGGCCGAACTGGGCACAGCGCTACACACCCTGGCCGAGCCCGGACACCATCCCGGGGTGCACGGCTGGGCGACCGCCACCAACGCCTCACTCAAGCAGGATCTGGCCGACCGGCTGTGCGAGGCCGACTTCCTGTGGCGGACGACCTTCTCCGACATCCTGCTGGGCTTCGCGGGACTGCGGGACGCCTCCGCGCAGCCCGGCGGGACGCTCGCGCAGGACCTGGACCTGCTCGACCGGCTCGACGACGAGAGTTACGTCATGGCCGCCCTGGAGTTCACCTGCGGTGCGCTCTACGGAACCGACGCGGTGCGCTCGCCGCTGGCCGACGCGGCGCTGCGGGAGCGGGCGCTCGATCTGGCTGCGGCCCGCGGGCCGCAGCAGCAGCGGTTCACCCAGCGGCTGCTGGACGACCCGCCCGCCGTGCGGTCGTGGATACGCCGCCTGTTCGAGGACTGCGACCGGGCCTTCTTCGCCGACACCTGGAGGCGGGTGCGGCTCCAGCTGACCGCCGACGCGCGCGAGAAGACGGAGCTGCTGCGCCGCAAGGGGCTGGCGGCGACCCTGGCGGCCGTCTCCCCCGCGCTGTCGACCGACGAGGCGGGCGGCGTCATCGACGCCGACAAGCTCGCCAGCGCCCGCACCACCGCAGTGGATCCCGCGGTGGGGCCCGGCGTGACGTTCGTCCCGTCCATCCACCAGTGGCCGCACCTGGTGGTGCTGCACCGGCACGGGTGGCGGCCCGTCGTGCACTATCCGGTCGCGGCGCCCGAGATGCCGGGGCCGCTGTCGGTGGACCAGTTCAAACTGCGGATGGAGGCCCTGGCGCATCCGATGCGGATGCGGCTGTGCCGGAACCTGGCCCGGGCGCCCTACTCCACCAGCGAACTCGCCGACCAGTACGCGCTCAGTTCCCCGGAGGTCTCCCGGCACTTGGCGGTGCTGAAGAAGGCCGGTCTGATCACGGCCAGGCGGCGCGGCCGGTACGTGCAGTACCAGCTGGATCTGAAGGTCGTGGGACGGCTGGGCAGCGACTTCCTGGAGACGGTACTGCGGTGACACGGGGCCCGCCGGCCCCGCCGACGTCGGGAGGATTCAGCTCCCGGCCCTCACCAGGCCCGTCTCGTACGCCAGGACGACCGCCTGGACACGGTCGCGCAGCCCCAGCTTGGCCAGGATGCGGCCCACGTGGGTCTTGACCGTCGCTTCGGAGAGCACCAGCCGGGCGGCGATCTCTCCGTTGGACAGGCCCTGGGCGATGAGGGTGAGCACCTCCCGCTCGCGTTCGGTCAGGCGTTCCAGCTCCTTGGCGACCGGCTCGGTGGCGGTGGCGGGCAGCACCGAGGAGAACCGGTCGATCAGCCGCCGCGTGGTGCTGGGCGCCACCACCGCGTCCCCGCTGTGCACCGCGCGGATGGCCTCCAGCAGGTCGCCGGGCGGCACGTCCTTGAGCATGAAGCCGCTGGCCCCCGACTTGAGCGCGGAGAACGCGTACTCGTCCAGGTCGAACGTGGTCAGGATCAGCACCTTCGGGCTGCCGGGCCCGCCCTCGCCGCCCTCGCAGATGCGGCGGGTGGCCTCGACCCCGTCGACGTTCGGCATCCGCACGTCCATCAGCACCACGTCCACCGGCGTGCCGCGCAGGATCGCCAGCGCCTCGGCGCCGTCACCCGCCTCGGCGGTGACCTCCATGTCCTGCTGCGCGGTGAGCACCATGCGGAAGCCGGTGCGCAGCAGCGCCTGGTCGTCGACGAGCATCACGCGGATCGTCATGCGGGGTCCTTCTCGGTCGGGGGAGGGCGGGGACAGGGGACGTGGAGGGGCGCCTCGGTCGGAATCAGCCGGCGCCCTTGAGGGGGAGGGCCGCACAGATGCGGAAGCCGCCGCCGGCGCGGGGCCCGGCCTCCAGCGCACCCCCCACCATGCCGACCCGCTCGCGCATGCCGATCAGCCCGTGGCCCAGACCGTCCACGCCGCCCTCCTCGTACAGCTCGCGCTGGGCGCCGCGCCCGTCGTCCTCCGCGAGGACGGACAGCTCCTCGTCGGTGTAGCGGAGCCGCACGGTCGCCCCCACGTCGGGGCCGCCGTGCTTGCGGGTGTTGGTCAGCGCCTCCTGCACGATGCGGTACGCGGTCAGCTCGACGCTGCTGGGGAGCGGGTGCGGGACGCCCTCGACCCGGAAGTCGACGGTCAGGCCCGCGCCCCGCACCTGCTCGACGAGGTCGGCGATCTGCTCCACACCGGGCTGCGGCACGTACTCGCCGCCGTCCCGCTTGGCGCCGTCCTCGCTGCGCAGCACCCCCAGCAGGCGGCGCATCTCGGCGAGCGCCTGCCGGCCCGTGCCCGAGATGGTCTCCAGCGCCATGCGGGTCTGGTCAGGCGCGTTGTCCAGCACGTAGGCGCCGCCGTCGGCCTGGACGACCATCACGGACACGTTGTGCGCCACCACGTCGTGCAGCTCGCGCGCTATCCGGGCCCGCTCGGCGGCGACGGCCACCTTGGCCTGTGCCTCCCGCTCCTTCTCCAGCCGCCGGGCGCGCTCCTCCAGCTGGAGGTAGTAGGCGCGGCGGGTGCGCAGGGAGTCGCCGAGCACCCAGGCCATCACGAACGCCAGTGTCATGAACAGCGTGCCGAAGATGTCGTTCGCCAGGCCGCCCGTCGTGCTCGGCCAGCGCAGCGTGCTGATGGTGGGGGCCAGCAGCGCGCCCGCCAGCGCGAACCTGGAGGCCCACCGGACGTGCCGGGAGGCGACGGTGAAGACGATGACCAGGAACGCGAAGTTTCCGGGGAACGCGCTGACGTCGACGACCACCTGTGCCACGCCCGTACCGGTGGCCAGCACCAGCATCTTCTCGGGGGCCCTGCGGCGCAGCGCCACGACCGCGCTCAGCGCGAGCGCGATGGGGATCATGGCGATCTGTTGCCGGGGCGTGGTCGCGAGCCCCTCCGCCTCCGGCGGCGCGGTGACGCCGGCGACGATCCACAGCGACGACAGCATCAGCAGCGCGACAGCCCAGAGGCTGTCCACCCACGTGGGGTGTCTGCGGATGAAGTCGTAGAGCCGATGCACGTCACCCAGCGTATGCAGACCGGGCACGTGCAGGGGTCAACCGGACGGCCGATCCGTGGGCGCCGCTCCTACTCCCCAAGGTGGAGGATTCCGGTCCGCGCATACGGTGAGGCCCATGCTCCCCCCGTTGCCCGGCTGGCGCTCGGCCACCGCCACCGCCCTGTACGGGCCCGGCGGTTTCTACACCCGTCAGGCGCCCGCCGCCCATTTCCGCACCTCCGTACACGCCTCCGGGCTCTTCGCCCACGCGGTGACGCGCCTCCTGCTGCGGGTGGACGCGGCCCTGGGGCAGCCGCCGCGCCTCGACCTGGTCGACGTCGGCGCCGGCGCCGGGGAACTCCTCACGGGGGTGGCGGCCGCACTGCGCGAGCACGAGGCCGCCGGCGCAGCGGTGCTGGCGCGCCTGCGCCCCACCGCCGTCGAACACCGGCCGCGCCCCGAGGGCCTCGACCCGGCCGTCCACTGGTGTACGCGCCTGCCGGACCCCGCCACGGTGACGGGGCTGCTGTTCGCCAACGAGTGGCTGGACAACGTGCCCGTCGACGTCGCCGAGAACGACCGCACGGGGACCGCACGGCTGGTGCTGGTCGCACCCGACGGCACCGAACGGCACGGGCCGCCCGTCACCGGCGCCGACGCCCGGTGGCTGGAGCGGTGGTGGCCGCTGGACCAGGCGGGCGAAGGCGCCCGCGCCGAGATCGGCCACCCGCGGGACGCCGCCTGGGCGCGCGCCGCCGGCAGCGTGCGCCGCGGCGTGGCCGTCGCCGTCGACTACGGGCACACCCGCGCGACCCGCCCCCCGTTCGGCACTCTCGCCGGGTACCGCGAGGGCCGCGGCTGCCTGCCCGTACCGGACGGCAGCCGCGATGTGACCTCCCACGTGGCCCTCGACGCGGCCGCCGCGAGCGCACCCGGCACCACCCGGCTGCTCGACCAGCGCGCCGCGCTCGGCGCCCTGGGCGTGACGGGCCGCCGCCCGGACCTCGCCCTGGCGAGCTCCGACCCCGCCGCCTACGTGCGCGAGCTGAGCGCGTCCTGCGAGGCCGCCGAGCTGCTGGACGCGGGCGGGCTCGGCGGCTTCGGCTGGCTCCTGTCGGAGATCGACTGCACGGTGGGACCCGGCTGAGAGCCGTCCTCCAGGAGGCCCGGGACGACACTCCCGGGCCCCTCCCGGGTCAGGAGCTCTCGATCGACTCCAGCTCCACCTCTCCCCTGCCCACTTCGCGGGCGTCGGCGTCGATGGAGCGCCGCAGCGCCGCGTGCAGCCGCGACGGGGTGAGGACGCCGACGAACCTGTCACCGTCCAGGACGGCGATCCAGCCCGCGTCGTGCTGGAGCATCGTGCTGAACGCCTGTTTGAGAGAGGAGCCGAGCGGCAGCCACGCCTCCATGCGGCGCGCGTGGTGGGCCACCGTGCCCTCCTGGGCCTCCACCACACCGGCCGAGACCCAGCCGTGCAGCTCGTCGGCGTCGTCGAGCACGACGGCCCAGCGGGCGCCCGCGGCGGCCATCCGCCGCGCCGCCTTGTCCAGGCGGTCGCTGAGGTGGACGGTCGGCGGCTCCTCCAGGTCACCGGGCTCGATGGGGGTGACGGACAGCCGCTTGAGACCGCGGTCGGCGCCGACGAAATCGGCCACGTACGGCGAGGCGGGGGCGCCCAGCACCGTGGCGGGCCGGTCGAACTGTTCGATCCGGCCCTCCCCGTAGACGGCGATGCGGTCACCGAGCCGCACGGCCTCCTCGATGTCGTGCGTCACGAACAGCACCGTCTTGTGCAGTCGCGACTGGAGGCGCAGGAACTCGGTCTGCAGATGCTCGCGCACCACCGGGTCCACGGCGCCGAACGGCTCGTCCATCAGCAGCACCGGCGGATCGGCCGCCAGCGCCCGCGCGACGCCCACCCGCTGCCGCTGCCCGCCGCTGAGCTGGTCGGGGTAGCGGTCGCCGAAGACGGCCGGGTCCAGACCCACCAGGTCTAGCAGCTCGCGGGCGCGTTCACGCCGGCGCGCCTTCGGCCAGCCCAGCAGGTGGGGGACGGTGGCCGTGTTGTCCAGCACCGTGCGGTGCGGGAAGAGACCCGTCTGCTGGATGACGTAGCCCATCCGGCGGCGCAGCTCGACCGGCTCGACTCCGGCGATGTCCTCGCCGGCGACCAGGATGCGGCCCTGCGTCGGCTCGATCAGCCGGTTGACCATCTTCATGGTCGTGGTCTTGCCGCAGCCCGAGGGCCCGACGAGCGTGACCAGCTCGCCCTCGGCGACCTCGAGGGACAGCCCCTCGACGGCGACCGTCCCGTCGGGATAGCGCTTGGTCACGTTCTCGAAGCGAATCATGGTCATCCTCTTATCCCCGTCGGACCCGGACCTCTCCTGTGGTACCGAACACCGAAACACGGCACCCCGGCTACCTCTCAATCTCTCAATCCTTCAATCCTCCGCGCCTTCAATCCTCCGCGCCGTGGATGAACACCGCGTTGCGGGGGTACGGCACTGCGGACCGATTGTCAGTCTGTCGGGATAGGGTCGGCCGACATCACGGTGGGACCGCACGGCACGGGGAGGTGACCGGCGTGAGCAGCACGACGACGGGCGGCCCGGAGGGCTGTCTGGCACAGAACGACTGGCTGTGCGGGGAATACCTGCGCACCCGGCAGAGCGAACTGCTCGACGCCACGGTCGAGCACATCTGGATCACCGCGGCCTCCGTCGGCATCGCCCTGCTGCTGGCGCTGCCACTGGCCGTCGCGGCCCGCCGCTGGCGCGCGGCCCGCGGCCCCGCCCTCGGTGTGACGACGGTGCTCTACACCATCCCGTCGCTGGCGATGTTCGCGCTGCTGCTGCCCGTCTTCGGACTCTCGGCAGCCGTGGTGGTCACCGGCCTGGTGCTGTACTCGCTCACCGTCCTGGTGCGCAACATCCTCGCGGGCCTGGACGCCGTCCCGGCCGAGGCCAGAGAGGCCGCCCGCGGCATGGGGTACGGGCCCGGCAGGCTGCTGTTCGAGGTCGAGCTGCCCCTGGCGCTGCCGGCGCTGCTGGCGGGGGTGCGCATCGCGACCGTCACGGCGGTGTCGCTGACCACCATCGGCGCCATCGTCGGCTACGGCGGCCTGGGCAACCTCATCTACGACGGCATGGAGAGCTACTTCAAGTCGCAGGTACTGACCGCCTCCGCCATCTGCGTCCTCCTCGCCATCGCCGCCGACGTGCTGCTCCTGTGGCTCGGGCGGGCGCTGACCCCCTGGACGCGGAAGCGCACCCGGCGCGGAGGGCCGGGCAGCGGCCGGACGGGGGCAACACCGTCGAAGACGGCCGCACCGGCCCCGTCCGAGACCACCGGCACGGACCTCGTCGGAAAGGCGGGCTGAACCGCCATGGGCATCGTCACCGACGTGTGGACGTGGCTGACCACGGAATCCCACTGGACGGAGAACGGCGGGGTGCTCCAGCGCCTCACCGAACACGCCTACCTGACAGGCGTCTGCCTGCTGCTCTCCTGCGCGATCGCCCTGCCGCTGGCGCTGTGGCTCGGCCACGTCGGGCGCGGCGGCGCGCTCGCGGTCAACCTGTCCAACGCGGGCCGGGCGATCCCCACCTTCGCCGTGCTCGTCCTCCTGTCGATGGGCCCGCTGGGCCGGCACGGCGACTGGGCGACGATCGTGGCGCTGGTGCTGTTCGCCCTGCCTCCGCTGCTGACGAACGCCTACACGGGCGTACGCGAGGCCGACCGCGAGGTCGTCGAAGCCGCGCGCGGCATGGGCATGACGGGATGGCAGCTGCTGCGCCAGGTCGAACTCCCCCTCGCCCTGCCCCTGGTCATGACCGGAATCCAGACGGCCGCCGTCCAACTCGTCGCCACCGCCACACTCGCCGCACTCCCCGGCGGCGGCGGCCTCGGACGGCTGATCACCGCCGGGTTCGGCAACTACGACACCGCGCAGGTGGTCGCCGGAGCACTGCTGGTGGCCGTCCTGGCACTGCTGGTGGAGCGCGCGCTGGCACTCGTCGAGCGGCTGCTGGACCCGATGCGGCGCAGCCCCGGGCCCCGCCCCGCCGCCGCGGGGACCGGCGAAGGCGACGGCGCCGACGGGACGGGCGGCAGCGGCGGCCCGGACAGCACCGGCCGGACCGCCAAGACCCCGGCCCCCTCGCGCTCCGCGGCCTGACGCCCGCCGCCCACGCCCGAAAGACCACCACAGACATCCGGACGAATGGACGCATGATGGCCTCCACCCCGACCACCCCACACGCGCCGCGCCCCACCACCCGGCGCGCCCCCGCGCGCCGCCGCGCCCTCGCCGCGGGCGGCGCCGTCGCCGCACTGACCCTCTCGCTCGCCGCCTGCGGCGGCAACGACCTGGAGAAGGAAGGCGGCAGCGGCGGAGGCGGCAAGGGCAGCCTCGTCATCGGCTCCGCGGGATTCACCGAATCGGAGATCCTCGCCGAGCTGTACTCCGGCGTCCTGTCCGAAGCCGGCTACAAGACGAGCGTCAAGAAGGTCAAGAACCGCGAGCTGTACGCGCCCGAACTCGAAAAGGGCCGCATCGACGTCGTACCGGAGTACGCCGCGACGATGGCCGAGTTCCTCAACGCGAAGAAGAACGGCCCCAAGGCGGACCCCGTCGCCTCGCCGAACGCCGACAAGACCGTCGAGGCCCTGCGGAAGCTGGCCGAACCGCGCGGCCTGAAAGTCCTGGACGCGGGCAAGGCGGTGGACCAGAACGCGTTCGCCGTCTCCGCCGACTACGCCAAGAAGCACAAGCTCAAAACCCTCAGCGACCTGGGCGCGTCCAAGGAGAGCGTCACCGTCGCGGCGGGCGACGAGTGCGAGACCCGCCCCTTCTGCCAGCCGGGGCTGGAGAAGACCTACGGCATCGACGTCAAGGGCATCGACCCCAAGGGCGTGGGCACCAGCCAGTCCAAGCAGGCCGTCAAGGACGGCAAGGACCAGCTCGTCCTGACCACCACCACGGACGCCACCCTCGACCAGTTCGACCTGGTCATCCTCCAGGACGACAAGAAACTCCAGAACGCCGACAACGTCCTGCCCGTCGTCAACGCCGACGACGCGGGCGACAAGAAGGTCGCGAGCGCCCTCGACGAACTCACCCGCACCCTGACCACCAAGGACCTGACCGACCTCAACCGCCAGGTCGACCAGGAACGCAAGAAGGCCAAGGACGTCGCCGAGGACTACCTCGCGGAGAAGAACCTGGCATAAGCACACCCCCGCGGCGACCTCGGCCGGTGTCGCCGCACGAGCCCCACACGGTAAATTCCCAGCCATGCCTCGTGGACGTCATCGCCATTCCCCGCCGCTGCACCGCCTGCTCCCCCCGGCGGCGGTAGCGGTGGCCGCGCTGGCCTGCGCCGGCGGTACCTGGCTGGTGGGCGAACCGGGCGTCGGCGACCTGGACACCGTCGTCCTGCGCGCCCTCGCCACCGCCGCGGCCGCCGCGGCCGTCACCGGCTCAGTGCTGCTCCGCCGGTGGGACCGGGCCGCGGGCAGACAGGTCGGCGACCTCAAGGCGCGGATGGCCAGCACGGCGTGGCGGGCCGAGGAGAAACAGGCCGAGCTGGAAGGCGAAGCCGAGGAGCTGCGCGAGGTCCGCTCCAAGCTGGTCGGCAAGCTGCGCGGGAAGCGCGCCGAGCTGACCAGGCTCCGCTCCGAACACGCCGACCTGCTCCGCCGCTACGCCCACGCCGAGACCCGGCGCGCCAGCGCGCTGGAAGGCCGGCGGCTGCTGGAGCTGGAGTCCGGCGCCCCCGCCGGAGGCAGCAGAGCGCTGACCATGGACGCCACCGACCACCGCCGCCTCTCCGGCGCCCCCACCCCGCTGACCTACCTGCGGGCCGACGAGGCGCTGACCGCCCTGGCCAGGAACGTGGTGCGGCAGCGTGCCGCCGGGGCCCGGCGGCACGCGGACGGGGAGGACCTCCCCGAGCCCTCCGCGCCGGCGGCCGGCGCCGCCCGCGACCGCGCCGGAGGCGCGACCCCGGAGACCGACTCCACGGACGCGGACCGCGCCACGGATGCGAGCGCCGCTCCCGGCGTGAGCACCGAGCCCGGCACGGGTGCAGCGCCGCGGCGCGCGGGGGCCGCACCGGACGCGGATGCCGCGACGCGTGCGGGCGCGGGCGCCGCACCAGGAACCGACACCGCTCCGGGCGCGAGCGGCGCAGCACATACGGGCGCCGCACCGCGTGCGGGCGCTGTTGTGGACGCGGGGGCGGACGCGGGGGCGGACGCGGGGGCGGACGCGGACGCGGGGTCTGGGCGTGGGGTGGGGTGGAGTTCGGGTCCTGGGCCCCTGCCGCCCGCTCGTGTCGTGCCCGGCGACGACGCCGGCGGGAGCGCGGGGTCCGGGGCTGTCGCGGCCGCCCCCGCAGGGCCCGGCGCACCGGCGTCTCCCGTACCGCCGCGGGCGGAGCCCGCGCGCAGGAGGGATCCCGACGAGGGGGGCGCCGAGCCGGACGGGCGGGAGGGTGACACCGGCGGGTTCGACTTCTTCGGCCGCGACATGCGCGGGAGCGGCTCGCGTTCCTGAGCCGGTCGGTGGCGTGCGGCCGCGGCGTGCTGCCGGTGGCCGCGCGGCTACTTGTCGATGTCGCCGACGACGAAGAAGAAGGACCCCAGGATGGCGACCATGTCCGCGACCAGCGTGCCGGGCAGCAGTTCGGTCAGTGCCTGGATGTTGTTGAACGAGGCGGAGCGCAGCTTGAGCCGGTAGGGCGTCTTCTCGCCCTTGGAGACGAGGTAGTAGCCGTTGAGCCCGAGCGGGTTCTCCGTCCAGGCGTAGGTGGCGCCTTCGGGGGCCTTGAGGACCTTGGGCAGCCGCTGGTTGACGGGCCCGGGCGGCAGTTCGGCGAGCCGGTCGAGGCAGGCGTCGGCCAGGTCGAGGGAGTTGTGCACCTGGTCGAGGAGCACCTCGAACCTGGCCAGGCAGTCACCGGCTTGGCGGGTGACGACTCTGAGGGTGTCCGCCAGTTCGCCGTAGGCGAGGTACGGCTCGTCGCGCCGCAGGTCGAAGTCGACGCCGGACGCGCGGGCGAGGGGGCCGCTGACGCCGTACGCGTGTACCAGTTGGGGGCTGAGCACGCCGATCCCGCGGGTGCGGCCGCGGAAGATCTCGTTGCCGAGGACCAGGTCGTCGAAGGTGCCCATGCGGGAGCGGACGGCGCCCACCGCGTGCCGTGCGCGGTCCCGCCAGCCGGCCGGGAGGTCGTCCTTGAGTCCGCCGACGCGGTTGAACATGTAGTGCATCCGGCCGCCGGAGACCTCCTCCATGACGTTCTGGAGCTCCTCGCGCTCCCGGAACGCGTGGAAGACCGGGGTGATCCCGCCGAGTTCCAGCGGGTAGGAGCCGAGGAACATCAGGTGGTTGAGCACCCGGTTCAGCTCGGCCAGCAGGGTGCGGGTCCACACCGCGCGCTCGGGCACCTCCATGCCGAGCATCCGTTCGACGGCGAGGACGACGCCCAGCTCGTTGGAGAACGCCGAGAGCCAGTCGTGGCGGTTGGCCAGCACGATGATCTGGCGGTAGTCGCGCGCCTCGAAGAGCTTCTCCGCTCCCCTGTGCATGTAGCCGACCACCGGCTCGGCCCGCTCGATCCGCTCCCCGTCCAGGACCAGCCGCAGCCGCAGGACGCCGTGCGTGGAGGGGTGCTGCGGACCGATGTTGAGCACCATGTCGGTGCTCTCGGCCGCCCCGCCGATACCGACGGTCGTCTCCGTCTGAGTCATGAGGCTCATCCTGTCAGCTTCCTCCTCACGGTGGACACGGCGTCCGGGCGACCGCTCGTACGCTGAGCAGATGACCGACCCCACCTCCGTTCCGTCCGCCGAGACGGCATCAGGACAGGCAGCACCCAGCGGGGCGGCGCCCGGCGAGACCGCGTCCGAGTGGCGCGGCGTCGAGCGGGCGTTGCTGCCGCTGCGCAGGCTCGTGCTGCTGTCCTGGCTGCTGCCGCTCGCCGTCGCGGCCGGGGTGGTGCTCGCCCTGACGCTCGGCGCGGTGTGGGCGTCGTGCGCGCTGCTGCCGCTCGCGGTGGCGGCCTGGGGGTGGGGCGCGCTGCGCCGCAACTGGCGCTCGTGGCGGTACGCGGAGCGCGCCGACGACCTGCTCATCTCGCACGGCGTGCTGTGGCGGGAGACGACGGTGGTGCCCTATGGGCGGATGCAGCTCGTCGAGGTGACGTCAGGACCGCTGGAGCGCCGCTACGGGCTCTCCCGGCTCCAGCTGCACACCGCCGCGGCGACGACGGACGCCACCATTCCCGGGTTGGCCCCGGCGGAGGCCGCACGGCTGCGCGACCGGCTCACGGAGCTGGGCGAGGCCCGTTCGGCGGGGCTGTGACGGGCCCGGCCGGGCCGCGCGGGCCCGAGCAGCGGGGCGACGGCGCCACACCGAAGTCCCAGGGCGACGGCCGCAAGCCCGAGCCGCGGTGGCTGCCGCGGCGCCCGGAGGGGAGGCCGCTGCATCCCGTCACGCCCTGGCGGCGGGCCTGGGCGCCGCTCGCCGCGCTGCTGGCGTTCGTGGCGCACGACGCGGAGCAGGCCCGCGAGTGGTCCACGCACCTGACGGTCGGCTGGGCGACCCTCGGCCTGCTGGTGCTGCTGCCGGCGGCCGCCGCGTACGGCTTCCTGACGTGGTGGTGCACCAGCTACCTGGTCACGGACACCGAGCTGCGCATCCACACAGGACTGCTCTTCCGCCGTACCGCGCACATCCGGCTCGACCGCGTGCAGGCCGTCGACGTCGCCCGGCCGCTGCCGGCCCGGGTGGCGGGGGTGGCCAAGCTGAAGCTGGACGTCGTGGGCACCGACTCCAAGGACGAGCTGGCGTTTCTCGGCGAGCGGGAGGCGGTCGCGCTGCGCGCCGAGCTGCTGGCCCGCGCGGCCGGGATCGCGCCCGAGGTGGCAGCCGAGGCGGGCGAGGCGCCCTCCCGCGAGCTGCTGCGCGTGCCGCTGCGCACGCTGGTGCTGAGCGTGGCGCTGCTGGGCGCCGGGTGGGGGACGCTGCTCGCGCTGCTCGTCGCGCCGCCGCTGGTCTATCTGGCCTCCGACAGCGTGTGGCCCGCGCTGGCGACGGCGTTTCCGCTGGCCGGCGGGGTGTGGGCCAGCGGCGCCGGGCGGGTGATCCGCGAGTTCGACTGGACCGTCGCCGAGTCGCCCGACGGCCTCCGCCTCGACTCCGGGCTGCTGGACCGCCGGCACGCGACCGTGCCGCCCGGCCGGGTCCAGGCCGTCCACCTCGTCGAACCGCTGCTGTGGCGGCGGCGCGGCTGGACGCGGGTCGAGCTGGCGGTCGCGGGCGCGGGCAATCCCGTCAAGGACGACAGCGGCGGCCTGCTCCTTCCCGTCGCCCCGTGGCCGCAGGCCGCCGCGGTCCTCGCCCGGGTGCTGCCCGGTGTCGACCTGGACGCCGCCACCGCCGCGATCACGCCCGTGCCCCGGCGGGCCCGCTGGTGCGCCCCGGTGGTGCGGCGCGGCTACGGGTGCGGGGTGACCGGCGAGGTGTTCGTCACCCGGCAGGGCCTCCTCAAGCGCCGCACGACCCTCGTGCCGCACGCCAAGGTGCAGAGCGTCCGCCTCGAACAGGGTCCCTGGCAGCGCCGGCAGCGGGTCGCGGACGTCTCGCTGGACCACGGTGCGGGCGGCGCCACCCGCGCCGGACTGCGCGACGTCGAGGAGGCCCACGCCCTGCTGGGCGCCCAGGCGGAGCGCTCCCGCACCGGCCGCCGTACGGCCGCCCCGGAGCGCTGGCTGACCGCACAGGTCCCGCCACCGGGCGAGTGACCGGCCTCCCGGCGCCTCCGCGCGGGCCTGGGGCCGCCGGGTGTCCTGCGGACGCCTACCCTGGGCACATGGGTGCGAGAACGCGGGGCCGCGTGGACGGCCTCCCCGACTGGGACCGCTGCGCGGTGATGGGTGTGGTCAACGTGACCCCCGATTCGTTCTCGGACGGGGGGCGCTGGTTCGACACCGGGACGGCGGTCAAGCACGGACTCGACCTGGTGGCCCAGGGCGCCGACCTCGTCGACGTCGGCGGTGAGTCCACTCGCCCCGGAGCCGCACGCGTGAGCGAGGACGAGGAGCTGCGCCGGGTGCTGCCCGTCGTGCGCGGGCTGGCCGGTGAGGGCGTCGTCGTCAGCGTCGACACGATGCGCGCCTCCGTGGCGGCACGGGCGCTGGAGGCGGGCGCCGTCCTCGTCAACGACGTCAGCGGCGGTCTCGCCGATCCCGCCATGGTGCCCGTCGTCGCCGAGGCCGGTGTGCCGTTCGTGGTGATGCACTGGCGCGGCCAGAGCATCGACATGAACAACCGCGCCGTCTACACCGACGTGGTCGGCGAGGTCATCAGCGAGCTCGCGGGCTCGATACACCGCGCCGTGGACGGCGGCATCGACCCGGCCCGCGTCCTGCTCGATCCGGGCCTGGGCTTCGCCAAGCGCGCCGAGCACGACCTCGCCCTCGTCGCGGCGCTGGCCAGGATGCGGGCCGAACTGGACCGGCCGCTGCTCGTCGCCGCCTCCAGGAAGCGCTTCCTGGGCCGGGTGCTGGCCGATGACAAGGCCACGGCGCCGCCGCCCGCCAGGGAACGCGACGCCGCCACGGCCGCCGTCTCGGCGCTCGCCTCGCGCGAGGGGGCGTGGGCGGTACGGGTCCACGAGGTGCGCGCCAGTGCCGACGCCGTGCGCGTCGCGCGCGCCGTCGAGTCGGCCGCCGACGCGCTTCCGGACACCCTGGGACGGCAGGGGAAGACCCCGGAGGACCCGGACTCCGCGGAGGCACAGCGGTGAGCGGCACCGACACCGACATCGAGGCGGTCGACGCCGCCAACACCGCGCTCTACGACGCGATCGAGCGCGGCGATCTCGAGGCGCTGTCGGGCATGTGGCTCGGCGAGGGCGCCGACGACCCCGCGGACCCGGAAGGCGGCGAAGGCGAACACGGGGTCCGCGTCGTCCACCCCGGCTGGCCGGTGCTCACCGGGCGCGGCGAGGTGCTGCGCTCCTACGCCCTGATCATGGCGAACACCGACTACGTGCAGTTCTTCCTGACGGACACCGAGATCTCCGTGCTCGGCGACACCGCCCTGGTGAGCTGCACGGAGAACATCCTCTCCGGCGGCCCCGCCGAACAGGACGGTTCGGCCGGCCCCCTGGTGGGCGGACTCGTGGTGGCCACCAACGTCTTCCGCCGTACCGAGGGCGGGGAGTGGAGGCTGTGGTCCCACCACGGCTCGCCCGTCCTCGTCGAGCAGGACGAGGACGGCCCCGGCGAGGACGAGACAGACCTCGGCCAGGGCGACATCGAGCTCTGAGCCGCCCTCGTCGGCGGCCGTCACCTCCTGTGCGGGGATGGTCGGCCGGGAATGCGCGCGTGGGCTGTGACGCTGTGGGGTAGGCGGCGCCGCGAGCCGCCGAGTACGCGGGTAGATTCGATCCGGTGCCGCGGTAGGCCGGTACCGGACTCGTACGACCGACGGGAGTGATGCGCGTGGATCGCGTCGCACTGCGCGGCCTCACGGCGCGTGGGCATCACGGCGTGTTCAGCGAGGAGCGCGAGCGGGGGCAGACCTTCGTCGTGGACCTCGACATGGGCCTCGACACGCGCCCGGCCGCGACGGGAGACGACCTGTCCCGTACGGTCCACTACGGCGTCGTCGCCGAGGAGGTCGTCGCGGTGCTCGCGGGCGAACCCGTCGACCTGATCGAGACGCTCGCCCAGCGGATCGCCGACACCTGCCTGCGGCACGACGCCGTCCAGGAGGTCGAGGTGGTCGTCCACAAGCCGGAGGCGCCGATCACCGTCCCCTTCGAAGACGTGACCATCACTATCAAGCGGAGCCGCGCATGACGCCGAACAGTGACCCGACCGTACAGCCGGTGCCCGCCTCGGTGGTGCAGCAGGTGGATGCGGCCGACACGACCCTGCACAATCCCAACACCGCGGTCCTGTCGCTGGGCAGCAACCTCGGCAACCGGCTGGAGTCCCTGCAGAGCGCCGTCGACGCGCTCGCGGACACCCCCGGGCTGAAGGTCAAGGCCGTCTCCCCGGTCTACGAGACCGAACCGTGGGGCGTCGAGACCGACAGCCAGCCCAGCTACTTCAACGCGATCGTCGTCGTACGGACCACCCTGCCGCCCTCCTCGCTCCTGGAGCGCGGGCACGCCATCGAGGAGGCGCTGGAACGCACCCGCGACGAGCGCTGGGGCCCGCGGCCCATCGATGTGGACATCGTCGCCTACCAGGGCATCGTCTCCAACGACCCGCAGCTCACCCTGCCCCACCCGCGGGCCCACGAGCGCGCGTTCGTCCTCGTGCCCTGGCACGACATCGACCCGGCGGCGGAGGTTCCGGGCCACGGCGCGATCGAGGCCCTGCTCGCCTCCCTCGGCCGGGAGGGCATCACCGCCCGTCCCGACCTGGAACTCGTCCTGCCCTCCTGAGCGTTGGTGCCCGTGCCGAGGACGACACCGCACCTGCGCGAGGTGGAAGACCGATGAACCAACTCCGAGTCCGCACCCTGGCGGCGCTCTTCGCCGTC
Source organism: Streptomyces diacarni (assembly GCF_003323715.1). GTDB lineage: Bacteria > Actinomycetota > Actinomycetes > Streptomycetales > Streptomycetaceae > Streptomyces > Streptomyces diacarni. The sequence continues at coordinate 57,430 of NZ_QOIN01000042.1, forward strand.
GCCGGGGTGCTCTCGTGGGGCGCGGCGAGGCTCTGGGACTCGCTGGGCACGCTGCCGGGCGTCCCCGTCGCCGCCCCCATCGTGCTCGGCGCCATCGCGGCGGTCCTGCTGGCCACCGCGCTCTCGCTGCGCTCCAGGCTGAAGGCGCAGCGCGAGCGGGAGCCGGACGCCGAGGGCGTGGATCCGATGATGCCCGCCCGCGCCGCCCTCTTCGGCCAGGCGAGCGCCCTGGTCGCGGCACTGGTGTCCGGCATGTACGGCGGTGCGGGGCTGTTCCTGATCACCGAGCGCGCCGACGTGCCGGCCCGTGCGACCCAGTCCCTCTACGCGGGACTCTCCGTCGTCGCGGGCATCGCCGTGATAGCGGCCGCCGTCTACCTCGAACGCGTCTGCCGCCTTCCCGACGACGACGAGGACCACCGCCCGCCGACGGCCCGCGCGTAGCGGCCCGCCGGGCACTCCGCACAGCGCCCCCGCCGGGCGCTGTGCGGGCCCGGAGCGCTCCGCGGCCCTCGTCGAGCAGCCGGCGGCCGCGTCACGAGCCGGCCCCTACGTCCCGAGCCGGCGGCTACTTGGCCAGGATCAGGCTCATGGCCTCGGCGCGAGTGGTGGCGTCGCGGAGCTGCCCGCGGACCGCCGACGTCGTCGTCTTGGCCCCCGGCTTGCGCACCCCGCGCACCGACATGCACATGTGCTCGCACTCGATGACGACGATCACCCCGCGCGGCTCCAGTATCCGCATCAGCGAGTCGGCGATCTGGGTGGTCAGCCGCTCCTGCACCTGCGGACGGCGGGCGAACACGTCGACCAGCCTGGCCAGCTTCGACAGGCCGGTGATCTTGCCGCTGGCGGCGGGGATGTAGCCCACGTGCGCCACGCCGTGGAACGGCAGCAGGTGGTGCTCGCACTGGCTGACGACCTCGATGTCCTTGACCAGGACGAGCTCGTCGTGGCCCAGGTCGAACGTCGTCGTCAGCACGTCCTCGGGGCGCTGGCGCAGCCCCGCGAACATCTCGCGGTACGCCCGCGCCACCCGCGCCGGGGTCTCCAGCAGCCCCTCGCGGTCGGGGTCCTCACCGACCGCGATGAGGAGCTCGCGTACGGCGTTCTCGGCGCGCTTCTCGTCGAACTCGCCTATCGGGCTGGCCCCGTCCAGGGTCACCGGGTCGGTCATGTGGTCCCTCGTTCCTTCACTCGCGCAGGGGGCTCTACCTCAGCCCTTGCGTGCACACAGCGGAAAGCCGCGCCCCTCGACGTTAACGCGAGGGGCGCGGCTGTCATTCCGCCGGTGGTCTCCCGGGCGCGGGGCTACCCCGCCGACCTGGGATTATCCGTTGTCCGGGTCCACGGGCTCGACGATGGCGTCCGAGTCGCGGGGACCGATCTCCTTGCCGAGGTTGGTGCCGTTGCTACCGCCCGTCAGGGCGGCGGGCGGGGCGGAGACCGGAGGCCGGGTGGAGGGGGTGCGGCGCGAGGAACCGGTCCACGCGGGGCGCCCGGGACGCTTGACGACAGGGGCGAAGACCTCGGCGATCTCCTCCTTGTTCAGCGTCTCCTTCTCCAGCAGGGCCAGGACGAGGTTGTCGAGGACGTCGCGGTTCTCCACCAGGATTTCCCAGGCTTCGTTGTGCGCCGTCTCGATCAGCTTCTTGACCTCCTCGTCCACCAGCCCGGCGACCTCCTCGGAGTAGTCGCGCTGGTGGCCCATCTCCTTGCCCAGGAAGGGCTCGGACTGGTCGGAGCCGAACTTGATGGCGCCCAGCCGCTCGGTCATGCCGTACTGGGTGACCATCGCCCGGGCCGTGGTCGTGGCCTTCTCGATGTCGTTGGCCGCGCCCGTGGTCGGGTCGTGGAAGACGAGCTCCTCGGCCGCGCGGCCGCCCATCATGTAGGCGAGCTGGTCGAGCATCTCGTTCCGCGTGGTGGAGTACTTGTCCTCGTCGGGGAGCACCATCGTGTAGCCCAGGGCCCGGCCTCTGGACAGAATGGTGATCTTGTGAACGGGATCGGAGTTCGGTGAGGCCGCCGCGACCAGGGCGTGTCCGCCCTCGTGGTACGCGGTGATCTTCTTCTCCTTGTCGCTCATGATCCTGGTCCGCTTCTGCGGACCCGCCACGACGCGGTCGATCGCCTCGTCCAGGAACTTGTTGTCGATCAGTTTCTGGTCACCACGGGCCGTGAGCAGCGCGGCCTCGTTGAGGACGTTGCTCAGGTCGGCGCCGGTGAAGCCGGGGGTGCGCCGGGCGACCGCGCTCAGGTCCACGTCGGGCGCCATCGGCTTGCCCTTCTGGTGGACCTGGAGGATCTCCAGGCGGCCCTGCATGTCCGGCCTGTCGACGGCGATCTGCCGGTCGAAGCGGCCCGGGCGCAGCAGCGCCGGGTCCAGGATGTCGGGCCGGTTCGTGGCGGCGATCAGGATGACGCCGCCCTTCACGTCGAAGCCGTCCATCTCGACCAGCAGCTGGTTGAGCGTCTGCTCGCGCTCGTCGTGGCCGCCGCCCATGCCGGCGCCGCGGTGGCGGCCGACGGCGTCGATCTCGTCGACGAAGACGATGGCCGGCGCGTTGGCCTTGGCCTGCTCGAACAGGTCGCGCACCCGGGAGGCGCCGACGCCGACGAACATCTCGACGAAGTCGGAGCCGGAGATCGAGTAGAAGGGCACGCCGGCCTCGCCCGCGACGGCGCGGGCCAGCAGTGTCTTACCCGTACCCGGAGGACCGTAGAGCAGCACGCCCTTGGGAATCTTGGCACCGACCGCCTGGAACTTGGCCGGCTCCTGCAGGAACTCCTTGATCTCCTGGAGCTCCTCGACGGCCTCGTCCGAACCTGCCACGTCGGTGAACGTCGTCTTCGGGGTGTCCTTGGTGATGAGCTTGGCCTTGGACTTCCCGAAGTTCATCACTCGGGAGCCGCCGCCCTGCATCTGGTTCATCAAGAACAGGAAGATGACGATGATCAGCACGAACGGCAGGAAGGAGATCAGCATCCCGACGAACGGGTTCTGCTTCTGCGGTGCGACCGTGTATCCCTTCGGGATCTCCTTCTGGTCGTACTTCTGCTGAAGCTCCTTGGCGATGTCGACGCCCTGGTCGTCGATGTAGCTCGCCTTGATCTTGTCGCTGTCCTCGACCTTGGCGCCGTCCTTGAGCTCCAGCTTGACGATCTGTTCGTCGCCCGTGGTGAGCTCGGCGGACTTCACCTTGTCCTGTCGGATCGCCTGTACGACCTGGCCGGTGTCCACCGTCTTGAAGCCGCCGGACGAGCCGACGACCTGCATCAACACGACCACGGCAAGGACGGCCAGCACGATCCACATGACCGGCCCGCGGAAGTATCGCTTCACGTCCATCCATACGGAGCGCGTGCGCCCCGTCCCTCCTGCCACAGTGAGTTGAAAAGCCTGACCTTCGGACGGTACCCCAGCATTGTCACCCGGCGCCGCCGAGGACGGTCAACCACACCGTCCTCCGCACGTCCAACGAGGGGAACCGTCCCTGTGTTCCCGGTCCGGAATCCCGTGCGGAGCGCCGGGGATTCGCGAGCCGAAAGCCTGTACGAGCCGAACATCTGCACGAACTGCGTCAGCCGCCGTAGACGTGCGGGGCGAGCGTGCCGACGAAGGGGAGGTTGCGGTACTTCTCCGCGTAGTCCAGCCCGTAGCCGACGACGAACTCGTTGGGGATGTCGAACCCCACCCACTTCACGTCGATCGCCACCTTGGCCGCGTCCGGCTTGCGCAGCAGCGTGCACACGTTGAGCGAGGCGGGCTCGCGCGAGCCGAGGTTCGACAGCAGCCACGACAGCGTCAGGCCCGAGTCGATGATGTCCTCGACGATCAGGACGTGCCTGCCCTTGATGTCGGTGTCCAGGTCCTTGAGGATGCGGACCACCCCCGAGGACTGGGTTCCGGCTCCGTAGGAGGAGACCGCCATCCAGTCCATCGTCGCCGGGGTGGACAGCGTCCGCGCCAGGTCCGCCATCACCATGACCGCGCCCTTGAGCACCCCGACCAGCAGCAGGTCCTTGCCCGCGTACTCCGCGTCGATCCGTGCGGCCAGCTCGGCCAGCTTCGCGTCGATCTCTTCCTTGCTGACCAGCACCGACTCCAGGTCCGTGCCCATGTCTTTCTCGTCCACCCGTGCCGCTCTCGCTCGTCGAGTCCGCCAAGGTCCCGACCCGCCGGGAGACCGGACGGTCGACCCGGGTGGGTGCCGGGACGCCGGTCAGTTCGGTGAGCCGTGCCGAATGACCAGTCTGCCACCCTGCCGTGCGACCTCCACACGCCCGGGGAGGTTCAGCGCCCGCTGGCCGCGCCAGGCGGTCAACAGCCGGTCCATCTCCTCGATGTGCCGGGCGAAGAGGGAGCCGGGGGGCGAGCCCGCCTCGATGGCCGCCCGGCGCAGCACCCGGCGGCGCACCGCGGGCGGCAGCGCGAACAGCCGCGCGACATCCAGTTCCACGCGTACGTCCGATCCGGCGACGGGGTCGCCCGGCTGCGCGGTCACGGACCGCACCACCGCGCCCGCCGCCGCGTCGGAGCCGGCCTGCGGCCCGCACACCGCCACCGGGTCCGCCTCGGCACGGGGCCCCGGCGCCGCTCCCGGCACGTCCTCGGCGCGGGGCACGGGCGCCGCCTGGCAGGTGTCCTCGAAGCGGCCCACGGGCGCCGCGTCGCCGGTGTCCTCGGGCGAGGCGGCCTGCTGCGGTGTGCGCAGGACCGCCCGCTCGGCGTCGTCCGTCCAGGCGTCCAGCGCGTCGGCGTCGTCACGGGAGAGCTGGGCCGTGCGCGCCAGCGCCTCGATCACGCCCTTGCCGAGCGCCTTCTCCAGCGCGGGCAGCGCCTCGTGGCGCACCCGGGAGCGGGTGTAGGCGGGGTCCGCGTTGTGCGGGTCGTCCCAGACCGGGAGCGACTGGACCATGCACGCCTTGCGGGTGGTCTGGCGGTCCACACCCAAGAACGGGCGCCGGTAGCGGCCCTGCGGCCCGGAGACCGCGGCCATGCCGGACAGCGAGCGGGTGCCGGAGCCGCGCGCCAGGCCGAGCAGCACCGTCTCGGCCTGGTCGTCGCGCGTGTGCCCCAGCAGGACGGCGGCCGCGCCGTGCCGCTCGGCGACCTCGTCGAGCGCGGCGTAGCGGGCCTCGCGCGCGGCCGCCTCGGGCCCGGTGCTGGTACGTGCGATCCGCACGGCGACCGACTCGACGGGGGCCAGGCCGAGGTCGGTGAGGCGGCCCGCGACGTCCTCGGCGCGCTCGGCGGAGCCGGCCTGGAGGCCGTGGTCGACCGTGACGCCTCCCGCACGCACGCCGAGGCGGGGGGCCTCGAAGGCGAGCGCCGACGCGAGCGCCATCGAGTCGGCGCCGCCGGAGCAGGCCACCAGGACGAGCGGCGGCAGCGGCTCGGCGGGGGCGGCGGCGCGGGGTGTGGGGGCCGTCGGGGCCGAGGCCGCGGGGACCGCTGCGGTGGGGGCCGTCGCCGCGGGGCCTGCGGCGGGGGCGGCGCCGCCCGCGGCGGCCACCTGCCCGGCCTGCGGGCCGGGGACGCTGAGCACGTCGTGGAGTGTGCGGCGTACCGCCAGGCGTATCGCGGCGACCGCGGGGTGGGGACCCATGTCCGATTCACTTCCTCGTCAAGGATCTGCGCCTACACCGCGGGTGGGGGCTCCGCGGTACTCGGGGCGCTTGGGGGGAGTTGAAGGCCGACTCTTATCACGCTGAGTATGCTGATGGTGACAGAGACGAACCGGGTTACCCGAGCATCGCACGCGTGCCCCGCCCACACGGTCCCTCGGAAGAGTGATTGGAACAGCGTCCGAAGCGCCCCCCGGCGCCTCGCCCGGCCCTCACTCAGCCCTCACTCGGCCTTGCGGTGCACCCGCGCGATCCACTCGGCGGGCTCGGCGATCTCCGCCTTCGTCGGCAGGGTGTTCGGGGAGGTCCACACCCGGTTGAACCCCTCCATGCCCACCTCGTCCACCACGGCGCGCACGAACCGTTCCCCGTCCCGGTACTGGCGCAGCTTCGCGTCCAGGCCCAGCAGCTTGCGCAGCGCCAGATCGAGGCGGCTCGCACCGGTCGCACGGCGCTTTTGGAACTTCTCCCGGATCTCGGTGACCGACGGGACGACCTGCGGCCCCACCCCGTCCATCACGTAGTCGGCGTGCCCCTCCAGCAGCGACATCACGGCCGTCAGCCGGCCGAGGACCTCGCGCTGGGCCGGGGTCTGCACCAGCTCGACGAGGCTGGGCTTCTCCTCCGCGCCGGACTCGGACCCCGGCTCGCCCTCACCCGGCTTGCCGCCGCTCAGCGCCTGCGCGGCCTCCCTGATCCGCTCCACCAGCGTGGTGGGGTCGATATCGGTCTGCTCCAGAAACGCCTGGATCTCCATCCGCAGATGGTCACGGAGCCACGGCACGGCCGTGAACTGCGTACGGTGCGTCTCCTCGTGCAGGCACACCCACAGCCGGAAGTCGTGCGGGTCCACCTTCAGCTCCCGCTCGACGCTCACGATGTTCGGCGCCACCAGCAGCAGGCGGCCACCGCCATCGGCACCGCCCGGCAGGTCACGGCCCGCGGGCGCGAACGTCTCGTACTGCCCCAGCACCCGGGAGGAGAGGAACGACAGCAGCATCCCCACCTCGACGCCGGTGACCTTGCCGCCGACGGCGCCCAGCACGGTGCCGCCCGGCATCCCGGCACGGCGCTCCCGCACCTTCGTCAGCAGCGGGGAGAGCAGCTCGCGGAAGCCCGCGACGTTGGCCTTCACCCAGCCGGCCCGGTCCACCACCAGGACGGGGGTGTCCGCGTGCTCACCGGCGGGACTCAACCGGGTGAAGCCGCGCACGTGCTCCTCGGAGGCCTCGGCGTGCCGCCGCAGCTCCGCGACGATGCCGCGCGCCTCCTCCCGGCTCACCTCAGGGCCCGGTCGCCCGAGCCGGGTCGCGGTCGAGACCGCGAGATTCCAGTCGACCATCTCCACACCACCGAGGCTCGTCATTCCTTCACCGTACGTGCCGTGCGCCCCGTCCGGGAGCCGACCGGAGGACCAGGCGTCCCCTAAGGGCGCGGGCCCGGTCTCCCGGGGATTCCCGGCCGAGCGGGCCGCCTCTTCGCGGGGTACCCGCCGCTCGGCAGCGGGGTACCCGCCGCCCCGGCGGTGGTACCAGGTGCGGGCCGGCGGCGGCACGGGGGCGGCCGGTCGCGCTCCGGGGTGCGGCCGGCTCAGCTCGCGGACGGCGAGTCGCGGCAGCCGCAGTTGGCGAGCGTCGAGGCGATGCGGTCGAGCGACTTCTGAGCCGCGTCGGCGCCCGGGGCGCCGCTGGTCATGAAGGCGAAGGCCAGCATCCGCCCGTCCGCGTCCACCACCGTGCCTGCCAGCGTGTTCACCCCGGTCAGCGTGCCGGTCTTCGCCCGTACGAGGCCCGCGCCCGGCGCGCCCCGCTCGCCCCCGTAGCGGTCGTCCAGCGTGCCGGTGAACCCCGCGACGGGCAGCCCCGTCAGTACGGTGCGCAGGTCCGGACGGTGCGGGTCGGCCGCCAGAGTGAGCAGCCTCGTCAGCAGCGCGGGCGAGATCCGGTCGCCGCGGTCGAGGCCGCTGCCGTCCTCGAAGCGGGCGCCCTCGACGGGCAGGCCGAACCGTTCGAGGATCCCCTCGACCGCGCGGCCCGCCCCCGCGAAGCTCGCGTCGGCGCCCTCGGCCAGTGCCGTCTGGCGGGCGAGGGCCTCGGCGATGTCGTTGTCGCTGTTGGTGAGCATCCGCTCGACCAGCGCGCTCAGCGGCTGCGATGTGTGCACGGCGAGCGTGCGTGCGTCCTCGGCCGCCGTGCGCTCCTCCGGCTCGCCCTCGACGGTGACGCCCGCCTCCCGCAGGCGGTCGGCGAACAGCGCTGCGGCCGCCCCCGCCGGATGGGCGGCCCGGGGCGCGGGGCCGTGGTCGCTGCCGTCGCTCCTGCCCTCCTCCACCATCAAGGCGGTGACCCGGGCGATGTTCTCGTTGGGCCCGATGGGGTGCTGCTCGGGCCCCTCGTAGAGCGAGGTGTCGTAGCCGATCCGCACCTCCTCGACGCCCTTCTTCTCCAGGGCACGGGCCGCCTTCTCGGCCAGCCTCTTCACCTGGCCCTCGGTCAGCGTGGGATCGCCGCCGCCGACCAGGGTGACGCGGTCGCCCGAGCCCACCGCTCTGGTGGCGAGGCGGTAGGTGTCCCCGCGCGCCTTCAGCGCGGCGACGGCCGTCGCCAGCTTGATCGTGGAGGCGGGCGCCGAGACCTCACGGGCGCCTTTCGAGAACAGCTGCCGCCCGGTGACGGCGTCCACCACCGACGCGTGGCGGACCGAGCCGAGCGCCCCGTCCTCGATCAGCGGTTCGAGCGTGTCGGCGAGCGCCGAGACCGTGGGCGGCGGCACCTGCTCGGGGCGGGTACCGGCCGAACCGTTCTGCGGCCCGCCCTCTCCCCCGTCCCGGCGCACCGTCGGCCCTGCCGCGGCCAGCACCTGCGGCGCCGTGAGCACAGCCGTGCCCCCGCCGGGCGTGTGGTCCCCGCCACTTCCCGCCCCTTGCCGGGCCGCCCACACCCGCTCGGCCGTACGCTGACCCGAGTCCCACGGCCCCGCGGCGGACACCGCCACCAGCGCGACCACGAGTCCCAGCGCGGCGGAGGCGGTGGCCAGCCGAACGGTCTGGCGCTGCTGCGGGGCGGCGGCCCGCCAGCGACGCCGGGCCGCTCGCGCGCCGGCCCTGGCACGACCACGCACCTGCCGGGCCACCCGGGAGGCGGAACGGTATGCCCGGTTCGCGGTGTCACGCACCTTCGCTACGGCGTCATGCACCACGACCAGCCCCTTTCGCGAGCACACATGTGCGTGGGGGACACTTAATCACCAGACTGGAGTTCTTCTGGGGGACGGCCCCCAGGGCACACGAGTGCTGATCTCATCATGATCTATACACAAGGAGCCTCCCTTGGAGTTCGACGTCACCATCGAGATCCCGAAGGGCTCGCGGAACAAGTACGAGGTCGACCACGAGACGGGCCGCATCCGCCTGGACCGCCACCTGTTCACCTCGACCGTGTACCCCGCGGACTACGGCTTCGTCGACGGCACCCTGGGTGAGGACGGCGACCCGCTCGACGCGCTCGTCCTGCTGGAGGAGCCCACCTTCCCCGGGTGCATCATCAAGTGCCGCGCCATCGGGATGTTCCGCATGACCGACGAGGCCGGCGGCGACGACAAGCTGCTGTGCGTGCCCGCCTCCGACCCGCGGATGGAGCACCTGCGCGACATCCACCACGTCAGCGAGTTCGACCGGCTGGAGATCCAGCACTTCTTCGAGGTGTACAAGGACCTGGAGCCCGGCAAGTCCGTCGAGGGTGCGGACTGGGTCGGGCGGGCTGAGGCGGAGTCCGAGGTGGAGGCGTCCATCAAGCGGTTGGCTGCCGCGGGGCACTGAGCTTTTTCTTTTTGTTGCCGCTCCCCCGGGGCGGGCCCCCCATGGCTCTCCCTCTTCCTGTGGGCCGCCCACCCCCGAATGGTTGCTCTCTGTTTGGGGGGCTCCTCCCCCAGACTCCGTCCGGGGGGACCCCCACCCCAAGCCCCCGGGGTCTCGCCGACCAGGCGTTGGGGCGGCTCCGCCCCCCAACTGCCCCCCGCTACGGGGGCTCCGCCCCCCCTAGGAGCCCCCGTAGGGAGAAGGGGCTCTCTCTTGGGTGAGAAACGGACCGGCGGCTGTGGGGAGGGGGCTCAGAAGCCGCGGGTGCGTTTGGCGGCTCGGCGGCCGGGGAGGGGGGTTTCCTGGCCGGGGGTCTTGATGAACAGCCTGGCGAGCTCCCCGCCGAGGTTCACCCCGATCGCGATGGCCAGCGCCAGCGCCCCCGCGGTGGCCAGGTGTTCGAACCCCTTGTTGACGTCCTCCTGCGCGATGTTCAGCAGCCCGAAGTAGGTGTTGCTACCGGGCAGCAGCGGCCCGATCGCCGCGGTGATGTACGGCAGTGAGGACGCGAACTGGTACCGGGACAGCAGCTGGCCGAAGAGGCCGACGAGCCCGGCGGCCATCACGGTGGCGGGCACCGGCTTGACCCCCGCCGTGGAGAGCGCTCCGAAGATCAGCCACGCGACGCCCCCGTTGAGCGTGGCCAGCACGATGGTGTGCCGCTCCTGCTGGAGCAGGATGCAGAAGGCCAGGGTCAGCAGCATCGCGGCCAGCAGCTGGGTGACGGGCCGGTCGGCGTGGTAGACGACGTCCGGGGTGAGCTGGGCGTGCAGCCGGTCGCCGACGTAGAGGATCATCAGCACGCCGCAGACGATGCCGACGATCAGGTAGACGACCTCCAGCAGGCGTGCGGCGGCGGTGATGTAGAAGCCGGTCAGCCCGTCCTGGACGGCCGCCACGAGCGCCCGCCCGGGGATCAGCGCGAAGAGGCCACCGGTGATGACGGCCGAGGCTTGGATGTCCATGTCGGTGTGCTGGGAGAGCAGCGCGACGCCGACCCCTATGCCGGCGGGCGGCATCGCGGCGGCCGCGAACTGGTAGAACTCGGGCAGTCCGCGGGCCGCGCACAGCCAGGCGAGGCGGTCGCCGAGGACGGCGCCGAGCGCGGCGAGGAAGAAGACCAGCGCGTCGCCGCCGACGAGCAGGGACGCCGCGCCGGAGAGGGCGCCGCTGGCGACGCTGAGCGCCCACTTGGTGTACGGGTGCCTGTTGCGCCGCATCTCGGCGAGGCGCCGGTAGGCCTCCTCCAGGGAGACGTCACCCTGGGTGATGTCGGCGACGAGGCCGAAGACGGAGGAGAGCCGCGTGTAGTCGGTGCCGCGCCGCCGCACGGTCCTGCTGAGCGTCACCGGGTCGTCGACCAGTGAGGGCTGGTGGGTGATGGAGAGCAGGGTGAAGGTGACGGTGGGTTCGGTGCGGTCGAGCCCGTAGGCGTGGGCGACGCCGAACATGGCGGCTTCGACGTCCTCGGCGCCCTCACCGCCGGCCAGCAGCAGTTCACCGATACGCAGAGTGAGGTCGAGGACGCGGGGCGGGGGCGGTCCGCTCTCGGTCTCCTCGGTGCGTGCGGGCTTCTCGGGTACGGGCCGCTCGGCCAGCGGCATGCGGACCATGGAGCGCATGCGGTCCTGCCAGGGCGAGCCCGGCTTGGCGAGGGGGCCGATGACGGGAACGCCCTCGGGTGGCGTGAAGGCGCTGCCGTGTTCGAAGTGCGGGGAGGCCTTGAGCCCTTCGGGGAGGGTGAACTCGGAGGTCGGGTGTTCCTCCTCGGGGACGGGGGGAAGCGGCACGCCCATGGGGGCGGTGAAGGCGCTCCGCGACTCGTCGGAGGACGTCCTGGCGTCCTCCGACTCACCGCCCTGCTCTGCGGCGTCGCCGTTTCCCTTGGGCTGCCCCACCACGTTCTGTCCGCTCCTTGCCTTCTTGCGCCTTACGCGCGGTACGCCTCATCTTTCCAGCAGTGCCACACCACGGACGCGGTGTCCAACGATGCCGGTTCCACGTGCCGGAAGCGTCTTACCTCACAGTGGAGCATGGAGCGTGATCCTCCCCCCAAAGGTCCCCCTGCTCAGGGGGATTAAAAGGCAGTCAGCGCCGATGAGGGGTGTGACGTGCGAGACCCGGCCGCTGAATGCAGCCGGGCGGCGCAACGGAGGAATGGCATCACCAGCTCGCGGGTGAGGGCCTTCCAGCCGTCCTTGGTGTACGGCGCCGTCCGGCGCCGCGCTTGCCGCCGCTCGGGCGTGTCACCCCGCGCTGCTCGGCCTCTTCGGCGTGCCTGTCCGGGTCGAGGTCGCCGAAGGCTCCCACGCCGGGCGGTCGGACAGGACGCTGAGGTCGCGTGCGCCTTCGCCCGCCATGACGAAGGCGCCCCCCTCCAGGCGGGCGATCAGCTCGCGCGCCCAGGCCGCGTCGCTGTCGGCGGTGCGGACCCGCAGCTTCATGATCTCCCCGATGTGGCCCTGCTCCTCGGTGCCCGCGCCGGCCGGGCTCCCCTTCGCCCTCACCTCGTCCCGCCGGCTCTCCAGCGCGGCCACGCGCTGTGCGAGCAGGTCAAGGGCTTCGCCGCGCGGGAGGTCGACGAGGAAGCCGATGGCGGAGGTCAGCAGTTCCCGTTTCTCGCGGGTGGCGGTCAGCGCGTACCGCAGCATGCGGAAGAACTCCGCCTCACCTGCCGCGGTGATCTCGTACTCGGTGCGCGGGGGGCCGCCCGCCGTGCTGGGGGCGGTGTCGTGCGCGTGCAGCAGTCCCTGCTTGGCCAGCTGTTTGAGCGCGTGGTAGAGCGAGCCGGGCTTGGCGCTCGACCACTCGTGCGCGCCCCAGTACTCCAGGTCGGCTCGGACCTGGTAGCCGTGTGCCCGTCCGCGCAGGCGCACGTCTCCCAGCACCAGCAGCCGGATCGCCGACATCGCTTCCCCTGCGTGTTGAGTGCTTCGTCTCCGCGCACGCTCTGGTCAAGTTTGACCAGTTGCCGGTCACGGGGGGTACTCCGCGGACCGCCAGGCGGACCAGTCGGACCCGGGCATCGCCCCGGCCCCGAAGACCACCCGCCCGTGCCCCCGACAGCGGCGGGGGCACGGGCGGTGCGGGTACGGCGTCAGAACGGGAACTCGCTGCGTTCCCGCTGGATGGACAGCCAGCGGGTGGTGGTGAACGCCTCCACCACCTGGGGGCCGTTCAGGCGCCCGAGCCCGGAGAGCTTCTCGCCGCCGTAGGGCACGGTGGGCTCGTCGGCGACCGTGGAGTCGTTGACGTGGACCATGCCCGCGTCGATCCGCCGGGCCACGGCGATCCCGCGCTCGATGTCGGAGCTGTGCACGGCGCCCGCGAGCCCGTAGGGGGTGTCGTTGGCGACGTGCACGGCCTCCTCGTCGCCGTCCACCGGGACGATCAGCGCGACGGGGCCGAAGATCTCCTCGTGCAGCAGCGGCGAGGCCACCGGCAGGTCGGTGAGCACGCTGGGCGAGACGAGGTTGCCGTCGGCGGCACCGTGCAGCAGCGCGGTGGCGCCCTCGGCGAGGGCCTGCTCGACGATGGCGGTCACGCGTTCGGCCTGCCGGGAGTTGATGAGCGGGCCGATGTGCGTGGCGGGGTCGGCCGGGTCGCCGACGACGAGCCGGCGGACGCGCTCGACGAACTTGGGCGTGAACCGAGGCTCCAGGCGCCGGTCGACGATGATCCGGTTGGCCGCCATGCACAGCTGGCCCTGGTTGACGAAGCGGCTGTAGACGGCGGCGTCGACGGCGTAGTCCACATCGGCGTCGTCCAGCACCACCAGGCCGCTGTTGGAGCCCAGTTGCAGGATGACGCGTTTGAAGGTGCGGCCCGCGACGGTGGAGACGTGGCGGCCCACCCGGTCGGACCCGGTGAAGGAGATGACCTTGGGCACCGGGTGCTCGATGAGCGTGTCGCCGATCTCCGCGCTGTCGGTGATGACGACGTTCACCAGCCCCGGCGGCAGTCCGGCGTCCTGGAGGATCTTGGCCACCAGGGTGCCGCCGCAGATGGGCGTGGACTGGTGGGGCTTGAGGACGACGGCGTTGCCCAGCGCGAGCGCGGGCGCGGCCGACTTGACCGCCAGCAGGAAGGGGTAGTTGAACGGCGAGATGATGCCGACGACTCCCACCGGGTCGCGGTGGACGCGGTTCTCCTTGCCCTGCACGGAGGACGGCAGGATCTGGGCGCTCGGAGTCAGCGCGAGCTGGAGCGCCTCGCGGAAGAACTCCTTGACCATGTGGATCTCGAAGGCCGCCTTGAGCCGGGTGCCGCCCAGCTCGGCGACGATGGCCTCCGTGATCGCGCTCTCCTGCTCCTCGATCACCCGGATCGCCCGCTCGAAGACGCGTCTGCGCGCGTACGGGTTGGTGGCCGCCCACTCACGTTGGGCCCGTTCCGCGGCGCGGTACGCCTCGTCCACCTCGTCGCGGGTGGCGACGGTGATGGAGGCGAGCTTCTCCCCGTTGTAGGGGTTGAAGTCGATGATGTCCCAGGAACCCGTGCCGGGACGCCACTGGCCGTCTATGCACTGGAGGGCCAGATCCGTGAAGTAGGACATGCCATTCCTTCGTGGGGTTGAAGGAGATGCTGCTGGCTGGTCATCGTACCGGCCGATCACAGCAGTTGGCGGATTCGGTGAAGGTGATCCCGGGTGTGTTCGGGAGAAAGGCCGATTTCCACCAGTCGTCGCAGCACCTGATCGTACTGCGCCACCTCGTCACGCTTGTCCAGATACAGCGCGCTGGTCAGCTGTTCGAGGTAGACGATGTCGTTGAGGTCCGACTCGGGGAAGCGCAGCAGCGTGAAGGCGCCGCTCTCCGCGGCGTGGCCGCCGAGCCCGAACGGGACGACGTACAGGGAGATGTTGGGCGCCTCGGAGACCTCGGCGAGGTGGAGCAGCTGGGCGTCCATGACGGCCGCGCTGCCGAAGGGGCGGCGCAGCGCGGCCTCGTCGAGGACGCAGAGCAGGTGCGGTGCGTGCTCCCCCTGCAACAGCTTCTGGCGTTCCAGGCGGAGCGCGACGCGGCGGGCGACCTCGTCGTCGGCGAGGGGGGTGCGGTGCCCGGCGCTGACGACGGCGTGCGCGTACGCGTCGGTCTGCAGGAGGCCGTGGACGAACTGCACCTCGTAGGTGCTGATGCGGGAGGCGGCTCCCTCCAGGCCCACGTAGGTCTGGAACCAGGCGGGCAGCACGTCGCTGTAGTTGTGCCACCAGCCCGCGATGCTGGAGTCCCGGGCGAGCGAGAGCAGGGGTTCGCGCTCGGTGTCGTCGGTGACGCCGTAGAGCGTGAGGAGGTCCTCCACGTCGCGGGCCTTGAAGCTGACGCGGCCCAGCTCCATGCGGCTGATCTTCGACTCGGAGGCCCGGATCGAGTAGCCGGCGGCCTCGCGGGTGATGCCGCGCGCCTCCCGCAATCGCCTCAGCTGGGACCCGAGCAGGATGCGGCGCACCATGGAACCGCTGGCTCCGCCCGCCCCTTTCGGTACCGCGGTGCTGCTCTGTGCCGGTTGTGTTGCCATTCCGATCAGCCCTCCACCCCTGCTCGAGGGGAAGTGTGCCATCTCCGCGCTCCGTTGGGTGCGCACCCGATTACACACGAAGGAAAGTAGCGCGTGCACGTGCATCTGCCCTTGCATCTGCTGTGAGCATTGGGAACCATGGGGAAGGCACAAGTGGACCCGTCGGCCGAGGAGTTGGCTTTCGGGTGCGCCGTGACGCCCGCACCAGCGGGGAAGCACGTCCGACAGGGATCCGTACAGGATCGCCGCTGCCGCAGACAGCCAGGAGTGGCCGTTGCACGGGACCGAAGGATCGACGGTGCTGGAGCCCTTATGGGAGGGGCTCCCCACACCGGATGCCGCCTCGGTTTCCGGTTCGGTCTCCTGCGCGCTCCCCGCGCACCACCGATCCGTCTCCGGCGCGCGGGACTTCACCCGCAGGACGCTGCAGCGCTGGGGCCTGTCCGAAGAGTTCGATGACGTGGCGCTGGTGGTCTCCGAATTGGTGACCAATGCCATGCGGCACGGCCTGACCCCCGGCGCCGATCACGGGGCGGCGTCGGGGGACGAGGGCGACCAGCAGGTGAGACTCCATCTGACCTGCTGGTCCGCCCGACTGGTCTGTGCCGTACGCGATCCCAGCGACCAACCGCCCGACGTGTCGGCCGTGCGGGCCGCACGGGCGGCGGCAGACGGGGGTTTCGGCGGGCTGGAGGGAGTGCCCGGCGGGATCCTCGAACACGGGGGTAACGGGGGATACGGGGGTAACGGGGGACACGGGGGCGTCGTGGATGCCGAGGGCGCGTGGGACGCGTCGAGCGCCTTGGCTCCCTACGGGGAGGCCGAGGCGCTCGGCATCACGGCGGAGTCGGGCCGGGGACTGTGCCTGGTCGACTCCTTCAGCGACACCTGGGGATGGCACCCGCTGCCGGGCCCACTGGCCGGGAAGGTCGTGTGGGCCCTCTTCCGGGTGGACGGGGGCGCCGGCACCCCTGCGGGCGCCCGGAGTGTCATGGACGCAACAGATCGTCGAACTCCCCGGCCTTGACGCCGAGGATCATCGCCTCGACCTCCGCCGGCGTGTAGACGAGCGCGGGGCCTTCGGGGAAACGCGAGTTGCGCATGGCGATGTCGCCATCCGGCAGCTTCGCGAGTTCCACACACGTTCCCTGCGAATTGCTGAACCGGCTCTTCCGCCACACGACCCCCTGGAGGTCCTTGGCGGCCATGCCGTTGTACGCGTGAGGCACTGGGGTCTCCTGGACTCGTCCGGTGGGCCGTGCAGGTTGAACAGCAGGTCAGTGCCGACTGCCAACTCCCCGGGATCATAACTGCGTTCACGTACCGATGCATGTGCCGATGCACGTGCACGACACGCGGTCGCAAACTCATCACAGCGGGTCAGACCCTTGACTTGAACTTCACTTCAAGTCCTAGCTTCGTCCCATGAGCATGGAGATGACCGCGTGGAACGCGCTCTACAACTCGCGCCACGCCCACCAGGACCAGCACCCGTTCTCCGCCGCGACGGTCCGCCGCATCGTCCGCTTCGCACACCGCCACCACCGTAAACTGGTAGCTTTCCTGCTTCTCAGCAGCGTGCTCGCGGTCGTCACCGTCGCCACACCGCTGCTCGCCGGCCGGGTGATGAACGCCATCGACCGGCACGAGAGCACCTCCACCGTGCTCGTCCTCGCGGGGCTGATCGCGGCCATCGCCCTGGCGGAGGCGGGGGTCGGCATTCTGACCCGCTGGCTGTCCGCGCGGATCGGTGAAGGCCTCATCCTCGATCTGCGTACCGCCGTCTACGACCACGTACAGCGCATGCCGGTGGCCTTCTTCACCCGCACTCGTACAGGTGCTCTTGTCAGCCGACTCAACAACGACGTCATCGGAGCGCAGCGCGCCTTCTCCTCCACCCTCTCCGAGGTCTTCAGCAACCTCGTCACCCTGCTGCTGACCCTCGTGGTGATGCTCAACCTCTCCTGGCAGATCACCCTCCTCACCCTCGCCCTGCTGCCGATCTTCGTCCTGCCCGCCCGGCGGATGGGGGCGCGGCTCGCCCGGCTGGAGCGGGAGCGGGCCAACCACAACGCGGTGATGAGCACCCAGATGACCGAGCGCTTCTCCGCGCCCGGCGCCACCCTCGTCAAACTGTTCGGGCGGCCCGGGGAGGAGTCGGCCGCGTTCGCCCAGCGGGCGGGACGCGTACGGGACATCGGCGTGCGCACCGCCATGGTGCAGGAGGTCTTCTTCACCGCGCTGACCCTCGTGGCGGCCCTCGCGCTCGCCCTCGTCTACGGGCTCGGCGGCACCTACGCGCTGCGCGGCAGCCTCGACCCCGGCGCCGTCGTCTCCCTCGCCCTGCTGCTGACCCGCCTGTACGCCCCGCTGACCGCGCTGGCCAGCGCCCGCGTGGAGGTGATGAGCGCACTCGTCAGCTTCCAGCGCGTGTTCGAGGTGCTCGACCTCAAGCCGCTGATCGAAGAGAAGGAAGGCGCAGAGGACCTGCCAGGGGAGCCGGCCTCCGTCGAGTTCGACGACGTCCACTTCAGCTACCCGTCCGCCGACAAGGTCTCCCTCGCCTCCCTGGAGGAGGTCGCCACCCTCGACACCCGGGGCGGCGAGGAGGTGCTGCACGGCATCTCCTTCCGGGCCGAACCCGGACAGATGATCGCCCTGGTGGGCTCCTCGGGAGCGGGCAAGTCCACGCTCGCCTCCCTGGCCCCCCGCCTCTACGACGTGGACAGCGGCGCCGTCCGGCTCGCAGGCAAGGACGTGCGCGACCTGAGCGCCGCGTCCCTGCGGGCCACGCTCGGCATGGTCACCCAGGACGGCCACCTCTTCCACGACACCATCCGCGCCAACCTGCTGCTCCCCCGCCCCGACGCCACCGACGAGGAACTGTGGTCCGCGCTGCGCCGCGCCCGCCTGGACGAGCTGATCGGCTCACTGCCCGACGGCCTGGACACCCTGGTCGGCGAGCGCGGCTACCGGCTCTCCGGCGGCGAACGGCAGTGCCTGACGATCGCCCGGCTGCTGCTGGCCCGGCCCCAGGTCGTCGTACTCGACGAGGCGACGGCGCACCTGGACTCCACCTCGGAGGCGGCCGTCCAAGAAGCCCTCGGCGAGGCGCTGGCCTCCCGCACCTCGCTGGTCATCGCCCACCGGCTGTCCACCGTGCGGGCCGCCGACCAGATCCTCGTCCTGGAGGCGGGCCGGGTGGTCGAGCGGGGCACCCACGAGGAGCTGCTGGCCGCGGGCGGCCGCTACGAACAGCTCTACCGCACCCAGTTCAGCGAGTCCGGCACCGACGGTGCCGGTGCCGACGACGGGACCGGTGCCGACGGCGGAGAGGGGGCGGCCGTCGGGAACGGCGGGGCAGCGGCCAGGGGTTCCGCCGGCGGCCGGAGCGGCGGTGGAGCCGAGGTGGGCGCGCTCGCGTGAGCGGTGGCGGGCGCGGGGGCGGGCGCGGGCGCGCTCGCCGGAGCGGTCCTCACCCGGGCGGGCGCGCTCGGCGGGCGGCGGCGAAGGGGGCGGCACAGGGTGGGAGAACGGCCCGCCCCCGCGGGGCGGCCCCTCCTCGACGCCGGCCGGCCGACCGCCGCACGAATCCCGGAAGGACACGAGCGCCATGAGCTGCTCCAGCCTGGAGGCCCTGACCCGCTGCTCCGTCGCCGTCGACCTGGGCGCCGCCAGGACCCGCGTCTACGCCAAGGGGACGGGGCTGATCGTCGACCAGCCCTCGGTCGTCGCCGTGAACACCTCCTCCGGCGCGCTGATCGCGGTCGGCGACGCGGCCGAGCGGATGGACGGGCGCACCCCGCAGCACATCCGGGTCGTCCGGCCCGTGGCCGGCGGCACCGTACGCGACATCGACATGGCGCGCCGGATGGTGCGCTCCTTCATCGGCGAGAGGCTGCGCCGGGTCAGACGGCGCAGGGTGATGGCCCACGCGGCGGCCACCGTCCCGCACGACGCCGACCCGCTGGCCTGCCGCGCCGCCGTGGAGACCCTGACCGGGGTGGGCGCACGCCGTGTCGAGCTGGTGGAGGCGCCCATCGCGGCGGCGATCGGCGCGGGCCTGCCGGTCGCCCAGCCCGAGGCGGCCATGGTGCTGGTGTGCGGCACGACCACGACGCAGGTGGCGGTCGTCTCCGTGGGGGCGATCGTCGCGGCGGGGACGGTGGGCCTGGGCGGGGACACCATCCACCACGCCGTGGTGCAGTACCTGCGCAACCGGCACGAGCTGCTGCTGCCCAGCCAGGAGGTGCGCCCGCTGCACCTGGCACTGCTCGGCAGCGGCGGCGTCGGCAACGGCGTCTACACCGGATCGATCGAGGTCCAGGGCCGCGACGTGGTCTCGGGTCTGGCCCGCACCGTCACCATCGACCCCGAAGAGGTGCGCAGCGCCATCCAGACCCCGCTCACCGGGCTGCTGGACACCATCCGCGCCGTCCTGCACCGCTGCCCGCCCGACCTGGTGGCCGACCTGGCGGACCGCGGCATGGTCCTCACCGGCGGCAGCGCCGTCCTGCCGAGCCTCGCCGACCAGCTGCGGGAGCACACGGGGATGGGCGTGCGACTCGCCCAAGAGCCCGAGCTGACCTCGGTGAACGGGCTGGCGGCCCTGATGGCCGGGCGTCTCGCACCGAGCCCCGCGGCGGAGGAGGTGGGCCAGGACGCGGCCGCGGCAGGCGCCGGGCGCGGCGCGCTGTCGGGCCACCACCCCCTGTCGGGCGACCGGGAGGTCATCGGAGCGCCCGAGAGCGGGGCGGCGGCCGACGCGGTACCCGTGCCTGGCCAGGAGGCGGGGTGAGCCCCGGAAAGCCGGGGCGCGCCCGCCGGGCCGGGGCTCAGATGGCCCCGGCGGCCCGGTCTCTGGGGGCGTAGGGGCCGAAGAGATCGACCAGGCGGGATCGGGAGCGCTGGAGGCGGTCGCCCATGACCGCCGCGATGGAGCGCGTCATCGCCAGGCCCAGGTCCTTGTCCTCCTCGCACAGCAGCCGCACCGACTGCGCGTCGAATTCCAGCGCGCGTACGGGGCTGTCCGCCTGGGCGCCCAGCGACCACACGTACGGCTGGAACATCCAGGACCAGCCGAGCAGCTCCCCGTGGCGGACATGGTCGATGGCCACGTCCCGATGTCCTGGTATGTGCATGGCGAGTGTCGCGGATCCGGTGTGCAGGATCCAGAAGCGGTCGGCCCTGGTGCCCTCTTCGAAGATCTGCTCTCCGGCTTCGAAGTGCACTTCGTGGCCAAGGGAGCGCACCCGCTCGCGCTGGTCGGAGGTCAGCTCGGCGAGCAGTCCCGTCGTGGTCTGCATGGCCCGCCCTCCCTTCCGGGAACAGAGCGACGTATTCCCACGTCACGACTTTTTCAGCGTAACGCGCATCACCCGAACAGGCGAGTAACAGCCGGACGGAACGTACCGTCGGCAGTATGTGCAGGAACATCAGGACGCTACGTCCCCCCTACGCCGAAGCGGTCACCGACGAGGACGTCCGGGCAGCCGCGCTCCAGTACGTACGCAAGGTGTCCGGCTTCCGGGCACCCGCCGCGCACAATCAGGCGGCCTTCGACCTGGCCGTCGAGCAGATCGCCGAGGCGACCGGCACGCTGCTGGACACCCTCCAGGTGAGAGGCGCGGCCTCCCGCTGAGCCCCGGCCCCGCGCCCCGCTCCGCCTCAGCCGCCCTCGCGGGCCCCCTCCCGGCCCTCCAGCAGCTGCAGCAGCTCACCCAGCACCTCGGAGAGCTGCTCGCGCCGCTCGCCGCCGAGCCCCGCGAGCAGCGACCGCTCGTAGGCGACCTGCTCGGGCATGATCCGGTCCACCAGCTGCCGGCCGCCGTCGGTGAGCGACAGGTGGGCCACGCGCCGGTCGCGGGCGTCCGGACGCCGTACGACCAGGCCCTTCTCCTCCAGTGTGCGCACCCGCTTGGTGACGGCCGTGCCCGAGGCGTACGTCTCCCTGGCGAGCCGGCCGAAGCTCAGCTCGCGATCCTCCCGGCGCAGGGCGCTGAGGATGTCGAACTCGGGGCGTGAGAACCCCTCGTGCGCCAGCGGCGCGTCGGACGCCTGCCGCAGCAGCGCCGCGCACCTGGTCAGACGCCCGATGACGCCGATCGGCTCGGTGTCGAGATCCGGGAGCACCCGCTGCCACTGGCCCAGGACCCTGGCGACGACGTCCCCCTCGGAGCTTTCTGCGCCCTCTGCACCCTCCGGGTTCTGCGCGCTCTCGGTCGCCTCGCCGTCGCTCTCGGGCTCCGCGAGCCGCGGGGCCCCTCCCGTACCGCGGCCCCGCTCGGCCGCCGTTCCTCCGTTCGCGTCCGCTCTCTCGCCGGGTGCGGCGTCCTCCGGCACGCGCTGCCCCTCTCGCCCGAGCTGTCGTCTCCCGTTCACCGCTCAATTCTGCCGCCGGGGGGCACGGCGACGGTGGAGCGGGGTCCCGCCGCGGGCGTCAGCGCGCCGCGCCACTCGACGAGGGCGCGTGCGGGTGCGCGTGCGGGGCGCGACCGGGCGAGGGCGCTTCGGGGGACTACTGGCCGGTTGGGGGTGTCGCCGTATGGGGGAACCGGCGCGGTGGGTGGTCGGTGACGAGGAGGTGGTGGAGGCGGGCGAGTGCGGACAGGAGGGTGTCTCGTTCCTCGTCGTCGACGCCGGCCAGCGCGGTGGTCAGCGCGTTGTCGGCGTGTGCGGCGCGGCGCTGCTCGCTGGCGGCGCGGATGGCCTCGGTGAGGTCGACCAGGGTTTTGCGGCCGTCGGCGGGATCGGCCGCGGTGGTGACCCAGTCGCGGGCGGCCAGGGTGCGCACGCTGGTGGAGACGCGGCTCTGTGCCAGTCCTGTGCGCTTGGCGATGTCGCCGACGGTGCTGCGGCGATGCAGGAAGAGGTCCTGGAGGACCAGGAACTCGCCGGGCGCGAGGTTGAGCGCGTGCGCGCCCATGCCTTCGAGTGCGATCTCGGCCAGGCGGCGGCCGAGTTGGTACAGGTCGCTCATCTCCATGCCTCCAAAGTACATCTCCATGTATGCATCTCAATAGATGCATCTTGACAGATCAATCTCTACGGATGCATCTTGGTGGAGGTCGAAAGGGGCTGCGAGCCCGCAATCCATTGGAGAAGCACCATGAGCCTCAGCGATTACCTGCTCTACACCGGCGTGTTCGTCGCGATCCTCGCCACTCAGCTCGGTACGCGGCGTCCGGACGCCAGGCGGCTGCTGCTGCCCGTCGCGGTCGTCGCGGGCGTGGGGTTCAAGTACCTCAAGGACGTGCCGGCCGGAGACACGGCCCACCTGATCGAGGCGGCCGGACTCGTGCTCGGGCTGGTGTTCGGTGCCGCTTCGCTCGCCCTGATCGAGGTCCGCCGCGACCCGGCCGACTCCCGCCTGGTCACCGTCGCAGGCTGGCCCTACGCCGCGCTGTGGACGGCCGCCATGGCCCTGCGCATGCTGTTCGCCTACGGCTCGACCCACTGGTTCACGCACGCGCTGGTCTCGTTCTCCGCGCGGCACCACGTCCCGGCCGCCACCTACGGCACCGCGTTCGTCCTGATGGTCCTGGCCATGATCACCGTCCGGACCGCCGGCGTCCTCGTTCGCGCCCGCCGCACAGGCGCCACGGTCGACTTCGGCACGCTGGGCATCGCCCGCCGGCTTGCACGCTGAGCGTCCCGCGGGGCGACGGCCTCCACGGCATGCGCCGGAGCGGCAGCGGGACCCCGCCGCGCGCGCCGCACCGCGCGGCATCGACGAGAACAACGAATCGGCCCCGTCAGCCCTGTCGGCCCGGCCGTCGAGACGCGAAGGCGCCTCAACGGCCGGGCCGAACGCCGGGCCGGGCCCGGAGGCCGGCGGCTCTCCGGCGAGACCACGAAGACAACGGGGAGGCGGTCAGCCGGGGAGCGCCGCGGCCGGTCACTCCGTCAGGCGCGGGCCCACAGGGAGGGCGCGTCCAGCGGGTTCCAGCCCGGCTGCGCGGTGTGCGCCTGGACGCAGCGGTAGGTGGCACCGTTGTAGGTGACCTGGTCGCCTACCTGGTACTGGGTGCCGATCGCCCAGGTTCCCTCGGTCGGCGGGTCCGTCGGAGGGTCGGTCGGGCCGCCGCCACCGCTGGTGACCAGAGTGAGGCCGTAGGCCTGGAGGGCCGGGTTGACGGGGAAGAAGAACGTCGTACCGCCGCTGGTGCAGTTCCCCGAGCCGCCCGAGGTCGTGCCCTGGGCCTGGTCGCCGGAGATGAACGAGCCGCCCGAATCGCCCGGCTCCGCGCACACGTTCGTCCGCGTCACGCCCGAGACGGTGCCCTGCGGGTACGTCACGCTGGTGTTGTGCTGCTGGACGGTGCCGCAGTGCCAGCCGGTCGTCGACCCCGAGCGGCATACGGAAGCGCCCACCGGAGCCTGCGTCGAACCGGCCACGGTCACCTCGCCCATGCCGTAGCCGTTGACGAGCGGGCGCGGCGTCCAGTTGCCGTTGGTGGCCACCCAGGCGTAGTCGCGGCCCGGGAACGTGGAGCCCTGGAAACTGCCCTGCGCCTGCTGGTTGTAGCCGGAGGTCGGCGTGCCGGGCGTGCCGCAGTGGCCGGCCGTCACGAAGCCCGCCTGGCCACCGCCCCGGGTGACGGAGAAGCCGATGGAGCAGCGGCCGCTGCCGTTCATGTAGTACGCGTCACCGCCGCGCAGGTCCGCGAACGTGCGCGGCTCGGCGTCGGTGTGCCGGACCGTCACCGCGTCCCCGCGCACGCCCGCCCGCGCGAGGAAGGCCCGTGCGGCGTCCTGGTCCGCCGCCTCGACCACGACGTCGTTGTGCCGGGTGTCGACGTACCACACGCGCACCCCCTCGGGGGCCGCACGCCCCGCGGCACGGTCGAGCGCCTTCTGCACGCGGTCGAGCGCGCCCAGGTCACGGTCGACGAGACGCGCGGTGGCCCCCGCCTCGGTGATGCGGGCGCGCTCCTTCGCGTCGGTCGTGGCGACGGTCAGCCGCGCGGCGGTCTCCCCGCTGACGTGCGCACCGGCGTAGCTGTCACCCAGCGCGGTGCGCAGCGCGGCCACGGTGTCGGCGGCGTCGGCCTCGTTGGCCAACCGCTTCTCGGCCTGCGCGGTGGTCAGCCCGAGGTCGCGGGTCATCGCCTCGACGAGGTCGGGGTCGGGATCGGAGGCGGCGGCCCCGGCGCGGGCGGCGGAGGCGGGGCCGTCGTCGGCGGGCCTGGCCTGGGCGGGGCCGGTGAGTCCGGCCAGCACGAGGCCGGCGGTCGCCAGTGTGGCCGCTGCCGCGGCGGCGGCCCGGCGGCGTACCGGACTCGGTCTGGGAGGGGTGGGGACGGGACCGGAACTCGCGGGCAGAGCCATGGAGTTCTCCTCGGAGGTGGGGATGCCCCCGGGGTGGGCCCAGGGGCCGGGGGGCGTGTGGCGACACCGTAGGTCCGCTCCCGGCCGTCCCGGACCTCCCGACCTCCCCCCTCCCACGGCGTTATGGCCACGGCAGGTTGCCGATGACCGGCCACTTCCCCGCCGCCCCGCCTGCTGAGAACCCTCAGGCGCGGAAGGGTCCGGGCGTTGCGCGGGCGGGTGGCGGAACCCTCGCGTGCGGTACCGCCACTCGCCCTCCCGCTTCTCAGCTGGTGTAGTCCTTGATCCAGTAAGAGCAGTCGATCCACCCCGGGAGCTTGCCGCTGAAGTCCTTGGCACAGGCCTTGATCTGCACCTCGGAGTTGTGCGGGATGTTGCTGATCCTGCAGTACTCGAACCCGTTGTTCGCGCCGTTCCGGTCGTCGCACGTCGTGATCTCGGAGCGGCCGGGGAACTTGATGCGGAGCACCATGCCGTAGCCGTCCGCCTTGGTGTCCGCGATCCGGAACTTGTTGTTGTCGCCGCTGTTGAACGCCCCGGTTCCGCGACCGTTCGACGCGTCGGCGATGTGCCAGGACCCGACGGCGTTCGCCGGGGCCTGCGCCAGGGCGACACAGGCGGCAGCACCGACCGTCACGGTCAGAACGCGCTTGATACGGGACATACGCCCCCACTCTCTTCACTCACGGGCTTCCCGAGCGGCGAGCCCGCCGGGTTGTCAGAGAGGATCATGCCCCGGGCAAGCGCGAAGTGCCAGAGCTGCATGGGTACTTCTTTGCTGCCGTGCTGTGCGTGGTATGTCCAGCGCTGTCCAGTACGGAGTCGAAGGGGCCTGACGCGTACGTGCCGCACGGAGCGGCTCCGTCACTTCTGCACGGCTGGGCTCAGGTCCCTGCACGGCTGGGGTCAGAGGTGCCAGAGGGATCGGGAAAGAGGGAGTCGGTTCGGGCCGGGGGCCGTCACGGGAGCGCGGAGGTGCGGCGGGCGCGGCGCCAGCGGGCGTAGCTCGGGCTCAGCTCGGCGGCGTCGCGGTGCGCGGCGCGGGCGTGCGCCAGCGTGGCGTCCGCCGCGTCGGCGGCGGACGCGTCCGGATGCCAGCCGAGCAGGTGCCGCCACAGCAGCGGCGCTCCCGCCAGCGGACGGGTCACCAGGCCCGGTGTCGGCGGGAACGTCGCCCTGCACAGGCCCACCGCCCGCCCCACCTGCACCAGGTGCACACAGGAGGCGGTGTCCGTCTCGTACACCGCCTGCGGCGTGAACCCGGCGCGCGCGCAGGCGGCGGCGAAGCACTCGGCGAAACAGCCGTCGCCGGGCACGTTCGTCCAGCGCGCCCCGGCCAGCTCGGCGAGCGGCACCTCGTCGCGGACCGCCAGTGGATCCGCCTCGGGCAGCATGACGAACACCGGGTCGACGGCCACCTCGCGCCAGGCCACGTCCGCGCCCGCCGCGGTGAACGGCGGCGGACTCTGGCCGCACGCCCCCGTGAGCGCGTAGTCGATCCGCCCCTCGGTCAGCAGGCCCGCCAGCTCGACGGCCGACCACGAGGTGAACGTCGTCACCGACGCGCTCGGGTAGGCGTCGGCCAGCCGGTCCACCAGCCCGCCGAGCAGCGGCCCATGGGTGCCGCCGAGCCGGAAGCGGGCGGGACCGCCCGGCCCGCCGGCCCGCTCGCGGCTGAATCTGCGCGCACTCGCCTGGAGCTCGGTCACCGCGGGCACCAGGACCCGGGCCCGCTCCAGCACCAGCTCCCCCAGTTCGGTGGGGCGCACCCCGTGCGGACCGCGCACGAACAGTGCACCGCCGAGCGAGCGCTCCATCCGTTTGAGCTGCGCGCTCAGCGCGGGCTGGGCGAGCCCTAACCCGGTGGCCGCCCGCGTCAGACTGCCCGCCTCGGCGATGGCCGAGACGACCTTGAGGTGCCTCAGTTCCAGATCCATGTCCTTACGGTGGGGCGGCCCACCGGCCCCGACAAGAGGCGTGCCCCACCCGGAGCGGGCCGAAGTGGGTGACCGGCCCGCGCGACGAGTATGTTGTCGTACAGCAAATGTTGCGGGGAGGAAGAAGGGCGGGACATGAGCAACACGGGTGACGCCTGTGATACCGCGCACCCGGACCAGGCGCGGACGGAAGTGGTACGGCTACCCGGCGGGACCAGCCTATGGGTGGTCCGCGTCGAAGGCGGCCTCCGGGACGCCCACCACCCCGCACTGAGCGCCGCCACACCACCCGCCCCCGGCCCCGCGGCCGTGCTCATCGACCTGGCCCTGACGCCCCTGGTCTCCGCCGCCGGCGCCCGCGCCCTGACCTCCCTCGCCCACGACCTGGCCGCGGGCGGAACCGAGCTGCTGGTGGCCACCACGGACGAGACGATCCGCCGCGCCCTGGGGGACGAGGTGACCGTCGTCCCCGGAGCCCCCGAAGCGACCACGACCACGCCCTACACCCCGGCTCCGGCCGCCGGTGCCGGCCAGGACCGCACCACGGCTCCGGCCACCACGGCCGGTACGGCCGGCAATGCCCGCACGGCAGGCAAGGGCGGCGGGGCCACCACGAGCCCCGCGGCGGCGGGCCCGGCCGCCAGGACCAGCACCGGTCGCACGACCGGCAAGGCGGACACGGGCGGCCAGCCCACCCGCAGCAACGCCGGCACCGGCCCCGGGGTGGTGACGCCGGTCGCCGGGGCGCACGGAGGTGCGGAGGGCCCGGCAGGGCAGGACGTGGAGCGGTTGCGCTCGGACGTGGACCGGTTGCGCACGGAGGTGCGCAACCTCCGCGCGAAGGCGCGCACGCACCCGCTCGTCTCCCGCGCCCAGGGCATACTCGAAGAGCGCTACCACCTGCCGGACGACCGTGCGGCCTTCCAGCTCATGGAGGCCAGCTCGCAGCGGTTCAACGTGCGGCTGCGCACTCTCGCCACCGCCGTGGTCACGGTGCCGCGCCCCCGCTCCCCGCACTCCGACTGGTTTCCGGGACGCGAACGGCGGGTGCCGCCCGCCCTCGCGTTCGAGCCTGGGCTGCGCGCCGCGTCGGCGAACTCCTCCGAGGTGCTGGGCGCGGTGCTGCGCCGCAGCATGGAGATCACCGAGGCGACGATGGGCGAGGTGCGGCTCGTCGACCCGGTCACGGGCAGCCTGCGGCTGGAGAAGTACCGCGGGCTCGACGAGGACTTCGCGGAGTTCTTCGACCGCGTCGACCACACCCGCGCGGACGGTGCGCAGACCTCCTGCGCGGAGGCCGCCCGCCAGGGCACCCGCGTCACCGTCACGGACGTGGCGGCGGACACGGTCTTCGCCGAGTCGGCCAAGCGGGCCCTGCTGGCGGCGGGCAGCCGCGGCTGCCACAGCACGCCGCTGATCGCCGCCCCGGGGCAGCTCCAGGGCGTGGTCTCCACCCACCACGCCCATCCGGTGCGGGCACTCACCGCGACGCAGGCCCGAGCCTTGGACGAGGTGGGGGGACAGGCGGGCCGCTGGCTCGACTGGTATCAGCGCACTGTCGTCCTCGACGCCCTGGAGGACCTGCACCACAGGGGCGGCACGTGGGCTTAGCTCCGGTCCTGCGAGGTCGGCCGGTCCGATCGGGGCGTCAGTTCTTCTTCAGTTCCTCGGCGAGCATCACGATGATGCCGCTGGGTCCCCGGAGGTAGGTGAGCTTGTAGACGTCCTCGTAGGTCGCCACCCCGCGCAGCGGACGGCATCCGTGCCGCGCGGCTGTCGCGAGGGCTTCGTCGAGGTCGTCGACCGAGAAGGCGACGCGGTGCATGCCGATCTCGTGGGGGCGGGTGGGCTCGGACTCGATCGCTTCGGGATGGAGGTACTCGAAGAGTTCGAGACGGCCGTGGCCGTCCGGCGTCTGGAGCATCGCGATGCGGGCGTGATTGCCGTCGAGGCCGACGGCGGTCTCGGTCCACTCACCGCTGACCGTGTCGCGGCCGAGGACCGTGAGGCCGAGATCGGTGAAGAAGGAGAGCGCTGCTTCGAGGTCGCGCACGGCGATGCCGACGTTCTCAAGTTTGATGGCCATGCGGGGGAATGCTACTGAGGCGAGCGGACCGGCCGTTCCGGCAAGACCGCGGCCGACTGCCCGCAGGGCGCCTCCGGCGGTGGCGGGACGGCACGGACCGGACGCCGTCCACGGCGTTGACGCAGATCACCCGCCCGGATGACGATGCGGACATGAGCGCACCCGCAGCCGCCCGCCCGTCGCCGCCGAGCCGGCCGCTCCCCGGAGGGGAGCGGTGAGCGCCTGCTGCGGCCCCGACCGTGCGGCGGGGCCGACGGCGGCCCCCGTCGCGGAGGCGGACTTCGCGGTTCCAGTGCGCACCCGTACCGACGTCCTGCGCGGTATGGTCCCGATCCCGGGCGGCCCGTTCCTGATGGGCGGGGACGACGCGGACGCCGTCCCGGTGGACGGTGAGGGGCCGGTGCGCGAGGTCACCGTCTCGGCCTTCCACATCGACGAGGCCTGCGTGACGAACGCCAGGTTCGCCCGCTTCGTCAAGGCGACGGGGTACCGCACGGAGGCCGAACGCTTTGGCTGGAGCTACGTTTTCGGCCCGTTCGTCCCGCCCACGGCACAGGCTTCCGTACTGCCCGGCACCGTGCCGGGCGCCCCCTGGTGGCGGGCGGTGGAGGGCGCGTACTGGCGCGCGCCCGAGGGGCCAGGATCCTCGGTCGGCGAGCGCGGCCACCACCCCGTCGTCCACGTCTCGTGGCACGACGCGAACGCCTACGCGCGGTGGGCGGGCAAGCGGCTGCCCACCGAGGCCGAGTGGGAGAAGGCCGCGCGCGGCGGCCTCGTCCGGGCGAGATTCCCCTGGGGCGACGAACTCTCCCCCCGGGGCCGGCACCGCTGCAACATCTGGCGGGGCCGCTTCCCCACGCACAACACCGAGGAGGACGGCCACGTGGGCACGGCCCCGGTGAACGCGTTCGGGGCGAACGGGTACGGCCTCTACAACACGTCGGGCAACGTGTGGGAGTGGTGCGCGGACCGCTTCTCCCCCGACTGGCACGCCGCGGACCGTCCCGAGACGCGGAGCGACCCCGCGGGGCCGCAGGAGGGCGCCAACCGTGTGCTGCGCGGCGGCTCGCACCTGTGCCACCACACGTACTGCAACCGGTACCGCGTCGCCGCCCGCACCGCGAACGCGCCCGACAGTTCCACGGGACACGGCGGTTTCCGCTGCGCGGTGTCCGAGGCGGCGCTGCCCGGTCACTGATCGTCCGTGGACCGGGCCCACGCGATCCGGTGCACGTCCCGCAGCGCCTCGACCAGCTGGGCCGCGACTAACGCACCTGCTCGACGGAAAGCCTGCGGCTGGGCAGGGTCCATGATGCGCCGTCAGTAGTTGAGCAACTACAAGGCCGATACGCTTTGGCCATGGGCGGCGCGCTCCCGTTGAAGGAGTCTCTTCGCCTGCTGAGGAACTCAGCGAAGGGATGCGTAGACGATGAGTGAGCGCACCCTCCCGAACGCTTCCACGTTGCACGGCTGGCGCAAGTCCTCCTACAGCAACGACGAAGGCGGCAGCTGCCTCGAAGTCCTCGACACGGACCCCGCCACCCTCCCCGTCCGCGACTCCAAGCACCCCGCACGGGCCCGCCCTCCTGCTCCCCTCCCCCCGCCTGGACGTCTTTCATCGACTCCCTCAAAGCGAGCCGCGACCACGGGTGAGGCGGTCCGCTCCGGTCACCGCGCCGGTGCGCGGAAGCGGTGGGCTCAGGCCGCGGGGCCGCTCCAGTGGTAGAGATGGACCGGGCGGCCCGTCTCCCCGTGCTTGAGGCGGCGGCGGACCAGGCCGGCGCCCTCCAGCAGTTTCAGGTAGCGCTGCGCTGTCTGACGGCTCAGGCCCGCGCGCTCGGCGACCTCCTGCGCAGAGAGGGGCCCCCGGGCGGCGTGCACGACGCCGCGCACCAGGTCGGCGGTGAGCACCGAATGCCCCTTGGGGAGGGTTTCGGCGCCGTCGCCGGGGACGGCCGCCGCGCCGAAGATGCGGTCCACTGTCTCCTGCGTGGCCTCGGCGACCGGCGCGGTGGCCAACTCGTGGCGCAGCGCCGCGTAGCTGTCGAGTTTGCCGCGCAGGTGGGCGAAGGTGAACGGCTTCACGACGTACTGGAGCGCCCCTTGCCGCTGGGCCGCGCGGACGGTCGCCGTGTCGCGGGCCGCCGTCACCATGATGACCTCCGGTTCGACGCCGGTCCCGTGCAGGCGGTGCAGCAGTGCCAGCCCCGACTCGTCCGGAAGATAGTGGTCCAGCAGCACCAGGTCGACGGGGTGGCCGCGCAGGAAGAGCAGCGCCTCGGCGGCGCTGTGCGCGGTGCCGCTGACGTGGAAGCCGGGCACTTTTTCGACGTAAGCGGCGTTGATGCGGGCGACGTTCGGGTCGTCGTCCACGACGAGGACGTCGATGACCTCGTCCGCGCGGCGCGTGCGGGATGCGGCGTCGGGGCTCTCGTCCGCTGCACCCGTCATGTGCGCGCTCCTCCCGGCCGGGCGGCCGCCGGGCGGCTGTCGCGCCGGCCGCCACCGTCGCGCGGCGGCTCCTGGTCGGTCCCGTCCGCGTCCTGCGGGAGGGCTTCGGTCAGTGCCTCCGGCAGGACGACGCGGAACTCGGCACCGCCGCCGGGCGCGGCGCCGACCCGTACGCTGCCGCCGGCCCTTACGGCGAACCGGCGTACCAGGGCCAGGCCGAGGCCCCGGTGCGCTCCGGAGTCGTCGAGGTGCGCGCCCGCGGTCTTCGTCGACCAGCCTTCCTCGAACACCAGGTGCCGCCGCGCGGCAGGCACGCCGGGCCCCGAGTCCCGTACGGCCAGCAGTACGGTACGGTCCTCCGCGCACATCTCCACCTCGACCGCGGGTTCCGCCCCGCCGGACGCCGCGTCGAGCGCGTTGTCCACCAGGTTGCCGACGACGGTCACCAGGCCGCACGGTTCGACCAGCCGGTCGGGGAGGTGGGAGGCGGGGGGCGAGGCGCAGGGCGACGCCGCGCTCGGCGGCGACCGCCGTCTTGCCGACCAGCAGCGCGGACAGCAGCGGGTCGTGGACCCGCTCGGTGACCTGCTCGGCGGTGGCGCGGTGCACGCCGAGCGCGTCGGTGACGAACCGCGCGGCCTCCGCGTACAGCTCCAGTTCCAGCAGGCCGAGGAGGGTGTGCAGGCGGTTGGCGTGCTCGTGGTCCTGGGCGCGGAGCGCGTCGAGGAGTCCGCGGGTGCCCTCCAGTTCGCGGCCGAGGCGCAGCAGTTCGGTGCGGTCGCGGAGGGTGGCGACGGCGCCGCCGTCCGCGGTGGGCATCCGGTTGGCGACCAGGACGCGGTTGCCGCTGACGGTCACCAGGTCGCGCCCTGTCACCCGCCCGGCCAGCACGTCCGCCGTGCGGCCTCCGCGCTCCGGCGGCTCGCCGCCCGCCCCGCCCGGTGCGGCGCCGAGCGCTTCGGCGACCGGGCGGCCGAGGGCTTCGGGGCCGAGGCCGAGCAGCCGCTGTGCCTCGTCGTTGACGAGCCGGACGCGCCCGTCCGCGTCGAGCGCGACGACGCCTTCCGCCAAGCCGTGCAGCATCGCTTCCCGTTCGGCCAGCAGCGCGGAGATGTCGGAGAAGGCGAGCGCGTGGGTGCGGCGGCGCAGCCTGCGGGCGAGGAGGTAGACGGCGAGCGCTCCGACGGCCAGCGCACCGCCCGCGTACGTCAGCAGCCCGGGCACGGCCGCCAGCAGCCCTTCGCGGACGTTGGCGTAGTCGATGCCGACGGAGACGGCGCCGACGACGTGCCCGTCCGCGTCCCGCAGCGGGGTCTTGCCGCGTGCGGAGCGGCCGAGTGTGCCCTCGTCGATCTGCGTCACCTCCCGGCCGCGGAGCGCCTGTCCCGGGTCGGTGGAGACGTGGTGCCCGACCGCCGAGGGTGAGGGATGGGACCAGCGGATGCCGCGCCGGTCCAGCACGACGACGTACTCGGCGCCGGTGGACCGGCGGACGCGCTCCGCCTCGGCCTGGAGCGGCCCGTCGGCGGAGGGCGCGCGTCCGGCTTCCCGGCGGGCGGCCAGCTCGGCGGCGAGGTGTGGCCTGGCGGCCGTGGTCTGGGCGATGGCGAGGGCGCGGCGCATCGCCTGCCGGTCGAGCTGGTCGCCGAGCGGCGCCAGGAACAACCCGCTGACCAGCGCGATCACCCCGACGACGAGGGCGAGTTGTGCGGTCAGCACGTGGGAGAAGACGCGGCGCGGCGGCCTGATGCGCGGCGGCTTGATGCGCATGTGCGTCGCCTCCTCTCCGTCCGGCTGGGGGATCGTCCGGCTGCGGGCAGGTCGCACCGCTGCCGTCGTGCGGGGACGGGTGCGGGTGTGCGGGTGTGTGCCGGCCTGTGCCCGCGGCCGTCCGGAATCATGGATTCCGGATGTGTCCTGCCAGGCAGAGTAGGGGAACCGGGGGCGCGGGCGGGAGGCCCCAGGCCCCGCGGGGGCTCTAGAGGATGCCGAACAGCAGCCCGGCCGCCAGTACGGACAGCGACGTGAGCGCGGCCCACTTGATCGTGAACCTCGTGTGCTCGCCGAACTCGACCTTCGCCATCCCGACCAGCACGTACACGGCGGGCACCAGCGGGCTGGACATGTGCAGCGGCTGGCCGACGAGCGAGGCGCGGGCGATCTCCAGCGAGCTCACCCCGTGTGCGGCCCCCGCCTCGGAGAGGATCGGCACGATGCCGAAGTAGAAGCCGTCGTTCGACATCAGGTAGGTGAACGGGATGCTGAGAACGCCCGTGACCAGCGCCATGTGCGGCCCGAGCGCGTCGGGGACGGCCCCGACCACGGAGCGGGCCATCTCGTCCACCATGCCCGTACCGGTCAGGACGCCGGTGAAGACGGCCGCGGCGAAGACCATGCCGGAGACGTTGAGCACGTTCTCCGCGTGCGCGGCGATCCGGGCCTTCTGGTCGGCCATCTCGCGGAAGTTCACCGTCAGCGCGAGCGCCGCGCCCAGCAGGAACAGCACCGGAATCGGCATCAGCTGGGCGATCAGCAGAGCGAGCAGCGCCACGGTGAGGGCCGCGTTGAACCAGTACAGCCGAGGGCGCAGACACGCGCGGCCCGGGTCCAGGACGGCGGACTCCGCACCGGCGGGCTCCGGGGCCGCGTCGCCGGCCCCGCCGCCGACCGCCGCGCTCCCGCCGGCGGCGGGGCCGCCGCCGGTCGGAGCACCGCCCTTGCGGAGCGAGAGCCGCGCCCGGACACCACGGCTGCGGCCACCGCCACCGCCGTGGCCATGACCACCGCCGCTACCCGAACCGGCAGCCGCGCCCGCACCCGCACTCGTGCCCGCGCTCGCGCCCACCAGCGCCGTCTCCGGCTCCCCCGCCGCCTCGGGCCGGGCCGTGGCGTGCGCCGCCCCGCGTTCACCCGGCCCGTGCTTGCCCGGCCCGTCGAGGGAGAGGCTGCCCAGGCGGCGGCGTTCCCGTACGCCGAGGACGTGTGCGAGGGCGAGGACGCAGACCATGCCGACGGCGAGCGCGGGCACCATCGGGACGAAGATGTCGCCGGCGTCGAGGTGGAGCGCGGTCGCGGCCCGCGCGGTGGGGCCGCCCCACGGCAGGGTGTTCATGACGCCGTTGGCCGTGGCGGCGACCCCCGTCATCACGACCACGCTCATCCCCAGCCGCCGGTAGAGCGGCAGCATCGCCGAGACAGTGATCATGAATGTCGTCGAGCCGTCGCCGTCCAGCGAGACGATCGCGGCGAGCACCGCCGTGCCGACGACGATCCGCAGGGGGTCGGCCTTGCAGAACCGCAGGATGCCCCGCACGATCGGGTCGAAGAGACCCACGTCGATCATCACGCCGAAGTAGATGATCGCGAACATCAGCATCGCGGCCGTGGGCGCGAGGTCACCGATCCCGTCGAGCACGTAACCGCCCAGGTCGGCGCCCTGGCCGACCAGGACGCAGAACAGCGCGGGAACGAGTACCAGCGCGGCGATGGGGGACATCTTCTTCGTCATGATCAGCACCAGGAAGACGGCGATCATGACGAATCCGAGGATCGTCAGCATGGAAACCCAATCTCTCGCCCGCCGCGAGAGCGGCGGGGCCCGCCCGGGGCCGGAAGTCGGTCCCCGGTGCCCGGCAACGAAAGGCGGCGGAGCATGCGGCGGCCGACAGCCCTCCGGCCGGGCCCCGATGCCCTGCGGTCGCCCGACCGTAAGCAGCGCGACATGCCCGTCACAAGAGCGTCATCCGCGAGCAATATGCGCGAAACCCCAGCTCACGGGGGTGGGCGGCGCGCACAGGGCCGGGAGTGGCGTCGGGGTCCGACGTGGCGGCGGGTGATTGGGGCCCTTCGTGCGGGGGCACCCGGGAAGCGGCCTGACAAGGAATGCCGAGCCACGGAAGTGATCAGGCATGGCTGCCGAGACGACGCGGACCGTCACGCTCGAAAGCGGCGACGGCGCCCTCCTCACCGGCGACCTCGCGGTGCCCGACCAGGCGAACGCGACCGTGCTGTTCGCCCACGGCAGCGGCAGCTCGCGGTTCAGCCCCCGCAACCGTGCGGTCGCCGCCGCGCTGCGCGAGGAGGGCCTGGCCACCCTGCTGCTGGACCTGCTGACCGGGGACGAGGAGCACACGGACGCGGCGACCGCCGCACACCGCTTCGACATCCCGCTCCTCGGACGCCGCCTGGTGGCGGCGATCGACGCGCTGGAGGGGCACGAGCTGACCGGCGGACTGCCGGTGGGCCTGTTCGGGGCGAGCACCGGCGCGGCGGCCGCGCTGACCGCCGCCGCCGACCGGAGGCGCACGGTGTACGCGGTGGTCTCCCGGGGAGGCCGCCCCGACCTGGCAGGGGACGCGCTGCCGGACGTGCTGTCTCCCGTCCTGCTGATCATCGGCGGGAACGACCAGGAGGTACTGCGGCTCAACGAGGCGGCGGCAGCCCGGCTGCGGGCCCCGCACCGCATCCACGTCGTCCCCTCGGCCACGCACCTGTTCGAGGAGCCCGGGGCGTTGGAGGAGGTCGCCAGGGAGGCGAGCCGCTGGTTCGCGCTCCCGCCCACCACGGACGGCGAGTAGCCACGCGGCGCACAGCCCCCACAGGGTGCGGACAGCAGCCGAAGGCGCGGACAGCCGCCGGGCATCCGCCGCTGGTGTGCACAGTCACCGCTGGTGCGCACCGCCCACAGCCCGACTCTCGGAAACTGGGAGGAACCCCGATGCGTTTCGCAGACCGCACCCAGGCGGGCCGCGAACTCGCCGCCTCGCTCGACGACCTGCGGCGACAGGAGGAACTGCCCGACCCGCTGGTCCTGGCACTGCCCCGCGGGGGCGTGCCCGTCGCCGTGGAGGTGGCCCGCTCGCTGCACGCGCCGCTCGACGTGCTCGTCGCCCGCAAGATCGGGTTGCCGGGCCGACCCGAGTACGGGGTCGGCGCGATCGCCGGCGAGGACCCGCCCGTCTACGACCGCACAGCGCTGGAGATGCTGGGGCTGACCGAGGACGAGCTGTCCTCCCAGGTCGCGCACGAGCGGACGGAACTCACCCGAAGCGAGGCCCTCTACCGGGGCGACCGCCCGGCGCCGCGTGTCGCGGACCGCGCGGTGATCGTCGTCGACGACGGACTCGCCACAGGGGTCACCGCACGCGCCGCGCTCCGCCGCGTACGCGGACAGGGGCCCGCTCGCCTGGTATTGGCCGCCCCCGTCGGCGCGCCCCAGTCCGTGACGGCGCTCAGCTCCGAGGCCGACACGGTGGTCTGCCTGCACCAGCCGGCCGCCTTCGAGGCCGTCGGCCTCTGGTACGACGACTTCCCGCAAACGACGGACGAGGAGGTCCTCGCCGCTCTGCAGGCCACACCGGCCCGCTGAGGCACTCCGGCAGCACCATACAGAACCGGCCAACTGCGAGGTATGCCACAAGAGGCGCTCAGAGGCCCAGGTGCCCCGTTCCAGGGGCGTATCGTCGGCGTCTGGCCGCCCGCGTGCTCCGACGCGGGTGGCCGGTTCTGTGTCCACAGTCCGAGAGGAGAGCCGTCCATGCCGGCCGACAACAGCCCCGCCTCACCGATCTACAACAGCCTGATCGAGGAGCACGGCGACGTGCTCGCGGAGGTCCGCGAAACCGCGCAGGCCCTCCAGCAGGAGGCCGAGCAGGCGCTCGACTTCTCCCCGGTGCACGGCCGCCACCCCGATACCGGCAGACCCCAGGAACCCGCCCCCGACCCCACCCCTCCCCCTACTCCTGCCCCTACTCCTGCTCCCTCCCCTGCCCCGGACGCTGCCGCCGCTCCCGCCGGCCCGCAGGAACGGCCCCGGCGTCCGCGCCCGTTGGGTCAGCGCACGCAGCCGGAGCAGCAGCACACCGCGCCGTCGCCACAGGACAGCCACCAGGGCTGAGCCGCCTGCCCGGAGCCTCTCACCGGGACGCGGCACGCACCCGGTGCAGGGCCGCGGCCAACGCCCCGCGCACGGGCTCGGGTACGGGCGTACCCTCCACGCCGGCGACCAGCGCCCGGGCCACCCGGCGCAACTTCACGTTGGAGTGCTGGGAGACCTGCACCAGCACCCACCACGCCGTCTGCGCGTCGCAGGGCGCCAGGGCCATCACCATGCCCCGCGCCTGATCGATGACCGGCCGGGACTCGGCGGCCTGCCGCAACTGCTCCACCTCGGTGCGCAGCTCCTCGACCTGCCCGCGCAGCTGCTCCCGCTGCCGCTCCGGGGCGCCGTTCGACGCTTCCGCGGACTCGCCGTTCACGAACTCGCCGTTCGCGAACTCGCCGGTCCGGCCGGTCCGGCCGGTCCCACCGTCCACGCCGTGCCGCCTGCCGGGCGGGTGGAAAGCCACCGTCTCGGCGCGTGAGGGCGCGGTGGCCGCGGCTCTGCGGCGAGCACGGTCCACGGACGTCCTCGCAGAGCCGGTTGCGGCACCCATCGGTCCCCCAGGGGTGATCGTCCTCAGCGTGGCGTTCTGGCGCGTAGGCGGCCTCGTTCGGCCTCCTCGGTTCTCGTTCGGCCTCGTTCGGCCTCCTTCGAGGGTGGCCCCGCGACCCTGGGCGCAGCAACCCCGTACCGCCTCCACGTTTGCGGACAAAACACCCACCGAGGCGCTACGGCACCGGGGGCTGTTTCCCCAACCCACCGGTGCCTACACGAGGCGAGCTCGACCCCGCGCACTCATGCAGGTAACCGACTGCGCCCCCGGCCAAACGGCGCCCCACCGGTCCGTTGACAGGTCGTTACCGGCCGTTGCCGGGCCGATATCCGACGCCCGGCCCGGTCAGAAGCCGCCGCCCCCGCCGAAGTCCCCACCGCCGAAGCCGCCCCCGCCGTCACCGAAGCCGCCCCCGAAGTCGCGCGAGTCGAAATCGCCGCCGGAGACGTCACCGCCGGTGAAGTCGCCGCCGTCCCCGTAGCCGAAACCGTCGGCGCCGTAGGCGTACGGCCCGAAGAGGCTGCTGCCCAGCAGGGTTCCCATGAGCATCCCGGGGAGCAGGCCGCCACCGAAGTAGCCCGCGGCCCAGGGCGCGTACACGGGACCCGCGTCCCAGTAAGGGCGCGGCCCTTCCGGCGTGCCGACCTGGCGGGCCGACGGCTCCCGTCCGTCCGCCAGCCGGGTCGCGTCCGCGGCGCAGACCGGGATCGTCCGTTCGGTGCCTCCGTCCGGCGGTGTCCAGGCCACGTCCCGGGCCGAGGGCCCGTGCCGGGGGTCGAAGAAGCACGGCGGCCTGCGCTGAGGCAGCTCCTCCCCCTTGAGCCGCGCGTCGAGCGTCGCGAGGGCGAACCGGCCACGCTCCAGCGCCTCGCTCACGCCCCGCACGTCGTCGGCGCGGCGCGCCTTGGCCATGGCCGACTTGGCCGCCTCGTACGCGTCGAGGGCCGCGGTGTAGTCCTCCCGCGCCTCCGGGCCCGCGTCCGGGCCCGTCGGGTCGAACCCGATGCGGCCCAGTTCCTCACCGAACGCGGTGATGTCCTCGTCCACGACAGGACGGAGCGCCTCGAGACCGGCCCGCTCCTGCCGCTCCCGCCGCTTGCGGCCCCGCCTGCTCACGAGCACGGCCCCGCCCACCGCGAGCAGGACGAGCGCACCGAGGGTGACGACCGCACCCACGCCCCCACTACCGCGTCCTTCGGGTGCCGCGCCGCCGCCGTCCCAGGAGGCGGGCGCCGTACCGGCGGCCTGCTCGATCGCCTGGTCGACGAAGTCCGTCACCGCCGCACGGGGGTCGCCGGAGTGCGCACGCTCGACCGCGCCTGACACGTTCCGCACCGCCTCCCTGGACATCACCTGGCTGTCCGCGCCGGCGTCGAACCGGTCGCCGAGCGCGACGGCGTACACCCCGGTGATGCCCGTACGGGTCCGCAGGTCCTGGAGCAGTGTGTCCCGGTCGAACTCCCCGGAGGCCGGCAGCACCACGACGAAGACCGGCTTGTCGGCGCGCTCGATCCGGTCAGCCAGCGCGTCGGCGTCGGACGGCGGCAGCGCCTTCCGTGCCCGCGGGTCCACGTACACGGGCCCGTCCCGCAACGCCTGCGCGGCCTCGTCCACCCCGCCCGCCGCACCCACCGCGCGCGGCCCGGCAGCGGCCGCCACGGTCAGCAGCAGCGCGGCCACGACCGCGCCGAGCAGAGGCAGGAGGCCCAAGACCCGCCGTACGGTCTTCATACGATCGACAGTAGCGCAAAAAGGGCATACCCCGCGCTTCTCGGCCGGCCCATGCGCCGGACGGGAGACCCGCCGCCCCGGCCGGAGATTCGCGTCAACCGCGGTCGGCCGACGAGAGTCCCTCCCGGGGAGAAGGGCCGGCTACGCGTTCGGCGACCAGCGTCAGCCAGGCGGCTGCCGTGTAGGGAGCGGGGGGATCGACCTCCATCCCCAGCTCGGTGACCACGTGCGCGTAGTCCTCTTCCGCCAGGCGGAGCGCGAGGACTTCGTGCAGCTCGCCGCAGAGCCGGGCGACGAGGTCCGGGTCCGTCGAACCGAGATAGTCGTCCAGCGCCGCCATGTGGTCGGCGAATTCGTCCGGCATGTCCTGCGAGAACCAGCCGCCCAGCAGCTGCCCCAGTTCGGGGAAGCGGGCGTGCCACTCCCAGTGCGTCCGCGGAGAGCAGGGACGCGGAGCGGCGTCGGACTCGGCGCCCCGCCGCACCGCGTCCGCGAGACGCAGAAGCCAGTCCTGGATTTCGGTCTCGGGCAATCCGACGTCGGGAATCCTGTAGTACTCGCCGAGTCTCAGCCGAAGCCGGCCGGGTGGATTTCGGGCGTACTCGCGAAGTTGTCGCTCGGCCACGGCCAGCAGCCAGGGCTGCCTGTGCCGGGTATGTCTGATGTAGGCCTGGACGGCGTCGGACGCTTCCTCCCCTTCACCGGCGTCGACCGCCCACCCCAAGTGGGCGTTCATGACGCGCTGCATCTCCCCGTAGCGGCGGTCGAATTCGAGGGGTTCCATTGCCATGTCGGGTCCCTACAGGTGGATCGGAAACGAGGCGTGCACGACGAAGCCGTGCGGGCTCTCCCGCTCCCGGCGCAGCACGACCCGTGCGGCCCGGACTTCGACGGAGCCCCTTCCGGCCAGCATCATTCCCTGCAACAGCACTCTGCCGACGGGCTCCGAGCGGGAGGGCCACGCGGCCTCGATGGTGAGCCGCCCACGGACGTCCTGGCCGAGCCACCGGCGGATGACCTGTTCGTTGAGCGTCACGGTCTGCTGCGTCGCCCACTGCGCTGTCTCGCGGTCGGGGTAAGTGGAGGCGCGCGTGCGCATACCTCTCCTTTCACAGAATCCGGAAAAACGAGGACGCAGGTAATTCAGTCGTCCGCACCGAACCAGAAGACGCCGACCTCGTTGTCCGATACCGCTATGACGCCGAAATCCCGAGTGAGATCCGTAAGACCGTACCATTCGTTCACATAGAAGTCGTCCGGGGTGCATTCTCCTTCGTAGTCCTCCACGCACGTCCAATAGGTGGCGTCGTCGCCGAACCGTGCCAGCAGAGTTTCGGTCTTCTCGAAGAGCGCATGTCTGTGAACGCTGCCTCCGGGAAGGTCACCGACATTCCGGAACTGCGCGGCCAGCGACAGGAGGAGCAGTCGCCCGGTGGCCCTGTCGGTCGGCTCCAGACAGCCGCGCAGCACATCGTCCTCGTAGGGGTGGAAGGGGAAACGGTCGCCCGGCCCCCGGGGGGTGTTCTCGCCGCCGATCCGGTCCACCGCGGGCCAGCCCCGCGGATCGCCCACCGAGCGGTCCAGGACCGCGTTGACGTCGTGCGCCCAGTTCTCGCTCGCGCGCGGGCCTGCTGCCACGAGGACGCGGCTGCGGTCGTACAGGGAAGCGAGGGCGTCGGCCCAGTCGTCCCGGCTCGGCGTCAACGCGGTCACCGCCTTCGTTCTTTTCATGTGGTCGGATACGAGGTCAGCACGACGAAGGGCGGATCAGTATTCCTCTTGTACCTCAGCACCACTTTTACTTCTTTGCAGTCACTTGCCTGGGCCCTGTCCCCGTGCCTGTTGTACTCGTCACGTGAGATGGTCTTCCCGGTTGGATCATTGAAATTGAGAGAGACGTCCTTCGTTGACGCCTCGGGATTTCTGGGCGACCCCGCGCGCTCGCGCGCCTCGACCCTTTCCACCCACTTCTCGATCTTTTCCGCGTTGTCGACGTCGTCGAGTACCGCCTGCGTGTAGCGTTGCGCCGCCGCCGGGGTGCGGAACGTGGAGGCGGAGTCCGCTCCCGAGTCGTCCCGAAGCCGCTGCACCAGTTGGTCCTCCGTCTTCCCGACATGCTTGTCGAGAGCGTGTGCGCCGTGGATCCCCTCCTGAGCGGCGAGGTCTATCGGATAGAAATGGTTGTCATAGTCCTCGCCGGGGACAGCGTACGTGTGCTCGGCCTTGAACTCGTTGAGTGAACGCGCCGCGAACGCTTGGGCGCGCGCCTCCTCCGCGTGGAAATCCGGGGCGCTGCGGTGAGCCTCGTCCAGGGCTCCCATGAGGCCTTCGAGCTTGCTCACCTCCGCGTTGATGCTGCGCTCGTACCGCCGCTTGGCTGCTTCGAGCGCGCCCGTGTCGATGTTCAGCACGATTCCGGAGGAGAGATTCGCCGCCCCCTTGAACAGGGTCTTCCCGACCTTTTTGAGGTCGTCCAACCCGATGCCGTCGGTAACGTCGGGGAGGGCGTCCAGCACTGCCCGGTAGTAGATGCCGCGCATGTCGTCACGTACGGTCTCGGCAGCCTCCGCGTAGCCCCTTACTGCCGCACCGATGTCAGAGGCCGTGTCGTTGAGGACCGCGAAGACGGGCTGATGGGCGCCGCCACTGGGTGAGGGGGTGTCGTGGCCCCAGTCGTACCCGTGCCGGCTCTGGCCCCACGCCGAACTTCCCCACAGGCTGCTGCAGAACGTGCGCATGGCCGCGTACCACTCGCTGTTGGACTGGTCGGTGATGGAGCCCACCGAACCCATCACCGTGCCCCCGACGGTTCCGACCGTGGTCTGGGGCATGAGCCATGCCGTGGAGATGTCGTTGAGCGCCTGGTAGTCAGGCAACGGCATGACGTCGGCGGCATCACCGAAATTCACCGCGTGTTCGAGCACTTTCCGGAAGGCCGCCCAGAACCCGGTGTCGATGCCGTCGAGGATGCTGTCGATCAGACCGTCGCCCCCGCTGGTGTTCCAGCCGAGCGGTTTGACGCTGCGGTACTTCGGCGCGTCTCTCCTGACCTGGGGCTCGGGTCGCGTGGCCGAGGTGTTTCCCCCGCGCGGATCCGATGCCGCGTTGGCCCGGCCGTAGTTGTTGGCCGTGACGGTGAATCCGAGGGCGGCTCCGCCGACGCTCACGACGCTCTTGCCGCACACATCGAGAAACCGTGCGGCGACACGGGCGTAGGCGGAAGCGAAGGACGAGGGGGCGGTTCCCGCCCCGCCCGCCTCCCCGTGCTTGTCCAACTCGTCGAGGAAGGCGTTGATCCCCCTGTGGAAGACCCCCTGCTGCGCCGCGACCGCCTGGGAGACCCGGTAGAGGTCCGAACGCTTCACATCGAAGCCGCCGCTGCGCGGAGAGGCACCAGGGCCGCCCCCGGACGAGGGCTGGGA
Organism: Streptomyces diacarni; assembly: GCF_003323715.1. Lineage (GTDB taxonomy): Bacteria > Actinomycetota > Actinomycetes > Streptomycetales > Streptomycetaceae > Streptomyces > Streptomyces diacarni. Next base: position 99,822 of record NZ_QOIN01000042.1, read on the forward strand.
CCCGCTCGGGCCGGCCGAGCCGTGGGAAGCGAGGACCAGTCCTGTCACCGCCCGCTCCAGCCACGCAGCACGGCGCGGTGGGCGGCACCGTAGTTGATGTGCCCGTCGACGACGACGCTGTGCAGCCAGCGCTCGGCGCCCTCCAGGTCCTGCATGGAGCGGTCCCACCCGTCCAGTGTGTCCACGAACATCTCCCGGGCCTCCCCCCGCCAGGAGAGAACGACACGCTCAGAGCGGCGGTAGAGAGTCTCCAGCTTCTCCGTCAGATCCTTGAGGATGTCCTCCATCTCGCCCGACAGGCGCTGGAGAGTGGCGAAGTCCACCGTGATGTGGTCGTCGTCGTCCGTCATGAAACCCCCCTTGTGTCACTGCGGCTCGTCGCATCGAGTGCCGTGGCGGTAGGCGTTACAGCTCTGACAGTCCGCTCTTCGGCGCGCCCGCCTGCGGATTGGCGTCCGCCATGTCGAGGAGTCTGTCGCTGCCCGCGGCACTCGCTTGAAGGCTGCGGAACTTCTGCAGCGTCTCCAGCTCCTGCGCGGTGAAGCCGTCGCGGCTCATCTTCACCGCCTCCTCGATGAGGATGAGCGATTCGCGGACCCTCCGCGCATCCTCGGTGACACCGCGCTGCAGGTCCTTGTAGGCCTTGGCCGTGGTGCCGCGCCAGTTGTTGCCCACAAGGTCGAGCAGGCCGTCCATCCTCTCGATCTTCCGCTTGAGGTACCGCTCCATCGCATCCAGGTCCGAGATGAGCTGAGCCAAGTCGTCGTCCGTGACGTCCAGGTCGGTCACCCGTGTCGCCCCCCTAACGGTTTCCCCTTTTGCTCCTCAAAAGCGTAAGGGAAGCCGCCAGGTCCGTACCGCCTCGACCATGCCGACGGCTCTCGCGCATACCACGGCCCATGAACGTGCGCCCTCGATCAGACCTCCGAGAGTGCGGGCCGGTCCCGGACACGCGTCTGAGCCCGGACCATGGGCCCTTGGCCTCCAACCAGCGCCGCGAACTCGACGGCCGTAGCCGCCAACCATCGACGGCTTGTCACTGCTCGTGGGCTGGACGCTTCGCGGATCAGGTGCTGAGGAGCCGGGGACGACGCCGAAGGACGCGACTATGCGCTCCCGGCGGCGTCCCTACGAGAGGGGGCCACACCCGTATGCCGGCACCATGGACACATGGTCGCAATTCCTTCCTCCGTCGACGTGTCGGCACGCATGAGCCGACAGGCTCGACAAGACACGTCACCGGAGGTCGCCGTGCGGAAGCTGCTTCATGCCCACGGGCGGCGCTACAGGCTGCATCGACCAGTACCCGGCATGTCACGCCGGACCATCGACATCGCCTTTCCGGGACCACGCGTGGCCGTTTTCGTCGACGGATGCTTCTGGCACAGCTGCCCTCAGCACGCCACAAGCCCGAAAGCGAACAGCTCGTGGTGGCAGCAGAAGCTGGCGCGCAACGCCCAACGTGACCAGGAGACCACTCGACACCTGGAAGGTCTGGGCTGGCAGGTCCTGCGCTTCTGGGAGCACGAAGCCCCGGAGGAGGTGGCCGAAAAGATCGCCCGGGCGGTGGACGTACGGTCTCGGCCTCGGAAAGGTACCCGCCGAGGCACGTAGTCGGCCCCCGGGCGGTGCCCCAGGAGACCGGGCAGAACATTCGAGTCACGTCACACACGAGTAAGGAACGCGGATGGCCGACTGGCAGTTCGAAGTCCCCACCACCGGCAGCAAACATCTGCCGCCGGACTCTCGGTATGTCGAGGCTTTGAGTAGCCAGGGGTATGGCTTCGAGGTCGCCGTGGCCGACCTCGTGGACAACTCCATCGATGCCGGCGCCAAGGATGTCGTCGTGCATTTCCTCCGTGACGGTGCTCACCTCGTCTCACTCCTCGTGGTCGACGACGGCCGAGGGATGGACGAGGCCCAACTGGACGTCGCAATGACGGTCGGCGGGCAGCACTTCTACGACGAGCACGCCTTGGGAATGTTCGGAACGGGTCTGAAGTCGGCTTCTCTGTCACAAGCAGAATCCGTCACCGTGGTATCGAGGACGAAGCGCACCCGGGCCGCGGGGCGCCGCTGGACGATGGAGCACGCACGTTCCAACTTCCAGTGCGACATCGTCGACGCCGACTACGCACAGTCCTTGATCGACCGTTACTACGACAAGCCCATACTGTGGCACGGCACCGTCGTCCGCTGGGACGGGGTGAAGGACTTCCCGCGGGAGGGAGGTGACCAACAGACGGACCTCTACCTGTCTCGCACCGTGAACAGGTTGGGACTCCATCTCGGCCTGCAACTTCACCGCTTCCTCGCGCGCGAGGATTTCAACATCACGGTCGCCGTCGAGGACGTACGGACCGGGACCGTGTACCTCCAGTACGGCGTGGAGCCCTTGGACCCGTTCGCCCACCCGGCCTCCGGTCACGCCGACTACCCGCAGACGTTCGTCGCCGACGTGGACGGTGTCGGAGAGGTGGGACTGCACGCGGTGATCTGGCCGCCGAAGTCGAACCGGCACGAGTTCCGGGCCGTGGGCACGACACTCGATAGGCAGGGCTTCTACTTCTACCGGAACAACCGACTGGTGCAGGCCGGTGGGTGGAACAACTTTCGCCAGCCCGAGCAACACCTGGCTCTGGCCCGGGTCGCAGTCGACATCCCCACGAAGACGACGGATGTGTTCCGACTGACGGTCAAGAAGGCCGGCGTGGAGACGTCGCCGGCTTTCGCAGCTTCACTCGAACAAGCGTGCGACGACTCAGGGACCACCTTCGCTCAGTACTTGTCCCAGGCCGACGACGTCTACCGGAGTGCCCGCAGGCAGCGAGCGACGACCCGCCCCGAGACGCTCCCACCCGGTAAAGGTCTCTCCCCGCAGGTACGGGAGACCATCGAGGAAGAACTCCCCATGAAGAACGGAGACCCGATCTCCGTTCTTTGGCGGAAGCTCGGTCACGACGTCTTTTTCGACATCGAACGAGACACGAACACGATCGTGCTGAACCAGCATTACAGGACCGCGATACTCGGAGGCCGCCGCGGTGGCCTCAACGACGCTCCGTTGGTCAAGACCCTCATGTACCTGCTCATGAACAAGGTTTTCGAATCGGAACGTGCAGGCCCCAAGCAGAAGGACAACCTGCAGCTCTGGCAATCGGTACTGGTGTCCGCAGGTCGGGCAGAAATGAGCCGTGTGGCCGGCCATGACGCCTGATCCCGTCGAAGGCGGCATTTCCGCACAGGTGGTCTGGCAGGAGGTGGAACAACACCTCGGTCTCGGTCGGCCCGTCATCTTCCCCCTGCAGCGCCCCGGGAAGCACAGGGTGGACTACGTCGTCACGGACCAGGCCGACATCTGCCTACGCCTGCAGCTGGACCCGCGCGACCATCTTCCGCACTCGTCACTACCCGTCATCCGCGTTCAGGAGACTTCGGTCGAAGGGATGCGTATGGCTCGTCTCACGTGCACAGAACCCCACCTGCTCCGAGACTTCCACGACTTTCTGAACTCGGTGGCCACACGCGTCGTGGCGCAAGGGCTCACACCTCGACGCGCGTTGCAGGACACGATCAGCGCTTGGAGCGCCATCCTGGAGCGACCCCGTGTGCTCGACACCCGGCAACGTATCGGCCTGCTGGGCGAGCTGGCCGTCCTCGACGCGCTCGCCGAGCACCTCGGCTGGAACACGGTTGTGGCCGGCTGGAAGGGGCCGGACGATGAAGAACACGATTTCGGCCTCCCGAATTTCGATGTCGAGGTGAAGACGACAGCCGGTGAGCGACGTCGCCACGTGGTGCAGGGCGCCGAGCAGCTCACGCCCGGTCCAGGCCGCGATCTCTGGGTCGTCTCGCACCGCCTGACCCGCGGCGGGGCCAGGGGCCGGACGCTCACCGAGTGCCTCGAGAACATTCGGGACCGCATCACAGAGGATGCCCCCTCCGCCGTCGATTTGTTCGACCAACAGGTGCACGAGGCAGGCTGGAGGCCCGACCGACGTGACGACGAGCGCTGGTCCTTCCGTGACACCTCCCTCGTCCTACCTTGCGGGCAGGTCCCCGCGCTCGGGCCGTCCGTGCTCGACCATCTACCCGAGGAATTGCGGCACCGCATCGACCAGGTAACCTACCGCGTCGATCTCACGGGTATCGAACCGCAGCCTGGAATTGTCCCTCCCGAACTTCGCACCTTCCGTCTCCCCTGAGCGAGGACCCATGACCGATCAGATCACCGACCCCCTGGTCGAGGTACACGCTGCGGCTCTCGCCGGGATGAAACGCGGACCGAAGAACCTGGCGCGCTCGGTCGCCTTCTATCGGGAGGACATGGCTCCTGACGCCGACCTGTCCGAGGAGGAGTTCCGCGAGGCACTCCCTGCGTACCACCAGGACGACGCGTTGCTTCGCCTATGGCGCGTACAACTGACCGAATGGGATTTCACGAAGTCCGCGCAGTGGACTGACACCGAGCCCCGCACCAGGGAACGCCGTAATTTCGTCCATGAACTTCTCGGCCTTGCTCCCGAGACCCGTGAGGCGCTGGACACGCTGGTACCCGTGTCGATCCTTAACGACGAAGTGGTCATCAGTCGAGAGACTCCGACGCTGTGGGATGCCTCCTCACGGGGCGGCCACAGGTGGTATTGGGAGAAATACAAGAACTACCTCGCCGAGCAGAAGCGCTGGGAAGCGGACTCCGTGGCCAGTCTTGAAAGCGCGGCGGAGAGTGTGGTCGAGCGGCTCGCCGACCCGACACAGGAGCTTCCGTACCAGTCCCGGGGCCTTGTCGTGGGCTACGTGCAGTCGGGAAAGACCGCAAACTTCACGGGCGTAATCGCGAAGGCTCTGGACGGTGGCTATCGGCTGGTGATCGTCCTTGGAGGGTCGATCAATCTCCTTCGCGCGCAGACGCAACGACGCATCGACAAGGAGCTGGTCGGACGCGAGAACCTGCTCCGCAGCGTCCAATCGGAGATCGACAGCGACTACGCCACGGAGAGCGACTGGTTGGAGGGGAAGTTTCTCAGACACGGCGGCAGCCCGTCCGAACTGGGTGCATTCGACATCATCCGTCTCACCACCAAAGAGGATGACTACAAGGCACTCCAGGCAGGCATCGATGCCCTCGAGATCGACAAGAAGGATCGGAATTCTCCCCTCTACCACCCGTCGAATCTATACGCATCCAATGCTCGACTCATGGTCGTCAAGAAAAACAATGATGTACTCAAGAAGCTCGTTTCTGATCTGAAGCGAGTGAACCGGCCCCTTCTTCAGCAGCTCCCCGTCCTCATCATCGACGACGAGTCGGACGAGGCGTCCGTCAATACGACCGATCTCAAGAAGCCCAACACGAAGCGTACGGCGATCAACTCTTGGATCTCGGAACTGCTCCGCATCCTTCCCCGCGCCCAGTACGTCGGCTACACGGCCACTCCTTTCGCCAATGTTTTCGTGGATCCAGGAGACACCGCCGACATCTTCCCGAGCGATTTCATCATCGCACTCGACCGCCCTCACGGTTACATGGGGGCCCGCGACTTCCACGACTTCGACCTCGACCCCGATGAGGAACGCGCCTGGTCCAACTCCCATGAGTTGTGCCACGTCCGCGACATACGGAATCTCGACGAGGACGGCGAGGGGGACGAGGACGAGCTGCGTGCGGCGATCGACATGTTCGTCCTCACGGCCGCGGTGAAGCTGTATCGCGAGGACAAGGGCGGCCTCGGGCACGGCTACTACCGTCACCACACCATGCTGGTGCACGAGTCCCGACTCAACGCCGACCACAGAGCACTGCACGCCCGCATTCGGAGACTGTGGCTCACGAGCCAGTATCTGGGGGAGCAGGGAAATAACCGGCTGAAGAAACTCTTCGAGGACGACCTGAGACCTGTCTCGGCGGAACGGGCCGACGGGTTTCCGGTTCCGGGCTCCTTCGAGGAACTCGCTCCGTACATCGGCACGGCTTGGCAGAACATTGGCGCCGATGATCGACCTGTCATCGTCATCAACGGCGACAAGGAGAACGAATACCGTGATGCCGATTTCGACGGTACCCGCATCTGGAAGATGCTCATCGGTGGCCAGAAACTGTCCCGTGGGTTCACCGTCGAGGGACTGACGGTGAGCTACTACCGGCGCAGGGCGAGTAATGCCTCCACGCTGATGCAGATGGGACGCTGGTTCGGTTTCCGTAAGGGTTACCGGGACCTGGTACGTCTTTACATCGGACGCACGGAGGAGAGTCGAGGCCAAGAGGTCGACTTGTACAAGGCATTCGAGGCCATTTGCCAGGACGAGGAGGACTTCCGTCAGCAACTCAAAAAGTACTCGGTGATGGTCGGTCAAAAGCCCCAGATCACGCCGGCACAGATCCCACCTTTGGTATTTCAGCGACTGCCGTGGCTCAAGCCGACGTCGCGGAACAAGATGTACAACACCCGTCTGGTGAGCCAGGGAACGCCCGGCCGACTCGAGGATCCGACGGCGTACCCCGTCACAGCCGGCAAGCTGCGCCACAACACGACACAGTGGTTGCCCGTCATCAGGTCGCTGTCCCCCGGCACGACCACCTTCACCCATCCCCACAACGGCCGACTCGTGCAGGTGGATGCGCTCACCACGATCATCGAACCGAAGGACTTCCTGGAGATCGTTCGCTCCTTGAAGTGGCAAGGCGACAGATTCGAGTCGCACCTCCAGTACCTGGACGAGGTGACGGAGGCCGGTGATCAGCTGGACGACTGGCTCGTGGTGGCGCCCCAGCATCGGACAAACGTACGCCGCGCCCGCCTCGCGGAGGCCGACAGGACGCTGTCATGGTTCAGCCGCGTCCGTCGTCGTGATCCCCTCTTCGGCGCGATCGGTGAACCGAAGCATCGTCCCATCGCCCGCCGCATCGCTTCCGGCGAGACGACCGGTCATGAAGATCCGGTCACTGAGTCCCTCGTGCGGCCCCGACGTGGTGTCGTGATCCTCTACCCCGTGGTGGAGCAGGCGAAGGTCGACGAGACGATCGTGGACGGCATGTTCGACACCGGCAGATTGGTGACGGCATTCGACTTCGCCACCCCACTGACCGCCCGCGGAAGCGGAGACGCCCTGGTCCGCTTCACCACGATCGACTCGTCACAGGGGGACGACGCCATGGTGGATGCAGGGGCGAATGCAGTACGTGACTGATGCGTGAACCGGTCGGGCAGGATGGGGCGGCACCGGCACGCTGATACCCCTCGTGCCGGGCCGCGACCGACTCCAGGGGGAACAATTGCGCGACCGACGTCCTTTGACCTCGCTGGAGATCTGCGCCGGCGCCGGAGGGCAGGCCATTGGTCTGGAGCGAGCCGGAATCTCACCGTCGATGCTCATGGACGTGGAGGGCGACGCTTGCAGGACGCTCCGTTGGAACAGACGGTCCTGGGCCGTGGAGCAGGTGGATCTCAACTACTTCGACCCGTACCATCACGAAGCGACCCGTGGTGTCGACCTGCTCAGCGGCGGGCTCCCGAGAGTCAAGTCGGCTGCAACAGCCACCAGGGTGGAGACCGGAGAGCAGTGGCGACTGCTCCGTACCGCCGTTCGTCTTGCGCGGGTTATGCGGCCACGCGCTGTCCTCCTTGAGAACATGCCCGAGCTGATCGAGCGGCCCCGGTTCTCGGATGCGCGGGAGTGGCTGGAAAAAAGCCTCACAAGCCTGGGGTACGTCGTCACGTGCGGTGTTCTGACAGCCTCCGATTTCGGGGTGCCGCAGGTCCGTCGGCAGGGTTTTCTGGTCGCGCTCCGCGATGACTGCGAGGAACAGTTCCACTGGCCCGAACCGTCCGGCGTGGCAGCCCCGACACTGGGTGAGGCTCTCTCGGACTCGATGGCCTCGAAGGACTGGCCCGGTGCCGCTTCGTGGGTGGCGCGTGCCAACGCGCCCGCTCCCACAATCGTAGGAGGCTCCTCGGACCGAGGCGGTGCCGACCTCGGCCCCAGCGGACAGAAAAACGCCTGGGCACGTTTCGGAATCAACGGGAAGAGCATCGGTGACGACGTGCCGGACGCGAACTTCCCGGCGGACGGCATGCCCCGGCTCACCGTGCGCCAAGCCGCCCTCCTGCAGTCCTTCCCCGAGACGTGGACATTGGTGGGCAAGAAGACATCGACTTACCGGCAGGTCGGTCACGCCACTCCACCTCCAGTGGCAGAGGCGATCGGCAGAGCGCTCGTCCGAGCGCTTGAGGGCGAGGATGCCTCTCAGGACGACACCGATACGTGAGCTCTCACGCACGGCCGGCAGGTCGCACTCCGCTGTCCGGCCGGTCGCACCAGCGGATACAATCCTCCCGTGATCAATGACCTCGTCCCGAACCCGATCAAGGTCGTTGATCTCTTCGCCGGCTGCGGGGGTTTCACTCAGGGATTCACCTCGTTCCGCCCAGACGGTCACCGATCCGGTGCTTTCCGCACGGTCGCCGCCGTGGAGCACGACAGAGCGGCCGCCTCCACCTATGCTGCGAACTTCGGCGGGAACGACGGGCACGGACACCACGTGCAGGCCGGCGACATCCAGGAGTGGCGTCCGGGTGAGCTGGGCATCCATGCGGACGTCGTGCTTGGCGGGCCGCCCTGTCAAGGCTTCTCGACGCTCGGTCTCGAAGATGCGAACGACCCGCGCAACCAGCTCTGGCGCGAGTACGTGCGAGTGGTCAACGAGGTTCAGCCGAAGATCTTCGTCATCGAGAACGTCGAGGGCTTCCTGCGTTCACCTGAGTTCGCTGCTCTGCACGCCGCGACGGAGAAGCCCGACGGCCCTCTCAGGCAGTACGAACTCGTGGAACATGCCGTCCTGAACTCTGCGGACTACGGTGCTCCGCAAGCCCGCCGTCGTGCCATCGTCATCGGGGTTCACCGCGACGAGCACGCCCTGAAGGGGCTCACATACCCTGCCCGGTCCCATGCCCGCACGCCGTCGGGCTCGGATGGTACAGCCCCCTGGATCGGGGTAGGCCCGTCGGTCTTCGCGAAAACTTTGCTGCCCACGGAGAGCACCCAGCTACCGGTGCGCACATGCAATCCTCTCGGCGACCACGAACTTCCGGGGTACTACACGACACCGGAACTGCACATCGGCAGGCAACCGACCGAACACTCACTGGCCCGTTACAAAGCGATCCCTCCGGGCGGCAACCGGCACGATCTGCCCGACCACCTGTCCACACCGAAGTGGATCGCTCACCGCACAGGGTCGCACGACGTCATGGGCCGCATGTACTGGGACAGGCCGTCGGTGACGATCCGCACGGAGTTCTACAAGCCGGAGAAGGGCCGCTACCTGCACCCCTTCGCCTGGCGGCCGATCACGCATTACGAAGCGGCCCTGATCCAGGGCTTCCCGGACACGTTCCGATGGTGCGGAAGCAAGATCGACATCGGTCGACAGATCGGAAACGCAGTTCCGGTGCAATTGGCCCACGCGCTTGCCGGAGCAATCTACGCCGCTCTGCGCGACGGGCCTGTGCAACTGCGTTTCTGAGCATGCCGGCGGCCGCCTTCGTGAGGGGGGCATGCGTCGTACTGAGCGCGTCCTGCTTGACCTGCCCACGTGGCTCGGCTACCTCTAGGTCGACGTCCCGTCGCCAATCGGAAGCGCTGAAACCATCGACCTACCGGCCACAAGCTCGGTTACGGGGTCCACGAACCGCTGCTTCTACCCCTGTTCCAGGGGATGAGACACCTCCTCGAAAGACGCGATTCCGGCGGACGCGCCCACGTCCGCGCTGACCTGTCGCCGATCACTCCCCGGATCGCGTTGATCGACGCGGGTCGTGTTCATCGCGAACGTACGGCCCGTCCAGCCTGTGCGGCCACCGTGTCCCTGCGTCATCGCGGCACGCGCTGACGACGGCTACGGCGGCAGCGCGCGTACGGTCGCCGAGAACACACGCCGTCCTGGTGACCGGAAGTGACCCGGTCTCACCCTTTTCCCGCCCCCACCGTGAGATCCCAGTACTCGGCATACCGCCCGCCCTGCCGCAGCAACGCGTCGTGGCTGCCCTGCTCGACGACGCGGCCGCCGTCCAGGAAGGCGACCCGGTCGGCGCGGCGGACGGTGCGCATCCGGTGTGCGACCATCACCACCGTGCGGCCCTTCATCAGCCGCTCGATCCCGGTGTGCACGGCGGCCTCGCTGACCGGATCGAGGGCGGAGGTCACCTCGTCCAGCAGCACGACGGGCGCGTCCTTGAGCAGGGCCCGTGCGAGCGCGACGCGCTGCCGCTCGCCGCCGGACAGCAGCGCGCCGCCCTCGCCGACGTGCGCCGACCAGCCGCCGGGCAGCCGCTCGACCACGTCGTCCAGCAGCGCCGCGGCACCGGCGGCACGCACCTGGGCGCCGGTCGCGTCCGGACGGCCGAGGCGCACGTTGTCCTCGATGGTGCCGTCGAAGAGGTAGACGTCCTGGAAGACGATGGCGACGCGCTCCATCAGCTCCGCCGTCGCCATCTCCCGCACGTCCACGCCTCCGACCCGCACGGCGCCGGCGTCCACGTCGTAGAAGCGGGCGAGCAGTTGCAGCAGGGTGCTCTTGCCCGCGCCCGACGGGCCGACGACGGCCAGCCGCCCGCCCTGGGGTACCGACAGCGACACCGCGTCGGTCACGGTGCGGCCGCCGTGGCGGAAGGTGACGGCGTCGAACTCCACGTCATGGCCGCTCGGCCGGAGCGGTACGGCAGGCTCCGGCAGCGGCTCGATGCGCAGCACCTGATCGAGGCGGGCCAGCTCTGCGCGGGCGGCGCGCAGGCTGCCGCCGATCTCGGCGAGCGAAAGCAGCGGGTCAGCGCAGCGGGCGGCGAGCACCAGGACGGCCAGGACCTCGGCCGCGCCGAGGTCCCCGCCGAGAGCGAGGTAGGCGCCCAGGGCGAGCAGCCCGGTGAACACCGCCTGCACGGTGGCCGCCAGCCCCAGCACGCCGGGCAGCGCCGAGAGCGTGGCCCGGCGGGAGGCGTGCTGCTGGCCGGCGAGGGCGTCGTCGAGCAGCCCGAAGCGCTCGGCGGTGCGGCCGCCGGCCCGCAGCACGGGCTGCGCCTGGAGGTACTCGATGACGCGCCCTGTGGCCTCGCGTTCGCGGGCGACGCGCTCGGTGTCGGTGGCGGTGGTGGCACGTGCCGTGCGGAGCTGGACCGCGGCGACGACCGGCACGGCGGCCAGCGCTGCGAGGCCCAGTTGCCAGCTGAAGACGAGCATCACGCCGACGATCGTCAGCGGCGTCACGCAGGCGGAGATGAACGGCGCCAGCAGGTGCGCGATCACACTCATCGCCTTGAGGACGCCCTGGCTCGCCAGGACGGACACCTCGCCGACGCGGCCCGGCCTGTACCAGCCCAGCGGCAGCCGGGCGAGGTGCTCGCCGAGCCGGACGTACATGCCGTGCAGCATCGTGGTCCCGGCGCGGAAGCCGGACCGGTCGCTGACGTAACGCAGCACCGCGTAGCCCGCGACAGCGGCGCCGAAGGCGAGCAGCCAGGGCCGGGCGTCGTCGGGCGAACCGCCGAACAACGCCCGCAGCACGGGGACCAGCAGGGCGTACGAGAGGCCTTCGGCGAGGGCGGTCGCGGTCATGAGGGCGACGGTGCGGCGCACCCGCCCCGCGTACTCGGGGCCGAGCACGCGCAGCAGCATGGTGATCATCGGGTCTCCCCCACTCCTGTCGCACCGGTCTCGGCCACACCGGCGTGCAGCCGCCAGAACGCGGCGAACTCTCCGCCGCGTGCGCGCAGTTCCGCGGGGGTGCCGCGCTCGACGATCTCCCCGTCACGCAGCATGACGACGGTGTCGGCGTCCGCGATCGTCTCCATCCGGTGGGCGATGACGAGCGTCGTGCGCGCGCCCCGGGTCAGCGCCAGCGCCTCGCGTACCGTCGCCTCGGTGCGCGGGTCGGCGAAGGCGGTCGCCTCGTCGAGGACCAGCACGGGCGCTTCGGCGAGCAGGGCGCGGGCGAGCGAGAGGCGCTGCGCCTCGCCGCCCGACAGCCGGGCGTCCTCACCGATCACCGCGTCGTAGCCGCGCGGCATAGCGAGGATCACCTCGTGGATGTCGGCCAGCCGGGCGGCGCGGACGATGTCGTCGTGGCCGGCGTGCGGTACGGCCAGGGCGATGTTCTCGGCGATCGAGGCGCGCAGCAGCCGTACGTCCTGGAAGACGAACGACACCCTCCGGTACAGCTCGCGGCTGCCCACCTCGCGCAGGTCGACGCCGCCGAGCAGCACCGCGCCCTGGTCCGGGTCGACGAACCGGGGCAGCAGCCGCACCAGCGTCGACTTGCCGCTCCCCGAAGGGCCGACGACCGCGGTCACCGTGCCGGGCTCGAGCACGAGGTCCACACCGCGCAGAACCTCGCGCTCGGCCTCGTACCCGAAGCGCACCCCGCGCAACTCCACCCGGTGCCCCCGCGGCGCGACCGGTCGCACCGGCTCGGGCAGCGCCGGCTCGGCGAGCACGTCACGGATCCGGCCCAGGGCCCGCCGCGCGGCCTGCACGTCGTCGAAACCGTGCCCGAGCGCGGCCACCGGAGCCGTCAGCCCCAGGCCGAGCAGCAGGAAAGGCAGCAGATCGGCCGGCGCCAGGCCGCCACCTGTGATCCGGTACGCGCCGCCGACCAGCACCGCCAGCAGCACGAACGGCGGCGACAGCGCCACCTGCATCCCCGCCGCGACGCCGGACAGGCCGCGCACCATCGCGGAGAAACTGCGCGTGAAGTCGTCCACGGCACCGCGGAACTCGCGATGCGCGCGCTCGGCGCCGCCGAACGCCTTGACCACCGCGATGCCCTGCACGAACTCGACGACCGAGCCCGCGATCCGCCCCATGGCCGCGTCGTACTCCCGCTGCTCCCGCAGCCGCTCCCGCGTCATCATCAGCGGCACCAGTGCCACGGCCAGCAGCACGGGAACCAGCGTGATCAGCGTCAACCGCCAGTCCACGGTGACGAGGTAGGCCAGCGAGACCAGCGGCACCACGAACGCCGACACCAACTCCCCGGGCGCGTGCGCGATCACCGGATGCACCGCGCTGACGTCCTCACCGACCAGCTTCGCCAGCTCGCCGCCGCGCCACCGCGACAGCCTGCCGATCGGCACCCGCCCCAAAACCGCGGCCAGTCGCCGGCGCAACGACAGCTGCACATGGCCGTCGAGCAGGTGCCCGACGCCGGACGACGCGGCCGTGAACAGCAGCCGCACGAAGAGACCGGCCGCGCCCGCGACGACGACGCCGCGGACGTGCCCGGGAGAAGCGGGGCCGGGCGCCAGCAGCGTCCGGCCCAGCGCGACGACCGCGAGCAGCGGCAGGAGACCGGCGACGGCACCGATGATCTGCAGGGACACGACGGCGGCGAAGCCGCCCGCGTACGGGCGCACCAGGCGTCTGACGCCCGGCGGCCGAGCGGTTGGGGTAACAGGCATGCGCCTACCCTCGGCGCCGGTGCACACCGAGGGATTGGAGGAATGTTCCCGTCGACGGGCTCGCGCGCCGGGGCCTGGGGGGCAGCGGGGCTCGCGTGAACTGGGATCTGCGCGACGGGATCTGCGTGCCGGGGGTTGCGTGCCGGGGGTTGCGTGCCGAGGCCCGCGCATGAGTGCCCACGTACCATGGCGCTCGTGCCAACTGCCGCGGCCGCGCACGCGCGCGAAAACGACGCCGTCTGGGACCTCGCCCGCCCCGTCAGACCCAGCCGCGTGCCCGGCGTCGTCCTGTCCGGGTTCAGCGACCGCGGCCCGGCGCCGGTCGACCACAGGATCGACCCGCACCCGGTCATGACACTGGCACTGGCCTGCGGCGACGGCGCACCCGTCATCCACGACCACACCGGGCGACGGCAGTCCGGAAGCCTGGTCACCGGGCTCGGATTCGGCTCCGGTGGCGCGGCGCGCATACAGGCCGCACACGTCGAGTGGATGCAGGTCCGCCTCTCCCCCGTGATCGCGCGCGAGGTACTCGGCGTGGAACCGGCCGACCTGGAAGGCACCGTGGTGCCCCTCGCCGACCTGTGGGGCCACCGGCAGGCAGCGCGCCTCGCCGGCCAACTGGGCGCGGCCGCAACCTGGGAAGAACGCTTCGCCCTGGTCGAGACACTCCTGGCCCGCAGGTCCGCCGCACAGCCGGGCATCGAAGCGGAACTGGCCTGGGCCTGGGACCGCATCCTCGCCGACCACCACCACGTCCGGATCAGCGGACTGGCCGCCGAACTCGGCTGGAGCCGCAAGCGGCTGTGGTCCCGCTTCCACGCGCGGATCGGGCTCCCGCCCAAGCGCGCGGTACGCCTCGTCCGCTTCGACCGGGCCGCCACCCTCCTGGCCCAAGGACAGGAGGCGGCCCGGGTCGCGGCCGACTGCGGCTACACCGACCAGTCCCACCTGCACCGCGACGTGGTGGCGTTCTCCGGCGTGACCCCCTCCCGCCTCGCCGGCCTCACCCTGGTACCCCCCGACGACCTCGCGTGGGCCGACCACGTACCGCGGCTCGGCTGACCCGTGGCGGCGGTTGCGCCGGGCGGACGCCCGGCGCAACCGGTTCAGCGAATCGAGCTTCCGAGCTGTGCCCCGTCCACGGGCGCGCCGAGATCGCTCGGCCCGAACGAGGTGGCGTTGTCCGTCGTCAGGCCCGTGGCCGTGCCACGGAGCGACCACACCGCGCCGGAAGAGTCGTTCTCCTCCGTCGAGGACACGTTGAGGTCGCGGTGTCCGTCACCGTCGACGTCGAGCAGGGCGCAGGCCGCGCCGAACTCGTCGTTCTCCTCGGCGACCCCGGGCACTCCCGCGGTGTCCTGGTCGAACAGCTGGCTGCCTCGGCCCGTCACCCCCGCCTCGGAGCCGTGCAGCAGGGCGACCGCGCCCGCGTCGGTCTTGTCCCCGCTGTCCTTCCAGCGGATACCCAGGGCGACCTCGGCGCGGCCGTCGCCGGTCACGTCCGCGACCGAGACGCAGGAGCCGAGCATCTCACCGTCCGAGGGCGCCTCGCCGGGGAAGCCCTCGAGACTCTGGTCGAACGTCTGCCGACGGCTGTCGGACAGGCCGTCCTTCGCACCGAAGACGACCGTGACCTCGTCGAACAGGTCACTGCCGCCACTCACCACGAGATCGTCGTAGCCGTCGCCGTCCACATCACCCGCGTCCAGGTCCCCGCCACCGTCGTCCGGACCGGTGGACACGGTGAAGCCGGACGGGCTGCCGAGAAGGGCGTCACTGCTGTACACGCCGTCGCCCTCGTAGCGCCGGAAGGTGAGGTCCTGCCGGCCGTCACCATTGACGTCGGCCACGCCACGCACCGTCGAGGGGCCGCTGATCGAGGTGGCGCTGTTGTTCTCGTCGTCCCACTCGGACCTGTCCAGGAAGTCGAGCTTCTCGGCGGGCGTCCCGGACCGGGTGACAGGCCCCTTCCACAGGGCCGCAGGCTGCTTGACCGGGTCGTCACCGCTCGACCCCGGGTCGCCCAGCAGGGCGAGGTCGGCCTTCTTGTCGCCGTCGAAGTCGCCGATCTGCGGCGTCGTCCCGAACCCGGGTATGGCCGTCCCCCCGGTGAGCCCCTTGGCCGAACCCCACAGGATGACACTGCCGGACGAAGCATCCGCCGACCCGACGACCAGGTCGGCGTAACCGTCACCGTCCAGGTCCCCCTTGCTGAAGGACTTCCCGAACTCCTGCTTGGCAGTGGCCGACCCGGGCACTCCGCTCGTCGAACGGCTCACCAACCGCTTGTTCGAGGTGTCGAGACCCTTGGCCGAACCGTAGGTGACAGCCACATACCCGGCCTTCGCCTTGCCGCTGACGGTCCCCCCGGGAGCGCCGCTCACCAGGTCCGCGTAACCGTCCCCGTTGAGGTCCTCCGCCACATCCGCCTTCTTCGCGGACGGCTGTTCTCCCTGCTCCGTCGCACTCGCCTGCTGCGGGTGCGCGAACACCCCGGTGGTCAGCCCCCCGACGGTCGCCATCACAAGGGCGGCCCCGATGGTCGTGAGGCGGGCCGCCGATATTCCGCGGGGCCGAACCCCACCACGCTCGGCCAGGCGTCTTCTATGACTCATGCGCTGCTTCCTTCGCATACCGGGACGGTTCTACGGCACGTACGGTCGCAAGCCTCAACGGCTCTCCCCCCGAGCCGAGTAGTTCCTCTTCGCCGAGGGGAGAGCCCATCGAGTCCGCTGGTCCGCTACACCAGATGAGATGCCGTGCGACCGCAAGAGGTTCACGAAAATCGGCCCTTGTGTGGCACAGCGAGGAAGGCGGTTCGCCGTACCTCGTCCCGTCGCCCTTCGCGGGACACGGCAACGCCCGTCCGCCTGAGCCGATCCGGTACGCCTCGTCGCTGACCGGTGGCATCCGGGCTCGGCAGGCCGCGAGACACCGGCACTCACAGCTCACGCAAGAGCGGCTCAGCCGCAGAGGGCCGGGGCGGCCTCGCCGCCTGGCGCACGCTGTGCTCGGTCGCCGGCGCACGCTCCGTTCGGTCGGTGGCCCGCGCCGGCTACGTCTCCACGGGTGGCGTCTCGGACCAGCCGAGCGGGTACAGGTCGCGGCCGTGGGTGCGGACGGGGGCGTCCTCGCTTGCCTCGGAGAAGGCCGTGAGTGCCTCGACGAGAGCGCTACGCTGCCCCGGTTCCATCCGGGAGACGATCGCGTCGATCTCGGCGCGGCGGCGTGCGGTGACCTCGCTGACGATCCGGTGGCCGGCTTCGGTGAGCGCCAACAGGTTCTCACGCCGGTTGCCGGGATTGGCTTGCCGGTCGACGAAGCCGCTCGCATAGAGGCGATCGATCATGCGGGTGGCGGTGGACGGATTGACGCCCAGCTGTTGGGCCAGTCCCACGAGCTTGCCCGGCCCGCGCTGCTCCAGCATGACGAGCAGCCGGAACTGCGGCAGCGTCACCTGGTCCTGAACAGCCGCCAGTGAGCGTGCGGATACCGCCACCAGCAGCCGGGACGCGGTCATGACGGCGTTCGTCACCGCGTCGGCATCGCGCGCGCCCGGCTCGAGCCCCGCCCTGTCACCTGTCGCCATGCCCTCTTTCTATCTCGGATCGCGGACGGTCCGCGCCTCCGGGCGCAACCTTTGCCCTGTACACGTTTTGCCTTGTGCAAATATAAGATAGGCGAAAGACCCCATCCGGAAGGGAGACGCCACGACCGTGGAACAGGTGACGGAGGACCGCACCACGCACCACACGACGAAGACAGCAGCCACCGGCGGTGACAGTGCCGCCGCACCAGGGCCCGTCGACGTGGCCAGGCGTTGGCCGCCCATGGCTCGGCTCCGCGCGGCCCCCTGGGCCGTCATGGTGATGGCCGTGGCCGTCGGAGCCGGAGCAGGGCTGGGCTCGATCGTGTTCCGGTGGCTGATCCAGTTCTTCACCGGACTCTTCTCCGGGCACGCCGACTACTCCGCCACGGCCCACCACGGCAACCCGCACATACCCTGGCTCGGCGCCTTCTTCGTCGTCCTCGCGCCCGTCGTCGGCGGACTGCTGTACGGGCCGCTCGTGGACCGCTTCGCGAAGGAGGCCCGCGGCCACGGCGTCCCCGAGGTGATGCTGGCGGTCGCGCAGCGCGGCGGCCGTATCAACGCACGCGTCGCAGTCGTCAAGTCGCTGGCCTCCGCACTGACCATCGGCTCCGGCGGTTCCGTCGGGCGCGAGGGGCCCATCGTCCAGGTGGGCTCAGCACTCGGTTCCACGCTCGGCCGGATCGTCAGGCTCCCCGAGGAGCGGCACGTACTGCTGGTCGCCTGCGGCGCGGCGGGCGGCATCGCCGCAACCTTCAACGCCCCGCTGGCCGGCGTCTTCTTCGCCATGGAGTTGATTCTGGGCGCCTTCAGCGTCGAGGCGTTCGGCGCGGCCGTCCTGGCAAGCGTCACCGCCAGCGTGATCGGCCGCGCCGCCTTCGGTGACACCGCCTTCCTCACCCTGCCGCCCTTCCACCTCGACCACCTCGCGCAGTACGGCCTCTTCGCCTTCCTCGGCGTCGTCGCCGGCGCGGTCGGCGTGGGTTTCACCCGGATCCTCTACCTCGTCGAGGACATCTGCGACTGGGTCTGGAGCAAGCTCCGCGGCCCCGAGTGGCTGCGCCCGGCCGCGGGCGGACTGCTGCTGGGCGGGCTCCTGCTGGCTCTCCCGCAGATGTACGGAGTGGGCTACCCCGTCCTGGAGCGGGCGACCGAGGGCACGTACGTCATCGGCTTCCTGCTGCTCCTCCTCGCCGGCAAGATCCTGGCCACCAGCCTTACCATCGGCATCGGCGGCTCCGGCGGTGTCTTCGCCCCGAGCCTCTTCATCGGCGCGATGCTGGGCGCCGCGTACGGCATCGTGACGCACAACGCGCTGCCCGGCCTCGCGGGCGCCGTCGGCGCATACGCCCTGGTCGGCATGGGTGCCACCTTCGCGGGCGCGGCCCGCGCACCCATCACGGCAGTGGTCATCCTCTTCGAACTGACCGGCGAGTACTCGATCATTCTGCCGCTGATGCTCGCCATCGTGCTGGCCACCCTGACCTCGCGGCTCCTCAGCCGAGACACCGTCTACACGCTCAAGCTGACACGGCGCGGTGTCGACATGCACGCCCCCGGGTCGGCTCCGGGCGCGAAGCTGGGCAACCAACTCGTCTCCTCGGTGATGGAGCCGGTGCCGACCCCGCTCAAGGGATCGACGGAACTGGCGGAGGCGGCCGACCAACTCAGGTCCTCCGAGCACGGCGTGCTGCCCGTACTCGACACCGATGAACGCTACCTGGGTGTCCTCACCGCCCGTACCGTCACCGAGGCCCTCTCCAAGCCCGGCGACGAGGCATCACACCCCGCGGCCACCGCGCAGGACGTGGCCGAGCTCCCCGGCCCCGTCACCGCCGACATGCGACTGGGCAACGCCCTACACGCCCTGGTCAACTCTCCGAGCACGGGCCTGCCCGTCCTCGGAGCCGACCACACCCGCCTCGTCGGGTGGCTCACCCACCAAAGCGCACTACGGGCACTCCACGCGCCGTCCCAGGCACAGCCGGCCCACGAGTGACTGTCGCCCTCCCAACGGGGCAGCCCATGCATGCGAACGGTGCAGGCTGTGCCGCCTGGCAGGAAGAGGGAACGGGGCTCGGTCGGGAGCCCAGAGCGCACTGACGGGTTGAGGGACCACGGAGACCCCACAGGTGCTGGAGAACACTCCCGGCACCAACAGCCAAACCCTCGAGCCGTACCGGCGCCGGCCAGACCTGAGCACGATCCGCGAAACACCTCAGGCCCAGAACCCGCCCCCGGTGCCCCTCCCGATCAGCCACAGCAGCAAGGACACCACCGTGCCGAAGCCCAGCCAGGCACCGAGCCGGGATCGCGCCGGTCCCGGCCCCATCATCATCCGCCCCGCGAAACCGCCCAGCATCACGCCGAGGAGCGCCAGTCCCAGTGCGCCGATGCCCCGCATCGCCAAGTCGCTCTCGCCTTGGTCATCGGTGCGGAACACCTCGGCGGGGCCCACGTCCGGCCGCAGGGCATGTGCCGGGAAGGCCTCGCCGGCCTCCGTCCCCTCGGCGTCGTGACTCTCCTTCAACGGGACGTCCGTCAGCTCCAACTCCCCGTCACTGGAGCGGAAGTCTCCGTAGCAGAAGGTACTGGGACCCTGGTCGGTGCCTCCGCTGTGCTCGCACCGGTCCAGGGTGAAGACGCCCGGCTTCGCCTCCTCGACGACGCTCTTCACATCGAGGTAGTCCGTCTTGAGCAGCCCGACGCCGGACACCAACGCCAGCACGGCGAAGAACGCGGCGATCCCCGCCTTCTTCCGCTGGGCAGACGAAAGAGGCCGCCCTGCCGCACGCGGCTGCGCCTGCCCCTGTGCACCAGGCAACTCTGTTCCGGACATCATGCGCTCCCCCGTTCGCCCCGTACGCAAGGTGCTGCCGCGCCGAGCCCAACCTCCCCGACCGCGGTGTTCCACCCGTTCATGACATGCATCCCTCACTGACGGCCCGCATGCGCCCAGCTCACAACAAAGCCCAGGTCACGGGGCATGTGACCTGGGCTTCAGATGAGCCGCCTAGGGGAGTCGAACCCCTGACCTACGCATTACGAGTGCGTCGCTCTGGCCGACTGAGCTAAGGCGGCGGGTGCGTGCGACCAGTGTGGGGGCCGCTGCGGCGACAAGTCTACAGGGTTTGTGGGGGTGGTCGGGACGGGGGCCGGGGTCAGTGGCAGGTGGTGCCGTTCTTGGGGGGCTTGCCCTGGACGAGGTAGGAGGTGACGGCGGAGTCGACGCAGTCGCTGCCGCGCAGGTAGGCGGTGTGGCCGTCGCCCTCGTAGGTGACCAGGCGGGCCGAGGAGAGCTGGCCCGCCAGGCCCTGGGCCCAGCGGTAGGGGGTGGCCGGGTCGCGGGTGGTGCCGACGACGACGATCGGGTCGGCGCCCTTGGCGGCGATCCGGTGCGGTTCGCCCGTGGGCTTCACCGGCCACTGAGCGCAGTTCAGCGCCGCCCAGGCGAAGTTGCGGCCGAAGACGGGGCTGGCCTTCTCGAAGGAGGGGACCGCCTTGCGGGCCGCGGCCGCGTCGGAGAAGGCGGGGGGTGCGTCGAGGCAGTTGACGGCCGGGTTGGCGTACATGATGTTGCTGTACTCGCCGTCGGGGCCGCGCTCGTAGTAGTCGTCGGAGAGGGCGAGGAGCGGTGCCCCGTCGCCCTTCTTGCCGGCCGCCAGTGCCTCGCGCAGCTGGGGCCAGGAGCCCTCGTCGTACATGGCGCGAATCACTCCCGTGGTGGCCAGCGACTCGGTCAGCGGGCGGGAGGAGCCGGTCTTGAGTGGCTTGCGGTCGACCTTCTCGAAGAAGTCGCCCAGCTCTTCGCCCGCCTCGCTGACGCTGCCGGTGCCCAGGGGGCAGTCGGACTGGCCGACGCAGTCCTTGGCGAAGGCCTTGAACGCCGTCTCGAAGCCGGCGGTCTGCTCCTTGTTGACGCGGCGCGCGGACAGCGACGGGTCCATGGCGCCGTCCAGCACCAGGCGGCCGGAGCGCTTCGGGAACAGGCCCGCGTAGGTGGCGCCGAGGTAGGTGCCGTAGGAGGCTCCGACGTAGTTGAGCTTCTTGTCGCCGAGTACGCCGCGCAGGACGTCCATGTCGCGGGCGGCCTCCGTCGTCGAGACGTGGCCCAGCAGCTTGCCCGAGCGCTTCTCACAGCCCTTGGCGAAGCGCTCGTAGGCGGCGGTGAGGGCGTCCGTCTCCTTCTCGGAGTCCGGGGTCTGGTCGACGCGCGTGTAGGAGTCCATCTGCTTGTCGCTCAGGCATTCGACCGGCTCGCTGTGGCCGACGCCGCGCGGGTCCATGCCGACCAGCGTGTAGTGGTCGCGCACCTTCGGCGGGTACGCGAGGCCCGCCGCCTGCTGCACGTAGTCGATCGCCGAGCCGCCAGGACCGCCCGGGTTGACGTGCAGCGACCCGCCCTTCGGCTTGCCCCCGCCGCCCTGCGGCTCGGACCGGGTGACGGCCAGGCGCACGCTGTGCCCGGTGTCGTCGGGGCCGTCGCCGGGTTCGTCGTAGTCCAGCGGCACCCGCAGCGACGCGCACTCGAAGCCTTCGATTCCGCACTTGCGCCACGACAGCTTCTGGTCGTAGTACGGGCGCAGGTTGTCCGGAATCGACTCCGAGAGCGGCTTGAGTGGCGGGGCGTCTGCGCCCGCGTGCGCGCCCGAGGGGTCGGAACCGGGACTGTCGGAGCCGTCCTCGGACGAGCAGCCCGACAACATCAGAGCCGTCACCGCCAGGACGGCCGCGGCCACCCGACGGGGACCCCGCGCGGTACGGGCTCGGGGGCCGGGTGGCTGCTGACTCATCGGGCATCCCTCCGCTGGCGGCACGTCCACGCGAGCCTACCCACTGTGCTGTCGTGCCGTCCGCCCGCCGGGCCCACCTGGCGCGTCAGCCCCTGGCGCACCAAAGGGCTGACGCGCCGGCCCTGACGCCGTCAGCCCGCTCCGCGCCGCCCCCGACGCCGTCAGCCCGCTCTCAGTGCCATCGTCATCGCCTCGACCGCCAGCAGGGGCGCCACGTTGCGGTCGAGCGCCCGGCGGCACTCCAATACCGCATCGATACGGCGCAGCGTCTGCTCCGGACGCGAGGTGGTGACGAGCCGGTCGACGGGCGCCGAGGGATCGTCGTGTGCGAGAGCGACCGCAGAGCCCAACTGGCGGGCCAGCACGTCACGGTAGAAGGCCGTCAGATCCGTGAGCGCCAGGTCGAGGGAGTCGCGCTGGGTTCGGGTCGCACGCCGCTTCTGCTTGTCCTCCAGCTCCTTCATCGCACCCGCCGTGCCGCGCGGCAGCCGCTTGCCCTCCGCGGCGCCGAGTGCGGTGCGCAGCTCCTCGGTCTCCTTGGCGTCCAGCTCCTCCGCCACCTGTTTGGCGTCCTCGGCGGCGTCGTCGAGCAGTTCCTGCGCGGCCCGCAGCGCGCTGCCCACCTCCTCGACACGGGCCGGCAGTTTCAGCACCGCCTGGCGTCGGGCGCGGGCCCGCTCGTCCGTGGCCAGCCGCAGCGCACGGTCGATGTGGCCCTGGGTGGCCCGTGCGGCGAACCTGGCCAGGTCGGGGTCGATGCCGTCCCGCCGCATCAGCAGGTCCGCGACCGCGTCCACCGGGGGTGTGCGCAGCGCCAGGTGGCGGCAGCGGGACCGGATCGTCGGCAGCACGTCCTCGGTGGACGGCGCGCACAGCAGCCACACCGTGCGCGGCGCGGGCTCCTCGACGGCCTTCAGCAGGACGTTGCCTGCGCCCTCGGTGAGGCGGTCGGCGTCCTCCAGGACGATCACCTGCCAGCGGCCGCCCGCCGGCGACAGCTGTGCCTCCCGCACCAGCGCGCGGGTCTCCTTCACGCCGATGGACAGCAGGTCCGTACGGACGACGGTCACGTCCGCGTGGGTGCCGACCATCGTCGTGTGGCAGCCCTCGCAGAAACCGCACCCCGGGCTGCCGCCCAGCGCCCTGTCCGGGCTGACGCACTGGAGCGCCCCGGCGAACGCGCGAGCCGCCTGTGAGCGGCCCGCGCCCGGCGGCCCCGTGAAGAGCCAGGCATGGGTCATCGCGGAGCCGGAGAGGTCGGCCGACCCGCCCTCCGCGGCTTCCGCCGTCACGTACGCGTCGGCGTCCCGTGCGGCAGCCGTCAGCTGCCCCACCGCCCTGTCCTGTCCGACCAGGTCGTCCCACACCGCCATACGGACCATTGTCCCGGATGCCGGTGACACCCGGGCACCGTCCACCACCGTCACGCCGCGGGGTGGCTGCGCCGGCTCCCGCAGTGCCGCGCTGTCGGACGGCGGTCCGGGTTCAGCGCGGCGCGGGAGCCGGCGGGAGCGTCATCGGCGGCGCTGGTGACCGTCTGCGTCCTGGTCGCCCTGTTCGTCCTGAGCGTTGTGGGCGTCGTGGTCGTCGTGCGGACCCAGGAGTTTGTCCGCCAGCGTGGGGGCGTCGTCCATGGGGGTGTCCTCAGCCCAGGAGGGACGTGGGCGGCCGTTCTCCTCGACCTGGGGGAGTTCGCGCGTACGGTCCTCCCCCGCGTCCTCGGAGACCTTCGGCAGCACGGTGGTCTCGTCCTCGGACACCTTCGGCAGCACCGTCGTCTCGTCCTCGGACACCTTCGGCGGCACCGTCGTCTCGTCCCCCGCGGAGGGCGCCACCGCGGGGCGCGGCAGCTGCGCCGTGTCCTCGGCGTCCGGCTGCGCGGCGGAGGGTTCGCCCCGGTCGGACACCTGCGGAATCTGTGCGGTGTCGGCCTCGGAGCCGTCAGGCGCGGAAGCGGGCTGGACCGGTGTCGTCGCGGTCGTCTCGTCGGCGTCCGCCTTCGCGGGGGCCTTCGCCTCGGACGCCGTCCCCGCCTCGGTCCGGGATGCGGCCTTGGCCGCGGCCTCCGCTTCGGCGTCCGCCTTCGCCTTGGCCTGTGCCTTGGCCGCGGCCTCCGCCTCCGCGGCGCGGCGCGTCTCCTCCGCCCGCAGCAAGGCCTCCTCCGCCTTGCGCTGGCGCTCGCGGCGCCGCTCCTCCGCCTCGGCGCGGAGCCGCTTCTCCTCCTCGGCGCGCTTGCGCAGCCGCTCCTGTTCCTCCTCGTAGGCACGCTGTTCGGCCTCGCGGCGCTCGCGTTCCTCCTCGGCGATGCGGCGGGCCTCCTCGGCCTGCTTGCGTGCCTCCTCGGCGCGCCGCGCCTCCTCGCGCTGGCGTTCCAGTTCGGCCTCGCGGCGCTTGCGCTCCTCCTCCTCGCGGCGCAGCTTCTCCAGCTGTTCCTGGCGCTCGCGTTCCTTGCGCTCCTCTTCCGCCTTGCGGCGGGCCTCTTCCTCGGCCTTCCTGCGGGCTTCCTCCTCGGCGCGCTTGCGCGCCTCCTCCTGGGCCTTCTTCTCGGCTTCGGAGAGCGGAAGCACCTGGTCGAGGCGGTGGCGGATGACCGTCGTGACGGCCTCGGGCTCCTGTCCGGCGTCGACGACGAGGTAGCGGGCGGGGTCGGCCGCGGCGAGGGTGAGGAAGCCGGAGCGCACCCGCTGGTGGAACTCGGCCGGTTCGGACTCCAGCCGGTCGGGAGCCTCGGTGAAGCGCTCCCGTGCCGTCTCGGGTGCGATGTCGAGCAGCGCGGTCAGGTGCGGCACCAGGCCCTCGGTGGCCCAGCGGGAGATACGGGCGATCTCGGTCGGCGACAGGTCGCGCCCGGCGCCCTGGTAGGCGACGGAGGAGTCGACGTACCGGTCGGAGAGGACCACGGCGCCGCGCTCCAGCGCGGGGCGCACGACGGTGGCGATGTGCTCGGCACGGTCCGCCGCGTACAGCAGTGCCTCCGCGCGGTGCGAGAGCCCGGAGGAGGAGACGTCCAGCAGGATGGAGCGCAGCCGCTTGCCGACGGGTGTGGAGCCGGGCTCCTTGGTGACGACGACCTCGTGGCCCTTCGCCCTGATCCACTCGGCCAGCGCCTCGACCTGGGTGGACTTGCCGGCGCCGTCGCCGCCCTCCAGGACGAGGAAGAAGCCGTCGGCCGCGGGTGCCTGCCGGGGACGGGCGCCGCCGAACGCCTCCACGAGGTCGCGGCGCAGCGGTACGCCCTGCCGGTCGTCGGTCCGTCCCAGCAGGATCGCGCCGACGGGCAGCAGCAGCGCGCCGACGAGCATCAGGGTGAACGAGGCGCCTCCGTGGTCGAAGACGAAGGCGCCGTCCTCCACCCGGTGCGGCCCGATGAGCGCGGCCACGACGGGCGCGATCAGGGCGCACAGCGCGAGCGACAGCCGTACGACGGCCTGCAGGTGCTCGGTGGTGCGGGTGCGGCGGAAGTCCTCGGTCTCCTGGTCGAGCAGGGTGTGCAGGGTGTTGGCCGCGATGCCGCCGCCCAGTCCGGCGAGCAGTGCGAGGCCGATGACGGTCGCGGTGTCGGAGACCAGCCCGGCCGCGAGGAGCGCGACACCGGTCAGACCGGTGACGAGCGCGAGCAGGCGGCGGCGGGAGAGCGACGGCAGCGTGTGCGGGGCGAGCCTGATGCCGGCGGCGGTGCCACCGGTCAGCATCAGCGCCAGCAGCCCGAACGCGACGGGCCCGCCGCCCAGGTCGGCGGCGTGCAGCGGAGCGAGCGCGACGGCCGCGGCGATCGCCCCGCTGACGGCGGCGCCCGCGAGGACCAGCAGCGGCACGGCGCCCGTACGGCCCTTGTCGGTACCCGATCCGGTGCTGGGCCGGCGCAGCCCCTCCAGCGGGGAACGGGGGCGCGGGGTGCGGGTGTCCGGGAGTTCGAGGAAGTAGCCGACGGCCGCCGCGGCGGCGAACAGGCCCGCCGCCACGTACGAGGCGAGCGCGGCCTGGTGCGAGCCGAACCAGTCGATGCCCGTGCCGAGCAGGTTGCTGACGAGCGTGACGACCACCAGCCCGGCGGCCGCCAGCGGCAGGGCCACGAAGCCGGTGCGCAGCCACAGGCGGCGCAGCGCGTCGTGGTGGTCGGGCAGCGGCCGCACGGCAGCGCCCTCCACGGGCGCCGCCGGCAGGAGGGCCGGGGCCGCGCTGTCCCGCGTCACGGTGGACAGCCGCTCGGCGGTGCCCGCCACGAAGACGGTGATCAGCAGGATGAGGAAGGCGTTGCCGGGCGTCCAGTCGATCCACAGCGGCGCGATGACCAGGGCGATCGCCCGCAGGACGTCGGCGCCGAACAGCGTCCAGCGCCGGTCGAGGACCTTCTTCGGCGCGTCGTCCTTTTTCGGCGTGTCGTCCTTCTTCGGCGCGTCACCGTCCTGCTTCGGTGCGTCCTTGTCGCGCGCTGCCGCTGTCCCGGTGGTGTCCTTCTCAGCGGAGTCCGCAGCCCCGCCGGGGCCTGCCACGCGCTTGGCGCCGCCCTTGCCGACGACGCCGCTCACCAGCGCGGAGACGGGGCCCAGCAGGACGGCGCCGAACAGCAGCGTGGACAGCAGCCGCAGCCCGAAGACGACCGCGACGACGAACGCCATGCCGCGGTATCCGCCGCCGAAGACCGGGTCTCCCGCGACGCCGCGCACGGCCGCCGCCTGCATCGCCAACAACAGCAGCACCAGAAGGGCCAGCATGTCGCCGATCCCACTGGTGAACTGCGCCGTCCACAGCCGCCTCAGCGGCGGGAAACGCAACAGCGCGGTCACGGCGCCCTCGCGGGATTCCGCGGCGAGGGAGTCGTCCGGAGCGGTTGGGGGCGAAGACATCATCCCGCCAGCGTATAGGGAGGGCGCCGCCAACCGGATGCGTACCCGAACATCCGTGTGAACACCGGCCGGTTCCCCGAACGCCTCCCCCGCGTCCTACTCCTCGGGGGACGTCCCCTTCGCCGCGCTTCCGGAAGCCGCGCCCTGGGAAGCGGCGGCCTTCTTGCCCGCCGTCTTCTTCGCCGCCGTCTTCTTCGTCGCCGTCTTGGCAGCGGCCGTCTTGGTCGCCGTCTTCTTCGCGGCCGTCTTCCCCGTCGCCTTCTTGGCAGGCGACTTCTTCGCCGCCGTCTTCTTCGCCGAGGACTTCTTCGCGGCAGACTTCTTCGCCGGGCCCTTCGCCCGCTTCTCCGCCAGCAGCTCGAAGCCCCGCTCCGGGGTGATCGACTCGACCTCGTCGTCACGCCGCAGCGTCGCGTTGGTCTCGCCGTCGGTCACGTACGGGCCGAAGCGGCCGTCCTTGACCACGACGGGGCGCTCCGTGGTCGGGTCGTTGCCCAGTTCCTTCAGCGGCGGCTTGGCCGCCGCACGGCCGCGCTGCTTGGGCTTGGAGTAGATCTCCAGCGCCTGCTCCAGCGTGATCGTGAAGATCTGTTCCTCGCTCTCCAGCGAGCGCGAGTCCGTCCCCTTCTTCATGTAGGGGCCGTACCGGCCGTTCTGGGCCGTGATCTCGTTGCCCGACTCCGGGTCCACACCGACGACCCGGGGCAGCGACAGCAGCCTGAGCGCCTGCTCCAGCGTGACGGTGTCCAGCGTCATGGAACGCAAGAGCGACGCGGTGCGCGGCTTGACCGCGTTCTTGCCGGTCTTCGGCGTGCCCTCGGGCAGCACCTCGGTGACGTAGGGGCCGTAGCGGCCGTCGCGGGCGACGACGGGCCGGCCCGTCTCCGGGTCCGTGCCGAGTTCGAAGTCGCCACTGGGCTTGGCCAGCAGCTCCTTGGCGTACTCGACGGTCAGCTCGTCCGGCGGCAGGTCGTCGGGCACGTCGGCGCGCTGGCCCGGCTCGCCCTCCTGCTGGCTGGGGCCCTCCACGTACGGGCCGTAGCGGCCCACCCGCAGGGTGATGCCCTCTCCGACGGGGAAGGAGGAGACGCCCTTGGCGTCGATGGCGCCGAGGTCGGAGACGAGCTCCTTGAGACCGCCTAGGTGGTCGCCGTCACCGTTGCCTGCCGCGGCGGCCTCGCCGGTGGCCGTGGCGGACTGGCCGTCGCCGCCGTCGCTACCTTCACCGAAGTAGAAGCGCCGCAGCCACGGGATCGCCTCCGCGTTCCCGGCGGCGATGCGGTCGAGGTCGTCCTCCATCCTGGCGGTGAAGTCGTAGTCGACCAGCCGGCCGAAGTGCTTCTCCAGGAGCCCGACGACGGCGAAGCTCAGGAAGGACGGCACCAGCGCGGTGCCCTTCTTGAAGACGTAGCGCCGGTCCAGGATCGTGCTGATGATCGAGGCGTAGGTGGAGGGGCGGCCGATCTCGCGCTCCTCCAGTTCCTTGACGAGCGTCGCCTCCGTGTAGCGGGCCGGCGGCTTGGTGGCGTGGCCGTCCACCGACATCTCTTCGGCGCGCAGCGGGTCGCCCTCGGATACCTGGGGCAGCCGCCGCTCACGGTCGTCGAGCTCGGCGTTGGGGTCGTCGGCGCCCTCGACGTAGGCCTTGAGGAAACCGTGGAAGGTGATGATCTTGCCGGTGGCGCTGAACTCGGCGTCCCGCCCGTCGGCCGACCGGCCGCCGACCTTGACGGTGACGGACTGCCCGACGGCGTCCTTCATCTGGGAGGCGACGGTCCGCTTCCAGATCAGCTCGTACAGCTTGAACTGGTCGCCGGTCAGACCCGTCTCCGCGGGGGTGCGGAAGCGGTCCCCCGAGGGGCGGATCGCCTCGTGCGCCTCCTGCGCGTTCTTGACCTTGCCCGCGTAGGTGCGCGGCTTGTCCGGCAGGTAGTCGGCGCCGTACAGCTGGGTGACCTGGGCGCGCGCCGCGGACACGGCGGTGTCGGAGAGCGTGATGGAGTCCGTACGCATGTACGTGATGAAGCCGTTCTCGTACAGCTTCTGCGCCACCTGCATGGTGGACTTCGCGCCGAAGCCCAGCTTGCGGCTCGCCTCCTGCTGGAGGGTGGTCGTACGGAAAGGCGCGTACGGCGAGCGGCGGTAGGGCTTGGACTCCACGGAACGGACCGAGAAGTCCGTGTCCTCCAGCGCCGCGGCCAGGGCGCCCGCACCCTCCTCGTCCAGGTGCAGCACCGCGGCCGGGTCCTTGAGCTGCCCGTCCGAGCCGAAGTCGCGGCCCTGGGCGACACGGCGGCCGTCCACGGTGGTCAGCCGGGCACCGAACGTCCCCGGATCCCCGGCCGCGCCGCGGCCCGCTCCCGTCGAGGCATCCCCCGCCTGCCCCGCCGCGAACGTGCCGGTCAGATCCCAGTACTCGGCGGAACGGAACGCCATGCGCTCCCGCTCCCGCTCGACGACCAGCCGGGTGGCCACGGACTGCACGCGGCCCGCCGACAGCCGCGGCATGACCTTCTTCCACAGCACCGGAGAGACCTCGTACCCGTACAACCGGTCGAGGATCCGCCGCGTCTCCTGCGCGTCCACCAGCCGCTGGTTGAGCGCGCGCGGATTGCGGACGGCGTTTTGGATCGCGTCCTTGGTGATCTCGTGGAAGACCATCCGCTTGACCGGGACCTTCGGCTTGAGCACCTCTTGCAGATGCCAGGCGATGGCCTCGCCCTCGCGGTCCTCGTCAGTGGCGAGGTAGAGCTCGTCGGAGTCGGCCAGCAGCTCCTTGAGCTTCTTGACCTGGTCCTTCTTGTCGCTGTTGACGACATAGAGGGGTTCGAAGTCGTGGTCGACGTTGACACCGAGCCGGGCCCAGGGCTCACCCTTGTACTTCGCGGGAACCTCGGCCGCACCGCCGGGGAGGTCACGGATGTGCCCGACGCTGGCCTCGACGACGTAACCAGGGCCGAGATAGCCCTTGATCGTCTTGGCCTTGGCAGGCGACTCGACGATCACGAGTCGGCGCCCGCCGTTTGCTGTCTCGTGGGTCGGGGACAACTTCTGCTCTTCTCTCCGGTCGGCTGCTATCTGTATCGCATCGGTATCGCTGCGGAGTGTGACGGTACCTCCCGCCCCCATGTCAAACGGGAAAAGTCGGCAACGCCACTCGAACGGTAACCCGACAACCAGCCGTGGCGCCGCCCGACGGCTCTGGCAACATGTCGGGGGCACATCACCAGGTACCGCTCGACCTCGGAGGTCTTGTGTCCAATCCCAACCAGCCCGGTTACGGCTATCCCCAGCAGCCGGGCCAGAACCCCTACAACCAGCCGCCGGGACAGCCGGGAGCGCCCGGTTACGGCTACCCGCAGCAGCAGCCGATGGCCCCCATGCCAGGCCAGTACGCCGGCGACCCGAACGCCCCGTACGGCTACGACCCGTACGGACGGCCGCTCTCGCACAAGTCGAAGATCGTCGCCGGCGTGCTCCAGCTCTTCGTCGGCGGCCTGGGCATCGGCCGCTTCTACACCGGCCACGTCGGCATGGGCATAGCCCAGCTCTTCACCTGCGGCGGCTTCGGCATCTGGGCCCTGATCGACGGGATCCTCTTCCTGACCAGCGACGACCGGACCGACAGCGACGGCCGCATCCTGCGTGGCTGAGACCGGCGCGAGCCCAGGGGGAGGGCTGCGCGACACGAGGGGAGGCACCGGCCACATGGCGAACACCAACGTCCCTGATGCTGTGGGCCGACTCCGCGCCGCCCTCTCCCACCCGGCCGCCCCGCCGCTGGCGACAGCGGCGGCCGGCCTCGTCGGCGCCTGCTACCTGTGGGACACCGACCCGCACGAACCCGGCGGCCTGCTACCGCGCTGCCCCTTCAACTGGGCCACCGGACTGCTCTGCCCGGCCTGCGGCGGCACCCGCATGGTCTACGACCTCCTGCACGGCGACCTCACGACGGCGCTGCACGACAACGCGGCCCTGCTGACGGTCGGCCTGCCCGTCGCCGGATACCTCTCGGCGCGCTGGCTGTGGGAAGGTCTCCGCGGCCGCCGCTGGGCGCCCCGGATGAGCACCCGGGGCACGGTCGCCGTCCTGAGCGCCGCCGTCGCCTGGACGGTGACCCGCAACCTGCTGTAGGCCCCGGCGCCGGCCGGCACCAGGACGCCAGGTACCCGACGCCACTGACGCCAGGGCGTCACCTCGACACCCGGCACCGCTTCGGTGACAGTGGCGGTCTCAGTCCGCGACCGGTGTCACAAAGCCCCGCTCCACCAGCAGCCGCAGCGACTCCGGCGTACGGGCACGCAGCTCGCCCACGTCCTCTCCGAGCAGCTCCCCGATGGCCTCCAGGATGCGCCCGGCGCTCAGCGTGCCGTCGCACACCCCCGCGAACCCGGCACCCACCGTGTCCACCGTCATCGCGCGCCGCATCCCGCGGTTCTGCCGCAGCACCACATACTGCGGGTCCTCCGCGCCCGGCTCGCCGATCTCCTCCTGCACGACCTCGTCCGCGAGCACGTACCGGTGCTCCAGCAGCGCCGCGTCGTTCGTGAGGCGCAGGAAGTCCTGCCGTGCGAAGTGCGCGCGGATCACCTCGCCCAGCGGCTGCTCGACCGGGTGCGGCCACTCCTCGGCCAGCACCGAGGGCCGCTCGGCGCCACTGCGGCGCAGCGTGATCCAGCCGAACCCGACAGCCTGCGTACCGCGCGCCGCGAACTCCTCCAGCCAGGCGTCGTAGCGCTCCTCGTACACGGCCGGATCGCCGCGGTGATCACCCGCGTCCCGCAGCCACAGCTCCGCGTACTGCGTGACGTCCTGCGTCTCCCGCTGCACGATCCACGCGTCGCACCCCGGCGGCACCCACGCCGCCACCCGCTCCCGCCAGTCCCGGCCCTCACGGTGCTCCCAGTTGGCCAGCAGCTGGCAGTAGCCGCCCGGGGCCAGACGGCCGGCCGCCTGCTCGACGAGAGACCGGCACAGGTCGTCGCCCGCCATGCCGCCGTCCCGGTAGGTCAGGCGGGCACCCGGAGAGATCACGAACGGCGGGTTGGAGACGATCAGGTCGTACGGCTCCGCGTCCGCCACCGGCTCGAACAGCGACCCTTGGCGCACCTCCGGCTCGGGCACGCCCGACAGCGCCATGGTCAGGCGGGCGCAACGCAGCGCGCGCGGGTTGAGGTCGGTGGCGGTGACGTGGGAGGCGAAGCGGGCGGCGTGCAGCGCCTGGATCCCCGAACCCGTCCCCAGGTCGAGCGCCCTGGCGACGGGGGCGGTCACCATGAGCCCGGCCAGCGTGGTCGAGGCACCGCCCACTCCCAGCACGACGTCCTGGGCGGACTCCGCCGAGGCGCCCACGCCACCCGCCCCGCTTACCGCGCGGCCCAGATCGCTGACGACCCACCAGTCCTCGCCGTCCGGACCACTGTAGGGGCGTACGTCCACGGTGGCGCGGACGTGCTCCGCCGGACCGGGGTCCGGGCCCGGGGCCGGGTCCGTGACCCGCTCCAGCCACCGGTCGGCCAGCACCTCGTCCAACGGCAGTACGGCCCCGGCACGTTCACGGGAGACAGGCCGCTGGAGCAGGAAGAGCCGTACCAGCGTCTCCAGCGGCTCCCCACCGCGCGTGGCACGGAGTGCCGGAACGGTCTCACCCCGGGCGAGAGCCGCGTAGGCGGGGGCGCCCAGCAGATCGAGCAGCCCATCGGCGGTGAACCCGGCCGCGGCCAGCGCCTCCCGCAACGTTCGGGTGCTCTCGGGCGTGGGCTCGGGCAGTGCGTCAGTTCTCACCCGCGCCATTCTCCTTCGCATACGCCCACACCCACGACCGGGCCCGTCCGGAACAGACCACCAACCGCCCCCAACGGACGGCGGGCAGGACGGAACGGTCCGCCGGCCGCCCCCAACGGGCGGCGAGCAGCGCGGAACGGTCCGCCAACCGCTCCCAACGGGCGGCGAGCAGCGCGGAACGGACCGCCAACCGCTCCCAACGGGCGGCGAGCAGCGCGGGACGAGGGGCGCGCCCTCCGACGGGGACGGCGGGCCGCCCGGGAGGGGCCGCGGACCGTCCCGGCCGCCGACCCGCGGGCCGGTCGGCTCGCGATGGCGGCGCGCACCGCCACCCGCACCGCGCACGCCGCTACCCGCACCGCGGGCCGAGCGGGCCGGCTCACTTGTCGGTCACGCCGGTCTTCTTGCAGCTCTCCTGGTTGGCCATCGCCTTGCCCACGTCACCGGTCGACAGCTTGTGCAGCGCCTCGTCACCACGCTGCCCGAGCGTCTTCAGCTTGGCGGCCACACTGTCGAGCCCCTCGTCGAACTTGTCACCGGTGGGGAGCTTGTCGACGGAAGTCTGGAGGTCGTTGTACTGGCCGGCGATGCCGTTGAGCTCCTTGATGGCGTTCTTCTGCATCTTCTCGCCGTCGTCGACGGGCGGGGCGCCCGCGCTCTTGACCGCCCGCGCCATGGCCTTGTACGCGTCGGAAACCTTCTTGAAGCCGGCCGAGTCGGCCTTCTTGACCTCTTCGGGGGACTTGTTCGCCTGGGAGGCCTCCGCGATGGCGGCGTTGGCCTGCCTGACCTTCGTCAGCTGCGGCTGGAGGTCGTCGCAGACGCTCTTGGCCCACTCGTCCGTCTTGCCGCTGTCGTCACTGCAGCCGGTCAGCGCGAGTACGAGTACGGCGCCGCCGGACAGTGCCGCCGTGAGCTTCTTGTTCACCGGATCGGTCCCTTCATGGCTGTTCGGCCCGGAACATACACGCCACGGAGGGAGTGGCGGCGAGCCGGAAGACCCCTATGTCTACTATTGCAGCCGTTTGCACCAACGCAGGTCTGCGACATCACGGACACGCGTGGGCCCACAGGGCCGCGTACAGCCGGTCCGGCGGCGCTGAGACGAAACACACACAAGGGCGGACGGGACACCAACGCGTCCCGCCCGCCCCTCGGTTGAGTCGCCGCTAGGAGGCGGCCACCGGATCCACCGGATCCGAGGGCTTCGCCGACCGATCGGTGTTGTCCTCCTCACCCACGGCGATACCGCGCCGCTTGGAGAGGTAGACGGTGCCGACGACGACGGCCACCGCGACCGCGGCCACGACGACGCGGGCGCCCGCGCTCTTGTCCGCGCCGTAGCTGAACTTCACCACGGCGGGCGCGATCAGCAGGGCCACCAGGTTCATGACCTTCAGCAGGGGGTTGATCGCCGGACCCGCGGTGTCCTTGAAGGGGTCGCCGACCGTGTCACCGATGATGGTCGCCTCGTGCGCCTCGCTGCCCTTGCCGCCGTGGTGGCCGTCCTCCACCAGCTTCTTGGCGTTGTCCCAGGCGCCCCCGGAGTTCGCGAGGAAGACGGCCATCAGGGTGCCGGCGCCGATCGCGCCGGCCAGGAACGCCGCCAGCGCACCGACACCGAAGGTGAAGCCCACCAGGATGGGGGACATCACCGCCAGCAGCCCCGGCGTCGTCAGCTCGCGCAGCGCGTCCTTGGTGCAGATGTCCACGACACGGCCGTACTCCGGCGTCTGCGAGTAGTCCATGATGCCCGGCTTCTCACGGAACTGCCGCCGGACCTCGAAGACGACCGAACCGGCCGAACGGGAGACCGCGTTGATGGCGAGCCCGGAGAAGAGGAAGACCACCGCGGCACCGAACATCAGCCCGACCAGCGTGCTGGGCTGCGCGATGTCCACCAGCTCCAGCATCTTGCCCGCGTTCTGGTCCGCCTCGGTCAGGGCCTTGCCCAGCTCGGTGCGGTACGAGCCGAAGAGCGCCGCCGCGGCGAGCACCGCCGTGGCGATGGCGATGCCCTTGGTGATCGCCTTGGTGGTGTTGCCCACCGCGTCCAGGTCGGTCAGCACCTGCGCCCCGGCGCCCTCGACGTCACCGGACATCTCGGCGATGCCCTGCGCGTTGTCGGAGACGGGACCGAAGGTGTCCATGGCCACGATCACCCCGACCGTGGTCAGCAACCCGGTACCCGCCAGCGCCACGGCGAACAGCGCCAGCATCACCGTTCCGCCACCCAGCAGGAAGGCGCCGTAGACGCTCAGCCCGATCAACAGGGCCGTGTAGACGGCCGATTCGAGGCCGATGGAGATGCCGGAGAGCACCACCGTCGCGGGCCCCGTCAGCGACGTCCTGCCGATGTCCCGAACCGGCTTGCGGGTGGTCTCGGTGAAGTAGCCGGTCAGCTGCTGGATGAGGGCGGCCAGCACGATGCCGATCGCCACGGCCACGATGGCCAGCACCCGCGGGTCGCCGCTGTGGCCGAGGATCTCGTTCGCGTCGTCCCCCGAGACGCCCTTGAGGTCCGCGTAGCTGGAAGGCAGGTACACGAACGCGGCGATGGCCACCAGCACCAGCGAGATCACCGCGGAGATGAAGAAGCCGCGGTTGATCGCCGTCATGCCGCTGCGGTCGGAGCGGCGCGGAGCCACGGCGAACACGCCGATCATCGCGGTGAGCACCCCGATGGCGGGAACGAGCAGCGGGAAGACCAGCCCGTCGTTGCCGAAGACGGCGGTGCCCAGGATCAGCGCGGCCACCAGCGTTACCGCGTAGCTCTCGAACAGGTCGGCCGCCATGCCGGCGCAGTCGCCGACGTTGTCGCCCACGTTGTCCGCGATGGTGGCGGCGTTGCGCGGGTCGTCCTCGGGGATGCCCTGCTCGACCTTGCCGACGAGGTCGGCGCCGACGTCCGCCGCCTTGGTGAAAATGCCGCCGCCGACCCGCATGAACATCGCGATCAGCGCCGCACCGAGCCCGAAGCCCTCCAGCACCTTGGGCGCGTCCGCCGCGTAGACCAGCACCACGCACGCGGCGCCCAGCAGACCGAGGCCGACGGTGAACATTCCGACGACGCCACCGGTACGGAAAGCGATCTTCATGGCCTTGTGCGAGACGGCCGTGAGATCGACCGGAATTTCTCCCGGGTCGCCCTTCGCCGCCGAGCCCCCAGCCGGCGCCGGTACACCCGAGGGGGTGACCGGAGTCGCCTCACGCGCCGCAGCGGCCACGCGCACATTACTGCGCACCGCGAGCCACATACCGATATAGCCGGTCGCCGCCGAGAAAGCCGCACCGACCAGGAAGAACAACGAACGGCCGATCCGCTGTTTCATATCATCGGCCGGCAACAGCATGAGCAGGAAGAAGACGACCACCGCGAAGACCCCGAGGGTGCGCAGCTGCCGCGCCAGATAGGCGTTCGCCCCCTCCTGCACGGCCGAGGCGATCTTCTTCATGCTGTCGGTGCCCTCGCCCGCGGCGAGCACTTGTCGTACCAGCACCAGAGCGACGCCGAGCGCTGCGAGCGCGACAACCGCGATCACGATCGCGAGTCCCCGGTTGCCACTTGTCAGCTCTGCGGCGTCAGCGAGGTGCTGAGGGTGGTGAAGTGGGCTGAGTTGCCCCGCCATTCGTCCTCCTTGACGTTTGGCACATGGGCGCGCGCAAGCACGCTCAGGCGTCCTGCTGCAAAGATGTGGACGGATTGTAGGGAGCGCCACTAGATCAAAACAGAGCGCAGCAGCGGGAATTCGCTGGGAACGGCGAAGATCAGCCGCTTACGAGCCGGTCAATTCGCTCGCATGAGGGAACGAGCAAATTCAACTGACGCCCGAAAAATGATCTATCGAGTGACGGGGAAAAGCCTCGCTGACTCGTTTAGACCCTGGTCAGTGGCGGTCGCAATAACTCCGTTGATCGTCCGATGCTCGGCAGAGAAGATCCACGCGAGGGGCCCCGAGCAACCGAAAAGCCCGCCGCGAAGGCGGCGGGCACAGGACAAACGGGACGGGTGGGGCAATGGAGGCTCAGGGGAGAACCGGCTCGATCGTGGGCCAGCTCATACGGATCACACCGCCGTGCTCGTCGGTCGTGACCTCGACGTCGTCCACGAGACCGCTGATCACCGCGAGCCCCATCTCTCCGTCGCCCTCGTCCTCCTCGGCGACCGGCTCGGGAATCTCGTCCCGCGCCCCCGGCAACAACGCGCCCTCGGCCTCGACGAGCCCGCCACCCGGACCGCCACCCTTGCCGCCCCCGTCACCGTTGGCCGAGGGAGCGGCGGACGCGGACGCGCCCAGCGTGCCACCAGGCAGCGAGAAACGCCGGTGCGGCGCGTCGTCACCCACCTCGATGGAGAACTTCTTCTCGTCCTCGATCAGGGAGACCCGCACGGGGCTGTTGAGACCGTGGCTCATGTGCAGGCCGACGGCCCGCGTGCACGCCTCGCCGACGGCCAGCCGCACCTCGTCGAGCACCGCTTCGTCGACCCCGGCCCGCCGCGCCACGGCGGCAGCCACCAGCCGCGCCGTACGGACGTGCTCCGGCAGCGCACTGAAGAGCAGCTCCACGGTGGCCATGCCATCCCCCTCGGTCTTCGGTGAGTCTTGACGGGGCTTCCAGGGCTCTTGGAGCCGGACCCCGGCGACCCCGCCTGCCAGTCAAGCGGGAGGCCGCCGGACCGCCCGCACCGAGGTGGGGGCGGTCCGACGGCCCGAACGCGTCAGTCAGTGGCCGCTACGGCCTCGTCGACGGAGGAGTGGATCGGGAAGACCTTGGTGAGGCCAGTGATCCGGAAGATCTTGAGAATGCGCTCCTGGTTGCAGACAAGACGCAGCGAGCCCTCGTGCGCACGCACCCGCTTGAGCCCGCCCACAAGCACGCCGAGCCCGGTGGAGTCGAGAAAGTCGACACCCTCCATGTCCACGACGAGGTGGTAGCTGCCGTCGTTCACAAGCTCGACCAGCTGCTCACGCAGCTTGGGCGCGGTGTATACATCAATCTCGCCACCGACCTCGACGATCGTGCGATCGCCGACGGTACGGGTCGACAGGGACAGGTCCACGGATCCTCCAGCACCTTGCTATCGAGCGGTCAGCCCCCTCGGTTCTCCCTCCCCCTGCCCTGACGGAGGGAGGTACCCCCAAAGGCAGGGGACGGATCGGCAGCCGCAGAAGCATTCAATCACTTACCAGCAGGCGAGGACGACGCCTTGCGGCCATTGTCCGCCTCGCCAGTGACACACTCGGTACCGATGGCCAACGAACAGCACACCCGGTCCGCGCGCGTACGCCCGCGAGCCGAGCCCGACCGCTCGGCTCCCCACGGCGACCCTCGCGACGTGCTCGCTCGTCTCACCAGGGGTACCGACCGCGCCGGGCGTGTCACCCATACGGAGCACTTGCCCCCGCGAAACGGTCGCCATGCGCAATGGCCCGACCGGATCCGGCCGGAAGTGATCGCGGCCGTGCGCCGAGCGGGCATCGACCGCCCCTGGGAACACCAGGCCCGCGCCGCCGCCCACGCCCTCGACGGCGACTCCGTGATCATCGCCACGGGCACCGCCTCCGGAAAATCACTCTCCTACCTCACTCCCGTCCTCAGCACCCTGCTGGACGGCGCCGAGGCCCCCAACGGACGCGGCACCACCGCGCTGTACCTCGCCCCCACCAAAGCACTCGCGGCCGACCAGCGCCGCGCCGTCACCGACCTGGCCGCCCCACTCGGCACGGCGGTACGGCCCGCCGTCTTCGACGGGGACACCCCCTTCGAAGAGCGCGAATGGGTGCGCCAGTACGCCAACTACGTGCTCACCAACCCGGACATGCTCCACCGCGGCCTGCTGCCCGGACACACCCGCTGGTCCTCCTTCCTGCGCGCGCTGCGCTACGTCGTCATCGACGAGTGCCACACCTACCGCGGCGTCTTCGGCTCCCACGTCGCCCAGGTCCTGCGGCGGCTGCGCCGGGTCTGCGCCCGCTACGGCGCCGAACCCGTCTTCCTGCTCGCCTCCGCCACCGCCGCCTCCCCCGGCGACGGCGCGGCCCGGCTCACCGGCGTGCGGCCCGTCGAGATCACCGAGGACACCTCCCCACGCGGCGAGACGGTCTTCGCACTGTGGGAACCGCCACTGACCGAGTACGAAGGCGAGCGCGGCGCCCCCGTCCGCCGCACCGCGACCGCCGAGTCCGCCGAGCTGCTGACCGACCTGGCCGCCCAGGGCGTACGCACCGTCGCCTTCGTCCGCTCCCGGCGAGGCGCCGAGCTGATCTCCCTCATCGCCCAGGACCGCCTCGCCGCGGTCCCGGCCCCACGGGGCCCCGCCCCGGCGACCGCCCGTGCCCGGCACCCCGCCGCTGCGCCGGGCGATGGCGACGGCGACATCCACGGTCTCCAGGAGCTCCGGGAGGTTCCGGACCTCCGCGGTCTCCAGGAGGCGGGCGCCGCGGCGGTGGGCTCGTCGACGGGGGATGCGTCGTCGGGGGATGCGTCGTCGGGCGGTGCGTCGTCGGGCGGTGCGTCGGTGCGGGACGCCTCCGTGCGGGACGCCTCGCTGGACGCCTCCGTGGAGGGCGCGGATACGGGGGGCGCCTCCGCGCGGGACGCCTCCGTGGGGGGCGCGGATACGGGGGGCGCCTCCGCGCGGGACGCCTCCGTGGGGGGCGCGGATACGGGGGTGGTCTCGGGAGGGGGCGTCGCAGGCGGACCGGTGCCCGGCGCGGGACGACGTGGCGGGCTCTCCTCCCGGATCGCCGCCTACCGCGGCGGCTATCTCCCCGAAGAGCGACGCGCCCTGGAGCGGGCCCTGCACACCGGCGAACTGCTGGGGCTCGCCGCCACCAACGCCCTCGAACTCGGCATCGACATCTCCGGCCTCGACGCGGTCCTCATCACCGGCTACCCCGGCACCCGCGCCTCTCTCTGGCAGCAGGCGGGCCGCGCCGGGCGGGCCGGTCAGGGCGCGCTCGCCATCATGATCGCCCGGGACGAACCGCTGGACACCTATCTCGTCCACCACCCCGAATCCATCTTCGCCACGCCCGTCGAATCCACCGTCCTGGACCCGCACAACCCCTACGTCCTCGCACCCCACCTGTGTGCAGCCGCAGCCGAGATACCGCTCACCGAAGCCGACTTCCCTCTCTTCGGGCCGGAGACCGGTCAGCTGCTGCGCAAGCTCGAAGAGCGCAAGCTGCTCCGTCGCCGTTCCTCCGGCTGGCACTGGACCCGCAAGGAGCGGGCTGCCGACCTCACCGACATCCGCGGCAGCGGCGGGCGACCCGTACAGGTCGTGGAAGAGGGCACCGGCCGGCTGCTGGGCACCGTGGACGCCGCAGCCGCGCACACCACCGTCCACGAAGGCGCCGTCCACCTCCACCAGGGCCGCACGTACGTGGTGCGCAGCCTCGACCTGGAGGACTCCGCCGCCCTCGTCGAGGAAGCCAGCCCCCCGTGGACGACCATGGCCCGCGACACCACCTCGCTGGCCGTTCTGGAGACCGAGGCCGAGGTGCCCTGGGGCGATGCCCGGCTGTGCTTCGGCTCGGTGGAGGTCACCAACCAGGTGGTCTCCTACCTGCGCCGCCGTGTGATCACCGGCGAGGTCCTGGGCGAGTCCAAGCTGGATCTTCCGCCCCGCACCCTGCGAACCCGCGCCGTGTGGTGGACGGTCACCGAAGACCAGCTCGACGCCGCCCGCATCACGCCCGAGATCCTGGCGGGCTCGCTGCACGCCGCCGAGCACGCTGCCATCGGGATCCTTCCGCTGTTCGCGACCTGCGACCGCTGGGACATCGGCGGCGTCTCCATCGCCCTGCATCCCGACACACTCCTTCCCACCGTCTTCGTCTACGACGGCCAGCCCGGCGGGGCGGGCTTCGCCGAACGTGCCTTCCACACCGCCCGGGCGTGGCTGACCGCCACCCGGGACGCGATCGCCTCCTGCGAGTGCGAGGCGGGCTGCCCCTCCTGCATCCAGTCACCCAAGTGCGGCAACGCCAACGACCCGCTACACAAGCGCGGCGCCGTCCGCCTCCTGACGGAACTCCTCCGCTCCGCTGTCTGACCTCCCCCGGCTGTTGGCCGACTGCTCCAAACGGGTGCCCGGCTCGTTCGACGGTGGGCCCATCGACTCCACCCGACTGGTGCTGGACCGTCCGACCGTGGGCCGGTCCGCTCCCCCGGCTGCTGCTTGGACCTTCCGGCAGTGGGCCGGTCCGCTTCACCCCGGCTCGTCCGACCGTGGACCGGTCGGCTCCCCCGTCTGCTGCCCGGCTCGTCCGGCCGGTGGTCCGGTCGGCTCCACCCGCCGGTGTCTGGCCCGTGGGCCGGCGACCGGCTCGCTCCGCACGGCTACCCGGCCTGGTCGGCGCGGCGGGGTGGCGGCCGGGAACCACGTGCGGCTTCCGGTGCCGCCGATCCGACCGGGCCGGCGCGGGCGCGCGCCTGGGCGTCGTACGGGCCCCACCGCACTCGCGCGTCCAGATCAGCGATCTCTCCCCGCACCGTGCACCTGACCACCTGCGCGCCCTGGGCCCGCGCCACTCCGCGCGCCGCCGCGCAGGCGTCGGCCCGGCCCTCGAGCGCCCGGTCGGCCGCCGCGAGCGCCGCCAGATCGGCCACGGCGCCCGCGCGATGGCGGACGTGGACCGCTTGGCCGAAGCCGAGCACCGCCGCGAACACCCCGCACAGCACCACCGCGCTCAGTGCCACCCACACGGACGCCGACCCGCGGTCGCTGCGGAGCTGTGACAGGTTCGCCGTCATTCCTCCTTCCCCTCCGTCCCTCGCGCGTCGTCCAGTCCGGGACTGCCGGCACTGCCAGGACTGCCGGGACTGCCGGGACTGCCGGGACTGCCGCGACTGCCGGTTGCAGGGGTTCGGCCGTGGCTCCGGCCCTGACTCCGGCCAGTGCCGGCTCCGCCCGCGTCGTCCCCGGTCTCAGCCCTTGCCTCGTCCATGGCGACCGCCTCGGACCGCAGCTCCACCGTCAGCGGGCCCGGCCCCACCGTCCGGGCCCTTACGGCGACTCGCACCAACTCTCCGTCTTTCGTCACTTTCAGCCGGGCTCCCGGCGGCGCCGCCGACCGGACGGCGCGCGCCACGCCGTCCCCGGTTTCTCCGCGTGCCGCCGCCCGGGCCCCGGCGCGGGCGGCGTCGACGCACTGGATGCGGGTCACCGCCGCCATGAGCCCCCACAGCAGTCCGGCCACCAGCAGGACCAGCGCCGGAATCACCACGGCGGCCTCGGCGGTCACATAGCCCGCGCACCAGTCCCTGCGGGCCGTACGGGCCGTACGGCCCGTACGAATCCGGCCCAACAGACAGGATGTGCGGGTCTTGCGTCGTGGCGGTCCGCGGCGTGCCGTGGCGCACGGGCCACTGGCGCGTCCTTCACCGCGCACTGCGGACTCAGAACGGGCCACGGAGTGCCCGCTCGATCAGCTGTTGCAACTGTTCGCCCACCGGGCCGCTGTTGACGACCTTGTAGAGAACCGCCGCCAGGGCCACCGCCGCCAGCGTGCCGATCGCGTACTCGGCTGTGCTCATTCCCCGGTCGCCGCTCAGCTCGTGTGCCGTGCGTACCCTCTTCAAGAACCGCCGCACCTTCGTCAACACCGCGCTGCCTCCCTTGCATTCGGTCATCGTCTGCACCCTTCTCCGGCGGAACGCACGCCTCGCGGCGCCGGTCGCCACTGTTGTCCTTCCTGTGCGTGCCGTGCAGCTGCGGCTGCGGCTGCGGCTCACCACAGCGTTCGGGCGAGCCCCAGCAGCACGGGCGCCACCCCGATGGCCAGGAACGCGGGCAGGAAACAGAGCCCGAGAGGGCCGGTGACCAGCACCGCCGCTCGTCTCGCCCGGCCGTTCGCCGCACGGGTCCACCTGGCTCGCAACTCGGCTGCGAGCCGGGCCACTGACTCGACGGCCGGGACTCCGGCGTCCGCGGCCCGCTCCATGCACCGCGCGAACTCCACTCCCCAGGGCCGCTCCGCGAACCGCCCCCAGACAAGAGCCGGCTCCGCGCCGAGCCGCAGCTCCGTGGACGCCTTGACCAGCCGTTCTCCCAGCGGACCGCCGACGGATCCGCCCACGGCTTCGGCAGCGCGCTCGGGTCCCGCGCCGGCCGCCAGACAGGCCGCCATGAGATCGGCCGCCAGGGGGAGTTGCTCCTCAGCCGCGCGGTCCTCCGCGCTCCGCGAAGCGTCCTCCCCGGCGCCCCGCCGCAACCACCAGCGCATGCCCCACGCCGCGGCACCGCCCGCGAGCCATCCGACCTGGCCGCCGATCAGGAGGAGCGCCACGACCCCCGCCCCGGCCATCCCCACCCGCTCCCGCACCCGCCGGGACAGCAGCGCCTGGTGCCCCGCCCGCCTGATGCTCGGCAGCAGCACCGAGCCGCGCTGGTCAGGGCCGCCCTTCAACCGGCCACCTGTCTGGCCCTCCGTCTCGTGACCGCACGCCGACCACGCCCGTTGCCGGACACGCCCCTCGCGCCGCGTCACATCGACGACCCCCGTCACGCATCCGGCCGCACCCAGCAGCGCCGCGCTCGCGAGCGCCCACATCCACAGCCTGGGGACAACCACCATCCATTCGCCCCTCACCTCGACCGGCTCCCTACGGGCGCGCAAGGGGGCCGTCCTCCCGTGGTCGCCGCCGTCCGCCGTGGCCGGCCGGCTCCCTCCGCGGAGCGCACGATGCGAGCGACCCAGGCAAGGCCGGCCCACTCCAGCGCCAGGCCCACCACCAGGCAGGCGAATCCGGCGGGGGTGTGCAACAGGATCTCCAGCGGGTCCGCCTCCATAGCTGAGCCCAGCACCAGTCCGAAGACCGGGAGAAGGGCGAGCACCAGCG
The DNA here is from genome assembly GCF_003323715.1 of Streptomyces diacarni. GTDB lineage: Bacteria > Actinomycetota > Actinomycetes > Streptomycetales > Streptomycetaceae > Streptomyces > Streptomyces diacarni. The sequence continues at coordinate 143,137 of NZ_QOIN01000042.1, forward strand.
CGGTGGAGCGCGGCCCTGCCAACTGGGCTCTCAGCTCCTCCCGCTGTTCCTGTCCGGCCCGCAGGGAGGCAGCCACCCGTCCGAGTCCGTCCGCCAGACCTGCCCCGCCGTCGACCGCGACCTGCCAGCAGGCGGCGGCCCCCGAGAGTCCGCCCGCGCCCGGGAGCGTGGCGGCCTCGCGCAGCGCTGCCGCCACGTCGCCACCGAAGCGGGCCGCTGCGAGCACGGCCGCGCCCGCGTCCCCGAACCGCTCCAGCACGGCCCGGTCCGCGGCGAGCACCGCCGCGCCCGGCTGCCTTCCGGCGCGCAGTTCTCCTGCCACGCTCGCGCAGAGCTCCACCGCGGCGGCCTCCCTGGAGCGGGCGAGCCGGTCGGCGCTCCGTCGACCGAGCCATCCGCGCACCGCGGGCACCGCCAGGAACCCCGCCGCGAGCGGAATCCAGGACTGTCCCAGCAGCGCGACCAGCATTCCGGCCGGCAGGCACCAGCCGGCCGGACCGAGGCGAGCAGCCAGCTGACGCCGTGCCCTATCGGTGGCCTTCCGCCACCGGACGGGAGGCGCGAAGGGCCTGCCCCGCCCGACCGGTTCTCCTTCGCCGGCCAGCAGCAGTCGGGCCCGCTGAGCTCCGCCGTTCCGTCCTGTCATCAGCCAGACCGCAGCGCCCGCGCACACCATCGCGGCGTACACCGCAGGGGTGCCCGTGGCCTCCGCGCCGGCCGCCGCCGTAGTCACCGCACCCGTCATGACGTGCTCCTCACCGGGGAGCCCGCACGAGCCCCACCGTCCGGCCTGAGGGGAAGGGCTCGCCCTTCGGGCGTGCGGTTCTGGGAACCCGCGGGGCGACCTCCTGGCTCGGCCCAGCCGGGGGCGAGGGTTCCTGCGTCCTCACCAAGTGACCTGGCACACAGGGTGCGCAGCCGGTTCCACCCGGGGCCGCGGGCGAATCCGCCGCCTGCCGTAGCCGTTCCTGTGCGTCGGGCGTCGCACCGGCCGCTCCACACCGCGGCCGGCACTGTCGTCACCAGCCCTGCGGCGTCCCGCTCCAGTACGTGGATCTGGGCGATGCGCCGCTGTCCGTCCCGTCCCCGCACCAAATGCAGGATGACGTCGAGTGCGGCCGCCAACTGGCTGTGCAGGGCGGCCCTGTCGAGTCCGGCCGTCGTCCCGAGGGCCTCGAGACGTGCGGGGACGTCGGCGGCGGCGTTCGCGTGTACCGTTCCGCACCCGCCCTCGTGTCCGGTGTTCAGCGCGGCCAGCAGGTCCGTCACTTCCGCTCCGCGGACCTCACCGACGACCAGCCTGTCCGGCCTCATCCGCAGGGCTTGCCGCACGAGGTCGCGGAGGTCCACGCTGCCCACGCCCTCCTGGTTGGCGGGGCGCGCCTCCAAGCGGACGACGTGCGGATGGTCGGGGCGCAGCTCGGCCGAGTCCTCTGCCAGGACGATGCGTTCGTGAGGCCCGACCAGCCCCAGCAGGGTGGAGAGCAGCGTCGTCTTGCCGGAGCCCGTGCCGCCGCTGACGACGAAGGACAGGCGCGCCTCCAGCACTTCTCGCAGCAGCCACTCCCCGCCCTGGGGCACCGTCCCCGCGGCGACCAGTTCCGCGAGGCTGAACGCGCGGGGCCGTACCACCCGCAGGGAGAGGCAGGTCGATCCGACCGCTACGGGAGGCAGGACCGCGTGGAGCCGGGTGCCGTCCGCAAGCCGGGCGTCGACCCAGGGGCGGGCGTCGTCGAGCCGCCGCCCCGCCGAGGTCGCCAGCCGCTGGGCGAGCCTGCGCACGGCGGCGGCGTCACGGAAGGACACCCGCGCGCGTTCCAGCCCGCGCCCGCGGTCGATCCACACCTGGTCAGGCGCCGTGACCAGCACGTCGGTGACCTCCGGGTCGGCGAGCAGCGGTTCCAGCGGACCCGTGCCGACCAGCTCGGAGCGCAGCGCCTCGACGACGCCCAGCACCGCGCTGTCCCCCATCAGCCTTCCCTGGGAGCGCAGCACCGCCGCCACGCGTGCGGGCGTGGGCTCTGCTCCCGTCTCGGCGAGGCTGCGCCGCACCCGGTCCAGCAGCCGGTCCCCGGCCGCCGCGTCCGCGGTGGCTTCGGCCCCCGCTCGGGCGACCGCTGGTGCCCGCGTCGCCGCCGGGGCGCGCCACGAGACCTGGTCCGCGCTCATACGGCCACCCCTCCCCCGCTGAGCGCCCGCTCCCAGAACCGGCCGCAGAAGCGGGCCAGGGCGCCGTCCTTGGCGAGGCCGGGGGGTGTCCCCCGGTCGACGCCTTCGAGCAGTCCGCGCTCCCACGGCAGTTCTCCGGCCAGCGGCAGCCCCAGCAGGCGGGCGACTTCGGTGTCGTCCAGTCCCGAGTCGTCACCGCGCTCCGTGCGGGGGCCGCCGGGCGAGCGCACTACCGCGCGCAGGTCGCGCACGCCGAGTCGCATCCGGTCGGCGACGCGGTGCGCGGCGGCGACCGCGCGCAGCTCGGCGGGGACGACCGCCAGTCCGAGATCGAGCTGGACGAGGACTTCGGCGACGGTCTCGTCCACCTGCCGTGGCAGGTCGACGACGACCACACCGCCGCGTCGCCTCGCGGCGCCGAGTACGGAGCGCATCGCGTCGGCGGGGACCACCGCGTGCTCGCCCCGGTCCCAGCTGAGCACGTGCAGTTCGTGGGAGCGTGGCAGGGAATCGGCGAGTGCCGAGCCGCCGACCCGGCCGCGGGCCTGTGCGAGGTCGGGCCAGCGCAGCCCCGTGGTCCGCTCGGCGCCGAGCAGGATGTCCAGTCCGCCACCGAGCGGATCCGCGTCGATGAGCATGGTCCGCTCACCGGCGCGTGCCGCCGTGACGGCGAGGGCGCAGGCGAGCGTGGAGGCTCCCGCACCGCCGCGCCCCCCGACCACTCCGATGGTCAGGGCCGACTGCCCCACCCCCTCCACGGCGTCGGCGATCCGGTCGGTCAGCCAGGCCTCCGCGTCGGGCAGCAGGACGACGCTCTCGGCGCCAACGCGGACGCCGCGTTCCCACACACCCGGGTCGTCCCAGTCCCGCCCCACGAGGAGGACTCCCGGCCTGCGCGGCACCGCTGGGCCTCCGCCCGGAGCGCCCGGGCCTGGCGGCTCTCCGAAGCCGGAGGCGGCGGCGCAGTCGTCCCCGACGAGCACGAGGGGAGCCCTCTCCCACTGGGTGGCGCCGCTCCAGGCCGCCCAGCCCACCGCGCTGGAGGGACCGCCGTGCGCCACCTGGGGTTCGGGCGTCCCGGCGGCTGCGCACAGTCGCAGTAGGTCATCGAGGAGTTCCGCGTCCTCGGTGACAATCAGAATGTTTTCGGCCATGGTCCGAACCTCCCTGCCCATCGGGCACTCGCGTCCGCAAACGGCTGCGGACGCCGACGGGATTCACGGTGCGGCGAACCGGAAAAACTTGTGGATCTTGGTCGAAAACTGTGGACAACCGAGAGGCTGTGAATAACTTCCTCACCCAAACCGGTGACTGCCGGAGAGCAGCCTGACGATTACGCTGGGTCACAGCTCGGAGGAATCACTGACTCCGCTCCGCGAAGATCGAAAAAACCCCGGCCGCGACGGGCCGGGGTGGGAAAATACCTCCGGACATGCGACGACCCCCGCCGGGGGGGAGAGCGGGGGTCGTCTCCACGGCCGACTCGGGGGGGGAGGAGTCGGGCCGGGTTAGCACGGTCGCGAACGATCCGTGACTTCCATGGTGTACCCGAGAGCCTTCTCAGGCAAACCCACGCGCCCCAGCTTACGCCGAATGGTGGGCGCCTATGCTCGGTGGCGTGGAAAATCTCGCGTTGCCCCGCACAGCCGCCTTCTTCGACCTGGACAAGACGGTCATTGCGAAGTCGAGCACGCTCACCTTCGGCAAGTCCTTCTATCAAGGTGGCCTGATCAATCGCCGCGCAGTGCTGCGGACTGCTTACGCGCAGTTCGTATATCTCCTCGGCGGCGCCGACCACGACCAGATGGAGCGGATGCGCGAGTACCTCTCGGCTCTCGCCCGCGGCTGGGACGTCGAGCAGGTCAAAGAGATCGTCGCCGAGACCATCCACGACCTGATCGACCCCATCATCTACGACGAGGCCGCCTCCCTCATCGAGAAGCACCACCTGGCAGGCCGCGACGTGGTCATCGTCTCGACCTCGGGCGCCGAGGTCGTCGAACCCATCGGCAGGATGATCGGCGCCGACCGGGTGGTCGCCACGCGGATGGTCGTGGAGGAAGGCCGCTTCTCGGGAGAGATCGAGTACTACGCCTACGGCCCCACGAAGGCCGAGGCGATGCGCGAGCTGGCCGCCTCGGAGGGGTACGACCTGGCGCGCTGCTACGCCTACAGCGACTCGGCCACGGACCTGCCCATGCTCGAGGCGGTGGGCCATCCGCACGCCGTCAACCCGGACAGGGCGCTGCGCAAGGAGGCCCTCGCCCGTGAGTGGCCCGTGCTGACGTTCTCCAGGCCGGTCCGGCTCAAGCAGCGCATCCCCTCCCTGTCGATGCCGTCGCGGCCGGCGCTGGCACTGACGGCCGTCGCGGTCACAGCCGCGGCCGCGACGGCCGGATTCGTCTGGTTCAACAACCGGCGCCAGGCCCCGCGGCATCCGCGCTTCCGCCTCTTTTGAGCCCCGACCCCTTCGACGAGTGCGGCCTAGCGTCCCCTTGCAACCGTTCTGCCCGATTCCTTGTATTCGGTGCATTCGTCCGCATTTGATACGGAAAGTAAAGTTTTGCGCAGAAGGGTTCCGCTGCCGCCGCGCCGGGGGTACAAAGGAGACAACGGCCCGCGAGACCAGCGGCATCCGAGAGGATCCCGTTCAGCTCAAGGCCCCACGGACCGGACGCATGAATACCGGGCACCCACGCGACGCACAGCCCGCGACGGGGCAGGTCCCACCAGGGAAGGGCAAAGCATCCGCCCTGATGTTCGGACACACAAGTGGAGCACGCACTGGTAACCCGGTGGACATGCCAGCGGTGGCCCCGCCCGAGGCGGGGCCACCGCATTGTTCGGGACGCGGGCGGTCGCGGAACGCCGCGCTCGGACGAAACACCGGGCTTGTGGTTACGCAACACCGGGCTTGGTCGCCGAACGCCGCGCTTGATCGTTGCCGCCGCGCTTGATCGTTGCCGGAGTGTCGCAGGCGTCCCGTGGCGCGACGGCGCGCGCTGCCCGTCAGGCCGCTCCGCGCTGCATCGCCTCGCAGACGGCCGTGCTCTCCCGTACGCCCAGTTCGACGGCGCGTCCACAGTGAGTGATCCACGCGGTCATCCCTTCGGGTGTTCCTGAGGCGTAGCCCGCCAGAGCCGCGCGGTAGGCGTCACGGCCCAGCTCGGCGTGGCCGACCTCGGCCGGGCAGATGGCCTTCGGGTCGAGTCCGCTGCCGACCAGCACGATCCGCTCGGCGGCGCGGGCGACGACGCCGTTGCAGGAGCCGAAGGGGCACAGCGTCTGCAGTTCGCCGTGCACCACAGCGGCCAGAACGAGCGCCGGCACGGAGGTGCTGCCGGTGACCAGCTGTGCCAGGCCGTCCAGCCGGGCCGCGACCTCGTCGGCGCCGGGCGGCTGCAGGCCGATCTCGGGCCCTTCCACCGGCTCTCCCGGCCTCCTGGGCCGCCCGACGCTCTCGTCCGGTGCCGCCCCGGAGGCCGCCACGAGGTGCAGCCGGGCGAGGACGCGCAGCGGTGACTGCTCCCAGATGTCGAGCAGCTGTCCCGCTTCCGCCGTCACCCGCAGCGCCGCGCCGACGGTGCGGGCTTCGGCCTCGGTACCGAAGTCGCTGCGGCGCCGCACCTCTTCCAGCGCCCAGTCGGTGCCCTCCACCGCGGCGGAGGCGCGGGCTCCACGCAAAGCTGCCTCCGCGCTCACCTCGCTGCTGCGACGGCGCATGATCCGGTGCCCGTAGGCGCGGTCCACCGAGGTCCGCACGGAGTCCACGGCTTCGGGAACGCCCGGCAGCGCGGCGAGGGGGGCGAGCGGATCGGCGGCGGGGGCCCCGGGCGCCGGGGCGCGGCCGTTGGAGCCGGCGGTGCTACTCATGCGTACGACCCTACGCACCCGGCCGGGCGGCCCAACCCCACGATCGAGTGGTCTTCTTCACTCACGCCTGCCGGAGCAGTACCCCTGCCGCCTTACGCTGTTGAACATGAAGATCGCTTTCGTAGGGAAGGGCGGCAGCGGCAAGACGACACTGTCCTCGCTGTTCATCCGCCACCTCGCCTTCCGCGGCACGCCCGTCGTGGCCGTCGACGCCGACATCAACCAGCACCTGGGCGCCGCACTGGGGCTCGACGACCCGGAGACGGCAGCGCTGCCCGCGCTGGGGGCGCACCTGCCGCTCATCAAGGAACACCTGCGCGGCAGCAACCCGCGGATCGCGTCCGCCGAAACGATGATCAAGACGACGCCACCCGGCGAGGGCTCCCGACTGCTGCGGCTGCAGGAGGACAACCCGATCTACGACGCCTGTGCGCGAGAGGTCGCACTGGACGGCGCAGGCATCCGGCTCCTGGCCACCGGGCCCTTCACCGAGTCCGACCTGGGGGTGGCCTGCTACCACTCCAAGACGGGCGCGGTGGAGCTGCTGCTCAACCATCTGGTGGACGGCCGGGAGGAATGCATGGTCGTCGACATGACGGCCGGCAGTGACTCCTTCGCCTCCGGTATGTTCACCCGATTCGACATGACTTTCCTGGTCGCCGAGCCGACACGCAAGGGCGTCTCGGTGTACCGCCAGTACAAGGAGTACGCGCGGGACTACGACGTCCCGCTCAAGGTCGTCGGGAACAAGGTGCAGGGGGAGGACGACCTCGACTTCCTGCGCCAAGAGGTGGGCGAGGACCTGCTGGTGACCGTGGGCCACTCCGACTGGGTGCGCGCCATGGAGAAGGGCCGCCCCCGGCCCTTCGCGGAGCTGGAGGAGAGCAACTCGCGTGCTCTCCATGCCCTCTTTCAGGCCGTGGACGCCGTGTACGACGCCCGGGACTGGGAGCGATACACCCGCCAGATGGTGCACTTCCACCTGCGCAACGCCGAGAGCTGGGGCAACGAGAAGACGGGTGCGGACCTCGCCGCACAGGTGGACCCGTCCTTCGTGCTGGGCGAGCAGCGGCAGGAAGCAGTCGTACCGCAGTCGTCACAGTCCGCGCCGCAGCCCGCCTGACGGAGGCCCTTCGGCCCCCTCCGGCCCGCGACCGGCTGTGCTGCTCCCTTGTCGCAGGCCCGCATTGCCGGCAGGCACCCTGTCCGTGTGCGACTCGCGCCCAAGCCGTCGAACCCGGCGGATCTCCGCTCCGTCGTCAGAGGGACGCAGCGGAGATCCGTCCTGTCACTCGGCCGGGAGCGTTCCCGTCACTCGGCCGGGAGCGGTCCTGTCACTCGGCCGGGAGCGGTCCTGTCACTCACCCAACGTCCGTTCCGTCACCCGGCCCGGGCCGCCGTCGCGCTCGGACGGAGGAAGGAACGCCATCCCCCGGCCGGCTTCTCTCCCACCTCCAGGGTGCGCAACTTGGCCAGCAGGCGGGGGTCCTGAGCGTCCAGCCAGTCGGCGAGTTGCCGGAACGAGACGCAGCGGACGCCCTCCTTGCGGCAGACCGTCTTCATGACGTGCTCCACGGCGTCCATGTAGATGCCGCCGTTCCAGTCCTCGAAGTGGTTGCCGATGATCATCGGTGCGCGGTTGCCGTTGTAGGCGCGCTCGAAGCCCTGGAGGAGGCCGTCGCGCATCTGGCGCTTCCAGGCCGGTCGCTTCTCCACCGGCCCGTCGACCGTCCCGGACTGGTTGGCCAGGAAGTTGTAGTCCATCGAGAGGGTCTCGAACTTCCTGCCGGGCACGGGTACCTGCTGCAGGGGCAGGTCCCACAGGCCCTTGCGCTTGTCCGGCCAGACCTGGGTGCCGTTGCCGCTCGAGTCGTAGCGGAAGCCCATCTGGCTCGCCGCCTTCAGCAGGTTCTCCTGGCCCTCGAGGCAGGGGGTGCGGCCGCCGACCAGCTCCCGGGTGTAGTCGAAGGGCAGCGCTTTGGCCGCCTCGAAGCCGGTGGTCGTCTTCCAGTGTTCGACGAACCAGCGTGCCTGCTTGATCTCGCTCTTCCACTGGTCGACGGACCAGGAGTCCACACCGCTCGGGCCGCAGAAGTGTCCGTTGAAGTGGGTGCCGATCTCGCTGCCGTCCAGCCAGGCCTTGCGGACCTGCTTGAGCGTGGCCCGGACGTTCTTGTCCTTCAGGTAGCCGATGTCGGAGGCTCCGGCGGCGTGCCCGGGCGGGGAGTAACGTTTCGCCTCGTCTTCCGGCAGCGTGTAGATACCGCTGAGGAAGTAGGTCTGCGCCGCCCCGTACTTCTTGCCGGCCTCACGGAAGCGGGAGAAGAGCTTCTTGCTGTCCTCTCCGGCGCCGTCCCACGAGAAGACGACGAACTGCGGCGGCTTCTGACCCGGCTTGAGCTTGTGCGGCGTGGGCTGGAACGGCTGGTGCCCCGTCAACGACGTCGAACCGTCCCCCAGTAGCTGGACCTTGCCCTGCGGATTGGCCTTCGGCGCCCCGCCCGGTGCCTCCTCGGTCCGCTGGGGGCTGTTGCCACCGGAGCATCCGGCGGCCGCCACGGACAGCGCCAGAGCCGCCAGGACCGCGGTGGTGAGAGCGGGTCGTCTTCGCGTGGCTGCCATCGGGCTCACCTCGTCCTCTCGCCTTGTCTCGTCGGTCACCGGGCGCGACCGGCGTCGTCGCCATGCGTGACAAAAGTGACACGAGACGTTAATCAGACAAATAGGACAAGCTGCTTTTTAGGCGGCTTTCACTCGATGGGTGGAACACGGGCCGCCAGAGCCCACTCCGTGCTTCACCAAGGCTTTACTTGGGATTACATTTCATTTACTCGCACTTGGGAGAAGCCGGAAGGTCACCGCGGCACCGGACTCCTCGCCGCATCACCACCCCTGACGCGGCCTCACCACTGCCATGGCGTCACCACAAAAGCCCCCGCGCTGCGCGTCGCCACCGCCCCGGCCGGCGCCGGCCTCGACAGCACCGGCGAAGCCACCACCGGCCGGCTCCCCCACCGATCAGCCATCACCCCGGGCCGGGACCGACCCCGCGCGGCCCTCACCCCCGCCTCATCGCTCGCACTGCTCACCACACCGCTCGCGCCGCGCAGCGCCGCTGCCCGGCCCTCATCGAGAGGAGGCTCGATGTCTCACCGCACCCCTTTGTGGAGCGGCCCCTGTGGCCACTCGAAGCGCTCCACCGCACGTCAGCGCTGGTCGGCGGACCTGTCCGCCTCCCTCACGGTCTTTCTGATCGCGCTGCCGCTCTCCCTCGGGATCGCGCTGGCCGCCGGAGCCCCGCTCCAGGCAGGCCTGGTGGCCGGCGCGGTCGGCGGGCTGGTCTGCGGCCGACTCGGCGGCGCTCCCTTGCAGATCACCGGCCCGGCGGCAGGGCTGACGGTGATCACGGCCGACCTCATCCAGACGTACGGCTGGCGGGCCACCTGCGCGGTGACGATCGCGGCGGGGCTCGTGCAGATCGGGCTCGGCTTCCTGCGGGTCGCACGCTCCGCACTCGCCGTGAGTCCCGCGATCGTGCACGGCATGCTGGCGGGTATCGGGGTCACCATCGCCCTGGCGCAGCTCCACGTGATGCTGGGTGGCGACCCGGACAGTTCGCCGCTCACCAACGCGCGTCAACTGCCCGGACAACTGGTGTCGCTGCAGCCGGCCGCCCTGTCCGTCAGCGTGCTGACGGTCGTCGTACTCCTGGCGTGGCCACGGCTGAAGACGCACGGCGGGCCGCTCGGAGCGGCCGCGGGGAGGGTGCCGGCCGCGCTGGCCGCCGTCGGGGTGGCCACGCTCGCGGCCGCGCTGGGAGACATGCGCCTGCCCCGTGTCGACCTGCCGTCCTGGAGCGCCCACGCCCTTCCCCGGCTCCCCGAGGGCTCCCTGCCCGGGCTCGGCGCGGCGGTGGTGACGCTCACCCTGGTCGCCACGGTGCAGGGCCTGTTGTCGGCAGTCGCCGCCGACAAGCTCGCGGCGGCGCGCCCGGCCGGTGACCGGGTACCTCGCAGCGATCTGGACCGGGAACTGCGGGCGCACGGGATCGCCAACATGTTCTCGGGAGCGCTGGGCGGGCTGCCGGTCACCGGCGTCGCGGTGCGCAGCTCCGCGAACATCGCGGCAGGTGCTGTGAGCCGTCACTCCGCGCTCTTGCAGGGCGTGTGGCTCTTGCTCGCCGCGGGGCTCCTGGCCGGCGCGCTGGAGCTGATCCCACTGCCCGCGCTGGGCGCGCTCGTGATGGTCGTCGGCGTACGGATGGTCAATCCGGGCCACATCCGGACGGTGACGAAGCACCGCGAGGCACTGGTGTTCGGTGTCACGGCGGTCACCGTGGTGCTGTGGGGGGTGCTGGAGGGCGTGGGGACGGGCATCGCGGTGGCGGTGGCCGTCGCACTGCACCGACTGGCACGGACACGGATCGTCGTGGAGCGGGTGGGGACGGACGAGCCACGTGCCGAAGAAGCGGACGAGCCGCGCTCCCAGGTAAGCGCAAGGGCCGGCGCCTCACCCGGCCACAGTGGCGGAGACGTCAGCGCCGGGGCGGCCCGGCGCGGCGATACGCGGTCGAACGTGCGTCACAAGGTTCATCCGGGTGGGCGGAGCGAGGCGTACCTGATCCGGGTGCGCGGTTCGTTGACATTCCTGGCGGTGCCACGGCTGAGCCGTGCTCTGGCGGAGGTGCCCGAAGGGGCGAGGGCGAGTGTCGAGCTGAAGGGATCGTTCATGGACCACGCGGCGTTCGAGGCGCTGGAGGACTGGCGTGCCGCCCACACGGCTTCCGGCGGCGAGGCCGAGTTGAGAGGGCGTGCCGGTCAAGAGCTCGCGGAGCTTCCGGCCGCGCACACGTGCCGCCCCTGGACCCCTTGGCGCAACCACCAGTGCACACGGCCCTCGGCCGAGAGCGGCCAGCACAGTGGGACGAGCAGCCCGAGCGGCACGCACAGCGTGAACAGCACGAGCGGAAACGGTCCGCAAGGCGGTACGAACGCGAGCGGTCAGGAGGACGGAACGAAGGACCGCGGCGAGGAGAAGGAAAGGAAGAGGACGGCCCGGCCCGGAACGGGCGAGGGAAGGGGGAGCGCGACGCGCGGGGACAGCCCGCCGGGCGGGAAAGGCCTCCCCTCTCCGGTCGGCCGCTCAGTCCCCGCGGCCGTCCCGGTCGGTACGTTCTCGCCCCGGGGTCAGCTGCTCGGCGGGGTGCGCAATTTCCAGCGGTCCACGGCTCCACTCGTACGGGAAGAGCTCGCGCGGTTGGCGAGGGAGGGGCAGCAGCCCTCCCAGCTCTTCGTCACCTGCGCCGACTCGCGGGTCGTCACCAGCATGATCACCTCCAGTGGTCCAGGGGATCTGTTCACCGTGCGCAACATCGGCAATTTGGTGCCGCCGCCGGGCGAGCAGGGCGGTGACGCGTCGGTGGCCGCGGCGATCGAGTACGCCGTCGAGGTGCTGAGGGTCTCGTCGGTGACCGTGTGCGGGCACTCGGGCTGCGGTGCCATGCAGGCCCTGCGCCACGAGGAGACCGCTGCCGTCGAAGGTACCGCTGGCGTCGAGGGAACCGCCGCCTGCCCGGAGACCGCCGACCGCTCTGGGACCGCCGGCCCCGCAAGGGCCGCGACACCGCTCGCACGGTGGCTGCGGTACGGACGTCCGGGCCTTGAGCGGTTCAGGGCGGCGAGGCGCGACGGCGCCACGAGGGACGCCGCCGTGCCTCGCCTGGCCGACCGGGCGACGGCTGACGAGCTCGAAGCCCTCTGTCTGGTCAACATCGTGCAGCAGTTGGAGCACTTGGCCGCGCACGAGTGCGTCGCCCGGCGACTGCGCGAGGGGACGCTGGAGTTGCAGGGTATGTATTTCCACGTCGGGGAGGCCCAGGCCTACGTGTGGGAGGGGCAGGGCGGCGGCCGGGAGGGGCAGGGCGAAGGCGCCTCGGGCCCCGTGTTCCGGGCCGTCGGCGCCGACTTCCCCGTTCCCGGTACCTCCACGTCGTCGCCGCCCGGCGCAGCGGTCTCGCCTTCGTGTTCCGCTCGCGAACCCGCCCGCCAGGTGTAGAGGGCAACGACATCTGACAGGTCTACACCAATTTCGGCGACGGCCCTTGTCATGGGGGTGGGGCGGCTGATGAGCTATGGGCCGGGACACAGCGCACACCCCGGGAAAGGGAGATGCCGTGAGCAACGAAAGCCTGGCCAATCTGCTCAAGGAGGAGGGGGAAAAATGAGCGAGTCTTCCCTCTCCAACCTGCTCAAGGAAGAGCGGAGGTTCGCCCCGCCCGCCGACCTTGCCGCGCATGCCAATGTCACCGCTGCGGCGTACGAGCAGGCGAAGGCCGACCGGCTGGGTTTCTGGGCCGAGCAGGCGCGCCGTCTGAGCTGGGGCACCGAGCCGACCGAGACGCTCGACTGGTCGAACCCGCCGTTCGCCAAGTGGTTCAAGGACGGCAAGCTCAACGTCGCCTACAACTGCGTGGACCGCCACGTGGAGGCCGGTCACGGCGACCGGGTGGCCATCAACTTCGAGGGCGAGCCCGGCGACACCCGCACGCTCACCTACGCCGACCTCCAGCGTGAGGTCTCGCAGGCGGCGAACGCGCTGACGGAACTGGGCGTCGAGGCCGGCGACCGGGTGGCGATCTACATGCCGATGATCCCGGAAACGGCGGTCGCGATGCTGGCGTGCGCCCGCATCGGCGCCCCGCACTCGGTGGTCTTCGGCGGCTTCTCGGCGGACGCGCTGGCGACCCGGATCGAGGACGCCGACGCGCGCGTCGTCATCACCTCCGACGGCGGCTACCGCAAGGGCGCGCCCTCGGCGCTCAAGCCGGCCGTCGACGAGGCGCTGACCCGTCCGGGGACCGAGAAGGTGCGCAGCGTCCTCGTCGTGCGCAGGACCGGCCAGGAGGACATCTCCTGGACCGAGGGGCGGGACGTGTGGTGGCACGAGATCGTCGGCCGCCAGTCCGAGCGGCACACGCCGCAGGACTTCGACGCCGAGCACCCGCTGTTCATCCTGTACACCTCCGGCACCACGGGTAAGCCGAAGGGCATCCTGCACACCACGGGTGGTTACCTGACGCAGGTCGCCTACACCCACCACGCGGTCTTCGACCTCAAGCCGGAGAGCGACGTGTTCTGGTGCACCGCCGACGTCGGCTGGGTGACCGGACACTCGTACATCGTCTACGGGCCGCTGGCCAACGGTGCGACGGAGGTGCTGTACGAGGGGACGCCGGACTCGCCGCACAAGGGCCGCTGGTGGGAGATCGTGCAGAAGTACGGCGTCACGATCCTCTACACGGCGCCGACCGCGATCCGCGCCTGCATGAAGTGGGGCGACGACATCCCGGCGAAGTTCGACCTGTCGTCGCTGCGCATCCTCGGTTCGGTGGGTGAGCCCATCAACCCGGAGGCGTGGATGTGGTATCGGCACCACATCGGGGCCGACCGTACGCCGGTGGTCGACACCTGGTGGCAGACCGAGACCGGCGGCATCATGATCAGCCCGCTGCCCGGCGTCACGGAGACGAAGCCCGGCTCGGCCCAGGTGCCGCTGCCGGGCATCGCCGCGACGGTCGTGGACGACGAGGCGCAGGAGGTGTCCAACGGCTCCGGCGGCTACCTGGTGCTGACCGAGCCGTGGCCGTCGATGCTGCGCACGATCTGGGGCGACGACCAGCGGTTCCTGGACACCTACTGGTCGCGGTTCCCGGACAAGTACTTCGCCGGGGACGGCGCCAAGAAGGACGACGACGGCGACGTGTGGCTGCTGGGCCGTGTGGACGATGTGATGCTCGTCTCGGGCCACAACATCTCCACCACGGAGGTGGAGTCGGCGCTGGTCTCGCACCCGAAGGTCGCCGAGGCGGCGGTCGTCGGCGCCACCGACCCGCAGACGACGCAGGCGATCTGCGCGTTCGTCATTCTGCGTGGCGGTGCGGAGGAGGACGACGCGCTGGTCGACGAGTTGCGCAACCATGTGGCCAAGCAGCTCGGCCCGATCGCCAAGCCGAAGCGGATCCTGCCGGTCGCCGAGCTTCCCAAGACGCGTTCCGGCAAGATCATGCGCCGTCTGCTGCGGGACGTCGCGGAGAACCGGACGCTGGGTGACACCCAGACGCTCACCGACTCCTCGGTGATGGATCTCATCCAGTCCAAGCTGCCGAGCGCGCCCAGCGAGGACTGACTCAGCGGGGACTGACCCGCCCCGGTCCCGGGCGGGCCCGCCCGCTGGGGAAGCGCACCTTCCGACGCGGAGCGGAACCACCGGGACCGCGCGAGGGGGCGGCCGGCGACACGCCCGGCCGCCCCCTCGCTCGTGTTGGTTACCCTGGTGGAGGCGCGTAAAGAACGTGCCAAGGACGAGGGGCGAGCCGGGAAGTCTGGTCGGCACACACCGCAGGTGTGTCCGCGACCAGCCCTGGAGGCCTGGCCAGCATGACTCCGCCGACCGACCCACACGCCCCGCAGCCCCCACCCGCCCAGCCGATCCCACCCGCCGGGTCACCCCGCTCGCCCGAGGCACCCGGATCCCCTCCGCGCAGGAAGGTCTCCGTCTTTCTCGGCAGGCTGCCGCTGGGGGAACGGAAGTACCTCGCGGACGCGCTGCGCACCGAGACCGTGGGCGGCACGCTCCTGCTGGTCGCCGCCGTGCTGGCGCTGCTGCTGGCCAACACCGGCCTCAGCGGCTTCTACGAGAGCGTCAGGGACTTCCACCTCGGGCCCGAGGCACTGCACCTGCACCTGTCGGTGGCGGACTGGGCCAAGGACGGTCTGCTGACGCTCTTCTTCTTCGTCGCCGGGATCGAACTCAAACGCGAGCTGGTCGCGGGTGAGCTGCGCGATCCGCGGGCGGCGGCGCTGCCGATCGTCTCCGCGGTGTGCGGGATGGCGGTTCCGGCGCTGTTCTACGTGGCCTCGGCGGCGGCCGGCGGCGGCGACCCGCGGGGCTGGGCGATCCCGATGGCGACGGACATCGCGTTCGCGCTGGGCGTGCTGGCCGTACTCGGCACGGGGCTGCCCTCGTCGCTGCGCGCCTTCCTGCTGACGCTCGCGGTGGTGGACGACCTGGGCGCCATCGTGATCATCGCCGTCTTCTACTCGGCGGGCATCAGCTTCGGCGCGCTGGCGGGGGCGGTCGCGGGGCTGGCGGTGTTCTGGTTCCTGCACCACAGGGGTGTGCGGGGCTGGTATGTGTACGTGCCGCTCGCGGTCGTCGTCTGGGGGCTGATGCACGCCAGCGGGGTGCACGCCACGGTGGCGGGGGTGGCGATGGGGCTGATGTTGCGCTGCACGGTCCGGGAGGGGGAACGGACCTCTCCGGCGGCGCACATCGAACACCTGGTCAGGCCGTTGTCGGCCGGGCTCGCCGTGCCGCTCTTCGCGCTGTTCGCGGCGGGTGTCGCCGTCTCGGGCGGCGCGATGACGGACGTGTTCACCAAGCCGGAGACCCTGGGGGTGGTGCTCGGGCTGCTGGTGGGCAAGACGCTCGGCGTGTTCGGTGGCGCCTGGGCGGCGGCGCGCTTCACCAGGGCGGAGCTGAACCGGGACCTGGCGTGGGCCGACGTGCTGGCCGTCGCCACTCTTTCCGGTATCGGTTTCACCGTCTCTCTCCTGATCAGTGACCTGGCGTTCGCGGGCGGGGCGGGGGCCCTCGCCGACGAGGCGAAGGCCGCCGTGCTGACCGGTTCGCTGCTGGCCGCGCTCGTGGCGGGCGTGCTGCTCAAGCTCCGGGCCCGCAGACACCGTTCGCTGCTGGAGGCCGAGGACCGCGACGAGGACGGCGACGGCGTCCCTGACGTGTACGAGGAGCACGACCCGGACTTCCATCTGCGGATGGCGGCGCTGTACGAGGCGAGAGCGGACGAGCACCGCAGGCTCGCCGAGGTGGCCAGGGGCCGGGACGTGACGGACGATGGTCCGGCATGATCGGAGCCCACGGCATGTTGACCGGTCGGTAATCCGGGCACTAGCCAGGGAAGCCCCGGGCCCGCACCCACGGGCCCGCCCGCACGCCACGGCCCCGCACACGGCGGGACCGCACACCGCGGCCCCGCACACGGCGGGTCCGCACACGCGGGCCTGCACGCCGCGGGACCGCAGAGCGCGAGCCCGTACGCCGCGGGCCCGTACGAGGAGCAAGGGAGACACAGCGATGAGCGCAGCCGACGACGGCCGCAGCCTCGGCCAGTTGGTCGCGGCGGCCACTGCGGAGATGTCCGCACTGGTGCACGACGAGATCGCGCTGGCCAAGGTCGAACTGCGGCAGGACGTCAAGCGCGGGGTGCTGGGCAGCGGCGCCGCCGTGGTCGCCGGTGTCCTGCTGCTCTTCGCCCTGCCGGTGCTGAGCTTCGCCGCCGCCTTCGGCATCCACAACCTGGGGCTCGGCCTCGCCTGGTCGTTTCTGATCGTGGGCGGCGCCTTCATCCTGCTCGCGCTGATCCTCCTGCTGCTGGCGCTGGCCAAGTTCAAGAGGGTGGCCAAGAGCAAGAGCCCGCAGAAGTCGGTGGCCTCGGCCAAGCAGAGCGCGTCCGTGCTCTCGCACGCCAAGCCGCACCCCCGTGCGGACAACGGAGGCAAGGAGCGCCCGCAGTTGCAGGGTGTGACACGCTCGTCCGTATGACGCTCGCAGACAGTCCCGCGGCCGTGATCCGTCCCGAGGGCCCCTGGATTCACCGGGACGTGGCCGCCAACGGAGCACGCTTCCACATCACCGAAATGGGTGAGGGGCCGCTGGTGCTGCTGCTGCACGGCTTCCCGCAGTACTGGTGGGCGTGGCGGCACCAGCTCCCCGCGCTCGCGGACGCCGGTTACCGCGCTGTGGCGATGGACCTGCGCGGGGTCGGCGGCAGCGACCGTACGCCGCGCGGCTACGACCCGGCCAACCTCGCGCTCGACGTGACCGGGGTCATCCGCTCCCTGGGCGAGCCGGACGCGGCGCTGGTCGGACACGACCTGGGCGGCTACCTGGCATGGACGGCTGCGGTGATGCGGCCCAAGCTGATCCGCCGGCTCGTGGCCGTCTCGATGCCCCACCCCCGCCGCTGGCGGGCCGCCATGCTGGCCGACGTGCGCCAGACGGCGGCCAGCTCCCACATCTGGGGCTTTCAGCGCCCCTGGGTGCCCGAGCGTCAACTCGTCGCGGACGAGGGCGCCTTGGTGGGAAAGCTGATCAGGGAATGGGCGGGTCCGAAGCTGGCGGGCCCGACAGAGGACGCCGCGGTCGAGAACTACCGGCGCGCGATGTGCGTGCCCTCCACTGCGCACTGCTCGGTGGAGCCGTACCGGTGGCTGGTGCGGTCGCTGGCCCGTCCTGACGGGGTGCAGTTCTACCGCAGGATGAAGCGCCCTGTGCGGGTGCCGACGCTGCATCTGCACGGTTCACTCGATCCGGTGGCGCGCACGCGCAGCGCCGCGGGGTCGGGGGAGTACGTCGAGGCCCCGTACCGCTGGCGCCTCTTCGACGGGCTGGGGCACTGGCCGCACGAGGAGGACCCGCAGACCTTCACCAGCGAACTGGTGCACTGGCTCAGCGACCCGGAACCGGACCGCTGAACCACTGCGGGGGCGCCGTGACGCGCGGGCGCCGTGACACAGGGGCGCGCGGGCGCCGTGACGCGCGGGTGCAGCGGCCTGCCGGGCCGCGGGGCCCCGCGCGGGTCACACTTCCCCTCCGCTTCCCCTGCGCTTTCCGTCCGCTTCCCCTCCGCCTCGTACACATGCCCGCCGCATAGGCCGAATGAGGGGCGTACGGGCGATTACTGACCATGAGCCAGGGGCAGGGAGCCGGTATGGGCTTGACGCACGACTTTGGTGACGTGGCACGTAACCGCGGGCATCTGAGGGGACAGCGCGGCCAGTTCTCCCCCCGTGCCGCCGCCCCGCCGCATCCCGCGCACGCCGAGCTGGGCATTCCACGCATCCTGCGCCGCCGTGCGCGCTGGGTGGGCGCCAGACTGCGGCACACCCGCACCTGACACCTCCGCGGCTTCGACGCCACGGCGCCGCGGAGCGCGGGGTACGCCTCAGAGCGCGCAGCCCTGGGTGTCGACCGGAAGCTGCGCCGTGCGGCCCCGGACGATGTCGTCGCGGATCTCGTCGATGCTCAGCGCGTAGCCGGTGCGGTCGTCGTCCAGGGACTTGGCGAACACGACGCCGTAGACCCGGCCGTCGGGCGTGAGCAGCGGGCCGCCGGAGTTGCCCTGCCGGATCATGGCGTAGAGGGAGTAGACGTCGCGGTTGACGGTGCCCCGGTGGTAGATGTCGGGGCCTTTGGCGTGGACGCGGCCGCGTACTCGCGCGGAACGTACGTCGTAGCCGCCGTTCTCCGGGAAGCCGGCGACGATGGCGCCGTCCCCGCTGTCGGCGTCCTGCTCGGCGAAGCGCAGCACGGGCGCGCGCAGCCCGGGGACGTCGATGACGGCGATGTCGCGCTTCCAGTCGTAGAGCACGACGCGGCCCTCGTGGCGCGCTCCCTCGCCGCCGACCTGCACGGTCGGGTGCTCGACGCCGCCGACGACGTGCGCGTTCGTCATCACCTTGCCGGGCGAGAAGACGAATCCGGTGCCCTCCAGCTCCTTGCCGCAGCCGGGCGCCGTACCGACGACCTTGACGATGCTGCGTCTGGCGCGCTCGGACACGGGGCTGCCCGCCAGCTTCGGGTCGGGCGGGGAGACGTCGCGGATCGGCTCGTCGGAGAACGGCGAGAAGACCTGCGGGTAGCCGTTCTCGGCCAGCAGCGAGGCGAAGTCGTCGAACCAGCGGTTGCTCTGCTCCGGCATGACCTGGTCGACGCCGTGCAGGATCGCCGAGCCGCGCACTTCCTTGCCGGGCGTCGTCAGGGAGGTGCCGGCCAGCGCCGTGCCCAGCAGCCAGGCGACGAACAGCATCGCGAGGACGTTGACGAGCGCACCCCCGGTCGCGTCCAGCGCACGCGCGGGCGACCAGGTGATGTACTGCCGCAGCTTGTTGCCCAGGTGGGTGGTGAGCGCCTGCCCGACCGAGGCGCAGACGATCACGACGACGACGGCGCCGATCGCCATGCCGGGACCGGGCCGGCTGCCGTCGGTGAACTGGTCCCACAGGAGAGGCAGCACGAGCAGCGCCACCAGGCCGCCGCCGAGGAAGCCGAGGACGGACAGGATGCCGACGACGAAGCCCTGGCGGTATCCGACGATCGCGAACCACACGGCTGCCACGATCAGCAGTACGTCCAGCACGTTCACCGAATCATCCTCGCCTCGGGTTCACTTCGACCTGCCCCGCCCGCCTTCCCCGAAGGGCGCTCCGTGCGGAACGTTCCGTGGGGAACCTACGGGGGACGGGAAAGACACCGTCTCACGGGGGCGGGGAGCGAGAATCACGCGTGCCAGTCGAGGGGCACCCGGCGGTCGTGGTCCCAGGGGCGCTCCCAGCCGGCGTAGTGCAGGAGCCGGTCGATGACCCCCGCGGTGAACCCCCACACCAGCGCGGATCCGACCATGAAGGCAGGGCCCACGTGCCCGGCCGGGTGGACGGCCATGGCGCGGTTGGCCGGGTCGGTGAGCTCGGTGACGGGGACGGTGAACACGCGGGCCGTCTCCGCCGGATCAACGGGCGCCACCGGGCTGGGGCGGTGCCACCAGCCGAGCACGGGCGTGACGACGAAGCCGCTGACCGGGATGTACAGGCTCGGCAGCACTCCGAACACCTGCACGCCGGAGGGATCGAGTCCTGTCTCCTCCTCCGCCTCGCGGAGCGCCGCACGCAGCCTTCCGTCCCCCTGCGGATCGCCGTCCTCCGGATCGAGCGAGCCACCGGGGAAGGACGGCTGACCGGCGTGCGAACGCAGGCTGGAGGCCCGCTGGATCAACAGCAGCTCCGGCCCCTCCTTGCCCTCGCCGAACAGCACGAGGACGGCGGAGGGACGGCCACCGCCGTCGGGCGGCGGCAGGAAACGGCTGAGCTGGCTCGCCTCCACCGTCTCGGCGGCGTCCCGTACGGGCGCCAGCCAGTCGGGCAGGCCGCGCCCGCTGACCTCCACCGACGGCAGACCGCCAGCCGGCGACGGGGACGGGGAGGGCCGGAGGTGCCGGGCCGGCTCGGAGGCGTGGGACTGAGGGGTGTGGTGGGACTGCTGGGAGTGGTGCCTGGCAGGCGTCACCGGGCGGCTCCGCTGCCGCCCTCGGGCGCCGCGCGCGAGGGCAGCGGCGGCGCGGGCTGTCCCGGATAGTCGGCCGGCGGCTTGAGACGCTGGCCCGGCTGACCGCCCATCTCGTACTTGAGCAGCTTCTTCGCCTTCTCCGGGTCGGTCTCGCCCTCCCCGTACGAGGGGCACAGCTCGGCGATGGGGCAGGCACCGCAGGCCGGCTTGCGTGAGTGACAGATGCGGCGGCCGTGGAAGATCGTGCGGTGCGAGAACATCGTCCACTCGCTCTCCGGCAGCAGGTCGTCGATCTCCTGCTCGACCTTCACGGCGTCCGTCTGCTCGGTGAGCTTCCAGCGGCGCACAAGGCGCCCGAAGTGGGTGTCGACGGTCAGTCCTGGGAGGCCGAACGCGTTGCCCATCACCACGAACGCCGTCTTGCGGCCGACACCGGGCAGCTTCACCAGCTCCTCGACGGTGCCGGGAACCTCGCCCCCGAAGTCGTCCCGCAGGGCGGCCGAGAGCCCCAGCAGCGACTTCGCCTTCGAGCGGAAGAACCCGGTGGGACGGATCAGCTCCTCGAGCTCCTCCGGGTTGGCGGCGGCCATGTCCTCAGGGGTGGGGTACGCGGCGAAGAGGGCGGGTGTCGTCTGGTTGACGCGCAGGTCGGTCGTCTGGGCGGAGAGAACGGTCGCCACCAGCAATTCGAACGGATTCTCGAAATCGAGTTCCGGGTGCGCGTAGTAGTACACCTCAGCCAGCGCGTCGTTGATCCGCGCCGCCCGTTTCGCCTTGGACTCCTGCGACTCCGGCCTCGTGCCGGCCGCCTGCTTGGCGGCAGTGGCCTTCTTCCCCGCCGCCCCCCGCTTGGAGGCGGTGCCCTTCTTGGCCGCTGTCTTAGTGGCGGCTGTCTTGGAAGCCGTCGTCTTGGAAGCCGTCGTCTTGGAAGCCGCTGTCTTGGAAGCCGCTGTCTTGGAGGCCGCTGTTTTCGTGGCGGCTGCCTTCTTCGACGTGGCTGTCTTCTGCGAGGCGGCGGCCTTCTTCCCCGAGGCCGTCTTCTTCGCTCCGGTGGCGCCGCTGGACGCCGTGGGGGCCGTTTTGGTGGCGGCACGCTTGGTGGCCGCCTTCTCGGGGGACGCCTTCTTCGGAGCGGCCTTCCCGGGCTCCGGGGCGGCCTTCTCGCCCGTCGTCGTCCGGCCCGTCGTCCCCTTGGGGGACTCGTGTTCGCTCACAGCGGAATCCTCCGTCACCGTCACCCGTCCAGGCCCCCGCCCGTCGATTCACTCCGTGGCCGGGGGACACTCGGCCAGCGTAAGGGCGCCCACCGACATTCGTGGCTCACGCAGCCGATCCGAGGCCCTAGCGCGCCCCGCGTTGGGGCCCACGGCATGAGTGCGTCAAACTTGGGACTGATTGCTGTGACTGATCGCATGGTTTCACCGTCCGGCATCATGGGATCCACGGACCCCATGGGCAGGTCGACAAGGAGAGAACTCGTGGACGACGTTCTACGGCGCGCCCCGCTCTTCGCGGCGCTCGATGAGGAGCAGGCTGCTGAGCTGCGCGCCTCCATGACGGAGACGACGCTGGCTCGCAGTGAGGCCCTCTTCCACGAGGGTGACCCGGGTGACCGCCTCTACGTGGTGACCGAGGGCAAGGTGAAGCTGCACCGCACCTCGCCCGACGGCCGGGAGAACATGCTCGCGGTCCTGGGCCCGGGCGAGCTGATCGGCGAGCTGTCCCTGTTCGACCCGGGTCCGCGTACGGCGACGGCCTCGGCGTTGACCGAGGTCAAGCTGCTGGGCCTGGGCCACGGCGACCTGCAGCCCTGGCTGAACGCCCGCCCCGAGGTGGCCTCGGCCCTGCTGCGGGCGATCGCCCGGCGGCTGCGGCGCACCAACGACTCCATGTCCGACCTGGTCTTCTCTGACGTGCCGGGGCGCGTGGCCAAGCAGCTGCTCGACCTGTCCCGGCGGTTCGGGGTGCAGTCCGAAGAGGGCATCCACGTCGTGCACGACCTCACGCAGGAGGAGCTGGCGCAGCTGGTGGGTGCCTCCCGCGAGACGGTCAACAAGGCGCTGGCCGACTTCGCGGGGCGCGGTTGGCTGCGGCTGGAGGCCCGTGCCGTGATCCTGCTGGACATCGAGCGGCTGGCCAAGCGCTCCCGCTGACCGGCCTCGCCGTCGCGCCCTTCCCGCACCTCATGTGCGTCAGTACGTCCGTGCGTCAGTACGTCGTGTAAGGGGCGTTCTCCATGGAGGACGCCCCTTACCTGCGCTCGCACGCAGACGTGCTCACACGCTGGCCTCACACGTGGTCAGCCACCGTCACACCACCCCGCGCTCCGCGAGGTAGTCGAGCTGTGCCCGTACGGACAGCTGCGCCGCCGGCCACAGCGATCTGTCGACGTCCGCGTAGACGTGGGCGACGACCTCGTGCGCGCTGCGGTGCCCTGCCTCGACGGCGGCCTCCACCTGGGCGAGCCGTTTGGCGCGGTGGGCCAGGTAGTGGTCGAGGGCTCCCTGCGCGTCGGCGAGGACGGGGCCGTGCCCGGGGAGGACGTGGCTGACGCCGTCGTCGACCGTCAGGGAGCGCAGGGCGCGCAGGGAGTCGAGGTAGTCCCCGAGCCCGCCGTCCGGGTGGGCGACGACGGTGGTGCCGCGCCCGAGCACCGTGTCGCCCGTGAGCACGGCGGCGTCGGCGGGCAGGTGGAAGGAGAGCGAGTCGGCGGTGTGTCCCGGGGTGGGCACGACGCGCAGTTCGAGGCCGCCCGTCGTGACGACGTCCCCGCCGGCCAGCCCCTCCTCGCCCAGGCGGAGCGCCGGGTCGAGGGCGCGTACGGGCGTGCCCGTCAGCTCGGCGAAGCGCGCCGCGCCCTCCGCGTGGTCCGGGTGGCCGTGGGTGAGCAGCGTGAGCGCCACCCGTCTGCCCTGCCGCTCGACGGTGGCGACGACGTTCCGCAGGTGCGTGTCGTCCAGCGGTCCCGGGTCGATGACGACGGCCAGGTCGGAGTCGGGCTCGGCCACGATCCAGGTGTTGGTGCCGTCGAGCGTCATGGGCGAGGGGTTGGGCGCCAGGACGCAGTACGCGCGGGTGCTCGCCCAGCCGGTGATGTCGCCTGAGCGAGGCTGCCCTGGGAGTGCCGCGGTGTCGGTCATGCGGGATCGATCCTCTTGGTGAACTCGTCGTGTCCGGGCCAGCTGAGCACGATCTCCCCGCCGTCCAGGCGGGCCCGCGCGAGAACAGGTGTCAGATCGCGTGCGGCGGATCCGGCCAGCGCGTCCGCCACGCCCGTGTACGGCGCGAGCGCCCGCAGGGTCGCGATGGTGGGCGGCATCATCAGCAGGTCGCCCCTGTCGTACCCGGCTGCGGCCTCCTGGGGGCGTACCCAGACGGTGCGGTCTGCCTCGGTGGAGGCGTTGCGGGTGCGCTGCCCTTCGGGGAGGGCGGCGACGAAGAAGTACGTGTCGTAGCGCCGCTTCTCGAACTCGGGTGTGATCCAGCGGGCCCAGGCGCCCAGCAGGTCGCCCCGCAGGACGAGTCCCCGGCGGTCGAGGAAGTCGGCGAAGGACAGCTCGTGTGCGACCAGGGCCGCGCGGTCGGCCTCCCAGTCGTCCCCCGTGGTGTCGGCGACGACGGTGTGCGGGTCGGGTCCGGCCAGCAGCACGCCGGCCTCCTCGAACGTCTCCCTCACGGCGGCGCAGACGATCGCGTGTGCCGTCGCCTCGTCGGTGCCCAGCCGTTCCGCCCACTGCGCGGGGGTGGGCCCCGCCGTGTCGGCCCCGCGGGCGTCCCGCGGATCGACGGAGCCGCCGGGGTAGGCGTACGCACCACCCGCGAAGGCCATCGAGGTGCGGCGGCGCAGCATGTGGACGACGGGGCCCTCCGCGGTGTCCCGCAGGAGCATGACGGTGGCGGCGGTACGCGGGGTCACCGGGGTGAGCTCGCCGGCGGCCAGCGCACGGATGCGCTCGGGCCACTCGGGCGGGTACCACTGGCCTCTCCCGGCAGGCTCCTGGCCGGTCTCTGCGGGCTGCTGCCCGGCCCCGGCGGGCCCCTGGCCCGGCACGGCCCCTGCGGACGTCTGGCCCGCCCCTGCGGACTCCTGACCCGACTCGGCGGACTCCCGACCCGACCCGGCAGGCTCCTGACCCGGCCCCGTGCGGGGCCGACGGCTCCCGGAGGGCGAGGCGGACGAGGTGGAGGAGGTGGACGACATGGGCGGATGCTACGGCCCGCCGCTTCGATGTTCGAGAGGCGGCGGGCCGCGAGCACCGCGATGGTGACCGGAGCGGACGTGCCGGTCAGGCGTCTCAGTCGGTCAGTTCGACCTGGATCTCGACCTCGACGGGGGCGTCCAGCGGCAGGACGGCCACGCCGACCGCGCTGCGCGCGTGCACGCCCTTGTCGCCCAGCACCTCACCGAGCAGCTCGCTGGCGCCGTTGACGACGCCCGGCTGACCGGTGAAGTCGGGTGCGGACGCGACGAAACCGGTGACCTTGACGACACGTGCGACGTTGTCCAGGTCCCCGGCGACGGACTTCACGGCCGACAGCGCGTTCAGCGCGGCGGTGCGCGCCAGGTCCTTCGCCTCTTCCGGCGTGACCTCCGCACCGACCTTGCCGGTCGTCGGCAGCGTGCCCGACACCAGCGGAAGCTGCCCCGCGGTGTACACGTACCGACCGGTGCGTACGGCCGGGACGTAGACGCCGGCCGGGGTGGCGGTCTCGGGCAGGGACAGTCCCAGCTGCGCGATCCTGTCCTCGACCGCACTCACGCCTGCTTCTCCCGCTTCAGGTAGGCCACGAGCTGCTCGGGGTTGTTCGGCCCTGGCACGACCTGGACGAGCTCCCAGCCGTCCTCGCCCCAGGTGTCCAGAATCTGCTTGGTCGCGTGCACCAACAGCGGCACGGTCGCGTATTCCCACTTCGTCATGGGAAGACCCTAACGAACGCGCGGCCTCCTCCCCCACGCCCCGGGAACGGCCATCCCCCGGCACTGAGCGGCCATACCCACGGCATGTGAACGGCGCCTCAGGTAGGGGGAACAGCGCCCCAGACCACCGGAACCGGCCACCGGAACCGGCCGCCGGCGCCCGTCCCGTCCCGTCCCGTCACGCCCGGAAAGCGGCTGCCCGCCCGACCCCGTCCGCTTCCGGGTTCCCGGCCGGGTCTCGCCGGGCCGACGGCGAAGAATTAGGCTCCCAGCCGTGGGCAGGCTTCACGTAGTGACCGGCAAGGGCGGCACCGGCAAGACGACGGTCGCCGCCGCTCTCGCGCTGGCTCTGGCGCGCGGCGGAAAGCGGACGCTGCTCGTCGAGGTGGAGGGCCGCCAGGGCATCGCACAGCTCTTCGAGACCGCGCCGCTGCCCTACGAGGAGCGCAAGATCGCCGTCTCGCACGGGGACGGCGAGGTCCACGCGCTCGCCATCGACGCCGAGCGGGCCCTCCTCGACTACCTCCAGATGTTCTACAAACTCGGCAGCGCCGGCCGCGCCCTCAAGCGGCTGGGGGCCATCGACTTCGCGACGACGATCGCCCCCGGACTGCGCGACGTGCTGCTGACCGGAAAGGCGTGCGAGGCCGTCCGGCGCAGGGACAAGCGACAGCGCCCCGTCTACGACGCCG
Source organism: Streptomyces diacarni (assembly GCF_003323715.1). Lineage (GTDB taxonomy): Bacteria > Actinomycetota > Actinomycetes > Streptomycetales > Streptomycetaceae > Streptomyces > Streptomyces diacarni. Next base: position 168,928 of record NZ_QOIN01000042.1, read on the forward strand.
TCGTCATGGACGCCCCGCCCACCGGCCGCATCACCCGCTTCCTCGGCGTCAACGAGGAGGTCGCGGGGCTCGCCAAGGTCGGCCCCGTCCACAACCAGGCCCAGGCCGTGATGCGCGTCCTCAAGTCGCCCCAGACCGCGGTGCACCTGGTGACGCTGCTGGAGGAGATGCCGGTCCAGGAGACCGTCGACGGCATCGCCGAGCTGCGGGCCGCCGGACTCCCGGCCGCCTCCGTCGTGGTCAACATGGTGCGCGCGGGCCTCCCCGGCGAGGACCAGCTCCTCGCCCCGCACCGGCACACCGACGAGCTCACCGGCGCCCTCGCCCGGGCCTTCTCCCAGGCCGGACTCGGCACCGCGGGGGGCGGCGGACACGCCGAGCGGCTCGTCGCGCCGCTGCTGGAGCAGGGCCGGGAGCACGCCGAACGCGTCGCCCTCGAACGCGGACTGCGCACCGAACTGCGCGCGCAGGGGCTGCCCGTGCGGGAACTCGGCCGGCTGAGCGAGGGCGTGGACCTGCCCGGCCTCTACGGGCTCGCCACCGCATTGCACGACCGGTGGCACACGGGAGAACCCGCGTGAGCGCAGGACGACACCCGTGAACGCGGCGGATCCGACGCGAGCCGTGGAGCCGACGCGAGCCGTTACGCGGGCGCGAGCCGTGGAACCGGCCCGAGCCGTTGCACCGGCGCAGACCGTCGCGCCGACACGAGCCGTTACGCGGGCGCGAGCCGCGAAACCCGCCCGGCTCGGGGAACCCGATTCCGCCCACCGCAAGGAGAGGCTTCCATGAGCACGCCGCCGGCCACCGACGTGCTGGACGTCGACCCCCTTCTCGACGATCCCGCGACGCGGATCGTCGTCTGCTGCGGGTCCGGAGGCGTCGGCAAGACCACCACGGCCGCCGCGCTGGGCGTCCGCGCGGCGGAACGCGGCCGCAGGACCGTCGTGCTGACCATCGACCCCGCACGGCGGCTCGCCCAGTCGATGGGCCTCACCGAGCTGGACAACGTCCCCCGCGAGGTGCCCGGCATCGACACCTCGGCGGGCGGTGAACTCCACGCGATGATGCTCGACATGAAGCGGACGTTCGACGAGGTCGTCGAGGCGCACGCCGACCCCGACCGCGCCAGGGCGATCCTGGAGAACCCCTTCTACCAGTCGCTTTCGGCGGGCTTCGCCGGCACGCAGGAATACATGGCGATGGAGAAACTCGGCCAGCTGCGCGCCGGAGACGAGTGGGACCTGATCGTCGTCGACACCCCGCCCTCCCGTTCCGCCCTGGATTTCCTCGACGCCCCCAAGCGACTCGGCTCCTTCCTCGACGGGAAGCTCATCCGCATGCTGATGGCCCCCGCGAGGGTCGGCGGGCGCGCCGGGATGAAGGTCGTGAACCTGTCCATGGCCGGCCTGTCCATGGTCACCGGCGCCCTCGACAAACTGCTGGGCGCGGGGCTGCTGCGCGACGTGCAGACGTTCGTGGCCGCGATGGACACCATGTTCGGCGGCTTCCGCGCCCGCGCCGACGCGACCTACCAGCTGCTCCAGGCGCCGGGCACCGCCTTCCTCGTCGTCGCCGCACCCGAACGGGACGCGCTGCGCGAAGCCGCGTACTTCGTGGAACGCCTGGCCGCCGACCGGATGCCGCTGGCAGGACTCGTACTCAACCGGATGCACGGCGGCGCCGCGGCCGGGCTGAGCGCTGAGCGGGCCCTGGCCGCAGCGGAGACGCTCACTGCTGAAAATCTTGAAATCGACGGCATTGTCGATCACCGCCCAGGGAAGAGTGTCGTGCGGAGCGCTCCGGCGGCCGACGCGGAAGCCCTGGAGGCGCACGAGGCTCCCCAGACTTCCGTGCCCCCCGAAGACCCCGCATCCCGCGCAGACAGCGCGGCCTCCGTGGCGCCCGAGACACCCGAAGTCCCCGTGGCTTCCGAAGCTGCCCCGGCTCCCCAAGCCGCCGTGGCTGCCGAGGACGGCTCCCCCGCCTCGGACTCCCCGGCGGGCTCCGGCCCGCACCCGTCCGACGCGGACACGGCGGAGACGACCGCGACGGACGACGCCGTCGGACTGGCGGCGGGGCTCCTGCGGCTGCACGCGGAGCGCATGCGCCTGCTGGCACGCGAGCGGCGCACCCGCGACCGCTTCACCACGCTCCACCCGGAGGTGGCGCTGGCCGAAGTCCCCGCGCTCCCCGGTGACGTCCACGACCTGACAGGACTGCGCACCATCGGAGAACGCCTGGCCCACCAGCACGCGGAGGAGACTCCCGCCTCACACCGTCCGGCCGACTCCCGCTGAGCCGCCCGCGTCTGCCCGCGAGGAGTCCGCGAGGAGTCCGCGAGGAGTCCGCGAGGAGTCCGCGAGGAGTCCGCGAGGGACGAACCTACCGCCCTACCGCGCCGAGCCCTGGCAGGACCGTTTCTGCTGAACGAGCAGCAGGACCGTTTCGCCGGAGCCGGCAGCAGGACCGTTTCGCCTGGTTCTCCCGCGCTCAGCAGCACGTCTCCCAGAACGCCTCTCGTAGCAGGCGGCAGGCGGCATGCAGCAGGCCGCACGCAGCACGCGTCTCGCGAGGGCTCAGCCCACAGCGGCGTACCGCGGTTCGTTCTCGGCCGCGTCGAGTTGCACCTCGACTGGCAGCATGATGCCGCTGCTGCGCTCGTACTCCGAGCGCGCGGTCTCCAGTAGTCGCCGCCAGGACGTGACCGTGGGGCGGCGGCGCAGCAACGCTCTCCGCTCGCGCTCGGTCATTCCTCCCCAGACTCCGAACTCCACGCGGTTGTCCAGAGCGTCGGCGAGACATTCCGTGCGGACCGGGCAGCCCGTGCACACGGCTTTCGCGCGGTTCTGCGCGGCCCCCTGCACGAACAGTTCGTCCGGATCCGTAGAGCGGCAGGCCGCCTGCGCGCTCCAATCTGTAACCCAGCTCATTGCCGGTGCCGTCCTCTCCCGAATCGAGGCTCCCCCACGGCGGTGAACGGCATATTCACCGTTGCCAGTTGAGGACGTTACGGAAGAGAAGTCCGGACGCAACACCCCCTTCGGGCCCAATCTTGCATGGCCCGAACGGACTATGCGTGCCTGTCACATCACCCAACGGAGTGACGAAGAGGTGCCGTAGGGGACAGCGTCGCAGGCGGGGCGAGGGGGAACCGACCGGGAACCGGCCACGGTCGGCCCGGCAGGGCCGGAAACCGGCCAGATCCTGACCCGTCGGGATCTCCCGGCACCGTCCCCGACACCGCCACCGCCGTACTCGTGAGACGAACCGCATGTGCTCATGAGACGAACCGAGGGTGCTCGTGAGGCGGAGGTGAGGTGCTCACGAGGCGGGGAGAGGTGCTCGTGAGGCGAAGGTGAGGTGCTCGTGAGGCGGAAGTGAGCGGCGGTACCGGAGTGACGACGGGCTCAGACTAGGCGAGGATCACGGCACTGTCCGGCGTTTGCCACGCTTCCCCGCGGGTTCCCCGCGCCGGCGGCGTCGTAGGCTCTTCTTCATGGCTAAGAAGCGCGCGGGCCGCGGAGTCAGCCGACCCCAGCAGATCGCCAAGTTCGTCGGCGTCAGTGTGCTGGCGGGGACGGTGATGGCCGGGCTCGCGCTGCCCGCCGTCGGAACGCTCGGCCTGGCGGCCAAGGGCACGGTCGAGGGCTTCGACGAACTGCCGGCCAACATGAAACGGCCCCCGCTCAGCCAGCGCACCACCATCCTCGACAACGAGGGCGGCGAGATCGCCAAGGTCTACTCCCGTGACCGCACGGTCGTGGACCTGGACGACATGTCGCCGTACGTACGCAAGGCGATCGTCGACATCGAGGACGCGCGCTTCTACAAGCACGGAGCCGTCGACCTCAAGGGCGTCCTGCGGGCGCTGAACCGCAACGCGCGCTCCGGCGAGGTCTCGCAGGGCGCCTCCACCCTCACCCAGCAGTACGTGAAGAACGTCTTCGTCGAGGAGGCCGGCAACGACCCCGACAAGGTCGCCCAGGCCACCCAGCAGACCATCGGCCGGAAGATCCGCGAGCTGAAGTACGCGATCCAGGTCGAGGAGGAGCTGGGCAAGAAGCAGATCCTGGAGAACTACCTCAACATCGCGTTCTTCGGGCAGCAGGCCTACGGCGTCGAGGCGGCGGCCCAGCGCTACTTCTCCAAGTCGGCCAAGGAGCTGGACCTGGACGAGGCGGCCCTGATCGCGGGCCTCGTCCAGTCCCCGACCCGCTACGACCCCGTCGTCCACGAGGACGAGGCCCTCAAGCGGCGCAACGTCGTGCTCGACCGGATGGCCGTGCGCCACCACATCTCCCGCGCCGAGGCGAAGAAGGCCCAGGAGAAGCCGCTCGGCCTGGATGTGAGCAGCCCGAAGAACGGCTGCATCACCTCGACCATGGGCGCCGGCTTCTTCTGCGACTACGTGCGGCGGGTCTTCCTGAACAGCGAGACGTTCGGCGACACCCGCAAGGAGCGGGCCAAGCGGTGGAACCGCGGCGGTCTCACCATCAAGACCACGCTCGATCCGAAGGCGCAGAAGTCCGTCCAGAACTCGATCCGGTCCCACGTCAACCAGTCCGACAAGGTCGCGACCGCCGCGGCCATCGTGCAGCCGGGCACGGGAAAGATCCTGGGCATGGGCCAGTCGCGCCCCTACGGCTTCAACGCGCAGAACAACGAGACCCAGATAAACCTCTCGGTGGACGACGACATGGGCGGCGGAGCCGGCTACCAGCCCGGCTCCACCTTCAAGCCGGTGATCGCCGCGGCCGCGCTCGACAAGGGCGTCACCCCCTACAAGTCGTACCCCTCCCCCTACCGCATGCAGTACCCGTCGCCCGTCGACACCTGCAAGGGCAAGTGGAGCGGCAAGGCACCGGTCGAGAACGAGAACTCCAGCGAGGTCGGCCCCTACCGGATGAAGGAGGCGATCGCGAAGTCGGTCAACACCTACTTCGTCTCGCTGATAGGGGACACCGGCATCTGCCCGGTGACCGACATGGCCAAGAAGATGGGCATCGAGCGCGCCGACGGGAAGAAGATCGACCAGGTCCCCTCGATCTCGCTCGGCACGCAGGAGATGTCACCGCTGACGATGGCCGAGGGCTACGCCACCTTCGCCAACCGCGGCGTGCACTGCACCCCCGTCGCCATCGAGTCGATCACCGACGCGCAGGGCAAGAAGCTCGACGTGCCGAAGACCGAGTGCAAGCGCGCCATGAAGACGAAGACCGCCGACACGGTCAACACGCTGCTGCGCGGCGTGGTCGAGGACGGCACCGGCAAGAAGGCCGGGCTGAGCGGCCGCGACAGCGCGGGCAAGACGGGCACGACCGACCAGCGGTACGCCGCCTGGTTCGTCGGCTACACCCCGAACATGTCCGGCGCTGTGTGGGTCGGCGACCCCGCGCACCGCACCAGGATGGTCGACATCAGCATCGGTGGCCACACCTACCCCAAGGTCTTCGGCGGCGAGGTGCCCGGACCGATCTGGCGCGACGCGATGACGGGCGCACTCAAGGACGAGGACGCGCCCGACTTCCACCGCGTGCCGATCCGCGACGGCAAGGGCGGCAAGAAACCCCAGTCGCCGCCCCCCGAGCCGCCCGCGAACACGCCCCCGCCGGACGACGACGCCGACGACGGGGGCGGCGGCCCACCCTCGGACCCCTGGCCTGACGTGACGGTGCCGCCGGACCTCGTCGGAGGCGGCGACAACGGCGGCGGTATCGGCGGAGGCCCCGGAGGCGGCTGGCCCGGCGGAAACGGCAACGGCAACGGGGGCGGCGGATGGGACGTGGGCGGCGGTGGCGGCTGGCCGTAACCGGCCCGGGGGCCGGGCCCGGTGCCGACACCGGCGCCCGACCCTCTCGCACGTAGGCCCGCCGGCACCGGCAATGGATATCCGGACGTTCGAATGTCCGGCTGTCCGGCTGTCCCGCACGGCAACCCGGCGAGGCAGGCCGGAAGGAATACTGCGCCAGGCGGGCCGGAAGGGCTACTGCGCGAGGCGCTTCTTGACGGCAGCGGCGACACGGCCGCCCTCCGCCCGGTCCCCGACCCTCGGGTTGACGATCTTCATGACGGCCCCCATCGCCCTGGGACCCTCGGCACCGGCGGCCCGGGCCTCCTCCACGGCCTCGGCGACGAGCGTCGCCAGTTCCTCGTCGGAGAGCTGCTGGGGCAGGTAGTCCGCCAGAACCTCCCCCTCGGCCCGCTCCCGCTCGGCCTGCTCCGTCCGGCCGCCGCCCGCGAACGCCTCGGCCGCCTCGCGCCGCTTCTTCGCCTCACGGGTGATGACCTTCTGCACCTCGTCGTCGGAGAGCTCGCGCGCGCTGGTGCCCGCGACCTCCTCCTTCGTGATCGCGGAAAGGGTCATCCGAAGCGTGGCGGAGCGCAGCTCGTCGCGCTCCTTGATCGCTGCGGTCAGGTCGTCCTGCAGCCGGGACTTGAGCGTGGTCATGAGGTCAGTGTGCCACCCGCCGTGTACCTGACGCCCGGCATATGAGGGCCCGCACCGGCCCACGTGATCACCGCGCGCCTCCGCGTACGAGCCCGGATCTGCAACCATGGGGCCATGCGCGCGCGATACCGGATCCCCCTCAAGACAGCCGTCGGCCTCACCGCGTTCGGCGCGGCCTGCGTGGGATACGCGGCGGGCGTCGAAGCCCGCTCGTTCCGCCTGCGCCGGGTCTCCGTGCCCGTCCTGCCGCCCGGTATGCACCCGCTGCGCGTCCTCCAGGTCTCCGACATCCACATGGTCTGCGGCCAGCGCAAGAAGCAGCGGTGGCTGCGCGAGCTGGCGGCCCTGCGGCCCGACTTCGTGATCAACACAGGGGACAACCTGTCCGACACCGAGGGCGTCCCCGAAGTCCTCGACGCCCTGGGCCCGTTGATGGAGTACCCGGGCGCGTACGTCTTCGGCTCGAACGACTACTACGGACCGAAGCCGCGCAACCCCGCGAAGTATCTGCGGGAGAAGGCCAGCGGCCGGCACGGCCTGAACGGCAACGCACCCGCCGTCGGCGCCATCCACAACCCGTGGGAGGAGCTGCGCGACGCCTTCGACGCCGCCGGCTGGATCGGCCTGACCAACACCAGGGGCCGCCTCAAACTGGACGGCGGCCAGGAGATCGCGCTGACCGGCCTGGACGACCCGCACATCAAGCGCGACCGGTACGGCGAGGTGGCCGGCGGCCCCGAGGAGGACGCGGACTTCTCCCTCGCCGTCGTACACGCTCCGTACCTGCGCGTACTCGACGCGTTCACCGCGGACCGCTACCCCCTGATCCTCGCCGGGCACACCCACGGCGGCCAGCTCTGCGTCCCCTTCTACGGCGCCCTGGTCACCAACTGCGACCTCGACACCGAGCGGGTCAAGGGGCTCTCCACCCACCGGGCCGGCGGACACGAGTCGTACCTCCACGTCAGCGCGGGCTGCGGCACCAACCGCTACACCCCGGTCCGCTTCGCCTGCCCCCCGGAGGCCACCCTCCTCACCCTCCACCCCCGCGAGTCCTGACCCGCGGGACCCCCGCGGCCGACCCCGGGAAACCCGATTTCACCTCAGCGCTCCCCTGAGCTAAAGTAGTCCTCGTTGCTTCGGGGTGTAGCGCAGCTTGGCAGCGCGCTTCGTTCGGGACGAAGAGGTCGTGGGTTCAAATCCCGCCACCCCGACAGAGAAACAGCAACCAGGGCCCGTCTTCCATGCGGAAGGTGGGCCCTGGTTGCGTCGTGAGTGACTATAGCTCCGTGGATCGCACCACTCCGCCTCCAGACGCGCGAGAACCCTCGACGTCACGAGCGCGAAGATCGACTCCGCCTCTATGAGCTCAGGCTCTCCCTGCCACTCGTGCGCCTGACCCGGCATGCACTCACGGAGACCAAGGAAGGCGTCGGACAGCAGACCACACGTCAGGCCGCCGCCGGATACCGCAAGGACCACCTGGAGCCAGGGCGAATCAGTGGTACGTGCTGCCGCCGCGAAGAAACCGCCTCCGACAAAGAGCAAGATCAGAAGTGCACAGCACCGACCACCCCGTGTCACTTAGCGGCAGGGTAACTAAGTGACACGGGGTGGCAAGGGACTCCCGGCGAGCCTCCGAAGCGGAGCGCACAGCTGGCACATTGCGTCACTTAATGCCAAAATGGCACTCAGTGAACGTGAGGGTGAAGGGTGGCGCACGATGGCCGACGACGTGGCAGCGACCGAACGCAGCCGTGGCGGGATGAGTGAGCAGCGGCGCCGTCGCGTACGTCTGGAGATCTCGCGGGAGGCGGCACGCCTATTCTGGGCGCAGGGCGTCGACGGCACGAGCGGTGACCAGATCGCGGAGGCGGTGGGTCTGTCGACCCGCACCATCTGGCGGCATTTCCGCAGCAAGGAGAGCTGTGCGGAGCCGATCGTGGCGCAGAGCGTGGAGTGGGAACTGACCTCTCTGCGCAGTTGGCCACTGCACCGCTCCCTGGAGGAGCACTTCGCCACGGAGGCGAAGCGGTTTGTCAACGAGATCAGCCCGCTGGAGCAGGCCGACGCCGGGCTGGGCGTCAAGATGATGCGCTTGGCCGAGACCGAACCGGCCCTGCGCACGGCCTGGCTGATGGCCTGCGACCAGGTGGAACACGAACTCGCCGGGGTCATCGCGACTCGCCTCGGACGCAAGCCCGACGACCTCGAGGTACGTCTGCACGCCGCCGCCACCGGGGCCTCCCTGCGCGTCATCAACGAGTACGTCGGCGCCGGCCTTCTGGACGGCGCCGATCCACGAGAGCTCGGTGACGAGAACTTCGCTTTCATCGCGGACGCCGTCCGCACGGCCACCGGAGGCGCCGTGGGCGACCCGGTCCACGTCGACGGGGCACCCGCCGAGCCGGACGAGGCCGCTGCTGACCGACAGGGGATCTGAGCGGCGCCCCTGAGCGGCACACTCCGGCGGCCTCAGCCACGGACGCGGGAGCGGAGCCGTCCGCTGCTGCCTGCACCGTGCACGCCACCTCAACACGCGAGGTCCCCAGAGCATGGCCTCTCCGGTGCGTTCTTGCCCCTTCGGGGTGTTCGCGTGCAGGTCAGCCAGGTCCGGGTGGTCCTGCCGTAGCCGGCGCAGGTAGGGCACTGTCCGCTCAAGCCCGATCCGCGGCGGGCGAGGCTCGTGCCAGGAAGACGGCGTCGGCCTCGGCGTGCGGATGCTCCGCCGGAGCCCTCCGGTAGGGCCCCTCCGGTGCGGAGTCGGCCAGCACGTCGCGCATCGCGGCGGAGCCGCGCACCGTGCGCGGCAGCACACCCTGTACCGCACCAGGGGTTGCGACGTCCGCGACGGCCGCGACCTCCACGAGGAGTCGGCGGCGGACTGAGCGAGACGGCTGACGCGGGGGAGGTCGACAGCGAGCGCCGAACCGTCGGCGAGGCCGTGCTCGCCCTACCGGAGGACGGGCGACCCGCTGGGCGGGGAGTTCGCCGAGGTGTGGCCCAGGGCACACCGCACGGGGTGGCTTCGATCGTCACTTAGTGACAACATGTCCCTCAGTGACGAAACTTTCCGCCCTCAAGACCACCCCGGAAGGACGGATCACCATGCAGATCACCAGTCCCCAGGAGACGGCGACCGCCGTGCAGACGGCAGACCGGAAGAAGTCGGCCCTCGACCAGGCGGGCGGCGTCAAGGGGGTCGTCTACTCGGCGCTGCCCGCCCTGGTGTTCGTCGTCGCCAACAGCGCCGGCGGGCTCAAGGTCGGCATCCTCGCCGCTCTCCTCGTCGCCTGCGGCATCGCGGTGCAGAGGCTGATGCGCAGGGAGTCGATCCAGCCCGCCCTCGGCGGCGTCTTCGGCGTGGCCATCGCCGCCGGCGTCTCCTGGTACACGGGATCCGCCAAGGACTTCTTCCTCATCGGTATCTGGGCGAGCCTGGCCGGCGCCGTCGCCTTCGTCCTCTCCGTGGCGCTGCGCTGGCCCCTGGCGGGCCTGATCTGGAACTCGACGACCGGCAAGGGCACCGTCTGGCGGGCGGACAAGCGTTCGCGGATCTACTACGACGTCGCCACCCTGGTGCTGGCCGCCCTCTTCGGCGCCCGGTTCGCCGTCCAGCAGTACCTCTACCAGGCCGACGAGGTCGGCTCACTGGGCTTCGCCAAGATCGCCATGGGCTATCCGCTCCTCGCCGTCGGCCTCCTGGCCGTCGCCTGGGCCGTCCGAGCTTCCGACAACCGGCTGAAGGCCGTAGGACTGCTGCCCACCGAGCAGACCTGACCGGCGGCTTTTGTTCCTCGTCCGTACCGGACGGGCCGCCCACCCTTCGTCGGCGCAGCCACAGCTGAACGACGTCTTCGTCCCCCGGCCGAAGGAAGAGGTGAATCCGTGCAAGTGAGCAACCGCTTCGCGCTCAGCAGCCAGGCCCGCGCTCCGCACGGCCTGGCTGGACGCGGCCACGATCTGAGACCCGTACGCGGCGTCCCCGGCTGGGGACGTGTCGCCCGTGCGTCACCTTTTTTCGTGCGGGCCCGGGTGCGGGCCCCGGTCGGGGCCCAGTTGGTGGAGGGTGGTGGCCAGTTGGGGTGGGGTGAGGGGCGGGGTGGGGAGGGGGGACGGGGAGAGGGTGGGGGCGCGGAGGGCGTCGAGGAAGAGGGTGAGGGGGCGGCGCCAGGCGTCGGGGGTCGTGGCGGCGGTGAGTGCGGGGACGGCGCGGCCCAGGGCCGCGAAGCTGAACAGGAGGTCCTCGGTGGTGACATCGGCACGGATGGTGGCTTCCGCGTGCCCTCGTCGCAGCAGGATCTCGACCGTCTCGCGGTTGTGCGCGTGCACCGTCTCCAGCGTCTCGACGCCTTCGAGGTGGGTGGTCATCAGGTCGTTCGCGCCGCGGTCGGTGGCCAGGACGGTGAAGATCTCCGCGAGGTAGTCGCACAGTCCCGACCACGCGTCCTCGGCGGTTCGGGCCTGTTCGCCGACGGTCATCGTGTGCGTCAGCAGGTCGCGGAAGACGGCGTCCACGAGGGCGGCGCGGGTGGGGAAGTGGCGGTAGAGCGTGGCGTTGCCGATGCCGGCTCGTCGGGCGATCACGTCGAAGGGCGCTTCCAGTCCCTGCTCGGTGAAGACCTCGTGGGCGGCGTCGGTGAGGAGTTCCCTGTTGCGGCGTGCGTCGCGGCGCCGGCGGGGGGATGCCGCGGGCGAGGCGGGGGGCGGGCCCTCACCGGCCGGCGGGCGCCCGCCGCGACCGCCGCGCGCGTCGTGGTCGCCGCGACCGCCGCGCGCGTCGTGGTCGCCGTGGCGGCCACTCCCCTTCGCCCCTGCGTGGCCGCCGCGCCTGTCCTCGGTCATCGTCACCTCCGGTGGAAACGGGGAGTCCTCCCCGGCGTGATGCTATCGTCGGCCCGAGTGGGGAGCGCTCCCTGATTCTGGGAGGTGGCGGCTCGTATCCCCGCTACGCCGGCCTGCCCGTCTCGCAGGAGGGGAGGCGACGGCGGCGGTGGGCGAGCTGCCCGTGTACCCGGGGTAGTACTTGAGACGGAGCCGCGCGGATCATCTTCTGTGCGGACGACCCGGGGCCGGCGGCTGCATAGCGTGTCGGTATGACGCAGACGCACCACACCGATGCCCGCCCGGAGGCCAGGTTCGCCCGGCACGGGTTCGCGAACCTGCGCGGGGACCTGCTGTCGGATCCGTTCGGATACGATCCGCTGCCTCCGCTCCGAGCCGGGTGGGTGGCCCGCTGGGAGAAGCGGCTGCCCGGTGGGCTGGGCCGGTACGTGCGGTGGCTGCCGCACGGTGCTGTGCTGGCCGCCGCGGTGCTGTTCTTCCTCGTCTCCACGACCAAGACCGTGGAGTTCCGCGCCTCCGGTGCGCTGTTCGACCTGGTGTTCACCGTGCTGGTGTCGATGTCCGTGGGCATGGTGGTGTTCCGCCCCGTGGGGGCGTACTGGATGTCGCTGTGCGCCGTGGTGCTCAGTCTGCCGACGTCGCTGTACTCGTTCACCGAGCCGCGCACCGAGATCGCGATGGCGGGGCACCTGTTCGTGATGGTGCTCGTGGTGCTGCGTACCCGGCCCCGGGTCGCGGCGGAGATGTGGCTGGTCACGGTGGCGGTCAGCACGCTGCTCGCGGCGCTGACCGGCGGCGTCATGACGGCCCTGCCCTCGATCGCGACGTTCGCCGCCGTGGCGCTGGTGACCGCCGCGGCCATTCGGGCGTGGCGGCAGGAGCGGCAGCACGTGGTGGAGACGGAGACGGTCACCGCGCGCGAACGGTCCCGCCGTACGCTGCTGGAGGAGCGCAACACCATCGCCCGGGAGCTGCACGACGTGCTCGCCCACCACATGTCCGTCATCGCCATCCAGGCGGAGGCCGCCCCCTACCGGGTGGCGGAGCCCCCGCCCGAGCTGGCGACGTCGTTCGCCACCATCCGGGAGAACGCCGTGGCCGCGCTGACCGAGCTGCGCCGCATCCTGGGTGTCGTACGGGCCGAGGACCCCGACGCGTACGCCGACGACGCGCCGCAGGCCCCGCAGCCCACCCTCGCCGACCTCGACGCGCTGTACGCGAGCGTGCGCTCCGCGGGTCTGGAGGTCGACAGCGTGGTCACCGGCGCGGTCGCGCCGCTGTCGCAGGGGGTGGAGCTGTCCGCGTACCGCATCGTGCAGGAGGCGCTGAGCAACGCGTTGCGCCACTCCCCCGGCGCACCGGCCCGGGTGGAGCTGTCCTACGTGCTCGGCGGACTGGGCGTACGGGTGGTCAACGGGCCCCCGGAGCAACGGCCTTCGGGGCCCGGAGGCGGGGCACGGGCCGCGGCCCCGCCCCCGCGGGGCGGTGGCGGGCACGGGCTGCTCGGCATGCGGGAGCGGGTGCAGGTGCTCGGCGGCGAGATGACCGCGTCCGGCACGCCGGAGGGCGGCTTCGAGGTGGCGGTCTTCCTGCCCGCCGGTACGGCGACGCCGACCGAGGCGGCGGGCTCGGCGGGCTCGGCGGGCTCGGCGGGGTCCGGGCGAGCGGCGGCCGGCTCCGGCCCGGCGGCGGGCCCGGCGCGGCCTGCCGCGGGTGACGGCCTCGGGGAGGGCGCGGCGTGATCCGGGTACTGATCGTCGACGACCAGGCCATGGTCCGCGAGGGGTTCTCCGTGCTGCTGGGGGCCATGCCGGACATCGAGGTCACGGGGGAGGCGGCCGGGGGTGAGGAGGCGGTCGCGAAGGTGGCCGAACTGCGGCCCGACGTGGTGCTGATGGACATCCGCATGCCCGGCATGAACGGGCTTGAGGCCACGAAGGAGATCGCCGCCCTCGACTCCGGCACGAAGGTGCTGATCCTCACCACCTTCGACCTGGACGAGTACGTCTACCAGGCGCTGCGCGCCGGAGCCAGCGGCTTCCTGCTGAAGGACGCCTCCACAGGTCAGCTCGCCGAGGGGGTCCGGGTGGTGGCCTCGGGCGAGGCGCTGCTCGCGCCGACGGTGACCAAGCGGCTGATCACCGAGTTCTCCCGGCTCGGGGGCCCGCGCCCGCAGGCCCCCGAGCGCGTGGAGGAGCTGACCGAGCGGGAGACCGAGGTGCTGGCGCTGGTCGCCCAGGGGTTCTCCAACGGGGAGATCGCCGAGCACCTGATCGTGGCGGAGTCCACGGTCAAGACCCACGTGAGCCGGATCCTGGTCAAGCTGGGGCTGCGGGACCGTACGCAGGCGGCGGTGTTCGCCTTCGAGGTGGGCCTGGTGACGCCGGGCGGGTGAGCGCCGGGGAAGGGAGGGGCACCGGGCGGAGGGGTTCCGCCCAGGCCCGGGGCGTCACTCGTCGCCCTCCAGCTCCCCTTCCGTCTCCAGGTAGATCTGGCGCAGCGCGTCGAGTGCGGCCGGATCGGGTTTCGACCACATGCCGCGGGACTCGGCCTCCAGGAGGCGTTCCGCGATGCCGTGCAGCGCCCAGGGGTTGGCGTCCTGGAGGAAGCCGCGGGTGGCCTCGTCCATGACGTAGGCCTCGGTGAGCTTGTCGTACATCCAGTCGGCCACCACGCCGGTGGTGGCGTCGTAGCCGAAGAGGTAGTCGACCGTCGCCGCCAGTTCGAAGGCGCCCTTGTAGCCGTGGCGGCGCATCGCCTCGATCCACTTGGGGTTGACGACGCGGGCCCGGAAGACGCGGGACGTCTCCTCCACCAGGGTGCGGGTGCGCACCGTCTCGGGGCGGGTGGAGTCGCCGATGTAGGCCTCGGGTGCGGTGCCGCGCAGGGCGCGCACGGTGGCGACCATGCCACCGTGGTACTGGAAGTAGTCGTCCGAGTCGGCGATGTCGTGCTCGCGGGTGTCGGTGTTCTTGGCGGCCACCGCGATCCGCTTGTAGGCGGTCTCCATCTCCTCGCGGGCCGGACGGCCGTCCAGTTCCCGCCCGTAGGCGTATCCGCCCCAGACGGTGTAGACCTCGGCGAGGTCGGCGTCGGTGCGCCAGTCGCGGGAGTCGATCAGTTGCAGGAGGCCCGCGCCGTACGTGCCGGGGCGGGAGCCGAAGATGCGGGTGGTGGCCCGGCGTTCGTCCCCGTGCTCGGCCAGGTCCTGGCGGGTGTGGGCGCGCACGAAGTTGATCTCGTCCGGCTCGTCCAGCCCCGCGGCCAGGCGCACCGCGTCGTCCAGCAGCCCCACCGTGTGCGGGAACGCGTCGCGGAAGAACCCGGAGATGCGCAGCGTCACGTCGATGCGCGGGCGCCCCAGTTCCTCGTGTGGAACGGGTTCGAGCCCCGTCACCCGGCGCGAGGCGTCGTCCCACACGGGGCGGACGCCCAGCAGGGCCAGGGCCTCGGCGATGTCGTCGCCCGCGGTGCGCATGGCGCTCGTCCCCCACAGGGACAGGCCGACGGAGGTGGGCCAGGCGCCGTTGTCGCCGCGGTAGCGCTCCAGGAGGGAGTCGGCCAGTGCCTGGCCCGTCTCCCACGCGAGCCGGGAGGGGACGGCCTTCGGGTCGACGGAGTAGAAGTTGCGGCCCGTCGGCAGGACGTTGACCAGTCCGCGCAGCGGCGACCCCGAGGGCCCCGCGGGGACGAAGCCGCCCGCCAACGCGTGCACGGTGTGGTCGAGTTCGTCGGTGGTCGCGTCCAGCCGGGGCACCACTTCGCGGGCGGCGAAGGTGAGGATGTCGGCGACCCGCGGGGGCTGTTCCGCCGCCACCGCGTCGACCGCGGCCGGGTCCCATCCGGCCGCCTCCATCTCCTCGACCAGTGCGCGCGCCCGTGCCTCCGCCGCGTCGGAGGCCGTGCGGGTCGCCGCCGATTCGTCCAGGCCCAGTGCCTCCCGCAGGCCCGGCAGCGTGTGTGCGCCGCCCCAGATCTGGCGGGCGCGCAGGATGGCCAGGACGAGGTTCACCCGGTCCTCGCCGCCGGGCGCGGTACCCAGCACGTGCAGACCGTCGCGGATCTGGGCGTCCTTCACCTCGCACAGCCAGCCGTCGACGTGCAGCAGGAAGTCGTCGAAGCCCTCGTCGTCGGGGCGCTCCTCCATGCCGAGGTCGTGGTCGAGCTTCGCCGCCTGGATCAGCGTCCAGATCTGCGCCCGGATCGCCGGCAGCTTCGCCGGGTCCATCGAGGAGATCTGCGCGTACTCGTCCAGCAGTTGTTCCAGCCGGGCGATGTCGCCGTAGGAGTCGGCGCGCGCCATCGGCGGGACGAGGTGGTCGACGAGTGTGGCGTGCACCCGGCGCTTGGCCTGCGTGCCCTCTCCCGGGTCGTTGACCAGGAACGGGTAGACCAGCGGGAGGTCGCCCAGCGCCGCGTCGGGCGCGCAGGCGGCGGACAGGCCCGCGTTCTTGCCCGGCAGCCACTCCAGGTTGCCGTGCTTGCCCAGGTGGATCATCGCGTCCGCGCCGAAGCCGCCCTCCGCTCGCGGGGCGGCGATCCAGCGGTAGGCGGCCAGGTAGTGGTGTGAAGGCGGCAGGTCGGGGTCGTGGTAGATGGCGATGGGGTTCTCGCCGAAGCCGCGGGGCGGCTGGATGAGGACGAGCAGGTTGCCGCGGCGC
This sequence comes from Streptomyces diacarni, assembly GCF_003323715.1. GTDB lineage: Bacteria > Actinomycetota > Actinomycetes > Streptomycetales > Streptomycetaceae > Streptomyces > Streptomyces diacarni. The sequence goes on from NZ_QOIN01000042.1 coordinate 184,885, forward strand.
AGCGCCGCCAGCACGATGTCGCCCTCGGGGTTGTGCGTACGGTCGACGAACATCTCGCCGGGCGGAGGACCCCAGTGCTCCTCGACCGCGTCCCGCAGTTCCCGCGGGAGCGTGGCGTACCAGCGGCGGTAGTCCGCCGCCGGGATACGGACCGGGTTGCGGGCCAGTTGCTCCTCGGTCAGCCAGTCCTGATCGTGACCGCCCGCGTCGATGAGCGCCCTGATGAGCGCGTCGCCCTCGTGCTCGCCACTGCCGTCGGCCTCGCCTTCACCGGCGTCCGCTTCGTGGCCTTCGGCGGCGGCTTGCCCGGGGGGTGTTCCGTGGGCCGGCCCGGGGGGTGTTGCGCGCGCGTCACCACCTTGGGGGGTGACGGTTCCACCACTACCCCCCTTCTGTGCGGGTGCGGGTGCGGGTGCGGATGCGGGTGCGGCGTCGGCCCCGGGTACGAGGCCCGGGATGTCCTCGGGCGGGCCGAAGTCGTAGCCCTCCGCCACCAGGCGCCGCAGCAGCGCCATCGCACTGGCCGGAGTGTCCAGACCCACCGCGTTGCCGATCCGCGCGTGCTTGGTCGGATACGCCGACAACACGAGCGCGAGCCGCTTCTCGCCCGCCGGAATGTGCCGCAGCCTGGCGTGCCGCACCGCGATGCCCGCGACCCGCGCCGCCCGCTCCGGGTCGGCGACGTACGAGGGCAGACCGTCCTCGTCGATCTCCTTGAAGGAGAACGGCACGGTGATCAGACGGCCGTCGAACTCCGGCACCGCGATCTGGCTCGCCGCGTCGAGCGGTGAGACGCCCTCGTCGTTGCGCTCCCAGTCCGAGCGGGGGGCCGTCAGACACAGCGCCTGGATGATCGGCACGTCCAGGCCGGTGAGCGCGCCCGCGTCCCACGCCTCGTCGTCGCCGCCCGCCTGGGCGTCGGCCGGCTTGGTGCCACCCGCGCCACCCGCCGCCAGCACGGTCGTGACGATCACATCCGCCGCACGCAGCTCCTCGACGAGCTCCGGCTCCGGCGTGCGCAGGGACGCCACGTACAGCGGAAGCGCCCTGCCGCCCGCCGCCTCGATCGCGTCGCACAGCGCCGCGGCGAACGCCGTGTTCCCGCTCATGTGGTGCGCACGGTAGTAGAGCACCGCCACGGTCGGCGCGTCGGCGGGCAACGCGGCCGCGTGCGGTCCTGGATCCCGCCGCAGCGCGCCCCACGAGGGCGCCGGGGCGGGCGGCTCGAAGCCGTGCCCGGTCAGCAGGACCGTGTCCGAGAGGAACCCGGCCAGCTGCGTGAGGTTCGCCGGGCCGCCGTGTGCCAGGTAGGCGTGTGCCTCGGCGGCCACACCGATCGGCACCGTCGAGGCGGCCATCAGCTGGGCGTCCGGGGCCTGTTCGCCCGTCAGGACGACGAGCGGACGGCCGCTCTCGCGGAGCAGGTCGACACCCTGCTGCCAGGCGCGGATACCGCCCAGCAGGCGGACGACGACGAGGTCGACACCGTCGAGGAGCGCGCCGAGCTCCTCCTGGAGCGCCCCTTCGGACAGCCGGGTCGGGTTGGCGTACCGGTAGGAAAGGGGGTTCGCGGCCGGGGAAGAGGCCGCCGCCTCGGCGGCGGACGCGCTCTCGTTCGCCGCGCGAGCGCTGAGGAGGTCCGTGTCGGAGGTCGAGAGGAGGAGGATCACCCGCGGGGTGACGTCCCCCTGAGCGGCGTCGCGTGACGAGAGCAGCATGCTGCGGTCGGCCCTTCCTCGGGGTGTCCACGCCCCGGGTGTCGGTATGGGTCTCCCCTGCCCGCGGACACCCCGCCGGCCGGAGGCCGGGCAGGAGCCGAGAGCTCGGGGAAGGGAGTTCCTGACTCACCCGGCCGTGGCCGGGCTCACAGTGGCGGGACCGCGCCGGATTTCCACCGGCTTCCTCCCCAGTCGCCGTCGCCGGCGATGAGCGCGGACCGGGTGGTACGCGCTCAGCAGGCATCGTACGGGGGTTCGGCTCCGTGCGGGAGGGCACCCTTGCCGGTGGGTATGCTCGCGGCCATGTCCGTGACCCCCTCCCCTCCGTCCGTCCAGGACGCCGCGACAGTTGCTGGTGCAACACGTTGCGCGGCGCCCCGTGCGCGCGGGGACGCGTGCCCGGGAGCGCTGCGGCTGCACCACGCGGACGACGGGGCGCTGGCACGCGTCCGGGTGCCGGGCGGGGTGCTGGACGCCGCACAGGCGGAGGCGCTTGCCGCTGCCGCACTGCACCTCGGTGACGGCGCACTGCACCTGACCTCGCGCGGAAACCTGCAACTCCGCGGCCTGGAGGCGCGGTCCGCCGAAGAGTTGGGGCGCCTGCTGGAGGCCGCGCGGCTGCTGCCCTCCGCCCCACACGAGCGGGTACGCAACATCGTGGCCTCGCCGCTGTCGGGACTGGACGGCGGAGGCCGCCGCGACGTACGCCCCTGGCTCGTCGAGTTGGACCGGCTTCTGTGCGCGAGCGAAGACGCGAGCGAACTGTCGGGGCGGTTCCTGTTCGCCCTGGACGACGGGCGCGGGGACGTCTCGTCACTGGGCGCGGACGTGACGTTGCTCGCGCTGGACGACGGGGCCGCGCTCCTGCGCCCGGGCGGTCACGGGCACGGCCACGAGGGCGAGCGCGCGGCCGGTGAGGGGGACGCGCTGCACGTTCCCGACGCTCTCGCTCCCCTCGCCGCGCTCGCCGCCGCCGAGGCCTTCGTCGACGCCGTACGCGCGTACGGAGAACGGGCCTGGCGGATCGGCGATCTCCCGCCGGAGGCCCGTGGCAGCGTGCTGCGCCGCACGGCGGAACGCGTCGGGCCGGCCGCCCGTACCGTCCCCTTTCCGCCGTCCCCGGCGCGTTCGGCGGCCGCCCCGCCGGAGGGGCCCGCACCGGGCCTCGTCAGAGCGGTCGACGGCTCCGGTGCCGCCGCGGGCCACGGCGTCGCCCTGTCCGTACTGGCACCACTGGGGCGTCTGGACGGTGACCAGTGGCGGCTGTTGGCACGTACGGCCCGCCACGCGGGCACCGGGGAGCTACGGGTGACACCGTGGCGCGGCGTCGTCGTCCCCGGGGTCGCGGACGAGGCCGCGGAGGCCGCGCTGGCGGCGCTGGGCGACGCCGGACTGGTGACGCGGCCCGCCTCCCCGTGGCGGGGAGTGGGGGCCTGCACCGGGCGGCCGGGATGCGGCAAGGCGCTGGCGGACGTCCGCACGGACGCGGCCGCCGGCGTGGCACAAGCGGCCGCCCACACCACGGGCGATGCTTCGGGTCACAGGGATGAGCTGCCCGTCTACTGGTCGGGCTGCGCGCGGCGGTGCGGCCGCCCGCGAGGCGACCACGTGGACGTGGTCGCGGAGGCCGAAGGGTACCGGGTGACGACCGTCCCCGCGGACCCCGCACAGAAGCCGGCGTCCACCCCGCCCGCGCCCTGCGTCCCCTACGACGACGCGCGCACACAACTCGCCGCCGCCGTGGCGACGGCCCGTGGCCACACCCGTGCACGCCCCGCCCCGCCCCGCCCCGCCCCGCCCCGCCCCGACGAACCGACGAGCGACGCGACCCGATGAGTGACGCGACCCGATGAGCGAGAGCAGACCAACAGTGTTCGAGTACGAGAAGGACGGCGCTGCCATCTACCGGCAGTCCTTTGCCACCATCCGCGCCGAGGCGGATCTGGCGGGGCTGCCCGCCGACGTCGCCCAGGTCGCGGTGCGCATGATCCACGCCTGCGGCATGGTCGACCTCGTACGCGACCTCGCCCACACGCCCGAGGCCGTCGCACGGGCCCGCGCCGCGCTGCGCGCGGGAGCGCCCATCCTGTGCGACGTCGCCATGATCGCCAGTGGTGTCACCCGCAGGCGGCTGCCGGCCGACAACGAGGTGGTCTGCACCCTCGCCGATCCGCGCGTCCCCGCTCTCGCGGCCGAGCTGGGCACGACACGCACCGCGGCGGCCCTCGAACTGTGGCGGGACAGACTGGAGGGCTCGGTCGTCGCCGTCGGCAACGCGCCCACCGCGCTGTTCAGGCTCCTGGAGATGGTCGCGGAGGGCGCACCGCGGCCCGCCGCGGTGATCGGGGTGCCCGTCGGCTTCGTCGGCGCGGTCGAGTCGAAGCAGGCACTGGCCGAGCATCCCTCGGGGCTCGACCACCTGATCGTGCACGGACGGCGGGGCGGCAGCGCCCTGGCCGTGGCCGCGCTGAACGCCATCGCCAGCGAGGAGGAGTGAGCCCGGTGACGAGCCCGGACGACCCCCGCCAGGAGCCCGCCCCGCCGCACGCGGCGCCGACAGCGCCGCCGGAAGCCGGGAACGGCAAGACGAGCGGCGCACACGCCGCCGGCACCGGGCGGCTGCTCGGCGTCGGACTCGGCCCCGGCGACCCGTCGTTGATGACCGTACGGGCCGTCGAGGCGATCGCCGAAGCGGACGTCGTCGCCTACCACAGTGCCCGGCACGGCCGCTCGATCGCCCGGTCCATCGCCTCCCGGTACCTGCGCGCCGGCCAGGTGGAGGAGGCGCTGGTCTACCCGGTCACGACCGAGTCCACCGACCACCCGGGCGGATACCGGGGCGCGCTGGAGGAGTTCTACGCGGAGGCCTCCGCACGGCTGGCCGCGCACCTGGAGGCGGGACGGACCGTCGCCGTGCTGGCCGAGGGCGATCCCCTCTTCTACGGCTCCTACATGCACATGCACAAGCGGCTGGCCCACCGCTTCCCGACGGAGGTCATCCCTGGCGTGACCTCCGTCAGCGCGGCGGCGGCCCGTCTCGGCACGCCGCTGTCGGAGGCCGAGGAGGCGCTGACCGTCCTGCCGGGCACGCTGCCCGAGGAGGAACTGACCGCACGGCTCGCCTCCAGCGACGCGGTGGCCGTGATGAAACTGGGCCGTACCTTCCCCAAGGTGCGGCGGGCACTGGAGCGTTCGGGCCGGCTGGCCGAGGCCCGCTACGTCGAGCGCGCCACCATGGAGGGGGAGCGCACCGGGCTGGTGGCGGACGTGGACGCCGACTCGGTGCCGTACTTCTCGGTGGCGGTCCTCCCCAGCAAGGTGGGCGCGCACGCGTCCCGTGCTGCCGAAGCCGAAGCCGAAGCCGAGACCGAAGCCGATGCCGCTGGGGGAGGCGAAGCCGAGGGCGTCGGCGCGGCCGGTGAGGTCGTGGTCGTCGGTACCGGACCCGCCGGGCCGCTGTGGCTGACGCCCGAGACGCGGGGCGCGCTGGCCGCCGCCGACGACCTCGTCGGCTACACCACCTACCTCGACCGGATCCCCCGCCACGACGGCCAGCGCCGCCACGGTTCCGACAACCGGGTGGAGGCCGAGCGCGCCGAGTTCGCCCTGGAACTGGCCCGGCGGGGACGTCGGGTGGCCGTCGTCTCGGGCGGTGACCCGGGAGTGTTCGCCATGGCGACGGCGGTGGTGGAGGCGGCCTCCGAGGCGCCGTACACCGAGGTGCCGGTACGCGTGCTGCCGGGTGTGACGGCCGCCAACGCGGCGGCGGCCCGCGTGGGTGCGCCGCTGGGCCACGACTACGCCGTCCTCTCCCTCTCGGACCGGCTCAAGCCGTGGGAGGTCATCGCGGAGCGCCTGCGGGCCGCCGCCGCGGCCGATCTGGTGGTCGCCCTCTACAACCCGGGGTCCAGAGACCGTACCTGGCAGGTCGGCAAGGCGCGCGAGGTGCTGCTGGAGCACCGGGCACCGGACACGCCGGTCGTCGTCGCCCGCGACGTGGGCGGCGAGGGGGAGCGGGTGCACGTCGTGCGCCTGGCGGAACTCGACCCCGCGCAGGTCGACATGCGCACCCTGCTGATCGTCGGTTCCTCGCAGACGCGGGCGCGGACGGACGGGCAGCGGACGGACGGGCAGCGGACGGACGGGGCGCGGACGGACGGGGCGCGGACGAGCGTGTGGACCCCGCGCCGCTACCCGGAACCCGAGCAGCACGCGGAGGCGTGAGCGCCGCGCGCCCCCTGTGGTGCGGCCTCGGCAACGACAGGGGCCCGTACGTTGCCGCACACCGCACAAGCGCTCAAGCCCCGGCGACGGCATGATGCCGGGTATGAGTGAAACGCGGGAGGTGTTCTGCCGCCCTCCCCACGAGCGCGCCCTGTGGTTCTTCGCCGGCCTGGGCGCGGTGGGGGCGGTGGGGGCGGTCTCGGCCGTGGTGTACCTGGGGTACGGGGGCACGCTGCTGAGCGAGGCCATGGCCGTGTGGCTCGGCGCCGCCGGCCTGCTGTTGGCGCTGGTGGGCCTCCCGGCCCTCCACGGGGCGACCGCCCGGCTGCGCGCCGACGCGTACGGCCTGCACTCCCGCACGCTGCTGCGGCGCCGCAGTGTGCCGTGGAGCGACATCGCCGACCTGCACGTGCGGCTGAAGTACCAGGGCAACCACCGGTACCGGGACATCCGCCGGGTCGGCCTGGTACTGCACGACGGCCGCAAGCGGCTCCTCCCCCTGCCGTACGCCGGCGGGGCCGGTGACACCGGCAGCACCGACGGCACGTCCGGCACCGCGGACTTCGACGCGACGCTGGAAGCACTGCGCGCGCTGCACCACCGTTTCGGCACCCCCGCGACGAGCCACCTCCCCGTCGTCTCGCAGCGCACCGCGGGGCACCCGGTGGCCGGATCGGTGGCGCTGTGCGCGGTGCTGCTCGCCTGTGCCGGCGTGGCCGCGTGGTGGGTGCCGGCGACCGCCTCGCACGAACAGGACTGGACGTCGGCCGTCGCGTGCACCTCCACGACGCCCGCCGCCGAGCGTGCCGCGTGCCTGACCACGGTGCCGGCCGTCATCGACCGGACCGAGGCGCACCGGCCCCGGCAGCACAGCTGGCTGTACTTCGCCGACGACCGCCCCGTGCAGCGGCTGGCCGTCTCGCGGGAGGCCGCCACGGGCTTCGAACCGGGGGACGAGGTCGAAGTGACCCTGTGGCACCGCGAGATACGGGAGGTCGCAGGAGAGCACGAGGTGTGGCGTGAGCACGTCACGCCCGCCAAGGACGTGGCCGTCGTCGCGGCCGCGTTCGCCCTGGCCGCGGGCTGGCCCGCCGCCCGGGTACTGCTGCGCCTGCGCGCGCGCCGGCTGCCCGACGACGACGTCCTGCCCTCGGTCGCCCCATTCGTGGGCGCGCTGTGCGGCACGGCCCTGTGGCTGCTGCCGCTCTGCTACCTCCACCCGACATCCCCGTTCGCTCCGGAGGCGCTGGCGTGGGCGGCGGCCGGCTTCCTGGTCACGTCGGCCCTGTTCGCCTGGGCATGGCGGGCGACCCGCACCCGGAGCCCGGAGGAGACGGGTGAAGAGAACGAAGGGGGTCAAGGAAACAGGCGCAGCGAGTCCGGCGACGTGTTCCTGGCCGCGCGGTTCCTGGAGCACACCGACTACAACCCGCACCACTTCGGCACGCACATCGCCCTCGGGGATGGCGGCCCGCCCGCGGTGACGCCGCACTCGGGCCCCGGCCGGTTCGCGGCGAAGAACATCCCCGTCGAGCGGCTCGCCGTCACGAGGGTGCGGCGGGCGCGGGGCGACGACGGCGACACGGTGCCCCGCGGCTGGCACGTCGCCGAGCTGGACGACGCGGGCACGCCTGTGCGCCTCGCCGCCGCCCCGGCCGACCTGGCACGCCTCGTCCGCGAACTGACGGCGGACAGGGGCCGGATGACCGGAACGGGAGCGCCCGGGGTCGGCTAGGGCCTCTCGTCGCGCCCCCGTACGCGCAACCCCCGCTCCCTCCGCGCCCCGCACGCGCCGCACACGCGCTCTCACCTCCGTCCCACTGGTTCGACTGATTTCGGCCGGTTGGCCTTTTCGAGACGCCTCCCGCGGAGAACAAAGCGGACAAGAGAGAAGGAAGGGAGGTGACGTGCGACGCGGAAGATCTCCCTGAACGCCGAGGCGGTGGTCCGGGCCGACCGCGCCCGGGACACCAAGTGCCCCTTCATCTGGTGGTGGTACCACGCCAGGTGAGCGGCGGAACAGGGCCGGGCAACCTCCAGGGCCCGGCCCTGTTCCGCGCCCGCCCTCCGGAGCGCTCATGCGCTGTCGCCGTTCTCGCTGCCCTCACCTGCTACTGGCATGACGGACGGTTCGTCCTCCGCCCCTACCCGCACGGCACACCCACCGCGCTGCACCCGGCGGCCGCCGAGGGGCGCCCTGGTGGCGGAGGACAGCCCGCGAGCGGCACTGGACGAGAAGACGGAACGGCACTGGGGCGCGTCGGCACCCGGCACCGGCACCGGCACCGGCACCGGCACCGGGCAGCTGACCCGCCGCCTCCCTCAGGTCTCCAGCGGCGTCTCCGCCGCCACATCCGCGGCACCGCCGTCACACCCGGCAACACCGTTCCTCCCGGCACCGCCGTCACGGGCGGTGCCGCCCCGCCGTGCGCCACGTCCGTCCCGGCGCAGCCCCTCCCTTCACCGCCCAGGGCGCCGTGCCCCTACGCGTCACACGCCCCGGCGCCTCACCGGGAACCGGGAACCGGGACCGCCTCCACGGCCTGTTCGGGGCTGCTCACCACCCGCACGCCGTCCGGCACGGGCGGGCGGCGGACCACGACGACCGGGATGCCCCTCTCCCGTGCCGCCGCCAGTTTCGGCGCCGTCGCGGCGCCGCCGCTGTCCTTCGTCACCAGGACGTCGATGCGGTGGCTGCGGAGCACCTCGCGTTCGCCTTCCAGCGTGAAGGGTCCGCGCTCGAGGAGCAGGTGTGTCCGCGCCGGGAGGGGCGTCCCCGGCGCGGGCGGGTCCACGGAGCGGGCCAGGAACCACAGCCGGTCGGTGCCGGGGCCGGCGAAGCTGCTCAGGCCCAGCCGTCCGGTCGTCAGGAACACGCGCCGCCCCAGGCGCGGGAGGGTGGCGGCGGCGGCCTTCAGCGAGGCGGCCTCGTGCCAGTCGTCGCCCGCGGTGGGGACCCAGCCGGGGCGGCGGAGGGCGAGCAGGGGAACATGGGCTGCGGCCGCGGCCTCGGCCGCGTGGAAACTGATCGTCTCGGCGAAGGGATGGGTGGCGTCGATGAGGAGGTCGACACGGTGGTCCCGCAGCCACGCCGTCAGCCCCTCGACGCCTCCGAAGCCGCCGATCCGCACCGCGCCGCCGCCCGGCAGCCGGGGCCCCGCCACCCGGCCCGCCAGCGAGCTGGTGACCCGGGCCCGCGGCCGCGCGGTGTGCAGCAGCTCCGCCAGCCGCCTGCCCTCGGTCGTACCGCCCAGAATCAGTACGTGCACGGGGAAGGGCTCCTCGGGTGGGTGACGCGGGGTGCGGGTGACGCGGGTGCGGGTGCCGTCTCGTGTGGGCGGCACCCGCCGCGGCGGTGATCTGAGGGAACGACGACTTCGGTGAGTAGCGAGGCGACATGGGCGAGGCGAAGGGCGGGCGCGGCGCCCAGCTGGAACGGACGGGGCTGCGGCCCGGCTGGACGACCGGCGCCTGTGCGACGGCGGCGACGACGGCCGCCTGCACCGCGCTGCTCACCGGCGACTTCCCCGACCCGGTGACGATCACTCTCCCCAAGGGCGAGCGCCCTGCGTTCGCCCTGGCGTACGAACAGCTGGACACGGGCGGTGAGTGGGCGACGGCCGCCGTGGTCAAGGACGCGGGCGACGATCCGGACGTCACCCACGGCGCCGTCGTCCGCGCCACCGTCCGCGCGCTGCCCGCCGGGGCGGGCGTCGTCTTCCGGGCGGGCCCCGGGGTGGGCACCGTCACCCGCCCGGGACTCCCCCTGGAGGTGGGCGAGCCCGCCGTCAACCCCGTACCGCGGCAGTTGATGCGGGAGCACGCGGCCCGGGTGGCGGCGGAACACGGCGGCAGCGGCGATGTGGAGATCACCCTCGCGGTCGAAGGCGGCGAGGAGATCGCCCGCTCCACCTGGAACCCGCGGCTGGGCATCCTCGGCGGGCTGTCCATCCTGGGGACCACGGGCATCGTGGTGCCGTACTCGTGCTCGGCGTGGATCGACTCGATCCGGCGCGGGGTGGACGTGGCGCGGGCCGCGGGCCGCACCCATGTGGCCGGGTGCACGGGGTCGACGTCGGAGCGCACGGTGGTCGCCGAGTACGGGCTGCCCGACGACGCGCTGCTGGACATGGGCGACTTCGCCGGCGCCGTCCTGAAGTACGTGCGCCGCCACCCGGTGGACCGGCTCACGCTCTGCGGCGGCTTCGCCAAACTCTCCAAGCTGGCTGCCGGGCACCTGGATCTGCACTCCAAACGCTCCCAGGTGGACAAGGGCTTCCTCGCCGAGCTGGCCCGGCAAGGCGGCGGGGACGAGGAACTCGCCCGCGAGGTCGCCGAGGCCAACACGGGACTGGCGGCGCTGCGTTCGTGCGAGGCGGCCGGGGTCCCCCTCGGCGACCTGGTGGCGCGGACTGCACGCGAGGAGGCGCTCGCGGTGCTGCGCGGCGCCCCGGTACGGGTCGACGTCGTCTGCATCGACCGCGCGGGGACCGTGGTGGGACGCAGCACCGTCCGCTGATCCCCGCGGCGCCGCACCCCCCGGCACCCGTACCCGCACGCTCCTCCGTGCGGGCCCCCGTGTCGCCGTCGCCGCCCGGTCGGTCAGCACACGTGCCGGTCCCGCTCCGCCGAGTACAGGTGGCTGTCGCGGAAGTGCGCGGCGGCGAGCGTACGGCCCACGAGGATGACGGCCGTCCTGCTGACGCCCGCCGCCCTCACCTGCTCGGCGATGTCCGCCAGCGTGCCCCGCAGTACCAGCTCGTCGGGGCGGCTGGCGAAGGCGACCACAGCCGCCGGGCAGTCGGAGCCGTAGTGCGGCACGAGTTCGGCGACGACCTCCTCGGCGTACCGCGCCGCCAGGTGCAGCACGAGCAGCGCGCCGCTGCGGCCGAGTGTGGCCAGGTCCTCGCCGTCCGGCATGGGCGTGGCCTGCCGCGCGATGCGGGTGAGCACCACCGTCTGCCCGACGGTCGGCACGGTCAGCTCGCGGCCCAGCGCGGCGGCCGCCGCCGCGAACGCGGGCACTCCGGGCACGACCTGGTAGTCCACCCCGGCCGCGTCCAGCCGGCGCATCTGCTCGGCGACGGCGCTGAAGACGGACGGGTCGCCCGAGTGCAGCCGCGCCACGTCGTGCCCTGCGGCGTGTGCCGCGGCCATTTCGCCGGTGATGGCGTCCAGGTCGAGCTCGGCGGTGTCGACCAGCCGCGCGTGTGGCGGGCACTCGGCGAGCAGTTCGCGCGGCACCAGGCTGCCCGCGTACAGGCACACCCCGCAGGCGGCGAGCGTGCGGGCGCCGCGCACCGTGATCAGGTCGGCGGCGCCGGGTCCCGCGCCGATGAAGTACACGGTCATCTCTTGTCTCCCACCACATCGCCTCCCCGCACATCAGACGTGCGTTCCACCACATCGGACGTGTCCGCCGCAGCTGCGGACACGTCGGCACTCGCGACATCGGGTGCCGCGCCCGCCCCCTCGCCGCCGGAGGGCTTGCACACCGCCCACTGCGTCACCGGCATCGCCTGCCGCCACCCGGTGAAGCCGCCGACCGGCACCCCGTGCGAGACGCCGAGGCGCACCAGCTCGCCGCCGTGCCTGCGGTACCAGTCCACCAGCAGTGCCTCGGATTCGAGGGTGACGGTGTTGGCGACCAGCCGCCCGCCCGGCGGCAACGCGCGCCAGCAGGACTCCAGCAGGCCCGGCGCGGTCAGGCCGCCGCCGATGAACACCGCGTCGGGGGCGGGCAGTGCGGCGAGCGCGGAGGGGGCGGCCCCGGTCACGACCCGCAGCCCGGGCACCCCGAGCCGCTCGGCGTTGCGGGCTATCCGGTCCGCGCGCGCCGCGTTCCGCTCCACGGTGACCGCGCGGCACGCCGGGTGGGCGCGCATCCACTCCACCGCGATCGAGCCTGCGCCGCCGCCCACGTCCCACAGGAGTTCGCCGGGTGCGGGCGCCAGCGCGGCGAGTGTCGCCGCGCGCACATGGCGCTTGGTGAGCTGCCCGTCGTGCTCGTACGCCTCGTCCGGCAGCCCGGGTACGGCGCCGAGCCTGGGCACGCCCGAGGCGCCGTCGCCGGGGCCGCGGACGCACTCGACCGCGACGACGTTGAGGGGGTCGCCGGGCGGAGCCGACCAGGTCAGCGCCGTCCCCTCGACCACGCGTTCGCCGTCCCCACCGAGCTGTTCGAGCACCCGCACCGGGCTGGCGCCGAACCCCCGCTCCCGCAGCAGCGCCGCGACCTCGCCGGGCGTGTGCGCCCCCGCGCTGAGCACCAGCAGGCGCCGCCCGTGGTGCAGTAGCGCCGACAGGCGTGCCAGCGGGCGGCCCACCGCGCTGACGACCTCGCACTCCTCCTGCGCCCAGCCCAGCCGGGCGCAGGCGTACGCCACGGAGGAGGGATGCGGCAGCACGCGGGGAACCGTGCCGAGGACCTCGCGCAGGGTGCGGGCGATGCCGTAGAAGGTCGGGTCGCCGCTCGCCGGCACCGCGACGCGGCGCCCCGCGTGCGCGGCCAGCAGCCCGGGCACACCGGTGCGCAGCGGCGACGGCCACGGCACCCGCTCCCCCGCGCACACGGCGGGCAGCAGCGCCAGCTGCCGGGCGCCGCCGATCAGCACCTCGGCCCCGCGCAGCGCCTCACGGGAGAGCTCGGGCAGCCCGGCCCACCCGTCGGCGCCGATCCCGACGACCGTCAACGCGGAGGGCGCGGCGACGTCGCGGGGGGCGGTGGGGGACGTCACGACGGCACCTCGGTCTTTCGAACAGGGGACGGCTGGCACCCTACTGTCCGCTCCCCGCACCGCGGCCGCGGGGCCCGGTCCACAATGGAGCGCATGGATCGAAACGCATCGCCCGACCAGTCCGCCCAGGACACGCCTGACCAGGCCATGCCCGACTGGGAGAAGCGGTTCCGGGCGCCGCGCGTCTCGCTGCCCGAGTGGGCCGAGGACGCACCGGAACGGTCGCTGTTCATCTCGAACGCGACAGGCACGTTCGAGCTGTACGCCTGGGACCGGACCACCGGCGAACAGCGGCAGGTCACCGACCGCCCCAACGGGACGACCGACGGCACCCTGACGCCGGACGGCGCGTGGATCTGGTGGTTCTCCGACACCGACGGCGACGAGTTCGGCGTCTGGATGCGCCAGCCCTTCGCCGGCGGCCCCGACACCCGCGCCGTCGAGGGACTCGACCCCTCCTACCCGGCGGGGCTGGCCCTCGGCAGGGACGGCACCGTCGCCGTCGGCCGCTCCACCGACGAGGACGGCTCCACGATCCACCTCCAGCGCCCCGGCTCCCCCGCCCCCGTCGAGATCTACCGGCACAGCGAGTCCGCCGGTGTCGGCGACCTCTCGCACGACGGCACCCTGCTGGTCATCGAGCACACCGAGCACGGGGACGCCATGCACTCGGCGCTGCGCGTCGTGCGCCCCGACGGCTCGACCGTCGCCGAGCTCGACGACAGCGAGGGCGGCACGAAGGAACTCGGCCTCACCGTGCTCGGGTTCGCCCCCGTGGACGGCGACTCCCGGCTCCTGATCGGCCACCAGCGGCACGGCCGGTGGGAGCCGATGATCTGGGACCCGTCGGCCGGCACCACCCGCGAGCTCACCCTCGACCTGCCCGGAGACCTCTCCGCCGAGTGGTATCCGGACGCCTCGGCGCTGCTGGTCGTGCACAGCCACCAGGCCCGCGACGAACTGTTCAGGTACGACCTGGCAAGCGGCGAGCGCACCCGCATCGACACCCCGGCGGGCTCCGTGATGGGCGCCACCGCGCGTCCCGACGGCACCGTCGAGTTCCTGTGGTCGTCGGCCGCCCAGCCGCCGCAGGTCCGCTCCACCAGCGGCGCGAGGGTGCTCGACCCGCCCGGGACGAAGGCACCGGGGTCCGTCCCCGTCGAGGACGCCTGGGTGGAGGGCCCTGGCGGGACCGTCCACGCCCTCGTCCAGAAGCCGGCGGGGCAGGGCCCCTTCCCCACCGTCTTCGAGGTGCACGGCGGGCCCACCCACCACGACACGGACTCCTTCGCCGGCCAGCCCGCCGCCTGGGTCGACCACGGCTTCGCCGTCGTACGGGTCAACTACCGCGGCTCCACGGGCTACGGCCGGGCGTGGACCGACGCGCTCAAGCACCGGGTCGGCCTGATCGAGCTGGAGGACGTCGACGCGGTACGGGCCTGGGCCGTCGACTCCGGTCTCGCCGACCCCGACAGGCTCGTGCTGGCCGGCGGCTCCTGGGGCGGCTACCTCACCCTGCTCGGGCTCGGTACGCAGCCGGAGGTGTGGGCGCTCGGCCTGGCCGCCGTCCCCGTGGCCGACTACGTCACCGCCTACCACGACGAGATGGAGGCGCTGAAGTCGATGGACCGCACACTGCTCGGCGGCACCCCCGAGGAGGTCCCCGAGCGGTTCGAGGCGTCCTCACCGCTGACGTACGTCGAGAAGGTCCGCGCGCCCGTCTACATCTCCGCCGGGGTCAACGACCCCCGCTGCCCCATCCGGCAGGTCGAGAACTACGTGGGAAGGCTGGAGGAGCGCGACCACCCGCACGAGGTGTACCGCTACGACGCGGGGCACGGCTCGCTCGTCGTCGAGGAGCGGATCAAACAGGTCAGGCTGGAGATCGACTTCGCGACCCGGCACCTTCCGGCGACGACGCCGGGGTTCCGGCCCGCGTGACCCCGTCGGCGGGGTCGTCCCCGCCGTCCCGGCCATCGCCGTCGGCCCGGTCGTCTCCGTCGGCCGGGCCGGTCTCCTCCTGGGGGCCGGTCTCCTCCTGGGGGGACTCCCCCTCCGGGAGGAGGCCGAGGGCCGCGTCCTTGGCCATCTCCGCCTCGCGCCGGAAGAAGCGGAACCACATGAAGACCACGAACCCGGCGAAGACGAACCACTGCGCCGTGTAGCCCAGGTTCTGGAACGCCTTCATGTCGAGCCCCGTGCCCGCGGGCGCGGCCGGCGGCACCGGCTTCAGCGGCTTCAGCGTCCGCTGCTCGGTGAGCCAGGCCCCCTCCACGCCGTACGGCACGATGTTGACGAGCGCGGAGGCGTTGATGAAACCGAGCTGGTTGCGCGGGAGCGCCCCCGAGGCCCGGTCACCCGCGTCGTTCTGGGACTCGGACGCCTGGAGCGCGCCGCGGACGGTCACCTCGCCCTTCGGCGGCGCCGGCACCCGCGCGGGATCCGGGCTGCCCGGAAGCCAGCCCCGCACCACCGGGAGCGCCTTGCCGTCCTCGGTGTCGTCGGTACGCAGCAGCGAGAGCACGTAGAAGCCCCGCTCGCCCTTGACGGTACGGTCCGGGACGAGCAGCGGGTGCTCCGCGTCGAACCGCCCCGTCACCTTCGCGGTGTGCCCGACGGTGTCCTCCGTCACCGGCAGCAGGGAGGCGAGCGGACGCGCCTTGGCGTGCGCGGCGCTGCGCGACTGCTCCTGCTGCTCGTGGTGGCGGTCCACCCGGTCGTCGAACCGGCTCAGCTGCCAGCTGCCCATGAACAGACACACCGGAATCGCCAGAACGGCGAAGATGTTGATCCCCCACCAGCGCGGGGTCAGCAGGAACCGGTACACCCCCTCACGGTACGCCCCGGCGGAACACGCCCGTTCGGGGAGGGGGCCGAAGCAGACCGGCTCAGCTCTGGGGGATGACGCCCGTGCGGTAGAGCGTGCCGCCCGCGCACGTGTCGGCGAGACGGGTGTTGGCTATGGGAGCACCGCCCTCGGGCGTGTGGGAGACGACGACGTCGCTGCCGCCCCCGCCGGTGTCACCGCCACCGCCGTCGCCCTCGCCGGGCGTCCCGGTACCGCCACCGCCGCCGTCACCGCCGCCGTTGCCCTGGCCGCCGTCGCCAGGGCCCGCGTCGGGACCGCCCGAGGGATCGCCCTCGTACCGCCCGCCCTGCGGTGTCGGGGTACCGCCCCCGCAGCCGCCGCCGGGCACGAACGCGAACTTCACCACGTACGCCTGCCCTGGCTGGAGCACCACCTCGTCGCGCGCGACAGCCGGATCGCCCAGCCCGGGTGCCGCGTCGCCACTCGTGTGATCGACGACCGTCACCCGGCCCCGCGCGCCGCCCTGCACGGAGGCACCGACGAAGCCCTCGCCCTCCACCGTGCAGGTGTCCTTGGAGACGTTGGACACGCGGAAGCTGCCGTAGATGGTGCCCGCGCCGTCGGGCGCCCCCGACCGCGCGGAGCCCCGCCCGAGCTGATCGCTGCCGCAGACCGGCGCGCTGGCGCTCAGCGTCTCGTCGGGCCCCGGGCCGCTGGTGCCGGGCCCCGAGGGTGAGGGGTGGGCGCTTCCGCCGCCCTTCCCGCTCTCGTCCTCGTCCCTGTCCTCGCCGCCGCCGTGCTTCTCGCCGCCCTTGCCGCCTCCCGAACCCGTACCGGCCTCGGGCCCCCGCGTCTGGCCGTGGGTACTGGCCGCGGTCACCGGATGGTCGTCGTCACCACCGCCGGGGACGACACCGCCGTAGAAGAGCGCGGGCACGCCGACCGCGGCGACCAGCGCCGCCGCCACCCCGCCGACCCACGCCTGACGGCGGTGCGCCCGCCGCGCGGGTACGGCATGACGCAGGTGGTCGAGGGTGCGGTCGAGGCTCTCGGAAGAGGGGTCGAGATCGCGGACGCTGGCCTGCAGGAGGCGGCGCAGCGCTTCCTCGTCCCCCGGCGGTCCGCCCTGACCGGCGTCGCCGGCTCCGGCGGCCCCGGTAGCCCCTTTTCCGGACGCCGCCCCCTCACCGGGGGAAGCCTGCTCTCCTGGTGACGCCTTCTCCGCCGGAGACGAGTGCCCCTCCGGAGAGGACTTCCCCTCCGGGGACGACTGCCCTCCCGGGAAGGCCCGCTCCTCGGAGGAGGCCTGCTCCCCCGAAGGCGTGTCCTGCCCGGGCGTTCTCTCCTCGCGGGGCTCCCTGCCCTCACTCATGACGCCGCCTCCATGGCGGTGCGCAGCGCGGCGATACCGCGCGAACCGTACGCCTTCACCGAGCCGAGCGAGAGTCCGAGCACCTCGGCCACCTGAGCCTCGGTCATGTCGGCGAAGTACCGCAGCACCAGCACCTCACGCTGGCGCCGCTGCAAGCCGCGCATCGCCTGTATCAACTGATCCCGTTCGAGCTGTTCGTAAGCCCCCTCCTCGGCGCTCGCCATGTCGGGCATCGGCTTGGAGAGCAGCTTCAGCCCGAGGATGCGGCGGCGCAGCGCGGAGCGGGAGAGGTTCACGACCGTCTGCCTGAGGTAGGCGAGGGTCTTCTCGGGGTCGCGGACGCGTTTGCGCGCGGAGTGCACGCGGATGAACGCCTCCTGCACGACGTCCTCGCAGGAGGCGGTGTCATCGAGCAGGAGCGCCGCGAGCCCGAGCAGGGACTTGTAGTGGGCGCGGTAGGTCTCGGTCAGGTGATCGACTGTGGTGCCCGGTGCCATTGCCTCGTCAGCGTCCCCACGCTGGGCGAGCGGGCGTGCGGGCCGCGCGGCAGGCCAGGGCGCGATCACCGGCATGCCTCCGCCCACCGGCAGCCCAGCGGCGCGCGGTGTGGGTCCGGGTCGACCAGGGGCCGTTGCGATTCCGAGTACCTCTGCCACGCCTGTTTGACACGTTTCCCCCCGTCAGGGTTGTACGCGACAGGCACTGTGCGGGAAAACACACCACATGCCGTCATACATACATCTCTCGGTCGTCAAGTACACCCCGTCCGCCTCCGGTTCTCCCGACCGCCTGCCGCACGCCCCCAGTGCGGCCGTGACGCGGCCCGGAGGGAACAAAGACGCTCCCCGCCGCCTGCCGGTTGCAGGGGACGGGGAGCGTCATTCTCCGTCAGCGGATGCCGCCGTGGCCAGGGGGGGCGCGCCCCGAAGGGGCGCGGGGAACTGGGCGCCACGCCACGGAGCACCCGCAGCCTGCGACGCACGGTCAGGGACAGCCCCTACCCGGCGAGACCCCCGGACAGGCCACAGCCACAGCGGTCAGCGTCCCGTGCCGCCGTAGACCACGGCCTCGTCCGTGTCACTGTCCAGCCCGAAGGCCGAGTGGACGGCGCAGACGGCGTCGCCCACGGACTCCTCGCGCGTCACCACCGAGATGCGGATCTCCGAGGTGGAGATCAGCTCGATGTTCACCCCGGCGTCGGACAGCGCCTCGAAGAACGTCGCCGTCACACCCGGGTTGGTCTTCATGCCCGCACCGACGAGCGAGATCTTCGCGATCTGGTCGTCGTAGCGCAGCGAGTCGTAGCCGACGGTGCCCTGCGCCTTCTCCAGCGCCGAGATCGCCCTCTTGCCCTCCGCCTTGGGCAGCGTGAAGGAGATGTCCGTCAGCCCGGTGGAGGCCGCGGAGACGTTCTGCACGACCATGTCGAGATTGATCTCCGCCTCCGCGACGGCGCGGAAGAGCGCCGCGGCCTCGCCCGGCTTGTCCGGCACCCCGACGACCGTGACCTTCGCCTCGGACGTGTCGTGTGCCACACCCGAGATGATCGCCTGCTCCATCGACTCTTCCCCTTGCCCGTCCGGCTGCTCGGTCGTGACCCACGTGCCCTTCAGGCCGGAGAAGGACGACCGCACGTGGATCGGGATGTTGTAGCGGCGCGCGTACTCCACGCAGCGGTGCAGCAGCACCTTGGAGCCGGACGAGGCCAGCTCCAGCATGTCCTCGAAGGAGATCTGGTCGATCTTCTTCGCCTTCTTCACGACCCGCGGGTCGGCGGTGAAGACACCGTCGACGTCCGTGTAGATCTCGCACACCTCGGCGTTCAGCGCCGCCGCCAGCGCCACAGCGGTGGTGTCCGAACCACCGCGGCCCAGCGTGGTGATGTCCTTGCTGTCCTGGGAGACGCCCTGGAAACCGGCGACGATGGCGATGTTGCCCTCGTCCACCGAGTCCTTGATGCGGCCCGGGGTGACGTCGATGATCCGCGCCTTGTTGTGCGCGGAGTCGGTGATCAGACCCGCCTGGCTGCCGGTGAACGACTGCGCCTCGTGGCCGGCGGATTTGATCGCCATCGCCAGCAGGGCCATGGAAATCCGCTCTCCGGCGGTCAGCAGCATGTCGAACTCGCGCCCGGAGGCGACCGGAGACACCTCTGAGGCGAGGTCGATCAGCTCGTCCGTCGTGTCACCCATCGCCGATACCACGACGACAACCTGGTTGCCGTTCTTCTTGGCTTCGACGACCCGCTTGGCAACGCGCTTGATGCCCTCGGCATCGGCAACGGAGGAGCCGCCGTACTTCTGCACGACAAGGCCCACGTGTGCTCGCTCCTCGAATCAATTCCCGGGACCCCGGCGCTCCGCGCGACGCTGCCCGGAATGAAGGGATCCACTGATCGGCTCAGTGTAACGACCGGACAGGTTCCACACCCGTCCGCGGAATCCCCTGCCCGCCGCACCACGGATGACACGGAAACGTGACTCTGTTCACGATGCGCGGCCCGTCGTGCGAGCACGCGCCCTGTCGGCTCAGGCGTTCTTGAGGCCCAGGGGGACGCCGATCTCGGCGGCCATCACCTCGCCCGCCTCCGCCTCGAGGGAGCCGTCGCCGTCCTCGTCGGCGGCGGTGCTGTCGGTGTCCAGACCGTCCAGCTCGTCCAGCGGCTTGTCCAGCCGTACGTGAGCCACCAGGGACTGGAGCGCGCGCAGCGCGGCGGAGGCGGTCGGTCCCCAGTTCGACAGGTAGGAGAACTGCCACCACCACAGGGCCTCGCTCACCCGGCCCGCGCGGTAGTGCGCCATCCCGTGCCGCAGATCGGTGATGATGTCGGCGAGGTCGTCGGAGATCCGGCACGCGACGGGCGCCGAGCGCGGCACGTACGGGTCGAAGACCTCGGAGTAGACGTCCACCGGGTCCAGCAGCGTGGCGAGCCGCTCCCGCAGCTCGTCCACGTCCGGCTCGGGACCCACGTCCGGCTCGTACCGCTCGTCCGGGACGATGTCCTCGTGCGCGCCCAGCCGGCCGCCCGCGAGGAGAAGCTGCGAGACCTCCAGCAGGAGATAGGGCACGGCGCTGTCCGGCTCGTCGCCCTTGGCGACCTCCGCGACCGAGACGATGAAGCTGTGGACCTGGTCGCTGATCTGGACCGCGAAGTCGTCGGGGTCCTGGGTGATGGCGTTCAGCGTCGCATCCGACATCGGGCAACCTCTCCCTGCGCTCGCACTTCGAAAGCTCACACGGTCGGAGCTCACACGTCGAGGAGCCGCCTTCCCTCGAAGGCCCTCCCCAGGGTGACCTCGTCCGCGTACTCCAGGTCGCCCCCGACGGGCAGCCCGCTCGCCAGCCGCGTCACCTTCAGTCCCATCGCGGAGACCATCCGCGCCAGATAGGTGGCCGTCGCCTCGCCCTCCAGGTTCGGGTCCGTCGCCAGGATCAGCTCGGTGACCGTCCCGTCCGCGAGGCGGGACAGCAGCTCCCGGATCCGCAGGTCGTCGGGCCCGACACCCTCGATCGGACTGATCGCCCCGCCCAGCACGTGGTACCGGCCGCGGAACTCGCGGGTCCGCTCGATCGCGACGACGTCCTTGGGCTCCTCGACCACGCAGATGACCGACGGGTCACGGCGCGGATCGAGACAGACCCGGCACTGCTCCTCCTGCGCGACGTTGCCGCACACCGCGCAGAACCTGACCTTCTCCTTGACCTCGGTCAGCGCGCCGGCGAGCCGCCGCACGTCGGCGGGCTCGGCCTGCAGGATGTGGAAAGCGATCCGCTGCGCGCTCTTGGGACCGACGCCGGGCAGCCTGCCCAACTCGTCGATCAGGTCCTGGACCACGCCTTCGTACACGGATGGCTCCCGCCTGCACTCGCCGCCCGGGCTTCTCCCATCCCGAGCAGGTCTTGTTCTCTGAGTACGTTAGTGGCCCGTACGGGCCACCACTAGCCACTGCCGGCGGGCACGTGGGCCGGCGAGCACGTGGGCCGACCCGTACCTGGGCCGACGGGCACGTGGACCGGCCGGTGCTTGGCCGGCGGGCACGCGTACCCGCGGTCGACGGCCGAGGCGACGGACCGCGGACCGGAACCCACAGCGCGCCGTGAGTCCAGCCGGCACCGGCCACGGTGACTCCGGCCCCCGGCCCGGGCCCGGTTTTCCGTCAGAACGGAAGACCCGGCATCCCGCCCATGCCCTGCGCGAGGGGACCGAGCTTCTGCTGCTGCAACTCGGCAGCCGCGCCGTTCGCGTCACGGACGGCCGCGAGAACCAGATCGGCGAGGGTCTCCGTGTCCTCGGGGTCCACGGCCTTCGGGTCGATGACCAGGCCCTGGAGCTCCCCGGAACCACTGACCGTCGCCTTGACCAGGCCACCGCCCGCCGAACCCTCCACGGCCGTCTCGGCCAGCTCCTGCTGCGCCGAGGCCAGATCCTGCTGCATCTTCTGCGCCTGCTGCAGCAACTGCTGCATGTCGGGCTGCCCACCACCGGGAATCACGATCGGATCGCTCCTGGCTCACTAGACGCCGTACTGAACGTCCCCGAGCCTACGTGCTCCACTCCACGCGGGCGCCCCGCCCCGGACAACCGCCGAAGGCACCCCACGCCCGTGCCGCCCACCGGTCACTCGTGCTGGAACTCCTCTATCACCGTCGCACCGAGCTCGCGGACGATCAGGTCGTGACCGGAGAGAGCCGAGTCGTCCAGATCGGGGTCGTCCTCGGCGGGCATGTCCTCCTCCAGCCCGGCACCCGGCGAGGACGCGGGAGCGGACGGCGGCGGAGAAGAAGGACTCGAGGCCTCGGGCTCGGAAGCCGGAGAGGGAACCGGAGCCGACGGCGGCGCCGGAGCCGACGCGGGCCCGGCGGACCAGCCCGCCCCGCCCGGAGCCGACTGCTGCGGCGGGGCAGCCGACCACTGCTGGGGCGGCCCCGCCTGCGCCGGCGCCGCCATCGCACCGCGGGCGCCCCCTCCGCCGTTCGAGCCGGACCCCGCGCCGTACCCGGAGCCCGGCCCATTAGGGCCCCCCGGACCACCGCCGCTGCCGCCGCCCGCCCCGCCGGAGGGATCGACCAGCGCTTCGACCTGCCACTGCACGCCGAGCGCGTCGGTGAGCGCCTGCCGCAGCACCTCGTCGCTGCCGCCGCCCGCGAAGCTGTCCCGCGCACCGGCGTTCGGGAAGCCGATCTGGAGCGTCTTGCCGTCGAAGCCGACGACCTGTGCGTTCTGGCTGAGCAGGATCCAGGTGAACCTGCGCCGGTTCTTGACCGCCTCCAGGATCTGCGGCCACATCTGACGGATCTGCGCCGGATCGCCGCCCCCGCCGGGGGCGCCACCGCCGTTGGCGGGACCGCCTCCGTGCGTGGGGCCGCCACCGTTGGCGGGGCCGCCTCCCGGCCGGGCGCCGGGGTCGGGGGCCGGCGCCGATGCCTGTCCCTGCCCCTGTTCGTGTCCTTGCGCCGGAGCCGTTCCCGTCGGGCCTCCGCTCGTCGCCGCCGGTGCCGACGGCGCACCGCCGCCCGGTACGGCCGCCCCGGGCCACGCTCCCGGACGCCGCGCGGGCTCGCCGGTGCCCGCACCGGCACCTCCCCCGTCCCCGGATCCCGTCCCGCCGGATCCCGTCCCGCCGGGCCAGGCACCTGGGCGGCGCGGAGGCTCGGCCGCCGGGGTGGACGCCGGTGCGGCGCCGGGCCCGGGCGCGGGCCCCGGCCCCGCGTCGGCGGGAGACGAGGCCTCCGCGCCGCCGCCCGGGGGGCCGGACTCGTCGTAACCGGAACCGGATGCGAAACCAGACGCGGAACCGGATGCGGAACCGGGGTGCGGCCCCACGGCGGTGGGGGCCGGTGCGGGGGCGGGGGCCGACACGGGCGCGGGCGCTGCGGGCGCCGGCGCGGGCGCAGCGGTGGGGGCCGGTGCGGGGGCGGCGGTGGGGGCCGGTGCGGGGGCGGCGGCCCCCAGCGCGATGCCGCGCTCCAGGCGGTCCAGCCGGGCCTGTACGGAGCGCTCGTCCCCGTAGGTCGCGGGCAGCAGCACCCGCGCGCAGATCAACTCCAGCTGGAGGCGGGGCGAGGTGGCGCCCCGCATCTCCGTCAGCCCCGTGTTGACGAGATCCGCGGCGCGGCTGAGCTCCGCGGCGCCGAAGACCGAGGCCTGGGCCCGCATCCGCTCGATGACATCGCCAGGCGCGTCGATCAGCGCCTTCTCGACCGCGTCCGGGACGGCCGCGAGAATCACCAGGTCCCGCAGCCGCTCCAACAGGTCGGTGACGAAGCGACGCGGATCGTGGCCGCCCTCGATGACCCGGTCGACGATCTCGAAAGCCCGCGCGCCGTCGCCCGCGGCGAAGGCGTCCACGACCTCGTCCAGCAGCGCGCTGTCGGTGTAGCCGAGCAGGGCGGTGGCCATGGCATAGGTCACACCGTCGTCGCCCGCGCCGGCGAGGAGCTGGTCCATCACCGACATCGAGTCCCGCACGGATCCCGCCCCGGCCCGTACGGCCAGGGGCAGGACCGTCTCCTGGACGGGGATCCGCTCGCGCTCGCACACCTCGGCCAGGTAGTCGCGCAGCGTTCCCGGCGGAACGAGGCGGAACGGATAGTGGTGGGTGCGCGAACGGATGGTCCCGATCACCTTCTCGGGCTCCGTCGTCGCGAAGATGAACTTCAGGTGCTCGGGCGGCTCTTCGACGACCTTGAGCAGCGCGTTGAACCCCGCGGGGGTCACCATGTGCGCCTCGTCGACGATGTAGATCTTGTACCGGCTCAAGGCCGGCCCGAAGAACGCCTTCTCCCTCAGCTCACGGGCGTCGTCCACACCGCCGTGCGAGGCGGCGTCGATCTCGATGACGTCGATCGATCCCGGCCCGTTCCGCGCCAGGTCCAGGCAGGACTGGCACTGACCGCACGGCGTCGGCGTCGGGCCCTGCTCGCAGTTGAGACAGCGGGCCAGGATGCGCGCGCTCGTCGTCTTCCCGCAGCCGCGCGGGCCGCTGAAGAGATACGCGTGGTTGACACGGTTGTTGCGCAGCGCCTGCTGCAGCGGGTCGGTCACGTGCTGTTGCCCGATGACCTCCGCGAAGGTCTCGGGGCGGTAGCGGCGGTACAGGGCGAGGGACGACACACCCCCGACGATATAGGCGACCACCGACAAGCGGCGCCAAGTGGCCCACCTCACACGAGAGCCCCGGCCCCGACGGGCACGGCCCCGCGCGCCACTCCGGGTCCAAGCCCGGCCCGGCACGCAAACGCCCCCCACGCACCCGCCAGAGCCAACCTACCCTTGCTGCCTTCCGGCCCTGGGGGAGTTCAGTCAGATAGCGCCACGTGAGGGGCTGACGCCAGCCTACCTGATCCCCCGCCCCACCGACGACCTCCCCACCCGCCCACTCCACCTCCGGGTACGGGTTCGCGAGCACCCCTCAACGTCTTGTATTGTTTGCGGCGGAGGATTCGCCTAGTGGCCTAGGGCGCACGCTTGGAAAGCGTGTTGGGGGCAACCCCTCACGAGTTCGAATCTCGTATCCTCCGCCCAGCCTTCACCGGGCTGAACGTAGGGCCCCACCGCTCCGGCGGTGGGGCCCTACGTCGTTCGTGGTTGCAGTTGGGCTGACCGGCAAGAAGACCACGGCCGGGCCGTAACGGGGCCCGGTGGGGTACGAGGCGGAGGTGGCGGTCCGGCATGTTCTGCGCCGCCTCTTGGCGGGGGGCCGGACGGCCGGGTCCGTCACTCCGGGCCTGGTCCGCCTCCTCGCCCCCGGGAGCGTGCGCGGGCACCGGCAGCGGTACGGGGCGTGCGCCAGGTCGGGTTCGTCAGCCCCGGAGCCCCGACGGACGGCCTGGTGACGGCGGCCGGGGGCTGCTCACCTCAGAAGCGGCGTTCACCTGTGCCTCGGCCCCGCACATCAGGTGACACGTCCGACTCGGGCCGGCGGTGTCCGGACACGGAACACGGAACGCCGTCCGGGCCGCTGGCCGCCTCCTCCGGGGGAGGCGGCCAGCGGCCCGGGTCAGCTGATCTCAGCGGCACTCATCCGGCGAACGCCCCGTACCGGCAGGCGCGGAGGCAACGGGCCACCTCCGCGGGGCGCTCGCTACTTCTTACCACCACGCCTGCGCGTGGTGTTTTCCTGGTTGTTGCCGTAGGACATACCGCTCGTGTCGGAGCGGCGCAGGGACGGGCGGCTGTCACTGGCCCGCGGCGGTCCCTCGCCGGCGGGTTGCCGCGAGCGGACGGGCATGCTCATGGTCGGGTTCGCGACCGGATCGGGGCGGGACAGCCGCGCCTCGGGAGCCCGGCTGGAACGCCGCTCACGCCGCTCCTCCGGCGCACGGCTGGACTCACGCCGGGAACGCCGCTCCTCCGGCGCACGACTGGACTCACGCCCGGAACGCCGCCGCTCACCCTCCGGCGCACGGCTGGACTCGCGCCGGGAGCGACGCTCACCGTCCGGCGCACGACTGGACTCACGCCGGGAGCGACGTTCCTCGGACGAACTGCTGGAACCGCTCATCGACCGGGGAGCCGCAGACTGCGGAAGAGTACCGTTCCAACTCGGCGGCGGGCGGCGGTCGCGCTCCGCACGGGGAGGCCGCACCGCGCGGGGCCGCTCCTGCGGAGCCGCACTCGAATCCCGCCTGCGCCGCTCGCCCTCGGGAGCCCGGCTTGACTCCCGCCGGGAACGCCGCTCACTTTCGGGAGCCCGGCTTGACTCCCGCCGGGAACGCCGCTCCTCCGGCGCAAGGCTGGAATCCCGCCTGCGCCGCTCGCGCTCCTCCGGCGCACGCCTGCGCAACTCGCTGCCCTCAGAGCCCCGGCCCCGGTCGGATCCGCTGGTGCGTTCCCGCCCAGACATCTCGTAAGAACCGTCGAACGGATCACCGAAACTCGGGCGTTCGAGCTGCGGCGCCGGCTCCGCCGCACGCTCCTCCGCGCGACGCGCGCGCTCGGCCTCCGCCGCACGGGCCTGACTGGCGTTGTAACGAACCCTGGCGTAGTCGCCGGCCATTGCCACGCCTTGCAGCGTGGCACCGGCCGACCTGGTCGCGGGGTCGCGGCCGAACGCGTACATTCCCGCACCGGCGGCCCTTGCGGCACCGAGTGCGGCGGCGAAGATGTTCGGCGGATCGTTGGGGTGAGGCCGCAGCGCCCTGCGACCCTCCAGGAAGACCGTCCGCACTCCGGAGCCGCCAGTGAGAGCGACGCCCCAGTTGTAGGTGGAAGTCCAGCCCTGGTCCGCATCGTCTCGGGCGGTGCCGGTGGCCTGTAGGGCCAGCCCGGCGGGATCCAGGGAGTCGACAGCCGTGTCCACGACGTCGGGCGCCGTGTTGACCATCCACCGCCCCGCCCGTCCCGCACTGTCGAGCGTGGAGGTCAGAAGCTCGGATCCGCGGATTTGGTGCACCATGTTGTACGCGGCGTTGTACCACGTATCCGACTGGTATTCCGCGGGTGGGGGTGAGGGCGATCGGGATTCGCCACGTTCGGGGTCGGGCTCACGACGGCGCCGGCCGCGTCGGTCCGGAGGGGTTGTCATGGTGTGCTCTCCGTCCTCTGCATGAGGTTCACCTCCTTACTACGGCGGTTGGACCCCGGTGGTTCACGGTGCTGGCCGGTGCCGGTGCCGGAGCCGGCACGCTGTCACTTCATCCCTCTGGACTGAGTCTGCTTCTGCGAGGCCGCCGCCTCCCAGTGCCGCTTCGGGGGCCGGCTGCGTGGGGGGTTGCCGTTGGGCTTCGGTCCCGCCGCGCGGGAGATCCGTGCGGCGGCCGAGACGGCGTTCTGGTCGAAACCCGGCGGGCCGGGCCGGCCGGCCACGAGCGCGTCCGTACTCGCCAACGAGGCGCGGCGCGCGTTCGGCTCGCTCTCCAAGCCGCGCTTCGACGTCGCCTCGTCGGTACGGACGGCCGAGGCGGGGCGCCAGCGCTCCGGCGACGTTTCGAAGGCGGACCGCTGGTCTGGCTGGTGCACAGCCTGTTGCGTGTGCCTCTGCTCGGGCGGCCCGGGACGGTGCTCCTCACCGTCGGCGCCGCGCAGCATGACCCGCAGCTCGCGCACGGCGCGGACCATCCGGCTCGCGGCGCCGCTGCGCCGGCGTTCGGTACTGGCCCGCGGCGGGGCGGGGCGGCCCTGCCGTCTGGCCGCCGCCTGGTCCCGTGCGGCCATAGCGCGCGCCCCGTCACGGTCGGCGCTGATCTGCTGGGCCGCGAGCTGGTCGGCCACGGCGAGCTCATGGGCCAGCTCGTAGGGGTCGAGCCGGTCGGTGGGTTCGGACATGGTCGCGTCCTTCGGTCGGGTGCGGCGTGGACAGCGGTACGGCGGAGGCCGCGGCGGCTGGGCGGTGACCGGCGGAGGGCCCGAACAGGGCTGCGTGGCGGCCCTGTGTCCCGGTGTCCCTGCCCGGGGGCGGGGCGGGGCCGGCAGTGAACCGAGCCCCCCGCGCGCACGTGGTGGTGGCGTGGAGACTTCCATGACGACAGCGGCGGGAGAACAGACGATGCTCGAGCCCGAATCCGAGCCCGAAGAGAACTCCGGTACGGAAGAGGGCGCACCGCCGGCCCCCCAGCCCGAGTTCATCCTCTATCTGGGCGGGCACGACTACGAGGACGCGCTCTTCCAACTGGTGGAGTGGACGCACAACGTGCTGCTGCCCGTCTACGGCAGGGAGGTCACCTCCACAGCGCTGTGGTGCTCGCGCTGGTGGGAGCACCCGGAGGCGGTCGCACAGCTCCACGGCCTGTGGCTGGCCTGGGCGGAACTTTCCAACCCGGCGCAGGACATGACGGGCCCGGCCGCGTGGCACCGCGACTTCCTGGGCCCCGTGATGGCCACCCTGCGCGACCCCATGGGGCCCTTCGCCGGATGCAAGCCAGGCAACCACCGGCCGAAGGACGTCCCGCAGATGGAGTCGCCCTTCGTGGCCGCCGACGGCTGAGCGGCCGACCGGTTCGTCAGGGCGGGCGCCGGCTGCTCGGCGCGGCCGGCGCCGGTGATGACCACCTCGCAGGGGGGAGGACCATCGGGCGATCCACCTGACGACCGTGCTTCTCCGGCCTCGCTCATGTGCACCACTTCCTGACGTTCCACTGGTCACAAGAGGCCGTGCCCGGCGACCTCGGCGTATAGCGGTTCCCCCTGCTACGGAGCGGGCCGCGCGGCGGTTCATCTCACCGGACGCCGGGCCTGCTGCCGACCTCGATCAGGCCGAACCATGCCTCGGGTCCGCATCTCGTGTACTCCGCCCAGCGTTTACCGGGCTGAACGTGGGGCCCCACCGCTCCGGCGGTGGAGCCCCACGTCGTTGCGGGGTGTCTCACGTCGTGGGGAGGTTTGGGACGTTGACGTTCACCTCGCCGCAGCCCGCGCGCTTCGCCTCGGTTTTGACGTAGGAGGGGAGCACGGTGAGGGCCAGGGACCTGCGGTCCCGTGCCGTGTCGTCCGTCTCGTCCGCGGGGTTTGGCTCCCAGGCCACGAACGCGGCGCGGCCCCGCTGGCAGTCGGCCGTGTAGACGGCGAGGCCGCCCGCGTGGGCGCCCTTGCCGTCGCCGCCGAGAGGGTCGGCCCGGTCGCCGAGTACGCGGGAGACGACATCCGCCAGCTGCGGGTCAGCGACGGTCGTCAGGCGGATCCTGTTCAGGGCGAAGGGCCGCCCCACGTCGCAGGAGCGGACGCCGCCGGTGACGGGCCCGTCCGGTTTCGTGCCCGGGGTGGTGCGCGCCGCGGACACGTCTTCGCCGCGCGCCCAGCCGGGCAGTTCCACGCCGTGCACGCCGCACAGCCGTTCGTTGTCCAGTGCCTTGACGCTCTTCCCCTCCGGGGGCCCTGGCAGCTTCGGCGGGTCCGGGTACCGGCCCTCGCAGCCGTACCTGTCCATGACCCCGTTCGCCAGCCGGACGACCGCGCGGGACATCGCGTCGAGGCCCCGCCGCGCGTCGACCTCGTTCACGGAGTCGGGGTCGGAGGCGCCCGAGGCGAGCGTGACCACGCGCAACGGCGGTTTCTCACCCGGCTCGTAGGACCGTTCGTGGCAGCTGGTGGGGAGCGCCACCCAGGCGCGCTGGGAGGACGCCATGCCGGTGATCCCGTCGCCCAGCGGTGTCATACGGGAGGAGAGGTACTGCCGCGTCCAGTCCCACGCCTGCGCGCCCTTCAGCTCGCCCAGTGTCCGCACCGAAGCGGTGACCTCGGACTCCAGTTCGTCGGAGCCGAAGCCCTGCATGCTGCATTCCGTGTGCATGCTGTCCTGCGTCGCGCGGCGCAGCGGCAACTCGTCGCTGCGGACGTCCGTGTCGGTGAACAGGGCCTCCGCGACGTCGGGGGAGAGCGCTCCCCAGCACATGTCCCGTGGTGCGAAGGGCAGGTCTCCGGCGCGCCAGCTCATGAAGCCGGTGCCGAGCAAGGCGCCGACCAGCGCGCCGACGACGGCGATGCCGCCCCGGCTGCGGGCGGTCCGGCGCAGGCGGCCCGGGGGGCCGGGTTCGGAAGGCGGTGCGGCGGTCGCGGGGTCGTGGGGGCCGTCGGGGTCCTTGTGGTCCTTGGGACTCTCGTGGTCCTCGGGGGCCTCGTGATCCTCGGGGCCCTCGGAGTTGGTGTTCATGTCGCTCTTTTCCTTGGGTTCTCCCCGGTCATCCGCGCGGCCCCACGGCCGGGCAACCGAGGCGTTCGGCTACGGAGTTGGCGGACCCCGCGAACACACCTGGTGTGTCCGGCGCTGCGGCACGGGCCAGCGGGCCGTCCAGGTGCAGGAAGAAGACGGTGGGGCGGCCCCGGCACTCGGCGGTGACCAGTCCGCCCCCGCCGTCGATCCGGCCCTTGCCCCGCCAGCCGGCGCCCGGAGCCCGCGGCGAGTCCGCGCCCTCCACCCCCGCGAAGAGCGTCACCAGTCTGGGCAGTGACGTCACCACGAACTGCCCGCGTGCGTCGGCTTCCCCGTCCTCGCCGGTCAGTTCGAGGGAACAGGAGTGGAGGCGGTCGTCGGCGGCGCTCGCGTAGCCGGCGAGTTCACCGCGCCGCGGCGCGAGACGCATCCCGGGGACACGGCACGCCGGCCGTCCCCCGGTGTAGGTCTCCTCGCCCGGTGCCGTCCGTACGGGGGCCGTGATCCGTGCGGGCCGCCCCGCGGCGCAGCCCGCCTCGCGCTGGGCCGTCTCGGCCAGGGACAGCAGCAGTTCGGCGGCCTCCCGCTCCGAGTCGAGGTACGACACGTCGCCCTCCGACCGCACGGTGACCACCGTGGGCACGTCCCCGCTGTCGCACTCCTCGGGCAGCACGAGCGTGCCGCGGTCCGGGCCCACGACGCCGGGGAGTCCGTCGGGCAGGGGTGCGGCGCTTCCGTGCAGCGCCTCGGCCAGCCACGTCTGGCGCGCGCGGCCCGTCGAGCGGGGCGGCGGCCCGACGCGGGCCACCAGCCGGTGACCGCCGCTCCCCTCCCCCGCCCGTGGTGTGCGGCCGTGCGGGCTGGTGTCGGGGGACTGCATCTCCTCGGTCCCCGGCACGCCGAACGCCACGACGCAGGTAGCCCGCTCGCCCCGTTCCGGTGAGCCGGACTCCTCGGCGACCCGTGCGAAGTCGTCACCGAGCACGCGCGGGCCGCTGTCCTCGGCCCAGGCGCCCCAGCAGTAGCTCTCGTCGGCGAACACCCCGGACCGCGTCGCCAGCGTCGCACCACCGCCCAGCACAGCGAGCGCCAGCACCAGTACCAGTACCAGCAGCACACGGCGCCGAGGTGTCCGCGTGCTCTGCCCCACGCCGCTCCCCTTCCCCGTCGTCCCGTACCCGTTCTTCGTTGCCGCCCCGGTCCCCCTCCCCGTCCCCGTCCTGTGAGGCCAGGCCTACGCCGCCCCTCCGAGGGAGCGGCGGGCTGCGACGGCGACGGTCCGAGGAGACTACCCACCTTGAACGCGTGTTCGGGCACGTGGGCAGGGCCGAGCCCCGCCGGACGTGGGCGATTTCCTCCCTCGTGGCCACCTCGCCGTGGTCCCGCAGCATGATCCGGCCGCCGTGCCGTACGACCTGCGGGCCAGGTCCGGGTGAGAGGTCAGAGCGATGTGCCGGGAGTACCGGCCGGGCCAAGATCGGCGGTGCCGTGCCCGGTCGGGCACGAGCCACGGACCAGGCACAGGAGGAGAGATGAACAGGCGCGGCAAGGCGGCACTGTGTGCGGCGGCGGTGGCGGGGGCGCTCGGGCTCAGCCTGACGGTCGCGCCGTCGGCGTCGGCCATCATCGGGGGGCACGACTCCACCTCTGAGTACCCGTTCATGGTGAGCGTGCAGAAGGACGGCCACCACTACTGCGGGGCCTCGCTGATCAAGCGGGACTGGATCGTCACCGCGGGGCACTGCTCGGTGAACGTCAAGCCCGGGCAGCTGTCGGTGCGGGTCGGCGACCAGGATCGCAGGAAGGGCGCAGAGGCGAAGGTCACCAAGGTCGTCGCGCACCCGGACTTCTCCTACGAGCCGTTCCGCAACGACGTGGCCGTCATGAAGCTGGACCGCCCCGTGAACGCGAAGCCCATCAAGTTGGCGGCCGAGTCCGCGCCGGCGGGGACCGAAGGGCGGATCCTCGGCTGGGGGATGACGTGCGAGGACGGCAGCGAGTGCCCGGACCCGCCGATCCGGTTGCAGGAGCTGGACACCAAGGTCGTCGCCGACAACCGGTGCGGCGAGAACTACCACCGGGACAACGAGCTGTGCACGGACAGCCCGACCGAGAACGCGCAGGCGTGCATACTCGACTCCGGCGGGCCGCTGATCAAGGGCCGCCCCGGGCACTGGGAACTGCTCGGGGCGACCAGCCGGGACGGCGACGCCGACCCGAAGTGCGCGACGGGGCCCGGTATCTACACCGATCTGACCGCCCACCGCGACTGGATCGAGCGGGCCACCGCGAAGTGACCGGCGACGGCCCCGCCCACCTGCCGCCCCCGCGTCGCGCCTGCCGCTCCGCGTCGCGCCTGCCGCGTCCAGTGGCCCGGGTCCCGCGGTGGGGCAGGCCCCGCGGTGGGGCAGGCGGTCAGCCGCCGACGTAGTCGGCGAGGTGCCGGCCGGTGAGGGTGGAGCGGTCGGCGACGAGGTCGGCGGGGGTGCCCTCGAAGACGACCCGGCCGCCGTCGTGTCCCGCGCCGGGCCCGAGGTCGATGATCCAGTCGGCGTGGGCCATGACCGCCTGGTGGTGCTCGGTGACGATGACCGACTTGCCGGAGTCGACGAGCCGGTCGAGGAGGCCGAGCAGCTGCTGGACGTCGGCGAGGTGGAGGCCCGTGGTCGGCTCGTCGAGGAGGTAGACGCCGCCCTTCTCTCCCATGCGGGTGGCCAGCTTGAGCCGTTGCCGTTCGCCGCCGGACAGGGTGGTGAGCGGCTGGCCGAGGCCGAGGTAGCCGAGGCCGACGTCGGCGAGCCGGTCGAGGACGCGGGTCGCGGCGGGGGTGCGGGCGTCACCGGTGGCGAAGAACGCGGCGGCCTCGGTGACCGGCATCGCGAGCACCTCGCTGATGTCGCGGCCGCCGAGGCGGTGTTCCAGCACGGAGGCGTGGAACCGTTTGCCCTCGCACTCCTCGCAGGTGGTGGCGACGCCGGCCATCATCGCCAGGTCGGTGTAGACGACGCCGGTGCCGTTGCAGTGGGGGCAGGCACCCTCGGAGTTGGAGCTGAAGAGTCCCGGCTTCACGCCGTTGGCCTTGGCGAACGCCTTGCGGATCGGGTCGAGGAGCCCGGTGTAGGTCGCGGGGTTGCTGCGCCGGGAGCCGCGGATGGCGCCCTGGTCGATCGCGACGACACCGGCCTCGGCGGCCTGATCCGTCGTGACCAGCGAGCCGTGGAGGAGCGAGCTCTTGCCGGAGCCCGCGACGCCGGTGACGACGACGAGCACGCCGAGGGGGATGTCGACGTCGACGTCGCGCAGGTTGTGTGTCGTCGCGCCGCGGATCGGCAGCTTTCCGGTGGGCGTCCGCACCGTCTCCTTGAGGGTGGCACGGTCGTCGAGGTGGCGGCCTGTGAGGGTGTCACCGGCCCGCAGCCCCTCGACGGTTCCCTCGAAGCAGACGGTGCCGCCCGCCGTTCCCGCGCCGGGGCCGAGGTCGACGACGTGGTCGGCGATCGCGATGGTCTCCGGCTTGTGCTCGACGACGAGCACCGTGTTGCCCTTGTCCCGCAGCCGCAGCAGCAGGTTGTTCATCCGCTGGATGTCGTGGGGGTGCAGTCCGATGGTGGGTTCGTCGAAGACGTAGGTGACGTCGGTGAGCGAGGAGCCGAGGTGGCGGATCATCTTGACGCGCTGGGCCTCGCCGCCCGACAGCGTCCCCGAGGGGCGGTCGAGTGAGAGGTAGCCGAGGCCGATCTCGACGAACGAGTCGAGCGTCCGGCGCAGCGTGGCCAGCAGCGGCGCCACGGACGGTTCGTCGCGGTCGCGTACCCAGGCCGCCAGGTCGCTGATCTGCATCGCGCAGGCGTCGGCGATGTTGGTGCCGCCGATGCGCGAGGACCTGGCCGCCTCGCTGAGCCGGGTGCCCTCGCACTCGGGGCAGTCGGTGAAGGTGACCGCGCGGTCCACGAACTCCCGGATGTGCGGCTGCATCGCTTCCCGGTCCTTGGACAGGAACGACTTGCGGATCTTGGGGAGCAGCCCCTCGTAGGTGAGGTTGACCCCCTCGACCTTCACCTTGACCGGTTCCCGGTGGAGGAAGTCGTGCATCTCCTTGTCGGTGAACTCGCGGATCGGCTTGTCGGGGTCGAGGAAGCCCGACTCGGCGTACGTCCGCACCGTCCACCAGCTGTCCGACTTCCACCCTGGGATGGTGAACGCCCCCTGGGAGATCGCCTTGGAGTCGTCGAAGAGCTGGGTGAGGTCGATGTCGGTGACGGTTCCGCGGCCCTCGCAGCGGGTGCACATGCCGCCGGTGCGCGAGAAGGTCTGCTTCACCGTCTTCTTGGTGCCGCGCTCGACGGTGATCGCGCCGCTCGCACGGACCGTGGGGACGTTGAAGGCGAACGCGTTGGGCGAGCCGATGTGCGGCTGCCCGAGCCGGCTGAAGAGGATGCGGAGCATCGCGTTGGCGTCGGTGGCGGTGCCGACGGTGGAGCGCGGGTCGGCGCCCATCGGCTGCTGGTCGACGATGATCGCGGTCGTCAGCCCGTCGAGGACGTCGACCTCGGGCCGCGCCGTCGTCGGCATGAAGCCCTGGACGAACGAGCTGTAGGTCTCGTTGATCAGCCGTTGCGACTCGGCGGCGATCGTGTGGAACACCAGTGAGCTCTTGCCGGAGCCGGAGACGCCGGTGAACACCGTCAGCCGGCGCTTCGGGATCTCGATGGTGACGTCCCGCAGGTTGTTCTCCCGCGCGCCGTGCACCCGGATCATTTCGTGGCTGTCGGCGGCGGCCGGGTGCTGCGCGGCCGCGCCCGTGCCCGCGCTCGTATGCGTGGTCGTTTCGGAGGTCTCGCTCATGGTGTCTCCATCGGTGGGCCCGGCCGGAAGCCGCGGTACGGGGGCGGTGGCCGGCCTCAGCGCGTCTCCTGGATGCGGACCATGTTGCCCGCGGGGTCGCGGAAGGCGCAGTCGCGGACGCCGTACGGCTGCTCGGTCGGCTCCTGGACGACCTCCACGTCGCCTGCCTGCACCTTCTCGAACGTGCCGTCGAGGTCCGGGGTGGCCAGCAGGATCCAGCCGTAGGTGCCCTTGGCCATCATCTCCACGATGGTGCGGCGCTCGTCCTCGGTGATGCCGGGGTCGGCGGCCGGCGGGGCCAGGAGGAGGGAGATGCCGGGCTGGCCGACGGGGCCGACGGTGATCCAGCGCATCTTTCCGCTGCCGACATCGGTGCGCACCTCGAAGCCGAGGACGTCGCGGTAGAAGGCCACGGAGGCCTCCGGGTCGTCGTGCGGGAGAACGGTCGTGTGAAGAGTGAGGTCCATGGCCGCAACGCTAGGCGGGGGCGGGGGGCGGCGCTTCTCGATTCCTGACCGGTCTGGTCACCTGTTTCGCCACGCAGGACGGCATCCCGGCCGCCGCGTGCGCCACCTGCTGCCGGTAGACGCTGGGCGGCACGCCGACCAGTTCGGTGAAGCGGGTGCTGAAAGTGCCCAGGGAGGAGCAGCCGACGGCGAAGCAGACCTCCGTGACGCTGAGGTCGCCCCGGCGCAGCAGGGCCATGGCGCGCTCGATGCGCCGCGTCATCAGGTAGGCGTACGGGGACTCGCCGTAGGCGGCCTTGAACTGGCGGCTGAGGTGCCCTGCCGACATGTGCGCGTCGCGCGCGAGCGCCTCGACGTCCAGGGGCTGCGCGTACTCCCTGTCCATCCGGTCGCGGACGCGGCGCAACCGCGCGAGGTCGCCGAGGCGCTGCGCCGCGGGGGGCGCCGCCTGCGGCCGTGGCGCCGCCGGGGTGGGTCTGCTGCTCACGTACGCGAGCGTGCCACGGCGCGCCGCGGTGCGCAGCACTTCGGGCGGGGTCTCCCGCCTTCCCGGCCGACCGCCCCGGAATACCCCCGCCCGTATCCCTGTTACGGTGACCAGAAATACCCCCCGGGGTAAAAGGCCGCCGCGCAGCACAGCGCCGGCCGTCGCATCGCCGTCGTAGGGAGGTACACCCCGTGTTCTTCGTCGACACGCTGGAGTACGAGGGGCTGGGAAACCGCAGCTACCTGGCCGGAGGGCCGGCCGGCGCCGTAGCCGTGGACCCGCCCCGTGACATCGACCGGGTCATCGCCGCCGCGGCGCGCCGCGGCGTGCGCGTCACCCACGTCGCCGAGACACACCTGCACAACGACTACGTGTCCGGCGGACTGGAGCTCGCCCGCGTCACGGGAGCCCACTACCTGGTGCCGGCGGGCGCCGCGGTCTCCTTCGCCCGTGTCGCCGTCGCCGACGGCGACACCGTCACCGTGGACGACGGCGTGGCCCTGCGTGCGGTGGCCACCCCCGGCCACACCCCGCACCACACCTCCTACGTGCTGGAGCAGGAAGGGCAGGCCGTGGCGGTCTTCACCGGAGGGTCGCTGCTGATCGGCACGGTGGGGCGCCCCGACCTGGTCGAGCCCCGGCTGACCGAGCCGCTGGCCCGGGCCCAGCACGCCTCCGCGCACCGGCTGGCCGGCGAGCTGGACGAGGAGGTGCGGGTGCTGCCCACCCACGGGTTCGGCAGCTTCTGCGCCGGTTCCCAGAGCGAGGGGGACACCAGCACCATCGGTGCCGAACGCCGGACGAACGCGGCGCTGACACAGGACGTGGACACCTTCGTCGCCGCGCTGCTCGCCGGGCTGGACGACGTGCCCGCGTACTACACGCACATGAGCCCGGCCAACGCCGCG
Organism: Streptomyces diacarni; assembly: GCF_003323715.1. Lineage (GTDB taxonomy): Bacteria > Actinomycetota > Actinomycetes > Streptomycetales > Streptomycetaceae > Streptomyces > Streptomyces diacarni. Next base: position 221,039 of record NZ_QOIN01000042.1, read on the forward strand.
GGGCCCGCGCCCCTCGACCTCACCCCGCCCCGGCGGGCCGACGCCGACGAGATCGCCGAACGGCTCGCGGCCGGGGAGTGGGTGGTGGACCTGCGCAACCGGGTCGCCTTCGCCGAGGGCCACGTGGCCGGGTCGTTCAACTTCGAAGGCGACGGCAAGCCGGCCACCTATCTGGCGTGGCTGATCCCGTGGGGCAAGCCCGTCACCCTGCTGGCCGACACGCCCGAGCAGGTCGCCGACGCGCAGCGGGAGCTGGCCCGGGTCGGCATCGACAGGCCGGCCGCCGCCGCCACCGGCGCACCGCCCAGCTGGGTACGGGACGGCGACCGCCTCGCCTCCTTCCCCCGTGCCCGCTTCGCCGACCTGGCCGAGGAGCGCGCCCGCGGCGGCGCGCCCGTCGTGCTCGACGTACGGCGGGATGCCGAGCGCGCGGGCGGGCACGTGGAGGGGTCGGTGCACCTCCCCGTCCACCAGTTGCCCGACCGCCTCGGGGAGGTGCCGCACGGTCGGGTGTGGGTGCACTGCGCCGGCGGGATGCGGGCGGCGATCGCCGCCTCGCTGCTGGACGCGGTCGGACGCGAGGTGGTCGCCGTCGACGACGGCTTCGACGCCGCCGCCGAGGCCGGGCTCCCCCTCGTCCGCCCCGGAAGCTCCGCGTGAACGACCCGCACCGGGCCGTTCACGGCCGGGGACCGGGCTCGGCTGAGGCCGGGGGGACCGGACGCCGCTCAGGCCGGGGACCGGACCGTGCAGGCCGGAAACCGCTCAGGCAGGGAACCGGACCGCTCAGGCAGGGAACCGGACCGCTCAGGCCGGGGTCCCGCTCAGGCCAGGGAGAGGAACAGTTTCTCCAGGCGGGCCCGCATCTCGTCCCGGTCGCCCGCAGCCGCGCTGTCCGCGTCCGCGAGGCAGTGCTGGAGGCCGGTGGCGATGATCGCGAACCCGGCCTTGTCCAGCGCTCTGGAGGCGGCCGCCAGCTGCGTGACCACCTCCTCGCAGTCCCGCCCGTCCTCGATCATCTTGATCACTCCGGCGATCTGCCCCTGCGCTCTGCGCAGGCGGTTGACCGCCGTCTTCAGCTCCTCGGCCGCCATCGTCAGTTCCACAACGACTCCCCTCGCCATCACACCGGGCATACCCCTGCGGGTATCCTACCCGCGCGGGACGCCCCGAGACGGAAAGGAAAGATCCGCGTGACCGCCACCACCGCCCTCACCCCTGAGCAGACCCACGCCCGCCTGGACGAGCTGACCGTGATCGATGTCCGCACACCGGGCGAGTACGCGTCCGGGCATCTGCCCGGCGCCCACAACGTTCCCCTCGACCACCTGGACGCCGCCCTCGACGCGCTCACGGCGGCCGCCGCACGCCGCGACCTGCTCGTGGTCTGCGCCTCGGGGAACCGTGCGGCGCAGGCCGTCCGGCGCCTGGCCGAGCACGGCCTCGACGCCGCCACCCTCACCGGCGGTACGGCGGCCTGGAGCCGGCTGGGACACGGCCTCGACCAGCCCGCCGGCGCCCGCACCGCGTGGGCCATGGAACGCCAGGTCCGCCTCGCCGCCGGGTCCCTCGTGCTGGCGGGGCTGCTGACCGGGCGCCGTCTGCCCAGCGCGCGGTGGATATCGGCGGGCGTCGCCGGCGGACTGGTCTTCTCCGCCCTGACCGACACCTGCGGCATGGCCCGGGTCCTGGCCCGCCTCCCCCACAACCGGCCGCACACCGGCGACCTGCGCGCCACCCTCGCCGCCCTGGCCGGCTGACACCTCGCCCGGCCGCGCCCGTGCCACCCGCCCGGCGGCGTCCCGCTCGCACGGAAGGCCGGGCGCCGCTCTACTGAGGTTCCGAGGTGATGGCCCACGCTGCCGAAGGAGCCCACTGATGAGCGGGCGGTCGACTCCGGGATCTCCGCACTCCACACCAGACGGCGCAACCGGCAACGCGACGGGCGACACGACCGACGGCGCAACCGGCAACACGACCGACGGCGCGACCGGCAACGCTACCGGCGACGCCTCCGAGGCGCTCGACCCGCGCGGGCTGCTCCGGCAGCTGGCGCCGGTGACGGTGCCGGTCCCGGCGGGGAGCGAGGTGCGGCGGGCGGGCGGAGACCCCCGGCGGGCGCGCCCGCTCCCCCTGGTGGTCGGCCTGCTCGCCGGCCTGGTGCTGTTCGCCGGGGTGACCTACCTGGCGCTGGGCGTGGGCGCGGGCTTCGTGGACCGGCCGGTGCTCGGCGAGGTGGTGCGGCACCGCCTCGCGGCGCTGGACGGGCCGATCACGGTCGCGACGCACGCGTCGAAGGTGCCCCTGCTCGCCGCCTCCGTGCTGGTGGCGCTGTGGCTGTCCTGGCGGCAGGCGTCGTGGGTGCCGGTGGCGCTGGTCGGTGCCACGGGGGCGCTGGCCGTCGCGGCGGCGACCGTCGTCAAGGAGGTCACCGACAGGAGCATGCCTCCCGCGACACTGTGGGCCGTCCAGGAGGACGGCTTCTGCTACCCGTCGCGGCACACGGTGATCGCCACGGCCGTACTGCTGATCCTGGCGTACGTCCTCACGGCCCGGATCGCCTCCCGTCCGGCGCGGGTCGCGCTGTGGGCGGGCGCGGGGGTGCTGAGTGTGCTGGCCGGGCTCAGCCGCCTCTATCTGGGCGTGCACTGGCCCACCGACGTGGTGGCGGGCCTGGTGTTGGGGGCGTCAGTGCCGCTGGCCGTCGTCACGGTGTACGCGCTGCGCGCCGGGCATCCCCACGCCCGTCGCCCGTGACCGGCGCGCACACGGGCACCAGCGCGTGATTCCCGTCGCTCCGCCGCCTGTGTGGCCCCCGCGGCGCCGGGCATGAGAGATCCTGCCGAGGCAGGACCCGCCGAGGCGGCATGCCCGCGCCGTACGGCGGACACCCGCGACGGCGCACACGACGGAGAAGAGGGGGCACCGATGGAGAAGCACCGGCGGCCATGGCCCGCCCGAGCCCTGGTGGGCCGGGTCCTGGACCCACGTACCGCATCCCAGCGGGGCACGGGTGCCGGCGGCGGCCCGGTGGCCGCGGGCGCCGAAGGGGTACGGGCCGCCGTCCGCAACCGGCTCAGCGCCTGGGACCGCTCCCTCTTCCGCCACGTCGCCGTCACCGACTGGCCGCGCGCGGAAGGCGTGCTGCCCCGGCTGAGCCGCGCCGCCGACCACAGCAAACTGTGGACGGGCGCAGCCGCGGCGATCGCGCTGTCGGGCGCGGGCGGGCCCCGTGCCCGGCGCGGGGCGCTGCGCGGGCTGGCGTCGGTGGCGGTGACCTCGGCCGTGGTCAACACCCTCGGCAAGGGTGCCTTCGGGCGCAGCCGCCCGGTGCTGGACGACGTCCCGGTGATACGGCGGCTCAAGCGGCTGCCGACCAGCACCTCCTTCCCGTCGGGACACGCGGCCTCGGCCGCCGCGTTCGCGACCGGGGTGGCGCTGGAGTCGCGCGGCTGGGGCGCGGCGGTCGCCCCCGTGGCGGCCTCGGTGGCGTTCTCCCGCGTCTACACCGGCGTCCACTATCCGAGCGACGTGCTGGTGGGCGCCACGCTGGGCGTGGCCGCCGCCTTCGGGGTGCGCGCCGTCCTGGACGCGCGGCGCCGGGTTCCGCCGGCCCAGCCGCTGGTCGAGGCGCCGACGCTGCCCGAGGGGAGGGGGCTGTCGGTGGTGGCCAATCCGGGTTCGGGTTCCGCGGCCTTCGTCGACGAGGTCGCCGAGGCGCTGCCCGCCGCGCGGGTGACGCGCTGGGACCCGGACGCGTGCGCGCTGCCCGAGCTGCTGTCGAAGGAGGCGCAGCGCGCCGCCGAAGAGGGCGGCGCGCTGGGCGTCTTCGGCGGTGACGGCACCGTCAACGCCGCCGCACGCGCCGCGCTCCAGCACGGCGTCCCCCTCGCGGTGCTGCCCGGCGGCACCCACAACCACCTGGCCCTCGATCTGGGCATCGGCACCTGCGCCGACCTGGCGAGCGCCGTGTCCGAAGGGCACGCCATCGCCGTCGACATGGCCCGCTTCGCGCCGCCGCGCGGTGCGGTCGGCCACGGCGGGAACGCGGGGGAGCCCGGCGGCGACGCGGGAGACCCCGGCTACTTCGTGAACACCTTCAGCCTGGGCGCGTACGGCGACCTGGTGGAGGTCCGCGACCACTGGCGGCAGCGGATCGGCCCGTGGGCGGCCGGACTGGTCGCCGCGGTGCACGTGCTGCGGCACTCGCGTCCGTTCGAGGCGCGCGTGAACGGGCGTACGCGCTCGCTGTGGCTGCTGTTCGTCGGCAACTGCTCGTACCACACCGTCGGCGGCGGCCCCGGTGGTGCGCGGCGCTTCAACCTCGCCGACGGCATGCTCGACATCCACCTGGTCAAGGCGGGGCGCTGGGCCCGTACCCGCCTGGTGGCCTCCGCGCTGACGGGCGTGCTCCACCGCTCCCCCGTGCACGCGGCCGCGCGCGGACGCCGCCTGCACCTGGCCGGTGTCCCCGAGGGCACGCTGTGCTCGTACGACGGTGAGACGGCGCCCTCCCCCTCGGCGCTGCTCGTCGACAAGCCCGCCACCCCCCTGACCGTCTACCGGCCGCTGCCGGCCTGGCTGAGCGGCACACCGCTGTCCTGACCGCCGCGCCGTCCCCTCCCGCGCGGCTCCGTCACGCCCGCGCGGGAGGCGCCGTCATCTCGTAGACCGCCGCTGTGACCATCCCGTACGTCAGGTGGGGTACGAGGTCGGCGAGCCAGTCGGCGGCCTGCCAGGTCCGCGGGTCCGACACCTTCAACGTGGCCATCGGCACGTCGGAGCCCGCCATCGCCGCCACCCCCGTCACCAGGCCGGCCACCGGCACGGCGGGCCGCCAGGGGAGGGCGCGGGCCGCACCGTAGAGCGCTCCGACCCCGACGCCCGTGACCATGCCGAGTACGGCCCCCAAACCCGACACCCGGTTGCGCCGGGTCTCCCCCTGACCGGGCACGGGCACGTGGGTCAGGTCGCTGGCCTCGTCCACCAGCTGCTCGGGCGCCGAGCTGCCGCCCCGGCCGCGCAGCACCATGTCCAGGTAGGTGACGGCGTTGAGCGCCGTGGTACCGGCGGCACCCGCCGCGGCCCCGGCCAGAGTGTGACGCATCATGCCCGGCGCGGTTCCCAGCCCCGCACCTCGGAAACCCCGCCGCTCCGCACGCCGGAAGTCCCGCACCCGGGTGCGGGACTTCCGGGAACGTCCCGTTGGCTGGAAACCCCGCACCCGAGGCCCGCCCGCGTCAGGAAGGCGACGCGGAGTCCGCCAGCCGCCCGAGCGCCCCCAGCCCTTCCAGCACCTCGTCCGCCGTGGGCGCGTGCGCCGGGTCGCTGAGGCTCTGGATCATCACCCCCGTCATCAGCGCCGTCTGCATCATGCCGAGCGTGCGGGCGGAGCGGTCGGAGACGGCGTCCTCCGGCTCGCTGCCCAGGATCGCGGCCATCCCCCGCCATCCCTCGGCCACGCCGCCGCTCAGCCGGGCGCTCAGCTCGGGCTGCCGCTGGGCCTGCAAGAACAGCTCCACGGTAGCGAGCCACAGGTCCGGATGGTCGCGGAACTGCGTGAGGAGCCCTTCCCACATGCGCCGGAAACCGGTGCCCGCGTCGTCACCGGATCCGGGCGCCAGCGCGCGGCCGAGGCTGTCCCCCCACTCGTCCAGCAGTTCGAACAGTGCTTGGGTCAGCAGCGCTTCACGGGAGCCGTAGTGGTAGCCGATCGCGGCGGTGCTCACACCGGCCGCCGTGGCGATGTCGCGGACGCTGGTGCGGTCGTAGCCCTTCTCCCGCAGACACCGCTTGGCGCCGGCGAGGAGGTCGTCGCGGTTTCCCATGCGCGGCACCCTACCAGCCACTTGCACGACCGAGTGAGGCGTTCGTGTCATGCATTCGCCTTACGCGAACGACTCACACAGACGTTTTGCGCGATCGCGCAAATCACGGCTATGGTCCTGCCCACCGACTCGACCGATCACGGGGAGACCCCATGAACAGAACAGTCCTGGCAGGCCTCGGCCTCGCGCTGCTGACGGCATTGGCGACGCCCGCGCAGGCCACTGCCGCCACCCCGGCCTCCGACGGCACGGCCCGGGCCACCCCGCGCTCCGACGCGGCGGTCGTGACCACGGCCGCCGGCGCCGTGCGCGGCACGGTCGGCCCCCGTGTCCGGTGCTTCCAGGGCATCCCGTACGCCACCGCGGCCCGCTTCGCCGCACCCCGCCCCGCCGACCCGTGGAACGGCGTACGGGACGCCACCCGGCCGGGCAAGGTGTGCGCGCAGCCCGCCGGGCCCCCCATCGGCAAGCCCAGCACCGACGAGGACTGCCTCAACCTCAACGTCACCACCCCGCGCGGCAAAAGCGGGAAACGACCGGTGATCGTGTGGGTGCACGGCGGCAGCATGACGGTCGGGATGGGCGACCTGTACGGCCCCGACCGGCTCACGGCCGACGGCGCGGTCGTCGTGTCGATGAACTACCGGCTCGGCGCCACCTCCTTCCTCACCCACCCCTCACTGAAGGAGTCCGGCGGCCTGGCACTGGACGACCAACGCGCCGCACTGCGCTGGGTGAACCGGAACATCGAGGCCTTCGGCGGCGACCCGTCCAACGTGACGCTCATGGGCCAGTCCGGCGGCGGCTTCTCCGTCTGCGGACACCTCGCCTCCCCCGCGTCCGCGGGCCTCTTCCACCGGGCGATCATCCAGAGCGCGCCGTGCGGCACCCCCGGCAACGCCTCCCACACACGAACCCAGGCCCGGGAGGAGAGCCGGAAGGTCATCAAGAAGACGCGCTGCGCCACCGCGTCCGACGTGGGCGACTGCCTGCGCAAGCTCCCGATCGAGGACCTGCTGAAGGCCTACGGCTCCGACCGCGAACCGCGCCCCGTCAGCGGCACCCGCACCCTGCCGCTGCCCGTCGACCGAGCGTTGCGCACCGGCCGGTTCAACCGCGTCCCCGTCCTCATCGGCGTCAACCACGACGAGGAGAACGGCATGGTCCTCGGCCAGGAGCTGGCGACCGGAACCCCCATGAAGGCCGACGCCTACAAGCCGGCCGTCGAGGAGGAGTACGGCAAACGGGCACGAGCCGTCCTGCGGCGCTACCCGCTGGGCGCCTCGGCGGGCCGGACGTGGGCGAAGGTGAAGACCGACGCGGTCTGGGCGGCACCGACCCTGGACACCGCACGCGCGCTGTCCCGCTGGACCCCCACCCGGATGTACGAGTTCGCCGCACAGGACACCCCCTGGTACGCGAACACCGAGACGCTCAGCTTCCCGGCCGCGGCCCAGCACATGGCGGAACTTCCCTACCTGTTCGACCTGGACCTGTTCGAGGAACTGACGCCCGAGCAGGCGGCCCTGGGACAGCGGATGATCGGAGCCTGGACGCGCTTCGCCGCCACCGGCGACCCGAACGGCGGCGGCGAGACGGCGTGGCCGCGCCTGAACGACAGCCGAGGCCGGGCCGGCCGGCACGTGCAGTCCCTGACCGACGGCCCCTGGAAGCGCGCCGACTTCGCCGAAGAGCACCACTACCGCTTCTGGTCCTCGCACAAGGGCTGACGCTCCGCCCCGGCCCGCGGGCACCGCACACACATCGGCCCCGGAGCGCACGGTCACTTCCCGTGCGCACCGGGGCCGAACCCCCTGTTCCCCCTGCCCCCTACTCCCCTTTTCCCTCGGTCTCTCAGGCGCCGGACCCCGGGGTGAGCGCACCGATCGTCGGGACGGACGCCTTGCCCGTGGCCGACACGGGGCCGCCGGTCCAGTCGACCTTGAGGGAGGAGCGCTGATCGGGCGGCGTGATCAGCGCCGCGTCCGGGGTGACCGTCGGCACCCCGGTCATCTCCGGATTGCTGAACGACAGCGGCGCCCAGGCGCTGCTGCCCGGAGTCAGCTTGATCGTCTCGCCGCTGTCGCCCTTGCGCTCGGGGTCCAGCGACACCTGGTCGCCGTCGCTGTCGACGAAGGCGAAGCCGGGGAACCCGTACACCGTGCAGTTGCTGCCCGAGGTGTTGGTCAGGACGAGCGCGAAGTTCTCCTGCCCGGCCCCCGGATGGTTCGGGCCGATCTTCGCCGACAGGTCCGCACTGGTGCACTGCCCCGCAGCGCTCGACACCTGGTGCGCGCCGCCCTCGCCGCTCTCGGTGGAGACCACACCGGCCCCCGAACCCCCGCTGCTGCTCCCGGACCCGCCAGACCCCCCGGTCCCGCCGCTGCCCCCACTTCCCGAGCCGCCTGTACCGCCTGTGCCGCCCTCGCTCTGGACGGCACCCGCCGGTGCCGCCGCACCGGCCTTGTGGGCCCCGGCCGCGTCCCCGCCCTGCCCGCCGCACGCCGTCAGCAGACCGCCGGCCGCCACCAGAGCGGCCGCGGCCGTCGCGATCCTGGCCGGACGGGCGAGACCACGCCGCGTCCGCCGCGGCGCCCCGCCCCCACCGGCGACCGCCCGCTCGTCCTGCCCGGTCACGATGTTCTGCTCCGCTGCCATGGCCGCCGTCAACTCCCTGCTCCGTGCTCCCCCGCTTCTGGGCTGTACACGGAGTTCGATGGCGGGTCAGGCGAAAAGGTTCACGAGCGGCCCCACGTTCCTCACGGGCCGCGCTCCCCGAGTCCGGCGCCACGCTCCTGATTCCGGCGCCACGCTCGTGAGTCCGGCGCCGCGCTCGTGAGTCCGGCGCCGCGCTGGTGGTCGGCACGGAGCCCGTCAGTCCGTCGTCGGCCGAATACGCCGGGCGTACGCGCGGGCGGCGCGAGCGCGGTCGCCGCAGCGGGTGGAGCACCAGTGGCGGCGCCCGTGCCGGAGCAGGTAGCGGTTGCAGGGCGCGGAATCGCAGGCCGTGAGGCGGCCGGCGTCCGCCCCGGTCAGGAGGTCGGCGGCGTTGGCGGCGAGCGCCGCGAGAGCGCGGTCGAGGACCTCGTTGGTGGGACACGGCGCCGCGCGGTAGGGACCGGTCTTCTCGTCCCAGTACAGCAGCGCGGCCGTGGGGGCTCTGCCCAGTGCGCCGTTGACGGCGGCCAGCGCCGCGGGCAGGGCGGGCAGCCCGGCGACGTGGGCGGCGAACAAGGACCTGAGGCGCTCGCGCAGAGAGCGCAGCTGCGTCGCGCTCATCTCCCGCACCCCCGCGTCCTCCGGTGCGAGGCCGTGTCGGCTGAGCCATCGGTTCGTGGCCTCAGCGGTGCCGAGGAGATCGAGGAAGTGCCCTCCGGGGAGCGCGAGAGCGCTGTTGTCGGGCGCCCCCGTCGCCGCCCTCACCGACAGCACCGTACTGCTGTTCACCGCGATGTTCGTCTACGGCACAGGTACGGCCACGAACCTGCTGGCCCGCTACGCCGGCGCCGACTTGGCGGCCTCCGAGCACCGCGCCCGCGCCGTGTCCACGGTGCTGGTCGCCACCGCCCTCGGCGGCGTGGCCGGCCCCGACCTCGCCGCGCCCGCGAGCGATCTCGGCGTTCCCCGCCTGGCCGGGCCGTTCCTCCTCTCCGGTACCGCCTACGCGGCTGCCGCGCTGGCGCCGGCCGACTACCCCTTCCTGACCCTCACCTGCGGCCTCTTGGCACTGGCCGTCGTGCCAACAGCCCTGTTCGAGTCGCGGGCGCGCGCGTTCCGCCTCAGCGAGGAGCCGGCCCCCGGTCAGGGCGCAGGCGGGGGCTCCCCGACGAGCCCCGCGACGAGTGCGCGGACGTACGCCTCGTCCGTATCGGGGATCGAGAAGACCACCCGGAAGTACAGCGGCGCGACGATGCGGTCCAAAACCTGCTCCAGGGACGGGGGCGGGGGTGTGCCGCCGCGCTCCCGCGCCGTGTCGAGCACCGGGCGGAAGCGCTCGCTGACCCGGTGCAGACACTCCCGCAGCCCGTCGTGCCGCTCGTCGATATCGGGCGCCACCTCCGCGCGAAAGAAGGCGATGCCACCGGGCCGGGAGAGTTCCGCCAGTGTCCAGACGGCCTGGTTCTCCAGGTCGGCGCGCAGGTCGCCGACGAGCGGGGGCGCACTCGCATCGCCGCGGTCTCGGGCGACGTCGGCCAGGAGCGCCGCGAGCGTGCCCCAGCGCCGGTAGAGCGTGCTGGAGTTGACCCCCGCGCGCTCGGCCACGGCGGGCAGGGTCACGTGGTCGGCGCCGCGCTCGCCCACCAGTGCGACCGCGGCGTCGTGTACGGCGGAGCGGACGCGGGCGCTGCGGCCGCCGGGTCGCTTCGTCGATGCGTCAGCGTTCACCCCTCCACTCTAAAGCAAAGAGTTGCGCCTTAACTGGCGGCGTGCCTACAGTCGCACTAAAGCGGAGACCACCGCTTTAGTGCTCGCGTGCTGAGTGCTGAGTGCTGAGTGCTGTGTGTGCTGAGTGCTGTGTGTGCTGTGAAAGGAATGCCATGTCCACCAACGAAGCCCCCCTCGCCCTCGGGCGCAGCTTCCACCAAGCCCTCGTCTCAGGTGACTGGGACGGCATCCGGGCCCTGCTGCACGACGACGCCACCTGGACCCTGCCCGGCGACAACGCCATCTCCGGAACAGTCGACGGCGCCGACGCGGTGGTGGAGCGCGCTCAGCTGATCGCCTCGTACGGTCTCGACTTCGAGCTGCTGCACATCCTGGTCAGCGGAGAGAACATGGCGCTCTCCCTGCACAACACCGCGCGCCGGGAGGACGCCGTACTGGACGAGTACCTGGCCACGGTCTGCCGGCTCCGCGACGGAAAGATCGCGGCCATCGAGACCTACCTCTCCGACGTGCCCGGAATGAACGCCTTCTTCGTCTGACGTGTCCAACTGGCCGAGACCGAGGGGGTCATGGCCGACGAAGCCGAGCCGCGCCGAGCACCCCGAAACGACGAAGCGCCCGGACCGGTCTCCCGGTCCGGGCGCTTCGTCGCAGGTCAGGGGACTAAGCCCGCCCCGCTCGCGGTAGGCCGTGTGGGACTCGAACCCACAACCAATGGATTAAAAGTCCACTGCTCTGCCAATTGAGCTAACGGCCCGCACCGAGCAGCATAGCCCGGCCGTCCGGCGCGGTTCGAAGGCATTCCCCGTTGCGTGCCCTCGGACCGCGCTCGAACGTGCGTGTGGCAGACGTCAGCTGGTCACGAGCCGTCAGCTGTTGCGCTTCCAGCGCGGCTTGTCGGCGCGGCGGTCCGGGGTGCGCGGGCCGCCACGGCCCGGGCCGTGGGACGTGGAGCGGCTGTCGCCGCTGCGGCCGTGCGGCCGGCGCTCGTCGCGGCTGTCACGGCGGTAGGGGCGGTCGCCGCCGCGGAAGCCGTCACGGCGGAAGGCGCGGTCGCCACCGTCGCGGCGGTAACCGCCGCGGGCGCCGCCGTCACCGCTGTCCCTGCCACCGTCCCGACGGTCCCGGTCGCGGTCGCGGTTGCCGTTGCCGTTGCCGTATGGGCGCTCGTCGCGGCCCCTGTCGCGGTCACGGTCGCGACGGAAACCGCCCCGGTCGGTACCGCGGTCGGAGGAACGCCGGTCGCCGCGGTCGCGGTCGCCGTCGCGGCCGTAGGAACGGTCGCCACGGTCGCGGTTGCCGTACGAGCGGTCACCGCGGTCCCGGTCGCGGTTCTTGCGGTCGTAGGACGGGCGGCCGCCGCGCTCGCCACGGTCGCGGTCGCGCTCGGCGCGCTCCCGCTCGCGGCGCTCCGCCTCGGCCTTCGCCTGGCGGGCGGCCTCCGCACGCGCCTCTTCGGCGGCCTGCTCGGCCTCCACCTCCGCGGCGGCCGCGACGGCGGCGTCCGCGTCCTCACCACGCTCGCGGGCGGCCCGCGCGATCAGCAGCGTGGCCTCCTCGCGCAGCTCGGCCGCGCGCTGCTGGGCCTTCTCCAGCTGGCGGTTGAGCTTCCTGGCCTCCCGCTCGGCCTGGCGGGCGGTGTTGACGGCCGACTCGGCCTGCACCTCGGTGAGGGAGCGGGCGCCGACGATGCGGGCCACTTCCTCATCGAAGACGTCACCCCGGCCGATGAGGTGCCGGGAGGCGTCCACCCCGGCGTCCTCCATGAGCCGGAAGATCTGCCGGCGCTGGTGGGGCAGGGCCAGGGAGACGACGGTCCCGGACTCGCCGGCCCGCGCGGTACGGCCCGAGCGGTGCAGGTAGTCCTTGTGGTCGCCCGCGGGGTCGACGTTGAGGACGAGGTCGATGCCGTCGACGTGGATACCGCGGGCCGCGACGTCCGTGGCGACGAGCGTGTTGACCTTGCCGTCCTTGAAGTCCGCCAGCGTGCGGGTGCGGGCGCCCTGCGTCATGCCGCCGTGCAGCGCGTCGGCGCGCACCCCGGACTCACACAGCTGTTCGGCCACCCGGTCGGCGCCGAGCTGCGTACGGACGAAGACGATCGTGCGGCCCTTGCGGCCGGCGATGGCGGCCGTCACCGGCGCCTTGTCGCGCGGCTTCACGATGAGCACGTGGTGCGTCATCGTCGTCACCGCGCCCTGCGCCGCGTCCACCTCGTGGGAGACGGGGTCGACGAGGTAGCGCCGCACCAGGGAGTCGATCTCCTTCTCCATGGTGGCGGAGAACAGCATCCGCTGGCCGCCCTCGGGGACGAGGTCGAGGATCTCGGTCACCTCGGGCAGGAAGCCCAGGTCGGCCATCTGGTCGGCCTCGTCGAGGATGGCCGTCTTGACGTCGTCCAGGGAGCAGGACCCGCGGTTGATCAGGTCGCGCAGCCGACCGGGCGTGGCGACGAGGATGTCGACGCCCCGCTCCAGCGCGGAGATCTGGTTGGCCATCGACGTGCCACCGCACACCACCTTCAGCCTGAGGCCGAGCGTGTCGCCGTACGGCTGGAGCGCGTCGGAGACCTGCATCGCCAGCTCGCGGGTCGGCGTGAGGATGACGCCGCGGGGGCGCTTGCGCTCCGTACGGCCGCCCGTCAGGCGGGCCAGCAGCGGCAGCCCGAAGGAGAGGGTCTTGCCCGAGCCGGTACGGCCCCGGCCCAGCACGTCCATGCCGGCGAGCGCGTCCGGGATGGTGGCGGCCTGGATCGGGAACGGCGCGGTCACACCGTTCTGGGCGAGCTTGCGGACGACGGCCTCGGGCAGCCCGAGGTCGGCGAACGTGGGCGTGGGCTCGGCCGCCGCCTCCTCCGCCTCCGCGGCGTCGGTCACCGACGTCTCCGCGGTCGCGGTCACCGCTTCCGCGACCGCGACCGCCGCTTCAGCGGACTCGGTCTCGGTCGCTTCGACGGTCCCGGTGGCCGTTTCCACGGTCACGGCCGTCTCTACGGTGCCTTCCGCCGCGTCGTCCGCGTGGGCGGGCTCGACGGCGTCATGGGTGGTTACAGACATGCGAAATGAGAACCTTCCGGAGTCACTGGCACGCGCCCATAACTCCGTGAATTCGCAAGGAACCGCCTCGATGCGGTCAGCCACGGCAGGGAGAGAACGCGCCACACGGCGCGCTGCGAGATGGCGCCGGGCAAATGGGATCAAACGATCTACCAGCATACGCGGCCGATACGCCGCGACGCAAACGGGGTCTGGCTGCCCGGCCACGCGGTGACCGGCACCCCCGCGGTGACCGGCACCCCCGCGGTGACCGGCACCCCCGCGGTGACCGGCGCCCCCGCGGCGGGCACCCCGCCGTGGCGGGGGCCATCCCACTCGGTGACGAGTGTCACGGGGCCCGCCCCGAAGCACGCCGGGCAGGCCCGAACAGCGCTCAGGCGAGGTGGGGCCGGATCTGGCGGGAGTAGGTGTCGGAGCCGCTGGGGGAGGCCGTCGTCCGGGTCGGCGACGGTTCCGGATCGGGCTTGCTCGGGGTGGGGCTGGGCGAGGTCGTCGGAGAGCCCGGATCGTCACCGCCCGGCCCGCCCCCTGAGCCTCCCGAACCGCCCGTGCCACCGGTCGGCTGGGGGCGGGGGTGGTTGCGGTCACCGCCGGAGGAGCCGGAGTCACCGCCGGAGGCGTCGTCGCCGCCCGCGCCACCACTGTGCGCGCCGCCCGCGTCGGCGGAACGCCCGGCGTCGTCGTCCTTGCCGCGCTCGCCGCCCTCGTCCTGCTTGCCGTGCCGACCGCCCGTGGACCGCCCGTGGTCCCCGTCCCGGCCACCGGCCTCACGGTCGTCCCCGGCCACGCGGCCCTTGCGGTAGCCGGCGCCGTCGAGACCGCCCTCCGGTTCGGTCGCGCCGCCGTGGTCGTCGGAGCGGCTCCCCACGGGGGTCGTACCGCCCTCGCCCACGTCGTCGGCGCCCTGCACCGTCATGCAGCCGCTGAGCGTGGAGACCGCCGCGAGCATGAGCGCGCCGACCGTCGTGGAGCGGGCGGCGCGGCCTGTGGAGTGTGCACCGCCCGTACCCGTGGGGGAAGCGGTATGGCCGGTACGGGCAGCGGGACGGGATCGGCGCACGGTGGGACCTCCTGCGCGGGGGTTTCGGCGGGTGCCGTGCTCAACTGCCCGTCACCCCAACAGGTCACGCCTCACCGCGCACACGCCGAAGCGCACGCGGCGCGCCATCCGGCGCTCACACGCCCCGCCCGGCGCGTGCCCGGCCACCCGCGCCCCCGGATAAACCAGGGCCCAGCGACTCCCCCACGCCCCCGTAATCCCGCGCACTCCGCGCACTCCGCGACGTCACCCGTATCCCAGTGCGTGCAGCCTCTCGTCGTCGATACCGAAGTGGTGGGCGATCTCGTGTACGACGGTGATCTCGACCTCCTCCACGACGCCCTCCCGGCCCCCTCCGTCCTCGCGTTCGACCATCCGCAGGGTGGGCCCCCGGTAGACCGTGATGCGGTCGGGCAGGACGCCCGCGTACCACTCGCCGCGCTCGGTCAGCGGCGTGCCCTCGTACAGCCCGAGCAGCTCGGGGTCGTCCGCCGGGGGCTCGTCCTCGACGAACACCGCGACGTTGTCCATGAGCCGGGTCAACTCGGGCGGTATCCGGTCGAGCGCCTCGGCGACCAGCTCTTCGAACTCCTCACGCGTCATCTCCAGCACGCCCCCATTGTCGGCCAGCCGGCCCGCCGACGCCCTCCCCCGGGTGGACTTCCCCGCGCTCCCCCCAGTGGACGCGGGTGCCCTCCCTCGGCGGGCACCCGCACGCGGCACCGGCGGCCGGAACGGCATACGCACCCCCCACAAGGGGCATACCGGCCGACATGGCCAGCGTTGCCACCAAGCCGTTGCGTGCCGCGGCGGGCTTGTACAGACAGCTCGCCGCCCACCTGAACGCCCGCCTCGCCCGTCACCGCCACCCGTCCCCACGCTCGACCCCGCGCGTGCCCCCGCCCGCGGAGCACCGGCGCACGCGAACGCACCCGTACCGGCGCGCCGCGGGCCTCGTCGTCGTGACACTGCTCGGTGGCTGGCTGGGGCTCCTGGTCGTCGGGAACGTCCGCACGCCGGTCGGCCCCGTCGACACGACGATGACGCTGCGGCCCTCCCTCACCGGGGGCACCAAGGTGAACGTCTCACCGCTGGGCGCGCTGGAGCTGCGCAGCCATACCGCGCCACTGCGGCTGGACGTGGACGTCGACCAGCTCGACCCGGAGCGCTCCGCGGCCCTCATCAACCACCCGGAGCGGATCGAGGGACTGGACGACGAGATCGGCCAGGACGTCCAGGCGGGGGCGCTCGACCTCGGGCTGCGCTCGGCCGTCGCGGTACTGACCGGCTCGTGCGCGCTCGCGCTGGCCGTCTACCGCCGTCCGGGCACGGCGCTGCGCGCGGGCGGACTCTCCCTCGCCCTGCTGGTCGCCTCGGCCGGGACGGCGGCGGCGACGTGGAACCCGAAGTCGGTGCTGGAGCCGCGGTTCTCCGGGCTGCTGGCGAGCGCGCCGCAGGTGGTGGGCAACGCGCGCAGCATCGCGACCGAGTTCGACGTCTACCAGAAGGAGTTGGCCCGCCTGGTGACGAACGTCACCAAGCTCTACGACGCGACGTCCACCCTGCCCGCGTACCAGCCCGACCCCTCGACGACGCGGGTGCTGCACGTCTCCGACATCCACCTCAACCCGGCCGCCTGGCACATCGTCCGCTCCCTGGTCGAGCAGTACGACATCGACGTGATCATCGACAGCGGCGACACCATGGACCACGGCACGGCCGCCGAGAACGGTTTCCTCGATCCGATCACCGGCCTCGGAGCCCCCTACGTGTGGGTACGCGGCAACCACGACTCCGCCGCCACGCAGAAGGCCGTCGAGGAACTGGCCGGCAAGGACGGCGCCCAGGTCCACGTGCTCGACTCGGGGACGCCGGTGAACGTGGCGGGCCTGCGCCTCGCCGGCTGGGGCGATCCGCAGTTCACCCCGGACCGCTCCGTCGCACCCGAGGGCGACCCCGCCGAACGGGACCGGGGCCGCAGACTGGCCGCCTCGCTGCGGGCCCAGCGGGCGGCCGGCACCCCGGTCGACATCGCCGTCGGACACAACCCGGTACTGGCCGAGCAGACCGACGGGCTCGTCCCGCTCGCGCTCGCCGGGCACACGCACAACCGGAAGACCCGGGTACTGCCGCACGACACCCGGCTGATGACCCAGGGCTCGACCGGCGGCAGCGGACTGCGCGCCGTCGAGGGGGACGAGCCCGACAAGGTGCAGGCGTCCGTCCTCTACCTGGACAGGGACACCGACCGGCTCCAGGCGTGGGACGCGATCACCCTGGGCGGTCTCGGCCTGTCCAAGGCCGAGGTCTCCCGCCACCTTCCCGAAGAGGTGAAGCCGGGCGCACCCCCGTCCCCGCCCCTCTCGCCGTCTCCGTCGTCCACGTCACCTTCGTCGCCGTCGCCCTCGTCACCGTCGTCGCGGTCGTCGGGGGTGTCGCCGCCGTCGCCGTCGTCCAAGCCGACCGGCAACAGTCCCGCGACCGGCCGCTGAGCTGCGGTGCGGCGGTGGCCCCTGTGCCGCTCGCATATGTTTTGGCGAACCGTCCACGCATCCCATATGCTGCCGGAGCCTGCCATGGCGCTGTTCAGGCGCTTGGCGAAGCCACTCGCCCTCATCGTCTAGTGGCCCAGGACGCCGCCCTTTCAAGGCGGTAGCACGGGTTCGAATCCCGTTGGGGGCACGCAGAACGTTACGCATGCGAACTTGTTTGCATGCGTAAGCCTGATGGGGTGGAGCGGTTTGGAGTGCTCACCACCCTGGACGGCTTGCGGATCACTTCGGTGAAGCACGCGGTTGGGTGGCCAGTCGATACGAGCGATCATTTGAAAAGCGGTAGGTCGCCAGTTCGATCCCGGCCCAGCCACTGTCATGGGGATGCCCCTGACAGTATGACGTCAGGGACATCCCCACTCCTTTGCGCCAGCAAAGACCATCGCTGGCGGCAATCAGCCTTTCAGAGGCTTCATTGCTCACACGTCAGCACATGACTGATGCGGTTCCTGACCAGTGAGCTCCGTCCGCTCCCGCGCGAGACCCCTGCTGATCCGACGGCCACCGTCACGTCTTCGAACGCGGCGACCCCGACGACCTCCCGCAGGGCGGCCTTACCCTCGGACGCGTGATCACCGGCCACGAGTCCCAGGGTCTTAGCACCGAGCAAGCTAGCTTCCGTGTACGGACCCCTACCGCGCCTCCGCCGGCCTCCCCCGGGATCGAGAACGGCACCGAGGAGCGCGTGACCCTCACAGAACTGCCGTAGGAAGCCGTCCGGGGCCCATTCGCGCGACGCTATCGCGAGCCTGCCTACGCCGCACGCTGCCAGACCCGCCGAGACCGAGCGCCGAACCGTCCTTACTCTGACGTGACGCGGTCCCATGCGGCACACGACGCGGTCACGGCACCCGAGGGGCCGCCTTCCGCGCCGCCGTCGCTGTAGCCGCCGTGCTGTGAAACGCAGGGCTTGTCAGGGAGCGCCCCGGGCGGGGGAACCGCTGTCCACCGCCGTCTCATCCTCCGAGGCGGAGAGCGGGACGCTGTCGATCGCCTGCCCACCGCGGTAATACCGCGAGGCGCTCGCGTATTCGGCGGGGCCCTCCTCGTACATGACGATGTAACCCCCAAGCGCCGTGATCTGCCAACCGCTTGAGGCCGCTTCTGAGATCCTCTTGAGGAGATCGTCGACCGAAAGCTGCACATCCGGGATGACCAGGTTGGCACTCCTCAGATCACCCGACTTCGCGTACCGGATGTTGTAAGGAAGCGATGCCTTGAGCGCTTCCAGCAGGTCCAGGACGTTTGTCTCGCCGGCCGTGAGGCCCTCGGCCGGCCGCGCGAGATCGATCGGATACAGCACGTCGAAGTGGTTGGGCTTGAGAACGGTGTGGTCTCGCTGCCGACCGGGATCCCTGTTGCCGAAGCCGTTGTTGTTCCACGGGATCTCACCCAGATCCTTGTGGTGGTTGATGAGCAGCTGTTCCGGCGCCAGGGCCGAGAAGTCCTCCGCTACGTACAGGCACGAGAAGGTCATGTCGCTCGGCACGATTCCGCGGCGGCCCGAGATCTTCTTGAGGTGCTGTCGAAGTCTCACGGGAAGGGACTTGTCGGCTTTGCCTACATAGACGAAGTCGTCGTGCAGGTAGAGCTGGTAGACGCCAGGGCGCTCCAGCAGCTGGCCGATGCTCGCGTCGCTCAGCGGGGCTCTAGCCAGCGTGGCGAGATCCGTCGCGAGCTGATCGCCAAGCGCCTTCGTGATGCTGAGGGTGAAGCTCCGGTGGAACGTTGCGCTTCCCGAGCGCCCCGCTGTCGCTGCCATGACCCCCGCCGCCCAACTCGTGATTCGTTCGGTGATACCGGTGTGGAGGCTACGACATCACAGATGTTTCTTCTGACCTATCGATAACTACTGCCACTACTCCGCGGTATGGTTTCCGTTGCATTGAACTGCAGGGAGTGGGTAGACCATGGAACGAACGTCGGTAGAGCTCTTCGCTGGCGGAGGCGGGCTGGTCCAGGCCAGCGCGAAGACCGGGTTCCGTCACCTGCTGCTCAACGAGTCCGCCAAGAGGGCGTGCGAGACACTTGAGGGGAACCACTTCGACACGTTCCCCGAGGGCACCGCGCCTGACGTGCTGGCCAAGTGGCTGGATGGGCTCGATGAGCAACGCGAGCGGGGCTCCTGGGTCGCTGACGCGGGAGAGCGCCCTCTCTACCCTCCGTTGGTCACTGGAGACGTCCGACGGTTGGACATGACCTTTCTCCGGGAGCGGAAGGTCGATCTCTTGGCTGGCGGACCCCCGTGCCAGCCGTTCAGCCTTGGCGGGGTCGCGAAGGGCGACGAGGACGCCCGGAACATGTTCCCGGAGATGTTCCGGGCGGTTCGCGAGATCCGACCCAAGGCCGTCATCTGTGAGAACGTCCGGGGACTTCTCCGTCCGTCCTTCAAGCCATACTTCGACTACATCCAGCGTGAGCTCACTCTGCCGTTCGTGCGGCGCCGGTACGGCGCCACGTGGCAGGAGCACGACCGTGCGTTGCGTGAGCGGATCGAGGCGAAGGACACGGATCCGGCGGAGACGTACAAGGTCACCCAACATGAGGTGAACGCCGCCGACTACGGGGTGCCCCAGATCCGCAACCGAGTGATCCTCCTGGCCTTTCGCGCCGACCTAGGCGTGGACTCGGATCTGGTCGAGCGCGCTGTGGCGCACACGCACTCCCGTGCGGCCCTCACGCGGACGATCCTCGGTGGCTCCTACTGGCGCCGGCACAAGGAGAAGGGCGCCAAGATCCCGCAACGCGTCATCGACCTGGTGACGTCGCGTTACGAGAACGAGCAGCTGACGTTCGAGAGTGGTGATGACGAGCTAGAACCGTGGCTCACCCTCCGGGACGCGGTATTGGGACTTCCCAAGATCGACACCCGAATGCTGGACAAGACGACGGAGCAGCAAGGCGTGCCCGATCACATCGGATGGCCGGGAGCCCGGATCTATCACGGGCACACGCCCAACGAACTCGACCGGCCGGCCAAAACGGTCAAGGCTGGGGTGCATGGTGTGCCTGGCGGGGAGTCGGTCATGCAGCTCGACAACCTGGTCGTCGATGAGGAGACCGGGCAGAGGCGCCCAGAGCATCGGTACATGACGGTGCGCGAGACCGCCAGGGTCATGACATTCGCTGACGGCTGGAGCATGGCGGGGCCGCGCGGTGAGCGTATGCGGCAGCTTGGAAACGCCGTTCCCGTGAAGCTGGGCGAGATCTTCACCAGCGCCGTCGCGAAGGCCCTCGATGACGCTGAGCGGCGTTCGTGAACGACGCCAACGCGTCCCGTCAAGAGGGCTGGAAGGACAAGCCGCCGCCCGAGAGGGCATGGCGAGGCCGTAAGGGGCGGACCAGGAAGGCAATCAGCGCTGAGCAAGATCGTGCCGCGGGAAGCCGCGAGGAGCGTTACGTCAAGCGCGAGGATGGGGAGTACGCGCTGGGCTCGATCACGTTGAAGGTGTTGCCCAGCACTCGCCGTATCCGAGCCTATCTCCGCTGGTCGGAGAGTGGCCGATCGCCTGCTCTCTATGTCGGTGAGGTCGAGCACTCGACGCGAGCGGCGAACCTAGACCAGGCATGGAAGATCGCGAAGGACCGGGGCATGGTCGGTAAGCGGCCCGTCCCCGAAGACTCATGGGCGTCGTCGTCGGCCACACGGTCGGTGATGCGCGGGAACCGGGGCCGAGACACGGCGCCTGAACTTCGGATCCGCTCGTTGCTGCACCAGGAGGGCCTGCGCTACCACGTGTCCACTCGACCGCTGCCCGGCGTGAGGCGAACCGCCGACCTGGTCTTCAGTCGGGCGCGAGTCGCCGTCTTCGTCGACGGGTGCTTCTGGCACGGCTGCCCGGACCATTGTCGACCCGCCCGAACCAACAGCGACTTCTGGCGCGCGAAAATCGACGGGAATCGGGCCAGGGACGCTCAGACCGATCGGCTTCTGGCGGACGCGGGATGGCGGGTGATCAGAATTTGGGAGCACGAAGATCCTTTGCGAGCGGCGCGTCGAGTCGCCGCGGCCGTTCGTGGCTTTGCGGGACAGGACGGCCACACCGTCCCATGACCCAGAAGGTGAGAGGCCGTTGATCGCGTCTGACGCGCAGCAGAGGACGATGCGCTTATCTCCGTCGCTGAACGCGATCAGGTCCCCTCCCAATGCTGATGCCAGCCTCGGTCAGCAGCCCGAAAGACAGTTCGACGCACCCATAGGGCTCTACAGGTGCCCGCAACGGGCCTACGTAGCACGGATGAGTCTGTAGGACGTCGTCGACGTCCGCTCCCGGCTCCGCTGAACCGCGGTGCGGGTGCGCTTGCGATGATCCTTCCATCGCATCGCGGAGAGCGTCCTCGCTCTCTCACGTAGGTGTAGTGGAGCGAAACCTGGCGCGCGTTGTCAGTGCAACCCTCTATTCTCTTCATCACGCGTACGGCTCGCCCCGGGCCGCGCGTCGAAACGCGGCCTGCGGTAGGGCTCTCTTCGGCGTGCCCACGCGAGACGAGGACAGGGGGTCCATCCACCCATGAAGATCACTCCTTCCGCACGCGTGCTGCGCATGCTGGGTGAGATTGAGTTCGACGAGTGGCAGTGCATCGCGGAGTTGATCGACAACGCCTTCGACGACTTCACCGAGATCCATCGCTCCGGGACCCCCTGGGCGGGCGGGTACCGGGTCAGCGTCGAGCTTCCCGACTCGGCTCAGGGGCAGCTCGTCATCACTGACACGGGGCGAGGCATGACGTACGACCGGCTGGAACGGGCGGTAAGGGCCGGCTGGTCGGGCAACGACATGCACGACAAGCTCGGTCTCTTCGGCATGGGATTCAACGTCTCGACAGCCCGGCTCGGGAAGCGCACGCGCGTCCTGTCGACGCGGCAGGGCGACAGCGAGTGGATCGGTGTGGAGATCGACCTGGACCGCATCGGAGACGACTTCGAGGCGGAGGACATCACCGAGCCGAAGGCTGACCCCAACGAACACGGCACCCGCATCGTCATCAACCGCCTGCATCCGACGCGCGCTGGCTGGCTACGAAAGAACGGCCCGGCTCTGCGCAACATCTTGGGGCAGGTCTACTCCTGGCTGCTCCTGGAGCGTCCGTTCGAGCTGTGGGTCGGCGGCTTCCAGGTGAAGCCCGTGCGCCATTGCCGCTGGGGAGACGACCGCTCGGTTCTCTACAACAACAAGGAGCGCATCCCCGCATACATCGAGATCGACCAGAGGCTGGAAAACGGTCTCGCCTGCGGTGACTGCGGACAGTGGCAGCTCACCGATCGCGACGCCTGCGAAGACTGCGGGAGTAGCCGACTCACCGCTCGCGAGCGCCGTGTGCACGGATGGCTCGGCATTCAGCGGTACATGCATAAGAACGACTACGGGATCGACTTCCTGCGGAACGGACGCAAGATCCTGCGCTGGGACAAGCAGCTGTTCACCTGGCGTAACCCTGACGGGGCAGCGGGCAATGAGGAGCCGGAGTATCCGGTGGACCTCGCCCATCAGGGTGGCCGCATCATCGGAGAGATCCACCTCGATCATGTTCCGGTCACCTACCAGAAGGACGCCTTCGAGTACGGCGACCGGAGTTGGCGCTCGGCGGTCGAAATCGTGAGAGGGGTCGCTCCGCTGCTACCGAGGCGTGCGGCGGACATGGGCTACGAGGAGAACACCAGCCCGCTCGCGCTCCTCTTCAAGGCGTTCCGCCGCAACGACGCCGGCCTCCGATACCTGGTCCCGGGTGACGGACGTAAGCCGATCCATGACGACACCCGCCGGTGGGGACAGGAGTTTCACCGGGGTAACCCCCACTACCAGACCGATGAGCGCTGGTGGCAGGCGGTCGAGGATCACGAGGCGGCCAAGAGCAGGGGCAAGAACGCCAAGGCGGCCGCCGCCACCCCAGGGAAGCCGGACGAGACAGCTGTGATGGAAGCGCTCGGCTTCAATGGAGCGGACACCTCCGAGCCGACCCTTCCCGCGAACGACGAGACAGGCGGGGCGAAGCGCGACACTGAGGACGGGCCGCCGAAGGACGGCGGCCTGTCCAATTCCTCCGTGTCAGCCTCGACGCAGCGTCCGGAGACCAGGCAGGAGCGCATCACGCGCTTCATGGAGAACTCCACCACTTACCCGACGCTCAGCCGCTCCTTCGGTCACCCGCGTGTCGGATTCGTCGAGGTCGAGACGCGTCAACTGACGACGGGTGGCCTTACCGACGAGAACCTGCATCGCACCCCCATCCTGCTCGATCAGCGTGCCGGCAACAGCCTCGTGGCGTTCCTCGACCTCGAGCACCCGATCTTCCAGAAGTTCGGCGCTGATCCGGCGGACCTCCTGCTCGCCGAGATCGCCGTGCTGCTCAGGGTGCGGGCGGAGACGGAGTGGAGCCACTCCGAACTCATCGCGGCGATCCGTGTCGAGTCTCTGCCCGCCACCGCTCTGGACGCCCAGTTGATCAGCGCCGAGGCGCAGGAACTTCTGGCCGAGATCCGTCACCGCATGGTGTCGGAGCTGGACCGTACCGGCGAGGCGGAGAAGGCGTATCACTTCCTCTCGCCGGACGAACTCACGGCGACCGAGCACGCCATGATCGCCAATGGCAAGGTGACCCGTACCATCGACCTCGGTACCAGCGGTGAGTTCCTGCTGCATGTGCCGGCACTGTTCCTGGTCCGTCTCGTCGAGTCGCTGCCGTCGGCGTTCATGGACAACCGTGTCTTCCAAGGGGTGTATGAGGGCGTCGCCTCCGCTTCCGCGCGTCGACTCAGCCTGGCCCGCACGGTCGGCTACCTCTCCGACGTGGCCACCCAGGCGACCTTCGCGGGGGCCAGCCTCCCGAATCAGCTGCTTCGTACAAGGCTGAGTATCCGCCTGTTGGCCGACGACCTGACGGAGGAGAAGTGAGCGCCGTCTTCCTCGCGGCGGAGGAACTGCTGAGGGGAGGCCCCGCAGGGCTCACGCACGCCACCGAGCGGGCCCTCTGGCACCTCGGCTTCAACGACGTGCGCGTCATCGACGGCGCGGGCGACCACGGCGCGGACCTATTGGCCGTGCGCGGTCGAGAGCAGTGGGTCTTCCAGTGCAAGTGGAAGGCGGGCGGGAAGATCGACCGCAGCGGCGTGGACGACTTGGAGAGGGCCCACGCGCGCTACCGCGCCGACAAGGCTGTCCTGGTGACCAACACCGACATCAACGGGGCGGCGGCGGCTCGCATCGCGGCGCTCAACGGTGTCGGCGTTCCGATCACGCTCTGGCATGGCGCGACTCTGGGATCCATCGGTGACCAGATGCCCGAAACCGTCCCCGCGAAATACGCGTTGCGCCCCTACCAGGCGGAGGCGGTGGAGGCGGTGATCCGCGACCTCGACGCGAACGGCACCGCCCTGCTCGTACTCGCGACGGGGCTCGGTAAGACGGTGGCGGGTGGGGAGATCATCAGCCGTCGCCTCAGAACCGATCCGAACGCGAGGATCCTCGTCGTGGCGCACATGAAGGAGCTCGTCGCGCAGCTCGAGAAGGCGATGTGGCGGCACATCCCCAAGTCCGTCCCCACGCGCCTACTCACTGGAGAACGTCGACCCGAAAGTCTCGACGGAGTCGTCGTCGGAACAGTTGAGTCCGTTCTGGGTGCCGTACGTCTGGGCTACCGGCCGGACTTGGTCATGATTGACGAGACCCATCACGTGGCCGAGACCGGCAGGTTTGCGGAATTGCTCGATCTGTGTGGAGATGCAGAGCAGTTCGGAGTGACGGCGACGCCCTGGCGTGGCGACAAGTTTGACATCACTTCCCGCTTCGGGTACCCGAGCTTCAAGATGGGTATCGCGGAAGGCATGGCCGCCGGCTACCTCTCCGCCATCGACTACCGGCTGTACGTCGACAATGTCGACTGGGACGCGGTCAGGGACGCCAGCGTGCACGACCAGTCGATCAAGGACCTCAACAAGTCCTTGTTCCTGCCGCAACGCGACGAGGAGATCGTCGAGCACTTTCGCGAGGCCTGGCGAACGACGGTCGATCCAAGGGCCATCGTCTTCTGTCAGACCATCGAACACGCAGAGCACATGGCCCGGTTGTTCGCCGCCTCCGACTCGGCGTGGTGCAACGCGTCCTTCCTCCACAGCGCACTCCCGCGGCAGCGGCGCCAAGTCCTGCTCAACGAGTTCCGGCTCGGCCGGGTACCAGTGATCACGTGCGTCGACGTCTTCAACGAAGGAGTCGACGTCCCGGACGTCAATCTCATCGCGTTCTTGCGGGTCACGCACAGCCGGCGAATCTTCGTCCAGCAACTCGGACGTGGGCTTCGGCTGAGCCTCGGCAAGGTCGCGCTGCGTGTCCTCGACTTCGTGACCGACATCCGCAGGGTAGCGGCGACCCTGGAACTTCGACGATCGCTGGAGGCTCAGGACGCTCAGGAGAGCGAGCACCTACGTGTACGTATGCCGCACGCCTCCCGAATCCAGTTCAGTGACGCGACCGTCGGGTCCCTAATGGACCACTGGATTCAGGACGCGGCAGACCTTGAGACCAAGGCGGACGAGGTCCGCCTGCAGTTCCCTTTGACGAGAGGAATCGAATGAGCAAGTACGCGATCCCCAAGGACCTGGAGGAAGAAGTCGTGCGCCTCCTCTACAAGAGGATGGCCGACCTTAACTGGATCTACCTGCCGGATGCCGACCGCACCCGTCATTACGTGGAGTGGACGTCCGATCCGGCGATCGGAGGACGGCTTCTGCCGTTTATCGGGAAGACCGAGAACATTCGGCCGTGGCTCAAGGACAGGCCCATGAAGGAGTACATCCGGGCCACGTACGGGGTGGGGAAGTGGGCCCCGCTCGTGACCACCCCCTCCACCCCGGTCAGCGAGCTTGTCGTGCGGGCTCTCGGTCCCGGCTGGGAAGTCGACCTTGAGACCCTCGCCATCAAGCCGCTCCGCGTGAGGATTCGCCACGAGGACGACGAGGAGACGGAGCAGCGCTTCGCCTGGGCCCCGATGCGCGACTTCAAGCACCTGGCATGGGCGGCCATCGCGGCACAGGCTGATGGCGACGCGCTGCCCTGGGTCATCTGCACGGTGGATTCCTTCGTTCGGAAGATCACCCCGAAGCAGAAGGCGACCAACGAGCGGATCGTGCACCGGCTCGGCCTGACCAGCGCGCATGTCACCGATGGCTGACGGGGATGGTGCGATGACCGGAGTCGACGACGACTGGCTTAGCGCCGCTTGGTGTCTCCTCCCCCTCCGGTCGCGTCGCGTGATCGAGGACCGTGCCCGTGGCGAAACCCTCGGGAGTATCGGACAGCGCCATGAGATGAGCGGTGAGAGGGTCCGTCAGTTGCTCGTGATGGCGCAGGAGCAACTCTGCTTTTACGCCGACGCCTTCGGCGATGACTGGCGTGATCAGCTCATGGCTCTCACCGTGAGTCCGGCGGTACCTGAGTCCGAACTGGCAGCGGCGCTGGGTGTGCGCGAACACGTTGGTGTGGGGCTTCTTGTCCAGGCTGTTGGGGCTGAGCCTCCGTTGACGTGGGCTGGTCGCCTGCACGGCTGGTGGACGCGCAATCCGACCGCCTTGGAGGTTCTGCTGCGATCTGGAGTGGAGGAAGCGCCGCTGCGTGGGGAGGACGTGGCGGTCACCTTCGCGTCGGCCGGTGTACCGGACGACGTTCCGTTGCAGGAGTTGCTTGGGCACTCGAAGAGCCCGCTTGTGCCCGGCGTCGAGGGCTCTTGGCTACGTCGTCGCGCCCGCGGCAGAGACGCGGCCTACCTCTATCTGCTAGCCACTGGCGAGCCCTGCCCGGCCGAGGACCTGCTCGAACCGACTGGGATCAAGCGGAAGCCCGCCGTCGCCGAAGCACTCAGGCGGGACGAGAGGTTCGTCCAGCTCCGGCTGGAGGGGAAGTGGGCACTGGCCGAATGGCCCCACTTGAACGTGACTCCATACCCGAACGCGGTAGAGGCATTCGTCGCCGTGCTGGCCGAGCTGGGCCCTCTACCGAAGGAAGCCCTTTTCGTAAAGGTTGGCGAGCGGTACCCCGTGACGCTGTGGCGCCTCCAGCAGTGCCTGCTGGACGACAGGGTGGGCATGACAGAAAGTGGTTCAATCGACCTTGTCGCGCGCGGGGCCGATCCGATCGAGGAGAGCGAACCGGCACAACCGGACACGATGGCCGCCGACCCCGCCAGCAATGTATTCGGGGTCCGGCTGACGGTGGACAAGGACATCCTGCGCGGCAGCGGCATCATCGTCAGTAGCTGGCTTACGTGGCAGCTCGGCATGCGACAGGCTCCCGTGACCAGGACGTTTTCTATCGCGGGTCACCCGACACCGATCACCCTAAAGAGGGCGACGAGTGGGGCCCAGCTCTCCAGTCTGCGGGTACTGGCGAAGGAGAACGGGATGGTCGGGGGCTGCGAGTTCGTTCTCTTTCTCCGTAGGGACGATTCGACCGCCCGCATTGAGCACGCTTGTGCTCGACAGTACTGCCGTGCGGTGGAGGCCCCTTCATGAGCGAGGTGAAGGCGGACGTCCCCGAGGCATGGGCCGATGCCGCGGCACGGCGGACTGTGATGCGGCATCCTCGGCTGGCGAACACCAGCTGAGGATGCCGCGGAGCAGCCACGCCCATTCCAACAAACCAGTGCTGTAAAGACCGATCAATCTCCCCCGTACCCGAGATCCAAGCTCGCCGAACACATGAGGCCTCTGGCATCGCCACAAGCATCGGATCCTTCGGTGACGCCCACAGCTACACGCGGGAGCGGCCTTTGCTGTCTCAGCTGGGCAGTGTCGTTGGGTAACCGCGGGCTGGCCTACATCCTGGACCTGGACAGGCTGCCCTGCCCTGAGTCAGGGAACAGCCACGCCTGATCTGCTTGCGTTGCGAGTGCAATCGCCTCCGGGTCCGTGCGGACATGCCAGCACGGACCCGGAGGCGAGGCGGACCAAGCCGGATTCAGAGGGATGGAAACGGAGGTATTCATCCTGTTCTGCGGCAAAGCCGCAGGTCAGCGAGGTGACACTTTCGGGTTCGAATCCCGTTGGGGGCACCATTCGCACCATCGCACCACCCTCCGCACAGCCCTTGGCCACTCCGCATCGGCCAGGGGCTTTCTGTTTGCCCCGCCCCTTGTCCCGCCCGGTCCCACCAGGAGCGGTTGGTACGGCGCGACCCTTCGGGTCTGTTACTCTTTTCCGGCGACGTCACCCCTGGTGGGAAGCGCCCGCGAGGCCGGTGAAAGCCGGTTGGGAGCACACGTCGCACTGTGCGAGACTGGAGCTCGCACGAACGCTTGGTCCTGTGGAGCAGTTTGGAGTGCTCGCCACCCTGTCAAGGTGGAGGCCGCGGGTTCAAATCCCGTCAGGACCGCCGCATCTTTCGAGATGCGTGGCTGGGTAGCTCAGTTGGTACGAGCGTCCGCCTGAAAAGCGGAAGGTCGCCGGTTCGACCCCGGCCCCAGCCACCGCAGCCCTGAACAGGGCGAACGGCCCCGTCGAAGATCTTCGACGGGGCCGTTTTCCGTATCGGTCACGAGGGCGGTGCGCCGGTTGCCGTCGCCGTGTTGCGGGCCGCGAGTGCGGCGAACGCCTCGGTGAGTTGCGGTGGGCCGATGACCGTGACGGCGGTGTCGAAGCGGTTGAGGAAGGCGGCCAGCGCGATCCAGGACCATGATCCGGCGGTGCAGCGGCATCGGTGGGGGCCGAGGTCGTCCACGAGGGCGTCGCCGGCGAACGGAAGGACGGCGCGGGCGGGCCGCTCCAGGAGGACGGTGCCCACGCAGGGCCAGGTGCCGGCCTGGTCGGAGTCGGATCCTGTGAAGCGCGCCGAGACGTAGGCCTCGGCGCTGCCGCCGGGGATCTCCCGTGGCGCGAAGCGCGGCCCTGCGGGGGTGCGCGGGGAGATGCGGTCGGCGCGGAAGAGGCGCCAGTCGCCGCGCCCGAGGTCCCACGCCACCAGGTACCAGCGGCCGCGGGACGTCACCAGATGGTGGGGTTCGACGCGACGCGGTGGCCCGGGTTCGTCGCCGTCCGGCCGGTCGGAGGCGTAGTCGAACCGGAGCACCTCGCGGGCGCGGACGGCGGCGGAGAGGGTGACGAGCACGTGGGGGGAGAGGGGGGCGGCGGGCCCGTCGCCCGGGCGGGGGACGGCGGTGAAGGCGAGCTGGTCGGCCCGGTGCCGCAGGCGTGCGGGCATGACCTGGCGGACGGTGGTAAGCGCCCGCAGGGCCGCGTCCTCGACACCCGCTCCGGTCACGGCTGCAGCTTGCAGCGCCACGGTCAGGGCGACCACCTGCTCGTCGTCGAACAGCAGCGGGGGCGCTTCCGTGCCGGCGTCGAGCCGGTAGCCGCCGTCCGGGCCCATGGCCGTCCGGATGCGGTAGCCCATCTCGCGCAGCCGGTCGATGTCCCGCCGCACCGTGCGGTGGCTGACGTCCAGTCGCTCGGCCAGCACGGTGCCCGGCCAGTCGCGCCGGGTCTGCAGCAGTGACAGCAGGTGGAGCAGCCGGGAAGTGGTGGTCGCCATTTTTCGACGGTAACCCCGGTCGAGGACAGAAACTGTCCTGGACGGCTGCGAGGGTCGGCGGTGTCGGGGCAAGCCCGAACACCGTGTGCAGAAGGAGCAGTTGTGAGCATCCAGACGACCCCCCACCTCAACTTCCGCGGCGAGGCCCGCGAGGCCCTGGAGTTCTACCGGAGCGTCTTCGGTGGCGAGGTCACCTCCGCCACGTACGGCGATCTCGGTATGGACAAGGACCTCCCGGGCGCCGACGGAGTGGTCTTCGGCCAGGTCGAGACCGCCGAGGGGTTCCGCGTCATGGCCTATGACATCCCCGGCCCCTTCGGTGGTCCGGCCGGCGAGGCGGGCTCGACCCGCCGGGAGAACGGCACCACGGTCACCACGCAGCCGTTCTTCGTCTCGGTGCGCGGGGAGACGTTCGAGGAGGTCGAGGCGTACTGGGAGAAGCTGTCCGCCGGCTCCTCGATCGTCGAACCCCTGGCCGCCTCGGCGTGGAGCGCGGGCTTCGGCATGCTCACCGACCGCTTCGGCGTCACCTGGACTCTGGACGTCGCCGCCGCCGACCAGGCGCGGTAAGCCACCTCACCGCCGGGGCCGGGCGGGCGCGGGAGCGCCCGCCCGGCCCCGGCCCCGTCCCCGGCCCCGCTCCGGAAGGCGGAAGGGCGCCGGTTCAGCCCGGGGCGGCGGCGTGGGCCGCGGTGCGGTCGCGGCCGCCGGGGTGGCGGTGGCGCCAGGTCCAGAAGACGGCGCAGGAGACCAGGGCCCAGACGGCGAGCACCAGGTACGGCTGGAACAGCCGGTGGTCGGGGAAGTAGACGGCGGTGTGCTGGGCGTTCACGGAGGCGCCGGGCGGGAGCCAGCGGCCGATCTCGCCGAGCACGGAGGGCAGCAGCGGCCAGGAGACGGCGCCGCCCGACGAGGGGTTGCCCAACAGCACCATCACGCCCCAGGTGGGCAGCATGGCCCAGCGGCCGATGAGGGTGTTGAACATGGTGAAGACCATGCCGCTGGTGAACATCGTCAGGGCCAGGATCAGCCACGAGTGGACGAAGGGGAGCTCCAGCGCGCCGAGCCCCCAGTCGACGACGGCGGCGATGACGAAGCCGCCCAGGAGGGCGTAGGCGATGGTGTAGGCGATGCGTTCGGGCGGGTTGAGGCGGCGGGCGTGGACGCTGAGCTGGATGGCGCCGACGAAGCCGATGATCACGGCGGCCAGCGAGATGTAGAAGATCGCCAAGCCGCGCGGGTCACCCTTGTTCAGCGGCTTGAGGTCGCGCACCTGGACGGGGACGCCGATCTTCTTGCCGACCTTCGGCCCCGCCTGCTGGAACAGTTGTGCGACGGAGGCTCCCGACGCACTGGAGACGTCCAGCTCCACCCCCTCGGGCCGCTCCACCCGCATGACCGCGAACACCTGCTGCGCCTCGATGGCATGGCGCGCGTTCTGCTGCGTACGGAAGTGCCGCAGCTCCAGGGAGGAGCCGAGCGCCTTCTCCATCCCGGCGACGAACGCGCTGCGGTCCTTCGCGCTGTCCGGTTTGCCGACGACGGCGACCGGCACATGGTGCGGAGTGGGGTTCGCCATCGCGTACGTGTACGAACCGGCGAAGAGGCCCGCGCCCGCGGCGAGAATCAGCACCAGGACGGTCGCCGGGAGGAACGGCGAGTCCTTGAAGTCCCGCCACAGGTCGGAGGGGCTGCGCCGGCTGCCGTGCCGACCGTGGGCGCGGGACGGCGGTGTCGGGTCCGCGCGGTGCTCGGACCACTCGGGTTCCTCGCTCATACCTGTCACACTATGCGGACATAAGCCGCATAACGGTCAGGCAATCCGCAGCACCCGCGGGCCCGGCCGGTACTGCCGCCCCGGCCGGGTGACCGCAGCGGGCGACCGCCGCCCCAGCCGGGCAGGGCCCACCGGGCGACCGCCGCTCCGGCCGGGTAGGGCCCACGTACACACCGAAGGCCGAGCCCTCGCGGGCCGGGCCCCGGAGCCTGCCCCGAGCCAGGGCTCCGGAGCCACAGCTCGGGGCGCGGGTCCCGGGTTCCGGGTTCCGGGTTCCGGGTCCCGGGTCCCGGGGTCAGGTGCCCGCGCGGGTGTCCGGGTTCACGTCCGCGTCGGCGGACGCGTCCGCGGGGCCCTCGTCGGGGCCGGAACCGGAGCTCGCAGCCGCCCCCGGGCCGGAGGCCGAACCCGACCCCGGGACCGGGACCGAGGGAGAAGCCGACCCCGGGCCGGGGTCCGAGGCGGGAGCCGATCCCGGGCCGGGGGCAGCCCCGGGCGTCGGATCCGGGGCCGGGTCCGGATCCGGGGCCGGGGCCTGGGCCGGGGTCAGGCGGCCCCGGTTCTGTCGGCGTCCGCGCAGGACGCCGACGAGCGCCGCGGCGCACACCACCGCGGCCAGCACGGCGAGCAGTACCGCGTCCGGCACCGCGTCTCCCACCCGCCGGGCCCAGTTCTCCGCCGCGAAGGCGCCGTCCACGTCGGTCAGTCCGGGGAGTCCGGCCGCCCCGTCGAAGGCGAGGAAGAGGGCGCCCAGCAGGACGAAGAAGAGGCCGGAGAGCAGCGAGGTGGTGTGCAGCCGGAACCGGCCGCCGAGAGCGATCTCCCGCCCGCGCAGCCACCGCCGCCGCCCCAGTTCGAAGCGGTCCCACAGCAGCGCGAGGAGGAACAGGGGGACGGCCATGCCCAGCGCGTACACGGCCAGCAGCATCCCGCCGTAGACGGGGTTGCCGCTCACGGCGGCGACCGTCAGTACGCTGCCGAGGATCGGCCCGGCGCAGAATCCGGCCAGCCCGTAGACCGCGCCGAGGGCGTAGACGGACAGGGCTGTGGTCGGCCGGATGCGGCCCGAGGCCTCCGCGAGGCGGCGCGGGGCGAAGCCGAGCCCCACGATCTGTGCGGCGCCGAGCGCGATGATCAGCCAGCCGCCCGTCGAGACGAGCAGATCGCGGTGGCCGTAGAAGAGCCGTCCCGCGTACGAGCCCGCGGCGCCCAGCGGCACCAGCGTCGTGGCGAGGCCCAGGTAGAAGATGCCGGTGCGGGCGAGCAGCCTGCCCTTCGAGTCGATCGAGTATGCGAAGAAGGCGGGCAGCAGGAGGGCGCTGCACGGGCTGAGCAGGGCGAGGAGGCCGCCGAGGAAGGCGGCCAGGTATCCGACGTCCATCAGTCCCGCTCCGCCCCCTTGCCGGTGTCGTTCTTCGTGCCGGCGCCGTCCTTCTTCGCCGCCGCCGCGGCACGCTCGATCGCGTCGGTGAACACTTCGTCGGGCTGGGCGCCCGCGATGGGCTGTCCGTTGACGAGGAAGGCGGGCGTGGCGCTGGCGCCGAGCGAGTACGCCTCGGTGCGGTCCTTGTCGAGCAGTTTCCGTGCGGCCTCGCCTGCGCGGTCGCGGTCGAAGCGGTCGAGGTCCTCGACGCCCGCCTGTTCGGCGATCTCGTGCAGGTGCGCGTCGGTGAAGTCGTTCTTCTCGTTGCCCTTGTCGGCGTAGACGGCGTCGTAGAACTGCCAGAACCGGCCCTGCTCACCCGCCGCGTAGCTGGCGAGGGCGGCCCGTTCGGAGCCCTTGCCGAAGACGGGGAAGTTGCGCCACTCGATGCGCAGCAGCCCCTTCTCGACGTACTTGTCGACCAGTTCCGGTTCCGTGTCGCGGGCGAATTTGCCGCAGAACGAGCAGCCGAAGTCGGCGTACTCGATCATCACGACGGGAGCGTCGGCGTCTCCGCGTGCGAAGGGGTCGTCGGCGTCGCGGCGCGCGAGCTTCATCAGCGCGGGGTCTCCGGCGGCCGTGTTGTCGGACCGGCCCTTGTCGACGGCGGTGTTGCTCTTCTCGGAGCCGCCCCCGCCCGATCCTGCGGATCCGTCGCCGGTCACGTACTGCGACAGCCATCCGGCCAGCAGCGCGGCGACGGCGATCAGGGCGCCGATGACGAGGCCCTTGCGGGAACGGGAGGAGGAGGCCGAAGAGGCGGAGGAGGAGGACTTGGGGGCGGGCTTGGACGGGGGCTTCGTGGAAGGCATGGGGGAACTCCTGGAGGGAGGCTGAGGAAGGAGGGGAGGGGTGGGCGCTCAGGCGGCGGGCGCGACCGGGCAGGCGGCCTCGCCCGCCAAGCGCCGTACCGTCGCCACGGCGAGCAGCGTCAACGACGCGAGGGCCAGCACCGGTTGCAGCGGCTGCCAGACGGTGAGCGCGCCGGAGGTCCCGAGCGCGAGCAGCACCAGCTTGTTGCAGACGGGGCAGCCGACGGCGAAGAAGCTCAGCGCCCCACCGACCGTGCCCAGACGGGTGGAGGACCGCCGGGTGGAGGGCCACTGGGTGGCGGCCTCCGCGGCGGAGGCCGCAGCAGCCGGCGCGCGGACATACGTCGCCAGCAGCAGCCCCGCGAGGAGCGCGGTCAGGGCGAGCGTCGGCCAGGCCCACCACGGGGTGGCGACGGCGCGGCTGAACAGCGGGGTCGGGATGACGGCCGTGGGCACTCCCACGACGAGCGCGGTCAGCACGGCGGCGGCGGCCGCCGCACCCCAGCGTCGCGCGGGCCAGGACGCGGCCGCGCGCAGAGCGAGCGGAACCATGGATACGTCTCCTGTCGGTTACGCGGAGTGACACATGGAGTGGCACAGGGGCGCGTTCGGGCCGACGGAGCGCTTCTCGCGGAGGTGTCCGGGTACGGGCGCTCGGCGTCGGCCGGCGCCTCTACACGCGCAGGACGGAGAGTTCGACGGGGGTGGGGGGTGGTGCGGGAGCGGGACCGCGCACGGGGGGCCGCTCGTGCGCCGCCCCGATGGCGGCGTGCGACTCGGGGGTGGGGCAGAGCGGGAGCGCGAGGGGAAGTGTCTGCTGCGCGGCCGCCGAGGGCGCGGCCGGAAGTCCGCCGCCCTCGCCGCGCGACTTGTGGCAGCGCGAGGAGCCCGCGTCGTCCGCGACGAGGTGATCGTCAAAACCCGCGGTGCGGCGCGTTGAGGCGTCGCCGTACGGGGCCGGTCCGGAGTGCGGCGTCACGGAGGAGGCGGAAGCCGGGACAGCGGGCGGGGCCGGAACCGCGGAAGCGGCCGAGGCCGAGGCCGGTGTCGAAACCGACGCCGGTGTCGACACCGACGCCGGTGTCGAGGCCGTCGTGGGGGCCGGGGTCGTCGTGGGGGCCGCACCGGCCGACGCGGAAGCCGGCCCGCACAGTCCGAGCAGCAGCGCGGCCATCAGGACGAGCAGGGGGCCGCCGAGCACGGCGGCGACCTGCCGCGCCCGTGCTGTCTGCCCGCCACCGATCATGCCGCCCACCCTAACGGTGCCGCTGCCCCGCAGGCCGGTACCGGCCCGGTGACCGGTCCGGTGCGTCACCGGAGTGCACGGCGCCTGCCGGGGCCCGCACGCCGGTCCCCGCCTCCCTGGACCCGTGCCGCGGGCAAACTGTTCGCCATACCGTCCCCGGGGGTGAGATCCTGGGGCACGGTATGTCGACTCCCACTCCCTCCCCGCACGAGCCGGCGGCACGGCAGCAGACGGCACCGCAGCAGACGGCACGCCGGCCGGCGGCGTCGCGCCGGACGGCACCGCAGCAGGCGGCGAGCCCGCACGAGCTGACGGCTCGCCTCCCCGCTCTCATGCTCGGTGACCAGGACCGGCTGGCCCGCCGGCTGGCGGGTGCCCGGAAGATCCGCAAGGGGGAGGCCCGCGCGGCCGTCCTCGCGGAGATCTCCGCCGCGATGGACGCCTCCGAGCTGCGGGTGGCCGCCCGCCGCGAGGCGGTCCCGCGGATCACCTATCCCGAGCAGCTGCCGGTCAGCCAGAAGAAGGACGCGATCCTCGAGGCCGTCCGCGACCACCAGGTGGTGATCGTGGCGGGTGAGACGGGCTCGGGCAAGACGACGCAGATCCCGAAGATCTGCATGGAGCTGGGACGCGGCATCCACGGGGTGATCGGTCACACGCAGCCGCGCCGGATCGCGGCGCGTACGGTCGCCGAGCGGGTGGCCGAGGAGCTGGGGTCGCAGCTGGGCGAGGCCGTCGGCTGGAAGGTGCGCTTCACCGACCAGGTGAAGGACCACACGCTGGTCAAGCTGATGACGGACGGCATTCTGCTGGCGGAGATCCAGCAGGACCGCGAGCTGCGCCAGTACGACACGCTCATCATCGACGAGGCGCACGAGCGCTCGCTCAACATCGACTTCCTGCTGGGGTATCTGGCGCAGCTGCTGCCCAAGCGGCCCGATCTGAAGGTCGTCATCACGTCGGCGACGATCGATCCCGAGCGTTTTTCCCGGCACTTCGGCAACGCGCCGATCGTGGAGGTCAGCGGCCGTACGTATCCGGTGGAGGTGCGTTACCGGCCGCTCCTGGAGGAGGAGTCCGAGGCTCCGGACCGCGACCAGGTCACCGCGATCTCGGACGCGGTGGACGAGCTGCACGCCGAGGGCCCCGGCGGCATCCTGGTGTTCCTCTCGGGGGAGCGGGAGATCCGCGACACGGCGGACGCGCTGGAGAAGAAGTTCAGACGGGCCCAGGGCCATCAGCCGGGCCGCGCCGACGTGGAGATCCTGCCCCTGTACGCGCGGTTGTCGCACCAGGAGCAGCACCGGGTCTTCCAGGCGCACTCCGGCCGCCGCGTCGTGCTGGCGACCAACGTGGCGGAGACGTCGCTGACGGTGCCCGGCATCAAGTACGTCATCGACCCGGGGACCGCCCGCATCTCGCGCTACAGCCACCGTACGAAGGTGCAGCGGCTGCCGATCGAGCCGGTCAGCCAGGCGAGCGCCAACCAGCGCAAGGGGCGTTCGGGTCGTACGTCCGAGGGCATCTGCATCCGGCTGTACTCGGAGGAGGACTTCCTCTCCCGGCCGGAGTTCACCGATCCGGAGATCCTGCGCACCAACCTGGCCTCGGTCATTCTCCAGATGACGGCCGCCGGGCTCGGGGACATCGAGAAGTTCCCCTTCATCGACCCTCCGGACCACCGTTCCATCAAGGCGGGCGTGCAGCTGCTGGAGGAGCTGGGCGCACTGGAGACCCGGCAGACGCAGCGGACTCAGGAGTCTCAGGAGACCCGACAGACACAGCAGGCCCAGCAGACACAGCAGGCGCGGAAGCTGACGAGGACGGGCCGCAGCCTCGCCCAGCTGCCCGTCGACCCGCGGCTGGCCCGGATGGTGCTGGAGGCCGACCGGAACGGCTGCGCGCACGAGGTCATGGTGATCGCGGCGGCGCTCTCCATCCAGGACCCTCGCGAACGCCCCGCCGACAAGCAGCAGCAGGCCGACCAGCAGCACGCCCGCTTCAAGGACGAGACCAGCGACTTCCTCGCGTTCCTGAACCTGTGGCGCTATGTGCGGGAGCAGCAGCGGGAGCTGTCCTCGTCCGCCTTCCGCCGGCTGTGCAAGTCCGAGTTCCTCAACTACCTGCGCATACGCGAGTGGCAGGACATCTACAGCCAGCTGCGGCAGGTCGCGAGAACGATGAAGATCCGGCCGTCCGAGCCGGGCG
This sequence comes from Streptomyces diacarni, assembly GCF_003323715.1. Classification (GTDB taxonomy): domain Bacteria; phylum Actinomycetota; class Actinomycetes; order Streptomycetales; family Streptomycetaceae; genus Streptomyces; species Streptomyces diacarni. The sequence goes on from NZ_QOIN01000042.1 coordinate 257,881, forward strand.
GCCGCGGCGGCTCGGACGGATCGGGCGAGACGGGCGGCTCGGGCGACACGGGCGGCTCGGACGGCAGCGAGCCGTCGCCGGACGCCGTGCACCAGTCGCTGCTGGCCGGGCTGTTGTCGCACATCGGCCTCAAGGACACCGAGAAGAACGAGTATTTGGGTGCGCGCAGTGCCAAGTTCGCGGTCTTCCCCGGCTCGGCGCTCTTCAAGAAGCCGCCGCGCTGGGTGATGTCGGCCGAGCTGGTGGAGACGTCGCGGCTGTGGGCGCGGGTCAACGCGAGGATCGACCCGGAGTGGATCGAGCCGCTGGCCCAGCACCTGGTCAAGCGCACGTACAGCGAGCCGCACTGGGAACAGAAGCAGGCGGCGGTGGTGGCGTTCGAGCGGGTGACGCTGTACGGGGTGCCGATCGTCGCGCAGCGGAAGGTCAACTACGGCCGGATCGACGCGGAGACCTCGCGGGACCTGTTCCTGCGCAACGCGCTGGTGGAGGGCGACTGGCGCACCCACCACCAGTTCTTCCACGACAACCGCAAGCTGCTCGACGAGGTGGAGGAGCTGGAGCACCGGGCGCGGCGCCGCGGCATCCTCGTCGACGACGAGACGCTGTACGACTTCTACGACCAGCGCGTGCCCGAACACGTGGTCTCGGGCGCGCACTTCGACGCGTGGTGGAAGAAGAAGCGGCGCGACGAGCCCGACCTGCTCAACTTCGAGAAGTCGATGCTCATCAGCGACCGCGCCGAGGAGATCTCCGCCTCCGACTACCCGGACGTGTGGCGGCAGGGCGGCCTGGCGCTCCCGGTGACCTACCAGTTCGAGCCGGGCGCGGACGCCGACGGTGTGACCGTCCACGTGCCGCTCCAGGTGCTCAACCAGGTCACAGCGGAGGGCTTCGACTGGCAGATCCCGGGGCTGCGCGAGGACCTGGTCACCGAGCTGATCAGGTCGCTGCCCAAGGCCGTCCGCCGCCACTACGTGCCCGCGCCGAACTTCGCCAAGGAGTTCCTGCGCCGGGCCGCTCCAGGGCAGGAGCCGCTCACGTACACGCTGGCGCGGGAGCTCAAGCGGATGGTCGGGGTGCCGGTCGCGGCCCAGGACTTCGACTGGTCGAAGGTCCCCGACCACCTGAAGATCACCTTCCGGGTGACGGACGAGCGGCGCCGCAAGCTGGCGGAGAGCAAGGACGTCGAACGGCTCCAGGTCCAGCTCAGGTCGCAGACGCAGACGGCGATCTCCAAGGCGTTCGACTCCTCGGCGCGTGCGGCGCACAAGAAGGCCCGCAAGGCCGCTCAGGGCGCCGGGGGGACGCCGCAGGGACCGGAGTCCGGCACGGACGCGGCAGCCGCCGCGCCTGCCCCCTCCTTCCAGCGTTCAGGGCTGACGAGCTGGACGGTCGGCAGCCTGCCGCGCACGTTCGAGACGCGGCGCGCGGGCCAGCCGGTCAAGGCGTATCCGGCGCTCGCGGACGAGGGCGCCTCGGTCGGGGTGCGGCTCTACGACACGGAGGCGGAGCAGCGCACCGCCATGTGGCGCGGCACCAGGCGCCTCATCCTGCTCAACCTCCCCTCCGACCCGGCGAAGTTCGCGCAGTCGAAGCTGGACAACCGGCAGAAGCTGGCGCTCTCCCGCTCCCCCCACGGCAGCGTGCAGGCCCTGTTCGAGGACTGTGTCGCGGCGACCGTCGACCAGCTGGTCGCGGGGCGCGGCGGCCCCGCCTGGGACGAGGAGTCCTTCCGCAAGCTGTTCGACGCCGTACGGGCCGACCTGGTCGACGCCACGCTGCGCACGGTCCGCCAGGTGCAGGAGGTGCTGGCGGCCTGGCACTCGTGCGAAGGGCGGCTGCGGGCGACGACCAGCCCGGTGCTCGCCGACTCGGTCGCCGACGTCCGCGGGCAGCTCGCCGACCTGGTCAAGCCCGGCTTCGTGACCGAGCACGGCGCCGGACGGCTGCCCGACCTGATGCGCTATCTCGTCGCCGCCGACCGGCGCCTCCAGCAGCTTCCGCACCACGTCGAACGGGACCGCACCCGGATGGCCAAGGTGCACGAGATGCGGGACGAGTACCTGTGGCTGCTGGAGCAGTTCCCGCCGGGCCGCCCGGTGCCGCAGGCCGCGCGGGACATCCGCTGGATGCTCGAGGAGCTGCGCGTCAGCTACTTCGCGCACGCTCTCGGCACCGCCTATCCCGTCTCGGACAAGCGGATCGTGAAGGCGGTGGATGCCGCCGCTCCGTGAGCAGTTGTGCGCGGTGAGTGAGTTCGCTTCGCGGGGCAGGGCTGCTGTAGAGTTCCATCTCGCGAGGTCCTGTGGAGCAGCTTGGAGTGCTCGCCACCCTGTCAAGGTGGAGGCCGCGGGTTCAAATCCCGTCAGGACCGCACTACCGAAGGGCCCGGGTAACGGTTGTTACCCGGGCCCTTTTCGCGCTGCTCGCACTCCCGTCACCTTTCGCGGTGTTCCGCCATCCCGTCGCCACCCCGCCCCCCGGGTCGCGTGCCCTCCAGGAGCCCGGCCGGGCCGGGGATCGTCCGTAGCCGAAAGAGTCATCCGTGTTGACGGCTACCTGCTGCGTGGGTACTCCTAGCCGTGGAGGTGACGGCGATGGCGGCGGGGTTCGGCGACGCGGCCCGGCGGGAGGCGCGCGCGCTCCTGCGGACGCATCTGGCCGGTGTGGGGCGCCGGCGGCACGCGACCCGGCACTGCCCGCACTGCCATCGGCTGCTGCGCCTGGCGCTGAGATCCCCGCGCACGGCCCATCGCGAGGGCAAGTGACGGGCCCCACCACCCTGTTGGCGCAATATCGCACGGGTGCCGATCATCTCAAGACCCGCCCGGTGTGGCGGGTGTCACTCAACTTCGCCGTACTCATCGGGAACATGAGGCACCCTCAGACACCGTCAATTTAATATGTGCAATTGCACTGTCTTCCCACCCATGGGCGGCCCACCGCCCCGGAAACCCTCACCGGTACCCGCACAGGCGGCCCCAGAACCGCTCAGCAGCGCGCACCAACCCCCAGCGGGAGCGCGTGCGGTGGCACAAAAAAGATCGCGCTGGACCCGGCGGAGTCCAGCGCGATCGACGGCGAAGCGCTGTTGGGGCAGCGGCCTGGCCTGATGTGGCTGGTGGTGCTGGTGGTGCTGGTCGTGCTGGTGCTGCTGGGCACCGTTTCGGGGAGGGGGCCCCAAAAATGCCCTTCTGTGGTGCTGTCGTGCCTGGTCAGAAGCCTGATCAGGCCTCGCTGCGCTGCTGCGGGATACCCGCCAGCAGAGCGCGAACCTCCGCCTCGCGGTAGCGGCGGTGTCCTCCGAGCGTGCGGATGGACGTGAGCTTGCCCGCCTTTGCCCAGCGCGTGACCGTCTTGGGGTCCACGCGGAACATCGTGGCAACCTCAGCCGGGGTCAACAGCGGCTCGGCATCAGGGGTGCGAGCGGTCATGAGCGGCCTCCTCGGGAGAACCGAACCATCACGGTTCTTTCCTCTAAATTCTGCACCTTGACCCGCGTTGCCCGATATGGCGGACGCGAGCCGAGTCGGTTATAGGACGAACGGCTTGTCCTCGGCACTACAACTACACCATCTGTCCAGCCACGTCGGCCAAACCGATGGAATTGCCCTCTCAGGTGTTCAACCTCGGCGGAAGCCAATGGACCGTCCCATAGCGGACAGTCATCCCACCATGACAATCAGTCACAACGGGAGCAGGGGTCACCAGACCCACCAAGGAGCGCAATACCGATGTATCCACCCATAGTTGGGCGGAAGGAGTCCCGTGCGAACTCCTTGTCCTATTTTGACACGAGGGGTAGCTCTGAGAGCAAGACCCGTTTAAGTGCAATCCATCACGCTTGAGGCAAAGACCCGGTTCGGGACGTAGGTCCCACTCCTCCCCCGCCTGCGCGGGCTCCCGGCCGGCGCCGGGAGAGGGCCCGGTGACAGCCCTCCCCCTGTGCGGCGGGTGGGTGGCGCCTCAGTTCGCGTACTGGAGCTGCCGGACCGCCCTCCAGCGCTCCGTCAGCCGCTCGTACGCCGCACCCGCCCGCTCACCGTCGCCGGCGCGCAGTGCGGTCAGGCCCTCCGCGACGTCGGCGGCGGAGTGGTCTCCCGCGAGCTGCTCCTCGGGGATCGCGTGGGCCAGCCCGCCGTAGTCCAGTTCGACGAGGGACCGCGGATGGAACTCCTCCAGCCAGCGGCCCACGTCGATCAGTCCCTCGACGAGCGGCCCCTCCTCCAGCTCTTCGCGGAGCACCTTCAGGCCGCGGGCGAGGCGACGCCTCGCCTCCACCATGGGAGTGCGATAGCGGAGAACGAACTGCTGTCCGCTCTCCTGACCCGATTCCGGCTTCGCAAACTCCCTTTCTTCGTCGACGAAAAGAACGAACCACCGCACGGGCACGTGCCACAGCGCGGTGCGGATCCAGGGGCGGGCGTCCGGGTTGCCCTCCCGCCACTGTTCGTAGTCGGCCGCGGCCTGCCGGCGCACGACCGGCGGCACCGCCGCGTCCAGCACCGTCTGCGGCAGGTCGAGTTCGCGGTTGCCCGCGGCCTGGGTCAGTGCGCTGAGCGCCTGCCAGCCGCGCAGCCGGGTGCGCCAGGGGCACACACAGGTCACGCCGTCCACGTCCGTCACGAACGCCTCGGCGCTCTCCCGCACCGGCACCACCACGGGCGGCACCGGCACCAAGTCGGCCAGAGCCCGGCGGATTTCGTCCTGCGCGGTGGGAAAGCGCTCCTCCTTCGCATACGCGATCCAGTGCGAGCGCTCCGGCTCGGGAAAGGCTGCCAGCGGTTCATAGACCCGCAGGTACGCCGCGTACGGGACGATGACCGGGGCTTTCTCAGCCACGCACTGCCTCCAAGCTCTGACGCAACCGTCCGGCCCCTGGTGAGCGGTCCGGATGCGTTGTGGAACGAACCTGGAAGACAGTTGACTACCCCGATCGTGGGACCGCAACGTGCCCGGGGCACGGGGGTCGTACGCTGCTTGCGGACCGGCCCCCGCAGGGCACCCACCGCCACAAGCGGCCCCCGTGCGAGGGGCTACGACGCGATTCCAGGAGTCACTACCGTGATCGAGGTATCACCTTCTGCAAGCGTTCCGGCCGGCCTCCCCGCGGGGAACCCGGTCACCGCCGCCCTCTTCCACTCCGACCAGGGCGGCCACGAGCAGGTGCTGCTCTGCCAGGACCGCCCCAGCGGGCTCAAAGCCGTCATCGCGCTGCACTCCACCGCGCTCGGCCCCGCCCTGGGCGGCACCCGCTTCCACGCCTACGCGGGCTCGGCCGACCCCGAGCAGTCCGCGGTGCTCGACGCGCTCAACCTCGCGCGCGGCATGTCGTACAAGAACGCGCTGGCCGGGCTCGACCACGGCGGCGGCAAGGCCGTGATCATCGGCGACCCCGAGCAGCTCAAGAGCGAGGCACTGCTGCGCGCCTACGGGCGCTTCGTCGCCTCGCTGGGCGGCCGCTACGTCACGGCGTGCGACGTGGGCACCTACGTACAGGACATGGACGTGGTGGCCCAGGAGTGCCGCTGGACCACGGGACGCTCGCCCGAGAACGGGGGCGCGGGCGACTCCTCCGTGCTCACCGCCTTCGGCGTCTTCCAGGGGATGCGGGCCAGCGCCCAGCACCTGTGGGGCGCCCCCACGCTGCGCGGCAGGCTCGTCGGCGTCGCCGGTGTCGGCAAGGTGGGCAAGCACCTGGTCGACCACCTGCTGCAGGACGGAGCCCGGGTCGTGGTCACGGACGTGCGCGAGGAGTCCGTGCGCGCGGTGCTGGCGGCCCATCCCGGCGCGCCGCTGACCGCCGCCGCCGACACCCCGACCCTGCTGCGCACCGAGGGTCTGGACGTGTACGCGCCCTGCGCCCTCGGCGGCGCGCTGGACGACGAGACCGTCGCGGCGCTGAGCGCCAGGATCGTGTGCGGGGCCGCCAACAACCAGCTCGCCCACCCCGGGGTGGAGAAGGACCTGGCCGACCGCGGCATTCTCTACGCCCCCGACTATGTCGTGAACGCGGGCGGCGTGATCCAGGTCGCCGACGAGTTCAACGGCTTCGACTTCACACGCGCGAAGGCAAAGGCAGCGCAAATCCTCGACACCACGACGTCGATTTTCGAGCGCGCCGCCGCGGACGGCGTGCCGCCGGCGGCCGCCGCCGACCGGCTCGCCGAGCAGCGCATGGGGCTGTGACAGCTCGGTAAGCGCCGGCTCAGCACCGCGTGAACAGCGGCGGAGAGATCCGTGACAGTGGTCTCACCACCCCGCGGCGGGTCTCTCCGCTACAGGAAGGTAAAATCAGCACTGACCAGCACCAGGACGGTCAACGGGCGCGTCGGACGGCGGCCGTGTCGTGCGGGCGACGTACCGTACGGCGGCGGAAGCAGGTACCGTTGAAGCCCTGAGCACCGGTCTCTCCCCCGAGAGGCCGCTATGAACCATGAACGCGTGTCAAGACTCTGGGGCCGTCGAGCCCCGTCGTTGAGGGGGTCGAGCCATGGGGCGCGGCCGGGCCAAGGCCAAGCAGACGAAGGTCGCCCGCCAGCTGAAGTACAACACTGGCGGGACAGACCTCTCGCGCCTGGCCGAGGAGCTGGGCGCATCGACATCGAACGAGTCGCCGAACGGCGACCCTTTCGAAGACGATGAGCAGGACCCGTACGCACGGTACGCGGATCTGTACGACGACCAGGAGGAGGACGACAACGGTTCGCCGGAGTCGTCCGACCACCAGTCGAAGCGCCGCGGCGCCTGACGTTCAGCCTGACATTCATCACCGGTACAGACCCGGTCCGGCTCCCGCCGGACCGGGTTCTGACGTACCGCGCCGACGTCAGCGCGCATAGTCACCCGTCAGTGTGACGGCCTCCTCGCGGTCACCCCGCTCGGAGATCTCGCCGGCGACCCACGCGTCCACACCGCGGTCGCCCAGCGTCGCCAGCGTCGCGTCGACGGACCCCTGCGGTACGACGGCGATCATGCCGACGCCCATGTTCAGCGTCTTCTCCAGCTCGGCCCGCGCGACCTTCCCCGCGCCGCCGACCACGTCGAAGACCGCCCCGGGCGCCCACGTCGCCCTGTCCACCCGCGCGTGCAGCCCCTCGGGCACCACGCGGGCCAGGTTGCTGGCCAGCCCGCCGCCCGTCACGTGCGAGAACGCGTGCACCTCACTCGTCCGGGCGAGCTCCAGGCAGTCCAGCGAGTAGATCTTCGTGGGCTCCAGCAGCTCCTCGCCGAGCGTGCGGCCGAACTCCGGCACCTGGCGCTCCAGCGTCCAGCCCGCCCGGTCGAACACCACGTGCCGCACCAGCGAGTACCCGTTCGAGTGAAGACCCGAGGACGCCATCGCCACCACCGCGTCCCCCGAACGGATACGATCCGGGCCCAGCACGGCGTCGGCCTCCACCACGCCCGTGCCCGCGCCCGCCACGTCGTACTCGTCGGGGCCGAGCAGCCCCGGATGCTCCGCCGTCTCGCCGCCCACCAGCGAGCAGCCGGCCAGCACGCACCCCTCGGCGATCCCCTTCACGATCTGCGCCACCCGCTCGGGAACGACCTTGCCCACGCAGATGTAGTCCGTCATGAACAGCGGCTCGGCGCCGCAGACCACCAGGTCGTCCACGACCATCGCCACCAGGTCGTGCCCGATCGTGTCGTGCACGTCCATCCGCTGCGCCAGCGCCACCTTGGTGCCCACCCCGTCGGTGGCCGAGGCCAGCAGCGGGCGGGCGTACTCCTTGAGCCGCGACGCGTCGAAGAGCCCGGCGAAGCCGCCCAGCGAGCCGACCGACTCGGGCCGCTGGGTCCTGGCCACCCACTCCTTCATCAGCGTCACCGCGCGGTCGCCCGCCTCGATGTCGACCCCGGCGTCCGCGTAACTGGCGCCTTCAGTGTTTGTCATCGGTCCGTGTACGTCCTTTACATGCGTGGGAGCCGGCGTGGTGACGTGGCCCCCGGCCTCCCCCGGACTCCGTCCAGGAGGACCCCGCCTTCACCGTTCCGCGGGAGTGCCCCGCATCCCCCTGAGTCGCTTCGCTCGTCCTCGAGCGCCTGGGGGCATCTCCCGGCCCAGGCCCGGGGGCAGGCCGAGATTCAGCCTGTCTGCGGGCACCTCCCGGACGAGGTCCGGGGGAGCTTGAGGACCGGGGGTCCGGGGGCGGAGCCACTGGGGAAACGGTGAAGGAGGGGTCCCCCGGACGGGAGTCCGTGGGAGGGCCGGGGCGCAAGGCCTACGGGCGCTTGAGGGCGTCCGCCGCGCCCACGCCGGAGGCGAGCGTGCCGACCCCGTCGACGTCGGCCGAGGCCTCCGCCTCCAGCAGGTGCTTTCCGAGCAGCTCGGGCTCGGGAAGCTCCATCGGATACTCCCCGTCGAAACAGGCCCGGCACAGCTCCCGCTTGGGGATGGTCGTCGCGTCGGTCATGCCGTCGATCGAGATGTAGGCGAGCGAGTCGGCACCCAGCGACGTGCCGATCTCCTCGGTCGACAGCCCGTTGGCGATCAGCTCGGCCCTGGTCGCGAAGTCGATGCCGAAGAAGCACGGCCACTTGATCGGCGGCGAGGAGATCCGCACGTGCACCTCTGCCGCCCCGGCCTCGCGCAGCATCCGCACCAGCGCGCGCTGGGTGTTGCCGCGCACGATCGAGTCGTCCACGACGACCAGCCGCTTGCCGCGGATGACCTCCTTGAGCGGGTTCAGCTTGAGCCGGATACCCAGCTGCCGGATCGTCTGCGAGGGCTGGATGAAGGTGCGGCCCACGTAGGAGTTCTTGACCAGCCCCGAGCCGTACGGAATCCCGCTCGCCTCGGCGTAACCGACCGCGGCCGGCGTGCCCGACTCCGGTGTCGCTATCACCAGGTCGGCATCGGCCGGGGCCTCGGCCGCCAGCTTGCGGCCCATCTCGACGCGCGAGAGGTAGACGTTGCGGCCCGCGATGTCCGTGTCGGGGCGCGCCAGGTAGACGTACTCGAACACACAGCCCCGCGGCTTCGCCTCAGCAAACCGTGAACTGCGCAGCCCGTCCGCGTCGATGGCGACGAGCTCGCCCGGCTCGATCTCCCGGATGAAGCTGGCGCCGACGATGTCGAGCGCCGACGTCTCACTCGCCACGACCCAGCCGCGCTCCAGCCGGCCCAGGACCAGCGGCCTGACCCCCTGCGGATCCCGCGCCGCGTACAGCGTGTTCTCGTCCATGAAGACCATCGAGAACGCGCCCCGCACCTGGGGCAGCACGAGCGGCGCCGCCTCCTCGACGGTGAGCGGCCTGCCCCCGTCGTCGGTCTGGCCCGCCAACAGGGCCGTGACCAGGTCGGTGTCGTTGGTCGCCGCGACCTGCGTGGCGCGCCCGTTGCCCGCCGAGGCCTGCTTGGCGACCAGCTCCGCCAGCTGCGCTGTGTTGACCAGGTTGCCGTTGTGACCCAGGGCGATCGAGCCGTGAGCGGTGGCGCGGAAGGTCGGCTGGGCGTTCTCCCACACCGAGGCGCCGGTCGTCGAGTAGCGCGCGTGACCCACGGCGATGTGGCCGCGCAAAGAACCTAGGGAAGTTTCGTCGAAGACCTGTGAGACCAGGCCCATGTCCTTGAAAACCAGGATCTGGGAGCCGTTGCTCACCGCGATACCCGCGGACTCCTGACCGCGGTGTTGCAGGGCGTACAGGCCGAAATACGTGAGCTTCGCGACCTCTTCACCGGGCGCCCAGACACCGAAGACGCCGCAGGCGTCCTGGGGGCCCTTCTCGCCGGGGAGGAGGTCGTGGCTGAGCTTTCCGTCACCACGTGGCACGTCTTCGAGTCTAGGCCAGCACCCGGACTCCGCCGAACCGGGGAACGCCCCGCCGGTCCGCAGGGGTCTTGACGGCGAAGGCGCGGACCGTCACACACACGCCGCCGACCGCCCCGACAGAGACGTACGGTAGCCGCCGCACCGCTTCCCGTAGCCGCGCACGCGCCGACAGCGCCCTTCCGGGCCGCTGCCCGCGCCTTCAGGACCCCGCGCCCCCACCCGGACAGGCCCGCACGCTGGTGAGATACCCCACTGCGCCCCCATCAGCCGCTCCACCCCACCGTGCGCCCCTCACCCCAGTACGGGCAGCTCGCCCGACAGGTCGGAACGCTCGCCACCGGCCCGCAGCCGGCCGCCCTCCAGCGCCTCGCCCCAGGCCAGTCGGCCCGTCGCCAGCCTGATCCAGGACAACGGGTCGGTCTCCACCACGTTCGGCGGGGTACCGCGGGTGTGCCGCGGGCCCTCCACCGCCTGCACGACGGCGAAGGGCGGCACCCGCACCTCGACGGCACCGCCCGGCGCCTTGGCGGCCAGCGCGTCCGCGAGCACCCGGACGGTGGCCGCCGTCGCCTGCCGGTCCAGCGGGACGCGGACCCCGGTGGCCCGCGCCAGATCGTCGCTGTGCACCACCAGCTCCACCAGCCGGGACACCGTGAAATCCAGCATCCGCATCGGCCCGGCCTCCAGCGGGACCAGCAGGTCCTCCCGCACCGCCGACTCGATGACCGGCTCCAGATCGGCGACGGCCTGGTCCACCCGGCCGGGACCGTCCACGACCGCCGCCGCCTCCTCGCGCGTCGCCGCATCCGACCGCTCGGCGCAGGCCGCCGTGGACAGGGCCCACCGGGACAGCGACACCTGCGCTGCCTGCGAGGGCTGCGGGGCGCGCAGGCCCTGTGCGGCCCGTGGAGGCTGTGGCGCCCGCGCGGACGGTGGCAGGCCGGAGACGTCCGTCTCCGGCCTGCCCAGCTGGCGGGGGATCGCGTCGATCTGCTGGGCGATGTGCACCAGGAGGTGGTGTACATCCCATCCGGGCAGCCCGGACGGCAGGGCGTGCTGAGCCGGAGTCAGGCGGTGTGCGGCGTCCGTGACGGCTTCCACCTGCTGGATGAGGGCCCTGCGGGTGCGGTTCGGGTCGTATGTACGCCGGTCTCTTCCGGAGGGGGTGGGCGGCATGTTCGGGAGACTAGCCGCCCCGGCCCCGCCGCGCGGGCAGCCCCTCCGCCGAGGGGGCTTGTCCCGCGCCCCACGCACGGGGCGTGCCCCGCCCCACGCACGAGGCGTGCCCCGCCCACAGGGGCGCGCCCCACGCGCGGGGGCCCCGACCCGCACGCCCCGGGCCTCGCAGGCCGGTGGAAGTGCGGGGCGGAGCCCCGAGGTCAGTACCCGTCAGGCGAACAGCTCCGGGAGGGTGCGCTCGTGGGCCCGGCGCAGCTCGTCCAGCGGAAGCGCGAACTGGCCCTGCACCTCCAGCGCCTCACCGTCGACGACGCCCACCCGCGCCGCGGGCAGCCCGCGGACCGCGCACATGTCCGCGAACCGGAGCTCCTCGCTGCGCGGGACAGCCACCAGCGCCCGCCCCTGCGACTCCGAGAAGAGGAAGACGAAGGGGTCGAGCCCGTCGGGCACGACGACGCGGGCGCCGTTTCCACCCTTGAGGCAGGACTCGGCGAGGGCCTGGATGACACCGCCGTCGGAGACGTCGTGGGCCGCATCCACCATCCCGTCGCGGGACGCGGAGATGAGGATGTCCGCCAGGAGCCGCTCCCGCTCCAGATCGACCCGGGGCGGGCGTCCGCCCAGGTGGCCGTGGGCGACCTGGGACCACGCCGAGCCGCCCAGCTCCTCCCGGGTCTCCCCCAGCAGGTAGATCAGGTGGCCCTCCTCGCGGAACGCCATCGGGGTGCGGCGCGCGACGTCGTCGATGACGCCGAGGACACCGACGACCGGCGTGGGGTGGATCGCGGCCCCGCCCGTCTGGTTGTAGAGCGAGACGTTCCCGCCGGTCACCGGCGTGCCCAGCTCCAGGCAGGCGTCGGCGAGGCCGCGGGTGGCCTGAGCGAACTGCCACATGGCCGCCGGGTCCTCGGGGGAGCCGAAGTTGAGGCAGTCGGTGACGGCGAGCGGGCGCGCACCGGTGGCGGCCACGTTGCGGTACGACTCGGCCAGCGCGAGCCGCGCTCCCTCGTACGGGTCGAGTTTGGCGTACCGGCTGTTGCCGTCGGTGGAGACGGCGACACCGAGACCGGTCCCGGCGTCGATGCGGATCATGCCGCCGTCCTCGGGCTGCGCGAGGACGGTGTCCCCGAGCACGTACCGGTCGTACTGGTCGGTGACCCAGGACTTGGCGGCCTGGTTCGGGGAGGAGACCAGGGCGAGCACCGCGGCGCGCAGTTCGTCGCCGTCCGCGGGGCGGGGCAGCTTGGCCGGGTCGTCGGCCTGGAGGTCGTCCTGCCAGTCGGGGCGGGCGTAGGGACGCTCGTAGACGGGGCCCTCGTGGGCGACGGTCTTCGGGTCGACGTCGACGATCTTCTCGCCGTGCCAGAAGATCTCCAGCCGGTCGCCGTCGGTGACCTCACCGACGACGGTGGCCGTGACCTCCCACTTCTCGCAGATCGCGAGGAAGCGCTCGACGTTGCCGGGTTCGACCACGGCGCACATGCGCTCCTGCGACTCGCTCATCAGGATCTCCTCCGGCGAGAGCGAGGAGTCGCGCAGCGGTACGTCGTCCAGTTCGACGCGCATGCCGCCGGAGCCGTTGGAGGCCAGCTCACTGGTCGCGCACGACAGCCCGGCCGCACCGAGGTCCTGGATGCCGACCACGAGACCGGCGTGGAAGGCCTCCAGGGTGCACTCGATGAGCAGCTTCTCCTGGAAGGGGTCGCCGACCTGCACGGCTGGGCGCTTGGCGGGCTTCCCGACGCCCGTGGCGGAGCCACTGTCGGACACGGTCTCGAAGGTCTCGGAGGCCAGGATGGAGGCGCCGCCGATGCCGTCGCCGCCCGTGCGGGCGCCGTAGAGGATCACCTTGTTGCCGGTGCCCGCGGCCTTCGCGAGGTGGATGTCCTCGTGCTTCATCACCCCCACACACAGGGCGTTGACCAGCGGGTTTCCCTGGTAGCAGGCGTCGAAGACGACCTCGCCGCCGATGTTGGGCAGCCCGAGGCAGTTGCCGTAGCCGCCGATGCCCGCGACGACGCCCGGCAGAACGCGCTTGGTGTCCGGATGGTCGGCCGCACCGAAGCGCAGCGGGTCCATGACGGCGACCGGACGGGCACCCATGGCGATGATGTCGCGGACGATGCCGCCGATACCGGTGGCCGCGCCCTGGTACGGCTCCACGTACGAAGGATGGTTGTGCGACTCGACCTTGAAGGTGACCGCGTAGCCCTGGCCGACGTCCACGACACCGGCCTGCTCACCGATACCGACGAGCATCGCCTCGGCGCCGGGACCCTCCGTCGGCGCCTTCTCGCCGAACTGCCGCAGATGGACCTTGCTGCTCTTGTAGGAGCAGTGCTCGGACCACATCACGGAGTACATCGCCAGCTCGGCGCCGGTGGGGCGGCGGCCCAGGATGTCGCGGATGCGGGCGTACTCGTCCTCCTTGAGACCGAGCTCCGCCCAGGGAAGATCTGCCTTCGGGGTCTCTTCCGCGTGCTTGACGGTGTCCAGGGGGGCGCTCATGAGGTGACCAGCTTCTTGACGGCCGAGGTGAAGAACCCGAGCCCGTCGGTCGTCGGCCCCGTCAGGGCCTCGACGGCGTGCTCGGGGTGCGGCATGAGACCGACCACGTTCCCGGCCTCGTTGGTGATTCCGGCGATGTCGCGGCGCGAGCCGTTCGGGTTGCCCCCCAGATAACGGAAGGCCACGCGACCTTCGGCCTCCAGTTCGTCCAGAGTCCGCTCGTCGGCGACGTAACCGCCCTCACCGTTCTTGAGCGGAACGGTGATCTCCTGGCCGCGCTCGTAGTCCGACGTCCACGCGGTGTCCGCGCTCTCGACGCGCAGACGCTGGTCACGGCAGACGAAGTGCAGGTGGTCGTTGCGCGTCAACGCGCCCGGCAGCAGGTGGGATTCGCACAGGACCTGGAAACCGTTGCAGATGCCGAGCACCGGCATTCCGGCCTTCGCCTGTTCGATCACCGTCGCCATGACCGGCGAGAAGCGGGCAATTGCGCCGCACCGCAGATAGTCGCCGTAACTGAATCCGCCGGGCAGCACCACGGCGTCGACCTGGCGCAGGTCCTTGTCGCGGTGCCACAGCGCGACGGGGTCACCGCCCGCGAGGCCGATCGCGCGGCGCGCGTCGCTGTCGTCGAGGGAACCCGGAAAGGTGACGACGCCGATACGGGTGGTCACGCCGGGGCTCCTTCGGACGGGACATCGGAGCCGGCGACGGTGCGCTCGGTGCCGTCGGTCTCCCTGACCTTCACCGTGAAGTCCTCGATCACGGTGTTGGCCAGGAACGTCTCGGCCAGTTCACGGATGCGGGCGAGGGCGCTCCCGTCGACGGGGCCCTCCACTTCGAGCTCGAAGCGCTTGCCCTGGCGGACATCGGAGATCCCCTCGAAACCCAGGCGAGGCAGTGCACGCTGCACCGCCTGTCCCTGGGGGTCGAGAATCTCCGGCTTCAGCATGACGTCGACGACGACGCGAGCCACAGGTACTCCTAGTGCTTAGCGGGGCGCTGCGCTGGCCAGCGTACCCGGCACGAGAATCTACGCGCGTTGATATGCGGGGAGTTCGCTCCGGAGCCCGAACGGGACCCCTCCCCCCGGGCCTCTTCCCCAGCTCTCCGCCGACCCCACGCCAGTTCTTGCCGGTTCCACGCCGTTCTTCGCCGCTTCTTCGTCGGTTCCACGCTGCTTCTTCGTCGGCTCCACGCCGGTCCTTCGCCGGCTGTTCCCGAAGATCCACGTGACGATCCCGGCAGGACTTCGCGAAGCACTGTAAAAACCGAGCGGAAATAAGTAGGGTCCCGATTGCGGCCGGAACCCGATCCGAATTCCGGGCCATAATGTTTGTGTGCCGGCCGCGACCTTTGTGCGCACACTCGTCGCCGAGCGGCAGCGCACAGCATCCAGCTGAATAAGAACCCGTCTCCTATCCGGGCTCGCCCCCGCACCCGCCGCACGGCGGGGCCCCGGTCGCCAACCGCCCGGGGAAAGCAGGGCGACCCCTTTCGCGATCCTGAGGGAAGGACCGATATCCGTGGCACAACGCGTAGTGGTGATGCTCTCCGATGACATCGACGGCGGAGAAGCGGCGGAGACGGTCACCTTCGGACTCGACGGCAAAACCTACGAGATCGACCTGAACCCCGACAATGCGAAGCGGCTCCGCACCGAGCTCGCCCCCTTCGTCGAAGCAGGACGCAAGCGGGCGAAGTCCGGCAAGGCCTACCGGCGCACCTCCATCGACCCCGACCCCCGCGCGGTCCGCGCCTGGGCCGAGTCGAACGGCTTCGACGTGCCCGCGCGAGGCCGCATCCCGAAGAAGGTGTACGAGGCGTTCCACGCCGCGCGCTGACGGTGCCGTCTGGCGACGGCACCGCCTGGTGACCGCGCCTTTCGGTGCCGGAGCCTTTCGAGTTGCGGAGCCTTTCGGTTGCGGAGCCTCGTGCCGGTCCGGCGACGGAGCCCGGCGGGGTGGCGCGGGCGTACGGGTACAGGGCCTTGGGGTGACTGGGCCCATGCCCATGCCCATGCCCATGCCCGTGCCCGTGCGGTCCGGCGCCGTGTGCTGGCGGGGCGTGCGGATACGGGACCGTCGGCGGTGCACGTCGCGGGTCGGCCGTCGGGTGACGGTCGGCCCTTACGCCTTTTCGGGACGGCTCCTCGGTCCCTCTCCCCTCCGACGCCGGGGTTCCTGTGGGGCGGCCCGAGCGTCGAGCCCCTCCTCGCAGGAGGCCGGGCTCCTCGCGGGAGGCCGGGCTTCCTCACGCGGTGTGTCATCAGTCTCACGCGGTCTGCCGGGGGCAGCCGGCCCGATGCTTGGGCCGCACCTCGCGTAGCGCAAACGCTCCCGTGCGGGCCCGCGGCCGCCCCGTGGGCCCACCCAGCCGACGCCGGGCAACCGCTCCCGCCCGCGGGGGGCCCGCCTCTGGGGACCGAAGCGCTCCCTTGCGCCCCGAGGCGTTCCCGTACGGCAGCCAGTCCGAAGCTTCCGACTCGACGCATCACGGGTGCACCTCACGTGACCGGCGCGGCACCGCACCGGGACGGTCCCGTGGGCTTTCCCAAGCCCGTCCCCTCGCCTGACCGGCCACGCCGCGCCTGACCGGCCACGCCGCGCGTGACCAGCTGCCCCCGGGCTGCCGGGACGCCCCTCCAAAGCAGCCGGTCCGCCGCCGCACAGGCTCTCTCGGGGACGAGCCCGCAAGGGCGGTCGGAATCGCTACGCGGGCCGCCGGCCCGGCACGGGAACCCTTCCCCGCGTGACCGGCCCGGCCCCCCCCGGGGAGGGGACGCTCGTGGCGGCCCCCTTCCCGCGCTCCTCGCCTCCGGTCCTGTCCGGTCCTGTCCGGGGCGGAACGGGGGTCAGGTGGCGGGTGGAGTGGGCGACTTGCCAGAGGGGGCGGGTGATCGGATAGAGTCAAGGCACGCCGCGAGGGGAACCCCGAAAGGGGGGAACCGGCAAGCGTGCGGGTGTAGCTCAGTAGTAGAGCGCCCTCTTTCCAAGAGGGAGGCGCAGTGTGCGATCCCTGTCACCCGCTCTCCGTTACGGACTGCCGGTCGGAAACGATCAGGTAGAGTAGTGGTCGCGCCGCTCGGTGAAAGCCGAGTGGAGGCATGCGGACGTAGCTCAGTTGGTAGAGCGCAACCTTGCCAAGGTTGAGGTCGCGAGTTCGAGCCTCGTCGTCCGCTCAGCGCAGAAAGGGCCCCGGTCTTCGGACCGGGGCCCTTTCGCATGGCGTCGCGCGCATGGTGTCGCGCACATGGCGTCGCCTCGCATGGTGTCGCGCACCGCATGGTCCCGGCTCCGGATGACATTCGTCATCAGCACCCATGACGGTCCGCACTCGATTGCGGCCTGTCCCGGCGGGAGTCTGAGGATATGGACGCGATAGAGGTCGAAGGGCTGAGGCGCCGCTACGAGGCGGCGGGCGGGGGCACGTCGGGCAGCGGGTTCGAGGCTGTGCGTGGCGTGTCGTTCTCTGTGCGCGAGGGGGAGATATTCGCGCTGCTGGGCACCAACGGAGCGGGCAAGACCTCCACGGTGGAGGTGCTGGAGGGGCTGGCGAGGCCGACGGCGGGCACGGTGCGGGTGCTGGGATTCGACCCGTTCACGCAACGTGCGTACGTGCGGCCGCGCACCGGCGTCATGTTGCAGGAGGGCGGGTTCCCCTCGGAGCTGTCGGTCGTCGAGACGGCGACGATGTGGGCGGGGGTCACCAGTGAGGCCCGGCCGCCGCGTGAGGTGCTCGAACTGGTCGGGTTGGGCACGCGGTGCGACGTCCGCGTCAAGCAGTTGTCGGGTGGTGAACGGCGGCGGCTGGACCTGGCGTTGGCGCTGATCGGGCGGCCCGAGGTGCTCTTCTTGGACGAGCCGACGACCGGCATGGACCCCGAGGGGCGGCGGGACATGGCCGCGTTGGTGCGCGAGCTGCGCGCCGAGGGCACGACGGTGCTGCTGACGACGCACTACCTGGAAGAGGCCGAGCAGTTGGCCGACCGGCTGGCGATCATGCAGGCCGGGAGGGTCGTGGCGGCGGGGACGACGGAGCAGGTGGTGGCGGAGCGGCCGTCGCGGATCTCGTTCCGGATGCCGGCCGACTTGCACGCGAGGGAGCTTCCGCTGAGTGTTCCGGCGGCCGTGGACGGACGCAGGGTCTCGATACGTACGCACGAGCTCCAGCCGGTGCTGACGGAGCTGTTGCTGTGGGCCCGGGAGGCGGGCGTGCGCCTGGAAAGCCTGCAGGCACGGTCCGCGTCGCTGGAGGAGGCGTTCTTGGAGATAGCCCAGGCGGGCCACCGGCCGGAGGACGGCGGGGACACGAGCGCACACATGAGCACGGACGCGGTGACGGGGGTATGGGCATGAGTACGACGAGCGCGACGACGGCCAATCCGCTGAAGCCGGCCGGTGGCGGCCGGGCGAGCACGCTCTCGCCGCGGCGTATACGGGCGCTGGCGCGCGCGGAGCTGACGCTGCTGGTGCGCAACAGGGCGTCGCTCTTCGTGGCGCTGCTGCTGCCGATCGTTCTGACGTTCTCCACCAAGACGGCCGCCGAGCAGGCCGACCTGTCCGGCACGGGGCTCTCGGTGGGGACGGCCGTGCTGCCGGGCTCCGTGGGGATGGTGCTGCTGTTCGCCGTCTACAGCAATCTCGTGGGCGTCTATGTCGCCCGTCGTGAGGAGTTGGTGCTCAAGCGGCTGCGCACGGGTGAGGCCAACGATGTGGAGATCCTCGGCGCTGCGGCGCTGCCTTCCGTTGCCATCGGGCTCATACAGTCGGCCGTGCTGCTGATCGGCGGTGCGCTGCTGCTCGATACGGGGGTTCCTTCCCGCCCCGACCTGCTGGTGGCCGGCCTGCTCCTGGGCACGCTGATGATGGTGACGCTGGCCGCCGCTTCGGCCGCCGTCACCCGCACCGCGGAGCTGGCGCAGCTCACGCCGATGCCGCTGATGCTGGCGACGTTCGCCGGTTCGGGGCTCTTCGTGCCGCTCGAGGTCTTTCCCGACACGCTCGCGGAGGTGTGCCGCTGGCTTCCGATGACCCCGGTGACGGATCTGCTGCGGGGCGCCTGGACGGAGCAGCTGAGCGGCATGGAGACGCTGCGGGCGCTGGCGGTCGCCGTCGGCTGGACGGTGCTCGGCGGCTACGCGCTGCGCAAGCGCTTCCGCTGGGAGCCACGGCGCTGAGCCCGCTGGGCCCTGGTGACGGGGCCCCGGCCCGTGGCGGCACGTACCGTGTGAGGACCGTAGGCGAGGCGGAACGGGGACAGGAGGCGGTCGTCGATGCTCCGCTGGGGCCGGCAGAAGCGGCACGACTGGGAGAAGCGCAGCAGACTGGCGCAGGTCGAGGTGTCGACGCGCTGGCTGCTGCTGCTGACGCCGGCCATCTACTACCTGGGGGGCATGCCCGGGTTCTTCGCCGACATCTCCCCTGACCGGCTGCCCATGTCGCTCGGCGCCACGGTGGCCGTGCTGGCGTTGGTGCAGGGCGGTCTGAGCGTACGCGGGCTGCGGGTGGCCATGGAGTGCTATCTGGGCGGTGCCGAGGCGCCGCGCCGTCTGCTGGCCGCGGTGCTGGCGGTCTTCGCCCTCGAGACGGCTGTTCTCGTCGTGATGCTCGTCCGCGGTTGGGCGGGGACTGCGGCCGCGCCCGCGTTGGCGCTGTTCGCGGTCGTGCCGAGCCTTTCGGGGCTGTACGCGCTGACGGTGTCGCGGCGGCGTGCGGTGGTCGTCCCGTTGGTGGTCAGCGCCCTGGTGCTGGCGGCCTTCGCGCTGGCGGGCATGGCGTGGCCGAGCCTGCTGGGTACCTTCCTCGTGCTGGTCTTCGGCAGCTTGTGCGGGGCGTTCTCGGTGCGGGGCACCGCCTGGTACCTGGCCGTGATGCGGGAGCTCGACGAGGCCAAGGAGGCGCAGTCGCGGCTCGCGGTCGCGGAGGAGCGGCTGCGGTTCAGTCGCGACCTGCACGACGTGATGGGCCGCAACCTGTCGGTCATCGCGCTCAAGAGCGAGCTGGCCACCCAGCTCGCGCGGCGGGGCGCCGACTCGGCCATCGAGCAGATGCTTCAGGTGCAGCGGCTGGCCAGGGAGTCGCAGACCGAGGTCCGGGAGGTCGTACGCGGTTACCGCGAGGCCGGGCTGGAGACCGAACTGGCCGGTGCGCGCGGGGTCCTGCGGGCCGCCGGGGTGGACTGCCGTGTCGAGTCCACGGCACCGGAGATGGACCGCAGCGTGCAGTCCGCGCTGGGCTGGGTCGTGCGGGAAGGCGCCACCAACGTCCTGCGGCACGCGGACGCCGCCCGCTGCCTGATCAGTCTGACGACGGGCGCCCCGGGCACGGTGGCCCTGCTGATGGAGAACGACGGTGCCGAGCCGGGCGCTGCCGACCGCGGTTCGGGCCTCACCGGTCTCGCCGAGCGCCTCGCCGTTCTCGGCGGCACCTTGGTGCGGGCCGGGGCGGACGCCGAGGGGGTCTTCCGGTTGCACGCCGAGGTCCCGCTGCACGCAGAGGACCCCGGGGAGGTCTCCGGGGACGACGCGTCCGGCCCCCCGCACGCGGACGACGCCTCCGGTTCCGCGCGTGGGGACGGTGAGGCGTCGGGCGCGGCGGCGGGGTCGGAGACGTTCGAGGAGGGGCAGGTCGGCGGCGGTGGCCGACTGGCTGTGGCGGGCCCGGACACGGACACGAGCCGGGGCGCGAGCCCGGACGAGCACCGCCCGGCCCCCGGCGAGGGACAAAGACAGGTGCGGGAACAGGCACAGGGCCAAGCCCAAGGCCAAGGCCGGGGACAAGGGCAAGGGCAAGGGCAGGTACAGGTGGACAGACCGGGTGGGCTGCTGCGGCGTGCGCTGGCCCGCGGCGGTGTGACGTCCGGAGGAGGACCGCGTGGCTGAGGAGGCCGCAGCACCGGAGGGCGGCGCCATCCGGGTGCTGCTCGCGGATGACGAGCACCTGATCCGTGGGGCGCTGGCGGCGCTGCTGGCGTTGGAGGACGACCTGACGATCGTCGCGGAGGCGGCTTCGGGGACCGAGGCGACGGCCATGGCCACCGCGCACCGCCCGGATGTGGCGGTGCTCGACCTGCAGATGCCGGGCGCGGACGGGGTGCGGGTCGCGGCGACGCTGCGCGAGTCGGTGCCCGGGTGCCGGACGATGATCGTGACGAGTCACGGCAGGCCGGGTCACCTCAAACGGGCGCTGGCCGCGGGCGTACGCGGCTTCGTGCCGAAGACCGCGTCGGCCGAACAGCTCGCGGAGATCATCCGTACCGTGCACGGCGGCAACCGCTACGTGGATCCGCAGCTGGCGGCGGACGCCATCAGCGCGGGGGACTCTCCGCTGTCGGCGCGGGAGGCCGAGCTGCTGGAGCTGGCCGCGGACGGTGCGCCGGTGGCGGACATCGCGAGCCGGGCATCGCTGACCCAGGGCACCGTCCGTAACTACCTGTCGGCGGCCGCGGCGAAGCTGGGCGCGGAGAACCGGCACGCCGCGGTCCGCATGGCCCGCGAGCGGGGGTGGATCTGAGCGGCCGAGCGGAGGCCGCGGGCCCGGAAAAGTACGGCTATACTGGGCCGCGCACCACTCAGGTCCGGGCCGGGCCGAGGGTGGGCGCGCGGACGTAGCTCAGTTGGTAGAGCGCAACCTTGCCAAGGTTGAGGTCGCGAGTTCGAGCCTCGTCGTCCGCTCAGCGCAGAGAGTGCCGCGAGCAGCGAGGAGTAACGGGAAGAAGGCCCCGGTCGTCTCGACCGGGGCCTTCGCCGTGTGTCGACCGCGCTGCGCGGGTCAGCTCCAGGGCACGCCGGTGAGTCGTTCGTAGGCCTCGATGTAGCGGGCGCGGGTGGCCTCGACGACCTCGTCGGGGAGGGCGGGCGGGGGCTGCTCGCCGTTGCGGTCCCAGCCGGAGGCGGGCGAGGTGAGCCAGTCGCGGACGTACTGCTTGTCGAAGGACGGCTGCGAGCGGCCCGGCTGCCAGGTGTCGGCGGGCCAGAAGCGGGAGGAGTCGGGGGTGAGCACCTCGTCCGCGAGGGTGAGCACGGGCTCGCTGCCGGCCTCGCCCGTCTCGTCCCAGCCGAACTCGAACTTGGTGTCGGCCAGGATGATGCCGCGTTCGCGGGCGATGTCGCGGGCGCGGTCGTAGGCGGCGAGGGTGCGCTGGCGCAGTGTCGTCGCGGCCTCGGGGCCGACCTGGCGGGCCATCTCCTCGTAGCTGACGTTCTCGTCGTGCTCCCCCACCTCGGCCTTGGTGGCGGGGGTGAAGACGGAGCCGGGCAGCTCGGAGCCGTTCTCCAGACCGGGCGGCAGGGCGAGGCCGCAGACGGTCTGGTCCTTCTCGTACTCGGCCAGTCCAGAGCCTGCCAGGTAGCCGCGGGCCACGCACTCGACGGGGATCATGCGCAGCGGGCGGCACACCATCGTGCGGCCCTCCCAGTCGGCGGGGGCGCCGGCGGGTACGTCCGTGCTGAGCACGTGGTTGGGCAGGTCTTCGAGCTGTTCGAACCACCACAGGGAGAGCCGGGTGAGGACGCGGCCCTTGTCGGGGATCGCGGTGGGCAGCACCCAGTCGAACGCGGAGATCCGGTCGCTGGCGACCATCACCAGAGCGCCGTCCGCGTTCCGGTAGAGGTCGCGCACCTTGCCCGTGTGCAGGTGCACCAGGCCGGGGACCTGGGCGGCCTCGGGTTTTTTGACGAATCCCGTCACGTTCTTTCCTCCCTGGGGGCAGCCGACACGACACGGCGAGTGCCCCGATTCTCCCCTGCCACCCGGACGGGGTGCCTGTCGGGCCGACCCGGGCGGTGTCACCGGTCGAGGCGGCGTCACCGGTTCAGGCGGTGACGCCGGCGCCGGCAGCGTGGTCGGCCCTGCGCCGTCGCCGGGGCAGACCCCCAGACACTGCCGCGGGCCTGGGACGGGTCAGTCCCGTTTGCAGATGCGGTCGAGCAGGTTGCTGGTGGCGCGCTGGACGCGTGTGTCGACGTAGCCGGGCCGGTCCAGGGCGGGCGACCAGGCGAAGGTGCCGGAGGAGAAGACGAGGGCGCCGGAGGGGGCGCGGTAGAGGGAGGTCTCCTGGTGGCGGGGGGTGCCGGCGCGGTCGCGGTAGGGAGAGTGGGCGAGGAGGATGCGGTCGGTGTGCTCGGGCAGCACGGTGCGCGGGAAGTAGCGGTCGGCCTCCCCGGCGACGAGGCCCGGCAGTTCGTCGCCCTCCACCGCGCCGGTGGCCTCCCACAGCCAGTGCTCGGCATTGCGGACGACGAGCGGGTAGGGCTCCGCGACCTGGCCCGCGTACTGGATGCCCAGCAGCGCCTGCTCGGGGTCGCCCTGCTCGCGCCAGAGCGCGGGGCGCCCGGGGCCGCGCCGTTTGCGGCAGGTCAGCAGGCGGTCGGGGGCCCCGGAGGGCAGCGCGTCGAGTTCGACCTGCCAGTACATGGTGTTGGCGGAGAGGAAGACCAGCGCGGTGCCGCTGTCGCGGGCCTGTTCGGCGGCGCGGCGCATCGGCACCGTCCAGTACTCGTCGTGTCCGGGGAAGACCAGGCCCCGGTAGCGCGTGGGGTCGATGCGCCCCGCGTGCAGGTCGCGGGTGTCGGCGTACGCCAGGTCGTAGCCGTACCGCTCGGCCCAGCGGATGAAGTCGTACGCGTGGCCGACGTGCAGCGGCAGGCCGGAGCCCGCGTAGGGGCGGTCGAACGAGACGGTCATCGCCGCCTCGCCCTCGCCCAGCAGCCGCCCGTCGTCGTCCCACGCGTGGTACAGGCTGGCGCCGGTGCGGCCGTCCTCGGGGAAGAGGTTGTAGGCCTGCCACGTCACGTCCGGCATCAGGAGCAGCAGATCCCCCGGGTCGCGGTCGCGGACGGTGAAGGGGATGTGGGAGCGGTGCCCGTCCGCGGTGGTCAGGACGGCGACGTAGGCACCGGTGGACCAGTAGTCGGGGATCTGCAGCCGCCAGGAGAGCCACCAGTGGTGGCAGGAGACGGTGCGGTCGGCGGCCATCGGCGCGGGCTGCATGATGCCGGACAGCCGCGGACTCGTGGCGATCTTGGTGGCGCCCGCACCGCCGTAGTGGCCGATGCGGTAGATGTCGACGCTGAAGTCCTGCGGCGGGTTGACGGTGATGCGGAAGTCGAGGGACTCCCCCGGCGGCGTACCGCCCGCCACGGAGGCGAACCCCTTGATCTGGCAGCGCACGTCGTCCGCGGTGGGCGGGGCGCTGCTGGACAGGCCGCGCGTACGGGGCTTGGGGACGGTCTGCCCACCGCCCGCCAACTCGCGGACGAGTTCGGGGGTGCGGGAGGTCTGGCCGGGTGCCTGGTCGACGCAGTCGACGTACCAGGGGACGAGGCGGCCGTTCTCGAAGTAGTTCTCACTCACCCGCAGCCAGGGCAGTGGCCCCTGGCCGAAGGGGTCGGTCACCGCGTGGGCGAGCGCTCCCGACTCCCAGCGCCTCAGCTGCTGCGGTCCGGCCGCGCCCGCGGGGTGCTCGCTCGGTCCGGTCCGCTCGACCTGCTCGATCCCCATGTGCTGCTCCCTCCCCGTCGCCTCGCTCCGCCTCCGCTGTGCCGCTGTGCCGCGTGGGTGACGGCGAACAGCACATCACACTATGCAAGGGCGCTATCACCCTTCGTCGCTCTATCGCTGGAGATGATCTTCAGACGAGTCGCACGGGCTTCTCAGGGCGCACCCCGACCCTCGCCAGCCAGTCCCGCAGCCCCTCCGCCTCCCCGTCCTCGACGAGCGCCAGCACCAGCCCGGCGAGCTCTCCCGCACGCTCGCCGTCCACCAACAGCGCGGGCCCGTCGAGCCAGTCCAGCCCCGGAGCGGCCCCCGCCGTGTCGACCGCGGCGCAGCAGACGGCCGCCGTGACGTGATCGGCCAGCAACTCCCCGCCGCTGCGCGGCGGCTGGAGAGGCAGGCCCATGGGCGCCGGCGGCACCGGGGGCGCGGGACGCGGATCCCCGGCGCCGGCCGACAGCTCCGCGCCGGGGCTCGCACCGACGCCCCCGGGAGCGCGGGCAGCCTCCGCGCGCGCCACCTGAGCGGTCAGACGCGCGGCCAGCGCGTCCGTCCCCCCTGGCGCCGTGAAGCGGTCCAGCACCCGCGCCAGCGTCGGCCCCGCCAACGGGGGGCTCGCGGGGCCCTCCGGTCTCCCCTCGGGCTCGTGCTCCGGCCCGCCGGAACCACTCGGGGCCACCGCAGCCGGGCTGACGGCCACCGGACGCTGCCCGGGCGAGGCCGTCCCCGCGGGCTGCGCTACAGGGGCGTACGGCGGGGGTGCGCCCTCCGTCCTTCCGTCCTCGGCCGGTGCCGCGGGGTCGAGGACGTCGAGCGCGTCGAAGAGGCGGGACGCCTCCGCGCGCCAGATGCGGTCGACGACCTCCTCGGGGTAGGCCGACCACTCCACCGGCGTCCACTCCGGCACGTTCTGCCCCTCGTCCGCGGCGTCGACCGCGCCGAGACCGCCTCCGTCCCCGCCGCGCTCGGAGTCGGCCTCGCCCCGACCGGAATCGGCACCGCCGCGACCCGAATCGGCACCGCCGCGACCCGAACGGGCACCGGCACCGGCCCCGGCGGCGGGCTCACCGCCAGGGGGCAGCGGCGGGTACGGCCCCAGGAAGAGGCGGGCCGCGAGGAGGGAGACGGCGCCGTCCACGCTGCCCGGCTCCACCAGCAGATCGCACGCCGGGCGCTCTCCCAGGCGGGAGGTGAAGCCTTCGGCGAGCCGGTCGCGGCGGGAGAGCTCCGTGAGCGCGGAGACCACGCCCGCGTCGAGCCGGGTGGGCCACAGCCCCAGCCGCCAGGCCGGCAACGCGACCCGGGTGAGCAGCCGGTCCCATCCGGCGTACGCGAGACCGACCTGCTCCTGCGCGGCCACCCGCAGCCCGTAGTCGACGGCGTGCGCCCGCTCGGCCGCCGCGGCGGCGACCCCGCGCTCCATCTCGGCGGCGTGCGGGCCCACCGAGCGCAGCAGTCGGCGGGCGAGGCGCGCGACCAGGCGGTGCACGATCCGGCGCAGCACGGCGGGCACCGGCGCCCCGGTGCCGCGGCCGGGCGGGCCAGGGCCTCCGTCGCCCCCGTGGCCGGGCCCCCACTCCCCCGCGAGGCCGGGCAGCGGGGCGTGCTCGCTTCCGGCGACCGCGGCGTCCAGGCCGCGGACGAAGCGGCGGGCGGCGGCTATGTCCGGATGCGCGGACGGACCCGTGCCGGCGACGACGGGGGCCAGCAGGGCGCGCAGTTCGGCCACCCGCATCCACCATAGGAAGGGGGAGCCGATGACCAGGACCGGGGCGGTGCCGGTGCCGCGCCCCGAGCCGCCGGACGCGCCGGAGCCGCTTCTCGCCGCGCCGCGGTCCGACCCGGCGACGTCCGCGCCGTGGCGCGCGTCACCGCGTGCGCCCGGGTGCGCCTCACCGTTCGCACACTCGAACGCGGCATGCGCACCCTCGTGCGTACCGCGGCTCGCGCTCTCGTGCGGACGGTCGTTCGCTCTCTCGTGCGTACCGCCGCGTGCGCCCCGCGCACCGTCGCCCTCGGCGCTGTGCGTGCCTGCGGGTGGCCCGTCGTGGGTACGGTCCTCCAGCCAGCTGTCGCAGTCCGGGGTCAGCGCGATCGCGGAGGGTGCCGGGACCTCGAGCCGTTCGGCGAGATCCCGGACCATGGCGTGCAGGCCGGGCGCCGCGCGCTCGTCGAGCGGCACCGTGGGGGAGACGGCGGGGCGGCCCCGCGCGATCACCAGCCCTGCGACCGCGGCGCAGCCGAGTGCCAGCACGGCCAGGGCCGTCACCGCCCAGCGCGCGGCGTCCCAGCCGGGTGAGGGGCCGAGGCCGAACTGGCCTGTAGAACGCCCCACCCACAGGATCACCGCGGCGGCGGCGGGCAGCAGGGCGAAGGCGAGCGCCGTGCTGCGCACCCGGAGCACGGCGAGGGCATGGTCGCGCGCCGAGCGCGCGACGGCGCGCCGGCCGGTACCGCCGGCGAGGTTCGCACCACCGGAAGAGCTCACGTCTCACCCCCGCTCCGTTCGGGACCGCTGGGGACCGCAGCCGGAATCTCCGGCTTCTCCCCACTCTGTCACCGCGTTCTGACACCGCAATGTGCGCTGAGCCAGTCGACGGACCTCGCCCGCCCGCGGCCGCGAGGTGCCAGGTGACGGCCTCACGGCACTTGTGCGGCACCCTAGTTGGGGCCCTGGCGGGCGTCAGCCGTACAAGGCCCTCGTCACTCGATGGAATGGCTTTGGGTAGAGCTCTTGCCCCGGAGGCCCCAGGGGTATATGCGGGCCCGTCAGTCCCCGGCGACGGCGCGCTCGACGGCGCGCTCGGCGATGTCCGAGCGGTGGTGCGAGCCCTCCAGCCGGACGCGGCCGACCGCCGTGTAGGCACGGGCGCGCGCCTCGCTCAGGTCCGCGCCCGTCGCGGTCACCGACAGGACGCGGCCGCCCGCGCTGCGCACGGTGCCGTCGGCGTCCGCCCGCGTGCCCGCGTGCAGGACGTAGGCCTCGGGACCGTCCTCGCGCGCGACCTCGGCCAGGCCCTCGACGACGTCACCCTTACGGGGTGCCGCGGGGTATCCCTGCGCCGCGACCACCACGGTGACGGCGGCGCCGGCGCTCCAGCGCAGCGCCGGGAAGTCGGCGAGGGTTCCGGTGGCCGCCGCGTACAGCAGCCCGCCCAGCGGCGTACGGAGCCGCGCGAGGACCGCCTGCGTCTCCGGGTCGCCGAACCGGGCGTTGAACTCGATGACGCGCAGCCCGCGTGAGGTGAGGGCCAGGCCCGCGTACAGCAGCCCGGAGAAGGGTGTGCCGCGCCGGTGCAGTTCGCGGACGGTGGGCTCCAGGACCGACGTGGTGATCTCGTCGACGAGCTTGGGATCGGCCCACGGCAGCGGCGAGTAGGCGCCCATGCCGCCCGTGTTGGGGCCCTCGTCGGCGTCGAGGGCGCGCTTGAAGTCCTGCGCGGGCTGCAGGGGGACGACGGTCTGACCGTCGGTCACCGCGAAGAGGGAGACCTCAGGGCCGTCCAGGAACTCCTCGATGACGACGGCGCCGCCGCAGGCCTGCGCGTGGGCGCGCGCCTGTGCGAGGTCGTCGGTCACCACGACGCCCTTGCCCGCGGCCAGTCCGTCGTCCTTGACGACGTACGGCGGGCCGAACGCGGCCAGCGCGGAGTCCGCCTCCTCGGGCGTCGTGCACACGTAGCTGCGGGCCGTCGGCACGCCCGCGTGCGCCATGACCTCCTTGGCGAACGCCTTGGAGCCCTCCAGTACGGCCGCTTGGGCCGACGGGCCGAAGACGGGGATGCCGTGCGCGCGGACCGCGTCCGCGACACCGGCCACCAGCGGTGCCTCGGGGCCGACGACGACGAGGTCGGCGGCGACCTGCTCGGAGGCGGCCAGCGCGGCGACGGCCTCGCCGTCCAGCACGTCCACCGCGTGCTGCGTGGCCACTTCGCCGATCCCGGCGTTACCCGGCGCGCAGTGCACGGCGTCGACCTCGGGGTCGAGGGAGAGCGAGCGACAGATTGCGTGTTCGCGGGCACCGCCGCCAATGACCAGAATCCTCACGCCGCCACCCTAACGGCCGCACCGGCGGCGCCCGCCACGAGCGTGGGAGCGCCCCGTTCGCCCGCACCACAGCTGTGGAGGGGTCCCGGTCACGCGGTCCGTACGGGTGACGGGCCGGTGTCTTATACCCGACCGTGCGCCACTTCTGGGGGGATTTCGGCGCGGATCGTCGGCGTGGTCCCCCTTCTGGCGGTAGGAAGAGCGCACCGGGCCTCGGGAATGCGGGGCGCCGGATACGCCGACAAGGCAGCCGAGGGAGTGCGCGTGAAGCGGGTGAAGCAGCCGGATCTGCTGGGGAGGGGGTTCCCGTCCGGGGACTGGGACGAGCCCGCGGAACGTTTGGAGGAGCTCTACCGGTGGGTGGAACAGGAGGCGATGCGCGTCGTCGACTGGTACCTCGCGGACCGGACACGCAAGCGCAGGTGGGCGCGGGCGCTGCGGGGCGGCATGGTGGCCGGCACGGGGCTCGGGGCGCTGCTGCCGCTCGCCGACCTGGCGGGACTGCCTCTCCCGCATGCGAACGCCGGATACCTGGGCTACGTGGCGCTGCTGTGCGCCGCGGGGTGCGCCCTCGCCGACCGGTGGCTGGGTGTGACCTCGGGGTGGATGCGGGACGTGGCCGCCGCGCTGGCCGTGCACCGCAGACTGGAGACGCTGCGCTACGAGTGGGCGGCGGAGAACGTACGGGAGGTCCTCGGTCCCGCCGAGGGGACGGCGGGCGAGGCCGCCGAGCGTTCCTTGGCCGTCCTCCGCCGCTTCTCGGACGACGTCAACGAGACGCTGCGCGCCGAGACGACCGACTGGATGGTCGCCTTCCGCACCACGGGAGCGCCACTGGCCATGAACGCCTCCGGCGGTTCCCCGGGCCTGTGGCGCACGCCGCCGCGCCGCCTTCCCCCGGCGGGCCCGCCGGGAGGCGGCCGGCCCACCATGCCGCGCCAGCGGCCACCGGCCGGGTGACCGGCCGGCCGACCCGGCGGGGGCGGGGTCAACCGAAGACGATCATGGAGCCCTGGGCGAGGCTGCGGGTCGCGGCGGCGTGCAGGCCGAGCCACACGTGGCGCTCCCGGCCGAAGGAGGTGCCGTCCTCGTAGCCGATCGCGGCGGAGGCGGCCGGCTCGTCCAGTTCCGTGGGGCGCAGCGGTGCCGCGGGCGCCGGGGGCGGGTTGTCGGGGTCGATGCCCAGGTGCGGTGCCACCAGGCTCAGTTCGCGCAGCAGGCCGTGGCTGGAGCCCAGCGGGCCGCCTCCCTCCAGCAGTTCGTCGTCGCACAGCGGGGCGGGGAAGTCCACCGGGATGTAGGTGCCGGCGTGGTCGTAGTGCCACACCAGGTGCGACTGCTGCGCCGTCTGCTCGAACATCTCCAGCAGCTGCTCGTAGTCGCTGCCCAGCTCGCCCACGGGCGTGACCTCCAACCCGGCGGCCAGCAGCAGGTAGGCGCGGCGCAGGTAGTGCAGTGCCTCGTAGTCGAATCCGGCGGCGGGGGCGACGTCGCCGGAGAGCCCCGGCATGTAGCCGAAGACGGGGACCGTGGGCAGTCCGGCTTCGGTGAGCACCCTGTCGTAGGTGGCGATCTCTTCGGAGAAGGGGTTGTCGGGACTGTGGCAGAGCACGTCGACGAGGGGTACCAGCCAGAGGTCACAGGCCAAGGGGCGCTCCTATACCGTCAGGGACCTGCAGTGCGCACAGCGTAGTGCTCCCCACAGCACCGCGCCCTGCCTCTGCCGAGGCGGGATACCCGCGCGGGGCCGCCCTCAGTCGGACAGGAGCGGGCAGGGGCGGTCAGGGGGTGGGGTTCAGGCCGGTTCCTCCGTGTCCGTGACGCCCACCTGTGCCAGCGCGTGCTGGTTGTAGGTGGCCAGGACGTCGCGGGCGGCGCGCGCGTCGCCTCGCTCGACGGCGTCGAGCAGGGCGTTGTGGCCCGACCACAGGCGGCCGCGCAGGGTGGCCTGCGCGCGCAGGACGGGGACGGCGAAGACCCAGCACTGGACGCGGAGCCGTTCGAGGAAGTCGCAGACGTAGGGGTTGCCGAGCAGGCCGCTCAGCTCCCGCCAGAAGCGCAGGTCGTAGGCGATGAGCACGTCGAGGTCCCCGGCGCGTGCGGCGCGTTCCGCGGCGTCCGCGCGGCGGCGTACGGACGCCAGGACCTCGGGCCGCAGCCCGCCCAGCGCGCGGCGGGCCGCCGCCGACCCCGCGGTGAGCGGACGCCCCGCGGTGGCCCCGGCCTCGGTGCTCGCCGGTCCTGCGTCGGCGCCGTCGTCAGAGGCTGCTTCGGCATCGGCTCCGGCTCCGGCTCCGGTATCGGTATCCGTGTCGCCGGGCCCCGGGCCGGGCGGGCGGGCGGTGGGGGCGCGGTGGAAGAGGCCGTCCACGACCAGTTGCCGTGCCTCGCACATCGCACGGTAGTCGGCGAGCGTGAACTCGTGGACGCGGAAACCGCGGTGCTGTTCGACGTCGAGCAGCCCCTGCGCCGCGAGATCGACCAGCGCCTCGCGTACGGGTGTCGCGGAGACGCCGTACTGCTCGGCGATCTCCTTGACCGTGAAGTCGCGGCCCGTGGCGAGCCGTCCGGCCAGGATCTCGTCGCGCAGCGCGGCGGCGATCTGCGAGCGCAGGGTGCTGCGTCGTATCACGCGCCCGCGCCCCCGGGCCCGGCGGTGGTGTGGGCGTCGGCCGCGGTCAGGGCCTCGTCCAGCACGGTGAGGCCCTCCTTGAGTTCGGCCTCGGTGATGGTGCACGGCGGCACGACGTGGGTGCGGTTCATGTTGACGAAGGGCCACAGGCCGCCCCGCTTGGCGGCGGCGGCGAAGTCGGCCATGGGGGCGTTGTCCGCCCCGGTGGCGTTGTAGGGGACGAGCGGTTCGCGGGTCTCCTGGTCGCGCACCAGGTCGAGCGCCCAGAACACGCCGGTGCCGCGCACCTCGCCGATGGAGGGGTGGCGTGCGGCCATGTCGCGCAGTGCGGGGCCGATGACGTTCTCGCCGAGGTGGGCGGCGTGCTCGACGATGCCCTCCTCGGCCATCACCTGGAGGGTGGCGACGGCGGCGCCGCAGGCGAGCGGGTGTCCCGAGTAGGTGAGGCCACCGGGGTAGGGGCGGTTCTCGAACGTTGCGGCGATCTTTTCGCAGATCGCGACGCCGCCGAGCGGCACGTAGCCGGAGTTGACGCCCTTGGCGAAGGTCATCAGGTCCGGTACGGCGTCGTAGAGGTCGGCGGCGAACCAGGTGCCGGTGCGGCCGAATCCGGCCATCACCTCGTCGAGGACGAAGACGAGGCCGTACTTGTCGCAGAGCGCGCGGACACCGGCCAGGTAGCCGGGCGGCGGCATCATGATCCCGGCGGTGCCGGGGATGGTCTCCAGGATGACGGCGGCGACGGTGTGCGGGCCCTCGTAGACGAGCGTCTGCTCCAGGTGGGCCAGCGCGCGCTCGCACTCCTGTTCCTCGGTCTGCGCGTAGAACTGCGTGCGGTACAGGTGCGGCGCGTGGAAGTGGACGACCCCGGCCGTACCGGTGTCGGACGCCCAGCGGCGCGGGTCACCGGTGAGGTTGATCGCCTGCTCGGTGCCGCCGTGGTAGGAGCGGTAGGCGGACAGCACCTTGGGCCTGCCGGTGTGGACGCGGGCCATGCGGATCGCGTGCTCGACGGCGTCGGCGCCGCCGTTGGTGAAGAAGATCTTGTCGAGGTCGCCGGGCGTCCGCTCGGCGATCAGCCGGGCCGCCTCCGAGCGCGCCTCGATCGCGAAGGCCGGTGCGAAGGTGCACATCTTCGCCGCCTGCTCCTGGATCGCCGCGACGACCTTGGGGTGCGCGTAGCCGATGTTGGTGAAGACGAGCCCGCTGGTGA
Organism: Streptomyces diacarni; assembly: GCF_003323715.1. Taxonomy (GTDB): domain Bacteria; phylum Actinomycetota; class Actinomycetes; order Streptomycetales; family Streptomycetaceae; genus Streptomyces; species Streptomyces diacarni. The sequence continues at coordinate 289,735 of NZ_QOIN01000042.1, forward strand.
AGTCGAGGTACCGCTTCCCCTCGTAGTCCCAGAAGGAGGAGCCCTCCGCGCCCGCGATCGCCGGCGGGTCGATCTGCCCCTGGGCCGACCAGGAGTGGAACACGTGCGCCCGGTCGGTGGCGTGCACGGCCCGGCCCGCCGCCGGGTCGGGCGGCACGGGGGCGGCGGCGCCGCCGGAGGTGGCTTGGGAAGAGGAGTGGTGCGTCGTCACGATCGGTACCTCGGTTCGCTCGCGTGTTGCGGGAGGACCCCCCATGAGGGTGACAGCCAGCGTAGTGTCGCCCGCCTCACCTGCGTGCGCGAGGGCGCGGACCTGGGGGGACGGCCGGACGGCGCCCCGCATCCGGCGCGGGGACGACGTCAGTCGTCGTCCCCGTCGTCCCCGTCGTCCGCCTCCTTCCTGACCGTGGCGTGGGGTCTCCCGTCGGCGCAGCGGAGGCTGACGACGAGATCGCTCGCGTCGTCGTCGGCGGGTTCGAGCTCGACGGTGGCCGTCCTGGCCGGTCCCGGCTCGACGTCGTCGGCGCTGTAGCCCTCTGCGGGGGTCCAGCTCAGCAGCTTGACGGTGCGCGCGTCGGTGCGGCACTGGGCGAGCGCGGTGCCCAGTCCTTCGGGGAAGCGCACGGTGCGGGTGACGGGGGACGCGGAGCGGGAGGGCGACGCGGTCGGACTCCGGTGGGGCTGCGAGGGCGGGGCAGCGGAAGGGGTGGAGTGCGAGGACGAGGGGTCGGGGTCAGGGGTGGCGGAGCCGGCCCGCTGCCGGGCCTGGGTCAGTTCGTGCCGCACGCCGTCGTCGGAGAGCGGTTCCGGGCGGCTGTACTGGCCGCCGGGGTCGGCGTGCGAGAAGGACCACGCCCCGAGCAGGAAGGCCGCGGCGACCGCGCACAGCCACCCGGCCGCGGCCAGGCGGCGGCGACGCCTCTCGCTCCGGGGGTCGGTGGGCGTGCGGGTCCGGGCCGTGGCCGGGTCCCGCTGCTGCTCGTCGTCCGCCTCGTCGTTCACCCTCGCAGTCTGCCGTTCCCTTTCCTAACGCCGCGTTAAGGAATGGACAATCCGGCTGCGGGCCAGTACAAGCCGTACGGGCACCGGCACCCGCCGGGCCCGTCCCGATCCCGGTGGCTAATGTTCGTGTATGGCGCATCTACTTGTCGTCGAGGACGACCCCCAGCTCCGCGCGGCCCTCGTCAGGGCGCTGCGCGACCGCGGGCACGCCGTCGCGACGGCCTCTTCCGGCATGGCCGGGCTCGACGCGGCCGTCACCCACAGGCCCGACCTGGTCGTGCTGGACCTGGGGCTGCCGGACGTCGACGGCGGCCAGGTCCTGCGGATGCTGCGCTCCGTCAGTGACGTGCCGGTCATCGTCGCCACGGCGCGCGACGACGAACCCGAGATCGTCGCGGCGCTGGAGGACGGCGCCGACGACTACCTCGTCAAACCGTTCGGCTCCGGGCAGCTGGACGCCCGCATCAAGGCCGTGCTGCGGCGGCTCGGCAGCGGCGAGCCCGACGAGCCCGAGCCGCCCGTCGAGGTCGGCGGGCTGCACCTCGCGCCGTCCGCCCGCGAGGTGACGCTGGACGGCGAACCGCTGGAGCTGACACCGCGCGAGTTCGACCTGCTGTGCTACCTGGCACGGCGCCAGGGCCAGGTGATATCGCGGCGCGAGCTGCTGGCCGAGGTGTGGCAGCAGCCGCTGGGCGGAGCCGACAAGACGGTGGACGTCCACCTGTCCTGGCTGCGCAGGAAGCTGGGGGAGACCGCCCACAGACCCCGCTACCTGCACACCGTACGAACGGTGGGGGTGAAACTCGCCGCACCCGAAGGCGCGGGGACCGCCGAAGGCGCCGCGAGCCCGGACAGCACGCAGGACCCGCACGACGCCGGTGCCGGGGACCGGGGCTGATGCGCCGCCAGCTCCTCGCGCTCATCGGCACGACCACGGCCGTCGTCCTCGCCGTCCTGCTCGTCCCCCTCGCCCTGCTCGTGCGCAGCCACGCCGAGGACCGGGCCATGACGGACGCGACCGAGCGGGCGCAGTCCGTCGCGGCGGTGGTCGGAGGCTCGCTGGGCAGAGGGGGCAGCAGCGGGCGCGAGGTCGTCGCCGGGGTGCTCGACGGGCTCAACGGCAAGGAACAGCCGCGCACCAGCGTCGTGCTCGCGGACGACACGGTGCTCGGGCCACGGCCCGTCGCGGTCAGCGACGACGCGCTGGCGCTCGCCCGGCACGGCCGCGCCTTCACCTACGCGCCCGGGCAGGCGCGAGGGGGCGGCCGGGTCGTGCTGGTGCCGGTGCTCGGCGCCCAGGGCGGAGGCGCGTCATCCGGCCCGGGCCAGGGTGCGGACGCCGGTGGCCGCTCCGCGACCGTCGTCCAGGTCTCCGTCGGCGAGGACCGGCTGCACGCGGGGGTCCTGCCCTCGTGGCTCGCCGTCTTCGGGCTCGGCGTGGCGCTGATGCTCCTCGGGCTCGCCTTCGCGGACCGGCTGGCCGCACGCATCGTCCGCGCCACCCGGCAGCTCGCGACCGTCTCCGACCGGCTGGCCGCCGGGGAGCTGACCGCCCGCGCCGAACCGGTGGGCCCCCGCGAACTGCGCCAGCTCGCCGGGCGCCTCAACGAGTTGGGCGAGCGCATCGACGGTCTCGTCACCGCCGAACGCGAACGCGGCGCCGATCTCGCGCACCGCCTGCGCACGCCTGTCGCCGCGCTGCGGCTCGACGCGGAAGGGCTGCGCGACGCGGACGAGGCCGCCCGGATCGGCGACTCGGTCGCCGCGCTGGAGCGCAGTGTCGACAGCGTCATCCGCGCGGCCAGGCGGGCCGGGGCCGCTCCCGGCAGCCGGCGGTGCGACCTGGCCGAACTCGTACGGGAGCGCGCCGCGTTCTGGGTGCCGCTCGCCGAGGACCAGGGGCGCGCGGTCACCGTCCTCGCACCCCGCCCCGCCCTCGTACGGGTGTCGGCGGAGGATTTGACCGCCGTGCTGGACACGCTGATCGGCAACGTCCTGGACCACACGCCCGAGGGCACCGGGCTGTGGCTCACGGTCGCGGCCGGTGCCGACGGCGCCTTCGGGGTTCTCACCGTCGAGGACGACGGCCCGGGGTTCGCCGGCGGCGGCGAGGGCGCAGCGGACGTGGGCGCGCGCGGTACGAGCGGGGCGGGCTCGACGGGCCTGGGCCTCGACATCGCCCGCACGACGGCGGAGGACTCGGGCGGCGGCGTCACGCTGGGAACCTCGCCCGACCACGGCGGCGCCTCGGTGACCTGCCGCTTCGGCGCCGCGACCCGACCGTGAACCGGCTCGGCACGCAGCCGTGGCCCAACACGCGGACGTGGCCCCCGCACAGGACGCGGCCCGGCACGTGGCCCCACGCCCCCTCCGGTGCGGGTTTCGCACCGGATTCCGGCTCAGTGCGGGATCTGCTCCACCAGCAGCACACCGCCGAGCACGATCATCGCGGCGCCGGAGAGCCGGGTGATCAGCCGGGCCGCCGTCGGCCGGGCCCGCAGCACCGTGCGGGCGAGCGAGCCGACGCCGAGGTAGACGGCTCCGGCCGTGCACATGTGCAGCAGCCCCAGCAGCCCGATCTGCAACGCGAGCGGCCAGTTGCCGTGCTGGTCGGCGAACTGGGGCAGGAGCGCCACGTACAGCAGCAGCGCCTTGGGGTTGAGGCCGCTGACTCCGGCGCCCTTGAGAACACGCGAGCGGGCGAGAGCTCCGGTGGGATCGTCGGCGCCCACAGCGCCGTCACCCGCGCCCGGAGACCCGGCGTCCTTCGCCCCGATCAGCGTCGTCACCCCGAGCCAGACGAGGTAGCCGGCGCCCAGCACGGTCAGCGCGGTCAGCACGCCGGGGGTCTGCGCCACCACCGCGGCCACACCCGCCACGACGACGGCCGTGAGTCCCACGTATCCCAGCATCAGTCCGCCGACCGCGGGGACCACGGACCGGTCGCGCAGGCCTGAGGTGATCGCGTACGCCCAGTCCGCTCCCGGTACGAGGACCAGGAGGAAGGAGACGGCGGCGAAGGCGGCTATGGAGCTGGCAGCCATGGGGACGGTTCTTCCTCTCGAACGGGTTCGGAGAGAAAGAATACGAAGAAATGCCCCAAAGGTGTTCCCTCACCGAGTCGCCCAGCCACCGCTCAGTGGAAGAATCTTCCCCATGGACGACATGGACCGGCAGATTCTTGCCGAGCTACAGGCCGACGGCCGCCTGACCGTGACGGAGCTGGCGGCACGGGTCGGGCTCAGCCTCTCCCCGTGCCACCGCAGACTGCGCGAGCTGGAGCGCGGCGGAGCGATCCGCGGTTACCGGGCCGTGGTCGACGCCGCGGCCGTCGGCCTCACCTTCGACGCCCTCGTCTTCGTCACGATGCGCCAGGAGGACCGCACCACCATCTCCGCCTTCGAACAGGCCCTCTTCGACCTCCCCCAGGTCATCCAGGCCCAGCGCCTCTTCGGCGACCCCGACTACCTCCTGCGCGTCGTCACCGCCGACCTCGCCGCCTTCCAGCGCCTCTACGACGAGAAACTCGCCACGCTCCCCGGCGTCCAGCGCCTGAGCTCGACCCTCGTGATGAAACACGTCGTCCACGCACGCCCGCTGCCCGCTTGAGCGCTTCCCTCTCTCACGGCACGGCCGGGGTGGTCACTGGCGCCGAAAGCGTCTCGCCCGGGAACGTCTCCCCGGGGAACGTCTCCTTCAGCGACCGCAGCCACCGGTTGGCCGGAAGGGCCGGGTCGAGGGCCGCCAGGGAGGCGTACTTGGTGAAGTCCGCGGCGCGCAGGCCGTGCTCGTGCAGGAGGAGGTCGGCCTCCGTGAGGTGGCCGTGCGACTTGGTCTCGACGAGGAGGAGGTCGCGGGCGCCGCGCACCTCGTTGCCGTCGGCGCCACGGCAGACCATGGCCGCGTCGGCGGTGATGCGCTGCCCCTCGGCCACGAAGGTGGCGCGGGTGTAGTCGGTGACCAGGCTCGGCGTCAGGTCCCCCGGGATCTCGAAGTCGGAGCCGTAGGCGTCCTGGAGCGTCCGGGCGAGGAAGGTGCGGGAGGCGTCCTCCAGCGCGTGGGCGCGCTCGGCGAGGCGGCGGCGGTACTTGAGCGTCTGGCCGCGCCCGCCCTTGACCTTGATCTCGAACTGCCGCTCGCCCGTGTCCTGGTACAGCCGCTCGCGGATTTTGCAACGCCTGCGGTGGCCCCGCCGGTGGTCGTGGTAGGCCCGCAGGCCGGGCGTGTCGTAGTAGACCGAGTGGTAGCGGAACCAGCGCCGGCCGCCGATGGACAGGGCGCGGAAGGGCTCGTCGCGGTGCGGATCGGTCAGGTGCGCCGCGATGTCCTGGAAGGTGGCGGCCCGCACGAGGTAGCAGCGGTCGTACCTGTCCAGCAGCCGGGCGCGCTCGTTGACGGCGTCGAGGCCGATGGGGTGCGCGGCCAGCGCGGCGCGGGCGAGCGCGCGGACGGACGGGGCGACGCGGGCGCGGCCCGAGCAGGCCGGGGCGGCGGCGTGCGGCGCGTGGGGTCCTGCGGGGGTGGTGAGCGCGGACATCAGGCGGTCTCCCTCGGGTGAGCGGCAGTGGCAGGCGGGTGCGGGAACGTCGCAGCGGTGTCGCTGTCGCCGACGGCTCCCGGCGCCGCGGCGCTCGCGTGGTGGCCGCGCGGGCACGCCTCGCCGGGGTCGCTGCCGCGGTGACGAGCGGGGGCCGTCGTTCGTTCCCGTTCCCGTCCCGCCGGGGCGGCAACCTCGCGGTACCGCACGTCCAGGACCGTCAGGTCGCGCACGTAGTCGACCTCGCCGACCTTCCACGCCAGCGGTTCGCCCAGCCGTGCGCGGACGTGGGCGCGGACGCCGTCGGGGTCGGTGACGGCCGCGTCGAGCGTGACGACGGTGCGCCGCGTACGGGCGAACAGCCGCGGGTGGTCGACGGCGTACAGGACGGCCACCGGCAGCAGGCACAGGACGACGGCGAGGCCGAACGGCAGGTGGGGCAGGCCCGCGACGAGGCCGATGACGAGCGTCGTGAAGTAGTAGGCCACCTCCTCGTGCCGGATGGACTCCGAGCGCAGCCGGATCATCGACAGCACGCCGAAGAGCCCGAAGCCCAGCGCCATACCGCCGTCGCCGCCGACCCGGGCGAGCGCCGCGACGACGGCGAAGAGGGCGACGTTGAGCGCGAGGTAGGCGGGGAGCAGGTCGCGCCGCCGGTGCCTGGGGAAGTACACCGCGAACGTCAGGACGGCCACCGCCGCGAGGTCGAGCGCGAGGTGGCCGAGGAACTGGCTGAGCGAATCCATGCCGGTGAACGTACGGACGGGTGGGTTAAAGCGGCTTCCTCGCGACGTTAAGGATCAGGGGTCCGCCCACCACGGCGAACTCTTGACAGCATGCTGACATGACGACAGGGTGCTGTCATCCCTACGGAGCGCCCGCGGAGGCCGCCATGACCGTCCACCTCGCCGTGTACGACACCCTCGCCGACTGGGAGTACGGCCACGCCGTCGCCCACCTCCCGGGCGAGGTACGCACCGTCGCCCTCACCGGCGCTCCCGTGGTGACCAGGGGCGGGCTGCGCGTGCAGCCCGACATGACCCTCGACACCCTCCGCCCGGCCGACAGCAGGATGCTGATCCTGCCCGGGGCCGACGGCTGGAGCGGCGGCGAGCTGGCCGACTTCGCCTACACGGCACGGGAGTTCCTGCACGAGGGCGTGCCCGTCGCCGCGATCTGCGGAGCGGTCCTCGGACTCGCCGACGAGGGACTGCTCGACGAACGGGCGCACACCAGCGCGGCACCCGAGTTCCTCCAGGCGGCCAACGGCTACCGGGGCGCGGCCCACTACCGCGACGCCGACGCCGTCACCGACGGCGACCTGATCACCGCGGGACCGACCGAACCCGTCGCCTTCGCCCGGGAGGTCCTCACCCGCCTGGGCACCTTCGACGCACCCGTCGTGGACGCCTTCTTCCGGCTGTACCAGCACTCGGACCCCGAGGCGTACGCCGTCTTCGCGGCGGCACGGGCGTGAGCGACGGCACGGGCGTGAGCGACGGCCGAGGTGCGGGCGGCGGGGAAGGCACGGGCGACGGCCGGGACATCGACGGCGTGAGCGCGGCCCCCCGTGAGGCGGAGCCGCCGAGCAGGACCGTGGCCCAGCTGCTGAGCGACACCGCGCCGGCCGTCTTCCGGCTGGGCGGCCAGTTCCTCGCCGCCTCCGAAACGATCGCCCGCCCGGTGGGACTGACCGCGGCGTGGTGGCAGGTCCTCGGCGCCGTCCTGCGTGAACCGCTCCCCGTCTCCTCCATAGCCCGGGCCATGGGCCTCACCCGACAGAGCGTCCAGCGCGTCGCCGACCTCCTGGTCGAGCGCCGGCTCGCCGCCTACGAACCCAACCCGGCCCACCGCCGCGCCAAGCTCCTCACCCCCACGGCGGAGGGCCGCGCAGCCGTCACCCGCACCACGCACGGGCACCAGGAACTGGCCGAAGACCTGTGCGAGGCACTCGGCGGCGAGGCCGAGTTCGCCCGCGTCGCCGAAGCACTGCGGCGGCTCTCGGAGGCGATGGAAGCCCTCCCTGTGAGACGGTGAGCCCCGCGGAGCTCGACGGGAGCCCGCGCGTGGCCCGCCACATCAAAGCGAAGCCCATCGGCAGCCCGGCCGTGACCTTCGTGGGCGAGAGTGAAGTCGGAGACGACCAGCCACAGACGGACGGCCATCGCCTCACGGCGACCCATCGGTCACCACGACCTATCAGTTACAGGGGGCGGGCGGCGTATGGCGGACCTGTTGCCACAGGACCCGGTCGGTATCGGCGGCTACCGGCTGTTGAGAAGACTGGGTGCGGGCGGCATGGGCCGGGTGTACCTGGGGCGCTCGTCCGGAGGCCGCACCGTGACCGTCAAGCTGGTGAAGTCCGAACTGGCGGCCGACCCCTCGTTCCGCGCCAGGTTCCGCCTGGAGGTCGAGGCCGCGCGGCGGGTCGGCGCCCGGTGGACGGCGCCCGTGCTGGACGCCGACACCGAGGCGGACACCCCCTGGGTGGCGACCGGCTACATCGCCGGGCCCGGCCTCGACCAGGTGGTCTCCGCCGGAGCGCAGGAGGGCTCGCCGGAGCCGGCCCGGCAGGGGCACGGGCCGCTGCCGCACGAGTCCGTCCGCGTCCTGGCCTACGGGCTGGCCTCCGCGCTGCTCGACATCCACGGCGTGGGCATCGTCCACCGCGACCTGAAACCCTCGAACGTCCTGCTGACGATCGACGGCCCCCGGGTGATCGACTTCGGGATCGCGCGCGCCCTGGACGAGGTGCCCGAGTCGACTCTGACCAGCACGGGCATGGTCGTCGGTTCCCCCAGCTTCATGTCGCCCGAGCAGATCACCGGCGGCCGGCTGAGCCCGGCCAGCGACGTGTTCTGCCTGGGCGCCGTCCTGGCCTACGCGGCGACGGGCCGCCCGCCCTTCGGCGGGAGCGGCGGTGCGGGCGGGGTGCACGCGGTGATGTTCCGTATCGCCTCCGAGGAACCCGACCTGGCGGGCCTGGGCGGGGACGGCGGCCCGGGCGAGGGCCCGGCGGGAGACGGCGCGCGGCTCAGGGAGCTGATCGCCGACTGCCTCGCCAAGGACCCCGCCGCCCGGCCGGCCCCCGAGGAGATCGTCTCCCGGGTGCAGCCGGTGGCGGTCGGCGCCTCGGCGCCGCCGTGGCTGCCCGCCGGACTGCTGGCCGAACTGGGCCGGGAGGCCGTGCGGCTGCTGGACACGGACACGCCGCCGGCCGGCTCGGGCGTGCACGGCGGCGGCGCGCCTGATCCGGCATCGGCGCCGGAGCCGCCGTCGGGACCGGCGGGCCGGGGTGCGGGCCGCACGGGCCCGGAGCCGGCCACGGGCACGGAGCAGGTCACGGGCACGGAGCAGGTCACCGGCACAGGCGCGGTGACGCGGCCCGCAGCAGCGGGGCCGCAGGCCGCTGAGCCGGAGACGTCCGTACTGTCGCAGGCGGGTCGCACGGGCGAGGGCGCGCCGCCCCGCCGCGTGCGGCGCGGGCGCCGCGTACTGGTCGCCGCCGCCGCGGCACTCGTCCTGGCGGGGGCGGGGATCGCCGCCGCGAGCGCCGGGCTCGGATCGTCCGACAGCGGCGGCCGGGGCGGCAGCGACCGGGCGGCCTTCGAGGTTCCCGACGCCTACCTGGGCACCTGGGTCGGCGCCGTCGAACGGGACGGTAAGCCCAACGGCCAGCACCGCCGCTTCCACATCACCAAGGGCAAGGAGGGCGAGGTCGTCGCCAACAGCACCAGCCTCGGCGCCGACTACGAGTGCAAGAGCGACGGCAAACTCGCCAAGGCGGCCTCCCCGCAGGGCGGCGCCGACGGCGGTGACGAGGCGGGCATCCGGCTGGACACCAAGGTGGTCAAGAGCGTTCCCGAGGGGCGCTGTTCGGCGATCGGCGTCCACACGCTGAAGGCCGCCTCAAACGGCACGCTGCGGTGGCGGGCCGCGGGCCGTACCGCGACGCTGCACAAGGTCGCCACCCCCGAGCGGGTCCCCGAGGACCTGATCGGCCAGTGGGGCAGGCCGCTGTCCGACGGCGGCACCCAGACGCTGTCCATCGGCGCCGACGACTCCGAGGACCGCGGCCTGAGCATGGTCTCCGAGGGCGCGGAGCACTGCGAGGCGCGAGTGGACCTCTTCGCCATGGGCGACGAGCGGGGGCCGACCCGCATCGGGCCCCCCGACGTGGACCGCTCCGCGTCGCGCGGCGCCTGCGAGGTCGGCGACTCCTCCACCCTGCGCTTCGAAGGCGGCTCCCTGCTCCGCGAGTTCCCCCAAGGCGTGATCATGCGTTACGTACGGCAGGGTTGAACGGCCCCCGCGCCCGCCCGGCGCCGCCGGGGCCGGGCGGTGCGCCCGGCCCCGGCGGTGCGGTGCGGCCGGTGTGCTACTTCGTGTCGAGGTCGCGGCGGCGGAAGCCCGCCAGGCCCGCCGCGACCAAGACCGCGGCCACCAGGGTCAACAGCACGACGGGTGTCCAGCGCATGTCGGCGGACGGCAGTTGGGGGACGTGCCCGAAGGGGGAGAGGTCGTTCAGCCGGCCGGGCAGGTCGAGGAGCTTGCCGAGGTAGCCGACGGCGAAGCCGTAGGCCGGTACGGCCCAGGCCAGCGCCGTCGCCCGCGGAGCCCAGCCGAAGAGGAGGGCGGCGACACCGCCGGTGACCCACAGCGCGGGCGCGTAGCCGAGCCCGGCGCCCAGCAGCCGCCAGACCAGGCCGCTGTCCCCCGCGGAGGCGCTCCCCGCCAGGCCGAGTCCGAGGGAGCCGGCCAGCAGCACCACGGTGCCGCCCCCGAGCGCGAGGGCCAGATGCGAGCCGAACCAGCGGGTACGGGACAGTCCGGTGGCCAGCAGCGGCTCGGCACGGCCCGCCGTCTCCTCCGCGCGGGGCCGCAGCGCGGCCATCACCACGTGCAGGGAGGCGACGACGGCGACCACCAGCATGATCGTGGATGCGAAGGCCTCGACGAGGGAACCGCCCTCTCCCCGCCTCCGCCCGTCAGGCGCCCCCCTGGTGATGGCCTCCCTGACGTCGTCCAGGTCCTTGAGCATGTCGTCGACGCCGCCGAACAGGGAGCCGTACATGGCGCCGAGCAGCAGCAGCGCGGCGCAGAATCCGGCCAGCAGCCCGCGGTGCAGCCGCAGGGCGAAGCCGAGGGGCCGGGCGAGCGCGGCGGAGGCGCCCGGCCGGCCCGGCCGGGCGGCCAGCACGCCGGCCCCCACGTCGCGCCGGGTGGAGAGCACGTATCCGGCGGCGGCCGTGGCGAGGGCCAGCGCGAGCGCGGGCAGCAGCGGCCACCAGCGGTCGTCGACGAACGGGTAGGTGCGCTGGGCCCAGCCGATCGGCGACAGCCACGAGACGGTTCCTGAGCCCACGTCCCCCGCCGCGCGCAGCGCGTACGCGGCGCCCAGGACGGCGAGCGCCATGCCGCCGGCCGCCCTGGCGTGTGCGGACAGTTGCACGGTGACGGCGGCGACCCCGGCGAAGACCAGCCCCACGGCCGCGTGCGCGGCCCCGTACAGCAGCGCGCCGCCGCCGGTGACGCCGGCCGGTCCGACGGCGGGGAGCACGAGGGCGAACAGCGCGCCCAGCGCCACGTCGGCCACGGCCGCCGCGGCGAGGGCCGCGCTGAGGGTGGCGTGCCGTCCCACGACGCCGGAGCGCAGCAGTTCGGCGATGCCCCTCTCCTCGTCGGCGCGGGTGTGCCGCACGACGGTGAGCACGCTCATCAGCCCGACGAGGAGCGCCCCGTAGCCGATCATCAGCATGCTGAGCACCGAGGCCGGGGTGAAGTGCGTCAGGTAGTGCTCGGGCCCCGTCATGGCGAGCATGGCGGGTCCGCGCAGCGTCTCGCTCATGTCGGCGGCCTCCGGGGGCACCTGGTGCCCCAAGGCCGCGGCGTCCGGCGCCAGATCGGCCGCCTTCCGGACGCCCGACAGGGTCACGAGGAGGGCGGCCAGGACCCAGGCGGGGAGGCGGAGCCGGTCGCGGCGGAGCGCGAAGCGGAAGAGGACGCCGGTGCCCGCGAGCGCGTTGCCGCCGGGCGTCCCGCCCGCTTCCCGGCGGCGGAGCCCTTCGTCGCGCGGGGCGGCGTCGGTGACGGCACTCATCGCGAGCCGCCCTCCGTACCGGCGTCCGTGCGGCCCAGGTCCGCGGAGGCGTCCGTGCGGGCGGTGTCCGTGCGGGAGACGTCCGGGGTGGTGGTCCCGTCCGTGGTGGTGCCGTGCCCGGTGGCGGCCAGTTCGTCGCCGTAGTGGCGCAGCATCAGCTCCTCCAGCGTCGGCGGATGGCTGTTGAGGCTGCGGACGCCGAGGTCGCCGAGATGGCGCACCGCCGCTTCCAGATGGGCGCCGTCCACGGAGAAGCGCACGCGGGCGCCCTCCGTCCGCAGATCGTGGACGCCGGGCAGGCGGGCCAGCCCGGAAGCGGGGTGGGCGCCCCCTTCCCGGTGCCGGGTCGGATCGATCTCGGCCTCGATGGTCGTACGGGTCAGGTGCCGCATCTCGCTGAGCGTCCCGGACTGGACGACCCTGCCGAGCCGGACGATGCTCACCCTGTCGCACACCTTCTCCACCTGGGACAGGATGTGGCTGGAGAGCAGGACGGTGCGCCCCTCGTTCCTGGCCTGGAGGACGAGGTCCTGGAAGACGACCTCCATCAGCGGATCGAGGCCCGCCGTCGGCTCGTCCAGCAACAGCAACTCCGCGTCGGAGGCGAGCGCGGCGATGAGGGCGACCTTCTGCCGGTTGCCCTTGGAGTAGGTGCGGCCCTTCTTGGTCGGGTCGAGGTCGAAGCGCTCGACCAACTCGGCGCGCCTGGCCGCGTCGATGCCGCCGCGCAGCCGCGCCAGCAGGTCGATGGCCTCACCGCCGGTGAGGCCCGGCCACAGTTCGACGTCGCCGGGGACGTAGGCGAGGCGCCGGTGCAGGGCGACGGCGTCGTCCCAGGGGTCGGCGCCCAGCAGCCTGGCGGTTCCGGTGTCGGCGCGCAGGAGGCCCAACAGGATGCGCAGGGTGGTCGACTTCCCGGCGCCGTTCGGGCCGAGGAAGCCGTGCACCTCACCGGTGGCGACCTGGAGGTCGAGCCCGTCGAGGGCGCGGGTCGCGCCGAAGGTCTTGACGAGCCCGGACACGGAGAGCGCCGTGGTGGCGGGCGCGGTCACGGTGGTAGCGGCGGTCATGTTTCGGAAACTACGCTCACTTCACAAATTTGTGAAGTTAAGGAAGCGTTAGGGTCTTCGGGAGGAACCGCTGACCAGGGCGGACAAGCAGCTGGGCACGCATGGTGGGAGAAGCTGACCGACGTGGCTGACGACGCGAGGGACGAGACCGGCACCCGCACCCGGGAGAACGGCACACAGGAAGCCGGCGAGGCCGGCACCCGGCAGACCGGAAGCGAGGAGACCGGTGGCGAGGAGACCGGCTCCCGGCTGCGGGACTACGAGGAGCGGGCCTCCCCGTTCGTCGAACGGTTCGCCGCCGACCTCACCGAGGCGGGCATGCAGCGCATGGCCTCCCGCGCCTTCGCCTGCCTCCTCGCCTCCGAGGAGGGCGCCCTCACCTCCGCCGAACTGGGCCGGCGGCTCCAGGCCAGCCCGGCCGCCATCTCCGGCGCCGTGCGCTACCTCTCCCAGGTCGGGATGGTCAGCCGGCAGCGCGACCCCGGCTCGCGGCGCGAGCGCTACCTGCTGCACCACGACGTCTGGTACACGAGCCTGCTCAGCCGCGACAACCTCCTCAACCGCTGGCAGACCACCCTGACCACCGGCGCCGACGCCCTCGGCGGCGACTCCCCCGGCGGCCGCCGCCTGGCAGAGAGCGCCGAGTTCCTCCGGTTCATGCAGCGGGAGCTGGAGGAGATGTTGCAGCGCTGGCACGAGCGGCAGCGGGACTGACGCTCCCCGTGCCCCGGCGGACGGCGACCGCTCGAGCCGTCGGTCCGCCGGCAGTCCGCGTCAGTCCGCATCAGTCCGCCGGCAGGACCAGGTGCCAGGCTCCGGGGCTGAGCGTCCAGGTGCGGGCGGGGACGGGCGCGCTCGGCGGCTGGGTGTCGGGGCGGTAGCGGAAGCCCTCGCCGCCGGGCGCCGCCACCGTGACGGTGCGCGCCCGCGCCCGCGCGGGCACCCCCGCGTGGGCGGGCTGGACGACGACCTCCGCCCACCCGGTGCCCTGCTCCGTACGCACCGCCAGCTCCGTCACCGGCCGGTCGGGACCGGTCAGCAACGTCTCGTCGGCCACCACGCGCAGCCGGTGGGGGAGGGGCGCGGCGCCCGGCCCGTCCGCCGCCTGGTGCGGCCCGCCAGCGGCGCGGGCGCCCCCGGCGAGGACCGTGCGCGCCAGGGAGTGGCACAGCCGCCGCCAGGGCGGCGGGAGCGGCACCGTCCCGCTCGGGGAGGTCGCCGCGGCGGCGGGCGGGGCCGGCGCGGCGGGTGCGGCGCCCCGTTCGAGGCGCAGCCCTCCGAGAACGACCTCGTCCTCGTCGTCCACCAGGAGGTCCAGCGCCCGCGCGGTCCCGCGCAGCACCGTCCGCGCGGCCGAGACCGCGTCGAGCGGCAGCCCCAGGCTCCGGGCGAGGGCGATCGAGGGGCCGTTGCCGACCGGCACCACCGACAGCGCCGTCCGCTCCAGCGCCCGTTCGTGGTGCAGGAGCCGCACGGCGCGCAGCAGGGCGCGGTCGTTGCCGACGAGGACGGGTCTGCGCCCGCCGCGCCGGGCCAGGGCCCGCGCCACCGCGTCGGGCCCTTCGGGCAGGCTCAGTTTCATCCCGGGGCTTCCGGCCCGCAGCACGTCGCGGGCGATCCGTACGGACTCGCCGTCCGTGCTGCGGGCGACGGGGTCGACGACCACGAGCAGCGGAGCGGCCGCCGCCCCGTCCGCCTGCGGGGCGCCGCGCCCGTCGGTCCGCGGGTGGCGCGGCGTCGGGCCTCCGGCCGCCGGGCTCGTCCCCGTCTCCCCCGCCGCGGGGCTCGTCCCCGGGCCTCTCGTCCGGCGACGCTCCGCCGAGGGGGCGGGCGGGCGTGCCGGGGGCCGTCCGGGCGGTCTTGGGGCGGGTTGCGCGGGGGACGGCGACGGGGCGCGGGGGTGCGCCGGAGGCCTCGCGGGATCTGGAGCCGACACCACGATCCTTCCTCGTGAATCCGTGCGTACGGGTGAGTCCGTGCGTTCCTGAACCGAACCGGTCCTCCGGAGCCCCGGCCCCGGGGCCGGGGCTCCGGAGGACCGGGCCCGGGACCGGGGGGTCGACCCCGGTTTCCGGAAGCTTCCGGCGTGTGCTGAGGTGGTACGCGTTCGTACGTCCGTCCGAGTCGGTGCACTCCCCTGTTCGTCACCCGGGAGAATTGTTCGGTAATCTCTCGGTGCAAGAGCCCCTGTCGCTGTTGCGCCAGGGGCTTCCTCTATCCGGGGTACCGACCTGCGGCTCTCGCGATGGCGATACGCGCCACGCACGTGGGACATGCCCCACCCGAAAGGGGTGTACGCCTGTGCCCGCACTTGTGCTGCTCGGTGCTCAGTGGGGTGACGAGGGCAAGGGAAAGGCCACCGACCTGCTCGGCGGCTCCGTGGACTATGTGGTGCGCTACCAGGGCGGCAACAACGCCGGCCACACGGTCGTCGTCGGCGACCAGAAGTACGCGCTCCACCTGCTCCCGTCCGGGATCCTCTCCCCCGGCTGCACCCCGGTCATCGGCAACGGCGTCGTCGTCGACCCCTCGGTCCTGCTCTCCGAGCTGAGCGGACTGAACGAGCGCGGTGTCGACACCTCCAAGCTGCTGGTCAGCGGCAACGCCCACCTGATCACGCCGTACCACGAGACGCTCGACAAGACGACCGAGCGGTTCCTGGGCAAGCGGCGCATCGGCACCACAGGGCGCGGCATCGGCCCGAGCTACGCCGACAAGATCAACCGCGTCGGCATCCGGGTCCAGGACCTGTTCGACGAGTCGATCCTGTTGCAGAAGGTCGAGGCGGCGCTCGACTTCAAGAACCAGGTGCTGGCCAAGCTCTACAACCGCCGCGCGATCTCGGCCGAGCAGGTCGTCGAGGAGCTGCTCGGCTACGCCGAGCACCTCAAGGGCTTCGTCGCCGACACCACACTGGTCCTCAACGACGCGATCGACGAGGGCAAGGTCGTCCTCTTCGAAGGCGGGCAGGGCACCCTGCTGGACGTCGACCACGGCACGTACCCGTTCGTCACCTCCTCCAACCCGACAGCGGGCGGCGCCTGCACCGGTTCCGGCGTCGGGCCGACGAAGATCAACCGGGTCATCGGCATCCTCAAGGCGTACACGACCCGCGTCGGCGCGGGCCCCTTCCCCACCGAGCTGTTCGACGACGACGGCGAGGCACTGCGCACCATCGGCGGCGAGTTCGGCGTCACCACGGGCCGCAACCGGCGCTGCGGCTGGTTCGACGCGGTCATCGCCCGCTACGCCACCCGCGTCAACGGGCTCACCGACTTCTTCCTCACCAAGCTCGACGTGCTCACCGGCTGGGAGCAGATCCCCGTCTGCGTCGCCTACGACATCGACGGCGAGCGCACCACGGAACTGCCCTACAACCAGAGCGACTTCCACCACGCCGAGCCGGTCTACGAGTACCTGCCCGGCTGGAGCGAGGACATCACCAAGGCCAAGACCTTCGCCGACCTGCCCAAGAACGCGCAAGCGTATGTGAAGACCCTGGAGGAGATGTCGGGCGCCCCGATCTCCGCCATCGGCGTCGGCCCGGGCCGCGACGAGACGATCCAGGTCAACTCCTTCCTCTGAGCCCCCGCCCTTCCCGGGCCCCGCCCGCCCGTAGCCGCACGGTCCGCCCGACCGTGCGGCTACGCGCATACCAGGGCGACCGACCTCACCCGTGTGGGTGTATCCGCCGGAAACCCCCGCCGCCCCGCCGCCTCACGGCTGACACTGGCTTTCGCCTGGAAGGAGGGGCAGCATGACGGTTATGGCCGAGCGCACGTCTCACATGTCGGTGGAGGACTTCGAACGGATCGCGTCCACCACTCCCGAGACCGTCACGTTGGAGTTCATCGGCGGACGGATCGGGGAGAAGGTCGTGGCAGACGGAGATCACGAGACGATCACCATGTGGCTGCTCAGGCAGTGCATGCAGGCGCGCCCGGATCTCGACCTGCACCCCACGCAAGGGTTGAAGGCCGGTGGCTACCGCAAGGGAAGAGTGCGTCCGGACGGCTCGCTCGCGCCCATCGCCCACTTCGCCGGGCAGGGCGAATGGGCCGACCCCGACGGCGTACTGATGACCGTCGAGGTCACGTCGTACGACTCGGACACCAACCAGCGCGACCGGCAGGAGAAACCGGCCGCCTACGCCGCTGTCGGCATCCCGGTCTACCTCCTGGTCGACCGGGGCGCGGGCGAGGTCGTCGTGCACACGAACCCCGACCCGAACGCCGGACGCTACCGCGATCTGCACACCGCCGCGTTCGGTGAACAGGTCGCCCTCCCCGAGCCCGTCGGCATCCGTCTGGACACCGAGGTCTTGAAGAACTACGTACGCTGAGCCGCCATGCAGGCAACCGTGGACGGCGCCGTCCTCATCTCCGTCGTACTGGCGCTCGCCCTCGCGGTCCGGGACCGGCGGCCGGGGCCGCCGGTCGGCCCCGGGGCAGCGGGGCGCCGACTGCCCGGGCCGCTCGCATGGCTGGGGATGGTGACCGGTCTCGTGCTGGTCAACCAGGTGGCCGTCGTGGTGTACATGGAGCGTGTCCGGGGCGGCGACCCCGCCTTCGTGGCGCGCTACCTGCCGCCCGGCTGGTTCGACCTGCCGGACGGTGGCGGCCCGTTGGGATGGCTCGTCACCCACTGGCCCTGGCCGCACGCCCTCGCCGTCTGCGTGCTGCGCGTCCAGGCGGCCCTGGAACTGCCGCTCGTGCTGCTGGCGTTCGCCGTGGTGCTGCGCTGGCTCGACCCGCCGCTGTGCCGCCGGGTACTGCGCTCGCCCCTGCTGGTGGTGGCCGCGCTCGCCTACACCGCCGTCTTCTGCGCCGTCGAATGGGACCTGCACAACCCCTACACCCTCGACGACCTGGCCGTGCGCTGCGCCTCCGCGCTGGTGACCCCGCCCGCGCTGGCGGCCCTGGCCCGCCGCTGGGGGCCCGCCGGTGCGGCACCGCCGCCCCCGCTGCCGGCGGTGCGCCTGCTGCTGTTCCTCGGCTCCCTCGCCGCCTTCGGCGGGCTCGTCCTGCTCGCCTACGACACGCTGCTGCTCTACAACCTGGGCCGGCTGGACGACCGGCTGCCGCTCGCCGCCGCCTGCGCGGCGGTGCTCGCCGCGTGCCGCCTGGGCGACCGGCGGTGGGCGGCCCGCACCGCCCCCGGGCCGGGGGCGAGCACGGACCCCGGACCGGGAGCAGGCGCGCCCCCCGGGCCCGCCGTCGTCTTCCTCGGCCACGCCCTGCGCCGGTTCCTCGTCCTCTTCTTCGCTCCGGCGCTCGCCGTCCGCTACGGCGTCACCTTCGGCACCCCGGCGCTGGCCGCCGCCGCGGGGCTCGTCCTGGGTTCGGTGGCGGCCGGCCTCGCGCTGCGCGACACCCTGGCCGAGAGCGGCACGGGTGCGGGGCGTCTGCTCTCGGTGCTGTGCTGTGCCGTACTGGGCGGTGCGGTCGCCGGGTACGCGGCGGCGCGGGTGGCGAGCGGCGGGTACTACGAGACGGCGCTGCTGGCGGGCGCGGCGACGTTCCTCGCCGTGGCGGTCGGCGGCTGCGCGCTGGGGGACCGGCTGCGCTCCGGCTCCCGGGGGTTCCCGCTGCCGTCAGCGCCGCCGCACGAGCAGCTGGGCGACCCCGTGGGAGACCGCCAGCGCCGCGACGGCCCCGAGGGCACCGGCGGCGATGTCGCGCGGCCTCGTCGGCCGGAGGATCCCCTGCGCGCGCAGCCTTCCGCGGGCCCAGGCGGTGAAGGGGATGACCACCAGCGGTGAGGTCAGCGCCCCCGGGGTGAGGCTGCGGGTGGCGGCGGCCTGCGCGAGGTGCACGACGCCGTGCGCGCCGAAGGCGCCCAGCGCCGTCTGGTAGGTGGCGCTGCGTCCGCCCGTGCGGTGTCCTTCCGCGGCGGCCGCTCCCACGAGGACGGCCATCGCGCCGACGGCCGCCGCGAACCGCCGCCCGTCCGTCGCCTCCAGCCGCGTCCACACCGCCTCCGGTACACGCGGCGCCGACTTCCGCAGCTCGGGAACGTGCGTGCGGATCCAGTGCGGCATCATGGCCGTCTCCTCCGCGTCGTGCAGGGCCCACGCCGCGAACAGGCCGAGGGTGACACCGGCCGGGACCGTGCCGGTCCGCTGCTGCTCTTCCATACCGGAGGGGACGCCCCACAGGCGCCGCGAGGTTCACGTGGCCCCCGCCGCATCCTACGGCCCGCCTCGTCGGGAAGCGCCCGTGCGGCGTACGCCACCGGCACGTGCGGATTAATGATGATCGTTTTGCTGCGGGGTGTGGAAGAGGTCTCGCGCACAGCGCACACCCCGCGCGAGACCGCGCGCCCCGACCGCAAGGAGCACTCATGCGCATCCGCACCGCGACCGCCGCCGCCGTCCTGGCGACCGCCGCCGTCCTCGGCTCGGCGGGCACCGCCTTCGCCGGCGACCACCACAACTGGACCTCGGCCGCCTACGACTTCAGCGACCACGTCCTGAGCAAGCACGAGAACAAGAGCGACAACGACACCAACGTCGTCAAGCAGTTCAAGTACACGAACATCTCGGACAACGAGGTCGACAACTTCAACACCGGCGCCAACATCGGCGAGCTCGAGCTGGACTGACGCCGAGCACCGCTCGGGCCGCGACCCGACCGCCGCGCACGCCTTCGGCCCCGCCTGGGGCGGGGCCGAAGGCGTGCGGGGCCGAAGGCGGGGCCGCGAGGCGACCGAGCTTCGCTAGCGCAGCGACCGCACCACCACGTCGAACGCCGGGGTGCGCGGAGTGACGGGCGCGTAGTGCCCGACGCCGGGCATCAGGTGCAGCCGGCCGCCCCAATTGTTCGCGTACCGCCGCGACAGTTCGATCGGCACCTCGGCGTCGGTGGTGCCGTGCAGCACCTCCACCGGGACGCGCGGCAGCAGCCGCATCGGATCGGCGTCGTCCAGCGCGCTGTCGGTCGCGCTGTCGGTCGCGCTGTCGGTCGCGTCCTGGCCGCCGAGGAAGGACGCCACCGCGCCGTCGTCGAGACGCAGCTCGTGGGCGCGCGCGAGGTCGGCCACCGGGGCGACCACGACGACACGGCCCGCGGCCCGCTGCCGCCTCGCCGCGGCCCACAGCGCCAACTGGCCGCCCGCGGAGTGCCCGAACAGGACGCTGGGCGGGGCCCCCAGGTGGTCGAGCGCCGCGTCGACGTCCTCGGCCGTGGCGGGCCAGCCGCCGCCCCCGCCGACCCTGCGGTACTCCACCAGGGCCACCGACATGCCCTGCCCCGCCAGCGCGGCGGCGAAGGGCGACAGATGGGTGCGGTCCCACTCCTCGCGCCAGAATCCGCCGTGCAGCAGGACGACGCGGGGACCCGGGGCGCCCTGTCCGTAGAGGTCGACGACCTGGGAGGGGTGTTCCCCGTAGCGCACCTGGCGCTCGGGCGGCGCCGGCGCAAGTGCCAGCAGCGCCTTGCACTCGTCCTGGCTCATCGTGGTCCCCCGATCACCTCGCCCAGGACGCGCGCGGCACGCTCCACGTCCTGGAACGCAGTGTAGAGCGGGGTGAACCCGAAGCGCAGGACACCCGGGCGCCGGAAGTCACCGACGACGCCGCGCCCGATCAGCTCGGCCATCACCCCCTCGGCCCGCTCCGCCGGGTCGCACAGCAGCGCGACCTGGCTGCCGCGCCGGGCGTGCTCGGCGGGCGTCAGCGACCGCACCGCGACCTCGGCGCCCGCGCCCGTGTACGCCGCCACGCAGCGCAGGAAGAAGTCCGTGAGCGCCAGCGACTTGGCCCGCACGTCCTCGATCCGCACCCCGTCCCAGACCGTCAGCGCCTCCTCCAGCGCGGCCATCGACAGGATGTCCGGCGTGCCGACCCGGCCGCGTGCCGCGCCCGCTGCCGGCGTGTACGCCGGGTCCATGGCGAACGGGTCGGCGTGCGAGGCCCATCCGGGCAGCGGCGAATCGAACCGCTCCTGGAGCGCGGAGCGCACGTACAAGAACGCGGGGGCGCCCGGCCCTCCGTTGAGGAACTTGTAGGTGCAGCCCACGGCGAGGTCCACCCCGTGCGCGTCCAGCCCCACCGGCAGCGCGCCCGCGCTGTGGCACAGGTCCCACACGCCGACGGCGCCCGCCTCCCGCACGGCCGCCGTCAGCGCCGGCAGGTCGTTGAGGGTGCCGGTGCGGTAGTCGACGTGGTTGAGCAGCACGGCGGCGGTCCGCGGCCCCACCGCCTCGGGCACCTGTGCGGCGGCGACGGGACGTACCGCGCATCCCGTCAGCCGCGCCGCGGACGCGGCGATGTAGCCGTCCGTCGGGAACGTCGCCTCGTCGATCAGGAGTTCGTCCCGCCCCGGATGACGCCCGGCATCCCGCTCCCGCGCGATCCGCACGGCACCGACCACGGCCTTGAGCACGTTCACGCTCGTCGAGTCGCCGACGACGACCTGGCCGGGTCCCGCACCGACCAGCGGGGCGATCAGCTCCCCCACCCGCTGCGGCATCTCCCACCAGCCCGCCTCCGTCCACGACCTGATGCCCAGCTGCCCCCACTCCCGGGAGACCACCTCGGCCAGCCGCCCCGGCACCCGGGCGGGGAGGGCGCCGAGCGAGTTGCCGTCGAGATAGACGGTGCCGCCGTCGAGCACGAACAGCTCACGCAGCGGCGCGAGGGGGTCGGCGGCGTCGAGGGAGGCGGCCACCTCGTTCTGCGCCGCGTCCCGCGCTTCGCCCGCGGCGAGGTCAGACATGGCTGCGCGCCGTCCACAGCTCGGGGAAGACCTGTTTGGCGGCCCGCTTCTCCAGCCAGGCCACACCGGACGTGCCGCCCGTCCCCGTCTTGGCCCCCATGGCCCGCCGCGTGGCGACGAGGTGGTCGTTGCGCCAGCGCCACACCAGTTCGGCGACCTCGGTCAGGGCCTCACCGAGCCGGTGCGCGGGCGACCCCGCGCCCTCCCGGTAGACGCGTACCCACACGGCCTCGACGCCCGGGTCGGCCTCGTACCGGCGCGTGAGGTCGCGCTGGAGGACCGCTTCGGGGATGTCCTCACCGCGCCGGGCGAGGAACCGCAGCGCCTCGTCGTAGAGGCTCGGTTCGTGCAGGGCCTTCTCCAGTTCGGCGTGCACCCGCGGCGACCCGCGGTGCGGCACCAGCATGGAGGCGGACTTCTCCCCCAGCAGGAACTCCACCCGCCGGTACATCGCGGACTGGAACCCCGACCCGTCCCCGAGCGCGGAGCGGTAGGAGTTGAACTGGGCGGGGGTCAGATGGGCCAGCGGCTCCCAGGAGGCGTTGAGCGAGGCCATCGCGTACGTCGAGCGCGTCAGGGCGGCCGCGGCGGCCTCCAGGTCGTCCTCCCGCAGCTTGCGTGCCGCCGTCTGCCACTCGTGCACCAGGAGGGTGAACCACAGCTCCATCACCTGCGTGGTCACCAGGAACGCCATCTCGCCCGGGTCGTCGGAGAGCGGGTGCTGGAGGTGGGTGAGGACGTCCGCCTGTACGTAGTCCTCATAGGGCGTGGTGCCGCCGAACTCAAGGACCGGGGCATCGGGGTCGTGTGACATCGCTGTCTCCACTCGCTGTGCTTCCGGGTAGCGGTCCGCCCCTTCCGGATAGACGTCGGAGCCCCGGTCCCCTCGGGCCTCACGCGGCCCACCACGCATCATGCGCGCGAGGTGACGGCGGCGGCAAGGTCACCGCCGCCGTCCGCACACCGGCCCAGCTCAGGCGCGCCCCACCACGGGCCGCGCCGCACCGGCCGCGCTCAGCCCAGAGTGGAGGCCGCCGTGGGGGAGCTCTCCTTCAGAAAGGAGCTGCACCGCTCGTACTCCTCCTGCTCACCGATCGTCTGCGCGGCCCGCGCGAGGGCGTGCAGCGCCCGCAGGAAGCCCCGGTTCGGCTCGTGCTCGAACGGCACGGGCCCGTGCCCCTTCCAGCCGTTGCGGCGCAGCGCGTCCAGACCCCGGTGGTAGCCGGTGCGCGCGTACGCGTACGACTCGACGACGTTGCCCGCCTCGAACGCGTCGTCGGCGAGCTGCGCCCACGCCAGCGACGACGTCGGGTACTGCGCGGCGACCTCGGCGGGCGCCGTCCCGGCGGCGAGCAGCTCGCGGGGCTCGGGATCGTCGGGCAGATGGGTCGGGGGCGGACCCCCGAGCAGGTTCTCGTGAATGGCCATGAGCCCCAGTGTCCCCCACCCGGCACCCGTCCAGGGCGGGCTCCCCCCGTCCCCCGGACCCCCGCCGTCCCTCAGCACACCCGGCGCAGCGCCGCGACCAACGCGTCGATGCCCGCCTCGGCCTTGGAGCGGGGGCAGCCGACGTTCAGCCGCACGAAGCCGGGCGCCCCGTACGCCGTCCCCGGCATGACGGCGACCTTCTCGGTCTCGATCAGCTCCCGTTGCAGCGCCTCGTCGTCGAAGGGCGCCGTACTCAGGCCGCGCAGGTCGATCCAGGCCAGGTAGCCGGCCTCGGGCGGCTCCCAGCCGAGGCCGGGGAAGGCGTCGGCCAGGCGCTCGGCGACCATGCGCAGATTGCCGTGCACGTAGTCCCGCAGCTGTGCCAGCCACCGCTCGCCCTCGCGGTAGGCGGCGATGTGCCCCACGAGGGAGAGCACGGCAGGTGAGGACAGCCCGTCCGCGTCCTTGAGCGCCCGCAGGTAGGCCTGCCGCGACGCCTCGTCCCGCACGATGCCGTAGCTCCCGGTGAGCGCCGGGATGTTGAACGACTTCGACGCGGAGTTCAGCACCGCCCAGCGCCCCGCGCCGTGGCGGACCCAGGGCCTGTGGCGGTGCGGCGGATGGGCGAGGTCCGCGTGGATCTCGTCACTGATCACCGCCACGTCGTGGCGGGCGCACAGCTCCGCCATGTGCGCCAGCTCCCCTTCCCTCCACACCCGGCCCGTGGGGTTGTGCGGGGAGCACAGCAGCAGCACCCGGGTGTCGGGCAGCGCCAGCAGCCGCTCCAGCGCCGCCGCGTCCCCGACGGGGCAGCCGCGCAACTCCCGCTCGTGCGCGGCCAGCACCTTGGGGAAGGCGTCGTAGCAGGGGGTGTGCACGACGACGCCGTCCCCGGGCCCGGACCACAGCCGCAGCAGCTGCGAGACCTGGTAGACCACCGAGGGCCCGTAGACCACCCAGTCGGGGTCGACGTCGGTCTCGTACCGCCGCGCGTACCAGTCGGTGACGGCGGACAGGAAGTCCGACTGGCGCCAGCGCGAGTAGCCCAGCACCCCGTGGTCGAGCCGCCGCCGCAGCGCCTCCAGCACCTCGGGGGCCGTCTCGAAGTCCATGTCGGAGATGGTGAACGGCAGCAGCCCCGGCACCCCGAAGCGGTCCTGCACGTAGTCCCACTGCGTGCACCAGGTGCCGTGCCGCTCGACCACCCGGTCGAAGTCGTAGGCCCCGCTCACGCGCTCCTCCCGCCGGGGAGCAGCCCCTCGATGGCGTCCTTGACCGACTGGACCTGCGGACCGATGACGACCTGCACGGTGTGCGGATCGAGGGTGACGACGCCGACGGCACCGAGCTTCTTCAGCCGCGCCTCGTCGAGCCGTGCGGCGTCCTCGACGGTCATCCGCAGCCGGGTGATGCAGTTGTCGAGGGTGCGTATGTTGTCGGGTCCACCGATCGCGTCCAGCAGCGCCGCGGGATCGTACCGGCCCGCGACCAGCTTCGCCGCCACCGGCTCCGCCCCCTCAGCCCGCTCCGGGACAACCGCACCCCCGTCCGCTGCCTCGTCCGCTCCCTCGTCCTCGTCCTCGCCCTCTCCCTCGTCCGGGGCCTCCCGTCCCGGCGTCTTGAGGTCGAACCGCCGGATCGCCCAGCGGAAGAGGAAGTAGTACACCGCGAACCACACCGCCGCGATCACCGGCACCAGGTACCACCGGGTGGTCGTGCCCTGGAGCACCCCGAAGACGAACCAGTCGATGACGTTGCCGTCGGTGTTGCCGATGAAGACGCCCAGCACGGCCGCCGTCAGGAAGCCCAGCCCCACCAGCACGGCGTGCAGGAGGTACAGCCACGGCGCGATGAACAGGAACAGGAACTCCAGCGGCTCGGTGATCCCGCCGACCACGCAGGCCACCACACCCGAGATCAGCAGCGCCTTGATCTCGGGGCGCATGGCGCGCCGCGCACAGTGGTACATGGCGAGCGCGGCACCGGGCAGCCCGCCCAGGTAGGCGGCCATCTTGCCCTGCGAGAGGAAGTGGGTCGCCGAGGTCACGTCCCCGTTCGCGGCGGCGTCGCAGTTCAGCTGCGCGTAGAAGAGGTTGAGCGCGCCGCTGACGTGCTCGCCGCAGACCGTGCCCGCGCCGCCCACGTCGGTGAAGCGGAACATCGCCACCAGGATGTGGTGCAGCCCCACCGGGCGCAGCAGCACCTCGCCGGCGCCGAAGAAGAAGGGCCCGAACACCCCGGTGTGCCCGATGGCCTCGCCCAGGTCCCTGATCCACCCGTTGAACGTCGGCCACACCAGCGGGACGAGCAGCCCGGCCACGCTCAGCACCAGCGTCGAGACGATCGGCACGAAGCGCAGCCCGCCGAAGAACGCCAGCGCGTCCGGCATCCGCTGGGTCCGGAAGCGGCGGTGCAGCACCGAGACGACGACGCCGACCACGACGGCCCCCAGCAGCCCGGTGTCGATCGACTGGATGCCCAGGACGTCGGCGATGCCGTAGTGCGCGATCGCCTCCTTGTCCTCCAGGTCGACGCCCTTGGCGGTGAGGAAGAAGTTGACCGCCAGGTTCATCGCCACGTACCCGACGAACCCGGAGAACGCGGCGACCCCCTTGTCCTCGCGGGCCAGGCCGAGCGGAATGGCCATCGCGAACAGCACGGGCAGGAACGTGAAGGCCGTCTGCCCCGTGTTGGCCATCCAGGTGAAGACCAGATGGAAGCCCTCGCCCTTGAGGAAGGTCAGGTTGTCGGTGACGGCGTCGCTGGAGAGCGACGAGCCGACGCCGAGGATGATGCCGCAGAACGCCAACAGGGCGACCGGCAGCATGAACGTCTTGCCGAGCCCCTGGAGGAACTCCCAGGCGGCGGCCTTGCTCTTCCGCAATGATGTGCTGTCCACCGGCCCAGTCTGCGGGGCGGCACAGGGGCGAACACAATGGTCAGCGGGTTACGGATGCATAGCGAAAAGCCCGGGCCCGCCCCCTGCCAGGGGGCGGGCCCGGGCCGAGAGCCCCTCTTGCGACACCACGGCACCACGGCACGCGGTCGCTCAGGGGCGGGTCACTTCAGGCGGGTGCCGGTGGAGCGCAGGTTGGCGCAGGCGGTCTGCACGCGCTCGGCCATCCCCTTCTCGGCGGCCTTGCCCCAGCTGCGCGGGTCGTACACCTTCTTGTTGCCGACCTCGCCGTCCACCTTCAGCACACCGTCGTAGTTCGCGAACATGTGCGCGGCGACGGGGCGGGTGAAGGCGTACTGGGTGTCGGTGTCGAGGTTCATCTTCACGACGCCGTTCTGCAGCGCGGTGGCGATCTCCTCCTCCGTCGAGCCGGAGCCACCGTGGAAGACGAAGTCGAACGGACGGCTCCCCGCCGGCTTCTGGAACTTCTCGGCGACGCCCGCCTGGAGGTCCTTGAGCAGCTCGGGGCGGAGCACCACATTGCCCGGCTTGTAGACGCCGTGCACGTTGCCGAACGAGGCGGCCAGCAGGTAGCGGCCCTTCTCGCCCAGACCCAGCGCCTCGGCCGTGCGCACCGCGTCCTCGACCGTGGTGTACAGCTCGTCGTTGATCTCGTGGGTGACGCCGTCCTCCTCGCCACCGGTCGGGGTGATCTCGACCTCGAGAATGATCTTCGCGGCGGCGGCCTCGGCCAGCAGCTCCTGGCCGATCTCCAGGTTGTCCTTGAGCGTCTCGGCCGAGCCGTCCCACATGTGCGACTGGAACAGCGGGTTCTCCCCGCGCTCGACGCGCTCCCTGGAGACCGCGATCAGCGGACGGACGTAGCCGTCGAGCTTGTCCTTGGGGCAGTGGTCGGTGTGCAGGGCGACGTTGACCGGGTACTTCTTCGCGACGATGTGGGCGAACTCGGCGAGCGCCACCGCGCCGCTGACCATGTCCTTGCTGTACTGGCCGCCCAGGAACTCGGCCCCGCCCGTCGAGATCTGCACGATGCCGTCGCTCTCCGCCTCGGCGAAGCCGCGCAGCGCGGCGTGCAGCGTCTGCGTCGAGGTGACGTTGATGGCGGGGTAGGCGAACGTGCCTTCCTTCGCCCGATCGAGCATCTCGGTGTAGACGTCGGGGGTTGCGATGGGCATCAGACCGCTCCTCGGGGTGTGCGTGGTATCCGGCTGCGGATCAACGGAACGTCAACGGCGACTTCATCGTCGGGCCCATCCTCCCAGACGGGCCCGGGTGCTCCCGACGCGGGTGTTCACGAGTTCACTAAGCCGTTGCTCCAAGAGGGTGACGCGCGGATGTTCCACGTGAAACATCCGGAGACGTCAACCGAGCTCGAGATCCTGCAAATCGAACGCGTATACGTACGGGACCCCCGCGCGCTCCATGGCCGCGGCAGCGCCCCGCTCCACGATGGTCGCCACCGCGACCACCTCCGCACCCGCCTGGCGCGCCGCCTCCACCGCGGTCAGCGGCGAGTTCCCCGTCGTCGACGTGTCCTCGACGATCAGCACCCGCCGGCCCGCCACGTCCGGGCCCTCGATCCGGCGCTGCAGCCCGTGCTGCTTGCCCGCCTTGCGGACGACGAACGCGTCCAGCCGCCGCCCGCGGGCCGCCGCCGCGTGCATCATCGCCGACGCGACCGGGTCGGCGCCCAGCGTCAGACCGCCCACGGCGTCGAAGTCCAGCTCCGCCGTCACGTCCAGCATCACCTGGCCCGCCAGCGGTGCGGACTCGCCGTCCAGGGTGATACGGCGCAGGTCGACGTAGAAGTCGGCCTCCGCACCCGAGGAGAGCGTCACCCTGCCGTGCACCACGGCCTTGTCCTTGATCTGCCGCAGCAGCACGTCCCGCGTCTCATCCATGAGACCCCAGCCTATGTTCCCCCCGACCACGGCCGAGGGCACCCTCACGAAAGAAGAGGTAGACCATGTCGGGGGGGGGAGGGGCGCAGCCCCACTCAGAGACAGGGGGGTGTCACAACCGGGTGAAGGACCACGTAGTGGTGAGCTCCAACGGATCGATCGGCGTCACCTGCCGGGGATGGGAGTTCAACCCGTTGGGCGGCCCACTCTGCGGCTCGACGCACACGTAGTCATCGGGCTCGTCGAAGACGACGACGTACTCGGCCCGGGAGGAGATCCCCAGCTCCAGCTCACCGGGCCAGGTGAGCCGCACGTCGACCCCGCCGGGCATCCCGAAGCAGTCGTCCCACGGCCCGGGGCGCGGCTCGACGCGCTTGCCGGTGGGGATGTGGTCCTCGCCGCGCTCCTCCTGCCACTCGGGCGAGAAGTCGAGCCGCACGTCCTCGCCGCCCTGGCCGAGGTTGCGCAGGAACCACGGGTGCCATCCCGCCTGGGCGGGAAAGGAGACGTCGAAGGTCTCGACGGCGAGTTTCAGCGTGAGCGCGGCGCCGTCGTCGCTGAGCTCGACGACCTGGGTGGCGCGGCCCTCCCAGGGCCAGGGGTCGGTGAGGTCGTAGGTGAAGGCGGCCTTCGTCCCGGTGGCGCCCGGCGCCTGCTGCCACGCGGCGTCCCGCACGGTGCCGTGGATGGCGTGCGGCCCTCCCCCGGCCTCCGGCCGGGAGGTGCCCCCGTCGACGGGGAGTTGGAACATCTCCCCGCCGTTGCGGAAACGGCCCTGCGCGGTGCGTCCGCACCAGGGCGCCATGACGAAGGAGCCGAATTTCGGCCCTTGGCGCAGGAGTTCCGTGCCGCCCACCCGGAGGGAGGCGAGCCGGCACCCGTGCTGGGGTTCGATCGTCACCTCGGTCCCATGGGCGCTGAGCACGACGGTCGTGGCTTCTGCGGGGGTGGGCAGATCAGTCATAACAGCGACCATAACGGCGGTTTCAACGGCGCCGCCGCAAGACCCGGCCGATGACCACGGCGCCGGCGACCGCGACGGCGGCCGCGGGCGCCGCCCAGCGGAGGGTCTCGGTGGCGGAGTTCGGCTCCGGAGAGGGTACGGGCGCGTACCTCCCGCGCGGTGGGGCGTGGTCGACCTCCTCCGCGCTGCGCCCGATCATCGTGCGCCGGGCGTGCGCCGCTTCGGCGCCGAGCGCGCCCGAACCGGAGGGTGCGCCGTCGCCCGGGGCCAGTGCGGCCTCGTCCTCGTCGTCGCGACCGAGGGAGGACGGCGGAATCTCGGTCTCGAACAACGGCGTCGCCTCCGCCTCGTCCTCACGCGCGGCGCGGCCGGAAGCACGATCGGGCTCGGCCTCCGGCTCCGGGATGCCGGGAATGGCGCGCTCGTTGTCGTCGGGGGCCCCGATACCGCCCGCGACGGGCCGCACGTCCTCCTCCGCGCCCCCGCCAGGACCACCGTCCCCGGCGGACACGGCGCCCGCACCACCCGCGGCCTCGGCCTCCGGGCTGCCCGGTGGCGGCTCGTCACGGATGCTGTCGCCGAGCGCCGCGGCGAAACGATCCAGCATCCTGACGCCCGCCGACGAGGCGGTCTTCTCCTCGATCCCGGCCAGCCGCCCGGTGCCGGTCACGGTGCCGACACACACCAGCGCCGTGCCCTCGCCGTCATCGGCCGCACGGGGTTCGACGCTCAGCGCGAGTTCGACGGTGCCCTCGCCCCGCGCCTCGCTGCCGCTGCCCTCCACCTCCAGCCGCTCCAGCCCGTCGAGCGCCGCGGCGGTGCCGGTGGAGGCGTGCGGGGTGAGCGAGACAGAGCCGCGGTAGGTGATGGTCGAGCCGCCGATCCGCACCTTCAGCCGGCCCGCCACCCGCTGGGTGGCACCCTCGCCCGTGGACGACCCGGCGTCCCCGCCCGTGGACGACCCGGCGTCCTCCGGGCGTTCCGGCTGCAACCCGGGGACGCAGCGGGCGACGCGCGCGCTGTCGGCCAGTGCGGCCCGTACAGAGCCGACGGAAAAAGGAACGTACACCTCGTGCTCCATGGGGCGGAGCCTATTACCCCTCGGTCCGCGGCACATATGACTGCGCCGGATCTTTCCCCTGTTCGCTCCTCCGCAGGAGGTTCTCCCGCCTGACGGGCGCGTCCCTCGGACCGCCCGGCCACGCGGCCCACGCCGGGCGGCGCGGGTGCGTCAGCCCGGATAGCGGGGGTGCATCAGCGTGGAGGGCGGCAGTTCTTCGCCGTCGGCGCGTTCGGCGAGCCGCGCCCCGGCGGTGAAGCGTCCCCCCGGCGGACCGCACCGCCGGGGCACGGCTTCGGACGCGGGCCCGGACGGGCCGCCGGCCCGCCGGGCCAGCAGGTAGCCGCGGTCCTCGGCCTCGCGCGCGTACGGGCACGTCGTCAGGCCCGCGGCGCGCAGCGTGGCGTCGACGGTCCAAAACGCGTGCGGGTCCGCGTCGGGCGAGCCGGCCCGGACGGCGAGCCGGCCCTCGGCGGACAGCGCGCGGGCGGCCAGCCCGTAGAACTCCTGCGAGTACAGCTTGCTGGTGGCGGCGTCGGAGGGGGCGGGCAGCGCGGCGACGATCACGTCGTAGGGGAGCCTGCCGGAGGCGGCGCGGTCGCGCAGCCAGTCGAAGGCGTCGACGGTCACCACGCGGACCCGCGGGTCGTCCAGCGCCCCGTCGTTGAGGGCCAGCAGCCCGGGATCGCGCCGGGCCAGCCGGACGAGCGCGGAGTCGGGCTCGACGACGGTGACCCGCTCCACGCCAGTGTGGTGCAGCACCTCCCGCGCACTGAGCCCGTCGCCGCCGCCGAGGACCAGCACCCGCCCGTGCGGTCCGCTCTCCATGGCGGGTCCCGCGAGCGCCTCGTGGCGCTCGCGGGCGCGTGGCCCGCGGACGGCCAGCCGGCCGTCCCGGAAGAGCCGCAGTTCGCCCGCGTCGGGCCAGGCGGCGCGGGTGGCGCCGCCGGTCAGCACGAGTTCCTGTTCGCCGGAGCGGACGGCGACCCGCACGTCACCGCCGTAGACGGCCTGCCGCGCGGCGCGTTCGAAGGGGGCGACGAACGCCGTGCCGCACAACAGCAGCGCCAGGACGCAGCCGTTGGCGCCCAGCAGCCGCCACCGCACCCTGGTGGGCAGGTCGTGGCGGAAGAGCCACTGGACGACCAGGCCGCCGGCCAGCACGTTGACGACGCCGGTGAGCAGCGCGCCGGTCAACTGTCCGAAGAGCGGCAGCAGCAGGAAGGGGAAGGTGAGCCCGCCGACGAGCGCCCCCACGTAGTCGGCGGCGAACAGGTCGGCGAGCGCGCCGCCCGCGTCCTGCTGGCGGATGCGCTGGATGAGCGTCATCAGCAGCGGCATCTCGGCGCCGATCAGCACCCCGATGGTGAAGGAGATGGCGACGAGCGCGATGCGGGCTTCGCCCAGCCAGGAGAAGCAGGCGTACAGCGCCATCGCCGAGCCGCCGCCGGCGAGTGCGAGCAGCGCCTCCACGTAGCCGAAGCCGGCGGCGGCGTGGCAGGGCAGCCGCTTGGCGAGCAGCGAGCCGACCCCCATCGCGAAGACCATGACGGACAGCACGACGGAGGCCTGGGTGACCGAGTCCCCGACGAGCGAGGAGGCCACGGCGACCAGTTCGAGTTCGTAGACGAGCCCGCAGGCCGCGCAGACGAAGACCGAGGCGAGGACGAATCCGCGTCCGAGCCCGGCGGCGACGGGCAGCCGCGCACTGCTCGCGGTGGTCCGGGCGCCGGGCGGGGAACGGTCGATCATGAAGGCACGTTACGTCACACGCCGAACACCATCCGTCACTCACATGGGTGCTTCCACGGCGTTCAATCCCGAACAGTCCACCCCTCTTCCGGCGAGCTCGCTGGTGGCCACACGGGTGCGGGTGGCCACCAGCGACCCCTCCTGCGGATAGGCGTGCCAGGTCCGCCAGCGGATCTGCCCCTCGTGGCGCTGGACGAGCAGCGCGGTGAACGCGCACGGATCGCCGGGGAAGGTGCCCGCCAGCCCGTGCGGATGCTCGGCGACCAGCGCGAGCAACTCCTGCGCGCGCCCCGCGAACGAGCCGGGCGAGAGCCGTTCGACCCGCGCCGCGAACTCGTACTCCCAGGCACCGAAGTGCTTGGAGACACC
This sequence comes from Streptomyces diacarni, assembly GCF_003323715.1. Classification (GTDB taxonomy): domain Bacteria; phylum Actinomycetota; class Actinomycetes; order Streptomycetales; family Streptomycetaceae; genus Streptomyces; species Streptomyces diacarni. Next base: position 321,552 of record NZ_QOIN01000042.1, read on the forward strand.
CAGCGGGAGGGGAGCGGTGCTGCCGGGCAGGCAGGCGACCGTCTCGGAAAAGCTGCCGTACTCCTCGTCGAGCAGCACCTGGTGCGAGGCTCCGAGCAGCCTCAACTGCACGTGGACTCCGCTCAGTTCGACGTCCATGCAGGCGAGCGCGGGCAGGGGCTCGCGGCCGAGCGCCCAGGCGAGTTCGTGTGCGCGGGTGTCGGTGAAGGCGGTCTTCAGGGTGGTGAGCATGCGTCGGCTCCGCAAACACGCAGGGAGGGTGGGCCGGCCCACCCCTCGATCACCCGACACCACCGGGCAGGACAGCCCGGAAGTGTTCGGGGACGACAGTTCACGATTCACCGAATCACGGAATGCGCTGCGTCCTCAGCGCTTTTACCCATGTTCTCCAGATTTCCATCCCATAGGTATAGAACAGGTCAGGTGTTCCTTTCTTGCCCCGCCGACGGGTCGGCCCCGCCCGGCCGACGGTCAGCCACCGCCCCCTCCACCACCGCGGCCACCCCCTCCGCCACCGCAGGAGGAACCACCGCCGCACGACGAACTTCCGCCGCACGAGGGGCGGTCACCGCCGGAGGGGCCGTCGCCGCCCGCCGTGCCGTCGCCCACGGCTGCAGCACCACAGGAGCTGCTCTGCCCCGCCGCCCGCCGCAGATCGTGCGCACTCCGGCATCTCCTGCCGAAGGGGAACGCGGGCGAAGCGGAGTTGAGGAAGACCAGAGCTTGCCGGAGGATGACGGCCATGACTGCTGGCCACGCTGCTGCCCCGGGCGGGCGTCCGCTGCTCAACCGCCGCCTCGCCGAGTTCGGCACGACCATCTTCGCCGAGATGTCCGCGCTCGCCGTACGGACCGGCGCGATCAACCTCGGCCAGGGCTTTCCCGACACCGACGGCCCCGAAGCCGTCCGGGAGGCCGCGGTGCGCGCCGTACGGGACGGGCGGGGCAACCAGTATCCGCCGGGACCCGGCATCCCCGAGCTGCGCCGGGCCGTGGCCGAACACCAGCACCGCTTCTACGGGCTGCGCTACGACCCCGACACCGAGGTGCTGGTCACCGCGGGGGCGACCGAGGCCATCGCGGCCTCGCTGCTCGCCCTCGTCGAACCCGGTGACGAGGTGATCGCGCTGGAGCCGTACTACGACTCCTACGCCGCCTCCATCGCCATGGCGGGCGGCACCCGGGTGCCGGTCACCCTGCGCCCCGACGCCGCCTCGGGAACGTACCGCCTCGACCTGGACGAGCTGCGCGACGCGGTCACCGAACGCACCCGCCTCATCCTCCTCAACACCCCGCACAACCCCACCGGCACCGTCCTGACCCGCGACGAGCTGGCCGCCGTCGCCGAGCTGTGCGTCGAGCGCGACCTGCTCGCCGTCACCGACGAGGTCTACGAACACCTCGTCTTCGACGGCGCCCACCACCCGCTCGCGGGCTTCCCCGGCATGCGCGAGCGCACGGTGACGCTCTCTTCGAGCGGGAAGACGTTCGCGCTGACGGGGTGGAAGGTGGGCTGGGTCACCGGCACCCCCGCTCTGGTGACCGCCGTGCGCTCGGCCAAGCAGTACCTGACGTACGTGTCCGCCGGGCCCTTCCAGTACGCCGTCGCCGAGGCCCTGGCCCTCTCGGACGACTACTACACCGGCCTGCGGGACGGACTGCGCGCCCGCCGCGACCTGCTCGCCGCCGGGCTGCGCGAAGCCGGATTCGGCGTCTTCGCCCCGGCGGGCACCTACTTCATCACCACCGACATCCGCCCCCTCGGCGCCACCGACGGCATCAACTTCTGCCTGTCCCTCCCCGAACGGGTGGGCGTGGTCGCGGTGCCCACCCAGGTCTTCTACGACCACGAACCCGCCGGCGCGCCCTACGTGCGCTTCGCCTTCTGCAAGAGGGAGGACGTCCTGACGGAAGCGGTCAGGCGGCTCCAAGGGCACGCCGGGCTCTCCGGGAACTGAGCGGGACGGAGGCGGAAGGCGAGAACGGAGAGGGGCGGCCGTCCCCCGTCGGCCGGCCGCCCTCCCCCGTCAGCCGGTCCCCCGTGGTCCGGCCGTCTTCCCCCGTGTGCGCGGTGGTCCTCCGCTGCTGGCGACGAGTCTTCCCACAACGGCGAGCACCCGGTACCTGACAGGTGTCAGGGGTGGCGCCCGCCGGCGAGGGACCCACAGCCGCACGAGGGCCGGGGCGCGCGCCGTACGGGCGTGCGCCCCGGCCCTCGTACCGCGGCCGTGGTGGGGACGGCGCTCGGGCTAGGAGCCCTCGCCCTCACCGTCGCCCTCGGAGGAGTCGATCTCCTTCTCCAGGCCGAACTGCTCCACCAGCCACTTGTCGAACTCGATGGAGGCCCGCACCCAGCTGACGGTGCTGGAGACGAAGTGCTCCAGCGAGACCCCCGTACCGATCAGCATCTGTGCCTCGCCGATCAGGCGGACACTGCCGTCGTCGTGGGTGTGGCTGTAGACCTTCGGCCACAGCGTGCGCCGGTTCCAGTCGTCGATCGCCTCGAGGAGCTTGGGCTTGTCCTCGATGGAGTGCTGCCGGTCGTAGAACGTACGGACCGAGAACACCTGCTGCTCCGCCTCACCGCGGAACATGAAATAGGTGCGGAACTCCTCCCACGGCGCCGCGAGGTCTCCCTCGTCGTCGACGACGTACTTCAGCTCCATCTGGTCCAGCAGCTGCTTGACGAGGTCCTGGTCGGGGAGGATCGGACCGGTGGGACCAGATCCCTCCGGCTCCTCGGGCTGGCCCCCGAAGTTCGGAATCGAGGACGGGTCGATGCTCACGTGGGTGTTTCCCTTCATACGGCTTCGGCCATCCTCCCGCACGGGCCCCCCGCGATGACAACCCTGGAAGGTCGGCCCCCTGTTTGGCCCCGGTCCCGCCCCTTCACCGTTTCCTGGGGGCTCCTCCCCCAGACTCCGTCCGGGGGGACCCCCAACCCAGACCCCCGCCCCTCAATCGCCGGAGGGGCTGGAATCAGCCTCTCCGGCGATTGAGGAGTGCAGGGAAGGGGACTAGCCGGCGGAGCCGACCGCCAAGCCGTCCCAGCCTTCGACGTGGTCCACCCGGACCACGTCACCGTCGCGGACGTCCCCCGCGAGGATCTCCCTCGCGAGCTGGTCGCCGATGGCGGTCTGGACGAGGCGGCGCAGGGGCCGGGCCCCGTAGGCGGGGTCGTTGCCCTCGGCGGCCAGCCAGTCGAGCGCCGCGGGGGTGACGTCCAGCGTCAGGCGGCGCTCGGCCAGCCGGGCCTGCAACGCGTCGACCTGGAGCTGCGCGATGCGCCGCAGCTCGTCCCCGGCGAGGGCGGAGAAGACGACCAGGTCGTCGAGGCGGTTGAGGAATTCGGGGCGGAAGGCGGCCCGGACGGCGGCGAGCACCTGTTCCCGCTTCTCCGCCTCCTTCTCCAGGGGGTCGGTCAGGTGCTGGCTGCCCAGGTTGGAGGTGAGGATGAGGATCGTGTTGCGGAAGTCGACCGTGCGGCCCTGGCCGTCGGTGAGCCGCCCGTCGTCGAGCACCTGGAGCAGCACGTCGAAGACGTCGTGGTGCGCCTTCTCGACCTCGTCCAGCAGCACGACGCTGTACGGGCGCCGCCGTACCGCCTCGGTGAGCTGGCCGCCCTCCTCGTAGCCGACGTAGCCGGGAGGCGCGCCGACGAGGCGGGCCACCGAGTGCTTCTCGCCGTACTCGCTCATGTCGATGCGGACCATGGCCCGCTCGTCGTCGAAGAGGAAGTCGGCGAGCGCCTTGGCCAGCTCCGTCTTGCCGACGCCCGTGGGGCCCAGGAAGAGGAAGGAGCCCGTGGGGCGGTTGGGGTCGGCGATGCCGGCGCGGGTGCGGCGCACGGCGTCGGAGACGGCGCGCACAGCCTCGGCCTGGCCGATCAGCCGCTTGCCCAGCTCGTCCTCCATGCGCAGCAGCTTCTGCGTCTCGCCCTCCAGCAGACGTCCCGCGGGGATGCCGGTCCAGGAGGCGACGACGTCGGCGATGTCGTCCGAGCCGACCTCTTCCTTGACCATCTTGTCCCGCTTGTCGCCCGGCCCGGCTGCGGCTTCCTGCTCGGCCTTCTTGGCCTCCTCCTCTTCCTCGGTGGCGGCCGCCAGCTCCCGCTCGGTCGCGGGGATCTCGCCGTACAGCAGCTTGGAGGCCGCGTCGAAGTCGCCGTCGCGCTGGGCGCGCTCGGCCTGGCCGCGCAGCTCGTCGAGCTTCTCCTTGAGCTCACCGACCCGGTTGAGGCCCTGCTTCTCCTTCTCCCAGCGCGCCGTGAGACCGCGCAGCTCCTCCTCCTTGTCGGCCAGCTCGCGGCGCAGCCGCTCCAGGCGTTCGACGGAGGCGGGGTCGGTCTCCTTGTCCAGGGCCAGCTCCTCCATCTTGAGCCGGTCGACGGAGCGCTGGAGCTCGTCGATCTCGACGGGCGAGGAGTCGATCTCCATGCGGAGCCGGGAGGCCGCCTCGTCGACCAGGTCGATGGCCTTGTCGGGCAGGAAGCGCGAGGTGATGTAGCGGTCCGAGAGGGAGGCGGCGGCGACCAGCGCGCTGTCGGAGATCTGCACCTTGTGGTGCGCCTCGTAGCGCCCCTTGAGGCCGCGCAGGATGGCGATGGAGTCCTCCACCGTCGGTTCGGCGACCAGCACCTGCTGGAAGCGCCGCTCCAGCGCCGGATCCTTCTCGATCCGCTCGCGGTACTCGTCCAGCGTGGTGGCGCCCACCATGCGCAGCTCGCCGCGGGCCAGCATCGGCTTGAGCATGTTGCCCGCGTCCATCGCCGAGTCGCCGCCCGCGCCCGCGCCGACGACGGTGTGCAGCTCGTCGATGAAGGTGATGATCTGCCCGTCGCTCTCCTTGATCTCCGCGAGGACGGTCTTGAGGCGTTCCTCGAACTCGCCGCGGTACTTCGCGCCGGCCACCATGGCGCCCAGGTCGAGCGCCACGAGGCGCTTGTTCCGCAGCGACTCGGGCACATCGCCCTTGATCACGCGCTGGGCCAGGCCCTCGACGACGGCGGTCTTGCCGACGCCGGGCTCGCCGATCAGGACGGGGTTGTTCTTGGTGCGGCGCGAGAGCACCTGCACCACGCGGCGGATCTCGTGGTCCCGGCCGATGACCGGATCCAGCTTGCCCTCGCGGGCCGCGGCCGTCAGGTCGGTGCCGAACTTCTCCAGCGCCTTGTAGGTGCCCTCGGGGTCGGGATTGGTGACCCGGCGGCTGCCGCGCTGCTCCTGGAAGGCGGCCAGCAGCTTCTTGTCACTGGCGCCCTGCTCCGCCAGCAGGTCGGCCGTCGCTCCGCCCTTGGCGGCCAGGCCGATCAGCAGGTGCTCGGTGGAGACGTAGCTGTCGCCCAGCTCCTTGGCGCGCTGGGCGGCGTCGGAGATGACGGCGAGCAGGTCGCGGTCGGCCTGCGGCCTGCTGACCGTCGAGCCCTGGACGGTGGGCAGTGCCGCGAGCCGGCTCTCGGCCGCCGAACGCAGTGCCGCCTGGTCCGCCTCGACGGCGGCGATGAGGTCCTGGATGTTCTCGTTCTCCTCGCCCGTGAGCAGGGCGAGAAGCAGGTGGGCAGGGGTGATGTCGGGGTGGCCGCCGGCCACCGCGCGGTCGTTGGCCGCGCTGATCGCTTCCCGGCTCTTGTTCGTCAGCTCCGCGTCCACTGTCGTGCGTTCCTCCTCCGGTGCCGCCTCGGGCGCCCTGCCTCCGGCGCTTGCTATCTACAGCATGCAACAAGTTGAGTCTATTCCACTCAAGCTGCCAAACGGTCTACTATCCGACTTAGTTCCCGGCCGTTCCCGGCCGCGGATCCCGCCCAACCAGCCGCCCTGTGGCGGCACATGGAGCTGACAGTGAAACTCGGCATCGCCGGCACCCGTCGTGTCGCCACGGTCGCCCTCACCTCCGGGGCCGTGCTGACCACCGGCCTCCTCACCGCCCCCGCCCAGGCCTCGACGCCCGCACAGGCGACCGCCGCCGCACCGGCACAGGCGCAGGCCCTGGCCGCCGCGGCGAAGAAACCGTCCGTCACCGCCAAGGGCGGTTACGTGATGAACAGCGGCACGGGCAAGAGCCTCTACACCAAGGCCGCCGACACCCGGCGGTCCACCGGATCCACCACCAAGATCATGACGGCCCGCGTGGTGCTGGCCCAGAAGAACCTGAACCTGAACCGCAAGGTCACCATCCAGAAGGCCTACAGCGACTACATCGTCCGCAACACCGCCTCCTCGGCGCGGTTGATCGTCGGCGACAAGGTCACCGTCCGCCAGCTGCTGTACGGGCTGATGCTGCCCTCGGGATGCGACGCCGCCTACGCGCTGGCCGACACCTTCGGCAGCGGCTCCACGCGCACCGCCCGGGTGAAGTCCTTCATCGGCAAGATGAACGCCTCGGCCAAGAGCCTCGGCCTGAAGAACACGCACTTCGACTCGTTCGACGGCATCGGCAAGGGCAGCAACTACTCGACCCCGCGCGACCTGACGAAGCTCGCCCGGGACGCCATGAAGAACACCACCTTCCGCTCGATCGTGAAGACCCGCTCCACCAAGCAGAAGACCGTCACCCGCTCCGGCGGCTACCGCTACATGAACTGGACGAACACCAATCCGCTGCTGGGCGGCTACTCCGGAGCGCTCGGCGTCAAGACCGGCTCGGGCCCCGAGGCCAAGTACTGCCTCGTCTTCGCCGCGAAGCGCGACGGCAAGACCGTGATCGGTACCGTCCTGGCCTCCACCTCGTCCGCCAACCGGACCAAGGACGCCAAGAAGCTGCTGAACTACGGCTTCGCCAAGTAATCCCCCGCCCGCCCCCGCACCCCGGGGGCGGGCTACTGGCGGGGCGTGGGGCGCCAGACCACCAGCGCGCTGGACTGCCGCACGTCCTCGTACGGCACGAGGTCGCGCCGGTAGGAGGCGTGCACCTGCGCCTCCCGCTGCCGCATCGCGGCCGCCGCGCCCTCGACCGCCGCCGACAGCTCGGCGACCCGCGACTGGAGCGCCGTGACCTGGTTCTCCAGCTCGATGATGCGTTTGATCCCGGCGAGGTTGATGCCCTCGTCCTGACTGAGCCGCTGCACCTCGCGCAGCAGCTCGATGTCGCGGGCCGAGTAGCGGCGGCCCCGCCCGGCCGTGCGGTCGGGCGAGACCAGACCCAGCCGGTCGTACTGCCGCAGGGTCTGCGGGTGCAGGCCGGAGAGCTGCGCGGCGACCGAGATGACGTAGACCGGGGTTTCGTCAGTCAGCTCGTACGCCGCGGCACGCGAGGCGCGCGCTCCGCCCGCGGCGAATGTCCGTCTGCGTGCGTCCCGGCCGTCCACCTCAGTCTCCCTTCGCCGCCTTGAACAAGGCCGCCCGCGGATCCTCGTCCGCGAGGGCGTCCTGGAAGGTCTCCAGCGCGTCCCGCGCCTTGTCGTCCAGCTCCGTCGGCACCGTGACCTCCACCGTCACCAGCAGATCGCCCCGGGTGCCGTCCTTGCGGACCGCGCCCTTGCCGCGCGCCCGCATCGTGCGCCCCGACGGGGTGCCCGCCGGAACCTTGAGGGTGACGGGCGGGCCGCCGAGCGTGGGCACCTTCACCTCGCCGCCGAGCGCGGCCTCCGCGAAGGTCACCGGCACGGTGACCGTCAGGTTGTCTCCCTTGCGCCCGAACACCGGGTGCTTGTCCACGTGCACGACGACGTACAGATCGCCGCCAGGACCGCCCCGCTCACCCGGTGCGCCCTTGCCGCGCAGCCGGATGCGCTGCCCGTCGCTGACGCCGGCGGGGATGCGGACCTGCATCGTCCGCGAGCTGGTGGCACGCCCCGAGCCCTTGCAGGTGTCGCAGGGGTCCTGCGCGATCAGCCCGCGCCCCTTGCAGTCCACGCACGGGTCGGTCAGCGAGAAACCGCCGCCCGTACCGCGCGAGACCTGCCCGGTGCCCACACAGGTGGGGCACACGCGCGGGGTGCCGTTCTTGTCACCCGTACCGGCGCACTCCTTGCACGCCGCGGAGGAGGACATCCGCAGCGGGACCGTGGCCCCGTCGACCGCCTCGGTGAAGCTGAGCGTCACCTCGGACTCGATGTCCTGGCCGCGCCGCGGCTGGGTGCGGGTGCCGGTGCCGCCGCGGTTGAACAGCCCGCCGAAGACGTCGCCGAGGCCGCCGCCGAAGCCGCCGGGTCCTCCCGCGCCGCCGCCCTGGCCCTGGCCGCCGCCGAACAGGTCGCCCAGGTCGAAGTTGAACGAGCCCGCGCCGCCCTGGCCGGCGGCGCCGCCGGCGCCGCCGGGCCGGAACCCGCCGCTGCCGAAGAGGGTGCGCGCCTCGTCGTACTCCTTGCGCCGCTTGGGGTCACCGAGGACGTCATACGCCTCGGAGGCGTCCTTGAAGCGCTCCTCGGCCTTGGGATCGCCGGCGTTGGCGTCCGGGTGGTTCTCCCGCGCCAGCTTGCGGTACGCCTTCTTGATCTCGGCTTCGGTGGCGTCCTTGGGGACGCCGAGGACCTTGTAGTAGTCCTTCTCGATGAAGTCCTTGGTGCTCATCCTCGACGTCCCTCCTCCCGTCCGCGGTCAGCCCTCTTCCGGGCCACCGGTCTCCTCTTCTGCTGCCGAGGCGTCGGATCCGCCCTCGCTCTTGCCGCCCGACGCGCCCGGCTGCGGCTCGGCGACGCCGACCCGTGCGGGACGGATGGTCCGCTCGCCGATCCGATACCCGGGCTGGAGGATCTGCACGCACGTCGTCTCCGTGACATCCGGAGAGTAGGAGTGCATCAGCGCCTCGTGCACCGTCGGGTCGAAGGGCTCGCCCTCCTTGCCGAACTGCATCAGGCCCATCTTGGCGGCGACCATCTCCAGCGACTCGGCGACCGACTTGAAGCCGCCGACCAGCTCGCCGTGGTCCCTCGCCCGGCCGATGTCGTCGAGCACCGGCAGCAGCTCGGTCAGCAGGTTCGCGACGGCGATCTCCTTGACCGCGGCCCGGTCCCGGTCGACCCTGCGGCGGTAGTTCTGGAACTCCGCCTGGAGCCGCTGGAGGTCCTGGGTGCGCTCGCCCAGCGCCTTACGGGCGGCCTCCAGCTCGCTGCCGCCGCCCTCGGTGGCGCCTTCGGCGCCCTGCTCCTCGGTGGTGTCCTCGGGCTTGGACATGTCCTGCGCGCTCACATCGCCCTCTGCGTTCTCAAGGGTCTGGGCGTCCCCGGCCGCCGGCCCGGGGGCCGCCTCCTGCTCGGAGGCGGCCCCGGCTGCCGTCTGCTCGCCGGCGTCGGCGGGGACGTCGGGCGTCGGCTTCTTGCCGGCGCCCGCGGTCTCCTCCGTCACGCCGCACCGCCCTTGGGCTTCTGCTCGTCGTCGACGATCTCGGCGTCCACGACGTCATCCTCGGCGCCGCCCTCGGGCTTGCCCGCGTCCGCCGCGCCGGCACCCGCCTCGGCGCCGCCGGCCTGGGCCTGCTGCGCGTCGGCGTACAGCGCCTGGCCCAGCTTCTGGCTGGTGGCCGCGACCTTCTCGGACGCCTCGCGGATGGCCGCGGTGTCCTCTCCCTTGAGCTTCTCCTTCAGGTCGGTGAGGGAGGTCTCGACCTCCGACTTGGTGTCGGCGGGGACCTTCTCCTCGTTGTCCTGGAGGAACTTCTCGGTGGTGTAGACCAGCTGCTCGGCCTGGTTGCGGGTCTCGGCGGCCTCGCGGCGCTTGTGGTCCTCCTCCGCGTACTGCTCGGCCTCGCGCATCATGCGCTCGATGTCGTCCTTCGGCAGGCTGGACCCGCCGGTGACCTGCATCTTCTGCTCCTTGCCCGTCCCCAGGTCCTTCGCCGAGACGTGCATGATGCCGTTCGCGTCGATGTCGAAGGTGACCTCGATCTGCGGCACGTTGCGCGGCGCCGGCGGCAGCCCCGTCAGCTCGAACATGCCCAGCTTCTTGTTGTACGCCGCGATCTCCCGCTCGCCCTGGAAGACCTGGATCTGCACCGACGGCTGGTTGTCCTCGGCCGTCGTGAAGGTCTCCGAGCGCTTCGTCGGAATCGTGGTGTTCCGCTCGATCAGCTTGGTCATGATGCCGCCCTTGGTCTCGATACCGAGCGACAGCGGCGTCACGTCCAGCAGCAGGACGTCCTTGACCTCACCCTTGAGCACACCCGCCTGGAGGCTGGCACCGATGGCCACGACCTCGTCCGGGTTCACGCTCTTGTTGGCGTCCTTGCCGCCGGTCAGGTCCTTGACCAGCTCCGCGACGGCCGGCATCCGGGTGGAGCCACCGACGAGGACGACGTGGTCGATCTGGCTGAGCTGGATGCCCGCGTCCTTGATCACGTTGTGGAACGGCGTCTTGCAGCGCTCCAGCAGGTCCTGGGTCAGCTGCTGGAACTGGGCGCGCGTCAGCTTCTCGTCCAGGTGCAGCGGGCCCTCGGCGGACGCCGTGATGTAGGGCAGGTTGATCGTCGTCTCGGTGGACGAGGACAGCTCGATCTTCGCCTTCTCCGCGGCCTCGCGGAGGCGCTGGAGAGCCATCTTGTCCTTGGACAGGTCCACGCCGTGCCCGGACTGGAACTGCTTGACCAGGTAGTCGACGACGCGCTGGTCCCAGTCGTCACCACCGAGCTGGTTGTCACCGTTGGTGGCCTTCACCTCGACGACGCCGTCGCCGATCTCCAGCAGCGAGACGTCGAACGTACCGCCACCGAGGTCGAAGACCAGGATCGTCTGGTCCTCCTTCTCCAGGCCGTACGCGAGCGCGGCGGCGGTCGGCTCGTTGACGATCCGCAGCACGTTGAGGCCGGCGATCTCGCCGGCCTCCTTGGTGGACTGGCGCTCCGCGTCGTTGAAGTACGCCGGCACGGTGATGACGGCGTCCGCGACCTTCTCGCCCAGGTAGGACTCGGCGTCCCGCTTCAGCTTCTGCAGCACGAACGCGCTGATCTGCTGCGGGTTGAAGTCCTTCTCGTCGATCCCGACCTTCCAGTCGGTGCCCATGTGGCGCTTGACCGACCGGATCGTCCGGTCGACGTTGGTGACGGCCTGGCGCTTGGCCACCTCACCGACGAGGACCTCGCCGTTCTTCGCGAAGGCCACGACGGACGGCGTGGTCCTGGCGCCCTCGGCATTGGTGATGACGGTGGGCTCACCGCCCTCGAGAACACTGACGACGGAGTTCGTCGTACCCAGGTCGATGCCGACCGCACGTGCCATTTCGGTTTCCTCCAGCTGTCTGCTGACTTTCGTCTTGAGTGAAGCTGGCTCAAGAGTGCCTCACGGAAGCCGACGCGTCAACAAGCCTGAGTCGAGCAGACTCAATGCTTGTGCTTACGGTGCGCGCATGGCCGACTGCGAGGAAAGGCGCGCGGGGCGCGGCGGGCAGGTGCGGGCCCGCGGCGGACCCCGCGGAAACGGGCGGAAGGCCGGGGCGCGGCGCCCCTGTCCCGGGGGCGACGCAAATCACCGGGACACGCGGTGCGGCAAGCCGCGGCGAGTGGGTAGTCTCATACGGACTGGATAAGTTACTGCTTAGTAAAAACCTCCGTGCTCCGAGGAGCCGATATGCAACTCGCCGCCATCGTCATCACGCTGGTCCTCAGCGCGGTCGGCGTTGCGCTCATCGCCCGCGCCGTCGCGCAGATCTACCGCTTCGTGAAGCTCGGACAGCCACTCCCCGCGGGCACGCGCAAGGACAGTCCCAAGCAGCGAACGGCCACCCTCGTCAAGGAGTTCCTCGGGCACACGAGGATGAACCGGTGGGGCGTGGTGGGCGTCGCCCACTGGTTCGTGGCGATCGGCTTCCTCACCCTCCCGCCGACGATCATCAACGCCTACGGCCAGCTCTTCCAGGCCGACTGGACGCTGCCCGTCATCGGCGGCTGGCTGCCGTACGAGATGTACATCGAGTTCATCGGCGCGGCGACCACCGTCGGCATCGCCGTCCTCATGGTGATCCGGCTGCTGAGCCTGCCCTCCCGCGCCGGCCGCAAGTCCCGCTTCGCCGGCTCGAAGGCCTGGCAGGCCTACTTCGTCGAGTACGTCATCTTCGTCATCGGCCTGGCCATCCTCGTGCTCCGCGGCCTGGAGGGCGCGCTGCACCACGTGGACGGCTACGAGCCGGCGTACTTCGTCTCGTACCCGCTGGTCGCCGCGTTCGACGGGCTGGACGTCGGCACTCTCCAGACGCTCGTCTACCTGTGGGCACTGATCAAGCTCGGCACCACCATGATCTGGATGATCACGGTCAGCCTGAACACCAACATGGGTGTCGCCTGGCACCGGTTCCTGGCCTTCTTCAACATCTGGTTCAAGCGCGACGCGCAGGGCGGCACGGCCCTGGGCGCGCTCCAGCCGATGATGTCCGGCGGCAAGGAGATCGACTTCGAGACCGCCCTGGACGACGACAACGAGGAAGAGGTCCGCTTCGGCGCCTCCCAGGTCGAGGACTTCTCCTGGAAGGGCATCCTCGACTTCTCCACCTGCACCGAGTGCGGCCGCTGCCAGTCGCAGTGCCCCGCCTGGAACACCGGCAAGCCGCTCTCCCCGAAGCTTTTGATCATGTCGCTGCGCGACCACGCGCACGCCAAGGCCCCCTACCTGCTGGCCGGCGGCGGCAAGACGATGGAGGGCGAGGAGAAGGCCACCGACGAGCAGCTCGCCGGCGTACCGCGCTCCGCCCTCGACGAGGCCGAGCGCCCGCTCATCGGTACGGCCGAAGAGAACGGCGTGATCGACCCGGACGTCCTGTGGTCCTGCACCACCTGCGGCGCCTGCGTCGAGCAGTGCCCCGTCGACATCGAGCACGTCGACCACATCGTCGACATGCGCCGCTACCAGGTGATGATCGAGTCCGCGTTCCCCTCCGAGGCCGGGACGATGCTCAAGAACCTGGAGAAGAAGGGCAACCCCTGGGGCCTGGCCAAGAAGCAGCGCCTGGAGTGGACCAAGGAGGTCGACTTCGAGGTGCCGATCGTCGGCAAGACGGTCGAGGACCTCACCGAGGTCGAGTACCTGTACTGGGTCGGCTGCGCCGGCGCCCTGGAGGACCGCGCCAAGAAGACCACCAAGGCCTTCGCCGAACTGCTGCACATCGCGGGCGTCAAGTTCGCGATCATGGGCGGCGACGAGAAGTGCACCGGCGACTCGGCCCGCCGCCTGGGCAACGAGTTCCTCTTCCAGCAGCTGGGCGAGGAGAACGTCGCCAACCTCAACGCGGCGTTCGGTGAGGACGCGGACGAGGGCGTCACCGTGGAGACGTCGAAGAAGAAGATCGTCGCCACCTGCCCGCACTGCTTCAACACGCTCTCCAAGGAGTACCCGCAGCTGGGCGGCCACTACGAGGTCATCCACCACACCCAGCTGCTCCAGCACCTCATCGACGAGGGCAAGCTCGTGCCGGTCACCCCCGTCGAGGGGCTGATCACCTACCACGACCCGTGCTACCTGGGCCGCCACAACAAGGTCTACACGCCTCCGCGCGAGATCATCGGGCGCGTGCCGGGCCTGCGGAACGAGGAGATGCACCGGCACAAGGAGCGCGGCTTCTGCTGCGGCGCCGGCGGTGCGCGCATGTGGATGGAGGAGCGCATCGGCAAGCGCATCAACAACGAGCGCGTGGACGAGGCGTTGTCCCTGAACCCGGACATCATCTCCACGGCCTGCCCGTTCTGCCTCGTCATGCTCACCGACTCCGTCAACGGCAAGAAGGGCGCGGCCGAGGACGACTCCGCCACGGGCGGCAAGGCCAAGGAGAACCTCCAGGTCGTCGACGTCGCCCAGCTCCTGCTCGACTCCGTCAGGACGCCGCCGACCGACCCGCCCGCCGACGACGGCGAGACCGCGGCCGACCCGGACCCGGAGCCCGAACCGGAACCCGCGAAGTAGTCCGCGGACGGGGCGGGGGCCGTGGCCGGACCCCGTATCGTCCGCCCGCCGACCCCGCGTCGGCCCCGGCCTCGCCCTCCCGGCTGCCGATGGCCGGTCCCGTACCCACGGGACCGGCCATTGCGCGTTTTCCGGCAAGTCGTGGTCAAATGCGATCAGTTACCGCACCACACGAGCCAAACCGCTGTCGCGGTATACCCATAGCCGCGTGCCGGGCCTAGCCTCGCCTCATCGCGCACGCACGTGGCGCGGCGGTACGCGGTAGCACGCGCGGGCGCGCTCGCGGAGCGGACCGGAACGCGAGGAGGAACACCAGGTGGCGGACCGCGAGGCCCCGGAACCCAGGGCCGAGGACGGGCCTCACGAGTGTCATGGGCGGCGCGCGGGCCACGGGCGCCGCGGGCTTCGCGCGCGCCGCGGGCGGCGCCGCCGGGAAGACCGGGCGGGCCGCTGCCGGGAGGAGGGGGACACATGCTGAGTCCCGAACTCCTGTGCCGGCTCCGCTTCACCCTCCGCACCCTGCCGCGGCTCCGGGCCGAGGTCGAGGCGTGCGCGGCCTCCGCGGGACTCGGCGAGCCGCGCCGCGGCGAGTTCGTGGTCGCGGTCGACGCCGTCGCCACCAACGCCGTCGAACACGCGGGCGGCGGCGGCCGCCTCGTCCTGCGCAACCTGGGCAACGAGCTGGAGTGCGAGGTCGCCGACTCGGGACCGGGATTCACCGAGGACGTCATCCCCGAACTGCTCCCCGGCCTCGACGGCGCCCCCAGCGGCCGCGGGCTGTGGCTGGCCAAACTGGTGACCGACCGGCTCACCGTCGCCGACGCGGCAGAACAGGGCTCCGTCGTCACCTTCGCCATCAAGCTCCCCGAGGGCTGAGCACCCCTCCGGCTCCACCCCCTGGTGGGCCCCGCTCCACCCCGGGGTGGGCCTGGCACCACCGGGTCCCCCTAGGGGATGTCACAGCTCAGCAGCGATGTCCGGCCATCTCACCCGGCTGTGGCGCACGCGGTCGGCGTGAGAGGGTACGTTCGAGAACGTGGCTGGATTCAGGAGCGGACGCGGCCGGGGCTCCCGGGACGCGCAGCAGCATGGGCAGTACCCGCAGCACCCCTCGGGTCCGCCGTACCCGCAACAGGGCCACGGCCCCGGCGCCGGTGCGGGACCGGGCGCCTGGCAGGGCGGCGGCCCAGGACACGGCGAGCCCGAGTACTTCGGCGAGCCGCAGCCGCAGCCCCCGCGCCCCTACCCGCAGCACGGGGCACCGTACGGCGCCCCCGCGGGCCCCGGCGGACCCGGCGCGCCGCAGGGGTGGCACGGGCAGGATCCCCGCGCCAACAACCCGGGCCACACCCAGTCGTTCAGCGTCAACGAGCCGTACGGCCCCCAGGGCGGCCCCGGCGGCTACTACGGCGACGGCGCCACCTACCACGCGGGCAACTCCCCGGCCCCGCCCGCCGGGCCCCGGCTGCACTGGAAGGACCTGCTGGCCGGAATCGTCACGCGCCCCCACGCCACGTTCTGGCAGATGCGCGACTACCCGGTGTGGGGCCCCGCGCTGATCGTCACCTTCGTCTACGGGCTGCTCGCGGTCTTCGGCCTCGACCAGGCCCGCGAGGACGTCATCAACACGACGATCGGGCAGGCCATCCCGTACGTGCTGACGACCGGCATCGCCGTCGTCATCGCCGGGCTCATCCTCGGCGCCGTCACCCACACGCTGGCCCGCCAGTTCGGCGGGGACGGCGCGTGGCAGCCCACCGTCGGGCTCGCCATGCTGATCATGTCGCTCACGGACGCGCCCCGGCTGCTGTTCGCCCTCTTCCTGGGCGGAACGGCGCCCGTGGTCCAGGTCATCGGCTGGGCGACCTGGGTACTCGCCGGGTTCCTGTTCACCTCGATGGTCAGCCGCTCGCACGACCTCCCCTGGCCCCGCGCCCTGGGCGCCAGCGCCATCCAGCTCCTCGCCCTGCTCTTCCTGATCAAGCTGGGCACGCTGTAAGCGGCCAGGCGGCGCGCCGGGAAGTGAGAAGGGGCGCCGCCGCCTGACCGCACGGTTCAGCGGTTCAGCTATCGCGTGGTTCAGCTACCGAGTGGCTCAGCTGCCGCGTGGCTCGGCTACCGCGTGGCTCAGCTGGAGAAACGCTGAGCCGCCGACCCGTCGCAGGGCGCGAGCTTCGCGCGGTCCTCCAGCCCCGCCAGTGTCACGCACAGCCCGGCGTCGGAGGCGGGCCGCAGCGTCGCGCCGTCCCGCACGAACCGCTGGGCGGCGGCGTCGGAACAGTTGCCGAGCTCCAGCCCGGCCCCGTCCCTGGCCTCGCCCTCGCTCTGCACGCACCGGTCGTGGGTCTGCCCCGCGTACAGGGACTCGCCCTCCGCGTCGTACCACCACAGCTGGTTGCGCTGGCCCGGCTTGCAGGACCAGCCGCGTACGTCGGTGCCCACGGTGCTCTGGCCGCCGTCCGCGTCGAGGCAGGTGCCGGTGTCCTCGTTGCGCAGCCGCTCGAAGGCGTCGTCCCAGGCCAGCTCGTACAGCCGGGGCTTCCCCGCGCCCCGCGGGTCGGCGCAGGAGGCTTCACGGGCACCTTGCCGGCCGGCCTGGTACATCTTCGTGAAGCACGTGGCGAAAGCACCGTGGCCCCGCTCGTTCGGGTGGAAGGACTGCCGGACCGAGTTGGCGTCCGGCGGGATCGGGTTGGACAGGTCCACGTACAGGCCGCGCGCCCAGGTGTTCTCCATGCACACCTCGTGCCCGTGGAAGAGCCGGGAGGCGTCCAGGTAGCTCGCCCCGGTGCGCTGCGCGGCCTCGCGGATGCCCTTTTCGAACTTGGGCACCGCCGTGTTGCGGCCCCAGGCGGCGTCACTGGTGTATCCGACGCAGCCGCCGATCAACTTGCCGGGGAAATCCGGATTGTCCTTGACGTCGGGGCCGATCGGGCTGGGATAGCCCATGACGACGAGCTGGTAGTCGTCGTCGGCGTACCCCGCCTCGCGCATCACCGTCCGCAGGTCGTCGATCGTGCCCACGACCTTGGGCACGAGCCCGTCGACCCTGGCGTCCCAGCCGGCGTCGTACTTGGGTTCGCACCGGCCCTGGAGCGTCAGGTAGCGCGTGACGCAGTCCGTCATCACCGGCCCGAACTGGAGATCGTCGTTGGCGCCGACGACCAGCTCGATCTGCTTGAGCCGCGTGTTGCGGGCCTTGATGGCCAGGCTGTCGCTCTGCACCAGCTCATCCGGGTACTGCTTGGTGCCGCCGATCCGGATGTTCTCGGTGCTCGCCCCCGAGCAGGCGACGTTGTACGAGACGTCCACGTCGATGCCCGTACGGTGCACGGCCGCATCCGGCGACCTGTGACACCAGTTGTCGGGCCCGTCGGTCCCCGGCTCGTACGTGCCCACGCCCTCGCCGGAGATCTCACTGTCCCCGAGCGAGATCACACCGGCCTTGCGCTCGTCCAACGGCGGAGCCTCCGGACTGCCGTAGAGCTCCTGCGCCTCCTTCGCCCGGATCTCCTCCAGCTCCGGCGGCAACGGCGTACCAGCCGCCTTCGCCGCCACCTTCGCGTCTCCCCCACTCACGGGCGCGGCCGCCGCCGCACCCGCCCCTCCGAGCACCACGACCAGAGCCGCCGCGAGCGCTGTCGCGGGTCTCACACGAGCCATGAGCGCGGGTCTCACACGAGCCATGAGGTGGTCTCCCTACGGCCGGCAACTTGTTGTTACCAGCGGTTCTTACCGGCTGGTACCCGAAAAGGGAACCACCCGTGCAGGGATCACTACGCAGCGCGCAAACGTCCTCGTCCCGATGGACGGGACGAGGACGCGGCACCGGCCCCGGCCCGTGCCGGTACCCGTACGGCTCAGGGGTGCCGTTCGGCCCCACCGCTCTCAGGCGTCGAGGACCTGCCCCTCCCGGTGGACGACCGGGGGCTCGACCGACCACGGGAAGTTGATCCACTGATCGGTACGCTTCCAGACGTAGTCGCACTTCACCAGCGACTGCGACTTCTCGTAGATCACCGCGCTGCGCGCCTCGGCCACGTGCTCCGCACAGAAGTCCTGCACCAGCTTGAGAGTCTTCCCGGTGTCGGCCACGTCGTCGGCGATCAGCACCTTCTTACGGCTCAGATCGACGATGTTGGGAACGGGCGGCAACATCACCGGCATAGCGAGCGTTTCGCCCACACCGGTATAAAACTCCACGTTCATGACATGGAGATTCTTCACGTCGAGCGCGTAACCGAGCCCGCCCGCCACGAAGAGACCACCACGGGCGATGGAGAGGATGATGTCGGGTTCGTACCCGTCGTCGGCCACGCTGCGCGCCAGCTCCCGGATGGCCTGGCCGAAGAGGCTGTACGTCAGGTTCTCGCGCTCGTCACTCACAGGAATCTCTCTTGCTTGCTCACTGTCGGACCCGGCGCTCAGACGTGGGTCCGGTGGAAGTTCTGGTACGAACGGGAGGGCGTCGGCCCGCGCTGGTTCTGATAACGGGAGCCGTACTGCGGCGACCCGTACGGGAACTCGGCCGGGGACGTCAGCCGGAACATGCACAGCTGGCCGATCTTCATCCCCGGCCACAGCTTCATGGGAAGCGTCGCCACATTCGACAGCTCCAGCGTCACGTGCCCGGAAAAGCCCGGGTCGATGAACCCTGCGGTCGAGTGCGTGAGCAGACCGAGCCGGCCCAGCGAGCTCTTCCCCTCCAGCCGCGAGGCGACATCGCCGGGAAGCGAGATCACCTCGTACGTGGACGCCAGCACGAACTCCCCGGGGTGCAGGATGAACGGCTCGTCCCCCTCGGCCTCGATCGCACGCGTGAGATCACGCTGCTCGACGGCCGGGTCGATGTGCGGATAGCGGTGGTTCTCGAACACCCGGAAGAAGCGGTCCAGCCGCACATCGATACTGGACGGCTGCACCATGGCCGGATCGTACGGATCGATCCGCACCCGGCCGGCGTCGATCTCGGCCCGGATGTCCTTGTCTGAGAGAAGCACGGGCCGAGACTACGCGCACGAGTCGGGGCCGGCCCAATCGGACCGGCCCCGATGGCGGCGAGCACCTCACTCCCGCCTCCACTCCCGTCTTGCTTCCGTCTTGCTTCCGTCTCGCTTCCGTCTTCGCGGACCCCTCCCGAGCGTCCGATCCCTCACGTGAGGCGTGAGGGAGGCTCGGGACGGCGGCCACGGCCGACCACCACCAGGCACTCGACCGCCGACCGCCACCGTCGGCCCCTCACCGGTCAGCCGCTCATCCCTTGCGCTGCCGGCCCACGGGAACCGCCTGCCGCAACCGCCCGCAGCGCGGGCAGCGCAACAGCCGCCCAGGGCCGATCCGGGAGGATCCGAGATGCTGCATCGGGAACGTCGAGGTGCTGAACACATGGCCCTCGGCACACCGGACGACGGTGGTTTCCATCGCTTCCCTCTCCCCAGTTACGTGGATGCGTGGACGACAAAAGCCACGTTAGGGGATGAGTCCGACGCCCTCACCGTCGGCACTCCGCCACCACCGTACGCCCCTCAACTCCCCTGCCGGGGGCGTGGACAGCAGCTGGCCAACAGCAAAAAGGCCCAGGCCATATGCGGCCCGGGCCTCCCATGCGGTACACTGTCTCGCGAAGAGCCAACCCCTCATCGGCTCCTCGCGGGCGTAGTTTAATGGTAGAACATGAGCTTCCCAAGCTCAGAGCGCGGGTTCGATTCCCGTCGCCCGCTCAGAGACAAACCCCCAGGCCAGAGGCCCGGGGGTTGTTTGTTGTCAGGGCGGGTTCGTGGCCCGGGCCCGATGGTCGGCGAGGCCGATGCGCCAGCTCTGTCCCACTCGGCTGCACCAGAGACTTCTCCGTGTGTGCGAGATCGAGGAGGCGCCCCAGCGCCGTGATTACCCGAGTCCCCAAAAGGCCTGAGGTGGCGCGCCAGCGGCAACAATCGCGCCCCAGCCCGACCCCCCGCGGGCGCCAGGCAGTGCCGACTGCTGATCGGGGAGAGCGTCCTCGCGTAACCGGCCACGTTCGACGGGTTGTTCACGCACTCCGCAAGGGGGGGTCGGCAACCGCTTGGCCGTGTGCCGCGTGCCGTGGCCGCCGTACGAACGCGGGTCAGTGAAACCACGCGTGTGAGTGGCCAGGGCAGGGCCATGGCGGCACGCCAGCAGACGGCGATTACGGGGGGCACATGTTGGAACACATCCGTACGGTAAGTCCGTTAGGGGGACATTGTGCGTAGCACGAACAGGACTGGGCATTGCTGGCGTTGACCAGATCGCTCTTCACGAGAGGTCCCTTTCCCATGTTCCTTCGTTCTGCCACCGCGGCCCTCGGTGCATCGGCCAGCGCTCTCGTTCTCGTCATGGCCCTGCCGGGCTCGGCCTCGGCCGCGACCGGCCAGTTCCGCTACACGTACACCACCGAGGAGGGGTACGAGGCCGTCGGTTTCCTGAACCGTCCGGACAGCGGCAAGTGCATCGACCTCCCCGCGCCGGGGTCCGCTCCCGGCTCCGCTTCCAGGGCACCGAAGAACCGCACGGACGCCACCGCCACGGTCTTCGTCAACGCCGGCTGCGAAGGCGCCTCCTACGTCCTGCCGCCTGGAAAGGGTGCGGGTGACCGTCTGCAACTGCGCTCGGTCGTCTTCTCCTGACACCGAGCACTCCCGCACACAGGCTGCATTTCCGAACACGGGGCGCTGACCTTCCCGGTCGGCAGTCGTCCCCTGGTGGGCGGAGTGACCGCCGCCCACCGGTCACCGAGCCGGAGGCGCCTGACGCGGAATGCGAAGGTGGCGTCGTCCTCGTCGATGCCGGGTTGGCGGCTCGTCAGTACCTGTTCGGCGTGTTCGGGGCAGGGGCGCGACGCGTACGCCCGCAGCGGCCGTCATGTCCGGGGATGTCCGGGCCACGGGCCTCGACGCCGAGTGGGCCGACAGGCCGCGGATGCGCCGTCGTGGACGCACACGAATCGTGGACGCACACGAATCGTGGGCGCACACGAATCGTGGACGCACGCGAACAGCACCGACGGGTTCGAGTGAGGCTCAGACACGGGTAGGGCCCTCCTGCGCGGCGGCGGGAGTTCCGTTGTCCGACTGGGGGAAGTGGCGGCGGGCGGCGAGGGCGACGTGCACGAGGCCGATGAGGACGGGGACCTCGATGAGGGGGCCGACGACTCCGGCGAGGGCCTGGCCGCTGGTGGCGCCGAAGGTGGCGATGGCGACCGCGATGGCCAGCTCGAAGTTGTTTCCCGCCGCGGTGAAGGCCAGCGTCGTCGCTTTCGGGTAGTCCAGACCGACCGCGCGCCCCAGGGCCATCGATCCGGTCCACATGAGTGCGAAGTACACCAGCAGGGGCAGCGCGATCCGGGCGACGTCCAGCGGTGTGGAGGTGATCGCCTCCCCCTGCAGGGCGAAGAGGACGACGATGGTGAACAGCAGCCCGTACAAGGCGAACGGTCCGATGCGGGGGACCAGCTCGGCCTCGTACCAGGCGCGCCCCCTGGCCTTCTCACCCAGGCGCCGGGTGGCGTATCCGGTGAGCAGCGGGATGCCGAGGAAGATCAGCACACTGCGGGCGATCTCCCACACCGACACGTCGAGCGCCGTCTGCGGCAGACCGAGCCAGCCGGGGAGGACGGAGAGGTAGAACCAGCCCAGCGCGGAGAAAGCGATCACCTGGAAGACGCTGTTGAGCGCGACGAGGACGGCGGCGGCCTCACGGTTTCCGCAGGCCAGGTCGTTCCAGATGATGACCATGGCGATGCAGCGGGCCAGCCCCACGATGATCAGCCCCGTGCGGTACTCGGGCAGGTCCGGCAGGAAGGCCCACGCGAGGGCGAACATCACCGCGGGTCCGAGCACCCAGTTCAGCAACAGGGAGGGGAGCAGGAGCCGGCGGTCCCGGGTGACGGTCTCCAACCGGTCGTAGCGGACCTTGGCCAGGACCGGGTACATCATCGTCAGCAGTCCCAGCGCGATCGGCAGCGAGACACCGGCGACGGTCACCTTGGCCAGTGCGTCTCCCATACCGGGCACGAGGCGCCCCAGGACCAAACCGGTCGCCATCGCGCCCAGGATCCACGCCGCCAGCCACCGGTCGAGGAACGACAGCTTCCCGGCCACCGGCCCTCCAGCGGACGCGTCAACGGACCCGGCGGCGGACACCTCGACGGTCCCCTCGGCGGATCCGTCAGCGGAGCCTTCGGCGGTCATGAGCGGGCCTCGGCGCGCTCCGGAAGCGGGGTACCCGAAGGGCGGGTGAGGATGCCGGCCAGGCGATCGGTCATCTCGGGGATCAGCCGGTAGTGCACCCACGTACCGCGCCGCTCGCAGTCGATGAGCCCGGCCTGCCGCAGCAACTTGAGGTGGTGGGACACGGTCGGCTGGGACAGGTCGAAGTGCGGCGTCAGGTCGCACACGCACACCTCACCGCCCGCGCGCGAAGCGATCATCGACAGCAGGCGCAGCCGGATCGGGTCGCCCAGAGCCTTGAACACCTTCGCCAGCTCCGTGGCCTGGTCCTCCGCCAGCGGGGCGGTCAACAGCGCCGGGCAACATTCCTCGACGTCCCGGCCGAGCACCCTGAGCTCCTGATTCGACATGCTTCTATGTTGACGTTCTTCGATCCGAGGCGCAAGCTCTTCATCGACATCCCTCGATGCAACCTGTTCGGGAAGGTTTCCATGTCACGTCTCCAGCTCGCACTGAACGTTCCTGACCTGGAAGGATCGGTGGCCTTCTACTCCAAGCTCTTCGGCGTCGAACCCGCCAAGCGCCGCCCCGGCTACGCCAACTTCGCCCTCGCCGAGCCACCGCTGAAACTGGTCCTCATCGAAGGCGAGGCCGGCCAGGACACCCGTCTGGATCACCTGGGCGTCGAGGTCGAGAACACCGAGCAGGTCACCAACGCCACCGACAGGTTGAAGGAGGCCGGACTGGCCACCTTCGAGGAGAACGACACCACCTGCTGCTACGCCCTCCAGGACAAGGTCTGGGTCCACGGCCCCGGCCGCGAGCCCTGGGAGGTCTACGTCGTCAAGGCCGACGCCGGCGACAGTGACGGACCAGACCGTCGACGATGACGGTGACGGCACCGTCGGCAAGGCTCCCCAGGAAGGCAGTGGGGGCAGTGAGGACAGTGAGGACAACGAGGACAGGCTGACGGACCGTGCGATAGCCCTCGTCTGTCCTGTCCTGCCTCGCGCGCTACTGAGTCGGCCTGCTCTGACCTGCACGGGGTTCGGCACGGTGGTCAGTCGTTCCCGGACGGATTCCCACGGCCGCCGATCCGACTGTGGGTCCCGCCTTGACGTGGCCGACGCGTCATCGGGGCGGTGTCGTGCCGGGTGGGGGCCCGGGGCGCGGGGTTCCAAGGCGTCGGGGCGCGGGACCCCCGGCGCCTGGCCGCCGGGCCGCGTCGCCGCGAATGAGCACCCGCAAACCCGGGTAAGCGCCGCTTCCAGCGGCCCAGCGGCCCAGCGGCCCAGCGGCCCAGCGGCCCAGCGGCCCAGCGGCGGGGAAGGAGAACACCATGGGCTGGGAGAATTTCGCGACCCGGATGGCAGCGATGGCCCGTGACCTGCTGTCCCAGGACTCGGTCGACGCGACACTGGAGCGCATCACCGGTTCCGCGGTGGAGATCGTCGAGGGGTGCGACGCTGCCGGCATCCTGATCCTGCACGGCCGCCGGGTCCAGTCGCTGGCTCCCACCGAGGACCTCGTCGTGCGCAGTGACGCGCTGCAAGAGCGCCTGGGCGAAGGCCCGTGTTTCGACGCCGCCCGGCACGACGGGGAGAAGCGCGTCTTCCGTATCGAGGACCTGACCGTCTACCAGGACCGGTGGCCGCGCTACGCGGCCCAGGCCCGCGCACTCGGCGTCGGCAGCATGATGGGCTTTCTCCTCTACACCGACGACGAGGAGCTCGGGGCCCTCAACCTCTACGCCAGGCAGCCGGCCGCCTTCAGCGCCGCGAGCGAGACCTCCGGCTGGCTGCTGGCCTCCCACGCCGCCGTCGCGCTCTCCAGCGCCCGCAACGCCGCGCAGCTTCACCAAGCCCTCGACACCCGCCATACCATCGGTCAGGCCATGGGCATCCTCATCGAACGCCACAACCTCACCGAAGACGACGCCTTCGCCGCCATGCGGCGCCTGTCCCAGGAGCGGAACACCAAGCTCCGCGAGATAGCCCGCCAAGTCTGCGAAACCGGCGGCACCAAGATCTGATATCCGACACCCGTGTGGTGACGCCTTCTGGGGGGCGGTTTCGTCGCAGAGGGTGGGGTCGGCTTTCCGGGCACTGACTTGCCGGGCGGCCTGTGGATGCGGGGAACACCACGACAGTCGGTACCCCGAGCAGGGAGAGGAGTGCGCCGATGACGACGAACGCGGTGGCGGCGTCCCCGAGGTGGTGCCCCAGCCGCAGCCGTGCGTGCGGTTCGCTCTCGCCGGCCATCACGGCTCCCCTCACCTGACGTCGCCCCCGGGAGGCTTCGGAGACGCCGCCGCGAGTCGCGCGGAACGCGGTCGTCCCTGGTGGCCGGTGGGGGGGGGACAGACACGGCGTAACAACGCGTCGAGCGGCCCGAATAGCGGTAGCGCGGTCCGGCGTGGGACGTCGTGGCTCCGTGGTCCCTGTTGCGGCAGAACTGGCCAGCTGCGTAGCGGTTGCCCGAGTTCGAGGTGAGGGTGCAGCTCGTCGCCGTCAGGTGCGGGCGCTACCGCTATCGCTTTCGGCACCGCTTCCGCCTTCGCGCTCGCTCCCGCCTCCGCCTTCGCGCTCGCGGTCGCCTCCGCGCTCGCGCTCGCGGTCGCCTCCGCGCTCGCGGTCGTTGAGGATGTCGAGGATGCGGCCGGCGTGGCCGTGGCCCCCGCGGGGGGTTTCGGTGTCGGCGGGTGGCCGTGGGGTGGACGGGGAGCGGTAGAAGTAGCCGATGCCGCGGGCCGAGACGATGGCGTCGCCGCCCAGCGGTGTGGCGTCGAGTTTGCGGCGCAGCCGGGAGACGGCGAACTTCACCCGCGAGAAAGCGGTCGCTTCGGGGTCGTTCCACGCCGCGGCCAGCAGGCGCCCGAAGGGCTGGACCGCGCCGGCGTTGCGTACCAGCAGGTTCAGCAGGCGGAACTCGATGGGGGTCAGTTCCAGCGGTTGGCCGACGGCGTGGGCTTCCAGGCTGAGGGAGTCGAGCCGGAGCAGGCCGTCTTCCCAGACGGCCTGCTCGTGCGCCGTTTCGCCGTGTCGGCGCAGTACCCGTGCCATGCGTGCCAGGAGTTCCCTGGGGCTGCACGGCTTGACGACGTAGTCGTCCGCGCCGGCGGCGAGTCCGATGACGAGGTCCTGGTCGTCGCCGCGCGCGGTCAGGAAGATCACCGGGATGTCGCTGACGCTGCGCAGGCGCCGTAGCACTTCGATGCCGTCGATGCCCGGCAGCATGATGTCGAGCAGAACGATGTCCGGGCGTTGGGCGTACGCCTCCCGGAGGCCGGTGGAGCCGTCGTACGCGTGACTGACCTGGTAGCCGCCGCTGCGGGACAGCGCCGCCTCCAGCGCCGCGACGAGGGCTTCGTCGTCCTCGATCAGCAGTGCGCGGGGGCGGCGGCGGGGGCCGCCGCCCGGGGTGACGTGCACGGCCGCGGGAACGGAGCGGGGCGTGAGGGCGGGCATGGGGGAAGCCGTGGGTGACGGGGTGGTGTTCGCGTCGTTCGACCGGATCGGGTGGGCGGACCGCGTCGCGTCCGTCAACCGGATCGTGTCGACGTCGCGGGCGGTGACTCCCTGGCCGATCAGGAAGTCGAGCGCCGCCTGGTAGCACGGGTCGCACAGCCGGGTCTCGCGGCGGTTCAGCACGATGACGAAGCGGGCTGTGCGGCCGCAGGGGTGGCCGGCGACGTGCGTCGCGCACGGCCCGGCGAACACGGCGGTGCCCGCTTCCTGTACGCGGCGCCGTGTGCGGCGGGCGGCCGAGCGGCACGTGTCGGAGCAGTAGCGGCGGGGCCGTCCCACCCTGGCGGGTGCGGGCAGCACGGTTCCACACGCGTGGCATCGGGCCGCGGCAGCGTCCACGTGCGGTCTTCCTCCTCAACCTCCGCCGCCCGGCACGCAACTCGGTTTCGTGCCGCCGGACGGGTGCGAAAACGTTGGCGCCTCTTGGCTCTTCCCCGTGTATGGAGTTTCCTGGAGTCGTGCGGCCCGACCGCCTCTCGACGGCCGGGCCTCGGGTCTCACGATCGCCTGTGCTGTCCGGCGTCGACGATCGAAGACACCACTGCGCGGAGAGCCCTCGCCACCAAGGCGAGGGCCTCGTGCTGCGTCAGGGTGGCGAGCGCGTCCAGGATCCCGAACGCGACGCGCAGTCCCGACCCCCACGAGGTGTTCTCCCGCAGGTACCACCTGCCGGCCGGTGACGCGGAGTCAACGGGCTCGACGGTCCGGGTGCGGCCGCGTACTGCGGTGCACACGTGCCGTTCCGCGTCCGCGTCGCGGCTGTCCGGCTACGGGGCTGGGCACATCGGCGACCTCCTTCGACAGCGACCGCGACCCTCGCGAGCTGTCGCGACACGCGCGCGGTGGTCATGCCGCGTCGGAAGCCGTTCGGTGTGTCCGTCCGTCCCGTTGTCCGGGGTGGTGCCTTCACGGTGCTGCCTGCCGTCGCGCTACCGCAAGGCACCGCAATCAACGTAGCGTCACGGCGGCGGCTCGGCTTCTCCGTCCCGGCCACCCTCGCCGTCTTCGCCACCCTCGCCACCCTCGCCGTCCTCGCCGTTGCGGGTCGTGACGTTGTGGACGCTGGGGCCGGTACGCAAGGGGCGGGTCTGCCCGGGAGCCGGGTGGGTAACCGGCGGCGGCATGGGCGACATCCTTGTGGGCACGTGCTCGTGGGCCGATCGCGCGCTGGTCGCGAGTGGTTGGTATCCGCCGGGGCGGCGGGGCGCCGAGGGGCGGCTGCGGTACTACGCCGAGCGCTTTCCGCTCGTCGAGGCCGACACCACCTACTACGCGCTGCCCGGCGAGCGGAACAGCCGGTTGTGGGCGGAGCGGACACGGGACGGGTTCGTGTTCGACGTGAAGGCGTTCTCGCTGCTCACCGGGCATCCCACGCGGAGTGCGGTGATGCCGGGCGGGCTGCCGGCCGATGCGCGCGATCCGGGGGTGCTGGAGGAGGTGTGGGCGCGGTTCGCCGACGGGATCGCGCCCTTGCGGCGGGCGGGGCGGCTGGGGAGTGTGCTGTTCCAGTTTCCGCCGTGGTTTCGGCCCGGGGAGCGGGCCGAGGCGTTCCTGGCGGCGACGGCGCGGCGGACGGAGGGCTGGCCCGTCGCCGTCGAGTTCCGGCATCCCGCGTGGTGGCGGGAGGGGCGGTGGGACGGCACGGCCGCGCTGCTGGAGCGGTACGGCATGACCGCCGTCGCCGTCGACATGAACCAGGAGTTGCCGTCGTCGGTGCCGCCCGCGGTGTGCGTCACCTCGTCCCGGTTGTCCGTCGTACGGTTCCACGGGCGCAGCGCCGCCTGGGGTACCGGGAGCAAGGAGGAGCGTTTCCGGTACGCGTACGGCGAGGACGAACTCGCGGCGTGGCTGCCACGGTTGCGCGGACTCGCCGAGCACGCGGGGCAGGTCCACGTCCTGTTCAACAACTGCTGCGGTGACGCGGCGGTGCGGGACGCCGAGACCATGGCGCGGTTGCTGGGATCTGCGGGCCCGCCGTCGGCGGCGCCCACCGCGCTGCCGGACGGCGGCACCCGCTGAGCGGTCGGAGCAAGCGGAGAGAGGGGGGAGAGAGGGGAGCGGCGTCACGCGGGGGCGTGCGCCGCGTGACGTGCGTGGCGGGCGTGGCCCCGGCGGCGACCGGTGTGTCCCCCGGGGCGACGTGCGTCGTCCCGGGGATCGCGTTCGGGGCCGCTGGGCGGGACGGGGCCCGGGGTGAGGTCCGCGGTGAGCGTCTCCAGGGCGAGGACGGTGCGCAGACAGGTGGCGAGCGCTCTGGCCCGGGGGATGGAGACGGTGCCGGGGGCGGCGGGGTCGGCCACCCAGGCGAGCCCGCTCTTCGCGGACAGCGCGGTGAACAGCGCGCGCAGCTCCCCGGGGCGTACGGCCTTCCCGCTCGCCGCCAGTTCCTCCAGCGCGGCGAGGTGGCCTTGCAGCGGGGCGGCGAACTCGGCGAGTTCGGGGACGGTTTCGGTGCTGTCCGCCGGGAGGTGTTCTCTCAGCAGTGCGGTGCAGCGGGTCACGGCGAAGACGGACGAGGTGATGCGCCTCAGCTCGGCGGCGCTCCAGCGGGCCCGGTGGCCGCGCGGCTCGTGGGGCAGGTGGCCGATGGCGGACTCCAGCTCCTCGCGGGCGCGGCGGGCGGCGCCGCGCAGCTGCTCCAGCGTGGCCCTGTCGGTGGCGGCGGCGTCCGTGTAGCCGGTCAGCAGGGCGGGCAGCAGGCGTTGCTGCGTCCGCAGCCAGCGTGCGAGCAGGTCGGGAATGCGGTGGTGGTGCCAGGTGGGCAGCACCAGGAAGATCGCCAGGGCGATGGCCGCGCCGAGCACGGTGTCGGCGGGGCGTCCCCACGCCACCAGGTTCTGCGCCGTCCCCATCTGGTGCAGCAGGAAGACGATCCACGCCGTCAGGACGAGGTTGAGTGTGTGCTGGCCGGTACGCAGGACGACGAACGTCACGGCGGCGAAGGCGACGGTGGCGAGCGCGAGCGCGTCGTGCGACCAGGAGAACTGGAGCAGTCCCCAGGCGAGGAATCCTCCCGCGATGGAGCCGACGGGGCGGCTCCATCCGCGCGCGAACGTGTGCTGGTAGTCGGGGAAGAGGACGAGCATCGTGGTCAGTGCCGCCCAGAATCCGTGCGCGGGCAGGCCGTGTCCCCAGAAGTCCCCGAGGGCGCGGCCCGCCGCCTCTCCGACGGTGGTACCGATGCCGACCCGGAGGGCGTGCCGCAGCAGCGGCGCCCCCGTCAGCCTCGGGCTGAGCTCCGCCGTGAGCCGGCGGAGCCCGCCACGGGCCAGCCCTTCGGGCCGGTAGAGAGCGGGGATCTCCTCGTGCGGTGCCGCGGCGGCGACGGTGACGGCGGAGGACGGGGCGGGGGCCGCGACCGGGGCCGAACCGTTGGCGGACGGGTCCACCGCGTCGCGCGCAGCGGCGGCCACCGGGTCCGGGCGGGTGGCGCCCTGCGCGTCCGTCACCGCGAGGGCGGCCAGCCGTCGGGCTTCCGCGAGGCGGGCGCGCAGGGTGTCGGCGAGCGGCCCTTGCCAGTCGTGGAGGGCGGGAGGAGCGGGGGCGCCGACGGCAGGGTCCTTCGCCGCCGGCCGGGGGTGGCGGCCGGCGGCGATGGTGCGCGCGAGCGCGTCGAGGGCGGCGGCCAGCGCTTCGTACGGCACGTCGCGGGCGCCTTGGGCCGCGTACAGGGCGCGGCGGACACGTTCGGCCTCGCCGAGCAGCCCGAACAGCGGTGCGGCGGCGGGGCGGGCGTGCGGCGGGAGGAGGCCGAGTGCCGTGCGGGCGGCGGAGAAGGGGGCCGGGGAGACGCTCGCAGCGGCGCCCTCGGGGCCCACGGCGCCGCCCGTACGGCGGGTGGCCATGGCGCCCTCGCGGCGGGCGTAGTCGGCCAGTGACGCGTACACGTCGGCGAGCTTGCGGCGCTGCGCCGCGTGGCGGCGGCCGTACGGCGGCAGCAGGTGGACGAGGACGACCAGTCCCGAACCGGCGGCGATCCACTCGACCATCTCCAGGCCCGCGCCGATACCGGGCGAGACGTCGGCGGTGATCAGCATGCCGATGACGACGAGGCAGGCGCGGATTCCGGGCGCGGCGCCCAGGGCGCGCCACAGGCCGGCGAGGAAGGCGGCGAAGGACAGGGCGATGAGGAAGTACCAGCTGGTCGGCTGCAGGAAGACGCCCAGCGCCGTGGCGCCGCTGAAGGCGAGAGCCATCACGGACGCGTTGACGAGGCGGTGCCGCAGAGGGGCGAGGAGGGTGCCGATGCCGCAGATGAAGGCGCCGACGCTCATCATCGTGGTGGCGAGGAGATCGTCGCGCGCCCAGCCGAGGGCGGCTGAGATGGCGACGGCGAGCACGGCGCGGCCGATGGCCCACGGGTCGGCGAAGACCCGTTCCGTGTGGAAGCCCTTGCGTACGGTGTGTGCGAGCGATGCCGTCCAGGCCAATCCGGGTCACGTCCTCCGTCCGTTCTCGTCTGCCGTCCCGTCCCCGCTGCTGTCCGCTGCCGCGACGGCGATCTATTTGTATTGTACACCTATACAAATAGGGAGCCTGTCTTCCTGATATGGCAGGCGAGGAAAAGGTGAGCGGCGGGCCCCGGTGCCCGGACCGGGCCGGGACGGGCTCAGTCCGGGCCGGACGGGATCAGTCCGGGCCGGGCCGGCTCAGTCCGGGGCCGGCTGGCAGTGCGGGCACCAGTACGTCGTACGTCCCGCCGCGCGGCCCGCGCGCAGACGCGTGCCGCAACGGGGGCAGGGTGCCCCCGGGTCCGGGGCATCGCGGTGGCCGGTCAGCCAGTCGTCGCGCGGCGGAACCTGCGCGGCACGCACCGAGGTGCGCAGCACCCGGCGCATCGTGCGGTACAGCTCCGCGCGCTCGCCGTCGGTGAGGGAGCCGGTGGAGCGGGAGGGATGGAGCCTGGACTGCCACAGGATCTCGTCCGCCAGCAGGTTGCCGAGACCGGCGAGGAGCGACTGGTCGGTCAGGGCGGCCTTCAGCCGACCGCGACGTCCGGTGAGCGCCGCGTCGAAGTCGGCGCGGGAGACCGCGAGCGCGTCGGGGCCCTGCTCGTCGAGGAGGCGGGCGGCCTCCGGGTCGCCGGCGAGCCACAAGCCCTTGAGCTTGCGCTGGTCGCGGTAGCGCAGCTGCCGGGAGCCGGCGAGGGTGAACAGCACACGATCGTGTGCGTGCGGAGCGTCGTCGGCGTGGGCGCACACCAGCCGCCCGGTCATGCCGAAGTGGAACTGGACGGTCGGCCCGCCGGTATGGGCCAGCAGCCACTTGCCGTGCCGCTCAAGCTCGGTGAACCTGCGCCCCTCCAGGTCGCGGCTCAGCCGCCCCGCGCCGACGCCGTGGAGCACCCCCGCGTCCCGCACGTCGACCTGTTCGATCGTCCGGCCCCGCGCACAGCCGGCCAGCACCTTGCGGAAGCCTTCGACGTCGGGAAGCTCGGGCATCGCTGTCACACCTCGCTGATAGGCGACGCGTCCTCCGCCTCCAGCGTAGGAGGACGGACGGCACCCCGCGCGGGCGCGGCCCGGGCCCCCGGGGACCGGTTGTCACATCGAGGGCGGTCCCGTTCATCGCGAACGGTGAGAGCGGGCCGGTGGTGACCGGAGCCGGCCCAGGACGAGAGCGGGAGCACCTGAGGGGGGACGTCACAGGGCGCGGGCGGCGCGCCGCGAAGCTGCCGCCCGAGGCGCACTGTCCGCGCGGCGGCTGGGCCCCTCCGGTGGCGCGGAGGGCGCGGCTCGGCCCCGCCGGTAGCGCGGAGGGCGCGGCTCGGCCCCGCCGGTAGCGCGGAGGGCGCGGCTCGGCGGCGCGGGTGGCGCGGAGGGCGCGGCTCGGCGGCGCGGGAGTCGGGCGTACGCGTCGATGCGGGCGTGCCGGCCGAGGCACGGCGGAGCGGACCCGTGGCGTCGGCCACCTCGCCGGCGGCGGCCCGAGGGCCCCACGGCGGTGGACCCCGGGCCCCGCAGGAGCGGTGCGCCCGCATCGGCAGGCCCCACGCCGGCAGGCACCGCGTCGGCAAGCACCGCGTCGGCAGGCACCGCGTCGGCAGGCCGCACGGCCGCAGGCCCCCACGGCTGCGGCCTCCACGCTGCGGGCCGCGGCCCCGCGCCAGAGGTCTCAACGCCCCGCTTCTCACTGCACGTTGATAGCTGTTTCCTCCGCTTGTCTTGTAGGTTCCCAGAAAGGTCGGAGACGTTCACCGGCGAAAGCGGGGATTCATGTCGTTCGGCGAGGAGTGGGCGGGGCTGGTGGCCAACGCCCGGGCGGGTCAGTCGACTTCCATGCGACTCAATCACGCGCCGTCACCGGAGCAGGGGCCGGGCGGGGGAAACGGTGGGGGTCAGGGCTCGGGAAAGGGTCTGCACGTCACGCCGCATGTGCTGCGCACTTTCGCGGGCAAGGCCGAGAAGGTGAGCGACGACTTCCAGAAGACGGACAACGAGACGATGGCGGAGACGGAGCAGGTCCCCGGTTCCATGAAGGGCTTCGCCAGCGATGAGGCATTCAAGGATTTCCAGGAGATGTGGCGCGGCCAGATGCGCTATCTGGACGGCCTCTACACGGGGGTCGCCAAGGCGCTGCGTGCGGCGGCCAAGACGTTCAAGGCGGAGGACGTGCGGCGCAAGGCGGAGATCGACAAGGCCGTCCCCGACGGGCAGGGCCTCAACAGGGGCCCGGTGTACGGGCCGTTCGTGAACGGGGCGGAGAAGCCGATGTACGGCCCCTTCGTCTCCCCGCCTCCCACGTCGAAGTCCGGCGTTCCGGCCCCTGGTGCGCAGGGTCCCGCTCTGCCGCCCGTCACGCCGGAACCCACCTCATAGGAGCGCGGTGATGACCACCCCCTATCTCGCCTACACCGCGATCCGCGACGTGAATCTCGAACCGCTCCGGGAAGCCGTGAAGAAGTGGCAGAAGTTGCCCGGAAAGATGGACGAGGTGTCGACCACCTTCGGCCGTACGGTCTCCTCTCCGCTGGAGCAGTCCGGCTGGTACGGGGAGACGGCCGATGCCGCCTTCAAGAAGTTCCGGAACATCCGGAACCAGATGGCCGAAGCCTCGGGGCAGGCCCGGAAGATCGGCACCGTGATGTCCGAGGCGCTCACGAAGTTCGAGGACGCGCGGGACGAGATCCGGCGCATCGACAAGGCGGTGCGCACCAAGCCGGAACAGGGCGAGAACTACCTCAGGGTCAACGAGAAGGAAGGCGTCGTCTATCTCGACCCGCCGGACGACATGAAGACCTCCCCGGGTCTGCAGAAGGCGTACCACGAGACGATCGCCGACTACAACCACCGCATCCTCGCCGCCATCCGCAGCGCCAGCGACGCCGACCACGACCTGCTGACGGCCCTGCGGATCGATCCGCCGGGCAAGGGCTTCAACGACGACATCGCGGGCCATCTGGGGGACGTGGACGCCGAGACGAAGAAGGACCTCGACGCGGCGCTCGACCTCGCGAAGGACAAGGGCACCGACATGAGCGAGAAGGAGTTGACCCGCCTCAACGGTCTTCTCGCCAAGAACGCGCGGAATCCGGACTTCGCCGAGAAGTTCGCCCTGAAGATGGGCCCGCAGGGAACGCTCGACTTCTGGCTCGGGATGGCCGAGCCAGAGACGCGGCGGAACGGCGCGGCGGGCAGCGTGCGGGTCGAGCGCAGCAAGGCGGAGAACGCACGCCGGGCCGGGCTCCAGGACAATCTCGGGGTGATTCTCGGGCTGGCCAGCCAGTCCGACTCCGACGGTATGCGGGCCTGGAAGAAGGACATGCTGGAGCTGAGCACCGAGCGCATCCACGCCGAGGAGGCGAAGGGCAGGATCGGCGGCAATCCGGGCCCCTACAACACGCAGGTGCTCAGCAATCTGATGCGCACGGGGAAGTGGGACACGGATTTTCTGCACGACTACGGCGACAAGATCATCAAGCTGGACAAGGAGGACGCGCTCAGGAACCACCGCAACGATCCGCCCAGCAAGTGGATCAGCGGCGGTCTGTCCGACGCGGCGTTCCTCAACTTCGGCCCGGAGAACGACGCGGGAGAGGATCCGCTCACCGGTTTCATGGAGGCTCTGGGGCACAATCCGGAGGCGTCCACGGAGTTCTTCAAGGACGAGGGGAACTTCGACTATCTGACCTCGCAGCGGGAGTGGCCCAGGGACGGCGAGGTCGCCGAGACGGGCGATCTGAAAGGCGTCAAGGGCGGTGTCCAGGCGCTGTCCCACGCTCTGGCGTCGGCGACGACCGGGCACGACTACGAGCAGCCGCTGCCCGACCGGCTGCCCGCGCACACCGGGGACCAGGCCGAACTGATGAGCCGCATCATCAAGGGCACCGCGGACATCAAGGACGACTTCGCGTTGCAGCCCGGCATGCACGAGTACCTCGGAAGGGCGGCGGCCGAGTACACGCCGGACCTCTTCCGCGCCATCAAGGACGGCAGCGGTGACGACACACTCTTCCCGATGCGCGGGCACCAGGCCGAGATGACGCACGCCGACGCGACCCGCTTCCTCGTCCAGCTGGGGCAGAACCCCGAGGCGAACGCGGCGCTGTACGGCGGTCAGAAGCTCTACACGCAGCACGTACTCGAACACCACCTGGCGGGTGACCTTCCGGCGGCCGAGAAGTACCAGGCCGGCAGAGAGAACACGGTGGAGGAGATTCTGCGGACCTCCGGCGAGGTCGCCGGCACGATGGCCATCGGACGGCAGGAGGCGACCATCGGCGACGCCGTCCGCGAGATGAAGGAGTTCGACGGCGCGATCCTCAGCAAGCGCCTGTGGGCCAACGGCGGCTTCGGGACGGTGGTCGCGGGCGCCTCCGCGATGTCGCGGTTCGCGCCCAACCCCGTCGCGGCGGTGACCGTCTCCAGCATGATCATCGGGGCCGAGGGCGCGTGGGCCAACGACTTCGACCGCGAGTACCTCTCGTTCGACGAGAC
Organism: Streptomyces diacarni; assembly: GCF_003323715.1. Lineage (GTDB taxonomy): Bacteria > Actinomycetota > Actinomycetes > Streptomycetales > Streptomycetaceae > Streptomyces > Streptomyces diacarni. The sequence goes on from NZ_QOIN01000042.1 coordinate 356,016, forward strand.
CATCGAGAAGGCCGACGCGGCGGGCCGGCTGTACGACGAGATGTCCCGCAGGGACGTGCAGCAGAACGAGAAGATCCTGGAGGCCATCGCGAAGGAGCACGACGTCGACGTCTCGCTCAGCTGGGCCGAGCTGTACTCCGACGACGGCTTCGCACAGGGCTACTCGCGGGTCAACACGACGGCGCCGTTCCTCACCTCGCACGAGCAGGTGAGCACCCTGGCCCCGCGCGGGTCGTGACCCGGGGCGCCGCGCCCACGGACGACGGCTCCCGACCGCGAGGCGCGGTCGGGAGCCGGGTCGGTCAACAGCCGTGGTCGCCGGCCCCACGTCGGGCTCGGAAACCCCGCGTCAGCCGAGCACCCCCACCCGGTCCGGCGTCAGCGGAAGGTCGCGCAGGCGCTGTCCCGTGGCGTGGTGGACGGCGTTGGCGATCGCGGCGGGGGTGCCGACGATGCCGATCTCGCCGATGCCCTTGCCGCCGACCGGGTTGAGGTGCGGATCGTGCTCCTCGATCCAGTGCGCGTCGAGGTCGGGGACGTCCGCGTTCGCGGGAACGTGGTAGCCGGCCAGGTCCTTCTGGACGAAGCCGCCGAGCCGGGCGTCGAGGCTGCTGTGCTCGGTCAGCGCCATGCCCAGGCCCATCGTCATGCCCCCGATGAACTGGGAGCGCGCCGTGCGGGCGTTGAGGATGCGGCCCGCCGCGAAGACGCCGAGCATCCTGCGTACCCGCACCTCGCCGGTGACCGTGTCGGCGGAGACCTCGGCGAAGAGCGCGCCGAAGGCGTGCCGCGCGTAGTCCTCCTGCCCCTCCACGTCCGAGGTGGTGTCGACGGTGACGATGCTGCCGTCCGACTCGCGCAGCTCGCGGCACGCCTTGTGCACGGCCCAGCCCCAGGAGGCGGTACCGGAGGAGCCGCCGGCCAGCGGCGCCTGCGGCAGGTCGCTGCTGCCGACGTCGATACGCACGGCGTCCAGCGCGACGCCCAGCTCCTGCGCCGCGACCTGGGCCAGCACGGTGCGCGCTCCGGTGCCGATGTCGGTGGCGTTGATCCGCACGTGGTAGGTGCCGTCGCCCATGGACTGCACCGAAGCCGTGGAGGGGGCGACGATCACCGGGTAGGTGGAGGCGGCCACGCCGGTGCCCAGCAGCAGGTCGCCCTCGCGCCGGGCCGCGGGGCGCGGGTCGCGGCGCTCCCAGCCGAAGCGGCGCGCGCCCTCGCGCAGGCAGTCGGCCAGGTGGTGGCTGCTGAAGGGCTTGCCGCTCTCGGGCTCGGTCTCGGGAATGTTGCGCAGCCGCAGCTCGACCGGGTCGAGGCCGAGGGAGTGGGCCAGCTCGTCCATGGCGCATTCCAGCGCGTACATGCCGGGGGCCTCGCCGGGCGCCCGCATCCACGACGGGGTGGGCACATCCAGCCGGACGACGCGGTGCCCGGTGCGGATGCCGTCGGCGCCGTACATGACGCGGGAGGGCACGGCGGCCTGCTCCACGAACTCCTTGAGGGTGGAGGTGTGGGTGGCCACGTCGTGCTGGAGGGCGGCGAGCGTGCCGTCGTCGCGGGCGCCCAGCCGCAGCCGCTGGACGGTGGGGGCGCGGTGCCCGACGACGGCGGGCATCTCGCGGCGCGGCAGCGCGAGCTTGACGGGGCGTCCGGTGTGCCGGGCGCCCATCGCCGCCAGGACGACGGGGGGACGCGGGGTGCCCTTGGAGCCGAAGCCGCCACCGACGTGCTCCGCGACGACGGTGACCTGCTTCTCCTCGAGGTCGAACATCGTGGCGAGCACCTGGCAGACCGTGCTGGCGCCCTGGCTGGAGTCGTAGGCGATCAGGTGCCCGGCCTCCCACAGTGCTGTGGAGGCGTGCGGCTCCATGGGGTGGTTGTGCAGCGGGGTGATGCCGTAGGTGGCGTCGAGCTGGTGCGAGGCCGCGGCGTACGCGCTCTCGAAGTCGCCGCTGTGCTGGTCACCCGGGTAGCCCCCGTTCGCCCACTCCGGGTGGTACAGGCCGGGGTGGTCGGCGCGGACGAGCACGTCGTGCGGCTCTTCGTCGTAGCCGACGCGGACGGTCTGCGCCATCTCCCGCGCCGCCTCCAGCGTCTCGGCGACAGCCAGCGCCACGTACCAGCCGCGGTGCGGCACCCGGTCGTTCTGCAGCAGGAAGAGCGTGGGGTCGTCGGGTTCGACCAGGCGGGGCGCGTTCTCGTGGGTGAGGACGGCCAGCGCGCCGGGGATCGCCAGCGCCTCGCCGTCCTCGACGCCGGTGACCCGGCCGTGCGCCACGGTCGCCGCCACCGGCCAGCCGTAGGCGCAGGCGGGCGGCGTGTGCTCGGTGGCGTAGCGGGCGGTCCCGGTGACCTTGGCCCGGCCCTCGCGGCGCAGTGCGGGCGCCCCCAGGACACCCTCGGTGGTCTCGGTCACGGCCATTGTCCTCACGTCCCTGCGGGGCTGGTCGGGTTCTCGGCGAGCCGGGCGAAGAGGGTGACCGCCAGGCTGCGGGCCAACGGCACCTTGAAGGCGTTCTCCGACAGCGGCCGTGCCGCCGCCAGTTCCGCGTCCACGGCGCGCCCCACGCTCTCGGCGTCGGCCCGCGAGCCGATCAGCGCCTCCTCGGCGGTGCGGGCCCGCCACGGCCGGTGCGCCAGCCCGCCGAAGGCCAGCGCGGCGTGCCGGACAGTGCCTCCTTCGTCCACGGCCAGTACGGCGGCCGCGGAGGCCAGCGCGAAGGCGTACGAGGCACGGTCGCGCGCCTTGCGGTAGGCGGCGCGCGCCCCCTCGGGCGGCGGCCCCAGCGTCACGTGCGAGATCAGCTCCCCCGGGCGCAGCACCGTGTCCTGCTCGGGGGTCTCGCCGGGCAGCCGGTGGAACTCGGCGGCCGGCACCGTGCGCGCCCCCTCGGGGCCCAGCACCTCGACCTCGGCGTCGTAGGCGGCCATCGCCACGGCCATGTCGGAGGGATGCGTGGCCACGCAGTGCTCCGAGTGGCCCAGCACGGCCATGTCCCGGTTGACGCCGTCGCGCGCCGAGCAGCCGGTGCCGGGCTCGCGCTTGTTGCAGGGCGCCGAAGTGTCCTGGAAGTAGGGGCAGCGGGTGCGCTGGAGGAAGTTCCCGCCGGTCGTGGCCAGGTTGCGCAGCTGCCCCGACGCGCCGGCCAGCAGCGCCTGCGAGAGCGCCGGATAGGTGCGGCACACCGCCGGATGCGCGGCCAGGTCGCTGTTGCGCACGTTCGCGCCGATCCGCAGGCCGCCCTCCTGGGTCGTGGCGACCTCGTCCAGCGGCAGCCTGGAGACGTCGATCAGATGCTCGGGCGTCTCGACGCCCAGCTTCATCAGGTCCACCAGGTTGGTGCCGCCCGCCAGATAGCGGGCGCGCGGCTGCGCGGCGAACGCGGAGACGGCCTGCTCGGGGCTGGTGACCCGCTCGAAGGTGAAGGGCCTCACGCCGACACCTCACTGCCACGCTCACTGCCGCGCTCGCTGCCCTGCCGGGCCTGGAGGCCGTCCGCGGCCACGTCCTCCAGCGCCTCGACGATGTGCGGATAGGCGCCGCAGCGGCAGATGTTGCCGCTCATGCGTTCGCGGATCTCGTCGCGGTCCAACTGCGCCGGCGCCCCGGTGGAGTGGCCGAGCGCCTCGGCGGGCGTCGCGTGCGACGGATGGCCCTCGGCCGCCTCGCACAGCATGCCCACACCCGAGACGATCTGCCCCGGCGTGCAGTAACCGCACTGGAAGGCGTCCCGCTCGTGGAACGCCTGCTGGAGCGGGTGCGGCCGCTCCTCGTCGCCCAGCCCCTCGACGGTGGTCACATGCGCGCCGTCGTGGGCCACCGCCAGCAGCAGGCAGCTGTTGGCGCGGCGCCCCTCCAGCAGCACCGTGCAGGCGCCGCACTGGCCGTGGTCGCAGCCCTTCTTGCTGCCGGTGAGGTCCAGGTGTTCACGCAGCACGTCCAACAGGGTGGCGCGGTGGTCGACGGTGACGGTGTGCGCGGTGTCGTTGACGTGCAGGGTGAGGGTCGAGCTGGTCGCGGTGCGCTGGGGGATCACGGGGCGCGCCTCTCTTCTGCTCTTGTGTGTCGCTCGGCTCTGCTCTTGTCTGTCGCTCGGTTCTTCTCTGGTCTGTCGCTCGGTGCCTTCCGCCGCGGCGGTCTTCCACCGCCGGCGGCCGGATACGGCGGTCAGCCGCGACGCTCCAGCACGCCGCGCAGGAAAGCCGCCTGCCCGACGTGCTGCATCGTGTCGCCGATGACGCTCACGAGGCGTACCCCGAGGGAGACCGGCGGGTCCCACGCGTCGTCGACGATCCGGCCCAGCGACTGGGAACTCAACGTGCCCAGATACGCGCAAGTGCGCTGGTGGACCGCGTCGTGGTAGGCGACCAGAAGCTCCGGCGAATCCACCCGGACGGCCGCCACGTCCTCGGGCGAGTGGCCGAAACCCGTGTCGTCCGCGTCGAGGGGCAGCCCGAACCGCTCCTCGAACCCCTGTGCGTGCCAGACCTGCTCGCTGCCCGCGGCGTCCGCGACGTGGTCGTCCTGCACCCGCGTCAGATGCCACACCAGCCAGGCGACGGTGTTCGCGCCCGGATCGAGCCGCTCGGTCAGATACGTGTTCCGGATGCCGTCGAGCGTGGCGTGGACCTCGCCGTTCACCCGCGTGAAGGCATCCTCGAGAAGGGCGGTTGTATCCATGTTCGCGACCTTACGACGCGTCATACGTGCGATGTGCCTTTTCGCCCCCGCCCCGCTGGACCGCCCCGCCCCGGTGACGGGACGGGGCGGTTTGGCGGGGCGGTGCCCGGCGGGCCGGGCCTCTGCGCTGTGCGGGCCGGCTGCGGCGCTACCAGCGGTACCAGCGACCGCGCCGTCCTCCCGTCGTGGGCCGGACGACGAAGCCCAGCAGCCAGACCACGAGCACGATCACCGCGATCCACCACAGCGCCTTGAGCGCGAACCCCGCGCCGAACAGCAGCAGGGCGAGCAACAGCACGAGCAGCAACGGTCCCATGTTCTTCCACCTCCGCGGCCCGAGTGCCCCGCCTCCCCCACGCCATGCACACCGCGCCCCGGGGACGGTTACTGGATCGGCACGATCAGACGGGCCTTGTCCTGGCGGGCCGCGTACTCGAGCGTCTGCCACGTGCCGGAGACGGTGCTGGTGCCGACGGGGAAACCGATCACGAGTGCGGAGCGGTCCACCATCCACCGGTTCCGCGCCAGATACGCGGCGTCGTCCAGCGGCTCGGCACCCAACTCGACCAGCTCCGCGACACGGTCCCCGGCCCGGGCGACCGCGTGCCGCGCCTCCGGCGGCTGCTGGTCGAGCGTGCCGGGCACCACGACGGTGATCCGGGCCCGCGTGTGCGCGGCCAGCCAGGCCAGCGCGAGGCTGTCGATGCCGCGGGCCCCGCCGAGATGAAAGTGCGCCTCCGGCGCGAAAGGGGCCAGATAGTGCGCGAAGAGCCGCGCGTAGTGGGCGGTGTCCCGGTGCCCCGTCGTCCGGGTCCCGGTGATGGTCACGGTGCGCATCGTCATCGACGTCGTCTCCGACTCGCATGGCAGGGACGGCCATCCACCCGTCAGCGATCCACTCGCACGGCCTCCCGCATCCTTCCATGAGGTCGCCCGGCAGGGGCACACCACGCGGCGGCGGACGCCGGTAGCGTTGAGTCGTCCACGTGTGGGGGTGCGCAATGCACGAGAGGTTCGAGAACAGCATCGGAGACCGCCTCGGACGGCTCCGTACGCGGCGCGGGCTGACGCAGGAGCAACTGGCGGAGCTGGCCGCGGTCTGCGTCGACACCATCCGCAAGCTGGAGCAGAACAGGCGTCAGACGGCGCGCATGGCGACGCTCAACCAGCTCGCGCGCGCCCTGGACGTCGACGTGTCCGTGCTCGTCGGCTCGCCCGTCACCTTCGAGGCCGGACCGGACGGCAGCGCACCGTCCGTACTCGCGCTGCGCCGGGCGGTCTCACCGGTCCACGGCGTGATCGGAGCCCGAGCGGACGAACCGGACCCGGACCCGGAGGACCCGCCGACCATCGGCGCGCTCCGCGCCTCCCTCCGGGCGACGGAAGGAACGCGGCGCGAGGGGCGCATGGGCGCGGTGGGCGCCGTGCTCCCCCAACTGATCCGCGACGCCCGCGCCGCCGTCCGTGCGTACGAGGGCAGCGACCGCGACCGGGCGGCGGCGTACGCGGTGCTCTGCGAGGCCTACCAGGTGGCGGCGACCACCCTGACGGCGCTGGGCAACCCGGACGCCGCGTTCACCGCCATGGAGCGCGCCATGGCCGCGGCCCACCGCTCGGACGATCCCCACCTGGAGTCCGTCGGCGCGGCCACGCTCGCGTGGGTCTTCACCAAACAGGGGCGGCTGGAGGACGCCGCACACGTGGCCCTCTCGTGCGCCGACCGCAGCGAGCCGGGTTTCCGCTCAGCCCCCCTCGACCTGTCGCTGTGGGGCGTCCTGCTGCTGCGGGCCGCGACGGCCGTCGTACGGCAGGGCGAACGCCACTACGACCGGGTGGACGAGCTGCTGCGCATGGCGAGCGCGGCAGCCGCCGGTATCGGAGCGGACCGGATCGACTACGCGACACCCTTCGGCCCCACCAACACCGCCGTCGCCCAGGTCAACTTCTCGGTCGAGATGGACCGCTGCGCACCGGCCCTCGCCACCGCCCGTACCGTTCCACGCCTGGGCACCCTGCCCGCGACCTGGCGCGCGCGCTTCCACGTGGACCGCGCACTCGCGCACGCGGGCCTCGGCCAGGACGAGTCCGCCACCCACGCCCTGCTCACAGCTGAGCGGGACGCCTCCGAGTGGATGCGCTACCACGGCACCACCCGCCGCCTCGTCACCGACCTGCACACCCGCGAACGCCGCCGCACCTCTCCTCTGACGGAACTCGCCGACCGCCTGCACGTGGCCGGGTAGGACATCAGGTCCCACCCGGCGGACAAAGTGGCACACGGTGTCCCTGGGGGCGCCTGCGGCGCGGACCTACGGTGCGTCGCGAGTACGGCGGCACCGACACATCAGCGGTGCCGCGCCCCCTCGCGGACACAGGACGGTCAGCATGACGCACACCTCGCCCGGCGACCTCGGCCCGACAGTCGGAGACTCGTGGTCCCCTCCGTCGCACGCGCCGTTCACGCTGACGCCCGTGGGGGTGTGGTGGGACGCCGTGCGGGTGCCGTGGGGGCCGGGGCGCCGGGCGGTCCAACGGCTCGGGCGGGCGTGCGGCGGGGTCGTCGGGGATCCGTACGGCGCGTGGCTGTACTGGCTGGTGCCGCCACGCGCCGGGGTGGAGTGGGGGTCGGCGGGGGAGGCCGTGTGCCTGTCGGTGGCGTGTTGGCTGCCCGTGCCCGCGCGGGACCGTACCGGGCCGCCGGGTCCTTACTGGGCCGTGCCGTACGAGGCGGGCTCCGCGCTGACGGACCCGGCGCGGCTCCGCGCGGCTCTGCGGGGCGAGCGGTGAGCGGCGGGTACTGCCTGCCGTGCGGGCGGTGGCGGGAGGCGACCGTCGTGGTGGCGGTCGTGGAGGTGAACTCGGGTCCTGGCCGGGTCGTGGAGGCGTGTGTGCCGCACGCGCGGGAGTACGCCGCCTATCCGCTGGCCCCGCAGTGGCTGCGGGACGAGCTCGCCACGCTGGAGGAGGGATAGCGGCGGGCCGGTCACGGGGGAGGCCCGCGCTTGTGTTCCCGGCCGCCGCCCGGGGGCCGGCTGGCGGCGGCGCGGCGGAGTTTGCCGGAGAGGGAGGTGGCCGCGGCGGTGAGGAAGACGAGGGTGTAGAGGATTTGCAGGAGGATGACCAGCCGTGCGGACTGGCCGCGCGGCTGGATGTCGCCGTAGCTGACGGTGGCCACGGTCAGCAGCGTGAAGTAGAGGGCGTCGAGGCGGGTGCGCAGGCCCTGGAACTCGCCGGGGTGGTGGGACATCACGAAGTAGGCGGAGGAGAAGACCAGTACGGACAGGCACATCAGCGACATCAGCGCGACCACCGTGCCGGGGCGGTCGAACAGGGCGTCGCGCATGTGCTTGAGGAGCAGGGCGGCGATGGCCGTCAGCGCGAGGATCAGCAGGGCCCAGCTCAGTTCCGGGCGCTCGGGGCCCAGTGTCCGTGCGGGCAGCAGGAAGTAGGCGACGAACAGGCCCGCCACCAGCGGCCCCAGCAGCGGCCACGTCCAGCGGGACCGGTCGGGCGGGCGTTCGGTGGGCCCGTCCTGGTGTGGTCCGGGGGGCTGCGCCATGGGGCCATCGTCGGCGCGGCGGTCGCCTCGCGCGCTCTGGGAGGTGCCGCCCGGGGGACCGGACGGGGGCCGGACCGGTCAGGGAGCGAGGACGTCCAGTTCGGCCATCGCGTCCTCGGTGATCGTGCGCATCGCGGCCTCGGCGCGTGCGCCGTCGCGCTCGCGCACGGCTTCGGCGACGTTGACGTGGAGGGTGACGGCTTCCTGGCGGGGGTCGGTGAACATGACGTCGTGGTGGGTGCGCCCGGCCAGTACGGCGGCGACGACGTCCCCGAGGCGGGCGAACATCTCGTTGCGGGAGGCGCGCAGTACGGTGCGGTGGAAGGCGATGTCGTGCACCAGGTAGTTCTCCAGCTGCTGGCCGCGTGAGGTGGCGACCATGCCCAGGGCATGCTCGGTCAGGCCCGCGCACTCCTCGGGGGTGGCCAGTTCGGCGGCGAGCCGGGCGGCGACGGGTTCGACGGCGGAGCGCAGCACGGTCAGGGAGCGCAGCTGGCGGCCGCGGTCGGTGCCGGCCAGCCGCCAGGTGATCACCTGCGGGTCGTAGACGTCCCACTCCTCGGGTGGCAGTACCGTCACGCCGACCCGCCTGCGGGATTCGACCAGGTGCATGGACTCCAGTACCCGCACCGCCTCCCGCGCGACCGTCCTGGAGACCTCGTAGCGGCTCGCCAGTTCCTCGGTGCGCAGCACCGTGCCGGGCGGGTACTCGCCCGCGGTGATCGAGGGACCGAGGGAGGCCAGCAGCCGCGCGTGCAGGCCGCGCTCGCGCGCGGGTGTCTCGTCGCGGCCCGCCCCCTGGCTGGTCATGAGTGGCGTTCTCCTCGTCTTCCCGTGCCGTGCGTCCCGTGTCCGGCCGTGACCGGCCCTCCGTACCGGGCCGTGCGGCCCCTGCGGCGGCCGTCGTGTGCACGCTCGGCGAGCGCACCGGGACGTTCAGCCTACGTGCTCCTCGTCACCCCCATTAAGTATGACTAATTCGTGTCCGACTATTGAATACATGTGACCTATGAGGTTGAGTGTGCTCGGCGCCGAGGTCGATGAGGACAGCAGTGAGGCCGATGAACACAGCGGGTGAAACCACGCAGAGCCACGTCGTGGTCGTCATGGGCGTGGCGGGCACGGGCAAGACCACCGTCGGCCGGCTGCTCGCCGAGGACCTGGACGTTCCCTACGCCGAGGCCGACGCCTTCCACCCGCCGGCCAACGTCGCCAAGATGTCCGCCGGCACCCCCCTGGACGACACCGACCGTGCCCCCTGGCTCGACGCGATCGGCGCCTGGGCGCACGACCACGCGGAACACGGCGGCGTGGTCAGCTGCTCCGCGCTCAAGCGCGCCTACCGCGACCGGCTGCGGGCCGCCGCCCCCCACCTCGTCTTCGTCCACCTCACCGGCGACCGCGCGCTGATCGGCCGCCGCATGGCCGAGCGCGCCGACCACTTCATGCCCGTCGCCCTGCTGGACTCCCAGTTCGCGACGCTCGAACCCCTCCAGGCCGACGAGCGGGGCGTGTCCATCTCCGTCGCCCCGGGGCCGCGGGCCGTCGCCCGGCGTGCCCTGACCGCGCTGCGGTCCGCGCACGCGCCGGACCCCTCGGCCGTGGCCACCCCCGAGGCCCCGGCCGAGGCCCCCACCGGGGCCGCGTCGCCCGCCTGACCCCGAGCCCCACACCCCCGCCCACCCTCCACCCACAGCGAAGAAGGAAGAGCCGTGAGACATCTCAGCGTCGAGATGCTGGCCGCGGGGTCGCAGCCCGACCCCATCACGTCCGCCGGCAACGCGCAGTTGGGGATCGCCGCCCTCGTCGGCATCGCCGTCATCGTCCTGCTCATCACGCGGTTCAAGCTGCACGCGTTCCTGGCGCTGACGGTCGGCTCCCTCGTGCTGGGCGCCGTGGCCGCGGCGCCCCTGGACAAGGCCATCTCCAGCTTCACCACCGGGCTCGGCGACACCGTCTCCGGTGTCGGCGTGCTCATCGCCCTCGGCGCCATCCTCGGCAAGCTCCTGGCCGACTCCGGCGGTGCCGACCAGATCGTCGACACGATCCTGGCCAGGGCGAGCAGGCGCACCATCCCGTGGGCCATGGCGCTGATCGCCGGCATCGTCGGACTGCCGATGTTCTTCGAGGTCGGGCTGGTCCTCCTGATCCCCGTCGTGCTGCTGGTGGCCAAGCGCGGCAACTACTCGGTGATGCGGGTCGGCATCCCGGCGCTGGCGGGGCTCTCCGTGATGCACGGGCTGATCCCGCCGCACCCGGGTCCGCTGGTGGCCATCGACGCCATCGGCGCCAACCTGGGCGTGACGCTCGCCCTCGGCCTCGTCGTCGGCATTCCGACGCTGGTCGTCGCGGGCCCGCTGTTCGGCAAGGTCGCCGCGCGCTGGGTCGACACGACACCGCCCGAGGGCGTCGTCCCGGAACGGGCGAGCACAGAGCTGGACAAGCGGCCGGGCTTCGGCATCACGCTCGCCACGGTACTGCTGCCCGTCGTGCTGATGCTCGCCAAGGCGCTCACCGACATCGTCATCGACGACACCGAGAACACGGTGCAGCGCGTCATGGACGTCGTCGGCGATCCGATGATCGCGCTGCTCGTCGCCGTGCTGGTGGCCATGTTCACGCTCGGCCGCTCCGCCGGCTTCACCAAGGACAGGCTGTCGTCCACCGTCGGCTCCTCCCTCGGCCCGATCGCGGGCATCCTGCTGATCGTCGGCGCCGGCGGCGGCTTCAAGCAGACGCTCGTGGACGTCGGCATCGGCCAGATGATCCTCGACCTCTCGCAGGACTGGTCCATCCCCGCGCTGCTGCTCGGCTGGCTCATCGCCGTCGGCATCCGGCTGGCCACCGGGTCCGCGACGGTCGCCACGGTCTCGGCGGCGGGGCTCGTGGCGCCGCTCGCCGCCGACATGTCCACGGCGCAGGCCGCTCTCGTCGTGCTCGCCGTCGGCGCGGGTTCGCTCTTCTTCAGCCATGTCAACGACGCCGGGTTCTGGCTCGTCAAGGAGTACTTCGGCATGAACGTCGGCCAGACCATCAAGTCCTGGTCGGTGATGGAGACCATCATCTCCGTCGTGGCGCTGGTGCTTTTGCTGCTGCTCTCGTTGGTGGTGTAGCCGCCTTCCCCCCAGCCGACGCCCCCCGCCCCGCCCCCCATTACCGTTTTCGTGGCCCCGCAACGGGGCTACCGGCTTTCGGAGTTGGCATGACTACCTCCCCTTGTCGAGCACATGGCCTGGGGGGTGGTGTCACCAGCTCCGGAGGCACTGACA
>NZ_QOIN01000008.1 GCF_003323715.1 Streptomyces diacarni
TCGGTTCCTGGTGCCAAGGCATCCACCGTGCGCCCTTAAAAACTTGGCCACAGATGCTCGCGTCCACTGTGCAGTTCTCAAACAACAACCAGCCACCCACCACCCCACAGGCACAACCCGCAAGTTCACTGGGACCGGCACACCGAAGGGCGGGCAACAGCCCGCACCCTCAGACACCCAACAGCGCGCCCAACACCCCAGCCCCCAGATCACGTTCCACGCCGAAGCAGTACTAGTGACCCTGAACCAGAGTGCCGAATAGTCAACGTTCCACCCATGAGCAACCCACCGTCAGACACTCGCTGACGCAGTAGGCCCTGGCCACCACACACGTGGCGGCACGATGCTCCTTAGAAAGGAGGTGATCCAGCCGCACCTTCCGGTACGGCTACCTTGTTACGACTTCGTCCCAATCGCCAGTCCCACCTTCGACGATTCCCTCCCACAAGGGGTTGGGCCACCGGCTTCGGGTGTTACCGACTTTCGTGACGTGACGGGCGGTGTGTACAAGGCCCGGGAACGTATTCACCGCAGCAATGCTGATCTGCGATTACTAGCGACTCCGACTT
>NZ_QOIN01000007.1 GCF_003323715.1 Streptomyces diacarni
GGGAGGGAATCGTCGAAGGTGGGACTGGCGATTGGGACGAAGTCGTAACAAGGTAGCCGTACCGGAAGGTGCGGCTGGATCACCTCCTTTCTAAGGAGCACTCAAGCTGGTTTCGGCCGGTTCAGAGGCCATGACGTCGGCGAACGTTCGACGGTGGTTTGCTCATGGGTGGAACGTTGACTATTCGGCACTCTGGTTCAGGGTCACTAGTACTGCTTCGGCGTGGAACGTGATCTGGGAATTGGGGTGTTGGGCGCGCTGTTGGGTGTCTGAGGGTGCGGGCTGTTGCCCGCCCTTCGGTGTGCCGGTCCCAGTGAACTCGCGGGTTGTGCCTGTGGGGTGGTGGGTGGCTGGTTGTTGTTTGAGAACTGCACAGTGGACGCGAGCATCTGTGGCCAAGTTTTTAAGGGCGCACGGTGGATGCCTTGGCACCAGGAACCGA
>NZ_QOIN01000006.1 GCF_003323715.1 Streptomyces diacarni
GGAACTGATGGGCCAGCTGCCGCCCGGCGCGATGGCCAGCATCCAAGCCACCGCAGACGAACTCACCCCCCACCTCAACGACCAAGTGTGTGTCGCGGCCTACAACACGACCCGCCACACCGTCATCTCCGGCGACCCCGACGCCATCGCAGCCATCGTCGAGACGTTCACCGCCGAGGGGCGGAGGGTGAAGACGCTCGCGACCGAGCATGCCTTCCACTCTCCTCACACCGACACCATCCTGGACGCGTTCCGGGAAGCGGCCGAGCAGATCACCTACCACCCACCCCACACCCCGCTGCTCTCCAACCTCACCGGCCGACCCGCCGAAACCGATCAACTCACCACCCCCGCCTACTGGACCGCACACATCCGCCAACCCGTCCGGTTCGCGGACATGCTCACCACCCTCGCCAACTCCG
>NZ_QOIN01000004.1 GCF_003323715.1 Streptomyces diacarni
CCAACACACCAGCAACCTCAGCAAGCCCGTACTCCGCACGCGCCCCCACAAAATCCGCAAGCTCCGCAGCACGTTGACGCAACGCCGGCTCCGACTTCGCCGACAACGCCAACACCACCGGCTCGGAATCCACAGCAGGAACAGGCTGCGTTTCCGTGGTCGCGCCGTCATTCTGAGCGTCGTCCCCAGGCAGCACGAGAGTGCTCGCACTCGGCATGGCCGGTGTGGGCCAGGTGATGTCGGTGCCGTGCACCCACAGCCGGGCGGCGGAAGTCAGCATCTGACGCAGATCACCATGATCACGCTGCAACGACCCCGTCACGATCACCTCAGGACGCTCCGGATGCTCATCGACAACATCCTCGATCGCCGAGGTCAACACCGGATGCGCAC
>NZ_QOIN01000005.1 GCF_003323715.1 Streptomyces diacarni
ACGCCGTCGCCGATACCGGCATCGGATCCCCGCGACGACTTGTCCGCGGGGGGTGGAATAGAGGGCGGCATCGACGGCTTGTCCGCGGGGGGCGGTGTCCCAGGTGGGATAGAAGGCGGCATCGACGGCCGCGCTTTCCGGCCCGGCCGGCTGAACACCGCAGTCCCGGAACCGGACTCGTTGTGCGCCTCCGGCGTCACACGGTCGATCCCTACCGCATGACCATCGACACGACCGAACCGCAATGTCTGCCCTGGCGCCAGATAATGCCAGACCCCCGGCACGAGCTTCTCCGTGTCCATCCGGACCGAACTTTTTTCGTCGGCGACCTCGATCCAGACCCGGCCGTCG
>NZ_QOIN01000003.1 GCF_003323715.1 Streptomyces diacarni
CCCGCCCAACTGGGCGACGGCTACCTGCACGGAGTCGACGACGCCGTCCAGCCGCTGCGTGCGGCGGGCGCCGAGGCCGAGTACGGCGGTTCGCTGGGGGAACTGGCCCGGCCCGACGCCGACGACCGGGTGAGCGAACTGATCGGCTTCGGCGTGGCGATCGTGGTCCTGCTGATCGGCTTCGGCAGCGTACTGGCCGCCGTCGCGCCCCTGGTGACCGCGCTCATCGGGGTGGTCGGGGGCCTGGCCGTCCTCGGCCTGCTCGCCGCGGCGTTCACCTTCGCCACCGTCTCCCCGACGCTGGCCACGATGATCGGGCTGGGCGTCGG
>NZ_QOIN01000002.1 GCF_003323715.1 Streptomyces diacarni
TAACTGAGTGCCATGGCCCGCGTCATCGAGGCGACGCCGCCCTTGGCAGCCGAGTAGAAGTCGCGTTGCGGTATGGCCATCAGAGCCGTCATCGAGGTCAGATTGACCACCGAACCGCCACCGCCCCGGATGATCTCGGGAAGAGCGAACCGGCAGGAGACAACGGTGCCGAAGAGGTCGACAGTGATCACTCGCCAGAACTCCTCGAGGGGAGCCTCGAAGACTCTTCCGTCGCGTGGCGAGGAGCTTCCCGCCGTATTGCACAGTGTCGTGAGGCCACCGAAC
>NZ_QOIN01000052.1 GCF_003323715.1 Streptomyces diacarni
ACACAATTCCGTTGAGCACCCTTCGGTCGTCCAACCGTTTCCGGCCCCGCAGCGAAGCGGGCAGCAGCGGTCGGACGAACTCCCACTCGGCATCGGACAGCTCATGGCGACGTATCACCCGGCCATGATCCACTACCCAAGATCAATTGAAGACACCCCCTAGATGAGTGAGTCCGATGTGTGTGCTGGTCGCGACCATGGCGAAGGGCGCCCGTTGGTCAGTGTGTGAAGACAAACCTGGACGCCCTTCTGGCGGCACTGTACGTGTTCATCGAC
>NZ_QOIN01000001.1 GCF_003323715.1 Streptomyces diacarni
GCGGACGGCGTTCCTGTTCTCCGGGCAGGGCTCCCAGCGCGCCGGAGCCGGTGCTGGGCTGTATGCCGTCGAGCCGGTGTTCAAGGCGGCGGTCGATGAAGCCTGCCGGCACCTGGACCCGTTGTTGGGCAGGTCGCTGGCCGAGATCATGTTCGCCGAGCCGGGCAGTGAACCGGCCCGCCTGCTGGACCACACCCGCTACACCCAACCCGCACTCTTCGCCCTCCACCTCGGCCTCCACCGACTCCTCGAACACCACGG
>NZ_QOIN01000077.1 GCF_003323715.1 Streptomyces diacarni
CACCCGCGCCCGCACCCCCAGACACCAAACCCCGCAACCAACCCCTCCACACACACCCGATCCCCCGACACAATCGTCGACCCCGGACCATTCACCGCCGCAACCTCAACACCACCAGCCAACCCACCAAACCCAGCCCCCGACTCCAACTCCTCCCGCACCACACCCACCGGCAACGCCACATGCGCCATCGCACCCTCCGGCGCAAACTCACCAATCACACGACTACGCACCGCCACCAACCGCGCCGCATCCTCCAA
>NZ_QOIN01000039.1 GCF_003323715.1 Streptomyces diacarni
CCGACTCAAGCAGTGGCGTGGCATCGCGACCCGCTACGACAAGACCGCCGAGTCCTACCAAGCAGCCGTCACCCTCGCCTCACTCCTGATGTGGGCGTGACATTTGAAGACAACTCCTAGGCGAGGCTTCCCCTCAGCGCGTCACCGGGAGCCTCGCCTGGGCGGCGGACCTGTGCACGGTCGGCGGGGCACTGCACGGCGGCGCGCTGATGTCTCTGGCCGACGCGGCGGGCGCCGCCTGCGCCTACCTCAACCTGCCGCCGGGTGGGAGCACGTCGACGATCGAGTCGAAGACGAACTTCTTCCGCGCAGTACGGGGCGGCACCGTCCACGCCACGTCCCGCCCGCTGCACGTGGGCCGCACGCTCGTCGTCGTGCAGACCGATCTGCACGACGACGAGCACCGCCTGGTCGCCCAGACCACCCAGACCCAGGCCGTCCGGCCCCCGAGCTGACACGCCCGGGCCGGCTCCGGCCGAGGAGGAAGAGGAGGCACAGTTTCAGACGCAGGCTCAGGCGCAGGACGCGTCGGCCGGTCTACGTGCCGTCGTGGGGTGGTTCCGGGCGGCCGGACGTCTCGGGTGGTTCGGGGGCGTTGAGGCTGAAGTGGAGGCCGAGCATGCGGATGAGGAAACAGGTCACGGCGGCGCCCAGTGCGGCGGGCAGACCGTAGATGCCCGTCCGGACGGTGAGGACGGTGAGCGCGGCGCCCACAAGGGCGGGGACGGCGTACAGGCCGCTGCTGAGCACCGAGGGGATCCGGCGGACGAGCGTGTCACGGAGGGTACCGCCGCCTACCGCGGTGAGCACGCCCAGCAGGACCGCCGGTGCGGGGGCCAGCCCGAAATCGAGGGCTTTGCCGGCGCCGATGACGGCGAACGCGCTCAGCCCGACCGCGTCGAGAATCGTGATCGGTGTCTCCAGCCGGTGCAGGTGCTTGCTGAGGCCGAAGGCGATCAGGCCGCCGGCGGCGGCGAGCGTGTAGTAACGCCAGTCGCGGAGGGTCGCGGGCGGCAGTGAGTCGAGAAGGACGTCGCGAAGGACACCACCGCCCAGCGCTGTCATCATGCCGAGAACGATCACTCCGACCACGTCCAGGCGTGCCGCGCGCACAGCTGTCAGCGCTCCGTTGAGCCCGAAAGCGAACGTGCCGGTCAGATCCAGGGCGAGCAGGGGCGGAGGTTCGGAACTCATACAGACCGCATACCCCGCGAGGGCTCTCGTCGCGGTGGGTGTACTGCACATGCCGCCCTCGAATGCGGCAATCGGGTGCGGCCGGCCACCACACCGGCAGCGGACCTGGCCGAGCTGCGCGCCCGCCTGAGGTCGGAGGCTCGGGGCGGGGGCATGTCCGCAGGAGCGGGCGGCTCGCACGTATGCGGCGACGAGCATGGGGCGCCGAGTCGTGCTGATCGATGCCAGGCGGCTCTCCTGGTGTCCGCGTTATGTTACTCGGGCAAAGAATCGTTTTTGATGACCAGCCCGGCGTCACCGCTGTCGCCCGCAGCAAACGCGTCGCTTCGTCGTGGCTCCGGGGAGGGAACGGGCCATCTCGTCGGCCCGCCCGGCAGGGGCGGCGTCACAGGCAAGGAGCTGCACATGGGCGCGCCGGACGCGCAAGAGCCGCACGATCCACGGGATCCGCAGACCCCGGCGGGCCCGCTCGCCACGGCCGGGACGCTGCGGGCGATCAGCGACGAGTTGTCGGACCGTTTCTACGAGCGGGACGACGTGGTGCGGACGCTGGTGGTGACGCTGCTGGCCGGGCAGCACTCGTTGGTGCTCGGTCCGCCGGGAACGGCGAAGTCCGAGATGGCGCGGGAGCTCACACGCAGGATCGAGGGGGCCTCGTACTGGGAGATCCTGCTGTCCAAGTTCACCGCTCCGACGCGGATGTTCGGGCCCATCGACGTCGCCGCGCTGACCCGCGGCGAGTACCGCCAGGTGTACGACGGCCGGGCCACGACCGCGCATGTCGCGTTCATCGACGAGATATTCAAGTGCTCAGCGGCGGCGTTGAACGAGACGTTGGGCTATTTGAACGAGCGGATCTACCATCCCGAGAACGGCGGCGCGCCGATCCCGTGCCCGTTGATCGGGGCGATCACGGCGAGCAACGAGTTGCCCAGCGGGGAGGATCTGGCCGCGATCTACGACCGGCTGCTGGTGCGAATCGAGGTCGGTTACCTGTCCGACCCCTCGAACTTCGCCGCGCTGGTCCGCTCCGCCGTCGGCCGCCCGGCGGCACCGAAGCGTACGACGGTCGAGTTGGCCGCGCTGCGGCAGGCCGTGGTGGAAGCCGTTCCGGCGGTCGAGGTACCCGATGTGATCGTGGACGCGGTGTGTACGCTGCGGGCCGCGCTGCGCCGCAAGGAGCTGGTCGCCTCCGACCGCCGCTGGCGCCAGTCGGTCGGTCTTCTCCAGGCGTCCGCGTATCTCGAAGGACGCCCGGCGGTCGCCGAGACCGACCTGTCGGTGCTCACCCATGTGCTGTGGGACTCCCCCGCCCAACGCCCGACGGTCGAGCGCGAGGTGCTCCAGTTGGTCAATCCGGACGCCAAGGAGGCGCTGGACCTGGCCGACACCATGGACGAGCTGGAGGCCCAGCTCGACGCCATGGCCGGACAGTCTCGCGAGGCGCTGAGCGAGTGGGTCATCACGAAGGCCCACAACAAGCTCGCCACGGCCGGGAGGAGGCTGGAGAAGCTGCGTGAGGAGGCGGCGGGTGCCGGGCGCTCGACCGCTGCCATCGACCGGGTCTCCGGGCGCCAGCGCGCGGTCCGCGTCCGGGTTCTGACCGAGGCTCTCGGTATGGACGCGAGCATGGTGCAGTCCCAGCTGTGAGCACCGAGGAGACAGCGGCGACGAACGCGACACCGCACGGACTCGGCGAGCTGACCGGCAGGTCCGCGAAGTGGCTGGGGCTGTCCGCCGCCGCGCCCGAGCGGCACACCTCGGCTCTGGTCGCGGACCCGTTCGACCTGCTCACCTGGCGCGACACCTTCGCTCAGGCGGCCGCACTGCGCGAACTGGCCGAGGAGCTGGCCGGCCGCCACGACGCCGCCGACGATCTGCTGGCCGACGTGTTCCTGGCCGCGTACCAGCTCGATCCGCGGTTGCGCGAGCGCGCGGCGATGCACCCTTCCCGCCTGGTCAACCACCAGATCGTCGGCGCGCTGGCGGAGTCGCCGGAGTGGGCCGAGCTGCGGCGGGAGACGTGCGGTGACCCGTACGTCGCCGCCGTGGCCGTACTCGCCCAGGCCCCGGTCCTGCGCCGGATGCTGAAGCGGTGCGGGGAGGCGCGGGCACGGTCGGAGCATGCGAGCAGGGCCCAGCAGGAGGCCGCAGACGCGGCGAGGGCCGTGGCCGAGGCGCTCCGCCGGGCCGCCGAGGGCGCGGACGAGGGCGGCACGGTGCACAGCCCGGCCGCCGACGCCGTGCACGAGGCGATCGAGACCGCGGAGGCCGCAGAGGCCGCCGCGCAGCGGGCCGCCCAGCACGCCGCCCTGAGCCTCACGGCGGCGGGCCCCGGGATCCGTTCCGCGGCGCCGAGCGCGGTGGCGGAGGCGGCCGCGACCGTGCGGGAGGAAACCGCGCTGGTGCGGGCGTGGGGCGTCGGTGCCGGCGAGCTGGAGCGGATGCCCTTCGACGAGCGTGCCCGCCTCGCCGACCGGCTGCGCACCAGCCGGCTCGCGCAATGGGCCGAGCTGATCGGCCGTTTCCGGCAGATGGCCGGCGGTGAACGCGCCCGCAAGGTGGAGAGCGCCGCCGGTCAGCTGGTCGGTGTCACGCTCGGGGACGACCTTTCCCGGGTCATCCCCTCCGAGTTGGCCAACCTGGGCGTGCCCGAGCTGCGCGCGGTGTTCGCCGCACGCTACGCCGCCGGGGAGCTGATGCTCTACGACAGCCAGGACGAGGAGACCACGGGCCGGGGCGCCATCATCGCGTGTGTGGACACCTCGCACTCGATGTACGAGGCGGGGCCCGGCGGAGTCACCCGGGAGGCGTGGGCCAAGGCCTGCGCGCTGGCGCTGCTGGATCAGGCCCGCCAGGCCGGGCGCGACTTCGTCGGCATCCTGTTCTCCGCCGCCGACAAGCTCCGCATCCACCGCTTCCCGGCCGACCGGCCCGCCGCTATCGCGCAGGTGCTCGACTTCGCGGAGGCCTTCCTCGGCGGCGGCACCAGCTATGAGAGACCGCTGAGCGCGGCCAGTGAGCTGCTGGAGGAGGAGTACAACGACTCCGCCCGCGAGCGCGGCGACATCGTCATGCTCACGGACGACGAGTGCGAGGTCACCGAGGAGTGGATGCGCGGCTGGAACGACGCCAAGCGGCTGCTGGGTTTCCGTGCCTTCGGCGTGGCGATCGGCGCGCCGGACGCCGCCGGAGCCGGCTCGGTCCTCGACGCCCTGTGCGACAACCTGCGTTCCGTCGAGGACCTCACGGACGTCCAGGCGGCCGCCGATCTCTTCCGCGTGATCTGACCCGGCTTCTCCCCCGAGCACCCGGGCCCCGGATCTTCGCCCCTCCGGCCCTCGGGCGCCTGCGGCAGTCCACCTCTCGGCGAGTCACTTAGGTTAGGCTAACCTACGTGCATGAGCGTTGGTGAACACGCCGCCGCTGCCTCGCGTCCGCGCGGGCACGGCCTGGCAGCCGAAGGTGTGACCGTGGCCTACGACGAGGTCGATGTCGTGCACGGGGCCGCCCTCACACTCCACCCCGGCCGCATCACCGCGCTCGTCGGCCCGAACGGGAGCGGGAAGTCGACACTGCTGCGCACCCTCGCGCGCCTGCAACGCGCACGCAGCGGCACACTCACCCTCGACGGGGAAACCGACGGCCTGGCCCTCACCTCGCGCGAGTTCGCGCGCCGCGTCGCCCTGCTCACGCAGGGCCGCCCCACACCCAGTGGCCTCACCGTCCGCGACCTCGTCGAGTTCGGCCGCTACCCCTACCGGGGCCGCTGGGGCGGACAGGACCCCGACGGGAGCGCCGCTGTGGAGCGCGCGCTGCGCATGACGGGCGTCGAGGACCTGGCCCGGCGCGGAGCCGAGCACCTGTCGGGCGGCCAGTTGCAGCGCGTATGGCTCGCGAGCTGCCTCGCCCAGCAGACGGGTGTGCTCCTCCTGGACGAACCGACGACCTATCTCGAC
This sequence comes from Streptomyces diacarni, assembly GCF_003323715.1. Taxonomy (GTDB): domain Bacteria; phylum Actinomycetota; class Actinomycetes; order Streptomycetales; family Streptomycetaceae; genus Streptomyces; species Streptomyces diacarni. The sequence goes on from NZ_QOIN01000039.1 coordinate 5,154, forward strand.
CTGAGATACCAGGTCGAACTCCTCGACCTGATCCGCGACCTGGCCGACGACCACGCGATCTCGGTGGGCGTCGTCCTGCACGACCTCGACCAGGCGGCGGCCGTCGCCGACAGGATCGCCCTGCTCCACGCGGGACGGATCACCGCCGAAGGTGCCCCCTGCGACGTCCTGACGCCGCAGCGCCTGACCGAGGCCTACGGCATCCGGATCGTCGTCGACACCGACCCCCTGACCGGCCGGCTGCGGACCCGCGCGGTCGGCCGGCACCACATGCGAAGTGAAAGGCTCAGCACCATCCCATGAGACGCCCTCTGATCACCGCGTTCGCCGCCACCGCCGCGGCCGTCGTCCTGGCCGGCTGCGGGACGACCGAGTCCGCCTCCACCGGCGCGGACGCGAAATCCGGCCGCATCACCCTCACCGACGCGACCGGCGCGAAGGTGACTCTCGACGGTCCCGCCAAGAAGGTCGTCGGCACCGAGTGGAACGTCGTCGAGAACCTCGTCTCGCTCGGCGTCGAGCCCGTCGGCGTCGCCGACGTCAAGGGCTACAAGACGTGGAACTCCGCGGCGAAGCTGACCAACAGCCCCAAGGACATCGGTACGCGCGGCGAGCCGAGCATGGACACGATCGCCTCCCTCGCCCCCGACCTCGTCGTCGCCACCACCGACCTGCCGTCCTCCGCCGTCAAGCAGCTGCGGAAGATCGCCCCGGTCGTGGAGGTGCGCTCCGCCGACGCGTCCGACCAGCTCGGACAGATGGACGAGAACCTCGACCTCATCGCCGAGGCCACCGGTAAGGAAAAGCGGGCCGACACCGTCAAGAAGCGGTTCACGGCGCAGCTCGCGTCGAGCCGCAAGGCCGTCCAGAAGGCCGGGCTCGACGGGACGAAGGTCGCCTTCGCCGACGGCTACGTCGCCTCCAACCAGGTCACGATCCGCCCCTACACCCGGCGCTCCCTCATCGGAGCAGTCAACGAGAAACTGGGCCTGGAGAACGCCTGGAAGGCCAAGGGCGACAAGAGCTACGGGCTCGCCAGCACGGACGTGGAAGGGCTCACTGACCTCGGGGACGTCCAGTTCGCCTACATCGCCGACGAGCAGGACAGCCGCGACCCGTTCGCCAAGGACCTCAAAGACAACAGAACCTGGAAGTCGCTGCCCTTCGTGAAGGCCGGCGACGTGCACCGGCTGCCGACCGGCATCTGGATGTTCGGCGGCCACGCGTCGATGGGGGCCTACGCCGACGCCCTCGTCGACGCGCTCGAGAAGTAGCGCCATGGCCGTCACCGCAACAGCCTCCAGCCCCGCCACGGCCGGGACCAGGACGGCCACGACGGGCGCGGTCGCGGTGACGGCCGCGCTCGTGCTCCTGGTCGCCGTCCTCGCCGTCGTCGACCTCGCCCAGGGCACCGCCGCCGTCGGTCCCGGCGAGGTGGTCAAGGCGCTCACCGGTCACGCCGGGCAGTCGGACGCCGCCGTCGTCATCGCCTCGCGCCTGCCACGGATGGCCGCGGGGCTCCTGGTCGGCGTCGGTCTCGGCGCCGCGGGCGCCGCGTTGCAGGCCGTGAGCCGCAACGTGCTCGCCTCCCCCGACACGCTGGCCGTGAACGCCGGCTCGTATCTGGCCCTCGGGCTGCTCGCGGCCACCGGAGTCTCGCTACCGGTCCTGGCCTCCTCCACGGCGGCCTTCGCCGGTGGTCTCGTGGCGGCCGCCGTCGTGCTGGGCCTGTCAGGTCCCGGCACGGGAACCGTCCGGCTCGTGCTGGCCGGCAGCGCCCTCGCGCTCGGCGTCAGCTCCGTGACCGAAGGCCTGCTGCTCCTCTTCCCCGAGCGGACGGACGGCCTCTACCAGTGGAGCCACGGCTCCATCGCGCAGAACGGGGCGGACGGTGTGGCACAGATGGCACCCGTCGCCCTGCTCGGGCTCGTCGGTCTGCTGCTCGTCGCCCGCCGCGTCGATGTGCTCGCCCTGGGGGACGACGCCGCTCGCGGCCTCGGCGTCCGGGTACGGACCACCCGCTTCACGGTGGTCGCACTCGCCGCGCTGCTGTCCGCGGCGGCCGTGACACTCGCCGGGCCGATCGGATTCGTCGGGCTGTGCGCCCCGGCGCTCGTGCGTCCGCTCGGGCGCCTGTACCGGCCCTTCACCCGGGCGCGCCTGACCATCCCCGTGGCGGGTCTGACCGGCGCCGCACTCGTGCTCGGCTCCGACGTGCTGTTGCGGGCGGTGGCCGGCTCCGCGTCCGCGGTCGCGGTACCCACGGGTGCGGTCACCAGCGTGGTCGGTGCCCTCTTCCTCGTCACGATGGCCCTGCGCATGCGGGACACGGGCGGCGCGTCCGAGGCCGACAGACTGCGCACACCGAGCCGGACCGCGTTCGTGGTGACCGCGGTCGTCCTCGTGGCCGTGCTCGTCGGCGTGACGATCGCCGCTGTGCTGCTCGGCGACGCCAAGCTGCTGCTCGGAGACGTCGCGAACTGGGTGCAGGGGCAGGCGGGCCGGGCCACCGGATTCGTCCTCGACACCCGGGTGCCGCGGGTGCTCGCCGCGCTCCTCGCGGGGGCCGCGCTGGCCCTGGCCGGCACCCTGGTGCAGGCCGTGACCCGCAACCCCCTCGCCGAACCCGGCGTCCTCGGTGTCTCCGGCGGGGCGGCACTCGGCGCCGTCCTCGTCGTCACGACGGTGCACGGCGCCGACTCGTGGGGCATCGCAGGCGCCGCGTTCGCCGGCGCCTCGGCCACCGCGGTGCTCGTCTTCGGCCTCGCCGCGCGCGGCGGGTTCCAGCAGAACCGTCTCGTCCTGGTGGGCATCGGGGTGGCCTCCGGAACGACCGCGCTCACCAGCCTGTTCATCGTCCTGACCGACCCCTTCAACGCGACGAAGGCGCTGACCTGGCTGTCGGGGTCGACCTACGGGCGCACCGCGACCGACGTGCTGCCCCTCGCGGTCGTCCTCGCCGCCGGCGCGGCCGTGGCGGTCGCACGACGCAAGGAGCTCGACCTCGTCTCACTCGACGAGGACACCCCCAGGCTCCTGGGCCTGACCCTCGCGCGAGGCAGGCTCGGCTTCCTCGCGGTCGCCGTGTTGCTGAGCGCAACCGCCGTCGCGGCGGCCGGCACCATCGGCTTCGTGGGGCTCGTGGCACCGCACGCGGCCCGCGCCCTGGTGGGGCGCCGGCACGTGCGGAGTGTGCCGGTGGCGATGCTCCTGGGTGCCGTTCTCGTCGCCGTGGCGGACCTGCTGGGCCGTACGGTCATCGCCCCGGCGCAGCTCGGCGCCGGCCTCATGACGGCCGTCGTCGGAACGCCCTACTTCCTCCATCTCCTCGTCCGCAGTCGGCGGTAGGCGGCGGCAGGAGCAGCAGGAAGTGGCAGAAATCTGCCGCGCTCCGTACTTCGCGCCCCGGCCCGGAGTGCGGAGCGGCCGGCTGCCGAAGGCAGTCGAACCCCTCCCTTGCGTCCACGACCTGTCCGGGCGGCGCAGCGCCGCCTCGCGCAGGACCACATCTGGAGTCCGTACGTGCCCAGCCTCATACCGGCAACCGACGACACCGGTGCCACCGACACCAGCAACGCCACCGATGCGAACGGAGCCGTGACGAACAACGCCGATGCGAACGGCGCCGATGCGAACGGCGCCGGTAGCGCGGTCGACGGCGAGCAGCCGCCGGAGAGCGCGGAGCGCACCGGCCTCCTGCCGGTCGACTCCGCCGAGGAGCTGCGTGAACTCCTCGGTCAGCCGCACCCGGTGGTGGTGGACAAGGTGCACCAGCGGCTGACCGACGCCGACCTGGACATGCTGGCGCGTTCGCCGTTCGGCATCCTCGCCACCTCCGACGCGTCCGGCAACTGCGACGCCTCACCTCGAGGCGGTCGAGCCGGGTTCGCCCGAGCCTTGGACCGCGGCACGCTGGCGCTGCCCGACCTTCCCGGCAACCGCCGGGGTGACAGCTTCCACAACATCCTGGAGAACCCGCACGTCGGCCTGGTCTTCCTCATCCCCGGCTCCTCCGAGGTGCTGCGGATCAACGGCCGCGCCCATGTCCTGAAGGACGCGCCGTTCTTCGACGCGATGGCCGTCAAGGGCCGGCGCCCCAGACTCGCGCTGCTGGTCGGGATCGACGAGATCTACCTGCACTGCCCGCAGTCACTCAACCGCTCCCAGCTGTGGGGCGCCAAGAACGCACCGGCTACGCGCGGGTGACGTGCGCTGGGCCGGGTGACGGGCCATCGCGTGCTCGGTGCGCGCGGTGAGTCCGGTGCACGCGATAAGCCCGGTGCACGCGGTATACCCCGGGCGCCGCGAATGTGCACTGCGCGCGGCCCGTTTCCCCGGGGCGCACGTTCAGCTGCCGTACTTCTCGCGCATCTCCGCCAGGAACTCGGGTGACGGCGTTCCGGGTGTGGACACGTCGATCACCTGCCCGTTGGGGTCTTCGACCAACATGCTGCGCTGCCCGTAGAAGGTGTCGCGCGGCGGTTCGACGATTCTCGTACCGGCCGCCACCGCCCGTGCGTACACCGCCTCCACGTCGTCCACCACGAAGGTCAGCACGGCGCCCTGGGCTCTGCCCCGGTACGCCTCCGGGACCAACTCGTGCTCACGGCGCCAGATGCCCAGTTCGTTCAGCGGGTTGTCCGGCGCTTGCAGGTTGACGAACCAGTCACTGTCGAACGCCACGGTGAATCCGAGGAGATCGACGAAGAAGTCCCGTGTCCCGGCCAGATCGTCGGAGAGGATGTTGGCAAAGGCCCGGTTGATGGTCATGAACCCTCCAGATCAGAGGTTCGGCGCAGCGATCACACCTGCACTCTACGTGCGCTCGTTCGGTGCGTCGCGGAAAAACCCGCGTCCGTTGCTCCCGCTCTCCCGGCGCTGACCGACCACAGTCCCGAACGGACCGGCGAGGGAAATTGTGATGCAAGTCACGCCCGATTTGCCGGATTACCGGGGTCCCGCGCGCCGCCATGATTCCCGCGAGAAAGACAACACCGGGAGTAAGGAACGCGAGTGAACAGCAGTCGAAGCGTCGGATCGTGGCGGGAACTCGGCAGCCACCTGGGCACCGTCGTGGTGCTGGCCGGTGGCGTTCTCGTGGGCGCCATCAACATCTATCTGGCCGCGAGCCTGCTGCCGACAGCAGTCGCGGACATCGGCGGCGAACGGCTCTACGCGTGGAACATGACCGTGTTCCTGATCGGCCAGGTGGTCGCGACCATGCTCGTGAGCTGGACGCTGGCGAAGAGCGGCAACATCGGTGCGTACCTGCTGGGCTTCGGAGTCTTCGCCGCGGGCTCGGCGCTGTGCGCGGCGAGTCCCGTGATGCCGGTACTGCTGGTCGGCCGCGGCGTCCAGGGGCTGGGGGCAGGCTTGCTGACCGGCCTGGGGTTCGCTCTGATCCATTCGGCGCTCCCACAACGCTTGTGGGTACGCGGCAGCGCCTTGATCTCCGCCATGTTCGGCCTGGGCAACTTCGTCGGCCCGGCACTGGGCGGGCTCTTCGCGCAGTTCGGGTCGTGGCGGTTGGCCTTCGTCGTGTTGGCTCTCGGCTCGGTGGTGCTCGCGGCGTTGGTACCGAAGGGGCTTCCGCGCAACGGCGGCGCCGGGGGCGCACCGGTGCCGGTCGCGCTCCGCTCGCTGCTGCTGGTCGTCGGGACGGCGGGCGCGGTGAGCGTCGCCGGGGTCATCTCGGACACGCTGGTGAGGGTGGCTCTGCTGGCCCTGGCTCTCACACTGGTCTGGGCCTTCGTGCGGACCGAGAAGCGCACCAGTGTGCGCGTGCTGCCCCGCCCGACCTACCAGGCCGGCTCGACTCTGCGCTGGGTCTACCTGACCATCGCGCTGCTCGCCTCGGGGGTCGCCGTGGAGACCTTCCTTCCGCTGTTCGGCCAGCGGCTCGGCGGTCTTCCCCCGCTGGCAGCCGGGTTCTTCGGCGCCGCCTTGTCACTCGGCTGGTCCCTCACCCAGGTCGTGAGCTCCTCCGCGCACCGGCCACGGACCGTACGCCTGCTGCGGACGACCGGACCCGGGCTGCTCGCCGCCGGGCTCGCCGTCCTCGCCATGCTGCAGCAGCGCGACGCGTCGATGCCGGTGGTCCTCGTCTGGCTGCCCGTGCTCCTCATCGCCGGGGCCGGCATCGGCCTCGCCATGCCCCACCTGTCGGTCGCCGCGATGACCAGCACGACGGACAAGCGGGAAGGAGAGAAGGCCGCCGCGGCGATCGCGACCGTGCTGACGATGTCCACCGCGTTCGGTGCGGCGCTCGCCGGTCTCCTGGTCAACGTGGGCGGCCCCTCGCTGGTCTCCTCCGCACGGTGGCTCCTCCTGGGCTTCGCTCTCCTGTCCGCTCTGGGAATGCTCACGGCGCTGCGCACCGAACACAGCGGCGCGCGGTCCGCCGGAACGTCCCGGAGGGACGAGGTGGAGACGGCTGTCGAGCCGTGAAGCGCCCTTGAAGGCTGAGCGGGACGTCGCCGTTCGGCCACTGGAGCCCCGTCCGTCCGGTGCAGCGCCCGACGACTGCACCGGACGGAAACGCCTGTTTGCCTCCCGCGCTCCCGTCAGACCTTCGGAGGGGTCACGTTGAGACCTTCCAGGTCACGTCCTTGAGCTCCAGCTCCTCCAGAGTGGCGCCTCGCGGTACCACGAACAGAGCGCACACCTTCCGGGACTCGAACTGGTCCAGAAGCCCGTCCCCATCCGCATCACCCTGGTCGTCCTCCTCAGGACAGGGGCGGAACACGCTTGGCTCCGTCACCTCCAACTGCTCGAGGTCGTGCCCCTCGGAGTCGGTACCGAACATCTTCGGCGGCCCGGACAGTTCCTCTCCCGACTGGTTCTCGAACGTGAGGTCCACGTAGTACGGGAGGCCACGGGGCGGTCTCACGCCGCCGAGAGAGTCGTCAGCTACTTTGACGCCCTTCAGGTCCGAACGACGACCTTCGCGCACCTTGACGGGCGTGACGTACAACTTGCCGGGATCCTCCTCCGCCACGATCAGACCGCCTACCGGAACACCGACCTGGCTTCCCAGCGTGGGAGAAGAATCTCCGCAAGCGCTGACCAGTAACAGTGCTCCGCCGATCAGTGCCCCGTACGCAGCGCGTCGAACATGTCGCATTCCTGTGTCCCCTCGTCACGGAGCATCGTCGGCCATACCCGCGCCGAGGTCATCCCCCTCCTCCCACCGCGCAGGCCTTCGCTGCCGCGCCGCCACCGGCCCGAACTGGGACGCGGTGGAGGAGCGAGGCGCTTGGAAGCGTTTGTTCTGTGGGGAAGAGGCAGTGCTGAACAACTCGACGGGTGCTGTGATCGGAAGCGAACGACGGGCACGGAGCGTCCATTCCGAGGAGCACAGCTCCCGGGCGGGAAGCCCCCGGCCCGACGCGCGCTCGAAGGAGAACGATGTTTCCGTTGCGGTTGCTGTCCGCGTTGTGCGCCGCACCGTTGCTCGTGGCCGCCTTCGTCGGTGTCGCCTGGCTGGCCCTGCGCGTCCACCCGCTGTACCTGCTGCTCGGCTCGGTCTGTGTCGCGCTCGCGCTGGCGCTCGGCTGCCGGATCCACAGCCGTTTCGTGGACCAGGGGTCTGCTCCCCTCGCGTTCGTCGTGGGCCTCGTCCTGGTCGCCACCGTTCTCGCCGGCTATGTGGTGGCGTTCAACGCGGTCGCTCCACAGCACACGTGCACCGTGACCGAGGAGCGCACCTGGAAGCGGTACAGCCCCGGCGGCTACACGACCTACACCCACCGTCGGCTGGCGTGCGCTGACGGGCGGACCGATTCCTTGGGGAGCGAACTGACGGCTCGACAAGGAGAGGACACCACCGACGAGAAGGACCGCACCCGGCTGTCGGTGGCCTACGACCCGAACGGCCGGCTGCCTTCCTTGGACCTCGACGACCAGTTCTGGTGGGTTCTGTGGGCGAGCTTCGGCATGGCACTGGTGATCGCGGTACACGTGGGGGTCGTCATCGCCGAACAACGCCGGAGGCGAGGCCAGAAGAACCACTCGCCGTAGGCCAGGCCCGCTGCCGCCGCACTGTCCGCTCACGAACCCGCCACGACCCGCAGGCGGCGGCGGGCGACACCCGAGCGGACAGCGCCAGAGGCGGGCATCGTGTGAGCGGACAGCACGGTCACCGCAGCTTGACGGAGCCCCCGTCGGCCATGACGGTCTGCCCGGTCATGTACTGGGCGTCGTCGCTCGCGAGGAAGGCCACGATGGGGGCGACGTCGCGGTCGGGGTCCCCGAAGCGCCCCAGGGGCACGGCGGCGGCGGACTGCGCGTACTGCTCGGGACGCGCCTCGGCCCACTTGGCCACCCCGGCTGTCAGGGCCATCGGGCAGACCACGTTGACGCGGATGTCGAGCGGCGCCCACTCGTTCGCGGCGACACGGCTCAGGCCGCGGATGGCCTCCTTCGCAGCCGCGTAGGAGGCCTGGTTGGGCTGGCCGTTGAGCCCGGCCCCGGAGCCGAAGTTGATGACGGAAGCGTTGCCGGACTTCGTCAGCTCGGGCAGAGCGGCGAGCATGAAGTTGCGGGTGGCGTACAGGCCGGTGTCCATCGCGAGGTTCCAGTCGTCGTCCGTCTGCTCCTCGAACGGCTTCTGGCGGGACACGCTCGCGTTGTTGACCAGCACATCGAGGGAGCCGAAGCGCTCCACCGCGGTCGCCACGGCCGTGTCCGCGACGGCCCGGTCCGAGACGTCACCCCGCAGGAAGACGACGGCGTCGCCCAGTTCCGCGGCGAGCGCGTGCCCCGCCTCCTGTTGCAGGTCGACGACCACGACGCGGGCCCCTCGGGCGACGAAGAGCCTGGTGATGGCGCCGCCGATGCCCGAAGCGCCCCCTGTGACGATGACGGACTTGCCCTGCAGGGTCTGGGGATCCATGGTGAGCTGCCTTTCGTGTGTGCGTGCGTTTCCACGTGCGTGTGGGTGGGTGAGCCCGCGTACGTGGGTGTGCGTGGGTGCGTGAGGTGTCACACGCGGGCCGGGCCCGCCCGCACACCCGGGGGGGGGCGGAGCACGGCGGAGGTGGTCCGACGCCGCGGCTCAGACGGGGAGCTGGGCGCGGCGGCCGGGAGCGGCGGACGACTGCATGGTCATCCCCCCGTCGACGACCAGGAGCTGGCCGGTGAGGTAGCGGGACTCGTCCGAGGCGAGGAAGACCATGGTGTGGCCGATGTCCTCGGGCGAGCCGAGACGGGGCAGAGCGTTGCCCTTCTTGAGGCTCTCGACGACGTCTTCGGGCAGGTTGTTCTCCAGCGCGGGGGTCACGACCGCTCCGGGGGCGACGGCGTTGCAGCGCACGTTGTGGGGCCCGTACTGGACGGCGGTGGACTTGGTGATGTTGACCACGGCGGCCTTGACCGCACCGTAGGACGTCTGCAGGACGTCGCCGACCAGTGCGGCGACGGACGCGGTGTTGATGATCGATCCGCCTCCCGCCCGGATCATGTGCGGGAGTGCGTGCCGGGTCCCCAGGAGCGTGCTGCGCAGGTTGCGGGCGACGGCACGGTCGAACTCGTCCATGTCCATGCGCAGGACGTCCAGGTCGACGCGCGGATTCGTGCCGCCCACGTGGTTGCAGAGCACGTGCAGGCCACCGAACTCGCTGACGGCTGAGGCGGTCATGCGCGCGATCGAGTCCTCGTCCGTGACGTCCACCGTCACGGCCAGGGCCTGTCCGCCGTCCTGCTCGATGAGCGCGGCGGACTCCTCGGCGGCCGCGGTGTCGTAGTCGGCCACCACGACCCTGGCGCCCTCGCCGCTGATCAGCTGCGCGGCGGCACGGCCGATGCCGCTGCCCGCCCCGGTGACGACCGCGACCTTGTCCTTGAGACGTTCCATGTCTGTGCTTCCTTCGCTTCTCCGGTCGGCCTGTTGCTTCAGGAGTTGGATGGCGTGCGGGTCAGCGGGCGGCGCCGACGGCGGGAGCCGCCGCGGTCTGCCGCCCCGCAGCGGGCCGGTGGGGACGGGGGATGAGGAGAGTGACGGCGATGCCGAGGAGTGCGGCGACCATCGCGACGACGTAGGTCGTGCGGAAGCCCTGCTCGGTCGGTACGGAGACCGAGCCGAGCTGCGTGCTCATACCAGCGAGAATCGCGGCCATCACCGCGCTGGAGGAGGAGGTGCCGACGGAGCGCATCAGCGAGTTGACGCCGTTGGCGGACGCTGTCTCGTTGCCGGGGACCGCGCCCATGATCAGGGCCGGGCTCGCCGCGTAGGCGATGCCCACACCGGCGCTGACGATCAGCGACATGACGACGATCTGCCACACCTCGGCCATGAGCAGCAGGCCCACGCCGTATCCGAACCCGATCACGCACAGACCGGTCAGCAAGGTCACACGAGCGCCGTACCTGGCGGTGAGGCGCGCGGAGAGAGGCGCGAAGGCCATCATGATCAGTCCGCTCGGCGCCAGTGCCAGGCCGGCCGCCAGGGTGGACTGGCCCAGGCCGTACCCCGTGGCGGAGGGCGACTGGAGCAACTGCGGCAGCACCAGCGACGTCGCGTACATGGCGAAGCCGACCAGGAGAGAGGCCAGGTTGGTGAACAGGACGGGGCGGCGTGCGGTGACGCGGAGGTCCACGAGCGGCTGCGCGACGCGCAGCTCGTACCAGCTCCACGCCAGCAGTATCACCACGCCACCGGCGAACAGACCGAGAGTGGAGCCGCTGGCCCAGCCCCAGCTGCCGCCCTTGGTGGCGGGCAGGAGCAGGCACACCAGACCGGCGGACAGACCGACGGCGCCGAGGGCGTCGAAGCGCCCCGGTGACTGGTTCGGGGACTCACGCAGCAGGGCCGTCACCAGCGCGAGACAGATCACCCCCAGCGCTGCGGCGAACCAGAACAGCACGTGCCAGTCGGCGTACTGGACGAGGGCCGCCGACGCCGGCAGCCCGACGGCCCCACCGACACCGAGGGCGGCACTGACCAGGGCGATGGCTCCGCCGACACGTGCGGCGGGCAGCACGTCACGCAGGAAGCTGAGACCGACCGGTATGACGCCGGTGGCCAGGCCCTGCAGCGCCCGGCCTGTGATCACCGGTACCAGACTGTCCGACACGGCGCAGAGCACCGACCCGACGACGACCAGCGCCAGGCTCGCGATGATGACCCTGCGTTTCCCGAACATGTCGCCGAGTCGCCCGGCGATGGGCGTGACCACGGCCGCGGCCAGGAGGGTGGCGGTGACCGCCCAGGAGGCGCTCGACGGTCCCGCGTGCAGCAGCCGGGGCAGCTGGGGAATGATCGGCACGATGAGGGTCTGCATCAGCGAGATCACGACACAGCTCAGAGTGATCACGGCAGTGACGGCCCCTGCCCCCACGGGGCGGACGGCCTTGGCTGACAACGAAGCACTCCTAGCTGAGAGGGGCCCGCCGCGAGCGGGCTGGATGGTTCGGTTCCCGCGAACTCGGGTGCCGCGGAAGGGACACGTTGTCGACGGCTTGGCGACCGGAACGCCGCCCGCCGCGCCGCCGGCGCGGACAACGGACGCGAGTACAGGCGACAGGCGCGGGCGAAGACAGCAGGGGTCTCGACTCGCGGGTGTGCCGCATCTCGGCGCACCGGCTACACGCCGCGAGAGCCGTCCGGGCGGGCGCCGGCGCCCGGGCCGGAAGGAAGATCCCCGAGCGCGGTGACTGGTGTGAGGTGACAGGTCTGTACGGTCGATCTCGCGGCCGAGGTGTCCCCACGGCGCGCGATGAGCTGCATGAACACGTTGTGCATGTTACATACACAAGGTGCCCGCGTGCAACGCTTCCCTGCACCGTTCAGTGCGGGGCGGGGGCGGGGGCGGGCACCGGCGTACCGACACGGCAGGAAACGACACGGAAAGAAGGTCGAGATGAAGGAGCCGAGCGAGCAGGAGCGCCGCCTGGGCGACCTGGAGCGCGAGCTGACCCTGTTGTCACGGCATTTCATCGCTTCGCGCGGCCCGCGTATCGGTCAGAGCCTCGACCGCTCCGCCTACGTGCTGCTCACCCGGCTGGAGACGGGCGAACCGCTCACGCTCAAGGAGCTGGCACACACCTTCCAGGCCGACGTGTCCACCATCAACCGGCAGGTCAGCGCCATGCTCCGGCAAGGACTCGTGGAGCGCATCCCGGACCCCGCCGGGGGCGTCGCACGCAGGTTCCGGCCCACCTCCTCCGGCCTCGAACGCCTGGAGGCGGACCGGGCGATCAGCCGCGCGGGGGCCGCCCGGCTCATCGAGGCGGCGGAGTGGACCGAGGAGAAGACCCAGCAGTTCCTCACACTGCTGGTCGAGTTCAACCACGGCATCGAACAGCTCGAAGGCCCCGCGTAGGGCCTGTCCGACGGATCATGGCCGGAGCCATAGTCGGATCGTTGCTGTGGTGACGGTGCCGTGGCAGAGGTAGGCCCTCTTGTCGTAACGGGTGGCGACGGCCCGGGAGTTCTTCAGCCGGTTGATCGGCCGCTCGACCTCGTTGCGTCGCTTGTGGGTCTGGCTGTCGAAGCCGGCAGGGCGGCCGCCCTTGCTCCCGCGCCGTTCGCAGTTGGTCCGCTGGTCCTTCACTCAGGGATCGTGTGCTTGACCTGGCGCCTTCGCAGGTAGCGGCGGTTGCGGCGTGAGCTGTAGGCCTTGCCGCCACCGAGGTGACCGGGACGAGTGCGCGGATGGCCGCCCTGCGGTCTGGCGACTCGGATGCGTTCGAGGATCTCGATCATCTGTGGCGCGTCGCCCCACTGGCCCGGCGTGACCAGGAAGGCCATGGGGCGGCAGCCGCCTTCACCAGCGAGGTGGGTCTTGCAGATCAGACCACCCCGGGACCGTCCGAGTCCCTCATCGGGGCGGTGGTGCCGAGGCATCGTCCTTTTTTCGGGACGCGGGGCTTGTTCTTGCGGGCCCCGGCCGCGTGCTGGTGGGCACGGCAGGAGGTCGAGTCGACGCTGACCATGCTCCAGTCGATCCGCCGGCCAGGTCGGCGTCCGCCTGGACGGCATGCAGGCTCCGGTCCCATGTGCCGTCCGCCGACCAACGCCTGTGACGCTCGTAGGTGGTCTTCCAGCTGCCGGCACGCTCGGGCGAGTGGCGCCGCGGTATGCCCGTGCGCACGCGGCACAGGATCCCGTTGATCACCTCCCGGTGATCGTTCCACCGGCCACCACGCCGTCCTTTCGACGGCAGGTGCGGCTCCAGCCGGGCCCACTCCGCGTTGGTCAGATCACCCCGCCCCATGCCGACAACAACGAGCCAGCAAACCGACAGTCACACGATCCGCCGGACAGTGCCTAGGCGAGCTCGAGCAACGGCCCGGCGACTGGCCCGAAGTTCGTCATCAAGGTCGGCTGTATGGCGAACCGGAGGAACGTGTGCGAGCCCCACTTTGGAAACCTCAGGGAAACGGCAAACCGGTCAACCTCGCCAGCAGCGATCTCTTGTGCGACGTCGCACTTGACCGAGGCGCCAACCGATTGCAGCGATGTGAGGCCGACACCGTAGGAGGCTGAGACCCTCTGACGGCCGAACAAGATCGCCCCGATCTCCACTGCGACGGACTTCAACTCGATGGCATGGATGGACACCGTCGAAACCCCGGTGTTGGTTACCCGGAAATCGGTCTCCACGCTGTCGAGCGTCAACCGTTCCACCTTGATGTCATTGACCTCAAACTTGCCGGCGGCCAGTTCGCCGTTCCTGGCCGGCCGGTTCTGCTCGGCCCGCGTGCTACGCGCGGTGGTGAACAGTGTGGCCACTCCGGTGAGCTGGGTCAGATCCACGACGACCCGGACGGGCGCACTGGCCTTATCCGTGATCTCCAGGATCGTGCCGAGCACGACGGGGACCACCGCGGCACCGACCGCGAGGGATGCTCGCCTCCTTCGGTACCTGGCCCGTCCGGACCGCGGCTGCACGTTGGTGGCTGAATCAGGTGTCGACGGATCGGCTTGCACGAGGAACGCCGCCGTCCGCTTCACCTGCCAACGGCGTCCATACTGCGGACGACGGTCCGGCCTCCCTCCAGCCGAGCCACCCCCGTGGGGACTCGCTCTGCGAAGCCGTGCACGAGAGGATGCTGCCGCACCATGGCCTTCAAGTCGGCGGTTCGCTGCCTCCACGCCCGAGGGCCAGCGTTCGTCAGCACGAAACAGCACCCGCGGGAAGAGTGGGTAGGTGCGCTGCCACTGCACACCCTAGGTGTGTTGTTCGGGGAGGTTGGTGGCGCGGCTTGCTGGGGTGTGGCCGCTGGTGCCGGTGTGGGGTCGGTGGTAGTTGTACCAGTCCAGCCAGTCGGGGAAGGCGGCTTGTCGTTGGGCGTCTGAGGTGTAGGGCTGGTGGTAGGCCCATTCCTCCAGGAGTGTGCGGTGGAAGCGTTCGGCCTTGCCGTTGGTCTGTGGGCGCCGGGGCCTGGTCCAGCGTGGTTGGATGCCCAGGTCGTGGCAGGTCTGGCGCCAGGTGTTCTTGCTGTAGGCCCAGGCGTTGTCGGTGAGGACGCGTTCGACGGTGAAGCCTTGGGCGGCGAACCAGATGGTGGCGCGTTGGAGGAAGTCGGCGCAGGTGGCGGCCTTCTCGTCGGGGAGGTCTTCGGTGTAGGCCAGGCGTGTGTGGTCGTCCAGGGCGGTGTGCAGGTAGGCGGTTGCGGCGCCGCCCTGGCGTTTCTTGTGGCGGGTTCCGGCGGCTCGTCCGAGAACTTTGTGTCCGCCGCCGTCGGGGATGCGGCCGAGTTTCTTGACGTCGACGTGGATCAGTTCGCCGGGACGTTCGCGTTCGTAGCGGCGGACGGGTTCGCCGGTGGTCCGGTCACACGAGGCGAGTGCGGGCATGCGGTGCCGGATGAGGATGCGGTGGGCGGTGGAGGGGCCAGGCCGCAGCGGGCGGCCAGTCGCAGCGGGCCGATGCGCGCCTGGTGGCGCAGATGCAGGAGGTATATCTCGATGTGGGCCGGGGGGCGTGGCTGGTGGTGGGGGCGGCTTGAGCGGTCGTACATGCCCGCCTCGCCGTGTCGGCGGTAGCGTGCGGCCCAGCGGGCGGCGGTGGTATGGCTGATCTGGAAGCGTTCAGCCGCCCTGCGGACCGGCCAGCCCTCCTCCACGACACAGCGGGCCAGTCGCAGCCGCCCGGTCGGAGTCAGTGGGGCGTTACGGTGGATCATGAGGGCCTCCTGGCAGACGGCGTAGATGTCGCAATCCACACCGGAGCCAGAAGGCCCTCACCTCATGCAAGGACCGCCCGAGGCGTGTCGCCTGTCACCAACGTGCTGGGACAACACACCTAGGCCGTGGACCGGCTAGTGCTCTGACCGCGAGGGTTCACCGGGTTGGTGGTCGTGACGGTTGGATGTGTGGTGACGTCCGATCCGACCGCTGGAGGCGCGGTGGCCGAGCCTGTCCGTGTGCGCAGACTGACCGACCAGGAGGGGCAGAAGCTGCAGCGGATGGTGCGCCGGGGCAGCACCAGTTCGGTGCGCTATCGGCGCGCGATGATGCTGCTGGCCTCGGCTGGCGGGAACCGGGTGCCGGTTATCGCCCAGCTCGTGCAGGCCGATGAGGACACCGTCCGGGACGTGATCCACCGATTCAACGATGTCGGCCTGGCCTGCCTGGACCCTCAGTGGGCGGGAGGCCGTCCTCGCCTGCTCAAGCCTGACGACGAGGACTTCGTCATCCAGACGGCCACCACCCGCCCCACCAAACTTGGTCAGCCCTTCACCCGCTGGTCCATCCGCAAACTCGCCGCCTACCTGCGGAAAGTCCACGGCGCGTCATCCGGATCGGCCGTCGGGCCTTACGTTGCCTGCTCGCCCGTCGCGGCGTGACCTTCCAGCGCACCAAGACGTGGAAGGAATCCCCGGAGCCCGACCGCGAGGCGAAGCTGGACCGGATCGAGGAGGTCCTGAACCGCTTCCCGGGCCGGGACTTCGCCTTCGACGAGTTCGGCCCGCTCGGGATTCGTTCCACCGCGGGTTCGGGCTGGGCCGAGCAAGGCCGGCCCGAGCGGCATCCCGCGACCTACCACCGCGCCCACGGGGTGCGCTACTTCCACGGCTGCTACTCGATCGGCGACGACACCCTGTGGGGCGTCAACCGTCGCAGAAAGGGTGCCGCCAACACCTTGGCCGCGCTGAAGTCGATCCGGGCCGCCCGCCCGGACGGCGCCCCGATTTACGTGATCATGGACAACCTGTCCGCCCACAAGCGCGCCGACATCCGCTGCTGGGCGAAGAAGAACAAGGTCGAGCTGTGCTTCACCCCAACCTACGTGTCCTGGGCGAACCCGATCGAAGCCCACTTCGGCCCGCTGCGGCAGTTCTCTATCGCCAACTCGAACCACCCCAACCACACCGTGCAGACGCGGGCCCTGCACGCCTATCTGCGGTGGCGAAACGCCAACGCCCGCCACCGCGACGTCCTGGCCGCCGAACGCCGTGAACGCGCCCGATTCCGCAGGGAGAAGGGCATCCGCTGGGGTGGACGACGACTCGCCCAGCCGGCGTGAGTATCTTCAGGGCTCTTGCTCCCCGGGGTGCCATACGTATCGAATGTCCGGCTCGCGTTCCTCGTTGCGGTGCCCATCGGTGGACTCGGCAGCGATGAAGCCGTGCCGCTCGTAGAAACGGCGTGCCGACGCGTTGGCCTGGAATGTCCACAGTGCCAACCCGGCCGGGCGACGCTGCTTCGCCAGGTCGACGAGTCGGCCGCCGATGCCCTCGCCCTGCCAGGCCGGATCGAGATAGAGCTGATCCAGGTCTTCGCCATCCAGCACCATCATCCCGACCACCGAGCCGTCGACCGTCACCACCCACGTCTCCTGGCCCGGCACGACCACCTCCCGGAACCAGGACCGGACCTGGTCGTCCGTATGCGCACGGCGCACGCCCGGAAGCGCCGTCGCGAAGGCACGCAGCCACACATCGGCCACCGCAGCAGCGTCGGAGGCGACCGCGCGTCGGACGACAGAATTGTTGATCTCCACAGCGACGCATGCTCGCAGACGCGCGATGCAGCTGCATCCGACTTCTCCGCCATCGAACCCGAACGGAACCCGGTGAACCTATGCCGCCAGAGCACTAGGCAGTTCCATAGATGTAGCCGTTCCAGCTACCACCCGTCGAGCACTCGACTCCTCTTACGCATACGTTGAACTTCACCCGAAGTCCCTCCGCGATGTCGCCGGAACCGTCCGGGGTGCCCAGGTTATAGGTCTGTTTCGTTCCGGTGTGGAAGTAGTCTTCGTCGAGTAGCTTTCCCTCGGTCGTGTAGACCTTGACGGATGACGACACTTCGTGTTCGTCGGTGTACCTGTCCTCCAGAGTGAGCTGCTCACCGTAGGCATAGAAGAGGGCCCGGAAGTGCCAGTTGTTGACGCTCTCCCCACAGGGGTACAGGTATGCGCCTGCATTCACGCCGCCGGGATCATCGTCGCCTGCGGGGCCCGAGATCAGGTGGCTGCAGTAGTTGACGGCGGCGACCTTGTCGTGATCCATAGTGGATGCGCTCTTCGGCGTTGCTCCGGCCGTTCGCGCAAAGGTGCTGCCGGGAACCCCGCCGTCGTCCACGGCTGCGGCGATGGAGGGTGCTGCGGTGAGCAGGCCTGCGGTGAGCATGGCGGCTGCCCCGATTCTGCCGGTGCGTTTGGTGCGTTTGGTGCGTTTAGTGGGCACGTGGTTTCCTCCCCCGTGAGAAATGATGTTCTCGGCGAAGATAAGGCGGGAACCTACCGTTCCGGAGGGGGCAAACCGGCCATGTGAGAAGACAAGTTCTCCCATGTCGTAGAGGTCGCCGACGGCTTGTTCTACACCCATGGGTGAGTGTGGTGACCATGCCGCTCGTCAGGTTCCGTCCGGCGGATTATGTGACCTTCTGGTTGATCGCTGTTCCCCGTCCACCGGGCGGGCACCCCGAAGCCGGCCGGCTCATGTCAGCGGCGACAACGCATACAGTTCCGCCGCAACCGCAGTTGCCTGCGAAGACGGCGGATCAAGCACACGATCCCGGAACCGAGGGACCGGCGGGCCAACCGCCGGCGCGGAGGCAGCGGGGGCGGCAGGCTCGCCGGGTTCGAACAGGAGCACCACCGGCGCCGAAACGAAGCCGAGCGGACCATCAACCAGCTCGAGAACTCCCGGGTGGTCGCCACCCGTCACGACAAGAGAGCCTGTGACTTCCACGGCACAGTCACCGCGGCCGCGATCCGACTATGGCTCCGGCCATGATCCGCCGGGCAGGTCGTGGGCACCTGGCCCAGGCGGGCCCTTCACGGGGTGGGCAGACCGCCCGGGCGAGCGGGGCGGCCGAAGCGGACCGGCACGCCGGGCGAGTACAGCACACTCACCGGCGGCCCCGCGGGTGACGGCACCCCGGCCGCGGCCACCAGGTCGTCCTGGCACTCCAGGAGTTCGGCGCGGTGCAGCGGCCAGCGCGGGTGGGCGTTGGGCATGTACACCGGCCGCCCGAAGAAGCTGTTGTGCATGCCCCAGCGGGCGGTCAGGAAGTGTTCGAGGGCGCTCGGCTCCTCGATGCGCTCGCCGACCCGCACCCTGATCCGGCACCCCAGCCCGCGCGGCCCGGGCAGGCGTCGGCTGCTGACATAGCTGACGGTGTCCGCCTCACGCCGAATCGACATCCTCGCCCAGACGTACGGCAGCCGGAAAGCGAGGCGCGCGACGGCCACCGGCAGCGACCGCGAGGCCTCCAGTGAGCGGAAGACCACGCCGCGCCGACCGTGCCGGTCCACCGAGTAGAGACGCACGTTGGTCTCGGGAAAGGTACCGAAGTACGGGACACCCGGCAGCCCGAACCAACCCACCCGGTGCATCCGGAAGGCCACCAGACCGACGTAGGTGCGCCCGTCGTGGGTGTCGGGGACAGTCCCGGCAGGCAGCAGCGGCGCCACATCCGCCGGATCGACGGCCCAGTGCAGGAACGACAGGTCGAGCCAGGACTGGGTGGTGAACGCGACCCGCACCCCGCGCGCCGGCTCGGGCGTGATCGACTCGGCGGGGACGCGTTCCATGACACCAGCCTGGCACACGCCCACCCGAGCGTCGGCCCCGGCGTCCGGATGCCGGCGTCGGCGCTGCCTGTCTCAGCTGTTCGTGCGGACCACCTCGGCGGGTTCCGCCGGTGTGACGGCTGCCTGCGCGGCGGTGCGCCGGCGGGTGAGGCGGCGGGCGAGTGGCTCGGTCCAGCGGGCGGTGAGCGGCCCGATGATGACGAGGATGAGGACGTAGGCGGTGGCCAGCGGACCGATGCGGGGCTCGACCCCCACGGCCAGGCCCGCGATGACGATGGAGAACTCCCCGCGGGCCACCAGTGTGCCTCCGGCACGCCAGCGGCCCGCGGTCTTGATTCCGGCGCGGCGAGCCGCGTACCAGCCGGTGGCGATCTTCGTCAGCGCGGTGACAACGGCGAGGATGAGGGCGGGGACGAGGACGGGCGGGATGTCGGCCGGGTTGGTCGAGAGTCCGAAGAAGACGAAGAAGACGGCGGCGAAGAGGTCACGCAGTGGTGTGAGGAGGCTGCTGGCACCTTCGGCGACCTCTCCGGACAGTGCGATGCCGACGAGGAACGCGCCGACGGCGGCGGACACCTGGAGTTCCTGTGCGATGCCGGCGACCAGGAGGGTGAGTCCGAGGACGACGAGGAGGAGCATCTCGGCGTTGTCGGAGGAGACCGCCTTGCTGATCAGGCGACCGTGGCGCAGGGCCAGGTAGAGCACGGCGGCGACCGTGCCCAGGGAGATCAGCAGGGTCAGGGATCCGCCGGCCAGGCTGACTCCGGCGAGCAGCGCGGTGAGGATCGGCAGGTAGACCGCCATGGCCAGGTCCTCGATGACCAGGACGCCGAGAATGACGGGGGTCTCGCGGTTTCCGAGACGTCCGAGGTCGCCGAGGACCTTCGCGATGACGCCGGAGGAGGAGATCCAGGTGACACCGGCCAGCGCCACGGCGCCGACCGCTCCCCAGCCGAGGATCAGCGCGGCGAGGGCGCCGGGAACCGCGTTGAGTACGAAGTCGACCGCTCCGGACGGGTACTGCGTCTTGAGGTTGATGACGAGGTCGGAGGCGCTGTACTCCAGCCCGAGCAGGAGCAGCAGCAGGATGACGCCTATCTCGGCGCCGGTGGCCACGAACTCCTCACTCGCCTGGAGCGGGAGGATGCCTCCTTGTCCGAAGGCGAGGCCGGCCAGCAGGTAGAGAGGGATGGGTGAGAAACCCACGCGTCCGGCGAGGCGCCCCAGGAGGCCGAGGGCGAGAATGATCGCCCCGAGTTCGATGAGCATGGCAGTCGTGTTGTGCACGGGCGTCTATCCTCCGATGATCAGTTCGGCGACGGCGTCTACGCCTTCCCGGGTTCCGACGACGACGAGGGTGTCGCCGATCGCGAAACGGAAGTCCGGGGTCGGCGACGGGACAGCCGCGGTCCGGCGCAGAACGGCGACGATGGAGGCGCCGGTGCGGGTACGCGCCTGGGTGGAGCCGAGCGTGCGTCCTGCGTACGGCGAACGTTTGGTGACCTCGATGTGCTCGGTGACCAGGTCGATCTCGACCTGCTGGTGCAGGTGGGCCACCGGGTCGTCGGTCAGCAGGTTCGCCAGCGCGGTCGCCTCGTGCGGTGTGAGGGTGGCCGCGTCTTTGCAACTGTCGTCGTCCTCGGGGTCGTGGAAGGCGAGGATGCGCCGGCCGTCCTGGCGGACGACGACCGAGAGGTGGGGGCCGGCACCGGTTTCCAGGTCGTAGCGGGTGCCGACTCCGGGCAACGACGTTTTGCGGGTGTGGGTGGAAGGCTCCATGACGTGCTCCAGAAGGGCGCGGATCGGGGTGTGCGGCCGACGGGGTGCCGCGACGGCTCGGACCGCGTCGCGACACATGCCTGTGCTGCTCGCCCGGGAAGGCCCGTGCGGCATGTGCCGGACGGGCCGGACGGCGTCCGTGCGCTGTCAGCGCACGCAGCCGATGCGCGCCCCTGGCCTGGTCCGGCAGGGGCAGCGGTCCGGGGCGTCAGCGGCAGCGCAGGCGGCAGGTATCCGGCACGCTGCCGCGCGCGGCGTTCTCGACGCGCACCGGGACGGGTGGCGGTGCCGGTGGGCGACAGACCACCGCGACGGACAGATAGAGGGCGTGGCTTCCTTGACCCATGTCACGCCCCCCTTGCCCGCTCGGTGCCATGGCCGTCAGCCGCCATGACTTCACGTAAGCATTCACCCGCTCAATGGAGCGTAATGCTTCGGCAAAGGATTGTAGCGCAGGAAGAATGGCGCAAATGTGATGTTGCTAGTGCACAGGGGGAGAAGAAAGGCGCCGTTGGATCCGCACGTTCAGAAAGACCGAGGCCCGTTGCGGTGTGCATGACCAGCACCCGACCTGCCGGGGCGACGCCGCTCGGGGTCGAAGAGGTGTCCGGCGGCCCCGGCGACCACGAGGCCTGACGTGATGAGTATGCCGTCGCTGATCACCACACCGAGGCCGAGCAGGGCGACGCCGACAGCCAGGGACGACCACGCGCAACCGCGCCGGTACTCGCGAGGCCGGCACGGCCTGCCGCTCTGCATGGCATGTGCGAACCTCGGATCCTCACTCCGCATCCGGGCGTCCATCTCGTCCAGGAAACCGTTGCCGTGGCGGCCGGCCATGGACCCTCCCTCCCACTCCCCCCACGTCGTCCGTCACCGCGCCGCCCCGCGGCGGGGCGGGCGCGGCCCAGAGAAGACTGATGCCGGTTCCGTCTCCAGAATCGCGCGGCCCCGCGGCCGCCGCCATCCGCAGCGACACCCATTCCCCGGGGTACGGGAGGTGTACGTGGGCGGGTCACCGGTGCGCAGGACCACCGGAACGCGCCACGCCCCCGCTGCGGACGCAGCGGGGGCGTGGGACCGCGTGGGCGGGGTGTGGCGGTCTACTTGCGCTGCCACACGTCCGCGACGGCCTCACCCACAGCCGTGGGGTCGGGCCTCACGGCTGCTTCGGGAGCCCCACCGCTCGGCAGCTGGTGCAGACCGGGCAGCAGCTGTGCGGCCAGCAGCGTGGCCAGCGCCGAGGTGTCGCCGCCGGCGGAGCCGTCCGTGCGCAGCACCACCGGCTGTGGAGCCTTGCCGGCGAGCACGGCGCCCACGTCCAGCCTGCGCCGCGCCAGCTCGTACTGCAGTACCGCACGGTTGTCGCGGTAGGCCTGCGCGAGGGTGCGCTGGGCGCGCGCCTCGTTCTCGGCCGCGATCAGCCCGCTGCGGCCCCGGGTCTCGATCTCGAAGCGCACGTTCTGCGCCTCGGTCTCCTGCTCCTCCAGGAGCTGCGCGACCTGCTCCCGCGCCTTGTTGAGTGCCGCCTTCACCTCGACGATGCGCGCGTCGCGCACCTTCTTGGCACGCTCGATGTCCATCTGCAGGCTGTCGATGCGGCGCTTGCGGGAGAGCCCCCACTCCTGTTCGTACGCGGTGGCCTCCTTGGCGACCCGCTCGCGGGTCGCCAGGTGCTGCTGGTACTGCGCGGGCAGTTGCACGTCGGGGATGTTGGCACCCGTGATGCGCACGCCGTAGCGCGAGAGCTGCCGGTTCAGCAGCTCCTGCATGTCGGCGACATCCGAGCCCCGCAGGTCGTACGCCTGCTCGGTGCGCACGTGGCGGCCGCGCTGCCGGATGGCGTCCTGCACGGCGTTGGAGAGGACGAGGTCGAAGTTGCCCGCGCCGATGGTACGCACGAACAGCACGGCGTCCGTGATGCGGAACTTCAGGAAGAACTCGATCGCGCGCAGCGGCACGTTCTCCCGCGTCGGGCAGGCCACCACCGGTGCCGAGTACGGGATCTCGGTGGCCGTGTCCACCACGAAGTCCACCCGCGACCAGGGATGCCACAGGTAGTGCCGACCCGGGTCCAGGGTGCGCGTGATGGCACCGTACCGGGTCAGGATCCCGTTGGTGCCCTGCTCGATCTCCACGATCGAGGAACGCCACCACCACAGCGCCCCGACGACGAGGAAGAGCAGTCCGCACACGAAAGTGACGGTCGCGAGCGTGTCGAACACCTCGCCCGCGGTGCCGTCCGGGGACTGCGCACTGGCCATGGCGCCGCTGGCCACGGCCAGCAGACCGAGCCAGCACGGCACCATCCACCACACACGGCGGCGGTGCTTGGGGATGATGACGGGAACGAGTGTGCCCGCCTCACCGCCGCGCAGAAGTTGCGGAATGTCACTCCAGGGCGCCACCTCCTCCGAGATGACGGACCTGCGGCTGCCCACCGCCGTGCTCATTCGGACTCCCCCCAGACATCATCGCTCGGCCCGAAAGGACCCTCGGCGCCGTTCCCGGCCCCACGCCCGCTTTGCTCCGCGGCGGATCGACCGCCGTTGTCCCCGCCTCCGCCGCGCTCGCTGTGCGGCCCCGCGTCCTCGGGCACCGGCACCCCACCGCCGCCCGTCTGCGCGGGCACGGTCGGCTGGTCGGCCTCGCGCAGCGCGCTGATCTCGGCTTCCCGCTCCTCGATCCGGGCCGACACCTCGGCCAGCCGTGCGCGGACCGCTGCCATGTCCTCCTGCGAGAACAGCTCCCCGCCCCGCTCGCCGACCAGTTCGCGGGCGAGCGACAGGAAGTTCACGCCCACGGCGCCGTCCGCGCCGTCGTCCGCACCGCCGATCCGCACCAGCCGGGGCAGGTGGTCGGCGACCTGCTCCAGGGTGTCCAGCACCTGCTGCTGGTAGCGGTACTCCAGGATCTCCGGCGCCTCGGCGGCGGTGACCGCGCGGATGTCCAGTGCCTGCGCTTCCAGCAGCGCCGCGTTGGCCTTCGCCTCGGACTCCGCCTGCACGTAGCGCTGCCTGGCCAGTGCTCCGGCGCGATTGGTCTCGCGCTCGACGGAGGTGTCCATCTGCGCCTGGTACTGCGCGATCTCCGCCTGGATCGCGGAGAGTTCCTCCTGCTGGGAGGCCAGCTCCTTGGTGAGGTCGCCCTCGTCCTGCTCCTTGCGCAGCTGGAGTGCGTACTCGTGCGTGTAGGCCTCCTTCGCGACCCGCACCATCTCCGGGGAGGCGAGGTCCATGCGGTATCCGCGATCGGCGGGCTCGGCGTGTGTGATGTTGGCGTTCGTCAGCTCGACAGCGGGCCGGAACTGCTGGTTGAGCTGTTCGAGCAGCCTGCCGGTGTCCTCGCCCACCATGTCGTAGATACCCGCGGCCTCCTGCTCGTAGATGAGGCTGCGGATGGTCTCGCTGACCGCGTTGCTCAGCTTCTCCTCGAAGCCGCGCACCGCACCGAGCGTGTAGACGAACTCCACCGGGTCGCTGATCCGGAACTGGATGAACAGGTCGATCGACGCCTTCACCCCGCCCCGCGTCGGCGCCTCGCGCACGGGCGCGTTGAACGGGTACTCACGCGTGGTGTTGATGATGTACGAGACGCGTTTCCACGGGTTGAGCAGGATGACCCGTCCCGGGCCCACCACCTGTTCCAGCTTTCCGAACCGGGTGATCAGCGCGTGGCACCCGTCCGGCACCATCACCATCCCCTGCCGCCACCACACGAAGGCGACAGCGCCGAGGGACAGCACCCAGTAGTGGACGCCGAACAGCGGATTGACCAGCGGACTGCTGTCGGTGAACGACGAGATGGCGGAGGTGATCGCCACGCCGATCAAGCCCACGACGAGCAGCATCGAGACCGGCAGCATGGTCATGAACGACCGCCCGCGCGGCAGCACCATCGGACAGATGCGGTGCACCTGTTCCAACCCGTCGCGTTTGAGCGCGCTGTGGTTGAGTTCCTCACCGGCCTCGTCGAGCGGCACCGTCTTCTGTTCCATGACGGTGTCGATGGAGCCGCCCTGTTCGCGCGCGGCGGGGAAGTCCGACGGGTCGATCCCGTCCTCCCTGCGCTCCCCGTCCTGGGCCGCGCCGCCGGCCCTGCGGCGCACCTCGCCCTCAACCGCTTCGCGCGCGTCGGCGCCCTTGGTCACGGCCCGTGCGACTCTGCGCACACTCTCCCGTGCCACACAACCCCCTTGTTCATGTGGGACGCGTGTCGCACGCCCCCGTTGCTCTGCACCTGCGAGGGGCCTCACCCAGAACGCGGTGAAGTAAAGGATTCATCAAGGCCCCCGGTAAGCGGCTGCTTCCCCGTTGCCGGCGGTTAACACATATGCCGCGCGATCAGATGCCGGGTCAGGTCCGGTGCCACCGACGCGGGGTCCGGTCTCGGGCCGGGCGCGAAGACACCCGCGGGTGTCTTCGCGCCGGACATGTGGGTCACGCCGCCGCGCTCCCCGCACCGCGAGCGATGTCCTGGGCAAGCCCCGCGGCGTTGCTGTGCGACACGACGATCTCGTCGACATCAGCGCCCGCGGCCGCCCTGTCGAGTACGACCCGCACCCCGGGCTCGCCGCGTCGGGCCGCGACCAGTTGACGCGTCCCGGTGAAGACGCCCCACACGCCGATCTTCGCGAAGAAGGACTGATAGCCCATGCGGCCTCCGCGGGTCTCGCGCAGCGGTCGCTCGACGCACGCGACCTCACGCACGGCCGCCAGCGGAACCGTCACCGACCGCCTGCGGGCCCACACGCTCTCCCGACTGCTGAACTCGACCGTCAGTGAGTCCCGGTGCACCTTCATCACTGCCATGGACGCTCTCCCCCTCTCGTCCGGCACCGCGGAGGGCGCCGTCCCCGATGAGCAGCTGTTCTAGTAAATGTATAACAGATAAAGTGGACTGGTGCACCTAGTACTCGACCTCGACAGTGAGGTGCCGATCTACCAGCAGATCCGGGACCGCGTGGTGGAGGCCATCGCCGACGGCCGGCTGCCCGGTGGCACCTCGCTACCCTCCACCCGGCAGCTGGCGGTGGACCTGGCCATCAACTTCCACACCGTCAACAAGGCCTACGACCTGCTGCGCCGTGAGGGCATCATCAGGATCAACCGCAAGAGCGGAGCCGTGGTGCGCCCGGACGCGGGCCGGGGCCCCGCGGACGCGGAGGGGGCGGCGCACTGGGAGCGGCGTGCCCGCACGCTTCTCGCCGAGGCCGTGGTGCGCGGAATCCCCCGGCACGAGGTCGTCGACCGGGTGCGGGCCGTCCTGGACGGATTCGAGACGCCGGAGGACGTCGGCTGAGCGGTGCGGACGCCCGGGGAGTTTCCGACCGCAGGCTTCAGGCGAGCAGTCCGGCGGTCGCGAGAGCGGCGGAGCCGGCAGCGACCAGTACGACGATCATGCCGGTCAGTGCCCGCGGGTTGCCGAGGTTGAGAGTCCAGCCCATGCCGACGCGAGACGGCACGAGCACCGCGGGGTCGCCGCCGTTGGCGTAGACAGTGCCTCCCGCATACCAGTACCGGTCGTCGTCCCGCTGCACGAGCCCGGTGCCCTCTGGGTCCGCCGTGTCCACTGCGTCCACTGCGTCCGCTGCGTTCGCTGCGTTCGCTGCGTTCGCTGCGTCCGCCGTGTCCGCTGCGTTCGCTGCGTTCGCTGCGGCTTGCCCTTCCACGAGCCGCCGCCCTCCGGGGCCGACCCTCACGACGAGGCCGGCGACGATGCCGAACGTGACGAGGGCCGGGATGCCGACCACGGCGAACAGCGGCGCCTGGGAGCGGTCGCCGGACCACACCATGACGGACAGCCCCAGCAGCATGACGTCGACCACCGCGCAGATCGCGAGCAGGGCACGCGAGGTCGTGGCCAGAAAGCGACGGTGGCGTGCCACCCCGGCCGCCGGCCGTGACGCCTCCAGATCGGGCCGCGAGCGCAGCAGGGCGGCGACGAGCGCGAGCATTGCCGCACTTCCCACGAGTTGGCCGAACACCGGGCTGAAGGCCGTCCAGAAGGTCGTGGCGACCTCGTGGTGGCGCGTCCCGTCGCCTGTGCGTGTCGGTACGGCCAACGTGTCGGGCAACGCCGGGTAGACGGCAGCGCCCACCGCGACGGTGGCCGCGATGACGAGACCCGACGGAACCGCCCACGCCCACGGGACGCGCACAGGATCGGTACGCAGCGAGGTGTCGGCCACCACCCCCTGCCGCAGCCCCGCGTACCACTGCTCGCGCTTCTTCGCCCCGGCCAGGGCTCGGTGCGCGCGCAGCCACATCACGGCTGCGACGGCGCACAGCAGCAGGCCCGGCACCACCACGGCCGCGACACCCTCGAGGAGCGCGCCCTCTGCCGCCGCTGCCGCCGTGGCGACCGCGGTGGCCCACAGCACCGCCGCGCGGTACCGCCGGCGTACGGCGCCGACCTGCGGGTCTTCTGCCCGGCTCGGGGGCACCCGGACACCGAACGGCACCGTTCCCGGGCTCAGCAGGGCGCTCGGTGCCGCGTAGAGGGCGGCGCCCAGGAGCAGGAGCAGACCCGCGTTGAGGAGCGAGCTGACGAGCACGGCGTTCACCTGTTCCGTTCCGTACCGAATCATTCCGCCCCACCGGGCTCAGGACGCCACCGGTGCCGCGGTGGCCTGGACCGTTCGGGCCGAACCGGGAGCCGCCGCGCGCGTCCTTCCGGGCCGGTTCCCCCTCCTCCAGTAGCGTAACCGCGCACGGCGGGCCGTCACGAGTGGCCGCCCCCTCAACTGGGCGATCGCCGCCCGGGGTTCGGCCGGCACGAGGCAGGCCACTTGCCGTTGGCCTTGTACAACCCCGCTCGTCTTGGCATGCTCACTTCGCTTCCATTCCCCCACTGCAAGGGAGCGCTCATGCGTATCAGATCCGCGGCCGTGGCCGTGGCACTCACCGCCACCGGGCTTATGGCCGTCCCCGCGTTGGTGCAGCCGGCCGCTGCCGAGTCCTCCACCATCCACGCCCAGCCGCTCGACGCGGGCCGGGTCGCCCACCAGGTCGAGGCGCTGCCGGGTGGCGCAGCCCGGTCCGTGGACATCACACGTGACGGCTCCACGCTGCGCACCGAGGGCGCGCGCACGAAGGCCTCCAAGACCCTCGACGTCGAGTACCAGGTGCAGGACACCGGGTACTGGTGCGGTCCCGCCGCCACCCGCATCGCCCTCTCCGCACGGACGGCCCCGCCCTCCCAGGCGGACCTCGCCGCCCAGCTCGGCACCGACGAGAACGGCACGGACCACATCGGCCAGGTCACCACCGTCCTCAACAGCAACCTGGGCACGGACTGGTACAAGACCACGGAGATGCCGAACGACCCGCCCACGCAGGAGCAGAAGGACCAGCTGTGGGCCGATGTCGTCAGGGGCATCGACAACAACTTCCCGCTGGTCACCAACATCGTCGCCCCGCCTGGCAACCAGCCTCCCGGCTACCCGTCGGACCAGACGATCTACCACTACTTCACCGTCATCGGCTACGACGACGCCAACGGCAGCGTGCTGATCGCCGACCCCGCCAACTTCGGCGGCAACCAGATCTACTGGCTGTCCTTCGACCAGCTGGCGAGCCTGGTACCGCCCAAGGGCTACGCCGGCTGAGCCCGACCTCCCCTGCGGCGGCCTGCCGGACGCAGCCACCGCAGGGGCGCCTCCCCCACCTCCTCGGGGCTCAGCGCAGCGCTGCCAGGACGGCGTCGCTCGTCGAGCACCACACACGGCGTGCCTCGCCGAAACCCGCTTCCCGCAAAGCCTCCAGATGCCAGGCCGTGGTGACGGGGCGGTCCTCGCGGATCTGTCCGTCGCCCCCGGGCTTCGGCTGCCGCGGATCGTCGAACAGGTCGAACCGCCGGCGGGCCTGCTCCGCCAGGGCGGGATCCCGGGCGACGCTCGTCCACCACGCGCGCCAGTCCTGCGCGCCCGCGGCGAGGTCACGCTCCTTGCGGGCGGCGTGGTAGGTCCCCAGTGCGGCATTGAGCCGGGGCGCCTCGTCGTCGCGCATGTGGTCGGCGTTGAGGAACACGCCGCCCTCGCGCAGCACCTCGGCGATCCGGCCGTAGGCGACGCGCAGCGCGTCCGCGGTGAGCCAGTGCAGCGCCGTCGCCGTGACCACGGCGTCGTAGGGGCGGTGCGGCAGCGCGTCGGGCCAGTGCGGGTCGGTCAGGTCCGCCGTCACGAACTCCACCCTGTGCTCGTCGCGGAAGGTGCCCTGCGCGACGGACAGCAGCACCGGATCCAGGTCGAGGGCGGTGCTGCGTGCGCCGGGCAGGCGTTCCAGCAGCCGGGCGGTGATGCTGCCGGGTCCGCAGGCCAGGTCCAGCACCACGGGCTTCGGACCCGCCACCGCCTCGACGACCTCCAGCATGACCCGGAACCGCTCCTCGCGGTCGGGCATGTACCACTCCTGCTGCCGGTCCCAACTGGCCTGCCAGGCCTGCCAATCGGTCGTGAGGGACGTGTCGGTCACTGTTGTTCCTCCTGTGTCGCTGTCATGGGCCGACGCCGTCGCTGTCATCGGCCCCCGTGCGGTGGCGGCTCAGCCCATCGGGTGCGGTCCGGCTTCCGCCGGGAGAGCTGTCCGCCGCCGCTGTCCCCTCTCCTCGGCGTCCAGCAGGCGCCGCGTCGCCTCGGAACGGGGCCGCGCCAGTACCCGGGCACACGCCCCCGCCTCGGCGAGACCACCGCCGTCGAGCACCAGCAGCCGGTCCGCGACACGGCGCATCAACCGCAGGTCATGGCTGATCCACAGCACGGCTGTCCGGGTGGTGCGCAGGTGCTCCACGTGGGTGAGAACGCGTTCGGCGGTCTCCGCGTCGAGCGCACTGGTGATCTCGTCGCACACCAGCACATCGGGCCGGGCCAGCGCCGCGCGGGCGAACGCGGCGCGCTGGAGCTCGCCGCCGGACAGCGCGCCGGGCGGCCTGGCGGCCGTCCGAGGCGGTACGCCGAACTCGCACAGCAGTGCGCCGGCTTCTTCACGGGCCTGGTCGACCGTGCGGCCCCGCAGCCGCACAGCGGTGCGCGCCACCTGGTCGATAACGGTGCGCCGGGGGTCGAACGAGTCGTGGACGTCCTGCCACACGTACTGCACCCGCCGTTTCTGCTCCCTGTCGCGGTGCACGAGAGCCGGCAGCGGCGCCCCGTCGAGCAGGAGGTCGCCGCCGAGGCGCTCGTGCAGTCCGGCCAGGCACCGCGCCAGGGTAGTCTTTCCGCTTCCGGAGGGACCCGCAACCCCCACGCACTCCCCCGCGCGAAGGCGGAGCGAGACGTCGTGCAGCACGTTGTGTCCGCGCCGACGGTGC
The DNA here is from genome assembly GCF_003323715.1 of Streptomyces diacarni. Taxonomy (GTDB): domain Bacteria; phylum Actinomycetota; class Actinomycetes; order Streptomycetales; family Streptomycetaceae; genus Streptomyces; species Streptomyces diacarni. The sequence continues at coordinate 35,231 of NZ_QOIN01000039.1, forward strand.
CAGGCGAAGAGTGAACGTGCTTGGAGCAGCGGCGTACCGTCCGGGCGCTCTTCCCCGCTATCTTCCGGGTGCTCTTTCGCGCCACCGTCCGGGTCTTCCCCGCTCTCCCGCACGGTGACAGGAGCGGGGGCGGCGGGCAGTACCGCCTCGGGTGTGCCCCGCGCGGTGACACGTCCCGCTTCCAGTACGACGGTGTCGTCCGCGAGCGCGCGCACCATCGCGTGATCGTGGCTGAGGAGCAGTATCGCAGGGCCCGAACGGGCCAGCCGGGCCAGCTCGCGGGTGAGGGCCGCCCGCGTCACCGTGTCCAGGCCGGTACCCGGCTCGTCCAGGACGAGGGCCCGAGGGCCGCAGGCGAGTACCTCCGCGAGCGCCACGCGCTGCTGCTGCCCGCCCGAGAACTGGTGGGGGAAGCGCCGCAGCACCGGCCGCTCCGGCGGCAGCTGCGCCTGCTCCAGCGCCGCGCGGGAGAGGGCACGGGAGGCGTTCCGCCCGCCGCCGGAGGGGGCGTGCAGGGCGGCGAGTTCGGTGAGGACCGCGCCGATGCGCCGGGCCGGGTTGAGCGCGTTGCCCGGGTGCTGCGGCAGGTAGGCCACGGTGCCGCCTCGCACCCCGGCCGCGTGCGCGGTGATGCCGTGGGCCCCGACGACCTCGGTCTCCCCCACCCGCACATGTCCCGACAGCCGTACGCCCGCACCGGCCTCTCCCAGCAGCGCCAGAGCCGTGGTGGTCTTGCCGCTGCCGGAAGGACCGACGAGGGCGGTGACGCGCCCGGCCTCCATCCTCAGATCGACGCCGCGCACCAAGGCTGTGCCGTCGGCGGCGTGCGCGGTCAGCCGCCGGACCTCGATCAGCGGCCGCGTCATGCCCGGCCCTCCTTCCGCGCACCGGGCAGCACTCGGGCCCGGCGGACACGGGTCCAGCGGTCGCGGGCTCGGCGGTCGCGGTGGCCTCGCGGAGGAAGTTGGTCGCGACGGTCCAGTACGCGGTCGCCGAGGAGGTTGAGGCCGACCGTGAACATCAGCAGCATCGCGGCCGGTGCGCACACCGACCACGGCTGGACGAGCAGCGCCTCACGGCTCGCCGCGATGGTCACGCCCCAGTCCGGCGCGGTGGGCTCCATGCCGAGCCCGAGGAAGTTGGCGGCGGCGACGGTGAAGACGGCGCCCGTGACACGGGTGCCGACATCGGCCGCCACGACCGGCAGCACCGAGCCGCCCACGTAGCCCAGCTGGACCCGCAGCCGCGACTCCCCCTGCATCCGCATGGCCTCCGCCACCGGCCCTGCCGCCGCCCGCAGGGCGGCAGCGCGTACGAGACGCGCCGCGACAGGCGTGTTCACGAGTGCCACCGCCATCGTGACGGCCCACGCGTTTCCGTGACGGCCGACCCCGACAAGGCTGATGACCAGCAGCGAAGGGATGGGGAGCACCACCTCGACCGGGCGCATCAGCATCTCGTCCACCCAACGGTGCCGGCTGACGGCGGCCGCGAGCCCCACCGCTCCGCCCACCAGGTAGGCGAGGGCGACCGCGCCGAGAGCGGACCCCAGCGTGCTGCCGCCGCCGCGCAGCAGCAGGGCCAGCACGTCGCGCCCGAGCCCGTCGGTGCCCAGCGGGTGGCGCCCGTCGAGCGCGTAGGGGGCTCCGGGGCCCGAGGCCTCCGCCAGCGGCGCCAGCAGCGGCCCGAACAGGGCTGTCAGGACCGGCACGGCGAACAGCACGGCAGCCGCGACGGTCGTCACAACACCGCCGGTGCCCTTCTTCCCTGCCGTCCATGCCCGTCGCCCGCTCCCCGGGGCCGCGGGCTGCGCCGGTGGGGGCTGCGCGGTGTGTTCGCTCACCTCAGCACCTCCACTCGCGGCGAGAGCCGGTGGGAGACCAGGTCCGCGGCGACGTTCAGGAAGAGCGCGGCCGCCGCCAGCAGCAGCGTGAGCGCCTGGACGGTGGGGACGTCCCGGCTGCGCACCGCTTCGATGAGGGCGGTGGCGGCGCCGGGCACCGCGAACACGGCCTCGACGACGAGGACGCCGCCGAGGAGCGCGTCGCCGGTGCGGGCCAGTTGCTGCACGCCGGGTACCGCGGCGTTGGGCAACACGTGCCGCAGCAGGAGACGCGTGCGGGGCACGCCCAGCCGACGGGCCTGCTGCGCGTAGCCGGAGTTCAGGGCTCCGAGAGTGCCTGCCCTGAACTGCCGGATGAGCTGGGAGACGGTCCGCGCCAGCAGCACGGCGACGGGCAGCACGAGAAGGCCGGGACGGGTGAGCAGATCGCCGGTCGTCGCCCCGATCCAGGTGGAGGGCAGCCAGCCCAGTTTCAGCGCGAACACCGCGACGAGCGCGAGGGAGAGCACGAAGTCGGGGACGGAGCCGAGAGCCAGGGTGACGGCGGTGACCGTCCGGTCGAGCCTGCCGCCCGCCCGGCAGCCGGTGACCAGGCCGAGAACGAGGGCCACAGGCACCGCGATCACTGCGGTGACACCGGCCAGCAGCGCTGTGGCCCCCACGGAGTGCGCGACGATGCCGGAAACGGGTTGCCCACCGGTGAGGGAGGTGCCCGCGTCGCCGGTCAGCAGGTCTTTGGCCCAGTCGAGGAACCGCTGCGCCGGCGGCTGGTCGAGCCCCATCTCGTGGCGCAGCCTGGCGATCTGCTCCGTGCCGGTCTTGTCGTTGAACAGGACGTCGGCCGCGTCGCCGGGCAGCAACGAGGTCAGCAGGAAGACCAGTACGGACAGCAGAGTCAGCTGTGCGATCGCCAGCAGGACGCGGCGCAGCGCGTGGCGTGCCATCAGTCCACCCAGACGGCGTCGAACCGTGCCCACTTGTCGGTGTTGGGCGGTGCGGGTTTCACCCCGTGCACGGTGGTGGAGACGGCGTTGAGCCAGTCGGGGTGTCCCCACAGCACCAGGCCGCCCTCGTCCCGGACGGTGCGTTGCAGCGCACCGTAGGCGCGCGTGCGTGCGGTCTCCTTCTTGATGCCTTGGGCGTGCACGAAGTCCTCGTCGAAGTCCGGGTGTTTCCAGGCGCTGGCGTTCTGCGGGGAGCCGTCCAGGAGCCGCTCGGAGATGTAGGTGGGTATGGGCATGGCCCCGCACCTGTGGTTGCCGATGTCGCCGGTGGTGAGCTGGTCGGTGTTGTAGGTCTCCGGCGGCCCCGAGACGACCTCGACCCTGAGTCCCGCCTCCCCGGCCATGTCGGCGAACAGGTGGGCGGCGTTGACGAACCCCTCGACCACGGTGGAGGTGTAGAAGGTGAGCCGCCGGTTGAATAGGCCGCTGCGGCGGGCGAGTCGGCGTGCCTGGGCGAGGTCCTGCTCGCGCTGCGGCAGGTGGGAGGGGTAGTAGGCGTATCCCTTGCCGTAGAGGTCGTTGCCGGGTTGGGCGCGGTTGCCCGAGATGACCTCGATGAGCCGTTCACGGTCCACGAGGAGCTTGACCGCCATGGCGGCGTCCGGGTCGTCGAAAGGCGGCCTGTCGGTCTTGAGGGCGAAGCCGTCGACGCCGCTGAGCGGGGTCGACACCAGCGCGACGCGGGAGTTGCCCTCGATCAGCCGTGCGAACGTGGGGCTCATCTCGTGCGCGTAGTCGATCTCTCCCGCCTGGACGGCGCTGTTGCGCGCCTCCGACGCGGCCGACAGGATCCGCAGCTCGTCCAGGTACGGGGCGCCGGCCCAGTGGTCGTCGAAGCGGTGGGCACTGAAGGAGCGGCCGGCCTGGAAGGAGGCGAACCGGAACGCGCCGGTGCCCACCGGCTTCTCCGGGTCACGGTAGCCGCGCCGGACGATCAGCGCACCGGTGACCGCGAGCAGCGAGGGGAACTCGGCACTGGGCTTCTTCAGCCGCAGCTCGACGGTCTCCTTGCCCACAGCGCGGCAGCCGCCGAGGTCGAGGGCGGACAGCGAGTTGGCCGCGAGGTGATCCGCGGCGTGCGGGTCGAGAATGCGGTGCAGGCTGTAGAGCACGTCCTCGGGCTCCAGCCGGTGGCCGTCGTGGAAGACGGCCTCCCGCAACCGGAAGCGCCACACCGTCGAGTCGGCGCTGGACTCCCAGCTGCGGGCCAGCCGCGGGACGGGGCGCAGTGTCGGACCGAGCTCCACGAGCTTGTCGAACATCGCCTTGTGGCGGGCGATGTCCACGAACTGCCGCTGCTTGTGCGGGTCGAGCGTCTCCTTGGCACCGGCGCCGGGGAAGGCCGCCCGCAGCACGCCACCGCGCCGCGGGCGCGTGGCCCCGGCCGACGCGGACCCGTCACAGCCCGACAGCAGCGCCGCCGCGCAGCCGCCGCCCGCCAGCCCGAGGATGTGCCGGCGGGTGCGTTCGTCGGGCACGGAACCGCTCCCCCCTTATTGCGCATCGTATGCAAGTGCGGCTTCTGATCATTGCATCCCCCATGGACCGGGGCAAGGTGCTCAAGTCGACGGCACACGGCGGCGGCCCTCGCCTTCCGCTCGCCGCGGCCGCGCGTGCGATGCTTGCCGCCATGACGGGGAGCGTGCCGGGTGACTTCGAGCTGACCATGGACGAGTTGCGCGTGGTGGCGCGCTACGTGGCACGGACGGCTGAGGAGGTGCTGTCCGTGTTCGAGAGCGCGGTACCGCAAGATCCCCGGCCGCGTGCGGCCCTCGACGCCGCGTGGGCGTTCGCCGGCGGTGCGCGGCGGACCAGACTGCAGCGTGTCACCTCGCTGGACGCGCACCGGGCAGCGAAGGAAGCTCCCACCGAGGCCTCACGTCTGGCCGCGCGTGCCGCCGGGGATGCCGCGTCCGCCGCCTACCTGCACCCGATCGCGAAGGCTCACCAGGTGGGTCACATCCTGCGTGCCCCCGCGAGCGCGGCGCGTATCGCCGAGATCGGTGCGGGTGGCGATCCCGAAGCCGGGGACCGGACGATCGAGCGGGCTCGGCAGCGCGCCACACCGGTCCTGGTCGAGGTCCTCCTCCGGTTTCCCCCCGCGCCGGCCGGCAGGAACCGTGTCGCGCAGCTCATGGCCGCCCTGGACGCCTCTCTGCGCGACGTCAGGGCAACTCCCGGCCGGCCTGCTCCTCTTCGGCAGGACGGGGAGAACTGAGCCGTACTACGCTGCGGCGGGGCAGCCCCGACGAGCTGCGGGCGACGGGAAGAAGCGCGGAGGCCGGACCTTGAAGGACCATGAGTGAGGCCAGGCTCGCCGAGCTCGCCACGCTGGCAACGGTACGTATCGGGCCGGTTCAGGACCCTCGTGCCCTGTGGGGCAGCGGGTTCTTCGTCGCGCCTGGCTGGGTCCTCACGTGCTACCACGTGCTCGAGGAGCGGCTGCCTCCCGAGGGAGACGGCCGCCTGCTCGTCCAGGGCCCGAAGCACCGATGCGCGGCCAAGCTCGCCTACCGCCCCTGGACGGAGCCGGTGGACGGGACGGGGGCCGGCCCCGAACACGACCTCGCTCTCGTCCGGTTGCTGGAGGACATCGACCATCCGTGCGTCTGGCTCACGGACCGGTCCGATCCGCCCGGCCGGCTGAGACTGTACGGCTGGCGCGTGGGCGACGGCGGCCAGCCCCGTTCGTGGAGCGGGCACTGCCACAGCAACGGCACCGATAGCGACCACGGAATCACTCTCGGCTCACTGCACTCGATCCCGCACGGCGCGTCGGGCGGACCGGTCGTGGATCAGGACTACGGTGCGGTGGTCGGCGTCGTGAAGGCGCGGAGACGGCACGGGGACGGCGGGCTCGCCATCCGCTCCACGGCCCTGCGAGGGTTCGCCCGGGCCGTACCCGTGGCCGGGGAGACGGCACTCGGAGAGGACCCGTTCAGGGAACTGATGCGCCGGCACGACCACTGGCACGGGCAGCGAAGCGCCGCCGCTTCCTGGGCGCGTGCACAGGAGGAGCTGGGGAGTGCGGAGGCCGAGCGGAGCTGGCGGCCGGATGACACGCTCGCGGCTCTTGCCCGTGTCTCGGCTCTGCCGCCTCCCGCCGACCGCGGCCTGGTTCCCCGGATGATCGAGGAAGCGCTGGGCGGCGAAGAGATCTGGCTCGAGGAGCCCGGGGACTGGCGGGAGGGGCACGGGCGGCTGCGAGAGCGGCTGCAGGGCCGGTCGCACCCGGCCGAGGACGTGGTGTTCCTCCATTATCTGTGGCTGGTCTCGCAGGTGCATCGCGATGCCGCCCCCGAGGAGTCGGAGGGGTTGGAGCGCTTCGTGCGGCACCGCTCGAGCGAGCTGGGGCCCAAGGGACGCAGTGTGCCGGATTCTGCGTACCTGCCAGACGCGTTGCGCAGCGCGATGGCCGCTCCCCGGGCTGCGGTGCCAGGCCAGGACGCGGCGGCGCTCGTCGTGGAGCTCGACCCGGACCACTACGCTCGAGGGCGCTTCCACTGGCGGGTGTGGGCGTGGGACGCGGGCGTCGACTCGCCACGCCTGTGGGCCGAGGAGGAGTCCGGGGAAGGCGCGACACTGGAGGAGCTGCCCCACCGGCTGAGCGCTCCGTTGAGCAATGCGTTCACATGGACCGACCATGGCTCCGCGCGAGCCCGGTTGGAGTTCGCTGTGCCCACCGAGCACTTCGACCTGGACGTGCATCTGTGGCGCTCCCGCCTCGTCGCCCGGAGTCTGCGGCCGCACCCCGCGGACGACCACCCTTTCGGCGTGCACCGGCAGGTCGTCCTGCGTGATCTGCACCGCCGCGGTGCGCCCGCCCCCGAGTGGCAGCAGCGGTGGAGCCTCACCGAGGGCGAACAGCTGGAGGCGCTGCCCCTGGTCAGCCTGGCCAACAGGCAGCTGGAGCACGCTTCTGCGGGCGCCGTACCCCTGCTGTGCCGTCCCGCAGCACAGAGCGCCGGGCCTCTCGGCCAGGTGCTGCGTGCCGGTCACGGTGTCGTCTTGTGGCACCGCACGGCCCACCACGCGTACGGCTGCGACGAGGCCTGTGAACGGTTCCGGGCTGAGACGGCCGCGATGCTTCGCGGGTTGAGTGGCGTGGCGGTCCTGCCGGAGGAAGTACGCCTCCTCCGCGAACGCGTCAGCAAGGACGACGCCCGAGCGGCGTGGGCGGAGGACCTCGCGCTGCTGTACGACGATCCGCGCCGGCCCATCCCCGAGCCAACAGACCGCGTCAGCTCCCCGTGAAGCCGGGGTACGGTCGTCCGACACAAGGAGACAGCACGTGGCCAGCGAAGACAACGGCATCCCGGAGTGGGCGCTCTTCCGTGGGACGGGCGTGCCGCACGACGGCATGGACCGGCTGCCCGCGCCTCCTCCGTGGCGCGACTTCGACGGCGCCCCGGTCATCGAAAATGTTCCGGCGCTCGGCAGCGAGTCGGTACGCCGGCTCGGCACCGCGTACACACGTGGCGAAGAACGCTCGATGCCGTGGCGCCCTGCGGACCTCGAACTGATCAACGCCGCTCTCTACCTGCGGCGCCCGATGCTGGTCACCGGAGGGCCGGGCACGGGCAAGTCCACGCTCGCGCACGCCCTCGCGCACGAACTCGGGCTGGGGCGCGTACTGCACTGGCCGATCGTCAGCCGTACCTGTCTGCAGGACGGTCTGTACTCCTACGACGCCATCGCCCGCCTCCAGGACACGCAACTGGCCCGGCCGGACGCGGCGCGGCACGACCCCGCGGGAGACATCGGCGACTACCTGCGACTGGGTCCGCTGGGCACCGCGCTCCTCCCGTACGCCTCTCCCCGGGTCCTGCTCGTCGACGAACTCGACAAGAGCGACATCGACCTGCCCAACGACCTGCTGAACGTGCTGGAGGAGGGCGAGTTCACCATTCCGGAGCTCGAACGGCTCTCACGTACGGCGGCGGGAGCGGGTACGGAGGTGTTCACCGACGACAGCGCCCGCGTGGTCGTCGAGGGGGGCCGGGTACGGTGCCGGGCGTTCCCCGTCGTAGTGATGACCAGCAATGGGGAGCGCGACTTCCCGGCCCCGTTGTTGCGGCGCTGCGTCAGGGTGGATCTGCCGTCCCCGGGGAACGACCGGTGGGGCAGGGACCGCCTCGCCGCCATGGTCCGCGCTCATTTCGGTGAGGCGGACTCGCATGTCAACGACACGCTCGTCTCTCACTTCCTCTCGAGCAGTCCGGGTTCGGTGCGGGCCGCGGACCAACTGCTGAACGCCATCTATCTGACCCACCATGCCGCGGGTGGCGACGCCGGCGGCCGGGAGCGGATCGCCCAGCGGTTGATGCGCCCTCTCGACCACGGCCGGCACACCGACGACGCTGCCGGGCCGGACTGACGATGCCACCCGTCGACCCGCTCGGGGAACTCGCCGGCCGGCTGCACGGCGCGGGCTTCGAACCAACGGCACGGGAGCTGGCCGAAGCACTGTGGCTGGCCCACTGGGTCGGCCCCGGTGAGGAGACGGGGAGCAGCGACCGCGAGGACGGGGCCGCAGCCACCTCCGGTGCGCCGGGACCGTCGCAGCACGCCGGACGAACGGGGCACGCCGGTACGCCCGGGACCGCCGGCCCCTCCCCCGGCACCGACAAAACCGCGCCGGACGGAAACGCTGCCGTCACACGTCTGTACGCCGAGGGAGCCGATCCGGACGAACCGCGCGACGCCCCGCGTGACGCCCACGCGGAGGGCACCCGGGTCCGCGTTCCCGAGGCGACGGCTCTGCCCCGTCACACCCCGCTGCAGCGGGCGCTGTCGCCCCTGCGGGACTACCGGCCTCCCGTGCGCCCGGCGTCCCGCCACCTGGACGTGCAGGCGACTGCGGAGCGTGCTGCCGAAACCGGGTTGCTCGTGCCGGTGATGCGGACGCAGGAGCGTCACAGGCCGCGGCTCCGCCTTCTGATGGACGTCTCGAACTCGACGGTCCTGTGGGAAACCATGCTCGACGAGCTGCGTCGGGTCTGTGCGACGTCCGGCGCTTTCTGCGAGGTGACGGTGCATCACCTGCGGGAAGGCGGCACCCGGGGGCCCGCTCGTGAGCACCGGCGGCGCGGGTGGCCGTGTGCCAGGGTACGCAGACCAGCTGCGTGACCCCACGGGCCGACAGCTGACGCTCTTGGTCAGTGACTGCGCCGGGCCTCAGTGGCGCGACGGGACGCTGCAGCGGCTCGTCCACGACTGGTCGCGAACCGGTCCCGTCGCCGTCCTCCAGCCGCTGCCGCAGCGCATGTGGCGTCGCACCCACCTCCCCGCTCTCCCCGGTCGCCTTTACGGCCGCCGCGGCAACGACCCACGGCTCGGCTTCGCGCCCCGCCCCGGCCCGGCCTCACGCGGAGACGGACACGGAAGCGCTCGCGAAGGACGTGCCGCACCTGTTCCGGTCCTCGCACCGACGGCGCCGGCGCTGGCCACGTGGGCGCGTCTGCTCACCGGACGCACCCCCTCGTTGCCGGGGGCCGCGGGAGAGGTGCGCTCCGACCACCCCGAGACCGAGCCCGGCCCCCTTGGCGACCTCGAACCCCGCGGCCTCGTGCGGGCGTTCCAGCGCCACGCGTCGCCACAGGCCCTGCGCCTGGCCGCGTGCCTGTCGGCCGCGCCCATGACCCTCCCGGTGATGCGGCACGTCCAGCGCGCCATGCTCCCCGCCTCGGGCCCGGCGGTGCTGGCGGAAGTACTGCTCAGCGGGTTGGTCAGGGCGCAGGGGGCAGAGTACTGGTACCGGTTCAACCCCGGGGTGCGGGACGTGCTGCTCAGAGCGCTGCCAGCCGGCGACGCCCGTGTCGTCCTCAACGTGTGCTCCGAGTACGTGGAACGGCACTTCGGCCGCAGCCTGCACAACTTCCCCGCATACGCACTGACCCCGCCGTCGGACGAGACGGATACGCACACGTGGGGAGACGCACAGCTGCCGGCGGAGCTCCAGCCGTTCGCCGAGATCTCCGCCCTCGTCGCCGCGCGGTGCGCACCCCCCGGGCGATCCGCGTCGGCGCCGAGCGCCCCTCGGCCACCCGCGGAGCCCCCGCCGCAAGCGCAGCCACAGCCACAGGGGCAGGAGCAGGGGCAGGAGCAGGCTTTTGGTGAGGCCCGGGATGCCGTGCACCGGTCCGTCGTCCGCATCGGGCCGGCGCACGACGGAGTGGACGCACCGCTGTGGGGTAGCGGCTTCTTCATCGCGCCCGGCTGGGTGCTGACCAGCGCGCATGTCCTCACTCAAAGGCGAACCACCGCGCGGCGAGGCGAACCGGTCATCGGCGTCACCACGGCAGCCGGGCAGCGGCTCACCGGCGAGTTGGCGTGCGCCCTGCCCGCGCCGCCCGATCCCGACCGTCCGCCCTCGCGGGGGGACGCGCCGGACATCGCCCTCGTTCGAGTGATGACGGCGACGCCTGGCCACCAGGCCGGCAACGGGCCGGATGCCGACTGCCTCTGGCTCAGTGACAAGTCCGATTTCCCGCTGTCCGAGGTGAGCACTCACGGATATGTGTCCGGCCCTTCGGGCGTCGTTTACATGTCCGGTACGGGGGTGGCCGAAGACAGCGGAGAGGGTGGGCGGCTCGTCGTGCACGACAGCTGGCTGCCCTCGGGCGCTTCCGGCGGCCCCGTCATCGACACACGCCGTGCCAGCGTCATCGGCGTCTGCCAGGCCGGCGCACCGCACAGCACCGCATCGATGCAGGTCACGCCGGTCACGGCGTTGCGCGCCTTCTTCGACGAGGCTCCTCGCACGCGGGAGACCTGGCAGGAGGTCCTGCGGGCTCACGACCGCCACCACTGGGCGCGCTTCCAAAGCCCCGGCCCGAGCTGGCCGCGTACGCAGCGCGAGCGCAGCTTCGGCAACCAGGGCTTCACGGCCGACCGAAGGGCCGAACTGTACGCCCTGTTCGCCGAACTGCCGCCGCCGACCAGCGCCGCACAGCTGCTGCGCATGGTGAGCGAGGTACGGGACGAGCTGCTGCTGACCCACCACGAGAGCACCCTGCACGCCCCACGTAGCTGGCGCGAGGCCGTCGGGCTGCTGTGCGACGACGGGAACGCGGACGACCGCGCCGAAGCCCTGGAGGAGGAAGCGGTCGTGTTGTTCGCGGCGAAGGCGTACGTCGCGCTCAGCAGCCCTGACCAGGCCCCGGACCCGGAGCCCCGCGCACTTGACGCGCTGCACACCTGGGTGGAGGCCGCCGGCATGCGACTGCACAACGATGTCCTCCGGCAACGGGTGAGGGCGACGCTGGACATGGCTGACACCACGGTCGATGTCACGCCCGCCTCCGCCGGCGTTCTCGTCGAGATCAGACCCGATCACCACGGCATTGGCCGCCACCCCTGGGCGATCAGACTGGTGGGGGCGAACGGTGAGACCACGCCGGTGCACGCCGACGAGGAAGGGATGCCCCGCACGGAGCTCGGGCGCGGCATCCGGGCGGCCCTGGCCGGCGCCCTCGACCGAGCCGACGCCCACGAGCACCTGACCGCAGTCGGCTTCGCGATGCCCCGAGCGCTGTTCGACGAGCCGGTGGAGACGTGGCGGCTGGATGAACCGCGGCCCGACGCCCCGCTCGCCCCACGCACCCTCCCGCTCGGCCAACGGCACATGGTGGCCGTGCGCGACCAACGGCGCCTGGCTGAACGTCCTTCCCCTGAGTGGCATCGTCGCTGGGCGGCGGTCGCGCGGGGCGGCCCGCTGGAGGCGGTGCCGCTGTGCCACGACGTCCCCACCCTGGGGCACGCACGTGTGGAGAGCGGCTACGCGCTCCACGCCCGGATGCTGGCCACCCCGGAGCATGCCGTACCCGTGCACTGCGCTCGGGTGGACAGCGGCAGCGGAGCGACGGCGATGGCCACCGCACTGGCCACGGGGCACGCCGCGGCGCTGTGGCGCCGCTGCGACGAACAGCACACGGACTGTGCCGAGTTCTTCGCACACGCCGCCGCACTGCTGCAGCGCGTCACTGCTGCCCGCAGCCTCCCCGAACTCGTACGCGAGCTGCGCAACCGCAACGCCGGTGCGGACCCCGACGCGGCCTGGGCCCGCGATCTCGTCCTGCTCTACGACCCGCCGCCATCCAGGCCGCCCTCCTGACGGTTCACTCCCGCGCCGCCGTTGGACCTCCAGCCCGCACGGATCGACGGCGCACTCGCGGGAGGCCACCGCTGTGGGCGCTGCGGATATGCCACGGTCGGCACCGCGTCAGCGTCCGGTCGTGCCGTCGATCAGTTCGCGCAGGATGTCGGCATGGCCGGCGTGGCGCCCGGTCTCCTCGATCATGTGGGTCAGGGCCCAGCGGACGCTCGGCGCGGCTTTGTCCGTCGCGGGGCGCGGCGCCGGCGCGCCCAGGTCGGTGCACTGGTCGAGCACGTCTTCCGCCCGTGCGACCACCTCGCGGTAGCGGGCCCCCACGGCACCGCGGCGCTTCGGGCCGCCGGTTCGGGGAGGCCCTCGACCTTCGTGGAGATCGAGTGCCCGAGGTAATGGAGAAAGCCGCGCAGAACCTCCCTCTCGCTGTCGCCTGTCCGGGGCGGGCCTGCGTCGCCGCGGCGCCTGCGGCTGCCAGCTGGGATGTCGTGCCGGAACGCGACCGCGTCGGTGTTCATCGAAGGCTCCTTCGGCCGAGGCGTGTGTCGCAGTCTTGCCCGGGCCGTCGGGACACGGCACGGCCTCTTGCGGTTTCGGCAAGATGGGCGGCGCTCGTGCGGCGGACACCGCCCTTCGAACGGTGGGAAGCCGGGCCCAGGACATCCCGGGCCCGGCTTCCGGCCGTTCGACATCGCGCCTCAGCGGTGTGTGGGGCGGGAGAGGTAGCGGCCCTGCGGAACGCCCGTGACCTTGCCGTCGGCGTAGATCTGCCGGCCGCGCAGGAACGTGGACTCCACGCTCGCTCCGACCTCCAGACCCTGGAGCGGGGTGTATTCCTGGGCCGACTCGGAGTCCGCCGCCTCAACGGTCCAGGAGCGCGAGGTGTCGACGAGTGCGAGGTCCGCGTCGTAGCCCTCGGCGATCCGGCCCTTGGTGTGGAGGCCGAAGCGCCGTGCCGGTGTCCACGCCGTCAGCTCGGCCACCTTCTGCAGCGGCAGGCCGTGTGCGGATGCCGCACCCGCCAGGCCTGGCAGCAGGTACTCCGTGCCGCCGAAGCCCGACTTCGCCGCGAAGACGTCGCCTGCGGGGTCGCCGAACTTGGTCTCCTCCTTGCAGCACGCGTGATCGCTGACCACCCAGTCGACGTGGCCCGCGACCAGGTGTTCCCACAGCGCGTCGACGTCCTCCTGCGGGCGCAGCGGCGGGTTGACCTTGCCGCCGATGCCGGACGCCGTCTCGACGTTCGCGAGGAGGTGCCCGATGGTGACCTCGCGGCGGAAATCGACCTGCGGGAACGTCTTGGCCATCAGCATCGCCGCCTCGATCGCCTTGCGCGAGGAGAGGTGCAGGAGGTTGATGGTGGGCAGTTCGGTCTCGGCCGCCAGGTAGCCGGCGATGGTGACGGCCAGCCCCTCGGAGTGCGGGGGCCGTGAGGCGCTGTAGGCAGCGAGCCCGTCGAGTGCGCCCTCCTCCTCGACGAGCCTGGTGTACGCGGTCATGATCTCCGCCGTCTCGCAGTGGAGGGACAGGGAGATGGTGTCCGCGAGTTCGGGGAAGCGCCGGCGGGCTGCCTGGACGCCGCGCATGACGAACTCGAAGTGGGCCAGGTCGTACCGCTCGTCGGGCGGGATCATCAAGAACGCGTTCTGGTCGGCCGAGCGGCCGTGCAGCCCGTGGCTGCCGTAGAACATGAAGACCTTGAAAGAGGTCACGCCGAAGCGGTCGATGAGCTCGGGTATCTCCTCGATGTGCGACTTCTGCATGGGGGCGAGGTGGAAGCCGTAGTCGACGTGGGAGCGGCCCTCCGCGCTCTCCAGGACCAGCGGGAAGACCTCCTCGTAGGAGCCGCCGCGGTTCATGTAGTACTGCCCGGTCCGCATGTAGGTGAGTGCGGTGGTGACGCCGCCCTGGGCGCACGCCCTGCTCTCGTTGGCGGTGTCGTCGGACAGCGGGTTGTAGATCCCCCAGTGCTGGTGGGCGTCCACGACACCGGGGAAGGCGTGGAGTCCCTTGCCGTCGACCACCTCGCGTGCCGCGTCGGCCGGGATACCCGGGGCGATGCGGTGGAACACACCGTCCTTGACGCCGATGTCCGACGTCGGGGTGTCGGGCGCGTCGTGGTTCACCAGCCGTACGTTCTTGATCAGCAGGTCCAGCTCGGTCATGGTGCGGTTCCTCTCAGCGGGCGTCTGGGACGGTGGGGGCGGTGCGGGCGGTCTCAGCAGCGGCGGTCGGCGGATCCGCCACGGCGACGGGAGGGGCCGTGGCCGTGGGGGCGGCGGTGGTGGACAGGGTGGTGGCGGCCTGCCAGGCCAGGCCCAGGGCGGGCAGCAGGCCGTTGCCGGCCAGGTAGCCGTCGGCGCCGTGTCCCGAGATGCCGTGCGCGGCACCGCCCGACGCGAACAGGCCGTCGACGGGTGTGCCGTCGCCGCCCAGTACACGGGCGTGCCCGTCGACCACGAGCCCTCCTTGGGTGTGGAAGAGGGCGGGGATGACCTCGACAGCGGCGTACGGGGGACGGAGTGGTTCCTCGAAGAAGGTTCTGCCGAACCGGTCGCGGGCTGCCACGCCCGTGGCGACGGCCGCCTGGCCGGACAGCGCCTCGTCGAGGGCCGCGGCCGCGCACCCCGTCCGCGCGGCGAGCTCTTCCACGTCGTCCGCCCAGGTCAGACAGCCGGCCTCCACCGTCTGCCGGAAGTCGGTGAAGGGGAGGCACAGGTCGCGGATCCTGCCGTCGAGCACGATCCAGCCGCGTGCGCCGGGCTGCTGCGCGAGGGCGGCGGCGTATTCGGAGTAGCCGCTCGTCTCATCGCCGAACCGCCGGCCTCCCGCGTCGACCATGACGGCTCCGTGCATCACGGTGGCCCAGCCGACCAGGGTGCGGGAGCGCCGGGCGAGCGCGGCGTGGCCCTGGTACGCGTCCAGGTACGCGGCACGGCCGCCGTGCGCCAGGCCGATGTCGAGGCCGTCGCCGCGGGCGAACTGTCCTCCGTAGTAGTCGGCGGCGGCGATCCCCGGCAGGTACCGGGCCACTCGCTCGCGGTCGGCGCCGTGTCCGCCTGTGGCGAGGAGCACCGCGCGGGTGGAGACGGTCTCGCGGTGGCCGCCCGGATCCTCGACGACCGCACCGTCGACCCGCCCCGCGGCATCCCGGGTGACGTCCACGAGCCGGGCGGGTGTCAGCAGGTCGGCGCGGGAGGAGGCGCGGACGCGCTCGTGGAGGTGGCGCAGCAGCGTGGAGCCGTGGCGCCCCTCGACGGTGTGCAGCCGGTCGGCCGAGTGGCCCGGGTAGCTGAAGTCGCGGACGAGGCCCAGTGGCAGTCCGACGCCGTCGGCGAGCCATTCCACGAGGGGTGCGCTGATCCGGGCGAGGGCCGCGGCGAGTGCCGGGTCGGCCGTGCCGTGGGTCTTGGCCTCGATGTCGGCGAGGAACCGTTGCGGGCCGTCCTCGACGCCGGCCTCGCGCTGCCACCGTGATCCGGCTCCGGGGATCATCGCGGTGGACATGGAGGTGTTGTTGCCGCGGAGGAAGTGCGCGTCGGGGTCCACGACGAGCACGCTCAGTCCGGCCTGGGCCGCCGCGAGCGCGCCGGCCAGGCCGCCTCCCGCACCGGCCACCACCAGGTCGACGGAGGCCTCGTCCCGCGCGGTCCGGTCGCCCGCCGCGTCGGGGCCGCTCATGCGGCTCCCTCCGCGGCCAGCAGTCTCAGGGCTGTCTCGGCCGGATCGACGAGACGCACCGGGTGCGGCGCCTGGGTGTCCACCGCCGAGCAGCCGTTGATGACGGTGGTGACGCCGCGTGCCGCGAAGCCGTCGAGTGCGCCGCGGACCGCGTCGTTCCATGCGGCGGCGTCGGAGACGGCGTCGAAGTCGAGATCGAGTGTGGTCACCCCGGCGAACCAGGGGCCGTGGCCGTAGGCGTCGAGCAGGGCGGCCAGCGCCTGGCCGATCGCCGGGTTGCGGGTCACCGCGCCGAACGGCCGTCCCGTCGCGACCAGATGGGAGGCGGTGAGGCGGAGCATGCCGACGACGGGTGCGCAGGCGTCTCGCGACGTGGTGGTGGGTGACGGATCCGGGGTGAGGGGTACGCCGGGGTCGAGGACGCAGTCGGGCATGCGGAGGGTGTGGGCGTCGGTGCCTGCCGCGGCGAGTGTCCCGGTCACCGACGCGGTGGAGGCGGCGATGTCGTCGTGGGTGGCGAGTTCGGTGGGCGCGCCGGTCCCCGCGGGTTCGAGGTGGACCTCGACACCCGGTGGTGACAGCCGCCGGTAGCGTTCGCGGCGGCGGGCGAGTTCGCTCTCCCCGACCCGCACGGGGGTGACGGACAGGATCTTCATGCCGTGCCTCCTGTTCCTGCTGATGTCGTGGGTTCTCGCGTGTCCGCTGCGGCGAGGGCGCGCAGCGGCGGCCCCACGTCGGCGGTTTCCGGCAGCGTGTCCGCGAGGTGTTCCAGCCGGTCGACCAGGCCGGTGTCCCCGAGCACGTCCGCGAGGACGAGGGGCAGCGTCCGGGCGGTGAACGGCCGGTGGTCGGTGTCGCCCACGGGGTTGGGGGCGTACAGCCGCACGCTCCTGCCGTCGTCGAGCACCGCGGTGAGCCTGGCCGGGCGCTCGTGCGGCAGGCGTGCGGTCAGCGCCGGGTCCTCGCTCACGGTCACCTTGCGTGCGAGGGCGAGGAGTTCCTGCCGCGCGGGTCCGGTGGCCTCGGCCGTCGCGGGGGCGACCCGGCCGTGCAGCAGAGCCGCCGCCACCGCGTAGGGGAGGGAGAACATCGCGGCGAGTGCGCTGTCCCAGTGGGTGCGGTCGAGGGGGGCGGCCAGCGCGTGGGTCTCGACGGTGACCCCGGCGATCCGGTCCAGGAGCTGTGCGGGCGGCAGGTCGCGCAGGCGGTCGCCGTGCCGGTCGCCCTCGGGCGGGTGGTTTCCGCCTGTGTGCGGCTGGCCGTCGTTCCGCCCGTGTTCGCCCACGCGGTCCCCGTCCAGGTCACGCTCGCGCAGTTCCAGTGCGAGGTCGGCCGCGGGGTGCGTGTACGAGCACGAGGCGTGCCGTTTGAAGTAGTTGTGCTCGATCTGCCAGTCCGCGCCGAGCCCTCGGGTGAGGGCCGCGGGATCGAAGTCTCCGAGCAGGGTGCCGTACGTCAGCGCTGCCGTACCGGTGTTCTCCACGACCCCGGCCGCGGCCAGACGGGCGGCGGCGAGCCCGGAGTGCGCCGCTGTGCCCATCCACGCGTCGCGTACGCGGTGGCCGTCGAGCGCGGAGTCGAAGTGCCCGGCGACGGGCAGCCCGCAGGCCGTGTCGACGGCTGCCGCCACCCGGGGGGCGGGCAGTCCGAGGAGGAGGGCGCAGCCGGCGGCGGCGCCTGTCACGCCCCAGTTCCCGTGCGGGTGCACACCCGGGCGCAGTGCGGTGGCGCGGCCGAACCTGGCGGCGACCTCGTATCCGGCCAGCAGGGCACGTGCGGTCTGCTCACCCGTGGCACCGAGCGAGGCGGCGAGGGTGAGGATCGCGGGGAACGCGTGCCCGGCGGGGTGCCCCTTGGCGTACTTGCCGCCCTCGTCCAGCTCGCAGCTGACGAGGGCGGTGGCGTTGAGGTAGGCGGCGGTGTCGGTGTGGGTGAGGGACCCGCCGCCGAAGACCGGCGCGTCACCGGGGGGCTGGGGCCACGCGGACCTGAGGCGCCGCTGTCCCTCGGTGCGTGCTCCGGCGAGGGCGACGGCAAGGGTGTCGAGCAGGACGAGCGAGAGCCGCCGGCGGACGCGTTCGGGGGTGTCGTGCCAGGTGAGCCCGGTGGCCCAGGCGCTGAGTTCGGCTGTGTGGCCGGCCGCGGGTTCGGTGGTGGGCATCGCGCCCCCTTCCCTACTGTTCCATTCAGCGGAACGCTTGCGTTATTCGATGCTTCCAGCGCCACACCGGAGACGTCAATGCTCTTCGGAAAGAACGCAGGAATCCGAAAATCACCAGCTCCACACCCTTGACCGCATCCGAAAGGCGGTGCTTCTCTGACGTTCCATTGAGCGGTACGGAGGTTTCGACCGCGTGTACAGTCACCCCACAAGGCAGGCGAGAATGGGCCCATGACGACTCAGCCCGGAACACCCAGTACCGGAACCCAGCCCGCGGCCCAACCCGGCACCGAGACCGCGGGACGCGTGATAGACGTCCTGCTCCTGTTCACCGACGGACCCGGCGAACTCGGCGTCTCCCGCATCGCACGCGAACTCGGCCTCAGCAAGGCCGTCGTGCACCGCATCCTGCAAACCCTGGTGGCCCGCGGCATGGTGACGCTCGATCACACGTCCCGCCTCTACCGGCTCGGCCCCACGACGGCCGCGCTGGGAGCCCGGGCGCTGCGCGGTTCCGACCTGCGCGCCGTGGCCGCTCAGCCCCTGCGCAAACTTCAGGAGGAGACCGGGGAGACGGTGACGCTCACCGCGCTCGTCCCCGGCGGACGCGCCTACGTCGACCAGATCGTGAGCACCCACGAGGTGAAGATGACCGTGGAACTCGGCCGCCGATTCCCCCTGCACGCGGGCAGTTCGGGCAAATGCGTCCTGGCGTTCCTGCCGGAGGGCGAGCGCGAGGCGATCCTCACCGGAGCACTGCCCGCTCTGACCGGCAGCACCCGCACGGACGCGGACACCCTGCGCGGCGAGCTGGCCGCGATCCGACAGCTCGGCTACTCCACCTCACAGGGCGAACGTCAGGCCGACGCGGGCTCGTTGGCCTCTCCGCTGTTCGGCCTGGACGGGGACGTACGCGGCTCGGTGTCCGTGTGCGGCCCGCGCTCCCGCTTCACCCCGCGGTTCATCGACGAGTGCGCGCCCCGCGTGAGCGAAGCGGCGCGCGACATCTCCACCGCACTCGGCTGGACCGGCGAGGGCGACGGCTCCCGCGTATCCGCCGAACGCCCCATGACGCCCTCTCCCACGACGACGGAAGGACCCCCATGACCGAGAGTGCATCCGCCCGGCAAGCGGGCTCGGGCTCCGAGGAAGGGCCGGCGGCCGCCACCGGGACGCAGCCCACGGGAGGCGCCACGGCGGGCGCGGCGCTGGCGGGCGTCAAGGTACTGGACATCGCCACCCTCTTCGCCGGCCCGCTCGCCGCCACCCTGCTCGCCGACTACGGTGCCGACGTCACCAAGGTCGAGCACCCCAGGGGCGACCCGGTCCGCAGCCACGGCGCGAGCAAGGACGGCGTGGGCCTGTGGTGGAAGATGCTCTCGCGCAACAAGAAGGCCATCACTCTCTACCTGGGCAGCCCCGAGGGCCAGGACATCTTCCGCCGCATGGTCGCGGACGCGGACGTCGTCATCGAGAACTTCAGGCCGGGCACGCTGGAGCGCTGGGGGCTCGGATACGAGGAGCTGTCCGCGATCAACCCCCGCCTCGTGCTGGCCCGTGTCACCGGCTTCGGCCAACTGGGCCCCTACGCGAGCCGCCCGGGATTCGGCACGCTCGCCGAGGCGATGAGCGGCTTCGCCGCCATCACGGGAGAGCCCGACGGACCGCCGACGCTCCCCCCGTTCGGCCTGGCCGACGGCATCTCGGCGCTCACGGCGGCGTTCGGCATCATGGCCGCGCTGCGCGCACGGGATCGCACCGGGCGCGGGCAGGTACTCGATCTGGCGATCATCGAGCCGATGCTCACGGTGCTGGGCCCGCAGGCCATCACGTACGACCAGTTGGGACAGCTCCAGCAGCGAACGGGCAACAGGTCGGCGAACAACGCCCCCCGCAACACCTACCGCACCAAGGACGGCAGGTGGGTAGCCGTCTCCACCAGCGCGCAGTCCGTCGCGGAGCGGGTGATGCGGCTGGTCGGGCGGCCGGAGTACGTGGACGAGCCGTGGTTCGCCTCCGGCGGCGAACGCGCACGGCACGCGGACGAGTTGGACGAGGCGGTCGGCTCCTGGATCGCCGAGCGCACCAGGGAAGAGGTCGTGGCCGCCTTCGAGGAGGCGCAGGCCGCCATCGCCCCGGTCTATGACGTGAGCGACATCTTCGAGGACCCGCAGTTCCAGGCACTGGGCACACTCACCACCGTCGAGGACGAGGAACTGGGCCCCGTCACGTTCCAGAACGTCCCCTTCCGGCTCAGCGAGACACCAGGCGAGGTCCGCTGGCCCGGCCCCCGCAAGGGGCGGGACACGGCGGAGATCCTGGGGACCCACGGCGTCGGCGCCGAAGAGCTGGCGGCGCTGCGGGAGCGGGGCGTCATATGAGCGGCACGACGCCAGCCGCCGCTGGGAACGGTGCACGCACCGCGCCCTCAGCACCCACCGTTCCCCTCGCCGTACGCTCCTGGCTCTACGTCCCCGCCACCCGCCCCGACCTTCTGGCCAAGGCGATGAGGGGCGAGGCAGACGCGGTGGTACTGGACCTGGAGGACGCGGTGCCCGCGGGCCGCAAGGACGAGGCACGCGACCACGCCATCGAGGCGTTGGAGGCCTCCTGGCCGAAGCCGCTGTGGGTCCGCGTCAACCAGGCGGGCTCCGCCTGGGGAGACGCCGATCTGGCAGCGCTCGCCACGGCACCCGTCCAGGGGATCAGGCTGCCCAAGTGCGAGAGCGCACAGACCGTCCGGGACACAGCGGCACAGGTGGACGCGGACCTGCACCTGCTGCTGGAGAGCGCGTTGGGCGTCGAGCACGCCTACGCGCTGGCCACGGCGGCACCGCAGGTCGCCTACCTCTCGCTCGGCGAGGCCGACCTGCGCGCCGACCTGCGCGCACGCAGGGACACGGCGCTGGACTGGGCACGCGGACGCGTCGTCAACGCGGCGCGTGCGGCAGGCCTGGCAGAGCCCGTGCAGAGCGTGTGGACCGCTGTCGACGATCTGCCCGGGCTCACCTCCAGCACCGAGGAAGCCCGTGACAGCGGGTTCTTCGGCCGCTCGGTCGTCCACCCCCGCCAGATCGCGCCCGTCAACGCGGCCTTCACCCCCACCGCGCGGGAGGCCGCAGAAGCGCGGCGTCTCGTCCACTCCCTGCGGCAGGTCGAGGACGAGGGAAGCGCGGCCTGGCTCGACACGCAGGGCCGCCTGGTCGATCCGGCGGTCGTGGCGCAGGCCCGCTGGGTCCTCGACCGCGTGCACGACTGACCTCTCAGCCGCGCCCCAACCTTCCCCTCCTCTCCCCCCCCATCCCACAAGGCAGGCCATGACCTCAGACCAGCACTCCCACGATCCGCTGCTCGACGCGCTGCCCGCCGACCCCCGCATCGTCGAACTGGGCCAGCCGCTGTTCACCGGAATGCCGTGCTCCCCCAACCACCCCGGCTTCCGCATGGTGCTCGCCCGGCGGCACGGTGACATGACGCGTCCCGACGGCGGTTCGGCGGCCAACGAGACAATCATCACCGGCGGGCACGTCGGCACCCACATCGACGCCCTGTCACACGTGAGCCACAACGGCAAGCTGCACGGCGGCGTCGATGCCGCCGAAGCGCAGACGGGCGGCGCCTTCTCCGCACACGGCGCGGAACACACCCCCGCCATGGTCACCCGCGGCGTGCTGCTCGACGTGGCGGCCGCGCACGGCACGGACACGCTGCCCGGCGGCTACGGAGTCACCGCCGCCGACCTGCAAAGCGCGGCCCACGCCGGCGGGGCCGAGCCCCGCCCGGGCGATGTGGCTCTCGTACGCACCGGCTGGGCACGCCACTTCGACGACGCGACCGCCTACCTCGGCAAGGAGTCGGGGGTCCCCGGCATCACCGAGGAGGCGGGCGCCTGGCTGGCGGCGCGCGGTGTGCGCGCCGTGGGCTCCGACACCACGGCCTGCGAGCAGATCCAGCCGGGCCGGGGCCACAGCGTCCTGCCGGTCCACCGGCTGCTGCTGGTCGAGCACGGCATCTACATCATGGAGCACCTGGCGCTGGAGGACATCGCCGCCACCGGGCGGCACGCGTTCCTCTTCGTCGTGGCACCGCTCAGGATCGTCGGCGGCACCGGTTCCCCCGTCCGTCCCGTGGCGGTGCTGCCGTGAGCGCGCCGCACACCGCAGCCGCGACCGCGCCGGACTCCACCGCCACGACAGCCGCCCGGCAACTCGCCGACTTCGCCTCCCGTTCGCGCGAGGCGGGCCTTCCCGACGGGCTGCGGGAGAAGGTCACGGGACATCTCCTCGACCTCGTCGGCAACAGTCTCGCCGCGCTGCCCGAACGGCCCGGCGCGGCGGTACGCGAACTGGTCGAGGAGTGGGGTGGCACGCCCGCAGCCACCGCCATCGGCTCCGCCGTCCGTCTGCCGGCACCCTCGGCAGCGCTGGTCAACGGAACCCTCGCGCACACCCTCGACTTCGACGACACCCACCTGCCCTCCGTGCTGCACCCCTCCGCCTCGGTACTGCCCGCCGCACTCGCCACCGCGGAGGCGGGCGGCGCCACCGGCGCGCAACTGCTGGTGGCCTCAGCCGTCGGCATCGAGGTGACATGCAGGCTCGGCATGGCGCAGTACGACGAGGCGCTGGGCAACTCCGTCTTCTTCGACCGGGGGCTGCACGCCACCGCGATCTGCGGAGCCATCGGCGCGGCCGTCGCCGCAGCGCTGCTCCGCGGCCTGGACGCGGACGGCATCTGTTCCGCGATCGGCATCTCCGCGAGCATGGGCGCGGGCATCATCGAATCCAACCGCACAGGGGGCACCGTCAAGCGTGTGCACTGCGGCTGGGCCGCGCACGCGGGCGTGGTCGCCGCCGACATGGCACGCCTGGGCCTCACCGGACCGCCCACCGTCCTGGAGGGCAGGTTCGGCTTCTTCCAGGCCTACTGCGGGGAGCGCTTCGACGCGGACAGCATCGTCCCGGCCCTCACCGACGGCCTCGGCGAACGGTGGGAGTGCGCACGGCTGTTCATCAAGCCCTACCCCTGCAACCACTTCACGCACGCCGGAATGGACGCCGCCATGCGGCTGCGGCGCCGCGGCCTCGACCCCGCACGCGTGGCCGGCCTGACGTTGGGCGTCCCGGCGCCCGTCCTGCGGACGATCGCGGAGCCCGCGGCCGAGAAGGCGCGGCCCCGCTCCGGCTACCACGCCGCGTTCAGCGGCCCCTACACCGTCGCCACCGGGCTCCTCGCCGAGCCCGGGACCGCGACGGCCACGGAGTCAGGCCCTGGACGGGCGACCGGACGAGGAGCGATCCACCGCGGTCTCGGCGTCTTCCACCAGGACTTCACCGACGAGGCGGCCGCCGACCCCGCTCGCCTCGCCCTCGCCGCACGTGTCAGCTGCGTCGCCGACGAGGAGTGCACGCGCGTCTTCCCCCACCAGTTCCCGGCCGTCCTCACGGCGGAGCTCGACGACGGCACCACCATGACCGAACGGGTCATGGTCAACAAGGGCAGCCCCGAACACCCGCTGACCGCCGGAGAACTCACCGCCAAATTCCTCGCCAACGCCCTCGGCACGGGCGACGAGCAGGCGGTGAGAGCACTGGCCGACCGCATAGGGGACCTGGCCGCCGCACCGGACACCACCGCGCTGACGCGCGCCCTTGCCGCGGTCGCGCCCGGCGTCCACCGCTGACCTTAGCCCAGGACTCCCCTTCTTCACCGAGTGAGGTGAACCAGTGAGTTCCCCGCGTTCAAACGTCCGCTGGCTGACGCTCGGACTGATCATCACCCTCATCGTCATCAACTACATCGACCGCAGTGCGGTCAGTTACACGGTCGAGCCGCTCACCGAGGCGTTCGGCATCACCAAGTCCCAGTACGGTCTCATCAGCAGTGCCTTCTCCATCGGCTACATGGTCTTCGCCTTCCTGGCAGGCCCCCTCGTCGACCGGTACGGCGCCCGCCGCACCCTGCTGGTCGGTGTCGCGCTGTGGTCCGTGGTCACCGCCCTCACCCCGGTCGCGGGCTCCTTCGCCGGGCTCTTCCTGGCCCGCATCGTCCTCGGCGCCGGCGAGGGCCCGGGGTTCCCGGCCGCCACCCGCACGGTGAGCCGATGGCTGCCGCAGAGCGAGCGCGGCACCGCACTGGCCATGATCGGCGGTGTCGCCGTGGCGGGTTCGCTGCTGATCGGTGGGCCCGTGGTGACACAGCTCATCGCCGGACTCGGCTGGCGGGGCATGTTCTGGTTCCTGGCAGCGCTCGGAGTGCTGTGGTTCGCCGCCGCGTGGGCGCTGCTCAAGAACACCCCCGAGGAGCACCCGAAGGTCTCCGAGGCCGAACGCGCCCACATCGCCGCCGGGCAACGCGAGGAGGAGCGCACCTCCAGCGGCCGCATCGAATGGCGTCCCGTCCTGACCAACCGCAACCTGTGGATCATCGCGATCGGCTACTTCGCGTGGGGCTTCATCTTCTGGGGCTTCATGTACTGGCTGCCGGACTACCTCTCGACCGAATACGACCTCGGCGTCACCGACGTGGGCATGTTCGCCATCGCCCCGTGGGCGGCCGGAATCGTGGGCGCGCTCATCGGAGGCGTGCTCACCGACCGCGTCTTCCAGCGCACCGGCAGCCCCCGCACCCGTCTGACCATCATGGGCGTCGCCCTGCTGCTGTCCGGCGCCGCACTCATCCCGATCTTCACCGCGCCCTCGCTGACGGTCTCGGTCGTCTTCATCTCACTCGGGGTCGGCATCGGCTTCGTCACCGGCGGCATCTGGTGGGTCGCCGCCATCGACGCCGCCCCCTCCCAGCCGGGCCTGGCGGCGGGTTTCGCCGACGCCGCCTTCGCCTCCTCGGGCATCGTGGCCCCCTCCGCGATGGGCTACATCGTCACGACGACCGACAGCTTCTCCAGCGGCTTCGTGCTGATGACGGGGCTCGCCGTGATCGGCGCCCTGGCCCTGCTGGTCCTCCCCCGCCGCACCGGGCCCGCCGACCAGCCGCCCTCCCGAGTCCCCGACCCGGAGTCCACGCGGGTTTCCTGAGCTGTTCTGCCAGCGCGAAGGCCCGGACGCCGGAGGCGTCCGGGCCGATGTGCCCTTGTCAGTACCAGTTCCGGCGTCGAGCCGGCGGGAAGACGGTGCCACCGAGTTCCACGGCGCGCGGGAGGGTTCGTCCGAGCATCCAGGGCACCGGGCGGTGCCTCATCGCCTCGCGCGCGACGTGGTCGGTCGGCCAGGGCCACGGTGCGGCCCCGGTGTGGTGCAGGCAGGCCGGCAGCACCGGCCATGCCAGCGAGGCGCTGACGGGGGCCATGATCGCCCCGGAACACCATCGGGTGCAGGTCGGCCACTGCCCGGACGGACATCTGTGTTTCCGGGCACACCGTGAGCGCCGCGTCCAACAGGTCACGGGTTCACCGGCAGGCTGCCGGCGGGGGCGTGCCTCCTCGGCCACTGCGGTCGCCAGCCTGGCCCGCACCAGCTCCGCCCGGGCCCGCTGCCACACGTGCGGCGGGCGCACCGCCACGCCCCCGTGCGCGGCCTGCCGCATCAGCTCACGGCTGCCGCCCGGCGTGCCGGGGCGCGGCAGCAGGTCCGCCAGGCAGCGGTACACGAGCCGCGTGCCGGTGTCCGGCCACCGGCCGGACACCGGCACAGCCGCCACCGCCTCGGACGGCGGCACGGTAGTGCGGCACGCCGGCGCGCAGCAGACCGCGCACCGCGCGGCCCAGCTCCACCTGCGCGGCGCGGTCGGGCAGCAGCTCGCCGAAGAAGACCGATCCGCCCGCGTGGCAGTCCGGATCGCGCAGCAACGTCTGCGCCGGCTCGCCGTCGCGAGCACACCAGCCGCCCCAGGGAAGCCGCATCGCGCCCCAGGGAAGTCGCATCACCCCTGCCGTGCTGTCGCGGCTCAGCTCCTCGATGAAGGCGAGGGGGTTTCGCCGCAAGCGGGCCCTGTAGCGCTGCTCATATCCGCACCTCCGGCGACGCGGGAAGTCCGTGTACCGGGACCGCAGCCAGAACGGCCCGAGGGGAGTGCACCAGTCCCCGTGCGGGGCCCCGGCGTCCCCCGATCAAGCCCATAACCGATTGAACGCAAATGGGCACTGCCACACCGCTGTTGAGGTATACCCGCAGTGCCCCAGCGGTGTCGGCGCATGCCCTTTTCTCCGCAGTCCGGGCCCGAAACAGCCCTCGAACGATGGCACTCGGCTGAGTGATTGTCCTCAGGCACAGGACGCAGGGGTGGCGGGGACGCCACCATGTGCTCCGGTCGGCCATGTGCTCCGGTCGGTTTTCCCGAGTCGGGAAACGGTCGCCTGGGGAAATCCAGGAACGTGCCGAGGAGGGTGGACGCAGAGCCTAAGGTGAACGCGGCACCCACAGCGACGGAACGGTGTGGTCGCACTGCGGCCCCGCGAGGCGGAGGAATTCTGTGTCATCGCCCTACGACCCCCAGTACGCTCCCGCAGGCGACGTGGGTGCGGCACTCATGATGGTCGACTCCCGCCTCAGGAGCATCCACGAGGGAAAGGACGCGAACGACCCGGAACACAAGGCTCTCGTCGAACAGTTGACGGCGTCGATGGGCCGCAAGGGAGCCAAGGACCTCCTGGACGGCGCGTGCACGCTCATCTACATGTTCATGATGTGGCTGCGGGAGGCCCATGAGGACCACGACAAGGACGTGTTCGAGTACGTGGTGCCCAACCTCGTGGCCACGATGCGCATGATGCCCAAGAGCGTCCGCCCCGAGGCCATCCCCACCATGGCGGGCCTCGTCATCGCGGCGGGCACCGGCCTGAGCCCCAATCTCTGGCGCAAACAGTACGGGGAGTGGACGCAGGAGGAGATGAACCCCCTGGAAGTCACCGCCTTCCTCCTCGCGGAACACATCAACCGCATCACCGACGACCAGGACTTCGCCACTCGCATGATCGCGGAAGCCCTGTCCGCCGCGGACGGGGACTGACGACCCACCGCACCTGCGCGAGACAGAGACAGCTGCGGCGACCACCGCGCGCGAGGCGACGACGCCCGCGGGTCGGCTCGCGCCCTCGGGGCGGGAACGGACGTCGCGGCGGGGAAGGACACCGCCGCTCTCCGCGGCACCGCTGCACACGGCTTCACCGTCTCAGCGCTTGTGCGCCGCCTCGACCGTGCGCGGGCCCGGGTCGGTGGTGAGTGACTCGATACGGTCGAGCGTCGTGTCCAGAGCGGCCCTCATCGGGGCGGTGTCCCGGCGCAGTTGTGTGAGAAGGATGCCACCCTGGAGAGCGGCCAGCAGGGCGAGGGCCAGCTCTTGCGGGTCGGCGTCGGGACGCAACTCCCCCCGCTCGTGCATGGTGGTGAGCCCCTCGCGCAGGGCGGTTTCCCACCGGGCGAACCCCGCCGCCAGCTCTCCGCGTGCGGAGTCGCCGCTCTCGGCCAGTTCGCCCGCGAGAGAGCCGAGCGGACAGCCGCCCGCGCACTGGCGTGAGCGCTGCAGCTCCACGACGTGGTCTCGCCACGCGCGCAGGGCCGCCATCGAGTCCAGCTGCCCCAGGACCGGCTGCTGGGCCTCCAGGACGAGGTCGGTTGCGTGCGAGATGACAGCCCGTACGAGCGCGGGTTTGTCCTCGAAGTAGTGGTAGATCTGCGACGCGCTCACGCCCGCGGCCTCACGTACGTCGTCGGTGCGCGTACCGGCCACGTTCGTCTCGATCATCAGCCGTGCGGCAGCGTCCACGATGCGGGCGCGGGTGGCCTGCCCCTTCCGGGTGAGCCGCGCGGGTGCGCGGCTCAGGGCAGCTGAGTCATCGTCGCGGGCGTTCATGGCTCAACCGTATCCGGACCTGCGGCGGAGTACCCAACCTCCGGGAGGCGATTGACACTTCACTCTGCGCACCCACAGAATGGAATCACCACTCCAGAAAGGGCGTGCCATGACCGGTCGGACCTACGCCGAGCAGGTAGCGGAGTTCCACGCACGTACGGGCGAACAGATCACCGACGAGCAACGTCCCGCCTTCGCCACTCTCCGTGCCGAACAGGAACGGCTCGCCGCCGACGGCGTACCGGCCGGTGCCGCGGCGTCCGGCATCCGGTTGCCGGACGCCGCGCTACTCGACCCGGCGGGCGTACCCACCACATGGGCCGCCGCGTGCGGCGGCCGACCCACCGTGCTGGTGCTCTACCGCGGTGCCTGGTGCCCGTACTGCAACCTGGCCCTCCGCACCTACCAGCAGGAACTGCTCCCCGAACTCACCTCCCGTGGGGTGGGGCTGATCGCCGTCAGCCCGCAGCGGCCGGACGGATCGCTGACCATGCGGGAGGTCAACGCACTCAGCTTCACGGTGCTGTCCGACCCCGGTAACCAGATCGGCCGTGCGCTGGGCGTCATGAACACCTGGTCCGCGCAGGCCAGGCAGGCGGTGACCGCTGTCGTCACGGATGTGTCGGAGGCCAACAGCGACGGCACGGACGACGTTCCCATGCCCACCGTCGCCCTGATCGACGCCCAGGGGGTCATCCGGTGGCTCGACGTCCACCCGGACTACGCGAGCCGCACCGAGCCCGCCGCCATCCTCGCAGCGCTCGACCTGCTGGACTGAGCCCTCGTCCCGTGCGGTGAGGCGGACGAGCCGCCGACGCCTGTCCCGGCGGCCGACCGCGCGCCGCGGCGCCCTCCGCCTGGCAGTCTCATCGGCTGCCGGTGTCGGCCCCGGTTTCGCTGGTACGCAGGCTCGATCCCGAACTGTGCCAGTCCAGGCAGACCACCGTGGCGTCATCCAGCAGGTGGCCGCCGGTGGCTTCCCGCAACGCGCGGGTCATGAAGCGCACGGCTTCACGGGGGTGCAGCTGTGCGTCGCGTTCGATGACACCGGGCAGGTCGAAGTCGGCGGTGTTGCGCTCGGTCATCCCGTCGGTGAACAGCACGAGCCGGTCGCCGGACCGCATGTCCAACTCCTGCACCCGGTAGACGCCGTGCCAGGGCGAGCCGAAAGGAAGGTCGATGTGCGGTTCGACCTCCGTCACCCGGCCGTTGCGCAGCCGCATCGGCCAGGGGTGGCCCGCGTTGACCAGCAGAGCTCGCCCGGTGGTCAGGTCGATGCGCAGGAGTTGCCCTGTGACGGTGGCTTCGTTGCCGTGGTCGAGGATGGCTTGATGGGCGGCGCGCGCCTGCTCCGTGAGGGACGCCTGAGCGCGGCGGGTCTGGCGCAGGGCGCCGATGACGAGGGTGGCCAGGAGAGCGGCGGGCTCGTTGTGCCCCATGGCGTCGGTGACGGACACGTGCAGGAGGTTCTCGTCCAGGCTGTAGTCGAAGGTGTCACCGGCGATGTCCCCGGCCGGTTCCAGCCCCCCGGCGACGGTGGCTTGACCTGCCTCGACGGTGAGCGCGTCCGGCAGCAGGTTCTGCTGGATCTCCGCTGCCAGGGTGGGAGTGGTACTGCGTCGGCCCCATTCGTACAGGTCGGTGAAGCGGCGGTTGGCGGTGACCACATAGGCCAGGGCGTGTGCGGCCTGCGCGATCTGCTGCCGACCGGAAGTGCCGGGCGGATCGGGGGTGATCAGTTCCAGTACACCGATGGCGTCTCCCCGGAGGGTCACCGGCGTCAGCACCCGGTGCCCGCTCCACTGGCCGTCGGATCGCGGCGCGTCGGTGACGTGGAGCCGCTGGGTGCGGATCACCGTGTCGTACACGGTGCCGGGCACCTGCACCGGGTCCTGTTTGCGGTCACGCGACGGCCACAGGGCGGGCAGGCGCCACAGCGTCTCACCACCGAGTTCGGTGATCAGGAAGCACACCTCGCGGGCGTCGAGCTGCTCGGACAGGAATCGGGCCACCACCGCGACCGAGTCGCCCGGCGGCGCCTGCTCGACCGCCCCCAGCAGCTGTTCGATGGTCACGTTCGGCTCCGTCACCAGAACACCTTCTCAGCGCCCGTCGTCTCGTCCCTGTGCCGCTCTCCCGAGCGGCACACGCTGTGGTCGAAGCGGTCTTGACCGCTGTTCCGGGCCCGGCGGCCGAACGGGTGAAGCGGCCACACCCCATCTCACCACTCCCCCGGAGCATGCGAGCACTCAACGCACCGAGCGACAGGGTGACCGGCCGTGCGTACGGCGCCGGAAGCTCTGCCCACCCGCGCAGGCCCACTCCCGCCCCGCCCGCGTGCGCGGCGGCAGCAGGGGGCGGCGGCGATGCCCGCGCCAGGCGGACGAACAGCCGGCGAGTCAGCAGCCGACGAGACCCGTCAGGAATCGAGAAGCCTCCGGTCGCCGGGCGACCCTAGCGTGAGGGCCATGGCAATCACCGCATCCCCCGTGTCCGTCGCATCCGTCACTCTCGAGGTGGCCGACCCCGAGGCCGCCCAGCGCTTCCACACCGCCTTCGGTGTGGACACCCGCATACGCCTGCGGCAGTCCGAGGCGCCCTCCACCGGCTTCCGTGGCTTCACGCTGGCGCTCACGGTGTCGCAGCCGGCCACTGTCGAGCGATTCCTGGGTTCCGCAGTGGACGCCGGCGCGACGGTGATCAAGCCCGCCGCGAAGTCACTGTGGGGCTACGGTGGCGTCGTCCAGGCCCCTGACGGGACACTCTGGAAGGTCGCGACCTCGGCGAAGAAGGACACCGGCCCGGCCACCCGCGAGATCGACGAGATGGTCGTCCTGCTCGGCGTCGAGGACGTGAAGGTCAGCAGAGAGTTCTACGTGAACCGGGGCCTCACCGTGGCCAGGAGCTTCGGAGGGAAGTACGCCGAGTTCGCCTCCGAGAAGTCCAGCCCCGTCAAACTGGCCCTGTACAAGCGCCGCGGCCTGGCGAAGGACCTCGGCGTCAGCGCAGACGGCACCGGATCGCACCGCGTCGTACTCGGCAGCACCGCCGGCCCGTTCACCGACCCGGACGGGTACGGCTGGGAGGCCGCCGCAGCACTCAGCCACGCTCCGTCCACGGCACCGGCCCACTCCTGATTCCCGTCCGTGCGCGGCATAGAGTGCGGGCCGCTGTGCGGACGGCCCGCACGGTCGGGCGAAGGGCGGACAGATGGAGGGCCAGAAGCCACGCGGACGTGCACTGCGGCTGCGGGAGACCGGGCGGGCGGTGGGACGGATGGCGCCCGGAGCGCTCAACTCGATCACGGACGTACCCGGCCTGCGCGTGGGGCACACCACGCTGGAGGACGACGAGCGCGGCGTGTACTCGGGGGTGACAGCGCTGGTGCCGGAGGCGTTGGAGGAAACGCGCGCGGTCCCGGCCGGTTTCCACATGGTCAACGGCTACGGGAAGTTCGTCGGTGCGACCCAGCTCATGGAGTTGACGGAGCTGGAGACGCCGGTGCTGCTCACCTCCACGCTGTCGGCGTTCCGCGCGGCGGACGCGCTGGTCGGCTGGGTGCTGGAGCGGGCGGCCGCCCCTGTGACCTCGCTCAATCCGGTCGTGGGAGAGATCAACGACTCCTGGCTCTCGGCGGAGCGGCGGCCGGTGACCGAGGCGCACGTACGGGCGGCACTGGACGGGGCCTGCGCGGGGCCGGTGCCGATGGGCAACGTCGGGGGCGGCACCGGGGCGTGCGCGCTCGGGTTCAAGGCGGGCATCGGCTCGGCGTCCCGGAAGGTGCCGCTGTCCGGCGGCCCCGCGACCGTCGGGGTGCTCGTACTGGCCAACATGGACGGGGACCTGCGCGTGGCGGGACACACGGTAGCGCCCGAGGACCTGGGGCTGGAGCGGGCCGGGCACACCTCGCCCCGCGGCTCCTGCGTGGTGGTCGTCGCGCTGGACGTGCCCTGCTCAGGACGCCAGTTGGAACGGGTCGCCACGCGCGGGGTGCTCGCGCTCGGCCGGGTCGGCGCCGCGTACAGCCACGGCAGCGGCGACTACGGGCTGGCGTTCTCCACCCGGGTCGCCGAGGCCCCTGTGGTGCTCTCGCCCGCCGATCTGAACCTGGTGTTCGCGGCGGTTCTGGACGGTGTCGAGGAGGCGGTGGTCGACGCGCTGCTGGCCGCTCGGACGGTACGCACACCAGGCGGGCGCACCGCCCACGCCCTGCCGCACGAGGTGCTGCGGAACTGATCCCGTCCGGGCACTCACCCTCGTGGGCGCTCACGCTGCCGGGCGCACAATACCTTCGCGCGCGCCGCCTCCCGGGTGATGAGATGGCACGGTGACCGACCACGATGAGGCAGCGCTCGTCCTCCCGTTGACACTGGCCTGGGTGAACCGGCACCTGGAGGTCGGCGAACGGATCGTCAGGGCCGAGGCGCTGCACGGCGGCATCACTGCCGCGACGCGAAGGCTGACCATCGCTGCGCGAAGCGGAACCACCCGCGACCTGGTGCTGCGGAGCTTCGTCGACCCGTTCTCCCTCAGCCACGCCGAGGACTGGCTGCACCGGGAGACCGGGGCCCTGTCGCTGCTCACGGGGGCCGCCGTGCCGGCGCCCGCGCTCATCGCCGTTGATCCGACCGCCGAGCAGTGCGCGTATCCGTCGCTCCTGATGACACACCTGCCGGGCCGGACGGTTCTCGAGGACGCGGGCGTGGAGACGCGCGTTCCTTCGCTGGCCCGTCAGCTCGTGGCGATCCACGCGTTGCGGCCCATCGAGCGGCCCCGGGAATATGTGGCGTTGACGACCGCGGACACCGTCGTGACTCCGAAGGGCGCCGACGCGGCGGCTTGGAACGCGGCGATCGAGGTGATCCGCGGGCCCGCGCCACCCTGGGAGGGGCGGTTCCTGCACCGCGACTTCCAACCCGGCAACGTGTTGTTCGACGTGACGCGCGCAGACCCGGCAGGGGCCCGGATCACCGGCGTCGTCGACTGGGCGGGGGCCTCTTGGGGCCCGGCGGATCTCGATGTGGCGCACTGCTCCACCATCCTCGCGCTGCTGCACGGCCCGGCGTGGGGCCTGCGGTTCACCGAGGCGTACGAGGAGGCCGGCGGGGTGCTGGCCGCCGACCGGGGCGAGCGGCTGTACTGGCAGGTGCGCGATGCGCTGGCGTTCTCGGAAGAGGTCCGGCCGGTCGCGCAGGCGTGGCGGGAGGCGGGGAGGACGGAGCTGACGACGCGTGCCGTGGAGAAGCGGCTGGACGCGTATGTCACGGCTCTCATGGACGCGCCGGGCTGAGTCGCCACGGCCCGTGAGCCGGCCCGGTGCGGGAGCGCCGCGAGGGCCGGGTTCGGGTCAGTCCTGTGCGAAGTGGAACGCCTTGACGAAACAGTCGCGTGGCTGGGCGCCGGGCGGCGCCGGCAGCGAAGTCGCGGATCGGTGCCGTGTGTGAGCGGCAGTCCTTTGCCTCTCGCCGTACGACGGGAGGCAACGGACCGTCGTCGACAGGCCGGCGCCGGTGTGCCGATCGGACGAGGCGGGTGGCCGGTCGGCCGAAGCGGTGCGGGCCCGCGCGTGCGTAGCGTCTTGGTGACCAGATCGCCTCACGCGAAGGAGCGGGTTGATGGCGCGGCGAGTGACGGCCGGAGCCCGGAGAGGCGGCGCGGCCCCGCCCCGGCCGCCCGAGGGCGCGGTCGGTACGGCTTCCGGCTGTCTGCGAGGGGGATGCGTACCGCGTCGCGGGCCCGGCCGCGCCGTCGGCCGGGCCCGCGACCGCTTGGGGTGCCTGGGGCGCCTGGGGCGTGATCTTCGCCGCGGATACGGTTCGATGCGACAGGACGACG
Organism: Streptomyces diacarni; assembly: GCF_003323715.1. GTDB lineage: Bacteria > Actinomycetota > Actinomycetes > Streptomycetales > Streptomycetaceae > Streptomyces > Streptomyces diacarni. Next base: position 68,671 of record NZ_QOIN01000039.1, read on the forward strand.
GTGGCGGAGCGGGAATGATGACGAGCCAGGTGCACGAGGAAGCAGAGTCGGCGCGTCGTTCCATCGGGCTGGTGGACAGACTGGCCGCTGTGCCCCGGCGGGTGCGCGGGGAGGCGGTCGAGAGTTGGGCCGTGGTGCGCGCCGCTCCACGCCGTACGGTCGTCATCGACGTGCTGCTCAGTCTCCTGGCGGCGGCCTTCGGTCTCGTTCCGCTGCTGCTGGCGCCCCCTGAACGGCCGGTGTGGGCGGTACTCGAGGCGCTGTGGACCGCGCTGCTCGTCCTCGCCCGGCGCGGCCGGCCGGACGCCGCGATCGTGGGGGTCTCCCTGCTGGTCGTGGGAGACAACGTGTGGACCGTGGCGACGGCGCCGTTGCTCGTGCTGTCCGCCACCCGTCGTCTCGCACGGCCGCGGCGGGCGTGGCAGGCCGTCGGGGTGGCCTGCGCCGTCGTCGGTGTCCTGACTCTCGGCGCACGCGTGGCACGGCCCGGTCTGCTGCTGTCGGGCTTCGCCCAGAACAGCGTCTCCGCGGCGCTGCTCCTGCTGCTGCCGGCTCTGGCCGGAGTGCTGCTGGGACGGCGTCGCCCCCTGGTCAGCCTGTTGCGGGAGCGCAACGCCTACCTGGAGCAGGCCCGCGCGTTGACCGCCGCGGCGGCCCGGATGGAGGAGCGCAACCGGATCGCCGGAGAGATGCACGACCTTCTCGGTCACCGGCTGAGCCTGATCTCGGTGCACGCCGGGGCCCTCGAACTCGCCGTCACCCGGCAGGCGCCCGCTCTTACCGAGAGGGTCGAGCTGCTGCGGACGACCAGTGGCACGGCTTTGGAGGAGCTGCGCGAGATCCTCGGCGTGCTGCGCCACGGGGAGGTGACGGACCTGGACGTGGCGGAACCGGCACAGGACGAGAAGGGCACACGCGCGGACATCACCGCGCTGGTGCGGGAGTCCCGCAGGACCGGCAGCACCGTCGAGTTGGTGTGGTCCGTCCCCGACACGGCCGAGGTCGGTCGGCGTACGCGTCAGGCAGTGCACCGGATCGTCCGCGAGGGGCTGACCAACGTGCTCAAACACGCCTCCGGCGCCCGCACGGAGGTGGTGGTGGGGGCCACGGGCCAGGGCGTCGAGGTTCTGGTGACCAACGAGGCGCCGCACGAGGAGCGCCACTCCCCCGGAGGGAACAGGAGCGGGCTGGCCGGCTGCCAGGAGCGGATCACTCTGCTCGGCGGCACCTTCGCGGCGGGCGCCCTGCCCGGCGGCGGTTTCCGTGTGGCTGCGTGGCTGCCCGCACACGGGGGCGGCCCCCCGGAGACCGCGGCGGCCGTGGAGGGTCTCGCGGGGCCCGTCGCGAGGGACGAGGCCGCTCCCCGGAGCGCGGACAAGGCCGCTCCGTGCGGCGGCATCGCCTCGGCGAGAGGGGCGCACGCCCCTTCGCCGGACGAGATCCTGACCTGGCCGCGCATTCTGGGCTCCGGCTGCCTGACGCTGCTCGTGACCCTGCCGACCGTCGTCTTCCTCATCGTCCTGCTGGCCGGCTCCATCCCTTGGTGACGCGGTCTTAGGATGAGCGGATGATCCGCACCCTGATCGCCGACGACGAGGCACTGATGCGCGCGGGGATCCGGCTCATCCTGGAAGACGCGGAGGACATCGAGGTCGTCGCCGAGGCGGGCGACGGCCGGGAGGCCGCCGCCGCGTGCCGCACACACGACGTCGACGTGGCCCTGCTCGACATCCAGATGCCGGCCCATGACGGCATCGCCGCCGCCGGGGACATCGCGCGCCTGGCGCCCCGCACCTGTGTCGTGATGCTGACGGCGTTCGGCGAGGAGGCGAAGGTGTCGCGGGCCCTGCGTGCCGGGGCGAGCGGGTTCCTCCTCAAGGACACGGGCCCGGGCGAGCTGATCAGTGCGGTACGGCGCGCCGCCGCGGGCGAACCGGTGCTGGCCCCGCACATCACCCGGCAGCTGCTGGAGCGGCACGTGCGCTCCGGTCGGCACACCGACGAGGCCCTGCGCAGGATCAAGGAGCTGACCCCCGCCGAACAGGATGTGCTGCGGCTGCTCGGTCTGGGCTGGTCCAACTCCGAGATCGCCGACGAGCTTCACCTGAGCGTCGGCACGGTCAAGGCCCACATCAGTCGGATCCTCTCCCGTACCGGCTGCGCCAACCGCGTACAGGCCGCCGTACTCGCGCACGACGCGGAGCTGCTCACCGACCGTTGAGCCGCAGGGCCCCACTCCTCGCCCGCCACGGCGACAGGCGCTCTACGGTTTCAGCGTCTCGCACAGGTTCTCGTACCGGCCCTCCAGAGTCAGCAGCTCGCGGTGGGTTTCGCCACCACTCTTGGTGAGCCGGACGGACATGAACCCGCGCGAGACGAGCCACTTGTTGTGCGCGGGCCGGTCGCTGGAGTGCAGGCCGACGCCCCAGTCGCCCCCGCTGAGGACGTAGGTGTCGGTGCGGCCGGGTTCCGGGTACGAGAGGGTCCCGGTGCCGGACAGGTCACGGCGTACCGTTTTCCCGGTGTCCTTGTTCGTCACGTCCATGATCAACGGGCCGCTGATGACGGCGTAGACGGGATCGCCCGCGTCGTTCGTCCAGGTCTTCTGCACCATGTCGACGACGGGGAACTCCGCGTGCGTGGGAAACGCACACACCTCGCCGCGCGGGTAGTCGATCTCGGGCTGGCCGGGATGGGAGAGGACGGGGCCGTGCCAGCCACCCGAGCGGGACGCGGGACCTCCGTCGCCCCCCGCCCGAGTGCTCCCCGGAGAGGCCTGGGCCCCGGCCGAGGTGCACAGCAGGGCCGTGACCGCACATACGGTCACGGTCACGGCTCCTCCCCTCCTGCCGCCCGCCGCACCGGCTCCGCGCCTCGGCTGCCGCCCCGTGGCTGCCGCGCCCCTCGTCCTGGTCTTCCGCATCCGCGTGCTCCTCCCGGTCGTCCGGCCCGGCCCCTCGCGCCACGCTCCGATTTCTGGTGCCGCGTTCCGGCTCGGCGCGCCACGTTCCGGCTCGGCGCGCCACACTCCGGCTTCTGGCCTGGCGGCCATCGTGCCCGTCGCCGTCCGCCGCGCGTGGACGTTTCGGCCCTGCCCGAAGCGACGGCGGAACGCGGCCCGCGGCGGACCGCGCCCGGACCGCGACGCCACGGCATGACATCCCCGCCGTCTTCCGCGTACCGCACGGTGACGGAAGGGCGCGCTCCGGGGAAACATGGGGCCGGCAACCGTGCGGAAGACGACGAGCGAACAGGCCTGGCATGCGTATCCACTTCACCGTCCGCGACCTGGCCCGTGTCCGCGTGGCCGAGGAACCCAGCCCGCTGGCCACGACGACGTTCAGCGCCTTCCGCCTGCGGTACGGCCGTCGCGGCAGCCCCGCACTCGACATGTGGCGCCGCACCACACAGGCCGCCCGGCGCGCCGCGTCGGAAGCCACCGCACCGCCCGGCGCGCCACCTTTGGACAGGCTCGTGGTCACCGCGCCCTCACACCCCGTCCCCCGGCTGCTGCGCCCCCACGTGGCGCTGAACACGCTCGACGAGGAGATCGAGCGGCTGCTGTCCACACCACGGACAGAACTGCGCGCGGACTGGGGGTATGTCGCCGCGCACCGGCCGCTGCCACGCTGGGCCCGCGCCCTGTTGGAGGGTGACGTGGCCGCGCTGCGGTGGCTCGCCGGCGCGGTGAGGGCGCATCACAGCGCGGCCGTGGCCCCCTACTGGCACGGGCTGCACACCGCGCTCCGCGCGGACCAGACCACTCGCCTGCGCCAGTGGCAGGAGGGCGGCGTCGAGCGGGTGCTGACCACTTTGCATCCCCGGATGCGCTGGCGCGCCCCGGTGCTGGAATTGCCCGGCGTGGACGGCCCCGACTACCACCTCGCAGGCCGTGGACTACTGCTCGCGCCGGCCGCCTTCACCAGCTACGTACCCTGCGATCCCGGCGATCCGCAGCCGACCCTGCACTACGAGGTCCTCCCCCACCCCGGTGCCACGGCGACAGCCGATCCCCGCGGTGCGCTGGCCGCGCTGCTCGGGCACAGCCGCGCCGCGGTGTTGGAGGTCGTCGCCGAGGGCGTCTCCACCAGTCGGCTGGCGCGGCGCACCGGGCTCTCGCCGGCGTCGGCCAGCGAGCACGTGGGCGTACTGCGCCGCGCCGGGCTCGTCACGACCCGGCGCACCGGACGCACCGCCCACCACGCGTTGACCCCGCTGGGTGCCCAACTACTGCTACGGGTCTCGTCACACGGCGCCGAACGCGGCGCGGCACAGGGCTGTGCCGGCGGGCCTCTCCATCGGAGTGGCTGACGCCGAGCGCGAGCAGGCCCCCGCCCGCCACAACTTCCCGCGCTGACGAGGGACCCGCTTCCCCGCCCGAGGGCGCCCCGCCGCACCGGGGGCGCCCTCGTCCTCGGGCAACTCCGCGACCGGCCGGACCGGAAGGGTGCGGCTACCCACTGCTCGGCCGCGCGCGCTCGAGCAGACCGGCGGCCGCGTCCTCAGCCGCCTGGGCCCGAACCTGGTAGTGCACCTTCTTGCCTGTCGCGGTCAGCGGCAGCGCGTCGGTGAAGCGGTAGGCGCGCGGCCTCTTGTAGGCGGCGAGCATCGGGTCGGCGCGGCAGTGTTTGTCGAGGTCCGCGACGGTCAGCTCCGGGTCGTGGCGGACCACGTACGCGGTGACGAGCTGCCCCCACTCGGGGTCGGGGGTGCCCACCACGGCGCAGTCGGCTACTGAGGGATGCCGGCTCAGCACCTCCTCCACCTGCACCGGATGCACGTTCTCCCCGCCGGAGAGGATCATGTCGTCGCGGCGGCCCATCAGGGTCACGTACTCCTCCTCGTCCCAGGTGGCGAGGTCGCCGATGTAGAGCCACCCGTCGCGGAAGTTCTCCGCCTCCTCGTCGGGTCTGGCGGTGTAGGCGTACGCGGACTTCACGGACCGCACGATCACCTCGCCGACCTCCTGTCCGTCCTTCGCCGCCACGTCGTCGGGGTCCGCCCTGCGGTCCTCGTACACCTTGACCACGGCGACGTCGTCGTCCGTGCAGGCCCGGCCGGCGCTGCCCGCGTGGTCGGGCAGATCGGCGGGGCGCAGGAAGGTGTTCCAGAACGCCTCGGTGGTGCCGTAGCCGTTGAAGATCCGCGAGGTCAGCGTCGACTGGTAGCGCAGGCAGGCCGCGCGGTCCAGCGGCGCGCCCATGGTGACGATGCCGCGCAGGGTCGCCAGATCGCGAGGCTGCCTCTCCTGTGCGTCGGCGAGACGCTCCAGGTTGGTCGGTGCGCCGATGAGGAAGGTCAGCCCCCGCTCCTCGACCAGGTCCAGCACGGTGTCGGCGTCGAAGTGGCGTAGCGGCACCACTTCGCCGCCCACGTAGAAGACGGGGTTGGGGCCTCCCGAGTAGAGCCCCCCGCGGTGGAACCACGGCGACATGTTGAGCGTGCGGTCCTGCGGCGTCAGCGGGAAGTGCATGATCACGTCGTGGGCCGAGAGCACTTCGGTGGCGTTGTTGAGCGGTACGCCCTTGGGCAGCCCGGTGGTTCCCGAGGTGTAGAGCCGGGTGGTCTCCGCGTAGATCCCGCCCGAAGGGTCCGGCAGCGGCGGGTGTCCGACCCCGGAAGCGACCAGCTGCCAGAACGGCACCGAGTCCGGCAACGGCCGGTCCCTGTCCGCACCCGAGTCGACGTGAACCACCGATGCGGGCCGGTGCTCGGCCAGCGCCAGCGCCTGCCCGGCGCGCTCCGCCACCGCCGTGTCGTAGACGAAGACGACCGGACTGCCGGTGTCCAGCACGTGGGCGGTCTCGCCCGGCGCCAGCCGGAAGTTCACAGGTGAGCCGACCGCGCCCACGCGCTGGGCCGCCAGGTACAGAAGTGCGAACTCCGGTCCGTTGAAGAGCTGGTAGGCGATCAGGTCACCGGGGCCGACGCCGGCCGCGGCGAGCCCGGCGGCGACCCGCTCCACTTCCTCGCCCAGTTGCGCGTACGTCCACGAGCGTCCCGTTGCCGGGTCGGAGAGCGCCGGGGAGTGGGCGTAGCGGTGTGTGTTGCGGCTGAACCCCGCCCAGTAGGTGAACCGCTGCTCGAACACGGCGCGGAACGCGCCTGGATCGTAGGCGGGCGTGCTGTTCATGTACGGACCTCCTTGCTCGAGGGCGCGTGCGGTTTTCTGCGAGGTCGCTGTCTCCCGCGCCGGCCGTCTTCCGGGGCGGCGGCGCTGGGGTTGACACGGGGACCCGAGGACCTGAGGACCGGGTGAGAAGGCCGGTGCCTCCGCGCCATCCCTCCGGGGCCGGGCCGGCCTGTCCGAGGACGGTGGCGGCGCCCGGCGCAGGCGCGGTAGGGCAGCCCTCGACAGCCCGCGCCGCCGTGGCCCGGCGCCCGAGGGGCCGGAACGGTCGGCCGGCGGCGGTCACGCCGGCGGCGATGGCACCGGCGGCCAGGGGTGGTGGCCGGGCCGGTCTACGGGTGTCGGCGCCGTTCGGTGCCCGGGGTGCGGCGTACGCGCGGCCGCGGACGGTCGGGTACGCGAGCGGGAGCGCCTGGGCCGGGTATGCGGGGGCTGGTCGGCGTGCGCGGGCTGCGGCATCCGATGACGCCCGGAACAGATCGGACGGCTGTCATGGCGCGGGGGCCCGCAGAGGAGCCCCACTGGTCGTGGCAGTAGCCGAGGTGCGCTCGTGTGCCGCTGGCGGCGACGCACGGGGAAAAGCGTCCGGATGACGAGCCCGCGGGGGTCCGCGCCGTGGGGCGCGGACGCGGCAGCGGTTGCTCAGTCACATCCGCTTTTATATCACTGGCCTATACATCTAAGCGGTGGGGCCCCGCCGGCGGCACGGCAGGAGGAGAAGGCGCGGACGGGCGGCGCCGGCACGGTCTGCCGGGTGCGGATACCGTCACGCCCGGTCTGCGGGCGCCGTCGCACCCGGCCGCGGGTACCGCCATGCCCGGCCGCGGGTACCGCCACGCCCCGCCGCGGCGGCAACGGGTCGGCGCGGCATGATGTGCTCCGTGACGAACAGCACGGATCCGCGCCCCGCCCGGATACCCGGATACGACGGCGGCCCCCTCACGCACCAGCCCGAGCTCTTGGGCGAGCCTTTGTTCTGGCTGGGGCACCCCGCCTCGTGCGCGCACCATGAGGAGGCCGAGAGCCTGCTGTTCGGCGCGGACCACGAGGCGGCCGGGGCATTCCACCTGAACTTGTGGGAGCGGGCGGAGTGGCCGGCGTTCACCGTGCCACTCGCGGGCGACCACCGTCTCCACGTCGTCCACCGCACGCTGCGGGACGACACCGGCGTCGACTACCTCCTCCACCGTCCCGGCTGGGACCTGGCCACACTCCTCGCCCGCGACGACGGGCACTTCATGGGACCTGGGCTGTCCTGGCACGAGCTGGTGACGGCCGCGGACAACGCGCTGCCCGGGGGCAGCACCACCGATCCCCACGCGCGCCTCCTGCTCCTGCTGCCGGCGTTCGGCGACGACGAGGTGCCCGATGAAGCTCTTGGCCGGCTGACGGCCGCGCTGCGCGCCCGTACCGGTGTGGACGCTCCCGAGCCCCTCGCGGCTGCTCTGCTGGAAGGCCAAGGAGCGCCGGGGCCCGCGCGGTGGACCACGACCGGGCAAGGCGCCACCGTCAACGACGGCGAGCACTCCTTCCGTAACCCCGCCAACCCCTTCGCGCTGACGGCCGACCGCCTCGCCCGGGTGGCCACCGCGCTCGCCCCGCCGGGGAAAACCGCGTGACAACGCCATGGCCTCCTCCTGATGTCCTGGGCTCGGGCGAATGACGGCCAGAGCGAACGAGGCCGCGATCGGACAGTGGACCATCCGATTCCCCTGGCCGCTTTCGGCCTGTCTCAATGAAGTCCCCGCAGCTGGTTTCCGAGCGGCCTTACCGAGTCATGACGCGGATGCGCACGTCACGGAAACCTCCGGAATCTTCGGCGTGCCGGCCCGCACGGCCGTGCAGCGGATCGCCAGGTGACACCACATCGGCACCGCGTGGGAAATCGTTGGCCATAACCTGAACACCATGGCGTGTTCTCCGCGTGCACGCGAATCCAGGCCTGAACTCGCCCCCTGCTGTCTCATTATCGATACCGGACGTCATACGGAGCCGCGGGAGCCGTCGAGTTCGTCGCCTGCCGGTCGCAGGTATCGGAATGCCCGCGGCCACGACCACCGTGTCCTCCCATGTGACCCCACCATGGCCGGAGATCCGGAGCGGCGGAACATGTCACGCATTCAACATTCCTGCAGGTCGGTCGCGACCGGTCACCGACAGTAAAGGAAATTCCAACTGGAAGATCAGGTTACGGTAATTGAGGGTTGCCGACCCCGCACGCCTTTAGTAGGGTCTGCATTCTGGGGTCGCACCGATGGGTGATGAAGACCCTCCTCTTCTCCTGTGCGGGTACACACATGTCGAAAAGAAGAACTCACTGAGGTGACGGCGGTAACGCGTCGTGGACGCGTGGGCCGCGCCCACCGACTTCCGGCAGACTCACACCTTTCCGCGCGCTCCACCTGAACAAGGTGATGACCGGCGCACGCTTTCACGGCGTCGCACGTGCGGTGCCAGTTCACAACTCCCGGGAAGAACGGGAGTACAACAGACTCGTCAAGCACACTCTGCCGAGAATTCTTGAGCAGAGTGCACGAACATGTCGAAACTCCGTGCCGTTGACGGAACCGGGGCCATGTCGCACGCGCTGCCTGATACTCCTGACCTGCTGTCCGAAGAATACCGACGCTCTCCCTATCCGATTTTCGACACCCTGCGCAGACACCATCCGCTTCTCTACGACGCGCGGCTGGACGCCTGGATCATCAGCAGGTACGAGGACGTGACGCGCGCCTTCCGGGACGCGGACGTCTTCTCCAGCCGGAGTTGGGACGACCAACTGCGGCCCCTCGTCCAGCACAGCCTCATGGCCATGGACGGTGAGGAGCACACCCGTCACCGCCGCCTCATCTCGCCGGCGTTCCAGCGCAAGCGCCTGACCGAGCGGATCTCCTCCTCCATCGAGGCGTCCGCACGGCAACTCGTCCACGCCTTCGCAGCCGAGGGCTCTGCCGACTTCGCAGAGCACTTCTCCCGGCGGCTCCCCGTCCGGGTCATCATGCGTCTGCTGGGCGTCTCCGAGGACAACGCGGACTTCCGCAGGTGGTATCGCGCCATCGTGGACTACAGCGGCAACTTCGACCAGAACCCGGAGGTGACCCGCGCCGGGCTGGCGGCAGGCGGGGAACTGGCCGCGTTCCTCGACGAGCAGATCCGGCGACGCCGCGCCGACCCCGGCGAGGACCTGATCTCCTTGCTGTGCACAAGCGAGGTCGACGGGGCGCGGATGACGGACGACATGATCAAGAGTTTCGGTCTCGTCCTTCTCGCGGCCGGCGGTGAGACGACGGAGAAGGCGCTCAACCTGACCGTCTGCCACCTGCTCGACAACCGTCTCGGCGCGGCCGCCTCGACCGAGGAGCGGCTGCTGGACAGAGCCCTCGCGGAAACCCTGCGGCTGACTCCTCCGGTGCAGGTCATCACCCGCGTGACGCGGGAGGCAGTCACGCTGTCCGGCGGGAACCTGCCCGCGGGAGCCCTGGTCTTCCTCCTCGTCGGAGCCGCCAACCGCGATCCCGCGCGCTTCGAGAGGCCGGACACCTTCGACGTGTACCGCAAGGACGCCGAGGCGGACCGGGCGTTCGCGGGCGCGGCCCAGCACCTGGCGTTCGGCTCCGGACGGCATTTCTGCGTCGGTGCCTCCCTCGCCCACATGGAGATCACCACCGCTCTTCGGGTGCTGTTCGACATGCTGCCCGGCTTGCGGCTCTCCCCGGGGTTCGTCCCGCAGGACGTCGGCTTCGTCACTCGCGGGCCGCGGCAGGTCCTCATCGAGTTCCCGCCCGTGTCCGCCCACGCCACCCGCTGAGGGTCCTTCCCCTCCTTGCACTCCCCGCCACCGGCCGTGCCAGGGCCGGTGCCGGCCGTCCGACAGCAGGCAGGCCCACCGACACCGAGCCCGCCACCAGACACCGACGCCCGGCCCGCCACCAGACCAGGAGCAGTCCGCCATGACAGAAGCCGCCCCCTCCCCCGCGCCGCTCTTCGAGCTCTCGACCGGGTACTGGGCGTTCAAGACCCTGGCGACCGCCTACGAACTGCAACTGTTCGCTCGTCTGTCCGGGACGCCCGGGATGACCTGTGCTGAGTGGGCCGAGCGCTGCGGGATCGACGCGCGTCCGGCTCGCGCGCTGCTGACCGGGTGCGCGTCGCTCGGCCTGCTGGAGAAGACGGGCGAGAGGTACCGCAACAGTCCGCTGTCGGAGGCGTATCTGGTTCCCGGGAAGCCGCACCACTTCGGCGGGCTCCTGACCATGCTCGATCATCGCCTGTACGCGGCTTGGGGCCAGCTCGCCGAGGCCGTGCGCACCAATCGGCCCGTCACCTGGGACAGCGACCGCGTCAGGTCACTGTTCGAGAGCCAGGATCCCGCTGTGACCGACACGTTCTGGGAGTCCATGCACACGCTGTCGTCCTTCACCGGGGAGGCACTGACCACCGCGATCGACCTCAAGGGCGCCAGGAGCCTGCTCGACGTGGGCGGCGGATCGGGCGCACTCGCCCTCACCCTGTGCGGACACTGGCCCGGCATGAAGGCGACCGTGTACGACCTGCCGTTCGTCACCCGCATCGCCGAAGACCACATCGAGGCAGCGGGGATGAGCGGGAGAGTCCGCACCGCCGACGGCGACTTCTTCGCCGATGCCTCGCTGCCCGAAGGCCATGACGTGCACACCTTCAGCAACGTCCTGCACGACTGGCGGGAGGCGGACGCCAAGGTGCTGCTCAAAAAGTCGTTCGACGCGCTCGCACCGGGCGGCCTGCTGGTCATCGCCGGTTACTTCGTCAACGAGGAGGAGACCGGGCCTCCCCTCGCGGCGCTGATGGGCCTTGCTCAGCTCATCGAGACCGAGGGCCGCTCCTACACGGCCTCCGAATACGCGGGCTGGGCAGCCGAGGCAGGTTTCGTCGATCCGCGGACGGCCTGTGTGGAGTCGGTCGGCGCCAACGGTGTGCTCACCGCCCGCAAGCCGGCAGCCGAGCACCCCGACGTGCCGCCGCGCCCCGCAATGACGACTCACCCGATCGAAAGGCCCCAGGTCACGTGACTGAGGAACACCGCCTCGGCCGCCGCGCGGCGACAGCGGAACCCACCGCCGATGTCGTCGTTCTCGGCGGCGGTCTGGCCGGACTCACCTGTGCGCTGCAGATCCTCCGCGCACGCCCCCACACGGAAGTCGTGATCGTCGAACGCGCGCACTTTCCCTTACCCGAGGCCGCGCACAAGGTGGGTGAGTCGACGGTGGAGGCATCGGCTCACTATTTCGAGACCGTTCTGGGGCTGAGGGACCATCTCAAGTCGGCGCAGCTGCGCAAGGAGGGCCTGCGTTTCTTCGGACCGCACGAGGGCAACGAGGACATCGTGCCGCGGCTCGAGGTCGGGTTCTCCCACGCGTTGCCCACGTGGACCTACCAGCTCGACCGGGGACGTTTCGAGAACGAGCTCGCGGACCGGGTGCGCGCGGCGGGAGCCACTCTGCTCCAGGGCACACACGTCGAGGACGTCGAGTTGGGCGACGAGGAGCACCGGGTTGTTCTGCGCGACTCCCCGCACACCGGTGTGCGGGGCCGGTGGCTGGTCGACGCCACGGGACGACGCGGGCTCCTCAAACAGAAGCTGGGGCTGCGGGAGACCGTCGACCACGACGTCAACGCCGTGTGGTTCCGGATCGGCAGGAGGATCGACCTCGAGCACTTTCCGGATGCCGACCCTGCGCGCACGGACGCGGAGGCCAGGAAGACGTGGCTGGCCCGTGTCGAGGGCAACCGCTGGCAGAGCACCAACCACCTGATGGGCCCGGGCTACTGGACGTGGCTGATCCCGCTGGCCTCCGGATCCACGAGCGTGGGCATCGTCGCGGACGCACGCATGGTCCCCTTCCGCACCATCAACAGGTTCGAGAGGGCCCTGGCCTGGCTGCACGAGCACGAGCCGCAGGTGGCGCGGGACGTCGCCGGGTCGCGTGACCTTCTCCAGGACTTCCATGTGTTGCGGCACTTCGCGCACGGCTGCACACGGGTCTTCTCCGCGGACCGCTGGTGTCTGACCGGGGAAGCCGGCGTGTTCCTCGACCCGCTGTACTCGCCGGGCAGCGACTTCATCGCCTCGGCCAACTCCTACATCACCGACCTGGTCGTACGGGAGTTGGACGGTGAGGACGTCGGCCGGCGCGCGGACAGCTACGACCAGGCCTACCTCGCCTCCTTCGAGGGGGCGCTGCCCACGTGGCGGCAGCAGTACGCCCTGATGGGCAACGCGCAGGTGTTCGCGGCGAAGGTCGTGTGGGACACGCTGGCGTACTTCGGGGTGAACAGCCTGCTGTTCACCAGCGGTGCCGCCCTCGACCTGCCGTTCATGGAGTCACTGGGAGAGCCCTGGCAGCGGCACCGACGGGTGGCCCACCGGATCCAGGGGTTCTTGCGCGAGTGGGCGGAGGTGGACGAGGGGGTGGTGGACGCCATGTCGTTCGTCGACCTGAGCGCGCCGCTCTACCACCGGCTCAACGTGGAGATTCTGGCGGCCGACGCCCCTGACGCGCTGCGCGACCGCTTCCACGAGCACTTCCGTGCGCTGGAGCGGGTTGCCGTCGAACTCATGCGTGGGGCCGCCCTGCGGCAGGGGGTCGCACTGCGCGCGCAGGACATCGACCCTCTCACCTTCGACCTCGGGGCGGAACTGCGCAAGGTTCCGCAGGACGTGCGCGGCGAGAGGCGCACGACGCGCCTGGTGGGTGTGGAACTCGCCGAGGAGTGGCACGGGGACGCCCCGCGTGCGCGAGCCCGGCCGCCGGCGCCGTGCGCGGGGACCGACAACAACGTCATCGACGGTCCGTGACCGGACAACCGGGGGAACACACTGTGTCAGTGCACTGCGCGACGAAGCGCATCGCTTATCGCGACACGTTCGTCGACGAGCTGTACGAGGACATCGGCCGCCTCGTGACCGGAGACGCCGTGGACGCGCACCTGGTGGAGGCACGCCTGCGCCTGCTCGCGCGGACGAACTCCGCGGCGACCGCCGCCTACTGGGACCACCACGAGGACGGCGTGGGGGTCCCCGACAGCGCCTACAAGGCGAGCCCGCCCTACCTGTTCCCCGACCGGGAACCGGTGCGGGTCTTCGAGACCAGCAACACCACGGGCACCGGCACGGGGCGGGTCGCCTACACGCCGCGCGGCATGGAGCTCATGAAGACGTCCATCGTGCGGAACGCGGGAGCGCGTCTCCTGCGCGGACTTGCCGAACCGGCCGTGATCCGGCTGGTTCCGTCCGAGCAGGCGGCCCCGCGCATGATCATGGCCCATGGCATGGAGGTGATCGCCCGCCGGTTCGGACACGCGCGGCTCAGCTCCTGCGTGCTGGACGGTTCCGGGGTGGACCGGCACGCCTTGCGCCGGCTGCTCGGGCACGCGGTGGCGGAGGAACGTCCCGTGGTGCTCATCGGTGCGACATCGGTCTTCGTCAACCTGTGCCAGTCGTTGCGGGAAGAGGGAGAGTCCTGGCGGCTGCCTTCCGGTTCGCGCCTGGTGGACGCCGGCGGCCACAAGCGGGACCGGCGGGTGAGCGTGGAGGAGACACGGGCCATGGCCGCGCGGGTGTTCGGAATCGAGCCGCGGGGCCACTGCAACCTGTTCGGCATGACGGAGCTGGCCAGTCAGCTCTACGACGGGTGGGACACGGCCGTCGGTCCACTGGGCGAGCGGCCCAAAGCGTCCGAACCGTTCGTGCGGGCACAGGTGCGCGCGCCGGATGATCTCAGCCTCCTCGAACGCGGCGCCGGGCTGCTGGAGGTGGTCGATCTGTGCGTGCTGGACCGGCCCTGCGCGCTGCTCACGGGAGACTGGGGCCTCGCGCACCCGGCGGGGGTGGCGGTCACGGGCCGCGTGGCCAAGGCGCGTCAGCGGGGCTGCTCACTGGCTCTCGACCAGGTCACGGCGGAGCGGAACGATCATGGCTGAGCCGCGTTGCGTGTCGTGGCTGCCGTCGTGGGCCGATCCCGGCAGCCTGGAGCGTGCGTCCGTCGGCGGCGACGCCCCGGACGGGCGGTACTACGGTCTGCGGCCCGCTCCTGGGCAGTGGCCGGGCTTGGGAGAGGGGCTGCGCGCGGCCCACGAGTCGCTGCGCGCGATGCCGGTGGACCGGATCGTCGAAGCGTTCGACCGCACGTGTTCCCGGTGGGCGGACCACGGCTTCGCCCACCGGGTGCGGGCCCGGGCCGACATCGTCGCCGCGACGGGGTTCTCGGCGCAGGCGGTGGACCACGGTCTCGACGTCGAGCTGTCCAACTACCGCGCGAAGACGCTGTACCGCGTCCTTCGTCGGGAACTCGGCGACCCGGGTGTTCTGGACGGGTTCACCGCAGACCGAGAGCTCGGCGGACACACCATGGCGCTGGGACCGCGGGTGACCACGGCGGTGTGCAGCGGCAACGTTCCCGGGCTGCCTGCGCTTTCCCTCGTGCGCGCCCTGCTGGTCAAGTCGGCGGTGATCCTCAAGGTCGCCAGCGGCGAGCCCACCTTCGCCGTGCACTTCCTGCGCTCCCTCGCGGAAGTGGACCCCGCGCTGGCCGACGCCGTGGTCGTCACCTACTGGCCGAGCCAGGACACGGCCACGCTGCGCGGCGCGATGGAGCAGGCCGACGCCGTGATCGCCTACGGCGGCGACGACGCGTGCGCGGCCGTCCGTGCCCACCTGCGGCCGCACCAGCGCTACGTCGAGCACGGCCACAAGGTCTCGGTGGGTGTGCTCACCGGCGACTACCTCGCCGATGTCGGACTGCGCGAGGTGGCCGGGCGCGTCGCCGAGGACGTGTCCACCTTCAACCAGCACGCCTGCGTGGCCCCCCTGGCCTACCTTGTGGAAAGCCGCGACCCGAGCCCGCGGGACGTCGCCGAGGCGCTGGCGCGCGCGATGGCCGAGTACGCGGCGGACTGCCCGCTGGGGCTGCTGTCCTCGACGGACGCGGCGGCTCTGCAGCTGCGCCGGGCGAACATGGCATGGGCAGCGGCGAGCAGTCCCGGGGGCGGCTTCTGGCGCTCGGCGGGCCTGGACTGGACGGTCACCCTCGCCCCGGACCTGCTCTCCGTCCAGGGCGCGGGAAACCGTACGGTCGGCGTGGTGCCGGTGCGCGACACGCGGCACATCCTGAGCGAGCTGCGCCCCCTCGCCGACCGGCTGCAGAACATCGGACTCGGCGCGAGCGGGGACCGGTTTTGGACGTTGGCGTCCGCACTCGGGCGGCTCGGCGCCAGCAGGATCAGCGAACCGGGACGGATGGCGGGACCGAGCGTCGTCTGGAGACACGACGGCATGCCCTGCCTGTCCCTGCTGCTGCGTTGGTGCGACATCGAGATGCACCCGCAAGCGCGGCACCGCGTGAAGACCCCAGCGAAGGATGAAGTGACGCAAGCATGACGGAAACCACACTCAAGGCGAAAGAGCTCCACCCGCACCTGCCGGCTTCGGTGGAGGTCATCGACTGCACACTGCGCGACGGTGAGCAGGCACCCGGCGTCTGGTTCACGACCGAGGAGAAGCTGCGGCTGGCCACGGCCCTGTCAAAGGCGGGCGTCTCGGCCCTCGACGCGGGCTTCCCCGCCTCGTCCGGCAGCGAGCTGGAAGCCCTGCAGGCCCTGCACGAGCTCGGGCTCAGCGCATCGATCGCGGCGACCGCCCGTCCCCTGGCACAGGATGTCGCCGCCGCGGCGAAATCCCATGCGGACGAGGTGTTCCTGTTCATGCCGACCAGCGACCTGCGGCTCAAGGAGACCCTCGGTATCACCCGCGACCGGGCCACGACCGTCTTCAGGTCGGGGGCGGAGGCGGCCGCCGCTCGCGGTCTGGCCGTCAACCTGGTCTTCGAGGACGCGACGCGCTCCGATCCGCGGACGCTGATCGACACGGCCGAGGAGCTGCGCCGGCACGTCCCGCTGCGCCGTCTGGTGCTGGCCGACACCACCGGATGCGCCCACCCGGCCGGGATGCACCAACTGATCCGCTCCCTCACGGACGCCCTCGGCCCCGGGACGACGCTGTGCACCCACAACCACAACGACTTCGGGCTGGCGGCGGCGAACACCCTCGCGGCGGTCGGTGCGGGGGCGAAGGCGATCACCTGTACGGTCAACGGGCTCGGCGAACGCGCCGGCAACGCCGACCTGGCCGAGTGTGTGGCCGGCCTGACCCACCTGTACGGGGTCGAGCACGGCGTCGACCCGTTGGCGCTGCCCTCGCTCGCCGCCGACGTGGAACGGGCGAGCGGAGTGGCCACGAGCCCCATCAAGCCGGTGACCGGGTTCAACGTCTTCCGGCACGAGTCAGGAGTGCACGTCGACGCGATGCTCAAGGACAGCCGCAGCTACGAGTTCCTGCCGGCCGCCTGGGCGGGGCGCAGCAGCGAGTTCGTGCTGGGCAAACACAGCGGCACCTCGCTGGTACGCCACCTCCTCACCTGTGCCGGCGTGCCATGTGACGACGCTCTGGTGGCGCGCGCCCTCGGCGAGGTCAGGGACGCGGTCGAGCGGCGGGACAAGGCCGCGCACCGGCAGGCCCACGCCGACCTCCAGGCGGTGTACCGCACGCTGCTGTCGGGGTACGACGCGGCGGCGCTGGTCGAGCGCTACCGCGGCCACCGGCCGTCGGAGGGGCAGGTGGAACGGTGAACGCCGGCGGCCGCACCATCAGCGACAAGATCATCGACGCGCACACCGTCGACCCCGCTGACACCGGGGCCTACCGCGAGGTGCGGGTGGACGCACTCCTCGGCCACGACGCCACCATCGCGCTGCTGGTGGACGAGTTCGAGCGCCGCGGCCTGAAGATCTGGGACCCCGAGCGGGTCATCTTCACCAACGACCACTTCTCCCCGCCGGCGACCATCGAGCGCGCCGACATCTCCAACACCTTCCTGCGCTTCGCCCGGAAGCGGGACGTCACCCACCTCATGCTGGATCGCGGCATCTGCCATCAGCTGCTCGTGGAGAACCCGCTGTGCACACCCGGCAGCCTGATCGTCGGGGCCGACAGCCACACGGTGATGGCAGGCGGCCTCGGCGCGTGTGCGACGGGCATGGGCTCCACCGACATCCTCTACGCCCTCGCCACCGGGACGACGTGGATGCAGCGCCCCGCCACCGTGCGGGTCAACTTCCACGGCGCGCTCGGCAAGTTCTGCAACGGGCGGGACGTCGTCCTGGAACTGCTGCGCCTGCTGGGGGAGAGCGGCGCGCGGTACCGTTCCCTGGAGTTCCACGACCTCGCGGACCGTCCTCTCGGGCAGGACGACCGCTTCGCGATCTCCAACATGGCGGTGGAACTCGGCGCCAAGTTCGGCGTCTTCGTGCCCGACGACGTGACGGCCGAGTACTGCGCCGCACGGGACGGCCACCGGCCCGCCCTCCTCGCGCCGGATCCCGACGCACCGTACGAACGCGCCGTGGACGTCGATCTGTCCGCCCTGACCCCCCGGATCGCGAAACCGTGGTCGCCCGGGAACGTGGTGTCTGTCCAGGACGTCGAAACGAGGCCCGTGTCGGTCGCCTTTCTGGGGTCCTGCTCCAGCGGCCGCATCACCGACATCCGCGACGCGGCCGAGGAGCTCGACGGCGAGACCGTGCACCCCGACGTCCGCTTCGTCGTCATACCCGCCTCGGTGCACGTCTTCCAGCAGGCGCTGCGGGCGGGATACGTGACCACGCTGACGGACGCGGGCGCCGTCTTCAACCATTCGAGCTGCGGCCCGTGCGGGGGCATCGACAAAGGTGTGCTGGGCGCCGACGACGTGTGCGTCTCCACCTCGAACCGCAACTTCCGCGGCCGCATGGGCCACTGGGAGAGCCGCACCTACCTGGCGAGCGCCCGCACCGTGGCGCGCGCGGCGCGCGCCGGGCACATCGGTCCCGATCTGTACGAGGCGGGGAGCGCCGGATCATGACCACGATCACGGGCCGGGTATGGCTGTTCGGCGACGACCTCAACACCGATGTGATCCACCCTCCGCAGTTCTTCAGCCTCGACGAGGAGAAGGTGAGGGCCGGGCTCTTCCACGGCCTCGACCCCGGGATCCAGCCCCGTCTCCGCCCGGGGGACGTGCTCGTCGGCGGGCACAACTTCGGCTGCGGCTCCAGCCGCGAGACGTCGGTCAGGTCGCTCAAGCTGAACGGGATCGGTGCCCTCATCGCGCTCGACTTCGCCCGGATCTTCTTCCGCAACTGCACGAACAACGGCATCCCCTGCCTGACCCTTGCCCGCGCGCGGGACCTTCAGGCGCTGCGCCCCGGCCAGGTGGTGAACGTCGACCCGGAGCAGGCACGGATGACGACCGAGGAGGGTGAGGAGATCCCGCTGGATCCGCCCGGAGGGTTCGTCCAGCGCATCTGGCAGGCGGGCGGTCTGCTCGCCCTGCTGCCCGACTCCCGGCCCGAGCGAGGTGCGTGACCGTGCGCGCGGCATCCGACGCCCGGGACGCGGTCCTGCGCGTGCAGACCTGGGGCGGCCGGTGGGGCAGCGCCCTGCGCGGCGCCGTCTCACGCCCCTTCGAGCGAGCCACCGGTGTACGGGTGCAGCACGAACGGCACGTCGGGCTCGCACTGGCGCCTTCCTTGCTGGATGCCCTGCACACCGGGCGGCGCCCGCCGATCGACGTCGTCTGGTCCAACTCGGTGCCCGCGCTCAACGCCGCGCTCGCCGGCCACTGCGTGCCCCTGGACCGTGCCCGTATGCCGGTCCTGGACGCGCTCAGGGGCCGGGCCCGGCCCGACGGTGCCCCGGCACGGTCGGTGGTCCACCCCTACGTCGTGTACTACGTGCTGGGCTACCACGAGGACGCCTTCCCCGAAGGGGAGCCGCGCTCCTGGCACATCCTCTTCGACGAACGGCACCGCGGCAGAATCGCCCTCTACCCGCACGGAAACGGCCTGCACGCCCTCGCCCAGACGCTGCAAGGCGGACGCGTCGAGGACATCCCGGCGGACATGGAGGCGTGCTGGAGTTTCCTGCGGCGTCTTCGTCCTCAGGTCACCGAGCTCGAGTACAGCATCGGCATGGAGGAGCGGTTGCGCGCCCGCCACCTCGACCTGTGTTTCCGCGCTCTGCCCAACGTCCTCGCCTTCCAGTCCGACCTGCCCGTCGGATGGTGCGTGCCGGCCGAGGGGACCGCGGACACCACCGACGCGCTGTGGGTTCCGCGCGGAGTCCCGGACACCGTACGCGACGTCGCCATGCGGTACATCGCCTTCGCTCTGCGCCCGGACGTGCAACAGGACTGGTGCCGACAGCTCGGAGTCATGCCCGTGCACCCGGCCGCCGGTGTCCCCGAGATGCTGCGACGCCCCGATCTTCCCGCGCACGCCGACGACTTCCACGGGATCCTGCACATCCCGGAAAGCGTCAAGGCCGCGCAGCAACCGGAGTGGGAGGAGAGGTTCGCCGAGATCTTCGGCTGACCACCGCGTGCTCACCGCACCGCTTCGAGACAGGCCAGGGGCGGTGCCGAACGGCTCATTGGAGAGGAACACCATGTCCGAGAACGAGGGAGCCGCCATGGACACCGGCTCCCCACCCCCCGCCGGAGGCTGCCCGTTCGGTCCGAACGGGGCAGGCTTCAATCCGTTCGCCACACCCGGCTTCGCCGACCTCTACCAGCAGTTCGAGACGGCACGCGAGATGTCCCCCGTCTTTTACAGCGAGCCGTTCCACATGTGGATCGTCTCCCGGTACGACGACGTCCTGGCGATACTCAAGGACGCGGACCGCTTCTCGTCCTCCACCAGGCCGATCATCCTCTCGAGTTTCCCCGACGGGATCCGCACCGTGCTGGAGAGGACACACACCTTCGCCGCACCCAATCTGGCCTTCGACGGCCGCCCCGCGCACGATCGCCTGCGCGGCCCGGTGGCGAAGTACTTCTCCGCCAAGGCCATGATCCGTCGCGAGAGCCGCATACGTGACATCATGACCCGCTGCCTCGACGAGATACCCGAGGGCTCTCCCTTCGACCTCGTCGAGTCGTTCGCGCGGCCCGTCGCCAGCCGGGTGATCATCGATCTCGCGGGCCTCCCTCCGGCCGACCACGGCAGGATCATGCGATACCACGAAGCGGTCAACGGCTTCTTCTTCGGTGATCCGCCGGTCGAGCGGCAGCCGGGCTACGCGCAGGACGTACAGGAACTCGAGGCCTACCTCGCCGAGGTCATCGACCAGTGCCGGAGGACCCCGCGAGACGGCCTGATCAGCCACCTCCTCCAGCTCGTGGCGAAGGGGGAAGCCGACTACACCGACGCGGAACTCATCAGCCTGATCAGTTTCGACGTCCTCGCGGCGGGGATCCGCCCGGCCGGTTTCGTCATCGTCAACCTCTGTCGTGAGCTGCTGCGCGACCCACGGCACTGGGAGAGCGTCCGGGCCGACCCGTCCCTGTTCGACAGCGCCTTCAACGAGGCGCTCAGGCGCTCAGGTATCGGACTCGGTGTCTTCAGGACGACCACGGCCGAGGTGGACGTGGCCGGCACGCGCATTCCCGCAGGATCGGTCATCTGGGCCATGGTGTCGTCCGCGGACTACGACGAGAGCCGGTTCCCCGACCCCGCGGTGTTCGACCCCTCCCGGACGAATCTCGCCGGCAGCCTCCACTTCTCCCAGGGGCTTCACTACTGCCTCGGCTCCTACCTCGCCCGGACCGTCGCGCGGGTCGGCATCGATCTGCTGATGCGGCGGCACCCCGGTCTGCGCCTCGTGCCGGACCAGCGAATCGAGTACGAACCCAGCATCAACCTCATGATCCCGGCGGCTCTCCTCGTGGAGCGCTGAGGAGGGCGCCCGACGGGCCGGGGCTGCCTCCCCGCGGACCCGTGCCGAAGGCGGCGGGCCCGCCCGGACACGGCCCCGACCGGCCACCGCCGCCCACGCCCTCACCCCGCCTGCGCCACCGCTACACGGGGGCGCCGTCGCGGCAGGCCCGGTGGCCCCAGCCCGAAGCGGTCCTGCCGATCTCCTCGCCCACCTCGTAGCGGGACTTGCAGTGGCCGCAACGACCGGCGAACTTGGCCTTGATCACCGGCCCCGCTTTGCCGCCGCCAGGCCCGCGGGACGTCCGCGCCTTGCGCGAGCGCGCCGCGCGCGGCTTGTCCTCGGTCGCGGGGCTCGGCTGCGGGACGGCGGTGGCGCCGTGCGCCGTACCGGCGGGGGCCTGCTCGGTGGCCGCGGTGCTGGCGGCGGCGTCCGCGATCGCGTTGAGCGGATCGCCGTTCACCTGGTGGGCCAGGACGTGCTCGAAGACCACGTCGCGGCCTTCGAGGAGGGCGTCGATAAGGACGACCAGGTCCTTGTTGGCCACCGGCTTCTTCGACGCGGTCAGCCAGCCGTTGCGTTTCCACCCCGCGATCCACTTGGTGACCGCGTTCATCGCGTACTGCGAGTCCATCCGGACCTCCAGCGGCACCGCGGGGTCGGTGGCCTCCAAGAGCTCCGCGAGCGCGGTGAGCTCGGCCACGTTGTTCGTCGTACGGCCCAGCGGGCCCGACTCCCAGCGCTGCGGGGCACCCGCGGAGTCGGCGAGCACCCAGGCCCAGCCCGCGGGGCCCGGATTGATCTTGGCGGCACCGTCACAGGCCGCGACCATTCGTTCTGGCATCCCTCGATCATGCCAGGCCGTACCGAGACCGCGGACGCCCCTCGGACGAGGGCGGACCGATGGGTGCCTCCCCTCCGCGGATATGGGCGCTGCGCTCCATGGGCGTTTCCGCCCGGGTCGGCCAGGCTGGCGGGAGGGTCGGCTCCGTGCGTCGAGGCGTCGCCCAAACCCCGTCTCACACCCCCGCACCCGCCCCCCCGACGACCTGCTCCCCACCAGGAGGGCCCTGAGATGACCGGCGAAATCCCGTTCGCCCAGCCTCCTCCCCCACCGCGCCGCACCATGGGCTGGAGGTGGCGGCGCAACCCGCTGCGGCGCCCCACCGACCGGCTGCAGGCCTGGATCGGGCTGGGTCTGTTGCTGGTCACGCTGTCGGCCACCGCAGCCACTGTCCTCCTGGCCGGCCGCGCGGCGCACCAGCAACTGCGGCACACGGCGGAGGCACAGGCACGCTCCCGCCACCTGACGCCCGCGGTCCTCGTCCACGACGCGCCGGTGCACCCGGAACCGGGGTCGGACGAGGAGAAGGAGACCCGGTACACGGTCACCGTGCGGTACGCCGAACCCGGTGGGGAGCAGCGCACCGGGCAGGCCGAGGTGAGCCCCGGCCTCCCGGCAGGCGCCCGGGTACGGATCTGGGTGGACGAGGACGGATCAGTCGCCGACCCGCCCATGACCCGCGCGCACATCCACCGGCGCGTACTCGCCCGAGCGCTGCTCGCAGCCGCGCCCGTCCCTCTCGCCGCCGCCGCGGTCCACACGCTGATCGACCGCGGCGTCCAGCGCCGCAACCTGGCCGCGTGGGAAAAGGAATGGGACGAGACCGCCCCGCGGTGGACCCCTTCTCCCTAGCCGAACAAGTCCGCCGTCAGCAGTGGTCGGATGCGACCAGCGACCGCGTGCCCAAGGCGCCGGCCTTGTGGTTGCCGCCAGATGGCACCGGCCATGGCGAGGACGCGCTGGGCGACACGGAGGGCGACGCCCTCGAAGGTCCGTCCGCCGGGCTGCTCCGGATCCAACTGCCCCTCGAGGGCGTCGCTGTGCCTGACCACGCACCCCGGCAGCGGCGTCTCCCTCATGGCCGCCCCCGAGGCAGGCCCGGCCGGCCGCAAAGGCAACTCGGTGGGCCTCGCGGCTCCTCCGGTCTTACGCCGCACCTTCAGCCCGCTCCAGGCGGGTAGCGGCCCGCCGGACAGTGCCTAACGCGGCGCCGTGCCCGATGAGGAGTCACCGGCGTGCCGGCGGATCCGCATACCCGGACGGCGGCGATGCACCGTCAGGTAGGACATGCCGTCCTCGCCTGCGGTGACGCTGCGGCTGGAGCCGTGGGGAAGCCAGATCAGGCCGCCCTCGCGCAGGGGCCGGGGATCTTGCGCTGTGCCGAGAGTGCCGCTCCCGCGCACGACGAGGAGGAGCACGTCCAGATCCGGTTCGACGTGGGTCTCGATGTGCCTGCCGGCCGGTACGTGCACGAGGTTGGCGTCCAGTTGGCGCCCCGGTTCCGTCAGCCGCCACACCGCCCCGGCCCCTGCGTCCTCCTCGGCGGCGAGCGCGACGACGTCGCACAGCGGCATCGGCACCGGGACGTTCGAGGGGTGGGGGCCCGTGTCTGCATCCGCCATGAGGTGTCACCGTCCGATGTCTGTGCTGTGGGGGGTCCCTCACCGCCCCTGTGGCTACGCGGGGAGGGGCGGGTCGCGGATCCGGCGGGCGTGACGAAGCCCACGCGGTCGACGGCTCGCCTTTAATAGGAATCTAGCATGCGTATTTGCTAACGTCCTCGCGTGCGGCTGACGAGATTCACCGACCTGGCGTTGCGTGCCGTGATGCGCCTGGCGGTCAACGAGCAGGGCGGGTCCCTGGCCACCCGCGACGTGGCCGAGATGATGAGCGTGCCGTACACGCACATGGCGAAGGCGGTCACCAGGTTGCAGCACCTCGGCGTGGTCGAGGCCCGCCGGGGCCGCGGCGGCGGACTGGAGTTGACCGGGCTCGGACGACGCGTTTCCGTCGGCTGGCTGGTGCGGGAGCTGGAGGGCGAGGGCGAGGTCGTCTCCTGCGAAGGTGAGCAGCCGTGCCCCCTTCACGGCGCGTGCCGTCTCCGCCGTGCGCTGCGCGACGCACAGGAGGCGTTCTACTCCTCCCTCGAACCGCTCACCGTCGCCGACCTGGTGGCTCCGCCCGCGGGGCCGGTGCTCGTCGGGCTGGTCGGCCGATCCTCATGACGTACGTGCGCGGACCCGTCGAGCGGCCCCACGCGCACGTGCACCAGACGACGCACATGAATGGGACGACGCGCGCGAGGTCGACGGGGCGCACGAGCCGTGCGGTGCACATGAGTTGGGCGGCGCACGTGAAGCCCACGACACCCACGACGCAGGTGAAGCCCCCGACGTACGCGAACCGGACGCTCCCCCACCCGCTCGGACGCGCCGGCGACCTCCCGGAAACCCACCCCTGACCGAAGGACGGCGAACACCGATGGACTCCACGTCAGCCGCTGTGGTCACCGCGGTCACCTTTCTCTGGCTCGGGATGGTGCTGGCGATCTCCTTCCTGGAGGCCCCGTTGAAGTTCCGGGCCCCCGGCGTGACCGTGCCCGTCGGGCTGGGCATCGGCCGGCTCGTCTTCCGCGCCCTCAACGTGGTGGAGGTCGTCCTGGCCCTCGTCGTGATCGCGGCGATCGCGACCGGTGAAGCCTCCGTGACGGCGGGCGTAGCGACCGCGGCGGCCGCCGCCGTGCTGGTCGTGCAACTCGCCGTGGTCCGGCCCCGCCTCAGCCGCCGGTCCGACAGGGTGCTCGCGGGGGAAACCCTCCCGCGCTCCCACGCCCACCTCGTCTACGTGGCGTGCGAGGTGGCCAAGGTCGCCGCGCTCCTCGTCCTGGGCTGCGGCGTGCTCGCGGCCTGAGTACGGGCACAGGGGTGTCGGCCTCGCGCCCCGGTATCCCGCAGTTCCCCGCGGGGGGGGGGACAGTGGCGGCGCCGAGGACCCCGCCGCGCTGATCGACCGGGCCTTCGCCGTCGGCGCACCGTCGCTGGACGTCGTCGCGTAGGAGACCGGGCGTGCCGGGCGAGGTGCGGCACTCGCTGATGCCCTTCCCGCCCCGGCCGCGGAGAGCGCGTCCCTGTGCAGGGGGCGGAGACATGGCGCCCCCTCAACGGGGACCGCCGCACGGCGTGTTGAGCGACGCGAGTGGCGGGGCGGGGCTTGCGGTGGGGTGTGTGGTGGGCAAAGATCGGGACCAGGTGACCGATGCCGTACCGCAAATGTGTGCCGCGGTCGGAGGGCCGCCGGTGAGGGCGTGTCCGGGGGTGCGGGCCGGTCGAGGACGCCTGCTGCCGCACTGCTGACGGGGAGGACCCATGTTTCGACTGCCGCGCGCCGCGGGCGTACTGGCGGCCGGCGCCGCGTTGATCGTCGTACCCGCTCACGCCGCCGCAGCGGTCGGGCCGGCTGCCGGGACGGGCGCGCCCCACGTCCTCGGCGCCTGCTCCGAGCTGATCGGCCAGGGCCCTGGCTGGGCCTCCCTGCGCAACGACTGCGGTGTGGAGGTCAGCGGTTCCGTCCAGTTGACCTCCGGCACGAGCCCCCAGTGCGTGTCGATCCCCGCGCACGGCACGAGCACCGTGCGCTGGGCAGGAGACGGGACGGCCGAGTACGCCTACGACTGCCTGACGCGCGGGGACGAGTAAGGCGCTGCCCCCCGCCGGCCAGGCGGGCGGCCGGTGCTCTCAGCGCACGAGACCGGGGAGCGCCGCCTTGGTGGCCTCCGCCAAGAGGGCCTTGTCCGACGCTGAGTCCTCGTCGTCGCCGCGGGACATCAGCGCGATGATCACCGGTGCTCCGTGCGGGCGCCAGGCCACCGCGATGTCGTTCTGCGTGCCGTGGGTGAGGCCGGATCCCGTCTTGTCCGCGACCTTCCAATCGGAGGGAACGCCGGCACGGATGAGGTCGTCGCCTGTGGTGTTGCCGCGCATCCAGGTCGCCAGCAGCTCGCGCCGGTCCGGGGCCAGGGCGTCGTCGAGCAGGAAGCGACGCAGGTCCTGGCCCAGCGCACGGGGTGTGCTGGTGTCGCGCGTGGTGCCGGGCGGCGTGTCGTTGAGGTCCGGCTCGATGCGGTCGAACACGCTGGTCCTGTCGCCCAGGCCGCGCATCTTCCGCTGCAGCCCCGCGGGGCCGCCGAGTTGCTCGAAGAGCAGGTTCGCGGCGGTGTTGTCGCTGTACTGGAGTGCGGCCTTCAGCAAGGCGCGCACCGACATCCCGGTGTCCGGGTGTTTCCTGGTGATCGGCGCGTAGTCCTGCAGGTCGTCGCGCTCGTATGTGATCACCCGGTTCAGTTCCGCGTCATCGGCGTGCTCCAGCAGCGCCGCAGCCTGGAGGACCTTGGCCGTGGAACAGAACCCGAATCGCTCATCGGCGTGGTATGCCACCGTACGGCCGGAGCCGGTGTCCCTCATGTACAGGCCGAGTCTGCGGTCGTGCCGCTTCTCCAGTGCCGCCAGCGCTTTGGTGACGCGTGCCGGGGTGCTCGCCCCCGCGGAGGCGGACGGTGCCGCGGAGGCCCCCGCCGACGACTCGGCGGTGGTGGGGCGCTCCTCACCGCATCCGCTGATCAGACCGGCCACGAGCACGGGCACCGCGAGCAGCGTGGCCCGCTTCTTCATCGATCGCATGCGCGGCATCCTGCTGGGCGCGACCCGCACGGGCAAAGACGAGAACGCTGCTGTTCATGCCGTTGGGGCATGAGTGCCTGCCCGCATGCCTCCCTTCCCTGGCGTGGGTTGCGCTCCGGCAGGAGACCGAGGGAGCGCGAGCCTCGGTGCAGTTACCACACGTTCGGGCGCGGCACACCGGCGGACACAGCCGGCACACGTCCCCGGCACCGAAGCGCCGCCGCCGACAGCCGCCGACGACGGCAGCCGCCGACGGCGGAAAACCGGCGGCGGTGGACAGTCGGCGACGGCAAGCGCTCGCAGCGGTCGGCGCGCGCCGGCATCACCGTCCCCGGATCGGCGCGCC
This sequence comes from Streptomyces diacarni, assembly GCF_003323715.1. Lineage (GTDB taxonomy): Bacteria > Actinomycetota > Actinomycetes > Streptomycetales > Streptomycetaceae > Streptomyces > Streptomyces diacarni. Next base: position 95,452 of record NZ_QOIN01000039.1, read on the forward strand.
GGGCAGGGCGTCAGGAACCCTGCCCGGTCTTCCGTGGGGACGTGAGCGAACCATGTCCGCCCCGGAAGTGCCGCCGGGAGATCAGGCGGTGGACCCCGCCTTGATCGCGGCCGCGATCTCGACGGCGCGGCGGGCCTGGTGGCGCGCCGCCTGCAGGGTCACGTCCCCGGGTGCGCCCTCCCCGGCCACGTGGGAGGTGCCGTAGGGGTTGCCCGACTGGAACTGGATGGGGTCGGTGTAGCCGGGGGGCACGATGACGCCGCCCCAGTGGTAGAACGTGTTCGCCAGTGCCAGGATGGTGGACTCCTGACCGCCGTGCGGGGTGTTGGAGGCGGTGAAGGCCGAGTACACCTTGCCCGCGAGCTTGCCCTGGAACCACAGGGGTCCGGTGGTCTCCATGAACACGCGCAGCTGGCTGGCCGGGTTGCCGAAACGAGTGGGGGTGCCGAAGAGCACCACGTCGGCCCACTCCACGTCATCGAGGTGCACCTCGGCGACGTCCGCGGTGTCCTGGAGGTGCTGGACCCACTCGTCCCTGGTGTTGATGACCTCCTGCGGAGTCGTTTCCGCGACCTTGCGCAGTCGGACCTGCGCACCGGCCTTCTCCGCGCCCTCGACGGCCGCCTGCGCCATGGAGTACACGTTGCCCGTGCTGCTGTAGTAAATGATCGAAACGTTCACGGATTCCGACATCGGTTCCTTTTCCTCGTCATCGGGATAGTGTTCCCTTCATCAGTTACGACGACGCAGCCGGGCGGAATGTGAGGCGACGCGCCCACCTCGTCTTCCGCCGGGGCGTCTCATCGGGCTGAGCAGCGGGGACGGAGCGACCGAGGGAGCCGGCGGGACCATGACCAACCCATCAGGGCCCGAGCGTGACCGACCCGATCCGGGTCTGAGCGCGATCATGAGCGAGCGGCACCAGCTGATCAACCTCACCTACCGGCTCCTCGGCTCGCTGACGGAGGCCGAGGACGTCGTACAGGAGACCTACACCCGCTGGTACGCCATGTCGGCGCGGGAACGGGACGCCATCGAGTCGCCCGGTGGCTGGCTGACAACGGTCGCCAGCCGCATCTGCCTCGACCAGCTCGGCTCGGCGCGGGCCAGGCGGGAGCGCTACGTGGGCGAGTGGGTCCCGGAGCCGCTGCCCACGGGCACGGAGTGGATCAGCGGGCGGTGGAGCGGCGGCACCACGGCCGATCCGGCCGACCGGGTCACCCTCGACGAGTCGGTCAACATGGCCTTCCTCGTCGTGCTCGAACTGATGACCCCGGCCGAGCGTGTCGCGTTCATCCTGCACGACGTCTTCCGCTACTCCTTCGCCGAGGTGGCCGCGATCGTCGGCCGGACGCCGACGGCTTGCCGGCAGCTGGCCTCGTCGGCGCGCCGCCGCATCCGCACCTCGCAGTCCCCCGCCGCCCCTGCCGCCCGGCGCGCCGACACCGTCAGGGCGTTCAAGCAGGCGTGGGAGGCCAAGGACATCGACGCCCTCATCGGCCTGCTGGCTCCGGAGGCCACGGCGACCGGCGACGGTGGCGGCCTCGTCCCGGCCCTGCTCCGCCCCGTCGAAGGCGCCGAGGAGGTCGCGCGCTTCTTCGCGGGCCGGATCGACGTGGTGCCCGACCTGACGCTCCTGGAGAGCACGGTCAACGGTCAGCCGGGGCTGGTCGCGAAGATGGACGGCGCCCCCGTCTCCGTGCTGGCGTTCGACATCGCGGGCGACCGGATCACGCAGATCTGGTCGGTGCTCAACCCCGACAAACTGCGGCTGTGGCGGGCGGGGTCGCCCGTTCCCGAGGGGCGCGGCGACGCGGCGGGCTGACGCCCGCCGCGTCGCGCCGTCTCACTTCCTGGCCATCAGCAGATACTCGTGCGACCGGTTCGTGCGCATCGGGTCGTCCTCGTCCTTGACCGGCCAGTCGTACAGGTGGACCCGCTCGTCCCCCAGGGTCAGGTGGCGGCCGAGTACCCGCGCCGCGTCCCAGGCCAGCGGGACGAACCGGTCGGCGATCCGCCGGTTCTGCACGGCGATGACCGCGTGGGCGCCCGGCCGCATCACCGCCGCGATGGCGGCGAAGGCCTCGTCGAGTGCCGCCAGGTAGGTGTCGTAGTCGCGCAGCGCGTACAGCTGCCCCGGGTCGGGCGCCGTCTGGTCCAGGTCGGTGCCGAAGTACGGCAGGTCGCACAGGACCAGGTCGACGCTGTCGGGGTCGAGCGGCGGCTTGCGGGCGTCGCCGCAGAGCATGCGCTGCTCCGGGTGGCGTGCGACGCGTTGCCGTGCCTGCCGCGCGCGGTCCGGGTTGATCTCGATGCCGACTCCGCGCCGCCCCTCGGCCGCGCAGGCCACCAGCGTGGTGCCCCACCCCGCGAAGGGGTCGAAGACCAGGTCGCCCGGGGCGGTCAGCTCCGCGATCAGCGGGCGCAGCTGACTGACGAGGCCGCTTTGTCCTGCGGCTTCTTCCTGGGCGAACTCGGGGTCCTCCGCACCGAGCACGCGCCAACTGGAGATCCCCATGCGGGTCACGCAACCTTTCCTGTGGAGCTGGTCCGGGAAACGGCCGGCTCTTCGTCGGACGCCACCGGGCGCACCGGGTGGATCGCGGCCTGCGGCAGTACGCGTTCGAGGCGCAGCACGCCCAGCGCGGAGCCTGCCGTGGCCGCCGCCAGGAGCAGCCACATCGCGAGGGACGACAGCGAGAGCAGCGCCGTGAGCACGGTCGGCGCCAGCGCGATCGGCACCGCCCACGACAGCTGGTAGACCGCGAGGTGGCGGCCGCGGGTCTCCTCCGGCGCGGCCTGTGCGACCAGTGCCGAGGCCGTGGCGCCGTGCAGCAGTTCGCCCGCGGTGAAGGCGCCGGTCGCGGTGAACACACCGGCGATCAGCGCGGCCCCGGTCGACACGCTGCCCAGCACGGCGAACAGGACGAAGGACAGCGCGAAGACGCCCGCGCCCAGTGCCACGGCGCGGGTTCTGCGGTACCTGACCAGTATCCGGGTCACCGGGACCTGGAGCACCGCGATGCCGACCGTGTTGACCGCGAACAGGACGCCCACCAGCGAGACGGGGGCGTCGAGTTCGCGGGTGACGTACACCGGCAGCGCCACGGAGAGCACCGTGTATCCGAAGGCCGTCGGGATGTTCAGCAGGGTGAGGCCCAGGAACGGGCGGTTCCGCGCCACCAGCAGGTAGCCGCCCTTGCGGGAGACCCGGGTGCGCTGCTGCGCCGGCGCGCTGGGGCGGATCGTGCTGAGCAGCGCGGCGGAGAGCAGGTATCCGGCGGCCGCGCCGAACACGACGACGTAGAACCCCGACTCGTCGAGGGCGAGGGCCGCGCCCGCGAGGAGACCGCCCACCCCCAGCCCCGCGTTGCGCAGGCTGCGTTGCAGGGCGAGCAGCTTGTCCCGCGCGGTGCCCTGCACGATCTCCGCCACGAAGGACTGGATGGCCGGCGGGTAGGAGGTGTCGCCGAGAGCGACCGGCAGCACCACGGCGAAGACGGCCACGCCGTTGTCGACCAGGGGGTAGGTACAGAACGCCGAGGCGCGCAGCACGTATCCGCCCACCAGCACGGCGCGGGCGCTGAAGCGGTCGATGAGGACGCCGGCGATCGGGTTGCTCACCAGGCCGATCACCGCGGCGGTCGTCACGATGGCGCCGACCTGGGTGAGCGGCAGGCCGGTGACGTGGTGGAAGTAGAGCAGCGACAGCGGCAGGTACATGCCGCTGCCGGTCGCGTCGACGACCATGCCCGCCATGTACTTCACGCGTACGGACGTGAGGACGGACGACAGTTTCCCCCTCATGACGCCTCCGTCCTGTGAGTGCCCCGCTCGCGCTGCGGCGGTGGCCCTTCGGCGCGGAGCGGCACGATCTTCGTCTGTCCGGCAACCCGGTCGCCGAGGGCGCGCAGCCTGCGCTCGCATGCCCGGCGAGTCGGTGCCGAGCCCACCGCCGCCATGAGGAAGTCCGCGGAGCCGGAGGCCGGGGCGATCACCTGTCCCTCTTCGGCGAAGAGCCAGAAGCCTCTCACCCACGCGTCGTCGGGGACGGCGGGCAGCGAGCGCACCAGTCCGGGGCGCTTCATCGTGAGCACCTGGCCCGACATGCAGCGCGGCCGCAGCAGCCCGCTGTCGTCCACGGCGCCGTCGACGGCCGGCAGCGACAGGCCGGCCTCGGCGCGGGTCACCTGCGCGGCGAGCTGGATACCGAACAGGGTCTCGAAGACTTCGCGGATCTTGGCGCCGCCCGATCTCGCCGCGATCTCGCACAGCACCAGACGGTCGTCGGGCGTGTGGAAGACCTCCGCGTGGAAGGCGTGGGTGTCCAGTCGGGAGCCTGCCGGTTTCAGGCCTGCCAGGGTCTGCTCGATCAGCCGGAGCAGCCGCGGGGTGAGCGGGTCGTCCCGCTCCAGGGTCAGGTCGACGCGCGGGCCCGGGTCCGTTCCGAAGGAGGCCAGGTCGTACTGGTACTGGGAGGGCCAGGCCGCCACCGTGCGGCCGCCTGCGACCAGGCCGTCCACATGGCACATCCGCCCGGGCACGAAAGCCTCGATGAGCAGGTCGTCCCGCGCGCCGTCCCGGTAGTCGCGTGCGAGCCGCGACTCCAGCTCTTCCCCGTCGGCGATGATGTTCAGACCGATGGAGTTGTAACCCGACCGGTCCTTGAACACCACGGGGAACCCGTACCGTGCGGCGAAGTCGCGGGCTTGCTCGGCGGTGACGGGCACGGTGTGCGGCGCCACCTCGATCCCGGCCTGCTGGGCCAGCCGCTTCATCAGGGCCTTGTCGCGGAAGGGCGCGATGTCGGCACTCCACGCCCCGTCGAGGCCGAGGTGCTCACGCAGCCCGGCGGCGAGTGCCAGGTCCGCCTCGTGATGGGCGATGACGTGCGTGATCCGGTACTTCTCCGCGAGGGCGAACGCACGGCTTCGCACCCTCTCGTCGTCGAGGGTGTCGAAGAGTTCGAGGTGGGTGAAGTCGTGGCCGGTGTCGCCGGGGAGTTGCTCACCGGCCGACTCGATCTTGTCGCGGGCGGCGAGGACGACGATGTCGCCCTCGTACGGACTGCGGTCCTCGATCCCGGGGGCTTCGCCGTTCAGCCAGCGGCGGTAGGGGAAGGCGGCGAACGGGTTGCGGTGCAGAACGAGGACACTCACGCCCGGCTCACCGCCCCGTCGCTCACCGGAGCCGCCTTCGCCAGGCTTGGCCGCCCTTCGGGGCTCCTCAGACGGACCTTCACCACGTCACCGACGAGTGCGGCGCCGCGCCGGAGCGCCGCGGTGGTGTCTGCTCCGGTGACGGCGACCAGGCCGAGGCGGTCCCAGTTGTCCCGCAGGGGACGTACGGTCTCTCCCGGCTTGGCGCTGATGCGTACCGCGAGCACGTCAGCCAGGGCCTGTGCCTCGGCCACGCCGTCGATCGAGTCCACGACGTCGCCGGGTCGGCCCACCACCGAGCGCACGGCGGCACCGCCGTGCGCCTCGGGGCGGTCGGGCAGCCGCTCGGCCAGGCCGAAGGACGCGGCGAGTGCGAGCGTGATGGTGTCGATGCCGTAGACGCTGTGGACGAGGTCGGTGATGGCGTCACCGGCGATCCGGTTGTGGCTCTCGATGACGCGGGGGCCCTGGGCGCCGATCCTGATCTCGGTGTGGCAGACACCGTCCCTGACGCCGAGCCGGTCCAGGAATCCGGTGACGGCCGCGCGCACCTCCTCCTCGACCACCGTGCCGATCCTGGCCGGCACAGCGTGTGCCAGTTCGGCGAAGTGGGTACGGTCGGTGAACTTCTCGGTGACGGCGATGACCACGTGCCGCCCGGCGCAGCTGAAGGACTCCACGCTGTACTCGGGCCCTTCGAGGTACTCCTCCATCAGGAAGTCCCGGAGCAGCAGCAGCGTCGAGACCCGGTCCGTCCTGGTGCCCGACAGCCGCCGCACCTCGGCCCAGACCCGGTCGGCGTCGGCGGGCCCGTCGAGGCGGTACACGCCGATGCCAGCGGTGGCGTCGGTCGGCTTGACGATGAACGGGTAGCCGCAGGACTCCCCGAAGGCGTCCAGGTCCTCGCGTCCGCGCAGGGGCCGCGCGCGGACGGCGTCGGCGTCGAGACCGGCCAGATGTGCGCGCATCAGCGCCTTGTCGCGGAAGCGCCGGGTCACCTCGTAGCCGGTGCCGCCCAGGGCGAACAGGTCGTTGATGCGGGCCGCGTTCTCCAGTCCCGGCTCGGTGATCGAGGTGGCCGCGGCGAAGCCGGGGCGGTCCCACAGCCGCTTGACCAACGGCTCCACCAGGTCCCAACGGGTGTAGTCGACGACCTCCAGGTGGTCGGCGAGGCGCTGCTGTTCGGCACTGGTCTTGGTGGGATGCTGCAGCAGCACGACGTGCAGCCCCAGCTGCTTCGCCTTGGCCACCGTCTCGTCAGTGGCACCGACGAGCAGCAGCGAACGCTCGGGATTCATGGGTCGGTTGCGCTCCGTTCCGGTGTGCGGGCTGGGCGGCCGTGCTCGGGCTCTGAAGGCGTGGTGTGGGGGCGGGTGACCGGTTCGCGCCCGGTGCGCTGCCGCACGCCCGGTTCATCCGGCCGGGAGTGGCGCGGGGTGGTCCGTGTCGTCGGCGCGCGCCTCGGGCACGTCCTGAGCCTCGGGCCACCAGCTGAGATAGCGCTCTCCGGTGTCGGGAAAGACGGTGACGACCGTGGCACCGGTGAGGTCCAACCGGCGTGCCAGCTCCAGGCACCCGTAGGCCGCGGCGCCCGACGAGACACCGACCAGCGCTCCCGCGGAGACGGCGAGGGCGCGGGTGGTGGCCGCCGCGTCCTTGTCCTCGACGGCGATCACCTCGTCGATGACCGCGAGATCGGTGACCGGGCTGGTGAATCCGCCGTTGAGACCGGGAATGCGGTGCGGTCCCGGCTCGCCGCCGGACAGCAGGGGCGATCCTGCGGGCTCGACGGCCACGACCTTCAGCTCGGGGTTGTGCTCCCGCAGGCAGTGGGCGACACCGGTCAGGGTGCCACCGGTACCCACCGTGCACACCAGGTAGTCGACGCGGCCGCCGGTGTCCCGCCAGATCTCAGGACCCGTCGTCTCGTAGTGGGCCCGTACGTTGTCGGGGTTGAGGTGCTGCGCGGCGTACCAGGAGCCGGGGGTCTCTGCCTGCAGTTCCTCGGCGCGTTCCACGCAGCCGGCGAAACCCCGTACGTGGTCGGTGAGTTCGATCCCCGCGCCCAGCATGCGCAGGGTCAGCAGGCGCTCCCGCGAGGCGTTGTCGGGCAGCACGATCCGGCAGCCGTAGCCGCGGGCCGCGGCCAGCGCCGCCAGGGCGATGCCGGTGTTTCCCGAGGTGGACTCGATGATCGTGCCGCCGGGTCGCAGCGCCCCGCTCTCCTCGGCGGCGCGCAGCATGAACACGGCGGCCCGGTCCTTGATGCTGGACAGCGGATTCGCCGACTCCAGCTTGGCCAGCACGCGTGCGTCGTCGGACAGCCCGGGGAGCCTCAGCCGCAGCATCGGAGTGTTCCCCACGAGTTCGTCGACCGAGTCGACGACACTGCCGGTGGATGGTTCGGTCACGGGGCCCTCCGCATCTGTTCCGCCCGGCACGTGCCGCGAGTCGCGCGCGCCCCGGCACATGCCCGTCCAGAATCTGCCGCCCTCCATGCCCGAAGACCATGTGGCCCATGGTTCGGGTTGCCGCACTGCATCGATTGCGGGGGTCGCCAGCGGCGCCGCTCCTGACGCGACTCCGTACGTTCGAGCCGGAGGTCGAGGACTCATCCGAGTACGGGGGTACGTTGATGAAGCGCCAGGACGCCGCCGAGACATGTCTGCCCGAGCTGCTCCGCGCCCAGGCTCTCGCCCGTCCCGGCGACATCGCCGTGGTCCACGAGGGGGAGTCGCTCACCTTCCGGGAGCTGGCCGATCAGGCCGACGACGTGGCGCGATACCTGCACCACCTCGGCGTCGGCCCGGATGCGTGCGTGGGGCTCTTCGTCGAGCCCTCCCTGGATCTGATCAGCGGGGCCTGGGGGATTCTGCGGGCCGCCGGAGCCTATCTCCCCCTCTCCCCCGACTACCCGGCCGAGCGCGTTCGCCTCATCGCACAGGACGCCCGCGTGCGCGTCGTCCTCACCCAGGACTTCCTGCGCGACCGGCTGGCGACGTTCCTCACGGCGGACACCGTCGTCATCACGCTCGACGACGTCGTGGAGTTCATCAAGGGCAGGTCGGGCGCGGACGCCGCCGCGCTGCCGAGTGGCCCGCGCCCCGCCGATCTGGCGTACGTCATCCACACCTCGGGCAGTACGGGCAGGCCCAAGGGCGTGGCGATCGAGCACCGGTCGCTCGCGCACCAGATGCGCTGGCTCGCCGACACCTTCGCCCTCGACCGGCGCGCGACCGTGCTGCACAAGACGCCGATCAGTTTCGACGCCGCACAGTGGGAGATCCTGGCCTGCGCCGGCGGCAGCCAGGTCGTGGTCGGGTCCGGCGGCGTCCACCGCGACCCCGTGCGCCTCGTCGAGGCCGTCACCCGGCACGCCGTCACGACCCTGCAGTGCGTACCGACGCTGCTTCAGGCGCTCCTCGACACCGGCGAACTGAGCCGCTGCACCTCGCTCACCCACCTCTTCAGCGGCGGAGAGGCACTGTCCCGTGTGCTTGCGAGGAAGCTGTCCGTGGCGCTGCCGGGAGCCGCCCTGGTGAACCTCTACGGACCCACCGAATGCACCATCAACACCTCGGCCCACACCGTCGACCCCGCCACCCTCGACCTCGACACCGCCACCCCCGACGGGGGCCCGGAGGCCGTCGCGATCGGCACGCCCGTGACCGGTCTGCGCTACCACATCCTGGACGCCGAGGGCCGCCCCGTGGCGCCGGGCGAGACGGGAGAGCTGCACATCAGCGGTGTGCAGCTGGCACGCGGCTACCTGCACCGCCCCGAACTCACCGCGGACCGCTTCCGGCCGAGCCCGGCAGCCCGGCCGGGCGCCGCGGACGGTGCACGCGGCCACGAGCGGCTGTACCGCACCGGTGACCTGGCCTACTGGAACCCCGACGGCACCGTCCAGTTCGCGGGCCGCGCCGACAACCAGGTCAAGCTGCGCGGCTTCCGCATCGAGCTGGACGAAATCCGCCTGGCCATCGAGGCCCACGACTGGGTGAGGAACGCCGCCGTGCTGCCGCGCACCGATCCCCTCACGGGCGCCCAGCACCTGGTGGCGTGCGTCGAACTCAGTCCCCGGGAAGCCGCGTTGATGGACCAGGGCGAGTTCGGCGAACACCATGCCTCGAAGTCGTCCAAGTTGCAGGTCAAGGCTCAGCTGTCGAACCCGGGTGTACGGGACGCCGCCGAACTGGCCGGGCGGCCCACCGTCCCGCTGCCCGGTACCACCGCGGGCCGCGAGCAGCGGCAGCGTGCCTTCGCCCGCAAGACGTACCGCTTCTACGAAGGCGGCCCGCTGGAGCCCGCGGACGTGGTGGCCGCGATCGGGCGGCGGGCGCGTGGCCGCGGATCGCGTCGGCCCGAGGAGCTGACGCTGCTCGAACTGGGCGACATACTCGGCAACTTCGGGCAGCACCTCAGCCCGCAGCGGCTGTTGCCCAAGTACGCGTACGCCTCGCCCGGATCCCTCTACGCGACGCAGCTGTACCTGGAGCTCTCCGGGGTCTTCGGCCTGGCCGCGGGCCACTACTACTACCATCCGGTCCATCGCGAGCTGGTGCTGGTCCACCGCAGCGAGGAAGCGGACCGCCCCCTGGTGCGCGCGCACTTCATCGGCCGCAGAGCCGCGATCGAGCCGGTGTACAAGAAGAACATCGGAGAGGTCCTCGGGATCGAGGCCGGACACATGGCCGGCCTGTTCGACGAGGTACTGCCCGCCCACGGCCTCGCCCTCGGGGAGGCGGAGTACGACGGCGACCTGCCCCGGCTCCTCGGCTGCGACGACGAGGATCATCATCTGGGCTCCTTCGAGCTGGTGCCGTGGACGAAGGCGCACGCCCGGACACCCGCGCGGCGCTCCCTCGACCTCTACGTGCAGTTCCATCCGGGCAGCGAGGCGGGCCTGCCCAGCGGCCAGTATGTGTACCGGACAGGCCGCCTGCACCTGATCAGCGACGAGCTGGTCCTCAAGCGGCACGTGGTCGCCATCAACCAGGCGGTGTACGACCGGTCCGCGTTCGGCGTCACCCTCGTCAGCCGTGCGGCCGAGCAGGGCAGGGAGCGGTGGAGCTATCTCGATTTGGGCCGCGAGCTGCAACGCCTGATGATGAACGCCGGCCACCTGGGCTTCATGCCCGCCGGCTACAGCGCGCGTTCCGGTGACGACCTGCCCGCCGCCCGGCGCATGACGCGGATACTGCGGCAAGCCGGTCGACCCACCGGTGCGTCGTACTTCAGCGTCGGCGGCACCATCAGCGAGGAACAACTCCGCCACGAGGGCATGCACGAGGACCAGGTGCACATGAAGGGGCCCGAGGAGCTGATCAGGGACGACCTGGTCTCGTCCCTGCCCGAGTACATGCTGCCGAGCCGGATCCTGGTCGTCCCGGAGCTACCGCACTCCCCCAACGGCAAGCTCGACACCAGGGCGCTCGAAGGGCACGTCGAGGAGGTATCGGCCCGAACCCGACCGCTGGTGGAGCCGCGCAACCGGACGGAAGCACGGCTGTGCGGCCTGTGGAAAGCAGCCCTGAAGCGGGACTTCGTCTCCGTGCACGACGACTTCTTCCAGCTCGGCGGGGACTCGCTGATCGCGGTCGCCCTGGTCAGGCAGATCAACGAGGCGTTCGGCTGCAACATGCCGCTGCAGGTGCTCTTCGAGGCGACGACGGTGGCGAAGCTGGCCGAGGCGGTGGGCGCCGGAGCCGCCGTGGTCGCCTCCCGGATCACCCCACTGCGGTTCGAGGGCAGCGGGCCGCCGGTGTTCTGCTGGCCCGGGCTCGGCGGTGTCACGATGAACCTGCGGCTGCTCGCGGCCCGCGCCCCCGGGGACCGACCGGTCTACGGCATCCAGTCGCAGGGCGTCAACGAGGGCGAGTCACCGCTGCCGTCCATCGAGGAGATGGCCGCCGCCGACGTCGCAGCACTGCGGCACGTCCAGCCGGAGGGGCCGTACACCCTGTGGGGCTACTCCTTCGGCGCGCGGGTCGCGTTCGAGACGGCGTGGCAGTTGGAGCAGTCGGGCGAGCGCGTGGAGCAGCTTTTCCTGCTGGCACCCGGATCGCCACGGGTGGCAGACGCCCTGCGGACAGCACCTGGCGCGGCGGGGACCGGCACGGGGCAGGCGGCACAGGGCACGGGGGTGGCCGACTTCGCCGACCCCGTTTTCACCACTCTTCTCTTCTCCGTCTTCGCCGGCACAATCCGCAGCCCGGCTCTGGAGGAGCGCCTTCACCGGCCCACCGACGCGGAGAGCTTCGCACGGTTCATCGGCCGCCGGTTCCCGCAGCTGGATCCCGGGCTGATCCGCCGCGTGGTGGCCGTCGTCTGCCGCACCTACCCGTTCACCCACCACCACGTCGCCCCTGACGCGCGCCGGGTCTCGGCACCCGTCACGGTGTTCAGGGCGCGTGACGACGCACCCTCTTTCCTCGAGCGCGCCTCCGGCCACACGGCGGCACCGCCGGCGATCGTCCAACTGGAGACCGACCACTACGGAGCGCTGCGCGATCCGGGGGTGGGCGAGTTGGTCAGGGCGCTCCGGCGCGCCACGCCTCGGCCCACGCCGCGCCGGGCGACGCCACTAGAGTATTGAGCGAGGATCACTGGGGTCACCGGCGCTCGTGGTTGCGCCATCCGGTGCGTTCGCCAAGGATCTGACAGGGCGCGGTCCTTGTCGGTGCGCTCGCGAAGCGCCTGGGCCCGACTGCCGCACCGTGGGCGGTCGCAAGGGGGCCGGGCAGGGAGAACGGGGGAACCTTATGCGCGTGCGCCGCCGTCGGCTGGGGACGAGATTACGTGCGAGACCGTCGCCGCCCCATGGTGAGAGGGAAAGACGGCCCCGTCGTCACGCACCCGCGCGCACCGGTCGTGCCGGTGCCCACCTGCTTCGGCCGGCATCCCTGGCCGGTCGGCCCCGGATCAGCGGCAGCCAGGTCGAGTCGACGGGAAGGACGGCGTCATGAGCGCAGGCAGCGGACCGGCCCGGGACACCCTGGCAGCCGCCGACTCACCACTGAAGTCCCTGCTGCAGATCGCCGACACCCTCAGCAGCCTCGAACGGTACGCCACCGAGACCGCGGATCAGCTGCTCCTGTCCGAAGGTGACGCCGCGGTTCCAGGCCGGATCCGGCACATCGAGGGGTATGAAGCCGTGCGGGCGGCGATCGGGGAGGTGCTGTGGCGTGCGAGACGGGAGATCCTCACCGCCCAGCCCGACGAACCGCGCCCCGAGGCCACGCTGGACATGGTCAGCGCGGCGGTCCGCGATCCCCTGGCCCGCGGAGTGACCATGCGGACGCTCTTCCAGCACAGCGCCCGCTTCTCCGAGCCCGCGAAGAGGTACGTCCAACAGGTCATGGGGCACCGGAGGGTGGAGGTGCGCACCCTTCCCGAGTTCTTCGAGCGGCTGATCATCGTCGACGGCGAGGTCGCCCTCATCCCCGGTGCGGGACACCCGCACAGCGCGGCGCTGATCAGGGACGGCGTCGTCGTCGCGTTTCTCGCGGGCGTCTACGACAGGGCCTGGGTGCGGGCCGAGCAGTTCCCTTTCCGCCCTGTGCGGGCGGCGGACGCCGCACGCGAGGTCATACCCGACGTGCGCCGGGCCATCAAAGCGCTGCTGATCGAGGGCCGCTCCGACAAGGCGATCGCACGCCGCCTCGGCATGAGCCTGCGTTCCGTGCAGGGACACATCGCGTCGCTGCGCGAGCAGTACGGTGCCGAGCACCGCTTCCAGCTCGGTTACCGGATGGCGCGCGGTGAGTACGCCGTCGCGCACACCGGGCTGGTCGAACCGCCTCCGGAACCCCCGCCCACCATGCAGGTTCCAGCCCGTGAAGAGGCCTTCTGAGGCGACGGCCGCGCCTTGGCCGGCGGTGGACGACTTCCGCTCATTGCTCTTGGCGCCCCGGGCCACCTCGGCGGGTGTCGCCGGGCTGCTCCTCTTCCTGTGGGCCGTCTTGTGAGCGAGAAATTATGGCCCGAACCCTGCAAAGCCCAGCCTTGACACCGATCTGTGCGGAAAACATACTCAAGCGTGCGTGGGAGCCGACGGCAATCGCGGTTGGTTGCCTTCGCTCCGCCGGGGGGATATGCGTGAAGCGAGCTGGCCATGTACGTACCATTCATCTGCGCAGACACCACGGTGCCCTCTGTTCCCCCCTCAGCTATGGCATCGAAGGCATGGTTTCCGCGACGCGACGCAGCTTCTCCGAGGTAACCCCCGGCACAGCCGCCGTTGAGCCGGCCGCGCGCCGCAGCACGGGCGTTCATGCGCTCCGTCGCCCCCCTCACGGCTGCGTCGCACCGCGCGTCCGCTGCCTCGTTCCACGGTCTTCGGCACGCCGGTTCTCGCATCACCCTTGTTGAGGTGATTCGTCGCTCCACCTTCCCTGCCGCTGACGTGGAAGAAGCACGACATGACTGACGCGAGATTCTTTGCGAGATCGTTCGACATGCCGTCGGAACCACTCCGAGAGAGCGACGAGGCGCAGCCTTCGAAAAGGCATGGCATTGCCCCGCCCATGGCGCATTTCCGGGCTCTGGGCCCGTTGGAGGCCATGGTTACCGGCGGGCCCGTGGATCTGGGGGCGCCCAAACAGCGGAAGCTGGTCACGTTACTGGTCAGCCGGGTCGGCCGCCCCGTGCCGGTGGACGTGATGCTCGAAACGCTGTGGCCGGAAGGTCCGCCGCCCTCGGCGACGGCCTCGCTGCAGTCGTACGTGGCCAACCTCCGCAGGGCGCTGGAGCCGGACCGGCCTCCACGGACGCCCACGAAGGTGTTACGAACCAGCGACCGGGGCTACCTGCTGGACGGCCACGTCGTCCAGGTGGACGTCCAGCGGTTCGAGAGACGCACCAAAGCGGGGTGGGACGCGTGGAACCGGGGTGACGCACACGAGGCGTTGAGCGAGTTCGAGACCGGGTTGGCGTTGTGGCGCGGCGAGGCCTATACGGAGGTGTCCCACTCGGTCCATGTGGCGGCGGAAGTGGCACGGCTGGAGGAACTGCGGCTGTCGGCCGTCGAGGGGCGCTGCGCGGCGCTGCTGGCCGTAGGGGCCCACGAGATGGCGGTCGCCGAGCTGGAGGCCTTCACCCAGGCCCATCCGCTGCGCGAGTACGGTTGCGAACTGCTCAGCCTGGCGCTGTACAGGGCCGGGAGACAAGCCGACGCACTGGCGGTGCTGCGGGCCAATCAGAGGCGGCTGGGTGAGGAGCTGGGCATCGACCCCAGGCCGGCGCTGCAGCACCTCGAACGCGAGATCCTCAGCCACGCGCCGGGGCTCGACTGGCGCCCACTCCCGGCCGGTCGGGCACGGACAGCACCTGCCGCCCCCGCGGACACGCCGCGGGTCCACGTCCGCACGCCCGGGCCACCGCGGCACACGTCGGCCGACGACGAGGAGATCTTCGTCGGCCGCGAGGGGACACTGCGGCAACTGGCCGCGGTCTCGGCAGCGGCGGCGGTCGGCCGAGGGCGGGTTCTGACGGTCTCCGGTGAGCCGGGTATCGGAAAGACCCGTCTGCTGCGTCGCTTCGCCGAGTCGGCAGCGGGAGCACCTGCCCTGTGGGGTTCGTGCCCAGGACACGTCACGACACCGCCGTTATGGCCCTGGCGCCAGGTGCTGGGAGCCGCGGGCGCCCGCTGCCCGCGCCTGCCGGTACCGGAACCCGTGGCCGAGGTGCTCGGCGGGCAGACGCGCCGGCCGCCGGACGGCGCCGACACCGACGCCGACACCCTGCGCCGGTTCGAGGCGATCGTGGAGTACCTGACCGAAGCGTCCCATGACACACCGCTGGTGATCGTGCTCGATCACCTGCATCGCGCGGACCCTGGCTCCCTGCGGCTGCTGGCCCACCTGGCCGAGTCGGTGCGGGCAAGTCGTCTGTTGGTGGCCGCGTCGTACCGCCCTGGCGAGGCGGCGGCACTGGCCGAGACGTCGGACGCGCTCGCCCGCGCGGAGATCTCCCGAGTGGAGCTGACCGGCCTGAACGCCGCGGAGACGCGCGCTCTGGCGAGCGCGACGCTCCGTCGGGAGGTGAGCGCAACCACCGCCGAGGAGCTGCGGCACCGCTCGGGGGGCAACCCCTTCTACCTGCGCGAACTGATCAAGGCCCTGGACAGCGAGGAGCGCCCGAGCGCCCGCACGGCGCCGGTACCGGCTCCGGTACGCGAGGTGGTGCTCGGACGCGTCGCACGGCTGGGCCCGACCGCCGACGAGTTGCTGTCCGTCGCCTCCGTGGCCGGCCGCGGCTTCGCCATAGACGTCGTGGCCGAAGCCTCCTCCATCGAGATCGGAGAGGCGCTCAAAGCCGTCGACACCATCGTCGCGGCGGGCCTGATCACAGAGCACCGTCAGCGGCTGGGCTGGTACTTCTTCACCCACGCGCTGACCGCCGACGTGCTGCATGACAGGATGGGGCGGTCGCGCCGGGTCCATCTTCTGCGACGCATCCGTACCGCCGCGCTGCGATCGCGGAGCGGGAACCTCTTCTCCGGCGCGGAGTGAGGCATGCGCCCGGGGCCGGAGCCCTGGAACTGCCGCCCGCGTGGTAGCGGCCTCGCGAGGGACGCACCGGATCGAGGAGCCGTCCGCGTACCCGGAGCCGCGAACCGCCGCCCGTCGTGGGCCCGCTGCCCGACGCGTGAGCGGATACCGACCGTTCCCACATGCCTGCCCAGCCGCCGCCAAGTCGGCGCCAAGTCGATGGACAGTGGCACCCAAGTCCCGTGAACAACACTGAGCAACGTACCCAGCACCGGAATGATCCAGGCCGACCCACACGGGTATCGGCGCGGGATACGTGGAGGATCAATGTCCGAGACAGCCGAGTCGCCGGATCCTCACTCGGCCACCGCCGACCGGCGCGTCGCTGTCCCGGAAGCTGCCCTTCCATGTGCCGTCGCCCCGGCGTACGGTCGCCGTGCCGCCCGGTCCGTTCGGCCGAACCCTTCGTTCTCTTCGCCCGGCACGGGGGCTGAATCCCCCACCGAGGCGCGACTTGTTCCCGCGAGCTGAGTGACCACTCCCCTCCCAGAGCTTTCCTCCCCCACGACGCACGCGCCCGCCGCCGGACGCGCGGTGGTGAGCGCGTGGCACACCCAGGGCCGGGGGCGGCCGCGTCACGTCATGTCGGAACGACTCCACGCGTTCCACTCCGTGAGGTGAGCTTCGTGCGTTCTGGTCGGTCAAAGGGGGGTCGGCGCGGTTGCGGCTGCGGTGCGCGGCAGCGGACTCGCACCGCTGAGAGGAACTCGACGAGTTAACGGGGGGAACGTGAAGATACAGGTCTTGGGCGCCCTGGGTGCCGAGGTCAACGGAGAATCGATCGTCCCGTCGGCCGCCAAACCGCGGCAGATGCTGTCACTGCTCGCTCTCAGACCCGGGCAGGTGGTGCCCGTTCCCACGCTCATGGAGGAACTGTGGGGAACCAAGCCGCCACAGAGCGCACTGGCCACCCTGCAGACCTACATCCTGCAGCTGCGCCGGCGCATCGGCCGCGCCATGAGCTCTGACGCCCCCGGCGCGGCCAAGGAGGTGCTCGCCACCCGGCACGGCGGATACGTACTGGAAGTCCCCTCCGAGACCGTCGACGTGCACGCGTACGAGCGCAAGGTCGCGGAGGGCCGGTCGGCCTTCGAGGCCGGTGACGACGCCGTCGCGGCCGACCGTTTCCAGCAGGCGCTCACGCTGTGGCAGGGACCTTCCCTGGTCGATGTCCGGGTCGGGCCCGTCCTCAGGATCGAGGTCATGCGCCTGGAGGAGAGCCGCCTCGGTACCGTCGAGCGGCGGATCGACGCCGACCTGCGGCTCGGCCGGCACACCCAACTGCTGCCGGAGCTGACGGAGCTGACGGCCCGGCACCCCCAGCACGAGGGCCTGCACTCGCAGGCCATGGTGGCGCTGTACCGGTCGGGCCGCCAGGCGTCGGCCCTGGAGGTCTACCACAAGCTGAGGGTCCGGCTGATCAGAAGCCTGGGCGTCGAGCCGTCGCCCCGGGTGCAGCGGCTGCACCAGGCGATGCTGGTCGTCGACCCACAGCTGGATGTGGTCGCCGGGCCGAGGCGCAGCTCGACGTTCGACCTGTACGCCGCCTGACAGAGGCTCCCTCACCGGCGGGACCGCCGGGCGGCGGGTCGATCACCGCCACCCGGCGCGGGCTCGGGCACTTGCGCGCCGCCGGACCCCGCTCAGCCCCGCTTCGTCGCGCAGATGACGACCCGGTTGATGATGGCGTCCGGCGGGATGTCGGCCGGGTCCTTGGCGCGCACCGACGTGACCTCGAACCCGGCCTCCTCCAGCCAGCCGCGGTACGTGGACACCTTCTGCAGCCCGCCGCGCCCCACCACGCATCCGAGGATGTAGGCCGGAAAGAAGTCGGCCTGGTAGTCGTCGGTGTCCCGGATGTCCTCGGGGTACACGGGCGCGAGCACGACGATCCGCCCACCGGGCTCCAATGCCCGGTGCGCGTTATGGAAGAGGGTGAGGACCTCGTCCTTGTCGTACATGTCCACGAAGTGTTTGAGCAGCATCACGTCGTAGCCGCCGGGGAGCGACTCCAAGGCGTCGCCGCCCACGAACGAGCACTGCTCCGCCACGCCCTGTGCCGCGAAGTTGCGCAGGCACTCGGTCTCCAGAGCGGGCCGGTCGAAGGTGGTCACCCGCAGGCCGGGCGAGCCCTTCGTCTGGCAGGTCATGATGGCCCCGAGCCCGTTCCCGCCCTGCACGTCGAGTACCCGCGCCCCGGCCGGGACGTCGAAGTTGCGGAAGAACCAGGGGTAGACACTGGCGGTCTCGCTCTGCGCCAACGGGCCCCACGCGTCGCGCACCTCCTGGATCTCGCCGGCTGCCTGAAACATCGTTCCCTGGAAGCCGTAGAGCTTCTCGAGCCCGACCACACTGCTGGTGGACACGCTGTCGGCGAGGTAGTACAGCTGCCGCAGCATGCCTGTTTTCATCATGCCCATAAAAGTCAGGACACGCTGGAGATCGCTCTCGGCGACGTCGGCAAGAGCGTCGAGTGTGTAGCCGCCTGTGGCCTCGTCCAGGGCCACGAAGCCCTCCTTGACCAGCAGATGCAACAGCTGCTCCACGGCGTCGGGCTTGGCGCCGACGGCCGCGCCGAGACCGGCCGCCGTCAGCCCGGGCTCCTTGCGCAGCGCCTCGACGATGCCCAGTTCGAAGCAGGCGTAGAGGTTCATGAAACGGGTGGGCCCCACCATGTACTCGCGCATCCGGGCGAGTACGGCTTCGGCGTTGGACACGGGTGATCCCTTCGGGTCGGCGTGGGCGGTAGGGAGGCCGGGCTCAGGTGTTGCGGTAGGCGACTCGCACGGCCATGTCGGCCAGGTCCTCACGCCACGCCTCGGCCACGGGTGCGTCGGCGATGGCCTTGCAGCCCCGCTCGACGAGGCCGCCGATGTGCTTCTCGACGTCGCCGGGAACGCCCGTGGCCACCAGCCGGCGGCGCACCTCGTCGGGGGTGTGGCCCGGTTCGGTGATCAGGCTGTGGATGCGCTCGTCGCGCTGCATCGCCCAGCCCAGCAACAGCGTCATCTTGTGCTGTGTGAGGTCGAGCCCTGTGGGCTTGCCCGTGTCGGCGGAGTCACCGAAGGCGTCCAGCAGATCGTCTCTGAGCTGGAACGCCTCACCCACCGCCTCGCCGAACTCCTCGAAGGCGGCGGCGAGGTCGTCGCGGCCCGCCGCGTTCGCGCCCACGACCAGAGGACGGTGAATGGTGTAACGCCCGGACTTGATCCGGGCGATCAGGCGGGAGATGCGGGGGTTGGCCGAGAACTCGGCTGCCGCGTGGACGTCCATGTACTGGCCGATCATGACCTCGGAGCGCAGCCGGTTCCACTCCGGGACCACCGACCTGGGCGCCTCCGCCATCAAGGTCTCCGCGTACACGAGTGCGAGGTCACCGACGAGTATGGCCACGCCCTCGCCGTACCGCCGCGCCTCTCCCTGCCAACCGCGGCTCTCGTGCAACTGCGTGTGGGCCGCGTGGACGGTGGGCGCTCCGCGTCGCCGACTGGAGTCGTCCAGTACGTCGTCGTGGACGAGCGCCGACACGTGCAGCATCTCCAGGGCCGCGCAGGCCGACACGATCCCGGGGTCGTGGGGATCGCCGCCGGCGGCGAGATAGCCGGTGGCGCAGAAGGCCGGCCGGATGCGCTTGCCGCCCGACGCGATCAGCTCGGCCAGCGCGTCGACGGGGACGGCCGCCCTCTCGTGCACTCCTGCCCACACGTCCCGCTCGGCCGCCAGCAGGGAGCGAAGCCTCTCCTCGACGCGGCCGAGCACGTCGTCGCGGGTGCGGCGGGCGAGGTCCGCGGCCTCCTGGCCGGTGTCGGTGTTCTTGTCCGAGGTCATGGGTTCTCCTCTGGTTCATAGAGAGAAGGGGCGCTCGGACACTCGCGTGCGTGCGTGCGTCGGTCGGCCAGGCCGCCGCGGCACGGCCGACCGTGCCCCTGACCTCGGCGGCGACGCCCGTACGAGACTGAATCTGGAGTTCCCCTTTAGCGGCGGTGGACTGTGAATGTTGAACGTTGACACCCTTGCCCGCTCGGTGGAAACCTTCCTGGCGTCCGGGTCGGAACCGAACGGGCAGCCAAGGGCACGGAAAGCACATGGCGGGCCTCGTCCACCGGGAAAGGGCCACGCCGCCGGGAAAGGGCCACGAGGGAAACGGCCCAGGTAAAGGGGCCGCAGAGAAAGGGCCGCGGGCCACCGCGCCGTATTCGGATCCTTGACGGCGACCTCACGCATTCCTCACGAGCCGACGCCTCGACCACCTCTGCGCCCTCCGCGGGCACGTTCACCGTGCCGTGAGACGGCCGCCGCGCAAACCACGTCAGAATGGAGACGGAATGGAGTTCCACACCTGCCCCAGGACTGCGCCGCGGGAGCCCGGAGAGGTGGCAGAAGCGGTCCTCGGCGCCTCGCGCGTCCGGCAGCTGGAAGACAACCTACGCGCGCTTCCCGGCCTCTACCAGGAGAGTCTGCACCACGTCTCACCCATATCCAGACGGACCCACCACACGCGCGTGTCCGGGAGCCGGAGCGGAGACCGACTGAACATGTCCGCGCTCGACTCCCGGCACAACATTCTCGCGGTTCTCGAGTCGTGGTGTTCCCTCGTCGCCGACGAACTCGGCCACGCCGCCCCGACACGCTCGGTTCCCGACCTGGCGCGTTTCCTCCTGCGGAATGTGGAATGGCTCACCGAGCAGCCGCCTGCCGCCGATTTCGCGGACGAGATCGACGGTCTGCGACGGGAGTTGCTGCGGACCATCGACCCGGAACGCGGCGAGCTGCGTGCACCCGTCTGGGAATGTGTGATGACCGACTGCACCGGAAAGATCTCCGCGCCCTCACAGTCCGTCGGCACCGCGGGCGCGACGAAAATCCGATGCTCGTCGGGGCACGCCTGGGAAATGCACGAGTGGATCACCCTCCGACCGCTCGTGGAGCGCCGGCGGAAGGCCGTCGGGACATGAGCAGACCGCCGCGCCACCGGCTGGTGCCCACCAACGTGGCCGCGCTCGCCGCGGGGGTGTCCGAGGCGACGATCCGCAAGTGGGTGAGTCGCGGGCAGCTCACCCGCTACGGCACACCGGGCCGGTCCGAGTTCGACATCGACGAACTCACGCGGATCGCCCTGCGGCGCCGGCGCTAGACACCGACGAGCACCTTATGGCCGTCCCCGGACACGCGCAGGTCAGCGAGGGTCTGCGAGTGCCGGGACGGCCTTTGCGCGCGCGTCTCGTCAACACGCTTGTGGGCACGGATGCCCGCCGGCCTGAAGGGCCCCGTGGTCTCAGCTTCCTAGACACCGGCCTTCGCACGCGTCTCGTTCCGCTCCAACTGGACATGGGCCCGCATGAGCTCGCCCGGATTGGTCTGAGCCGCGAGGAGGGAGAGTTCACCGCACAGTACGGTGGCCGCCGCGAGGGCGGCGAGCCGCCGCGCGTTCTCGCCGGGGTCGCGCTCGGCCCGGCAGCCGAGTTTCGCCAGGTTCGCCTCCACGAAGTCGAGGCCCTTGCCGTTGCCGACGGAGCCGACGATCAGGTTGGGCAGGGTGCAGGCGAAGTAGAGGTCTCCGTCCCGGTCCTCGGCCATGACGACGCCCTGGGAGCCCTCGACGATGTTGGCCGCGTCCTGTCCTGTGGCCAGGTAGAACCCGAGCAGCATGTTGGCGAAGTGGGCGTTCGCCGAGCGGATGCCGCCCGCGAGCAGCGTTCCGAGCATGTTCTTGCGCACGTTCAACTCGGCGATCCCTGCGGCCGTCGTGTGCAGCACGTTGCCGACCACGTCGCGCGGCACGAGCAGCTCGGTGACCACGTTCTTGCCGCGGCCGAGGATGCCGTTGATCGCGGTCGCCTTCTTGTCCGTGCAGTAGTTCCCGGAGATCGACCCGTAGGAGATGTCCGGGATCGTCTTCAGCAGGTGTTCGAGCAGCAGATCGGAGGCGAGGGTCGCCATGTTGTGCCCCGAGGCGTCGCCTGTGGTGAACTCGAAGCGGACGAAGAGCAGGTTCGCGTTGATCTCGTGGCGTACGCCGATCAGTTCGGCGAACCGGCTGCAGGTGCGCACCACCTCGCGCAGCTCGCCGATGCGGGCGTCGATGGTCCGTGCGGCCGTCAGCGCGGCCTGCGCGTCCACGGCCTCCACGAGGACCGAGCGGGTCATCCGCTCGTCGACGAGGGTGGCGACGATGCCCCGCTCGGAGAGCATGGAGACTTTCGCGCCCCGGCCCACGGAGGGCCACAGCGGCGACTCGTAGGTGGCGAGGGGGACCTGTGTCTCGGTGGTGGCCACGTTTCCCGAGATGCGCACGGGCCCCACCCAGCGCATCGGGACACCGGCGATCGCATGGTCGGTCATCGTGTGTTTCCCGTCGTCTCGTTGGGCAAGTCAGGGCTGCTGGAACGGCGGGCGAAGGGGCCGGGGTCGATGCCCCGGTCGGCGCAGAAGTCGCGCAGCTCACCGCGGATCAGCAGGTCGCAGTGCGTCAGCTCGGCGGGGGTACGCGCGCCGAGCATGGTCAGGAGCGCGGTCAGTTGGTCGAGCCACACCGTGATGCGCTCGATCAGCGCCGACACACCGTCGTCGAGCAGCGTACGCAGGAAGGTGCCGGAGACGCCGACGCCGGACGCACCGAGCGCCAGCGCCCTGGCCACGTCGAGAGGGTGGCGCACACCGCCGGAGGCGAGGACGGGCAGCCCAGCCTCCTGCGCGTCCAGCAGGCAGGCGGCGGTGGACTGTCCCCAGTCGGTGAGGTAAGCGTAGTCGCCGAGCCGGCGTCGACCGTTCTCGATCCGGGCGAAGTCGGTGCCGCCCCGGCCGCCGAGGTCGGCGACCCGCACCCCCAGGCCCTCCAGCCGGCGCACCGTCTCGCGGCTCAGCCCGAAGCCGACCTCCTTGACGATCACGGGGACGTCGACGCCGGCCGCGATCTCGCCGATCCGCGGGGCCCAGGACGAGAACGACCTGTCGCCTTCCGGCATCACCGTTTCCTGCACGGTGTTGACGTGGATCTGCAGGGCGTCCGCCTGGAGGAGGTCGACGGCCCTGCTTGCCTTGTCGACGGAGGCCGTCGCGTTGACGTTGGCGATGACGAAGCCGCCCGGGTTCTCCTTGCGCAGCACGCTGAAGGTGTCGGCGCAGTCCGGGTCCTTGAAGTAGGCGCTCATGGACCCCGAAGCGAGAGCCACGCCGGTCTCGCGGGCGGCGATGGCCAAATCCCGGTTGATGAGGCCCGTGCGCTCGCTGCCGCCGGTCATCGCGTTGATGTACAGCGGCACCTGCCACGAGATGCCGGCGAAGGCGGTTCCCAGTCCGACCTCGGCCCTGTCGAGGCCGGCCAGCGCGTGGTGGACGAACGCCACTTCGTCGAACTGGTTGCGCCCGCTGTGCTGCTGCTGTTGCTCGACAGCGAGCCGGACGTGGTCGTCCTTGCGTTGAGCGATCATCCCTCGTTCCCTTCCGCGGTGGGACGGATCGGCAAGGGCACCACCCCGGCCGAAGCCCACCTCTCGCGCAATCGAGCCAGCTGTCGCGGGGCACCGGCGTCCAGCAGGGCGATGCCGCAGTCTCCGCCACCCGCCCCTGAGGGCTTGGCCGCGCCGCCGACGGCTTCGGCGGCCTCGCACAGCGCCCTCAGCCGGGGCGTGAAGACGCCCAGAGCGACCTCGTCGTCCAGCCGCGCCAGCTCCCGCCCGGCCCGCCGCACCTGTTCCAGCAGTTCCCGGCTTTCGCCCGCCTCCAGCGCCCCGATCGCCGCGCACACGCAGTCGGTGGTGGCGCGGATGAACCTCAGGTGTGCCGCGGTGCCACGCCAGTTGCGCCGGTGCAGGTCGGACACCAGGGAGGTGGTGGAGGCCGGGCTGCCTGTCCAGCCGACCTCCAGTGCGAGGCCCTCGGGAGCGGGCAGGCGACGCGCCGCGAACCCGGGCCAGGGCACGCGGAGCGCCTCCTCGACGCCGCGGCTGCGGGCGAGTTCGAGCGCGGCGGCCCGGTCCGGCGCCCGGTAGGAAATCCAGCCGCCCCAGGTGCTGGCGGCGACGTCACCGCCGGAGCCCTTGGGGTCGATTTCGGCGGTGGCGAGCAGAGCCAGTCGGAACCGCTCCTCGTCGGTCGGTGTGAGACCGCAGAACGCGGCGACCGCGGCGACCGTCGCCACGGTCACGGCACCGCTCGACCCCAGCCCGTACTTGGTGCCGCCCTCGTGGAGGCCGCTGTCGACCGACACGCTGAGGGCCGGCGCGGAAGAGCCGCGTTCGGCCGGCAGCGCGGAGACGGTCTCGATCGCGGAGACCACGTGCGCGAGGCCCGATCGTGCACCCTGCTCGTCGCTCGTGTCGCACGGGCTGAGCCGACCGTCTTGCCACCGCCATCGCGTACCGTGCGGCCTCAGGTCGGAGGAGATGACGACGCCCGCCTCCTCCAGGCCGGTCACGGTGACGGTGACGGTGACGTGGCGGTCGACCGCGACGAGGATCGCCGGGTTGCCCGGCTCGACCACCGCGTACTCCCCCACGACGAACAGCTTGCCGGGCGCGCGGCTGACGACTGTTCGCCCGCGGGTCATCAACCGCTCCCAGGCAGCAGGCGGGCGCCGGGGCCCTGACTGGCGACCAGCACCGACCCTGCGGGGGCTGCTTCGCGTACGGCCTCGGCGACCCGGTCGGCGTCCGCGCGGCGGCACAGCACCTTGACGTTGGGACCGGCGTCCATGGTGGCGTAGGCCGGGACGCCGTCCTCGCGCAGCAGGAGCACGCGGTCGAGGACGGTGAGCGTGGCCGGCGACAGGTAGCGCACGGCAGGCCGCGCCGCGAGCATGGTCGCGTGCATGCCGAGCGCGTTGCGCTCGGCGATCTCCCCAACCGTCTCGAAGTCGCCCGCGCGCAGTGCGGCGCGCATCTGGGCCAGGTCGTCCCCGCTGGAGACGGCCCACGGCTCGTACAGCGGAGAGGTCTCGACCGTGCGCCGCATGGCCGCTCGGCTGGGGGTGGTCTTCGGGCCCGCGTCCACCACGGCGATGACCAGAGCCGGATCGATGTCACCGACGGCAACGGGCTCGGCGTAGGAGCCGAGATCGGCCTGTTCCGCGGTGCCGGAGTCCGTGCCGGCGTGCCACACCGCGAACCCGCCGAAGAGGGAGCGTGCCGCCGATCCCGAACCACGCCGGGCCAGCCGTGACAAGGCGGTGGCGTCCAGATCGAGCCCGTGCGCGGCAGCGGCGGCGACGGCCAGGGCGGCGAATCCGCTCGCCGACGAGGCGAGCCCCGCCCCGGTGGGGACGGTGTTCTCGCTGGCCACGACGGCCTTGGAGGTGAGACCTGCCCGCTTGCGCACCAGGTCGAGGAAGGCGACGACGCGGCGCAGCTTCTCGCCTTTCGCGGGCCGGCCGTTCAGCGTCACTTCGTCGTGCCCGGCCTCGTGGTCGAGGCGCACGCGGGTCGTCGTCGGAAACAGGTCCAGGGTCATCGACAGACTGTCGACACGAGGCAGGATCAGGTGCTCGTCCCGCTTGCCCCAGTACTTGATCAGCGCGATGTTCGGATGCGCGACGGCGGTGGCCCACCCAGCGCTGCCCCGATCAGGCGCGCGGCCGAGGAGGGCCGGACGTTCAGCGCTCATCGTCTGCGGATCCTCTCATCGGCACGGCCCAGCTCCGCACGGCGCCCGCCGCACGGAGCCGCTGTTCGACCTCGTCGGCCTGCTCAGTCCCGGTCACAGCGATGACGCAGCCGCCCAGGCCACCGCCGGTGATCTTGGCTCCGAGGCTGCCCGCGGTGAGCGCGGCCTCGACGAGGCCGTCGATGGCTCCGGTGCTCAGCCCGGCCGCCCGCAACAGCTCGTGGTAGTCCGTCAGCCGCCTACCGAGCTGCTCCGCCCTGCCGTCGGCCAGGGCGTACCTGGCCTCTTCGGTCAGCCGCGCAGCACGGCGGAGGAACTCCTCTTTCGCCCCGCGGCGCATCTGGAACGCGTCACGCAGCAGCTCGACCGCGTCCTTGGTACGGCCTACGACGCCGCTGTCCGCGACGACGAAGACCCCCTGGCAGCCGACGCTCAGCTCCTGGACCTCGCCCTCGCGGAACAGCAGCGGGGCCCACGCGCCGACGGCTCGTGCGTCGACGCCGCTGGAGCGGCCGTGCGCCACGTTCTCGGCCGTCTGCACCAGGGCGAACGTCTCGTCCTCCGTGACCTGACGGCCGTGCAGGTCCGCGAGCGCGTGGACGACCGCACGTGCGCAGGCCGCGCTGGAGCCGAGCCCCCTCCCGTGTGGGATGGCACAGTCGAGGGTCACCTCGAGGTGCGGGCGGTCCTCCACGCGCATGGCCGCCGAGAACTCGGAGATCAGCCGGCGAAGGCCGTCGGACGCCTGCGCCGCCACCGGCCGCGACAGTGGACCGGCCACCGTGAAGGACACGTCGCCTGGCCCTTCCGTCTGCCGGCCGGACCGGCGGGCGCTCGCCGTGACCGTCAGCTGCGGAAGGGGCACGGCGAGCGCCTCAGCCCCGTACACGACCGCATGCTCCCCGAGCAGAACGGCCTTGGCGTGGGCGCGACCGACGCCGACGGGAGAAACCCGGCGGCCTTGTGACACCCCCTCGGGCGAGGTCGACAGAGTCAAGGACACTCAGCTCCCTGGTCGAGTCCGTGGTGACATCGCGTCGTCCAGCGGTACGGCGGCGCGGCTGCCCCGCGCGGTGGAGTGCCGCAGACGGCAGCGCGCGGGGGGCCGCTGCTCACCGCGGCTGGGGGATCAGGAACAGGCGGCGGGGATGAAGCGTGGTCTCCGGCGCGGTGCGCACCTGACGGCCGGGTTCGGTACCCAGCTTCCACTCCTGCGTCACCACGTCGAGGATGACCTCGAGCTCCTGCCAGGCGAACAACTCCCCGATGCACCCCTTCGAGCCGATGCCGAAGGGGATGTAGGAGGCTTCGACATTGCTCGGATGGATCGAAAGCCACCGGTCGGGGTCGAACCTGTGCGGGTCCGGGTAGCTCACGGGGTCCCGATGCATCAGGTAGGAGCTGAACACCACGTTCGTGCCCGCGGGCAGGTCGTGGTCGCCGAGCGTCACGTCGGACAGGGTCTTCCGGCACGAGATCCACACCGGTGGGTAGAGCCGCAGGACCTCCATCAGGAACCTCAGGGTGTAGGACGGCGCGCCATGGCCGTCGTCCGTCCCACCGCTGCGCCGTCGCGTCAGGTCCTTGAGGAGCCTCTCCTCGGCCAACGGGTCCCTGGAGAGGACGTGCAGGGCCCACGACATGACGGAAGCTGTGGTGACCGTGGCGGAGGTCAGCATCATGACCGCCTCGTCACACACCTCCTCCGCCGTCAGGAGGCGGTTCCCCTGCTCGTCGGAGTCGGCCAGGAGTGCCGAGAGGTAGCCGCCGGCGGGGTCGGGAGAATCGGGGAGGTCGGCGACGCACGCCGCTAGCAGCTCCCGGAACTCCTGGCGGGCGCGGGACAGCTGCCGGTTCGCACCCGGCCGCGCCGCCCGGGCCGCTGCCGACTTCCCGTACAGCGGTTTCCTGATCATCTCCCAGGCCAGCCGGGAGAGCCGCTCGCTCAGCGCTTTCGTCGTCTCGGGCGCCATCCCCGGGATGAGTGTGCCCACAGCGATCGCGCAGGCGATCGAGCACATCTCCGACTGGATGTCCACGGCGTCGCCGGCGCGCCAGGAGGACGCGGTCTCACGGACCACGTCACCCATGAGAGGCAGATATCCCTCGACCGCGCTCGACCGCAGGTAGGGGTTGGCCAGGCGCCGGTAGTGCCGGTGCATGGCCTCGTCCTGCGAGAGCATCCCTACTCTGCTGAGGTTTCTGGCCTTCCGGAAGAGTTCGCCTTTCCCGAATTTCTTGCTCTCGCTCACCAGGATCTGGCGCACCAGGATCGGGTCCCTGACGAACACGGCGTCGACGCCGTCCACGGTCAGACGGCGGAGCCGACGTCCCCGCAGCAGGCTCTCCATGCGGCTGAACCGGAAATCGGGGCTGCCTTGTACGCCCTGGCCTTCGAGGCTGTCGGGGGCACCCCGGTCCTCCGGCGGTAAGGTTGCCGTCGTCTGACTCGTCATTGCACACCTCTCGTACGCAATCTCGCGCGCGCTCCGGAAAATCGGGCTAGAAGACTGTGGGGCCACCGCGGCAGAGGCCGCGCGCGGGCACGACGCGACCGCGCGCGACTCGCACTCCGAGCGCCTTACGCCCCGCCGCGTGGGCAGCACACGACAGGGGACCCCGCGGCGGGCGGGGCCCCCTGGGAGCCGCGTGGAACCGCGGGTTCTGTTACGCGGATTCCTTGTCGCGAGCGGCGATGTACGCGGCGTTCAGCCGGCTGACGGAGCGCCAGCGGTAGTACGACTGGAGTTTGTAGTACTCCTCGCCCGAGGACGTGACGGCCGCGTAGACCATCTTGGGGTCGTCGACACCGTAGGGAACGTTCTTCACGAAGTGCTCGATCTTGGTTCCCAGCCGGGCGAAGAACGCCATCGGGTCCTCCGTCTTCGCGCCGTAGGACATCCGCTGAATCTCCGCCGCATCCCAGTTGTGGGTGGTGTAGAGACCGAACGACCTCTCGCAGAAGTTGAACATCTCCTCACTCGGGCTCGGCAGCCCCAGTTCCCGGTGCATCGCCAGGACGGTATCCGCCTCGAAACATGTCGCGGGAGCCGCGAGGTAGGCGTTCATCGTCCGGCTGCGGTAGTCGATACCGATCACGTCCACCTTCTCGGCCAGGCCGTAGCGGGTGAAGAAATCGATGTTCTCGGCCAGGCTCCGCGGCATCGACGCGAGAGAGGTCAGCCGGGCCAACGTCTCCTGCTCGCCCTCGGGGAAGTACACCCAGATCTTCTTGAACCCGGAGGTGACCCCGAAGTCGATGCCGAAGCTGTCGATGGCGCACAGCTGCTGAATGTCGGAGAGCAGCCCGCCAATGGGGTGGTCCGTC
This sequence comes from Streptomyces diacarni, assembly GCF_003323715.1. Lineage (GTDB taxonomy): Bacteria > Actinomycetota > Actinomycetes > Streptomycetales > Streptomycetaceae > Streptomyces > Streptomyces diacarni. Next base: position 124,092 of record NZ_QOIN01000039.1, read on the forward strand.
TCCTCCACCAGACCCTTCGAGAGGGCTACGGCGTACGGATCGACCTCCTTGGGCAGGGTGAAGCGGGCATCGAAATCCCCCTCGTGCTGCGCGTTGGTCGCCACCCTGAAGGCGATGACGGCATCGGCGAGTTCGTCCTCGAACGCGGTCAGAATGGGCCACACGACGTCGCGTGAAGCGGTCACGTCGATCAGCCCGGCTGACTCCTCGATGGCGGAGTAGACACTCGCCACATCGGCATCGGCTGTACCCGGCATCATGACTCCAAAGGTGCGTTGCGGTTCCTGTTTGCCTTGCTCACGTGGCCGCCCAGCTCACGTCTGGTCCGGTCACGCGTGAACCGGTCACGCCTGGTCCGTCGGCCGGTTCTGGAGCCGGTCGGCCAGCGAGCGGCGCCGAACCTTGAGGGTGCCGGTGCGCGGCAGTTCCGCCTCGGGGATCTGCACCGGGTCCGCCAGCTTGGGGAAGTCGGCGACGGCCGCGCGCCAGCGGTCCAGGTCGAGCGGCTGGTCATCGTGGGTGCACAGCACCGGGACGGCCTCGGAGTCCGAGCCGTGGACCACGACCAGCTCGCTCAGCTCCTTCAGCCTGTCGAGCATCACGTCCTCGACCTCCAGGGAGCTGGCGACGCCGGGGACCATGTCGACCTCGCGGTCGAGCATGTGGAGGCAGCCGAACCTGGTGAAGTAGCCGACGTCGCCTGTGGCCCACCAGTCGCCGTCCCGGTTGCTGTCGTAGCGCTCCTGCTCGCCGAAGTACGTCTTGGCCAGGGCGGGCCAGGAGACCTGGATGTGACCGGGGTTCTCCTTCGTGGGCCGCTGTCCCTGGCGGTTGACGACGCGGACCTTCGCGGATCCCACCGGCATCGGCCAGCCGACACAGCGGCCGTTGGCCTTGTGCGCGGAGTGGCGGAAGTAGGCGCGCCCCACGGCGGGACCGACCTCGCTCTGCCCGTAGATCTGGAAGAAGAGGGCGCCGCGCCGCTCGGACGAGGTGAGCAGCCGGCCCATCGTTCTGGGGTGGATGGCGTCGAAGGTGCTGCTGAAGTACTTTACCGAGGCGAAGGGCTTGCGCGGGTCGTCGGTCAGGTCCTCCCAGGCCATCAGCGAATTGGGCAGCGCCTCGACGAGCCCGGGGCGGTTCTCGATGAACAGCTGGGCGACGGTGCCGGGGTCCGACTCGTTCATGAGCAGCACCGGCATCTCCTTCAGAAGGGCCAGCGTCATCGCGGCGACGTTCCGGGAGTGCACGAAGGGGATGTGGATCGCGACGTTCTCCCGCTTCCGCATGAGGGAGAGCAGCCGCCACTGCGGCTTGAGCCGGAGGCCCTGGGTGCGGGGGGTGTGCACGACCAGCTTGGGCACTCCGGTGGTGCCGGAGGTGTGGGTGATCACCGCGGCCTCGTCGAGGGGCCGCACCACCGGCTTGACCCGCATGGACCCGGCGAACGTGGCCAGTGAGACGGTCTGCGGCCGCTCACCGGCCACGATGATCACCTGCCCGGCCAGTTCCGCCAGGGGCAGTTCCGCGAGCGCGTCCAGTTTGTGCTCGTCGGTGAGCAGGCGGGGCTTGTCGATTCTCTCGAGCAGCGCGCCCACGGTCTCCGCGTCCAGGTTGGGCGAGAGCAGCACGGGCACCGCGCCGACCCGGGAAGCGGCGCAGGCCAGCATCCACACGTCGGCGTTCGCCTTCTTGTGGAGCACGAGGTGCTCGTCGGGCCGCACACCCGCGGCCCACAGGCGGGCCGCCAACTCATCGACCAGCTCGGCGAGTCTGGAGACCGTCAGACGCCTGCCCACCTGGGGAAGAACGTCCAGGTCGTGGTCGAGGGTGATCGGCGTCGTTCCGTTGACAGCCGCGGCCATGGCTGGCAGCAGGCCGATGTGCAGACCTCGCTTCTGTATCGATTGATAGGCCACAGAGCCGTTCATCGGACTGTCTCCCTTGCAGTGACGATGGGCATGGAGGGCTGTCACCGGATCGCGGTGCGGTACCGGGCCGCCCGCGGTGCGTGTCATGGCGCGGACGCGATGGGCCTCGCGCTTACCGGGCGATGACGAGGGTGGCGGGCGGCGCCGAGTGGAACGAGACGTCCCGGAAGCCGACCTTGAGGAGCCAGTCGCGGTAGTCGGACCGCCGCCAGGTGTTGCCACGATTGCTCTTGACCAGCATTTCCGCGGCGAACATCAGCGGGAAAGCGGGACCGCTGCGGTCGTCGTCGACGACATAGTCGCAGACCACAAGGGCGCCGCCGGGCTTGAGCGCGCCCCGGAGGCGTGCGAAGACCTCGACGTTGTCCTCCGGCCCCTCTTGGTGGGCGATGTGGGAGTACAACGCGATGTCGTACTCGCCGGTGCCGAAGTCGGTCGTGTGGAAGTCACCGTCGACAGTGGTGAACCGGTCGTCCACGCCGCGCTCCGCCAGCAGCCGGCGGGCGATCCCGTTGATGCGCTCCCAGTCGATCTGGGTCGAGCGGGCGGACGGGTTGGCGTCCAGCAGGACGGATGAGTAGACGCCCGACCCACCGCCCACGTCGAGGACGGAGAGCGGACCGGCCGAGGCCACGCCCAGCACCTCCGCGGCCATCGTCGCGGTGGGGACCGACTGCGCGGCGAGGGCCGTGACGAGCTCCTCCCAGTGCGGGTTGTCGGCCACCTCGGTCACCGCGTCGTGCGCCGGACCCCCGGCACGGACCACCTCCGGCAGTGCTGTCAGACCGCTCATGTGTTTCAGCTTCAGCTTGGCGAAGCCGCTGAGGGAGGTGGGCTTGCCCTCGACGAGGTAGGCGGCCGCCTCGGGCGTGTTGTGGTACCGGCCCTCGTGCACCTCGACCAGACCCACGCTGACGAGACCGTCGAGGAGGGTCTGCGCGCCGCGCTCGGCGATCCCGGCACGGTCGGCCAGCTCCGCGGCCGTGCCGGCGCCGTTCTCCAGGTGTGTGAAGAGCGAGTGGTCGGCCGCGGCGCCGATCACGCCGGTGGCCCAGTAGCCGTTGATCAGCCGCAGTACGCCGTCCGGTGCCGTCCGGTTGTCCGTCACGCTGTCCCTCCCGGAGTCGTGGTGGGCACCACATGGGTGCGGACCGCGCCGCGCAGCGCCTCCACGACCCGTTCGACCTGGCTCGTGCTGAGTTCCGCGTGCATCGGTATGGCGAGGTGGCGCTCGAAGAGTTCCGCCGAGACCGGGCACTTGTGCTTCGACTCGAAGACCGGCTGCACGTGGGTGGCGAAGGTACCGTGGCCGCAGCCGATGCCCTTGGCGCGCAGCTCGGTCGCCACCGCCGCGCGGTCCACGGCCGGGTCCAGCGTCACCATGTACGTCTGCCAGGCGTGGGTGCGGTCGTCCGGCACCTGCGGCACCGCCAGCAGTTCTTCGCCGGCGAGCAGCTCGGCATACTGCGCCGCCACCGCGTCGCGGCGCGCACGCAGTTCCCCGACCCGGTCGAGTTGCACCTGGAGGATGGCCGCGGCGATGTCGGACAGCTTGTAGTTGTGGCCGATGCGGGTGAACTCCGGGATGGGCAGGCCGACGACCTCACCCATGTCGAAGATGCTGCCGATGCCGAAGGAGGCCCGCAGCCGCGCGTCCGCGCCGATCTTCGGGTCGGCGGCGAGGAGCGCGCCGCCCTCGCCGCTGCTGGCGCCCTTGCGCCCGTGGAAGGACAGGACACCCACCTCGGCGAGCGCACCGGCCTCGCGGCCCTGATACGTCGCACCGACGGCGCAGGCCGCGTCCTCGATGAGGAACAGGCCATGGCGGTCGGCTATCGCCTGCAGCTCCACGTAGTCGGCGGGGATGCCGACGGTGTCCACCGCGATCACGCCGACGGTACGCGGGGTGATCAGATCGGCCACCGCCCGCGGGTCGACGGTTCCGGTGTCGGCGCGTACGTCGGCGCAGACGGGAACGGCGTCGAGGTAGCGGACGGCGTGAGCCGGCGCGGGGAAACCGTAGTCGGCGACGATCACCTCGTCACCCGGCTCGACCCCGAGGGCGAGCAGGGACACGTGCAGCGCGGCACCGGCGTTGCACAACGCGACGGCGTCACCGACGGCGTACCTGCCCGCCAACTGGGCCTCCAGGGCCTTGCCCTTCGGTCCCTGCCCGGCCGGCCAGCCCGAGGCGAACACCTCGGCGACGGCCGCGAGTTCCCTCTCCCCCAGGCTCGCGTGCACCAGCTGAACCGGTTCCATCTCGGTCACCTCCCGCTCCGCTCCCCGTCGGCTCCGTGGCCGGTGTCACCGGCGCTCGTCGGAGGCTCGTAGCGCAGCGGCGTGATCTGCCTGACGTCGTACCGCTGACGCATGGCCTCCACGGCCGCGGGGTCCACGGCGGTGCCACGCGACCAGATCTCGGCGATCTCCTCGAAGTAGGTCTCGTGCTCCGGCGAGGGGAAGCTATGGAAGAGCATCTTCGTCGGCTTGTCCGTGGCGTTGCGGAACGCGTGCGGGGTACCGGAGGGCACGAACATGCAGCTGCCCTCGCCGGCACGGACGACGCGGTCGCCCTTCAAAGACTCCCAGTGGTGCCAGGTGTCCGGGGTACGTTCGGTCGGCTCGAAGCACAGCAGGTCCAGCTCGCCCTCAAGGACGTAGAAGAACTCCTGCGAGTTGTCGTGGACGTGCGCTCCGACGTCGAATCCGGGCGGGACGACCACCTCGAAGATCGATACGGAGGATCCCATCTCTCCGGTGGCCTTGAAGGTCACCTCCTGCGCCGGTGTGATGAGCTTGCGCCCGGCTCCGGCCGGGATGATGAGGTCGGTCATGTACTCCGCTTCCTTGTGTGCGCGCGTGCGGTCAGGCTGTACGCGCGTGCGGTCAGGCGAAGGTCTGCGGTACGCCGTCGGCCGCCCAGGTGCCGAGCGCCATCTCGGCGGTGATGCCGGGGCCGAACCCGGCGATCAGTCCGGTCGCGCCGGCCACCTGAGCGTCCTCCTCGAACAGCCTGCGGCCGGCCTCGAGTACGACGGCGCTGGCGATGTTCCCGTACTCGTTCAGGGTCGACCAGCTGTGCCGGAACACCTCGCGGTCGACTTCGAGGAACTTCGCGAGGTCGTCGAGGATGCGTGGTCCGCCGGCGTGGATGAGGTAGAAGTCGAGCTTGCCGACGTCCCAGCTGTGATCCTTGGCCATCTCGCGCAGGACCGGGGCGAGCGGTTCCATAGTGCCGGGCACGCGGCGGTCCAACTGGAAGTGGAAGCCGGTGTCCTTGACCGCGTAGGAGATCCAGTCCTCGGTGCCCGGGATGAGGTAGGAGGCGTTGCGTTCCAGGTCGATGCCGACACCCCCTTCGCCCCGTACGACAGCTGCGGCGACGGCGTCGCCGAACAGACCGTCCGAGAGCAGCGAGCCGACGTCGTCCGCGTCGGGCTGGTAGCAGAGCGAGCACAGTTCGCAGGAGACGACCAGGACGTTGCTGCCCGGGTGGGCGGCGCAGAAGTCGTGGGCGCGATTGATCGCCGCGCCACCTGCCGCGCACCCCAGTTGGGCGATGGGTATCTGGCGGGTGTCGGACCTGAAGCCCAGGGTGTTGATCAGCCATGCGGTGAGCGACGGCATCATGAACCCGGTGCACGAGACGTAGATGATCGCGTCGATGTCCCGGGCCCGCAGCTCGGCGTTGGCCAGGGCCTGCTCGATGACCTGGGGCGTCCGCTTCTTGGACTCGACCTCGTAGACGCGGTTGCGTTCCGCGAAGCCCGGGTGGCGGAGCGTCTTCTCGATGGGCTGGACGATGTGCCGCTTCCTGACTCCGGTGTTCCGGATCAGACGGAGCGCCAGCGCAAGCTGTGGCTTGCCCGCATGGGCTCTCTCGGCGAAGTCCAGCGTCTCTTCCACTGTGATCACGTGTTCAGGCGCATTCATCGCCGGCTTGCATAACCTCGGCATATCCGGGATCCACTTCCTCAGGGTCTCTGGTGAAGGGCAGGGAGGCATTGCGCTGGTGGCAGAGCGTTTCGCCCGCCGTCCTGGCATGTGGTGCTGACGGGTGCCCGCGTCGGATGTCCTGACGTACCCGCCGCGCGGAGGCGGGCAGTCGGACGAGGGGCAGACTGACAGGACCTCATGCCGACAGATCCTCAGACCGGCAGGTCCTCAGGGCGACCGGCTGGACGGGTCGGCCATGGTCGGCCCGATAACGGGAGAACAACGCGAAGGAAGCGTTCGTGGCAACGCCCGGCCCGACAGAGAACGTCGGCGGGGACTTGCGCCTGCCCTTCGGGGGAAGGGACTTCAACTGCTCGGACAGTGCCTCGCGGGCTGTTTTCGGGCAGGGAAGGCGTGCGGAAATCGTGACACGCCGGATGCGCCGACGCCAAGAGCACCCTTGAGTGACTCAGGTCACATGACCCCTCGCCCCTCCCCTCCCGCACAGGTAAGGCCCACCTCCCTGAGCGGAGGCGGGCGCCCGCGACGCGGGATCCATGACCGGAATCGCGTGAGGAGCGGAGTAGCGGGGTCGTCGTCTCGTGGAGTTCCTTGATCCGACTGGTGACGAAGACCTCGCGGTCCACGCCGACGGCCGCGATGACGACGCCGCCGATGCCCGCGCAGCCGAACGAGCGGAGGAAGTACGGGGGCAGATGCACGGCCTCGTCGTCCTGGAGGTGTTCGGACGCACCTCCTTCCTCGGCGACCACCATGCAGAGACCTTCCGCATGGCGATGCGGAACATGCTGGAGGGCATCCACAGCGTGAAGCCGTGGGCGCAGGGTAGGGGCGCACCACGTGCGCCTCGATCTTCCGGACGGACATGGCCTGGGTATGAAACCGTTCGGCTGCTCAGTCCGTTTGCACGTCTGGTGTGATGTCTCGGTCGGAGAGGCTTCGACAACGCACCGACGCATATGACGTATACAGCGCGCATGACGCAATGACGCAGATGAGAAGGATCACCAGAGTGAAGACAGACACTTACCGGAAGAGGCCCTTCGGTTGGATAGCCTGCGCCGCGCTGGCGGCGATGGTCGTGGGGGTCACCGGGTGTTCGAGCGACTCGGATTCCGGTGAGAAGAAGCCGGCCGCGGACGGCTCGTCCGCGGACCGGCCCAAGGAGGAGAAGAAGGACGACGCGGCGACGCCGCCGCCCTCGAACACCCGCCAGTCCTCGGCCGAGGAGGCGGTCGCCGCGTGGGTCACCGCGGTCGTCAAGGGGCAGCCGAAGAAGGCCTGCCTGGTGATGGCGGAGCCGGCGTCCGGCTCCTCGCCCGCACAGGTCGGCTCCCCGTCACGGTGCAACAGTGACGATCCCGAGGTGCGCAAGATGCGGGAGAACCTCGGAAGGTTCCGCGAGTCGTTCTCACCCAAGCCGCCGCCCAGCGACCCTCAGGTGGAGGTCGCCAAGACCCCGGCCACCGGTGGGAAGGCGGTGGTCCCGGCCGACAAGGTCACCATCGACGGAAAGAGTCTCGACAAGGTCATCGTGTCCAACTCGTCCGGCGTGAAAGAAGGGCAACTGGACGTCAACATGACGTCCTCGAAGATCGACGATGCCTGGTATGTGACCGACTTCGCCCTCGACATAGGCTGACTACCCCAACTTCGGCCCGCCTGGTGGCAGGCAACCGTGCCGATGGCCTCCGCTCCGGCGTCAGAGGCCTCGGCACGGTGCCAGCCCTCGGCAGGGGCCGTGGACCACCTCACCTGCTGTGCATGATCTGGATCAGGTTGCCGACGGTGTCGTCCAGGACCGCTGTGGTGACCGGGCCCATCTCCAGCGGCTCCTGGGTGAAGCGCACACCGAGCCCGCGCAGCCTCTCGCATTCCGCTCGCACGTCGCCCACCGCGAAGGACGCGGCCGGGATGCCGTCCCGGACCAGCGCCGTCTTGTACGGCTGGACCGCGGGGTGACCGGACGGTTCGAGCAGCAACTCGGTCCCTTCGGGGTCCTCCGGCGAGACCACGGTCAGCCACCGGTCGGAACCCAGCGGAACATCATGCTTCGTCACGAAACCCAGCACCTCGGTGTAGAAGCGCAGAGCCTGCTCCTGGTCGTCGACGAAGACGCTGGTGAGATGGATCCTCATAGGTGCTCTCCCGGTGCATCGGGCCTGAGCCATCGGGTGACGATGCACTCAAGGGGTTCGGTGTTCAGGTCGTGGAACTTGTAGCGGCCCTGGCGGCGCGAGTGGACCAGCCCCGCGGATTCCAGCACCGCCAGATGCTGGCTGATCGCCTGGCGGGACAGCGCGAGACCGTGCTTGGTCACCAGCCGTGCGCAGATCTCGAACAGGGTTTGACCGTCCCGCTCCGTCAGCTCGTCAAGGATGTGCCGGCGGGTGGGGTCGGCCAGTGCCTTGAAGACATCCTCTGCCATGCCCCACACGATAGGCAAGCAACGACTTGCCTATCAAGCCCGGTGCTTCACCGCCGTCTGGCAGCCGGCGCCACGACCCGCCCGACCACTCGATCGCCGTAACCGGCGACAGTCCCGAGCCCTCGTGAGGAGGCACAGCGCGGAAGCCGGACCGGTCGGGTTCGAAGACCCGCCCGCGTGGGTCGGCCACCCTGAGGGAACTCTCGCCGGACAGGCCACGTCATACCAGTGAGCGGTGCGCTCATCCCCTTTCGGGAGGTCATATGCGGGCCAGACCGTCGCGTTCCCGTTGCCTGGTCGCGGTGCTCGTCTTGTCCGTCGTCGGTCTGGGCGCCCTGGCCGCCGGTTGCGGTGGTCGGGAAACCAACGGTGGCAGCACGCGGGAGGCGGACGACGAGAGCAGACAGGTGCGGGCACACCGTGCCCGGCAGGTCGCCGCCGCCTGGGACGGATCGAGCGCTGCTGTCGCGTGGCGCGCCGGCTACCACCCGACGGACGAGATCACCCAGCCGCCGCGGGAAGGCCTGCACACCAAGGACGACAGGCAGGCCTATCGGGACCGAAGTTTCGCTCTGCGCGGCAAGTTGCCCCCCACCGGGGCAAAGGAAGGCCAGGTTGCTTTTGCCGAAGGCAGAGCGCTCACCCGGCCCCTGGAGGCAGCAAAAGAGTCGTACGGGGCCCTGGTCCGTTCCGGCGCAAAGCCGCGGCTGACGGTGACCGGCGCGAAGCTCGGAGAGATGACCGTGGTCACCAGCCGCGGTCCTGCTACGGTCCCCGCCTGGCTGTTCAGCCTGAGGGGCTACGACACTCCGCTCAAGCAGGCTGCCGTCACCGCCTCCGGACTCCCCCGGTCACCGGTCGAGCCGGTCGCGGGACCGTCCACGCGGCTCGGCGGCCTGGTGCGCTCTGCTGTCGACGCGCGAGCGGTGACCGTGATCGCCTCGCACGGCGCCTGCGACGACGGCGCCGTGGTGGACGTGACGGAGACGTCCGGCAGCGTGGTGCTGTCCGCCTCCGTCAGGGGGCGACGGGCCGGCCTCTGCACCAAGCAAGCCGTGCTGCAGCAGGTGACGGTGCAGCTGAGCCGGCCCGTGGGCGACCGCGTCCTGCTCGACGCACACACCGGCCGACCTGTCCCCTACCGGCCATGGGGCGCTCGCCTTCAGGCGGGAGAGGAGGCTGCCTCGTAAGCAGCGTCTATCAGGGCCATCTTCCGCGGGTCGTCGGCGATGTGCGCGCCGCGACTCCCCGGGCGGGGCGGCGACCGGCGCGTCCCGAGTTGGCCGCGCTCGCGGAAGTTCTCCGCGAGAGCGGCACGGACGCCTGCGAAACGTGACAGGCACGTCGGCTAACTTCGCACCAGGGTGGCGACCAGTTCGTGCAGTCCGTTGAAGTGCTGGTCGAAGGTGTCGGAAGGCTTCGGTGGGTCGCCGGACGGGCGGTGAACGTAGGCGGTTCGCATTCCGCTCGTTCGGGCGGCGCGCAGGTCCCACGCGTGAGCGGCCACCATGAGGACGCGCTCCGGTGGGCAGCCGGCGGCCTCGACGGCGAGTTGGTAGACCCGGGGCGACGGCTTGTAGGCCGGGACGGCTTCGGCGGACAGTGTCTGGTGCCAGCGCAGGCCGGCATGCGCGTTGAGTCGCAGCAGAGCGGTGCGACTGGCGTTGGAGAGTCCGAGGACGGGGAACCGCTGCGCGAGCCGCGCGAGCCCGGCGACGGAGTCGTCCCAGGGAGGCAGTCGCTGACCAGCCGTGGCCAGCCGGGCGATCACCGCCGGGTCGGTGAGTCCGGCTCGGCCGGCCGCCTGTTGCGCGGCTTCCGCGTCGATGACCTCGGTGTTGGCGTACGTGCGGTCTCCTTGGCCGATGCGCTGCTCCTCGCGTTCACGGCGCCGCCGCCACAAGGTGAGCAGTTCGTCGGCCGCCGCGTCGTCGGCCGCGGGCACAGCGTCGCGAAGGGCCGCTCGGAGCCCGCTGGGTTCGTCGACGAGCGTTCCGAGGACGTCGAAGACGACGACCTCGATGCCGGACAACTCGGCCACTGCTTCCCCCCGTGTGTGGTGGCGTCACCGGTTCAACCGGTGACGAGCTTGCCGTCAGGTTCGTCACCGGTCAAGATGGTGACGTGTACTTCGCGTTCGTGAGTGGCAACCCGGTCCTCGATCTCGCCGGCACCGTGGCGTCTCGCCGCAGTGATCCCCTCGACGCTCTGGCCACGCCCGCAGACCTCGAACGGTGGGTGGCCCGATGTGACGAACTGCCCGACGGTGTCACCGCCGACGCCGCGGGTTTCCAGTCGGCTCTGGCGCTGCGGGAGGCCCTCTACCGCCTTGCGCTCGACCGGGTACTCGGGCGGCCCTTCGACCGGGGAAGCCTTGAGAGCGTCAACGCCGCGGCCGCAGGACCGCTTCCCACGGTCGAGCTCAGCGACGCCGGGCTGCGTGTCTCGGGGGATCTCCTCGCAGCGCTCTCGCACCTGGCCAGAAGCGGAATCGCCCTGCTCGCCGACCCCCATGCCAACATCAAGGAGTGTGGCGGCGCCGACTGCACACGTATCTACCTCGACCGCTCCCGGGGCGCACGGCGCACCTGGTGCGGGATGGACGAGTGCGGCAACCGCGTCAAGGCCGCTGCGTACCGGACTCGCAGACGAGGCGCGCGGGGTGCCACGCCGTGAACACCCGACGTGGCACCCCGCTCGGCTCGGGCCCGTGCGCCGGTGCGGCGGCCCGAGGTGAGGTGTCAGCGCTCCTGGTAGACGAGCCAGACCTGCCCGGGGTCGAAGGGCATCCGCTCGCCGTTCGAGAGCGTGTACGTGGTGTCCCCCGTCGCGCTCGTGCGCTGCCATTTGGTCTCGAACGCCTTGCCGTCGCGCAGTACGGTCGCCTCGCCACTGCCCACCGTCTCGATGTACGGCGTCTCGCCGCTGGAGTCCGGTGGCATGTCCGTCTTCTGGATGATCACGGTCTTGCCGCCGAGCAGCCGCCCGGACGTGCCCTTCGCCGGTGCGCCGTCGAAGGACGCCAGCCAGCGGTCCTCCTCGGACGACCAGGCGAAGGAGACGCTGGAAGAGCCGTAGTCGACCGTCCGCCCCTCGGTGGGAGTACCGCCGCCGGGTTCCGCGCCGAAGCGGAAGCCGATGTCGTCGGCCTCGCTCGCTCCCGGGGCCTTCGCGAGGATCTTGTCCGGGTGACCGTAGAGGTTGTGCGGTGGCTCGTGGTCCCCGCCGCGCTCGTAGGCGTCGGGGTGGTCGTCGTGCGAGACGCCGTACAGAGGTGACTTCTTGATCTTGTCCACGACCCCCTCCCGTGCGCCCGAGTAGGCGAGTGCGGGCCGCTGGAACATGCGCATCTGCTCGACGTTGTACTCACGCGCGCTGCGCACCGGGCCCAGGGTCTCGGGGTAGTGGCTGGAGTAGATGGCGAACAGCCGTCCCAGCCCGCCCTCGACCTTCTCCACGCCGACGATGTCGGCATCCTCCAGCGCTGTCTGCGGACGCGCGTCCTCGTGATTGTCGATCTTCACCGCGAGCACGGGGTTCTTCTCGGCGGGAAGACCTGTGAAGGGGGAGGTGAAGGCGGCTTCCCGCCGCGTCGAAGGGGCACGGGCACCGTCGTCGGCGGCGAACGAGGCGGACGACGTGACGGTCCCCGTCAGCCCCCCGACAACGGCCAACGCGGCGACCACGCGGAGCCGCCGGCCGCGGGCGCGCGACGTCGCTCGCGTACTCCGCGACCTCCGGGGGCCGGGCGCGGGATTCTGTGGGGTGGAGCTGCCGGTCATGAACTGGCCTCCCGTGGGGGGATGGTGTGGGGAGGCCCAACCTCATCCAGCGCGTGTCGCGTCGTCAATACCTCATCAGCACGGTCCTGGTGTGCGAAGAAAGCGGCCACCGCCGCCCCGACGCGGTGCTGGGCGGGACGGCGGCACGTGACGACGCGCTGCTCAGCAGGGGCTCAGTGACCAGACAGGGGCCCAGTCCGCCGTGCCGGAGTCGTAGGCGGTGGACTTCCAGAGCTGATTGCCGTTCTTACCGTAGAAGCGGGCGACGGTGCCGCTCGTCTGGTTGTTGATGTAGGGGCCGGAGCCCCACCAGTTGGTCACGTTCCACTTCCCGCAGGTGTAGAACGAGAACTCCGTACCGCGGACCTCCATGCACAGGTGCTCGTACTCGCAGTTCAGTGCCTGCCCGGACACCGCCTTCCTCGCGGTGAAACCGTTGTAGTCCAGCGTCGTCGCGTTGATCCGACGCCCCTCGACCCGGTCGCCCATCACCGCGGAGACCGTCGCTCGCACCTCGCTCAGATCGTCCTGCGCGGCGGTGGCCGAGCTGGTCACACCCAGCGTCAGACCGGCCATCAGCGTGCCGACGGCCGCGGCCGCGCCCAGTTTCCTTCCGCTCTTCATGTGCTTCCCCTCCCGTTGTCGCCACCGCCTGACGAGACGTCACCGGTGGCGCTCGTGTGACCGTGACACAGCACACCAGGCAGCCCGGATCCGGTCATCCTCGGACATACGAGGTTGCGCACGAATCCGGCCAACGCACCCACGGTGCGCGGCGCACAGCCGACCCAGCTCGAATTCGTTGAACTGTTCAACATCGGCTACTGTGACAACTGGTTGATCAGCAATTCGAGAAGATCCTCGACGCTCACCAACACGGGCGCAGCCGAACAGTTCCCGTGATGCCCCACGTGCGGGAGGGGCCATGGGGCCGGGCCTTCCCGCCCGTCACTCGGCACGTCCACGAGGTCGACACGGCGGTATGGGAGACCCCCCGATGCCTACGGCGTGTGACCCGCGCAGGTCCTACGGGGCTCGCTGAACCCGACCTCCGGGCACGCAGATCTTTTCCCGCGTCACCGTGAACTTTTCCGTGGAACGGGTCATCAACACGGATGTCCGACACGAGCATCACAGGGGCACCCGTGTCCCGCGGGTCGGGCGTCGCGAGCCCGGACCCGAGACACGGGATACCCGGGCTCGCGTTCACATGACCACAGTTCGACAACACGTCCAACGGAGTATTTCTCCATGGCAAGAATCCTGACCGCACGCAAGACGGTCGCCGCTGTCGCCGGAGGCGCAGTTCTCGCGGCCGCCCCGCTCATCGCCTGGGGCACCACATCGAACGCCTCCGACACGCCTCCGCCCAAGCTCACGGCCAAGGGTGCCTCCCTGATCAACGACAAGGGCGAGTCACTCTTCGGCAAGAACGTGAACGACGACCGCGCCATGGCCAGCACCGTGAAGATCATGGTCGCCTCCATGATCCTCGACAAGAAGAACGTCGACCTGGACCGCAAGGTTCCCGTCCAGCAGGCCTACCGCGACTACGTCGCCGAGCACCACGCCAGCACGGCGGATCTCCAGACCGGCGACAAGCTCACCATCCGTCAGCTCCTCTACGCGGCCCTGCTGCCGTCGGGCGCGGACGCCGCCTACGCCCTCGCCGACACCTTCGGGCAGGGCGCCACCAGGGCTCAGCGGGTGCAGTCGTTCGTCGTCGACATGAACGCGAAGGGCCACGCGCTCAACCTCGGCAAGACGAAGTTCGACACCTTCGACGGCACGGGTGGCGACTCCAGCACTCCGAAGGACCTGGCGAAGCTCGCCCAGCACGCCATGAAGAACGCCACCTTCCGCAAGATCGTCAAGACCAAGGAGTACGAGGGCGAGGCGCCGGCAGCCAACGGCCGCACGCGCTACTACACCTGGAACAACACCAACCAGCTCCTCGGCTCGTACAAGGGCGTCGTCGGCATCAAGACCGGCACGACCAGCAAGGCGGGCGAGTGCCTGGTGTTCGCGGGCGAGCGGGACGGCAAGACCCTCGTCGGTACCGTGCTGAACAGCAAGGACCGCTACGAGGACGCCGCGAAGCTGCTGGACTACGGCTTCGGCGCCGATGACGCGAAGGACATGAAGATACGCAAGCTGCCGTCGGACGCCCAGAGCGACTGACACGCGGTAGCCGCAGTACGACGGGCCCGGTCGCCGAGCGACCGGGCCCGTCGCCGTGGCGGAGAGCCGGACCGGGCCGGCCGCACCCCCGCCCGCCCCGGCTCACACGGACGCATCCCCTCTCCTCCCGCCGTCACGGCCTCTTGACTTGGTACAGACCAATGCTGTTGAGTTCCGTGCGCCCCCTACAAGCGAGGAGTGCGCCCGTGTCGAAGCGACGCATCATGGCGCTGCTGACCGCTCTGGCGGTCGGATGCGCCCTATGGTTTGTCATGCCCACAACTTCTCAGGCAGCCCCGGCGCAGTCACGAAAGGCCTCCGCCGCCGAGTTCGTGGTGAGCGAGGCCCAGTTCAACCAGATGTTCCCGGGCCGGAACTCGTTCTACACCTACAGCGGTCTCACGGCAGCACTGGACGCCTACCCGGCGTTCGCCAACACCGGCAGCGACACCGTCAAGAAGCAGGAAGCCGCCGCGTTCCTGGCCAACGTCAGCCACGAGACAGGCGGCCTGGTCCACGTCGTGGAACAGGACCAGAGCAATTACCCGCACTACTGCGACGCCAACCAGCCGTACGGCTGCCCCGCCGGGCAGGCCGCCTACTACGGCCGCGGCCCCATCCAGCTCAGCTGGAACTTCAACTACAAGGCCGCCGGGGACGCCCTCGGCATCGATCTGCTCAACGACCCGTACCTCGTGGAGCGGGATGCCGCGGTCTCCTGGAAGACCGCGCTGTGGTACTGGAACACCCAGACCGGTCCCGGCACCATGACCGCGCACGACGCCATGGTCAACGGCGCGGGCTTCGGCGAGACGATCCGCTCGATCAACGGCACCCTCGAATGCGACGGCGGCAACCCCGGCCAGGTCCAGAGCCGGATCGACAAGTACAAGGAGTTCACCCAGGTACTGGGAGTGCCCCCGGGTGACAACCTGAGCTGCTGAGCGGCCACCCCCGCGGCGAACTCCGCGAGGGCTCCGGATCTGACACCCTTACGCGGCCCAGGCCGGCCCACCCGGCCTGGGCCGCACCTGCCCCCGAACCCGGCGTCAGCACGAGGCGCCTTCCCCCGAGCCCGGCGTCAGGGCGACGCACCCGTCCCCGAACCCGGCGTCAGCACGACGCACTGGCCGCACGCACCTCGGCGAGTGCCCGTCGCGCGAGTTCGGCGAAGTCGGCGCGACCGGACGTGTCCCTCCAGCGCTCGTAGGCGATCTTCCAGGCGAGCGCGCCGAGTTCGGCGGTCACGCGCGCCGTCAGGTCGGGAACCCCGCGGTGCTTGAGAGCGTCGGTCATCGCCGCGATGAGGCCGAGTTCCTTCAGCGCCTCGCGTTCGCGCAGTTCCGGGTTGGTGGCGATCACCGCCGACCTCCGGGCGCTGAATTCGCGGCGCTCGGAGGTGAAGGCCTGCCTGCCGATCGCGTCCAGAGCATGCGCCACCGTTTCGAGGGGGCCGGCTCCGGCCGGCGCCGCCTCGATCCCCTCCCTGAGCAGCCCGGTCATCGCGCCTCCCCCGAAGAGCACCTCCCTCTTGTCCGGGAAGTGCCGGAAGAAGGTGCTCTTCGTCAGCCCGGCGCGCTCGGTGATCTCGACGACCGTCGTGTTCTCGTATCCCCGTTCCTCGAACAGTTCGAGCGCGGCGACGAGCAGTCGCTCGGGTGCGTGGGGCTGCCAGCGGGCCATGGGGACAAGCCTACGGGACTTGGTGCCGTCACTCGGGTACGGTGATGGGACCAAGTCCCGTCACTGGTCCACTGGAGGTACACATGAGCCGGGCAGTTGTCTACGAGACGTTCGGTGGCCCCGAAGTGCTGGAGCTGCGGGAGGTCCCCGAACCCCACGCCGGACCGGGCGAGGTCCGCGTCCGTGTCACGGCCGCCGGACTGAACCCCATGGACTGGAGCATCGCCGCGCAGCCCGAGCTCGCGGCGCAGTTCGGCATCAGCCTGCCGTCCGGCTTCGGGTACGACTTCGCCGGTGTTGTCGACGAGGTCGGCGCCGGTGCCACGGGGTTCGCCGTGGGGGACCGCGTCCACGGCGGCGCGCAGGGCAGGGCCGTTGCCGATTTCGTGGTGGTCGGGACGCCCACCGAGGTGACCGAGCCGCTCTGGCACACGCCGGAGGGAATCAGCGACGAGGTGGCGGCCACGCTTCCGGTGGCCGGCCTGACCGCCGCCGCCGCGTTGGCCGCGATCGACCTGCGGTCCGGCGACACCGTCCTGGTCGGCGGCGCCGCGGGCGGCGTGGGCGTGTTCGCCGTTCAACTCGCGAAGCTCGCCGGCGCCGACGTGATCGGGACCGCCTCGCAGGGCACGTTCGCGTTTCTGCGCAGGTTCGGCGCCGAGCCCGTGACCTACGGTCCCGGGCTGGCAGACCGGGTACGGGCCCTGGCTCCGGAGGGCGTGACCGCGGCGACCGACCTGTTCGGCACCGAAACGGCCGAGACCGCGCTCGCGCTCGGCGTGCCGCCCGAGCGGATCTCCACCATCGCCGCGGGCCCTCATCCTCCCGGCGGTGCCCGCGCAACCGGTGGTTTCGACGCGAGTCCGGATGCCATGGCACGGATCGCCGACGCGCTCCTCGCCGGCACGGTCACCGTACCGATCGCCGCGACCTTCCCGATCGAGCAGACCCGCGATGCCGTGGCACTGCAAGCCGCGCGCCACGTCCACGGCAAGGTCGTGCTCACGCTGCGGCCTGACCCTCACTGAACCCGAGCCACGCTCCACCCGCCGGGAGCGGGCGTTGAGCGACACGTGCCGGATGCCGAGCGCCGAATGGCAGGTGCCGGCCAGGAGACAGCTGAGCACCGAGCACCGAGCAACCTCGTCGCCGCTTCGGCGGGATTCCGCGGCTACGTGCTCGCGCGTCGCCCGCACCACCCACCGGCGCCGAACTCGCCGTGTCACAGCGGTGGCACGCCGCTGTGACACGGCCCGGCTCGCGGACCGGCTCCGCCCGCGTCAGCCACTCTGGCAGCCGGCGGCGACACGAGGAGAGCGACCGCACGCACCTCGGAGAACGCGCGGGCGTCGTTCAGCTCGCGCCCACCGGACTTCACCTCGCATCAACCGAGTCTCCGCACCGCGGCCGAGAGGCGCGCCGCACTCTCAACTCGCCTACGCGGCCGCCTCGTTGACTCCTCCCGCCAAACGACACCAAACGCCTCCCCCACACATCACCAACACCTCGAGCAACACGCATTTCCCCTCTCCCGAAACAGCGCATACAACACGCCGACCACAGCAATCGCGCCGGATAGGGAGCACCGCGCCCGCCGCCAGAGATGTGCTCCAGAATTCAATTTCTGGACCGAACCAAGATATGCAGTGTGACGAGGATCACATGCGGTGTCCTCTATTGTCGCGCCGCGCGCGAACCGGGACTTGGCGAGCGACGCCGACCAGGGAATGTACGCCTCCGTGCATACTCTTCCGCCTGGACGCATGGCGCGAGGCTCGGGGCTTGCCCGGGGGCGCACTTGTCAGGGGGTGCCACGGCTCTTATGGTCAATTCATGGTCGAGCTCTGACCGTGCTCGAACGTGCAATTGACCTCCCCGCATCACTTGTTGAGTGGCCGCCCCGTGAAACCGGCCACTGGCCGTCGGCTGTCTGCTGGTGCAGTGCCTCCGCACAATGCTCCACGCAATGCCGAAATCGGCCTGCCCAGCTCCGCCATGCGGGAGAACACGGACCGCGTACGCCGGGTCCGACATTTTCGAAAGCCTGCCCGGGGCCTTCCTGTGCCCCGGCAGGCTCCAGAACAGGAGGTACCGAAGTAGTGATCACCGTTGTCGAAACCTGGTTCCTGAAGGCGGGACTGGAGACTCAGGCGCTGAAGATCATGCAGGAAATGGACGAGATCGTCGGTCCTGGCGGACACAGCGATCCCGGCTGGATAGCGCACGGCCGGTTCTTCCAGAGCGAGGAGGACCCCGCCCGAGTGGTCATGCTGTACCCGTGGGAAAGCAGGGAGTCCCACGAGCGCATCACCGAAGCCGAGGAACCCCTTCTCCGTCAGTTCTGCGCCGACTACTGCGCTCAGCCCCGTGTGATCGAATACTTCACGGAACTCCCGGTCGAGGTCGAGCACGACCACTGAGAAACCCGACGGCAAGTGCGGAGCCCGTACGGAAACGGACGGAAGGCCCCTGTCGTTTCCGCTCGGACACCTACCGCGGACCCGAGTGTGTTTCTCAACTGGAGGAAACGCGTGTCTGATCCCGTGGGTTTGTACGGGGACTGGGACCCCCAAGACCTCGAAGAAAACGGTCGAGCCCTGCTGGCTCGCATAAGGAACCACCTGGAGAACATCCGGGACGTACCCGTCGCGCCCGACATCGACGCGCGGCAGTTACAGGACCTCATCGACGAACCGCTGCCGGACTCCCCCACCGGGTTCGAGGACATGCTGGAGGACACGTGGCAGCGTGTCGTCCCGTATCTGACCCTGTGGCACCACCCCTCCTTCCACGCCTACTTCTCCACCAGTTCGAGCGGCCCGGCGATCCTGGCCGACGCCCTCATCTCGACCTTCAACGTCAACGCCCACGTCTGGAAGTCGGCGCCGGCCGCCGCGGCCGTGGAGCGTACCGTGCTCGGCTGGATGGCCCAGATGGTGGGCTATCCCGAGGATGCCGACGGAGTGCTGGTCAACGGCGCTTCACTGGCCACCCTGTACGCCCTGACCGCCGCCCGGGACAGCAGTCTGGGTGCTCTCCGGATCCGGGAGCGCGGCCTCGCCGGACAGAACGCGCCCACGCTGCGCGTCTACGCCTCGGACCAGGCGCACAACTCCGTCGACAAAGCAGCCATCGCGCTCGGTATCGGTACGGACAACGTGGTGCGGCTCCCCGCGGACGGAAACCAACGGCTTCAGCCCTCCGTCCTGGACGCCGCGATAAACGACGACCTGCGGCACGGTCGCCACCCCGTGGCCGTGGTCGCCACCGTGGGGACGACGTCCACCGGAGCCGTCGACCCGGTGGAGGAGATCGCCGAGGTGTGCCGGGCGCACGGGCTGTGGCTGCACGTCGATGCCGCCTACGGAGGATTCTGGCGACTCGTCGAGGATATCCGGCCTGATATCGCTCCTCTGGAGTCGGCCGACTCCGTCGTGGTGAACCCGCACAAGGTGCTGTTCTCCTCCTTGGAGGTCACAGCGCTCTACTGCAAGCGGAAAGACGCGCTCGCCAACACGTTCCGACTCGTTCCCGAATATCTGCGGACCGACCCGGAGGAGTCGGCCGTGGACTACATGAACCACAGCCTCCAACTCGGTCGGCAGTTCCGTGCGCTCAAACTCTGGTGGATCATCCGCTCGTTCGGCCGAAGCGGCCTGGCGGCGCGACTGACGCGCTCCGTTCAGATGGCGGAGACTCTGCGGACTCGGGCGAACGCACATCCGGACTGGACAGTTGCCGCCTCCTCGGTGCTTCCCCTGGTGTGTTTGCGGTACGAACCGGTGTCCGGATTCCCGGAAAGCGAGGGCCCGGAAAGTCGCCGACAGTTCCACGACCGGCTCAACGCGTCGATCCGAGACGCCGTTTCCCGGTCAGGAGAGACCTATCTCTCCCATGCGGTCATTCCGGCCGGCTATGTGCTGCGCATCTCCATCGGGAACATCCAGACCCGCCCCGAGGACATCGAGAGACTCTGGGAGCTCCTGAAGAAAACCGCGCAGGCGTGTCACAGAAACCTCCTGGAGTCGGAACACCTCGTGCCGTAGGCAGCGGCTCCGTACCTGTGACATCTCCGGGCAGACGCGCGGCATCCCCGTTTCCGTGCGTGCCTCTCGCGGAAGCTCGGTTTTTCGACGGACCGGTTACTCCGCCGTGTCGCGAAGCCCCCTCTGTTCACCCCGCGCTCACCGAGTGCGTCACTCCGAACCGCAGTGAAAGGAGTCGAGTCATGCCGGAAGAAGTATCCGAGCAATCCGGTGCGCAAGGCACAGCGTCCGAGCAGCCGGCCGGGCAGGAGTTCTACGCGCAGTTGGCGAAGCTCAGCGCCGAGGCCCGGTGGACCGTGGAACCCGGGCCCTGGTCGCCGAAGCCCGCCTCCGTCCCCATGCACTGGAAGTACACCGAACTGAGGCCGTTCGCCCTGGAGTCGGCCTCGTTCGTGAAGAGCGACGACGCGGCGCTGCGCGTCGTCTCGCTGATCAACCCCGGGCATCCCGAGCGCGGCGCCGCCGTGGGACACCTCTACACAGGGTTGCAGATGCTCAACGGCGGCGAGGCGATGACCGCGCACCGGCACGCCGCGTCGGCGATGCGCTTCGTCATCGAGGGTGACGGCGCGTGGACCACCATCGCGGGCGACCGGCTGGAGGTCGGCGCGCGCGATCTCGTCGTCACCCCGAGCCGTCTGTGGCACGAGCACGGCAGCGGCGCGGAGGCGGACGCCGACCCCGTGATCTGGCAGGACGCCACCAACGACCCGCTCGTCGACACGCTGGGGGCCAACTTCTTCGAGCTGCTTCCGGAGCGCCGGCAAACATCCAGGCCGGTCACCAACTCCACCCTGTACGAGCACGGTTACGGCATGCTGAAACCGGACGGCCGTCGGGCGAGCCGGTACTCGCCGCTGCTGATGTTCCCCTGGGAGAAGACCTACGAGGCGTTGCACGCTCTGGCGCGGGTCAGCGACGGGTCACCCTTCGACGGCATCTTCATGGAGTACGTCAACCCGTCCACCGGCGGTCCCGTCCTGCCCACCATGAGCGCCCACATGCAGCTGCTGCGCCCCGGTGAGGCCACCCTCGCGCACCGGCACACGGGCTCTGTCGTGTACCAGGTGGCCAAGGGGCGCGGCCATTCCGTGGTGGCCGGCCGCCGTTTCGACTGGCAGCAGAACGACATCTTCTGCGTACCCTCCTGGGCGTGGCACGAGCACGCCAACGATGACGGCTCGGACGACGCCTGTCTCTTCTCCTTCGACGACTTCCCGACGCTGAACAGCCTGGGCCTGTATGTCGAGGAGCCGCTCGAGGAGAACGGAGGCCACCAGTGAGCACCACCACTTCGGTCCTGTTCGTGGTCACCGCGGCGGAGCACTGGACCCTCGCAGACGGCACCCGGCACCGCTGCGGGTACTGGCCCGAGGAGCTCGCCGTCCCCCATCGGACGTTTCACGAGGCGGGATTCCGTACCGCTGTGGCGACGCCGGGGGGCGTGCCGCCCACGCCGGACCCGGCCGGCCTCATCGAGCCGTGGTCCAGCTACCTGGACGGGCTCGCCGACGAGCTGGCCTCCCCCCTGACGCTGGAGGAGATCGCGCCGGAAGCGTTCGACTGCGCGTTCGTGCCCGGTGGCCACGGCCCGATGGAGGACCTGGCGCACTCGGCGGCGTTCGGCACGCTGGCGCGCGGCATGTTCGAGGCGGGGAGACCTCTCGCGGCCGTCTGCCACGGGCCGGCCGCGCTCCTGCCCGCACGGGCCGACGACGGGCGCTGGCTGTTCGAGGGGTTCGCCGTGACGGCGTTCAGCAACGTCGAGGAAGCCGAGTTCGGTTTGGCCCAGAGCGCCCCCTGGCTGACCGAGGACCGGCTCAAGGAGAACGGGGCGTCCTTCTCGGTGGCCGACAAGCCCTGGGACGAGCACATCGTCGTGGACCGTGCCGTCTACACCGGCCAGAACCCCGCCTCCGCCGGTCCGCTCGCCCGGCGGCTGGTCGAGGACATGACCGCCCGCGGTCACTGACGCGCGGCAGCCGGCGCCAGTCGCCGCACGCCCTCCCCACACGCCTCCCCTTCCGGAAGTGCCGATGAGACTGCATGACCCCGATGCCGTTCCGATCACTCTCCCGACCGCCGGCTCCTGGGAGTTCGGCGACCACGTCTACGGGCTGGAGCCGCTGGCTCTGCCCACCGATCCGCCCCCGGCCTCCGAGATGAAGGCCACGGCCCCCCACGAGGACGCCTCCGCGCAGTTACGCGCCTGGGTCGAACGATGGCGTGCCGACCCCGGGACCGCGGCGGCGATGGTGCCCGCCGACGAGCCCGAGATCGACAGGGTCTTCTGGTTCCGGTGGATCACCGGCCACCAGACCACGTTCTGCCTGTGGCAGCTGCTGGCCGCCGTGCTGGAGAAGGCCTCTTCCCCGACCGACCCCGCGGAAGCCGACCGGCTCTCCCAGCAGGCCCGTTGCATGGTCCGCTGCTTCTCGCTGATCCTGCTGTACACCAGTGCGCCGCCCCGGGACATCTACGAGCGCGTCATCCGGCTGCCCATGGGGCGCCAGCACGCCAACCTCAGCGGTGCCTGGGCGAAGGACTACGGCCCGGTGCGGCCTCTCATACGCGGGCGGATCCGGGTCGGCGAGGGCGCCACCGCCGCCGCGCTGGCGGACGAGTGCGCCCTCAACGACCGGGTGCACGAGGGTATCGCCGCCAAGGTCATGGAGACGGGGGTCTCCCTGCTGCTGACCACGCACGACCGCCCGTCCGTCACGCCCCTGGCCCGCGACACCCGCCGCTGGCTCTACGACGGGATCTTCCTGACCACCCGCTCGCCGGTCTCCTACGAGCTGATCGTGCGCCAGCTGCTGCGCAGGGTGCACGCGATCCTCCTCGACATCACCGCGAACGGCCTCTACCCGTCCTACGCGCCCAGCGCGCACGACGAGCCCGCCGAGCTGCGCACACCGGAGATCACCGAGCTGAAGGAGTCCTTCGCCGACACCTTCCGTCACCTGGTGACCCTCGTCGGAGCCCCCGGAGCCGCAGCCGCGGAACTCGGCGGCCCGACGCCGGACAGCGGCGCTTCCTGACGCCGACCGGCACCGTCACGCACCCACCCCTTGGCACACCGTCCTCTGCGAACACGAAGGGCTTTGACAGTCATGGCCACAACCGAACTGGACGAGGCACGCTACTGCGCCGACACCTTCAACGGCGCCATCGCCTCGGCCGCGATCAGCGCGGCCTGGGAGCTCGGTCTCCTGGACGAGCTGGAGCAGCAGGGCGTCGTGGATATCGCGGACTACGCCCGGCGCCACGACACGCACCCGGAGGCGCTGCTCACCATCGTCGTGGCGCTCTCCAGCCGGCACGTCGTCGATCTCGACGCCGACCGGACCACGGCGAAGCCCGGCGCCGGTTTCCGCAGCGCCTACCTCACCAAGGGCTTCTTCCACTGGCTCACCCGGGGCTGCGGCGAGCTGTTCACCACCCTGCCGACCAAGATCAAGAATGCGGACCGGGTGGGCACCTACGTCCGCCGGGACGCGCGCGCGATCAGCGTGGCGTGCCGCAACATCGCCAGGACGTTCTTCGACCCGCCGTTCCGGGAGCTCATCGACGACCTCGACATCGGGACCGTGGCCGACCTGGGCTGCGGCTCGGCGGACCGGCTCGTGTGGCTGGCCGGGCTGCGCCCTGAGATCGACGCGATCGGCATCGACGTGGCAGAGGGCGCCATCGCCGTGTCGAAGGAGGCCGTCGCCCAGGCGGGTCTCGAAGAGCGGGTCTCCCTCGTGCAGGACGACGTGCTGAACCTCACGCCCCGGGAGGAGTACGCGGACGTGGACCTGGTCACGTGCTTCCTGATGGGCCACGACTTCTGGCCCCGGGAGAACTGCGTGCGCACTCTGCGCCGTCTGCGCACGGTCTTCCCCAACGTCAAGAACCTGGTACTGGGCGACACCTGCCGCTCCACCGGTCTCGCCGGGCCCGACTACCCCATGTTCTCGCTGGGGTTCGAGACCGTGCACGGAGTGATGGACCAGTTCCTGCCCAGCCTGGACGAGTGGACCTCGGTGCTGGAGGAGAGCGGGTGGCGGTGCGCCGACCGTCGGATGATCGACCTCCCGGCCTTCAGCTTCGTCTACCGGCTCACGCCCGCCTGACCGGCGGCGTGCCCTCGCCCACGGAGTACCCCGCCTCCGGCCCCCGACCAGGGAAGTGAATATGAGCACCGAAACGAGCACTTCGACCCTCTCCGGCAGTCCGCTCGTCCTCCAGGACCTGCCCGTCTTCCAGCAGGTGCCCGGCCACTACGCGCAAACGCCCTTCCTCCTCACCCGCGGGCTGCTCGACGGTCTGGAGTTCGAGATCGCCGGCGGTGAGATCAGCGACAAGGTCGACAAGCCGGTGGCGGCCCCGCACACCCACGAGGTGCCGGAGATCTACCTCCTTCTGGCTCCCGAGCCCGGTGCGGCCGTGATCGACGTCGTGACGGACGGCACGACCCACCAACTCAGCGCGCCCGCCGCGATGCTCATCCCGGCCGGTACCGTGCACCACTTCGTGACCAAGAAGGCCGTCCCAGGCAGCTTCTGCCTGGGGATCCTGCTGACCGGACCGCGCGGCGACGCCGAGCCGGCCCGGTGAGCGCTCCGGTGGTCTTCGCGAAGCAGGCGGTGCCCGACCGTCTGCCCTCGCACCGGCGTGCCGCGCTGCTGCGCGACCCGGCCTTCGGCACCGTCTTCACCGAACACATGTCCACCGTCCGCTACCGGGAGGGCAAGGGGTGGCACGACGCACGGGTCGAGCCGTTCGGTCCCCTGCCGCTGTCGCCGGCCAGTTCGGTGCTGCACTACGGACAGGAGGTCTTCGAAGGGCTGAAGGTCTACCGCACCGACAGCGGCCGGGCGCAGCTGTTCCGTCCTGACGCCAACGCCCACCGGTTCCGCCGGTCCGCCCGGAGGCTGTCGATGCCCGAGGTGCCGGACGAGCTGTTCCTCGGTGCCGTGGAGGCCCTGTTCGCCGCCGACCGCGACTGGCTTCCGGCGGAACCCGGATCCACGCTCTACCTGCGGCCGTTCCTCATCGCGACCGAGGTCTGCATCGGTGCCAGACCCGCCGCCGAGTACCTGTTCTGCGTCATCGCCACCCCGCCCGGCGCCCACTTCGCCGCCGGGACACCTGCGATGACGGTGTGGATCTGCGACGGGTACACCCGTGCCGCGCCCGGTGGCACCGGAGCTGCCAAGTGCGGCGGGAACTACGCCGCGGCCATGGCGGGACAGGCGGAGGCCGCCGAGGCGGGCTGCGACCAGGTCGTCTTCCTCGACGCCGCGAAGCGGTCCTACGTCGAGGAGCTCGGCGGGATGAACATCTTCTTCGTCTTCGACGACGGGACCCTGCTCACCCCGCCCCTGACCGATTCCGTCCTGCCCGGTATCACCCGTGACTCGGTCATCTCACTCGCCGAAGCACGCGGCTACCGGGTGGCCGAGGAACCGTACACACGTGACCAGTGGCGGGCGGACGCCGCGGCGGGCCGGGTCCGCGAGGTGTTCGCCTGCGGAACGGCCGCGGTGGTCACCGGGATCGGCACGGTGCGCTCTCCCGCCGGGGAGTTCACCCTCCCGGGACCGGCCCCCGGGCCGGTCACCGTGGAGTTGCGCACCGCCGTGGAGGACATCCAGTTCGGCCGCGTCGAGCCGCCGCCACACTGGACGCACGCTCTGGTGTGAGAACGGGTCGGCCGCACCCGGATGCCCCGCCGCCGGGGCACCGTGTGCGGCCGCTCACGCTCTCACGCGGCAGCCGCCGCCTTGGCCGGGCGGCTGTTGTACCAGACGGCCGCGACCACCAAGGCGCAGCCGCCGGCCTGCGTGAGGGTGGGACGTTCGCCGATCAGCAGACCGAGGCCGAAGGCCATGACGGGCTGGAGCAGCAGCAGCGCGGCGGCGACGTTGGGTGCCAGCTTCGGCAGCGCGGCCGTGATGAACAGCCACGCCACCACCTGTCCGATGAACGCGAGCATGATCAGCCAACCCCAGGCGGGCCAGCCGGGGTTGAGGTCGATGCCCGTCCACAGACCTCCCATGATGCCGGCGGCCACCGCGGCAGCTGCCGTGGAGACGCACACCGGAGAGACGGAGTGCTGCCTTCCACCGCCGAGTCGCATGAGGAACAGGTACCCGGCGTAGGCCAGCCCGGCCGCTGTTCCGTAGGCGACACCGGCGACGGGGTTGCTGCCCGACTCGGCGTGCCCGATCGCGCCGCTGGCGAGGGCGACGCCGAGCAGCATCACGGGCGCCAGCAGCAGGAACCGGGACGACAGCGGCGACCTGGAGATCACCCGCGCGAGCAGCGGATAGAACACGACCTGGATGTTGAGCAGCACCGTGGAGACGGAGGCGCCGACGTTCAGCACGCTCGCCGCCCAGAAGACCATGTCGACGCCGAGCAGGACACCGGCGCCGATGTCCATCAACTGATAGCGCATCGGGCGCCTTCCCACCCTGCGCACCTCGCGCCACGCGAGCGGGACGAGGAGGACGAGAGCGAGGGCGCAGCGCAGGAAGGCGGCCGTTCCCGCGTTGGTGTCGGACAGCTTCATGAACACGGCGGAGGCCGAGATGCAGGCCGACCCGGCGACGGCCATGAGCACGGGGTTGGCCCGGCTTCCTGTGTCCGGGACCTCGATGGTGCCCACTCCGGGCTCAGCGGCCGAACCGCTCTTCAACGACATGCCCAGTACTGTGCCCGAGCCGAGAAGGAAGGAAAAGCAACAGGTTTTCACCATGATTCGGTAGCATCGGTGAAGTGTTCAGTATCGACAGGCTGCGCGCCCTCTCCACGGTCGCCACCCACGGTTCGATCGCCCGCGCCGCCGAGACTCTCCACATCACCCCCTCCGGACTCTCGCAGAAGCTCGCCAAGCTGGAGCGGGAAGCGGGCCACCGGTTGCTGGAACCGTACGGCCGCAGCATCCGCCTCACCCACGCCGGACGCGTACTGGCCGGGCACGCCGAACGCCTCCTGAGCGCACTCACCTCGGCGGAGGCCGATCTCGCCGACCTCCACGACGAGGTGCTGGGCCCGCTGCGGATCGGCGGAGTGGGCAGCGCGGTGCGGACGCTGCTGCCCCGCGCCCTGGACGTGCTCGCCGAGGAACACCCCCGGCTGCGGCCCACCGTGACCGATGGTGAGGCCGTCGAGCTGATGCCCTCTCTGCTGAGCGGCGAGATCGACCTCCTGCTCATCGAGAGCTGGGCCAACCGCCCCGCCTTCCTCCCCGAGGGGCTGACCCTGCGCACCCTCGTCAGCGAGGACGTGTGCGTGGCGCTGTCCACCCGTCACCCCCTCAGCGGCCGCGACAGCATCGACCTCGCCGAGCTGGGCGACATCCCCTGGGCCAGCTGCCCGCCGGGCACCGAACCGTACGAGTCCCTCGTACAGGCGCTGCGCGCCCGCGGAGTCGAGCCGGAGGTGCGGTACACGCTGACCGAACACATCACCCAGCTCTCCATGGTCGAACGCAACCTCGCCGCCGCGCTCGTCCCGACGATGTCCCACAGCCCCGCCCCGACCGGCGTCCGCTTCGCCCACCTGCGACCCGGCCTGCGCCGCGACATCCAGGCCGCCTGGCTCGCCAGTACCGAGAACCCGCCCGTACGCGCCTGCATCACCGCCATCGAGAAGGCCTGCCCTGGCCGGCCTCGGTACGACTGCTGATGAGAACGAGGCCGCGATGGCCTTCGCCCGGCGCCGCTTCGCAAGGGCTCCCCGCCCATCCCATCCGGTCCGGCGAGCCGGACCGGATGGAGACGGCTCATCGAGGCGCCTCGGGGCTGCGACCCGGCGCGATCACGCCCCGCAGGGGGAATGCCACGAGCAGCGCGAGCGCGACGAGCAGTCCGCTCACCCACAGCGGCCCGAGCTTCGAGAGGGCGGTGCCGAGGGAGGCCGCGGCGAGGAGCGGTCCGATGGCGGCACCGATGTTGAAAGCCGCGGTCGCGTACGAGCCGGCCATGGTGGGGGCGCCGCTCGCCTCGTAGAGGACTCGCGTGATCAGCGTGCTGCCCAGCGCGAACGACAGCGCGCCTTGCAGGAACACGAGGACGAGCAGTGCGGCCGGCCGGTCGGCCAGCACCGCCAGGGACGGCCAGCCGAGGGCGAGCAGCGGGCCGCCGAGCGTGAGGACCAGGCCGGGGCGGTGGTCGGACACGCGTCCGGCGACGGTGATGCCGACGAAGGAACCGAGACCGAAGAGGACCAGAACGGCCGAGACCCACAGCTCGCCCAGTCCCGCGGTGCCGGTCACGACGGGGGCGAGGAAGGTGAAGCTCGCGAAGGTCGCCGCGTTCACCAGGGCACCGAGCAGCATCACGAGAGCCAGACGCGGGCTCGTCAGCTGGACGAGCTCCGCTCGCAGCGCCGGCCTGTGCGAGGTGTCCGCCGGCGCGGGAGAGGCCGGAACGCCCTTGAGGATGCCGAGGGCCGCGGGCAGGCAGAGGGCGGCGACGGCCCAGAACGTGGCGCGCCAGCCCAGCAGGCTGCCCAGCACCGAGCCTGCCGGGACCCCGGCGATCGTGGCCGCCGTCGTGCCGGACAGCAGCACCGCGAGCGCGCGTCCCTTCTGGTCCGCTGCCACCAGCCGGGCGGCGGTGGTCAGCGCGACGGCGAGGAAGCCCGCGTTCGCCAGCGCGGCGATCACCCGGGTCGCGAACAGGACGGGGAAGCTCGCCGTGGTGGCGCCCAGTACGTGCGCCGCGGCGAACACGACGACGAACCCGAGAAGCCCTGACCGGGCCGGCCGGTTGCGGGCGAGCCCGGCCATGAGCGGAGCGCCGACGACCATGCCGATCGCGAAGGCCGACGTGAGCGTTCCCGCTGTCCCGACGGTCACGTCGAGGTCGGCGGCGATACCGGGCAAGAGGCCGGCGAGCATGAATTCGGAGGTGGCCATGGCGAACACGGCCATGGCAAGCAGGTAGAGCGCGAGAGGCATCGAGGGGCTCCGAGGCGAGGAGAAACAGAGTGGAGGCGTTCTCGTCACCGCGGTCAGCAACCCACGGGCACACAGACATCCGGCCGCGTAAGGCGGCGGGACGGCGGAGCTACGGCTCAGTGGTGCGGGGGCTGACGGCGTGACCGAAAGCCCCCGTCCTGGACGCTTCGGGGCTCGACATGCCGCGCACGCTACCTGACCGCCGCTCGACGTCGCACACCGGTTTTCGCGCGTGGCCCGGTGTTCCGCCCGCCCAGCCGAGGTGATGCAATGAGGTGAAGATCCCCAGGAGGTCACGTGCCCGGCTCAAGTGCCCCGCAACCGCAGCGCCCACAGCCGCGGAGACCGCGAAGCCTGCGACCCCTCGCTTTCGGAGCCGATCCGGCCGGGGCGCGGATGGAGCGGATTCGTCGCTCTCCCCATTTCGCCGACGGTGTCTTCCGTAACCCCGAAGGGCCACGGCCCGCCGATCCGGAAGAGCCGCGGCCCGCCCCGTCCGGTTCCAGAACCGCGTTGGCGAAGACCTTCTTCACCAAGGAGGCGCGCGAGCGGCGCCGTCCGGCCTCTGCCGTGCCGCTGCACCCCACCACGGCGGAGGACCTGGCCAGGCCTCCGGCCACCGGGCTGCGGGTCACCTGGATGGGACACTCCAGTGTGCTCGCCGAGATCGACGGTGGGCGGGTGCTCTTCGATCCGGTGTGGGGGCGGCGGTGCTCACCGTTCACGTTCGCCGGACCCAAACGGCTCCACCCCGTGCCGCTGCCGGTGGCCTCACTCGGCCGCGTGGACGTCGTCGTCATCTCCCACGACCACTACGACCACCTCGACCTGCCCACGATCCGGGCACTGGCCTCGACGGACACGCTCTTCGCGGTGCCGCTCGGCGTGGGAGCGCACCTGGAGCGCTGGGGCGTTTCCGAAAGCCGGATACGGGAGTTGGACTGGACCGAGTCGACACAGGTGGGCGATCTGCGGCTGACCGCGACTCCGGCCCGGCACTTCTGCGGGCGTGGGCTGCGCAACCGGCAGCACACTCTCTGGGCGTCCTGGGTCGCCGAGGGGCCCTCGGGTCACCGGGTCTTCCACAGCGGCGACACCGGCTACTTCCCCGGTTTCCACGAGATCGGCGCCGCGCACGGCCCCTTCGACGCGACGATGATCCAGGTCGGCGCGTACAGCGAGCACTGGCCCGACATCCACATGACACCGGCCGAGGGCATGCGGGCGCACCTGGATCTCCAGGGCACCCCGTCCGCCGGGGTGATGCTCCCGATCCACTGGGCCACGTTCAGCCTGGCGCCGCACCCGTGGGACGAGCCGGGGGAGGGCACCGTCGAGGCGGCCGCGCGGATGGGCGCACGGGCCGCTCTGCCGCGTCCTGGAGAGCCTTTCGAGCCGACTTCGGATGAGGTGCCGGCCACTCCGTGGTGGCGCGCCGTTGCCCCGAGGACGACCGAGGGGCGCCCCGCCGGTTCATCCACCACCGGGGACCCGCGGAGCGCCGACACCTCCACCTCCACCTCGGGGCCGGATGCCGCGGAGGCGGCCCCCACCTCGTCGTAGCGGAGACGGCCCCGGACCTCGTCGGACCGGGGGCAGCCCCGGACCTCGTCGGAGCGGAGGCAACCTTTCGGACCTCGTAGCGGCATTGGCATGGACCTGTACATGATCCCTCGCTAATCTGCGCACCGGCATACCCCGGGGTGTCCCCGGGCCTTGCTGTTCCACCCCCATGACGTTGGAACAACGAAGGGCCGATCCATGAGACGTATCAGAACTCCGCGCGCCGTCCTCTCCGCGCTGCTGGTCAGCGGCGCCCTCGTGGCGGCGGGATCCCTGCCGTCCGCCGCGGCGGGGACCGACGCGCCCGCAGCGGGCAAACCCGCCTCTGACGGCGTACTGAGCGCGATGCAGCGGGACTTCGGGCTCAGCAAGCAAGAGGCCGAGGCGCGGCTGTCCGCCGAGAAGCACGCCGCCGGCACCGAGAAGAAGGCACGGCGAGCCGCCGGACCCGCCTACGCGGGCTCCTGGTTCGACGCCGACACCAAGAAGCTGACCGTCGCCGTGGCCGACAGCAGGAAGACAGCGGCGGTGCGGGCCACCGGCGCGACCGTCGAGCTCGTCGACCGCAGCGCGAAGAAGCTCGACGCCATCACCAAGCGCATCGACGCGCTCGACGCGCCCACGGGTGTGAGCAGTTGGCGCGCCGACTGGAAGACCAACCGGGTCGTCGTCGAGGTCCGCGAGGACCGCCGGCGCGACAACGATGTCGAGGACTTTCTCGCCAAGGCCCGTCGCGCCGGACCACTGACCGTGCGCACGACGGAGCACTCCCCCACGACCTACGCCGCGGGCACGGTCGGCGGAGACCCGTACTACACGGGCAACGTCCGGTGCTCCATCGGCTTCTCGGTGCAGGGCGGGTTCGTCACGGCCGGGCACTGCGGGGGCGCGGGACAGTCGGTGAGCGGCTGGGACGGCAGCCACATCGGCACCTTCCAGGGCTCGTCCTTCCCCGACAACGACTACGCGTGGGTCAACGTGGGCAGCGGGTGGTGGACCGTCCCGGTCGTCCTCGGCTGGGGGACGGTCTCGGACCAGCTCGTGCGCGGCTCGGCGGAGGCCCCGGTCGGCGCCTCCATCTGCCGTTCGGGATCCACCTCCCACTGGCACTGCGGCACCGTGCTCGCGAAGAACGAGACCGTCAACTACAGCCAGGGCGCCGTCCATCAGATGACCAAGACGAACGCGTGCGCCGAGGGCGGCGACTCGGGCGGCTCGTTCATCAGCGGTGACCAGGCGCAGGGCGTCACCTCCGGCGGCTGGGGCGACTGCACCGGCGGCGGCGAGACGTGGTACCAGCCCATCAACGAGATCCTCGGCCGCTACGGCCTGACCCTGCACACGGCCTGACCCCTGCCTCTCCCGCACCCCCCACCCCACGCACCCCGGCGCCCTCGCACCAGGAAGCCGCGAGTCCGGCGCATGGGGCGCGTGGGGTGGCTCCGCTTGGCCGCGCTGCCACGGCCTCATCTAGCCTGGCTGCACGGTGCGCGCCGTCCGCACGGCGGCTGGAGGGCACGCCGCTGGCAGGCAGCGCACCACCGGCCGGCACGAACAACACGAGCGCGGGAGAACCGTTGTCCCGGAACACGGAGGAAGACGCCACCGGCGCGGGAGGCGGGGAGGAGCACGCCCTCGCGCCCGGCTCGTCTCCCGCCGCCAGCCGGCGCGGACACTGGCGCCACGCACGCTGGGTCGCCGCGGCACGGGCCCTGACAGCGGTGCTGGCGGTGCTGTGCGTGACGGTTCTGGCAACGGTCAGCACCCTGCGCACCACTGCCCTGGACCGCGGCTACTACCAGCAGGTGCTGGACGACGAACGGGCCTACGACAGGCTCTACGACGAGGTGCTCGTCGATCCGGAGGCCCAGCCGGTCACCCGCAGCCTGCTGGCGCGTCTGCCGGTGCCCGAGTCCGTGGTGACCGCGAACCTGAAGACGGTGCTGCCGCCCGCGACCGTGCGGGAGCTGACGGACGAGCAGATCGCGGCCGTCACGGCCTATCTGCGCGGTGAGACGGACACCTTGGCCGTCTCGGTCGATCTCACGCCCGTGCTGGCGAATCTGGACAAGCTCGCGGAGCTGTACCTCAGCGGACTGGTGTCCCAGGCACAGGGCAGGGAGAAGGCCGACTTCCCGGCAGCCGTCAAGAGCGTCGAGGCGGCGCTGGAAGACGTGGCCGCCGGGCGACGCCCCGCGGATCTGCCCACCGTCGAGCTGAGCGACTCGGCCGTGAAGGACGTCGGCGAACTGCTGCTCTCCGCTGTGCCCAAGGGCGAGCGGGCGGCGCTCCGACCGCAGATCGAGGCGGCGCTGGGGGTGGGTGACGTCGCCACCGCGCTGGCCGCGGCGGGGCCGCACCTGGTCGGCGGGCGTGCCGGGGACGGCGCGCAGGAGGGCGAACGGGAGCTGCTGCGGCTCACCGAGGGCGGCCGGTGGAACGTCGTGGACGACCTGGAGAGCACCGGGATGCACCTGGGCGCTCTGCAGTCCGCCCAGGACGTCACCCGCCTCGCGCTGGGACGGGTCTACACGCTCGCCGTCGTCCTCGGTGTCCTGTCCGTCGCCTTCCTGTGGATCACCGGGCCTCGCCGGCGGCTGCGCAGGCTGCGCACCATCGGCTGGAGTCTCGCGGCGGGTGGTCTGCTGACAGCGGGCCTCTTCCACTTCGTCCGGTGGAAGGCGGACGAGGTGTGGGGGCAGGCGCCCGGGTCGTGGCCGCCGTCGCTCGCGGCGCTGGTCGAGGATCTGGAGAGCACGGCGCTTGAGACCCTGACGCTCGCGGGCTTCTCCGCCGCCCTCGTCCCGCTGGTGGCGGGGTTGTCGATGGCCGCGCTGTCCTCGGTGCGGCGGCGTCCCCTGGCCGCGCGGTCGCTGACCGCCCGTGGCCGTACCAAGCTGCTGGCCGGGATGTCCGCGGTGACGACCACCGCGGTGGTCCTGGGCGTCACGTTCGTACCGGCTGCCGCGAGCGGCTCCGAGGAGATGTACTGCAACGGCTCCCGCCAGTCGTGCGAGCTGCGCTACGACCAGGCCGCCTACGTGGCCACCCACAACGCGATGTCGACGACCGCCGACCGCTTCATCAGCCCGCTCCAGGACGGCGACATCACCGCGCAGCTCGACAACGGCGCCCGTGCGCTGCTCATCGACACGCACACCTGGGAGCGGCCCGACCAGATCGCCGAGCGGCTGAAGCTGTCGGAGTTCGCGCCCGACATGCGCGAGGAGATCACCGGTCTCCTCGACAGGTCGCACCCGTCCAGGCCGGGGCTGTGGCTGTGCCACGCCGTCTGCCGGGGCGGCGCGATCCCGCTGGTGGACACCCTGCGCGACATCGGGTCCTGGCTCGACGAGCACCCGGGAGAGGTCGTCACCCTGATCGTCCAGGACGGCATCTCCGGCGAGCAGACGGCGTCCGCGTTCCACCAGGCCGGTCTGGACCGGCTGCTGTTCACCCCCGACGACGATCCGCAGGCGGCCTGGCCGACGTTGGGGCAGATGGTCGAGGACGACAAACGCCTCGTCGTCTTCGCGGAGCACGCCGACGGTCCGGCCGACTGGTACCGCAACTTCTACCGGTACGGCATGGAAACGCCCTACGCGTTCGCCAGGCCCGAGGACATGACCTGTGCGCAGAATCGCGGCGGGGAAGGCAAGCGACTCTTCCTGATGAACCACTTCGTCACCAGCGGCGGCGGCAGCAGGATCGACGCCCGGCAGGTCAACGCCGAGGACTTCGTCCTGGACCGCGCCCGGCGCTGCGAGGCCGAGCGCGGTCACCCGGTGAACTTCGTCGCCGTCGACTTCGCCAACCTCGGTGACGCCGCGGCCGCCGTCCACACCCTCAACGCCCGCCGCGACCCCTGAGGGCGTGGCCGGTGCTCGCCCCGTTCCCCCCGCCTGCGTGGGGAGTCTCGTCGCCTGGCTCGTTAGAGTTGCTCCTTGTGGTGGAGGCCATTGAGCGGCCGGCGCGACGGCTGACCAGCGCTTTGCCGCAAGGACGAGAGCCGAGGTGCGGGCGGGATCTCCCCGTCGGCCCGCTATGCGCAGTTTCGATACGCCACGTTCCGTCGCGAACTTTTCCGCCGGGCCGGGCATCGGACTCCGTGTACGGCACGGGAGCCGCCTGAGTCAGGGGGCGGCGGCTGTGCGCGCCCGGCGCAGGTTCGCGACGAGATGATCAGGAAGGGACGGCAGTGAGGGAACAACAGGAGCACACCGCGCGGGCGACCGGGCGGGCCGACGAGGCGGGGGCCGCCGCACGGCGGGTCGCCAGGGGGCCGCGCCTGGCGACGGTCGCCGCGGTGGGTCTGGCCGCAGCCCTCCTGACCGGATGTGGCGGGGAGGGGGCGGACGCGTCCGCCCCGAAGAAGGTCAACGGACAAGCAGCACCCGCGCCGGGTGACTCCCCTGGAGACAAGTCCGCGAAGAAGTCCGCCTCCCCCTCCGAGTCGTCGCGCTCCGAGGACGGGAAGGCCGGGAAAGGCAAGGAGCCGACGGACTCGCCGGGCAGCGGCGGCTCGGGCTCTTCCGGGCAGGAAGAGGGGTCGGGGCCCGGAGACGGGGGGCCCGGTACCGGGCCGTGCAAGACCTCGGGGCTCGCTTTCAGCAGCTCGCCCGGCATGGGTGAGGGCACGATGCTGGTGAACATGCGGAACACCGGCTCGGCCCCGTGCACGCTCCACGGCTTCCCCGGAGTCGACCTGCAGATGCGGGAGGGGTCGATCAGCGCGAACCGCAACAACGCCCCGGCTCCCTCGGTCAGCATCGAACCGGGCGAGGAGACCCGCTTCACCCTTCACTACCCGCCGAACGACACCGGTGGCAGCGGGGTGACCGTCAACAGCCTGACGGTCACCCCGCCCAACGAGACCGCCTCGCAGTCCGTACCGGCCACGATCAACCTGCCCGTCACCGACGGGACCGGCCCCGGGGTCACGGTCGGCCCTGTCGGCGCCGGCAAGTGAGCGCACCGGACGGCGTCGGGCCCGGCCCGGCGGGCGGCCACTCGGCCCGTCGCAGGACCGACCCGCACCGTGCGGGGCCGGCTGCCGTGCCGCGCGTCTGACGGCGCCCGACAGCGGCACCCCGCCGGGTCACAGGCGCCGGGAGACCTCCTGGGCGGCCTGGCAGACGGCGGGGGCGAAGCCCGGCAGCTGCTCACGGGTGACGAGAAACACCAGGGACGAGACGGAGACCGCGCCCATCGGGTAGCCCTCGGGGTCGAGGACGGGGGCGGCGAGTGAGCACACGGCCTCGTCCGCTTCCTCGTATTCGGTGGCGTAGCCCCTCTTGCGTACGAGGTCGAGCTCCGCGCGCAGCCCGTCCCGGTCGGTGAGGGTGTGCGGGGTGCGGGCGGGGAGTCCCGCCCGGTCCAGGAGGTTCTCGGTCTCGGCCTCCGGCAGGTGTGCGAGCAGCACTTTTCCCGCCGCGCTGGCGTGCAGCGGCAGCGGCGTTCCGACTTCGGTGGCGATGCGGTAGGCGTGCCCGGGGTCGACTTTGTGGGTGTATGTGGCGTGGTCGCCGCTGAGGACGGCGAGGTGCACGGCCTGCCCGAGCCGCTGTTGCAGAGCGCGCAGTACGGCGTCGATGCCGACGGAGTCGTCGGAGAAGACCTGCGCGGCCAGCGCGCGGAGTTGGAAGCCGACGCCGTAGCGCCCGTCGCCGTCGGCGACGACGTACCCCTCCTCCGTCAGAGTCGCGAGGATGCGGTGGGTGCTGGCCTTGGAGACGCCCGCGCACTCGGCGATGTCCTTGAGGCGGTGCGGGAGTTCGGGCCGTGCGACCGCTTGGAGCACGCGGAGTGCCTTGGCGACGGCGTTGCCCGCGGACACCGACTTCTCACGATCCATTGACCCTCCGTACGCCATCTGATTAGTTAGCAAACGATCCGCTGAACGGAACGCCAATCCATTCTACGGAACGCTTGGCGCACTCCGACCACCGCATCGTGCCCTTTTCACCACGCCCGCGAAAGGCGGCCGTGCATGTACGAACTACTCGTTTCCGGCGGCCTGTTGGCCGACCCGGAGCGCGGCACCATCCAGCGAGGCGATCTCGCCGTCCAGCACGGGAGGATCGCCCGCCTCGGCGCCCCGGGATCGCTCGAAGCCCAACAGACCGTGGACGCCACCGGGCTGCTGGTCTCCCCCGGCCTCATCGACCTGCACACACACGTCTACCCCCGGCGCACCGCGCTCGGCGTACCGGCCGACTCGGCGGGGGTCGAGCGAGGCGTCACCACGGTCGTCGACGCCGGCAGCTGCGGCAGCGACGACTGGACGCACTTCCGCGCCCACGTGATCGCCCCCGCCCGCACCCGGGTACGCGCCTGGCTCAACGTCTCCCGGCACGGGCTCGTCAAAGGCCACGCCGAACTGTCCGGCGGCCGCCGCGACCTGGACCCCGAGGCGAGTGACGCCCTGCTGCGCGCCGAGCCCGGGACCGTGTGCGGACTCAAGATCCGGATGAGCCGTTCCGTCCTCGGCGACAGCGGCCTCGCGCCGCTGCGCGCGGCCAAGGAACTGGCCGGCGCGCACGGCCTGCCCGTCATGGTGCACGTCGGCAACGAGCCTCCCGCCCTGGGCGAGGTACTGGAACTGCTCGGCGACGGCGACGTGGTCACCCACGCCTTCCACGGCAAGCCCGGCGGCCTCTTCGGCACGGGACCCGAGCCACTCCCCCAGGTGTGGGCGGCGCTGGAGCGCGGCGTACGGCTGGACGTCGGACACGGCAGCGCCAGCTTCGCGTTCCGCACGGCCAGGCGGGCCCTGGCCGCCGGGATCAGGCCCTGGACGGCCAGCACCGACCTGCACAACCGCAACACAGACGGCCCCGTGCACTCGCTCACCGAGACGCTGAGCAAACTGCTGGCGCTGGGAATGCCGCTCACCGAAGTGCTGGCCTGCGCGACCTCGCGGGCCGCCCGCGTACTCGGGGCCGGGGACGACCTCGGCACGCTGCGCCCCGGCGCGCTCGCGGACCTGAGCCTGCTGGAGTTGCGCGACGGCCCTGTGACGCTCGCCGACGCGGACGGCGAACAGTACGAGGGGGACCACCGCCTCCTGCCGCGCGGCGCCGTCGTCGCGGGCCGGCCCCACCTGGTCGCCCACCGGGAGGAGACGGTATGACCCCCGCTCCCCGGCGCGCCGCCGAGGTACTGGAACGGCTGGCGGCCAACGTCGCCGACACCACGCCCGTCGGCGCCGAGGACCGCGCCGAACTCGGCGAGTTGCTCCCCCTGATCCTGCTGCACGCCCGGGAGGAGCACGTACGCCTGGACGACGAGAGGCTGCTGGCCCTCGCCGTGCACGCGCTGGCCTTCGTCAGACGGGTCCGCGACCGCGAGAGCCTGCCGGAGCTCGACGGCCTCCTCTACGACGAAGTGCCCGCCGCCCGGCTGGCCGCGGCCAGGCGGCTCGTCGACGCCTACTGCGGCCCCCGCTCCTTCACCCCGCCCGACAGCGAGGTCCTGCTGTTCGCGCTGCACTTCGAGGTGGCGCACGCGTCCGCTTCCGAGACCCACTGAAGACACCAGGAGACACACATGAGCGTCAAAATCGTGATCGGGCACCGGCTGGGCAAAGGGCAGGCCGTCGCCGACGGGGTACGGGCCGCGGGCGCCGAACCCGTGCTGATCCCGGGGCCAGGCGCCGACATGAAGGTCGGGGACGTCATGGCCGCGGAAGGCGCCGCACTCGGCATCTCCTTCTGCGGCAGCGGCGGGGCCGGCGCGGTGACGGCGAAGGCCAAATACGGCCACGACATCGAGTTCGGCATGCGCACGGCCCAGGCGGGCGTCACCGCGGTCGAGCAAGGCCGCACCGTCCTCGGCTTCGGCTTCCTCGACAGCGAGGAGCTGGGCATCGCGGTCACCGAGGCGCTGCTGAAGAAGCTGGGGGAGAGCGCATGAAACACACCCGGCACATCCTGCGGCTCACCGGCACGGGCCCGACGCGCGACAAGGCGTTCGCCGACGCCATGGCCCGGGTGCGGCAGACCGCGGGCGAGCGCACCACCGGCGTGTGCTTCCGCGTGGAGCCGGTGGACCTGGAGGTCGTCGAGGCCGTCGAGCACCGCTGGCGGGAGCGCTTCTTGGGCCTGCTGTTCGCCCGTACCAGGTCCCGCTTCTCGCTGACGCTCCGCATAGAGGTGCGGGTCGCGGCGCTGGATCTGGACGCGGTCGACTTCACCGTGCGCGAGGAGCGGCTGACCCCGCTCCAGCACGCGCTGCGTATGAGGTGAGACGGCCGTGAACGAGACCCTCACCATCCTGCTGGAGTCCATGGTCATCGGCGCGCTCATCGGCTTCGGCGCCTCCGCCGGGGTGGCCCGCATGTTCCACGCGCCCAAGGTGCAGGGCATGGGCGCGTTCCGGACGCTGGGCGAACTGAACGCCTGCGAGAACGACCCGGTGGCGCACTTCTCCTTCGGCTTCGGGTTCTTCTTCAACGCCTGGGCCAGCGCGGTCGGCACCGGCGCACTGACCTCCGACGTGGACCACCGCATCGTGCCGCACTGGGCGGCCGCGCTGTCCATGACCCGCAACCGCAACCTCGCCGAGACGCTGCACAACCCGCGGCGCATGGCGTTCTTCGGCGCGGGCGTCGGCCTCGTCCTGGTCTCGGTGCTCAACACCACCGCCGCCTCGATCCCGCACTCGCTGCAGAAGGTCGCTGCCGAGGTGCTGGGGCCCGCGTCCGAGTGGCTGATCAACCCCGTGATGCCCATCGTGTTCTGGATGGCGGCCGTGGACGCGGGGCAGCGCACCGGCGGCTGGGGCACCGCGCTGGGCGGCCTGGCGCACGTCGTGATGGGCAACGCCGTCCCCGGGATCGTGCTCGGCATCGTCGTCGGCAAGGCCCTGGACGACCTGGGGCGCACCCGGGTGACCCGGGTGCTGGTGGGCGCCGTCGTGGCCCTCTTCGCCGTGAGCGCCCTGCTGCGCGGGGTGGACATCCAACTGCTCCAGCAGATGAAGGTCGACGTACCGCACTGGCTGAGCCGATTCCACGACGCGACCGGCACCACCCCGACGGACTGAGAGGCAGGAGCACAGGCATGGCGCACGCGGATTCCGGCGCGACTCCCGGCGCGGCGACCGCCGCCTCCGGCGCGCAGCGCACCCCCGCCACCCCGTCGAAGGCGCTCAAGATACCGGGCGAGGGCAGCTTCTGGCTCTCGGAGTGGGCCTTCCCGCTCTTCGTCGCCACCCTCGCGGCGGGCATCTTCACCGGCACACACCTCTACTACGTCTACCGCACCGGCACCTTCAGCGACGTCGCGGTCACCGCCCTCCTCAAGGGCGGCATGGAGAACGGGAGTTACGGGGCGGCGGCCGCCTTCGGCGCGGGCTTCCTCTTCGCCCGCGTCATCGAGGGCCCCATGGTGGGCATCCTCGACATCGGCGGCTCCCTGCAGACCGGCGTGGGCATCGGTATCCCCGCCATGCTGCTGGCGGGCGGCGTCACCGCACCTTTGGAGCACTTCTGGCTGGCGCTGCCCACCGGCGCGGTGATCGGATTCGCCATCGGCTGCGTGATCCTGCTGATCCGCCGCGCGACCGTCAACTCGACCGGCAACACCTCCACCTTCGGCGCCGACGTCATGATGGGCGCCGGCAACTCGGCGGGCCGCTATCTGGGGCCTCTGGTCATCATCGCCGCCGCGACCGCCTCCATCCCCGTGGGGCTCGGCTCCACCCTGGGCGCGCTGCTCTTCTACTGGTGGAAGAAGCCGCTGACCGGCGGCGCCATTCTCGGCGCGATGCTCTTCGGCCTGTTCTTCCCCCTCACCGGCAAGTGAACTCCCCCGTCACGACAGCGGAGAAAGGCACCATGACCGACTCCCTCTCCTCTTCCCCTACCCCCGCTCCCCCGCCCTCCCTGTACGAGGAACTGGGCCTGGCCCCCGCCCTCAACGGCAACGGCAAGATGACCGCGCTCGGCGGCAGCAGACTCAGCGACGGGGTGATCGCGGCGATGGCCGAGGCCGCACGCAGCCACGTGGTAATGGACGAGCTGCTCGTGGCGGCGGGCCGGGACCTGGCGGCGGCGACCGGCAGCCAGGACGTCTGCCCCACCACGGGCGCCGCGTCCGGTATCGCCCTGGCCGTCGCCGCGCTGATCGCCGGCGAGGATCTGGCCAGGATCGAGGCGCTGCCCGATCCGGGCGGCAGGCCCCACGAGGTCGTCCTGCCCAAGGGGCACGCGGTGCACTTCGGGGCCCCGGTCCGGCAGATGATCGCCCTCGGCGGCGGCAGGCCGGTCGAGGTCGGCTCGGCCAACAAGGTGCGCGCCGCGCACCTCGCCGGGGCGATCGGAGAGCGCACGGCGGCGCTGTTGTACGTCCAGTCGCACCACGCGGTCCACAAGGGCATGCCGTCCCTCGCGGAAGTGGTCGCGGTGGGCCGGGAGTACGGGGTGCCCGTGATCGTCGACGCGGCGGCGGAGGAGGACCCGCGGGCCTGGACCTCCACCGGCGCCGACCTGGTCGTCTTCAGCGGCGGCAAGGCTCTCGGCGGTCCGGCGTCCGGCC
Organism: Streptomyces diacarni; assembly: GCF_003323715.1. Taxonomy (GTDB): domain Bacteria; phylum Actinomycetota; class Actinomycetes; order Streptomycetales; family Streptomycetaceae; genus Streptomyces; species Streptomyces diacarni. The sequence goes on from NZ_QOIN01000039.1 coordinate 165,160, forward strand.
TCGTCTGCGGGTCCGCGGCGCTGGTCGCCGCCTGCCGGGCCCAGTACGCCGGCGTCGGCAGGCCGATGAAGGTCGGCAAGGAGACGGTGCTCGGGCTGGTGCGCGCGGTGCGGGAGCACGCCGCCCGCTCCGACGGCGGTCAGGATCTCCACAAGGGCCAGGGCGTCCACCACGACCGTATGGCACGGCTGGCTGCCCGGCTGGACACCCTGGCAGGCATCACGGCCCGCGTCGTGCCCGACGAGGCGGGCCGCGACATCCACCGGGCACAGCTGCTGGTCGATCCGGTGCGCGCGGGCCGGGACGCGACCGGGCTGGCAGCCGAACTCGCCGCTGGCAGCCCGCCGGTCTTCCTCCGCGACCACCACGCAGGCTCGGGCCGCCTGGCCGTGGACCCGCGCTGTCTGACACCGGACGAAGAGGAGGCGGTGGTGCGCCGCCTGACGGAGCTGCTCGGTGCCGCCCCACCGAACTGATCTCGCTGACCCGCACTGACTTCCGCCGAACCAGGCCTGCTCACCGTGCTCGGACGCCCCGGCGGCCGCCGCGCACGCACTGCCCCCGCCGCACAAGGCACCTACCCATGCAAGGAGATCATCCCGTGATGACGGTCGAACGACGCCTCAAGGTCACCGAAGCGGCAGGCCTGCACGCCCGCCCGGCGGCGGCCTTCGCCCAGGCGGCCGCCCAGGCGGCGGCCGAGGTGACCGTCGCCCGCGTGGACGCCGGGCCCGAGGCGGCCGGTGTCCCGGCCCACAGTGTGCTGTCGCTCATGACGCTCAACATCCGCTGCGGCGACGAGATCGTGCTGCGCGCCAGCGGAGACGACGCGGACAGCGCGCTGGAGACCCTCGTCCGTATCGCGGCCCCCGCGTGAGCGCCGCCCGGCAGCCGGCGGTGCCCGGCCCGAAGGACGCACCCGTCGCGGACCTCGGCTCCACCGCCCATCTGTCCGACGCCCTGCGGTCGGTCATCGACCGGCTGGAGACGGCGCGGATCGTACCGACCGTGCGGGCGCACGACGCGGAGAGCGCCGACCGGCTGGCCCACACGCTGTGGGGAGCCGGCGTGCGCGCCTTCGAGTTCACCGCGACCACGCCCGGCTGGCGGGAACTGGTCGCCAGGTGGACACGGCAGGAGCCCGGGGGCCTGCTGGGGCTGGGCACGGTCACCTCGGCGTCCGTCGCCGAGGCGGCGCTGGAGGCCGGCGCCCACTTCCTCGTCAGCCCGTTCCAGGTCCCCGAGGTGCGGCCGGTGGTGGACGCGGCCGACCGGCTGTTCGTCGAGGGCGGGCACAGTCCGACGGAGCTGCGGGCCGCCGCGCTGCGCGGCGTCGCCAAGCTCTTCCCCGCGCACGTGGGCGGCCTCGCGTATCTGCGCTCCCTGCGCTCGGTGCTGCCGGGAGCCCGGATCATGGCGACCGGCGGGGTGCGGCTGGAGACCGCCGCCGACTGGCTGGCCGCGGGTGCGTTCACCGTGAGTATCGGCAGGGAGCTGGCCGAGGCCGACGACGTGCCCGCCGCGCTGCAGCGGCTGCGCAAGCGGCAGGAAGCGGGCAGCGACGTCTGAGCGGGTGCCGCCCTGTCAGGCGGCCGGGCTCGGGCCCCGGCGACGAGCCGGGCTCCGCACGGACCGGGGCGGCGTTCGCGGGCGCCGCCCCCCAGGTGGGTCCGGGCGCCGCCCGCGCGTCGGCGGCCCGCACGGTCACAACTGGACGTCGCCGCACAGGTGCACCTCGACCCCCAGCTCGGCGAAGAGCGCCGCCTTGGCGCGCAGCGCCTTGTCCGCGGTGTCCGCGTCCGCGCCGTAGGCCACGTTGAGGTGGTTGGCGCGGTGCCGGGCCATGAACTGATCGCGGCTGACGCCGTGCAGCACGGCGTGCATGATCGGCCACTGCGGATTGGTGGCGTCCAGCCGCCGCCGGGTCTCCTCCCGCGGCAGCTCGACCGACGTACCGCGGCCGAGGTCGACGTGGAGACGGCCGTCCCTCACGAAGACCCGGGACCAGACGATCTCCCCGGGCTTGGAGACGCCGCTGAGGGTGCCGCCGCCGAGCGGGAAGAACATCGGGGGCTGCCGCATGCTGTACGACTTGTCGTAGCCGCCGTTGTGGGAGGCGGGCACCGATCCCGAGATCTCGAAGACCCACACGAACCGGCCCTCGTACTCCTCGCCCCACCTGATGTCGTGCAGCGTGGTGGCCGGGTCGAGGCCCATCGCCGTCCAGATGCGGTTGGTGACCAGCGAGTCGACGGCGACGCCCTCGTCCACCTCGTTGAAGTGCGGCAGCGGCACGCCCGGGTACAGCTCGCGGGAGCCGTCTCTGCTGCGGACAGCCGGGCGCTCGACGTTGTTGAGCAGTCCCTCCGCGAGGTCGCTGGCCGGCACGGTGTCCTTGAGCCCCTGCTGGTATTGGATGCCGACCGCGTCGAGCCCGAAGTCGTCGGCGATCCGCAGCGTGGCTATGTACATCCTGAACTGGCTGAGCAGCTGTGCGTCGGTCAGCTCGGTGGCCTCGTCCGTGCCGGTGTGGAACGTCATGCCCGCGCCGTCGAGCCAGTCGCGGACCTGCTGGGCCTCCTCGTCGGAGACCTTCCGCATCTCGGCGACCAGGGCGCTTTGGGACAGGCGCTCCTTGTAGACGCCGAGCGGGTTGAGGAGTTCGTCGTCGATGATGGCGTTGTACATGCCCATGCAGCCTTCGTCGAAGACGCCGATGATCGCCTTCTCGTGGCGCAGCTGCCGGGCGAGCGCCGCGCCCAGTTCCGTCTCCGGGTCACGCGGGAGCGCCGGCAGCGGGCGCACATGGCCTGTGTCGTGGCTGAGCGTTCCGGTCTCCAGCCAGGTGCGCAGCCCCTGCCGGGCCCAGTCGTCGGTGAAGTCGGCGCTCCACAGCACCGAGTAGTCCCGCCCCGCCTTGGTGAGACTCCCGGCCAGGTTCAGCAGTCCGACCAGCCCGGGGAACTCGCCGCTCCAGTTGGCGACGATCAGGACGGGCCCCCGGTGGCTGCGCAGTCCGGCAAGCACGTGATGGCTGTACTGCCAGACGCCCTCGACGACGATCAGCGGCGCGTCGGGCGGCAGCTGCTTGAAGACCTCGATGCCCGCCCGCTGGCTGTCGATGAACCCGTGCCCCTTGTCCGGGTCGACGTCGTGGCCCCTTCGCACGTTCCAGCCGGCGTCCACGAGGGCCGCGGCGAGGTCGCTCTCCAGCTTCTCCTGGGTGGGCCAGCAGGTGGTGTTGGCGGCGGGGCGCAGGTCTCCGCTGGCCACGGTGTAGACGGTGTGCGGCGCGGCGGCGGGCGGTTGGCTGGGCTCGGGGAGGGCGTAGGTGGTCATGCGGTCTCCGTTGGTCGTACTTCCGGCCCCGGGCGGGTCGGCGGATCGGAACAGCCGGCAGTCGGCCCCGACATGACCTGGGACAGTGGCAGAAATCGATTTCAGGGTCAAGAGAGCCCACAACAGCGACCGCACCCCGGGCCAAAAACCCGCGGAAGGGCCCGTATCCGCGCCGCCACCGACCGGAGAAGCCCACCTCTTGACACTCTCGGAGGCCCTCTCTACGTTTCGGTGAAATGGATTTCACGAGTCCGCGCCGCTGACCGGTGCCGCCTCGCTCCCCCCGTGCCCCACGGTGCCTGTCCGAGGACCGCGGCGCGCGCCACGTACCCCACCACGAGGGCAAGAGACGATGACGACCTTTGGACTCGACGGCCTCACCCGCACGACACGCACCGTGAGCCGTTCCATCAGCGCCGAGAACCGCACAGGCGCCAAGTCCGGCGGCGGCCGTGCCACGGAAGGCACCGGCGCGGTGGCGGCAGGACGGCTCGGACCGGGCTGGAAGATCTCCCCCAGCATCGACATCGCCCCCAAAGACAGCGCGGAGCTCGCCGACATCGAGGGCCCCGGCACCATCCGCCACCTGTGGTGCACCACCGACCCGCACGCGGCCTGGCGCAGCACCCTGCTGCGGATGTACTGGGAGGGCGAGGAGGAACCGGCCGTCGAGGTGCCGCTCGGTGACTTCTTCTGCAACGGCTGGAACGCCTTCAGCCAGGTCTCGTCCGTACCCGTAGCCGCCAACCCCAACGGCGGCTTCAACGCGTACTGGCCGATGCCCTTCCGGCGCCGGGCGCGTCTGACACTGGAGAACCTCGGCGCCGAGAAGGTCACCCTCTACTACCAGGTGGACTACGAGTTGGGCGACGTCGAGAAGGACGCGTCCTGGTTCCACGCCCAGTGGCGGCGCAGCCACCCGGTGCCCTACGGCGACGTGCACACCCTGCTCGACGGGGTGACGGGCGCGGGGTGCTACGTCGGCACCTATCTGGCCTGGGGCGTCAACAGCCCGGGGTGGTGGGGCGAGGGCGAGCTGAAGTTCTACCTCGACGGCGACACGTACCCCTCGGTCTGCGGCACCGGGACCGAGGACTACTTCGGCGGTGCCTGGAACTTCGACGTCCCCGGCCAGGGCTACACCTCCTACACCACCCCGTATCTCGGCCTGAACCAGATCCTGCGCCCTGACGGGCTCTACCGCAGCCAGCAGCGGTTCGGGATGTACCGCTGGCACGTCCTGGACCCGATCAGGTTCGGTGCGGACCTGCGGGTGACCGTGCAGAGCCTCGGCATCGGTCCGGGCCAGGGCAACGGCCTGCCGCACCGCTACCGGCACACCAGCGACGACATCGCCAGCACCTCACTGTTCTATCTCGACGCCCCCGCCTGCGCCTCCCGCCCCGCCACGCCGGATCTGACGGCACTCGAAGTCGACTGACCCCCGTCCCGGCCCCCGTACCCGCCCCCTCCCGACAGGAGCGCGCGCATGCTCCACCACCGCGCCGCCGCCGAGCGTGCGGCCGCACCCCCAGGCGCCACCCGCCGCCGGTTCCTCGCCACGACGGCCGGCGCCGGGGCGGCCGCGGCGTCCCCCGCGCTGCTCACCGGGTGCGGTACGGCCCGCGCCGGCACGGGCCGCCTGCGGTTTTGGAACTTCTACGGACCGCAGCGCTCGCCCGACCCGGCGATCAACGCGCAGTCGAAGTGGTTCGTCGACACCGTGGCCCGGTGGAACGCCACCCACAAGACCCAGATCGACCTCGTCTACCTGCCGCGGAACACCTACATCAACGGCTTCAAACTGCCGTCCGCGTTCGCCACAGGCGAGGGACCCGACGTCTTCCTCCTCTCCCCCGGCGACTTCCTGCGCTACCACAACGGCGGCGTGCTGGCCGACCTGACGCCGCACATGGCCAAGGAGGCCGTCGACGACTTCGGCTCCGCACTCGACAGCCGCACGGTCGACGGCAGGGTCTACGCGCTGCCCATGGAGGTGGAGCCGCTGGCGATGTTCTACGCCCAGGACGTGTGGGAGAAGGCCGGCCTGTCCGAGGCCGACATCCCCACCAGCTGGGACCGGATGCTCGACATCGGCGACAAGCTGCGCGCCAAGACCCGGGCAGGACTCGTCTTCGAGACCAACCCCGGCTATCTGCAGAACTTCACCTGGTACCCGTGGATGTGGCAGGGCGGCGGGGAGGTCCTGGACGAGAGCGGCGAGGTCGCCTTCGACTCCCGGGCCACCCGCCAGGCCCTCCAGCTGTGGCAGGACGCGGTACGGCACGGCATCGCGCCGCGCACCCCACCCGCCGCAGGCGATGTCATCAGCGGGTTCAAGGGCGGCAACGTCGCCATGTGGCAGCAGGGCATCTGGAACGTGTCGAGCTTCAAGGCGTACGCGCCCGCGTTCAGGTACGGGGTCTTCAAGCTGCCGGTGCCTCCCGGCGGCAGGTATCTCACCGCGCTGGGCGGCTGGTCCTTCGCCGCGAACGCCCGCAGCGGCAACGCCGAGGCCGCGGCCGAGTTCTGTGTCTGGGCGCTGGGCTCCATGCAGGACGACGCCGTGGACCGGATGGTGGACTGGTGTGTCGGCGCCAAGTCCGATGTCGCACCGCGCGAGAGCGCGCTGGAGCGCGGCGCGGCCAAGGGCGGCTACGACTCGGCCGTCATGCGGCGCTTCAAGGACGAGATCTTCCCCGGCGGCCGCGCCGAACCGCGCTATCCCCCGGTCGTCTACAAGGCGATCTCCGACGCCATCCAGGGCACCATGCTCGCCGACCGCGGGGTGGCGGGCGAGACCGAGAGAGCCGCCAGTGCCATCGCCGCCTACACCGAGAGCTACAAGGGGGCGAGCCTGATATGAGTGGCGTCGTCACACCGGAGCGCCGTGCGACCACCGCACCGGCTGGGGCCTCCAGCGCGGCGAGGGGCCCGCGCCTGCGCCGCGAACGCCGCGAGTGGCTGGCCGCGGGGCTCTTCCTGGCACCCGATGTGCTCGGGCTGCTGGTCTTCGTCGCGATCCCCATGGTGCTCTCCTTCGCGTTGAGCTTCTTCCAGGTCAGCGGCTTCGGCTCCTATGAGTGGATCGGGCTCGGCAACTACCGGCGGATGATGGGCGACCCGCTGTTCTGGGACTCGATGAAGATCACCGGCCTGTACGTGGTGGTCCTCGTGCCCGTGCTGTTCTGCGTGAGCCTCGGTCTCGGCCTGTTGGTCAAACAGCGGCTGCCGGGTGTCGGCGCCTACCGCACCGCGCTGTTCATGCCGTACGTCATCAGCCTCGTCGTCGTCGGCGTGCTGTGGAAGTTCCTGCTCGACGAGCAGACCGGTGTGGTCAACCGGGCCATGCGCGCCGCCGGGTTCGACGGCGCGTCCTGGCTGGGCAGTCCGGGCCTGGCTCTCGGCTGCGTCATCGCCGTCACGGTGTGGGTGATGATGGGCTACTACATGATCATTTTCCTGGCTGGGCTGCAGGAGATCCCCCGCGAGTACTACGAGGCCGCGCGGCTCGACGGTGCGGGCCCCTGGACCACCTTCCGCACGATCACCTGGCCGCTGCTGCGCCCCACCAGTTTCTTCGTCCTGCTGATGTCGACGGTCGCCGCCCTCACCGGCGGTCTCGACCTGATCTTCGTGCTGACGAACGGCGGCCCCGCGAACGGCACGTCCCTGGCCATCTTCTACATCTACCAACAGGCCTTCGGCTTCGGAGAGTACGGCTACGCGTCGGCCATGGGCTCGTTCCTGGTGCTGATCATGGTCATCGTCTCGGCGGTGCTCTTCACGGTCACGAGAGGCGGGAGGTTCGACGATGGCGAGTGATCCCGTGGCGACCCGGTCGGGCAGCGCACCGGGCGGCGGGCGAGGGCGGGTCTCCTCCCGTACCGGGCTGACGGTGCTGGCCGTCATCGTGTCGTTGATCAGTCTCTTCCCGGTGCTGTGGATGGTCACCTCGTCCTTCAAGACCAGGACGACCGTCACCGACGGCAACCCGCTCCCGCGCGACTTCACTTTCGACAACTTCGTCTACGTCTTCACCGAGGTGCCGTTCGCCCGCTACCTGTGGAACAGCTTCTTCACCTCAGCGGTGATCACCGTGGTGGCGCTGTTCTTCCACTCCATGGCCGCCTACGCGCTGGCGCGGCTGCGCTTCCCAGGGCGCGACAGGCTCTTCGGAGCGATCTTCGCGACGCTGCTGGTCACTCCGCCCGTCGTGCTGATCCCGCTGTTCATGGTGGCCCGCCAACTGCACCTGCTCGACAGTTACGCGGGGCTGATCGTCCCGGCCGTCTTCAACGCCTTCGGCATCTTCCTGCTGCGCCAGTTCTACCTCCAGTTGCCCAGGGAGCTGGAAGAGGCGGCGGTCGTGGACGGCTGCGGCCACTGGCGGGTGTACTGGAACATCGTCCTGCCGATGTCCCGGCCCATCCTCTCCGCCCTGGCCATCTTCTTCTTCCTCGCCAACTGGAACGCCTTCGTCTGGCCGCTGGTCGCCACCAGCGACCAGGACCTGACGGTCGTGCAGCTGGGTATCGCCTCGTTCCAGACGCAGTACGGATCCAACTGGAACTACATCCTCGCGGCCGCGACGGTGGCCGCGCTGCCCATGCTGCTCCTCTTCTTCGCCTTCCAGCGGCAGATCGTGGAGTCGGTCAAGACGTCCGGGCTGAAGTGACGGCACGGCGACGGCGCGCCGGCCCACATGGCCGGGGACGACCGAGCGGACAGGGCGGCGCAGCGCGACAGGGCGGCTCAGTGGTGGAACCCGGTCGCCTTCCGCTCGTCGCGCTCCAGCGGGCCCGGCTGGCGGCGCAGTTCGGGCGTCAGCCGGTCCAGGGAGTCGAGCAGCAGATCGGCCAGGTCGGCGGTGAAGCCGTTGCGGCAGACGATGCGCAGCACGGAGAGGTCCTGCCGGTGCGGCGGGAAGGTGTAGGCGGGGACGAGCCAGCCGTCCTCGCGGAGGCGCCGTGAGACGTCGAAGACGGTGTAGGCCGAGACGCCGGGTGCGGTGGTGAAGGCCAGTACCGGCAGGTCGTCCCCGCGGGTGAGCAGGCGGAAGTCGTCCAGCCGCGCGATGCCCTCGGCGAGGGTGTGCGCCACGTCCCGTGCTGCCTGCTGGACGGCCCGGAAGCCTGCCCGGCCCAGCCGCAGGAAGGTGTAGTACTGGGCGGCCACCTGCGCGCCGGGACGGGAGAAGTTCAGCGCGTAGGTGGGCATGTCACCGCCGAGGTAGTTCACGCGGAAGACCAGTTCCGCCGGGAGGCTCTCGGCGTCCCGCCACAGCACCCAGCCCACCCCCGGATACACGAGGCCGTACTTGTGCCCCGAGGTGTTGATGGAGGCGACGCGCTCCAGGCGGAAGTCCCACACCAGGCCGGGATCGAGGAACGGCGCGACCATCGCGCCCGAGGCACCGTCCACATGGACAGGGATGTCCAGGCCCGTGCGTTCGCGCAGGGCGTCGAGCGCGGCACACAGGTCCGCGATCGGTTCGTAGGAGCCGTCGAAGGTGGATCCGAGGATTCCCACGACGCCGATCGTGTTCTCGTCGCACAGCTCGGCCGCGGCCTGCGGATCCAGGTGGAAGCGCTCCCCCTCCATGGGCACCAGCCGGGGCTCGACCTCCCAGAAGTTGCAGAACTTCTCCCAGCACACCTGTACGTTCACACCCATGACGAGGTTGGGCCCGCCTGTCGCCGGCCGGGGTCCCGTGCCTGTGCGCGTCCGCGCCGCGGCGCGACCAGCGCCGCTTGAGGGCCATTCCGGCGAGCATGCACGCCTCGCTGGACCCGGTCGTGGAGCAGCCCACGGCCTGCTGGGGGTCGACGGCGTGCCACAGGTCGGCGAGCATCGCCACACAGCGGCGCTCCAGCTCCGCCGTCCGGGGGTACTCGTCCTTGTCGATCATGTTCTTGGCACTGCACTCGGCCATCAGCGCGTCGGCCTGCGGCTCCATCCACGTGGTCACGAAGGTGGCCAGGTTCAGCCGGGCGTTGCCGTCGAGCATCAACTCGTCGCGCACGAGGTTGTATGTGGTCTCGGGCGCCATCGCCTCGTCGGGCATACGGTCCACAGGGGGCGTGGCCCGCATGCCGGCGGCGGGGTCGGCCCCGGCGTGGAACGGGTTGACCGACAGCGTCCCGCGCCGGGAGTCCGCATCCCGGCGCGGCGCACCATGATGGACGGCCACGAGATCCCCTCTCGACCGGTCGGCGGTGACGGCGGGCGACAGATCGAGCGTATGCGGGGCCGACGTTTCCGGCACGGCGAGCCGGGGCCCCTCCTCGGCCCGGTGCGGGGACGGGTGGCGGCCGCGCCTCGGCTCAGTCGAGGACCGCGGTGGCCTCGACCTCGACCAGATGTTCGGGTACGTCCAGTGTCGCGACGCCCAGGAGCGTGCCGGGTGGGGCCGGGGTGGTGCCCAGCTTCGCGGCTGCCCGCGCCACTCCGTCCAGGAACAGGGGCATCTTGTCGGGGGTCCAGTCGACGATGTGGACGGTCAGTTTCGCCACGTCGTCGAAGGAGCCACCGGCGTGGGCGAGGGCCGTGGCGATGTTGAGGTAGCACTGTTCGACCTGGGCGGCGAGGTCTCCCACGCCGACCGTGATCCCTTCCGCGTCCCAGGCGACCTGCCCGGCGACGAAGACGAGCCGCGAACCGGTCGCCGTCGACACCTGGTGGTAGACATCGGCCTTCGGGAGTCCTTCGGGGTTCATCAGACTGATGGCCATGCCGCACATCTCCTCGTTCATGTGAGCCCGGGAGCCCACTACCCACCGGGCCACGACGCCCGTGGTCTCCTCCGGTCACAGGAGACGCTAAGACAGCCGCCGCTGACCTGGAAGAACGCACTTTTCGGTGACTGGGGAACCGGAGGGTGACCCAGCAGCTCAGCGCGCGTGCGGCCGCGTCCGGCGTGACGCGACGGGCCGAAGGTCGCGCACCACATCGCTCACCATGCGGAGCGAGGCGGCGTCGAGGACGTTGCCGAACTCGATCACGCGCACGCGCCCGGCGAACCGTGCGCTGAGGCCGGGCATCTCGCTGGGGACGACCACGAGGTCGATGCCCCGCAGATGCTCGTCGGTGGTGCCGGTCAGCACCTCGATGTTGGTGACGCCCGCCTGCGCGAGCGAGTCGCGGATGCTCACGGCCTGGTCGTCGGTCGCGTACCACAGGCCCACCGTGCGGCTGCTGGGCACCTTGGCGATCTCGAGCAGGGTGCGGATGTGCGGCGCGACCACGATCGCGATGACGTCCGTCGCCGGACGGCGCAGCAGGCCGCGCGCCTCGGCGAGGTGGAAGAACGTCGTCAGCACCAGGTCGTGGCGCTGTTCGGCGGGCTCGAACTCGCCGAACACGAGCGGCTCGACAGGGATGCCCAGGTGCTTGGCCAACTCGCCGCTGAAGTAGTCGGCGCGGTCGGCGTTGCACTCGACGAAGGACACCCGGGGCACCGCGTCCGCCGCCTGCCCCGCGAAGCCCGCCATGAGCTCCTGGATGTCAAAGGCGGACAGCCCGAGCTCGGCGCACTCGCGAGCAGCCGCCTCCAGGACGGCTCGCGCCCGCTCCCGGGCAGCGGAGGCCGAGCGCGCCTGCCGGCCGCCGACGACGACCATGCCGTTGCGTCCGCGGGCCTCGACGAGACCCCGCGACCGCAACTCGCCGTAGGCGTGTGCCACGGTGTTGCGGTTGATGCCCAGATTGTCGGCGAGCAGGCGGGATCCGGGCAGGCGCTCGCCGTCGTGCAGCTCCCCCATCTCGATCATGTACGTCAGCTGCGTGACGATCTGGCGGTAGACCGGAACGTCGGACTGCCGGCTGACGTGGAGGTTGGCGACCATGGTCCCCCGCTTCGCTGTTATGACCTACGGAGAAGCGTAGTGCACTAGGCCAAAAAAAGTAGCGCGCGGAGATGCCGCCCACCAACATTGGCCTCGGAGCGTGAATGGCATAGCGTGCTATGCCACAAGCGTGTCGGCGTTCCGCGTCGTCACAGACCACCGCCCCCAGGGGCCGCCGCAGCGATGCAGGAGATTCCATGAGCACGGACACCTTCTGGAACGACGTCGACCGCCACCTGGTCAGGTACGGCGCGGGCTTCACACCGCGCGTCATCGAGAGCGCCGGCGGCTCCTACGTCCACGACAGTGACGGAGCGGCCGTCCTGGACTTCACCTCCGGGCAGATGAGCGCCGTCCTGGGGCACTCGCATCCGGACATCGTGCGCGCGGTCAGCCACGCTGTCGCGACACTGGACCATCTGTTCAGCGGAATGCTGTCCCGGCCGGTCGTCGACCTGGCGAAGAAGCTCGCCGCGACGTTGCCGGAATCCCTGAGCAAGACGCTGCTGCTGACGACCGGAGCGGAGTCCAACGAGGCGGCCCTCAAGATGGCCAAGCTCTACACGGGCAAGTACGAGGTCGTCTCCTTCGACCGGTCCTGGCACGGCATGACCTCGGGAGCCGCGGCGGCGACCTTCTCCGCCGGGCGCCGCGGATACGGCCCTGCCCTGCCGGGCAACCTGACGCTGCCGACCCCCAACGCCTACCGCTCGCCCTTCCGCCGCCCCGACGGCTCCTACGACTGGGAGGCCGAGCTCGAGTACGGGTTCGCTCTGGTCGACCAGCAGTCGAGTGGGGCACTGGCCGCGTGCCTGATCGAACCGGTCCTCTCGTCCGGCGGCATCATCGACCTGCCGCCCGGCTACCTCGCCCGCCTCAAGGACCTGTGCGCCGAGCGCGGCATGCTCCTCATCCTCGACGAGGCGCAGACGGGCCTGGGGCGCACGGGTCACATGTACGCCTTCGAGCGCGACGGGGTGGCACCCGACATCCTCACCCTCTCCAAGACGCTCGGCGCAGGTCTGCCGGTCGCCGCCGTGGTGACCAGCGCCGCCATCGAGCAGGTCTGCCAGGAGCGCGGCTTCCTCTTCTTCACCACGCATGTCTCCGACCCCCTGGCGGCGACCGTCGCACTGACCGTCCTGGACGTCATCGAGCGCGACGGCCTCGTCGCACGCTCCGCCGAACTGGGCGCCCAGCTCACCGACCGGCTGATTGGTCTCCGGGACACCTACGAGGTCGTCGGCGACGTCCGAGGACGCGGCCTGCTCCAGGGCCTCGAGCTGGTGAAGGACAAGAAGAGCAGGACGCCCGCCGACGCGCTCGGTCAAGCCGTCACGGCGGCCTGCCTCGAACGGGGCCTGCACCTGAACATCGTCCAGCTGCCCGGCATGGGAGGGATCTTCCGGATAGCCCCGCCGCTCACGACGAGCGACGAGGAGCTGCACGCCGGCGTCGACATCCTGGAGGCCTCGCTCAAGGCGGTCCTCGCGGGGAGGTGACGGACCTTGGCGGACAGCGGCGTCAGGCGCCGGACGTCGCCCACCGGCACAGCCCCTCGCCCGGCCGCGCCCTCACCAGACCGCGCGCTCATCGGGCCGTGTGCGCCTCCGTCACCCGGCGGCCCCAGGCGGAGATCATCGGGGAGGTGGCCAGGTCGAGGCCGCCCGCGGCGATGTTGGCCAGGTGGCGGTCGATCTCCTCGTGTGTGGCCAGCCCGGCGGCCACGAGCCTGTCGCGGACCTGGCGGACGGTGGCCTCCTCCAGCACGGCGCACGCGGGCGAGGTGATCGGGAAGTAGGCGTCGGCCTCCACGTCGGCCAGTCCGGCCTCGCGCAGCGTCCGCGGCAGCTTGCGCCCGTAGGCCAGGTCCGCGCCGCGCTGTCGCAAAAGCGTGCGGAATCCGCGGCGGAGCCTGTTGGCCAACTCCTGCGCGGGCCCGTACTCCTCCGGGCAGATCCGGGGCTGCAGTGCCGGATCGGCGTCCTCCACGAGCAGCCACCCGCCGGGGCGCAGCGCCTCGACCATCGACCGCAGTGCCCTGTCGCGGTCGGCGACGTGGACCAGCACCAGTCGGGCGTGTACGAGGTCGAAGGGGCCGCCGGGCGGTGGCGCCTCTGCCGCCACGTCGTGACGCAGCACCGTGAACCCCCCTGCCCGGCCCATCCACGAGGTGTCGATGTCGGTGGCCACCACGTGCCCGGTGGAGCCGACGCGCTCGGCCAGCCAGGCCGGCACGGCGGTGCCGCCTGCCCCGGCCTCCCAGCACCGCCACCCCTCGGTGACGCCGACCGTCTCGAAGTGCCGGAACGTCGACGGGTCGAAGAGCTGGGACAGCGCGGTGAACCGCGACCCCGCCTCGGCCTGCCGGTTGTCCAGCAGGTACCCCTCGTCCCCGGTGCCCTGCGTCTGCCGTGCCATGGCTCGATCATCGCACCCGGTCCTCGCCTGGTCGCGCCAGGCGCCGTGCCTCAGCCTCGGGAACCGAGAAGCCGGGTCTGCTTGCGTTTGAGCTCGTCGAAGCGTGCGCGCACGTAGCGGGTGGCCGCACCGGCCGGATACTCCTGGGGCAGCTGTGTCCGGGTTCCGGTGATCCATCGGGGCAGCTCGATCTCGTCGATGGCGGAGAAGACGTACAGCTCCATCAGGAGCCCGGGCATCTCGGGCTCGACCAACAGGTCGGCCTTCGTGGTGAAGATCTGACGCATGGCCCGCTGGTTGGGCAGGATGATCGCCTCCGTCCAGGTCCGCCACTCGGCCAGTTCCTCGTCGGTGGGCGGCTGGTCACCGGGCCGGTCGGGGTGGTGCTGGAAGAGGCTGCGGCCGTCGTCGCGGGGGTGGAGCCGACTGAACATGCGGTAGGCACCGTGGTTGGCCTCGACCAGGGCCAGCAGGGGCCCGTACAGCTCGGCCAACTGCCGGTTGAGCCGCTCGAGGCCGCGTTCACGCTGGGAGAGACGCAGCCCGTTGAGGTACGTCGCGAAGTAGCCGGTCAGAGCAACGCAGAGGGTGATCAGAGCACTTGTCATGAGACCCGAACACTAATACCGCTGCTCGGTGTTGGTGGAGCCGTGCCTACCACCCGGCCGCCGCCCCGCGACGCAGCAGGTCGAAGGCGCGCTCGGCCGCCCCGACCGCCTCGCGGTAACGGTCGTCGGCGGACGAACCGTCCATGAGGCAGGCGTGGTTCATGAAGGTCAGTTCCTGCTGCACCGCGAGGACCTGAGCCGCCGTGAGGCGCGCGGTCAGCGGGTCAGCTCCCGCCTCCCGCAGCGCCTCGGCCAGCGCGTCGATGCCACGCGAGGCGTACCGGGTCAGGCGCGCCGCCAGGCTCTCGGTGTCGAGGATCAGCTGGAAGAAGGCCCTGGTCTCCGGGGTGTCGTTCAGTCCGGTGTTGGGGTCCCGCTGCTCCAGTGCCGCCAGCAGGGCATCGCGGAGGGCCTCCAACGGGTCCTGGCCTGCCGGGCGGGCGCGCACGATGCGGGCGGCCTCGCTCTCGTGGTCGGCGAACCGCTGCAGCACCAGGTCTTCCTTCGTCGGGAAGTAGGTGAACAGCGTCCGCCGGGAGACCTCCGCCGTGGCGGCGACCTCCGTGACCGAGACCTGGTCGAACCCCTTGGCCAGGAACAGGCGGATCGCCGTCTCGGCGATCGTCTCCCGCGTCCGTTCCTTCTTGAGCTCTCGCAGGCCCATCCGTGCGTTCATGCACTCAGTCTACTTTGAGCGGGGTAGACTGAGTGCATGTTTGCACTCGATGCGGAAAAGAGGGGTGGCATGCGTACCCAGGTGATAGTGGTGGGCGCCGGGCCGACCGGGCTGATGCTCGCCCACGAACTGACCCTGGCCGGAATCTCCGTCGTGGTCCTCGAGAAGCAGCGTGAGCGCGGCACACAGTCCCGCGCCGGCGGCCTCCAGCCGCGTACGGCCGAGGTGCTCGACCTGCGCGGGCTCCTGGACCCGCTGCTCGACGGCGCCCAGCCCCACGACCCGGTCGGCGGCCACTTCGCCATGCTCCCCGTCGAGTTGGACTGCCGGCCCTGGAACACCCGCCACCCCCACCCGGTCAGGCTCCCCCAGGCGCGGCTGGAGGCCCACCTCGAACGGCTGCTCACCAGCCGAGGTGTTCCGGTGCTGCGCGGGCACGCGGTCTCGGATGTCGAGCAGGACGAGCACGGAGTGCGGGCCGGGAACATCCACGGCAGCTACCTGGTCGCCTGCGACGGCGCCCACAGCACGGTCCGCTCCCTGCTGGGCGTGGACTTCCCCGGCAGGGCGGGCCGGATGTCCGCCGTGGCCGCCGACCTCACCCTCGCGTCCGTGTCCGAGGCCGTCCCGACCACACGCGGACACTTCAGCCGCTACCCCCGCACCGCGGGCGGCTTCTTCTCGATCCTGCACCCCCTGGACGACGGCCTGTACCGCATGCTCTTCGGCAAGCTGTCCGGCGACGGCCCCGGACGCGAGGCGCCCGTCACCGCCGGCGAGGTCGGCGAGGCGCTCCGGGCCGTGTACGGACCCAAGACGGAACTGGCCGAACTGCGGGCGGCCTCGCGGTTCAGCGACGCCGCACGGCAGGTCGGGCGCTACCGCGAGAACCGGGTCCTCTTCGCGGGCGACGCCGCACACATCCATATGCCGATCGGCGGCCAGGGGGTGAATTTGGGCGTGCAGGACGCCGTCAACCTCGGCTGGAAGCTCGCCGCCACGGTGCACGGCTGGGCCCCCGCGGGTCTGCTGGACAGTTACCACGACGAACGGCACCCCGTGGCCGCGCGCGTGCTGCGGCACACCCGGGCGCAGGAAGTGCTCATGAACCCCGCACTCGACGAGGACGCCGGTGCGGTCCGTGACCTGATGACGGAACTGCTGCGCCTGCCCGGCACCAACGCTCACGTCTCCGGCATGATGTCCGGACTCGACCTGCGCTACCCCGGTCTCGGCCCCCGCCTCATCGACTACCGCCTCACCACCGAGGACGGCCCCGTCCGCGCCAGCGACCTGATGCACACGGGCCAGGGACTGCTCCTCTCCCTGGACGGCAAGGAGAGGCGGCCGGGAAGCCACTGCGACCGGGTCCGGCACGTCACCGCGGAGACCGACGAGGACACGCAGGGCGCCGACGCCCTGCTCGTCCGGCCCGACGGCTATGTCGCCTGGTCCAGCACGGACGCGGAACCCCTCGAAAGGGCCCTCGCCCGATGGTTCGGCTGACTCGCTCGCGCGTTGCGGCGGCCAGCGGGTCGGCAACCGTCGCCGACAGCGGGACGCCCGCCGACCGCGAAGCGGCCGAGTCCGGCGGCGGCCTGGCCGTGACGATCGCACCACGGGCTAACGTGACGCGCACACCTCGCGGTAGGCGAGCTGCGGCAGGTGTTCCTCCCACTCGGCGCGGGTGAGGACACCACCGGTGCGGTCACACACCCGGTCCGCCGCACGGCCCGGTTCGAGGGTCCACACCCGGGCCGTCAGGTCGTAGCCGACAGAGGCGAGCGTGTCGCCGTCGGGGCTGAACGCGACGGAGGTGACGGTGTCGAGGTGCCCGGTCAGGGGCTGCCCGAGGGGCTCGGCGTGCGCCGCGTCCGCCACGTCCCACAGGCGGACCGTGGTGTCGCCGCCGCCGGTGGCCAGCGTCTTCCCGTCCGGGGAGAAGGCCACGGTCCTGACCGGCCCGCGGTGCCCGGCCAACTCCTCGCCCAGTGGCCGCGCACGGCTGGGACGGCGCACGTCCCACAGCCGCACCGTACGGTCGTCGCTGCCGGTTGCCAGCGTCTCTCCGTCCGGCGAGAAGGCCACGGCGTTGACGGTGTGGTCGTACCCCGTCAGGGCGCGGCCCGCGGGACGGGCGCGCGCTTCGTCGCCCACGTGCCACAGCCGCACCGTGTGGTCCTCGCTGCCGGTCGCCAGGGTGCGGCCGTCCCGGGCGAAGGCCACGGAGGTGACGGCGTCCTGGTGGCCGCGCAGCGGTTTCCCGAGCGGCCTTGCGTGGTGCGGCCGCCGGACGTTCCACAGGCGCACCGTCTCGTCTCCCCCGCCGGTGGCCAGCGTCCGGCCGTCCGGGGCGAACGCGAGGGCGAGAGCGCCTTCGTCGTGTGCGTCCAACGGTGAGCCGAGCGGGACGGGACGGCGTGGCTCGGAGACGTCCCACAGCCGCACGGTGCCGTCCTTCGAGCCGCTGGCCACCGTACGGCCGTCCGGCGAGAAGGCGACTGCCAGCACCTCGTCCTCGTGGCCGACGAGCATGCGCGGCAGCCGGCGCGGACGCGCCGGATCGCGTACGTCCCACAGGCGGATCAGTGCGTCGTCGGTGCTGGCGGCGGCGAGCAGGCGGCCGTCTGGGCTGTAGGCGACGGAGGTCACGGGGTTGGTGAAGTCGGTGAGGACGGTCGGCGGCCGGTGCCAGAGGCGGACGCTGTGGTCCGCTCCGGTGCTGGCGAGGGTCTGCCCGTCGGGACTGAAGGCCACCTCCCACACGGCCTCCGTGTGACCGGTCAGCGGCTCGCCGAGCTGCTGCGGGTACGCGGGGTTGGCCACGTTCCACAAGAGCGGTGAGTCGTCCCTGCCCGCGGTCGCCAGGGTGCGGCCGTCGGGGCTGAAAGCCACCGACATCACGGCCTCGTCGTGTCCGGTGAGCGGCTCGCCCAACGGCTTGAGATGCTCGGGTTCCGACGCGTCCCACAGCCGCACGCTCTCGTCGAAGCCGGCCGTGGCGAGGGTGTCACCGTCCGGCGAGAAAGCCAGGGTCCAGACGGGTTCGGTGTGTTCGCGCAACGGCTTGCCGAGCGGTGCGATGCCCTCGTCCCCGCCGAACCGCCACATCCGCACCGTACCGTCGTAACCGGCCGAGGCCAGGGTGTCGCCGTCCGGCGAGAACGCGACCGCGCGGACGCTGTCCTTCTTCGACCCGTCGGCGTCGGCGGGCTCGCCGAGCGGTTCCGGGTGGGCCGGATCGCTCAGGTCCCACACCCGTACGGTCCCGTCGTCCCCTGCGGTGGCCAGCGACCGGCCGTCGGGGGAGAACGCGACGGAGACGATGTTTCGTTCGTGGTGGCTGACGACGGGGCGGCCGACGGCGCGGGGCCGCTTCCGGTCGCTGACGTCCCACACCTGGATGGCGCCGCCTCCGCCGGTGGCGACCAGCAGGTCGCCCGCCTCCGCGTCCGGCGGGCTGAAGGCGACCGCGCCGACCTCTCCGGTGCTCAGCCTCAGCGGTTCGCTCAGCTGTCCGCGTTTCTCGCCTCGGCTGTCCGCCGATCCGGGCCGCGCGGTGGTGTCCCACAGCCGGACCGTGCCGTCGTGGCTGCCGCTGGCGAGGGTGCGGCCGTCGGGCGCGTAGGCGACGGAGCTGCCCAGACCGCTGTGTCCTGGCAGCCGGGTGGCCAGCACGCGGCCCGCGTCGGAGGCCAGCCGGGTCCGCAGGTCCGGTGTGGAGCGCATGCGGTGCGCGGCGACGTCGAGCCTGGCGGCCAGCCCCGCGCGGGTGCCGCGGACGCTGTCGGCCTCGGCGGTGAGGCGGCCGAACACGGCGTCGTCCCGTTCGGCCTGCGCCGTGGCGCGGGCCTGGAGGGCGAGGACGGCGGTGCCGGAGGCGAGCAGTACCAGTGCGGCGAGTACGGCCACCACCGTGCGGCGCAGTCGCAGGGCACGGTACCGGCGTCGGAGCGAGGCGTTGAGGAACTGGCGTTCGGGCGAGGTGAGGTCGTCGTCCCCATGGACCGTACGGGCCTCGCGATCCGCGCGGGCTTCGTCGTCCGGGCCGGCCTTGCGGCGTGTGCGGGCCTCGCCGTCGGGGCGGGCTGCGTCGCCTGTCGGGGTCTCGTGGTCTGTACGGGCTTTCCGAGCTCTGCGGATGCTCGGCGCGGTGCCGCGCGTTCGCGCGGGACCCCGCGGGAAGGCGTCGCGGGCGGCGCTCAGGCGGGATCCTGCCCACAGCGCGGCGTTCTCCCGGCCGAGTGTCTGCCACGTGCGGGCCGCGTCGGAGAGCGAGCGGTGGATACGCAACCGGTCGCGTTCGGCGTCGATCCACGCGCGCAGCCGGGGCCAGGCGGTGATGAGGGCTTCGTGAGCCAGGTCAAGCGTGCCGTCGTCGAAGGTGACGAGGCGGGCTCGGACCAGCCGTTCCAGTACCACCCGGGTGTCTGCGGGGTCGCCGAAGTCGAGTTCGGCGTGCTCGGTGGGGCGACGCGTGTCGGGCGTGCCTCCGCCGAGCTCCCGGCTCCTCCCCCACTCGCGAGCGCCCTGCGGCCGCGGGCCGTCGGCAGCTCCGGGGCCGTCCGCCGGCCCGGGACCGTCCGCCAGCAGCGGGGACTCACGGCCGGGGGTGACGAGGCGGAGGAGGATACGGCGGGCCACCTCGGCCTGGGCGGCGCTGAGTTCGCCGTACACCTGCTCGGCCGTCCGGACGACGGCGCCGTGCAGCCCTCCCGCCGCCTCGTACGCGGTCTCGGTCAGGGCGCGGCCGTTGCGGTGGCGCCAGGTCTCCAGCAGGGCGTGCGACATCATGGGCAGCCCGCCCGGCGCGTCCTCGACCTCGTCCAGGAGACGGTCGGTCAAGGAGCGCTCGACCATCAGCCCGTACGCGGCGGCCGGGCGGACGATGGCCTCCCGCAGCTCGGCGCGGCTCATCGGCCCGGCGAGCAGCGTGGCGTCCTGCAACGCGGCGGTCAGCCCGGGGTGTTCGGCGCACCTGCCGAGGAAGTCGGCCCGCACGGCGATGACGACGCGGAGACGGCTGTCGGCGTCGGTCGCGGCGACCAGGTGGTCGATGAACCTGTCCCGCTCGGCCGGATCGGCGCCGAGGGTGTACAGCTCCTCGAACTGGTCGACGAGCAGCCAGGTGTCGGCGTCGGTCTCGGGAACGGGCACGAGATGCTCGGCGTGCGTGCGCAGCGGGTCCGCGCCGGGTGTGAGGATCCGTACGGCCGCGGGAGTGGCGTCGCGGTCCCCGGAGCCCTCGGCGTCACGCCGAGTGCGCAGCCTGGGGATCAGACCAGCGCGCAACAGTGAGGACTTGCCGCTGCCTGAGGGGCCGAAGACGGCGGTGAACCGCTGCTTGCCGGTCAGCTCGATCAGCCGCTCCACCAGCCGGTCGCGGCCGAAGAAGAGCGCGGCGTCACCCGGTTCGAAGCGGGTGAGTCCCCGATAGGGCGAGCGTGCGGTCTCGTCGTCGTTGCTCTCGGCCGACGCCTCGCGCCAACGCCGCTCCCACTCGATGACGTCGCCGCCGCAAGCCTTGACGTAGGCGAGCATCACCGCGCGGGTGGGCAGCTGCTTCCCGGCCGCCGCCTGCGACAGCGCGGTCACTCCGTACCGCGCACGCTGAGCCATCACCCGGTACGTGGGCTTCCCCGCGGACGCGCGCAACGCGCGCAGCTCGGCGGCGAACCGGGGCACGGGCCCCGCCTCGGGGTCCAACTCGCCCTCGCTGCGCCCGGGTCCCGGTCCTGTCGGCCCCGGTGCTGTTTCTGACGACACGACCCCGCCCCACCCCCGTCGCTGAGACCGCCACCGAGCCATCACCCAGCGCGGCCACTCGGGCGCCCACGGTAGGGAGTCGCCGTGACGGCCGCAACCGAACGTGCGAGGTATCGACAGGCGTGGCAGGGGCGTTCACTCGATCTCCACCATTTCCCGTCCGGTTGGTTCCGCCCCGTCCCGCGAGTTGTTCGGCGCCGATGCGGGACTGCTGAACAACCGCGCACCACGGTCGAATGTCGAAGGGACGTGGCCGGACCGGGCCACGGCGGGGTCCGAGCCCTGTGAAGGGGGGAGGGCTCGGACCGGCCCCCGTGTCCGCGCAACCGGGACGGACCTGTCCGTAGGGCCCGCCACGGACGTCCCCGTGGGGGCGCGTCCGTGCCTACAGTTTCGTCAGGGCATCCCCTTTGTGCATCGCGACGTGATCCGTCCTGTCGCTCTTGATCTCGTACTGGGGGTCGTCCTCGGTGCACCGGCGCATGTGGCCCTTGTACTCCACATCCTTCGTGTGCTTCTCGACGATGACGCCTTCGACGTGTCCGGCCTCGGAGTTCCACCTGACGTGGTCTCCGACGGAGAAGTCCTTTCCCACCCGGGTCCCCTTTCGTCGCTACGCGCCGTTCTCCGTCCCTACGCGCCGTTCCCGTGGACACGCGCTGCGGACACGCTCCCGGGTTCCCCCTGGCGCGGCGACCACGCCGGTGCCGTGGGTACTCGTCAGTCCGGGTCGGCCGTGCAGACACCGTGCTCCCACGCCCAGGCGGCGATCTCCACCCGGTTCCGCGCGGCGAGCTTGCGCTGGACGTTGCCCAGGTGTGTCTTCACCGTCGACAGCGACACGTACAGCTCGGCGGCGAGTTCCTCGTTGGTGCGTCCCCGCGCCACCAGCCGTGTCACCTCCAGCTCCCGCTGGGTGAGCGGCTCGTGCGGGGCAGCGGGCCCGCCGGACGGCGGGCGGGGGCGGCCGTGCGCACGGTCCGTGTCGTGGGGTGTGCCGGGCGTGCTGTGTGCCGCGGGGACGGTGTCGCCGCCCGCGGTCATCCGGGCGAGTAGCCGGACCGTCACCGACGGGGAGATCATCGCGTTGCCGGCCGCCGCGGCCCGTACGGCCTCCGTCAGCAGCCCCGGTGCGCCGTCCTTGAGCAGGAAACCGCACGCGCCGTTGCGCAGCGCGCGGTAGACGTACTCGTCGAGGTCGAAGGTGGTCGCGATCAGCACCTTCAGCGGGTCCTCGACGCCCGGGCCCGCCAGCAGCCGCGTGGCGTCCAGCCCGTCCAGGCCGGGCATCCGGATGTCGAGCAGGCACACATCGGGTCGCAGGCTGCGGGCCCTGTCGACGGCGGACGCGCCGTCCGCCGCCTCCGCGACGACCTCCAGGTCCGGCTGGGAGTCGAGGATCATGCGGAACGCGGCGCGGACCATCTCCTGGTCATCGGCGATGAGTACCCGGATCGTCATGCCGCCATGTTCCCAGGCGCACCACTGTGGCTCAGTGGCTCGGGGCGGTGTCCTTGGCAGGCAGCACGGCAAGGACCCGCCACCCGCCACCCGGCCGCGGCCCTGTGGTGAGGGTTCCGCCGGTCGCCTCGACGCGTTCGGTCAGTCCGATGAGGCCGAACCCCCCGCCGTCCGTGGGGCCCGGTGCCGCCGCGTCCGGGGAGCCGTCGTCGGTCACCTCCACCTCCAGGGTCTCGTCAGGACACAGCACCACCCGCACTGTGACGCGCGTGGCCACGGGCGCGTGGCGGCGCACGTTCGTCAGTGACTCCTGCACCACCCGCTGCACGGTGGTTCCCGTCTCCGGCGGCAGCGGCCGCTGGGTCAGCCGCGGGTCCAGGCTCAGTTCGGCCCGCGCCCCCGTCCCGCCGAACTCGTCCACCAGGTCCCGCAACACCTGCGGGTCGCCCGGAGGGCGGGTCGGCGCGGGCGCGGAGGTGTCCCGCAGCGAGGAGACCATCGCCCGCATGGACCCCAGCGCCTGCGAGCCCGCTTCCTCGATCTGCGCGAGCATCCGGTCCAGGTCCTCGGCCGACGGTGCCTGTCCCGCCCCGGAGGCGAAGCGCGCCGCGCGGGTGCGCGCGACGATGGCGGTGACGTGGTGGGCGACGAAATCGTGCAGGTCGCGCGCGTAGCCCAGCCGCTGCTCGCGCAGGAAGGCCTCCCGCTCCCGTGCGCGCAGCGCGTCCCACAGGCGCAGGCAGAGACCGAGCACGGCGGCGAACGGCACACCGACGCAGGCGATCAGCGTCATGACCAGCAGCGTCAGGCTGTCCCAGCTCTCGATGCGCAGCGGGAGCGCCACAGCCGCGACGGCGGACGCGGTGCCCAGCAGCATCGCCTGCCGGGGCGGGCACCGCCGCACGGCCCGGACGAGCACCAACAGCAGTGCTCCGGCCTCCACCATGCCGGGCGTGTTCTGCGGACGGTGCGTCGTCGACGCCCCCACCGCGGTCACCAGCGCCGAGGCGCCCACGGCCCAGGCCACCTGGCGGGGGAAGCGGCGCCGCGGCACGGCGGGCGCGCTCAGACACAGCAAGCCGGAGGCCATGGTCAGCGCGGCCACCGGCCAGAGCGGTGCGTTGAGCGCCTCCAGGACAACGAGCACACCGAGCGCCGTGCCGGTCAGGCCCAGCAGTGCGTACCGCGGGCGGGGCCGGACGGCAAGAGCGGAGATCATGCCAGGTCACGCTACGGCAGCACGGTTGCGTACGCCTCGGTCATTCGGTCGAGACGCCTCGTGGAGGATTCGGCAGTTCGGCCGATCCGCCACGCCCGGTGCGGAGCACAGGATCGTCAGGGCAAGTGCCGCCCGGCACGCGGACGCGTCCCGTCCGCAGGGCCGCCTCTCGTCCGACCCGCCTCCCGATTCCCTCGCCCCTGTCGGCGTCAGCCCCTCACGGCCCCGCCCTTTCCCACTTCTTCCCGCCTCTTCCCGTCCGAAGGACGCCACCGATGTTCCGCTCCGCACTGCGCACTCTCGTCACCCACAGGCTCCGCTTCCTCCTTCCCGGCCTCGCTGTCGTGCTCGGTGTGGCCTTCGTGACGGGCTCGTTGCTCTACAGCCAGTCCTCCGCCGCGGCCCTGGACGGCGGTCGCGGCGGCGCACAGGCCGACGTCTCCGTGCGCATGGAGCCCGGGCACTCCTCCGGCGACGAGCGCACCCGCCTGGACGACAGGCTGCTGCGTCGGCTGCGTGACCTGCCCGGTGCCGCCGCCGCCCGCGGAAGTGTGGAGGGCAGCGCACACCTGGTCGGCAAGGACGGGGCTCTCGTGGGGCAACAGCAGCCGGCGACCGGGGTCAACTGGGTCCCCGGGCGTGACGGCACCGACCCCCGCTACCCGCTGACCGCCGGGCACGGCCCCCGTACCGCGGGCGAGATAGCCGTCGACGAGCGCGCCGCCGAACGCGCCGGGCACCGGGTCGGCGACCGGGTGCGCGTCGTCGTCGAAGGCAGCGCCCGCACGGTCCGGCTCGTCGGTGTCTTCGCCGCCGAGGACCCGCGTACGGCGACGGGCGGCACCCTCACGGCCTTCGACCCGCGCACCGCGCAGCGCCGGTTCGCGCCCGCGCCGGGCACCTATGCGCAGATCGGTCTCACCGCCGCGCGCGGCACCTCGGATGCCGCCTTGGCCGAACGCGCTGCCGCGATGCTGCCCGCCGGCGCCGAGGTGAGCACTCGTGCGGAGAACGACGCCGCCGCCTCCGCGCTCAACGGTGGCGACAAGCGCACCACCTTGCTGCTGGGCTTCGCCGGAGTGGCACTCTTCGTCTCGACGTTCCTGATCGCCACCACGTTCACCATGCTCAGCGCGGCCCGCGCACGCGAACACGCGCTGCTGCGCGCCGTCGGTGCCACGCGCCGCCAGGTGACCGGGCAGGTGCTCACGGAAGCCTCCCTCGTCGGCGCCGTCGCCTCCGCCCTCGGCTACGGGCTGGGGATCGGTGTCGCGGCGGTGCTGAACACGCTGTTCGGCGTCACCGGCAGCGGCGGCGGCCCTGCGGTGCCCCTGCGGCTGGACTCCGTCACCGCTCCCCTCGCGGCCTTCGGGGTCGGTATCGGTGTCACCGTGGTCTCCGCCTACCTTCCCGCCCGCCGCGCGGGCGCCGTACCGCCCGTCGCGGCACTCCGTACGGGAGGTGAGGGGTGTGAGGTGCAGGGCCCCGCGCCGCTGCGCCGCCGCGGTATCGCCGGTACGGCCGTCACCGCGGCGGGCGTTGTGCTGCTCACCATCGCGGCGGACGACCCCAACACGGTCTTCGTCGCCGCCCCTGTCCTCCTGCTGGGTCTCATCCTGCTCACTCCGTTGCTTTCCCTCGGCGTCACCGGATTCCTGCGTGTGCCGCTGACGCGCCTGGCGGGGGTGCGCGGCACCCTCGCTGTGGAGAACGCCCGCCGCAACCCGCGCCGCACAGCCGCGACCGTCACCACTTTGATGATCGGACTCGCCATGGTCAGCGCACTGACCATGGCCATCACCGCGGTCAACCACCACGCCGAGCAGGAGGCCGCCGCCCGCATGACCTCGGATCTGCGCATCACCGCTGTCGACTTCGGCGAGATCGGCCCGGACACCGCGGAACGGGTGACGGAAGTGCCCGGGGCGAAGGCCGTCAGCCCGCTCGTCGGCGCCACACTCCAGCCGGCCGACGGGCAGGATGACCTGACCGTCACGGGCGTCGACCCCGGCACCATCCGCGAGGTGACTCCGCTGACCGTCCGCGCGGGCTCCCTCGACCGCCTCGACGACGGCATCGCCGTCACCACCGACCTCGCGCGCGAACGCGACTGGCAGTTGGGCACCCGCGTCACCGGCACCTTCGACGGCGCGCACACCCGGACCTCCCTGCCCGTCGTCGCGCTGTACGACGGGCCCGACGCCGTGACACCCGCGCTCGTGTCCGCTCACCACCTGCCCGAACCCACCGTGGCACAGGACAGTCCCCGCATCGACTCCGTGCTGGTCGAGGCCGCGCCGGGCCGCGCCGACGCGCTGCGCACACAGATCCGCGAGACGCTCGACAACCCCGCACTCCTCGTCCAGGACCGTGCCGACGTGCGGGCCGCCGCGTCCGCCGGTACGGCCCCCCTGCTGACGCAGGTGTACGCGCTCCTCAGCATCACCGTGGTCATCGGCTGCCTGGGCGTGGTCAACACCATGGGTATGGCCGTCCACGAACGTGTCCGGGAAATCGGGCTGTTGCGGGTCATCGGGTTCGACCGCGGCCGAGTCGGTCCGCTGCTGCGCCTCGAAGCACTGGTCATCGCGCTGCTCGGATGCCTGCTCGGGCTGGGCTCAGGACTCGCGATCGGCGCCGCTGCGGTGCTCGGCCAGGGCGGGTTGACGCTCGTCGTGCCATGGTCCCAACTGGCCGCCTTCGTCGTCGCGACGGCCCTGATCGGCACTCTCGCCTCCGTCGTCCCCGCCCGTCGGGCCGCTCGTGTCCCGATGCTGCGCGCCACCACCGCCGAGTGAACGGCCCGGATTTCGCCGCGGTGTTTGTTGTGTAGGACGGGCGCCGAAGTGGCACATGAGGTGGTGACGTCACGTGCGCCGGTGTCATGTTGGGGCCACGACATGACACCGGTACATACGGGTTCCAGGGCCGGAGCGACAAGTGGGAACCCGAAGAATCGGCGCTGACGTGCGTCGCGGAAGCGGGAAGGGAGCCACCACAACGTGTGCACACCACCACCCGTGGAACTCCCGGTATTGCTCGGCCGTACTATCTCTATGGCCCAGCATGGTGTAGAAGTCACTGCACACTGTGGTGCGGCGGTGTCCGTGCCGCCGATGATGTGCCCCCGACTTCTCCAGCCCGCTCCCGGGCCCACTCACCGTCTCCCGATTGTGGAAAGGCAAACGCGATGACCGACACCACCACCCCCGCCGACCTCACGTCGCAGTACACCGAACGACTGACCGAAGACCTCGAACACAACACCAGTGAACAGGAGCGCCTCACCGCCGAGATCTCGGCAATGGAGGAGCGGTTGGCCGCTTTGAAGCGCGACCACACCATTCTGCTGAACATGCAGCAGGCTCTGGGCGTGACGGTGGCACCCACCGCGCCGAAGGGTGCCGCTGCCGTTCCCTCCCCCCGCAAAAAGCCGGCCCGCGAGCCCGCCAAGCGCAAGCCCGCGCGCGCGGCGGCGACCACGGCGACGAGCAGCGGCTCGGCGGGTGCCGGCGCCGGGAAGACGGGTGCCGGCGCGGGGAAGAAGAGCGCCGACACGGGCAAGAAGAGCGCCGACACCGAGGGCAAGAAGTCCGCACAGAACAAGAAATCCGCGCAGAAGGCGACGCAGAAGCCCGCCCAGAAGCCGACTCAGAAGACGGCTCAGAAGTCGGCGAAGAAGCCCGCTGCGAAGTCGGCTCAGGCCACCCTGGTCGAACTCGTGCGCGCACACCTCGAGCAGCAGAGCGAGCCGCGCTCGGCGGCGGAAATCACCACGGCTCTCGACAAGGAGCACCCCGACCGCGCCGTGAAGACCACCGTCGTGCGCACCACTTTGGAGAACCTGGTGGCCAGGAACGCGGCCCAGCGCAACAAGCAGGGCAGCTCGGTCTTCTACACCACACTCACTCCGAGCACCTCCACGGCCGCGCCGTCGACCGAGGCTCAGGGCGACGAGGTCAAGGCCGCATAGAGACGCCGGGGGTGTTCGTCCCTGGAGGCACGCGCGGTATCACTCGGGGAGCGGTGTCACCCAGGGACACGGCCCTTCGCCGACGGAGCAGACGGAGCAGACGGCACACATCAATGGGTATGTGTGTGACACCTCCCTCGGCCCGCCGGAGCACCCCGGACGAGGCATGAGCCGAACCGCATGGCGCGGTCCCGGTGTGCGCCGGTACGACCACGCGCCGTCGTCGCTGCCGTTCCCCGCCCCACAAGTCATGGCTGCGCGGTGATGCGGCAACACGGTGACGGCGGCCGGTGCCCAGCGCTGTGGTGTCGAGGCGGACGCACCTGGCACGTGGCCGCACGCAACCGGCCGCCCGCCACCCGCCACGGGAGCAGCCGCGTCGCGCCGCCGCTCCGCTCGGACGGCGACCGGGCCTGCGCGGCAAAGCGCGTGTTATCTTGGCCGCGCAGCGGCGACCGGGTCGGCTGCGGGGATCGACAAGGGAGGTGAGTTGATGACCGTCGTAGAGGTCACTGCCGTGTGCGGTGCCCGCCGGACCATCCTCACGTCCCTGGCCCCGGCCTGACGCGAAGCTGACCCCCGATGAGCGAGCCTTCATGGCTCACGGGCGGCAGCATCGGCGTGCTCACCGGGGCCCCGTTCAAGGGTCTTCACGTTGCCTCAGACGTTGTCTCAACCTTGTGATCCTCCTGCCCAGCCGCATCCGTTCGCGGACCGGGGCTGCGACGAGGCGTGTGAGCACGCCTTCGCACCCCGCGCGGTACGGACGGGCCGGCCCCCGTCCGTACCGCGCGGCCCGCACGCGGCTCGCGTACGGCAGTCGGCTCTTCCACCCCCGGCGAGTCCGCTCAGGGCGCCGGCTGGCATCTCCTCCCCCATCCCCCCACCACCACAACGACCACGCCGAACACGACGAGAGCGGTGACTCCATGACCACGTGGACCACACGGACCGAGACCGCCGACGACATCACCGCCATCCGCGACATCGTCCTGGCGGCGTTCCCCACTCCGCAGGAAGCCGACATCGTCGACGCCCTGCGCGCCGATCCGGAAGCGTGGATCGCCGGCCTGTCCATGGTCGCCACCGCTCCTGACGGCACGCCGGTCGGACACGCGCTGCTCACCCGCTGCCACGTCGAGGGCCGGCCCGCTCTCGCGCTGGCCCCCTGTGCGGTGCTGCCGTCGTTCCAGCGCACCGGCGCCGGGTCCGCCGCCATCCGTGCCGGGCTCGACGCCGCACGGGACATGGGCGAGAACCTCGTCGTCGTTTTGGGGCACGCCGACTACTACCCGCGGTTCGGTTTCACCCGCGCCTCCCGCTTCGGCATCCGCGCACCGTTCGAGGTGCCCGACGAGGCCATGATGGCGATGGCCCTCGACGAGGCCCGCGACCTGCCCGCCGGCACCATCCGCTACCCCGCCGCGTTCGGCGTCTGACGCGCCCGCGTCGGTGCCCTGGGGGCGCGGCCCCCAGGGCACCGACCCGTGGTTGCGCTCCCGGAGCGGGTGACAGGTGTGCCGCACTGGTCGGGCGCGGCTCCGCCGCAGAGAGGCAAGGTGCGGTGCCCGGTGCGCGGTTGCCGGGCGCCCCGACGCGAGGCCGACCGCGAGGTGCGCTCACGTCCCCGTACGCTTCCCGGACTGCGCGCGTGCCCGCGTCGGCGTTTTCGGCTGCTCGGTGCACAGCGACGCGACGTAGGTTTTGATCGTGCGTCCGGCGGCGTGGAACGGCTCAGCCGAGCGCAGTCCCCGGGCGAGGACGAACGCTCCTTCGAGGGCGGAGAGCACGGCGAAGACGACGGTGCGGGAGTCCGTCTCGGCCAGCCCCCGCGTGGTGAAGTACCGGCTGCCCGTCTCGACCCAGGTGCCCATCACCTCCGCCGCTACCTCACGCAGTTCGGGTTCCGTGTCGGCGGTCTCGGCTGTGACCGTGCCGACCGGGCACATGTTGGCCCAGCCCGTGTCGCGCATGTCCTCGGCGGCTTGGGCGAACAGCGCCTCGATCCCGGCCGCGAGATCGTCGTGCGCGTCGAGCAGCAGCGGCAGCAGTTGGATGTACGCGGCTCCGGTCTGCCGCAGCGCGGCCGCCGCGATCTCGCGCTTCCCCCCTTTGAAGTGGTGGTAGAGGGAGCCGGTGGGCGCGCCCGCCGCGCGGGCGAGTTGGTTGATGCCCGTGGCGGCGTAGCCCTGTTTGCGCAGCAGTTCCGCCATCGCCAGCGCGATCCGCTCGTCGGTGTCCATGCGTCCATGGTAGAACGGCCATTCTAGAGTGACCGTTCTACCGGGAGCCGCTATGCGCGAGGTCGAGGTACCTGCCGGTGTCATCGAGTACGACACGGTGGGCTCGGGCCCACCGGTCGTCCTGCTCCACGGGCTGCTGATGAACCACACGGTGTGGGACCGTGTGCTGCCCCTGCTGCCGCACGGATTCACCTACGTACGCCCCGTACTGCCGCTGGGATCCCACCGGCGGCCGATGAACCCGGACGCGGACCTGACCCTGCGCGGACTGGTCCACCTCGTCGCCGACTTCCTCGACGCCCTCGCCCTGGACGCGGTCACCCTGGTGCACTCCGACTGGGGCGGGGCGCTCTTCCTCACCGCCCACGGCCGGGACGAGCGTGTCGCCCGACAGGTGATCCTTCCGTGCGAGGCGTTCGAGAACTTCCCGCCGGGGCTGCCCGGCAAGATGGTGAACCTCGCCGCCCGCGTCCCCGGTGGGCTGCGGTTCGCCGCCCGCCAACTGCGCGTCGGCGCTCTGCGCGGTCTGCCGATGCTGTTCGGACAGATGGCTCGCCGCCCGGTGCCGGACGACCTGGTGCGCGGCTGGACCGAACCTCTCCTGCGGGAACCCGGCGTCCGGCGCGACCTCCTGGCCTACTGCCGCGGGGCCATGGACAGGGAGGAACTCGTACGCGACACCGAGGCGCTGCGCCGGTTCACGGGCGAGGCCCTGGTCCTGTGGTCGCCCGACAACCGCGTGATGCCACCCGAGCACGGCCACCGTCTGGCGCGGTTGCTGCCGGCCGGGCAGTACGCCGAAGTGCCCGACGCGCGGGTGCTGTCCATGCTGGACGAGCCCGAGAGCGTCGCGCGTGAGATCGGCGACTTCCTCACCTCTCCCTGGGCCCGATAGCCGAGCGGTGGTCGCTCCAGAGCAGGCCGGTAGCCGCTCCGCAGCCGGCCGGAGAGCGTCGGTGGCCGAATCCGAGAGCCGTACGCCTGTGAGGTTTACGGGACAGCGTGGCGGTTAGAAGGAAGACCACGTGCTTGGGAGGACAGGCACATCCGCGGGAGGCGACCGTTCACGGCGCCCCGGGTGTGTCACCCGAGCCGCTGCTCCCGCGGTGGTCCACGTGTCAGCGACACCGCAAGGAGGCAGTTTCCATGTCTGCCGTTCGGTACCGTCCCCAGCGAGCCCGCCACAGCCACAACGACGCCCCCGACACCGCCGAGGACTTCCAGCGTCTCGCCGCCCTCCCGCACGGGCCGCAGCGGGAGGAGCTGAGCGCTCGGCTGGTGGAGGCGTGGCTGCCGATGGCGCGGAGGCTGGCCGCCAAGTACCGCAACCGCGGCGAGAACCTCGAAGACCTGGAACAGGTGGCGGCCCTCGGCCTGGTCAAGGCCATCGACCGCTACGACCCCGCACAGGGCACCCCGTTCGTGCCGTTCGCCGTACCCACCATCACCGGCGAGATCCGCCGCCACTTCCGCGACCACACCTGGGACGTCCACGTACCGCGCCGCGTGCAGGAGATGCGCAACAAGGTGCGCGCCGCGGTCCGCGAACTGGCCACGGCGGCGGACGACCACATGCCCTCGGCCGAACGGATCGCCGAGCACACCGGCCTCACCCGGGAAGAGGTGGCGACCGGCCTGGAGGCCATGGACAGCTTCCGCAGCCTCTCGCTGGACGCGGCCACCACCGGCTCGGACGACGGGTTCTCCCTGGCCGACACGCTCGGCAGCAAGGAAGCCGGCTTCGACACCGTGGTCGCCCGCGAGGCGGTCAAGCCGTGCCTGCGCGCGCTGCCCGAGCGGGAACGCAAGGTGCTCTACCTGCGCTACTTCCGCGACATGACCCAGTCGCGGATCGGCAAGGAGCTCGGCATCTCCCAGATGCACGTCTCCCGCCTGCTGTCCAAGAGCTGCGACCGCGTCCGCCGCCAGATCGAACACGGTCGCCCTGCCACACGCGCTCACCATGCCTGACCGCGAGTGCCTCACCCGTCATGTCGGGTGAGGCACTCGCCGCGGCGCGGGGTGGGTGACCGTACGGTACTGTGCGAGCCGGTCGATGGTCGACGGGTAGGGGTATGCGGCAGGCAGGGAGAGCGGTATGGATCCATCAGAACTCGGCCGCGCAGTCGAGGCCGGACGGGCGACGGCCTCGGAGCTGGGCCTTCAGGTCGACGACGCGTTCGTCGTCCACAACTCGGACCGCGTCGCGCTGCACCTGGCGCCCTGCGATGTCCTTGCCCGGGTCGCGCCGTTGGGGCATCTGGCCGACTCCGAGTTCGAGGTGGAGGTTGCTCGCCGTCTCGCCGACGCCGACGCTCCGGTGGCTGAGCTCGAGCCCCGTGTCGAGCCTCGGGTCCATGTGCGCGACGCCTTCGCCATCTCGCTGTGGACCTACTACGCGCCTGTGGGACGGGAGATCGCGCCGGCCGCCTACGCGGAGGTGTTCCTGCGGCACCACGCTGCCCTGCGCCGGCTCGATCTGGACGCGCCGCACTTCACCGATCGGGTCGCCGCGGCGCTGCGGGAGGTCAACGACCGGGAGCGGTCTTCCGAGCTGTCCGATCGCGACCGGGAACTCGTCAGCGACACACTCGGTGGACTGGGCACCGCGTTCAGCGACGACAGAGCCGGCGACCAGTTGCTGCACGGCGAGCCTCACCCGGGCAACCTCCTGAACACGAGGAGAGGGCCGCTTTTCGTGGACCTCGCCACGTGCTGCCGGGGGCCGGTCGAGTTCGACCTCGCGCACGCGCCCGAAGAGGTGGCAGCACACTACCCGGGGGCTGACCACGGGCTCATCCACCGGTGCCGCGCCCTGAACTGGGCGATGTTCTCGGCCTGGCGCTGGCGCCGAGACGACCAGATGCCCGACCGGAGCCACTGGAGAGTGGAAGGGCTCAACCGGGTTCGGGCCGCACTCGATCGCTGCGGACGGGGCTGAACCGGGAGGCGGCGGCACAGCTGACTCCGGTTCAGCCCCGTCTCCCGCTCCTCGCTCGGCAAGCCGCCCCACCCGTGTCCCGCCCCGTGTCCCCCGGCGTCCGCGTGCAGACTGTGCGGACTGTGCGGACAGCGCGGACAGCGGCGGAAGGGCGGGCCGGGGGGACTGCGGGGTGTCAGGCCGCCCTCCGTGCCCTCGCCCGGTGCGCCGACGCGAGGTCGGCGAAGCGGCGGCCGCTGCTCTTGACCGTGCGGCGCTGCGTCGGGTAATCGACGTGCACGAGACCGAACCGTTGCGCGTAGCCGTACGCCCACTCGAAGTTGTCCAGCAGCGACCAGGCGAAGTACCCGGCCAGCGGCACGCCTTCGCGGACGGCGCGACCGCAGGCTGCCAGATGCTCCTCCAGGTAGCGGACGCGTTCGGGGTCGTCGATGTGGCCGTCAGGGCCGACGGTGTCGGGGTAGGCGGAGCCGTTCTCGGTCACGTAGAGGCAGCGGGCGCCGTAGTCGTCCGTCATCCGGCGCAGTGTCCTGGTGAGCCCTTCGGCGTGCACCTCCCAGCCCATGCCGGTCACCCGCGCCCCCGTCGGCAGTGCGGCGGGCCGCGCCCGGGGGAAGGGCCCTTCCGGGTCGTCGCGCAGGACGTTGCGGAAGTAGTAGTTGAGGCCGAGCCAGTCCAGCGGGGCCGCGATGGTCTCCAGGTCGCCGTCGCGGGCGGGCGGCTCGGTGCCGTACAGCTCGATCATGTCGGCGGGGTAGCCGCGGCCGTGCACGGGGTCCATCCACCAGCGGTTGACGTGTCCGTCGGAGCGCCGCGCGGCGGCGACGTCGGCCGGATCGTCGGAGGCGGGTTCGCAGTGGGTGAGGTTGTTGACCAGGCCGACGCGGGCGCCGGGCGCGTGGGCGCGCAGCGCCTCGACCGCGTATCCGTGGCCCAGGTGCAGGTGGAAGGAGGCGCGTACGGCGGCGGTGATGTCCGTCAGCCCTGGCGCCATCCGGCCCTCGTAGTGCCCGATCCAGGCCGAGCACAGCGGCTCGTTGAGGGTGGCCCAGTGCTGGATGCGGTCGCCGAGCCGGGCGGCGACGACCGCGGCGTACTCCCCGAACCGTTCGGCTGTCTCCCGCGCGGGCCAGCCGCCCCGGTCCTGGAGGATCTGCGGCAGGTCCCAGTGGTAGAGGGTGGCGAAGGGGGTGATGCCCGCCTCCAGCAGAGCGTCGGTCAGCCGGTCGTAGAAGCCCAGGCCCCGCTCGTTGACCTGGCCGCCGCCGTCGGGCAGCACGCGTGGCCACGCGAGGGAGAAACGGTAGGCGTCGAGACCCAGCTCGCGCATGAGTGCCACGTCCTCGGGCCAGCGGTGGTAGTGGTCGCAGGCCACGTCTCCGGTGTCGCCGCCGTCCACCTTGCCCGGGGTGTGGCTGAAGGTGTCCCAGATGGAGGGCGAGCGGCCGTCCTCGGTGACCGCGCCCTCGACCTGGTACGCGGCGGTCGCGGCGCCCCACACGAAGTCGTCGGGCAGGTCGCCGGTGCTCTCGTGCGGCCCGTCGGGGGAAGGGGCGGGAGTTGCACAGCGGTGCGTGTCGGACACGGAGATCCTTTCGCAGGGAACAGCGGGGTCGCCCGGCGCGGGGCGCCCCGACCCGGCGGCTGAGGTCACTTGACGGAGCCGGCGGTCAGGCCGGCGACGAGGTAGCGCTGGAGGAGCAGGAATCCGGCGACGATGGGCACGCTCACCACCAGGGAAGCGGCCATGACCTGGTTCCAGTAGACCTCGGTCTGCGTGGAGTAGCCCTGGAGGCCGATGGAGAGGGTGCGGGTGACGTCGTTGGTCATCACCGAGGCGAACAGCACCTCGCCCCAGGCGGTCATGAACGCGTAGATGCCCACGGCGACGATGCCAGGGGTGGCGGCGGGCACGAGGACGCGGAAGAGCGCGCCGAGTGCTCCGCACCCGTCCACCTGGGCGGCCTCGTCCAGGTCGCGGGGTATGGAGTCGAAGTAGCCGGCCAGCATCCAGATGGACAGCGGCAGGGTGAAGGTCATGTAGGTGAGGATCAGTGCGCCGCGTGAGCCGTAGAGGGCGATGCCGGTGGCGTTGCCGATGTTGACGAACAGCAGGAACAGCGGCAGCAGGAAGAGGATGCCGGGGAACATCTGCGTGGAGAGCACCGTCACGGTGAACACGCGCTTGCCCCGGAAGCGGTAGCGGCTGACGGCGTAGGCGGCGAAGGTCGCCACGACCACCGAGCACAGTGTCGCGGCGGCGGAGACGATGAAGGAGTTGAGGAAGTACCGGCCCAGCGGCACCGTCTCCCAGATGTCCAGGTAGGGGCGGATCGTCAGGTGGGCGGGGATCCAGCGGAAGGAGCCCGTCACGTCCTGGAGCGGTTTGAGAGAGCTGCTGAGCATCACGTAGAGCGGGGTGGCGGCGAAGACCGCCAGGAGCGTCAGCAGGATCCGCCGGGTCCACAGGAAGGAGACGGGCGCCGCCATCGGGCTGCGCGCCGCACCGGCACGCCCCGAGCGGCGGGCGCCTCCTGCCGTACGGCGGGCGCGGCGGCCGAGCCGATCGGGTGCGGCGCCGCGGGTGGAGGCGGCCGGGGCGCCACGGGGGGAATCAGCCGAGGCGCCGCGGGTGGAGGCGGCCGGGGCGGCGGACGCGGTGCTGGTGGCGGACGCGGGGGTCGGGACGCCCTCAGACATGGGCCCTCTTCCTTCGCCTGGTACCGCAGGACCGGGTGGCGCGCGGGGCACGTTCCCTGGTCAACAGCAGATACGCCGCCGTGACCAGCAGCAGGAACAGCAGCAGCAGGACGGACATCGCCGAGCCGGCACCGAAGTCCCAGGTGGCGAAGGACGACTGGTAGATGTGCAGGGAGATCAGGTCGGCCGACTCGGGAGCCGACTTGCCGAACAGCACGAAGGGGACGTTGAAGTCGTTGAACGTCCACAGGAACAGCACCAGGACCAGGACCTGGTTGACCGGCCGCAGCGCGGGCAGCGTGATGTGCCGGATCTGCCGCCACATCCCGGCGCCGTCGATCGCGGACGCCTCGTAGACGTCCCGTGGGATATTCTGAAGGGCGGCCGTCAGCATCAGGAAGGCGAACGGCCAGGTCCGCCAGACCGAGACGACGACCAGGGAGAAGAAACTGTTGTCGCCCACGAGCCAGAAGGGCGGTGCGTCGGTGAGCCCGAGTTGGTCGTGCAGCACGTGGTTGACCAGCCCGTTGTCCCGCTGGAGCAGGAACGACCAGGTGATGACGGCCGCGTAGACGGGCAGCGCGTACGGCGTGAGGAACAGTGCGCGCAGCAGCCCCCGGCCGCGGAAGGTGTCCTGCATCAGGATCGCCGCAGTGGCGCCCAGCAGCCAGGCGAGTCCGACGGCGAGCACGGTGAAGGCGCAGGTGATGGCGAAGGAGCGGAGCAGTGCCTCACCCACGGGGGCGTTGACGTCCACGGCGATGTGGAAGTTGTCCAGGCCGGCCCAGGGCGCCGCGCCCCAGTTGCGGATGTACTCCTGGGTCAGGTCCCGGAACGCCATGGTGATGCCGGTGATCATCGGCACGATGTGCACCAGCAGTTCGAGCACCAGCGCCGGGACGAGCAGCAGGTAGGGCAGCCCGGCGTGGCGTACCCGGTCGCGCAGCGCGGACGTGCCGCGTCCCGCTGACGGCGGCGATGGCGTCGGCGGCGCGGGTGCGTGACCCGGGCTCGCCGGGGCGTCCCGCGGCGCGTCCTTCGCCGCGCCGGCGGGCGCGGGAGGAGGGACGGCCGAGGCCGCGGGGTCCGGCGCCGGCGCGGCGGTGGAGCGGCGGTCTCCGCGGGTCACGGCCGCGTCACTTCCGCATCTGCTGCTGGGCCTTGGCGAGCCGTTCGCGCACGGACTCGGTGGTGACCTTCTGGCCCGCGGCCGCCTGGGCGAACAGCTCCTTCATGGCGGTGCCGACCAGCGTCTCGAACTTCGACTCGTCGGGCACCTGCGGCAGCGGTGCGGCGCTGTCGGCGAGCACGGCGCGCATCACCTTCTCGTCCTTGTCTCGGGGCGCCGCCTTCTGTGCGGCCCGTACCGGAGACAGGGACCCGTAGGTGGTGTTGAGTTTGTGCTGCTCGGCGTTGGAGGTCATGAACTTCACGAACTTCAGCGCGCCGTCGATGTTGTCGGTGTTCTTCAAGACGGCCAGGTTGATGCCCGCGACCATGGACGTGGTGCCCCGGTCACCGGTGTCGGAGGCCGACTGCACGGGAACGGGGGCGACGCCGTAGTCGTCCGGCTTCATGCCGTTGCCCAGCAGCTGGGAGCGGGCGGCCTGCCACAGCAGCATCCCGGCCTTGCCCTTGGCGAAGTCGCGCACCGACTGGCGGGCCGCGTACTCGGCGTTGCCCTTCGCGGAGATCCGGTCCTGGGCGAGGAAGTCCACGTACTGCTTGACGGCCTTGACGTTCCCCGGTTTGTCGAAGGTCGCCTTGCCCGAGGCGTCGAAGAAGTCGGCTCCGTGCTGCTTGCCGAACACGAAGGCGTGGTGGGCGTTCTCGACCGGGTCGCCGGCTTCCAGCGCGAGTCCGTAGTGGCCGTCACCCGTCAGCTTCTTGCCCGCGGCGACCAGTTCCTGCCAGGTCTTGGGCGGCTCGTCGATACCGGCCTGCCGGAACATCTTCTTGTTGTAGTAGAGCGCGTAGGTCAGCGAGTAGAGCGGCACGGCGGCAGGCGGCTTGCCCTCGGCGCCGGTCGCGGCGAGCGCGGAGGGGCTGAACCGGTTCTCGCCGCCGATCTTCGCCATGTTCTTGTCGTCGAAGGGCAGCAGCGCGTCGCTCTTCTGGAGCGACGAGGACCAGGTGTTGCCGATGTTGAGGACGTCGGGGCCCTGCCCGGAGGAGGCGGCGGCAAGGATGCGGTCGAGCAGACTGGACCAGGGGATGACCTCCAGTTTGACCTTGATCCCGGTCTGCTTCTCGAACTTGGCCAGCTCCGGTTTCAGGATCTTCTTGTCCTCCTGGAGGCTGGATGCCTGGTTGGTCGCCCAGTACGTCAGCTCTTTGGGTTTGTCGTTGCTGCCCGCGCCGTCAGTGGTCGTTCCTCCTCCGCAACCGGAGGCGAGCGCGGCTGTCAGTGCCGTGGTGAGCGCGGCGGCTGCCGCCGTACGGAATCTGCGCATGGCCTGTGGCACCTCCGGGAGGCGTGGGGAAGCGTCGAGCCTCAAGGCCGGGGCGTTAACCCCCTGAAGGCGGCTCGTACTTAACTTGGAGCGTGAGTTAAGTAGTGAAAGAATTGCCCGTCAAGACATCGCGCACCGGTAAGTTGCCCCGCGGACCGCGCGACCGGCACCGCGCACGCGTACGGGACCGGCAGCGGCGAGCCGTGGCGCGGCCGCCGCGAGGAGGGAGCCAGATGACCGGCGAGAAACGGCGGACGGTGCGCGACCTGCGCCGCACCAACCGCGCCACCCTGCTGCGCCGCCTCTACTTCGACGGGCCGCTCAGCCGCCAGGAGTTGGGCCCCGCCACCGGCCTCAGCTCCGCCTCGGTCTCGAACGTCACCTCCGAACTCCTCGCCGAGGGCCTGCTGGAGGAGGCCGGCTTGGTCGACTCCGACGGTGGCAGGCCGCGCACCCTGCTGCGGGTCGCCCCGGCAGCCGGGACGCTGATCGGAGTGGACGTCGGAGAGACCAGGGTGCGCGTTGAACTCTTTGATCTGGCACTGACCGAAAGGGCCCGCGCCGAATACCCGCTGCGCGAGGGCGGACACGCGATGGCGCACGTGCTGCGGTTGATCGCGGACGGGCTCACCGCCGTACGCGCACAGGCCGCGCGGGCCGGGGTCCCGGGGGCCGCCGCGCCGCTGGGCATCGGCGTCGGCGTGCCTGGCATCGTCGAGCAGGACCCGGAGCGCTCAGGTGCCGTCGTGCACGGCCAGACGGTCGGCTGGGACGCGGTGCCGCTGGAGGCGCGGCTGCGCACGGAGGCGGGGCTCCCGGCGCGAACGCCGCTGTTCGTCTCGAACGGCGCCAAGACCCTCGGTCAGGCCGAGATGTGGTTCGGCGCCGGGCAGGGCGTGCGGGACGCGGTGGTCGCGCTGATCGGCTCCGGGGTCGGCTCCTGCGTCATCACCGACGGCAGCGCCTACGGCACCGCGTCCCGCGGCGCCGCCGAGTGGGGACACACCACCGTGCACCTGGACGGGCGGCGCTGCCGGTGCGGCGCCCGCGGCTGCCTGGAGGCGTACATCGGCGCCTCCGCCGTACTGGAGCGCTGGCGCGCCGCGGGTGGCACGCCACGGGGCGACGAGGAGAGCGGGCTGGCCGATCTCGTCGGTTCGGCGGACCCGAGCGCCGAGACGGTCCTCGCCGAGACGGCCCGCTTTCTCGGGGCGGGCATCGCCGACCTGGTCAACCTCTTCAGCCCCGAACGCATCGTCCTCGCCGGCTGGGCCGGACTGCTGCTGGGCAGCCGCATACTGCCCGCTGTGCGCGCGGCCGCCGAGGAGCGCGCACTGCACCACCCCGCGGCCCGTACGACGATCGAGCTGGGCCGCCTCGGCCCGGACGCCGTCACCGTCGGTGCCGCCTCCCTTCCTCTGACCCGCTTCCTCGACGCGGGTGGCCGCGCGCCGCAATCCGCTCCCCCGCCGGCGCTGGGGGCACCGAACGCCCGGGCCAGGTAGGGCGATCCGCGCAGCGGGGCGTCGGCCTTGTCGGGCGGGCGGGGGCGCCCCCGCCCGCCCGACAAGGCCGATGCGGCGGGCGAGACCGACGACAGCCGCCGCCCGAGCCCCGCCCTCGCCTCAGGAGAGCTCATCCGGGGCAGAGGTGCCCCGGGGCAGCTTCTCCAGCGCCTCCCGCAGACCCGGCACGTCGTCGGGGGTCTCGGGCAGTTCGGCGGGGGCGTCGGCGACCCGGGTGAAGGAGGTGCTGCCGAACTCGCCGTTCCAGTTCACCCGCATGCCTCTGGGGTCCGCGTACTCGATGGCGCCCTTGTCACGCCCTTCCTCCGTGTCCCCGGCGCACTGGAGTACCACCTCGGTGACCGATCCGGTGGTGGTGACCTGGCCGTCGCACAGCCCGTTGCGGCCCTTGTCCCACTGCATCAGAACGCTGTCCCCGACGATGATCAGCGTGTGGTCCTGACCCATCGGACGCGCGGACCACACCCCTGACAGCTCGGCGCCGTCCGCGGGGTTCTCCGGCTGGGAACGCCCGGTCTTCTTCTCCCCACCCCCGGCGGACCCCTCGTCGCTGCCGCAGCCGCCCACCAGCAGCGCCAACGCCACCGCCGCAACGGCCGCCGTTCCCGCCCCACGCCCCGTCATCAGCACGCCCCTTCCCGACGAATGCCCTCCGGTGTCCTCACGAGAACGACAACCTAGCGGACCTCCCTCACCTACGGACGTCGGCGTAGTCGGGCCTACAGACGTCGGCGTAGTCGGGGAGGGTGAGCGCCGTGGTGGCGGCCCAGCCGCCCTGGTCGTCGGGGAGGCGGGCCGGGTCCCGCAGGGCGTGGTTGCGCCGTGCCAGTTCCTCGGCGGTGCCGGGAAGGACGTAGGCGCCTCCAGTGGTCGCGAGCGCCTGGTTCAGCTCGACGAACGCGCGTGTGCGCTCCTCGTACGCCGTGAAGGCGGTCGAGTGGTCGGTCTGTGCGGCCAGTTCGCCTGCGAGGACGTAGGCGCCGACCAGCGCGATGCTGGAGCCCTGGCCCGAGAGGAACGACGGAGCGTGGGCGGCGTCGCCGGCGAGGGCGACCCGTCCGCTGGACCAGTGGGGCAGGTGGATCTGGCTGATGACGTCGAAGAACAGGTCGTCGGCGCGCCGCATGGCGTCGACCATGCGCGGAATCTCCCACCCGTCCTGGGAGAAGACGTCAGCCACCAGGTCACGCTGGGCCTCGGGGTCGCGGAAGGCGTCGAAGGGCGGTTCGGGGCGGGCGAAGTTGAGGAACGCGTGCACGTGGTCGCCGTCGCCGACGGCGTAGAGAATCGCGCCCCTGCCCGGGACGTTCCACATCAGGGCCTCGTGGGAGAGTGCGAAGTGGTTGGGCATGGTGAAGCCGGCGAAGCAGTTGCCGAGATAGTGGTGGTAGCGCTCCTCGGGGCCGAAGACCAGGCCCCTGGTGTGGGAGTGGAGTCCGTCGGCGCCGATGACGAGGTCGAAGGTCCGCTGGGCACCGCTGTCGAAGGTCACGTCCACACCGCCGCCGTGGTCGTGGAGGGCGGTGATCCAGTCGCCGAAGAGGAACTCGACGTCTCCTCGGACGGCGTCGTAGAGGGCCTCGGCGAGGTCCCCGCGGCGGACTTCGAGGTCGCGGCCCTCGACACCGCCGGTGATGACCTCGGGCCTGACCGCTCCGACGCGGTCGCCGTCGGCGTCGACGAAGGTGATGTTGCGGCTGTCGACATGCGCGTCACGCAGGCGCGGGAGCAGGCCCATGCGGCTGACCACTTCCAGCGCGGTGCCGCGGATGTCGATGGGGTATCCCCCGACGCGTATCGTGTCGGCCTTCTCCACCACCGTGACGGCGAAGCCGTGACGGTGGAGCCAGTAGGCGAGCGCGGGTCCGGCGATGCTGGCGCCGGAGATCAGGACCGTACGTGCGGGTGCCGTGCCCATGGGTGCTCCCTTCCCGGCCGGGCCCTGGACGAGCCGCCGACCGGATACGTAACGTAGGTATGTTTCTTCGGGGCGTCGTGACCCGTGAGCGGCCGCGCCCTCGGTCCCCACGATTACATACCTAACGTAGGTATTCAATAAGGAGACGAGATGAGCCCCCAGCAGCCGGACGAGACCACCGCCCGGGGCGCCGCACGCGACCAGGAGCTGCG
This sequence comes from Streptomyces diacarni, assembly GCF_003323715.1. Taxonomy (GTDB): domain Bacteria; phylum Actinomycetota; class Actinomycetes; order Streptomycetales; family Streptomycetaceae; genus Streptomyces; species Streptomyces diacarni. Next base: position 206,463 of record NZ_QOIN01000039.1, read on the forward strand.
CGAGCAGCAAGTGCTCGCGGTACTCCCCCGGCTGACGCAGCTCGGCAACGTCCTCAACCGCGGCCGCCTGGTCGAACGCGCCATGGAAGCCACCGCGGTCCGCGTGGACCGCCCCGCGATGTCGGTGCTCCTCATGCTGCACATGTCGGACCAGCCGCTGCGCGTCGGCGAGATCGCCACGCGGATGCAGGTCGTGGGACCGCACGTCACCCGGCAGGTGAACGCGTTGCAGCAGCGCGGTCTGATCGTGCGCGTCACCGACCCGGAGGACCAGCGAGCCCGCCTCGTCGAGGCGACTGACGAGGGGAAGGCGGCGGCCGAGCGCTACATGCGCACGCTCGTCGGCTGGTTCGCCGACGCCCTCGCGGGATGGCCCGAACAGGACCGCCAGGACCTCGGCCGCCTCCTGGGGCGCTTCACCGACGACCTCACCGCCCACCTCGCGACCCTCGACGACCCCACGGTTTCCGAGGGATGACACGCTCCGGGGGCGGCACACACGGGCACCTCGTGGAACCCACCGGCTGCCGGTCCCGGCAGGCCGCGCAGGCGGATACCGACGAGGGCGCGCACGTGCGGGATCGCTCATCCGGCGGCGCACGGCGGGTCCCGGCTGACAGGATGGCCCCAGGTGACAGACGTGAAGCGGGAGGCGGCATGGGAGCGGACATACGCGCGACGGTGGAGTGGGTGGACGCCCGCGAGAGGCTGCCGGAGGACGGCATGCCCGTGGCCGCGGCAACGTCGGGCCGCTATCCGTCCGGCAGCGCGGACGCGCCGCACCCGGAAGCCGGAGTGGAATTCTGGCTCGTGATGCCGATGGTCTTCTCGCACCTGCACTTCGCCGAGGACGGCAGTGAGCACCACGACTGCTTCATCGACTCCGACCGTTTGATCCGCCTGCCCCACGGCCGCGGCGACGCCTACCCGGTGACCCACTGGGCCTATCTGCCCACCCTCCCCGGCACGGACGAGCACTACCTGCGGGGCGGGGAGGCGAGGGCCGCTCTCGGGGACGCTCAGTCCTGAGATGGCGCGCCGCCCGCCGGGACGACGTCGCGCCGGGCGGGTCAGCGGAGGACGGCTGTCATGTCGATCTCCAGCAACACGTTGGCCAGGTCGGCGCCGACCGTGGTGCGCACCGGGTAGGGCGGCGTGAGGTGTAGTTCGTAGGCCGTGTTGAAGTCGTCGAAGTCACGGTCGAGATGTTGCAGGTGGACGGTCGCGCGCACCACGTCGGAGAAGTCCAGCCCGTGCGCGTCCAGTACGGAGGCGAGGTTGCGCATCGTCTGCTCGGTCTGCTCGGCGATGGAGGTGCCCTCGACCCGGCCGGAGACGGGATCGTGGGGCCCGAGACCCGCGGTGTGCAGAAAGCCGCCCGCGACGATCGCCTGCGAGTAGGCCCCGACCGGCTGCGGCGCCGCCTGCGTGCTGATGACCTGCCGTCTGTCCATGGGCGTGTCCCCCTTCCGGGTACGGTGCGGTCCCCGCGCGGGTGGGCCGGTGGGGCCGCTCCTGTGGGGGTCGCCCGCGCCGGAGGATCCCGGCGCGGGTGGTGTGGCACGGGAGCCGCCGGTTCCGCCTGCCGTGCCGGCCCTGTCGCCGAGCGCGTGGGACACCTCACGGGCCGCCGCGCGTACCGCCGCGCCGAGTGCGGACGCCGATGCCCCCGAGGCGCCGCCCGGCACCGGGCCTGACAGACCGACAGCGGCGATCGGTGTCCCCGCGTGGTCGAGGACGGCCGCGTCCACGCCGAGGACGACGGGACCGGCCCTGCCGTCCTCCTCCAGCGCGAAGCCGTTCCGCCTGGCCGCGGTGACGGCCGTGCGCAGTCGTTCGGCCGCTTCCTCGGCGGCGTCCCCGACCGCGTTCTCGGCGGCCGAGTCGTTCCGTGCGGCCGTCCGCACCGTCTGCCGTACGCGGGCGACCTCGCCGTCGTCCACCCGGGCCAGCAGCGCCCAGCCCGCCGCGCCGTCGTACAGGGGACGGCGGGCGCCCAGCCGGGGGCGCAGCGGCATGGGGCCGCTGCCCTCGACGGCGTCGACGAGCACCGTCTCGTCGGCCTCACGGAGGGTCAGCCGAGCGGTGTGTCCGGTGCGTTCGGCCAGCCGGGCCAGCGTACCCCGGGCGACTTCCCGCAGATCGAGTCGGTCCAGATAGGCGCCGCCCAGGTAGGCGGCGTGGGAGCCGAGCCGGTAGCGGGCGCGCTCCGCGTCGCGCAGCACGAGCCCGTTGTCGGTCAGCGGTGTCAGCAGCCGCAGCAGAGTGCTCTTGTGCAGTCCCAGGCCCTGGGCTATGTCCGTCAGGGAAGCGCCCGCCGGGTCGGGGTAGTCGGCGACGTAGTCGAGGACGGTCAGCGCGCGTCGCAGGGACGAGGAGCGGTTGCGCGTCGCGGCGCTCGCGGCCTCGTTCCCGTCCGTGTCCGACACCCTGCCCGCTCTCCTTCCGCGTGGCGTCTCCTTCCGCTTGGACGAGACGCTGCCCCAGGCGGTGGGCGGTGTCGCCCGGTCTCGTGACGAGGCTCGTCCGCCCGGCGTGCGTGCCTCATTGCTCTGTGTGCAACGGGCTCTTGACCAGGCCGATCCTGCCTTCTAGTGTCCGCCAAATGCAACACAGCGTTTTGCAATGCAACACAGGAGAGGCGCTGCTCGCCGAGCTGATCGCCGTCCCCAGCGTCAACCCGCGCGAGAGCGCGCTGCCGGCCGAGACGCCGCTGGCCGAGTTCGTCGCCGACTACTGCCGCCACCTGGGCATGACCGCACGGCTGGACGAGGTCACCGACGGCCGCTGCAACGTGGTCGCCACCCTGCCGGGACGCCGCACAGACGAGTGCGTCCTGCTGGAGACCCACCTCGACACGGTCGAGACCGAGGGCATGACCGTCGCCCCCTTCACCGCCCAGGTCCGCGACGGACGCCTGTACGGGCGTGGCGCCTGCGACGCCAAGGGGCCGCTGGCCGCCTTCTTGTCGGCGCTCGCCCGCATCGCCGCTTCCGGGCACCCGCCTGAGCGCACGGTCGTGCTGGTCGGCGCCATCGACGAGGAGCACCGCTACCAGGGTGTGACCCACCTGCTTGCCCGGGAGGCGGGCGGGAGCGCCGCGCACGAGGGTGGCTCACGGATCGGCCCGCGTCCCGTCGGCGCCGTCGTCGGCGAGCCCACCAGCCTCTGCCTCGTCGTGGCCCACAAGGGTGTGATGCGCTGCCGCATCGCCGCCACGGGCCCCGGCGGGCACAGCTCGCTGCCGCAGGGACGGGTCAACCCGGTCGAGACGCTCGCCGAGGTGGTCGGCTACCTGCGCGACGAGGTCGCCCCGCGTCTGGCCGCCCGGCACGAGCCGCTGGTCGGCGCGCCCACCCTCGTCGTCACCCAGATATCCGGTGGCTCAGGGCCCAACGTGCTGCCCGAGCGCTGCGAAGTGACCATCGACCGCCGTACCGTCGGCGGCGAGGAGCCCGAGCAGGTGTGGCGCGCACTCAAGGACGAGCTCGAAGGGCGGTTTTCCGGGCCCGTCGAGGTGGCTGAGCCCCATGTCGTCGACTACGCGCTGCCGGCCCAGGACGACGGCGCGGCTGCCGACTTCACCGCGCGGGTCGGCCGCGCCCTGGCCGCCCACGGTCTGGATCCGGTGGGAGTCGGTGTGGGGCACGGCACCGACGCCAGCAAGATCTGCCGGACCGGCATCCCCTCCGTCGTCTTCGGTCCCGGTTCCATGACAGAGGCCCACACGCCCGGCGAATTCCTCGACCTGGCCCAACTGGAGGCCGCCACCGATGTGCTGACCACGTTGCTCGCCGACGGCACCGCCGGTGCCGCGAGGGAGGACCGCGGCTGACACTCCCCGCCGCAGCCGGCAGGGCGTGTGTCCCGTTCCGCGTCGCTCGGTGCCGGACCCCACACCCCTGCTCTCCCGATCGCGCACCGAGCGCCCTTGACTGCCCCTCGACGTACTCGACGTCGGCGCAGGTCACCGCGGCGCGGTCTTCGGCCGCCGCCCCTCCGGAGCGGCGCCGGCCTATCTCCCCTCCCCGCTCCGGCGATCCGCCACCGGAAGGACCCACCGTGCCCACCTCCCCCTCCCCCGCCCCACCCCGCGGCACCGCTGCCGCGCGTGGTGGTGACCGGCCGCCCCGGTTCCGCGCCCGCTGGGCGATACTCGCCGCCGACTTCATGGTCCTGGGCCTCAACTACGCGGACCGTGCCGCCATCGGGGTCGCCGCGCCGTACATCATCAGCGAGTTCGGCTTCTCCGAGACCGCGTTCGGCTGGATCCTGAGCATCTTCGCCCTCTCCTACGCGCCCTTCGGCTTTCTCGGCGGCTGGGCAGCCGACCGCTTCGGCCCCCGCAAGGCCATGGGCTGGGCCGCCCTCGCCTGGTCGGTGTTCACCGCGGCGACGGCAGCGGGCGCCGGGCTCGTGAGCTTCCTGGTCATCCGGATCCTGTTCGGCGCCGCCGAGGGCCCGCAGGCGACGGTGACCGCCAAGCTCATGAACACCTGGTTCCCGAAACGCGAGCTGGGCACCGCGGTCGGTGTCGCCAACGCCGCCACACCGCTGGGCGGGGCCGTCGGCACACCCATCGTCGTCGCCGTCATCGAGGCGACGGACGGCAACTGGCGCGTCCCCTTCGTCATCTTCGGCGTCATCGGAGTGCTGTTCACCGTCGGCTGGTTCGCCGTCGTACGGGACACTCCCGAGCGGCACCCCTGGGTGCGTCCTGCGGAACTGCGCGAGATCCGCGGCGCGGAAACCGGGAAGGACACGGCGGACGGCACCGCAGCGGTCGGCCAGGAGAGCGGCGCCGGGGGCGGGAGCGCCGAGCAGGGGTCCGCCGCGTTGCCGGGCATGTGGCACTACGTCGCCCGCCCCGTCATCTGGGCCACGGCACTGGCCTACTTCGGTTACGCCTGGATTCTCAACGTCTTCCTGACCTGGTTCCCGACCTATCTGGTCAGCGAGCGGGGCATCGATCTGGACCAGCTGGCCGTCGCCGGTGCCATCCCCTGGATCGGCGGCTGCGTCGGCATGATCGCGGGCGGGGTCGCCACCGACTGGCTCGTGCGCCGGCTCGGGGCCGCGGCGACCGTGCGCCGCTGGACGATCGTGGTGTGTCTGATCCTGACCGCCCTGCTCTTCGGCTGCATCGCACTCGTCGGGAGCGCCGGTGAGGCCGTGGCGCTCATGGCCGTCATCGTCTTCCTGCTCTACTTCACCGGCGCGCAGTACTGGACGGTGGTCGCCGAGGAGGTTCCCGGGCCGCGCTACGGCTCGGTCGCCGGGGTCGTGCAGTTCATCGCGGGGTGCGCCGGTTTCCTCGCCCCGCTGGTCACCGGGGTTGTGGTGGAGCACGCGCGTTCGTGGACCACGGCGTTCGCCATCGCGGTCGTCATCACCGTCAGCGGAGCGCTGCTGCTGGCCGTGGCCGGACGCGCGAAGACGGTGCGCGAGTCCGCGCGGTGACGTGGGGCCCGTGCCGCCCACCCGGCCGTACGGGCACCTCCAAGAGCCCTCTTCCCACCGCGAGTACGGCACCGTGAGAGAGTGTACGTTCGTACGCTCCGGCTATAGGGTTCCGCGCATGACTGTCGACGTACTGCGCGGGCCTGCGCGAGCCGAACGGCGGGCGCGCGTAGCCGTTGCTGTCCTCTTCTTCACCAACGGAGCCCTGTTCGCCAACCTGCTGCCCAGGTACCCGCAGATCAAGGCGGACCTGCAGATGGGCAACGCCGCCTACGGGCTGGCTGTGGCCGCGTTCCCGGCAGGCGCCATCGCGGCCGGCCTGGCGGCCGGGATACTCATACGCCGGCTGGGTTCCGCGCGGGTGGCCGTCGCCAGCACGCTGCTGACCGGTGCGGGGATCCTGGCAGCGGCCCTCGCCGACTCGGTCGTGCTCTTCGCCGGAGCCCTGTTCTGGGCCGGGGCGATGGACGCGATCACCGATGTCGCCCAGAACGCCCACGGCCTGCGGGTGCAGCGCCGCTACGGACGCTCCATCATCAACTCCTTCCACGCCATCTGGTCCATCGGGGCCGTCACCGGCGGCAGCATGGCCGCCGGCGCCATCGCACTCGATCTGCACCGGGGAGCGCACCTGGCGATCTCTGCCGTCGTGTTCGCCGCCGCCGCGTGCGTCGCCCTGCGGTTCTGTCTGCCAGGGCTCGACACGGAACCGGTCGCGGACGCCGACGACGAGCCGCGTCCCGCGCCGCGCATACCAGGTTCGCGCACCGCCTACGTCCTGGCCGCACTCGTCCTCATCGCCACGGCGAGCACACTCGTCGAGGACGCGGGCAACTCCTGGGCAGCGCTCTACCTCTCCGGCTCGCTGCACGCGTCGGCCGCACTGGCGGCATCCGGCTACATCGCCCTCGTCGGGGCCCAGTTCGTCGGCCGGCTCGCCGGCGACCGCCTCGTCGACCGGTTCGGCCAGCGGGCCGTGGCCCGGACCGGCGGACTGATCGCCGCCGCCGGCATGGGCATCGCGCTCGCCGTGCCCACGGTGCCAGGTACCGTTCTCGGTTTCGCCGCGGCCGGACTGGGCGTGGCGACGCTGGTCCCCGCGGCGATGCACGAAGCCGACGAGCTGCCAGGGCTCAAGCCCGGTTCGGGGCTCACCCTCGTCTCCTGGCTCATGCGGCTCGGCTTCCTGCTCTCCCCTCCTGTTGTCGGACTGGTCGCCGACGCGGCGAGCCTCCGCGTGGGCCTGCTGGTCGTCCCCCTGGCCGGGATCCTCGTGCTCTCGCTCGCCGGGGTCCTGCAGACCAGGCGCCGCTGACCGGCGCCCGGACGTTTCGCCCCTCGGACAACAACCTGCGCACTCGAGAAGAACCTGCGCACTCGTTGAGGGGCTGGCGCTCCACCGCGCGCCCTCCCGTGAGCCGCACGCGCGCACCGGCCCTGGAAGCCGTCGTCCATATCACCGCTCCTGACCACCGGCGGGAGCGACCGGGCAGCTTGGCGGCTCCCCGATCTGCATGACCGACCGCTCCCTGTACGACCGACTGCTCGTGTCCCTGCACGACCGACTGCTCGTCGGAGCCGCTTCTCGTGCGGGCCGCTCCCTCGACGACCTGTCCCTTGAACGACCGCGGCCCGGTCCGCCTTCCCGCCACGCGGCGGCGCGACGCGGGCCGAGGGTGATCCTTCTCAACCACCGACTTCCCAGTGGACCGGAAAACCGCACGTCAGGAGGGGGGTCCCGGAGGCTGCCGGGCTGTCCGCAATTTGACCGCGTCGCCGTGCGGATAGCAGCCTGTGGGACTGACCCGCGCACCGAGCGGTCCTGCGTCTCGAGAGCGCGTGCGTCCTTGCGGTGCGTCATGTCCCCACGCCGACTGACCCCTCCCGCAAGGAATCCCATGCCGACTCCGAATGCCCGATCCGCCACCGGTGCGGCCGCCCCCGCGGGGACGGAACCGACCACGGACGGTGAAGAAGGGTGTCATACGGCGGCGGCCACGCCGCCGTCAGGTGACCGCTCGCGCACCGACGTGCCGGTGCTCGCGATCAGCGGCGGGCTGCTCCTCGCGTTCGTCCTCGCCGCGCTGCTCGCGCCCACCGCCACGGGCGACGTCGTGGACACCGTCTTCACCTTCGCCGCACGCTGGTTCGGCCCGCTGTGGCAGGTGTTCCTGCTCGCGACGTTCGGCGTCGCACTGTGGCTGGGTTTCTCCCGGTTCGGCAAGGTGCGGCTGGGCGGCAGCGGGGCACGCCCCGAGTACGGCCGCTTCCAGTGGGTCGCGATGATCATGTCGACGCTGCTGGCGGGCGGCGGCGTCTTCTTCGCAGCGGGTGAGCCCGTACAGCACTACATCGAGACGCCCCCCTTCTACGAGGGCGTCAAGAGCGGCACCCAGCAGGCGGCCAACGCGGCCCTCTCGCAGAGCTTCGCGCACTGGGGCTTCCTCGCCTGGGCCGTCCTGGGGACGCTCGCCTCGATCGTGATGATCCGCGGCCAGGAACGCGGCATGCCGCTGCGCCCCAGGACGCTGCTGTACCCCTTCCTCGGCGAGCGCATCCGGCACTCCAAGCTGGGAGCGGCCGTCGACATCGTGTGCGTCATCGCCGTGGTGGCCGGGACGGTCGGTCCGATCGGCTTCCTCGGGCTGCAGGTCTCCTACGGGCTCTCCCAGGTGTTCGGCATCTCCGGCGGCTACCCGGTGCAGCTCGGCGTCATCGTCCTGCTGACCGTCGTCGCCGTGCTGTCCGTCGCCAGTGGCGTCAGCCGTGGCATCCAGTTCTTCAGCAAGGCCAACGTCTGGCTCGCCGTCGCCCTCATGGCCGTCTTCCTCGTCCTCGGCTCCCTGGGCTTCGTGCTGGACTCCTTCCTCGGCGGGCTCGGCCAGTACGCGCGGGACTTCGTGCCGCTGGCCCTCAACCGGGGCGACCACGCGTGGCTCGGCTCGTGGACGGTCTTCTTCTTCGGCTGGTTCCTCGGCTACGGGCCGCTGATGTCCATTTTCGTGGCACGCATCTCCCGGGGCCGTACGGTGCGCGACCTCGTGGTCTCCACCGCCATCATCCCGCCGCTGGCCACCATGTTCTGGTTCACGGTCTTCGGGGGCACCGGCATCTTCCTGGAGCAGCGCAGCCCCGGCACCATCTCGGGCCCGCTCAAGGCCGTGGGCATGGACGCGGCGGTCATCTCCATGGCCGAGCAGCTCCCCATGGGCGCCGTCGTCGCGGTCGCGCTGCTGCTGCTGACCATCACGTTCGTGGTGACCACCACCGACTCGATGTCGTACAGCATCGCCGCCGCCGGAACGAAGTTCGGCGAGCCCACCCGGGCGGTACGCGCCTTCTGGGCCCTGCTGATGGGCGCGGCGGCCGCTGTGCTCATTCTCGTCGGTGACGGCGGCATCACGGCGCTTCAGTCCTTCATCGTCGTCACGGCCGTGCCCGTCGGCTTCATCATGCTCCCGACGCTGTGGACCGCTCCGCGTGTGGCCAAGGAGATGGCGCTGGAACAGGGCATCCTCACGGCCGGGCCGCCGACCGCCGCTGTCCCGCCGCCCGGGTCGCGGGCGGCGGAGGACGCTCCGGCGGACCCGGAAGCCACGGCGTCCGCGGCATCCGAGGCGTCCACGGACGCTTTGGTGACCTCGGACCACGAGTGAGCCTCCGGCCTCCGGGCGGGCCCCGCCCGGAGGCCGTCGCGGGCCGTGCCGAGTGCCGCGGGGTGACCGGGTGGTTGCCTATGCCACACATCACAGGCGGAGCGGCGAGCAGGGCGGAACAATCCGGGGCGGTCTCCCGTTGACATCGGTGTGGCTGCGGGAGGGGACAGTGTCCCCGGGCCTCATCTACAGCCCGTGGGGAAGATCGTTCGGCTGAAGCCCCACGGAGCCACTCGCCGAGAGGCGACCGCCCTCCCGCACGCCACCCAAGAACAGGCCCCGGTTGGAATCCCCCCCTCCAGCCGGGGCCGTCCCCTGTGCGGGCCCCTATCGGCCGGCGTCGGTACCGGTGGCCCAGCGCGGGTCGATGCGTCCCAGCCACCCGTCTTGGCCGTCCGCCAGAGGCCGCGCGAGCGGAACGGGGAGGAAGCGGCAGGCGAAGGTGAGCCCGGTGTCCACCCCGTCGCCGTGGACGCGGTGCTCCCAGGCATCGGGCGGTACCTGGAGGTGGAAGAAGCTGGTGCGCCGCGGCTGCCCCGTATCGGGGTGCGGCTTGTCCTCCACGGCGACGAGCCGGAACACGGTGACTCTCCGCAGACCGGTTTCCTCGACGACTTCACGAAGGACCGCTTCTTCGAGTCGTTCATTGGGCCTGACACCCCCCGCGGGGACCTGGGTGCCGGCCTCCGGCATACCGACGTGATCGAACAGCAGCAGTTCGGGGGCAGCACGATGACGCACCACGTATGCGGCGACGCGGATCCTGGGAGAGATCATGGCGGCATTCTCGTGCCGGGGCACGGTTTTCCGGTCTCCGTGAGCGCGTCCACCGCTGTCGGCCACCTGATCTCGTGGCCGACGGTGCGGCAGCGGACCATGGGCCGTGGGCTCCGGTCGCGGCGCGAGGTCCGCTGCCGCACAGCCGCCGCACCGGTGCTGAGCATCCTTCTCGGGTGCGGTGGCGAAGCGGCAGGGACTGCCCAGGCTTTCCGCCCCGAGGGGGTCGGGCCCCTATCCCTGTCCGGACGCGCGGACCGCCGTCGGGCCGCGCGTCAGCGCGCCTCCGCCTCCACCGGCTTGGGGATGAGGAAGGACGTGCCGACCGCGACCGCGAGGAGGACGACGCCGGCGATCATACCCGCCTCGTACCCGGCAGGGGACGCCTGGTCCGCGGGCTGGGCCGCCGTCTTGACGGCGTAGAGCACCGCGAAGCTGAGACCGGAACCGAGGTTGAAGGCGCCCGCGTTGAGGCCCGGCAGGAAGCCGGGGTTCTCGCGAGGCGAGTGCACGATGCCCAGCCCGTTGAGGACGATGTTGCCGACGCCCGCGTAGGTGACGCCCACCAGCAGCGAGGCCACCAGCAGCATCGCCCGCGAGTCTCCGTGCAGCGTGACGATCATCAGCACGACGGTCGCGGCGGCGCCGATCAGACCGAAGCGGAGTACGCGCCCGTAACCGAACGTGGCCGCGAGCCGCCCCGCCACGGGGCCCATGGCGAGCCCGGCCAGCGCATACGGAGTCAGCGTCCACCAGGCCGACTGCTCGGCGGACATGCCCAGGCCTGCCGCCGCGTCCTGGGCGAAGGCGGGGATCAGCCCGTTCATGACGGCGAACACGCCGGTCATGGTGAGCACCGTGGTCAGCAGGGTCGCCCACGTGGCACGCCGCTTGAGGTGGCGGGTGGCGACGAGCGGGTGGCTGCCGCGGCTCTCCGTACGCCAGAAGAGCGCGAAGGCGACGGCGGCGACAGCGACGAGGAGGGCGACGAGCGGCCAGTTCGCGGCGGCCAGCTTCCCGGCCTCGTTCAACGCGATGAGCAGGGCGCCGACGGAGACCACGAGGAGCGCCACACCCGGCCAGTCCATGCGGGCCGCGGCGCGGTCCCCGTCGCCCGGGGCGGGAGACGCCTTCGACTCCGGGGTCATGGTGACGGCCAGCACGGTGGCGAGGGCGGCGACGAGCGCCATGGCCCAGAAGACCGACTGGAAGCCGTGGTGGTCGGCGAGGTAGCCGCCCGCGAGGGAGTCGACCCCGGCGATGCCGCCGTTGACGGCCGTGATGACGCCGAGCAGGGTGCCGTACTTCTTCGGATCGCTCACCTCGACCCGCAGCATGATCAGGCACAGCGGCACCGTCGGTCCCGAGACGCCCTGGATGATGCGGCCCGCGAAGAGCATCGGCACGCTCTGTGCCAGCGCCGCGACCACGCAGCCGACGGCCATGAGGGCGAGCATGCCGGCCAGTACCCTGCGCCGTCCGACGAAGTCGCCGAGGCGCGGCAGGAAGAGGGAGAAGAGCGCGGCGGAGGTGAAGAACGCCGTCTGCGTGAGGCCGATCTCGGCCGAGCTGGCGTGCAGCGTCCGCTCGATGCTGCTCAGCGCGGGGCTGAGCATGCTCGCGTTCAGCTGGAAGGCGAAGCAGGCGACGAGGAGCGCGGTGACGAGTACGCCGACGCGCACCGGCCGCGCCCGCGTGCCGCGGGCGTCGGCCGAGGTCGGCGCACTCACGGGGTCACGTCGCCGATCCGCTCGAGGGCGTCCACCACCAGGCCCCAGAAGCGGTCGCGGTCCAGCTCCACAGCGACCTGCGTGTGGCAGTCGTCGGGGGCGGGGGCGCGCAGGTCGGTGACGGTCATACCGAGCGTGAGACCGCCGGACAGCTCGATGTCCACGGGGGCCTTGCGCACGGTCATCACGTCGGGGTCGATGACGTACGCGACGGCGCACGGGTCGTGCACGGGCGGGTGCGCGAAGCCCTGGGCCTCGCGGTAGGTCGCGCCGAAGAAGTCGAGCAGTTCGCCGACGAAGCGGGCGGGACGGGTGCCGACACCGGCGATCCTCTCCACGACGTCGGGGGTCGCCAGCGCCTGGTGGGTGAGGTCGAGCCCGACCATGGTCACGGGCCAGGACTCGTTGAAGACGATGTGCGCGGCCTCGGGGTCGATGATGATGTTGAACTCGGCGACCGCGCTCCAGTTGCCCTGGTGGTAGCCGCCGCCCATCAACACGACCTCGCGGACGCGGGAGGCGATGCGGGGCTCCTTGCGCACGGCGAGGGCGATGTTGGTCAGGCCCGCCGTCGGGACGAGGGTGATCTCGCCGGGCTCGTGCGCCATGACCGTGTCGATGATGAGGTCGACGGCGTGCCGCCGGTCCAGTTCGAGCCGCGGCTCGGGCAGCAGCGGGCCGTCGAGGCCGGACTCGCCGTGGATCTCCAGCGCCGTCTCGACGTTGCGTACGAGCGGCCGCGGGCAGCCGGCGGCGAACGGCACCCCGGTGATTCCGGCGATGCGCGCCACGGACAGGGCGTTGCGGGTGACCTTCTCCAAGGTCTGGTTTCCCACGACGGTGGTGACGGCGACGAGTTCGACGTCGGGGTTGCCGTGCGCGAGGAGCATGGCGATCGCGTCGTCGTGTCCCGGGTCGCAGTCGAGGATGATCTTTCTGGTCACAGGGGCCCTTCCATGGCAAACGTTCTCCGAAGACTGTGCGGACTCTCCTCTTCCGCTGTCAACGGGTGTATGACCTGTCTCACCATGTCCGCAGGCCGGAGCCATTGATCTGTGCTCTGGGCACCGTGGCGCCCTGCTGATAACGTTTGCCGCCGCATCCGGCTGGCCCACCGTCACGCTGTCGGACGCCGACGGGCCGATCGAGGCAGGCAGTTCGAGGCAGGCAGTTCGAGGCGGGCCGATCGAGGCAGACCGTTCGAGGAGAGGGGAGAGATGGCCGACGTGACGCTCCACGACGTGGCGCGCGCCTCCGGTTGCTCCGTCTCCACCGTCTCGCGCGTGCTGGCCGGCAGCCGCCCGGTCGGCGCCGCGACCGCCGCGCGGGTACGGAAGGCCGTCGAGGACCTCGGCTACCGCCCCAACCACGTCGCCCGCGCCCTGCGCAGCCGCTCGACCGGCACCATCGGTCTCGTCCTGCCGCAGATCACCAACCCCTTCTACCCGACTCTCGTGCGGGAGCTGACGTACGCGCTGCACGCCGACGAACGGGCCGTGCTGCTGGCGGACTGCGACGACGATCCACTAGCCGAGGCCGGGCACCTCTCCGCCCTGTTGGACAGGCAGGTCGACGCGCTCTTGGTCATTCCCGCCCACGAGCAGCACAGCCGGGCCGCGGTCGCCGCCGCGGCGGCCCGCGTGCCACTCGTCCTGCTGGACCGCGGCTGCGGCCCGGGGGTCGCCGACTCGGTGGCTGTCGACAACGCCGCCGGGATGGCTCTCGTCCTCGAACACCTGGCGGTCGAGGGGTGCCGCAGGCTCTGCTTCGTCGGAGCGTCGGGAACCGCCTCGGCCGCCGCCGAACGCCGCGCCGCCTACGAGGCCGGCGCCGGCGTCCTGGACCCCGAGGCACCGGGGCGCGTCGCGCTCGGTGACTTCTCGGTGGCGTGGGGGCGGGCGGCCGTGGACCGGATCTGGGCCGGACGGCCCGCCGCTGAGCGGCCCGACGCGCTCGTCTGCGCCAACGACCTCATCGCCGTGGGGGCGTTGCAGCGGCTGCGCCAGCTCGGCGCCGACGTGCCGGGCGAGGTCGCCGTCACGGGATTCGACGACATTCCGCTCGCGGATCTCGCCGACCCCGCGGTGACGACCGTGCGGCAGCCGGTGGCGGAGCTGGCCGCCGAGGCGGCGCGGTTGCTCGACCGGCGGCCGGTCGGCGAACAGGCGGGGCCACGGCGGTCGATACGGCTGGCGCCCCGGCTCGTCGTGCGCGCCTCCACGAGCCGGCCGAGCGCCTCTCACACACCGAAGTCAGTCCCCCGAACGCGCCCGGAGACGGAGTCAGCCCAGTGATCGCAGTCGTCGGAAGCCTCAACCTCGACCTCGTCGCGCCCGTGCCCCACCACCCGGTGCCGGGTGAGACGGTGCTCGGCGGCGACATGGCCCAGCATCCCGGCGGCAAGGGCGCCAACCAGGCCGTCGCCGCCGCCAGGGCCGGCGGTGAGGTCGCCTTCGTCGGGCGGGTCGGCGACGACGACGCGGCCGCCGTCATGCTGGAGGCCGCCCGGGGACAGGGCGTCGAGACCACGCACATCCGCCGCACGCCGGGAACGCCGACGGGGCGCGCGCTGATCGCCGTCTCGCCTGCGGGCGAGAACACCATCATCGTCAGCCCCGGAGCCAACGCCCGCCTCACCGCCGACGACTGCGAGGCGGCCGGCGACCTGCTGCGCGGCGCCGCCGTCACCATCCTCCAGCAGGAGGTCCCCGACGAGGCCAACCACGCGGCGGCGCGGCTGGCCGGCGGCACCGTCCTGTACAACCCGGCCCCCGCGGTCGAGGGCGCCCAGCCGCCGCCGCACGTCGACCTGCTGGTGCCCAACCGCACCGAGCTGGCCGCCCTCACGGGCGCCTCGGCCGTTCCGGAGACGCTGGAGGAGGTGACCGCGGCGGCGGGCGAGCTCACCGGCGCGGGCGCCGTCGTCGTCACGCTCGGCGGCGACGGGGTACTGCTGGTGGAGGGCACGGCGAGCCTGCACATCCCCGCCTTCCCCGTGCGCCCCGTCGATACGACAGCGGCCGGCGACTCCTTCTGCGGGGCACTCGCGGTGGCACTGGCCGAGGGGCGTGCCCTCGCGGACGCCGCGCGCTGGGCGTGCGCGGCAGCCGCGATCAGCACGACGCGCGCGGGCGCGCAGCCGTCCCTGGCCGGACGCGACGAGGTGGAGGCCCTGCTGGCGGGGCACACCCCGTGACGCGCGCGTGGCCGCGGGCCCTGTGCCTCACTGGTCGGAGTAGCTGAGGTCCCCCATCGTCCACGCGCTCACGTCCTTGATCGCGATGCGGTACATCCCGCCCGTCTCCGGAATGCCCACCGTCCCCTGCAGGATCCGGGCGACATGGAAGTGCAGGTAGGAGGGGGGTTCGGTGCGCTGCGGCCCAGCGCCCCCGGACGCCCCCAGGAACGGGGCCGCGAACGGGGCCAGCCGGTCGGAGTCCCTGAGGACCTCCGCCACCCGTTGCCTCCACAACGCCTCCGGCGCCAGCCGCCCCGTGATCACTGCCCCGTGGGCGACGACGGTCAAAGACATCTGATTTGTTTGCTCCGACTCCACCATGGCGGCGATGTCCACGAGCAGCTCATCAGCGTTCGACATGAACGCTGATGCTATACGGCGCCGGAAGGGCTCGGCGAGCGACGAGGCGGCCGCCGGCCCGGCGAGGAGAAGTCCCCGTGCGGTCGGGGTCCGACGCCTCGGCGCGGCGGGTGGGCGCCTCCTACGACGCGTCTGTCCGCCGCCTCCGGGTGCGCGGACGGTTCGCGGGCTCAGGCCAGGTGCGGCGACGGGCCCGGGGTGGCCCGCAGTTGTTCGATGACGCTGTCGAGGTGGGCGCGCGCGGCGCGCTCGGCGGCGGCGGGGTCGCCGGCGAGGATCGCGTCGACGATGGCCCGGTGCTGGGGCAGTGACTGGGTGGGTCGTCCTGGCCGCAGGGCGAGCCGGAACTGGTACCTGACCATCTGTCCGTTCAGGCGGTCGAGCAGGGATTCGGCGACGGTCTGCCCGCTGACCCGGGCGACGAGCTCGTGCAGCCGGCGGTTGAGTGCCGAGTAGGTCTCCAGTTCCCCCTGGTCGACGGCGTCCTCCATGGCCGTGCCGATGTCGCGCAGTACGGCCCTGTCCTTCTCCGTCGCCCGCTCGGCCGCGCGCCGTGCGCACAGCCCCTCCAGCACGGCGCGGCACTCGGTGATCAGGACCGCGTCCTCGACGGAGATCACCCTGACGCGCGCCCCGCGCCGCGGGATCAACTCGACGAGTCCGTCGGCCGCCAGTTCCTGCAGCGCCTCGCGGACGGAGCTGCGGGTGGCGTGGAAGGTGTCTGCCAGCTCCTGTTCGACGAGCCGCTGCCCCGGCGCCATGTCCCCCGCCGCGAGGGCCTGCCGGATACCGCGGACGACCGTGCCGCGTCCCGCCTGTCCTGTGGCCCGGTTCTGCCCCACTCCACCCGCCCCTGGTCGCTGCGACGTCCTGTGATCGTCACGCAGTCTAACGGCGCCGGACGCCGCACCGACATCCTCGCCAACTTTTTCATCGGAGATATTGTCAACAATTTCATCGACAGCTAGCTTGTCCACAACGCGACACCCGGACGGAAGGCCGACCATGCACCACACGAGCCACCCAGAGGGACCAGGGACCCGGCTGCACGGCAGCCAGGTCGCCGTCCCCTGCTGGCTGTTGCGCGGCGGGACCTCCCGCGGCCCGTTCTTCCGCGCCGCCGACCTGCCCACCGACCCCGCCGCCAGGGACGCCGTGCTGCTGGCCGCTCTCGGATCGCCCGACCCCCGCCAGATCGACGGCCTGGGCGGCGCCACACCTCTCACCAGCAAGGCCGGAATCGTCGGGCCGAGCAGCCGTCCCGGCATCGACCTCGAATTCCGCTTCGCCCAGCTGCAACCGGACAGCGACCGCGTCGACACCACAGCGAACTGCGGGAACATGCTCGCGGCCGTCGTCCCGTTCGCCGTGGAGGCAGGGTTGCTGGCGCCGGAGGGCGATCTGACGACCGCCCGCGTCCTGACCCTCAACACCGGGCTGAGGGCCGAGATCCGCGTACACACACCCGCCGACGCCGCCGGGCGGCGCCACGTCGCCTACGAGGGTCCCGCCCGCGTCGACGGCGTCCCCGGCACCGCCTCCCCCGTCGAGATCGCCTTCCTCGACACGGCGGGCTCCGTGTGCGCGGGGCTGCTGCCCACAGGACGGGTCAGGGACCAAGTGCGGCTGAGCGGGCTCGGAACCGTCGAGGTCACCTGCATCGACAACGGCATGCCGCTGGTGCTCGTCGCCGCCTCGGCACTCGGCCGCACCGGCCGGGAGACCGTCGCGGAACTCGATGCCGACCGCGAGCTCACCGACCGCCTCGAAGAGCTGCGGCTGGCGTGCGGGGAGCTGATGGGCCTCGGCGACGTGACCGGGCGCAACTACCCGAAGATGACCCTGATCTCGCCGCCTGCCTCCGGCGGAACCCTCAGCACCCGCAGCTTCATTCCGCATGTGTGCCACACCTCCATCGGCGTTCTGGCCGCCGTCACCGCGGCCACCGCCTGCGTGCTGGAGGGCTCGGTGGCGCACGAGCTGGCAGCCGGTGTGACGGGCACGGACGTGGCCGTTTCGGTGGAGCACCCCTCGGGCGAGTTCACCGTGACGCTCGGGCTGGACAGCGCCCGGGGGCCGGGTGTCACCCGGGCCGCGCTGGTGCGCACGGCGCGCCTGCTCATGGCCGGGGACGTGCTCGTTCCCCGGCACACAGCCAACGGGGAGGAAGCACTGCGATGATCATCGACTGCCACGGTCACTTCACCACCGCGCCACCGGCGCTGGGGGCGTGGCGCGAGCGGCAGCTCGCCGCACTCGGGGGCCGCGGGCCCGAGCCGTCGCCCGCCGAGCTGCGCATCAGCGACGACGAACTGCGCCAGAGCATCGAGCCGAACCAGCTGCGGCTGATGGACGAGCGGGGAATCGACCTGACGGTCTTCTCGCCCCGCGCCTCCTTCATGGCCCACCACCTCGGCGACTTCGCCACCTCCGCCGCCTGGGCCGCCCTGTGCAATGAGCTGTGCTTCCGGGTCAGCGAGCTCTACCCGCGGCGCTTCGCCCCCGCGGCGATGCTCCCGCAGTCCCCCGGGGCCGACCCCGCCACCTGCGTCCCCGAACTCGTGCGCTGCGTCGAGGAGTACGGGGCGGTCGCCGTCAACCTCAACCCCGACCCCTCCGGCGGTCACTGGACGGCGCCGCCGCTCACGGACCGCGCCTGGTATCCGCTCTACGAGAAGCTGGTCGAGTACGACATACCGGCCATGGTCCACGTCAGCACCAGCGACAATCCCGCCTTCCACACCACGGGCGCGCACTATCTCAACGCCGACACGACAGCGTTCATGCAGCTCGTCCAGGGCGACCTGTTCACCGACTTCCCCACGCTGCGCCTGATCGTCCCGCACGGCGGCGGGGCCGTGCCCTACCACTGGGGCCGCTTCCGCGGCCTGGCCGAAGCGCTGGGCAAGCCTCCGCTCGAAGAACACGTGCTGGGCAATGTCTTCTTCGACACCTGCGTCTACCACCAGCCGGGCATCGACCTGCTGCTCGGGGTCGTGCCCGCCGCGAACCTCCTGTTCGCCTCGGAGATGATCGGCGCCGTCCGCGGCGTCGATCCGCGCACCGGCCACCACTTCGACGACACCCGCCGCTACCTCGCGGCGGCCGGGCTGCCGCAGGAGGACTTGGCCGCGCTCCAGGAACACAACGCCCGCACCGTCTACCCCCGTCTGGACACCCTGCTGACCGCGCAGGGCCGCTGACCCGCGGAAGGAACCGCCCCGCCATGCACGACATCGGAGTCGTACACCGCACCATCGACCGCCCGCCCCGCGAGGACGTCGAAGCGCTCGCCCCGTACGGGGTCAGCACCCTCCACGAGGCGATGGGCCGCACCGGCCTGATGCGCCCCCACATCAGGCCCGTCTACCCCAGGGCCGCCTGCGTGGGCACGGCCGTCACCGTGCTGCTCCAGCCCGGCGACAACTGGATGCTGCACGTGGCCGCCGAACAGCTGCGCCCCGGCGACCTGCTGGTCGCCGCCTGCACCACCGAGTGCGAGGACGGATTCTTCGGGGAGCTGCTCGCCACCTCGGTGCGCGCACGCGGCGCGGTCGGCCTGGTGATCGACGGGGGCTGCCGCGACGTGGACGCGCTGGAGGCCATGGACTTCCCCGTCTTCAGCCGTGCCGTCAACGCGAAAGGGACCGTGAAGGCCACTGTCGGCTCTGTCAACGTTCCGCTCGTGTGCGCCAACGCCCTCGTCCGCCCGGGCGACGTGGTCGCCGCCGACAGCGACGGCGTCGTCGTCGTTCCCGCCGAACGGCTGCGGGAGGTCACCGGCGCGGCACGCGCCAGGGAGGAGAACGAAGCCGGCAAACGCGCACGCTTCGCCGCCGGGGAACTCGGCCTGGACATGTACGGCATGCGCGAACCGCTCAAGGCCGCGGGGCTGCGGTACGTGGACTGACGCCCGACGCGTCCGCCCGCCTCCGTGACGCGCGGGCGGCCCCGCCCCCTCGCGCGCGGACGCTCGCGCGCACGTACCCCGCCATGCCCCTCCCCCGGCCGCTCGACCGGCGGGGACGACACCGCCGAGGAGACCTCGTGACCGCACTCGCACCCAAGAGCCCCCACTGGCTGGACTGGTGCCCACAACCCTCCGCACCGGCCTTCACCCTGCCCCCGGGCACCGTGGACGCCCACTGCCACGTCTTCGGGCCGCAAGCCGCCTTCCCCTTCGCTCCCGAGCGCAAGTACACCCCCTGCGACGCGGGCAAGGAAGACCTCTTCGCGCTCCGCGACCATCTCGGCGTCAGCCGCAACGTCATCGTGCAGGCGAGCTGCCACGGTGCCGACAACTCCGCGCTGGTCGACGCCCTGCACACGGCGGGCGACCGGGCCCGCGGCGTCGCCACCGTACGCCCGGACGTGACGGAAACCGAGCTGCGCGCCCTGCACGAGGCCGGGGTACGCGGCGTCCGCTTCACCTTCCTGCGCCGGCTCGTCGAGACCGGCTCGATGGGCGACCTCGCCACCATCGCCGCGAAAGTCGCCGAGCTGGGCTGGCACGTCGTCCTGTACTTCGACGGTGCCGAGTTGCCGGAGCTTGAGACCTTCTTCGCCTCTCTGCCGACGCCGCTGGTGATCGACCACATGGCACGCCCCGATGTCGGCAAACCCGTCGAGGGGCCTCAGTTCAGCCGGTTCCTGCGCTTCTGCGCGCGCCAGGACGCGTGGGTGAAGGTCAGCTGCCCCGAGCGGCTCAGCCGCACCGGACCGCCGGCCACCGAGGGGCGGCGCCGGGCCTACACCGACGTCGTGCCCTTCGCCCGCCGCGTGGTCGCGGAGTTCCCCGACCGCGTGCTGTGGGGCACCGACTGGCCACACCCCAACCTCACCGACCACATGCCGGACGACGGGCTGCTGGTCGATCACCTGCCGCACGTGGCGCCCACCGCGGAAGCGCGCCACAAGCTGCTCGTCGCCAACCCGACGCGGCTCTACTGGCCCGACGCACACCGCTGACCGCCGGCACGGCCCCCCGCCCCCCTCCTCGACAAGGCCACCTCATGCAGCACTCCAACGCGGTGAACCGGCTGGATCGACTGCCCGTCTCCCGGTTCCACAAGCTCACCCTGCTCGCGGTCTCCTTCGCGTACTTCTTCGAGTTCGCCGACATCAACAGCTTCGCCACCACAGCCCCCAAGCTGATCGACCTGTGGGGCGTCACCGTCAACCAGATCGCCTACGTCACCTCGCTCTCCTTCGTCGGCATGTTCGTGGGCTCCATCACCGCCGGAGCCCTCGCCGACCGGTGGGGACGCAAGAACGCGCTGCTGTGGACGACGGCCGGCTTCGGGCTCTTCTCCTTCGCCGCCGTCTTCTCCTGGGATCTGGTCTCGCTCGGTGTCTTCCGCGTCCTGACCTCGGCGGGCCTCTCCGCGATGACCGTCGTGGCCGTCATCTACGTCAACGAGATGTATCCGGCGGCCGTCCGCGGCAAGTTCCAGGCCTACGCCATCGTCATCGGCATCTGCGGCACCCCCGTCACCAACCTGATCGCCAGCGCCGTCGTTCCGCTCGGCGACTGGACCTGGCGCCTGGTCTACCTGTGGGGCGCGCTCGGCATCCTGCTGCTCCTGTTCGCGCGGCATCTCAAGGAGTCGCCGCGCTGGCTGGAGAGCAAGGGCGACCTCCAGCGTGCCGACGCGGTGCTCACCGCGATAGAGACCCAGGTCGCCGCCGAGAAGGGGCCGCTGCCCCCGCCCCGGCCGCCCGTCGACGAGCCCCACCGCGCCAAGGCGCCGCTCAGACTGCTGCTGCGGTGGAAGTACCTCGCACCGACCCTCCTGCTGACCGTCTTGTGGGTCACCCAGACCATCGGCTTCTTCGGCTACTCCAGCTGGGCACCCACCCTGCTGTCCAAGGAAGGCATCAGCGTCGAGAAGTCGGTCTTCTACGTGGCGCTCACCACCGTCGGCGCTCCCCTGGGGTCCTACCTCGCGGCGCTGGTGACCGACCGGTTCGAACGCAAGTGGTGCCTGGTCGCGTTCGCCGTGGTCATCGCGGGGTGCGGGCTGCTGTACGGTCTGACCTTCAACCCGCTGCTGATCGTGTGCTTCGGGTTCCTGGTCAACCTCTTCGAACGCGGCTACACGGCGCTGGCCTACGCCTACTCCCCCGAGCTCTTCGACACCCGCAGCCGCGCCCTGGGCACCGGCATCTCGTACGGCATCGGCCGGCTCTCCAACGCGGCGGGTCCGCTCGTCATCGCGGCGCTCTACAACCGGACCGGGTACCAGAGCGTCTTCTGGTTCATCGCGGGCACCTGGGTCGTCGGCGCGCTCGCCCTGGCGGTCTTCGGTCCCCGCACCCGCCACCTGCGCGGCTCCGCGCCCCGTCCGCCGTCCCCGCTGCCGGCTCAGGCGAGCACATCGGACGCACCGGGCGCGGTGCGCCCCTCCTCCACGGCGTGACCCCCGCGCCCGTGGTCGAGCGGGTGTCGCCCGGCTCAGCACCTCAAGCCGTGCGTGAGACGAGTTCGCGCTCGATCTCCTCCAGGCTCTTGCCGCGCGTCTCGGGGATGCGCCGGATCGCGAAGAGGGTCAGGAGCGCGCACACGACGGCGTACAGGGTGAAGGTGTTCGGGCCGCCCAGCGCGTCGAGCAGGGTGAGGAAGGTGAGGGAGACCACGAAGTTCATCGTCCAGTTGGAGAACATCGTGGCGCTCATGGCCGTACCGCGGATGCGCTGGGGGTACAGCTCGGAGGGGATGATGAAGACCACCACGTTCAGCGTGGTGGCCACCGCGGCGACGAAGACGACGACGCACAGGACGGCCAGCCAGGCGTAGGAGGAGTTCTGGCCTCCGACCGCGAGCGTGGCGGCCAGCCCGGCGAGGGCCGCCGTCATCACGGCGGCGCCGCTCGCGAGCAGCCTCTTGCGGCCGAACCGGTCGACGGCGGCCATCCCGAGGGGCGTCATGAGCAGGTTCACGACGCCGACCCCGACGGTGGCCAGGATGGCGGACGACGACCCCAGGCCGCTGCTCTGGAAGATCTTCGGCGCGTAGTAGATCACCGTGTTGACCCCGGACGCCTGCCCGAGGATCTGCAACCCCACCCCCGCGACGATGGCGGGACGCACCGAGCGCGCGGTCAGGGCCCGCCACCGTCCCACGCCGCGTGCGCCGGACTCCCCCGTGGTGGAGGTGGCGGCCATGTCGGCCAGTTCGGCCTGGAGTGCTGCGGTGTCGTCGTGTCCGCGCAGCCGGGCGAGGACGGCGCGGGCGCGTTCCGGGCCGCCGTTGAGCGCCAGCCAGCGCGGTGACTCGGGCTGTAGCAGCATGCCGATGCCGAAGAGGAGCGCGGGGAGCGCGGCCAGCCCGAACATCCACCGCCAGCTGTGGGTGACGTTCTCCAGCGCGTAGTTGGCGACGTAGGCGAGGACGATACCGAAGGTGATCATCAACTGGTTGAGCCCGACGAGCCGGCCCCGGTAGCGGGGCGGTGCGAGCTCGGCGATGAAGACCGGAACCAGGTTCGAGGCGACTCCGATGCCCAGTCCGAGCACCACACGGGCGGCCGTGAGAACCACCGCCGAGGGGGCCAGCGCGGCGAGGACGGCACCGACGGTGAAGATCGCGGCGGCAGCGACGAGGACCGGGCGGCGCCCGTGGCGGTCGGCGAGACCGCCGGCACCGGCCGCGCCGGCCATCGCACCGACCAGGAGGGAGCTGACGACGACGCCGGAGCTGAACGCGGACAGCCCGAAGTCCGACTCGATCGCCAGCAGCGCTCCGGAGATGACTCCGGTGTCGTAACCGAACAGCAGCCCGCCCAGCGCCGCCACCAGTGTCACACCGAGGACCGGCCTCAGGGCGGCTCCGTCGCGCTGCGCGACCGTACCGCTGGGTGACGTCATGACGCGTCCCTTCTCGACATCCCCCGGTTCACTCCCCTAATTGGCAGGTACCAATCTTGCAGCAGGCTTGGCTATACACAAGGTCTCTCGTAATATTTCCCGTATTGGTTGGTACCTTTAGCGCCATCAGGCGTCAGAACCATGCACGGCGCACACCACAGGAGGGGCGAGCGTGGCCAGACAGGCGAAGTACGAGGAGCTGCGGATGGCACTGCTGGCCGAGATGGCCGGCTCGCCGCCGCACACGCCGCTGCCCACCGAGCGGGAGATCTCCGCCCGCCACGGTGTCTCCCGCAACACCGTGCGCCAGGCCCTGGACGCGCTGGAGGCCGCCGGCGCCGTCTACCGCGTGCAGGGAGCCGGCACGTTCGTCGCACCTGCCGTGGTCTCCAAATCCCTCGCCCTCACCTCCTTCTCCGAGGACATGCGCGACCGCGACCTGGAGCCCGCCTCGCGCCTCCTGGCCGCCGGGACGGTACGGGCGGGACGGCAGGTGGCAGGGCTGCTGGAGATCGACCCCGAGGCGGAGGTCGTCCGCGTCAGCCGGCTGCGGCTGGCCGACGGGGCGCCGATGTGCCTGGAGACCGTCCACCTGCCCGCCCAGCGGGTGCCGGGGCTGGCTCAGGAGGACCTGAGCGGGTCGCTCTACGAGCTGCTGAGCGTCCGCCACGGTCTGGAGATCGGCTCCGCCGAGCAGATCGTGCGCGCCGTGGATCTGGCCGAGACCGAGTCGGCGCTGCTGGGCGTGCCGGTCGGCAGCTCGGGCCTGCGGGTGCAGCGCGTGGGGCTCGACCGCCGCGAGAGCCCCGTCGAGGCGACCACCACGCTCTACCGCGCGGACCGGTACGACATCCGCTTCACCGTCCGCAGGGCGGCCCGCTCATGACCGTCATGGAAGGTGCGTCCTTCGGAGCGCGCACGCGCGTGGGCGCCGACGTCGGCGGCACCAAGATCGCTGTGGGCCTGGTGGCGGAGGACGGCACACTGCTGGCCTCGGCCGTCCGGCCCACCCCGGCCGCGCGGGGCCCCGTGGCCGTTCTGGACGCCATCGCCGAGGCCGTCCGGGAACTTCCCGGGCACGAGCGCGCTAGGGGTCTCGGCGTGGGCACCGGCGGCGTCGTCAACCGGGATGACGGCACGGTCGTCTCCGCCAACGACCTGCTGCCCGGCTGGGCCGGCACCCGGCTGGGCGAGGAGTTGGAGGCGCGGCTCGGCATGCCGGTGGCGGCCGACAACGACGCCAACGTCTTCGCCCTGGCCGAACAGGTACACGGCGCAGGCGCCGGCTGCACCACCGCGCTCTACGTGAGCGTCGGCACCGGCATCGGCGGCGGCGTCGTCACCGGGGGCCGGCTGCTGCGCGGAGAGCACTGGACGGCCGGCGAGTTCGGCCACATCGCGGTGCCCGAGGCCGCCGGACGCCCCTGCAACTGCGGACGCACAGGCCATCTGGAGGCCATCGCCTCAGGGCCCGCCATCGCCGCCCGCTTCGCGGAACGGACCGGGGCCGCACACCCGGTCGACCTGCGGCACGTGGCGGCACTGGCCGAAGGGGCGGGAGAGGCCGGAGAGGCCGGAGAGGCCGGAGAAGGTGCAGGGCCTGACGGCGGCGGGCAGGGCGGTGGCGGTCAGGGCGCAGCTCAGGCGGCCGTCGCCCGTGAGGTACTCGCTCAGGGCGCGGGCGCGCTGGGCCGCGCCCTGGCGGGTCTGGTCAACACCCTCGACCCCGAGCGCGTGGTGATCGGCGGCGGAGTCGCCTCCATCGGCGCGCCGTTCTGGCGTCCGCTGACCGACGCGTTCGCCGCCGAGCTGCTGCCCGGCCCCTCCCTTCTCCGTCCCGTGCCGGCGGCTCTCGGCCCGCGCGCCGCCGTCGTCGGCGCCGCCGCACTCCTGTGCGAGGAGCCCGCCGGGGCCACCGGCCCGGGCCGCGCCGCACACCCCCGCACCCCCTTCTCGACAAAGGACGCACCATGAGCGAGCCCGCGACCGGCGGCGCACTGCCGAGCCGCACCACGATGCCCACCGCACGCGCCGACGCTCTGCTCGCGGGGCTGCGCGGCCGGCTGGTCGTCTCCTGTCAGGCACCGCCCGGAGACCCGCTGCGCTCCCCCGCCCACATCGCCGCGATCGCCGCCTCCGTCTGCGCGGGCGCCCCCGTGGCGGGGGTCCGCATCCAGGGCGTCGAGGACGTCGAGGCCGTCCGCGCCGTCGTGGACCTGCCCCTCATCGGGCTGTGGAAGGACGGCTCCGAAGGCGTCTACATCACCCCGACCGCCGGCCACGCGCGCGCGGTCGCACGCGCCGGCGCCGACGTCGTCGCCGCCGACGCCACGGCGCGCCCCCGACCCGACGGGCGCCCCCTCGCCGAGACGATCCGCGCGGTCCACGAAGCGGGCAAGCTCTTCATGGCCGATGTGGCCACGCCGGACGAGGGTATGGAAGCCGCCGCGCTCGGCGCCGATCTGATCTCCACCACCCTGTCCGGCTACACGGCGGACAGTCCGGCCTCGCCCGGGCCCGACCTGGAGCTGGTCCGCGCGCTGGCGCCCCGCGTCCGGGTGCCCGTCTGCGCCGAGGGGCGGTTGCGCACCCCGGAGGAGGCGCGGGCCGCCCTCGACGCCGGGGCGTGGGCCGCCGTCGTCGGCACGGCCATCACCGCGCCCGCGGCGCTGGCCACCCGCTTCGCCACAGCTCTGGCCTGAGCCCACGCGGCCCGGCTCCGACACGAGCTCACCCGGTCCGGCTCTGACCTGAGCGCATGCGGCGCCGCGCCTGGTGGCGCCCGCGCCCGGTCGGCTGCTGAGCCGTGCCCGAGAAGGGCCGCCGCCGGTCGGGTGACCGCGGAGGGAGGGGACATGGCGCTCAGGCGGCGAGGGAAGGCAGCCATCGGCGCCTCACCACGGGCCCTGGGCCGGACGCGACAGGCCGAGGCCGAGACGACCGTCCGCGCCCTGTCAGTCCAGGAAGGTGCCATGCCGTCCCCGCGTACGCTCCTGAGCATCTACCTCAACGACCACCTCGCCGGAGCCACTGCCGGAGCCGAGCTGCTGCGCCGCACGGCGAAGACCCACCGGGGCCGGGCAGCGGGCTCCGAACTGGCGGGCCTGGCCCGTGAGGTCGCCGAGGACCGCGAGACGCTCATCGGGATCATGGCGCGGCTGGGCGTTCCCGTACGGCAGTCCCGGGTGCGCGCCGGATGGCTGGCGGAGAAGGCCGGACGGTTGAAGCTCAACGGCAGCCTGACGTCCCGCTCGCCGCTCAGCGACGTGCTGGAGCTGGAGGCGATGCGCCTCGGTGTTCAGGCCAAGACGTCCTGCTGGCGGACGCTGGCCGGGCTCGCCGACAGCGAGCCCGGCCTGGACGCCGACGCGCTCGCCACCCTGCTCGACCGGGCGGACGCGCAGGCCAAGAGGCTGGAGGCGCTGCGCGGGAACGCGGTGTCGCGCGTGTGGGGCTGACGCGCCTACGCTCCCCGTCGGATGCCCGACGGCGCCGGGGGCGGCGGTGTCCTTCCCCGGCGGGTCACGGCCGGCGGCCGGTGACGGCCACCAGCCGGTCGAGAAGTGGAGCGTGGGCGGGCGCTTCGACGGACGGGCCCCACAGCCCCTCGACGGGCGCCCTCGGGACGAAGGAACGGACGTGCTCGAAGCAGGCCTGGAGCGTCTCGCGGGGCAGATCGTAGGGCTGTCCCGTGGCCTTGGCCAGGTCCCAGCCGTGCACCACCATCTCGGTGAGGGCGATCCGGCCCCACAGCTCGTTCGCCAGCTCGACGCCCAACGCGTCCGTCGCGCCGGACCATGCCGCCGGGTCGTCCCAGGCTTCACCGAGTGCCCGCACCTTCTCGGCGACGCGCTGCCTGCGTGCGTCGCCGAAGTGCCCGCCGTCCGGCTGTGCCGCGCCTAACCCGCCCCGGGCAGCCTCGGCGCCTCCCCGGGCGAGGGCGGCGAGTCCTCCAGCGGCCTCGTCGATGTGGTCGATGAGGCCGTGGACGGTGTACTCGGTGCAGGGCGTGGGGTCGTTCAGTTGTGCGTCGTCGACGCCTGCCAACACGTCGGTCATCCGGCGGCAGGCGGGCTTCAGGTCGATCACGGGCTGTCCTCGGTCGTGCGGTCCGGTGCCATCACCCCAAGACAGACGACTGGAGAGCCCGGAAATCATCGGACCCCGGCGACTCTGCTGACGGAATGCGCGACGCGCCGCCTCAGCCGTCCTCGGACCGCACGCGGACCTCGCCGAGGACGGCGGCCTCGCGGATCGCCTCCGCGAGGGCCCCGCAGCCCCTGAACACCTCGCCGCTGGGGCCAGGACCGGGGCCGGAGGCCCGCCGCTCCGTGCAGGAGGCCAGCGCCTCGCCATCCCACTGGACGCTGGTCTGGTCCCAGGTGCTCTTGCGGACCCGCACCCCCGCGCCGCACACGCGGCAGCTGACGGGCACCAGCGGGGCGTCGAGGAACCGGCTGTCGGACCGGACGGCCATCAGACCGGCCCGCTCACTGCGGCGCCGGTACCGGCGCCGGCGGTCGCGTCGGACCCGGTGCCGCCGTTGCGCTGCGCGAGGTTCTCGGCGATCTCCGCCCGCCACGCCGCGTTGGGTTTCGTCGTGTCGATCTCGAACTCGAACCGGTCGGTCATCTCGGGGCGCACCTCGGCCGCGTCGACGTAGAACTGCTCGTACCAGCGGCGCAACTGGTAGACGGGACCGTCCTCCTCGCACAGCAGCGGGTTGTCGATCCTGGCCTTGTGCTGCCAGATCGAGACGTCCTGCTCGAAGCCGATCTTGATGAACTCGCCCATCTTCGCGGCCACGTCCTCCGCGGTGTCGCCCAGGTGTCCGGCCTTCTGCACGACGATGCCGTACTGGAGCATGAAGGAGTCGGCGGTGATCGGGTAGTGGCAGTTGACCAGGACCGAATCGACGTCACCGTCGCTGTAGTGGTACGTGAGGTCGTCCGTCATGAAGGACGGGCCGTGGTAGGTCGCCACCGAGGTCTGGCCGAGCACGGTCGGGGCTGAGCTCCCCTCGGCCTGCGGCCGTCGGACGTCCTCGCGGGCGACGCCCTTCATGATCTGGGTCGCGGTGTGGCCCTCGAAGATGTTCTTGAAGTACGTGGGGAACGAGTAGTGCACATAGAAGAAGTGCGCCATGTCCACCACGTTGTCGATGATCTCGCGGCAGTTCGCCCCCTTGATCTCGACGGAGTACCAGGACCAGTCCGTCCACTCGTCGCTCGTCGCCCCCGCGATCCGGGGCACGGTCACGTCTTCGGGGGGCGGCTTGCCCTCCGGGTCGTTCCAGACGAACAGCAGACCGTCCTGCCGCACGGTGGGGAACGCCGCCGTCCGTGCGCGCAGCGGTACGCGCCTGGCATACGGAACACGGGTGCAGCGCCCGTCGCCGCCCCAGCGCCACGCGTGGAACGGGCAGGCGATGTCGTCGCCCTCCACGGTGCCGCGCGACAGGTCGCCGCCCATGTGCCGGCAGTAGGCGTCGAGCACGTTCAGGGTGCCGTCCGCAGCGGCCCAGACGACCAGCTTCTGCCCGAACGCACGGACGGTGTGCGGCTTTCCGTCGGTGAAGTCCCGAGCCAGTCCCAGGCAGTGCCAGCCACGGGCGAAGCGCGTCGGAAGGGCGTCCGCCTCGATGGAGCGAACGTCGTCCGCAGTGGTCATGTGTGGCCTTCCCTTCCGCCGAAGCGAGCGCTTCGGCACGGTGTGCGATCGAGTGGAACAGCGCGGTGGCGGGCTCGGCGGGGCGGTCCCACTCAGCGGTACCGGGCGGCCGGGCGGCCGCCGCTCAGCCGACCGCGCTCAGCCGATGGGGTTCTCGGCCGATGAGGTCCTTGGCCGCCAGCGCCCCGAAGACCATGGAGGTGCCGATCGGCATGCCGGGGCCCGGGTAGCGGGACCCGGTGAACGACGCACTCGTGTTGCCCGCGGCGTACAGGCCCGCGATCGCCGTGCCGTCCGCTCTGCGCACCCGTCCCGCCGCGTCCGTCACCAGACCGCCCTTGGTGCCCAGGTCGGAGAGGATGAGCCGCGCCGCGTAGTAGGGCGGCTTGCGGACCGGCTGGAGTACCGGCTCGCCGAACCAGTGTCCGTACTCGTCCCGCTCGCGGCCGAAGTCCTCGTCCGCACCGCTGTCGGCGAACGCGTTGAACCTCTCGACGGTCGCGGTGAGCGCCTTGGCCGGCACCCTGATCAGGTCGGCCAGTTCCTGGAGGGTGTCGGCCCGCGCGAGCGTTCCGGCGGCGAGGTGCGGTGCGGCTTCTCCCGGCGGCGGCAGCGCGACCCCGGGGAACCGCCCGCCGGTGCGGTCGTCGAAGACGACGTGGGAGGGGATCCGTGCGGGGTCGGCGGCCATCTGCCGCCCGAACCGGTCATAGGGCAGTGACTCGTTGGCGTAGCGGGCGCCGTGGGCGTCGACGACGAGGCCGCCGGTGAGGCCGCAGACGAACGCGGGCTGCCCGTCCGGCATGACGAGGCCAGGGCACAACCAGGCCTCGTCGAGCAGATCGGTCGCCGCCCCGAGGGCAAGGGCAGCGGTCAGGGGTTCGCCGGTGTTGGTGCCGGCCGGAGCCATGCTCCACGCCGCGTCGCCCGGCACGCCGTGGTCGCGCCGCAGCGCGTCGTTGTGCTCGAAGCCGCCACCCGCCAGGAGCACACCCCGCCGCCCCCTGACGCGCAGCCGCCTGCCGTCCCGGCCGGTGGCGACGATCCCGGTCACCCGGTCGCCCTCGGTGACCAGTTCCTCCATGCGGGTGTGCGTGCGGACGGTGCCGTTGCCGGTGCGGTGGTACGCCAGCAGAAGCCGGGCGATCAGCGCGCGTCCACCGGCCAGCGGCACCGCGGTGTCGTTGCCCTGGCCTGCCCGGTCGCGGTCCACCGGGGGCCGGACGAGGTGGAGCAGGTCGCCCAGCTCTCCCGGGTCGAGGTCCGCGGGGATGACCGAACGTCCTCCCGGCACCCGGCCGGGTCGCTCGTAGTAGTCCGGGAAGACCTGGTGCCTGAACGCGAGGGCGGGGTCGTCCTCGAGGCGGCGGACGAGGGCGGGCGCCTCGGCGAGGAAGGCCTCCCGCTTCTCGGCGTTGTCCTCGCCCAGGAGCGCGCGCAGGTAGGTGCGGGCCGCGTCGGTGGAGTCGTCGACGCCCTCGCGTCGCTGCACCTGCGTGCCGGGAAGCCACAGGGCGGCCCCCGAGTACGCGGCCATCCCGCCGACCCGGGAGGTCTTCTCCACCACGGCGGTGGAGAGGCCGGCGTGGGCGCTCAGATAGGCGCACGTCAGGGCTCCGCCGGCCGATCCCACGACCACGACGTCGTACTCCTCGTCCCACTCCCGCGCCACGGCCCGACCTCCCGGAATCGCCGACTTGTGGCGCCAGAGAACAGCCAACTCCCCACCGGCGCCCCCGCGGGTCCCACTGAGCGGTACCGCTCGGCACTCCCTTCGGGCCCCGGCGCCGGGCCGCCATTAATATGAGGTCCCGGAAGACGCGATCACGAGCCCGGAAGAGGAACCGTGCCCCGAATCGCCGAGGACAGACCGGCAGCGGAACCCCAGTCACCCGGCCAGAAGGCCCGGCACGAACGCATCCTGAACGTGGCGGCCCGGCTCGGGGCCGAGCGCGGCCTCGAACATGTGCAGATGCACGACGTCGCCAAGGGGGCGGGCGTCGCCATCGCCACGCTGTACCGCTATTTCCCCTCCAAGACGCATCTGTTCACCGCCATCATGGCGTCCCAGGTCGAGCGGATGAGCGAGGGTTCGCCGCGGATCGACGCGGCAGCCGACCCCGTCGGCGCGGTCGCGGAGACGCTGCTGCGGTCGACCCGGCACATGCTGCACACGCCGCGGCTGGCCGGGGCGATGATGCAGAGCAACTTCGCCGCGCACGCGGCCACCGTCACCGAAGCCGCCGGTATCGAAGCGAAGGTGCACCACACGGTGCTCGGCCTGCTCGGGCTGAGCAAGCCGACCGACCGGGACAACCGCCTCATCCGCCTGCTGATGAAGAGCTGGCACGGGCTCCTGGTCTCCGCCATCAACGGTCATTCGTCGATGTCCGAGACGGAGACCGAGATCCGGCTCGCGTGCGAGGTGCTGCTGGGCGCCCGCTCGAACGCCCGGGAGTGACCTCCGTGCGCCGGGGGTCCCTCGGCGCCGACCGCCATCCGTACGGGACTGTCCCCCGCTCCCGTTCACCGGGAGTTCCGCGTCCCCGGGCGGCGCCTCGGATTAGGTTCGCGCGTGCACCGGGGGAAACCCCGGCGGACGAGAGCGGAAGGGCGGGACATGGATCTCAGCAACCCGGCGGACTTCTCCGGACGTTCCGTGGTGGTCACCGGCGGCACGAAGGGTATCGGCCGCACCATCGCCGAAACGTTCCTGAGCGCCGGCGCTGACGTGGTGGTCTGCGGGCGCGGCGCGCCGAAGGAGCTGCCGACCGCGCACGGGCGCAGCGCGGTGTTCGTCCCCGCCGACGTACGGGATCCGGCCGACGCCGCCGCGCTGGTCGACAGCGCGGCCGGCAGGTTCGGGCGTCTCGACGTCCTCGTCAACAACGCGGGCGGCTCCCCCAGCGCCGATGCGGCGAGCGTCTCGCCCCGGTTCGTGGAGAAGATCGTCGCGCTGAACCTGCTCGCTCCCTTCCACGTCGCCCAGGCGGCGCACCGCGTCATGCGGCCGCAGCGCGACGGAGGCGCGATCGTCAACATCGGCAGTGTCTCCGCGCATGACCCGCAGCCGGGCACGGCCGCGTACTCGGCGGCCAAGGCCGGGCTGCTCGGCCTGACCCGCGCGCTGGCTCTGGAGTGGGCTCCCCGGGTCCGCGTCAACCACATCACGACGGGCCTGATCCGCACCGAGGCCGCCGCCTCGGTCTACGGCGACGACGGCGGTCGGAGCGTGGCGCGGGTGGTTCCCATGGAGCGGATGGCCGTCCCCGAGGACGTCGCGGGCGCCTGTCTGTACCTGGCCGGCGCCTGGGGCTCGTACGTCAACGGGGCGGACCTGGCGGTCCACGGCGGTGGCGAGTTCCCCGCCAGGTATCTCGCGGCGAAGTCGGCGGGGCTGCCGTAGGGCCGGGTCCGGGTCGTCCGCGGCGGTCAGGGTTCAGCTCAGGTGGTCCGCGGCGGTCGGGGCCCAGCCCGGGTCCTGAGCGGCGGTTCCGGCTCAGACCAGGTTGTCCTCGACGGTCAGTCCGAAGGCCCCTCGGCCGTACATCGCCAGGGTCCGCTCGGTGTCGTTGGCGACGTGCACGCTGCCGGCGTGCGCGTCGCGCCAGGCGCGTTCGATCGGGTTGCCGCGCCGCAGCGAGTTGCCGCCCGCGGTCTTGAACAGCAGATCGATCGCCGCGACGGCCCGTTCGGTGCCGCGTACCTGGTCCCTGCGTGTCCGCAGCCGCAGCTCCATCGGGATGTCACGCCCGTCGGACGCGTGGGCGAGCAGCTCCGCGATGTTGCGGTCGGTCTGGAGGATCGCGGCGTCGACGTCGGAGGCCGCACGGGCGATGGCGACCTGGGCGTAGGGGTCCTCGGCGAACCGGCCGCCACCGAGGCTGAGCCGTACCCGCTCGTTCATGACGGAGAGGTAGGACTCGTAGCCGCCCGCCGCCGCGCCGAGGACGGGGGCGGTGACCGCTGTGGTGAACACGGCCGCGAAGGGGATCCGGTACAGCGGACCCGGGTTGACCTGTTGCCCCGGGCCTGACAGCTGCGCCTGCTCGTAGTTGCGTATCACCCGGTGGGCGGGGACGAACGCCTTGTCCACGACGATGTCGTTGCTGGCCGTGCCGCGCAGCCCGACGACGTCCCACGCCTGCTCGATCCGGTAGTCCGTGCGCGGGACGAGCACCGTCATGAAGTCCACGGGCCTGCCCTGGTCACCGACCACCAGGGCGCCGAGCAGCGCCCACCGTGCGTACTCGCACCCCGAGGAGAAGCTCCAGTGCCCTGTCAGCTGGTACCCGCCGTCGGCCGGGGTGAGGCGGCCCACGGGTGCGTAGGCGGAGGAGAGCAGCGTGTCGGGGTCGCTCCCCCACACCTCGTCCTGGGCCTGCCCGGAGAACAGGGCGAGATGCCAGGGGTGCACCCCGAGCACGGAGGCGAGCCATCCGGTCGAGCAGCAGGCGGCCGAGACGGCGCGCACCGCCGCGTAGAAGTCGACCGGATCGGCTTCGAGACCGCCGTGGCGGCGGGGCTGGAGCATCCGGAAGACGCCGGAGTCGATCAGTTCGCGCACCGTCTTGTCGGGGACCCGCCCTGCCGTGTCCGTCTCCTGTGCCCGGTCGGCGAGGGCCGGGACGAGGCCGCGCACCGCCTCCACAACCGTGTTCCCCACCCTGCCGTCCTCCCTCTCGCGCGTGCGCGGACTCTCCTGCGTGCGCGGACTCTCCTGCGTGCGCGGCTTCTGCTGCGTGCGCGGGCCTGCGGTGTGTGCCGTTCGGTGCGCCTCGGTGCCCCGGGTCATCGGTGCGGTCCGCCCAGTTCCGTCTTGCGGATCTTGCCTGCGGCATTGCGCGGGAAGTTCTCGACGAGCACGACCTCGCGGGGGACCTTGAAGTTGGCGAGCCGTTCGCGGCAGTGGGCTGCGAGTTCCTGCCGGGTGGTCTCGGCACCCGGGCGCAGCCGCACGTAGGCGCGGCCGACCTCCCCGAGGCGGGGGTCGGGCACCCCGATCACGGCGGCCTCCGAGACGGCGGGATGCCGGGTGAGGGCCGCCTCGATCTCGGCCGGGTAGACGTTGAAGCCGCCGACGACGAACATCTCCTTCGACCGCCCCGTCACAACGAGCCTGCCGTGCCCGTCGAAGTGTCCGACGTCTCCCGTGGCCAGCCACCCGTCGCGGTCGACGGCCTCGGCACTCGCCCGCGGATCGTCGAGGTAGCCGCGCATCACGTTGTAGCCGCGCACGAGGATCTCGCCGTCCTCCCCCGGCGGCACCGGGCGGCGTGCGGCGTCGGCGACGACCACCTCCACGCCGTCGAGCGGGCGCCCCGCGGTGCCGGCGACGGCGTGGTCGTCGTCCTCCACCGAGCAGGCGGTGACGGTGCCGCACGACTCGGTGAGCCCGTAGGCGGTGAGGACGACGGGGAACAGTTCGGTCCTGATCCGTTTCACCAACGCCACGGGCACCGCGGCCGAGCCGGTGACCGCCAGGCGCAGCGAGGAGAGGTCGTACGCGGCGCGCGCGGGCGCCTCCAGCAGGGAGACGTAGAGTGTGGGCGGCCCGGGCAGCACGGTCACGGCCTCGTCCTGGACGAGGCGCAGCGTCTCGGCCACCTCGAAGACCGGTTGCAGGACCATGGTCGCCGCCCTCAGCAGGCAGGCGAGGACGCCCGCCTTGTAGCCGAAGCAGTGGAACATCGGGTTGATGATGAGGTAGCGGTCGCCGCGGTCCACTCCGGTCCGCTCGCACCAGGCGCGGTAGGTCCTGACGTTCTGGCCGTGTGTGGTGCGCGCGCCCTTGGGCCTGCCGGTGGTGCCGGAGGTGAACAACACGTCGGAGACGTCGTCCTGGTGCACGCCCGCCGCCCTGGTGGCCGCCTCGTGCTCGGGTGTACGGGCGCCGTGGCGCAAAAACGCCTCCCACGTCATCGCGCCGGCCCGCTCCTCGCCCCCGTGGTCGAGGGTGACCGCGTGCCGCAGAGCGGGCAGTGCGGGTGCGGGCCGCGCGTTACCCGCGCCTTGCCCCGTGTCGGCGGTTGTCCCGATGCCGATCATGGAGAGGTAGCCGTTGCCGAGGAAGCCGTCCTCGACCAGCAGCAGCCGCGCGCCGCTCCGCCGCAGCACCCACCGGGCCTCGTCGCCCTTGTAGCGGGTGTTGACGGGGACGAGCACCGCGCCCGCGCCCGCCACGCCGAGTGCCGCGGTGATCCAGCGGACGCTGTTGGGCGCCCAGAGCGCGACGTGGTCCCCGCGTTCGACGCCCAGTGCCATCAGCGCTCTGGTGACGGCCAGCGCCTCGTCGTACAGATGCCGGTAGGTCAGGCGCACTCGGCCGTCGACCACGGCCTCCACCTGCGGAAAGGTGCGCGCCGCTGCGGCGAGGACGCCGGGGAGGGTGGTCGGAGCGCTCTCGGGCATGCCGTCACTCCGCGGGCAGGAGACGCCGGGACGCCTCCTGGGCGCCGAGGACCAGTCCGGCCCGGTCGTGGAAGGCGTTGCGCTGTTCGGCCCTCGCCCCGTTTCCGCCCGCGACCCATACGGGCCCGTCCGCCAGGTGCTCCAGCCCCTCCCCGGCCACGTCGTCGGGTTCGGCGACGTCGAGTCCGGGCAGATCCATGCGCAGGCCTGCGCGCTCCATCGCCGGGGTGCGGGTCACCCCGAGGACGAGTTCGAGGACGTGGACGCCGAACGGCCGCAGCTCCAGCCACAACCCCTCGGAGAAGACCCGGCTGAAGGCCTTGGCGGCGGAGTAGACGCTGACCTGCCCCTGGCCCAGGTAGCCGGCCAGGGAGCCGACCAGCATGATGCCGCCGCTGCCGCGCTCCTTCATGCGTGCGCCGAAGTGGTGGGTGAGGGCGAGCTGGGAGGTGATGTTGAGGCCGAGCACGCCCTGAAAGCGGTCGAGGTCGCCGGTGACGAACTCGTGGCCGTAGCTGTTCGCCCCCGCGTTGAAGATCAGGAGCCCGATGTCGAGGTCTTCGGTCGCCTCGCGGACCGCGGCAGGCGCGGTCTCCGCCAGGAGGTCGAGCTGGAGGGTGCGGACCTCGACGCCGCGTGCGCGCGCCTCGTGGGCCGTCCGCTCCAGGGGTTCCGGCTTGCGGGCGATGAGCACGAGGTTGATGCCGGCCTCGGCGAGCCGGTGGGCGAAGGCGGCCCCCACGCCCTCGGAGCCGCCGGCGACGACCGCCCACGGTCCGTACACGTCCTTGTCGATCATCGGCTTCCTTCCTGTGGTGGTGCGTGGGCTCCTGGGGCACGCGCGGGGCCGGTGGGCAGGGGCCCGGGCGGCGGCGCTGGGTGCTCCCCTCACCAGACCGTGCGGGCCGCGCGTCCCGGGCGGTGCGTCCCGGTGAGCGGTACGCCGGTGCGTGCCGCTCGGGTCACCGTGGTGCGGGCGGCTGCTGTGTGCCGGTGGTGTCGAGTTCGGAGATGCTGTAGGCGGCGAAGTTGCGGTACGGGTCGCGGCCGGTGAAGTACGGCGTCAGCTGGGAGTCGAACTCCTCCGGCGTGAAGGCGCCGTCCGCCGCGGTGAACTTGTGTTCCACGGTGGGCGGAGCCAGCAGCGCCACCATGTCGCCGTAGACGACGAACACCTGTCCGTTGATGCCCTCCGAGGCGGGCGAGGCCAGGTAGCTGACGAACGCGGCGACACGCTCGGGGGCCATGATGTCGAGTCCGCCCGCGGCCTCCCCCGCGCCGAACGCGTCCGCCGTCATCGAGGTGCGGGCGCGTGGGCAGATGGCGTTGGCGCGCACCCCGTAGCGGGCGAGGCCCTGTGCGGTCGCCAGGGTGAGTGCCGTGATACCGGCCTTGGCCGCCGAGTAGTTCGGCTGGCCGGGCGCGCCGAAGAGGAAGGCTTCGGAGGAGGTGTTGACGACACGTCCGTAGACGGGTCCGCCGGCGGCCTTGCCCGCCGCCCGCCAATGCGCCGCGGCCGCGCGGGAGAGGGCGGCGTGGCCCTTGAGGTGGACGCGGATGACGTCGTCCCAGTCGGACTCGCTGAGGTTGAAGACCATCTTGTCGCGCAGCACGCCGGCGTTGTTGACGACGATGTCGAGGCTGCCGAACCTCTCCACGGCCGTCCCCACGAGGCGGTCTCCCATGGACCAGTCACCGATGTCCCCGGTCACGGCGACCGCGTCGGAGCCGAGGTCCTTGATCTCCCGCACGACCTCCTCCGCGCCGGCACCCACGTCGTTGACCACGACCCTGGCGCCGTGCGCCGCCAGTGCGAGCGCCTCGCTCCTGCCCAGACCCGCGCCCGCGCCGGTGACGACGGCGGTGCGGTCCGTCAGGTTGATCTCCGAGCTCATCTGTCCTCTTTCGTGTCGTGCGTGGTGGACACAGCGAGCGCGAAACTAGTATGAATTCTGGTTCTGCTGTGCGGGTGTCCCGCTCAGTGGTGGAAGGGCGGACCACTTCCCCGTGCAGGCGCCCCCTCACCCGTGACCGAACCGCGCACGACCGCCCGAGATCACCGTCCGCTCGGGCCCCGACGCCTCGAACCGCACCCCCTTCTCGCCGTCGCCCCAGCAGTGCGCCACCAGGCGGTCGCCGGGGAAGGCCGGGGCGGCGAACCGCCCCTGGAGCTCCAGCAGGTCGGCCGGGTGCGCTCCCAGTGCTCCGGCCACCGGAAGGGTGAGCGCCGCCATCGTGCACAGCCCGTGCAGGAACGGCCTGGACACACCTGCCGCCTTGGCCGCCTCGGGATCGACGTGCATGGGGTGCCGGTCCCCCAGCAGCCGGTAGAGCGCGGCCTGTCCGGGGTGGGTCGCCACGGTCAGCCGGCGGTCGGCGGGCCGGCCGGGCGCACCGGGCCGCGGCGGCGCGGCGGGCCCCCGCGCGCCGCCGAAACCACCGCACCCGGGGGCGAACAGCGACCACGTCGCCACGAAGCGGTCGCTGACCACCTCGATCTCGAAGACGGCGGCCGACCCCTTGTCCCACACTTCGGTGACGCGCGCGCTCATCGCCACCTCACCGGCCCTCGCCAGTGGCGCCCCTACGGTCAGCCGCTGCGCGCCGTGGACGGCCGTCGTGACGTCGAAGGCACCCAGCGAGCCGAGCGCGTCGGGGGCCCACTGCGCGAGTGTCAGGGCGAACGTCGGCAGCACCCGCAGCCGTTCCTCGTACACCAGGTCGAGGTCGCTCGGGTGGGCGCCGACCGCGAGCGCGTAGAGAATCGCGTCGCGCTCGGTGTAGGAGACGGTGCGCGAACCCAGGTCGTACCCGCGCCACGGGGACGCGGTCACCGCTCGCCCCCCAGGACCAGACCGCTGGTCGGCACACCCGTGCCGGCGGTCACCAGGACGTGGCCGACCCCCTCGGGCTGGTTCACCGAGGTACCGCGCACCAGCCTGACGCCTTCGGCGATGCCGTTCATCCCGTGCAGATAGGCCTCACCGAGCTGTCCGCCGTGGGTGTTCGCCGGCAGCCGGCCGCCGACCTCCAGATGGCCGTCCGCGATGAAGTCCTTGGCCTCGCCCCTCGCGCAGAAACCGAGCTCCTCCAGCTGCGGCAGTACCAGCGGTGTGAAGTGGTCGTAGAGGATCGCGGCGTCGACGTCCAAGGGGCCGAGGCCGCTTTGCGCGTACAGCTGCCGCGCCACCAGGCCCATCTCCGGGATGCCGCTGATGCTCGGCCGGTAGTAGCTGGTCATCATGTGCTGGTCCCGGCCGAGCCCTTGCGCGGCGCCGTGGATCAGGGCGGGCGGATGCGGCAGGTCGCGGGCGCGCTCGGCCGAGACGACCACCAGCGCCTGGCCGCCGTCGGTCTCCTGGCAGCAGTCCAGCAGGCGCAGCGGTTCGGCGATCCAGCGTGAGCTGCGGTGGTCCTCCAGCGTGATGGGGCGCTGATAGAACCAGGCGGCGGGGTTGGTGGCGGCGTGCTTGCGGTCCACCACCGCGACCCTGCCGAAGTCGTCACCGTCGGCGCCGTACTCGTGCATGTAGCGGCGGGCGAACAGCGCGACCCACTGGGCGGGGGTGTGGAGACCGAACGGGGTCATCCAGGCGTACGCGGCGCGGTCGGCGCTGGTGTCCATCGGCCGGTCGGCCTGCCCGAGCCCGTACCGCTCGCCGGAGCGTTCGTTGAAGGCCCGGTAGCAGACGACGACCTCGGCCGCCCCGGTCGCGACGGCCATCGCCGCCTGCTGGACGGTGCCGCAGCCGGCGCCGCCGCCGTAGCCGACGCGAGAGAAGAAGCTCACCTCCCCCATGCCCGTGTTGCGGGCCACGTGGATCTCGGAGTTGGTCTCCGCGGTGAAGGTGACGAGGCCGTCGACGTCGGCGGGCCGCAGCCCGGCGTCGGCGAGGGCCGCCAGTACGGCCTCGCAGGCGAGTTGGAGCTCGCTGCGCCCCGAGTCCTTGGAGAACTCGGTGGCCCCGATCCCCGCGATGGCCGCGGCCCCGCGAAGCGTGCCTGCCCTCATGACCCGACTGCTCCCCTCATGGTGCGCGTGCTCTTCTCATGACGCGGCTGCTGCCGTCTCGCCGACGCGAGTGCCGCGTTCACGAAGCGGCTGCTGTGTCCGGCGACGCCGTTGCCGTGCTCGCCGACGCGGCCGCCGTGTCCGGTGACGCGCCCCCCGTGCTCGGCAGGCGGACGGCGACGGTTCCGGTGACGTGGGCACCGAGGCTGTTGGTGCCCCGCACGGCGATCTCGACCCGGCGGCCCTCGTCCGTCTTGGCCGTCACCGCTCCGGTCAGCACCATCGTGTCGCCGGGATGGTTGGGGACGCCGAGACGGATCCGGATGGCCTCGACGACGGCGGCAGGGCCTGCCCACTCGGTCACGTACCTGTCGACGAGTCCGTTGCTGGTGAGGATGTTCATGAAGATGTCGCGGGAGCCGCGCTCCCGTGCCAGGTCCGGGTCGTGGTGGACGTCCTGGTAGTCCCGGCTCGCCAGTGCCGTGGCGACGATGAGCGTGCGGGTCACCGGGATCGGCAGGTCGGGAAGCACCTCGCCGACACGCACCCGGTCGTACGTCCTGGTGCCGGGCGCCGTCACGAGGCCGCTCCCCCGTGTGCCAGCTCCTCACCGAGCCGGAAGAGGTCGGCGCCCGCGCCTCCCAGGGTCGTCGCCAGCTGTCTGCCCCACAGGAAGTGGCGGTGCACCGGGTAGTCGATGTCCACCCCGATGCCGCCGTGCACGTGCTGGACGCGGTGGACGACGTTCGCCCCGCCCTCGGTGGCCCACCACTTGGCGACCAGCGCGGCCCGCGTCGCCCCTTCGCCGTCCTCCAATGCGGTCACCGCCTGCCAAAGCGTCATCCGCATCGCCTCGATGTCGATGTAGCAGTCGGCCAACTGGTGCCGGACGGCCTGGAAGGTGGCCAGCGGGCGCCCGAACTGCTCACGCTGGGCGAGGTGGCCGGCCGCGTGGCGCAGCGCGCCTTGCGCCACGCCGAGTTGTACGGCGGCGAGGGCGACGCTCGCGAGGTCGAGGGTCCCCCGCACCGCGCCGCTGCCGGGGTCGCCCAGCGCTTCGGCGGCGGCACCGTCGAGCCCGAGGTGGGCGCTGAGGTCGTGGCTGGTGGTCTCGGCCTCCTCCCAGGTGAGGCCGGCCGCGTCGGCCGCGACCAGGAAGAGGCGGGGCCCCGCGCCGGTGGCGGCAGTGAGCAGCACATGCCCGGCGCCGCCCGGTGAGGGCACGGCGGCCTTGGTGCCGCTGATCCGCCAGCCGTCCGCACCGTGGGTGGCCGTGGTCAGCGGCGCGTCGGGCCCGGCCGGACCGAACTCCTCCAGGGCCAGCGCGATACGGGCGCTGCCGTCCACGGCTGAGGGCAGCCGCGCCGCGCGCTGCCGCGCCGAACCGTGTGCGGACACCGCCATCGCGGCGACGAGCGCCGACCACAGCGGGACGGGCGCCACGCACCGCCCCTGCTCCTCCAGCAGCAGGCAGAGCCCGGCGGGGCCCAGACCCGCGCCGCCCGCCTCCTCGGGCAGTACCACACCGAGCAGGCCCGCCGCCGCCAGGTCGTCCCAGAGCTGCTGGTCGACGCGGGTCGCGGACGTCTCGACCGTCCGCAGCCGTTCCGGGGTGGCGCGGTCGGTGAAGATCTTCCGCGCCAGTTCCCGTACTGCTTCGAGCTCTTCTCCCAGGGAGAAATCCATTCAGCTCTCCTCCGTAGCGGCGGGCCGGAACACCGGCAGCGACAGGTCGGGATCGGCGTCGAGCCAGTCGAGGACGAGGGGCATCCCGACGCGCACCTCCTCGGGCGCGACACCGTCCAGGTTGGCGATCAGCCTGGTGCCCTCGGCGAGTTCGACGACCGCGACGAGAAGGGGGTAGGTGAAGGCCGGGTGCCGGGGATGGTGGTTGACCACGTAGCTGTAGAGGTGGCCGCGTCCGCCGGACTCGACGGTGTCCCACCACAGCGAGGAGCACTCCGGGCAGCACGGCCCCGGCGGGTGCCGGAGCGCGCCGCAGGAGGCGCACCGCTGGATCACCAGCCGGTGTTCCCTCGCCGCCTCGAACCAGAAGGCGTTGTCCCGGTTGACCGCCGGGCGGGGGCGCCGCGCCGGGGGCTCGGCACCGGGCTGAGCGGCCGATCCCCCGGTGCTGCGTTCCGCGCGCGGCCGGCCGGCCTCCCGCGGGCGGAACCGCAGGGTGCGCCAGCGTTGGGTGGCGACGAGACCACCCGCTTGGTCGCGGTAGGTCTTCACGGTGGTGACGAAACGTCCAGCGCCGAGCGCGGTCTTCTTCTCCGGGGAGATGGACTCCACGGTCTCCTGGACGGCGATGTGGTCTCCCGGCACCAGCTCGCGCCGGAACTCCAGCTCGGAGTCGGTCGCGACCACCGAGGTGTAGCCGCCCTCGTCCAGCAGCGCGACCAGGGCCGCGAGTCCGCCAGGTGCGGTGTCCCGCGCGGCCGGTGCGACGGTCGCCGCGTAGCCGCGCATCGTCCACGCCTGCACCATCGAGGCCGGCGCGACCACACCCGGCCGCCCCGTGGCGCGGGCCGCCCGCTCGTCGGTGTAGACCGGATTGCGGTCGCCCATCGCCTCGGCCCAGTGGCGGATCATCGGCTGGTTGACCGGGTCCTGTCCCGGAGTCGGGCCCGTCACCTCGCGCCCGACGAAGGCCCGCAGGCGTTCCTCGTAGGCCTCGCTGGCCGGGCTGCTCGTCCCGTCCTCGGTCCGGCTCGCGCCGTTCGTGGTGCTGCTTGTCCCGTCCGCCGAGCGGCTCGTTCCGTTCACCGGTCACGCCCCGCTCGGGGCAGGCCCAGGCCCTGGGTGGCCACCATGTCGCGGAGGACTTCGTTGACGCCGCCGCCGAAGGTGTTGACGATGCCCTGCCGGGAGAGCTGCTCGACCTGGCCCGCCAGCGCAGCGCCCGGCGACCCTGGCCGGATCCTGCCCGCGGCGCCCAGGATCTGGCTCAGGCTCCGCTGCACGGCGATGTGTGTCTCGGTGCCGTACGTCTTGGTCGCGCCGGCGTCGGCGCCGCTCAGCGTGGCGTGGGCGACGGCGTCGGTCATCTTCCAGTTCATCAGCCGCATGGCTTCGAGCCGGGCGTAGGAGTGCGCGAACTCCCTGCGCACCCATGCGTGTTCGAGGACTCCGCAGGCCTCGGCCCAGGCCCTTACCTGCTCCCACAGCTGGATCATCCGCCCGCCCAGCGCCGCGAGGCCGACACGCTCGTGGTTGAGCTGGGCCGTCATGAGCCGCCAGCCGCCGTCGACCTCGCCCACCACGTCACGGGCCGGGACCCGGACGCCGCTGTAGTAGGTGGCGGTCACGACCATGCCGCCCACGGTCTTGATGGGGCTCCAGGAGAAGCCCGGCGCTTCGGTGGGAACGGTGAGCACGGAGATGCCCCGGTGTTTGGGCGCGTGCGGATCGGTGCGGGCCGCCAGCCAGATGTAGTCGGCCGTGTTGGCGCCGCTGGTGAAGATCTTGCTGCCGTCCACGACGAAGGCGTCGCCGTCCCGCACCGCGCGGGTGGTCAGGGAGGCCAGGTCCGTCCCGGCGGCGGGCTCGGTGTAGCCGATCGCGAAGACCAGGTCGCCGGAGAGGATGCCGGGCAGGAAGCGCTGCTTCTGCTCCCGCGTCCCGTACGCCATGAGGGTCGGCCCGACGGTGTTCACGGTGACGAAGGGGAACGGCAGGCCCGCGCGCTGCACCTCGTCGAAGAAGACGTACTGGTCCGCCACCGGGCGGCCCTGGCCGCCGTATCCCCGTGGCCAGCCGATGCCGAGCCAGCCGTCGGCACCAAGCCGCCCCACGATCTCGCGGAAGCGTGGGCCGCCGACACCCTCCTCGCCGGCCCGGCGGCGCTCGTCCTCGGGCAGCAGGCCCGCGAAGTAGGCGCGCAGTTCGCGCCGCAGCTCACCTTGCGCGGCGGTCTCGCGCAGTCGCATGTGGTTCTCCCGTTCTCCACGTGTGGTCGCCGCCGGGCGCGGCCGAACCGCCGTTGCCCGGCGCGCATGGGGCCGTCGGCGCCGGGGTGCGGTCGAGCCGCCGCCCGGCGCGCCCGTCCCTGTCGTCCTGCGCGCCCTCGCCTGTGGGGGTCGTCGGGGCGTGGGCACCGGATGGGGTCAGCCCAGGAAACGTCCGCGTCCGCCTGCGAGGAACTCCTCGCGCAGCGCGGCCTTGTCCCCCTCGCTCATCGGCGCGTAGTCGGGCCGGCCGCGGCCCGCCCAGCGGTGGACCGCGTCCTCGGTGCGCCAGCCTTCGAGCTGCATCTCCTTCTTGCGCAGCTTTCCCGATCCGGTGGCGGGCAGCGCGTGGGAGACACGGACGAAGCGGGGCACGCCCTTGGGGCCGAGGTCCTCCTGGGCGGCCAGGAAGTCCGGCAGCCGCAGGTCCTCGAAGCGCGTCCCCTCGGGGATCTCGACGGCGGCCATGACCTGGTCGCCCGAGCGCGGGTCGGGAACCCCGAAGACCCCGGCGGTGACGATGAGGGGATGCCTGCGCAGGACGCGTTCGGTCAGCAGCGCGGAGGTGTTCTCCCCGTCGACGCGGATCCAGTCGCCCGAGCGGCCGGCGAAGTAGAAGTAGCCGGACTCGTCGACGTAGCCGAGGTCGCCGGTCCAGTACCAGCCGTGGCGCACGCGCTCGGCGTTCGCGGCGTCGTTGTTGTAGTAGCCCTCGAAGCTGGCGGCGCCCTCGGTGTCGACGATCTCTCCGATGGCCGCTTCCGGGTTCGTCACCCGGCCGTGCTCGTCCAGTCGGGCGGGCGGGCACGTCTCGCGCGTTGTGGGGTGGACGATCCGCACGCTCGCGCGCGCGGGCACACCGAGCGTGCCCGCCGGGCCGCCGGACGCCCGTTTGAGCAGGCCGCCGCCCTCGCTGGAGCCGTAGCCCTCGATGAGCCGGCAGCCGAAGCGGCGCAGGAACTCCGCGCTGTCCTCGGGCGAGGCTTCGGTGCCGAAGGCGTGCGTCAACGGGTTGTCGCCGTCGGTCTCCTCCTCGGGCTGCGCGAGGACGTAGACGATCGCCTTG
Source organism: Streptomyces diacarni (assembly GCF_003323715.1). Lineage (GTDB taxonomy): Bacteria > Actinomycetota > Actinomycetes > Streptomycetales > Streptomycetaceae > Streptomyces > Streptomyces diacarni. Next base: position 250,662 of record NZ_QOIN01000039.1, read on the forward strand.
CCCACGTACGTGAAGAAGGTGGCGCCGAAGAACCGCACGTCCGCGAGGAAACCCGAGGCCGAGAACTTCGGTACGAGGGCGAGGGTGGCGCCCGCGGCCAACGCGGGTGCCCACAGGGCCATCAGCGCGTTGCCGTGGAACAGCGGCATCGGGCAGTAGCACACGTCGTCCCGGCCTACCCGGTACTTGGCCGCGTTGGCGTGTCCGAGCGCGGCCAGCCTGCCCTGCGAGCAGATCGCCGCCTTGGAGGCGCCGGTCGTGCCCGAGGTGAACAGCAGCAGCATCCTGGTGTCGGGCGTGACGGCCGGATCGCGGGCGGGCACGCCCTCGGGTGCCCGCGCGTGGGCGGCCAGCAGAGCGGTGTAGTCCGGTTCGTCCACGACCAGGAACCGGTCGGGCGCCACGCCGATGTCCAGCCCGTCGAGGAGGCGGAGTCCGGCCCGGTCGGTGACGAGGAGCTGGCAGTCGGTGTGCCGTACCTCCTGCTCCAGGTAGGCGCCGCGCCTGGTCGGGTTGATTCCGACGACGGTCGCGCCGCTGAGGGCGGCGCCACCGAGCCAGAAGACGTACTCGGGCACGTTCTCCAGCAGGACCCCGATGTGGAAGGGCCCTTCGGTGCGCAGCGACCTGGCCAGCGCGGCGCGTGCCGCGCTCTGGGTGACGACCTCGTCCCAGGTGAGGTTCTGCTCGCGGGTCAGCAGCCCAGGACGGCGGTCGCCGACGCGGGCGAGGAGGAGATCGGCGATGGTCTCGTGTGGCACGGTCCGCCCCCTCACCCGGTGATCGGGGTCGCGCCGCCCGCGGCACGGTCGCCGGAGTCGTCCACCAGGACGCAGCGGATACCGCCGTGGAAGGAGACCATGCACTTGTTGCAGTGGATGCACAGCGATGGTGTCGCGGCGTCGGCCCGGATGCGGTTGACCAGGTCGGGTTCGCGCAGCAGCGCGCGCCCCATGGCCACGAACTGGAAGCCCTCGCGCATGGCCAGGTCCATGGTCCGCCGGTTGGTGATGCCGCCGAGCAGGATCAGCGGCATCTCGATTGCGGCGCGCACCTGCCGGGCCTGCTCCAGCAGGTAGGCGTCCTCGTAGGGGTAGCTGTGCAGCACCCGGTTGCCGACGAGTTTGACGCCCGTCTTGACGGGCTGGGGCATGACCTGGGCGAACTCGCGCAGCGGCGCGTCTCCCCTGAACAGGTACATGGGGTTGAGCAGGGAGCTGCCGACGGTCAGCTCCACGGCGTCCAGCGAGCCGTCGCTCTCCAGCCTGCGGGCGACGGGTATCGCCTCGTCCAGCCAGAAGCCGCCGGGCACGCCGTCGTCCATGTTCAGCTTGGCGATGACGGCGATCCGCTTGCCGACGGCGGCGCGCACCGCGCGGGCGATCTCGCGGGGGAAGCGGGCGCGGTTGTCCAGGCTGCCCCCGTACTCGTCCTTGCGGTGGTTGATGCGCGGGCTCAGGAACGAGCTGGCGAGGTAGTTGTGGCCCAGGTGGATCTCCACGGCGTCGAACCCGGCCTCGACGGCCATGGTGGCGGCCTCCGCGTGGTTGCGCACGATGCGCTTCAGGTCGCCGCGGGTGGCCTCCCTGGCGAAGCTCAGCGTCGTCTTGTGGAAGTGCCGGCTGGGCGAGAGGGCGGGGGCGCCGTTGGACTTCGGGTTGGCCACGGGGCCGGCGTGGCCGATCTGCGCGCAGACGGCGGCGCCTTCGGCGTGGACGGCCTCGGTCAGCTTGCGCAGCCCGGGGAGGGCCGCGGGCCGCCACAGGATCTGATGCGCGCCGGTCCTTCCCTCGGGGGCCACCGCGCAGTAGGCGACGGTGGTCATGCCGACCCCGCCGGCCGCGTGCCTCACGTGGAAGTCGATCAGCTCCTGGGTGACCAGTCCTTCGTGGCTCAGGCCCTCGTAGGTGGCCGCCTTGATCGTGCGGTTGCGCAGCGAGACGGGGCCGAGCTGCGCGGGAGCCAGTACGTCCGGATTCCCGGGCGCCTGGTGCGCTGTCTGGTTCAAGGGAAACCTCCGTTTGCCCACCGGTCCGGGTGGCGATCGGGACGTTATGCATCCGAGCCGTCGAGGGCCGGTGCACTCCCGCTGACCGGGAGCGGCGGAACGGCGGTTTTCCGCCCCTTCCCGGGGCCGTCGCTCGCCGCGCGCCGGTGGCAGCGCGTCAGTCGAAGTTGGCCTGTCCGCCGTCGAGCGGCACCGTCGCCCCTGTGAGGTAGCGGGCGTCGGGGCCGCAGAGCATGACGACGGCGCGTCCGATGTCCTCCTCGCAGTCACCGACGTAGCGCAGCGGTATGGAGTCGCGGAAGGCCTCCGCCTCCTCGGGGTTGGCCGCTTCCCACCTGAGGTAGCCGGGCGAGGTGGCGTGCGGCGCGATCGCGTTGACCCGGATGTTGTCGGGGCCCCACTCGCCTGCCGCGGTACGGGTCAGGGAGCGGAGCGCGGTCTTGGCCGCCGCGTAGGCACCGTAGGTGCGCAGGTCCCAGCGGACCATGGCCGAGCTGACCAGGTTGACGACGACGCCACCGCCGCGCTGCTTCAGGTGCGGGTGGCAGGCCTTCATGAACGCGAAGGCGGCGAACGGGCCGCTGTCGAAACCGCGCCGGAAGTCGGTGTCGCTCATCGACAGCAGAGGCCCGTAGGCCCCGCTGTAGGCGTTGTTGACGAGGATGTCGACGCCGCCCAGGCGGTCGGCGACCTCCTCCACCAGCCCCGGGGCGCGGTCGGTGTCCGCCACGTCGCAGCTCAGTGCCTCCGCCCTGCCCCCGCGCTCGGCGACCAGTGCGCAGGTCGCCTCCAGTTTCTCGGGGGTGCGCCCGAGGGCGGCGATCGACGCTCCCTCGCCGGCGAGCGCGAGAGCGATGCCCTGCCCGACGCCCGATCCCGCACCGGTGACGATCGCGACCTTGCCCTGCAGATGTCCCATCCCGCTCCTTCTTCCGTCGTCCGTGAGCGCTGTCCTTCACCGGGTGAGGCGTCCGGGACGGCCTGCCGGGCGCCTCGCCCCGCCAAGTCTTCGGCCGCGCCGCGCCTCGCCTGGGGCCGAGTCCCACTCAGCGGGGGAAGCGGGCCGCGGGGGCGGGCCCGGGTCCCGGTCACCGGGAACCGGCTGGTTCCCGCGGGCGCGGCGAGAAAAATGACGCGCACACCACCCACCCCCGGCGAGAGGGAGGCCCATGAACGCGGCAACGGAGCAGCAGGAATCGGCCGCGGACCTCGTGCGACGGCTGACCGGGCCCGGCGGCGCGTTCGAACTGGTGGAGGAGGACGTGCTCGGCTCCCGGATGCGGGTGTTCGCCCACCGGGGCGGTTCGCTGGCCCAGGTGGTGGCCGACTCGGTGCGGCACGGTGACCGCGACTACCTCGTCACCGAACGGACGCGCGTCTCCTTTACCGAACACGCCCGCCGGGTCGCGTCCCTGGCGCGCGCGTTCCACGACGAGTTCGGAGTGCGCCGGGGCGACCGGGTCGCGATCCTGGCCGCGAACGAGCCGGGTTGGATCACGGCGTTCTGGGCGACGGTCTCGCTCGGCGCGATCGCGGTCGGCTACAACTCGTGGTGGTCGGCCCGCGAGGTCGCCTACGCGATCGGCCACACGCGGCCGGCCCTTGTCGTGGCCGACGAGCGGCGGGCCCCGCTGGTGGACGACTCCCGCGTACGCCTGCTGACCCTCGCCGGCGACGTCGAGCGGCTCTCCCACGCGTACCCGGACGCGCCCTTGCCCTCCCCGCACATCGACGAGGACGACCCCGCCGCCGTCATCTACACCAGCGGCACCTCGGGCCGCCCCAAGGGCGCCGTGCACACGCACCGCAATCTGCTCGCCGTGATCGACTACCACCGCCTCAACGAGGCCGTGTCCGCCGAACTCGGCGATTCCGCGGGCCCGGCGGTCCGGCGCCACCTGCTGGCCCTGCCGCTGTTCCACATCGCGACCCTGCACAATCTCGCCGTCCCCCAACTCGCCCTCGGCGGCACCGTCGTCATGCACCAGGGAAGGTTCGACGTGGACCGGGTGCTGCGCCTCATCGAGCGCGAGCGGGTCACCAACTGGGGCGCGGTGCCGACCATGGCGCACCGCCTGATCGAACACGGCGGCCTGGAGCGGTACGACCTGTCGTCGCTCTCGGCGTTCGCCCTCGCCTCCGCGCCCTCCTCTCCGGCCTTCCACGAACGGCTGCGCCAGGCCCTTCCCGTCGCCCGGCGGTCGCTCGCCAACAGCTACGGGCTCACCGAGTCGGCGACCGGCGCGACCCTGGCCACCGCGGCCGATCTCACCGAGGCACCGGGGACGCTGGGCCGCCCCAACATCACGGTGCAGCTGGAGATCCGCGACCCGGGCGGGCGTGCGCTCCCCGAGGGCGAGGAGGGGGAGATCTGCCTGCGCAGCCCGTTCAACATGCTCGGGTACTGGGAGGATCCCGAGGCCACCGCGCAGGCGATCCGCGCGGACCGCTGGCTGCACACCGGTGACATCGGCGTGCTGGAGGGGGGCCGGATGAGGCTCACCAGCCGCCGCTCCGACCTGATCGTGCGCGGAGGCGAGAACGTCTACCCCGCGGAGATCGAGGAGGTGCTGGCCGAGTGCGAGGGGGTGCGCGAGTGCGTGGCCCTGGGGGTGGCGCATCCGGACCTCGGCCAGGAGGTGGTCGCCGTGGTGGTGGCCGACGGGGACTCGGGCGTGACGGCCGACGGCCTCGTCGCGTTCGCCCGGGAGCGGCTCGCCTACTACAAGGTGCCGGCCCGCTGGCGGATCACCGAGGAGAGCCTGCCGCGCAACGCCACCGGGAAGATCGCCCGCCACCTCATCCCGCCGTTGTAACGCCTTACGCCGTCGCCCCGCGCGAGTCACGACCAGAGCGCCCCGCCCGGAATCTCCGGGCGGGGCGCTCTGGTCGTGGAGCGGGTCCGCTCAGCGGGGGCGCGGCACCTGTTTGGCGATGAACAGGCCCTCCGTCGTCACGCAGTCGCGACCGCCGGCCGAGAGGGCACCGATGGTGCGGATCTTCCTGCCGTCCACGGAGACCTGCCGCCCCGAGACGGTCAGCGGCTCGAACAGCGGGGCGGGCCTGTGGTAGCGGACGGTCAGCTCGGCGGTCATCCCGACCAGGCCGGCCCAGTGGTTGGCGACTCCGAGTGTGTGGTCGAGCAGCAGCGCCGAGACGCCGCCGTGCACGCATCCGGGCGGCCCCTGGTAGGGCAGGCCGAGAGTGAGGGTTCCCGCCACGGAGCCGTCCTCGTCGCCGGTCAGCCGCAGCGGCGGTGCGAGCGCGTTCTCGGGCCCGGTCACCGGGTCGTGCCGGGTGATGCCGTCGCCGCGCCACATCTCGACCAGGCGTTCCTCGCGGGCAGGTGCCTGGTCCTCCAGGCTGTCGGCGACCGCGTGGAGTTGCTTGGCCACCCCGGTCATGTCGGCGTCCGTCCCCTCGCCGGCCTGAAGCAGCGCGTCGACGATCCGGCGGGCGGCGGCGACCGCCGCGTCGACCCCGCCGTCGCGGGGCTCGGAGACCAGTTGGGCGGGGCGCGCCACGCCGGGGGTGCCCGCCGTGCGGGTGGGCTCTTGACGGGGTGCGGCGTTCACGCGTTCACCACCGCGGTGGCGTGGGTGAGCACGGGCGCGTCGTCGCGCTCGGGGCAGGTGGAGCGCAGCAGCAGTCTGTCCGCTTCCCGCCACACCGCCGTGCGGAGGGTCTCCCCGGGGAAGAGGACGCCCGCGAACCGGACGGACAGCGACGCGAGCCGGGTCACGTCCCCGTCGAGCACGCCCTCGGCGAGCGCCGCGCAGACCAGCCCGTAGGAGGCGAGGCCGTGCAGGATCGGCCGGTCGAAGCCGGCGGCGCGGGCGGCCCGCGGATCGGCGTGCAGCGGGTTGAGGTCGCCGTTGAGCCGGTAGAGGAGGGCTTGCTGCGGCACGGTCGGTGTGTCCACCACGAGGTCGGCCCCGCGGTCGGGGGCCGACCAGGTCTCCTCGGGCCCCGGCTCCGAGGAGAAGCCGCCCTCGCCGCGTGCCCAGATCCGCATGGTCTCCGTCCACAGCGGTTCGCCCCCCGGGTCGCGGGCGGTCGACTCCCGTACGATCAGCGCGGCCTTGCCCTTGTCCCACACCTCGGCGACGCGGGAGCTGACCGTGGCCGAACCGGCCGCCGGCAGCGGGCGGTGCACCACGAGGCCCTGGCCGGCGTGGAGGATCGCGCGCAGGTCGATGTCCACTCCGGGCATGTCCCAGGACGCGCCCGGAAGTTCACCGGACGACACGCCCCTGCCGGCGACCATCGCGAAGGTGGGCAGCACCGCGAGCCCGCGTTCGTAGGTCAGGTGCGGCTGCGCTCCCGTGGCCGGGTCGGAGCCCGCGCCGAGGCTGAGGTGGTAGAGGAGGACGTCGCGGGTCGTCCAGCTGATCTCGCGCACGGAGGGGGGCGCGTTCAGCGCCTTGTCCCGGTCGATGGGCATGGTCGGCCTTTCTTCTCACGCACGCGCGGGGGCGGGCTCGGGGTCGCGCTCCAGACCGAGCAGGCGCTCCGCGATGATGTTCAGCTGCACCTCGGTGGTACCGCCCGCGATCGACATGCAGCGGGAGTTGAGGAACATCCAGGTGGCGTCCTGGCGCGGGCCCTCGCCGGTCAGCGCGGCGCTGCCCGACCAGTCCACGGCGGTCTCCCACACCTGTTGCAGATGCTCGACGCCGACGAGCTTGGCGATGCTGGCCTCGGCGCCCGGCTGTGCCCCGGCGACCGAGCGCAGCGTCGTCCGCAGGCCCAGCAGGCTGCCGGCCTGGGCGTCGCACAGGATGCCGCCGAGCGTCGTGAGCCGTTCGTCGTCCATCTCGTGCGGGCGGTCGGCCGCCCGCTCCAGCAGGGCTTCGCCGCCGGAGCCGAGGGAGGAGTCGTGGGACAGTGCGACGCGTTCGTTGGCCAGTGTGGTGCGGGCGAGTTTCCAGCCGTCGCCGGGGGCAGCGACGAGCATCGCGTCGGGGACGAACACGTCGTCGAGGAAGACCTCGTTGAACTCGGCCTCGCCGGTGATCTGCCGCAGCGGGCGGATGTCGATGCCGGGTGAGGCCATGTCGAGCAGGAAGTACGACAGGCCCCTGTGCTTGGGGGCTTCGGCGTCGGTGCGGGCGAGCAGGATGCCCCAGTGGGCGTCGCGCGCCATGGACGTCCACACCTTCTGCCCCGTGATCCGCCAGCCGCCGTCGGTGCGCACCGCGCGGGTGCTCAGCCCCGCCAGGTCGGAGCCGGCGCCCGGCTCGCTGAACAGCTGGCACCAGGTGAGGTCGCCGCGCAGGGAGGGCCGCAGGAACTTCTCCCGCTGTGCCGCGTCGCCGTGCGCGATGAGGGTGGGCACCACCCAACCGCCGATGACCATGTCGACGGCGGTCAGTCCTGCTTCCCGCATCTCCTCGCCGATGACCAGTTGGGCGACGGCGTCGGCCCCCTTGCCCCACGGGGCCGGCAGATGCGGCGCGGTGTAGCCGTGGTCGGCGAGGTGGTCGAGGCGCTCTTTGCCTTCCAGCTCGCGGGCGGCCCTCAGTTCGGCGCGGACTTCGGCGCGGACGGTCTCCGCCTCGGGCGGCAGCTCGACGCCGAGGCGGCGGCGGACGCCGTCGAGAGTGAGCCGGGAGACGCGGCGGCGCCACCGCGCGGTGGGGCCGAGGGCGAGACGCAGGGTCTGGGCCCTGCGCAGGTACAGGTGAGCGTCGTGCTCCCAGGTGAAGCCGATGCCGCCGAGGACCTGGATGCAGTCCTTGGTGGCGGCGAAGGCTGCGGCCACGCTGGTGGCGCCGGCGACCGCGGCGGCGAGCGAGGCCTCGCGGGGGTCCTCGACGGCGCCCGGGTCGCCCGAGCGTGCGGCGTCCCAAGCGCAGGCCCTGGCCTGCTCGGCGTCGGCGAGCATGCGGGCGCAGCGGTGTTTGACGCCCTGGAACTGGCCGATGGGCCGCCCGAACTGCTCCCGCACGCGCGCGTACTCGGCGGCCGTGGTCACGGCGCGGTCGGCGATACCGGAGGCCTCGGCGGCGAAGAGGACGGCGGCCAGGTCGAGCGGCGTCCCCGGGTCGAGGGTCAGGATGTCCTCGGCCGGTACCGACACCTCTCGCGCGGATATCCGCGACGAGCGGCGCGTCAGGTCGTGGCTGCGGTGGTCGGTGGTCTCCACCCGGCCCCGCGGCAGCAGCACCCATGCGGTGGTGTCGCCTTCCCGGGCCGCCAGGACGAGGACGTCGGCGACGTGTCCGCCGATGACCGGTTCCGACTCGCCCGTGAGCAGCGCCCGGCCGTCCGGTGAGCGGGTCAGCGTCAGGGTGCCGGGCCGCAGCCCGACGGCGCCCGTGGTGCTGCCGTCGGCCAGCCCGGGCAGGTGGGCGGTGTGGCCGGCGCGCAGCAGCACCGCCGAGGCGAGCACGGTCGGCAGGAAGGGGCCGGGGACCACGGCCCGGCCGAGCTCCTCGAGAACGACGGCGAGTTCGGTGAGGCCGTACCCCGCGCCGCCGGTGTCCTCGGGCAGGTGCAGGCCGAGCAGGCCCTGGTCCGCGATCCCCTGCCAGTAGGGCGGAAGCGTCTCGTGTTCGGCGTCCACGGCCTTGCGGACGACGTCCTGGGTGACGTGCCGGGTCGTGAACGCGCGGACGGAGTCGCGCAGGTCGCGGTGTTCTTCGGTCAGTCCGATGGTCATGGGTCTCAGATCCGTTCGATGATCGTCGCCGTCGAGTGCGCTCCGCCGGCGCACATGGTGACCAGCGCGGTCGACTTGTCGCTCCGCTCCAGCTCGTGGAGCGCCTGGGTGAGCAGCCGGGCCCCCGTCGAGCCCACCGCGTGGCCGAGGGCGATCGCGCCGCCGTTGACGTTCACCTTGTCCATGTCGGCCTCGTGGGCCCTGGCCCAGGACAGCACGACGGAGGCGAACGCCTCGTTGATCTCGACGAGGTCGATGTCGTCCAGCGTCATCGCGGCCTTGCGCAGGACGTGGGCGGTCGCCTCGATCGGCCCGTCGAGGTGGTAGTAGGGATCGGCGCCGACCATGCCGGAGGCGACGATGCGGGCGCGGGGCCGCAGCCCCAGGCGGGCGGTGCCCCGACGGCTCGTCAGGAGCACCGCGGCCGCTCCGTCGCTGATCTGCGAGGAGTTGCCCGCGGTGTGGATGCCGTCGGGGACCACGGGCCTCAGCCCGGCGAGCGCTTCGGCGGTGGTCTCGCGCAGCCCCTGGTCGCGGGTGACGACGGCCGTCTCCCCCGTGGGCCCCTCGGGGCCCACGGGGGCGTGGACGTCGACGATCTGACCGTCGAAGCGCTTCTCCTGCCAGGCGCGGGCTGCCCTGCGCTGGGAGGCCAGGCCGAGGGCATCGGCCTCGGCACGCGTGATGCCGCGGTCGCGGGCGATCCGTTCGGCGGCGGTGAACTGGTCGGGCATGTCCAGCGACCAGCTGTCCGGCACGGGGACGCCGGTGTCGGGCGTCTGCGCCTGCCCGAGGAAGACCCGGCTCATCGCCTCGACGCCGCAGCCGACGCCCACCTCGATCGCGCCCGCGGCGATGAGGCCGGCGACCAGGTGCACCGCCTGCTGCGAGGAGCCGCAGGCGCAGTCGATCGTGGTGCAGGCGGTGGTGTGGGGCAGGCCGGTGTGCAGCCAGGCGGTGCGGGTGACGTTGTTGGACTGTTCACCGGCCTGGGTGACGCAGCCTCCGACGACCTGCTCGACCTCCCGTGGTGCGACGCCGGCCCGCTCCAGCAGCTTCTGCTGTGTCAGGCCCAGCAGTTCGGCCGGGTGCAGGCCCGACAGGACGCCGCGGCGCCGGCCGACCGGGGTGCGTGCGGCTTCGACTATGACGGCCTCGGCCATGGTTCTCCGTAACGTGTGAGGCGGCCCGCGGGGGCCGGGTGGGTGTGTCGCGCTCCCCCAAAAACTAGAATTCGTTCTTTTTTTCGGCAACACCAGTCCCACTGAGTGGCCGCCGGCCCGCACCGGAGACCTCCCCGAACCGCGGCCCCCACCCGGCGCCCGTGCCGCGCTCGGGAACCCTGTGCCTCAGAACCTGTCCGGGCCCCTGAGGGTCGCCTCCGCGCCTCCGTCCACGTACATCACCTGGCCCGTCATGTGGGTGTTCTCCGCGCTGACCAGCCACCGCAGTGCCCGCGCGATCACCTCGGGCTCGGCGTACCCGCCCAGCGGCATCGGGACCGCCTCGTCCACGCTCTTGCGCTGGTCCTCGGTCATCGCGTGTGCCGCGTGCATCGGGGTGAGCACCACCCCGGGTGCCACCGCGTTCAGCGGGATCCCCGCCGCGGCCCAGTCGCCGGTGAGGCAGACACCGCGCATCCAGCGGGCCAGCGCGGCCTTGGAGGAGGGGTAGATCCTGTTGCCCTCGCCTCGTGCGGCAGCGGCGGCCGCCGCATCGAGCGCCTGTGCCTCCCGCTTCGCGAGGCAGGCGTCGACGACCTCGGGCACGGTCGCCGCGGTTCCCGCGATGGAACCGACGAAAGCGGCCCGCGGGGCCCGTGAGGCGGCCAGTGCGGGACGCAGGCCCGCCAACAGCTCGGTCACGCCGAAGAAGTTCACCGCTACGGTGGCCGGGCGCACGGCCGAGATGCCCGCGCAGGCCACCACCGCGTCCAGCGCGCCCCCGGTGCGCTCCAGCACCCCCTCGACGGCCTCGGAGCGCCCGGAGGCGGTGGACAGGTCGGCGCAGACCTCGGCGTCCTCCAGGTCGATGCCGACGACGTCGTCCCCCTGCGTCCGCAACAGTGCGGCGAGCGACCTGCCGATGCCTGATGCCGCCCCGCTGACGGCGATACGACGTGTCATGCGTGTGCTCTCCTCATGGGTGATCGGCCGGTCCCGCCGCTACCGCGGGGCCGGTCAGGTGTGCGAGCCGCCGTCGGCCCGGATCTCGGCGCCGGTGAGATAGCCGCCGTCCCCGGAGGCCGCGAAGGCGATGACTCCGGCGATCTGCTCCGGGTCCGCCGCCCCGAACAGCGACCTGATCCGCTGGTAGTAGCCGGTGTCCAGCGCGGCGGGCAGGATGTCCCCGCCGGCCGTCAGGGGTGTGGCGACCGTGCCGGGCGAGACGGGAACGACGCGGATGCCCCGGTGCGCCACCTCGGACGCCAGGCACAGCGAGAACGCCAACACCGCGCCCTTGGAGGCGGAATAGGCGCTCATGTACGGGTTGCCGTGGGTGGCCGCGGACGAGGCCACGTTGACGATGACGCCCCGCTCGTCCGGCAGGTGGCGCAGGGCCTCGCGGCAGAAGAGCGCGGTCCCCACCGCGTTGACGGAGAACAGCCGCTGCATGTCGGCCACCGTCAGCGTGTCGATGGGGGTCGTCCTGTGCAACCCCGCGACGTTGATCAGGACGTCGATACCGCCGAGCCGCCGGGCAGCAGCGGCGACGGCTTCCACCACCGCGCTCTCGTCGCTCACATCGGCCACGTGCGTCACCACCCGGCCGGGCCCCTTCGCCGCCGCCGCGGTCTTGGCGAGGCCGCTCGGGGACAGGTCGACCCCGAAGACGGCAGCGCCCTCCTCCACCAGACGGAGCGCGGTGGCACGGCCGATGCCGGACCCGGCACCGGTGAGCAGGACGCCGACACCCGCGAAACGGTCCATCACGGTCCTTCGGTAGGAGAGCTGGAGCAGGGCGGCCGACGCTAGGCGCCGCCGAAGCGCCGGGCGGGCCGCGTCCCACTCAACGGAAGCCCCCGCGCGGGCTGCTGCCCGCGCCCGGCCGCGCGCCGCGCATCGCCCTCGGCGCTCTCCGCGCCCCGGGTCAGCCCGGGGCGGCGTCCGCTGCCGCCCTCCCCGCCTTCCGGCCGAAGAAGGTGCCGTCGCCCAGCGACGTACCGCTGATGTAGCCCTCCCCGTGGATGCCCGAGCTGGCCCGGCCCGCCGCGTACAGGCCCGGGACCGGCGCTCCGGCCACGTCCAGCACCGCTCCCCCGACGGTGGTGCGCAGCCCTCCCAGGGTGAAGCCCGCGGCCCCCGGGCCGGTCCCCGCGCTGTTCCGCTCCCCCGTCGCGAAGCCGCTGCGGGGATCGAGCGCCGCGAAGGGCGGCTTCAGCGGACGCAGCCACGCCGGATCCTTGTGGAAGTACGGGTCGGCTCCCCGCTCGGCGTGGGTGTTGTACATGCCGACGGCCGACTCCAGGGCACCGGCGGGCATGCCGAGATCCGCCTCAAGAGCCGCCAGGTCCTCTTCGACGAAGCGCGGGAGCACGCCCCAGCGTTCCGCCTCGGGAACGGCCTCGTAGCCCTCCTCGTCGACGATCACCCAGTAAGGGCCTGGCTGCGTCCGGTGCGCGGCGACACTGAACAGGCCCGGGTAGACGTCCTCGTTGACGAAGCGCTGCCCGTGCGCGTTGACCAGCATGCCGCGCACGGCCATGGCCGGCAGCGCGGTCATCGCGATCTCGGTCACCGCCATCCGCCGGGTGGCCGCGCCGATCGCGGCGGCCATCCGGATGCCGCTGCCGTCGTCCAGGCCGTCGCTGACCCTGCCCAGGCCGAGGAGCAAGGGCGCGTGGTCGGCCAGCATCTCCTCGTTGTCGGCGAAGCCCCCGGTGGTCAGCACGACGGCCCTGCGGGCGCGGATGGCCAGCTCCTCGCCGTACCGCCTGGCGGTCACTCCGGCCACCCGCCCGTCGCCGTCCACGATCAGCGCGGTGGCCACGGTGTCGGTCCGTGTGACGGCGCCCGCCCCACCGGCCGCCGCCGTGAGCTTGTCCATCAGCGGCCGGCCGCCCCACGAGCCTGTGGCGGGGCGGTGGCCGCGCGGCACGGGACGGGCGAGCGTGTTGTAGGGCCAGGCGTTCTCGCCCAGCCACATCAGCCCGTCCGCGGACGGCGGCATCCAGGTCGGCGAGTCCCACAGGCTGTGGTGGAAGGTGACGCCCCGGTCGGTGAACCACCCGAAGTGCTCGACGCTCTCGTCGCAGTAGACGCGCAGCTTCTCCTCGTCCGCGTGCGGGCCGAGGGCGGCCCGGAGGTAGGCGAACATGTCGTCCGCGGTGTCCTGGAAGCCGCACGCGTGCTGCACGGGTGTCCCGCCGCCCAGGTAGAGCTCGCCGCCCGAGAGCGCCGAGGAGCCGCCGGGGCCGCCGGCGCGCTCCAGGACCGTGACCTCGGCGCCGGCGCGGGCCGCCTCGAAGGCCGCTGCCGCGCCGGCGCACCCGAAGCCGACCACGAGGACGTCGGTCACGTGATCGTACCGGCTCACGGAGGCGGCGGTAACCGGCGTCACCGGCCACGCACCACCGCGACCGCGCGGCGCACCGGGATGCTCCGGCCGGGGGCGCTCGTCCGCCGGCCGGACCGCGCTCACCGGCCGGCCTCCGGCGGGGTGAACGCCGCCAGCGGCTGCGACCCGGACCAGTCGTGGCCCCAGTAGCTGTCCGCGGTGATCTCCTCCGCGGTGTAGTGCGCCTCGTCCACCAGCATGCCCTCGGTGCCGTACTCGATGTCCCAGCCCCCCGGCGCCCGGACGTAGAAGGAGACCATCTTGTCGTTGGTGTGCCGGCCCAGGGTGGAGGAGAGCGAGAAGTCGAGCCGTGCCACGTTGTCGAGCGCGCGGCCCACCGCGTCCAGGCTGTCGACCTCCACCATCAGGTGCACCAGGCCGGGTTCCTCGCCGTGCGGTGCGGGGCACAGCGCCAGGCTGTGGTGGCGCTGGTTGACGCCCATGAAGCGCACGCGGCGCGGCGGGGCGTCCGCAGCCTGGCCGCCCAGCCTGATCCCGCCGCGCGGCAGGAATCCGAGGACCTCGGTGTAGAAGGCGACGGTCTCGTCCATGCGGGTCGTCGGCAGGACCACATGTCCCATGCCCTGACCGCCGGTGACGAAGGTCTGCCCGAGCCCGGTCAGGACGGGGCTGTGGTCCAGGACGGGGCCGAAGAAGACCTCGACAGGTACGCCCGCGGGGTCTTCGAAGGTGACAGCGGCCTCCACTCCGCGCTCGTCGGCCTCCTGCTGCGTAAGCTGCTTGACCGCCGTGCCCGCCTCCTCGACGGCGCGGCCGACCGCGGCCAGGGCGAACTGGTCGCGCACCTCCCAGCCGACGGCCTGTACCCGGTCGGTGTCGCCCGGCAGCACCGCGAGCCGCGCCCGCCGCTCGTCCATCCTCAGATACAGCCCGTCCGGATCGGGGCCCGAGCCCTCGGCGAAGCCGAGCGCCTCGACGGTCAACTGGCGCCATCGGTCGATGTCCCGGGTCTGCACCCGCAGGTAGCCCAGTCCTCGGATGTGCGTCATGTGTGCTCTCCTCTCGTGCTGTTCGTCCACGCTGTCCGCTGCGCGTGCGTACCCGCGGCCGCCTTGAGCGGCCAGGCCGCCCCGGAGCCGCGACCGCCAGCCACCTCCCGCAGGGTGCGGTCCGCGGGTGGGTTGGTGGCTTGTGGGGGGCCTCCCGGCCGGAGGCTGGGGGAGCAGTTCCCCGCGCCCCTACGGGGCTCGTCCACGTCTCTCCTGCCGCGCTCGGGCAGCCCCCGGGCCTGCGCGACACCGCGCAGGGCGGGCGAGCACAGCAGGCTCCACGACAGGAGACGTGCTAGATCATGGAGCGCATCGGCCCCTGCGGCGGCTCGACGCCGATCTGCGTCAGCGCCGCGACGTGGAAGACGGCTCCGGTGACGTGGATGGCGTGCGCGAGGCCGGTGTGCGCGTCGCGCCAGAACCGCTGGATCGGGTTGTCCATCCGCATGGCGTTGCCGCCGGAGCGTGCGACGATCTCGTCGACCGCGCGGACGGCCCGCCACGCGGCCCTGGCCTGGGTGCGGCGGCCCACCGCCCGCCGGTCGAAGGAGACCTCCTGGCCGGCCGCCACCATGTCGTGGAGCCGGCAGATGTTGTCCAGCAGCGCCGACCGCGAGGCGGCGATCTCGGCAGCCGCCTCGCTGACGGCGTAGAGCACGTAGGGGTCGTCCTTGACGGCGGTGCCGGTGATCTGCACCCGGTCGCGCTGGTAGGCGAGGTGGTGGGCGAGCGCGCCCTCGCAGATGCCGATGACGGACGCGGTGATACCGAGCGGGAACGCCGCGGAGAACGGCAGGTGGTAGGTCGGGTTGGTCAGCCCCGCCTCCCTCGCGAGCCGCCCGTCGACGACCTTGTCGTAGTCGATGACGCGGTGTCCCGGGACGAAGGCGTCCCGCACGACGATGTCCTTGCTCCCCGTTCCCCGCAGGCCGACCACGTCCCAGGAGTCGTCGACGATCTCGTAGTCGGCGCGCGGCAGTATCACGTGCATCGAGCGCGGCGGGTTGAGCCGGTTGCCGTCGCTGTCGGCCAGGAAGGCGCCCAGGAAGATCCAGTCGCAGTGGTCGGTGCCCGAGGAGAACTGCCAGTGCCCGTTGAAGACGTAGCCGCCGTCGACGGGGCGCAGCAGCCCCATCGGCGCGTAGGGCGACGCGATCCAGGTGTCGGGGTCCTGGCCCCACACCTCCTCCCGCACGCGGGGATCGGCCATCGCCATCTCCCACGGGTGGACGCCCACCACGCCGGTGACCCAGCCGGTCGAGCCGTCGCAGGCGGCGATCTTCATGACCGTCTCGGCGAACTCGCGGGGGTGCGCCTCCAGACCGCCGTGCGCCTGCGGCTGGAGCATCCGGATCGCGCCGGTGTCCCGCAGGACCTTCGCGGCCTGGTCGTCCAGCCGGCCGAGCGCCTCGTTGGAGGTTCCCAGCGCGCGGATCTCCTCCGCACGTTCGGTGATCGCGTCGAGTACGGGGTTCGGCATGCGGCTTCCCTCTTCCCTGCGGAGGTTTTTGTGCGGAGGCTTGTGTGCTGTCCCTGGCCGGGGACTCGTGTGCGGGGCGCGGACCGGGTAGGGGTGCGGGCCGGCATTCGGGGCTCGTGTGCGGAGGCCGTCCTCACCCGTCGTAGGTGATCTTCAGCCGCTCGGTGCGCGGACGGGCCTGGCAGGCGAGCACGAGGCCGTCGGCGAGATCGCGGTCGTCGAGGACCTCGTTGCGCGCCATCTCCACCTCGCCGTCGAGGAGCACGCACGCGCACGCGCTGCAACTGCCCTCCCGGCAGGAGAAGGGAGCGTCCAGACCGGCGTCGAGGAGCACGTCGAGCAGCGCCGTCTCCCGTGGGCAGACGACGGTGTGCGTCTCGCCGTCGAGCTCGACCTCCACGGTGCTGCGCGGCCCGCCGGGCTCAAGCTCCGGCTCGGGTTCGGCGAACGGGTCGCCGGTCAGCGAGGAGAAGCGCTCCATGTGCAGCCGGTCCGCGGGCACACCGAGGCCGCTCAGCGTCGCCGCCGCCGACTCCATGAAGGGCCCGGGCCCGCACAGGAACACCTGACGGCCGGCGTACGGCCGCGTCAGTGCGCGCAGACCCGAGGGCGTCGGCAGTCCCTGCACGGACTCCAGCCAGTGGACGACGGTGAGCCGGTCGCCGTACTCGCGGGCGAGCGCGGCCAGTTCGTCCCGGAAGATCACCGAATCCTCGTCCCGGTTGGCGTAGACGAGGGTCACGGAACCCGCTCCCCCGTGCAGAGCGGACGTGAGAATCGACATCACCGGGGTGATGCCGCTGCCCGCGGCCAGGAGCAGGAAGTCGCTGTCGAGCGAGTCGGGGGTGAACGTCCCCGCGGGGCGCAGCACTTCGAGGGTGCGGCCCTCGACGACGTTGTCGCAGATCCAGTTGGAGCCGTATCCGTCCACCGTGCGCTTGACGGTGATCTTCGGCTTCTCGTCGCGCAGCGGGGAGCTGCACAGCGAGTAGCAGCGCGCTGTCGAGCCGTCCCGCTCGGAGGGCACCCGGACGGTCAGGAACTGACCCGGCCGGTAGCCGAACTTCTCGGGCGGCACGCCGATCGGCTCCAGCACCAGCGAGTGCGCGTCGGGGGTCTCACGGATGACCTCGACGACGCGCACCGTCAAGGGGGTGGGTCGCCCCATGTTCCTCTGCCTTTCTAGTCGAGACGCGGCCTCGCCGGGACGCGGTCTCGCCCGGACGCACCTCCGGCGAGACGTCGGCCGGCGAGACGCTCAGCGAGGTCCGCGGCCCGCCAGGTCGCTCAGGTCGCCGTCCCCCGTGGCGCGGCGTGCGGCGGCGTCGCGTGCGGCGATGTATCCGAAGACGAGGGACGGGCCGATGGTGGCGCCGGGGCCCGCGTACTCGTTGGCCATCACCGCCGCGGAGGTGTTGCCGGTCGCGTACAGGCCCTCGATGCCCGACCCGTCCGCACGCAGCACCCTGCCGTGCTCGTCACAGACCAGTCCGCCCTTCGTGCCCAGGTCGCCGACCTCGATGCGCACCGCGTGGAAGGGCGCCCTGTCGATCTCGTCCAGGTTGGGGTTCTTCAGCGTCGGGTCGCCGTAGTAGCGGTCGTAGGCGCTGTCGCCGCGGTGGAAATCGGTGTCCTTCCCGGCGCGGGCGAAGCCGTTGAACCGCCGGACGGTCGCGGTCAGTTCCTCGGCCGGGACACCGATGCTCCCGGCCAGCTCGTCCAGGGTGTCCGCCCGGTGCGCCAGGCCCGTCTCGTAGAAGGCCTTGGGGAACGGCATGCCGGGGAGAACCTGCGCGAAGGGGTAGCGGGCGCGGGCCTTGGCGTCCATCACGAACCAGGCGGGCACGTGTTTGCCCGCGAGCTGGTCGTGGACGAAGTTGGTGTAGGGCGCGGACTCGTTGGTGAAGCGCCTGCCCGAGGAGGAGACGATCAGGGACGGCGGGATGCACCGCTCGGAGACCAGCGGGATGGTCGCGCCGGAGGGGTGGCGCACCGAAGGCATCCACCAGGCGTCGTCCATGAAGTCCACGGCCGCGCCGAGACCGAGTCCGGCGAGGATGCCGTCGCCGACGTTCTCCTGCGCCCCGGCGCTGTGGTTCTCCCTGCCGCCCTCGGGCAGATACCGCTCACGCAGCTGCTGGTTGTGGTCGAAGCCGCCGGTGGCCAGCAGCACTCCGTGCCGCGCTCCGATCCGCACGGCGCTACCCTCGCGTTCGGCGACGATGCCCGTCACCCGCCCGTCGTCGTCGGTGACCAGCTGCGTCATCGCGGTGTTCAGCCACACGGGGATGCCGGCGTCCTTGAGGGCCATGCGCATCCGGGCCACGAGGGCGCGCCCGCCGGTGGCCATGTGGCGGCGGCGGACCAGGTTGGAGGAGACGCGCCAGGCGGCGACCACGGAGGCCCAGCGGCCCCGCCAGGTGCGCTTGACCATCGCCAGGTCGTGGTAGTCCTTGCCCGTCACCCAGAGGCCGAGCGGGCCCTTGAGGCTGTTGGGCCGCTGGTACTTCTCGTCCTCCCCCAGTTTGCGGGTGTCGAAGGGGACCGCCTCGACGGACCGGCCCAGCGGGCGGCCGCCCTCCAGTTCGGGGTGGTAGTCGGCGTAGCCCTTGACCCAGAAGAAGCGCATCCAGCGGCTCGCGCCCAGCAGCCGCATGGCCTCGGGCCCGTGGTCGACGAACGCGTCGAGCCGGGCGGCCGGTACCCGGCCCTCGGTGAGCAGGTCGAGATAGCGGCGAACCGAGGCGCGGGAATCGTCGTGGCCCCGGGCGCGCAGTGTCGGGTTGTTGGGGATCCAGATGCCGCCGCCGGAGATCCCCGTCGAGCCGCCGTACATGGCGCCCTTCTCGACCACGACGGTGGACAGACCGCTGTCCGCGGCGGTCAGCGCCGCCGTCATGCCTCCGGCGCCGCTGCCGACCACGAGGAAGTCGACCTCGTGGTCCCATCCCGCTGCGGTGCCGGCGCTCACGCCGTCTCCTCGCGGGTGAGGAAGGCCAGCACCGCGCTCTCCCAGGCCGCCTTCTGCTCGATCATCACCCAGTGGCCGCAGTCGGGGAAGGTGTGCAGTTCCGCGCGGGGAATGGTCCGCATCGGGAGGATCGACATGTCGAGGGGGCTGACGCGGTCGTCGCGGCCCCAGGTGATGAGGGTCCTGGCCCGCAGCTTGTGCAGCATGGCCCAGTAGGGCGCCTCGTCGGACGCCGCCGCGGCCCCGGCGCGAGCGGCGAAGGCGGCGCTGCCGTACATCGCGCGCGCGTTCTCGAGCGCCTGCGGGTCGGTGGCCAGCCGCCACCGTTCCGCGATCAGCTCCTCGGTCACCAACGCGGGGTCGTACACCATCGAGTGCAGCCACCTGACCAGGCCCTCGCGCGTGGGGTTGTCGGTGAACTCGGTCAGCAGTCTGATGCCCTCGCCTGGGCCGGGGCTGTAGAGGTTCCGGCCGATGCCGCCGATCGTCACGAGCCTGCGGACCCGTTCGGGGTCGTCGAGGGCGAACCGGGTGCCGACGATGCCGCCCATGGAGTTGCCGATCACATCGACCTGCCGCAGCCCGAGCCCGTCGAGGAACCGTGCCACCGCGGCCGGCGCGGTGACCATCGGGTGGCCCTCGACCGGATCGCTGACGCCGAAGCCCGGAAGTTCCAGCACGAGGCAGCGGAAGTGCCGGGAGAACGCCGCGAGGTTGCCGCGGTAGTTGCGCCAGCCGGTGACGCCGGGGCCCGACCCGTGCAGCATCAGCAACGGCGGCCCGTCGCCCGCCTCGTGATAGCGCAGCACACCCTGGTCGGTGGCCAGCTCGCGCGAGGTGCTCTCGTAGCTCAGTTCCGCCATCGTCCCTGCCTTCGACGTCCCGATGGGTACGGTTGTGGAACGTAGACAGCGGCTCGGTTCCGGTGCGGGTCATATCCCGATCAGCGGGACGTGGGCACGCCGCGGGGGTGGGCACCGCGCGGACGGGGCGCTCCGGTGCGGGGATTCCACTCATCGGGAAAGTCCCGCGCCGTCGCGCGGAACGCTCCTAGCGTCAAGTCCGCACGCTGACGCAGCACTCTGTGCGCCGACCCGCCGAGGGGACCTGATGACAGCAGACTCCGTGACCGCCTGCGCGACGGGTGCGGGCAGGCAGCCCACACCCGTCGAGATGCGGCGTGCCATGAGCACGTTCGCCACCGGTGTCACCGTCGTCACCGCGGTGGACGCGGCCGGCGAGCCCGTGGGGTTCGCGTGCCAGTCCTTCGCCTCCGTCTCGCTGAACCCGCCCCTGGTCCTCTTCTGCGCGGATCACTCGGGGCGCACGTGGCCGCGGATCAGGGAGGCGGGGCGGTTCTGCGTCAACGTACTGGCCGAGGACCAGTCGGAGCTGTGCGGCCGGTTCGGCTCCGGCAAGGGCAGGAAGTACGACGGGCTGGCCTGGGATCTCTCACGCTGGCGGACCCCGGCGCTGCGCGACGTGCTGATGCGGGCGCACGCCGAGGTGTACGCGGTGCACGCGGCCGGGGACCACGACGTGGTGATCGGCAGGGTTCTCGAGGTGGAGGCAATGGAGGGAGGGGACGGAGGGACGGGAGGGGCGGAGCGCGACCCGATGCTCTTCTTCCGCGGCCGGTTCGGGCTGGGTTCCGGGCCGGACGACGCGCGGGAGGCGGCGGCCCGGTTCGCCTGGGGCTGGGGCGATCACTGGGGTTGACCGGGATTGACCGGCGCCTACAGCCAGTCGCCGTTCCGCCCCGTGGCCAGCAGCCTGTCGAGGGTCTGCGGGGACCAGGTCGCCCGCTCCTGCACGGCGGTCGCATGGTGCGCCCTGCCGGGGGTCTCCAGGCCGGGGAACAGGTGCAGCGAGACGTGCCGGGCGGCGTCGGCCACCAGCGGGGCGACCTTCTCCAGCGGGGTCCGCGCGTGGCCGACGAGGGAGAGCGCGGCCACCGGCCCCTCGGGGCCGCGGACCGCCACCGCGACGCAGGCGATGCCGGGAACGCACTCGCCGCGCTCGAAGGCCAGTCCCCGCCGCTGCCTGATGCGGTTGAGCTCCTGGTGGAGCGTCTCGGTGTCGGCGATGGTGCGGTGGGTCAGCCGTCCCATGCCCTCGTTCATCTGCGCCTCGACCGCCTCGGGTGCCAGCCAGGCGAGCATGGCCTTCCCCAACGCGGTCGAGTGCGCGGGCGCCCGGCCGCCGACGCAGGAGGGCACGGAGGTGGCGAAGCGGCCGCCGATCTTGTCCAGGTAGCGGATCTGCGCGCCGTCCAGCACCGCGAGGTGGACGACCATGCCGGTCTGTATCTGCATGTGGTGGAGCCGCCCGGCAGCGGCCTCGCGGATCTCGTTGTGGGTGCCGTCACCGCCGAGGCCCAGGGCCCGGCGGCCGAGGCCGTAGCCGTGTGGGGTGTGCTCCAGCCACCTCAACCGCACGAGCTGGTCCAGGATCCGGTGCGCCGTGGAGCGGGGAAGGCGGGTGCGGCGTGCCACGTCCTCCAGGGAGAGCCGGGTCGTGCGTCCCTCGAAAGCGTCCATGATCAACGTCATGCGCTCGACCATCGACGGCGGCAGCTGCTTCCGCATGGGTGCATCCACCGCAGGACCTGTGTCGACAACCGTCATGGGGCCCCTCCAGTCGAACTGAAATGAATTCTGCTTTTTGGAATCTAACAGCGCCGCCGAACGGGAGGAAGAGGCATGCGCCGGTTCCCTCACCGCACCGCCGACCGGCCGCGCACGGTTCCCGCTGAGCGGGACATGCGAAGCCGCCGCGCCCTGGCGGGCGTTACGAATCGCCCGGAGCGCACGGGCCGGCCACAGAAGGAGAAGCATGCGCATCGGGATCACCTCACCCGTGGTCGTACAGCAGCCAGGGGTCAGCTCCGCCTGGGAGGCGGACGCCGGCGCCGGGGAACTGGCCCGCATCGCCCGGGCCGCCGACCAGCTCGGCTTCCACCACCTCACCTGCAGCGAGCACGTGGCCGTCCCGGTCGGCGTCGCGCACCAGCGCGGCGGCACCTACTGGGACCCGCTCGCCACACTCGGCTACCTGGCCGCGTGCACCTCCCGCATCCGGCTGGTCACCCAGGTCCTCGTCCTCGGCTACCACCATCCGCTCCAGATCGCGAAGCGCTACGGCACCCTCGACGCACTCAGCGGCGGACGGGTCACCCTCGGCCTCGGAGTGGGCAGCCTCCGCGAGGAGTTCGCACTGCTCGACGCCCCCTTCGAGGACCGCGGAGCGCGGGCCGACGACGCCGCACGGGCGCTGCGGTCCGCGCTGTCGCGGCGCCGGCCCTCCTACCACGGCGAGTACTACGCGTTCGAGGACCTCCTCGTCGAGCCGCACGCCGTGCAGCAGCGCGTGCCGATGTGGTTCGGCGGACGCACCCCCAGGTCGCTGCGCAGGGCCGCGGCACACGGCGACGGCTGGGTACCGTTCGGCCTCACGCCCGACGAGCTGCGCGACATGCTCCGGCGCACCGAACTCCCCGACGGATTCGAGATCGTCCTCAGCCCCGGCCGGCCCGTCGATCCGCTCGGCGACCCGGAAGCCACCACGCGCGCCCTGATCCGGACGCGCGAGACCGGAGCCACCCTGCTGTCCGCTTCCGTGCGGGCGGACTCGGCCGACCACTACTGCGAGCAACTGGCGGCCCTCGCCCCGCTGGCCGCGCACCTCTGACTCCACAGGAGCGAGCCCATGAGCGACACCGAGCAGCGCCTCGCCGAGGCCGAAGAACGCCTCGCCGGACTGGAGGCACGCCTCACCCGGCTGGAGGACGAGGCGGCCGTCAGCGCCCTGGTCCTCTCCTACGGGCCGCTCGTCGACAGCGGCCGCGCCGAGGAGGTGGCGGGGCTGTGGGAGGAGGACGGGATCTACGACGTCGACGAGTTGCTGATGACCGGCCGGAAGGAGATCGCGGCCATGGTCCGCTCCGCCCGGCACCGGACCTGGATCGGCAACGGCTGTGCCCACATCGTCGGAGCGCCCCGGGTGCGGGTGCGGGGCGACACGGCCGTGGCCGTCTGCTACTCGACCATGATCACGAGGGACCCGGACACGTCCGAGTTCACCGTCCGGCGGGCCACCGCCAACCACTGGCGGCTGCGCAGGGGGCCGCACGGCTGGCGGTTGACCGTGCGGACCAACCGCGTGCTGGACGGGCGTGCCGAGTCGCCCGCGCTCCTCGCCTCGGGTGTCACGGACGCCGGAGCCTCAGCCGAGCCGCCGACGGGCCGCGCGTGAGCGTGCGGACGGACGGCGGCCGGCCACCTGGTCTGGCCGGCTGACCGCTCGTCGGCCCGCCACTCACCGACTGGCGTGGAGCCGACTGACCACTCGTCAGCTGACCGGGGCCGACCGATCGTGGACCGACCGGCCACTCGTCAGCTGACCGGGTACCAACTGACCGTGGACCGCCGACGGCGAACCGCCGGCGGTCCACGGCGTCCGTCAGCCCACCGCCTCGGAGGCGGCCGGCGGCGACGCCTCGACGACGCGCACGTCGTCTTCCGGCCCCGTCATGCCTCCCTGCGCCGGTGCACGGCCGTGCTTCATGACCAGTGCCACGGCCACCCCGACCGCGCCGACGAGCGCCGCGTACAGATACGCGTCGGTGAGGGCGCTGTCGGCGTACCGCACCGCGTGGGTCGACGGATCGACTGCCAGCACCTTCTTCGACATGACCGCCCCGGTGAGGGCCGTGGCGATGCCCGCCGTCAGCAGGGTGCTCATGCCGCCGACGGAGTTGCCCACGCCGCTTTGCGAGGCGGGCAGCGCGTCCTGGACCAGGTTGGCGTTCGAGGAGTGCAGGAAGCCCACCGCACACCCCGCCGTCAGGCTCATCAACCCCACCTGCCACTGCACCGTGAACAGCCGCGAGCCCAGGAACATCACCAGCAGGAACAGCGCCGCGGAGGCGAGCAGGACGTTGCGGGCGCCGACCTTCTTGGACAGGTGGCCCCCGAGTGGTCCCACGAACATGCCGGCGATACCCAGCGGGCAGGTCCACAGGGCCAGTTCGGTCGCCGAGAGGCCGGCCCCGTAGCCGACGCCCGGGGCGTTCCGGGGTGCCATCAGCATGGTCGGGCTGATCAGCGCGTGCGCGTTCATCATGTAGGACACGCAGGCCACCGCCAGTACGGTCGGGCCGAATCTGCGGCCCAGCAGCACGTTCAGGTCGATCAGCGGGTTGCGGCAGGCGCGTTCCCAGCACACGAAGGCGACCAGCATCGCGCTCCCGAGTATCAGGAACGTCAGCGTCCATCCCGCGGTCCAGCCCCAGTCGCTGCCCTGGGTCACCCCGAGCAGCAGCACACCGATGCCGGGGCCGAGCAGCGCGGTACCGGGGTAGTCGATCGGGCGGTCGAGGCGGATCGGGCTCTCGGGGACCACGGCGCCGTAGACCGGCAGCAGCACCGCCACGTACAGGGCCAGGAACCAGAAGACGCCCGCGGGGCCGAAGCCGTCGAGGAGCCAGCCGGCCAGGAAGGGTCCCGCGAGGGCCGACATGCCGACGCCGGTCACCACGGTTCCCAGCGCGAGGGGTACGAACTCGCGCGGCATGATGTCCCGCACGAGGCTGTAGGACATGGTGACGACGCCGACGAGGCAGCCCTGGAGCGCGCGTCCCACCAGCAGCGCCGGGAACGAGTGCGCGCACGCGCAGACGACGCTGCCGACGACGAAGACGGCTCCGAGCAGCAGAATGACCCGCTTCTTGCCCCACTTGTCCGCCGCCTTGCCGACAAGCGGCATGACCGTGGCACCTGCGAGGGTGAGGATCGAGGCGGCCCAGGCGATGTGCAGCGTCGCGAAGGAGGAGGCCAGCTTCGGGAGAGCGGGGTAGACCATGATGATCTCGAAGGAGGCGATCTCCGAGAAGAGGATGATCAACGCGAGCACGGCGAACAGGCGGCGCCTGGACACCGTGGAGTCGACCGGATGCGGAGTGAGTGCCATCGTGATCCTTGTCGTGGGAGAGGGAGGAGCGCGATGTCCCGCGTCAGGGGGTTGAGCACCGGCCGCCGTGGCCGACGAGCCGCCGCACGCGTGCGGGGAGCCCTCGAGAAGACGTCCGGGGACCGACGTGGGAGGGGCCCCAAGTGAGACACACCACGGAAGATCCCCTCGGCCGTGTCCCAGCCACCGGGACGATCAGCGCAGCACCGCACCGCGCGGCCAGGGCGCTGCCGCTTCCAGTTGCGCCGCCAAGGAGAGGAGCAGTCCCTCGCCGCCGAGGTCGGCGGCGAACTGCACGCCCAGCGGCAGCCCTTCACCGTCACGCCCGAACGGGACCGACATCGCCGGCATGCCGGTGACGTTGTGCACGCTGGTGAAGGCCGCGTAGACGGACGCGTGCTCGTAGACGGTCTCGGGGCGGCGCGTGTCGAGGAGGCCGATCCTGGGGGTGGGCTGCGCGAGCGTCGGGCTCAGCAGCACGTCGACCGCCCGGAAGGCGGCGCCCACCTCCCAGCCGATCTCCTGCATCCGGCGCAGCGCCCGGCTCACGTCGGCGGCGCCCAGGCGGCTGTAGGTGTCGTAGAGCAGGCGTGTGAAGGGTTCGAGGTCGTCGTCGGCGAGCTGCCGGCCGAGCTGGTCGAGCCGGGCGTCGACCCTGGCCACCAGGTCGCTTCCCATCACCACGGCCGACGCGGGGCCCACCTCGGCGGTGCGGTACGGGGCGGTCAGCTCGGTCACCTCGTGGCCGAGACGCTCACACAAGCGGGCCGCAGCGACGGCGGCGTCGGCCGAGGCGGGATGCACGGCGGGGCCGTCGGGAAGGCTGGTGATCAGCCCGACGCGCAGCCGGCCGGGGTCCCGGCGGGCCGAGGCCGTGAACGTCTCGGACGGGGTGGGCGCCGCGTACGCGTCCCCCGGCAGCGGGCCCGCGGCGATGTCGAGGAGCAGCGCGCTGTCGCGCACCGTCGTGGTGACGGCGTGGTGGCCCGAGACGAGCCCCGACAGGGTGGACGGCTGCGGCGCGGGCGACACCCTGCCGCGGCTGGGCTTGAGCCCGAAGAGACCGCACGCCGCCGACGGGATGCGGATCGATCCGCCGCCGTCGCTGGCGTGGGCGACGGGCACCATCCCGGCCGCCACCGCCGCGGCCGAACCGCCGCTGGAGCCGCCGGGTGAGTGCGCGGCGCTCCACGGGTTGCGGGTCGGGCCGTGGAGGATGGGCTCCGTGCTGGCGTTGAGGCCGAGTTCGGGGGTGTTGGTGGTGCCGAGGACGACCATCCCGGCGCGGCGGTAGCGGGCCACGAGCTCGCTGTCCCGGTCCGCGGCGCCCCCGGTGAACAGCCGGCTCCCTCCCGCGGCCGGAAGACCCGCCACCTGGGTGCCGAGGTCCTTGACGAGGACCGGCACCCCGCGCAACGGGCCGTCAGGCAGCCCCGCGTCGATCTCCGCCAGCGCCTCGGCGAAGCGGCGGTGGATGACGGCGTTGAGCCCGGGGTCGAGCTTCTCGATCCGGGCGATGGCGCGCTCGGTGACGGCGCGCGCGTCACTCGCCCCGCTCCTGACGGCCTCCGCGGTCGCGGTGGCGTCCTCCCTGTCGACCTGGTCCTCCACGCGCTGTCTCCTCACGCTCACGGGTGAACGCGGCACTCTAGGGGGGCGTTCGCGCACGCGGGCGCGGCTCCCGCTGAACGGGACGCGCGCGCGAACGGGACGCGCGTCGGCCGCCGCGTCCACCCGCCTGGCACGGGAACACCCCCGCGTGCGTCACCATGCTGCGTATGAGTGATGCGCAAGTCCCCGGCACGGAAGAAGGGAGCGGGCCGGCCCGTCGTCTGCGGCCGATGACCGGCCGCGACCCGCAGGAGAGCGGCCGGGTCTCCACGCCCCTGGAGTTGCTGTTCGATCTCAGCTTCGTGATCGCGGTGGGTACCGCCGCCTCGCACTTCGCCGAGATGCTCGCGGAAGGACACCCGGGAAAGGCGGTCACCGCGTTCGTGCTCGCGATGTTCGCGATCAGCGTCGCGTGGATCAGCTTCAGCTGGTTCGCCTCCGCGTTCGGCACCGACGACTGGCTCTACCGGGCGCTGACGATGCTGCAGATGACCGGCGTCGTCGTGTTCTCCCTCGGCCTGCCCGCGATGTTCCACTCCCTCGAGGAGGGCGGGCATCTGGAGCTGCGGGTGATCGTCATCGGCTACGTCGTGATGCGGGTCGCGATGGTGGCGCAGTGGTGGCGGGCGGCCCGGGAGTCACCTCCCTTCCACGACGTGGGCATGGCGAACATCCGCTGGACGGTGCTCGTCCAGGCGGGCTGGATCGTCGTCGGGTTCGTGCCCATGCCGCTCAGCGCCGCGTTCGTCGGATTCGCGGTGCTGGCGGTGGGGGAACTGGTGCTGCCTGTCCTCACCCAGGGCGAGGCGGGCGGCACCCCCTGGCATCCGCACCATGTGGCGGAGCGGTACAGCCTCTTCGCGATCATCACGCTCGGCGAGGGCGTGGTCGGCACCGTCGCCTCCTCCGGCGGGCTGCTCGGCGGCGGGGACGGGACGCACTGGACCGGGAACGCGGTCGCTGTCGTCATCGCCGGTGTCGGCCTGACGTTCGGCATGTGGTGGGTCTACTTCGCCCTGCCCTTCGGTGACATCCTGGTCCACCGCCGCGGCCGCGGTTACCTCTTCGGCTACGGGCACATCCCGCTCTTCGTCGGCATCGCGGGGGCCGGCGCGGGACTGCACGTGGCCGGACTGCAACTGGAGCACGACGCGCGCGTCGGTGAGGTCGCGGTCGTGCTCTCCCTCGCCGTGCCTGTCGGCCTCTACATGCTGATGGTGTATCTGCTGCAGACGCTGCTGCTCTCGGCGGTGGACCGCTACCACCTGCTGCTGATCTCCCTCACGTTCGTGGTGCTGGCCGCAGCGGTGTTCCTGGCCGTGGCGGGAGTCGCGCTCGCGGTGTGCCTGCTCGTGGTGATGCTCGCCCCCTTCGTCACCGTGCTCGGCTACGAGACGACGGGCGAGCGCCACCAGCGACGGATGCTGGAGGGCCTGCGTACGGGGTAAGTGCTCGGGGGCCGCCGTACGCGGTGAGTCCTCCGGGCCGCGCGGACGCACACGCGCGCGGCGGGCGGAGTCGCGTGTGCCGGTGAGCGGGTGGCGGGCACGTGTCACAGCTCGGTGGCCCATGAGCGCCACACCTGATCGAGGCAGGCGCCGTCACGGGCGGCGCCGGGTGTCACGGTGCGGGCCAGGGCGCCGGGTCCTGCCAGCGGCGTCGTCAGGGGCGCGTGCGGCTTGGCGGGGGTGCGGCCGAAGGCGGCGACCGCGTCCACGACCCGGGAGCCGCCGAGGACCCCCGGCAGCTGACGCTCCTGGTGGTCCGTCAGGTCCAGTTCCTCGACGAACAGCTCCCGGCCCTCGTGCAGGACGCGGGTCACGGAACGCACACTGCCCCCGCGTTCGGCGCTGCGTCCCAGCACCAGGGTGTCCCGCCACAGCATCGTGGCCCCGTGCCCGAGGAACACCTCGAGCCCGCGGTCGACCCGGGCGCCGTCCGCGGCCACGAACGGCTTACCCTCCCACTGGAGCCGCCCGCCGGCCGCGACGGTCACCCGGGCTCGCCACGAGGAGGCGCCTCCCCTGTGGTCGTAGGCCACCAGACCCGCCGTCTCCGTCAGTTCGAGCTCGGCGCCCGGGCCGACCGTGACATCGAGTGCGAGAGCGTCCCCGGCCACCAGCCCCGCCGTGGTGCCGACGAGGGCGATACGGGCCGCACCGCCCCGCGCGTGCAGCGGCATCGGTGCCAGGAACGCGCCGGGGCGCAGCGCGTCGATCCGGTTGCGGGCGCCGTCGCGCTCGACGGCCACGACGGTGGGCCGGGACGTCTCCCCGGCGCAGCGGGTGCCGTCCTCGCCGCTTGCGGGCGGGGCTTCGTACCGGCCGCTCACGGTCGGGGATGCGGGTGGGAGTGCGGCGCCATGGGACCCGGATCCCGGGGTACGAGGGTGCCGGCCCGGTGGCGGGCGAGTGTGTCGCGCAGCCAGTCCGCGAGTTCGGCGACCGAGTCGGGGTCGTTCTTCGAGAGCGCCAGTACGGGCCGTTCGTCGCGGGCGCCGCGCGCGTCGGCCACCATGCGGGTGACGTCGACGCCGACGTACGGTGCCAGGTCCGTCTTGTTGACGACCAGCAGATCGGCACCGCGGATACCGGGACCGCCCTTGCGTGCGACGTCGCCCCCGCCCGCGACGTCGAGGCAGAAGATCTGGGCGTCGACGAGTGCGGGACTGAAGGTGGCGGTGAGGTTGTCCCCGCCGCTTTCCACCAGCACCACGTCGAGCGGCCCGTGCGCCGCCTCCAGGTCCTCGACGGCGTCGAGGTTGGCGCTGATGTCGTCGCGGATGGCGGTGTGCGGGCAGGCCCCGGTCTCGACCGCGTGGATCCGGTCGGTGGGCAGGACACCGGCGGACCGCAGGAAGCGGGCGTCCTCGTCGGTGTAGATGTCGTTGGTGACCACCGCCATGGCCAAGCTGTCGGCCAGTTGTCCGCACAGCGTGGCGAGGATCGAGCTCTTGCCGGTGCCGACCGGGCCGGCGACTCCGACACGCAGAGCGCGTCGGGTCGGCGGGTGCGCGCCGTGCGCGTGCGTGCTCTGCGGTGAGGAGGTGTGCGCGCTGTGCGCGGAGGACGCGTGGGCGTCGGACGGGAGAAGGGGGCTGTCAGGCAAGGAAGAGTCTCCGTTCGTTGTGTGGGTGCTCCAGCGCCCACTGTTCGGTCAGGGGCGCGGACCGTGCGGGCAGGCTGTCGGCCGAGGTGACCGCCCTCGACTCGGCCACCGCGGCCTCCAGTTGCGGTTCGCATGCCAGGATCCAGGCGACCGCGTCCAGCGGGTCGCCCGGCAGCAGCTTCAGGGCGGCGGAGGTGACGGTCTGCAGGTCGTCGTAGAGCACGGTGCGTGCCAGTGCCGCCTCCCCCACGCCGAGGGCGGCCGCGAGCGCGCCGGTCACGATCGGGCGCAGGGGCCGCGCGGGTGCGGTCCCCGGCACTGCCGCGTGCTCCAGTGCGGCGACCGCGGGGTGGTCGGCGGCGAGCCGGCGCGCGAGCCGGTGGACGCCGCGGCCGAGCGCCGCCGACGCCTCGCGCAGCGGAGCCGTGGGGGTACGCGCGGCCAGCGCCGCCTGCACGGGGGCGTGGTCGACCGGGTCGCGCAGCCCCGCCCGCAGTGCCAGCACGGCCGCGGCGGCCTCCGTGACGGAGACGGTACGCAGCCGCGCCCGCAGCAGCCCCGGCACCTGGTCGCGGGTCAGGCCCGCCGCCACCGCGGGCTCCAGTCCGGCGCTGTAGGTGTAGGCGCCGACCGGGAGCCTGCCGTCGCACAGCAGCAGGGTCGCGAGTTCGCCGGTCATCTCTCCACCACCCCGTCAGAAGAGGCTGTAGCGCTGGGCGAGCGGCAGGCGCTCCGCGGGGTGCGGCACCACAGGTTCGCCGTCGATGCGGATGGTGAACGTCTCCGGATCGACCTCGATGGCCGGGAGCGCCGTGTTGTTGGGCAGGTCCGCCTTGGTCAGCTGCCGCGTGGATCGCACGGGCAGCAACTGCCGGGTGAGCCCGAGCCGGTCGGCGAGGCCGTCGTCGAGCGCGGCGGGTGAGACGAAGCTGACCGACAGCCGCGCTCCGGCCGCGGCGGCAGCCGAGGAGCGCAGAAGCACCGGCTGTGTCGTGGGGATGGCGGCGTTGGGGTCGCCGACAGGTGCGTGGACGACCATGCCGCCCTTGAGGACGGCGGCCGGGCGGATGCCGAAGAACGCCGGGTCCCACAGCACCAGGTCGGCGAGTTTCCCCGGCTCGACCGAGCCGACCACGTGGTCGATGCCGTGGGCGACGGCGGGGCAGATCGTGTACTTGGCGACGTAGCGGCGGGCCCGCGCGTTGTCCGCTGGCAGCCCGCCCTCGTCCCGCACGCCGAAACGCTCCTTCATCACGTGGGCCACCTGCCAGGTACGGCAGATCACTTCGCCGATGCGGCCCATGGCCTGCGCGTCGGAGGAGGTGATGGACAGCGCGCCGATGTCGTGCAGCACGTCCTCGGCGGCGATGGTGGTGGCCCGGATGCGGGACTCGGCGAAGGCCAGATCCTCCGGCACCGAGGGGTTGAGGTGGTGGCAGACCAGCAGCATGTCGAGGTGTTCGTCGACCGTGTTGACGGTGTGCGGGAGGGTCGGGTTGGTCGACGCCGGAAGGATGTTGGCGTGCGCGGCGGCCGTGATGATGTCGGGGGCGTGCCCACCGCCCGCGCCTTCGGCGTGGAAGACGTGGATACCGCGTCCGGCGATCGCCTCCAGCGTCCCTCCGACGTAGCCGGTCTCGTTGAGGCTGTCGGCGTGCAGCGCGACCTGGAGGCCGTGGTCGTCCGCGGCCCGCAGCGCGGCGTCGATGGCGGCCGGTGTCGCGCCCCAGTCCTCGTGGACCTTGTAGCCGCCCGCTCCGGCCAGCGCCTGCTCCCGCAGCGCCTCGGCGGAGACGCTGCTGCCCTTGCCGAACAGGATGACGTTCAGCGGGAGGTGGTCCAGCGCCCGGTGCATCATGCTCAGATGCCATTCACCGGCCGTGACGGTGGTCGCCTTGGAGGCCTCCGTCGGGCCCGTGCCGCCGCCGATGACGGTGGTGGTGCCGGTGGCGAGCGCCTCTTCGAGGGCCTCGGGCACCAGCACGTGCACGTGCGTGTCCACGGCGCCGGCCGTCAGGATGCGGCCCTCGCCCGACACGATGTCCGTACCGGGGCCGATGACCAGGCCGGGGTGGACCCCGTCGCTGATGTCCGGGTTCCCGGCGCGCCCCAGGGCGACGATGCGGCCGTCCCGTACTCCGACGTCCGCCTTGATCACCCCCCAGTGGTCGAGCACCACCACGTTGGTGATCACCAGGTCCACGGCGCCGGCCGCGCGCGGGACGGTGGACTGCGCCATGGACTCGCGGATCGACTTGCCGCCGCCGAAGACGGCCTCGTCACCGCCGAAGCACCGGTCCTCCTCGACCTCGATCCACAGATCCGTGTCACCGAGCCGTATGCGGTCCCCTCGCGTCGGTCCGTACAGCGCGGCGTAGGCGGCCCGGGACACCTCGGCCATCTCTTCCCCTTCCTCTATTTCTTGGCAACTTTCCTCTTGGCCGCTTTCCTCTCGGCTGCCTCGGGCTCCCTCGGACGCTCGGGCTGCCGTGCGCGCTCAACCTGCTCTGCGCGCGGAACGCTTCGGCAGCCTGCCGTCCCGACGTCTCCCCGGTTCGGGCACGTCGCCGCCCGTACCGTCGCGTACGAGGATTCCGGGCACTCTCGCGTCGCCGCCCAGCCGCACCAGCGGCACCTCGACAGCGAATCCGGGCTCGAAACGCACTGACGTACCGGAAGGAATGTCCAGTCGAAAGCCCCGCGCCGCCGCCCGGTCGAAAGAAAGCGCCGGATTCGCGTCGGAGAAATGCAGATGCGATCCCACCTGGATCGGCCGATCGCCTTCATTGACGACCGCGAGAAGTATTTTCTCGCGGCGGGCGTTGATACTCAGCGTCCCGTCGCCCGGACGCACCTCGCCGGGGATCACGGGATCGGTTCGGTGATCGTGACGAGCTTGCGGCCATCGGGGAAAGTCGCCTCGACCTGCACGTCATGGAGCATCTCCGGGACGCCTTCCATGACGTCTTCGCGGGTCAGGACATCCCTCCCCCGACTCATGAGATCGACGACCCGGGCTCCCTCACGGGCTCGTTCGAGCACCCAGCATGAGAGCAGCGAAACGGCTTCCGGATAGTTGAGCTTGATTCCACGGGAGCGGCGGTCGCGTGCGACCATCCCGGCCACGCACAACAACAATTTCTCCGAGTCGGAGGGGACAAGAAGCATGGGTTTAC
The DNA here is from genome assembly GCF_003323715.1 of Streptomyces diacarni. GTDB lineage: Bacteria > Actinomycetota > Actinomycetes > Streptomycetales > Streptomycetaceae > Streptomyces > Streptomyces diacarni. The sequence goes on from NZ_QOIN01000039.1 coordinate 283,217, forward strand.
TCCACGGCAGGGTCCGGAAGAATTCCGAGACCGCGAAAGCATTGCCCCTCTTATAAGTCCTCGCGGAGTGCGGCGGCAAACCGCGGAGCGCGGCGTCATGTCTGTTTTTACTGCTTGCCCCCGATAAATACGGGCAAATCCGTCAAAAAACTTTGCCGTAGCTTTACTTGCGTGCATGTCACACGGGCGCGGACAGCGCACCGCCGCCGCGCCGGACATCGCGCCCCCGGCCGGGCGGAATCCGCCCCGACGGACGCCCGGCCTCTCCAGGGACCACCACGAGGACTGCACATAACGAACGGGTAACGCCGCGGGACGCGTGCCCCCTCACCCGCTCCTTCCCTGTGCAACACCCCTCCGAGAAGAACTGGAGCTTCCCCCATGTCTCAGCACCGCAGAACCCACGGCAGGGCGCGCACAGGAAGGGGCGGGCGCGCACGGTTGGCGGCCGGATCAGGTGTCCTGCTGGCGCTGGGCACGGCGTTCACGGTGACGCTGACCTCGCAGGGCGGCCCGGATGGCGGCGACGGCACCAGCGCAGCGAAGCGCGCAGACGCGCAGACGGCCGGGGAGCGGGACGGGAGCGTGGACGAGGCCCGCGCCCAAGGGGCCCGCGCACAGCAGGAGAAGGCCGACCACGCCGAAGAGCGGGAACTGGCCAGGGTCGCCGCCGAAGAGCAGCGCAAGGGACGCGAACGTGCCGCGAGCACGGCGCGGCAGGAGAAGAAGCGGGAGGCAGCGGAGCGCAAGCGGAAGGCAGCGGCTGCCCAGGCGCACAAGAAGGCCGCGGCCGTGAAGAAGCGCGAGGCCTTCGAACCGGCCTCTGCGGGCGCCTCCGCGAGCATGTCGGCGGACGAGCATGAGCTCATAGCCCTTCTCAACGAACGCCGCTCGGCCGCGGGACTCCCCCGGGTCGAGGAGAGCGGCGAGTTGGCCTCCCAGGCCGAACAGTGCTCCTCCGCCAGTCTCGCGAAGGGCGCTCTTGAGCACTGCGGCCACGAAGTACTGTTCATGGGCGGCTCGGGCACGCGGCCCGAGGCCATGCTCGAAGCCTGGTTCAACAGCCCGGGGCACAAGACGGCGCTCACCTACGGCAGCTCGACCAAGGCGGGTGCGGGCATCGTGACCGACGACTCCGGCCGGCTCGTCGCAGCCATCACCATCGACTACTGACAGGTGCGCGACCGGCCCCGGGACGGCCCGCGTGGCGGCCGGCGGTCAGTCCGGCTCCGGGGCGGCGGGCACGGACTTCCGCGCGGGACGCGGCGCGGGACGCGGCTCGGAGCACCGGTTCCCCGAGTCGTCGGCGAGGCTTTCCAACGAGCGGGAGTAGGCCGCCCAGACGAGCGCCCCGGTCGCGAGGGCCAGCAGTCCCCCCGCGACCACGGCGCGGATCGTCGGGTCGGTGTGCCCCGGGGTACTGGGCTGGATCTCGCCCTCGGGATCCTCGTAGACCGTCAGATGCCGGCCGCGTTCCAGCACGGTGCCGTCGTCGATCTCGCCTCCTCGCACCGGTGAGCCGTCGGGCCGGGAGAGTGTGTAGTGACGGATCAGGTATCCGCGCGGGGAGGTCACCCGGTCCCCGGTCACCACCGCATGGACGAGTTGTCCGCGTGAGCGCAGCAGAATATCGGCGCGCAGTTCGACGACGCACAGGAAGTAGAGAGCTGCGAGATAGGCGACGAGCGGTATCACGATGACGAGCCCCATGCGTTGTGCAAGGCGACTCAGCAATGCCGCCAGCACCACGAGGTAGACGACCCAGCAAAGGGGCACGGCCCAGCGGGGAAGGAGTTCGGGCGCGGCCGTGACCCCGGCGAAACCGCCGAGCAGCCATCCGCAGTTCGCCAGCATCCACCCCGTGCGCCGGGGCGCTTCCCCACCTCTTGCTGAACTCGGCATCGCCCGACACCTTAACCGTCGTCGAACCGGGCACCTTCGGCGCCTCGTTCGCCTCACCAGCCCTGTCCGTCCCGCCCGCGCCACCGGTCATCCGCAGGGCCCGCTCCGGCGGTGCCCGCTCCCCCGCGCCTTCTCACCGGCTCGCGGACGTGGGGCTTCATGGGAGTCCAAGGGGACGGCCGCATTAGTCCATGGAGTCGCCGTAGAGAGCCGAGTAGAGAATTCCACGAGGGCGGACAGCCGAAGTCCGCACCGGTTCCCAGGGATTGTGCCGAGGGATCGCACCGACCAGGGGTCCGCCGGTTACGGAAAGCACGGTTTCCCTCTCCCCACAGAGGTCTCCCTCTCCCCCACAGAGAAGAGGAAGCACATGTCAGTAGTCGGGACGCTCCGCCGTTGTGCGCTACCCGCAGCGGCGGCTGCCGCATTGCTGATCGCGACGCCGCACGCGGCATCAGCGGACGTCGGAGGCGGCAACGTGTCGGTCGGCTGGTCGATCGACGACACGCCGTCCTCGGGGATGAGCAACATCACCTTCCCGCTCACCGTCAATCCGGCCACGGCCCACAAGGAAGGGATCTACTTCGCCCAGCAGTACAGCTTCGCGGACGGCATGGGCTACACCGGTCTGCAACCGCGCGAGAACAACGGCTCGAACGAACGGCTGTCCGCCCGCTTCTCCACCTTCACGGAAGGGGCGACCACCTCCGACCCGCTCTGCCACCAAGGAGCCGACGGCGGCCCCGGCGTCACCTGCGCGGTGGACTTCGACGCCGTGTACGGGCACCGCTACGACATCACGGTCGAGCGGACCGGCACCGACACCTGGAGCGGCACGGCGACGGACACGGTCACCGGCAAGGCCACCCACCTGGGGACGTACACGCTGCCGGCCGGGAGCGGCGATCTCCAGGGTTCCCAGGGAGGCTTCGTGGAGTACTACCTCGGGATCCCCAGCTGCGCCCAGATGCCCAGATCGGATGTGGTCTTCGGCCCACCGACGTCCACGGACGCCGGTGGGCTGAGCGGTACCTCCAGGGCGAACTACGAGTACAGCGACTGCGTCGGCGAGTCCGGCTACCGTGCCGAGAACGACGGCGCCGGTACGCATGTGACGCGCGGCTTCGTCTCCTGAGCCGCGGGCTGTCCACCGAGCCGCCCGCCGCGCCTTGGGCGGGCGGCTTCGCGGTTGCGGCGGCGGGTTCGGCCCGGTTCCGGTCCCGCTCCCGGCCGCCCTGCGCCGGCGTACATGGCCATGCGGGGCTTTTGCCCCCTCCGCCTGGTCGGCACGGAGCCGGCGACCACCGCGGTCAGCCCGTCCCTGGTGTGCGCGACGTGGAGGCCGACCGCGGGTGTCCGTCCGGTGCTGGCCGCCGACCGGTGGCGGGGCGGGGACGCGGTTGTTCAGACCGCGTCCCAGTTCGCCAGCAGCGCCGCTACGAGGGCGCAGACCGCGACGCCCAGGAGGAGGTACCGGGCCCAACCCACCCAGCGAGGAACCGTTTCTTCGTACCACTCGACTTCTCTCACGCCGCGTCCAACGACGCGCCGGACTCGCGGCAACGCGCGGCGCTGTCGCCGTTATGCGATTGTCATCCGATCCGCGTCACACGCCGCCTGTTTCCAGCCCGGCGAGGCGGGAGGTTCCGGCGTAGAGCAGGCGTCCGTCGCGGCGAACACGTACGCGCAGTCGCCCTGAGAGGTGCTGGAGGGAGTGGCTGTAGCGGTACGGGTCGAGCAGCGGCACAGGCAGCCTGAGCGGCCGCTCGCCCTCGGCCGTGCCGGTCATCTCGACCTGGTAGCGCGGCGAGTGGCCGCGTACGTGCCAGCTGCCGTCCCCGACCGTGGCGCGCACCCACGCTCCGGGCGGGACCAGGCTCACCGTCCGGCCGCCGATGGCGACGACGAGGCCGCCCACGGGCACGGTCAGCCTGCCGCGGCCCAACAGGCCGCCCGCGAAGGCGACACACAGGTCCTGGCGGTCGAAGCCGTGGGCCTGGCCCCACCACCAGGCGCGGGGAAAACCCCTCCCCCAGGACTTCTCCGCGTAGACCTGGCAGCCGGTCAGGTCCCAGGTGTGGTCGCGCAGCCGCACCGTCCCCTCCACCGCGGCACCGAACAGGTGGGGGTGCCAGTAGTGGTCGAGCCCCGGGAAGAGGGAGAAGACACCGCTGCCGTGCAGGAAGCGGCGCGGTGGCCAGGTGTGGAACGGGCGCAGCGCGCACCGGAGGTCCACCTCGTCACCGACGCGGGCCCGCAACCGGTCGTGGGTCAGCTCGAGCGCGGGGTGCGCCGCGATGCGGTAGGCGCTGGTGTCGGCCCCGGTTCCCTCGACGCTGGTCGAGCGCACCAAACTGCCGGGGTGTGCCGCGGCGACGACCGTGGTCCAGGGGCGCCGCGGGTGGTGGTTGACGCCGCAGGCCAGGAGCAGGACGCGGCCGTTGACCGGGTCCGTGAAGCGCCACAGGTACCCCTCCATGGGGGCCGGGTGCGCGGGCAGGGGATCGCCACGGGGCAGGTCGGCACCTGTGGCCCGCCAGCGGCGGCGCAGGCCCGCCCGCCGGCCGTGGCGGGGCCGCAGCTCGTCCTCCGGGACGTCGAGCCCGGGGGTGCCGAGCGGGGCGGGGAGCCCGGCCGCGCGGGGCGAGGCAGAGCGGCGGCGGGGCGCCCTCATGTCCGCCGTGCCGTCACGTAGTGCGCGGTGGCGAGCAACTCCGTGCGGACGCGGGCGGGCATCGGCAGACCGGCGACCACGTCGACGGCCGCCCGCTGCCGGCGGCGTGCCTCCGCTTCGGTCGCGGCCCGGCCGCCCGCGGCCTCGATCAGCTCCAGAGCGGTGTGCAGCTCCTCGGTGGACAGCCGTCCACCGGAGCAGCCCCGCAGGAGGGCGTGCAGCCGGTCACCTGCCGTGGTGCCGGAGTTGAGCGCCGCGACGAGGGGCAGGGTTCTGCGGCCTTCGCGCAGGTCGGTGCCGACCGGCTTGCCGGTTGTGGACGGCTCGCCCCACAGGCCGAGGACGTCGTCGGCGCATTGGAAGGCCAGGCCGAGCCCGCGGCCGAACAGGGCGAACCGTGCCACCTCCCGCGGCCCGCCACCGGCCAGCAGCGCCCCGATAGCGGTGGCCGCGGCCAGCAGCGCGCCCGTCTTGGCGGACGCCGCACGGCGGTAGTCCGCGACGGTCACGGCACCGGGGCCGCTCCAGGGGGCCCGGGCGAAGTCGTGGTCGTACGCCTGTCCGTGCAGCGTGGCGAGCATGGAACGGGTCAGCAGGGTGAGGGCCCAGCAGGACCGCTGGGTACGCGGCGCGGCCAGCGTGTCGGCGGCGAGCGCGAAAAGGCCGTCGCCGGCCAGCAGCGCCGCCCCCGTGCCGTACTGCTGCCACAGTGCGGGCCGGCCCCGGCGGGTGGGGTCGCCGTCCATGATGTCGTCGTGGACGAGGGCGAAGTTGTGGACGAGTTCCACGGCGGCGGCCCCTGGGGTGGCCTGCTCGGCGGGCGCGCCCAGCGCCTCCGCCGCGAGGTAGGCCAGCGCCGGGCGGACGGCCTTGCCCGGCATGGCGAGGTCGGTCTCCTCCCCGTCGGGTCCCCACCACCCGAAGTGGTAGCCGCTCATCCGGGACAGCTGCCGCGGCAGTGTGCGCACGGCCGTGCGCAGCGTGGGCTCCAGCCGTGCGTGCGCCCGTCGGCAGACCGACACGGCGATCTCGTGAGCCCTCGCCGGGGGACTCACCGCTGTGCTCATCGCGCCTCGCGCCCCTCCCGTACGGGCTCCGCCGGCCAGGGGCTCGGTTTCGTGGACGCGTGAGTCTCCGGCGGCGCGGTCGCCGTGCCGCCCGTGTCCTCGTGGTGGGCGGGCCGCCGGGCCGCGGCAACGGCCCGGTAGAGCCACACGGTGAACAGCAGTGCGGTTCCGCCTGCGACGGCGTTCCACAGCGCGGGAGCCGGCTTTCCCGCCAGCAGCAGGTCGGCGAGGAGGGCGAGCATGGTCGCGCAGGTGGTGAGCGGCAGTTGCATGGACGCCCAGAAGGTGACGTCGCCCGAGCGGCCTGTGTCGGACATCGCGTCGGTGCGCAGACCGCGCACCACCAAGGCCGCGACCGGAGCGACCAGCAGCTGGGCGGCGGCCACCACCGCGGGCAGCACCTGGGTGAGGGCCAGGACGAGCACGCCCGCGTAGAGGACGGCCTGGCCCGCCGTGTAGACGTGGGTGACCCGGCGGGCACCGAGCAGGCCGGCCAGGGTGGCCTTGCCCACGAGGGCGTCACCCTCGATGTCCGCGAGGTTCATCACCAGGCAGCGCAGCACCTGGAGCGCCGCGACCAGCCCGGTGCACCACCCGAGCAGCGCGCCGGCTCCGCCGGGCTGCAGGACGGCGGCGAGAAGGGGCCCCATTCCGTACAGGACGGCCGCGCAGCTCGCCTCGCCCAGTGCGTGGTAGTTCAGCCGCAGGGGCGGCGCCGTGTAGAACCAGGCGAGCGCGGTCAGCGCGCCCGCGAGCAGCCGGGCGGGCAGGGTGGGCATCGCCAGGACGAGTGCCAGCGAGGTGAACAGCAGGACGAACGCGGCGCCGATGCTGGTGGCGGGGGTGAGCAGCCCGTCGACGAGGACGCGGCTGCCGCCCGTCCAGGCGGTCGGCCGCGGGTTGGCCCGGTCGGCCTCCAGGTCGAAGTACTCGTTGCAGAAGTGGGTCATCAGGTGCGTCGACCAGGCGAACGCCAGTGTCAACAGGTACCAGGCCAGTGAGAAGGCGCCGGTCGCGTGCACGGCGAGGGTCACGCCGAAGCCGGTCACCATCATCGACTGGAAGAGGAACTTGACCCTGGCGAGCCTGAGGAAGGCGGCGAACGACCCGGGGGCCGGCGAGGGGAGTGCCGGTGAGGCGGTTGCCTGTGAGGGGGTTGCCGGCAGCGGGCCGCTGCTGCCCGGCGCGTCGCTCATGCGCCCTGCTCGGCGACGGGCTCGGACTCGGACTCGGCCTCGGACCGGGTGACGGGCTCGGTCCCGGGCTTGGTGGCGACGATGATGCCGTGGGGCGTCCACCCTGGTACCTCGACGCGTTCGATCGCGGTGAAGCCGGCCGCGCGCAGGCACTCCTCGTGCAGCCGCCACGGGTAGATCATGCCTCCCTCGGCCGGCAGGGAGGCGAAGTAGACGCTGTCCAGGGCCGCCACCACGGGGCCGTCGCCCTCGTCGTTCGACATCGAGTTGAAGAGGACGACGCGCCCGCCGGGGGCGAGGGCGTCGTGGGCCTTGCGCAGCAGCGCGGTGTTCTCCTCGGGCGTCCAGATGACCAGCTGGTGGGCGAACAGGACACAGTCCATCCCGCCGGGAAAGGCGTCGGCGAACATGTCGCACGGCTGTACCGAGACGCGCTCGCCCAGCCCCGCCTCGGAGATCTTCTTCTCCGTCATCGGGGCCGAGGAGGGGATCTCCAGGATGGTCACCTCGAGGTCGGGGTGGTGCGCGGCCAGGGCGAGCGCGTTGACGGCGTCGCCTCCGCCGCAGTCGAGGAGCCGGGTGGCGCCGCGGAGGTCGAGCGCTGCGACGAGGTGTGCGTTGGCCAGCTGGGACCAGGAGCGCATGTACCGGTAGAAGACCGTCTCCAGGCGGGGGTGGAGGCTGAAGCGGTGGTACAGGTCGGGGTGGTCCCCCGGGATGCGCCGCAGCCCGACGTTGGAGTTCTCGCGCAGGGAGGCGACGAAGTCCTCCTGTCCCGGGTAGACGATGTGCGCTTCGAAGGCGACGGTGTCCCGCAGCTTGCTCCAGTTGCCTTCCTCGGCCAGTGACTCGATCAGCGCCGCCGCCCGGTACCGTCCGTCCTCCTTGCGGGTGAGCCCCAGCGAGGTGCAGCCCAGCAGCAGGATGTCGGCGGCCCGCTCGGCCAGCCCCAGTTCGGTCCTGATCGCGGTGGCCTCCAGCGGCCCCCGCTCCATGAGCAGGTCCAGCAGCTTCAGCTCGCAGGCGGCGTTGAGGTACTGGAACGCCGCGTGCCCGAAGAGCAGGAGGGACAGCCGGTCCATGTCCAGCTCGGCGGGGCGCGCGGGGGCGGGGGCATCCGGCGTGTCCGACGGGACGGTCATCGCGGTGGTCATGGTTCCCCTCTTGGCGTTCGTGGCTCGTCGACCGGAGCGAACGGTGTCGAAAGCGCGTTCGTGAGCGATCGGTGAAACGGCGTGAAAAGGTCAATAGGCACTATACGCACCTCTTAGGTACATATAGTGATACCTCACATAGTCAACGCAGGGGACGCCACCATGAAGCCGACGGCACTCGACACGACGGAAGCCGCAGCGGACGCCCCGGCCGCAGGTGCCCAGGGCGAGGCCCGCCCGTGGGACGTCGCCGGAATCGACCACATCAGGCTGTGCGTGGGCAACGCCCGCCAGGCCGCCCACTTCTACGTCTCGGCCCTCGGCATGGAGATCACCGCGTGCCGGCGCCCCGAGAACTCACCCCAGGGACACGCCGAGTACGTGCTCACCTCGGGCGGCGTCCGCTTCGTGGTGACAGGCGGCGGGGAACCCGACAGCCCCGCCACCCGGTGGGCGGCGCTGCACGGCGACGGGGTCAGCGACATCGCTCTCCAGGTCGCCAACCTGGACGAGGGGCTCGCCTACGCCACGCGCGCCGGCGCGCGGGTGCTCCAGGAACCGGCGACGGCCCAGGACGAGTACGGTGCGGTGCGCACGGCGGCCATCGCCACCTACGGCGAGCTGCGGCACACCCTGGTCGAGCGCCGTTCCTACCGCGGCCCCTTCCTGCCCGGCTTCGAGGCCCCCTCCCCCGGCTGCCCCCGCCCCTCGGGCCCGCGCCTCTTCCACCGCGTCGACCACCTCGTCGGCTGTGTCGAACTCGGCCTGCTGGAGGAGTGGGTCGACTTCTACCGCCGCACCATGGACTTCTCCACCATGGCCGAGTTCGTCGAGGACGACATCGCCACCGCGTACTCGGCCCTGATGAGCAAGGTCGTCACCGACGGCTCGCAGAAGGTCAAGCTCCCGCTCAACGAACCGGCACCCGGCCGGCGCCGCTCCCAGATCGACGAGTACCTCACCTACCACCGGGGGCCTGGCACCCAGCACATCGCCCTGGAGACCGAGGACATCCTCGCCGCGACGGACGCGCTGCGCGCCGCCGGCGTCGACTTCCTGCCCACTCCCCGCGCCTACTACGACGATCCCGTGCTGCGCTCACGGATCGGCTCCGTACGCGTCGACATCGACGAGCTGCGCTCCCGCGGCATCCTGGTGGACCGGGACGAGGACGGCTACCTGCTGCAGATCTTCACCCGCCCTCTGGTGGACCGTCCGACCTTCTTCATCGAGCTGATCGAACGCCACGGCAGCCAGGGCTTCGGCAAGGGCAACTTCAAGGCGCTCTTCGAGGCCGTCGAGCGGGAGCAGCAGCTCCGCGGAAACCTCTGACACCCCACTTCGCACACCGTTTCCCCAGGAGCAGCGATGCCGAGGGCGACTCTCGCCAAGCAACCCGACGCCGTGTCCGCGATGTTCGACCAGGCGGCGCGGCGCTACGACCTGACCAACACCCTGCTGTCCGCCGGCGCGGACAGGACATGGCGGGCCCGTACCCGCGAGGCGCTGGGCCTGCGGCCCGGGGAGCGCTGCCTGGACGTCGCCTGCGGCACGGGCGTCTCCACCGAAACCCTCGCCCGCTCGGGTGCCGCCGTCGTCGGGATCGACCGCTCGCCCGGGATGGTCGGCCGCGGCGCCCACCGGCCCGTCACGCTCCGCGTGGGGGACGCGCTCTCCCTCCCCTTCGAGGACGCCGCGTTCGACGCGGCGACCATCATGTTCGGGCTGCGCAACGTCGTGGACCCCACAACCGCCCTCCGCGAGATGGCCCGGGTGGTGCGGCCCGGCGGGCGGCTCGTGGTCTGCGAGTTCAGCCATCCGGTCCGGGAGCCGTTCCGCACCGTGTACCTGCGGTACCTGATGGGGGGTCTGCCGCGGATCGCCCGCCGGGTCTCCAGCAACCCGGACGCCTACACCTACCTCGCCGACACCATCCGCGCCTGGTACGACCAGCCCGCTCTCGCGGCGGTGATCGCCGGCAGCGGCTGGTCCCGCGTCTCGTGGCGCAACCTCACCGGCGGCATCGTCGCCCTGCACCGCGCGGTCCGCCTCGCCTGCGCCGCACCCGGCACCGCGCCGCTGCCCCAGGTGGCCCGCGCGTGAGCCGGCCGGCGGCGGAGCAGGCGCAGGTGATCGTCGTGGGCGCGGGCCCGGGCGGCTCCACCGCCGCCTGGCACCTGGCCCGCCAGGGGCTGTCCGTGGCCCTCGTGGAGAAGTCCGAGTTCCCCCGCGAGAAGGTGTGCGGCGACGGCCTGACGCCCCGGGCCGTACGCCAACTGGTGCGGATGGGCATCGACACCTCGGCGCCCGGCTGGATGCGCAACCGGGGCCTGCGGTTCGTCTCCCGGGGCCGGATCCTGGAACTCGACTGGCCCGAGAGCAGCGCCTTTCCCGCGTACGGGCTCACCCGCACGCGCGAGGACTTCGACCAGCTTCTCGCCCGGCACGCCGAAGCCGCGGGCGCCCGCCTGCACACCCGCACGAAGGTGACCGCGCCGCTGCTGGACCGCGCCGGGCGCGTCGTGGGCGTCTCGACGACCGGACCCGAAGGGCGGGAGCGCGACTTCACCGCTCCGCTGGTGGTCGCGGCGGACGGCGTCGCGGGGCGCCTCGCCGTTTCCATGGGTATCGAGCGGCTCAAGAAACGCCCTGTCGGCACGGCGGTGCGACGCTACTTCCGCAGCCAGGCCAGACACCTGGACCCGTATCTGGAGTCCTGGCTCGACCTGCGCCGCGAGGACGGCCGGATCCTTCCCGGATACAGCTGGATCTTCCCCCTGGGTGACGGGAGGGTCAACGTGGGCCTCGGCGTCCTCAACGACTCCCGCACCGGCTCCATGCAAACGCGCCGGCTGCTGGAGACGTGGCTGGCCCGCACCCCGGCCGCGTGGGGGCTGCGCGAGGACGGCAACGCGGATGGCCCCCTGCGCGGCGCGGCCCTGCCCATGGGGTTCAACCGCCTCCCCCACTACCGCGACGGGCTCCTGCTGATCGGCGACGCGGGCGGCATGGTCAATCCGTGCAACGGCGAGGGCATCACCTACGCCATGGAGTCGGCCGAACTGGCCGCCGACGTGGCGGGCCAGGCGCTGGCCCGCCCGGCGGGCCCCGCCCGGGAGCGGGCGCTGGAGCACTATCCGGCCCAGATGGCGCACCGGCTGGGCCGGTACTACCGCCTCGGGCGCGGCTTCTCGGCACTGATGGCGCGGCCCGCTTTCACGTCGCTGGTCACGCAGAACGCCGTGCGGTCCCCCGCCGCCATGCGTTTCATGGTGCGGCTGCTCTCCAACCTCACCGACAGGCCGGGCACCGACGCGATGGACCACCTCGTCAACGCGCTGATCCGGGTGACGCCCTCGCCCGCCGACCACGCCGGCCGGTTCGCGGGTGCGCCGTCGCTCCGGCGGAGCCGGTCCCGGGTGCCGGGCTGAGTGAACGGCCCCGCCGTCACAGCGGGTTGTGGTGCCCCAGTGGTGCCGTGCAGAACGAGCCGCCGACCAGGTCCGCGGGGGTGCCGTCGGGCGCGGGCGGTGCCGCCAGGCGCGGTGCGTAGACCTCGGCGTCGTCCTGCGAGGTGTAGCCGAGAGCCTCGGCCTCGGCCAGCGAGAAGGTGCGGCGCGCGTTGTCCGAGACGCCCCAGATCAGGCGGTATCCCGGAGAGGTCGTGGCCAGGCACACTTCGAGGAGGCGGGCGCAGTCGTCGGGGGACAGCCAGGTCGACAGGCCGCGTGCGCCCAGCGGAAGCGGCGTCTCGAAGCACGAGCCGATCCGGATGGCGGTGACGTCCATCCCGAAGCGGGAGTGGTAGAGACTGCCCAGGGCCTCGATGGCGGCCTTGCTGACGCCGTAGTAGGTGTCGGGGCGCGGTGAGGAGTCGGCCGGCAGCCCGGCGGCACCGCCCTCGTCCGTGGTGCGGAAGCCGACGGCGTGGTTGCTGGAGGCCAGGACGACCCGGGGCACCTGGGCCTCACGAGCGGCGTCGAGCACGGTGTGTGTGCCGCCGATGTTGACGTCGCAAGTCGCCTCCCAGGTGTTTTCCCGGCTGAGGCCGCCCAGGTGGATCAGGGCGTCGACGTCCTGGCAGGCGCTCTTCATCGCCTCGGCGTCGGTCACCGAGCCGGTCAGCAGTTCCACCGCCTCGTCCGGTTCCGCCGGGGTCTGCGGGGCGAGGTCCAGGAGGCGCAGCACGCGCCCCGGGCGGCGCAGCCGGGGGCGCATCAGGGTGCCGACCGTGCCGGCCGCTCCGGTGATCAGCACGCGCTGGTCGTTCATCTCGGTCTCCTCTGGCGCGTCTCGGTCTGTGAGGCGTCTCGTTCGGTCAGGCGTCTCGGCATGTGCGCGGAGTGCTGCGGGAGGGGACGGGGCGTGTCAGCGGATGCCTTCGCGACGCAGGCGGCCGGCGAGCTGTGCGGTGGCTTCGGCCAGCAGTTCGCCAACCCGCCGGGTCTCCGCGTCGTCGGTCCGGTCCACGGGCATGGAGCAGCTGATCGCGTCGGTGCCCGGGATGCGGTACGGGATCACGGCGGCGACGCAGCGGATGCCCGGCGTGCCCTCCTCGTTCTCCGAGGCGTATCCGAGCTCTCTGGAGCGGGCGCACGCGGAGTGCAGCGCCTCTCGCGAGGTGAGGGTCCGGGGCGTGAGGGCGGGCAGCGTCGCGGGCAGGAGGGCTTCGACCTCGTCGTGGGTCAGCTCGGCGAGGAGGGCCTTGCCCAGCGCGGTGGCGTGGACGGGCAGGGAGCGGCCCACGCGCGAGACCAGGTGGGTGGAGCGCTGGGCCTCGCGGGTCTCCAGGTAGACGATCTCGTCGCCGTTGCGCCGGGCGAAGTGGGCGGTGTAGCCGGTCCGTTCGCGGACCTGTTCCAGTACCTCGGTGGCGAACGGGACGACGGCGTCCCGGTCCAGGTAGGCGGTTCCGCACTTCAGGGCGCGGATGCCGAGCCGGTAGCGGGCGGTGCCGCCGTCCTGTTCGAGCCAGCCTGCGTCGAGCAGCGTGCGCAGCAGCCCGTGCAGGCTGGAGCGGGGGAAGCCGGTGCTGGCGTGCAGGTCCGACAGGGAGAGCCAGACGTCTCCCGCGGCGAACGCCTCCAGGAGTTCCACCGTCCGCCAGGCGGACTTGACTCCGGACGGTTCGGTGGGCGTTGCGCCCGCCGGTGCCGCGCCGCCCGCCGCTGACGCGTCGTCATGCCGCAGCATTCGTGCCCCTCCTCGTCCCGTTGGCGCCGGTACGGCCGACTCCGCGGTGGTGCGTCGGGACCGTTGACGCGCTGGAGCGACCATATTACGTTCCCCGAACAAATTCATAGCACTGAACCACGTCGGCACGTGAGATGGCATTCATGTACGTGAAACACATCGTAATGATGGACACGGAGGGGAGCCAGAGAGGTGCACTCGTTTGACTGGACAGTGATGTGTGCGTACTTCGGGCTGATGGTCCTCATCGGCTGGTGGTCGCACAAAAGAGTCGGGAACGTGAAGGACTTCTTCACCGCGGGCGGACGCATGCCGTGGTGGCTGGCCGGCATCTCGCACCACATGTCCGGCTACAGCGCGGTGCTGTTCGTCGCCTACGCCTCGGTCGCCTACACCACAGGTGTCACGGTCTACTTCTGGGGCTTCGCCAGCATCGGGGTGGGCGTCGGCATCGGCAGCTGGCTGTTCGCGGCGCGCTGGAACCGGCTGCGCTCGAAACTGGGTGTGGCCTCCCCGCTCGAGTACCTGGCCATGCGGTACAACGTGACCACCCAGCAGGCACTGGCCTGGAGCGGCAGCCTGCTGAAGATCTTCGACATCGCCGCGAAGTGGTTCGCGGTCGCCACCCTGCTGCACGTCTTCGCCGGGATCGACTACAACGTCGGCATCCTCGTCACCGGCGTGATCACGCTCTTCTACTGCACGGTCGGCGGGCTGTGGGCCGACGCCCTGACCGAACTGGGCCAGTTCATCATCCAGGCGGTCGCCGCGATCGTGATGCTCGTCGTCGTGCTCGGCAAGCTCGGCGGTGTCTCGGCGCTGTGGACGATGTGGGACAAGCTTCCCGCAGGACACGTCGACCCGACGACGCCGAAGTACACGGGCCTCTTCCTGATGGTCTACGTCCTGGTGAAGACCCTGGAATACAACGGAGGCATGTGGAACCTGGCGCAGCGCTACATGGCAGCGCCCGACACCCACGCGGCCCGGCGGAGCGCCCGGCTCTCCGCCGGGCTCTACCTGCTGTGGCCCCTGGTGCTGATGTTCCCGATGTTCGCCGCTCCGCTGCTCGTCCCCGACGTCGACAACCCCGACAACTCCTACGCGATCATGACGACCACGTTCCTGCCGCCCGGGCTCATCGGCCTCGTACTGGCCGGCATCTTCTCGCACACCATGGCGATGGTCTCCTCCGACGCCAACGCGATCTCCGCCGTCATCACCCGCGACATGATCCCGGTGATGTCCCGCAAGGCACGGGCGTGGACCCCGCCGCAAGGCCTCCTCGCGGCGCGCGTGACGACGGTCTCCTTCGTCGTGCTGACCATGGCCGTCGCCACGCAGGCCCAGAACCTCGGCGGCGTGCTCCAACTCGTCGTCAACTGGGTGGCGGCACTGATGGGTCCGATCTCCATCCCGCTGCTGCTCGGCATGCTCCCCTGGTTCCGCCGCTGCGGCCCGCGCGCGGCACTCACCTCCTGGGCGGGCGGACTCCTCGGCTACGGGCTCGTCTACTACGTCATCGACACCTCGCAGACCTGGCTGGTGGCCACGCCGGTGCTGGTGTCCCTCGTGCTGTACACGGGTCTCGGCGCCCTCGCTCCCGAGCGCAGCGAAGCCGCCGAAGAGCTCATGGAGGTCCTGGGAGACGACGACACCCCCGGCACAGCGGAGCCGGGCCCCGAGGAGACCCGCCTTCCGGCCTGACCCGCTCCGCGCGACAACACGGCCCACGACGCGGCCCGACACGTCCCGCGCTGCCCGGCAGGCCCCGTACGGCGCCCCGGCTCGCGGCACCTCCTCGTCCACGAAAGGAGCAGGAACCGATGGCACAGCCCCCGGCCCCGCTCGAAGGGCTCCTGGCATTCCCCCTCACTCCCTTCTCCGACACCCTCTCCCTCGACCTGGACGCCTTCGCCCAGAACGTGGAACGACACGTCGAGGCGGGAGCCGGCGCGTTGTTCGTGGCCTGCGGGACGGGCGAGTTCAGCTCGCTCTCGCCCGCCGAGCACGCCGCGGTACTGGCACGGGCGCGCGAGGTGGTGCGCGGGCGCGTGCCCGTATGGGTGGGGGCGGGAGGCGGAGCGGCCACTGCCCGCGCGGCGGTCGCCGCCGCGGCCGACGGCGGGGCCGACGGCGTGCTGCTCCTGCCGCCTTACCTGGTCTCGGGGCCGCCCGAGGGCCTGGTGGACTTCGTCAGGTACGCCGTGGCGGACACGTCGACCCCCGTGATCGTCTACCACCGCTCCACCGGGATCTTCACCGAGTCGGCCGCGGTGTCCCTGCTCGGCGTCCCCTCGGTGGTCGGCCTCAAGGACGGCTTCGGCGACGTCGAGCTCATGCACCGCGTCATCACGGCCGTACGGTCGGTCGGCACCCGGCGGGCCGAGCGCTTCTGCTTCTTCAACGGGCTGCCGACCGCCGAGGTGTCCGCGCACGCGTACAGCGCCATCGGCGTCACCCGCTACTCCTCGGCGGTGCACTGCTTCGCCCCGGAGATCGCCCACCGCTTCCACCGCGCGCTGGCCGAGGGCGACAGCGCCGTCACCCAGGCCCTGCTGCGGGGGTTCTACCTTCCTTTCGTGGCCCTGCGGGACGAAGCGCCCGGTTTCGCCGTCTCCCTGGTCAAGGCGGCGGCGCGGTTGCGGGGCGATGGGACGGGCCCGGTACGGCCGCCGCTGGTCGACCCGACCGAGGAGCAGATCGAGCGACTGCGGCACCTCGTCGAGAACGGGTACCGCGTCTTGAAGGGACTGTGACCGCCGTGAAGATCCTCGAAGCGGTACTGACACCGGTCGCGTTCGCCGACCCCCCGCTGCTCAACGTGATGGGGGTGCACGAGCCGTTCGCCCTGCGCAGCGTCGTCCAACTGCGCTGCGAGGACGGCGTGACCGGGCTCGGCGAGTCCTACGGCGACGCCGCGTTCCTCGGCGAGGTGCGCAAGGTGCTCCCGCTGCTCGCCGGACACGACGTGTTCGACCTGCCGGGGCTGCACAGGACAGTGGCCCGCGCCCTCGCCGGCACCGTGCTCACCGACGAGCACGGCCTGATCGGCGGGTTCTCCCTGCGCAAGACCCTCTCCAGCGTCTTCTCCCTCTTCGAGGTGGCCTGCTTGGACGCCCAGGGGCACTGTCTGGGCCGCCCGGTCACCGACCTGCTCGGCGGTGCGGCCCGCACGAGCGTCGAGTTCTCCGCCTACCTCTTCTACAAGTACGGCGCGCACCGCGACGCCGGCCGGACGACGGGCGCCGATCACTGGGGTGAGATCCGTACACATGAGCAACTGGTCGCCTCGGCGCGCCACATGGCCGACGAGTACGGCTTCGGTTCGCTCAAGCTCAAGGGCGGCGTCTTTCCGCCCGAGCAGGAGAGCGAGGCGGTCCAGGCGCTGGCCGACGCCTTCCCCGGCGCGCCCGTCCGCCTCGACCCCAACGCGGCGTGGACATCCGCGACGGCCATCGAGGTGGCGAGGGAACTCGACGGCGTCCTGGAGTACCTGGAGGACCCCACGCCGGGTATCGAGGGCATGGCGCGGGTCGCCGACGCGGCACCCATGCCCCTGGCCACCAACATGTGCCTGGTCGGCGTCGACGACATCGAACCGGCCTTCCGGGCCCGGGCGGTCGGTGTCCTGCTGACCGACCACCACTTCTGGGGCGGGCTGCGCGCCGCCCAGGCGCTGTCCACCACGTGTGAGAGCTTCGGCGTCGGCCTGTCCATGCACTCCAACAGCCACCTGGGCATCAGCCTCGCCGCGATGGTGCACGTCGCCGCCGCCACCCCGCACCTGACGTACGCCTGTGACACCCACTGGCCGTGGAAGACGGCGGACGTCATCGCGCCCGGCGCGCTGGAGTTCCGCGACGGTGCCGTGCGGGTGCCGCAGACCCCGGGGCTCGGCGTCCGGATCGACCCCGACGCGCTGGCGAGAGCCCACGAGAACTACGTGCGGTGCGGGCTCACCAAGCGCGACGACACCACCTACATGCGGCGGTACGTCCCCGGCTTCGAACCGAACATCGCCCGGTGGTGAACCGGACCCCGCGCCCACCATGGACCGTACGGGTGCCGGGCCTCCCGCCCGGCCGCGCAGAAAGGGCCGCCACGTGATGAAAGTGACGGGATACGCCTACCCCTGGGACGTCCTCGGCGATCCGGACTTCACCGCCCGGGCGAGCACGCTGGGACTGGACGAGGTCGCGGTGGCGCTGGCGTACCACAGCACGCGTGCGGCGACACCCTGGTCGCCGCACGGCACCTCTGTCGTGGCCCGGCACGCGGCCCTGTACCGTCCGCTGCGCCCGCACGTCTGGCAGGGGGCCGAGCTGACGCCGGCGGCCCCGGCCTGGCCGCAGTGGGCGCGAACCGGGAGCGGCGCGGACAGCGGCGGCGAGGCCGTCCGCGCGCTGGGCGAGGCCGGGATCGCGGCGGCCGGATGGATCGTGCTCACCCACAGCTCCCGGCTCGGCGAGGCCCACCCCTCCGCCGCCGTGCACAACTGCTTCGGCGAGATCTATCCGTGGGCGCTGTGCCCTTCGCGGCCCGCTGTGCGGACCTACGCCGCCACGGTGACCGCAGAAGCGGTCCGCGGCCTCCACCTGTCCTCGGTGATTTTGGAGGCGTGCGGGCCGCTCGGCGCGGTCCACCAGCACCAGCACGAGAAGACCGACGGCGTGTGGGCTCCGGCCGTCGCACGGCTGCTGTCGGTCTGCTGCTGCGCGGACTGCGCGGCGGGCTGGACGGAGCGCGGCTTCGAGCCCGCCGCCGTCCGCGCCCGCCTGCGCGCGGGCGTGCGTGAGCTGATCAGCGCGGGAGACCTCACCCTCACCGACGACGGGCTGCCCGCCGGCATGCGGGGGGCGCTCCTGGCCACCCGGCAGGCGTCGAGCGACGCGCTGCGCCGGGCGGTGCTGGAGCGCGTCCCGCCGGGTGTCCGTACCGTCCTGCACGGATCCATGGACCCGTGGGCCACCGGCGCGCTGCCCGGTCTCACACCGGCGGCGCCCGCCGAGACCGACGCCGTCGTCCTCCAGAACTGGGCGCCCACCCACGCGAGTACACGGGCCGTGGCCGCGGCCCGCGCCGCACTCCCCGAGCGGGTCGCCGTCGGCAGCTACGTCACCGCGGTGGCGGCAGATCCCGTGCCGGACATCGGCTCCTACGTCTTGGCGCTGGCCGAGGCCGGCGCCGCCGAACTGCACCTCTACCACCTGGGACTGGCCGGTCCCGCCCGCTTCGGCGCTCTGCGGGCCGCATGCGACGCGGCAGGCGGGCGCACCCCGGCCCCCGGCGCCGCGACACGGCCGCGGGCCGGCTCAGGTGACCCACCTGACGAGCTCGCTCAGCGGCAGCCGTCCGGTGGGGATCGCTGAGGTGCCGGGGGGCTTGGGCGCGGGGTGCCCGAGGGAGAGGGCGGTGCGGATGCGCCAGGGGTGCGCGACCTCGCACAGGGCGCCGGCCTCGTCGGCGTGCGCGGCGGGGAAGAAGGACGCGGGGCAGCTCCCCAGGCCCTGGAGGTGGGCGGCGAGCATCATGTTCTGCGCGGCGCGGCCCGCGTCGAACTGGGCGTCCTCGCCTCCCGCCACCTCGTCGACGGCCAGCGCGATCACCAGGGGGGCTGCCGCCAGGTGGCCCGCGTAGGAGCCGAGTTCGGCGAGCCTTCGCCGAACGGGGCGGTTGCGCACGATGACGAACCGCCACGGCTGCCGATTGCGCGCGGACCCGGTCCACCGGCCCGCCTCCAGTACCTGGCGCAGCTCCTCGTCGGTGACAGGCGCGCCGGTGAACCAGCGGCTCGCCCGCATCGTCGTCAGCGCCGGGACGGCGGAGGGCGAAGGCGTGTCCCTCACTGTTCCCTCCGTGCGTGTGCCTGGGCCGGTGGGCGACCGCCGGCCGGCGCAGGGGCCGAGCCGGCGGTGTCCGTCTTCGCGTAGATGCTCTCAGAGCACCTCCGCGGATGGCCGCGGGACCCCGGCCGTACCGGGCAGCCGAAGCGGCGGCCGGCAGGGGCGCGCCGCGCGGCGGTCGGTCGGCCGAGGAGGGGCGTCGCGCGGCGGTCAGTCGGCCGGGGCGGGTGTGCCGAGGCGTCCGTCGTGCACCTCGGCGATCCGGTCCACGGCGCCGAGGTGGGCCCGGTCGTGGGTGACCAGCACGGTGGCGGTCGCCTGCCGGTGGGTGAGCCGGGTGATCAGGTCGATGACCGCGGCGCCGCGCTCGTGGTCGAGGGCGCTGGTCGGCTCGTCGACCAGGAGCACGGTCGGCTCGTTGACCAGGGCGCGCGCGATGTTGACGCGCTGGCGCTGGCCGCCGGACAGCTGGTGGGGGCGGCGGTCCGCCTGGTCGGCCAGGCCGACGGCGTCGAGCAGTTCCCTCGCCCTGGGGCGGGCCTTGCCAGGGGAGCGGCCGTCCAGCTGCGCCATCACCTGGAGCTGTTCTGCGGCGGTGAGGGACGGCAGCAGGTTGGGCTGCTGGAAGACGATGCCGATCTTGTGCCGGCGCAGCTCGGTCAGTGCGCCCCGGCTCATCCCCGCGGTGGTGGTGCCGTCGACGGTGACCGTCCCCGAGTCGGGCGTGATGAGGGTGGCGGCGACGGCGAGCAGGCTGGACTTGCCGGAGCCCGAGGGGCCGACGACCGCGGTCAGGCTGCCCTCCGGCACGTGCATGCTGACGCGGTCCAGTGCGGTCAGGCGGCCGTCCCCGTCGGGGTAGGTGAGGGTGACGTCGTTCAGGTGCAGACTCATCGGGCGCTCCCCAGGGCGGTCAGCGGGTCGACGGAGGTGATGCGGCGGATGGACAGGCCGGCCCCCAGCGCGCCGAGCGCGATCATCACGGCCGCGGGGACGAGCACGGTGGCGGGTGTGAGGGCGAACGGCACGGCTGAGCCGGAGACGGCGGCGCCGACAGCGGCCGCGAAGGTGGTGCCGATCAGCGTGCCGCCGGTCAGCAGGACGACGGCTTGGCCGAGCGCGTCGCGCAGGAGGTTGCCCGTGGAGGCGCCGAGGGCCTTCAAGACGGCGACGTCGCCGCTGCGCTGGATGGTCCACACGGTGAAGAAGGCACCGATGACCAGCGCCGAGATGGCGAAGAGGAATCCGCGCATCAGTTGCAGCGAACCGTTCTCGGAGGTGTAGGAGCCGATCGCGGACAGCGAGTCGTCCCGCGAGACCGTCCTGGTACCGGCCTGCTGGTCGACGGCCTGGACATCCGCACCGGAGTCGGTGTGCAGGGCGACGACGGTGGCCGTGGGGGTGTCGGTCTTCTCCGCGGTGGGCGGAGCGATCCGCTGCCAGGTCCGCAGGCTGGTGTAGACGACCGGGGTGTGGCTGAAGGAGGCCTCACCCCGCACGGCGGAGACGGTCAGCTCGTGCCCGGCGACGGAGAAGGTGTCGCCCTTCTTCGTGCCGAGTTCCTCGGCGGCGGTGGTGGACAGCACGGCCGAGTGGTCGTCGATCCTGGTGCTGTCGGGGGCCAGCGAGGAGCCGGGCTGGACGCCGAAGGCGGAGACCCCAGCGCTCGCCTTGCCCGCGGTGGCCTTGGTGGTGGTGATGCCCAGCGGCTCCGCGCTGGTGACACCGGGCGCGTCGGCCCACCTGCGCCACTGGTCGCGGGTGACGGTGGAGTGGGAGTAGGACAGGTCCTTGCCGTCACCGGGCTCGTCGAACGCGATCCTGTCGGCGGACAGGCCGGTGATCGCGGAGATGTTCTGCTGTCCCAGCCCGGCGGTCAGTCCCGACAGCAGCCCGACCAGCAGAGTGATGAGCACGATCACGGTACCCATCAGGGCGAACCGCCCCTTGGCGAACCGGAGGTCCCTCCAGGCGACAAACACGTCTTCAGCTGCCCTTCGTACGGTGGAATCGAGGAGGTCTCCACCGTCGCCGCTCCCCCACCCGTGGGGCATCGCGCGCAGGACCCCACTTCGCGAGGCGAAAGGTGGCGGCCCGGTTCCCTCTTTCGACAGAGGCCGCCGGCGGGCGATGTTCGTAGGCTGGAGTGATCGTGAATGAGCTGACCCCCACCACCCGGGCCCTGACCTGGTGCCTGCACCTGCTCGTCCTCGGCCTTCTCGCGCTGACCGCCGTCCGTGCCGTGGCCGACGGCGCGCCGGACGCGGTGGCCGTCATCGCCGTGGCCGCCGTGCTCGGTCTTGTGTACGCGGCGGGACCGCTCCTGCCGGTGTTCAGCCGGTCCCGCTGGGCGGCCGCCGGTTGGCTGGCCGTCGTGGGCGCCGTGTGGCTGGTGCTGCTGGTGCTGGCCGCCGACGCGGTCTATCTGGCCTTCCCGCTGTTCTTCCTCCAGCTCCACCTGCTGTCCCGGCGCGCCGGGCTGCTCGCGGTCGTCGTCACCACCGCGGCCGCGGTCGGTGCCTTCGCGGGGCACCGGGGAGGTCTCACAGCGGCGGTCGCGATCGGCCCCGCCCTGGGAGCGGCGGTGGCGGTGGCCGTGGTGTGGGGATACCAGGCCCTGTACCGCGAGAGCGAACGGCGCCGACAGCTGATCGAGGAGCTGACCGCCACCCGGGCCGACCTGGCCGCCGCCCAGCACACGGCGGGCGTCCTGGAAGAGCGCGAACGTCTCGCCAGGGAGATCCACGACACCCTCGCGCAGGGGCTCTCCAGCATCCAGTTGCTCCTGCGCGCGGCCGAGCGGGCACTGCCGGGTCAGGCGGAGGCCGCCGTCGGCTATGTCGGTCAGGCCCGTCAGGCCGCCGTGGACAATCTCGCCGAGGCCCGCCGCTTCGTCGCCGCGCTGGCCCCGCCCGCGCTGGAGGGCGGCACGCTGGCCGGGGCGCTCGAACGGCTGTGTGCCACCACCTCGACCCGCCACCCGCTGACGGTCCGCTTCCACCTCACGGGCCGGCCCGTGCCCCTGTCCACCCCGCACGAGGTCGCGCTGCTGCGGATCGCCCAGTCGGCACTGTCGAACACGACCCGCCACGCCCGGGCCGGCCGCGCCGAGGTCACCCTCAGCTACCTCGGGGACCGCGTCGCCGTGGACGTCGTCGACGACGGGATCGGCTTCGACCCGCTGGAAGCACCCGCCTCCGGCGCCGACGCGGGCGGCTACGGGCTGCCTGCCATGCGCGCACGCCTGCACGCGCTCGGCGGCACCCTCATCGTCGAGTCCACCCCCGGGCACGGCACCGCCCTGGCCGCCCAGCTCCCCACCGACACCGCATCCCCCCGCGACGACGAGGCGCACCGATGACCGACAGCCCCATCCGCCTGCTGCTCGCCGACGACCACCCCGTGGTGCGGGCCGGCCTGCGCGCCGTCCTGGAGACCGAACCGGACTTCGTCGTCGCCGCCGAGGCCGCCACCGCCGAGGACGCGGTCGCCCGCGCCGCCGAGGGCGGGATCGACGTCGTCCTGATGGATCTGCAGTTCGGCTCGGGGATGACGGGCGCCGCGGCCACCGCGGCGATCACGGCCCGACCCGGCGCACCCAGGGTCCTCGTCGTCACCACGTACGGCACTGACGCCGACACCCTGCCCGCCATCGAGGCGGGCGCCACCGGCTACCTCCTCAAGGACGCCCCGCCCGAGGATCTCGCCGACGCGGTACGGACGGCTGCCGCGGGCCGCACCGCGCTCGCCCCGGCCGTCGCCGAACGGATCATGCAACGGATGCGCACCCCCGGCAGCTCTCTCACCCAGCGCGAGACCGAGGTCCTCAGCCTGGTCGCCGAAGGGCTGTCCAACCAGCACATCGGCAGGCGGCTCCACCTCACCGAGGGGACCGTCAAGTCCCATCTGGCGCGCATCTACGCCAAGCTGGACGTCGACTCCCGCACCGCCGCCGTGGCCGCCGCGGCCAACCTCGGCCTCATCCGCCGCTGAAGCGCACCGCCCGGCGGGACACATCGCGCCTGCTCAGGCTCTGCTTCCGGTGGCGGCCCTCAGTCCTCGGGCAGCGGCTCGCCGCACCGGTAGCAAAACCGCGCGTCGCGCTCCGTGGCGAGCCGCCCGCACGCGTCGCAGACCCGGTTGAGCAGGCAGGCGGCCTCGCCTGCCTCTCCTGCCCCGCCGCCGGGCCGCCCGATGGCGAGGCCCGGACGGCGGCGATGGACGCTGAGGTACATCAGCCCCCGCTCGCCGGCCGACAGGGCCCGGCGGCTGCCGTGGCTCAGCCACACGACCGAACCGGCCCGCAGGGTTTCCGTGCCGCTGTCGGTCTCCAGCCGGCCGCTTCCGTCCGTGACGTACAACAGCACGTCCAGATCGGGTTCGACAAAGGCGCCGACCTCGGCGCCCGGCGCCAGACGCACCAGGTTGGCGTCCAGTTGGCGGCCCGGGCGGTCGAGTCGCCACAGCGTCCCTCCCCCGTCAGCGGGCAGCTGAGGCAGCAGTTCCGTCAGCTGTGCCAGTACGCCCGACGCCGGGGTGTGTGCCGCGCCGTTGTCCACCATGACCTCCGATGTGCGGGCCGGCCCCGCGCCGTTTCCCATCGCGCCGCCCGCGGGCGCGTCGTCCTCATGTTCTCAAGTCCGCATTTCCTCAAGTCCGCGAGCGGGACGGACCTCGACGTCACGCCGCTCCCCGGCGCCGCTCCCCCGCACGCCCGGGGCGGGTACGGGCTCGGGTCGCGCATGGGATGAACTGGGGACATGACCGAACCGCGTGAGACCACTGACGTCCCCTCCCGCCACCCGTACGAAGAGCTGCTCCCCCTCACCCGGCGGGCGCTGTCCCACCGCCTGGCCACGGCGCAGGCACAGGGGCGGGCGCCCTCGCTGGCAGCGGCCGTGGCCCGGGGCGGGGAGCTCGTGTGGACGGGAGCCAGGAGCGGCGTCGGTGAGGACGGGCCCGACGAGAACACCCAGTACCGCATCGGGTCGATCACCAAGACGTTCACCGCTGTCCTGGTCATGCGGCTGCGCGACGAAGGCGTGCTCGCTCTCTCCGACCCGCTGGAGCGGCATCTGCCGGGCACCGGCGTCGGCCACGTGACGCTCGCCCAGTTGCTCTCGCACACCGGTGGCCTCGCCGCCGAGACGCCGGGGCCCTGGTGGGAGCGGAGCCCGGCGACGCTGCGCCCCGAGTTGTCCGACGTGCTGGGCGACCAGCCGCTCAAGCATCCGACGGGGCACCGCCATCACTACTCCAACCCCGGGTACACCCTGCTCGGCTCGCTCGTCGAAGCCGTCCGCCGCGCGCCCTGGCACGAGGTGCTGCGACGGGAGGTACTCACCCCACTGGGGCTGCACAGGACGGGGCCGCGGCCCGAGGAAACGTACGCCAGGGGCTGGGCAGTGCACCCTTGGGCGGACGTGCTCCAGGCGGAGCCCGCCCAGGACCTGGGCCTGATGGCGGCCGCGGGCCAGCTGTGGTCCACCACCGCCGATCTCGCCCGGTTCGCGGGCTTCCTGCTGCGCGGCGACGAGCGCGTCCTGTGCGTCGAGTCCCTCCGGGAGATGCGGGTGCCCCACGCGCCGGCCGCGGCCGGGGACTGGGGCCGTACCTACGGGTTGGGCCTGGCCCTCACGCGGCAGCACGGCCGCTCCCTGTCCGGACACTCGGGTTCGCTACCGGGCTATCTCGCGGCGCTGTGGACGTGTGAGGAGGAGGACCTGGCGGCGGTGGTCCTCGCCAACTGCACCTCGGGGCCCGCCGTCGAGACGGTGGCCGCCGATCTGGTCCGGACGGTGGCGGACGCGGAGCCCCTCTTCCCCGAGCCGTGGCGCCCCCTGCCCGAGGTCGATCCCGTGCTGCTGGAGGTGGCAGGGCCCTGGTACTGGGGGACCCAGGTGATCGGGGTGCGCCTGCGGGCGGGTGGCGCACTCGAACTGGGGCCGCTGTCGGGCACCGGTCGGCGCTCCTTGTTCAGGCCCGAGGACGACGGCACCTGGACGGGTCTTGAGGGGTACTACGCCGGAGAGCGCCTGGAGGCGGTACGGCGTCCCGACGGTTCGGTCAGCCACCTGGACCTGGGCTCGTTCGTCTTCACCCGCGCCCCCTACGACCCGCAGGCACCGGTGCCCGGCGGGGTGGACCCGCACGGCTGGCGTGGCCTCTCCCAGCTGTGACCACGTCACGCAATGCCGCCACCACCCCCGGGCGCGCCGAGGCGACCGGGGGTGTGCCCGGGGGCGGCGGCGGAGGTGCCGAATCCGTGTTCCGCCTTCCGTGCCGGCGCGGCCGTCCCAGGTCCGGAGCGTCAGTTGCGTGACGTGGAGGTGACGGACGAGGACGAGGCCCAGCGGTGGCGTCGGCGTGCCGCCGACGCCACCGCGCTGGTCAGCCAGACCCGGGCGGCTCTGCGCGCCACCGTCGAGGGGCGCTACTACAACCCGCGCAGGTTCCTCCCGCACAACCGCCGCCACAAGACCTTCGACGGCTATCGGGAGGTGATCGACGCGCTCGAACGCGTCGCCCACCAGACCGCCTCCCTCACCCGCACGCTCTACCAGTGGCCGCAGGACGAGACGGGCACCGACCGCGACGGCTTCCTGCGCGACTACGCCGACCTGCTGGAGGCCCTCGCCGACATCACCGACCGGTTCAGCGCGATCGACGAGGAGCACCTGACCGACCAGGCCGAGGAGCTGTGCGAGGCGGCCAAGACCGCCCAGGACAAGCGCGCCCGGCTCGTCGAGCGCACCGAGGACACTTCGCTGCCGCTGGGCGATCCCTCGCGGCCCTACGGCATCCTCCTCGCCGAGGCGACACGGCTGACCGAGGAGGCCCAGCACTCCTGCGACAGCCTGCGGCACGCCACCGCCAGTTCCTCCACAGCGAGCGGCGGCGGCAGCGACAGCTGAGGACCGGCCCCGCACGCGTCGCCCGCGTGCGCGTCCACACAGGGCTCACGGGGGGAATCTCCGCGCAAGGTGCCCTGTGTCTGTTCGGAGACCACCCCGGGCGCCAGTACGGTTTGCCCCGCTAAGCGGGTTCTCGTCGTCCATGGCGGAGTGACGGCCGGTTCGGAGGGTCTTTCGACGATGTTGTTGACGGTCAAGGAGCAGGAGGGCCTCCTGATCCACACCGCTGCCGAGGTGGCACGGCAGCGCCGGGCCCGTGGGCTGCGGCTCAACCTGCCGGAGGCCACAGCGGTGATCTCGCAGTTCCTCCTGGAGGGCGCACGGGACGGCCGGATGAAGGCCGATCTGCAAAGCGCCGCCCGCGCGGTGCTGAGCCGGGACGACGTCATGGAGGGCGTTCCCGAGATGCTGCACCAGGTGCACGTCGAGGCGACCTTCCCCGACGGCACCAAGCTGCTGACGGTCCCGGAGCCGATCCAGTGAGCCCCGACTCGCGCAAACGTCCAGGGTCCGGCGAACAGGTCCCGCTGGGGTCGGGAAAGGGCGCCCCGGTCGGCGCCACCCAGCCGGGCGCCAACACCGCCGCCTCTCCCGGAGTCCCGGGGGAGATCCGCTACGGAGAGGGCCCTGTGGTGCTCAACGCCGGCCGGGAGGTGACCACGGTGCGCGTGGTCAACACCGCCGACCGGCCGATCACCGTGGGGTCCCACTACCACTTCGCCGAGGCCAACCCGGCGCTGGAGTTCGATCGCGAAGCCGCCTGGGGCAAGCACCTGAACCTCCTGGCCGGAGGGATGACGCGCTTCGACCCCGGCACTACGGCGGACGTGGCCCTCGTCCCGTTCGCCGGGCGGCGGATCGCGGCGGGCTTCCGAGGCGAGTGCGAGGGGAACCTGGATGACTGAGATCACGCGCGAGGAGTACGTCGCCTCGCTCGGCCCGACCACGGGCGACCGCCTCCGGCTCGCGGACACGGACCTGTTCATCGAGATCGAGGAGGACAGGTGCGTCGGCGGCGACGAAGTCGTCTTCGGCGGCGGCAAGTCCGGCCGTGAGTCGCAGGGCCAGTCGCACACTCCGCGCTCCCAGGGGACGCCGGACCTCGTCATCGTCGGCGTGGTGGTGCTCGACCACCAGGGCGTCGTCAAGGCCGATGTCGGCATCCGGGACGGCCGCTTCGTCGCCGTCGGCAAGTCGGGAAACCCCGACACCATGGACGGCGTGCACCCGGATCTGGTCATCGGCCCCTCGACGGAGCTGATGAACGGCGTCGGCCTGATCATGACGGCCGGAGCCATCGACACCCATGTCCACTTCGTGTCGCCCGCGATGTGCCCCGTCGCCCTGGAGGCCGGGGTGACCACCCTGGTCGGGGGCGGCAGCGGGCCGACGGACGGCTCGAAGGCCACTTTGGCCACACCGGGCGCCTGGTGGCTTGAGCGCATGTTCGAGGCCTTCGACCCCTGGCCCGTCAACGTGGCCTTCCTCGGCCGCGGTACCACCGTGAACGAGGAAGCGCTGTGGGAACAGCTGCGCGCGGGCGCGGCAGGCCTCAAGGTCCACGAGGACTGGGGCGCCACCCCGGCCGTGGTGGACGCCGCCCTGACGGTGGCCGACGCCTCCGGCGTCCAGGTCGCCATCCACAGCGACACCCTCAACGAGGCCGGCTTCGTGGACGACCTGCTGCGCACGGTGGCGGGCCGTACCTTCCACAGCTTCCACACCGAGGGCGCGGGCGGGGGCCACGCCCCGGACATCATCCGGATCGCCGGGGAACGCAACGTGCTGCCCTCCTCGACGACCCCGACCCGCCCCTTCACCGTCAACACCGCCGACGAACAGCTCGACATGGTGCTCGTCGCACACCACCTCAACCCGCGGATCCCCGCCGAGCTCGGTTTCGCCGAGTCCCGGGTACGCGCGTCGACGATCGCGGCCGAGGACATCCTGCAGGACATCGGAGCCATCTCCACGATGTCCTCGGACGCGCAGGCCATGGGCCGGCTGGGCGAGACGGTGCTGCGCACCTGGCAGACGGCCCACGCTATGAAGAACCTCCGCGGCCCGCTGCCCGGTGACGGCCGGGCCGACAACGAGCGGGCCAAGCGGTACGTCGCGAAGTACACCATCTGCCCTGCCGTCACCCACGGTCTCGACCACGAGGTGGGTTCGATCGCGCCGGGCAAGCTGGCCGACTTCGTGCTGTGGGAACCGCCGCTGTTCGGGATCAAACCGACGTCGGTGTTCAAAGGCGGTATGGCCGCCGTCGCGCTGCTGGGCGATCCGAACGCCTCGGTGCCCACCCCGCAGCCCGTCCTGCCCCGCCTGGGCTACAACTCCCACACGAGAGCGGCCCAGGCCACCAGCGTCGCCTTCGTCTCGTCGGCCGCCGTCGAGGACGGCCTCGCGGACCGGCTCGCGGTGCACAGGCCGCTCGTCGCGGTCCGGGACGTCAGGGGCCGCACCAAGGCGGATCTGCCCCGCAACGACGCGCTGCCGCGAATCGACGTGGACCCCGACACCTTCTCCGTCCACATCGACGGCGAACTCGTCGACCACGAACCGCTCACCGAACTCCCCATGAGCCAGCGTTACTTCCTCTACTGAGCGGCCCTCACCGATGACCGCCCGAGCCGCCCTCCTGCTGTTCGCCGACGGCCGCCTCCCCGCCGGCGGCTACGCCCACTCGGGCGGCCTCGAGGAGTCCGTCAGGACGGGGCGGGTCCGCGACGCCCAGAGCCTGGAGTCCTTCCTCGAAGGCCGGGCCCGCACCGTCGGCCTGGTCTTGGCCGCCTTCGCCGCCAGATCCTGCCGGGCTGCGCGCGACCCCGATCCGCTGCCGGAACTGGAGGTCCTGGACGCCGAGCTGGATGCCAGGACGCCTTCTCCCGCACAGCGGGAGACCTCTCGGCAGCTCGGCCGCCAGCTGCACCGCCTGCTGACGGGCATGGCACACCACCCCCTTCTGGAACGGCTTCCGCGCGCCCCGCATCAGCCGCTCGTTCTCGGTGCGGCCTGCGGTCTGTACGGCCTGCGGCCACTCGACGCGGCCCTCGCGGCCCTCCACGAGTCGGTGACCGGCCCGGCGGTCGCCGCCGTCCGCCTCATGAGCATCGACCCGTTCCGCACCCACGCCGCGCTCGCCCGCATCGCCCCGTCGCTGGACCGGCTCGCCGAGCGCGCCCTCGAGCACTGCGACGGATCTCCGCACGACATGCCGGCCGCCGCGGCCCCGCTGCTGGACGTCGTCGCGGAAGTGCACGCCACCCGCAGCGAACGGCTGTTCGCCTCGTGAGCACCGCCGTGGCAGTCGGGACCAGTATGCGCGCGTGCGCGCGTGTCGCCACCGAGTCGGCCCCCGGGCCCGGGGGCCGGCCGCGCACGCGGATCAGTGGGCTGCGCTCCCAGGCGCCGCTCATGCTGTTCACGACCAGGGCCAAGGAAGGGGAACCGTCTGTCGCGCACCGGGGCGTCCCCGCGCGGGTGAGCGTGGCGGCCGGCGCCGCGGGACCGATCGGCGGAGACGAACTGCGGCTGGAGGTCGAGGTCGGTCCCGGCAGCGTCCTCGTGCTCAGCGAGGTCTCGCCCTCGCTGCTCCTCCCCGGCAGGGAAGGCCGTGTGTCCACGACGCGCGTGCGGATCAGCGTCGCCACGGGCGGGACGCTGGTCTGGCTTCCCGAGCCGCTGGTCGCCGCCCGTGGCTGCGACCACCTCAACGAGGTGCGGGTGGACCTGGCCGACGACGCCGCGCTGCTGATGCGGGAGGAGGTGGTGCTCGGCCGCCACGGCGAGACCGGCGGGCGCGTGCGGCTGAGCACCCGGGTGCGGCGCTCCGGTCGTGCGCTGCTGTGCCAGGACCTCGAACTGGGCACCGGGGCAGGTCGTACGCCCGTGGTCGCCCACGGCCACCGGGCGGTGGGGTCCGTCCTCGTCGCCGACCCGCTGTGGTGCGCTCAGGAGGCACGGTCACGCCCGCGGACGCGGTTGCTGTCCGGCGACGCCGTGGTGACCCCTCTCCCCCAGGGCGCGGCCCTGATCAGTGCGCTCTGCCAGGACAACGCGTCCCTCCGCGACACGCTCCGCTCAGGCCTGGCGGCACTCGGCCCGCCCTGGACCCCCCGCCCCGTACCCCCTCCCCCGTAAGGACACAGTGATGGCAGCCCCCGTTGGAGACCACATGCCGCGCAGAGCCCTGCGCCTCGGAGTTGCCGGGCCCGTGGGCACCGGCAAGAGCTCCCTCATCGCGACCGTGTGCCGGAACATGGCCGCGGAACTGGAGATCGGTGTCGTGACGAACGACATCTACACCGACGAGGACGCCCGCTTCCTGCGCGCCAGCGGGGTCCTGTCCGCGGCCAGGATCCGCGCGGTGGAGACCGGCGCCTGCCCGCACACGGCCATCAGGGACGACATCACGATGAACCTCATCGCTGTCGAGGACATGGAGCGCGACGTCGGACCGCTCGACCTGGTGCTGGTGGAGAGCGGAGGCGACAACCTCACGGCGACGTTCTCCCCCGGCCTCGTCGACGCCCAGGTGTTCGTCCTCGACGTGGCCGGGGGCGGGGACGTGGTGCGCAAGGGTGGGCCAGGCATCGCCCGCGCCGACCTGCTGGCCGTCAACAAGGTCGACCTGGCTCCGTACGTGGACGTCGACGTGGACCGGATGGTCGCGGAAGGGGCTGCCGCGCGAGGCGGTGCCCCCGTCCTCGCGCTGTCCCGGCACCGCCCAGAGACGGTCGACGAGCTGTGCGCCTGGATCAGACGCCTGGCCGGTGACCACGCGGCGGGCCGCCACACACCCACCGATCCCGGAGCACCGGCCCACCACCACCATGCGCACGTCAGGGCCACGTGAGGCGGCTTCGAAGGGGCGGTCAGCTCCCGGCCGTCCAGTGCAGCAGTTCCCCGGCCTGCAGCGTGTTGACGACCCGTTCCGGCGGCACCCCGCACTCGACGGCACGCAGGCAGCCGCCCGCCTGCCAGTCGAGCTGACCGGGTGCGTGCGCGTCGGTGTCGAGGGCGAACCACGCTCCCGCGTCGAGCGCCTGCCGCAGCAGGCGGCGCGGTGGGTCGCTGCGCTCCGGACGGCAGTTGATCTCCACAGCCGTCCGTGACTCCGCGCACGCGGCGAAGACCTCCTCCGCGTCGAACTCCGATTCGGGCCGCCCCCTGCCCGACAGCAGCCGGCCCGTGCAGTGGCCCAGCACGTCCACCAGTGGATCGCGGACCGCCCGCAGCAGGCGCGGCGTCATCAGGTCCCCGGACATCCGCAGCTTCGAGTGCACCGACGCGACCACCACGTCGAGCCGGGCCAGCAACTCCTCGTCCTGGTCGAGCGTCCCGTCCTCCAGGATGTCGCACTCGATACCGGTGAGCAGCCGGAACGGAGCCAGCCGCTCGTTCACCTCCGCGACCACGTCCAGTTGCCTGCGCAGCCGCTCCGCCGACAGGCCGCCCGCGATCGTCAGCCGCGGGGAGTGGTCGGTGAGGACCGCCCACTCGTGGCCGAGCGCCTTGGCCGTCGCCGCCATCTCCGCCAGGGAGCTGCCGCCGTCCGACCAGTCGGAGTGCAGATGGCAGTCGCCGCGCAGCGCCGCCCGCAGAGCGCGCGCCGCCGTGGGCAGCGGCGCCTCGTCGGCCACCTCGGCCTCCAGCTTCGCCAGGTATCCCGGCACGCCGCCGGCCAGCGCCTCCCGTACGACCTGGGCGGTCTTGGGCCCCACGCCCCGCAGCGACTCCAGCGTGCCGCCGGCGGCCCGCTGCTCGGTCTCCCCCGCGGGAAGCGCGGCCAGTACCTGGGCAGCCGTGCGGAAGGCCCGCACCCGGTACGTCGGTGCCTGTGCGCGCTCCAGCAGAAAGGCGATCCGCTCCAGCGCCGCCCGCGGCTCCACCTGTGCCCCTTCCGCAGCCGTCGGTGCCAGGCTACGACCGGGCGGCCCGGCACGCCTGGCGAAGCAGAGGGCACCGGCGTGACCAGCCCTTGCGCGCCGCGGAGTCGCTCAGTGGCCCGCTCAGTTGCCCGAAGCGGCAGGGCGGGCCTCCCTGGGCAGGCCGAGCACCCGTTCGGCGATGATGTTGCGCTGGATCTCGTTCGAGCCCGCGTAGAGGGTGTCGGCCCGTGAGAAGAGGAAGAGCCGCTGCCAGTCGTCGAGGTCGTACGGTGCGTCGGCGAGCATCCCGCCGGCGCCGAGGACATCCATCGCGAGTTCGCCGAGCTGCCGGTGCCAGGTCGCCCAGAAGATCTTGCCGATCGACGCCTCGGGACCCGGTGCGCCGGCCGCGACCGCGTCGAGCATCCGCAGGGCGTTGAACCGTATGGTCTCCAGACCGATCCAGGCCTGGGCGATCCGGTCGCGGATCAGCGGGTCGTCGGCCGCTCCGTTGCGGCGGGCCAGATCGATGAGGGCTTCCAGCTCCCGGCGGAACCCGACCTGCTGCCCCAGCGTGGAGACCCCTCGCTCGAAGCCGAGCGTGGCCATGGCCACCTTCCAGCCGTCGCCGAGGGCTCCGACGAGGTGTGCCGCGTCGGTGCGCGCACCGTCGAAGAAGACCTCGTTGAACTCGGAGGTGCCGGTCAGCTGGGTGATGGGGCGGATCTCCACTCCCGGCTGGTCGAGCGGCACCAGGAGGTACGACAGGCCGCGGTGGCGCGCCGAGCCGGCTTCCGTGCGGGCGAGCACGAAGCACCAGTCGGACTCGTGGGCGAGCGAGGTCCAGATCTTCTGCCCCGTGACGACCCACTGGCCCGCACCGCTGCCTGGCTCGCCCCTGCCGCTGCCATCCGTGCCGCTGCCGGGCTCGCCCGCAGCGGAGCCTGGCGCCCCGTCCCACTCGGCCCGGGTGCGGATGTTGGCCAGGTCGGAGCCGGCGTCCGGCTCGCTGTACCCCTGGCACCACAGCTCGTCGACGGCGACGATCCGGGGCAGGAAGCGGGCGCGCTGTTCCGGGGTGCCGAAGGCGATCAGGGTGGGGCCGAGCAGTTGTTCACCGATGTGTCCCACCCGGGCGGGCGCGTCGGCGAGGGCGTACTCCTCGTGGAAGGCGACCTGTTGTTCCAGGGTGGCTCCCCGGCCGCCGTACTCCGCCGGCCATCCGACGCAGGTCCAGCCCGCCGTGGCCATGTGCCGTTCCCAGGCGAGGCGTTCGGCGAAGGCCTCGTGCTCCCGGCCTGGTCCGCCACGGCCGCGCAGGCCGGCGAACGCGCCGGTGAGGTTCGCCCGCAACCAGCCGCGTATCTCCGCTCGGAACTCCTCGACGCTGCTCATGGACGTACGCTAATCTACCAAACACTTGTTAGGGAAGCCGGTCGGGCCCGCCCGCGCCGCTCGGCCCGCGCGGAAGGGAGCCAGGCGAGTGAGGCTGACACAGGAACAGGAAGCGCTGCGATCCGCCGTACGGGCACTGCTCGCGCGGCACCAAGGCGCGGCCGCCTGGCGCCCGCTGACCGAACAGATCGGCGTCGCGGGACTCCTGGTCCCCGAGGAGTACGGAGGGGCGGGCTGCGGGGCGCGGGAGTCCGCCGTGGTGCTGGAGGAGCTGGGCAGGACACTGAGCCCCGCCCCCTGCCTCGGTTCCGCCGTGGTGGCGGTGCGCGCGCTGCTCGCCTCCGGCGACGCCGCCGCGTGCGCCCGCCTGCTGCCCGGCATCGCCGACGGCACGACGGTGGCCACACTCGCCTGGGCCGAGGACGGCTCCTGGGACCCGGCGGCGCTGCGCGGCGAAGCCACACAGCACGCCGAAGGGTACTGGCGGATCACCGCGGCCAAGGAACACGTCCTCGACGGCTCGGATGCCGACGTGGTGCTCGTCGCCGCCCGCACCCGCTCGGGCGTCTCACTCTTCGAGGTGGCGGCGCGGGACGGCGGGCTGAGCCGCGAGGCACTGGTCACCATGGACCAGACCCGCTCGCTGGCGCGCCTCGCGTTCGACGGGGCCGAGGGCCGGCTCATCGGGACGGACGGCGACGGGGCCCGGGTCCTCGCCCACGTCCTGGACCATGCGTGCACCGCCCTGGCCGCTGAGCAGGTGGGCGCGGCCGAGCACTGCCTCGAACGCACGGTCGCCTACGCCGGTCAGCGCGTCCAGTTCGGCCGCCCGATCGGCTCCTTCCAGGCCGTCAAGCACCGGCTGGCGGACGCCTACGTGCTGGTCGAGTCGGCCCGCTCGGCCGCACTGGGCGCGGCCGTCGCGGCGGCCGCCGACGCACCGGACCTCACGCGCCACGCGGCCGCCGCCAAGTCGGCCTGCTCCGAGGCGCTCGCGGCGGTCGCGGGCGAGATGATCCAGCTGCACGGCGGCATCGGCATCACCTGGGAAGCCGACGCCCACCGCTACTTCAAACGCGCCCACGGGGCTGCGCAGCTCTTCGGTCCACCCGCCTGGCACCGGCAACGGCTCCTGGCCGAACTGGGCCTGGCGGCGCCCCGGACGGGCCTGTCAGCGGCGGAAGGCACCTCGCGGGCATGACGCCCTTCGCACCAGCCCCCGCTCACCCCTTCGGCCGTATCCGGATGGCCACGGCGGCGCGTGAGCAGCAGCGTGGAGGCACCCGACCCAGGGAGCATCCGATGGCTCAGCCGACAGCACCGGGGCCCGCCCCTCAGGGGTCTTCCGGCGACAGCTCACACACCCGCGCCTGGGCGGTCGGAGGCACCGTCTTCGCCGGGGTCGTGCTCGTCGTGAACGGTCTGCTGGACATCCTCAAGGGCATCACCGCGGTCGCCTCCGACCAGATCTACACCGGGATCGACGACTACGTGTTCCGGTTCAACCTCACCGCGTGGGGCTGGGCCCTGCTGGCGGTCGGCGTGGTCGCCCTGGCCGCCGGCCTCGGCCTGCTCGCCGACGCGCTGTGGGCCCGGATCGTGGGCGTCACGATGGCCTCGCTCAGCCTGCTCGCGAACTTTCTGTGGCTCCCCTACCAGCCGCTGTGGGCCGTCGTCTCGATCGGCCTCGGCGCCTGGGTGATCTGGGCGCTGACGGCGAACCGCTCGGTGGGCTCCTCCTCCCTGTGACCCTTCGGGCCTGGGCTCTCATGCCGTCCTGCCGCCACCCCTGACCCCGGCGGCTCCGGGCGCGGGGGCCGTCGCGGCCGCGGGGGCGATCAGGTCCCGGATGTCCTCGGCCGCCCGCCGCGCCCGCGTGCCCAGTTCGGCGAACCGCGACTCGGGAACGCGGTCCTTCGGGCCCCACACGCTCACGACGGCCACGGGCCGCTGCCAGGCGTCGAGCACGGGAGCGGCGACACCGTTCAGCTGCGGCTCCAGCTCGCCGAGGCTGACGCTGTATCCCTGCGTGCGGATGCCGGCGAGCTCGTCGTGCAGGGTCCCCCTGTCGGTGCGGGTGGTCTCGGTGAACTCGGCGAGGGGTCCGGAGAGCATCGCCTCCACCTCCTCGGCCGGCAGCCAGGCCAGCAGCGCCTTGCCCGCCGAGGAGGCGTGGATCGGTACCTGGCGCCCCAGCCAGCGTGCCGTCAGCACGACGGGCGGGGTCACCTCGTCGACATAGGTCAGTCCGAGGCGCTGGGCGACGGCCAGGTTAGCGGTCTCGCCCGACTGGTGGCACAGCCGCTCCAGCACGGGGTGCGCGCGCCGGATCAGGCCCTCGATGCCCGCGGTCGCCGCCATCGTCGTCACGGCCGAACCGATGGTGTAGCGGTTGGTCAGCGGATCCCGTTCGACCATCGCGTGGTGTTCGAGGGTCGCCAGCAGCCGCCAGGCGGTCGCGCGGTTGAGCCCGCACTCAACCGCCAGCTCCGCCACGGGCCTCCCTTTCGGCGCGCTCGCCGCCACGGCGTTGAGCAGCGCGATGGCGCGCTCCAACGACTGCACCCGGCCGCCCGCCGGGGGGCCGCCGGCCGGGGGTGCCTGTTCCTGTTCGGGGGCGTGTGCCGCCGCCATCCGGTGCCTCCTGCCACGTCTTCTCTCCTCCCGGCAGCGTAATGGGCCCGCATGACTCGCCTCTCCCCTGAGCGGGGCGAGCGACGCGTCCCGCTCCGCGCCGCCGCTCGTGCCGACGGGTGGCCTGTCCACGGGTGGCCTGCCGACGCTCCGCGCTTGACGAGGCGGCCGCATGCTCCGTACGTTCACATTATGAGCGGCCGCCGCATAATGCGAACAGCACGTGTGCGGCGGCCCGCGTACCGCACACCGCGAGGAGGTTGGATGAGCAGCGCCACGTCAGAGCCCGGCCGTCCCGACAGGGTGGTGACCCCGTACGAGGGCACAGGGCACAGGGACTGGGACGACGCGAGGGAGATCCCCACTCCGCTGCGGCTGCACGAGACCCCTGTCAGCCCCCGGTGGGTCGACTACAACGGACACATGAGCGAGTCGTGCTACTTGCTCGTCTTCGGTGACAACTCCGACGCCTTCTTCCGCTACATCGGGATCGGCGAGGACTACCGCGCGGCGGGACGCTCCCTCTACACGGTCGAGTCACACCTGCACAACAAGCGCGAAGTGACCGAGGGCGAACCGCTCCGGCTCAGCCTGCGGCTCCTCGACTTCGACGCCAAGCGCGTCCACCTCTTCCACGAGATGCGGCACGGCGCCGACGGCACGCTGCTGGCCACGGCCGAGCAGATGCTCGTGCACGTGGACGCCGGCCAGGGGCGTTCCTGCCCGCTGCCCGCCGAGCTGCAACAGCGTCTGGGCGCCGTCCACCGCGCCCACTCCGCGGCCCCGCTGCCCGAAGTGGTCGGCAAACCGATGGGCATCCGACGAGACCGGAACACGTGAGGGAGCACAGCACATGCAGTTCGCGCTGACGGACGAACAGCGGATGATCGTGGAGACGGTGCGGAAGTTCGTCACCACGGAACTCGACCCGCACGCCGACGAGGTGGAGCGGACGGACGAGGTGTCGCCACAGCTGGCCCGGCGGATCAGGAAGAAGGCGCTCGACGCCGGGCTCTACGCGGCGAACATGCCGGCGGAGCTGGGCGGCGCCGGGCTCGACGCGGTGAGCATGACCCTGGTCGAACGGGAACTGGGGCGTACCGGATACGCGTTGCAGATGCTCGTCGCGCGCCCCAGCAACATCCTGGAGGCCTGCCGGGGCGAGCAGCGGGAACGGTACCTGCTGCCGACGATCAGGGGTGAGCGGCACGACTGTCTGGCCATGACGGAGCCGGGCGCCGGGTCGGACGTGCGGAGCATGAGGACGCGCGCCGAGCGGGACGGCGGCAGCTACGTCCTCAACGGCACCAAGCACTTCATCAGCCACGCCGACGCCGCCGACTTCGCCGTCCTGTTCGCCGCCACCGGCACCGAGGAGACGGCACGCGGCACCAAGAGCCTGATCACCGCGTTCCTCGTGGACCTCGACACCCCAGGCGTCGAGGTCCGGCGCGGTTCGGCATGTGTCTCGCACCGCGGCTACCACCAGTGCGAACTCTCCTTCACCGACGTCCGCGTCGCCACAGCGCAGCGGCTCGGCGAGGAGGGCAAGGGCTTCGAGCTGATGGGCGAGTGGCTGGGCGCCAGCCGGCTGTCCGTCGCCGCGACCAGTGTGGGCCGCGCGCGCCGGGTGCTGGAGATGACGACGCAGTGGGCGGCCGAGAGGGAGCAGTTCGGCCGGCCCATCGGACGCTTCCAGGGAGTCGGCTTCCCGCTCGCCGACATGGCGACCGAACTGGAGGCCGCCGAACTGCTGACCCTGCGGGCCGCGTGGAAGCAGGACCAGGGGCTCATGACCGACCAGGACGTGGCCATGGCCAAGCTCTACGCCACCGAGGCACTGGCCCGGATCACCGACCGTGCGGTGCAGATCTTCGGCGGCATGGGGCTCATGGAGGAACTTCCCGTCGAACGGTACTGGCGCGACGCGCGTGTCGAACGGATCTGGGACGGCACCAGCGAGATACAGCGCCACATCATCTCCCGCTCCATGCTGCGTCCGCTGGGCTCCTGATGACCGGGCGCAGCGACGAGACACGCACGCGGCGCGGCCCGGCGGTGGAGCCGCAGCGGGCCGCGGAACCCTCCCCCGGCACGGAGACCGCGGAGTCCTCCCCCGGCACCGAGGGGAGGAGCGGCCGTTCGCAGCGGCTGCGGCGGTTGCTCGCTCCCCGGCACATCGCCGTGGTCGGCGGGGCGAGCGCGGCCGAGGCGGTACGGCAGTGCCGCGCCATCGGTTTCACGGGCAGCATCTGGCCCGTGCACCCCCGCAGGGAGCACATCGAGGGGCTGCCCTGCCACCGCACTGTGGCCGAACTGCCCGAGGCACCCGACGCGGCGCTGGTCGCCGTACCGAACACGGCGGCCGTCCCCGTGCTCGCCGCTCTGTCCGCGCGCGGCGCGGGCGGCGCGGTGTGCTACGCGGCGGGCTTCGCCGAGGACGGCGCGGACGGCGCCCGGCTCCAGGAGGAGCTGCGCGAGGCGGCAGCCGGCATGCCGGTCATCGGGCCGAACTGCATCGGCGTGCTCAACTACCTCGACGGCAGCGCACTGTGGGCCGACCAGCACGGTGGGGCCAGGGTCACCAGCGGGGTGGCGGTCATCACCCAGAGCGGCAACATCGCCCAGAACCTCACCATGCAGCGCCGATCGGTGCCACTCGCCTACGTCGTCACGGCAGGCAACGGCGCGGTGACCGGCGTACCGGAACTGATCGAGAGCATGCTCGACGACCCGCGGGTGAGCGCGATCGGACTGCACCTGGAGGGCATCGACGATGTGGCGGGCTTCTCGCGGGCCGCCCTCAGAGCCCTCGACGCTGGCGTACCCGTGGTGGCTCTCAAGACGGGCAGCTCCGCGCTGGGCGCACGCGCCAACCTGAGCCACACCAGTTCCCTCGCGGGTTCGGACGTGCTGTGCGACGCGCTCTTCCGCCGGCTCGGCGTCGCGCGCGTGCACGAGGTCGGCACCTTCCTGGAGACGCTGAAACTCCTGCATGTGCACGGACCGCTCACCGGGACCCGCGTCACCTCGGCGAGCTGCTCGGGCGGTGAGGCCGCGCTGATCGCCGACGCCGCGCAGCAGCACGGCGCGCACCTGCCCGAACTGCCCGCCGCCGTGGCCGCCCGGCTGCGCCAGGTGCTGGGCGACCACGTCCACGTGGCCAACCCGCTCGACTACCACACCTACATCTGGGGCGACGCCGAAGCGCAGCGCGCCTGTTTCACCGCGTTGCAGGGCTCGGGGTTCGACGTCAACCTGCTGCTGCTCGACCTCCCGCGCGACGACCGCTGCGCGCCGGGGTTGTGGACGACCACCATGGACGCCTACACGGCGGCGGCACAGCAGACCGGCGCACCGGCCTGTGTGGTCAGCTCGCTGCCCGAGGGGCTGCCGGAGGACGTCAGCGACCGGCTGCTGGCACGCGGCGTCGCGCCGATGCACGGCATGGCCGACTGCGTGCGGGCGATCGCCGGGGCCGGAGAGATCGGCCGGGCGCGCCGGCGGCACCTGCGGGAGGGCACCGTGCGACCGGCCGGGGCGGCCGCACCCGACCCCGCACCGGCATCCGCCAAGCCGGCGGCGCGGCTGGATGAGTACGCCGCCAAGCAGGCGCTGTCCGCACACGGCGTACGCGTGCCCCGAGGACGCGTCACACGGCAGTCGGCCGCCCGGGCGCCGGACGAGGCCGCGGACCTGGCCGCGGAGCTGGGCTTCCCCGTGGTGGTCAAGGCGCTCTCGCCGGCTCTCGCGCACAAGAGCGAGGCCGGCGGGGTACGGGTCGGGCTCACCGGCCGCGAGGCGGTGCGCGAGGCGGTCCGCGCGATGGCCTCACTCGCCGAGTGCTTCCTCGTCGAGGAGATGGTGCCGGAGCCGGTGGCCGAGTTGCTCGTCGGCGTCCACCGCGATCCCCAGTTCGGCCACGCCCTCACCGTCGGGGCCGGCGGCGTGCTGGTCGAACTCGTACGGGACACGGCGACGCTGCTGCTGCCCGCAGGGCGCGAGCAGATCGAGGACGCCCTCGCGTCGCTGCGGATCTGGCCCGTGCTGCGGGGGTTCAGGGGAGGGCCTGAGGGCGACCTGGCGGCGGCCGTCGACGCGGTGCACACCGTCGCCCGGTACGCGCGCCACGCCGCGGTCGCCGAGATCGACGTCAACCCGCTGCTCGTCCTGCCCGCGGGGCAGGGCGCGGTGGCCGTCGACGCGCTGATCAGACACGAGGCGTACGGAAGTGGGACATCGGACGCGAAAAAGCCGGACACGAGGCACGAAGAAGGAGGACGAAGCACGTGAGTGCGGGAGAGGACAGGGCCGTGGACGAGCACGGAGGCGAGCAGGCGGAACCGGTGACGACGCGGGTGTGCGACGGCGTCCTGGTGGTCACGCTCGACCGGCCGAAGGCCAACGC
This sequence comes from Streptomyces diacarni, assembly GCF_003323715.1. Taxonomy (GTDB): domain Bacteria; phylum Actinomycetota; class Actinomycetes; order Streptomycetales; family Streptomycetaceae; genus Streptomyces; species Streptomyces diacarni. The sequence continues at coordinate 323,473 of NZ_QOIN01000039.1, forward strand.
GATCGATGTGCCCACCAGCCGCAAGCTGTACGCGGCCTTCGACCGGCTGCGGCAGGACGAGGGGCTGCGCGCCGCGGTGCTCACCGGCGGCGGCCGGCGGTTCTTCTCCGCCGGATGGGACCTCAAGGCGGCGGCAGCCGGCGGAGAGGGCATCGAAGCCGACCACGGACCCGGCGGCTTCGCCGGTCTGACGGAGTTCTTCGCTCTGGACAAGCCGGTGATCGCGGCGGTCAACGGGCTCGCGGTGGGCGGCGGTTTCGAACTCGTGCTGGCCGCCGACCTGGTCGTCGCCGAGGAGCACGCCGAGTTCGGCCTTCCCGAGGTCGGCATCGGCATGATCCCCGACTCGGGCGGCGTGCTGCGCCTGCCCAGGCGGCTGCCGCGCGCCGTCGCGAGCGAGATGCTGCTCACCGGGCGGCGGATGGGCGCCGCCGAGGCCGCCCGCTGGGGACTCGTGAACCAGGTCTCAGGCGGCCCGGGGACGGCGGTCGACACCGCGCTGGCGCTCGGCCGGCGGGTCGCGCAGGGCGCGCCGCTGGCGCTCTGTGCCGTCAAGGAGGTGCTGCGCGAGACGGAGGCGCTCGACATCGAGTCGGCCTACGCGCACATGCGCGGCGGTGAACTGCCCCGCTACCGCGCCATGCTCGACTCCGAGGACGCCCAGGAGGGCCCACGCGCCTTCGCGGAGAAGCACTCCCCTCAGTGGCGGGGCCGGTAGCGGTCAGGACCCCCGGTGACCGGGCCCGGGGGCGCCCGCGCGCAGGCCGTCCATCACCAGGTCCATCAGGCGCCTCGCACGGGACTGCCAGTCGGTGCGCGGGTCGATCTGCCACAGGCCGGCGATGGCGAGGAGGAAGTCCTCGGGGGTCACGCCGGGGCGGATCGTCCCGGCCCGCTCGTTGGCCTCGATGAGCGCGCCGATCGCTCCGGCCAGCGAACCGTGGCCCAAGCCCGCCAGCGTGCCGCGCGCGCTGGTGGCCTTGCGCAGCGCGTCGGCCAGTCCCGCCTTGGCCATCGCGTACTGGGCGAGCCGGTCCATCCACTCGCGGAACGCGCGGTCCGGCGGCCGGGTCCTCAGCAGTTGGTCGGCCGTGTCGGCCACCTGCTGGACCTCGTAGCGGTAGACCTCCAAGACCAGCGCCTCTCTGCTGGGGAAGTTGCGGTAGAAGGTGCCCTGGCCGACACCTGCCTTCTTCGCGATGGCGCTCAGCGGCGCATCCGCCGCGCGGGTCAGCTCCGCCAGGGCCACTTGAAGGATGCGCTCGCGGTTGCGCTGCGCGTCCGAGCGCAGCGGGGCCTTCGGCTTGGGGTCCGGCACTCGTGCTCCTCTCCGTCGTCCCGCCGCCCAGCACCCCGCGCGGCACGGCCGTCGCCGCGGGTGGCTCTTGCGAAAGCGGACAACTGTCCTCTACGTTCGGGACGACCGCACATGGACAATTGTCCGCTTCCCCTCTTCTCACCATAGCGGCGGACCGCGGCACAGTGGCCCAGGCCGCCTGCCGCACCCTCCGCGCACACCGCACGCGCCGACCGACTCGTCCGGCACCGCACTCCCGAAAGAAGCCGCCCATGGCTCCTGCCACTGCCAGCGCGATCACGTTGACCGTCAACGGAGAGAAACACACCCTGACCGTCGATCACCGCACCACCCTCCTCGACGCGCTGCGCGAGCGCCTTCAGCTGACCGGCACCAAGAAGGGCTGCGACCAGGGTCAGTGCGGCGCCTGCACGGTACTGGTCGGCGGCCGCCGCGTCGTCTCCTGCCTCCAACTCGCGGTCGCGGTGGGAGACGAGGACGTCACCACGATCGAAGGCGTGGCCGACGGCGAGCACCTGCACCCCGTGCAGCAGGCCTTCCTCGACCTCGACGGGTTCCAGTGCGGCTACTGCACGCCGGGCCAGATCTGTTCCGCGCTCGCCGTGCTGGAGGAGCACGCGGCGGGCTGGCCGAGCGCCGCGACCGAGGACGTACGGCCCGAGGCGGGACCGCCCGCCCTGACCCCGCAGGAGATACGGGAGCGGATGAGCGGCAACCTGTGCCGCTGCGGCGCCTACGTGTCGATCGTCCAGGCGGTCGCGCAGGCCGCCGAACAGACGGGCGGACGGACCGCCGAAGAGCCCCAGAAGGAGACGAAGGAGCCCGCCGCGTGAAGGAGTTCACCTACGAGCGGGCCCAGGATGTCGGCGGCGCCGTCGCCCTGCTCGACGCCGACCCGCAGGCTCGCTACCTGGCCGGCGGCACCAACCTCGTCGACCTGATGAAGGCCGGGGTGGAGCGTCCGGGGCAACTCGTCGACGTGCGCGCGCTGCCGCTGGACCGTATCGAGACCACCGACGACGGCGGGCTGCGCATCGGCGCCACGGTCACCAACAGCGACCTCGCCGCCCATCCTCACATCCGGCGCCACTACCCCGCCCTGGCGCAGGCGGTCCTGGAGGGGGCCTCAGGACAGCTGCGCAACATGGCGACCGTGGGGGGCAACCTTCTGCAGCGCACCCGCTGCGCCTACTTCACCGACACCGCGTTCCCCTGCAACAAGCGCACGCCCGGATCCGGCTGCCCGGCCCGTACCGGCGAGCACCACAACCACGCGATCCTCGGCGCCTCGGAGCACTGCGTGGCCGTCCACCCCTCGGACATGGGGGTGGCACTGGCCGCGTTCGACGCCGCCGTCACCTACGAGACGGCCGAGGGGGCCGGGGAGCTGCCGCTCGCCGACTTCTACCTGCCGGTGGGCGAGACCCCGCACGTGGAAACGGCGCTGCCCCCGGGCGCGTTGATCACCTCGGTCACGCTGCCGCCCGCCCCAGTGGCGGCGCTCTCGCGCTACCGCAAGGTCCGCGAGCGCGCCTCGTACGCCTTCGCCATCGGCTCGGCGGCCGCCGCGCTCGACGTCTCGGACGGCGTGGTGCGCGAGGTGCGGCTGGCCTTCGGCGCCGTCGCCTCGCGCCCTTGGCGGGCCCGTACCGCCGAACGCGTACTGACCGGGCAGCCGGCCTCGGGCGACGCGTTCACCGAGGCCGTCGACGCCGAACTGGCCGCCGCCGAGGCCCTTCCGCTCAACGCCTACAAGGTGCCCCTGATGCGCAATCTCGTGCTCGCCCTGCTCACCGAACTGGCCGAGGAGGCCGCCCGATGACCACCACGGCGAAACCCCCGGCCGTCGGGGTCGCCCACTCCCGCGTCGAGGGCCGCGACAAGGTCACAGGCGCCGCCCGGTACGCGAGCGAACACCACTTCGAACAGCTGGCGCACGGCTGGTTCGTGCTCTCCACCGTCGCACGCGGACGCGTCCGCGCCGTCGACGACGAGGCGGTACGTGCCATGCCGGGGGTGGTGGCCGTACTCCACCACGGCAACGCGCCGCACGTGGCCACCGACTACGTGTCCTTCCTCGGCCCGCCCGACCCCACCTGCGCGATCTTCCAGCACGACCGGGTGCCGCACGCGGGATGGCCGGTGGCGCTCGTGGTCGCCGAGACCCCCGAGCAGGCCAGAGAGGCCGCCGAGGCACTCGTGGTCGAGTACGACGAGGAGGCGCACGACACCGGCTTCCGCGCCGACAGGGCCGACGCCTACGTCCCCGAGGACGGCCAGCCAGTGGCGACCAAGGGCGATCTGGACGCCGAACTGGCCGCCTCCGCCGTGGTGCTCGACGCCACCTACAGCACGCCCGAGCAGCACCACAGCGCCATGGAACCGCACGCCGCCACCGCCAGGTGGGACGGCGGACGGCTGGAGGTCTTCGACTCCAACCAGGGCAGCATGTGGGTGGCGGACGAGATCGCCAAGATGTTCTCCCTCGACCCGGCCTCCGTGCGGGTGCGCTCCGAGCACATCGGTGGCGCCTTCGGCTCCAAGGGCATGCGGCCGCACCAGACCGCCGCGGTGATGGCGGCGACCACCTTGCATCGCCCCGTACGCGTCGCGCTGACCCGGCGGCAGACGTTCGCGTTCACCGGGTACCGCAGCCCGACCACACAGCGCATGCGGCTCGGGGCAGACCCGGACGGGCGGCTGCGCGCCTTCGGACACGAGGTGCTCAACCTCACCTCCACGCTGCGCCCCTTCGTCGAGACCAGCGCCGTCCTCGGCCGCGTCCTCTACGACGCCGAGGCACACCACACGGCACACCGGATCGTCGAGCTGGACGTGCCGACGCCGACCTGGATGCGCGCGCCCGGAGAGGCGCCGGGCTCCTTCGCGGTGGAGACCGCGCTGGACGAGCTCGCCGAACGCCTGGGCATGGACCCGATCGCGCTGCGGGCCCGCAACGAACCTGCCGTCGGCCCGCTGTCCGGGCTGCCCTTCAGCAGCCGCGACCTGCTGGGCTGCTTCACCGAGGGAGCACGCCGGTTCGGCTGGGCCGACCGCGATCCGCGGCCCCGCACGCGCCGCGAGGGCCGCTGGCTGCTCGGCACCGGCACGGCGGCCGCGACCTACTCCTCGGGGGTCGCGCCGTCCACCGCTTCGGTGACGGCGGAGCCCGACGGTGGTTTCACCGTACGGATCTCGGCCGCGGACGTGGGCACGGGTGCCCGCACGGCGCTGACTCTCGTCGCCTCCGAGGTCCTCGGCGTCGACCCCGCACGCGTCACCGTGCGCATCGGTGACAGCGACTTCGGCCCCGCCTGGGTGGCGGGCGGCTCCATGGGCACCCGCTCCTGGGCCTGGGCCGTCACCTCGGCGGCGGAGGAGCTGCGCGACCAGTTGGCGCTGAGGGGGCAGGACGTCCCGCCGGAGGGTCTCACGGCCCGCGTGGACACGGCCCGGCTGCTGGCGGAACTCGCGAAGAAGGAACGGCACTCCTTCGGGGCCCAGTTCGCCGAGGTGGCCGTCGACGTGGCCACCGGTGAGGTCCGGGTGCGCCGCATGCTGGGCATCTTCGCGGCGGGACGCATCGTCAACCCGCTCACCGCCCGCAGCCAGCTCGTCGGCGGTATGACGTGGGGCATCTCCATGGCCCTGCACGAGGAGGCCGTCCGCGACCCCGCCTCGGGCAGGCAGCTCGGCGCGGACCTGGCGGGCTACCACGTCGCCGCCAACGCGGACGTCCCCCTGGTCGAGGCGGACTGGATCGACGATCCGATTCCCGCCGACCCCCTCGGCATCAAGGGCGTCGGCGAGCTGGGCATCGTCGGTGCCGCCGCCGCGATCGTCAACGCCGTCTGGCACGCGACCGGTGTGCGCCACCGGGACCTGCCGCTGCGCCCGGACCGCGTACTGCGCGCCGAGGAGGCCGGTCAGGGCGCGTGACGACGCGCCCCGCCGTCAGCCGTGGCGCGCCGCGGGGTGCCCCCGGTATCGACCGGAGGGCACCCCGGCTGCGCCGGGCCGGCGTGCGACGGCAGGAGACGCCGGGCCTCACACCGAGGAGCCGGGCGGGAGCCAGCGGTAGCAGCCGCCGCCCCGCTCGCTCAGCCAGCCGTTCACACTGCTGAGCCCCCGCTCGTTCAACTGCCCCTCGTGGATGCCGTACGCGCGTCGGGGCCTGACAGCGCGCACGAAGTCGATCGCCTGGTCCGTGCGCATCCAGGACGCCTGCAGGGGAACCAGCAGGGTCTCGACCGGCGAGCCGGGCAGGTCCAGGGCGTCGCCCGGGTGGTAGAGACTGTCCTCCACGAGATAGCCGAGGTTCGGGCAGTCCGGCAGGTCGCCGTGGACCCGGGCGTGCCGTCCGCCGTGGGCGCGCACCCGGATACCGGCCGCGGTGAACTCCTCGCCCGGCTCGACGCCGGTGAAGTCGAGGCCGGGCAGCCGCGCCCCCGCGGGGGCGTGGACGGGCACGCCAAGGGCCTTCAGCCGCAGCCCGTCGACGTGATCGGCGTGCTCGTGGGTCACCAGGACCGCGTCCGCGCCGGCGAGGGCCCGCGGCTCACTCCAGATACCGGGGTCGATGACCAGCGCAGCGCCTCGGGCGCTCTCCAGCCGGACACACGCATGGGTGTACTTGGTCAGCCGCACGCGCGTGAGCGTACGCCTCGGGGGCGCCGCGGTGCACGGCGGTGACCCAGCGGCGCCGTTTCGCCGGGTCACCGGTGCCGTGCACGTGCGGCGGGCGTGTCAGGCGTACACGCGCTCCACGAACTCGGCGAGCTGGTCGTCGCTCAGGTGGTGGGCCAGGTCGGCTTCGCTGATCACGCCGACCAGCCGCTTGTTCTGGTCGATGACCGGCAGGCGCCGGATCTGGTTGCCCTCCATCTCGCGGAGGACCTCCTGAAGGTCCGCTTCCGTGCTGACCCAGCGCGGGGTGCCCCGGCACAGGTCTCCCGCCGTGACCCGCGCGGGGTCGTGTCCCGCCGCGACGCAGTCGACCACGATGTCGCGGTCGGTGAGGATGCCGCACATCCGCTCGTCGGCGTCGGTGGGGTCGCTCACGGGCAGGGCTCCCACGTCGAGCTCGCGCATGAGCTGCGCGGCGCGGTCGAGGGTTTCGGTGGCGGGCACCCACTGGGCGCCGGGGTGCATGATGTCGGCTGCGGTGGTCATGGAGTCCCTCCTGTCGACGCGGTTCAGCCGTTCGCTCCGACCCCCCTCGTCCATCGTCCCCGCCCTCACCGGAATGCGCCATTCGGGTGTTTCGCGCCGCCGGCGGTAAACGCGTTGCCCGGCGCCTGCGGCCCCCCTAGGGTCCCCAGCGTGCGCTGTCCACCCGCCTCGGTGACCGAGGAGACGATCCGCCGGACGATCGCCGCGTCCTATTCCTCGCCGGTACGCCACCTGGGCCACCTGCCCTGGGGATTCGGCGCCCACCACTGGCGCGCGGCCCTGGACGACGGCCGGGAGCTGTTCGTCACGCTCGACGCCCTGGCGCCCCGGCACACGCGCGCTTCGCTGGAAGCCGCCTACGCCGGCGCGGCCGCGCTGGCCGCGGCCGGTCTCGCCCCGGTGTGCGCGCCGCTGCCCTCGCGCTCGGGGCGCTACACCGTGGAGCTGGCCGACGGCGCGCTGAGCGCCACCCCGTGGCTGGCGGGCCGGTCGCCGACCGAGGCGGAGGCACAGGCGCCCAGGCACGTGGAGCGGGTGGTCGCGGCGGTGCGGGACCTGCACCGCGCAGCGCCTCCCCCGGGGCTGCCCGAGTGGGCGCCGCGCGTTCCCCGCGACTTCTCCCACCGTCTGCGGGCCCGCACGGCCGGCTCCTGGGACGTCGGGCCACAGGCCGAGCAGGCGCGCGCGGCGATCGCCGCGCGGCTCGGCCGGATCGCGGAGTGGACCGAGCGCTACCACCGGCTGGCGGCCTGCGCCCGTGCTCAGCGCGGCGCCTGGGTACCGACCCACGGCGAGCCGCACCACGCCAACCAGGTCGTGACCGGCCAGGGCCTGCGGCTCGTCGACTGGGAGTCGCTTGCCCTGGCTCCGCCCGAGCGTGACTTCGCCGACCTGCTCGCCGCCGGCGCGGGAGACAGGGTGCGGGCGCGTCCCGCGATGGTCGACCTGTTCGCGCTCGACTGGTGCCTGTCCGAAATCGCCGAGTACGCCGACTGGTTCGCCGCCCCGCACACCGGCACCGAGGACGATCTGATGGCGTTGGAGGGGCTGCGCGAGGAACTGGCGGGCCCGCCTCAGCTGTCCCGGTAGGTCTCCAGCAGCCGCAGCCATACCTCGCTGAGGGTCGGGTACGAGGGCACCGCGTGCCAGAGCCTGCTCAACGGGACCTCACCGACGACGGCGATCGTCGCCGAGTGCAGCAGCTCCGCGAGTCCGGCGCCGACGAACGTGGCGCCGACGACGACTTCACGCTCGACGTCGACGACGAGACGCGCACGCCCCGCGTAGTCGTCGCGGGTCAGGCCCGCGGCCGCGACATGGGCCATGTCGTAGTCGACCGCCCGGACACGCCGCCCCGCACGCGCGGCCTCGTCAGCCGTGAGCCCCACAGCGGTGACCTCGGGGTCGGTGAACACCACCTGGGGGACGGCGTGATGGTCGGCGGTGGCGCTGTGCGCGCCCCACGCGTCGGCCGTCACCGCGCCCTGCGCGCGGGCTGCGATGGCCGCCCCCGCGATGCGCGCCTGGTACTTGCTCTGGTGCGTGAGCAGGGCCCTGTGGTTGACGTCCCCGACGGCGTAGAGCCACCCGTCCGCCACGTCGGTGACGCGCAGGGTGTCGTCCACCGTGAGCCAGGACCCCGGCTCAAGGCCCACGGTCTCCAGGCCCAGGTCCTCGGTGCGCGGTGCACGGCCGGTCGCGAACAGCACCTCGTCCGCCTCCACCTCCTGCCCCGCGTCGGTGCGGACGGTCACAGGACCGTCAGGGCGCGCGCGTGCGACCTCGGTGACGGACACGCCCACGCGCACGTCCGCGCCCGCCGCGCGGAGGGCGTCGGCGACGAGTTCCCCGGCGAAGGGCTCCATACGCGGCAACAGGCCGCTCCCCCGGGCCAGGACCGTGACCCGGGAGCCGAGTCCCGCCCACGCCGTGGCCATCTCCACGCCCACGACTCCGCCGCCCACCACCACGAGGCGGTCCGGCACCCGGGAGGCGCTGGTCGCCTCCCTGCTGGTCCAGGGCCTGGCGTCCGCGACCCCCGGCAGGTCGGGGAGCACGGCGCGGCTGCCGGTCACCACCACGACGGCCTGACGGGCCGAGAGCCGGCGCGCTGTTCCGTCCTCCTGTGTCACCGTCACCTGGCGGGGCCCGGACAGCCGGCCGTGGCCGCGTACGAGGTCGATCCCCGCGCTCGCCAGCCACTCGGCCTGACCCTCGTCCTGCCAGTGGGACGCCTCCTCGTCGCGGTGGGCGAAGACGTCCTCGACATCCAGCGGGAGGGAAGGGCCGCCCCGCAGGCCCCACGTGTGGCCCGCGTCGGCCCGTGCGGCGACCGGCCGCAGCAGCGCCTTGCTGGGCATGCAGGCCCAGTAGGAGCACTCGCCCCCGGCCAGTTCGCTCTCCACCACGGCCGCGCTGAGTCCCGCCGCCCTGGCCCTGTCGGCGATGTTCTCGCCGCCGGGGCCGGCGCCGAGCACCAGCACGTCGTAGAGGGAACCGCTCTCGTCGTCGGCGCCGTTCGCAGCCATTCCGCTCTCCTGCACGCTCGTCGAAGGTCGCCGCCGCCTCGTCGAGGGTTCCGCGCCCCGGCGGCGGCGCCGGCCCACGGGCTGTCGGTGCGCAGCGGGTGGGCCGACCGTCCTACAGTGCCATGCCGGGCCCGTCACCGCGCGTCATCGGACGGGGCGGACCGCACGGGCGCACCTCAGACGACGCCGGTCCGCAGGGCGTGCCAGGTCTTGGGGCCGACGATGCCGTCCGCCGCAAGCCCCTTCTTCTTCTGGAACCAGACGATCGCCTTCCTGGTGTCGGGCCCGTAGATTCCGTCCTTGGCGAGGCTGCCCGGGTACTTCCACACCTCGTCCACCAGCCACTGGGCCTCCTTGACGGCCGCGCCTTGGTTACCCACACCGATGATCGCCCGCTCGCCGTAGTAGAACCCGCAGAATTCCCCCATGTTCCGGATCCACAGGCACTGCTCCTGTGCGGCGGCCGAACCGGTCGCCGAGGCGCTGCGGGCGGCCGGTGCCGTCAACGGCGCGGGCACCGTGGCGGGGGAGGCGCTGGCCTCCCGCGCCAGGGTGCCCGCTTGGGCCGAGGTGGCGGCCACGGTGGTCTGAGCGGGTCGCGCGGTGGTCGCCGCCGGCGCCTGATCATGGGCCGGAGCGGCCGCCGCGTGCGCTGCCGCGGCCCCGCTGCCGAGCACCGCGCACAGCGCGGCACCCGCCGCGACGGCCGCACGCCTGCAGGTATGCGTCATGTCGTCCCCCTCTGTGAAGTCCCCCCGCACACCGACGGCGTGCGACGGGGGCGACGCTACGGAGGCGGAGGCCCCGGCCGCATCCGGCGCCGGGTTGAACCGGGCACAGCGGGTAAACCGCCGCCGTAGTCCCAAGGTTCCATGCGCCGGGGCGCGTACCGCTGCCGGGCCGCACCACGGCCACACCGTCTTCCCGCCGGTCAGGAGCGGTGCGCCGGCTGTCCAAGTCTTTCCCTTCGACCTCTTGACGGTGTCGCTTGGCGAAAACTACGTTCTGGCTACCGGAAACGCGCTTCCATTTCGTGGAAACCTCCCAACGTTCCCCTCTCTTCCCCCCTCCACTCTCCCTCCCCATTACCGTTTTCGTGGCCCCGCAACGGGGCTACCGGCTTTCGGAGTTGGCATGACTACCTCCCCTTGTCGAGCACATGGCCTGGGGGGTGGTGTCACCAGCTCCGGAGGCACTGACA
>NZ_QOIN01000076.1 GCF_003323715.1 Streptomyces diacarni
TGCTCCTTAGAAAGGAGGTGATCCAGCCGCACCTTCCGGTACGGCTACCTTGTTACGACTTCGTCCCAATCGCCAGTCCCACCTTCGACGATTCCCTCCCCGCAAGGGGGTTGGGCCACCGGCTTCGGGTGTTACCGACTTTCGTGACGTGACGGGCGGTGTGTACAAGGCCCGGGAACGTATTCACCGCAGCAATGCTGATCTGCGATTACTAGCGACTCCGACTT
>NZ_QOIN01000036.1 GCF_003323715.1 Streptomyces diacarni
GCCAGTAGGTGTGGTGGGTGAAGGGGTAGGTGGGGAGGGGGGTGGAGGTGTGTGGGTTGGGGTGGTGCCAGGTGAGGGGGTGGGTGGTGGTGTGGGTGTGGGCGAGGGTGTTGGTGAGGGCGTGGGTGTCGTGGTGGTCGGGGTGGAGGGTGGTGAGGACGGTGGGGGTGTCCGCGTCGCCGTCGCCGTCGGTGAGGGTGTGGTGGGCGAGTGGGGCGAGGGTGGGGGTCGGCCCGATGTCGAGGTAGCTGCGTGTGCCGGTGTTGGCGAGGGTGGTGAGCATGTCCGCGAACCGGACGGGTTGGCGGATGTGTGCGGTCCAGTAGGCGGGGGTGGTGAGTTGATCGGTTTCAGCGGGTCGGCCGGTGAGGTTGGAGAGCAGCGGGGTGTGGGGTGGGTGGTAGGTGACCTGCTCGGCCGCCTCCCGGAACGCGTCCAGGATGGTGTCGGTGTGAGGAGAGTGGAAGGCATGCTCGGTCGCGAGCGTCTTCACCCTCCGCCCCTCGGCGGTGAACGTCTCGACGATGGCTGCGACGGCGTCGGGGTCGCCGGAGATGACGGTGTGGCGGGGTGTGTTGTAGGCCGCGACACACACTTGGTCGTTGAGGTGGGGGGTGAGTTCGTCTGCGGTGGCTTGGATGCTGGCCATCGCGCCGGGCGGCAGCTGGCCCATCAGCTCCGCCCGCTTGACGATCAGGCGTGCGGCGTCGGGGAGAGAGAAGACTCCCGCGCAGTGGGCAGCGCTGATCTCCCCGACCGAGTGTCCGGCCAGGTAGTCGGGTTTGAGGCCGTGGTGTTCGAGGAGTCGGTGGAGGCCGAGGTGGAGGGCGAAGAGTGCGGGTTGGGTGTAGCGGGTGTGGTCCAGCAGGCGGGCCGGTTCACTGCCCGGCTCGGCGAACATGATCTCCGTCAGCGACCGGCCCAACAGCGGGTCCAGGTGCCGGCAGGCTTCATCGACCGCCGCCTGGAACACCGGCTCGACGGCATACAGCCCAGCACCGGCTCCGGCGCGCTGGGAGCCCTGCCCGGAGAACAGGAACGCCGTCCGCCCCGAAGCATCCGCAGCCTTCCCCGGACACACCACCCCCGGGTGGGTCTCGTCTCGGGCCAGTGCACGCAGGCCCTCGACCAGCTCACCACGATCCGCTCCGGTGACAACAGCGCGGTGGTCGAAGACGGTACGGGTGGTGGCCAACGCACCCGCAACAGCCGACGCCCCCAGCTCAGCATGGGCCTGTAGATGCTCCTCCAGCCGGGCGGCCTGGGCACGCAACGCCACCTGCGACTTCGCCGACAACGCGAACACCACCCGCCCGGCGGGCTCCGCAAAAGCGGGCGCATCCTCAGCCACGGCATCCGGGGCAGGCGGAGCCTCAAGCACCACATGCGCGTTCGTTCCGCTGATGCCGAACGAGGAGACCGCAGCCCGACGCGGACGCCCCGTCTCCGGCCACTCCGTCGCCTCCGTCAGCAGCCGCACCCCACCCGCCGACCAGTCCACATGCGGGGTGGGCTCATCCACATGCAGCGTGCGCGGCAGCACCCCGTGCCGCATCGCCTCCACCATCTTGATCACACCCGCCACACCCGCGGCAGCCTGCGTATGACCGATGTTCGACTTCACGGAGCCAAGCCACAGAGGCTGATCGCCGGACCGATCCTGCCCATACGTCGCCAGCAGCGCCTGCGCCTCGATCGGATCACCCAACGTGGTGCCCGTACCGTGCGCCTCCACCACATCCACACCACTCGCAGGCAGATCGGCATCCGCCAGCGCCGCACGAATCACCCGCTCCTGCGACGGACCATTCGGCGCCGTCAGCTGACTGCTCGTACCGTCCTGGTTGACCGCGCTGCCCCGGATGACGGCCAGCACCGGATGGCCGTTGCGCCGCGCGTCCGACAGACGTTCCAGCAGGAGCAGGCCGACGCCCTCGCCCCAGCCGACGCCGTCCGCCGAGGCGGCGAACGCGCGGCAGCGTCCGTCCGGAGACAGCCCGCGCTGGCGGCTGAACTCCACGAAGACGCCGGGTGTGGACATCACCGTGACGCCGCCCGCCAGGGCCAGCTCGCACTCGCCGTTGCGCAGGGCCTGGCCCGCCAGGTGCATGGCGGTCAGCGACGACGAGCACGCCGTGTCGATCGTGACGGCCGGGCCCTCGAACCCGAAGGTGTGGGAGATGCGTCCCGAGGCGACGCTGGGCGAGCTGCCCATGCCGATGAAGCCTTCGAATCCGTCCGGTGCGGGCTGCAGGCGTGCGCCGTAGTCGTTGTACATGACGCCGGTGAAGACGCCCGTGCGGCTTCCGCGGAGGGATGCGGGCGTCAGAGCCGCACGTTCGATCGTCTCCCAGGCCGTCTCCAGCAACAACCGCTGTTGCGGGTCGATCGCCAGTGCCTCGCGCGGACTGATGCCGAAGAACTCCGCGTCGAATCCGCTCGCGTCGTCGAGGAATCCTCCCGAGCGGGTCACGGTCTTTCCGACGCATTCCGGGTCGGGGTCGTACAGTCTGTTGACATCCCAGCCGCGGTCCGTGGGAAAATCGCCGACGGCATCTCCGTTTTCGGTGACCAGCCGCCACAGGTCTTCGGGGGAGCGTACTCCGCCGGGGTAGCGGCAGGCCGTGCCCACGATGGCGATCGGTTCGCCGGCTTCTTCCGTGAGTTGCTGCACGCGCTGCCGAAGTCGTCCGTTCTCCAGCAATGACGCCCGAAGCGCCTCGGCGACCTTGTCGGAGGAGATAGCCGTCATCAGTTCCCTGCTCCCAGAGATCTTCGGGGGCCGGCACACCGTACTCAGCACCGAGATTGCATTCCGCCGGGTATTCCCGGGGGCGGGTATTTTCGGCGGGGTCCATGCGGAGTCCGTGCGGTTCCATGCGTGGCCCATTGCGCTACGGGCATCCTTCACCGCGCGACTAAAGCGGCGCTAACTCTGCTCCTGTACTCGGCTGCGACCCGGGTGCGCCGCCTGCGCGGTAATCCGTGCGACTGGTCGCAGAAGCCCGGGATTAGCGCAGCTTTAGTGAATGCTCCGATGCTTGCCGGGGTTTTGAATACACGGATAAACGCCCGGGACAGGGCGGTCCGCCGTGAATGCGCCACCGCGTGGCGCGCGGCGACGCCTCGGACGCGGACGAGGGCTCGGAGGAGGGCTCGGACGCGGGTGACGTGTTCGGCAGCGAGCGGCGTGTCCGACGGCGGGCGTGAGCCCGATGACGAGTCTGGAGCCGGAGATGAACTACTACGCAACGAGGGATCGGGATTCGGGTGAGGACGCGAACCCGGGCGGCCCGGTGTCCGAGCGTGCGCTCAACGCCGGCACGCTCGCGTTCCAGGGCGACCTGGGGACGTCCAGCGAGTTGGAGCCCGGCCGGCTCGCCGTCGCGGCAGCGGTCGCCGGTGGGTTGTACAAGGCCCAGGACGGTCCGCTGGGGCAGGTCCTCGACGACGTCCTCGTCGTCGAGGGTCTGACGGAGCGGATCGAGAAGCTCGCGACGGTCGACGATGCCGCAGCCGGCGGCGTCGACTACGCGGAGTACGAGGACGGCTTCTACGACGAGGCCGGGGAGCGCGTGGGCACGGTGGAGGGCACCGCCGTGGTGCTCACGTACACCCCCCACATGTGGCAGTACCACAGCAGCGTCACCACCTTCGACGACGGCACCTTCGAGACCCGCGGTGTCATCGACTGCACGGCGATCCTCAGCGGCATGACGCAGGTGCTCCAGGTCCGCGGGACGTCGGGACGTTACGCGGGCAAGCAGGGCTTCATGACGTTGACGCTGCACGACCACGAACAGCGCCCGCCGTTGTACCGGACGACGTTCGTCATGGCCTGACCCGTACTCGCTCCGGTTCACCGATCGACAAGGACTCTTGACCATGGCCGAGGACTCCGGCGTCTCCACCGCGGAGCCGTACGTACTGCCCACCGCACGTCCCCGCCCCTTCGACCTGCCGCCGGACCTGGCGCGGGTGCGGGCCGAGCAGCCGCTCCAGCGGCTCGCCTACCCCGACGGCCACGTCGGATGGCTGGTCACCAGCTACGCCCTGGCCCGGACCGTGCTGGACGAGCCGCGGTTCAGCGCCCGGCTGGATCTCAAGCGCTCTCCCGTGGAACGCCCCGGCTCCACGGCGTTCATGGGGCGGACGGCCCCTCCGGGGATGTTCATCGGCATGGACCCGCCGGAGCACACCCGCTACCGCAGTCTGCTCACGCGGGTGTTCAGCGCGCGGCGGATGAAGGAGCTGAGCCCGCGGATCGAGCAGATCGTCGACCAGCGCCTCGACGCGATGGAGGCCGCGGGCCCTCCGGCCGACCTGGTCCCGGCGTTCTCGCTGCCGGTTCCCGTCGAGGTGATCAGCGAGTTGATGGGGGCGCCCGAGGTGCAGCGTGAGGCGCTGGAGCGCAACGCGGCCACCTTTGTCAGCCTCAACGCGACCCCCGAGCAGGTGGGAGCGGCCATCGGGGAGATCTCCGGATCGCTGATGGAGCTCGTGCGGCAGAAGCGCAAGGCGCCGGGGAACGATGTGCTGAGCGACCTGACCGAGAGCGACCTCACCGACGAGGAACTCGTCGGTATCGCGATGCTGCTGCTGGCCGCGGGCCACGAGACCACGGCGAACATGCTCGCGCTGGGCACCTATGCGCTGCTCAGGGAGGAGGACCAGCGCGCGGCGCTCACCGCCGATCCCTCGCTGCTGGACAACGCCGTCGAGGAGTTGATGCGCTACCTGACCGTCGTCCAGTACAGCCCGACGCGGGCGCCGCTGGAGGACACGGAGCTGGACGGGCAGCTCATCAAAGCCGGCGAGACCATCACGGTATCGCTGCCCGCGGCCAACAGGGACCCGGAGCGGTTCGACAACCCGGAGAAGCTGGATGTCACCGCGCCGCCGACGGCGCACCTGGCGTTCGGCCACGGACTGCACCTGTGCCTGGGCCAGCAGCTCGCACGCATCGAGATGCGCATCGGCTTCCAGAAGCTCTTCGCGCGCTTCCCCGGGCTGCGCCTCGCGGCCGCGCCGGAGGAGATCCCGATGCGGGAGGACATGAACACCTACGGCGTCCACCGGCTGCCCGTCGCCTGGTAGCGGACGGCGCCCTCACTACTGCGAAAGGCGAGCCAGCATGGTTTCCACCGGTGCGCTGCGGGACCCCCGGGTGCTCGAGGTCCTCGAAAGGCTCGACGCCGGCAACTCCGCGTCGTTCGAGACCGTCAACGACATGGGCAAGTCGACGGAGACGTGGAGCGACGACCCGTTGGACTTCGCGGAGCTGCCGCTGTCGGTCAGCTCCGAGATCGGCCAGCTCATCTATCTGACGGCGCGGGCCGCGAAGGTCACCCGCGCCGTCGACTTCGCCACCTCGGTCGGCACCTCGCTGATCTACCTGGCGGCGGCGGTGCGGGACAACGGGGGCGGGCTGGTGATCGGTTCCGAGGTCGTGCCCGCCAAGGTGAAGGCCGCTCAGCGCAACGTCGACGACGCCGGGCTCACCGACTACGTGGAGATCCGCGAGGGCGACGCGCGCGAGACACTGAAGGACCTGGGCGGCCCGGTGGGGTACGCCATCGTGGACGGGTTCCAGGAGTCGCGCGACGGCTGGGCGGGCGAGCGGGGTTCGTCGCTCGCGCTGGACGTGCTGAGGCTGCTCACCCCGCAGCTGGCTCCGGGTGCCGTCCTCGTCAACGACAACGCGGAGCCCGACTACCTGGAGCACGTGCGCAACCCCGCGAACGGCTTCCGCTCCAGCTGGATCCCGGTGACGCCTCAGCTCTCGGAAGCCGAGCGGCGCAGGCTCGGGGCGGCCATGAAGAGCCTGACCCCGCAGTCTCCGCTGGTGACGCTGATGCCCAGCGCCCCCGGGCTGGAGTTCTCGGTGCGCGACTGAACCGCGTCCCCCACTCCGCCGGCCGGAACCCGTCCGGCCCCGCCGTCCCCCGTCGGCCACTTCCCGGGGACGCGTCCAGTCATCCGAGAGAGGAGACGGCCGTGCAGACGCACGACATGTTCATCACGGGGGTCGGGTCCTACCTGCCCCAGACGGTCACCGTCGAGCAGGCCGTGGAGCAGGGGCTGTATCCGCCGGACGCCGTGGAGGAGCACCAGCTGGGCGGGGCCGCCGTCGCCGGGGACGTCTCGGCGCCGGAGATGGCGCTGATGGCGGCCGAGGAGGCGGTCAAACGCAGTGGCGGATCTCCGGAGGAGATCGATCTGCTGCTGTACGCGGACACCTGGCACCAGGGCCCCGACGGCTGGCAGCCGCAGTACTACGTGCAGCGCCACCTGCTGGGCGACAAGGCGCTCGGGCTGGAGATCCGCCAAGGCTGCAACGGCATGTTCAGCGCCATGGAGCTGGCGGCCGGGCACCTGCGTGCCGTGCCTGAGCGCCGCAGGGCCCTGCTGGTGGCCTCGGACAACTACGGGACTCCGCTGATGGACCGGTGGCGCTCGGGTCCCGGGTTCATCATCGGGGACGCCGCCAGCGCGCTCGTCCTCGACAAGGAGCACGGGTTCGCCCAGCTGCTCTCGGTGACCTCGGGCATCGTCTCCGAGTCCGAGGAGGTCCACAGGTACGGCGAGGAGCTGTTCCCGCCCGGCTGCACGTCCGGGCGCGAGGTGGACTTCGCGGCCCGTTCCGCCGCGTTCAACCGGCGCGCCCTGACGGAGGCCGGCGGCACCCGCGTGTGGCCGAAGGTGCACCAGCTGATCGGCGACATCGTCCGGCAGAGCCTCGACGAGGCGGGCATCGGGCTCGACGACGTCACACGGGTCGCGATGATGAACCACTCCAGGGAGATCACGGAGCAGCGCTTCCTCGCCGTGCTGGGGCTGCCGTTGTCCAGGTCGACGTGGGAGTTCGGGCGGATGGTCGGGCACATCGGGGCCAGCGACCAGATCGTCTCCCTCGACCACCTCGTGGCCACCGGAGGGCTGGGCCCCGGAGACCACATGCTGCTGTTCAGCGTCGGCCCCGGCATCACCGTCTCCAGCGCCGTCGTCAGGGTCCTGCACGACGCCCCGTGGCGGGCCTGACCGGCTATGACCGTCCACTCCTCCTCGCCGACGGGACACGCGTCCGCCGTCGGTGACCTTCCGGCGAAAGGTGAAGCGTCGATGGCCGGCGTCCCGGGATCCGAGCACAGCGAGCACCACTCCGCGGAACCCGTCGCCGTCATCGGCCTGGGATGCCGCTTCGCCGCCGACGCCACCTCGCCCGAGCGCTACTGGAACATGCTGCGCGAGGGCCGGGACGGGATCAGCGAGGTTCCCGACAAGCGCTGGGAGGTCTACCGGGGCCTGGGCTCCGAGACGACGGCCGCGCTGCGCCGGGCCACCCGCTGGGGCGGCTACCTCGCCGACATCGAGGGCTTCGACGCGGAGTTCTTCGGGCTGACCCCGCGCGAGGCGGAGTTGATGGACCCGCAGCAGCGCGTCCTGCTGGAGGTCGCGTGGGAGGCGCTGGAGGACGCGGGGCTTCCGCCGGGCCGGCTGGCCGGGACCGACGCGGGCGTGTTCGTCGGTGTCGGCTCCGACGACTACGGGCGCAGGCTGCTGGAGGATCTGCCGCGCATCGAGGCGTGGACGGGGATCGGCTCCGCGATGTGCGCGGCGGCCAACCGGATCTCCCACGCGCTGGACCTGCGCGGCCCGAGCCTCGCCGTGGACACCGCCTGCTCGGCCTCGCTGGTGGCGCTGCACCTGGCCTGCCAGAGCGTGCTGTCGGGGGAGAGCCCGGTGGCGCTGGCGGCAGGAGTCAACCTGATCATCTCGCCGGGGCTCACACTGACTCTCGACGCGGCCGGCGCGACGGCACCTGACGGGCGCTGCAAGCCCTTCGACGCCGCGGCAGACGGGTACGGCCGCGGGGAGGGCGCCGGGGTCCTCGTGCTCAAGCGGCTCAGCGACGCGCAGCGGGACGGCGACCGTGTCTGGGCGACCGTGCTGGGAAGCGCCGTCAACCAGGACGGCAGGACCAGCGGCATCATGGCCCCCGACGGCGACGCGCAGCGCCACGTCATGGAGAGGGCCTGCCGCCGGGCGGGTGTGGACCCGCTGTCGGTCGGCTACGTCGAGGCGCACGGCACCGGCACCCGCCGGGGCGACCCGCTGGAGGCCTCGGCCCTCAGCGCCGTCTACGGCGCCGGGCGCCCGGCGGACGGGCCGTGTCTCATCGGCTCGGTGAAGTCCAACATCGGCCATCTGGAGGCGGCGGCCGGGGTGGCCGGAGTGGTCAAGGCGATCCTGGCCCTGGACCGCTGCGAGATCCCGGCCAGCCTGCATCACACCACTCCCACGCCCGCGGTGGACTGGGAGAACGCCGGCCTGGAGGTCGTCACCGCACCGGCGCCGTGGCCCCGCTCCACCCGCCCCCGCCGCGCCGGTGTCTCCGGGTTCGGCTACGGGGGCACCATCGCGCACGTCGTCCTGGAGGAGGCGCCGGGTCAGGCCGAGCCGGCGGGGGAGAGCGACGAGAGCGCCGGTGCGGACGACAGCGCGGCGGGCACGTCGCTGTTCCCGGTGTCCGCGGCCTCGGCTGCGGGGCTCGGCCGGCAGGCGGACGCTCTGGCCGCGTGGCTGGAGGGCGCGGGTGCCGAGGTGCCGCTGCGGGACGTCGGGCACACGCTCGCGCACCGCCGTACGCATCTGGACCACCGCGCGGCGGTGCTCGCGGCCGACAGGGGCACGCTGATCGAGCGGCTGCGCAGGGTCGCCGCCGACGAGCAGGGCCCCGGCGTGGTCACGGGCAGGGTGCCGGGAGGGCAGGACCGCGGTCCAGTGTGGGTCCTGTCGGGGCACGGCTCGCAGTGGCCCGGAATGGGGCGTGGACTGCTGGCGGAAGAACCGGCGTTCGCCGACGTCATCGACGCGCTGGAGCCGGTGTTCGTGAAGGAGATCGGCTTCTCCCCACGGCAGGTCCTGCTGGACGGCGCTCTCGGAACGGTCGAGCGCGTCCAGACCATGATCTTCGCGATGCAGGTGGGTCTCGCCGCCGTGTGGCGGGCCCGCGGTGTCACCCCGGCCGCGGTGGTGGGACACTCCGTGGGAGAGATCGCCGCCGCCGTCGTGAGCGGCGCGCTCACCCTTCAAGACGGTGCGCGGCTGATCTGCCGCCGCTCGCGGCTGCTGCAACGCGTGGCAGGGCAGGGCGCCATGGCCCTGATCGCGCTGCCGTTCGAGGACGTGGCCGAGCGGCTGCACGGCCGTACGGACGTGGTCGCCGCGATCGCCTCGTCCCCGCTGTCCACGGTCGTCTCGGGTGAGCCGGGCGCGGTGGACGCCCTCGCCGCCGCCTGGCAGGCGGAGGACCTCACCGTGCGGCGCGTCGCCTCCGACGTGGCGTTCCACAGCCCCTCCATGGACCCGCTGCTGCCCGAACTGGCCGCCGCCGCAGCGGACCTGTCCCACCGGGAACCTCGAATCCCCATGTACAGCACGTCATCGGACGAGGTGTGTACCGACCCCGTGCTCGACGGCGCGTACTGGGCGGGAAACCTGCGCCGCCCGGTGCGGCTCGCGCAGGCGGTCGCGCGGGCCGCGCGCGACGGCCACCGCTCCTTCCTGGAGATCTCCGCGCACCCCGTGGTCGCGCACTCGATCCGGGAGACCCTCTCGGAACTGGACCAGGCGGACGTCTTCGTCGGCTCCACACTGCGGCGCGACCAGCCCGAGGCGGCCACTCTGGCGGCCGCTGTGGCGGCCGTGCACTGCCACGGCACGCCGGTCGACTGGTCCTCTCTTCAGCCGGAGGGCTCACAGGCCCCTCTGCCGACGGTGGCGTGGCAGCGCCGGCCGCTGTGGCGGGACGCGCGCAAGGGCACCGGCGACGGGCTCGAACACGACGTCGACACGCACACGCTGCTGGGTTCGCCCGTGCCGGTGGGCGGGCGCCCTCTGCGGCTGTGGCGGACCCTCCTGGACGAGACGTGCCGCCCCTACCCGGGGAGCCACACCATCAACGGCGTGGAGGTCATCCCGGCCGCGGTGCTGATCAACACGCTGCTGCGGGCCGGCTCCGACGGTGCCGAACCGCCGGTGCTGCGCGACCTGCGTCTGCTCCTGCCGCTCACCGACGCGGGACCACGCGAGGTGCAGGTCAGCCACGAGGACGGCGGCGTCCGCCTGACCTCGCGGATGCGGGACGAGGAGGGAGGCGACCGCCCGTGGCTCACCCACGCCACCGTGCTCGCGGCGCCCGCCACCCGGCCCGTGCCGCCCCAGCCGTCACCCGGCGCGGAAAGCGGGCCGCCGCTCGCCCCGGAGGACCCCGGTGCGGTGCGCGAGCTGTTGTCCTCGGTGGGCGTTCCCAGCATGGCGTTCGACTGGAGCGTCGAGGAACTGCTGCGCGGCGAGGGGCTGCTGCGCGCCCGGGTCCGCGCCGACCGGCCGCAGGCTTCCCCGTCGAGCTGGGCGCCGCTGCTGGACGCGGCCCTGTCCGTCGCCCCGGCAGGGTGCCGGGGGCCGCGCACCCTGCGCATGGTGGCCGGGCTCGACGAGTGCCACCTCACCGGTATGCCTCCGGACGGGGCCACCATCGAGGTGACCGCCGATCCCGCCCGCGAGAACACCGTCGACGTGCTGATCACCGACGACGGCGGTCACGTGCTGGCGCGCCTCGGCGGTCTGCGTTACGCCGCCATGGACGACTCGGCCTCCGGCGCGGCCGCGCCCGGCGAACTGGCCCACGCGACGGTGTGGCGCCCCTTCGAACCGCCGGCCCGGGGCACGGCTCCGGCGCCCGACGGCGACCGCCCGCTCGATCTCGTGCTGGTGTGCCCCGACCCGGCGCAGGCCAGGCTGTGGCGCAGCCGCTTCCAGCGCGCCGGCGCCGGACCCCGGGCCGTCGCGGCGCCCGGCGAGCTGGCGGCACTGGACCCCAAGCCGACCGAGGCGTCGCACGTGCTGGTGGTGCCGGGCGGCGCTCCGGGCCTCGCGGTTCCGGAGTCCTCCGCACGCGCGGCGTGGCTGCTGGCTCAGACGGCGCAACAGCTGGGAGGCGACGCCGAGGGCCCGTCGCCGCGGCTGTGGTGCCTGACGACGGGCGTGCGGGAGGCCTCGGGCGAGGCGCATCTCGCCCAGTCACCGCTGTGGGGCCTGGGCCGGGTCCTGCGTGCCGAACTGCCCGGAGTGTGGGGCGGAACGGTCGACGTCACCCCCGGCGACGACCGTGCCCCGGCGGCGGTGCTCGACGTGCTGCGCGCCGCGCCCGACGAGGACGTGGTGGCCGTGACCGCGGGCACCACCGAAGTCGCCCGGCTGGCGCCGCTGGAGCGCGCCGGGGGCGATGGACCCGTGCGGTGTCGCGCGGACTCCACGTACCTGGTCACCGGCGGCCTCGGCGTGCTCGGTCTCGAAGTGGCCCACTGGCTGGCCGAACGCGGCGCCAGGCGGCTGGTGCTCGCCGGGCGGCGCACGCTGCCGCCGCGCGGCACGTGGGACCGGCAGGACGACGAGGAGACGGCCTCCCGGATCCAGGCGGTACGTGCGCTGGAGGCGCTCGGCGTCACCGTGCGCACCGTGGCCGTGGACGTCGCCGACCCGCGGCAGGCCGCCGAGGCGCTGGCACCCGAGTCGCTGGGCATGCCCCCGATCCGCGGGGTGGTGCACGCCGCCGGCGTCCTGGACAACCGCCTGCTGCACGACGTGGACGAGGAGTCGCTGCGCTCCGTGCTGCGGCCCAAGGTGGACGGCGCGTGGACGCTGCACACGATGTTCCCCGCGGGCACGCTGGACTTCTTCGCGCTGTTCTCCTCGTGCGGCCAACTGCTCGGCCTGCCGGGACAGGTCACCTACGGGGCCGCCAACGCGTTCCTCGACGGGCTCGCCGCGCACCGGCGGGCAGCAGGGTGCGAGGGCACCGTCAGCTTCGGCTGGACCTCGTGGAAGGGCAAGGGCATGGCCGTCAACGAGGTGGTCGACCTGGAGCTGCGTGCCCGGGGGACGGCCCCCATCACTCCGGCCGAGGCCTTCGGCGCCTGGGACCTCGCGCACGGGCATCCGGCGCCGCAGGTGTCCGTCTTGCGGATACTTCCGCAGGAGCCCGGCATGGAACGGCCGGCCGTGCTCGCGGAGTTGGACGCGGCGGTGGAGGCCGACGCCCCGGACGGGACCGCCGGGCGGCAGGACGACTTCGCCGGCCTGCCGCCCGGCCTGCTCAGGGAGCGGCTGGTCGAGGAGGTCACCACTCAGGTGGCCGGGGAGATGAGGCTTTCGGCCAGGGACCTCGATCCGCGGCGCTCGCTCACCGAGCAGGGGCTCGACTCGGTCATGACGATCGTGGTCAGGCGCCGGCTGGAGAGGCGCTTCGGGCACGCCCTCCCGGCCACGCTGCTGTGGCACCAGCCCACGGTGGCGGCCATCGCCGACCACGTGGCGGAGCTGCTGGCGGCCGGCGCGGACCCCGGGGGGACCGGCGGGCCGGAGGAGCCCGGCGCCCCCGACCGGCCCGACGCACCCGACGAGGCGGGGGAGCCCCGTGAGTCCGAAGGTGCCCGTGGGTCCGAGGAGGCCCGTGAGGCGGACGAGGCCGACGGCACCGGCGGGGCGGTCCGTCCGCTCCGTCCCCGATGACAGACAAGGTGGTGGAGACATGCGCGTTCTGGTGACCGGGGCGGCCGGTTTCATCGGTTCACACTTCGTCAGGGAACTGCTGCGCGGCTCCTATCCGGCCTTCGAGGACGTCCGGCTCACCGTCCTGGACAAGCTCACCTACGCCGGTAACCGGGAGAACCTCGCCCCCGTCGCCGACGATCCGCGGTGGGAGCTCGTGCACGGCGACATCTGCGACCCGCAGCGGGTGCGGCAGGCCATGCGCGGCGCGGACCTGGTGGTGCACTTCGCCGCCGAGTCCCACGTCGACCGTTCCCTCACGGACTCCGCCACCTTCATCCGCACCAACGTGCTGGGCACGCACACCCTGTTGCAGGCCGCCGTGGCCGAGGGGGTGGGGCGCTTCGTGCACGTCTCCACGGACGAGGTGTACGGGTCGATCCCCGAGGGAGCCTGGGGTGAGGAGTGCATCCTGGCGCCCACCTCCCCGTACGCGGCGTCCAAGGCGTCCTCCGACCTGCTGGCGCTGGCCTTCCACCGCACCCACGGTCTGGACGTCCGTGTCACCCGCTGTTCCAACAACTACGGCCCGTACCAGTATCCGGAAAAGGTCATTCCACTCTTTGTCACCAACCTGCTGGACGGAGTCCCCGTACCGCTGTACGGGGACGGGATGAACAGCCGGGACTGGCTGCATGTCGACGACCACTGCCGCGCCCTCGCACTCGTCGCGACCAGGGGGAAGGCGGGCAACGTCTACAACATCGGAGGCGGCACGGAGCTGGTCAACACCGAGTTGACCAAGCGCATCCTGGACGGCTTCGGCAGGGACTGGACCGCCGTCGAGAGCGTCTCGGACCGGGTGGCGCACGATCGCCGTTACTGCGTGGACCCGCAGAAGATCACCGACGAGCTCGGGTGGGTCCCCCTCATCGCCTTCGAAGACGGTCTGGAGGAGACGATCCGCTGGTACAGGGAGAACCGGGACTGGTGGACGCCGCTGAAGGCGTGACGCGGCGCCGACTGGCGCGTTGCAAGGGAAGTCGAGGAGCGGAGAGGCACATACTTCATTTGCGGCAGTCATGTTTCAGCCAATCGTGTAGGGCGTCACATGCCGGATGTCCTGTCTTGACGGCGCGATATAATGAGGGGGACTGAGTTCCGGTTGTCGCAAGCGCCTCAGGCTGCGCGTGAAGTGGCGCAGAGGGGTCGACTTACCGGGGTTACTGATGCTCACGGGGGCTGACGATGCATAATGCAATAGTCCAAAAGGGATATGGCGCCGAGACGGGGCTCGGCGGGAGCGCAATCCGCCGGGCGCACCCCAACAGTCCGATTCCGCTCGAATGCGTCGAACGGTGTTCGGTCTAAAACCTTCGCTTAGCGGATAACCGGCTCGGTGGCACGGACCCATTGCAGCAGCGGAGCGCCCCACCATGACCGCACACCGGTAGCGCTGACGCCCGCATGCCGGCCTTCACGGGCCCGTGCGCCTCACCGTGCTGATCAACAGGATTCCCTGACGTTGACTTGTGACGGTGCCCGATGCGCTTTTCGAGCCCGCAAGCGGCTCTCAACTGCCGAAGCCCACAGCCGACAAGACTGATCGAACCGACAAGACTGATCGAACGGGACGTCGAACTGGAGACGCTCACCCGTGCCCTGTCCGACTGCGCGGCCGGAGAGGGCGGAGTGGTGGTCGTCCGCGGTGTCGTGGGCAGCGGCAAGACCACCCTGCTGCACGTGCTCACCCAGCGCGCCGAGCGATCCGGCGCTGTCGTCCTGCACGCCGCCGCCTCCCGCTCGGAACAGGACAGGCCGTTCGGCGTCATCTCACAACTCGTGCGGACGAGCGGCCTGCCCGCGGCCGACATCGACCCGCTGCTCAAGCGCGTCGAGCGCGAGACGCCCTCCGTAGGGCCGCACGCGGGGACGGCGGACCTCGACCCGGCGGTCACCATGGGCCTGGAACGGGAACTGTGGGAACTGATCCGCCGCCAGGCCGAGTCGCGCCCAGTGGTGATCGGCGTCGACGAGGTACACGACGCCGACCGCGCGTCCCTGGACAGCCTGCTCTACGTCGCACGGCGGATGCGCTCGGCGCGCGTCCTGCTGGTGCTCAACGAGGACAGCCGCGCCCACCAGACGTACCCCTGGTTCCACGCGGAGCTGTTCCGCCAGCCGAACGGCAGAAGGCTCAAGCTCCCCCTCCTGAGCGCCGACGGTGTCTCCCGGATGATCGCCGACGGCGCGGGCGCCCGCCCACCGGAGGAGTCCGCCGCCTGCCACCGCGTCAGCGGCGGCAACCCGCTGCTGCTGGCCGCCCTGCTGGAGGACGCCCGCCCGCCGGTGGGCGGGCGTCCTGCCGCCCTCGTACCCGGGGAGGCGTTTCGCCAGGCCGTCTCCAACTGCCTCTACCGCTGCGGGGAACCGCTCAGGGACTGTGCCCAGGTGAGGGCGGTCCTCGGCGACGAGCCGGCCTCTCCCGCCGTGCTCGCCGAAGTCCTCGGCCTCGACACGGACACCGCCCGGCAGGCGTCCGAGGCGCTGGTCGCCATGGGACTACTGGACAACGGCCGCTTCCGGCACGAGGCCGTCAGGGACGCCGTGCTGGACAGCATGACGCCCGACTGCCGCAGCCGGCTGCACGCCGAGGTGGCACGGGTGCTGCGCAACCACGGGCGCGGATCGATCGACCTGGCCAGACACCTGATCGCGGCGTCGCCCGTCGACGAGAGCTGGACCACGCCCGTTCTCCTGGACGCCGCCCGGCAGGCCCTTGCGGACAACGACGTGAGCCTGGCCATCGACAGCCTCCGCGCCGCCCACGAGGGCTGCTCCGACGAACGCCAGCGGATGACCGTCCTGTCCGCCCTGATGCGCGCGCAGTGGCGGGTCAACCCCGCGGCCGCCGTGCGGCACCTGCCGGAGCTGACCGCCGCGGCACGGCTGAACAAGCTGTCGGCGTACGAGGTCACCCAGCTCATCGCCCACCTGCTGTGGCACGGGAGGACCGGTGAGGCCGGGGAGGTCTTCACGGCCACCGAGGAAAGCCGCAAGCGGAACCCGCTCGGCGCGGACGGGTTCGACGACGCCCTGAACACCGCACGTCTGTGGCTGGGGTTCTCCTGCCCGGGCCCGCACAACACGCTCCCGGAGGAGTCGGCCGCCGACGCCGCCCGGCACAGCCTCCACAGGCGCGCGCTGAGCGCCATGTACGAGGCGCTGACGGGCAGCGGCTCCGGCAGCGAGTTCCTCGACGTCGACGAGGCGATCCAGCGGTTCTCCGTGGACAACGAAGGGTTCCTGCCCGCGACCGCGGCACTGGTCGTGCTCATCTACACCGACCGGCTGGACGAGGCCGCCCTCTCGTGCGACGCTCTCGTCGAGGACGCCCGCAAGTGGAACGCCCCCATGTGGTGCGCTCTTCTTCAGGCCATCCGGGCGCACATCCACCTGCGGACGGGCGACATGCGCCGGGCGGCGGACGCGGCCCGCGAGGCATTGCAGGCCCACCCGGTCAAGAGCTGGGGCATCTTCATCGGCTCGCCGCTGGCCAGCCTGGTGCTCTCCAGCGTCGCGGCGGGCCGCCACCAGGAGGCCGAGGAGTATCTGCGCGTGCCGGTCACCACCGGCATGTTCCGCACACCCTTCGGGCTGGACTACCTCCGCGCACGGGGACGCTACTTCGCGGCCAGGGGGCGCCCGCACGCCGCGCTGGGCGACTTCCGCCAGTGCGGCGAGCTGATGGGCAACTGGCGCATCGACCTGTCCGCCGTGGTGCCGTGGCGCACGGACGCGGCCGAGATGTGTCTGGCGCTGGGCCGCAAACAGGAGGCGCAGAAGTACGCCAGGGAGCAGCTGGCGCTGCTGCGCCCGGACGAGCGGTGGATCCGGGGCACCACCCTGCGCGTGCTGGCCGCCTCGGAGGAGTCCCGTGACGAACTGCCGCTGCTGCGCGAATCGCTGCGCCTGCTGGAGGGGTACGGCGACCGCTACGAGCAGGCGCGGACGCTCCTGGACCTGAGTCTGGTGCACCGGAGCCGCGGTGACGTGGAGACGGCGCACGCCGTGCGGATGTCCGCCGACCGGCTGGCCGACGCGTGCGGTTTCGAGCTCCCCGGGGACGAGCGCCGCCCCGGCAGACACCACTTCGCCGCCTCCGACCGGGTTCCCGAACCCAGGGAGTGCGAGGGCCACCTGGCGCTCAGCGACGCCGAACGCCGCGTGGCGTCCCTGGCCGTCGCGGGGCGGACCAACCGGCAGATCGCCCGGCAGCTGTTCCTCACCGTGAGTACGGTGGAGCAGCACCTGACCCGCGTCTACCGTAAGCTCCGGGTGCGCTCGCGCACCGATCTGACGGCGGAGATCCTCGACGGTGCGATCCCGCCGTCGGAGGACTGCGGGGCGGGACCGCACGCCCGCCGGAAGGCCACCGGCGACCACAACCCCACAACGGTACCGACCTGAGACGCCGGGCCGGCTCCTCAGTTTCGATCTGACGCCAACGCGAATTAAGGACAAGTATGGGCAACGGACCCGTGGAGAACGCCGGGACCGGGAACGACGCGGTGCAGACGTACCGGGAGCGAGAGCTGAAGGCCGAGCAGGAGTACGTCTCGACTCTCTACGACCGGCTCGACACACTGCGCGGTCAGGCCGATGAGCAGCTGCGGGAGGTTCACCGGCGGGGCGGCGACGGAGGTACCTACCAGTCGCGTGTGGAGCGGGAGTCGCTGGAGGAGCACTACACGGGGCGCCTGTCGCAGTTGTCGGCGGCCGAGCAGGGGCTGTGCTTCGGCCGGCTGGACATGAAGGACGGCGAGTCCCTCCACGTGGGCCGCATCAGCATGGCCGACGAGGACTACGAGCCGCTGCTCGTCGACTGGCGCGCACCCGCGGCCGAGGGCTTCTACCGCGCCACCCCCGCCACGCCGCGGGGTGTGCGGCGGCGGCGTCAGATCCGTACGAAGGACCGTACGGTGATCGGCGTCGACGACGACGTGTTCGAGCTCGACGAGCTCAGCGACGCCGAACGCAGCGCGCTGAACGGGGAGTCGGCGCTGTTCGCCGCCCTGACGGCCAGCAGGACCGGCCGCATGCACGACATTGTCTCGACCATCCAGGGCGAGCAGGACCGCATCATCCGCTCCGAGCTGTCCGGGATCCTCGTCGTCCAGGGCGGTCCCGGCACGGGCAAGACCGTCGTGGCGCTGCACCGCGCCGCGTACCTGCTCTACACGCACCGCGACCGCCTCGCCAAGCGCGGTGTCCTGGTGATCGGACCCAATCCCACGTTCATGCGCTACATCGACCAGGTGCTGCCCTCGCTCGGTGAGAACGACGTCCTGCTCAGCAGCGTCGGCCAGCTCTTCCCCGGGATCGAGGCGGCCGGGCAGGAGACGCCGGAGGCCGTCGCGGTCAAGGGCGACCCGCGCATGGCCGGCGTCCTGGCGCACGCCGTGCGGAACCTGCAGCGGCTGCCGGACGAGCCGATCACCCTGACCGTCAACCGGAACACGGTCCACCAGCAGGAGATCCGGCTGACCCGCGCGCTGTGCAGCCGTGCCCGCGACGCCGCCCGCGAGACGCGCCAGCCGCACAACCACGCGCGGCGGATCTTCATCAAGGAAATCATCGACGGCCTCACCAAGCGGCTGGCCTCCAAGCTCGGCCAGACCTTCAGGCCCGAGGACACCGAGGACCTGTCCGCCGAACTGCTCGCGGACGCCGACGTCCAGGCGGCCGTGAAGCGGCTGTGGCCCGAAGTGAGCCCGCAGCGGCTGCTCACCGCGCTGTACGCCGACCCCAAGCTGCTCGCCGACGCCTCTCCCGAGCTGACCGAGGCCGAGCGTGCGGCACTGCTGCGCCCGCAGCCGGAGAAGGACACGCCGGAGAACCTGCGGTGGACCCCCGCGGACGTGCCGCTGCTCGACGAGGCTGCCGAACAACTCGGCCACGTCAAGAGCGCCGAGGAGCGCCGCGCCGATCAGGTCGCCGCGCACGAGCGTCAGGAGGCGGTCGCCTACGCCAAGGAGGCGCTGGGCGAGATGGGCATCAAGATGGTCAGCTCGGAACAACTCGTCGCGCAGTACGAGGGCGGAACACGCTTCACGTCCACCGCCGACCGCGCGCGGGCCGACCGCACCTGGGCGTTCGGCCACGTCATCATCGACGAGGCGCAGGAGCTGTCGCCCATGGCCTGGCGGGTGCTGATGCGGTGCTGCCCCAGCAGGTCCATGACCGTCGTCGGCGACATCGCGCAGACCGGGTCGATGTCCGGCGCGCGCTCGTGGTCCCAGGTGCTCGACCCCTACGCGCGCGACCGGTGGCGCCAGGAACACCTCAGCATGAACTACCGGACACCCTCGGAGATCATGGAGGTCGCCTCCGACGTCCTGCGGGAGATCGACGAGAACCTGGTCGCGCCCACGGCCGTGCGCAGCAGCGGCGTGCCGCCGTGGAGCCTGCCGGTGGAGTCCGCCGCCCTCACGGACGTCGTGGCGCGTACCGTGCGGGAGGAGTTGGCCGGCCTCGGCGACGGAAGGCTCGCCGTCATCACGCCTCCCTCGTGTCTGGACGAGCTGAGCGCGCCCCTGCGAGCGCTGGGGTCGGTCACGTTCGCGGACGACCCCGAGGCCCTGGACACGCCGGCCGTCGTGCTGACCGTCGAGCAGGCGAAGGGCCTGGAGTTCGACTCCGTGCTGGTCGTCGAGCCGCAGGAGATCCTGTCCGTCTCGCCGAACGGCGCCAAGGACCTCTACGTCGCGCTCACCCGCGCCACCAAGCGGCTGGGCATCGTCCATACCGGGCAACTGCCGGACGCGCTGGCGCGGGCGAAGCCGCTGAGCCGCTGAGCCGCTGAGCTGCTGAGCTGCTGGGCTGCTGGGCCGCACGTGAGCGACCGCGGGGCGTGCCCGGCGCCGGCGGTGCGCGGGCACGCTTAGAGGCCCTTAAGAGGGACGGATCACGATGAGGGCGGCGGAGTGTGGGCGTGCGTGGCGCGTGGCCCCCGCGGGCGTGCGCGCCCGACCGCCCGCTCCACCCGGACACCGGCTCCGGGACAGCGCTCGTAGCAGAACCCCTGCGGAGGATGGCATGGAGTACCGCGAACTGAAGGTGAAGGGCGCGTTCGAGTTCGTACCGCGGGTGTTCCCCGACGCCCGAGGCCAGTTCACGGCCCCCTTGCAGAGGTCCGCTTTCGTCGCGGCCGTGGGCCACCCGCTGCCCGCCGTGGCGCAGACGAACTGCAGTACGTCGCGGCGCGGCACGCTGCGCGGCATCCACTTCACGCGGACGCCGCCCGGTGTGACCAAGTACGTCTCGTGCGCCTACGGGCGGGCGGTCGACCTGGTCGTCGATCTGCGCGTCGGCTCACCCACGTTCATGGAGTGGGACGCGGTCACCATGGGCGGCACGCAGCCGCGTGCCGTGTACTTCCCGATCGGGGTGGGCCATGCCTTCCTCGCGCTGGAGGACGACACGGTGATGTCCTACCTGGTCTCCGAGGAGTACGTGCCGGAGCACGAGTACTCGGTGTCCCCCTTCGACCCCGCGCTGGACCTGCCGGTGCCCGGGCGTGGGGAGGTCGTGGTCTCCGAGCGGGACGCGGGTGCTCCCACGGTCGCCGAGGCGGAGAAGGCGGGGATGCTCCCCGACTACCGCACGTGCCTGGAACTCGGCAGGGAAGCGCACCGCGAGGCGTAATATCCCGGAGTCTGCCCGCGCCCCGAAGGGGCGCGGGGGACTGCGCGGCCGGCCACTCCCCGCCCGCGGACCGCACACTACGACCAGTGGGCACCCCTCACCGGAACAGGACCCGCAGGAGCGGGCGCCGCGGCGCGCCCGGCAGCCGCACGCCCGGGAGCGGCGCGCCAGGCGCGCCGCTCCCGGGCGTGGAGGCCGGCCCGCTACCGGCCCGCGCGCTCGTTCTTGTAGATCACCTGCCAGAAGTAGCTCCATGGGAGCCCGCGCCCGTCGGCCACGCACGTCCAGCCGTCTCCGGGCGTGTAGGTGGTGATGTACCCGGGGACCGCCGCGTCGACGGCTTCACTGTCGTAGATGTCCAGCACCTGGCGGAGCGGCCCCGCCTCCAACGCCAGGTCCACGGCCTCCTGCCCCTCCGGGTGGCCGTCCAGGTTCTTGTCGAGGAACTTTCCGACCGGGTTCTTGACGAAGAACGCCGAGCATTTGGTGTCGATCAGCTTCAGATACGCGCGCACCGTTTCCTCGGGCATTTCAGCCATGGAGTGCACGTTGATGCACAGGTCGAAGTGTGCTGCGTCCATCGCGGAATACACGCTGTCCACGGAATCGTCCGCCTGTACGAAGGTGATCTTCTCGAACTGCTCCGGCGCGAGGACCGTCCTGAGGTACTTCCTGCTCAGTTGCAGGGTCTTTTCGAGATCGACGATGTAGTACGCAGCGAGGTCGTGATTGGACATGATCGTGTGGCACGTGCGCCCGTATCCCGCGCCGATCTCCATGACGCTTCCGCCCCGCAGATCGACCTCCTTCTCGATGAACCCGAGCTCCAGGACGCCCTGCAGGTAGTCCATGCACAGCATCTCGCCGTGGATGCGCACCGAGACCGGATTGCCCGTCTCCCGGTTCTCGATCTTCCTGATCCTGGCCCAGTCGTCCGGGCCCAGCTGCATGCCGTAGTTGTAGATCAGCGCTTTGAGGTACCTGACTCCGTTGACCCTCGGGTCCCACAGGGAGATCTTGTAGTTCCTCGTGTCGGACTTGAAGTCCGACAGATCGGCCGCGGCTTCCTCGCCCCAGAGGTCGTGGATGCGGTTCCACATCCGGCTGGCCGTGAAGCTCTGCGCCATCTCGTTCTCCTCTTCGTCTTTCGCCCGCGCCGAAACAGTCGGAACCGCAGGGAAATCACAGCATTCTCCCCATGCTTCCAGGCGCCCATGAGACACCCTTCCCCGCGGAAGCGCCAGACGACTTTCAGTGGACCTTCAGGAGCCCTTTAGCTGCTGAGAAAGCGCGAACCGCCCTGTACCGTACGGGAGAACCACACCAAGAGCCGCTTTAGCCGCGCGTTGGTATCGTTTCCTTCACTGGGACAGGAGGTACACGAATTGCGAGTCCTGTTCATCTCGATGGCCGCGGTGCCGCATGTGTTCCCGCTGGTGCCCCTCGCCTGGGCGCTCCGGGCCGCCGGGCACGACGTGCGGGTCGCGGGCCAGCCCCCCGCCGTCGCCACCGTCACCCGGGCAGGGCTGACCGCGGTGCCGATCGCCGGCGACTTCAACGTACGCGGTGACATCTCCGCGGGGCCCGGAGCGGCGGAAGCCGGCGACGGCACCTCCGCCCTCTCCCGTGACGAGGCGCTGCGGCGCTTCATGCGGCTCGGCCCCGACGCGATGGAGACGGCCCTCGTCCGGCTCGTCGACGCCATGGTCGGCGATCTGCGCACGGCGGTCGAGGACTGGCGGCCCGACCTCGTCCTGGCCGACCCGCTGCCCTTCGCCGCGCCGCTGATCGCCGAACTCACCGGTGCCCCCTTCGTCCGCTGCCTGTGGGGACCCGCGCTGCCGCCCGGCCGCGACCGCACCGCTGAGAGCGACCCGGCCACCGGCCGGCTCCCCGAGGCCCTGGCGGCACTGTGCGAGCGCTACGGCGTCCCGGTGCGTGAGGACTACGCAGTCCGCACGATCGACCCCTGCCCGCCCAGCATGCGGGTGCCGGACGTACCGGGCCGGCTGCCCGTGCGGTATGTGCCCTACAACGGTGCGACCGAGCTGCCGGACTGGCTGGCACGGGCCCCGAAGCGGCAGCGCGTGTGCGTCACCTGGGGCACCTCCACGACCCGCATCCTGGGCCAGGAGTCCTCTCCCGTGCCCATGGTCGTGGACGCCGTCGCCGACCTGGGCGCCGAGATCGTGGTGGCCGTCAGCAGCGCGGACCGCGGACAGCTGGCGGGCGTGCCGGACGGCGTACGGATCCTGGAGGACACCCCGCTGAGCTTGCTGCTGCCCAGCTGCGACGCGATGATCCACACGGCAGGGGCGGGAGCGCTGATGACGGCCACGGTCAACGGCGTGCCCCAGGTGACGGCGCCGAGCCACCTCGGCGAACAGCGGCTGAACGCGGAGCGCCTCGCCGCGGCGGGCGCCGGCGTCAACCTGTCGCTGGACGACTTCGACGCGCAGGCCGTGCGCAAGGCCACCACCGAGGTGCTGTCGAACCCGGGCTACCGCGAGGCGGCCGGGGCACTGCGCGAGGAGATGCTCGCCCAGCCCACCCCCGCCGAGGTGGCCGGCGTCCTCGAGAACCTGGCCCGGCAGTGACGGGCGCGCCGCGATGACGGTCCACGGGCAGGAGGCACAAGGCGCGATGCACACACCGCACGACCCGCACGGGGATCCCGGCTCCGGCGACGGTGCGAGCCTGACGGAGCTGGCACAGCTCCACGGCTCGGACAAGTGGGGCACGCACCGCTACACGACGCACTACGAAAGGCACTTCCACCCGCTGCGCCACCTGCCGCTGCGGGTGCTGGAGATCGGCGTGGGCGGGCACGACGACCCGGAGGCCGGCGGTGCGTCGCTGCGCATGTGGCGCGACTACTTCCCGCACGCGCGTGTCCACGGCATCGACGTGTTCGACAAGTCGCCGCTGGACGAGGCCCGGATCCGCACCTTCCAGGGCCACCAGGCCGACGAGGACTTCCTCGACCACGTGATCGCACAGACCGGGCCGCTGGACCTGGTGATCGACGACGGCAGCCACATCAACCGCGACGTCCTGGCGTCCTTCCGCAAACTCTTCCCCGTACTGCGGGAGGGCGGCTTCTACGTCGTGGAGGACACCCAGACCGCCTACTGGCCCGGCTACGGCGGCAGCAGCACCGAACTCGGCGACACCACGACGTCCATGGGCTTCCTCAAGACCCTCGTGGACGGCCTCAACCACGAGGAGTTCCTGCTGCCCGACTACACGCCCCGCTACACCGACAGCACCGTGGTGGCGGCGCACTTCTACCACAACCTCGCGCTCATCCAGAAGGGTGAGAACACCGAGGGCACGCTCCCGATGAGCCGCGCCCGTGTCCCCACGGTCGACCTCTCCGTGCCGCAGGCAAGGGCGCGGACACGAGAGCGGAGATCCGACGATCCGACCACGAATCACTGAGGGACCGAGCACGGGCGCCCGGCTCGCCGCCCGTGTTCTCCCGGCAGACCCAGAATGGCTCCCTCACATGGAAAAGCACGAGACAGTCCGACAGGTCGTCACGTGCCGGGTGTGCGAACGGGACGACTGGCAGGACGTCGTCTCCTTCGGCCCGGTACCGCTGGCCAACCAGTTCCTGCCGCAGGCCGACTCCTACGACGAGCGGTTCTATCCGCTGGGCGTGCGCTCCTGCCGCTCGTGCCGGCTGATGAGCCTCACGCACGTGGTCGACCCGCAGATCCTCTTCCGCGACTACCTGTACGTGACGCCCGACTCGGAGATGATCACGCGGCACATGCGCTACGTCGTCGACGTGTGCCGCGAACGCTTCGAGATGCCCCGCGACGGCCTCGTCGTGGAGTTCGGCAGCAACACCGGGCGGCAGCTCATGGCGTTCCGCGACACGGGCATGCGCACGGTGGGCGTCGACCCGGCACGGAATCTGGCCGCGGTCGCCATGGCCGACGGCATCGAGACCGTTCCCGAGTTCTTCTCCGCCGAGGCCGGCGCGTCCATCAAGGCCGATCACGGGCCCGCCAGGCTGGTGCTGGGGCGCCACGTCTTCGCGCACGTCGACGACATCGCCGAGATCGCGGCCGGCGCCAGGGAACTGCTGAGCCCCCAGGGCGTGCTCGCCATCGAGGTGCCATACGCCCTGGACCTCCTCGAGAAGACGTCGTTCGACACGATCTACCACGAGCACCTCTCGTATCTGACGGTCGGCACCCTCGTCACCTTCTTCGAGCGGCACGGGCTGCGCGTGGTGGACGTGGAGCGGCTGGCGGTGCACGGCGGCTCGATCCTGGTGTTCGTCGGACACGCGGACGGCCCGTGGCCCGTGCGCCCGATCGTCGACGAACTGCTCGAGACGGAGCAGCGCGCCGGAATGCACCTGGACGCCACCTACGAGGGCTTCGCCCGCAACGTCGCGGAGATCCGGGCGGAACTGCCCGCGCTCCTGCGCGGACTCGTCGCGCAGGGCAAGCGGATCGCCGGGTACGGCGCCCCCGCGAAGGGCAACACGATCCTCAACGTGTGCGGAATCGGCCTCGACGAGCTGGAGTTCTGCATCGACACCACCGACCTGAAGCAGGGCAAGGTGCTGCCGGGCACGCACGTACCTGTGCATCCGCCCGAGTACGCCAAGGAGCACGCCCCCGACTTCTACCTGCTCCTGGCCTGGAACTACGCCGAGGAGATCATCGGCAAGGAATCGGCGTTCCGGGACTCCGGCGGCCGGTTCATCCTGCCGATCCCCGAACCCGTGATCCTCTGAGCGCCCCTCGCCCCCGGCACGCGGAACGCCTGCCGGGGGCGCCGGGCGCCTACGCGGATCCGCGCGGCACCGCCCACAGGGGCAGCAGCTCCTCCAGCGCGCCGCCGAGCGCCCGGCGCCAGTCGCGGGGCGGATCGGCGCCGATGTCCCGCCACCGCCCGTGCCCCAGCACCGTGTACGCGGGGAGCTGTGCCGCCCTCCCGTACTCCGCGTCGCTGATCGGACGTACCAGCCCCGGATCGGCCCCGACCAGGCGGAAGACCTCGCGCGCGAGCTCGTACCAGGACGCCTCGCCTGAGTTGGTGGCGTGGAAGACCCCGTGCGCCCGGGGGGAGCGGCCCAGCGTGATCAACTGTGCCGCGACGTCCCCCGCCCAGGAGGGCTGCCCGTACTGGTCGTCGACGACATCGACGGTCTCGCCGGCCGCGGCCCGCTCGATCATCGTGCTGACGAAGCTGCGCCCCCGACGGCCGTAGAGCCAGGCCGTACGGGCCACGACCCCCGCCCCGGGCAGCCGGGCGAGGACGGCCTCCTCGCCCGCGAGCTTGCTGCGTCCGTACGCGGTGCCCGGCGCGGGCGGATGGTCCTCGTCGTACGGCGCCCGTGCGTCCCCGGGGAAGACGGCGTTGGTCGAGACGTGCACCAGCCTCGCCCCGTGCACGGCGCACGCCTCGGCCAGCCTGCGGGGCCCCTCGGCGTTGACCCGCAGCGCCCGGGCCCAGTCCGTCTCCGCGCCGTCGACGGCCGTGTACGCGGCGCAGTTGAGCACCACGTCGGGGCGGTGCTCGGCGAACACGGCGCGCAGCGCGTCCGGTTCGGCGATGTCCAGCGCCGCCCGGTCGAGGACGGCGACCTGGTCACCGCCCCGCTCGCTCTCCCGCGCCAGCGCCCCGGTCACATGGTGTCCGAGCCTCCCGCCCCCGCCGGTCACCATCCACCGCACCAACGGCCCCTTCCGCAGACACTCCGCCGTCGAAAGCGGCAGCGTACGCGGCGCCTCTAACCGTCTCCCAAAAGTCCACTTCCGTGCGGGTGAAGCCAACGAGGTGCGGCACCCCCGCCGTCGGTGCGCGGACGCAAGCGCACCCGCCGTCGCCTTGCGGGCGGGCGGCGCCCATGGGCCGGTCCGTGTACGGCGCCCTCGCGGTACGGTCTGCGCATGAAGGGGAGACGGGTGGCGGTGGGTGGTGCCGTGGCGGCGGTCGTGGCGGCCTGCGCCGGAGGGGTCCTGATCTCCCAGGCCTCGGACGACGGGGACGACGCCGGCCGCGCGGACCGGGAGTGCGCCCGGCTCCTGGACCGCGTGCAGCGCGGTGAACGCGAGTACGCCGACTACCTGGCGGCGGACACGCTACCGACCGCGTGCGTCCCCGAGGCGAAGAAGCGCGGCATCCTCGACGAGGCGCCGCGCTGAGGGACGCCGGGCCCGCGAGCCCGGCACGATCCGAACGAGCTAGTGGGAAGTCATCGCGCGCTCGGCCCGTGCGGCGGCGTCGCGGGCCGCTTCGAGGCGTGCCTGGTGCTCCACGACGGCGGTGAACGCGCTGCCCGACTCGCCGGGTATCTGGTTGCGCATCCGTACCACGGCCACGCCGGCCTGGATGGCCGTCTCCAGGTCGGGGATCTCCAGCCAGAGGGCGTGGGCGCAGTCCGCCACCGCTTCGGCCTGCTCGTCCGCCCCCTGGTAGTGCCAGCGTTCGGCGATGTCGCGGTAGAGCCGGACCGCGCCGCTGACGTCACCGGCCATGGAGGTGATGCGGGCACGGGCCTCACGGATGCGGAGGGCGTCGGGGTGGGAGAGGCCGAGCGCGTTGGCGGTCTGGTCGTCGAGCCGTGCGGCCAGCGTCAGTGCGTGGTCCACTCGGCCCGCCGCCGCGTGGGCGTTGAGGTGGGTCACGGCGTCGGCGAGGGACCCCGGCGTCACGGGCGGCCCGGCCGCCGGGGCCGGAGTCGGGGCCGGGGACGGATCCGCAGCCGGGGCGGGTGCGGGCTCGGGGGCGGGCGCCGGCTCGGGAACGGGTGTTGGCGCAGGGGCGGGCGCCGGCTCGGGCGCGGGGGTCTGCGCGGGGCGGGGCGTCGGCACCGTGCCCGCACCCGCGCCCGCGTCCGCCCCGGGGGCGGTGCTCGGAGCGGCGGGAGCGGGAGAGCCGGCGGCCCGTGCGGGGGCGCGCTTCTTCGGTGCCTTCCCCCGCTGGCCGCCGCCCGCGAGTTCACCCACCGCTCCGTCGGGAGAGATGACCAGGA
Source organism: Streptomyces diacarni (assembly GCF_003323715.1). Classification (GTDB taxonomy): domain Bacteria; phylum Actinomycetota; class Actinomycetes; order Streptomycetales; family Streptomycetaceae; genus Streptomyces; species Streptomyces diacarni. The sequence continues at coordinate 27,263 of NZ_QOIN01000036.1, forward strand.
GCCACACCGCGCCGTCCGGTTCGGTGGCCTGTGCCCGTACCGGTCGGCCGAGCCCGGCGGCCGCCGCGGCCACGGCGTCGATGGCCGAGGCGCGGTCGGGGTGTTCGGACGCGGGGAGGAGCGGCCCTGAGACGGTCACCCGGCCGTCGTCCGTGACGACGAAGGCGTACGCCGGCCAGGCGGGCACCTCGGCGGGCTCGTACGTGGTGGGCATGAAGCTCCTTTCTGGTCAGGTCCAAACGAAAGCCCCTAGCGCACGGTGACGTCGGCGACGTGCCACTCCGCGTCGGCCTTCTTGCGCACGAGGTGGACGAACGCCGCGGCGGTGGTGGGTTTCTGCGTCCAGCCGTCGCGCCCGTGCGGGGTGGTGGTGAGGGTCCACTGCCGCCAGGCCACGGTGTCGGTGTCGTCCGGTTTCGCCGCGTCCTCCGTCTTCGCCAGCTCCACGGTGGTGTAGGCGCGGTGCCGCTTCCACGTCGCCCACTGGGCACCGGGGGCGGAGCGGGGCCGGTGCTCGCTCAGTTGCCGTGCGTACGACGGTGTCAGCCAGCCCGCGTCCGCCGTGCGGGTGCCGGCGTCCTGCGGGCCCTGGTCGACCGTGGTGTCGAACGTCCACATCGCGGTGAGCGTTCCCTTGCCGACCGCGTCGGCGTCCGTCTGGTCGACGTCGCCGGGTTTCGGAACGCCGCCTTTGGGGGTGCCGCCCTGCGGGGCGGTCTCGGACTCGGTGGGGGAGGGGGGAGGCGTGTGCGTGTCGGGCGAGGCCGGGGCCGACGACGTGCCGGAGCCGGTCGGGTCGGGCGCCGGAGAGGAACCGGCCGCGTGTGCGCGCTGTTTGCCGCCGCCGTTGTCACCGCCGTCACCGTCACTGCCGCTGAGGCCGCATCCGGCGGCGGTGAGCGCGAGTGTGAGCGTGAGCGCGAGCGCCGTGGTGGCGGCGGTGGCGCGGGATCCGAGTGGCGTCATCCGAACCGCCTCACCTTCTGGGGCCTGCTGGTGTAGTAGCTGTCGCCGAGGTCGCTGATCTTCACCACGTCGCCTGTCTTGGGGGCGTGGATGAACTGGCCGTTTCCGAGGTAGATGCCGATGTGGTCGAAGCTGCCGTGCAGATTGAAGCCGATGACGTCACCGGGCCGCATGTCGTCGCGGGCGACCTCGCGGCCCTCGGTGACCTGCGTCTGCGAGGTGCGGGGAAGGAGGGTGCGGCCGCTGCTCGCGTGGTAGACCGCGTACTGCACGAGGCTGGAGCAGTCGAATCCGACCGTGCCCGCGCCCTGCGCGAACCCTCGTCCGGGCCCTTCGGGTCCGCCGCCGCCCCACGCGTACGGGGTGCCGAGCCACTTCTTGGCGTAGGCCACCACACGGTTGCCGAACGTGCCGCCGTCCTCGACCGCCATGTCCCCCGAGTAGTCGGCCATCGAGGTGACGATCTTCGACACGTAGTTCTGCGTCTCCGGATACGGCGGCAGGCCGCCGAACTTTTCGACCGCGCCGGGGCCCGCGTTGTAGGCGGCGAGTATCAGCCGCGTCGGGTCGCCGCCCAGCCCCAGCTTCGTGACCTTGCCCGCGAGCCAGCAGTCGTACCGTGCCTGGGTCATGATGGCGTCGCCCGGCGTGAACGGGTCGGCCTCGCCGTCCGGTTCCGAGCCGCCGTCCTTGCCCGCCGCGTCCACCCCCCACGTCTTCCAGGTACCGGGGAGGAACTGGCTGAGGCCCTGCGCCCCGGCGCCGCTCTCCGCCGACGGGTTCCAGTTCGACTCGGCCGCGATCTGTGCGGCGATCAACGGGGCGCTGACCTCCTTGCACTCCTTGCCGGCGCGCTCGATCCACTGGAGGTAATCGGGCGGTACGTGCTCGCCGTCGAGCGCGGTGACGAGTCCTCGGGGAGCGCGTGACTCCTCCTCGTCGGCGGCCGCCACCACGGACAGGCCGACCACCATGGTGAGCAGCACGGCGAGGAGACCCCCCGCCCATCTCACCGTGGTCGTGGTCATCCGCAACCCCCTTGAACCAGTTCGATCGAGAGTCCGTATGTGGGCCCGTAGTCGAAAAGCAGCGCTCGGAACGTGTGTCAACTCGTGCAGTGCGTTGCGGCGTCGTGTCCGCGTCGAAGGGAGATGCCATGGCCGGGGATGCGCCGGTTTCCAACCCCTGGCTGTCGCCGGCCCGCCCTTCGGGGGGCAACAACGGAGAGCCGCAGCGATCGGTTCAGGACGTACCCACAGCGCTGACGGGCCCCGCGGCACCCCAGGCGGGTGTGCCGCGGCCCGCGCACGTGCTGCCCGTCTCCGCACCGCAGGCGGCCGCGGGCCCCGCGTGGTGGTGGCTGGGTGTCCACGGCGGCGCGGGCGTCACCACGCTGGAGCAGGCCGTGCCCGGTGGCCGGGACGCGGGCCGCGCCTGGCCCGCGGGCGACGTGCCGCAGCCCGTGGTGCTCGTCGCGCGGTCCGGCGCGGTCGGCCTCAAGGCCGCCCAGAGCGCGGCGCAGCAGTGGGCCTCGCAGATGGTGACGGGTGTCGAACTGCTGGGTCTGGCCGTCGTCGCAGACGCCCCGGGCCGCCGCCCGCGCCCCCTGCGCGATCTGGTGCGCCTCGTCTCCGGTGCCGTGCCCCGCCTGTGGGAGATCCCGTGGGTGGAGCCGTGGCGGCTGGGCGAATCGCCGACGGCTCATGTGCCCAGCCAGTGCGCGCCGTTGGCACGCGACCTGTCCCGACTCACCCGACGCGCGTAAAGGGGAAGATCCGCATGTCCACTCTGTTGGCCGCCGTCTCGGCCGCCTCGCAGCACCTCGTCTCCGTCGCCGCCGACCCGGCGCCCTCCGGAGTGCCGGATGTCGGCGGCGGAGAGGCGCCGCCCGGAGCCGACGGTCTGCTCACGGTGCTCAAGTGGGTGGCCTGGTCCGTCACGGCCCTGTGCGTCGCGGGCATCTTCGGCGTCGCCGCGCGGATGGCCGTGGACCACTCCAAGGGGGGCGGCCGCGAACACGTCAAGGGCCTGGGTTTCGTCCTGGGCGCCTGTGTGCTCGTCGGCTCGGCCTCCGGCGTCGTCGGCGCGCTGGTGTGACGGTGCGCTGGTGTGACGGCGCGAGAGGCGTAGGGAGCTGACATGCGCGGCGCAAGAATGGGGAGGGACGACATGGCAGAGTCCGGCAATCGCGCGGAGCGCGACGAGCCGCAGAGCCCGTGGCTGCGGACCGGCTTCGTGCTGGCGGTCGCGTTCCTCGGCTTCGTGGCCGTCATCGGCGTGGTGGTGCTCACCTCCTCCGGGTCCTCCGAGGCAGGGGGCGGAGCCGCCAGGGCCGCGGCGTCGCGGAAGCCGGCCGCGCCGCAGCCGGGCGGCGAGGGCGCAGGGGGCGGGGGCGCGGACGGCGGCTCGTCCACGGCCTTGGACGAGAAGGCCGCGTGCCCGCGGCTGGGCGACACCGGCAAGGAGGCGCCCACAGCGGCGCCCGAGGGCGTGACGTGGAAGCTGTTCGGCACCGTCGCACTGCCGGCGTCCAAGGCCGCGGGCCCTGCCGTGGTCGGCGGGGACGTGGCGCGCTGCTACGCGCACACGCCCGTCGGAGCGCTGCTGGCGACCAGTCAGATCAGCGTGCGGTACCTGGCGGCCGACGACTGGCTGAAGGTGACGCGGGCCCAGGTGCGCGGCGCGGGCCGGGAGCCCTACATCACCGCGCGGACCAAGTCGGAGGACGAGGCGGAGTCCGAGAGCGGGGACGGCGCCGTGCAGGGCCAGATCGCCGGCTTCAAGTTCGTCACGTACACCGGCGACTCGGCGGTGATCCAGACAGTGTGGCGGTTCCCCGACGGACGGATGCAGGCCGCCACCACGACCGTGCTGTGGCAGGACGGGGACTGGCGCCTGGAGTACCCGGCCGATCCGCCGGCGCCCACCCCGGTCGACTCCCTGGCCGGATACGTCGAGTGGGGTGGTGTGTGATGGCCGGCTGCGACTTCGGCTGGGTGCGGCCCACGGTCGGCGGCTACTGCGTCGGCGACGGGAAGGGCACGGCCCCCAAGGACCTCGGCGACAGCGCGTTCGACAACATCGTCGACAGCGCCGCGAAGGCGGCGGGATCCACCGTCAAGGCCCTCGGCAGCGCGTGGACGCAGATCGAGAGCCCCCTGCTCAGTTACGACAGCGGGCCCGCGGCCTTCCTGCGCGGCTCCACCCTGTGGTTCACCTCGTTCACCGCCGTCCTGTGCCTGCTCGTCGCGGCGGGGCACCTGGCCTGGCAGCGCCGCAGCGAACCGGGGAAGCAGGCACTGCGGGGCCTGCTCAACCTGGTCGTCGTCTCCTCCGCCGGGGTGGCGGCCGTCAACCTGCTGACCGTGGCGGGCGACAGGTTCAGCGTCTGGATCATCGACAGGTCCACGGGCTGCGAGCGGATCAGCCCGGACGGCGAGCCGGTGCGGCAGTGCGTGAACGAGTTCGACGACCGCGTCTCGGCGATGCTCGCACTCGGGGACTCCGACTCGGCCTTCCTGGTACTGATCATGTCCCTGCTGGTGATCGTCGGCAGTCTGGTGCAGATCGCCCTCATGATCGTGCGGGTGGCCATGCTGGTGATCCTCACCGGAACGCTCCCGCTGTCCGCCGCCGCCAGCTCCACCCCGGGAGGCCGGGCCTGGTTCCGCAAGTCCACGGGCTGGCTACTGGCCTTCGTGCTGTACAAACCGACGGCCGCGGTCGTGTACGCGGCGGCGTTCTCGATGACCGGCACGGCGCCGGACGGCGAGGGCAAGGAGATCATCTCCATGGTCTCGGGCGTGGTCCTGCTCGTGCTGGCCTGCTGCACCCTGCCCGCGCTGCTGCGCCTCGCGGCGCCCGCCGTGCAGGCCACCGCCTCGGGCCTCGGACGCGGCGCCTCCGCAGGGCCCCGCAGCGCCCGGACGGTGGCCACCGGGGCGCAGGCGGTACCGCAACTGCGCGGACCCGCCGCGGGACGCTCGGTCTCCGGCGCGATGCTGCACCGGGACCGTAGCGAAGCCACCGGCGCACGCAGCGGCACAGGCCGGACGACCGGAGCCCGCAGGCCCGCGCAGGGCGCAGGCGGCACCCAGTCCTCGCCGGGCGCCACGGCGACCGCCACCACGGCAGGCGGCCCCGCGGGGCGGGGCCCCAAGGCCCCCAAGGACACGGACAAGCAGTCCCAGAAGCCGGCGCCGTCCGCGGCCCCCGGCGACCCGTCCGAGGGCGAACTCCTCTCCTCCGCGCTCTCGACGGCTCCTCGACACCACGACGACCAGCTGGGGGAATCCCGTGGCAGTGACTGAAGAATCCGGCCCGCGCACCTACGGCAACTTCCGCAAGCCGCGCGCCTCCGGACTGCGGGGCCTGTCCCTGGGCGCCACGCTGCTGCTGTTCGGCGGCCTGATCGCCGTCGTCCTCAGCACGCTGATCTCCCTGTGGGTCGCGCTGGCGCTGGCGGCCGTTCTCGCGCTCGCCATGGCTCCACTGGCCCTGCGCGACCGGCACGGCCGTACGCTGATGCAGCGCGGCGCGGTCCGCCTCGCCTGGTGGCGTACCACCTCCTCGGGCGGCAACCTCTACCGCTCGGGTCCGCTGGGCCGGGCAGGCGGCGGCAGCTGCCGGCTGCCGGGGCTCGCCGCCCAGTCGTCGCTGAGCGAGGCACGCGACGGTTACGGCCGCCCGTTCGCCATGATCACCGTGCCGGCGACCAACCACCACACCGTCGTCGTCGCCTGCGACGCGGACGGCGCCGCCCTGGTCGACGAGCGGCAGGTCGACATCTGGGTGGCCCACTGGGGCCAGTGGCTCTCCGCGCTCGGCACCGAGCCGGGCCTGGTCGCCGCCAGCGTCACCGTGGAGACCGCACCCGACCCCGGCGTCCGGCTCCAGCAGGAGATCGACGCCAACGCGGTCGACGACGGGCCCGAACTCGCGCGCAGGATGCTGCGGGACGTGGTCGCCGACTACCCCAGCGGCTCCGCGCAGATCAGCACCCGCATCGCGCTGACGTACTCGGGCGCGGCCCGGCCGGGCTCCCCCCGCCGCAACGTCGAGGAGATGGCGGTGCACATCGGCACCCGCCTGCCGGGGCTGACCGCCGGACTGTCCATGACCGGCGCGGGCACGGCCGTACCGATGACGGCGACCGAACTCACCGAGGCCGTGCGGGTCGCCTACGACCCCACCGTCGCCCAACTCGTGGAGGAGGCCCGCGCCGCCGGAGGCACGGGACTGACCTGGGACCAGGCGGGCCCCACCGCCGCGCAGGAGGCGTGGGACCACTACCGGCACGACGGCGTCCACAGCGTCACCTGGGCCATGACGGAGGCGCCGCAGGGCGAGGTGTTCGCCAACGTGCTGACCGGCCTGGTGCAGCCCAGCCGCGACATCGCCCGCAAGCGGGTCACCCTGCTCTACCGCCCGCACAGCCGCGCCGAAAGCGCCCGCGTCGTGCAACAGGACTACAAGAACGCCCTGTTCACCGCCCAGCAGTCGCCACTCGGCAGGGCGAGCGACGACGCGGAGGTCGTCGCCGCCAGGAAGGCCGCCGAGGAACAGGCACAGGGCCACGGCGTCATCCAGTTCGGGCTGCTGATCACCGCCACCGTCGACTCCGCCGAGGACCTGCCCAGCGCGAGCGCGGCCGTCGACAACCTGGCACCCGCCGCCCGGATCGCGGTCAGGCCCGTCTACGGCTCGCAGGCCGCCGCCTTCGCCGCAGCGCTGCCGCTGGGTCTCGTCCTGCCGCTGCACACCGCACTGCCGCAGACCGTGCGGGACGCGATGTAGCGCCTCGCGGACCCGTCGCCACCGCACGCCACCAGCACAGGAGGACCCCATGGCAGCCCGCACGAGCGGCAGCACCCGGGCGCGCAGGCCTGACACCCCCCGCACACCGCAGCCCACGCCGCGCGGCTGGCCGGGGCGGGGCGGCGGCACCGTCGGCTACGTCGATCCAGCGCCCGAATGGCGCGGCACCACCGTTCAGGTCTGCGGGATGTGGCCGTTCGGCGCGGGGGCCGGCACCCCGATGGTCGGGGTGCCCCTCGGCCGCGACCTCGACTCCGGGGCCACCGTGTGCTGCGACCCGGTCAGCTGGTTCATGCGCACGGGGCTGCTCGCCAACCCCTCGATGTTCGTGCTCGGCCGCCCAGGCCTCGGCAAGTCCACCGTCGTACGGCGGATGGCGCTGGGCCTGGCCGGCTACGGAGTGCACCCGCTCGTCTTCGGCGACCTCAAACCCGACTACGTCGACCTCATCAGGGCCATCGGCGGACAGGTCATCAGCCTCGGCAGGGGCCGCGGCCACCTCAACGTCCTCGACCCCGGCGAGTCCACCGCGGCCGCCGCCCGGCTCACCGGATCGGCGCGCCGCCAACTCCTGGCCGCCACCCACAGCCGGCGCCTGAACATGGTGTCCGCGCTGCTGACGATCCTGCGCTCCGAGCCGCCCGGCGACCGCGAGGAGACCGTACTCGCCGCGGCGCTCGACATCCTCGACGACCGGCACGGCCCCGGCCGCACACCGGTCCTCGCCGACCTGGTGCAGGTCATCAAGGACGCCCCGGAGCCGGTGCGGGCCGTCGCCCTCGACCGCGGAGACATCAACCGCTACCGCGACATCACCGAGAACCTGGAAGCCTCGCTGACGGCACTGCTCGGAGACGGCCTGCTGGGCGACTCCTTCGCCCGCCCGACCACGGAGCCCATGCAGCTCGACCGCCCCGTGTGCTTCGACATCAGCGACATCGACGACAGCGAGACCCTGCTCCAGGCGGCCGCCCTGCTGTCCTGCTGGTCGTACGGCTTCGGCGCGGTCTCGGCCGCCCACGCGCTCGCCGACGCGGGTCTCGAGCCGCGCCGCAACCACTTCCTGGTCATGGACGAGCTGTGGCGGGTACTGCAGGCGGGCCGGGGCCTGGTCGACCGGGTCAACGCCCTCACCCGCCTGGACCGGCAGCGCGGCGTGGGCCTCGCCATGGTCACCCACACCATCGGCGACCTGTTGGCCCTGCCCACCGAGGAGGACCGCATCAAGGCCAAGGGCTTCGTGGAACGCGCGGGCATGGTGGTGTGCGCGGGGCTGCCCCCGGCCGAGATGCCGCAACTGTCCCAGGTGGTGGAGCTGACGGAGGTCGAGAAGCGGCTCTTGGTCGACTGGTCCACGCCGCCCGCCTGGGACAGCTCCCGCAACCGCCAGGCCGACCCGCCAGGACTCGGCAACTTCCTCGTCAAGGTCGGCAGCAGGCCCGGCATCCCTGTCCACGTCGACCTGACCGAAGGGGAGTTGGAGGTGAACAACACCAACAAGAGGTGGAACAAACAGGGGTGACGAACCCGCCCCCGCGGTGAACCGATCCGGTCGCCGATCCGTGGAAGAGGTGGAGGCCGGGCCCCCACCGCGGTCTCCACCCGAACCGGGCCCGGGGCGCGTTCCCCGTTCGGCGCCCCGGGCCCGGTCTGCTGCGACGTGTGCGGCACGGCGAGGCGGTCGGCGATCGGCACAGCTGTGAACCGATACGCCCAACGCGCCGTTACCACGGCCGAGTTCTTCCCTCGCAAGCCGAAACGTCAGGGAGTGGTGCACATGAGCGAGGACGGAGAGGCCCGGGCGCCCGGCGCGCCGCCCGGGCAACCGGCCCCCTTCGAGGTGGTCATCGACGGTGCCGGTGCCGCCTCGATCGACGGCGAACAGGTGCCGATCATCGGCGACCAGCCGCTCGACACCGCCATCCTCGACACACTGCACGGGTACGCGCGGCTGCGGAACACCCCCGTCACCGCGGTCATCGCCAACCCCGCCACCGACTCGACGGTGCACGTCGAGGTCGACCCCGACGGCTCCAGCCGGCTCGCCGGACCACAGCCTGGCGACGCGGGCGGCGCCGGCGCGGGGGCCGACGCCGTGGCCGGCGGGGCCGACGCCGTGGATGGTGGGACCGACGCCGTGGCCGGCGGGGCCGCCCTCGCGGCCGATAGCGCGGCGGGGCGCGCCCCGGGGGCCGGCCCCGTGGCCGACGGCAGCGATCCGGTGCCCGGAGACGGCACGCCGGACCTGGGCGGTGGCTTGGGCGCCGAGGACGAGACGGCCACCGCGGTCATCCCGACGGTGGAAGCGGACCGATCTCCGGCAGCACCCGAGCCGGCTGCCGGGCCCGCGGCTGCGGGCCCAGGCGCGCCCGTGAACCCCCAGGTGGCCGAGGGCTCAGGGACGGTCGCGGGACCCGATCCCGTCCCGGGCGGCGGGTCGTTCGCAGCACCTGACGTGGCCGCCGCTGCCGGCACGGCGGCTGCCGGAGCCGGACCGGTCGCCGGAGCCGGACCGGTTGCCGGGGACGGTCCGGTCGTTTGCAACGGCCCGGTCGCTGGGAACGGCCCGGTCGTCGGGAACGGCCCGGTTGCCGGGGAAGGCCAGGTCGCCGACAACGGCCCGGCCTCCGGGGCCGGTTCGGCTGCGGGAGCCGGACCGGTTGCCGTCGGGGAGGGCCCGTCGGCCGTGCCGGGCGGGACGCCCGTCGGCGGCGGACAGCCGGGCCCTCCGCCCCAGGAGGGCCCGGCAAAGCGGCGCACCGCGCTGCCGTCGATCCCGCGCCCGTCGCTGCCTTCTCTGCCGTCGCTGCCGCGCCCCGCGCTGCGCGGACGCGCGTCCGGCCCCGGAGGCGGGAGCAACGGCGATGGTGGGGGCATGATCGCGCGCGGGTCCCGGGGTTCGGACGTCGAGTTCGTGCCCACCAGCCTGCTCAAGAAGCCTTGGGTGGTCGCGGCCTCGGCCGTCGCCGTGGTGGCGCTGGTCACCACGCCGCTGGCGCTGGCCGGTGCCAGCAGTGGTGAGGAAGAGAGCGGCAAGGGCGAGAAGACCCTGGCCGACGGACCGAAGGACGAGGTCACTCGTGGCCCGGGAGGCGCGGTGCGCCCCTCACCGCCGCCGTCACCTTCCGGCTCCCCCTCGGCGTCCGACAAGGACGACCCCAGCGACAAGCCGAAGTTCGGGGACTCGAAGCCCTCGAAGCCCAAGGACGAGAAGGATTCCGACGCGTCGGACGAGGAGTCCTCGGACGGGGACGACAAGAAGGACACGAAGAAGGCGTCCGGCGGCTCCGGTATCCCGTCGGGGGTCACCATGATCGTCAACCGGAAGACCGATATGTGTCTGGATCTGCCCGGTACCGGCAAGGGCAAGCCGGACGGCCGGGCCCAGCAGGGCGCGTGCGACACGACCCACGCGGCGCTCGGCGGCAACCAGCGGTGGAAGCTGGATCTCAAGGAGAAGGACGGGGGGCCGGGGAAGGCCGACCTCTACCTGATCCGCAACGTCAAGGACGACCTCTGCCTGGACCTGGCCGGCTTCGGCCCCAAGGCGGCCAGGTCGCCGGTGACGGAGTACCACTGCCGCGCCAAGAACGACAACCAGCTGTGGTGGTTCGACAAGCGGTCCAACGGCACGTACTGGATCCGCAACCACGAGAGCGGCCACCTGTGCCTCGACGTGGCGGGCAAGGGCGAGAAGCCGCACGCGCCTCTGCTGATCTTCGGCTGCGACGACGCCGACGACCACCAGTGGAGCTTCCGGAAGCCGTGAGGGGAACGGCACCGGTGGCAGCGGGCCGGTGCCGGTGCCCGGCCGGGCACCGGCACCCGGCCGGATGTGCGGCCGTGCGTCAGCCGAGCGCTCCATCGGCGGGACCTCCTTGGCCCGGTGTGCGCCGGGCTTGCAACCGGCGAAGGGCCCCCATCGGATCACGCAGGGCGCCCGTCACCGGCCCCAGGAAGGCGCGATGCCACACGGCCGGGCCCGTCAGATCGGAGTGGGGGCCGGTCAACTCGGCCCAGGCTGGCAAGAGCTCGTGTGCGTGGTCGTCGGCCTCGTCGTTCCGGGGACCCTCACGTGTGCGGGGTGTATCCGATGCATTCCGGCAGCCGCGCTGTGCGGTGAACCGATGGCCTCGCGGATCCGTGGTGTCAGCAGTGTCGGTCGCCCACCAGGCCGCTCATCGTGAGGAGGACGGCGCCATGCCCGAACCGACCGAGCAGGAACGCCGACAAGCCGACGCCACCCGGCAGGCTCGTGAGCTGATCGAGCGGGAACTGCGCTCGCAGGAGCGGGGTTGGGGAGGCGCCGCCCGGCAGGCTCGTGAGCTGCTCGAGCAGGAGCTGCGCTCGCAGGAGCGGGGGCAGGGGGGCGCCGAGTCGCCGCCGCACTCCGACGGGTCGGACGCACGGGGTGTCGCGGCGCAGCAGTCCTCACCTGGTGCCGGGCACAGCCAGGCAGAAGGCGCCTCCGGAGACGACGACGAGCTCGACCGCGCGGCCCAAGTGGCGTTGCAGGCGGTACGGAGGCTCTGGAACAGGTTGCGCACCGCCGTCGGGCTGCCGCCGAGGGCTCCTGAGAAGGTGCCGGAGCAGCAGCCTCACTTCGACCCGACGACGGCTCAGGCCTCCCCGGACTTCCAGCAGCAGGTTCCGCGGAGCCCGATGCAGGGCCAGGCGTGGGGCCAACAGGGCCCGATGCAGGGTCAGGTGCAGGGGTCGTGGCAGGCCCAAGGCCCGGCGCGGCAGCCGCCGGCGCAGACCTCCCGGCGTGGCCTGCCCGGTGTGGACGCCGACGTCGAAAAGGAGCTGCTGAGGCTGATCACCAGCGAGCCCCGGTACACCGATGCGTACGACAAGGGCCGGTTGCCCGAGACCGGGGCGTACGCGGGGAACGCCCACGTCCGGGAGCTGGAGAAGGAACGTGCGGGAGCCCAGCGCGCGGCCGCAGAGGAGGAGCGGGCCCGTATCGCGGCCTCGGCCCGGGCGTCCGTCGCCGCACTGAACCCCGAGCAGAGCAGGCAACGGGACTGGGATCCCGTGAAGCCGCGTGGGCCCAGGCCCAGCCCTGCGGTGACGCCGGACAGGGCGCCGAGCCGGCGAGGGATGAGCAAGTGAGTCCGGTGGTGCGGTGGCCGGCTGCCCGGCGCCGCGTGTGCTGTCGGCCACCGGGCCGGCTGCCCGCGCTTTCGGAGTCCAGTCAGGTGACAGCCGTGGGGCCCTGGTCCTCGTCGAGTGCGTCGAGTTTCTCGCGTAGGTGTGCTGCGTCCGGGTGGTTGAACTCCTCCAGGAGTTCCAGCGCGCGGCTCCAGTGCGTGCGGGCGGCATCGGGGTTGTCGCCCGCCAGGTGCACGTCGCCGAGGTGGTCGATGGTCTGGGCCTCGCCCCAGCGATTGCCGACGGCCTGATGCTTGGTGAGCGCCTGGCAGTAGTGGGAGATGGCCTCGTCATGGTGGTGGAGCTGGTGGTGCACGGTACCGAGGAAGTCCAGGGAGATGCCCTCGACCCAGGTGTTGTCGGTGGCGCGTTGGACGACCAGCGCCGCTTCCAGGTAGGTGCGGGCCTCGTCGAGCCGTCCGAGTCGCAGGTGTGCCTCGCCCAGGTTGTTCAGGCAGATGCCCTCGCCCCACCCGTGGCCGACGGCGCGGTCGATCTCCAGTGCCTGTTGCAGGTGTTCCAGCGCCTCCTCGTACCGGCCTGCTCGCAGGCAGACGTCCCCCAGGTTGCCGATGATGCGGGAGGCGCCCAGCTCGTCGCCGAGCTCTCTCCAGCGGGGCAGTGCCCGGTGGTAGTAGTCGATGGACTCGTCCAGGTTGCTGCTGATGGCGAGGGCGTTGGCCACGCCCGTGAGGCTTTCGGCCTCGCCTCTCCGGTCTCCGGCTCGGCGCGCGGCCGCCAGGCTCAGCCGGTTGCTGGTCAGCCAGTCGCTCGTATGGCTGCGCAGGTAGAAGAAGCCCCACAAAGCGGCGGTGAGCCGCCAGGCGACGTCTGTCCGTGTCCCGGCGGCGTGGGCGATGGCGGCGACGAGGTTGGCGCGTTCGGCCGAGCACCAGTTGAGTGCCTGATCGTAGGTGGTGAACTTCAGCGGCTCGTTGTCGGAGAGCAGCGGGATGAGCGGCACCGGTGGGCGGTGCGGGGTGAGGAACCGGGAGGCGGCGTCGGCGGTGTGCAGGTACCAGGTGAGGACGCGTTCGACCGCCTGCTCGCGATCCGGTGCCGTCTCCTCGCTGCCGGCCTGTTCGGCGGCGTAGACCCGCAGCAGGTCGTGGAAGGCGTAGCGGCCGGGGAAGTGCTCGGTGAGCAGGTGGGCGTGGGTGAGTTCGGCGAGCAGGCCGCGGGTCTCGCGGCGGCTGAGCCCCGCCAGGGTGGCCGCGGCGGGCGCGGAGATGTCGGGGCCGGGGGCGGCGGCCAGCAACTCGAACAGCCGCGCGGCCGGCGCCGAGAGGGCCTGGTACGACCAGGAGAAGACCGCGCGCACGTCGGAGCTGATGTCGCCGCCTGCGAAGGCGTCGAGGCTGCCGTGGCTGTCGCGCAGCTCCTCGGCGACGGCGTACAGCGGGAAGCTGGGATGGGTGGCGGCACGGGCTGCGACGATGGCCAGCGCCAGCGGCAGCCGTGCGCAACTGGAGATGATCTCGTCCGCCGCCTCGGGTTCCACCGCGAGCCGGGCGGTACCGATCCGGCGGGCCAGGAAGTCCCGCGCGTCCGCGAGTGGGAGCGGGGTGAGGGTCAACGGGCGCGCGCCGTCGTTGGCGATGAGGCCGGTGAGCTGGTTGCGGCTGGTGACGATGGCCAGGCAGCCGGGGCCCGCGGGCAGCAGGGGTCTGACCTGCTCGGTGTCGCGGGCGTTGTCCAGCAGCAGCAGGACGCGGCGGTCGGCGAGCAGACTGCGGTACAGCGCCGTGCGCGCCTCCGGGCGCCCGGGCATCTGTCCCGGAGGCACACCGAGCGCGTCGAGGAAGGTGTGGGTGGCCTCGTCCGGCGGCATGGCCGTGCCGGTCGGGTCGAAACCGCGCAGGTTGATGTAGAGCTGCCCGTCGGGGAAGCGGTGTGCGATCTCGTGTGCCCAGTGCACGGCCAGGGTGGTCTTGCCGACACCGGCCATACCGCCGATCGCGCTGATCACCACGGCGTTGGGGTGTTCGCCGCCGGCGGGCAGCAGGGCGTGCGTCTGGGCGAGTTCCGTCTCCCGCCCGGTGAAGACGGGCAGGTCGGCGGGGAGTTGAGCCGGGCGGGCCGCGGTCGGGGCGGGTGGGTCGGACGGCGTGAGCGCCGGCGTGGCCGACTCCGGTGCCGGAGGCGCGCCCAGTGACGGGTCGGCCGACAGTATCCGGGCGTGGATATCTCCCAGCGCCTCGCCGGGCTCGACACCCAGTTCCGTGACCAGGGTCTGCCGTATGGTGCGGAAGGCCGCCAGCGCCTCGGCCTGCCGCCCCGACCGGTAGAGCGCGAGCATGAGCAGGCCGTGCAGTTTTTCCCGTAGCGGATGCTCGGCCGTGAGCGAGGTCAGTTCGGCGGTGAGTTCCTCGTGGTGCCCCAGGCGCAGGTCGATGTCGAGACGGACCTCCACAGCGGCAAGCCGCTGTTCGTCGAGCCGGTGCCGTTCCGCCTCGGCCAGTGGCCCGGGAACACCGGTCAACGGTTTGCCGTCCCACAACTCCAGTGCGGCGCGCAGCAGCTCAGCCGCGGTGGACAGGTCCGTCGCACTGCGCGCCTTCTTCGCCTCCGCCACGCGGCGCTCGAAGACGGCCAAATCCAGGGCGTGAGGCGGGAGACGGACCAGGTAGCCGTCCGCGACCGAGACGATCACCTGCGGGCCTCCACCCGCGCCCCGCTCGTGCTCCAGTACCTTGCGCAGCCGTGACACGTAGGTACGCAGAACGGTCACGGCGCCCCGTGGTGGCTCGGCCCCCCAGACCGCGTCCACGAGCTCCCCGATCGTGGCGGGACGTCCGCGCCGTAGCAACAGCGCCACCAGCAGAGCACGTTGCTGTGGTGACCCGAGGGCCAGTTCCTGCTCCGCACGCCAGGCTCGAACGGGGCCTAAAACGGCTACACGCAGGGATTTCGCTTCACTCGCGTTCACGCGTTCGACTCTACAGAGCTCCCACGTAAACGGAAGCACCCGCTTGCGGTTTCGCCCGGTTGTTCTCGGTCCGACATCTGGAGTTAACACGCGGCGGGTGCGGGGCGGTCACGTGAGCGTCCGGCGGTTGAACCCCTTCGCCCGGCCCCCCGTGGTGCCCACGAAGGGCGCGCCGCGGCAGGCGCGCCACCGCGAGCCCCTGTGGGGGGAAGGCGAGGACGGCGTTGTCCGTGGAGGAGAAGGCCCACCCCGGGGCGGCGGCCGGCACAGACGCGGGCGCACTTTGCGCCACAAGCCCGGCGACGCCGCCACGCCTGAGCCACGTCGATGCCCTGCGGGGCTTCGCCCTGCTGGGAATCGTGCTGGTCAACGCCGCGACCATGGCGGGCCCTTACGGCGGCGCGGGGCCGAACGGTTCTCTGCCGGACGCGGTGGCCGCATGGCTCGTCACCGCCTTGGCGAGTACCAAGTTCTACCTGCTCTTCTCCTTCCTGTTCGGCTACAGCTTCACTCTGCAGATGCGCTCGGCCGAGCGGGAGGGCGCCGGGTTCGCGGCCCGGCACCTGCGTCGGCTGCTGGGCCTGTGGTGTCTCGGGCTCGCGCACGCCGTGTTGCTTTTCCCCGGCGACATCCTGATGACGTATGCGGGACTGGGGCTCGTTTTGTTCGCCGCCCGTAACGTGAAGCCGCGTACGGCGCTACGTGCCGCGGCCTGGCTGGCCGCGGCGTTCGGCACGCTGCTGCTGGCTCAGGGCCTGCTCGCTCTGGTGACCCCCGCTTCCCAGGAAGCCCCGGTCGTGGTGCGGGACACGGTGGCCGCGTACCGTGGCTCTCCGGCCTCCGTCGTTGACGCCAACCTCGACCAGTGGCGGACCCAGCTCGCCGGGGATCTTCTCTACGCACCGCACATGCTGGCGGCGTTCCTGACGGGCCTGGCCGCGGGCGGAACCGGGGTGTTCGACGCGCCTGTCCGGTACCGCGCGCGACTGCGGCAGTGCGTCGCCTACGGTCTGCCCGTCGGCCTGGCCGGGAGTGTGTTCATGGCGGTGTGCGGCAACGGGCCGCTGGAGCCGCGCTGGTCCGCTCTCGGCACGGCAGTCGGTGCGCTCACCGCACCGGCGCTCACCGCGGCATACGCCGCCGGGCTGGTGTTGTTGCTGCGTACCCGGGCGGGCGGGCGGCTCGGCCGGCTGCTGGCACCGGCAGGCCGGATGGCGCTCACCAACTACCTGTCGCAGTCGCTGCTGCTGGCGTTGGTCTTCACCGGCTACGGTCTCGCGCTGTACGCCCGTGTCGGAGCGGCCGCGGTGGTGGGCGGGTGCCTGGCCCTGTACGCGGCCCAATTGGCGCTGAGCGCCTGGCTGCTGCGCCGCTGGCGGTACGGGCCTGTCGAATGGCTCCTGCGTTCCGTCACGCGGGGCTGGACGGGCCGGCCGGTTGCCGTGCCGGGCAGCCGGGGCGCAGCGGGCTGACCGCTGCGCGGGTGCCGCACGCGCCGGCCTGCCGGCCGGTCGTCGGCGAGCCACCGGGCTGAGCCGTCCAGGTACCGGCCGACACCGCACGGGCCTGCCCGGCCGACACCGCATGGGCCTGCCCGGCCGACCGGTCGGCCGGGCAGGCCGTGACGTCAGTCGTTCCGCCTAACGGGCGTCCGGCAACGGGAACGGTTCCGGGGCGGAGGGCGCCTGTTCCGTGTGCAGCAGCGGGGCGGGTGGCACCTGCCCCTTGTGCAGGTGTACCAGGTTGCCGGGGTTGCCGGGCGCCGGTGCGGCGCCGGCCCACGCCCGTGCCGCCCGTGCGGTGATGGCCTCCGTCTCGGCCTTGGCGGCTGCCGAGATGACCGCCGCGTTGGGCTCCTTGTACCAGGGGCGGAGCCGGATGAGCGCGGGCTTCACGCCGGTGGCCAGCAGCAGGGCCCGGCCCTTGGGCAGGGCGCGGATCTTGTCCGGGGGCAGGATCGGGTCGAGCCGGTAGGAGACCGAGCGGGAGCCGCCGTCGCTGCTCTTGGAGTAGGAGGAGGTCTTCACGTCGTGCTGGCCGACGAGTTTGGAGACCTTGTCGACGAAGTCGGCGTCGTCGAGTCCGGCGCCCAGCAGCTTGATGGTGGCGGCGCTCCAGAGCGCGTCCATGCCGGCTTCTCCCCACACCCGTGCGCCCTGGCGGTAGCTCTGCAACAGCGTGACGACGTTGATGCCGCGGGAGCCCAGGTGGCTGTAGAGGTCGGGGAGGTCCGAGATGCGGCAGACGTTGGCGGCCTCGTCCAGCACGGCGGTCATCGGGGGGTCGAGGCGGCCGCCCATGCGCTCGGCGGCGATCACTCCGGCGCGCAGGGTGGCGTCGGCGAGTCCGGCGATGACGCCGGCGGCGGAGCCTCCGCCGTCCTTGGAGAGCAGGTAGAGGGTGTCGCGGCCGAGTACGTGCTCGTGCGGCCGGAACTCCGGCAGTGCGGGGTCGGGCGTGACCCAGGCGGCGATCTCGGGGTCGAGAAGGCAGGCGACGCACTGCCTGGCGGTCTCGTAGATGCTGTCCCGGGTTTCGGCCGCGCCGCGCACCGTGCCTTGGAGCTGGTCGGCCATGGCGGTCATCTCGGCGTCCCGCAGCAGGTCGATGGGGGTGCGGTCGGCCGGGTCCGCGAGCCAGCCGAGCAGTTCGGTGACCGAGGCCCCGCCCCGCGCCGCGGCGAGGAACAGCGCCGTGAGGGTGTTCTGGGCCGCCGAGATCCAGAAGTCCTTCTTGGAGGCGTCGTCGTTGACGGAGGCGACGAAGTGGCCTGCCAGCCTCCGGGCGCCCTCGATGGTGTCGCAGTCGGCCAGCATGTCCCACCACATGGCGCGTGGGACGTGGGCGATGCCCTGCGGGTCGAACGTCCACACGACGCCGGTCTGTTCGCGTGCGGCCCGGGTGACGGCGTAGACGTCCGACTTGTTGGATGTCAGCAGCACGGCGCCGCGCGCCCGCAGCACCCGGGGGACGGCGATCCCGGTGGACTTGCCGGCGCGCGGCGCCATCAGGTCGAGTTCCACGTCCTCGAAGGAGGAGCGCAGCTCGGGGCCTTTGGGCTCCAGGTCCCCGAGCAGGTTGCCCGTCTCGTCCGGGTGCAACTGGTCCTGGCCCTTGAGGGAGGGGCGCAGTTCGCGGGCGCGGGCCGCGATGCCCCGGGGGCACATCGCGGCCAGCTCCTTGGCCCCCGCCAGCCCCTTCGTCCGAGAGGTCCCCGTGGTGCCGCCCAGCACCTTCCGCACGGCGAGGGCCACCAGCACGGCGAACGTGCCGAACACCAGGCAGATCCCGGTCCACACCGCCCACGGCACCGCGTCGGGCCACAGATCCGTCGGGCCGTGGGTGAGGAGTGAGGCCAGCAGCACGGGGGAGAAGGCCGGCGGGTGCCAGCCCGCGCCGCTGAGCAGCGCGGCGCCCAGCGTCCCGCCGAACCAGACGCCTCCCGACGTCATCAGGGCCAGGGTCACGACCCCGACGATGGCCCAGGGCCAGTACTCGGTTCCGCCTCTTCCGCTCATGCGGTCCTCCTGTCGGGATCCGCTCCGCTGACGGGTGCAGGTCCGCCGGCCGGGGCCGGGCCGTTGACGATCGGCCCGTTGACCGGGGCCGCTCCGTTGACCGGGGCCGCTCCGCCCCCGGGAGCCGGACCGGCGGTCGGCACCTGCTCGACGCCGGCCCCGTCTTCGTATGCGACCCCGGCCTCGTATGCGGACTCGGCCTGCTGCTCGGGGACGGCGTCGTTCTGCACCCAGCGGATGTTGGTGTCGTGCAGTCGGCGTTCGGTGTCGGTGATGGCGACCTTGATGGGTAGTCCGGGCCGGCCGCCCACTTTGATCAGGAAGCGGCCGCGGCCCGGCGGCTCCTCCCGGTCGCCGGTCACGGCCCAGCCCGGCGGTGAGGACCAGGAGGAGACCAGTTCGATCTCCCGCTGGGAGAGCCCGACGATCTTGCCCAGCTCCTCCATCTCCGCCCGCGGCAGTCCCGCGCACACGACCATGCCGGCGCGCTCGACGAAGCCGCGCGCCTTGGCCCGGTCGGCGTCGGTGCCCAGCGCCTCCGCGTCCTTGAGCGTGTGCGTGATCTTGGCGTCGCCCATGCCGAGCGTGCGGTTGAGGCGGGTGAGCGCGTCGATGCGGTCGACGATGCCGGAGGCGGCGCGCAGCGGCCGCCACAGCTCGTCGAGCACGGTGAAGAACCAGCGCCGCGGGGTGAGGCCCTCGTCGGCCAGGGCGTGGGACGCCGCGACCGAACCGAGGCCGTCCGACCAGGCGGCCAGCATCGCCGCGGCGGTCAGTTGGGTGTCCGCCTCACCGATGCGGGAGATGTCGATGCACACCGCGGGTGCGTGCAGGTCGACCCTGGTCGAGGTCTCCGAGGCGAAGGTGTCGCCGAGGGGCCCGTCGAGAATGCCCAGCAGCGAACGGTGCAGCGGGTCGACCGCGTCGCGGTACCGCGCCTCGTCCCCCCGGTCCAGCGTCACGGCACGGATGCGGTCGGGGCCCTCGCTCAGCACCTTGAGCACGTCCGGCAGCAGCGGGGCACGGCCTGGGGGAAGGCGCTCGCGCAGATGGTGCAGCACGGCGGACACCACGGCCTGTTCGTGGTCGTCCATGGGACGGCCGCGGACGATGCCGATCAGCGCGGCGACCATGTTCAGCACCCGGCCGTGTGCCTCGGCCTTCAGCGCCTCACCGGCCTTGCCGCCGATCCTGGCGGCGACCGCGCCCATGGCGCCCGGGTCGAGCAGGTTGATGCCGCCCGTGCCCCGGCCGATGGAGATGACCTGACCGCCCAGGGCCCGCACGGTGTCCGCGTAGTCGGGCTTGAGGTCGCCGAGCACCAGCGGCACCACGCCCGTGGCGGACAGCCCGATCAGCATGCGGTTGACCAGCGTCGACTTGCCCAGGCCCGGCATGCCGAGCATGAACAGCGACGGGTTGGAGATGTAGCGCGCCCTGGTGAACCAGGAGAGCGGGTCGCCGCACACCGTGGCGCCGGTGTGCAGGTGCTGCCCGAGCGGGACTCCGGACATCGGGGCACCGGAGCCCGCCGCGAACGGCCACAGACCGCAGGCCTGAACGGTCGTCGCGCGCCACATCGTGGGCGGGTCCATGCCGCCGACCTGACCCCCACCGGGGCCCGGCCAGCCACGCGAGGGGGCTATCCGCTCCCGCGGCGGCGCCTTCTGCTGCTTCTTCCGGTTCTTTCCGCCCGGCCCCTGCGCACCGCGGGGTGCCTCGGCGCGCTGCTGGTTCCTCGCGCGCGGACTCACAGCATCTCCCGCAGGTCGCGCGGCACCAGGGTGAGCTCCCAGGGGAGGATCCCGGTGGGGAGGGTGCAGCTGAAGGCCGCGGCCTGCATGCGGTCGGCCGGGCGCATCGACAGCCGTGCCGCCCCCTGGAGGTTGCGCATGGACGCGCTGGCGTCGGCCATCTCCTCCTCGTCGTCGACGGTGACGGTCAGCATCAGCGAGAACTCCACCAGGCCCGCACCGGTCGCCTCCTCCTGCGCCGTCTGCTCTGCCGCGCGCACCTCGGTGGCGGCCCGCGCCTGGACCATGCCCCGGCCCGAGGTGGCCATGAACTGTGCCGCGCGCCGGTCGGCCTCCACGATCCGCGCCGAGGTGGCGGGGTCGATGGGCCGGTAGAGCAGCGCGACCCGCTTGCGCCGGGTGCCGGGCGAGGGCTCCAGCAGGCCCCGCAGTACGTTGGCGCGCACCGTGCCGCGGGGGGCGAGGGTGAGCATCCAGGTCCGGGAGACCCCCGAGTCGTGCTGGTAGGAGCCGACGTCCTCGTAGCAGGCCGCGGGGCCCGAGTCGTCCCACTCCAGACCGGTGCCGCCGTGTCGGGCGCGCAGGTCGAGGACCTCGCCCGCGACGGCCGGGTCGTAGGCCACCCGTACGACCTCGGCGATGCGCTCGGCCGACAGCGGGTAGGCGACGCCGCCGCCCGCACCGACCAGCCCGGACAGCAGCCCGGGGATGCGGGTGGCGATCTCGGTGATCAGCTCGTCGTGCTTGACCTTCTGTCCGGCCGGGACCCCGTAGGTGAGGGTGATGTAGGTGTGCATCTCGGAGGAGGCCTGCGGATACCGCTCGACGACCTCCTCCATCACGGCGCGGGCCGCGGGCGGGGCGTCGGGGGCCAGGCGGGGCAGTACCTCGTTCGCGAGCCGGGTGCCCGAGTCGGGCGCCGTCTCGACGATGACGGAGGCCCCGCGCAGACCTGTCTCGTGCGAGAGCCGGGAGAGCCAGCCGCCCCACGCGGCCACCCAGTTGTCCACCTGGTCCGCGTCGACCAGGGAACCGCCGTCGGGCTCACAGGCCAAAACGATGGTGTAGAAGTTGCGGCTGCGGTGGAAGAGGACACCGAAGTCGCGGTCGTAGGCGTCCCTGCCCTCGCGCATCTGCATCCGGCCCAGCAGCCCGGGCGGCTGGAACCGCCCGCCCGTACGGCGCGACAGCGGACCTGACACGTAGGTGGTCGCTCCCTTGGACTTGCGGCGCATCCAGCCGATGCGCAGGGCGAGCAACTGGTAGGCGTTGCGCCCGTCCTGCGTCCGGATCAGCAGCGGTACGAGCACGATGCTCATCGGGACCAGCACGACGGCCGCCGCCGCCAGTGAGATCAGCGAGGCCAGCAGCGTGACGACGAGCCCGCCGAAGAGGCCCGCGGTACCGATCATGCCGAAGGGGCCGAGTCCCGGCCTTCTCGGCCTGCGCCAGTTCCCGTACGTCGGGCTCGACGCGGCGTGGGTTGACATGCGTTGCTTCCTTCCGTGTCCCTCGGTCCGTGCCCCTCGCGAGAGGGGGAAGGAGACTGCGGGTTGCTGGCGGGGCGTGCGCGCCGGACACTGCCTGGCCCGGTGCGCACACCCCGAGGGGACTACTCGTTGTGGCCGGCTTTCCCGTCACCGTCGAGCGAGCCGGTGGCGAGGTTCGCGGTGCCCTTGGCGAGCCCCTTGGCGGCTTCCGCGGCCACCGCCGCGGCAGCGAGCGGCCCTGCCGCCGCGCCCGCACCTCGTGCGGCACCGCTGGGTCCGCCGCCGGAGCCCCGTCCGGCGCCTCCACTGCCCGAACCGCCGCCCGAGCCGCCGCCTTCGGAGCCGCCGCCCCGGGAGCCGCGGCTGCCGGTCGGGCCCGAGCCGTTCGAGCCGCCCCCACCGGACGAGCCGCCACCGCCACTGGAGGCAGCGGCCGCCCCGGCTCTGCCCGCGGGCCCTGCCCGGCCTCCGGAACCGGCCTGTCCACCGCCGCCGGACGACCCGGAGGGCCCGGATCCGCCTCCCGAGCCGCCGTCGCTCTTGCTGGAGAGCCCGGACGTGGCGATCGACTTGGCCCCGGAGGCGATGCCGCCCGCGGCGCCGGTGACCGCCCCGGTGTAGGCGCCGCCGCCGCCCAGCGCGGCCGTGGCGGGCACGATCAGTTTCAGCAGGGCCGGCAGGGCGATGGCCGCCAGCAGCATCACGCAGATACCGGCGATCTTGACGTGGATCCTGTCACCGGAATCTTTGAGATTCCCCGACATGTCGCCGCTGAGCATCTTGGTTCCCGCATACATGATGAGCGCGGCCGCCGGTTTGTAGAGCAGCCAGGCGATCATCCAGCCGATGTGCTTGCGCCACCAGCCGCCGCCCCAGTTGCTCATGGAGGCCGCGGCCGCCATCGGCAGCGTCCCGAACAGCACGATCATGACCGCGAGACGGATGTACAGCATGATCCCGTGGATGATGGCGGCGATGAGCATCAGGAACGCGAGAATCAGGTACAGGAAGGCGGGGATGCCGTCGGACGACGTGCACATCGAGCTCATCATCTGGTTTTCTATCGCCAACCCGTACAGGTGATTGGCGAAACCGTCGCCGACAACGGCGGCGGAGGTCACGATGGTCGTGCCACCGCCGGCCACGATGATCAGCCGAATCATGCCCCGCAGCGCGGTCTGCCCCGCTTCCCCCTGCCGCTCGGCGGCCATTCTGATGCAGGCGAAGATGAGTGAGCCGATGGCCACGTACACGACCAGCCAGTGCAACTCGCCCTGGACCGGCGACGACGCACCCGGCGCGAAGGTGGGAATGTTCGAGCTCAGCGCCTGGAAGGCGCTGAGAGCGGCCTTCATGACGAGGTCTCCGATGCCCTTCATGATGGTCCCGACGGGATCTCCCAGAAACTCGAAGAAACCCTTCAGGGCATCGAGGAACGGATTCCCCGAACTGCATGGACCAGCCATGTCAGGCAGCTCCCCACTTGATGAACCCGTTACTGTTCACGCCGGAGTCCGACGTGGCGAAAAGGCTTCCGTCCGTGCGCGGCTTCACTTTCCAGTCGCCGCCGCTCCACCGCATGGACACCGTCGCCGCCCCCAGACCACCACCGGCGCCCTTGATGAGGAGGTGCACCTGGGTCTTGTCCTTCGTGAAGGAACCGACGAAGAACCCCGAAGGAACACCGGCGTCGTCACCCGTCATCTGCGACTGCCCGAGGCGGGACCGCTGCGAGACGAAGGCGTCGTGCCCCTCTCCGTCCACGAGCTGCTGCTCGGCCACGGTCCGCCAGTCGGCTGTGCTCATGTGCGTGAGAATGCTGTGCGCCGCCATGACCGCACCCATCGGCGTGTGGGCGTAGCACCACCACACAGGACCGCTGTACCGGGTGGGACCCGCTGACGCCGAGGTCGGCACCGTGACGCCGTCCAGGTTCTTCCACTTCAGATCCTTCGGCGCGGAGGTCGGCCGGGTGACGTCCTCACCGCCCTGCGTACGACATCCCTGCGGACGCTCCCCCTTGGCCCGCCCGCCGTTCTTCGAACCGTCGGTGGACAGCGGGCCCTTCACAGCCTCGGAGGGGGTGGCGTCGGCCTCGCCGCCGGCTCCGCCCGTGATGAAGGAGACGGAGCCGATGACGAGTGCGGCACCCAGGAACACCGCCGAGGAGACCCAACTGCGCTGTTTCCAGAAATCCGTGGGCTCCTCAGCGTTGTTCTTCTTACGGCCGAACATATCGCTCAGTCTCCGAAGATCCAGCTGGCGAACGGGCCCGCGCTGGCGATGAGGCAGCAACCGGCGAGCACCATGCCCAGGCGGCTCATGTGCTCCGAGCTCTCACCGCGCTTGAGGGAGATGCCCATCATCGCGCCGGTGATCAGGATGCCCAGGACACCGGCCGCGGTACCGGCCCAGGCGGCCAGGTTGAGCATCTGCTGGACCTTGTCCCCGAGCCCGTCGGGAGCCTCCCCCTCCGGCTGGGGAACGTTGGCGAGGTGGTAGTAGAGCGTGGACGCCTTCATGGGTATTCCTTCACGTCGATGTGTGCTGACAGGGGACGGCGCCGGGGGTGACCGGCGGTTTTCAGAGGGTGCTCAGATGAACCACTGCACGAGCGGAGCGGCGGTCGTGGCGAGGACCGAGGCCAGCAGCACGATGAACAGCCCCCGGCCGTACGACGCGCCCTCGCCCATGTCCCCCCGGCGCAGCTGGAGGCTCAGTTGGGTGCCGACGATGATGATGCCGAGAACCCCGGCCGCCGAGGCCCCGTAGGCCAGCCAGCTGAGGATCTTCGACGCCTCCTCTACGGCTTCCGCCTTTCCCGGCGCATCCTCCTCGGCCAGCCGCATCAACGGTTCGGCTGACGCCGGATCAAGTACGTGGCTCACTAGGCTCATCGTTTTCCTTCATGCCTGAGGGGCTTGTCGATCGGGCTCCCCGCCAACGCGGCGAGGGAGCGGACGCCCTTCGGCAGCGCACCGGCCCGCTTCTCCCCGCGCCACGCCGGAACCCAGGGGACCTGGCGCACTTCCGCGACCGAACGCAGAACGCGTACCCGCTGGAGCAGGTGGAGCGGCAGGCGGCCCGGCGCGTCGGCCACGAGGACCACGGCGAGCAGTTCCACACCCTCCGGGTGCTGCCCGGTGTGCAGTGCTTCCAGGGCACGTGACGCCGCACGCAGACCCGATGCGTGCGTACGCGCCACCAGCAGCACCCGCCCGGGATCCCCTTGGGAGGGATCGGGCCAGTGGCGTCCCAGATCGCTGCCGCCCACGACCTCCGCGAGCGTGCTCGTCCCCGCTCCACCGTGCGCGCCGACCCAGCTGACCAGGGCACCGCCGGGTGCGGAGATGCCGCCGGGCGCGGAGACCTGGCGTGGAGCCGGATGCCCCGGCGCCTGTCCGGGGGCCGCCGACGGCGCCCCAGCCGGCGCGGCACTCGGCGACGACACCGGGGCGGGCTGCTGTGCGGTTGGTGCGGCCGGTGCGGGGGGTTGGGGTGCGGGGGTCGGTGCTGGTGCTGGTGCTGGTGCCGGTGCCGGTGCGGGCTGCTGGGCAACTGGCGTCGGCTCCGGGGCCGGTGCGGGTCGCTCGGTGGCCGGCGTCGGTTGTTGTGGTGCCGGCGTGGGCTGTTGGGTAGCCGCTGCCGACTGCTGCGGCGCTGGCGCGGGCTGCGGTGGTGCGGACTGCCGCGGAGCCGCCGGGTGTTGTTGCGGCGCCGCCGCGGCCGTTTGCGGGGTCGCCACGGGTGGCCGCGGTGCAGGTTCGGGCCGCTGCGGTGCCGGCGCGGAGTGCTGCGGCGTCGGCGCGCTCTGCTGCGGGGCCTGCGGGGCCTGCGGGGCCTGCGGGGCTGCTGCCTGGGCCTGCGGAGCCTGCGGCGTCGCCCGTGCCTGCGGGGCCGGTTGGGGAGCCTGCCCGGTCTGCTGTGCGACCGGTGCGGCCGTGGCAGCCGGAGGGGACTGCTCCGCGTTCGGGCGCGCGGACGACTCGTCCGCCCCGGCACGATCGGGGGCCTCCCCACCGGGTGGGGCTGCGGTCGGTCCGCGCACCCACATGTGCGGGCCGGCGGACGCTGATGGGGGGACGCTCATCGCGGGGCCAGCCTCCTCTCGTTGAAGAACTCCATGTGCTGCCACGCCCTCGTGACCCGGACGGAAGCGGTCGGCGCGAAGTCGATTGAACTGTTTCGGCATCGCGCCCGTTCGGTGTGCAGCGCGTTGTGCTCCGTCGGAGAGGCACAACGGGACTTCAGCGGAAGTGGTTCACCGTTCCTGGCAGTCCGCTTGGGATCGGTGCGGCGGAGAGGTGGGAAAGGAGGTGCACCCATGAGCGAGGACGGCGGAGGAGGTTCCAGCAAGGCGGCCATGATCGGTCTGGCGAGCCTGGGCTGCGGGTGCATGTCGTTGCCCGTGGCGGCGGCTGGACTCGTCGTCGTGCTGATCATCTTCGGGGGGCTCGGCGTCCTCTTCGCGCCGATCATCGCCATCATCCTGTTCTTCGGCGGGGGCGGAGACGGTCCGGATGACGGCTCGGGCGTCGACACCGACGAGGTCTCCGAGTCGGTGCAGGGCGACGGGAAGGGCGATCTGGACGAGAACACCGTTCCCGACGATCTGGCGGACACCATCCAGGAGGCGGGCGGGATCTGCGACGTCATCGGCCCGGTCGTCATCGCGGCGCAGATCGAGCGCGAGTCGTCCTTCAACAAGGACATGCTCGGGCCCAACGGCGAGGAGGGCATCTCGCAGCTTCCGCCGGACAAGTTCGAGGAGTTCGGCGAGGACGAGGACGACAACGACGAGACCCAGGCGACCGATCCCGAGGACTCGATCATGGCCCAGGGCAGGTACATGTGCGACCTCGCCGAGAAGGTCAAGCCGCTCGTCGACAGCGGCGAGGCCCTGGACGGTGAGAGCGTGCTCGACCTGACGCTGGCGGCGTACGCGGTCGGCCTGGACGCGGTACAGAAAGCCAAGGCGGTGCCCGCGACCACCGAGGCGCAGAGCTACGTGGCGGGGGTCCGTTCGAACTTCCCCCGGTTCGAGGGCATCGGCGGATCCGTCGCGCCGTCCGACTTCCCTTCGGAGAGCATCCCCTCGACCTCGAATCCCAGCGTGTCACCGCCGCCCGACCCGGACGGGTCGTCCTCGCCCGACCCCGAAGAGAGTGGAGAGTGAGCACCGCATGCTTTGCACCCCCGACGACACAGCGCTCGGGTACCGGCCGGCGCAGTCGGACGATGACGCGGCGCCACGGGACGGTGTAGCGGTGGCGGCGACGCGAGACGGTGCCGCATCCTCGGGCGACTGCCCCGAGGCAGTGCGGGAAGACACCGGCGAGACGCACACGTCGGCAGCCGCCGGACGTTTCGAGTTCCTCATCGCCCAGGACGGCGCCGTGTCCCTCAACGGCGCGCGCCTGCCGGTGGGGGAGGGGGAAGAGGTGCACGTCGCCGTGCTCGACGCCGCGCACCGCGCTGCCGAGGAACGCGGCGAGCCGGTCGACGCGACGATCCTCGACATGCGGGGTGAGGGCTACGCGACGTACGTCAGGGTCGCGCCGGACGGGTCGAGTCAACTCGTGGAGCCGGATGCCGAACCGGGGCCGCGGGAGGCGTCGCCGACGCCGCCCGGAGGTGCGGCCGAGGCCGCGCCTGTGCCCGAGTCCGCCGCCTCCGAGGCGGAGCCCGACGCCGCGCCCGCGCCCGTGTCCGCGCCCGCGCCCGTGTCCGAGCCCGAGGCCTCGGCCGAAGGGGACTCCGAACTCGCACACGTACCCGCATCCGTTCCCGAGGGCGCGTCAGAGCAGCGTGTGGAGTCGGCAGACCCCGCCCAGCCGCTGATTCCGGAGGAACTCCGGGACGCCGTGGCGCACATCAACCGGGCGGCGGCCGGAGGTGAGGCGCAACGCGCCATGGTGCTGGCGTTCCGGATGCGGGAGCACGCCGTGCGCACATACGGAGAGGCGCACCCCTACACGGTCGAGGCGCGCGACTTGGAGGCCTATGTCGCCTGCCTGGCCGGCGACTACACGAGTTCCACGGCCATTTACCTCGATCTCGCCCGCCTGTGTCACGAAGTGCGCGACCCCCGTGCACAGGGATATCTCGAGCGGGCGGTCGGAAACTGGCACATGCTCACCGATCCGCGACCGCTGCGTACTTACGGACGCGAATTGCTCGCCGCCTGGTCGCGGCTTTCCTCGGAGTCGGGTCCGACAGCTGAGGACATGGCTGTGTTGCGCCGCGTCCGGCGTCGACTGGAGGCGTTCGTCGGCACGGCGCGTGCCGTCAGGACGCAGGGGGGTGGCGCCTGACCAGGTCCGGTTTTCATCCGGCTGTTCTGCCCGGTGTACGCCGCTGACCAGCAGCATCAACATCGGATTGACGCCGATGGACGCCGCCGCCCGAAGCTTCTTTCAGAGGTCTATGTGACGGGCGTCACACAATGTGGCGCCGGTTGTCGTGAACTCCCCTCGCAGAGCCCGCATCTAAATCCCCGTAAGGCAGATTAAGCACCTGGTTTTGTGGGATGCGGCTTTTCATGTCTTTTGTGGGGCGCTGCCGTGCGCCGTCTTCGAGGCAATCGGTCGTCAAAGGCATGTGCATCTCCCCTCACCAAACTTTCGGTTCCGTGAGGGGGCCCGCCGCGCGAGTCCCGAGGCCAGTCCGCCGTGTCCGGCGGCTCGAATCGAGGGGATACATCCGGTGAGCTGGATCGTCTTGGGGTCGGACGGCGCGACCAGCGCCCAGGAACGGGCCACGCGCTCGCTCTACGAACAGCACGCACGTCCGTTACAGGGTTATGTGCTCCAGCTGCTGGGCGGTGACCACCAAAGGGCCGAGGACGTGGTGCAAGAGACGCTGCTGCGCTGCTGGCGCAACCAGCAACTCGTCGGCGGACGTGGTCAGGACCTCCGCCCATGGCTGTTCAGGGTGGCCCGCAACCTCGTCATCGACGACTACCGCCTGCGCAGTGCGCGCCCCAAGGAAGTCGACGGCACCGCCTGGCTGGAAGACGTGCTGGCCGACACCGATGATGTCGACCGCGTGCTCTCCTCCCTGGTGCTCGTGAAGGCGTTCCAGACGCTTTCGCCCGCGCACCGGGAGGTGCTGTACGAGACGTACTACACGGGACGCTCGACGCGTGAGGTGTCCCGTGTGCTCGGCATACCGCCCGGCACGGTGAAGTCGCGGCTCTACCACGCGGTGCGCAACCTGCGGCAGGCGCTGGGAGTGCCCGAGGCCGGCGTGCGGTAGGCCTCCATTCCCGTACCTCGCCCGTACCCCGTCTCCTCCCGGGAGGAGACGGGGTACGGGCGAGCGCGCGCACGTGTGGGGACCCGTGCGAGTGAAACCCTCCAGGAGTACACCGAGTTGGCCTGTCGCTCGGCGTACGGGTCCGTCACGATGGTGACGCCCCGCACATCCAGCGGGACACCCGGGTCCGCTCCCTCGGAGGTCCTCATGCGCCGCCGCTACGCCCTACCCGTCGCCGCCGCCGCACTGGCGCTCCCCGCCACCCTCGTTCCGGCAGGCTCCGCCTCGGCGGCTCCCGCCGACAAGCTCCAGGTTCTCAGCTCCTGGACGCA
Source organism: Streptomyces diacarni (assembly GCF_003323715.1). Taxonomy (GTDB): domain Bacteria; phylum Actinomycetota; class Actinomycetes; order Streptomycetales; family Streptomycetaceae; genus Streptomyces; species Streptomyces diacarni. Next base: position 56,480 of record NZ_QOIN01000036.1, read on the forward strand.
GACCAGTGTCTCCAGCTACAACGCCTGGACCTCGGCCCGTCAGAACCAGGGCCAGTGGTCGGCCTACGGCTTCGACTGGTCGACGGACTACTGCAGTTCCTCGCCCGACAACCCCTTCGGCTTCCCCTTCCAGACCGCCTGCGCCCGCCACGACTTCGGCTACCGCAACTACAAGGCGGCCGGCCTCTTCGACGCCAACAAGTCCCGCATCGACTCGGCCTTCTACGAGGACCTCAAACGCGTCTGCAGCGGCTACTCCGGCTCCTCGAAAACCGCCTGCAACTCGACCGCGTGGACGTACTACCACGCGGTCGACATCTTCGGCCTCAAGGGCGCGGACGAGGCCGCCTCGGACAAAGCCGCTTCGTAGGAGGCGACCCGGTAGAGGCCCCTGAACCGCCGCCCAGCGGTGCCATGAGGGGCACTCATATGCCGTCGCCTCGCGCACGCCTGCCGAGGAACCGTGCGGCGTGGGGCGGCGGTGTCGCCGATAACCCGCCTCTCTCCAGCCGACCGCGACTGCGGGCGTTGACCTCGGCGACGCGGGCGCTCAGCAACTCGGCGTGGGTGAGGAGCCGGACGCGGTCGGGGTCCGCGTCCCACTCGCGGCCGCCGCCGAGCGGACGCAACTGGAGGCGGGGCCCCTCTGCGGCCATGACGACTCCGACACGGTCGCGCGCCGGGTCGCGCACGGCGGAACCGACGGTGGGCACCGCGGGTCCGGTCGCCGGCGGCGGCGCCTCGGGGGCGTCGCCGTCGTCGTGCCCTGTCACCGTCCGGTGCCCCGAGCGATCACAGCGGCGAGGGCGAAGGCCACCGGCGCCGAACAGACGCCGAGGTGGATGAGGGCGTAGCGCGCGGCGGTCCGCGAGTCGGTGTCGAGGAGTGCGTCACCGTCGTCGTGGGCGGCGGGGTCCGAACTCCCGAGAGAGTCCGGGCCGGACGCGGCGTCGCGCCACGGAGTGCGCACGTCCATGGCCGGCAGCTGGATGCCCGCCTGGGTGAGGGCTTCGGCGAGGGCGTCCCTCGCCTCGACCGCCTCGCGGATCCTCGTCGGTTCGGCAGGGGTCCTGCCTTCCGTCCAGGCACTCAGCTCTGCTGACGCGCGGCGCGCGGCGTCAGGGCGGTCGTGCTCGACGTGGGGGTGGGGGACTCGCGGATCATCGGGCATCATGCGCTCCGTTTATCGCTCGATATGCGGATTCGCTCCCTTGCGTGCGCCCGGTGAACTACCGTGCGTGAGGGAGGCATTACCAGGATGCGTCCCCGGCTGAGCTGCGCACACCGTGGACCGGTGGTGGTTCCCCGGCAGGTCGGCACACGTTCCACACGTTCCACGGAGGTGCACGATGCCGACGAGGCGAGCGGTCACCGGGCGCAGTCGCGAACCCCGCGCCCGGTTCGCGGAAGAGCTACGGGCGCTGCGGACCCGGCGAGGTGAGAGCCTGCGCCAGTTGGGGGAGAAACTCGGCTGGGACTGGTCCCTGTTCGGGAAGATGGAGAACGGCGAGACGCTGGGCGGGCCCGAGGTCGTCGAAGCGCTCGACCAGTACTACGGCACGCCTGGTCTGCTGCTGGCTCTATGGGAGTTGGCCATCAACGACCAGACGCAGTTCCGCGAGCGCTATCGGCGGTACATGGCGCTGGAGGCCAAAGCCACCAGCCTGTGGCACTTCGCCGTGAGCGTGCTGCCCGGGCTGGTGCAGACCCCCGGCTACGCGAGGGAGGTTCTGGCCGCGGGCGGGCTGAAGGGCGAGGAGCTGGAGCAGCAGGTGCAGGCCCGGATGGGACGGCGTGCGTTGCTGGAAGGCGATGACGCGCCACCGTTCCGGACGATCCTGTCGGAGGCGGCGTTGCGGACGCCGCTGCGGGATGTGACGGAGTGGCGGGAACAGTTGGCTTACGTGGGGGAGGTGGCGGAGCGGGGGAATGTGATCGTTCAGGTCCTGCCTTTCCGTGCAGGCCTGTACGGACTGGACGGAACCGATGTGTGGTTCCTGCGCGTGCCGGGCGGGCGTACGGTGGCGTACACCGAGAACGTCTACCGGGGTGAACTCATCGAGGAAGACGGGGCGGTCGAACGACTGCAACGTGCTTACGATGCGGTACGTGACCTGGCCCTGACCCCGGCCGAGTCGCGGAAGTTCGTCCTGCGGATGTTGGAGGAAGTACCTTGCGATCCCTCGACCTGAGCGCCGTCTCTTGGCGCAAGAGCTCCTACAGCAATTCTGACGGTGGCGCGTGCGTCGAGGTCTGCGACGACTTCGCTGCCGTCGTGCCCGTACGAGACAGCAAGAGTCCGCACGGGCCCGTGCTCGCTTTCGAGTCTGCCGGGTGGGCGTCGTTCGTGTCCGCCGTGAAGGCCGGCGCGCTGGAGGTCTGACGCCGACGTGGTGACGCGAGGGGGTGCCGAGCTCGTGGTCGACGGCGGCCTCACCGCCCCTGTCCTTTCGACGCGTCACCCCCTTGGGTGGTGACGCGTCGAACTCACCCCCGCAGCCCCACCACTGCCCAGGGGCTCTCCGGCCGGCTCCCAGGGGCCGGACGAGTCCTCGTCGAAGTGGAGGCAGCGGCCGAGGACGAGCCACCTGCCGGTCGCCTCGCTCCACGCCTGCTCGGTGACCGGGACGTGCGGTGACCGCGCGAGGAGCGCCGCGCGGGCGCCCATGGCCGCGTCCCACGTCGGGGTGGAGACCTGTCCGTCGAGGAGTTCCTGCACCGTCTTGTGCCACGCGCCGCAGGCGAGTCCGCGCAGCCCCCCGTGCGGTACGAGATCCAGGAATGGCACGCGGGACCCTACCCCGGCGGCCGCCGCGCCGGTCAGCCCGTCAGCCGGCCGCCGTCCCGTCGGTGGCCTCGGACGACCCGGTGGCCTCGGAGGACCCGGGCCCCTCGTGCCGTGCCGCCAGCGCCGTCACCCGGTTCCGTACGGCGTACCAGCCCGCCCACAGCGCCAGCGCGATCAGCGGCATGCACACCACCGACCAGGTGCCGATGTCGCCGTCGCAGGCCATCAGGACGACGACCAGGAGGAGGAAGGCGAGCGTCAGGTACGACGTGAAGGGGGCGCCCGGCAGGTGGAAGCCGCCGTCCTCGGCACGGCCCTCGCGCACCCGGCGGCGCAGCGCCAACTGACACAGAATGATCATCGCCCAGGTGCCGATCATGGTGATCGCGGAGAAGTTCAACACGATCGAGAAGGCACGCTCGGGAACGACGTAGTTGAGCACGATGCCGAGCAGGTAGAAGGACGCGGTCAGCAGGATGCCGCCGAACGGGACGTGCCGGCGGTTCATCTTCGTGGTGAAGTGCGGCGCGGAGCCGGCCAGGCCCATCGAGCGCAGCGTGCGGCCCGTCGAGTAGAGGCCCGAGTTGCAGCTGGAGAGGGCCGCGGTCAGCACCACGAAGTTCATGATCTGGTCGGCGCCGGGGATGCCGACGCGGCTCATCAGCGTCACGAACGGCGACTCGTCACCGCTGTACGCGGTCCACGGCAGCAGCAGGACGAGCAGCAGCACGGAGCCGACGTAGAAGACGACGATGCGCCAGGAGACGGAGTTGATCGCCTTGGGGATGACCTTCCGGGGGTTCTCCGTCTCGCCGGCGGTGATGCCGACCATCTCGATCGCCGCGTAGGAGAAGACCACACCCTGGACGATGATCAGCGCGGCCAGGAAGCCGTGCGGCAGCAGACCGCCGTGGTCGGTGATCAGCTGGGGGCCGCCCGCCTCGCCGCCTTGGACGGGGTGGCGGCTGGCCAGCAGCCAGCAGCCGATGGCGAGGAACGCGATGATCGCGGCCACCTTGATCAGGGCGAACCAGAACTCGAACTCGCCGAACCACTTCACGGAGATCAGGTTGGCTCCCAGCACCACCAGCAGCGCGAACAGCGCGAGCGTCCACTGGGGGATCTCGCGCAGGGCGCTCCAGTAGTGCAGATAGACGGCGACGGCCGTGATCTCCGCGATGCCGCTGCATATCCAGTGCAGGAAGTACACCCAGCCGGCCACGAAGGCCGCCTTCTCGCCGCCCAGCAGCTCCCGGGAGTAGGAGACGAAGGATCCCGACGTCGGGCGGTGCATCACCAGCTCACCCATGGCACGGGCGATGAAGAAGGCGAACAGGCCGGTGATCGCGAAGACGATCACCAGCGAGGGCCCCGCGGAGTTCAGCCGCTCACCGGCGCCGAGGAACAGCCCTGTACCGATCGCGCCCCCCACGGCGATCATCTGGACCTGCCGGTTGCGCAGGCCCGACGCGTAGCCGTCCTCGCGCAGCAGCGTGCTTTTGGCGGGCGCGGTGCGTTCGGGGGACTCGGTGGTCACCCCGTCTCCGCGGGTCTCGGCTGCGTTCGCCATACGTCTTGGCTCTCCGTGGATCGGGGCACACCTGTGTCCCGGCACGCCGTTCGGCGCACTGGGTGTGCCTGTGTGGACAGGACCGGCGCCCTGGCGGACAGGGCGAGGACACCCTGACGGGCGGGGCGTCACCCTGCGGGCAGGGCGAGGCACCCTGCGGGCAGGGCGAAGCGCCCTGACGGGCAGGGCTGGGCGCCGGTCCGGGCAGAACCGGACCGGCTGTCCTGAGGACGTCAGAACCCGAGGATCCGAAGGTCAGGACGCGGACGAGGAGGCGAACCGGTGTGGCTCACCGGCCCGGCCGGCCGGTGCGTCCGCACGGCCGGACAGTGCCTCGGTCAGCGCGCCACTCTGCGCGGCACCGCTGTCCGCCAGCACCTCTTCGATCCGCTGCGCAGGACGCACCAGCGAGAAGCTGACGCGTCCGGCGCTGTCCCGCCGGAAACCGTGCACGGCCGGGCGGGGCAGGCTGTTGTACTGGAACGGGGTGGAGAAGTAGTAGGCGCCCGTGTCCCACAGCGCCACCACGTCTCCCGGCTCCAGCTCGGGCAGTGCCGTCTCGCGCGCCACCAGGTCACCCGCGAAGCAGCACGGCCCCGCTACATCCTGCACCATCTCGGACGTGCCCTTGGGCGCGCCCTCGGCGTCGAAGGCGCCCACCCGCAGCGGCCACGCCCCGGGCGCGAACGCCGTGCGGGTCGCCACGTGCGCACCCGCGTGCGTGACGGCGATCCGGCGGCCGCCCGCGGTCTTGGTGTACTCCACCAGCGCGGCGATGAACCCCTGCTTGGCGAGCAGGGACCGACCGAACTCCGTGACGATCGTATAGCGCCCGTCGAACAGTCCCGGCACCGTGTGCCGCAGCAGGTCCGCGTACGCGGCGAACGAGGGCTCCGTCTCGTCGCCCGCGAAGTTCACCGGGAGACCGCCGCCGATGTCCAGGGTGTCGATCTGCCGCCGGCCCGCCTGACGGTTGATCCGTTCGGCCAGCTCGAAGACGACCCGTACCGACTCGGCCATCAGCTCCAGCGGCACCCCCTGGGAGCCCGTGTGGGTGTGCAGCCGGGTCAGCCAGGGGCGCGCCAGGTAGCTGTCGACGATCCACTGCTCGGCACCCTCGTCCCGCAGCGCGACCCCGAACTTCGAAGTGGCTGTCGCGGTGCTCATCGCCCCGATGGAACCGGTGCCCACCTGCGGGTTGATGCGCATGCCCAGCGGTGCGCCGGGGCGCAGGCCCGCCGCCTCGCGTTCGGCGATCAGCGCGTCCAGCCGGGCGAGCTCCTGCGGGTTGTCGGCGTTGACGGCGACCCCGCTCGCCAGCGCGTCCCGCAGCTCGGGGACGGTCTTGGCGGGGGAGTCGAAGACGGTGCGGGCGGCGGGCACGCCCGCCGCCCGGGCCAGTTCCAGCTCGCCGGGGCTGGCCACCTCGCAGCCGATGCCCTCCGCGTGCAGCAGCTCCAGCACGGGCACGAGGGAGGCCGCTTTCACGGCGAAGGTGTGGAGCACGGGTGCGGGCCCGGCGAACGCGGCGTGCAGCTCCCTGGCGGTCTCACGGATGCCCTCGATATCCAGCAGGGCCGCCACCGGCGCGTCCGGGCCGAGCAGCCCCTCGCGGACCGCCGAGGCGATCGCTTCCTGTCTCCGTGTCACGGCCTCCAGTACCACGCGGGTGCTCCTCTCTTGCGCCGGTTCGGATGCCGTCCACTCTGCGCGGCGGCGCGGGGCCCTGTCTGCGGCGGATGGGCCGAAGCTGCGGACGGGACGGTGTGTGGGGCCACAACGGGTGCCCGGAAAGTGGACGAGGGATTGTCCGTGCGCACCACGGTGAGGACACTTCTTTGTGCGGCTGCACCACGCCGCGGTGTGGGCGCTCTCACGCGCGCGCACCGCGTCCTGTGCGAGTCGGCTCCCCTTTCCGGATCATGCCTCTGTCCCGGGGCCGCGTCCCGGGCTGCTTGTCGGTGCCGGGTGCAGGCCCGCCGCCCGCAGGCCCAGTTCGGCCAGCAGACGGACATCCGGGTCGTCCAGGTCGAGCGCGAAGTGGGTCCGGAGCCTGCGCAGACGGTAGCGCAGCGTGTTCGGGTGGATGCCCAGCTGCCGTGCGGTGCCCGCGACGTCGCCGAACCTGCTCAGGTACGCGGCGAGCGTTGGGGCCAGGTCCGTGCGGTGCTCTGCGTCGTGGGCCAGCAGCTCCCGTACGGGCCCGTCCACCGCGGGCGTCAGCGCCTCCACGGCCCGTACGACCCGCATCGCGTCCATGGCGGCCCGCACGTCCGACTCGTCGGCGACCTCCAGCTCCCCGGTGCGGGCCGGCCGCTCCAGCAGCACCCCGAGGACGAGATGAGCTCTTTCGAGGGAGTCGGGAGCCTGGGCGAGACCCGTCGGCGCGGGACCGAGCGCCACGAGGGGCCGTGCGCCGGCCTCCCGCACGGCGCCCGCGAGCTGGAGCGCCAGCCGCCGTGCCCGTACGTCGGCCCCCTGGGGCTTGTCACCGGCAGGTGCGGTGTCGGCGCGTGTCGTCGGGCCGGGGGACTGCTCGGGGCGCTCGCCGGGGAGGGGCAACAGGACGTCCAGCCGGCCCTGGGAACGATGCGCGTAACCGGCGGGCTGGTGCGCGGTCACCTGGAGCGAGGCCAGTCGCAGGGCCCGCTCGTGCGTAGCAACTTCTGTCGTGCCGTCCGCCGTGACGTCACCGTCCGCCGTGACGTCGCCGTCCGTCGTGACGTTGCCGTCCGTCGTGACGTCGGCAGCGGGACGGACGACCGTGCCGGCTGCCGTGGCGCCCCCGGTAGTGACCGACAGGACCGCGCAGGGCGTGCCAAGGTCCAGCCCGAGGGTCGCCGCCGCCGACCGTGCGTCTCCGGTGCCCTCCAGCAGCGCCCTGACCGCCTGCCGGCGCCGCGACGACCCGTTCCGCGCGCTCAGCCGGTGGTGCAGCAGGTGCGGGGCCGCCACGCGGGCCGCCTCGCGCAGTGCCTGACGGGCGTCGGACGGCAGCGGGCTGCCGTCGGCGGCCGCCCAGATGGAGCCCAGTACCTCCTCCCCGGCGCGTACCGCGATCGCCAGGCGTTCCGAGAAGCGTTCCTCCGCCGGACGGTGCACCACGTCGTCGGTCGACCACAGGGTGCGCAGAAACCCGCTGGCGGCCAGCTCGTCCAGCCGCCACCTGGGTACCTGCTGGCCGAGGATGGTGAGCCGCCGCAGCGGGTCGGCTCCGTTCTCCGTGGGGGAGAAGGCCAGCACCCGCGAGTCCGGATCCTCCAGGGTGACGGCTCCGCCCACCAGCTCGGCGAGGGCCCGTGCCAGCGCGGGAAGGTCGCCCAGCGGCACGTCGGAGAGGGACTCAGGGCCCGCAGGGCCGCCCCGGTGCGCGAGCCCGGCGCGCAGCATGCCGATCAGCTCGGTCCACTCGACCCACGGCGTCCTGGTGAGCAGGGCCGTGGACGTCTCGTCGGCCACCTCGAGCAGCCGCCGTGTCGGCCCACTCGCCCCGCGCCGCACCACGACGGCCACCGCACCGGCCCGGGCCGCCGACCGCAGCACCAGCGGGGCGACGTCGGACGAGTCGTCGACACCGGGCGCGATCAGCACCTGGCCCCGCGCGGCGAGGGTCTCCCCGGAGTCGAACACGCCCACTCCGTGCACCGGCACCCCACTGCCCAGCGGCGCCCGTACCAGTTCCAGCGCCTCGCCCGCACCGGTCGCCAACAGGCTCGCGAGAGTGGGGGAGCCGTGCGAAGACGCGGAGGGGGTGTGCTCGCCGTGCGGAGGGGTGGTGCCGGGCATGGCTCAAGTGTCGCGCATCGGCCACCAGCCGGACGGCGCGCTCCCAGCACGCCCCCGGCACGCTCACAGGGACCCGTCGTCCCACTGGTCGAGGAGGCTCTCCTCGTCCTCCTCGCCGCCCGTCCCCCCGTCGTGCAGACTTTGCTCGGTCCACATCACCTTGCCGTGCGGTGTGTAGCGGGTGCCCCAGCGCTCGGCGAGCTGGGCGACGAGGAAGAGTCCGCGCCCGCCCTCCTCCGTCGCGGCGGCGCGGCGCAGGTGCGGCGAGGTGCTGCTGCCGTCGGAGACCTCGCAGGTGAGGGACCGTTCGTACAGCAGGCGGGCGCGGATGGGTTCGCTGCCGTAGCGGATGGCGTTGGTGACCAGCTCGCTGAGAATCAGCTCCGTGGTGAACGCGACGTCCTCCAGGCCCCACTCGGTCAGTTTCCGTGTCACCTGCGCGCGCAGCGGGGCGACGGAGCCCGAGTCGGCGGGCACGTCCCACTGGGCGACCCGTTCCGGCGGCAGTACCTGGGTGCGGGCCACCAGGAGGGCGACGTCGTCGCTCGGGTCGGGGGGCAGCAGCGCGTCGAGCACCGCCCCGCAGGTCTCCTCCGGGGACCGCTCCGGGTGGCCCGCCAGTGCGTCGTGCAGCTGCGCGAGCCCGTCGTCGATGTCCCGGTCGCGGTCCTCGACCAGCCCGTCGGTGTAGAGCACCAGCCGGCTGTTCTCCGGCGGGTGCAACTCCGCCGTCTCGAAGGGCGCTCCGCCCAGCCCGAGGGGCAGTCCCACGGGGATCTCGGGAAACTCCACGGTGCCGTCGGGCAGCACCACGGCGGGGCCCAGGTGCCCGGCCCGCGCCAGGGTGCAGCGGCCCGACACGGAGTCGTAGATCGCGTACAGACAGGTGGCGCCGGTGACGGCCTCGCCGTTGCCCTCTGCCGACTGGTCCTGGTCGATCCGGTCGACCAACTCGTCCAGATGCGCGAGCAGTTCCTCGGGGGCCAGGTCGAGGGAGGAGAAGTTGAGCACCGCGGTGCGCAGCCGTCCCATGGTCGCGGCGGCGTGCAGACCGTGCCCCACCACGTCGCCGACCACCAGTGCGACGCGGGCGCCGGGCAGCGGGATGACGTCGAACCAGTCCCCGCCCACCCCCGCCCGGGTGGGCAGGTACCTGGTGGCGACCTCCAGCGCGTCCTGTTCGGGCAGCCCGCGCGGCAGCAGGCTGCGCTGCAGGGTGACCGCCATGGCGTTCTCCCTGGTGTAGCGCCGTGCGTTGTCGATGCTGACGGCGGCCCGTGCCGCCAGCTCCTCCGCGAAGGCCAGGTCGTCCTCGCCGTACGCCGTGCTCCTCTCCGCGCGCCAGAAGTCGACCACTCCCAGGAGCACCCCCCGGGCCCGCAGCGGCACGGTGATCAGCGAGTGGATACCGTCCGCGACGGCGGCACGCGCGCGCTCGGGGTTCTCCTCCTGCCAGGCGTGCGCCTCCCGCAGATCGGGCTCCAGCACGGCGCCGACACTGTCGGCCCCTGTTCCGTCCGCCGTCCCTTCGCCCGTGCCGGTGAGACCCACCGTCCTGGTGACCTCGCCCACCGGGTAGAGCGGCGACGGACTGCGGATGCCGCTGATCGCCACCCGGCGCATGTCGGTGGGGGCCTCTGTCGGTTCCTCGCCGCGCGGCACCGGGTCCAGCAGTTCGACGGTCGCGAAGTCGGCGAAGCGGTCCACGGCGACCTCGGTCAGCTCTTCCGCGGTACGCACCACGTCCAACGTCGTACCGACGCGCACGCCCGCCTCGTACAGCAGCCGCAGCCGCTCCCGCGCCACCTCGGCGCGGCCTTCGAGCGCGTGCAGTTCCGTGGTGTCCCGCAGCGTCGCGACCCTGCCGGGGGCGCCCTCCTCGGCACGGGTGGCGCGGACGTTGACGGCCAGCAGTCTTCCCCCGGCGAGGTGCACCTCGTCCGAGGCGGTACGGCCCGAGGCCAGCAGCCCGGCCATGCCCGCTTCGAGGCCGAGCTGGTCGACCCGCCGCCCCTCCGCGTTGCGGGGGAGCTCCAGCAGCCGGCGCGCCTCGCTGTTGGCGAGCCTCAGCCGGGCCTCCTCGTCGAGAATGAGCACTCCCTCGCGCACCGCGTGCAGTACCGCGTCGTGGTGTTCGTACATGCGGGTCATCTCGGTCGGCCCCAGCCCGTGGGTCTGGCGGCGCAGCCTTCTGCTGACCAGCGCGGAACTGCCCGAGGCGAGGATGAGCGCGCTGGCGGCCGACATCAGCAGCACGGGCAGCTGGTTCTTCACCCCCTGGTTCACCCGGGTGACCTTCACTCCTGCCGACACCAGTCCGGCCAGCGACCCGTCCGGGCGGGTGATCGGGGCGGCGGAGTTCACCGTCTTGCCGCCGGTGGCCGACTCGAGGGTCGTGGTGGTGGGCAGGCCGCGGTGGGCCCGTTCGACGATGTTCTTGTAGGGCCGCACGACTCGCTTGCCGATCAGGTCGGGATCCGACGAGGTGACCCTGATCCCGTCCGGTTTCCAGACGACGACGTAGTCCACGGTGGTGGCCTTGCGGACCGCCTGGGCGCGCGGCTGCAGCGCCGCGGTCGGGTCCGGGCTGTCCAGCCCTTCCAGCACACCAGGGGAGTGCGCGAAGGTTCTGGCGACGGCGAGGCCCTCCTGCCGCGCGTGCCGGGAGCTGTCCCACTGGGCGTGCAGGAGGAAGGCCACCACCACCGCGACCATGAGCAGCACGATGACCGCTACCTGGAGGATGAAGACCTCTCCGGCGACGCTCCGGGCTCCGAAGGGGAGGCGGGACCCCTTCCGGGGACGGGCGTGCCGTCCGGAGGACCCCGAGTCCCGCAGGTCCGGAGAACCGGGCGCGTCGGTTTTCGCCGTACCCGCCGTACCCGCCGAACCCGCCGAACCCGCCGAACCCGCCGAACCCGCCGAACCCGCCGAACCCGCCGAACCCGCCGTACCGGAGCCCGGCCTGCCGGGCCCCGGCTCCTTCTCGGAGTGCGCGGAGGCGGGCGACACCCGGCGGGGGCGTTCGCGCCGAGCCGTTCGGCGCCCGAAAAGACCGCGCATGACCCTTTTCTAGCAGCTTCTGATGGTATCGGCCCTGGGTGATCCGGTGAACGGGGTCGCGACGGCCTCGGTCCTGGGGTCCGCGACCGGCCGCGGGAGCCGCGGCGACTTCGGGCGAGAAGGGTCTTGTCAAGAATCCAGGATTCTGGTTACTGTTTCCTCGTGAACGATTACGACGAGCGGTTCCTGACCCGCAACGGCCTCGCGGCCCGCCAGCTCGCGCTCCTCCTGCTGGAGTACGAGCCGGAGACGCGGCTGCCCCGCGTGCGGGACTTCGCCGAGGAGCTGGGGTGCGGCAACGGCACGGTCCAGGCCGCACTGCGGCTGCTGGAGGAGGCCGGCGCCATCGAGACCGCCGCCCGCGGGCACCTGGGCACCTTCCTCGTCAGGTCGGACCGCGCGATCCTGTGGCGGCTGTCGGGGCTCGGCACCCTGCTCGCGGCCATGCCGCTGCCCTACTCGCGCCGCTACGAAGGACTGGCCACGGGTCTGCGCGCGGCGTTCGACGACGCCGGCACCCCGTTCGCCATCACGTTCATGCGGGGCGCGGGCAGCCGGGCCACCGCGCTGATGGAGGGCAAGGCCGACCTCGTCGTGCTCTCCCGCTTCGCCGCCGACCGGCTCATCGAGGAGTATCCCGAGGATCTGGCCATCGTGGTCGATCTCGGCCCCGCCACCTACGTCGGCGCCCACGGCGTGCTGCTGCGGGAGGGCGGCTCGCTGGACTCGCCGGGTCTCCGTGTGGCGATCGACCACGCCTCGGAGGACCAGCGCATGCTCGCCGAGCTGACCTTCGGCGGGCGGGGCGACGTCGAATGGGTGGAGTGCTCCTACATGCAGCTTCCCGATCTGCTCGGACACAACGAGGCGGACGCCACCGTCTGGAACCTGGACGAGGTGCAGGGCCGGATCGGCGAGGGGGTGGACGTACGCCCGCTCGGTGACGAGGTGACACGTGACCTGTCGCTGCGCAACTCGAGCGCGGTCGTCATCGGCAGAGCCGGAAGCGTCGCAGCCCTGCACGCGATACGGCAGGCCATCGACCCGGCCCGGGTCGCCGAGCTCCAGTCCGAGGTCCTGCGAGGAGACCGCATGCCCTCGTACTGACACACCCCACCTGCCGCGCCACCGCACCGCACGGCTCGATCCGTGCGGGCTCGCGCAGCCCAAGAGAATCCAGAATCCCGAGTTCTGTGGGATGTTGAGGAGGCAACACCGTGGACGACCAGCTCGCGCTGCGCATCCAGCTCTTCCGCGACAGCGGCCAAGTCCGCCCCCAGGTGGCCGCTTTCGTGACCGCCGAGCTGACGGCGCTCACCGACGAGGGCGCACCCGTCACCGAGGAGACGGCCGGGATGCTGACGAGCCATCTGATGATGGCGCTCACCCGGCTCCTCGACGGGGAGCCCATCGAGGAGTTCACCACCGATGAGCAGGTGGCCGCCGAACTCGCCGACCACCCGGCAGCCGTCGAACGGGCCCGCCGGATAGCCGAACGCGCGGAGAGTGAACTCGGCGCCGCTCTGCCCACCTCCGAGATCAACTTCCTGGCCATGCACCTGGCCGTCCTCGCCCAGCGCGTCACCGGCTGACAGCCGCCCGCGCCGGGCCCTCCCGACCGCCACCCCCTCCACCCCTTGCCCCCTACCCCCCTTTCCCTGCACGGCCCACCCCTCGGGCCGCGCAGCACAGATGAGAGGCACCAGCCATGACGAAGATCCTCACCGGCGGAGTCGGCAAGACCGAGGTCGCGAACGCCATCAAGGAACTCGGCCTCGACGGCGTGGACGTCGTCGTCTCCAGCGACATGGACGCCGCGATGAAGCTCCGCGCCGGACAGGCCGACTACTTCTTCGGCACCTGCCACACCGGCGCTGGCGCCTCCCTGGGCGTGCTCGTCGGCCTGATGGGGCAGTCCGCCTGCCACACCTTCGGCCGCTCCGTGCCCACCGAGGACGAGGTCGCCGCGCTGCTCACCGAGGGCAAGAAGGTCTTCGGTTTCTCCATGGACCAGATCGGCACCGTCGTCCCCCTGCTCACCCGCGCCGTCGCCGCGCGCGGCTGAGCGTCGCAGACAGCCCGGGCGTGAAGGAGCGATCCCGTGAGTGACCTCGCAAGCACGGTGGGCACCACCGGCACCCAACTGGCCGCAGGCGCCGGCCTGAACCTCTCGCTGCCCCAGCAGCTGACCGTCATCGTCCTGTGTGCGCTGACGGCGTTCATCTCACACATGGCGCTGGCCGTCTTCAACGACGGCGTGCGCCCGTTCATGCTGGACTTCATCCACGGCCGGACGACCCGCTCGGCCACCACGGCGGTCTCCTTCGGCCTCTCGGCCGGGTTCATCTTCGGACTCGGCGCGCCGATGGCGCTCTCCTCGGGTGTGCTCAACCCGTGGCTGCTCTTCCTGCCCACCGACATCCTGGGCCTGCTGTCCCCCAAGAAGTGGCTCGCGCCGCTGCTGGGCGCCGGCTGGGGGGCCGTCGTCGTCTTCGGGCTCAACGGGGCCAACGAGGTGGCGCACGACCTGCCCGTGGACTTCCTGACCGCCATGCAGCAGATGTCCACGCCGATCCTGTTCCTCTTCACGCTCTTCCCGGTGCTGGCCATCACCAAGCAGTTCGGGCGCGTGTGGGGAGCGGTGGCCGGTGTCGTCGAACTGGTCCTCGTGGTCGCGACGATGAAGCTGTGGCCGGACATGTTCGCCGGTGCGCTCGCCATGGCCGTCGGCGTGCTGATGCTGATCGGCCTCGCCGTCCGGCGGGACCTGGCACAGCGCAAGGCCGACCGCGCGGCCGAGGCGGCACGGGGCGAGACCGCCGCGGACCAGGACCCCGCCCAGGCGGAAGACGACCCGATGGCCTCCCTGTTCAGCGCGAGCGCGACGCGGCTGCGCCGCTACCTGCCGCTGTTCATGCTGCTGGGCGCCGGGGTCTGTCTGCTGGCCCAGATGCACATATTCGGCGGCGGGGAGGCCACCAGCTTCCTCATCGCCAAGGGCCACATCTCCGAGGCGGCTCAGGTCGACTTCTACCGCGTCTTCGGCTTCATTCCGCTGATCGCGACGACGGCGCTGGCATCCGGCGCCTATGGCATCGCCGGGTTCACGCTCGTCTACCCGATCGGCTACCTGATGCCGAACCCGGTGCTGGCGGTCGTCGTCGGAGCCGCCGTCTTCGCCATCGAGGTCCTGGCGCTGTCCTACATCGGCAAGGTCCTCGGCAAGCTGCCCAGCGTCCGCGACTCCTCCGAGCACCTGCGCAACGCCATCACCGACAGCCTCCATCTGGCCATCCTCTTCGGCTCCCTGATGGCGGCCAACGCGATGGGCGCCGGCCTGGGCATCCTCATCGTGGGCGGGCTCTACCTGCTCAACGAGGCGATGGGCCGCCCCGTGGTGAGGATGGCGGCCGCACCCGCCGCGGTGATCGTCGGCGGCATCCTGCTCAACGTCCTCTACTGGCTCGACCTGTTCACCCCCGTCAAGGGCTGAAGGCCGCGCCGTCACCAGGAAGACCCGCACCATGACCACCATCCCGCACACCCCAGAAGGCCTGCTGCGGACCGTCACCGGGCCGCTCGCCGCCGCGTCGCTGACGGGCCCCGTGCTCGCCCACGAACACCTGGCCCTCGACCTGGACCGCGAGGGCGACGCGGCGGCGGTCCTCGACGCACGGCGGCACGGCCCGGCCGTCAGCCGGGAACTGGCCGCGCTGCGGCAGGACTTCGGCCTCTCCCTCGTCGTCGAGCTGACCTGCCGGGGCATGGGCAGGGACCCGGACGCGCTGGTGCGGATCGCCCGCGAGAGCGGTGTCGCCGTCATCGCCGCCACCGGGTGGTATTACGAGCCGTTCCACCCGCAGGCGGACCTGGCAGGGGCCTCCGTCGAGCAGCTGACCTGCACGCTCGTACAGGAGATCGAACAGGGCATCGGCGCCACGGGCGTACGGCCCGGTGTGCTCGGCGAGGTGGGCAGCCACGGCGACACCCCCAGCGAAGCCGAGGCCAGGTCGCTGCGGGCCGCCGCCCGCGCCGCCCTCGCCACCGGGCTGTCCGTGTCCACCCACGCCCAACTGGGGCACGGCGGACTCGCCCAACTCGACCTGTTGACCGCGGAGGGCCTGGCCCCGCACCGGATCTGCATCGGCCACCAGGACCTGCTGGACGACCCCGCCGTGCACCGCCGGCTGGCCGAGGCGGGCGCGTACGTGGCCTTCGACACCGTCGGGAAGGAGAGCTACCAGAGCGACCAGGTGCGGCTGCGCCTCCTCCTCGCGCTGCTGGAGGCGGGCCACGCCGACCGGGCGCTGCTCAGCTGCGACATCTCGCGCCACGGCTACCTGCTGAGCGAGGGCGGGAAGGGCTACGGCCACCTCTTCCGCTCGTTCCTGCCCGCGCTCCGCGCCGCGGGCGTCGACGAGGACCTGATCGACCTGATGACGCGGCGCAACCCGACGCGCTTCCTGACCGGCGCGAGCCCGGAGGAGGACTGACATGACACCAGCAGCAGCACACACACCCCCCGGTGCACTCCCGCGGACGTATCCGCTGGCCACCGTCCCCGTGGAAGACGCCGTCAGGTGGCAGTTCCGGCTGCTGGAGGCCACCGCGGCGCACTTCCAGGGGCAGGAGTTGTTCACCGCGGACACCGGCGTGGTGCCCGGACTCGGCAGGCCGTGGACGACGGCCCGGGTCGAGGCGGTACTGGCCGACTACTTCGGCGCGCAGGACGCGGCACTGGTCCAGGGCGCGGGCACCGGAGCGATCCGCGCCGCCCTCAGCGCCGCCGTGAGCCCCGGCGAGCCGCTGCTCATCCACCGTGCGCCGGTGTACCGCACCACGGCGGTGACACTGCGCGGCCTGGGCGTGGAGGCGGTCGAGGTCGATTTCAACGACCCGGCGGCGCTGCGCGACGCGCTCGCCTCCGGCCGGTTCCGGTGGGCCTACGTCCAGCACACCCGGCAGCGCCTCGCCGACTCCTACGACCCCGGCGAGGTCCTGGCCGCCTGTGCCCACGCGGGTGTACGCAGCCTCGTCGACGACAATTACGCGGCCTTCCGGGTGCCCGCCTGCGGTGTCGAACTCGGCGCGGACGCCTCGTGCTTCTCGCTGTTCAAACTGCACGGCCCCGAGGGCGTCGGCGTGGTCGTTGGTGCCGGAGACCTGGTCGACGGGGTGCGCGCCGACAACTACTCGGGCGGTGGGCAGGTGCAGGGCCACCAGGCCCTCGAAGCGCTGCGCGCCCTCACGCACGTGCCGGTGATGTGGGCGGTGCAGTCCCGCGTCGGCGCCGAGGTCGCCGAACGCCTCGGCGCCGGCGAGGTGCCGGGCGTCACCGACGTGCGCCTGGCCAACGCGCAGGACAGATGCCTCATCATCCAACTCGATGCGCCCGTGGCGCGGCGGGTGCCCGAGGTCGCCGCCCGGTTCGGTGCCGCGCCCTACCCGGTGGGCTCCAACTCCCGCTACGAGGTGGCGCCGCTGTTCTACCGCATGTCCAGCTCCAGCCTGGACGACGCCCCGGAGCTGGCCGACTGGGCGATCCGCGTCAACCCGATGCGGGCGGGCGCCGACCTCGTTCTGTCCGTGCTGCGCCGCACCTTGTGGGAGCTGCGCGCCCAGGGCGCCCCCGCGTCGGAGCCGCCGGCCGCCGAAGCTGCCCAACCCGCCACGTCCGCCACGCCGCCCGCCACTTCCGCCACGCACCGAGCAAAGGACTGACGTGTTTCTCGACAGCCTTCTCGCCCGCAACCCGGGGCTCGCCGACGTCGCGGCAGACCTGCACCGGCGCGGCGAGATCCCGCCCGACACCTATGTCATGGACCTGGACGCCATCGAGGAGAACGCCGCCCTCCTGGCGGCCGAGGCCGAACGTCTCGGCTTGTCCCTGTGGTTCGTCGTCAAGCAGTTCGGCCGCAATCCCGAGCTGATCCGCGCTGTGGCCCGCGCCATCCCCCGGTTCGCCGCCATCGACCAGGACGAGGCCCGTACCCTGCACGCGGCGGGCGCCCGCGCCGGCAACCTGGGGCACCTCGTGCAGATCCCCCAGCGTGCACTGCCCGAACTGCTGGCCTGGCGGCCCGAGGCCGTCACCGTCTACGACCTGGCCAACGCGCGCGCCGTCTCCGAGCAGGCACAGCGTCTGGGCATGGTGCAGGACGTCCTCGTACGGCTGGAGGGCGCGGCCGGATCCGTCTACCCGGGGCAGGAGGGCGGCGTACCGCTGGCGGCGCTCGACAAGTTCGCCGAGGACGCGGAGCGGCTGCCGGGCATCAGGATCGCCGGGGTCACCGCGTTCCCCTGCGTCCTGTGCGACCCGGAAACCGGTGAGCCGGTGCCGACGCCCAACTTCGACCTCGCCGTCAGGGCACGCGAGCTGCTGGCCGCGCGCGGACACCAGGACCTCAAACTGAGCGCCCCCAGCGCCACGTGTGTCGCCAGCCTGCCGCTGCTCGCGCGCCTCGGCGCCACGCACGGTGAGCCGGGGCACGCGCTGACCGGCACGACCCCGCTGCACGCCCGCGACACCGCGCAGCCGGAGCGGCCCGCGTACGTGTACGTCACCGAGGTCGCCCACACCCTGGCCGACGGCCGTCCGGCGGTGTTCGGCGGCGGCTTCTACGCCCGCTCGCACATCAGCTCCGCCCTGCTGCCCCGCGCGGAACTGCGGCTGGCCGTCCAGGACGCGCCCGCCGAGAACATCGACTACTACCGCCTCCTGGCGGCCCCCGAGGCCGGAGCGGACGTACGGGCGGGTGACACGGCGCTGCTGGCGTTCCGCACGCAGATCTTCGTCACCCGCTCCACGGTCGCGGTGGTCGCCGGGCTCTCGTCCGGGGCGCCGAGGCTGACCGGTCTCTACGACGCACGAGGGAGGGCACTGTGACCACCCATGACGACCCGGCCGACCCGACCGGCCCCACCCATCGCACCGGCCCCTCTGGCTACCCCGACCCCTCCAGCCATTCCGGCCCCTCCAGCCACTCCGGCCGCACCGGCCACCGCGGCCGCACCGTCATCGTCGTCATCGACGGCTTCGGTGTCGGTGCCATGCCCGACGCGGGCGTGCTGCGTCCGGGGGACGCGGCAGCCGACACCTGCGGGCACGTCCTCGACCACGCGCGCGAGGCGTTCGGACGGCCCCTGCGGCTGCCCGCGCTCGGCGCGCTCGGACTCGGCCTGGTCCACCCGCATCCGGACCTCGCGCGCCGCACCCAGCTGCCCGTCGCGGCGGGCAGGGCCGCGCTCGGCTATCCTGGGGCCGACACGTTCGCCGGGCACCAGACGATGATGGGCGCGGACTTCAGCCGGGTGACGGTCGCCCGCCTCGGTGAGCACCTGGAGGAGGTCACCGCGGCTCTGCGCGCGGCAGGTCACCGGGTCGAGCCGCTCGACGGCGGACCGGTTCTGGTCGTCGACGGCGGTGTGCTCGTGCACGACAACCTCGAAGCGGACCCCGGCATCAACTGGAACGCCTCGGCACGGCTGGACGACCTGGACTTCGACGCCCTTCTCGCGGTCGCCCGCACCGTGCGTGCCGTCGCGCCCGTCGCCCGGGTCATCGCCGTGGGCGGTCACGCGGACGGGCCGCTGCCCGGATTCGTCCGGCCCGGCGACGGCGGCACCGTCGGCCTGGACACACCGGCGAGTGGCTTCTACCGCAACGGCGGACTCCAGGTGCGGCACCTGGGCGCGCAGCTCGACCACACCCGTCAGCTTCCCGAGCTGGCCGCCCGCGCCGGGGTCCCGGTGACGCTCGTCGGCAAGGCCGCGGACATCCTGGCGTGCGAGGCCGCCGTGCGGCGGCCGGCCGTGCCCACCGCCGACGTTCTCGCCCACACCCTGGAGGCGGTCCGCGCACCGGGGGAGGCGCTGGTCGTCGCCAACGTCCAGGAGAGCGACCTGGCGGGACACCAGCGCGACCCGGAGCGGTACGCACAGATACTCGAACAGGTCGACGCGGGTCTGGCCGCGCTGGTGGCGCTGCTGGACGAGCCCGGGGACCGTCTCGTGGTCACCGGTGACCACGGCAACGACCCGACGATCGGCCACGCCCACCACACCCGCGAGTACGTACCCGTGCTCATCCACCGCCCCGGCGCCCCGGGCGTGGAACTGCTCCCGGACGCGGGCAGTCTGGCCGACGTGGGCGCCACGGCCGCCGCCGCCCTCGGCCTCGACCCGGCAGCCCTGGCCAACGGCACCCGTATACCGGAGGCGGGCGCGGTCTGAGCCCGGAGCGCGGTCTGAGCCCGGAGCGCGGCATGGTCCGCGACACGTGCACCGATCGCTTCCCACCACGAGCTACGTGACGGCTCCCCTCACGAGCTGCGTGACGGCGCCGGGCCGTCCCCGCTGCGCGCCTGACACACGGGGCGTGTGCCAGGCTGAGCAGGCGTCCTGTGCGGCGCGGGCGGAGTGGGCACTCGGGCCGCGGAACGAGAACCGCACACGCATCCATCGAGGAGGATCACGTGTCGAAGCCACCACTGACCGACGCGGCAGTCGCCATGCTGTCCGAGCCCAACCCCTGCGTCATCACCACGCTGCGCTCCGACGGGCAGCCGGTGTCCACGGCCACCTGGTACCTGTGGGACGACGGCCGGGTGCTGGTCAACATGGACGAGGGGCGCAAGCGGCTGTCCCACATGCGCAACGACCCGCGCGTGACGCTCACCGTCCTCGGCAAGGACGACTGGTACACGCACATCAGCATCATCGGCCACGTCGAGGAGTTCAGGCCGGACGAGGGCCTCACCGACATCGACCGCCTCGCCCAGCACTACCTCGGCCAGCAGTACCCGGACCGGGAACGCCCCCGGGTCAGCGCCTGGGTCGCGGTGGAGCGCTGGCACGGCTGGGGCTCGATGAAGGACAGCAGCCAGCCTGGCTGACGGCCCCCGGTGGGCGGTTCGGAAGGGGAGCGGCGATCATGGGGGGGTACCCCTCAGCACCGTCGCACGGAAAGGACCACGATCCACGTGATACGTACAGTGACCCTTCCTTCCGGTGCACGGGTCCCGGCCCTCGGGCAGGGGACCTGGCACATGGGGGACGACCCCTCCCGCCGGGCGGAGGAGCTGGACGCGCTGCGCACGGGCCTCGATCTGGGCATGACGCTCATCGACACGGCCGAGATGTACGGCAGCGGGGCCAGCGAGGAGTTGGTGGGCGAGGCGATCCGGGGGCGCAGGGACGAGGCGTTCCTCGTCAGCAAGGTGCTGCCGTCGAACGCCGACCGGCGCGGCACGGTCGAGGCCTGCCGGGCGAGCCTGCGCCGCCTGGGAACGGACCGCATCGACCTCTACCTGCTGCACTGGCGCGGCGGCGTCCCGCTGGCTGAGACGGTCGAGGCGCTGGAGGAACTGGTGCGCCAGGGCAGCATCGGCTCCTGGGGCGTGAGCAACCTGGACACCGACGACCTCGCCGACCTCCCGCGGGGCGCCGTGCCCGACACCGACCAGATCCTCTACAACCTCACCCGGCGCGGCCCCGAGTACGCGCTGCTGCCCCGCTGCCGCGAGCTGTCCGTACCCGTCATGGCCTACTCGCCGGTCGAGCAGGGGCGGTTGCTGGGGCATGAGGCGCTGCGCGCGATCGCCGACGCGCACGGGGCGACGCCCGCGCAGGTGGCACTGGCCTGGGTGCTGCGCCACGAGGAGGTCATCGCGATCCCCAAGGCCTCCTCGCGCCGCCATGTCGAGGAGAACCGGGCGGCGGCCGACCTGGTCCTGGGCGAGGAGGACTTCGCCGCGCTCGACGAGGCGTTCCCACCGCCGGCCGGCAAGCGTCCGCTGGAGATCCTGTGACCGGCGGTCAGCTGCCGGATCCCGGCGGTCGGCGGGGAGCGAGGCAGGCCGCGCGGTCCCGTTCTCGGGCGGGGGCTGGGGAGAGGACAGGGTCTGCAGGCGTGACCGTGTTCTACCGGCGCCGCCGGGGCTAATTCGCTGGCACTCCGCGCCGTAACCGGAGACCGTGGACGCCGTGTCGGAACAACCCACCCACCAGATACGGGCCGCCTACACGGCGTCCACCGTCACCGTCTACCAGGCGTACGCGCCGCGACTGGGCCTGCCGGCGGTCCGCGACGGGCGCTTCCCGGCCTCCTGGAAACGCGACCGGATGACGTGGATCAAGCCGTCCTTCCTCTGGATGATGTACCGCTGCGGCTGGGCGGCGAAGGAGGACCAGGAGACGGTGCTCGCGGTCGAGATCGCCCGCGAGGGCTTCGAGTGGGCGCTGCGCAACGCGTGTCTTACGCACTACGACGCCGAGCGCCACGCCGACCACGCGGAGTGGAAGCGGCGACTGCGCCAGTCCCCGGCCCGCGTTCAGTGGGACCCCGAACGGGATCTGCACCTGCGTCCGCTGCCGCACCGCTCGCTGCAGCTCGGGCTGGCCGGCGAGGCGACGCGGCGCTACGCCGACGAGTGGATCGTCTCCCTCACGGACGTCACGCCGCTCGCCCACCGGGTGCACGCCGCCGTCCGTGACGGCGACCTGGCCGCCGCCCGCGGTCTCCTTCCACCCGAGCGTCCGTATCCCGCGGGCGCGGAACTCCTCGCCCACCTGGCTCCCTGACGCCCGTCGCCTCCTCGCGGTCCCGCCCGGATGTCAGCCGTGGCGCTGTCCCGTGCGGCCGCCGGCGGGGAAGCTGCGGGGGCCGCGGCCCTTGGGCGCGAGAACGTCGACCATCTCCGCCAGGTCGTCGCAGGCCGCGGCGATCCGCCGCTGGGTGTTGCGCCTCTCCGCAGTGACCGCGGCCAGCAGCAGGGCCGTCAGCGCGGCGGAACCGTTGAGGGCCTGGAGGGTGATCATGCCCTCGATCAGGTCCTGGCGCGCGAAGATCCCGGCGCGGTCGGTGGCCGCCCATGTCGCGGAGACCGACAGGATCGCCGTACACACCGCCGCGCCCGCCAGCTGGAACCGCAGTGCCGCCCACACCAGCAGCGGGTAGATGAGGAAGAGGAGGCTGATCGTGCTCCGGGTCACCAGGAGGGCCAGTGCCGCCGTCGCCGCCGCCAGGGCCACCGCCTCGGCGACCTGCGCGCGGTCGCCAGGCAGCTCCAGCTTGCGGAGCGCCAGCAGGAGCGGGGTGACGACGAGGACACCGACCGCGTCACCGGCCCACCAGGCCGACCAGACGGGCCAGAAGTCCGACAGCGTCAGGCCGTCGCCCGCGACCGTCATCAGCGTTCCGACGGTGGCGCTCACCAGCATGCCGAGGAGGGCGCCCAGGAAGACCAGGCACACCGCGTCCCGGAACCTGTTCAGGTCGGCGCGGAACCCAATGCGGCGCAGCAGGGCGCACGAGAACAGTGGGGCGAGTGTGTTGCCGGCGATGAAACCCACCGCGGTCAGGCTGAGCGGGCCCATGCCGCTGACCACGAGCAGGGCGCCGAGTGTCACGCCGGGCCACACGCCCGCGCCGAAGAGGAGCAGGCAGGCCACGGCGATGCCGGTCGGCGGCCAGAACGGGGTGACGGTGGCCCCCTCGACCGTCACGTGCCGCAGCAGCCCGACAAGGCCGCCTGCGTAGTAGCCGAGGGCGATCAGCACGACGCGCAGCACGTAACCGGCGACCAGCCGGCCACGGATCCTGCCCGTGCCGCGCTCCGGGCGGGCCCGTCCGTCCGGAGCGGGGGAGGGATCCGGCGCGCGGTCCGCCGTCGAGTGCGTGGGTGCCACGCCACTCATCTCACCCTCTCAGGCGCCGCGGCGTCCGTCTGACACGCCTCAGGGCCGTCATGGCGCAGTACGAGGACGGCGGCGTCGTCGGTGTGTCCGGTCCGCCCGGTGACCTCCATGACCCGGTCGGCGAGCGTCTCCGGGTCCTCGAAGACGCCGTCGCGCAACACCTGGGCGACCGCCGCCAGGCCCTCATCCAGGGGAAAGCGTGGCCCCTCGACCACTCCGTCGGTCAGCAGGGCGAGCGCTCCGGGCTGCGTGAAGCGGTACTCGGTGACCGCGTACGTCTCGCCCTCCATGACGGCCAGCGGCAGCCCGATCTCGTCCTCGGAGTGTTCCACGATGCCGCACACCCCGTCGGCCCGCGCCCACACGGCTCCGGTGTGCCCGGCGCGTGCGGTGCGTACGCTCCAGGTCCTCGTGTCGAAACAGAGGAAGAGGCAGGTGGCGAAGAGCGGGTTGTCCGTGGCGGCCAGCAGCTCGTTGGCGGTGGCCAGGATGTCGCCCGGATCGGTCGGGCCCATGGCGGCGACCGCACGCAGGACGATGCGCACCTGACCCATGTAGGCGGCGGCCTCGACGTCGTGGCCCTGCACGTCGCCGACGGAGAAGGCCAGAGTGCCGTCGGACAGCCGGCAGCCGTCGTACCAGTCGCCGCCGATGTCGAGCCCGTTGCCGGCCGGCGCGTAGCGGGCGGCGACGCGCAGCCCCGGTGCGGTCGGCAGGGTGGCGGGCAGCATGCCCCGTTGCAGGGCCTCGGCCAGCTCGACGCGGGCCCGCTGGACCTCGATCTCCTCCCGCACCCTCGCGGTGAGCCGGCCGAGCTGCGAGAGCAGATCGTCGGCGCTCGCCGGACGGGCGTGACGGCGGCCACCCATGGCACGAGCGTAGCCGCGGGCCGCTTCCGCCGCCCGGCGAGCGCCCCCGGACGGCCGGTCGGGCCACCCGCCCGTGGACCGGCCGCCGACCGCGTGGCGTCTCCGCCGGGGGCCGGACGCCCGCGCCGGGGAGCACCGGTGGCCTGGCGGGCGCGGATTCGGGCGGGGTCACGCGCTTCCGGCGAGGAAACCGGCTACGGCGGCAGCGACGGCGTCGGGTTGTTCGTCCGGGATGAAGTGGCCTGCGTCCGGCACGACGATCCCGGTGGTGTGGTCGGCCCACGGGCTGAGGGAAGCTGCCATGTCGGGGACGGAACCGTGGCTGCTGGAGATTCCGAGAACCGGCACCGTCAGGTGGTGCTGTGCGAGGGCCTCGTGGTTCTTCCGCGCCGATGCGGCGGCGTCCCGGTAGTAGGCCAGGGAAGCGCGGAGTCCGCCGTCAGCGGCGACGGCCGCGGCGTACTGGTCGATCTCGGCGTCGTCGAAGGTGTCGGAGGCGAGGGCCTTGACCTTCAGGAACCAGCCGACGTACGCGCGTTCACGGCCTGTGAGCAGTGTTTCGGGCAGGTCGGGCACGAGGTGGAACGCGAAGTGCCAGGTCTTCCACGCGACAGCGGGGTCGGCAGGGACGGCGTCGGGGAGGGTGATGCCCGGGATGCCGGCGTCGAGCAGGACGAGGCCGCGCAACCTGCTCTCGTACCTCAGCGCGAGGGAGAAGGCGACCCAGGCGCCGATGTCGTGGGCGGCCAGCGAGTATGCCGACACTCCGAGTGCTTCCACCGCGGCGTGGACGTACGCGGCGACCGTGTGCGTGTCGTAGCTGCCCTCCGGGCGTTCGGCCGACCGCCCTCGACCACGTGCAGCCGGACACCGCCCGCGTCGACCCACCGGTGGGTGAAGCCCGCCAGGTCGTGCAGTGGCGGGTCGTGCAGTGGTAGGGCGTGGCCCGGGTTGCCGGTGACGGGGGCGGTGGGTGCCGGATCAGCCATGGTGTTCCTCCATCGGTGCACTTCCGTAGCGGCCGGGGGCGGGGCCCGTGAGCGCGGGGGACACGACGGGAGCGGCGCCCGCCGGCCCACGTGTCGAGCACACGGTAAGCATCGTGGATCGATCGGTCAAAGATAGATTGACCGATCGATCCAAGATGCGGGTAGACTCCCGCCAGTGCCGTACAGGAGGAGGTGGAGGCCGTGTCAGGCCGGAAGCAGTTCGACATCGGCGCGGCCCTGGACCAGGCCATGCGGGTGTTCTGGCAGCGCGGCTACGCGGACGCCTCACTCGATGCCCTCGGTTCGGCCACAGGCCTCGGCCGCGGCTCCCTCTACGGCACCTTCGGCAACAAGGAGACCCTGTTCGGCGCGTGCCTGGAGCGCTACGCGTCGATCTACGGCGCGCAGTACGAGCAGGCGCTCGCGGCACACATCGGTGACCCGGCGCGGGCCGTCGAGGCGTTCTTCGACGTCGTCCTCGGCCGCATCGCCGACCCGTCGGTCCCCGTGGGGTGCCTCATCGCCCAGTCCGCCGCGCAGTCGCCGACGCTGAAGGAGGAGAACGGCGTACAGGTGCGCGGCCTGCTCGACACCCAGCGCCAACGGGTCCGTGCGGCGCTGGCGGACTCCTCGGCCGACAGCCGGACGCTCGACGAACTCGCCACATTCGTCGTCGCCGTCAACCAGTCGCTGGCCGTACTGAGCCGGGCCGGCACCTCGGACGCCGAACTGCGCTCCGTGGCCCGGCTCGCGTGCACAACGGTGGCGGACACCCTCGCCCGGGCGTCATCCGAGGACGCCGGCCAAGGCTGACGGGCACCGGCTGTGCCCGGGCGGCGGTGCGGCCGGCCCGGGCACGGCGGCGGGTCAGTTCTTCGGGGGCATCAGCACCGTGTCGATGATGTGGACGGTGGCGTTCGCGGTCTTCACGTTGCCGCAGGCGACGTTCGCCGAGTCGTTGACCTTGTAGGCGTCACCGGAGCCCTTCGTGGTGAGCTCCTGCTTCTCCAGCGTCGGGTAGGAGCCGTCGGCCAGCTTCGCCTTGTCCAGCGGCTCGCCCACGACGTGGTAGGTCAGGACCTTCTTCAGCATCTCCTTGTCGCTCATGACCTTGTCCAGGTCGGCCTTCGGGATCTTCTTGAAGGCGTCGTTGGTCGGCGCGAACACGGTGATGTCCTTCGCGCTGTTGAGGGTGTCGACCAGCCCGGCCTTCTTCACCGCGTCGACGAGCGTGGACAGCTGCGGGTTGTTGGAGGCGGCGGTGGCGACCGGGTCCTGGGCCATGCCCTTGAAGCTGCCCTTGCCCGACTTCGGCACGGTTTTACAGGCGTCGCCGAAGGTGCCCATGGCCGTGTCCTGCTTCTCGTCCGTCTCCTTGGGCGAGCTCTTGCTCTGCTCGCTCTTCTTGTCGGACGCCTTGTCGGAGCCCCCGTCGTCACCGCCGCACGCGGTCAGACCGAGCGGGAGGACGACGGCCGCGGTGGCGGCCAGCAGGACGCGACGGGCACGGGTGGTGGTGCTGGTCATTGCGATTACTCCTTGTTGTGACGGTCATGGTTTGGACGGTCATGCCGCTCATGTCGGGCACGAGGTGAGGCATGCGTGGGCTGCTACGGATGGTTCGGTGGTCGGAGAGTCGGGGCAGGCGGGCGGTTCGGTGGTCAGGGGGAGGTGGTCAGGTCACGTCGACCACCACCGAGTGACGTCCGGTGGCGCCATCGGGCACCGTGCCGACGCGGTCGGCGGTCTGGGTGCGCCCGGTCCTGTCGGTCGCGCGCACCTGGAGCCGGTGGGACCCCGGTGTCGCGTCCCACTCCCACACCCACTGGCGCCAGGTGTCGCGGGAGTCCTCCTCGGCGAGCCGCGCGGTGTGCCAGGAGCCGTCGTCGACGCGGACCTCGACCCGGTCGATGCCGCGGTGCTGCGCCCAGGCGACGCCCGCGACCGCGACCTTGCCGGCCTTCAGATCGGCGAGCGGCCCCGGCGTGTCGATCCGCGACTGGGTCTTGATCGGGGCCCGGCGTCCCCAGCCCCGTTCGACCCAGTACACGTCGAAGTCGTCGAACGAGGTGAGCTCCAGCTCCCGTATCCACTTGCACGCCGAGACGTAGCCGTACAGGCCGGGGACCACCATGCGCACGGGGAAGCCGTGTTCGAAGGGGAGCGGTTCGCCGTTCATGCCCACGGCCAGCATCGCGTCCCGGCCGTCCATGACGGTGTCCACCGGGCTGCCGAGCGTCATGCCGTCCTCGGAGCGGGCCACGAGCTGGTCGGCGGGCCCGCCCTTGGACGGAGGCCGCACGCCGGCTTCCCGCAGCAGCGGCGCCAGGGGCACCCCCAGCCAGCGTGCGTTGCCGACGTACTCGCCGCCCACCTGGTTGGAGACGCAGGTGAGGGTGATGTCCCGCTCGACGAGGCCCCGGTCGAGCAACTGGCCGTAGTCCAGGGTGAGCTCGTCGCGCACTCCCTTGCCGTGGATGCGCAGCGACCAGTCGGCTGCCGACAGCTTCGGCACGCGCAGCAGCGTGTCCACGCGGTAGAACCGGTTGTTCGACGTCACGAACCGGCTGAGTCCGTCGATGTCCAGCTCGGCGCCGCGCGGTACGGGTGCCGCCCGCGAGACGGGGGCGGGCAGGGTGAGGTCGGTGCGGGAGGCGACGGCCTCGGCGCCGCTGCGGGAGTTGAGACCCCGCCCGAGCGCTCCCACCCCGGCGGCCCCCACGGACGCCGCGCCCGCGCCCAGGACGAACCTGCGCCGATCGAAACCCGCCCCGCCCGGTCGCTTGTCCAGCAGCAGCCGCGGCTTGCCGGAGCCGGTGGGTGAGGGCGCCTCGCCGCCTGCTGTCGCCGGATCTTCGGGCGTCGCCTGACCACCGGCTGCCGACGAGTCGTCGGCCACCAGCCCGGCGTCGCCCTCGGTACCGGCGCCGTTCTCGGTACCGGCGCCGTCCTCGGTACCGGCACCCTCTGTCGGCGCGTCACCGGCTGAGGGGGTGACGCTCGCAGAAGGGGTCTTCTCCTCCGAGGGCGCCGAGGGCGTGGCCCCGGCCGAGGAGGTGGCCCCGACCGGGGACGTGTCGCCGGCCGCGACGGGCTCCGCGACCGCACCGGACGGCCTCAACAGACCCGCCAGCGCGTACAGCACGGCGCTGCCCGCCACGGCTCCCACCACGGAGGGCAGCGCGTCCACGAGCGAGCCGTCGGGGCGGCCCGCGGCGGCCCAGCCGCCCACGGCGCCGAAGAGCAGCACGCCCGCCGAGCCGGCCGGCCGGTGGCGCACCGCGAGGACGCCGAGGGCGACGGCGAAGAGCGCGAGCAGGACGACGATGCCCAACTGGAGGACCAGCTTGTCGTTGGTGCCGAACGTGCGGATGGCGAAGTCCTTGACCGGCGCGGGCACCCGGTCGATCACGGCACCGCCCACGGCGGTGACCGGACCGGCCTCGGGGCGCACGGGCACGGACGCCAACTCCGCGACGGCCAGGGCGCCGCACCCGGCGATCACGCCGCTCAGCGCTCCCAGCGCGCCGGTCACGGCGCCGATGCGGGGCTTCCTCTCGTTGCTCACACCCCACATTCGGCTCAGCCCGCCCGGCGGATTGGTCGATCCCTCGAGCGGATGACATCCGGCGGGACACGCGCCGCGGAGATGGCCTCACGCGGACGACCTCTCCCCGCCCGGGCCAAGCCGCGAGGCCCGCGGCTCCGAATGCAGAGCGAAAAGGCACGCACCCCGCTCAGCGGCGAGTGGCGAGCGACTCGCGGAAGACGGTCGCGGCCGGCCGTGGGGGCGTGCTCCGCAGTGGGAGGAGCAGCATGACGCAACAGCGGCGCAGGACGGCCGTGGTGGGCAGTGGAGTCGCCGGGCTGACGGCGGCACACGTCCTGCGGCACACGGACGCGGTGTCGCTCTACGAGGCCGACGACCGGCTCGGCGGCCACGCGCACACCCATGACGTCGTCTCCGCCGACGGCCGCGTCCTCCAGGTCGACTCCGGTTTCATCGTGCACAACCGCCGGACGTATCCGCTGCTGACGAGGCTCTTCGGCGAGCTGGGCGTGACGACCCAGGAGTCCGAGATGAGCATGTCGGTACGGTGCGAGGGCTGCGGCCTGGAGTACGCGGGCGCCAAGGGGCCGCGCGGGCTGGTGCCGCGCGCCGGGCATCTGCTGCGCGGCAGGTACCTGCGGATGCTCGCCCAGGTGCCCGTCTTCCACCGGCGTGCGCTGCGCCTGCTGGACCAGGAGGGCGTCGGCACGGCGGACGACCGGCAGTACGCGGTGACGCTCGAGGAGTTCCTGCGCAGGGGCGGGTTCTCGCCGTACTTCGTGAGCCACTTCGTGACGCCGGTGATCTCGGCCGTCTGGTCGTGCGCGCCCGACACGGCGCTGCGCTATCCGGCCCGCTACCTGTTCCGCTTCCTCGACAACCACGGCATGCTCGGCATCTCCGGCTCCCCGCCGTGGCGCACGGTGACCGGCGGTTCGCGTGAGTACGTCGAGCGCGTCGGCAAGCAACTCGGCGCCGTCCACACCGCCACGCCCGTACGGACGGTGCGCAGGCACGCTGACAGCGCTGACGGGGTCACGCTCGTCACCGAGGACGGCACGGCGCACGCCTACGACGCCGTCGTGCTGGCCACCCACCCCGACCAGGCGCTGCGGCTGCTGGCGGAGCCGACCGAGGCCGAGTGCGAGGTGCTGGGCGCCTTCCGCTACTCGCGCAACCCGGCGCTCCTGCACACCGACCCCGCCCCGCTGCCCCGCACACGCGGCGCACGCGCGTCGTGGAACTACCTGATGCCCGACTGCCGTACCCCGGCCGGGCGGGTGCGGGTCAGCTACGACATGAACCGGCTGCAGCGGCTGGACGCGCCCGAGGAACACGTCGTCACCCTGGGCGCCCACGACCGCGTGGACCCGGAGCGGGTGCTCGCGCGCATGGTCTACGAGCACCCCGTCTACACGCCCGAGTCGGTGGCGGCACAGCGGAGGCTGCCCGAACTGAACCGCGGCCCCGTGGTGTTCGCCGGCGCCTACCACGGCTGGGGCTTCCACGAGGACGGCTGCCGCTCCGGGGTGGAGGCCGCCCGGGCACTGGGGGTGCGCTGGTGAGCCCGCGCTCTCCCCTGGCCGGACCGTGGAAAACCGCGCGGCGGCCCCCGCGCCAAGGCCCCGGCTCCGACCACGAGTCCGGCTCCGACCACGAGTCCGGCTCCGACCCCGTCACGCCCGCCCTCTACCGCTGCGTCATCGCCCACGCCCGCACCAGCCCCGTCCGGCACGCCTTCCGTTTCCGCACGTACATGTGGCTGACCGACGTGGACGAACCGCCGCGGCTGCCGCGCCTGCTGCGGCCGCTGGCCCGGTTCGAGCCCCGCGACCACTTCGGCGGCACCGCGCCGACAGTCCGAGCGGGACTGGAGCGCTACCTGGCCGCACAGGGCGTGGACCTGGAGGGCGGCCGGGTGCTGATGCTCGCGCACGCCCGGGTGTTCGGGCACGTCTTCAACCCGCTGACCCTCTACTGGTGCCACGGCGCGGCAGGACAGTCGGTGTGCGTCGTCGCCGAGGTGCACAACACCTACGGCGAGCGCCACTGCTACCTGCTGCGCACCGACGCGGACGGCGTCGGCCGCACGGACAAGGAGTTCTACGTCTCGCCGTTCTTCCCCGTGGACGGCGGATACCGCATGCGGCTGCCCCGCCCGGGCGCCCGGCTGCGGCTGACCGTCCAGCTCGAACGCGGGGGCCACCGGGCACACGTCCCGTTCACCGCGTCCGTGCACGGCGAGCGCCGCCCGGCGACCGTACGGGAACTGCTGCGTGCGACCGCACGCCACCCCTGGCCCACGCTCGCCGTCACCGCGGGCATCCGTGCCCACGGCATCCGGTTGTGGCTGCGCGGACTGCCCGTACGCCCACGACCGCACCACCCTCCACAGAAAGGTCTGCACTGACCGTGCCCGCACCGCTGTCAGCGCCCTCGCGGACGGCCGCCACCGACCGTTCCCGCTGGCCCGACGTGGCTGTTCTGCCACGCTCCTCCCGGCTGCGTACCGCCGTGACCGCCCGCCTCGTCGGCCGGGCCCTCGACAAGCTGCCCCTGCGGGTGCGGCTGCCCGACGGGTCCAGCCTCGGGCAGGGCGGCCCGCTCCTGGAACTGCGCGACCCCGACGCCTTCCACCACCGCCTCGGCCGCAGCGGACTCATCGGCTTCGGCGAGTCCTACATGGCCGGCGAGTGGGAGGCGCCCGACCTGGTGGGTGTGCTCGCGGTCTTCGCCGAGCACGCCGCGTCCCTCTTCCCCGCCTGGATGCAGAAGCTGCGCCACCTGTGGGCACCCCGGCACCCGGCCGCGCAGCGCAACACCACCAGGGGCGCCCGCGAGAACATCCACCGCCACTACGACCTGTCCAACGACCTGTTCGCGCTCTTTCTCGACGAGACGCTGACCTACTCCTCCGCCGTCTTCCGCGGATTCCCCGCCACCTGGGAGGCGTTGCCCGACGCCCAGCGGCGCAAGACCGACCTGCTGCTCGACCTGGCCGGCGTCGGGCCGGGAACCCGGATGCTGGAGATCGGCACCGGCTGGGGCGATCTGGCGATACGAGCCGCCCAGCGGGGCGCCGAGGTGGTCACCGTCACGCTCTCCTCGGAACAGCTGGAGCTGGCCACGGCGCGGGTCCGCGAGGCGGGCTGCGGCGACCGGGTGACGCTGCTGCTGCGGGACTACCGGCAGGTGCGGGGGGAGTACGACGCGATCGTGAGCGTCGAGATGATCGAGGCGGTCGGCCACGAGTACTGGCCGGTCTACCTCGCGGCGCTCGACCGGCTGCTGGCGCCCGGCGGAAAGGCCGCCCTCCAGGCCATCACCATGGACCACCAGCGGATGCTCGCCACCCGGCACACCTACACCTGGATCCAGAAGTACATCTTCCCCGGCGGCCTGGTGCCCTCCCGCGAGGCGCTGCGGCGCCTGACCGAGGAGGACACGGCTCTGCGCCTCTCACGCCACGAGGGCTTCGGCGCGCACTACGCCGAGACGCTGCGGCTGTGGCGCGAGCGGTTCGCGGAGCGGGACGAGGACGTCACGGCCCTCGGGTTCGACGCCACGTTCCAGCGGATGTGGACCCTCTACCTCGCCTACTCCGAGGCCGGCTTCCGCACCGGCTACCTCGACGTCGAGCAACTGCTGTTCCTCAAGGAACCGGTGCGGAGCACGAAGACGACGACCCCGATCCCGAACCCCAGGGGAGAAGCACAGTGACGGCGGCACCCACGACGGACACGACGCGGACGAGCGCGGAAGGCGTGGCCGGGCGCCTCGCGGCCCTGGCCCAGCGGTTCCTCGGCGGCCCGCTGCCGGTGCGGCTGCGGGCCTGGGACGGCAGCGAGGCAGGCCCCGCGCAGGCGCCGCTCGTGGTGCTGCGCTCGCGCCGCGGCCTGCGCAGACTGCTGTGGCAGCCAGGGGAACTCGGGCTGGCCGAGGCCTACATCACCGGCGACGTGGACGTGCCGGGCGACGTGGGCGAGGGGCTGCGCACCGTGTGGCGGGCGGCGCGCGAGAGGGGACTGCGGCCGCCCCGGCTCAGCCTCTCCGACCGGGCCGAGGCCGCCGCGCTGCTGCTGCGGATCGGCGCGCTGGGCCCGCCGCCGCGGCCGCCCGCCGGCCGCGCCAGGCTCGGCGGCGTCCTGCACAGCGCCGCACGCGACCGCGCCGCCATCAGCCACCACTACGACCTGTCCAACGCGTTCTACGCACTGCTGCTGGACCCCTCGATGGCCTACTCGTGCGGCTACTGGGCCAAGGCGCCGGGCGCCGAGCCCGGCTACGGACTGCCCGAGGCGCAGCGCGACAAGCTCGACCTGGTCTGCCGCAAGCTGGGGCTCGGGCAGGAGGGAGTGGGCCGGGAACCGGGGCCCGCCGCGGGCCCGCGGCTGCTGGACGTCGGCTGCGGCTGGGGCTCACTGACCCTCCACGCGGCCGAGCACTACGGGGCGCGGGTGGTGGCCGTGACCCTCTCCGGCGAGCAGGCCGGGTTCGTCCGCGCCCGGGTACGCGAGCGCGGCCTGGAGGACCGTGTCGAGGTGCGGCACTGCCACTACCGCGACCTGCGGGACGGCGGGTTCGACGCCGCGGCCACCATCGAGATGGGCGAGCACGTCGGGCGTGCGGAGTACCCGCACTTCACCGCGGCTCTGCACGGCATGGTGCGGCCCGGCGGCCGGGTGCTGGTGCAGCAGATGTCGCGCGGCGCGAAGGCGCCGGGCGGGGGAGCGTTCATCGAGACCTACATCGCCCCCGACATGCACATGCGCCCGCTCGGCGAGACCGTCGGACTGCTGGAGGAGGCGGGGCTGGAGGTGCGGGCCACCGCCTCGCTGCGTGAGCACTACGTGCACACCATTGCCGCCTGGGCGCGCACCCTGGACGAGCGCTGGGAGGAGTTCACAGAGCTGGCCGGCGCCGAGACGGCACGGGTCTGGCGGCTGTACCTGGCCGGTGGCGGGCTCGCCTTCGCCGAGCGCCGGATGGGCGTCGACCAGATCCTCGCCGTGCGCCCCCTGGACGAGGGGGAGGCCGGGCTCGGCCCCGTACCGCACGGGGGCCACGACGGCGAGTGGCCGTGACCGTGTGACCACCACCGCGCGCTGTCGGGCGCCCCGTCACCTCCCCGCCCGGCACCGCGCGGTGCGACGGCGCCCGAGGCGCAGCCGGACCGCCGGCCGTCCAGCCGGAGCGCCCGGCCGCCGACCGCTCGTCCGGGACGCGGCTGCGCGGCTGCCCGGCCGGGAACGGGTGACCGCCCGGCCGGCGCGTGCCGGCACCCCGGCCGGAGACGGGCCGCCGACCGGCCCCGCCCGGCCAACCGCAAACGACCACCACTCAGCCGCATGGGACCCGCCCATCCGCAGAGGACCGGCCGAGCCGCAAACGGCCACTCAGGCCAGACGACCGGCCGAGCCGCAAAGGACCACTCAGGCCAGGCGCCCGGCCCAGCCGCAGAGGACCGGTACTCAGCCGGAACCGAGCGACCGGCTCAGCCGGTCGCTCGCCCGCCGCACAGCGCGGCCAGCGACAGCGCGCCCCAGCCCACCGACACGGCCACCGCTTTGCCGCGGGTCTCCGCCGGCAGGGTGGTGCCCAGCAGCGCCGCGTCGCCGAGGTCGGCGGCGACGCGCACCCAGGCGGCCGTCCGCAGCGCCGCGCCCTCGGGGGCGAGCGCCAGCGCGATGCCGCTGGCCGCGTCCCGCCAGGCCAGCGGGCGCAGCGAGGTGCGGGTGTGGGGCGCGGTGCGGCCCGCCTCGTCCACCAGCCCGGACGGCTTGGCCAGCAACTCGGGTCTGGCGGTGACGGCGATCCCGTAGGCGGCCGTGGCGACTCCGACGGCTCGTAGCAGACCGACCCGCATCCTTCTCCTCCGCTTCTCCGGCCACCGGCCGACTCGGCTCATCACCGTGCCGGCCCGCGTTTTCCTTCCGTACCCCGTAGCTCCCTCCCCTTGCTAGGCCTGCTGGGCGGGGAAGTTCACCAGGACCACCGGTTCGGATGTCGGCTTCGTCGAGCCACCGCTGGGCTCCACGGTGACGCCCATGCCCGAAGCGTCGCCCAGGGGGCCTTCCAGCAGCCAGGCGTCGTCGGAGGAGGCGTCCATCAGACCTGCCGAGCGCATCGTGCCGTGGTCGGCGTACCACAGCTGGTAGGTCTTGCCTTCGGGAGCCTGCGGCAGCCGGGAGGCGACGAACGCGGCACGGTCCTGGTCGCGGGAGACGACGACCGTTCCGCTGCCCCCGCCGGGGAGGTCCTTGGCGGGGACGGTCCGCGCGTCCGGCGCCGAGAGCACCTCGGCCAACCGCGCGGCCCGGTTCTGGGCGCTCTGGCCGCTCTCCTGCGCCTGTTCGGCCCGCTGGTACTGCCATACGGCCACGCCGCCGAAGCCGGCCGCGACCGCGAGGCAGGCCGCCAGCGCGAAGGTGGGCCACGTGCGTGCGGCGCGCCGCCGCACGCCGCGCGGGACGTCCGCGCGGGGTGTGTCGCTCGGTGGCTGCTGCCGTGGCGGCGGCTCTTGGCGGACCTCGCCGATCCGGTGCAGCACCTCGGCCCGCATCCGGGGCGTGGGCTGTTCGGCCAGCGCCAGCCCGACCCTGGCGGCGGTGGCCCGCAGTTCGGCGACCTCGACGCTGCACGCGGCGCAGTCGCCCAGGTGCCGCTCGAAGGCGGCCTCCTCGTCCGGCTGGAGCGCGTGCACCGCGTAGGCGCCGGTCAGCGTGTGCAGTTCCATCGTCGTCATCGTCATGCCCCCACCCCCAGGCAGTCCCGCAGGCGGATCAGTCCGTCCCGCAGCCGTGTCTTGACCGTGCCCAGCGGCTGGGCGAGCAGTTCGGCGACCTCGCGGTAGGTCAGCCCCTTGTAGTAGGCGAGC
Organism: Streptomyces diacarni; assembly: GCF_003323715.1. Lineage (GTDB taxonomy): Bacteria > Actinomycetota > Actinomycetes > Streptomycetales > Streptomycetaceae > Streptomyces > Streptomyces diacarni. The sequence continues at coordinate 91,669 of NZ_QOIN01000036.1, forward strand.
GTCACGGACTGGCGCTGGATCTCGGTCAGTGTGCGCAGACAGCGGCGCACCTGCTCGCGCTCCAGACGGGCCTCGACCTGTTCGACGACGTGGTCGTAGTCGGGTGTGCGGTCCAGCCGGGCGGCGCGCTCCTCGCGGTCGCTGGCGGCCTGGGCCGAGCGGGCGCGGTCCACGGCGCGGCGGTGGGCCAACGTCATGATCCAGGTCATCGCGCTGCCCTTGTCGGGGTTGAAGTGGGTGGCCAGCCGCCACACCTCGACCAGGACCTCCTGGGTGACCTCCTCGGACTGTGAGGGGTCGCGGAGTACCGAGCGTACGAGGCCCAGGACGGGCCCCGCGACCCGGTCGTAGAGCTCGGCGAAGGCGTCCTGGTCGCCCTTGGCGGCCTGGGTCAGGAGCGCGTCGGGGTCGGATTGCGCCTCGGCGCGGCTGGAGATGCGGACCGGCTCCTTCACCGGATGTCACCTCCGGCCCTGGCCGGGGGGCGGGGAATGGCGGCTGCTGTCATGCGCTCCTCCTGGAAGAACTGTCCACCTCGCATTCGTCGCCCGACGCGGCACGGATGGGTCCGTGCGGGATTCCGGGGGCCAGGGGAGACGTCCGTGCTGTGGGGAGCACGGTACCGGCCTGCCGGTGGTCTCCGGCGGTGGCGGGCCGCTCCGCCCGCGCGAGGGGAGGGGCGGGAACAGTGAGCGGCGGGGACGAGATGGTAGGGCGCTCGTACGCAGGTGCGATTCGGGGCGGATGGGGCAGTACATCCAACTCGCCCCGCACACACGGTAGTCATGAGCATACTGACGGCATGCATGGTGAGCGGGACAACGGCCCCGGCAACGACAGTGGCTGCGGCAGCGGCAGCGGCAGCGGCAGCGGCAGCGGCAGCGACAGGGGCAACGACAACGACAGGGGCGGTGGCGGCGGCAGGGGCGGTGACGACGTGCCGGCCTACCGGACGATCCGTGTGGCGCCCGTCGTGGAACCCGTCGCTGCGCTGGCGGACGAGGAGGCCTGGCTGGCCCGGGAGCGCTACCCGGTCCTGATGGGGTTCCGCCCGGTCTTCGGTGCGGCCCGGGAGCGGGAGGAGGGCGGCTGGCAGCTGCTGTCCTCCTTCGGGGCGCCCACTCCGCAGAGCGCACGGGACGGGCTGGCCTCGCACTTCAGGCGCCGCGCCCGCGAGGCTCAGGAGGCAGGCCGCCAGGAGAGCAGCGCCGCCTGCCAGGCTGCCGCCGAACGCCTCGACTGGGAAGTGCTGGACGAGCTGACGGTGCTGGAGGAGCGCTACCGCGTCGTGCGCGCCGAGAACGTCATCCGTGCCGGGCGCGACGGGCCCGAGCCGCCGCGCCCCTCCGACCCCGACCCGGCCGAACCGGGCGCCGCGAACCGGTTGTCCGACCGTACCGAGGGCTTCGTGCTCGACACCGTCATCCCCACCGGGCCCTCCGAGGGCATTCTCAAGGCGGAGCTTCTCGCCCTCGCCCACCGCGAGGGTGACCCGCCGCAGGTGCGGGAGGACGCGCGGAAGGCCGCCGTCAGCCATCCGGGCGGCGTGCTGCTGCCGCCCGTCTTCCTGTTCGCGGAGAAGGAGGGCGGCGCCTGGCGTTCGGAGACCGGCGACGGCGGCTCCCCGCAGGAGGCGCGGGACGCGCTCACCATGCTGCTGCGGGTGCTGGCCCCGGCCATGCAGGGGCTCGACGAGGCGACCCGCACCGTCTACCGGGAGGCCGCCGACCGGCTCGACGCGGAGCGCGGGAACGAGCTGAGCTTCGGCGGGCGCCACCTGCGCCTCGTCCGCGTCGAGCGGTTCGTCCGGATCGGCCCCGACGGGCCCGAGGGCCCTCGTCTCTCCGACTACGACCCGGACGAGCCGGTCATGGTCCAGGACATGCGACTGCGCGCCGAGGGCACGTCGGCGGAGGAGGATTCCGAGGACGAGGACCCGGAGTTCGCGGCGCGCGTCGAGATGCTGCAACGCCTCACCGAGGAGGAGATGGCCCGCAGAGACCGACGCGACGAGGGGTAGCCCGCCCCGGTGGCCCCGGGCGCCTCAGCGCGTCGCGCTGCCGCTCTCCTCGTCCGGCGCCGCCTGTGCCCGCGCCAGCCGGGAGCGACGCCGCCCGTAGCAGGAGTAGACCAGCGCGCCGACGGCCACGAAGACCGCGAACTGGATCCAGGTGACCAGCGGCAGTCCGTACATCAGATAGAGGCTGAAGCCCACCCCGAGCAGGGGCGCCACCGGGTAGAAGGGCACCCGGAAACGGCGCTGGAGCCCGGGGTGGGAGCGGCGCAGCGCGAGGACGCAGATGTTGACGACGGTCATGATCGCCAGCGTGCCGATCACCGTCATGTCCAGCACGACGTCCAGCGGTACGACGGCGGCGGGCACGGCGAAGACGGCGGCGACGATCCACGTGTTGGCCACCGGCGTCGAGGTCTTCGGCGAGACCCGCTCGAACACCTTGGGCATCAGTCCGTCGCGGGACATGGACATCAGGATGCGCGTCTGCCCGTACATCACCGCCAGCACCACGGAGGCGATGGCCACCACGGCACCCAGTGCGATGACGGTCGAGCCGAAGGTGGATCCCGTCGCGTGGTTGACGATGAGCGAGAGCGCCGCGGGCTTGCCGCCGACCTGCTCCCAGGGCATCGAGCCGAGGGCCGCGACCGAGACCAGGCAGTAGAGCAGTGCCACGCAGCCGATGGTCACCAGGATGGCGAGCGGCAGGTTCCTGCGCGGGTTCTTGACCTCCTCGCCGGCCGTGGAGATCGCGTCGAAGCCGATGAAGGAGAAGAACGCCAGCGACGCGCCCGCGCCGACGCCGCCGATGCCCTCGGGGGCGAACGGCGACAGGTTGCCCGACTGGAACGCGGTGAAGGCGATCGCGCAGAACAGGACGAGGATGCCGACCTTGATCACGGCCATCGCCGCCGTCGCCCGCGCGCTCTCCCGCACACCCCGCACCAGCAGGACGGCGGCGAGCAGCATCACGATCACCGCCGGCACGTTGACGACACCGCCGTGCCCCGGCGCGTCCGCGAGGGCGGCCGGGATGCGCCAGCCCACGGTGTGCTCCAGCAGCTCGTTCAGGTACTGCCCCCAGCCGATGGCCACCGCGGAGACGGAGACGCCGTACTCCAGCAGCAGGCACCAGCCCACCAGGAACGCGGCGCGCTCCCCGAGCGAGGCGTAGGTGTAGGAGTACGAGCTGCCGGAGACCGGCATGGCGCCGCCCAGCTCGGCGAACGAGAAGGCGGTGAAGACGCAGGTCAGTGCGGCCAGGACGAACGAGACGATGACGGCGGGTCCGGCCTCGGCCACGGTGTCGGACAGTCCGACGAAGATGCCGGTGCCGACGATCGCGCCGATGCCGAAGCACACCAGCTGGAACGGGCCGATGGTGCGCTTGAGGCCGTTCCCCTCCAGGTCGGCGCCGGATTCGGAGATCAGCTGTTCGGGGGATTTCAGGCGCAGGCCGGTGCGGGGCATGGAGCTTCCAGGGGCGGTGCGGGGTGTGCACGGGGTGGGTGCACGCGGGACGTTCACAGCAGAAGGGCCCGGGCGGGTGGCCCGGACCCTTCGAGCTGGTTCCATCGTAACGGCCGTTTATGCATGACCCCGCATTTATGCGTATGACTATGCACACAGGGCCGTGCGCGGCGGCGCCTCGGCCGCCTCACCCCAGGGTCGCCACCAGAACGGCCTTGATGGTGTGCATCCGGTTCTCGGCCTCGTCGAAGACGACCGAGTGCGCGGACTCGAACACCTCGTCGGTGACCTCCAGCGAGGTCAGCCCGTGGCGCTCGTGGATCTCCCGGGCCACCGCCGTCCCCAGGTCGTGGAAGGCGGGCAGGCAGTGCAGGAAACGCACGGCGGGGTTGCCCGTCGCCCGCAGTACGTCCATGGTCACCGCGTAGGGGCGCAGGAGCGCGATCCGCTCGTCCCACACCTGCGGGGGCTCGCCCATCGAGACCCACACGTCGGTGGTGAGGAAGTCCGCGCCCCGCACGCCCTCCTCGACCTCCTCGGTGAGCGTGATCCGGGCTCCGGTGCTCTCGGCGAGCGCCCGCGCCCGCGCCGTCACCGACTCCTCGGGCCACAGCGACCTGGGCGCGACGATCCGCACGTCCATGCCGAGCAGCGCGCCCGTGACCAGGTAGGAGTTGCCCATGTTGCTGCGGGCGTCGCCCAGGTAGGCGTACGACAGCTCGCCCAGGCCGCGGCCCCGCGGCGCGTGCTCGGTCATCGTCAGCGCGTCAGCGAGCATCTGGGTCGGATGCCACTGGTCGGTCAGCCCGTTGTAGACGGGCACCCCGGCGTGTGCGGCCAGCTCTTCGACGATCTCCTGACCGCTGCCGCGGTACTGGATCCCGTCGTACATCCGTCCGAGAACCCGCGCGGTGTCCTTGACCGACTCCTTCTTGCCCAGGTGGGAGCCGGACGGATCGAGGTAGGTGGTGTGCGCGCCCTGGTCCGCCGCGGCGACCTCGAACGAGCAACGCGTGCGGGTGGAGGACTTCTCGAAGATCAGCGCGATGTTGCGTCCGGTCAGCCGCTGGTCATCCCGCTCGGTTCCGGCCCGCTTGGCCTCCTTGAGCCGGGCCGCGAGCCCGATCAGGCTGCGGAACTCCTCCGGGGTGAAGTCCAGCTCCTTCAGGAAGTGGCGGCCTGCCAGATCTGCTGCCATGTCGCTCCTCGTTCGCGCTACTGCTGCCGCTGGAATTGTATACGGTATGTAGAATCCCTATGCGGCCTGCCCTGGGGTAGGCAGGCTCACACCGCGTCACGCTCCACCGGGCAGCTCATGCAGCGCGGCCCCCCGCGCCCACGCCCCAGCTCGCCGCCGGGAATCTCCACCACCTCGACCCCCTCCTGCCGCAGATGGGTGTTGGTGGTCACGTTCCGGTCGTACGCCAGGACGACACCGGGCTCCAGGGCCAGCACGTTGCACCCGTCGTCCCACTGCTCCCGCTCCGCCGCCCGCACGTCCTGCGTCGGGGTGAGCACCCGGATCCGCTCCAGCCCGAGCGCGGCCGCGATCGCGCGGTGCATGTGCTCCGGCGGGTGGTCGGTGACCTTCAGCTCCGGTCCGCCCGCGGGACCCGGCACCCCCGGCTCGATCGTGTACGAACGGAGCATGCCCAGCCCCTCGTACTGGGTGAAGGTCTCCCCGTCGACCATCGTCATCACCGTGTCCAGGTGCATGAACGCCCGCCGCTTGGGCATGTCGAGCGCCACGATGGACCGGGCCGAGCCCCGCGCGAACAGCCCGCGAGCCAGGGTCTCGACGGCCTGCGGAGTGGTCCGCTCGCTCATGCCGACGAGCACGGCGCCGTTTCCCAGCACGAGCACGTCGCCGCCCTCGATGGTCGAGGGGGAGGGGTGCCCCGACGCGCCGCCCGCCCAGGTGTGGAACCCGTCCTCCTCGGCGGCTGCCGCGGCGGCGAACAGCGGATGGTGCCGGTAGACGGCCTCGAAGTGGACCGTCTCCCGCTGCCGCGCCGGCCACCGCATCGCGTTGATGCAGACCCCGTCGTAGACCCATGCCGACGAGTCGCGGGTGAAGATGTGGTTGGGCAGCGGAGCGAGCAGGAAGTCGTCCTCTTCCATGACGTGGAAGCGGACCGAGGTCGGCTCGGCGTAGCGCTCCAGGTACTCCCGCTTGGTCATGCCCCCGATCAGCGCCTCGGTCAGCTCGGGCGTCGGCATCCGGTCGAAGGATCCCCGCAGGTGACCGGCGGCCAGTGGCCCGTACTCCTGTTCGTCGAAGACCCGGTCCAGCACCAGCGCGCGGGCCGCCGGCACGTCCATCGCCCCGGCGAGCAGGTCGCCGAAGAGGTGCACCTCGACGCCGCGTTCACGCAGCGTGCCGACGAACGCGTCGTGCTCCTGGCGGGCGCGGCGCACCCACAGCACGTCGTCGAAGAGGAGATCGTCCTTGTTCGTGGGGGTGAGCCTCTTCAGTTCGAGGCCAGGGCGGTGCACGATGACGCGGCGCAGCCGCCCGGTCTCGGAGTCGACATGGAATCCCATGCGCTCATCCTGGCGGAGTGCTCGTGCGCACGCGAGAATTCCCCGCAGCCGCCGCAGCCGCCGCAGCCGCCGCAGCCGCCGCAGCCGCCGCAGCCGCCGCAGCCGCCTCGAAGCCGGACCGGCCCACGGCACGCGTCCGCGCCGGCTCCGCAGCGGGCCGGGCTCAGGAACCGGACACGCGGCCCCGAGCGCGGTCGAGCACGCCGCCGACCTCGGCGATGTCCCGCGGCCCCACCCGGCAGCACCCGCCGACCAGCCGCGCTCCGAGCGTCACCCACTCCGCGGCGAGGGACGGCGCAAACGACGGTGCGCCCGTCCACGCGGCCCGCCCGGCGTCCCAGCCCTCACCGCTGTTGGGATACGCGACGAGCGGCACTCCGGGGCAGGCGCGAGCCGCGGCCTCCAGCGCCTGCCCCACCTCGTGCGCCGCACAGCAGTTGACGCCGACCGCGAGCACCTGCGCGTTCCCCGCGGCGACGGCGAAGGCCTCCTCCAGCGGCTGGCCCGCCCGCGTACGCCCGCCCGCCACGGTGTAGCTCAGCCACACCGGCACCCCGCAGCCGGCCGCCGCCCGCAGCAGGGCCTCGGCCTCGACCGCGTCGGGCACCGTCTCGGCGGCCAGCACATCGGGCGCCCCGGCCACCAGCGCCTCGATCCGCGGCCGGTGGAAGGCCGCGAGATCGGCGACGCCGAGCCCGTACCGGCCCCGGTACTCGCTCCCGTCGGCGAGGACCGCTCCGTACGGGCCGACGGACCCGGCGACCCATACCGCCTCGCCGGTGGTGCGCACCGCCGCCGCGCGGGCCAGCTCCACGCTGCGTCCGAAGAGCGCCCGCGCCTCCTCCGCGGTCCGCCCGTGCCGGGCGAAGCCCTCGAACGACGCCTGGTAGGCGGAGGTGATCAGCACCCGCGCCCCCGCCCGCACGTAGGCGGCGTGCGCCGCCTCGATCTCCTGCGGCGCCTCGGCCAGCAGCCTGGCCGACCACAGGTCGTCGTCCAGCTGGTGGCCCTGGGCTGCCAGCTGGTTGGAGAGCCCGCCGTCGAGGAGGACGGGGCCGGCGCGCAGGACTTCGGCGAGCGGGGGGCGGCGGGGCGTCATGCCAGCTTGGCCTGCACCTGGTCGGCGATCAGGGACAGGTGGTCCAGGTCGCTCAGGTCGAGGATCTGCAGGTAGATCCGGGTGCTGCCCAGCTCGCCGAAGCGGCCGATCTTGTCGATGACCTCCTCGGGCGAGCCGGCCAGGCCGTTCTCCTTCAACTCGGCCACGTCGCGGCCGATGGCGGCGGCGCGGCGCGCGACCTCGGCGTCGTCCTTGCCGACGCAGGCGACCAGCGCGTTGGAGTACACCAGTTCGGAGGCGTCGCGGCCGCGCTCCTGGGCCGCCGCCCGCACCCGCTCGAACTGCCGCTCACTGTCGGCCAGCGAGCCGAACGGCACGTTGAACTCGTCCGCGTACCGCGCCGCCAGCCGCGGGGTGCGCTTGGCGCCGAAGCCGCCGACCAGCACGGGGATCCGCTCCTGGTACGGCTTGGGCAGCGCGGGGGAGTCCTTGAGCTGGTAGTAGGTGCCGTCGTAGTCGAACTTCTCGCCGGCCGGGGTCTCCCACAGTCCCGTGATGATCGCCAGCTGCTCCTCCAGCCGGCCGAACTTCTCCTTCGGGAACGGGATGCCGTAGGCGGTGTGCTCGTCCTCGTACCACCCGGAACCGAGACCGAAGTCGACCCGGCCCCGCGACATGGCGTCCACCTGGGCGACCTGGATCGCCAGCGTGCCGGGCAGCCGGAAGGTGCCCGCCGTCATCAGCGTGCCCAGCCGGATGCGGCTGGTCTCCCGGGCGAGCCCCGCGAGGGTGATCCAGGCGTCCGTGGGCCCGGGCAGACCGTCGGAGTCCCCCATGGCCAGGTAGTGGTCGGAGCGGTAGAAGGCGTCGAAGCCGAGGTCCTCGGTGGCCTTCGCGACCTTCAGCAGTGTGTCGTAGTCGGCCCCCTGCTGGGGCTCGGTGAAGATTCGCAGTCGCATGCCCCCATCTTGCCCGGTGGACCTGCCGACCCGCCGCGCCCCCTCACCGGCGGGCCCCGCTCTTCGCCTGGTCGCACTGCCCGTCCTGCCCGTCCTTCCCGTCCTGCTCGTCCTGGACCTCCGCGTCGAGCAGCCGCAGCACGCTGGTGCGCAGGGTGCTGCGGGCCTCCTCGGCGGTAAGCCGTCCGGCGTCCGCCTCGCCGCTCGACGCGTGGGCCAGTGCGATCGTGGCGGCGACGAGCCAGTCGGGCGAGGCGTGTCCGTCGAACTCCCCGCTCGCCTGCCCGCGCCGCACGACCCGTCCCAGCAGGTCGGCGACGGGAGCGTGCCGGGCGCGGTCCTCTCCGGCGCTCGCGGGCACGGTGGCGGCCTGCCGCGCCAGCGCGGGGTAGTGCCCGGCGGTCCGCTCGGCGGCGTCGAGCAGCCGTAGCAGCGCTTCCGCGGCCGGCCCTTCGTCGGGGGCGGTCTCCTCCATCGCGGCGACGGTCCGCTCGGTGAGGTGGTCGACCACTCCGGCCAGCAGCCGTTCGCGGGAGGGGAAGTGGGCGTAGACGGTCTGCCGGGTCACCCCCGCGGCCCGGCCGACGGCTTCGATGCCCGCATCGGGACGCTCGTTGAGCAGCCCGAGTGCTGCGTCGAGGATCGCGGCCCGGCTGCGGCGGGCGTCGGCACGGCGGGGCGGGGTCGGCGAACGCGTCATCTCTTACACCTTGTCAAGAATCGAGGGCTCGTCATATCTTACAAGCTGTAAGAGATCGGGAGAAGGGATCCCATGAGACCGCTCGACAGCGCCGATCCGCACGGCTTCCTCGCCGCGTTCTTCGCCGCGTTCCACCACGACCTCGTACACGGCGACGAGGACGCCGAAACCGTCGTCGACCGCTACCACACCCCGGACGTCGTCCAGTTCGCCGACGGCCACCGCATGGACCGGGACAAGCTCATCGCGCACACCAGGCCCACCCGCAAGCACAAGCCCTCGCTCACGGTGGAGGTCCACGACGCACTGGCGGACGGCGACCGGATCGCCGCCCGCTACGCCCTCCACGTGCGCGACCGTGGACGGAACCTGGAGGTCGAGGTCTCCTTCTTCGGCCGGTTCGCACCCGAAGGGCGCCTGCGCAGCGCCCACATGCTCACGCGCACCCTTCCGCGAGAGCAGAAGGACACCGCATGACCACGCGGACCTACACCGTGCTCGGCATGGCCTGCGGCCACTGCGCCGGCTTCGTCACCGAGGAGCTGCGAGGCGTTCCCGGGGTGACCGCCGTGGTGGTCGACGTCGAGAGTGACGCCGTCACCGTGACCAGCACCCGCGCTCTCGCCCTCGGCGAGGTCCGTGCCGCCGTCGACGAGGCGGGTTACGAACTCGCCGCCGCGGAAGGAGAGGGAGGAGGGGAAGCGGGGGAGGGAGGGGAGCCGCCCCCGGCGCGGGTGCGGCGGCGCCAGTAGTGCGCGCGCGCCGTCACCGTGCCGACCGCAGCCGCACACGCGTGTACGACCCGGGGCGCACCCCGGTCCTGCGCGCCGCCGGGCGTTACGCGAGGCTGCCGCGCTCGCGCATCGACAGGGCGCGCAGGATGGCGGTGACGCGGTCACCGGACTCGTCGGCGGCGTCGATGGCCTCCATGCACTGCCAGTAGAGCGCCTCGTCCTCGGCGGTGACCGCGACACCCACCAGCGCGACCCCCGCCTCGCCGAGGAGGGCGCCCAGGTCGTCGAGGGTGCGGCGGGGATCGTCGATCGCCGACAACTGGGCCGCGCGGACGCCGCCCGCGCGCGCGACGGTGTGGTGTCTGGAGCCACCGGCCCTGGTGCCCACCTCGCTCAGCCCCAGCGCCTCCGACCGCACCGCCGGTGGACCGCTGACCGCGAGATGGCTGCCCACCGCCACGGCGAGGGCCTGGGCCTGCCAGGCTTCCGTCACGATCTGGGCGACGTCGGCGCTGAGCGCGAGCGCCTGCCGTGTGGCGGCGATGAGCCGTACAGCATCCATCTGCTTCCCCCTCACTGGTCGCTACCCAGCGTGACTGTCAATGGCCAGCTCCGCCAGGGGGTTTCGGGTTTTTGTGGATAAAAAGGCTCGTGTGGATAATTCCGTCACTCCATAGAGTGACCGGTTCCGGGCCTCGGGAAACGCGTTTCGTTCCTCTCGATCTTCGCTTCCAGTGCGGCGAGGGGATCGACCCCCACCACGTGGCAGAACTGGAGGAGGTAGGCGAGCACATCGGCGACCTCGTCCTCCACCCGTGCGGCCGATGCGCTCTCGGCCATCACGCGCGCTGACTGCTCCGGGGTCAACCACTGGAAGATCTCCACCAGTTCGGCCGCCTCGACGCTCAGCGCGGCCGCCAGGTTCTTCGGCGTGTGGTACTGCCCCCAGTCCCGTTCCGCCGCGAACCGCGCCAGGCGCTGCTGGAGCCCGGTCACGCTGCGGCCCCCCACCCCTGCGGGTGCGCCACCGTCTGGGGACACACCGTGCTCTCCGCCCGCACCGCGCTCTCCGTGTGAGCCCCCGCCTCCGTGTACGCCGCCATTCCGGGGCGCGCCGGAGTCACCGTGCGCCCCGCCCTCGCGATCCCCGTTGCCGTATGTGCCGTATGTGCCGTCGTGCGTCTCGTTCACGCTCCAAGGTCTACCAGGCACACGTCCTCCCTCCGCGCGGCCTCCCGTGCCAGGAGGCCGCCCTGTGTGCCCGTCGCCAGCAGCCGTACGTGGCCCCGCTCGCTCATCCGCTCCGCCAGCGTCAGCAGCGCGGCCGTCTGGCGCTCGTCCAGTCCGCCGTCGAGGCCGTCCGCCAGCACCGTCATCGCCCGCCGGGCGGCAGGCACCTCCTCCACCGTGTCCACCGACAGCACGCCGGGGCCCGTCAGCAGCACCAGTGCCAAGGCCAGGAAGCGCAGTTCGCCGTCGCCCAGCCATGCCACTGGTGTGACGGCGCCCGCGTGCTCGCGGTCCAGTACGGCCCGCACCAGGCCGGCCCCGCACTCCTCGGCGCGCAGTTCGGCCACCGTGCCCGTGCAGCCGTCGCGCACCGCAGCCAGGAGCGCGGCGTGCCGGGTGGCGCACTCCGCGCGCGTGCGGCGCAGTACGTCGGCGAGGTTGGCGCAGTCACCGTGCAGCATTCCGTCCCGCACCGCGACCGGGTCCCGCATCCGCGCCGGTACCGGAGCGCAGCCGAAGGCCGACCGCAGCGCGACGACGACCTGTTCGGCGGCCTGGAGCAGCGCCCGTTCGGCCCCCGTCGTGCCCGCCATGCGCAGCGGCAGCAGGGGAAGGGTCAGCCGGTCGTCGGGGAAGGGTGTGCGCAGCGCGCGGGCCGCTCCCGCCGCACGGCAGGTGGCCTCCACCGCGCGCCGTGCCGGGTCCCGGAGGGCGGTCGCCAGCAGTGTGGTGCCGTGTGCGTCGGTCAACCGCTCGCCGACCACGCGCAGTTCCGGTTCGGCCTGCACCGCGACGTCGAACCGCAACGGCCCCGCGGGCCCCGCCACGGCGCAACCGAGCCGGAAGCCGCGCCGGCCCTGCCGGTCCGGGTGCGCGGCCTGCGGTACGTAGGGGGACGGCTCGCCGCGGCCGGCCGTGAAGACGTCGTCCAACGCGGCTCCCGCCGCGAGCCGGGCCAGGGCCTCGTAGCCCTGGAGCACGCTGGTCCTCCCGCTCCCGCCGGGGCCCGTCACCACGGTCAGCGGCTCCAGCGGAACGGTCCGTGCGCGCAGGGTCCGGAACGCCGACAGGTGCAGCGCGGTGACCACCGGTGCCCGCACGGCTCGTGTGTCCGGCACGGCTCGTGTGTCCTGCCCGGCGCGCTGTGCCGCCGCCGTGGGCGCCGTGCGGCGCTCCGGTGCCGTGGTTGCCATACGGCAGACCGTACGCAGCCGGCCGCGTGGCGAACCGTTCCCGCGCAGCGGGCTTCGCCCGATCCGGTGAACTCCCGCTGTCCGCGGGGGCGTCCGGCAGCCGGCGTCTATCGCGCACTCGTGACGATGGTCACGCACAGGTGATACTTTCGGGCGCGTGGTGGCCCGGGTGCCCACCCGGGCGCGTTCGCCGACGGAGCGACGGAGGCCCGTATGAGCCCGTTCACCGGTTCCGCTCAACGCACCGCCCGCTGGCGGCATCTGGAAGTGCGCGAGGAGGACGGGGTCACCACCGTCACGCTGGCGCGGCCCGCGAAGCTGAACGCCCTGACGTTCGAGGCATACGCGGACCTGCGCGACCTGCTCGCGGAGCTCTCGCACCGGGAGCGTCCACGGGCGCTCGTGCTGGCGGGGGAGGGGCGAGGCTTCTGCTCGGGCGGTGACGTGGACGAGATCATCGGCGCCACCCTCGGTATGGACACCGCCAGGCTGCTGGACTTCAACCGGATGACGGGGCAGGTGGTGCGGGCGATCCGGGAGGCGCCGTTCCCCGTGGTGGCCGCCGTGCACGGTGTTGCCGCGGGCGCGGGCGCCGTGCTGGCGCTCGCCGCCGACTTCCGGGTCGCCGACCCGAGCGCGCGGTTCGCCTTCCTGTTCACCAAGGTCGGCCTCTCCGGCGGCGACATGGGCGCCGCCTATCTGCTGCCCCGCGTCGTCGGCCTCGGGCATGCGACGCGGATCCTGATGCTGGGCGAGCCCGTGCGGGCGCCGGAGGCCGAGCGCATCGGACTGCTGAGCCAGGTGGTGGACGAGGGCGAAACCCAGCGGGCCGCGGGGGAGCTCGCCCGGCGTCTGGCGGACGGCCCGGCACTGGCCCATGCGCAGACCAAGGCGCTGCTCACCGCCGAACTCGACCTTCCGCTCGCCGGCGCGGTCGAACTGGACGCCGCCACCCAGGCACTGCTGATGCACGGTGAGGACTACCAGGAGTTCCACGCCGCCTTCACCGCGAAGCGGCCGCCCGTCTGGCGGGGGCGGTGAACCGCCCGCCTGGTGGGGACGGCGGTCCGCCGGTGGCCGCGCGGGCCGCCCAGCCGGCCGGGGCCGGGGGCCTCCGGGTCGCCGTCATCGGCGGCGGGCCCGGCGGGCTCTACGCGGCGCTGCTGCTCAAGCGCCTCGACCCGGAGCGGGAGGTCACCGTCTACGAGCGGGGCGCGCCGCAGGACACGTACGGTTTCGGCGTCGTCCTGTCCGACGAGACCGTCGGGGGCATCGAGAACGCCGACCCTGACGTGTTCGCCACGCTGCGCGCCCACATGGTGCGCTGGGACGCCATCGAGGTCGCCCACCGCGGCCGCGTCCTCAGCTCCGGGGGGCACGGATTCGCCGCGCTGGGCCGCCGCACCCTGCTGTCCGTGCTGCACGAGCGGTGCCGCGAGCTGGGGGTCGGGCTGTGCTTCTCCACCGAGGCGCCACCGGCCGCCGAGCTGGCACGCTCCTGCGACCTCGTCGTCGCCGCCGACGGCGTGCACAGCGCCACCCGCACCGCGCACGCCGACGTGTTCGGGCCCACGGTCACCCCCCACCGCTGCCGCTACATATGGCTGGCCGCCGACTTCGCTCTCGACGCGTTCCGCTTCGAGAGCGCCGAGACGGAGCACGGGGTGGTGCAGCTGCACGCCTACCCCTACGCGGGGGACGCCTCCACGGCCGTCGTCGAGGCCCGGGAGGAGGTGTGGCGGGCCGCCGGGTTCGACGCGCTGGACGAGCACGCCTCGGCCGCCGCCTGCGCGCGGCTCTTCCCCGAGACCCTGGGCGGACGGCCGCTGCGCGGCAACAACTCGCAGTGGACCGCCTTCCGTACCGTCGTCAACGCGCACTGGTGGCACCACAGCGCCGCGGGCGGCCACATCGTGCTGCTCGGTGACGCGGCGCACACCGCGCACTTCTCCATCGGCTCGGGCACCAAGCTCGCGGTGGAGGACGCGTTGGCGCTCGCCGCCTGCCTGCGCGAGCAGCCCGACCTGCCGGCGGCGCTGGCCGCGTACGAGGCCGAGCGGCAACCGGTCGTGCGGTCCACGCAGCGGGCGGCGCGGGCGAGCCTGACCTGGTTCGAGGAACTGGCCGAGTACACCGGGCAGCCGCCGTACAGGTTCGCCTTCAACCTGCTCACGCGCAGCCGCCGGGTCACCCACGACAACCTGCGGCTGCGCGACGCCGCCTTCGTCGCGGCGGCCGAACGCGAGGCGGGCGTACCCGAGGGCACGCCACCGATGTTCACGCCCTTCAGGTTGCGCGGGCTGACCCTGCGCAACCGCGTCGTCGTCTCCCCGATGGACATGTACAGCTCCCAGGGCGGTGTGCCCGGCGACTTCCACCTCGTCCACCTGGGCGCGCGGGCGCTGGGCGGGGCCGGACTGGTCATGACGGAGATGGTGTGCGTCTCGGCGCGCGGGCGCATCACCCCCGGGTGCGCGGGGCTGTGGAACGACGCGCAGGAGGACGCCTGGCGCCGTGTCACCGCGTTCGTGCACGCCAGGTCGTCGACGGCCGCCATCGGCGTCCAGCTCGGCCACGCGGGCCGCAAGGGCTCCACGAAACTGATGTGGGAAGGGATCGACGAGCCGCTGCCCGAGGGCAACTGGCCGCTGGTCGCACCCTCTCCGCTGCCCTACCGTCCGGGTGTCAGCCAGGTCCCGCAGGCGCTCACACCGGTGCAGCTGGCAGCGGTGCGCGACCAGTTCGCCGCGGCGGCGGGCCGTGCCGCACGGGCGGGGTTCGACCTGCTGGAGCTGCACTGCGCGCACGGCTACCTGCTGTCCGGGTTCCTCTCCCCGCTGACCAACCGGCGCACCGATGCCTACGGCGGCGCACTGGCCGCCAGACTGCGCTACCCCCTGGAGGTGTTCGACGCGGTACGCGAGGCCTGGCCCGCCGACCGTCCCATGACGGTGCGGATCTCCGCGACCGACTGGGCCGAGGGCGGCACCACGGGCGACGACGCGGTCCGCATCGCCGCCGCCTTCGCCGAGCACGGCGCGGACGCCGTCGACGTGTCCACCGGGCAGGTCGTCGCCCACGAACGCCCCGACTTCGGCCGCTCCTACCAGACCCCGTACGCCGACCGCATCCGCAACGCGCTGGGCGTCCCCGTCATCGCCGTCGGCGCCGTCTCCTCGTGGGACGACGTCAACTCGCTCGTCCTGGCGGGCCGCGCCGACCTGTGCGCACTGGCCAGGCCGCACCTGTACGACCCCCACTGGACGCTGCACGCGGCGGCCGAGCAGGGCTACACCGGGCCGGGGGCGCCCTGGCCCGAGCCGTACCGTGCGGGCAGCCGCCGTCCCCCGACGGGCCGCACCGACGCACCCAAGCCCCGCCTCGCGCTGTGAACGACGCCTCCGGCGCCCCGGCCCCGGTCCGGGCCCGCGCACGTCCCCGCCTGACGGACGGCCGAGCCCGCCGTACCGTGGAGACATGTACGCACGAAGGCGGCGGCGCTACTTCGCGCTGATGGCGGTCTGCCTGGTGCTGTTCGTCAGCGCCTGGGCCTTCGTGCGGCTCTGGTCGGTGCCCGCGGCGATCGGGATGTGCGTGGTCGCCATGGTCATCCCGCCCGTCGCCGCGATCGTCGGCAACCGCAGGGAGCCCGACGACCGCTGGTGGGACGAGCCCCCCAAGGACGAGAACGAACCGCCCGCCGAGCGCCCAGGGCAGCGACACGGCGACGGCCGGCGTCGCCGGTAGGGGAGCGTCCCGGGATCTTGCTCCGGCGCCCGGGTGCCGCTGCTCGTCGCGTGCGGTCCGCGCCCGAGCGCCTCCTTATCCGGCGGCTCAGCGGTCGGGGGCGCCGGCGTAGGCCTCCCGTACGTACGCGAGGCCGGCGTCCCGCAGCGCGGCGTGCAGGGCGAAGAACACCTTCGCGGCGCGCTCACCGGGCCACCGCTTCGGCAGCAGGTCCTGCGGCAGTCCCGGGTCCGCGTACGGGAGGCGCCGCCAGGCGTCCAGGGCGGGAAGGTAGTCGCGGTAGGCGGCCTGCGCGGGCGTGTGGATCCGCCGCGACCAGCGCCTGAGCACCGGCTCGTGGACGGTGAGGAACGCCCGGTGACGCTCGGCGAGCCCCTCCAGGTCCCACCAGCGGGCCACGGAGCGCGCGGTCGGCGTGAACCCGGCGTGCTCCCCCCTGAACAGGTCGACGTAGGGCGCGAGGCCGAGGCGGTCGAGGGCGTGGCGGGTCTCCTCCTCCAGGTGGGAGGGGGCGATCCAGACGCCGGGGGCGGCGTTGCCGAAGCCCAGCCTGGCCAGCCGGGAGCGCAGCACGTGCCGCCTGTCGCGTTCGCTCTCCGGCACGGAGAAGACCGCCAGCAGCCAGGAGCCGTCAGGATCGGGGCGGGTGTGGATGCGCCGGTCGCCGTCGGCGAGGAGCTGCGTGGCGGCCGGGGAGGGCCGGTATCCGGCGGACTTGCTGCCGGGCCGGTCGGCGGTCAGCAGGCCGCGCCGTTTGAGGCGGGATACGGCCGAGCGCACCGAGGGCGCGTCCACGCCCACGGTCTGCAACACCCGGATGAGAGTGGCGACGGGTACCGTTCCCGACTCGTTCAGCTCGCGCCCGTAGGCGCCGTAGAAGGTGAGGATGAGGGAACCGGGGGACGGCCTGCTCGGCTGCGGGGTCTCCGGACCGCGAGGTGCCGTATCGAAGTGTTCGGACGCTTTCTGTACCACGCGGTCACTCTAGATCCGCAGCTGAGCCGCCCGAACGGGGCGCCTGATCCGGCTCGTGCGGCTGCTCGGACGCGCGGCGCGCCTCGGGCGGCCCGTGCCCCGCGGCGCCCTCCCCGCCCTCGCGCAGCCGGAAGCGCTGGAGCTTGCCCGTGGGCGTGCGCGGAAGGCCCGCGGTGAACACGAACGCGCGAGGACACTTGTACGGGGCCGCCCGCGCCAGCGCGTGCTGCCGCAGCCGCTCGGCCGTCGCCTCGTCCGCCGGCACGCCGTCAGCCAGGACCACGTGCGCCACCGCGATCTGCCCCCGCCGCGCGTCGGGGCGCCCCACCACGGCCGCCTCCCGCACGTCCGGATGGCCCAGCAGCACTTCCTCGACCTCGGGTCCCGCGATGTTGTACCCGGCCGAGATGATCATGTCGTCGGCGCGCGCGACGTAGCGGAAGTAGCCGTCCTGCTCCCGTACGTACGTGTCACCCGTCAGGTTCCAGCCCTCCCGCACGTACGCGCGCTGCCGCTCGTCCGCCAGGTAGCGGCAGCCGACCGGGCCGCGCACGGCCAGCAGCCCCGGGGTGCCGTCCGGCACGGGCACCAGCGCGCCGTCCGGGCCCTCCGCGACGATCCTGGCCTCGAAACCGGGCACCGGAACGCCCGTGCACCCGGGCCGGATCGCCTCGTCCGCGGCGGAGAGGAAGATGTGCAGCATCTCCGTGGCGCCGATGCCGTCGATGATCCGCAGGCCCGTGCGCGCGTGCCACGCCTGCCAGGTGGCGGCGGGCAGATGCTCCCCGGCGGAGACGCAGCGGCGCAGCGTCGAGAGGGCGCGCGCCGCGCCCCGGTCGCCCTCGGCCAGCCGCGCCAGTAGGGCACGGTAGGCGGTCGGTGCCGTGAACAGCACCGATATGCGGTGCTGTGCGATCACATCCAGCGTCTGCGCGGCGCCCTTGAACTCGTCCAGCAGCGTCGAGGCGCCCACTCGCAGCGGGAAGAGCACCAGGCCGCCGAGGCCGAAGGTGAAGCCCAGCGGCGGCGTCCCCGCGAAGACGTCGTCAGGGCGTGGGCGCAGCACCTGCGCGGCGAAGGTGTCGGCGACGGCCAGCACGTCGCGGTGGAAGTGCACACAGCCCTTGGGGACGCCGGTGGTGCCGGAGGTGAAGGCGATCAGCGCCACGTCGTCGGCGGCCGTGGCCACCGCGCCGAACAGGTCGGGCTTGCCGGCGGCGAGCCGCAGCACGTCGGCGGCGTCGCCCGTGCCGAACAGCCACGTGCGCAGGCCGGGAACCTCGGCCTGGGCCAACTCGTCCGCCGACCGCGCGTCGCACAGCGCGTGCGAGACGCGGGCGAGGCGGCAGAGGGTGGCCAGCTCCCGCGCCCGCTGCGCCGCCAGCACGGTGACGGCGACCGCCCCCGCCTTCATCACCGCGAGCCAGCAGGCGGCCAGATACGGGCTGGTCGGCCCGCGCAGCAGTACCCGGTTGCCGGGCACCACCCCCATCTCGTCCCGCAGTACGTGCGCCAACCGGTCGACGAGTACGCGCAGTTCGCCGTAGGTCCAGGTGCGGCGCGGGGATCTCTCACCGGAGGGGGAGGACACGCCGCCGGCGTGGACGGCGGGGCGGTCAGGCCCCAGCCGCGCGATGGTACGGTCCAGCAACTCCTCGCCGCAGTTGACGCGTTCGGGATAGTCGAGGGCCGGATCGTCCAGCAGGAGGTCGGGCCACTGGTCGGCTGGTGGCAGGTGGTCCCGGGCGAACGTGTCGACGTGGGCGGTGGCGACGGGCGTTGACGGAGTCGGACGCATGACCGATCTACCCCCTCGCGGGCGGCTCGGGAGGCGGCGGCGCCGACGCGGCACCGGCCGCGGCGCCGGTGGTGGCGAGTGGCGTTGAGCGTAACGCGATGGTGACGGCAGTCAATGGTCCGCGATAGACAAGAGGGCGGGCGGTGCGGGGAGAACAGCCCCGCACCGGGGCCCCACGCCGAGAGGAGCCGCCATGTCCGCCACCGAGCCGCCGCCGGGCCGGGCCACGCCGACGCCGCCCGCGCCTCCCACCTCGTCCGCGCCTCCGCCCGCACCTCTCTCCGCATCGCCGCCTCCCCCCGCTTCCGCCACTTCGGCCGACCCCGCTGCTCCGCCACCGCCCGCGGCCGCCTCCACCTCGGCGTTCGCCCTCAGCCGCGCACAACAGGAGTGGAGCGCGCGGTTGCGCGCCCTGGGCACCGAGCGGCTGCGCCCGCACGCCGACTCCCGCGACCCCGGGCGCGTCAACCGTCCCCTGCTGCGGGAGCTGGGCGAGATGGGGTTGCTCGGCCACGCCGTTCCTGGTGCGCGTCCCGGAGAGCGCGTCAGCGCGCTCGACCTGTGCCTGCTGCGCGAGGCGCTGGCCTACTCCTGCCCGCAGGCGGAGACCGCGCTCGCCCTCCAGGGGCTCGGTGCGGGACCCGTCGCCGACGGGGGCACGCCCGGGCAACGCGCGCGCTGGCTGCCCGAGGTGGCGGCAGGGCGCGCGGTCGCGGCGTTCGCACTGAGCGAGCCGGGTGCGGGCAGCGACGCGGCCGCCCTCGCCCTGCGTGCCGAGCCCGAGCCCGGGGCGGGGCCGAAAGGGGGCGGCGCCGGTGGGGAACACGCCGCGCGGCGGTGGCGGTTGAGCGGACGCAAGACGTGGATCTCCAACGCCCCCGAGGCCGACTTCTACACCGTCTTCGCCCGCACGGGAGAGGGCCCGGGCTCGCGCGGTGTGAGCGCCTTCCTCGTCCCCGCCGACCGGCCGGGCCTGACGGGCGCGCCCCTGGACATGCTCGCGCCGCACGCGCTGGGCACCCTCACCTTCGACGCCGTGCCCGTCACGGGCGACGACCTGCTCGGCGCGCCGGGGCAGGGCTTCCCCGTCGCCATGCGCACCCTCAACCTCTTCCGCCCCAGCGTCGGCGCGTTCGCCGTCGGCATGGCGCAGGCCGCGCTGGACGCCTCCCTCCAGCACGCCGCCGAGCGGCCCGCCTTCGGCGGCGTCCTGCGCGACCTGCAATCCGTCTCCCACCAGTTGGCCGAGATGGCGACCCGCACCGAGGCGGCACGGCTGCTGGTGTACGCCGCGGCGAGTGCGTACGACGCGAGCACCGGCACCGGCGGTGACGTCGCCCGGCGCGCGGCCATGGCCAAGCTGATGGCGACGGAGACCGCGCAGTACGTGGTGGACACCGCCGTCCAGATCCACGGCGCGGCAGCGCTCCAGCGCGGCCACCTCCTCGAACACCTCTACCGGGAGGTCCGCGCGCCCCGCATCTACGAGGGGGCCAGCGAGGTGCAGCGTTCGCTCATCGCCAAGGAGCTGTACAGGACACGCCCGCCGCGCACCGGCCGGCCGCACACGAAGGAGTCGCCCACATGAGCGGCAGCCAGGAGCCACCGGCCGGCAGCCAGGAGGTGCGGGGCGGTAACAGCGAGAGCGCCGTCTCCCGGACGGCGGTGACCCGCGTCAACCCGGCGGAGCTCTCCCCGCCCCGCGGGTTCTCCCACGCGGTGACGGCCCGCGCCGGCACCCGGCTGGTCTTCCTCGCGGGCCAGACGGCACTCAACGGGGAGGGCCGGGTCGCGGCCACCTCGCTCCCCGACCAGTTCAGGATCGCCCTCACCAACCTGCTGGCCGCACTGGACGCGTGCGGGGGCGAGCCGTCCGACCTGGCGCGGGTCACCGTCTACACCACCGACGTGGCCGCCTACCGCCACCACGCCGCACACCTGGGCCGGATCTGGCACGAGTTGGCCGGGCGCGACTACCCGGCGATGGCCGTCATCGGGGCGGTACGGCTGTGGGACGGGGACGCCGCGATCGAACTCGACGGCATCGCCGTGCTGCCCTGACCCCGCACCCAACGGTCCACCGCTCCGCTGTCCGTACTCCGTGCACCGTCACGGTGCTCGGCTGTCCGTCAGTGCGTCATGTGCGTCTCTCCGTACACCGTCACGGTTGCGCGTGGCGCCGTCGGTGGGCGGCCACGCGGGTGCGGGTCGCGCATGTGCGGGAGCAGTAGCGGCGCGGGGCTCCGGGACCGCCGCCGAGGAAGAGCCTGCGGCAGCCGGAGGCCGCGCACTCTCCCCACGCGATGCCACCCTGTTCGCTCAGCATCCTGGCCAGCGCGAGCGCGCCCGACGCGGTCAGCCACTCGGCCCAGCTGGCCTCGTCGTCCCGGTCGACGTGCAGGTGCCAGGTGTGACCGTCGTGTCTGCTCAGCCGCGGCCGGGCACCGCAGCGCTCCAGCAGGGAGTTGAGCGCGGTCGCGGCGCGGTCGGTGTCGGTCTCGGTGAGGACCAGGTCGGTCAGCTCCGCGACGGCGCCGCGCAGGGCTGTCGCCTCGCGAGCGGTGAGGCGCGCCAGGTCGCGCTCCGTCTCGCCGTGCCGGGCGAGCACGGCGGCCAGTACGTCCCGGGACGCCTCCGGCTCGTCCCGGACCGCGTTCGCCAGGTCGACCAGCCGCTCACCGGGCCTGAACCCGCCCGCGCGCCGACCGCCCCCGTGCACACTCGTACTCTCGCTCATGTAACGCATTATATAAGTAGGGCGTTACATTGGTGCCCGTCCGGGCATGAGCCCGTGCAGGCGTGAGCCGGTGAGGGGGAGCGGTGAAGGCGTATCTGGCGACGGCCTTCCTGGCGCGGCTCGCGGACGAAGGCGTCGCCGTCGCACTCGCCCTCCTCGCGCTCGAACGCACCGGCAGCCCCGCGCTGGGCGCCTACGTCCTCACCGCCTGGCTGGCACCGCACGCGGTGGCCGCTCCCGTGGCGGGCGCCCTGGCCGAGCGGGCCCGCAGGCCCCGGCTCTTCCACGGTGGCGCGCTCGCCGTCTTCGGCGCGGCCATCGCCGTACTGGGCCTGACGGTGGGACGCGCACCGGTGTGGCTCCCCGTGACCGCCGCGGTGCTCGGCGGTTGCGCCGGGCCCGTCGTCACCGGGGGTCTCTCCAGCCTCCTGGGCTCCCTGGTCCCCGAGGGCCGCGCCCGCTCCCGCGCCTACGCGCTCGACGCCGCGAGCTACAACGCCGCCGCCGTCACCGCCCCCGCCGCCGTGAGCACCACCGTCGCCGTCTCCTCCGCCGGGCCCGGCACAGCCCTGCTGGCCGTCTCCGCCGGCTGCGCGACCCTGCTGGCCGCCACCGCGCTGCCGCACCCCGCACGGTGCGCCGCGGTGGACGCGGGCCCTGCGCGCTCCGCCGGCGCACTGCGCGACCGGATCACCGCCGGGGTGCGCGCCCTCTGGTCGGTTCCGCAGCTGCGCGCGCTCACCGCGGCCACCTGCGTCGCTTTCCTCGGGATCGGCGGGCTGCCCGTCGCGGCCGTACTGCTCGCGGGGGCTGCTGGGGACGCCGGGGCCGCCGGGAACGCAGCGGCGAGTGGCCAGGCCGACGGGGGTGGTGTCCTGATGGCGGCGTTCGCGATGGGCGGGCTGGTGGGCTCGCTGGGCCTCGCCAGGTGGCGCGGAGCGCCCGAGGCCGGACGGCTCGCTCTGGGCAGCCTGTGCGCGACCGCGCTCGCGCTGGCGGGCGCCGCGCTGGCCCCCGCCTTTCCGCTGACCGTCGCGCTGTTCGCCCTCGCGGGTCTGGGCGACGGGCCGCTGCTGACGGCCACCTTGCGGCTGCGCGCGGAGCACGCGCCCGACGGCGCGCGCACCCAGGTCTTCACCCTGGGCGCGGGTCTGAAGCTGACGAGCGCGGCGGCGGGCTCCGCCCTCGTCGGCCTTCTCGCCCAGCTGCCGCCCGCAGCCCTCGTACTGGGCGTGGCCGCGTCGCAACTCGCCGCCGCGGCCGTGCTGCGCGCACTCGACCGGCCACCGCCCCGCGCCGAGGGACGGTCCCGCCACCGGTCGTCCTGACGGGCCGACGAGGGGCGAGGTCCCCTCCGCGCGCGGTGGCGTCCTCCTCGGTCGAGCGGTGGGAACCGTGCGCGGAGGGGGCGTTGACGGGCGTTCGGGAAGGGTGGTGAGCTGGGCCCGACCAGGGCCGAGTGCGGGGGCTGAGCAGGGCCGAGCAGGAACCTGAACAGGGCCGAGCGCGGGGCTGATCGGGGCCGAGCGGAGGAGGCGGCGTGCGGATCGTCGTTGTCGGAGCGGGGATCGTCGGTGCGGCCGCCGCCTACGAACTGGCACGCGCGGGCGTCGAGACCGTACTGGTGGACGCGGCGCACGAGGGACGCGCCACCTCGGCGGGCGCCGGCATCATCTGCCCGTGGTCGGGGCGCGTGGCGGAGCCGCTCGCCGTGGCCGGTGCCGGGTACTACCCGGACCTGCTCAAAGCCCTCGCCGAGGACGGGCAGGACGACGTCGGCCACCGCCGGGTCGGCGCGCTCGTCCTGCTGCCCGCAGACGGGACCGAGGCGGCGCGGGTGCGCGAGAGGGTGTCAGCGCGTGCCGCGGCGGACCCGCACGCGGGCGAGGTCAGCGTGGTGGGCGCGGTGGACGCCCACCGGATGTTTCCCGCCCTCGCACCCGCACGGACCCACGGTGACGAACCCGAGGACCATGCCCTCGGAGCCGGCCGCCACCGCCACGCCTTCGCGGAAGAAGCGCTGCACCTCTCCGGCGCGGCGCGGCTCGACGGCCGCCGGATGCGGAGCGCGCTGGTCGCGGCGGCCGAGCGGCGCGGGCTGCGCGTCGTCGGCGGTACCGCTGCCGTCGAGGTCCGCGGCGCCCGGGTGCGGGGAGTGCGGGTGGACGGCGACGTGCTGGAGGCCGACACGGTGGTGGCCGCCGCGGGCGCCTGGTCGCCCGCGCTGTTGGAGCCTTTCGGCGTGCGCGTGCCCGTCGTGCCGCAGCGCGGCCAGATCGTCCACCTGGGGCTGTCCGGCACCGACACCGCGCACTGGCCCGTCGTCCTGCCGGGAACCGGGCACTACCTGCTGACCTTCGACGACTCGCGTGTCGTCGTCGGCGCCACCCGGGAGAGCGGCACCGGCTTCGACCACCGTGTCACCGCCGCGGGCCTGGGGGAGGTGCTGGAACAGGCCATGGCCGTGGCGCCGGGACTCGCCAGGGCCACCCACCTGGAGACGCGGGTGGGCTTCCGCCCGACGACCCCGGACGGGCAGCCGGTGCTGGGCACGGTTTCCGGTGGTTCGGGCATCCCCGAACTGGTCGTCGCCAACGGACTCGGCTCCGGTGGCCTGACGGCAGGACCGTTCGCGGGCGCTGTCGCCGCCCGGCTGGCGCTCGGCCGTGAACCGGGCATCGACACGGGGCCGTACGACCCGCTGCGGTTCGCCTCGTCGGCGTGACGGGAGGCGGGCACCGCGGCGGCGGGCGGGGCCGACCCACCCCGACGCGCGGCGGAGCCGCCCGCCCGCACGCCTCAGCCTGACCGGGAACCCGCTCGCCGCGAGCTCCGCCCTGGCCGGCCTCTCTGCCCTGCCCCTGCCCCCCGTCCCGCCCTGCCTCCGCACCGACACCTGCGTGCCGCCCCGCCGTTCGCGGCTTCTGCCCTACCCGGCGCTGTTCCTACGGCAAGGACGGCGACCTGGCCGGTGCGGACAAGGAATCCCAGGAGGTCAGCATGCTCGCGCTGCACCTGCTCCAGTCCGCGCTGGTGCACGTCAACACGCTGCTGATACAGGAGGTCCTGGCCGATCCGAAGTGGGCGGACAGGCTCACCGACGCGGACCAGCGGGCCCTGTCGCCGCTGTTCTGGACCCATGTCAATCCGTACGGCCGGTTCGAGCTGGGCACGAACAGCCGTCTCGATCTGGACCTGTCCGTTCGGGCAACTGTGCCCGGTCCTCGTACCCCGAGCGGGGAAGCAGCCGTAGCGCCGACGTGACACCCGCGTTGAGGCAGCACGCGGGGTGCGGCCGCGCTATGCCGGATTCCCTGGCATCGGGGCTGGTGGGCTCTTATGTTGAGGCGTCGAGATGGCTGCGGATCTGTGCGATGACGACGGAGACGAGCTGGTCGAACTGGGTGTCCGCGGTGGGGATGGGCAGCGCGGCGGCCTGGCGCAGGGCAGGGAGGTCGAGATCGGCGTGGGCGGCCAGCCATACGTCGGGGACGAGCGTGCCGCGGTCCGTCGCGGCGTGCGTGGCGGGGCGGTCGACCACGAGCGCGAAAGAGAGCATGAGCAGGGAGAGGTGGCGGTGTACCTCCAGGGCAGTCGGGAAGCCGATGCCGATGCCGTGCAGGAGTTGGAGGAAGCGGTCGAGGTTGAGCAGGCGGTTGGGGTGCACGGAGGTGGGGGGCGCGTCCTCGTCGAGGGAGACCAGCAGGGCGCGCGGCCAGCGCCGGTACAGCTTGCGCAGCGACCTCGCATAACCGGCGACGGATTCCTCCCAGGCCGTGGGGTCCAAGGGAGGGGGATTCCAGGAGTCGAGCATGAGCCCCAGGGCGAGATCGACGACGTCCTGGCGGTCCTCGACGTAGTTGTACAGAGCGCGCACGGTCACATTGAGCTCAGCGGCCAGGGCGCGCATGGTGACGGAACGGAACCCCTGCGTACCAGCCATCTCCAGCGCCTTCGCGGCGATGGCCTCCCGGGTGAGGACAGGGCGGCCCTTGCGTGTCGTGGGGCGGCGGCGGGAGGTGGCAGGCATGGCGCCATCGTACGGGCCTCGCTTGAACTTCACACGCGTTGACTTTTAGCGTCGGGAGGCCGCAGGCTGGCGACACCGCCCGCTCCCGCCTGGAGGTCGTATTCCGCATGGCAGCTCAGAAGTCCCGTCGTCTCCCGCCGCTGAGCGGGGTCCTCGTGCTGGTGATGGCCTCCACGGGGCTGGTCGTCGTGGACCTCACGATCGTGGCCATCGGACTCCCGCTGATCAGCGCCGACATCGCGGACGGGGATTCGGCGGAGTCGGTGGTGGTGACCTACATGGTCGCGATGGGTGCACTGACTCAGGCGGCCGGAAGCCTCTCGGACCGCTGGGGGCGGCGGTCTCTGTTCCTGGCCGGGATCGCCGTGTTCACTCTGGCCTCCCTGGCCGCGACTTTGGCGCAGGACCTGTGGTGGCTGAACGCCGCCCGGGTGGTTCAGGGCTGCGGAGCCGCAGTGATCATGGTGAACGGCATTCCGCTGATCTCGGACCGCTACACCGGTGAGGAGCGCAATCTCGCGATCGGTGCCTGGGGATCGTTCGCGACCGCGGCCGGGCTCCTCGCCCCGACCCTCGGTGGAGTGCTGATCGACGCCTTCGGATGGCGCGCGGTTTTCGCGATCAACCTCCCGCTCGGCGCAGCGGCCTGGGTGCTGGCCGCCCGCGTGCTGCCGCCAACCGCCCCCGCACCCTCCTTGACCGGGCGGCCGGACTGGCCCGGAAGCCTGCTGCTCATGCTCGGCCTCGGTACGGCGACCCTGCTCATGCTCCGCCCCGACGACACACCATGGGCAGGTCAGGACACCGTCGCACTGCTCACCGCCTGCCTGGTACTGGCCGCCTTCCTGGCCCTCCAGCTCCGCGTGCCCATGCCGACGCTGGAGCTACGGATGTTCACCCGACCCGCGTTCTGCGGCGCGATGCTGGCCGTCCTCCTCTCACGCGTCCTGACCATTGGCGGCTCGGTCTACTTGGTGCTGTACCTGTCGGACGGCCTGGGCCTGAGCCCAACCTCGGCGGGGCTGCTGATGACGCCGATCTTTCTCGCACAGATCGCCACCGGCATGGTCGGCTCCAAGCTGCTCAGCCACTGGGCCCCCGGCCTGGTGATCGGCTCCGGCTACTTACTCAAGGGCGTCGGCTTCACGGCCCTGGCACTGCTGATCACACCCAGCACACCGTGGTGGGCGCTGCTCGGGCCGCTGCTGGCCTGGGGAGCCGGCGGCGGAATCGCCGGCGCTCCCGTGATGGCCGTGGCGGTCGAGGTGACCGAACCCGAGCGGGTCGGCATGGTCGCCGGGACCGTCTCCACCCTCGCCTCCCTCGGCGCCGGCGTCGGCACAGCGGCACTGGGCGCGATCTTCACTCTTCATGACGGCACCAGTACAGGCAGCCAGGCAGTCGCTGACGGCACCCGGGCCGTCCTCACGGTCTCCGCCGTGCTCGCGTTCATCGCAGTACTCACCACACTCGTCCTCATCCATCCGCGCCGCGTCCCTCGCCCCGACCGAAGCCAGGAACCCGCCCGGTGACCATCAATCTCGCCCGTTACCGCGCCCGCACCGACGCCGGGACCTGGCACCTGTCACACGGCACCCGCACCTCGCATGAACGACCAGATGCGAGAGTTCCGAGAACACCCTCCGGGCGATCACGTTTCCGCAGGTCGCCATTGGCAGAAGTCCTCTCAAAACTGGCACATTGTGCGAGACAGTTCTGACAGACTGCCGGGGTGGAACTGGCGCCCGATCAAGCAGCAAATGCGGTAGAACGAAAAGACTGTCCGAAGTGTGAAGCCCCGGCCGGGAGTCCGTGCCGCACCCGCGGCGGGAAGACCGCGACGAAGTACCACACCCCGCGCTTCATCCTCGTCCCCGCGCTCCGCGAAGAACTCGACGTCCGCATCCCCGAGGATCGCGGACCCGGACGGGCATGGAAGCCGGGCCCGCCCATCGAGGCGGCGCCCCCCACGCCGGCCGCAAAGCCGATCCGGATCGGGTACGCCCGGTGCTCGACCGCCCAGCAGGAACTCCAGTCCCAACTCGAGGCGCTTGCCCTCGCGCAGTGCAAGCGTGTCTTCTCCGAGAAGATCAGCACCCGCGTCAAGGTGCGGCCCGCACTGGAGGAAGCACTCAAGCTCGCGTACGACATCCGGGAAGCCGCCCCGGACCAGGAGGTCATCCTCACCGTCCACGAGCTCAAGCGCCTCGCCCGCAACGCAGCCGAGCTGATGACGCTGTCCGGCCAGCTCCAGACCGCCGGCGTCCAGCTCGAACTCCTCACCGGCCCGCTCACCGGCATCTACGACCCCAACGGCATGGGAGCGATGTTCTTCGCCGTCCTCGCGGCCGCCGCCCAGATCGAGCGCGACTACATCCGCGAGAAGACCCTGGAGGGCCAGCAGGCCGCCGCCGCCAAGGGCAACCACGGCGGGCGGCCGAAGGTCATCGACGACGACTCCCTCCTCTTCGCCCGCGCGCTCAAGGACAAGGGCGTACCCGTCCCCGAGATCGCGAAGAAGCTGATCATCAAGACCGGCAAGACGCGGGCAAGAACCCCTCGGTCGCCTTGCTGTACCGCGCACTCGCCGAAGCCGAGCAGGCCGAGGCACCGGCCGGGCCGGAGATCATCGCTCCGCGCCGGCCGACGCGGGTGGACCTCACCGGTCCCGGCAGAGGCACCGATCCAGAGCTGATGGAACGGCCCCGTCGAGACCAAGTCCCGTGAGAACAACGTCCAGGTCAACACGTTCACCGGCTCCGAGGAATCCGACCTCCTCCACGCGGCCGGCTCCTGGATGGCCGAGCACCTCGACGCCGTCCTCGTCGGCCTGAACTGGATCGGCGACTTCCTCTCCCCGCACGACATCGACCCGCCCGGCCCGCCAGGCCACCGCCTGGACCTCACCGTCGACCTCTCCAACGGGAGGGCAACTGATGCGCACTCTTTACGTCGTCACCCATCCGGAGGCGACGCACCACGTCGAAGAAGTCGTCGGCGGATGGCATGACTCGAAGTTGACGCCCGCTGGCGTCCGTGCGGCCGTCTCCATCGCGCAGGCGTTGCGGGCCCAGGTCCCGGACGGCGCCGAAGTGGAGCTGTTCTCCTCGGATCTGCAGCGCACTCTGCGGACGGCCGAGGAAGTGGCCGAACTGTTCGGCGTGAAGCCGATTGTGGATCGCAGGCTGCGGGAGAAGTCCTATGGTGAGGCAGGGGGAAAGCCGCAGGAGTGGCTGGACCGGCGCTTCGTCCCCCCGCCGGCTGTCGGGGAGCGAATGGACCACGACGAGGGCGTGCAGGGTTCCGAGACCAAGGCTGCGTGGGCGCAACGCGTCTACGCGGCAACGGACGAGATCCTGCAGAACCCTTGCGAACATCAGATCATCGTGACGCACGGCGGCTCCCTGACGTTCGTCGTGGCGTCCTGGATCAAGATGCCGATCGAGTCGGCCGGCTATGCCAGTTTCCGGGCCCCCTCCGGCAGCATCACCACGCTCCGCGAAGACGACTTCTTCCACAATCGCCAAGTCGTCAGCCTCGGTGACACTCTTCATCTCGACTCCGCACAAGCTGGCTGACCTCAGCCTGGCCCGCTTCGACGGTCCGTCGCCCTCGTGGGCGACGGGCCGTCCCACACTGACGTCAGTTCTCGTGAACATTCCCGAGCCCGTCGACGTCCCTCTGCTGCCCAAGGTGCTGGACAAACGCTGCTATTGCAAGTGAATGAAGACAGTTCGGCTTCTTCGCCGCGATGGCCGAGACGGAGCGGGAGAACATCCGAGAGTCGACGCTGGGGCGAGTCCGTCGAGCAGATCCAGCCCGCCCTGATCATCCCCACCGGCAGGCGCAAGGGACACAGCCCGTCCGTGGCCAGCATCTACCGGGCCCTCGCCGAACACCAGAAGCCCCAGGCGTACCCCGAAGCCGTCGAGACGGCCCACGCCGACTTCGCCGCCCTCCAGCAATACGACCGCAACCCCAAGTAGTTACTCAGCGCTACACGCCACCTGGCGGTAGCTATACGAGAACAGGGCCTACCCGGGGGCGCCCTGCCTGGCTTTCCTTCCCGCCGTTCCTTCCCGCCGTTCCTTTTCCCGCCCCTCCGGCCGATTCCGCGACCGCACGTGTTTTCGAGAAAGTCCTTAAGTCCTTATGTCAGGACGAAGCCTTGACAGTGCTCGTCGCGGCGCCGCAGGCTGAGCCGACGACAACGTCGACGCCGCAACTGCCCGGTCGCCGCGGACCGGGGGGAGGAGACCCCAGCCATGTCCGCACCGCGTACGGGTGCCCCCGTCCTCGACCGGCTCCGCGTCGGATCGGCGCCCGACTCCTGGGGCGTCTGGTTCCCCGAGGACGCACAGCAGGTCCACTGGCGGCGTTTCCTGGACGAGGTCGCCGAGGCCGGGTACGAGTGGATCGAGCTGGGCCCCCACGGCTATCTGCCGACAGAGCCGGACGTCCTGCGCGAGGAGACCGCCCGGCGCGGCCTGCGGGTCTCCGCCGGTACGGTCTTCACCTCGCTGCACCACGGCCCGGCCGTCTGGGACGCCACCTGGGCGCACGTCGCGCAGGTGGCCGCGCTCGCCCGCGCGATGGACGCCACCCACCTCGTCGTCATCCCCTCCTTCTGGCGGGACGACAAGACCGCGCGGGAGCTGGAGCCGCGCGAGCTGACCGCCGAGCAGTGGCGCCACCAGGCCACCGGCATGGAGCGGCTGGCCCGGCGGGTCCGCGAGGAGTACGGCCTCGACATCGTCGTGCACCCGCACGCCGACACCCACATCGACACCGAGGAGAACGTCACCCGGCTCCTGGACGCCACGGACCGCGACCTGGTCCGACTCTGCCTGGACACCGGCCACTACGCCTACTGCGGCGGCGACAGCGTCAAGCTCATCAGGACCTACGGGGAGCGCATCGGCTATCTGCACCTCAAGCAGGTCGACCCGCGGATCCTGGAAGACGTCCACGCCAACGGCACGCCCTTCGGACCGGCCGTACGGCAGGGGGTGATGTGCGAGCCACCGCGCGGTGTGCCCGAACTGCCGCCCGTGCTGCACGCGGCGCAGGAGCTGGGGGTCGACCTGTTCGCCATCGTCGAGCAGGACATGTACCCCTGCCCTGCGGATCAGCCCTTCCCCATCGCCGACCGCACCCGCCGCTTCCTGCGCTCCTGCGGAGCCTGACATGAGGCTCGGTCTCATCGGAACCGGACGCATCGGGGCCTTCCACGCGGCGACTCTCAGGTCCCTCGCGGGTGTCGACCGTGTCACGGTCGCCGACGTGGACACGGGCCGCGCGCGGGCGCTGGCCGCCTCGCTGGAGCTGGAGGCCGCGGGCAGCATCGAGGAACTGTACGCCGCGGGGCTCGACGGGGTGGTGATCACGGCGGCCACCAGCGCGCACGCGGCGCTGATCCACCAGGCCCTCGACCACGAGGTGCCGGTGTTCTGCGAGAAGCCCGTCGCCCCGGACGTGCCGGGCACCGTCGCCGTCGTCGAGCGGGCCGCGTCCGGCACCGTGCCCGTGCAGATCGGCTTCCAGCGCCGCTTCGACGCCGGCTACCTGGCCGCCCGGCAGGCGCTGCGGGCGGGCGAGCTGGGCTGGGTGCACACCCTGCGGGCCTGCACCAGCGACATGGTGCCGCCACCCGCCTCCTACGTCCCCACCTCCGGTGGTCTCTTCCGGGACTGCGGCATCCACGACTTCGACATCCTGCGCTGGGTCACGGGGCGCGAGGTGGTGTCCGTCTTCGCGGCGGGTGCCAACAAGGGGGAGGACTTCTTCGCCGCGGGCGACGACGTGGACACCTGCGCGGCGCTGCTCCGCTTCGACGACGACACCCTCGCCACCGCCACCGCCACCCGCTACAACGGTGCGGGATACGACGTCCGCCTGGAGGTGTGCGGCTCCCGGGACACCCGGATCGTCGGCCTGGACGACCGGGCTCCGCTGCCCACCGCCGAACCGGGACGGCCCTGTCCGCGTCCGACCGGGCCGGACCAGGCAGAGGCGAAGGGGGCAGGACCGGGCGCGAACGCGGTGGCGCCGGGCCCGGCAGGGGAGCGCGGCACCCCCTACGCCACGTTCCTGGAGCGCTTCCACGACGCCTACGTCGCCGAACTCGCCGCCTTCGTGGACGTCGCCGCCGGGCGTGCTGCCAACCCGTGCTCGGCCGCCGAAGCCCTCGAGGCCCTCTACGTCGCCGAGGCCTGTGACACCTCCCGTCGCACAGGGCTGCCGGTGGCCGTGTCCAACGTCCGCTCGCGACGCGCCCCGGGCGCCGGGGCGACGGGTTCCAGCCGGTAGGTGTCGCCGTGCGCCCGCACGCGGCCGCCGGTGGGCGCCGGAAAGTGGGTGCCGAGAAGAAGAACGCCCGAGGCCGCTGACGTGGCGAGCAGGGAACGGCGTGTGTCCTCGGCCTGCCGCGGGTCGATGTCGACGCAGGCGCCGAGGTCCGGGTGCGCGAACTGCACGGGGTGGTGGACGGCGTCCCCGGTGATCAGCGCCGTCTCGCCGCGGCTGCTCACCTGCACGGCCACGTGTCCGGGTGTGTGTCCCGGCGCGGGCAGCAGGCGGAGCCCGGGGGCGACTTCGGTGCCCTGCGCGGGGACGTCGACGAGGTCGAGGAGCCCCGCCCGCTCGACGGGGTGCACCGAGTCGCGGAACATCTGCCGCCGCGGCTCGTCCATGGCGTAACCGGCCCAGAACTCCCGCTCCGCGCGGGAGACC
Source organism: Streptomyces diacarni (assembly GCF_003323715.1). Lineage (GTDB taxonomy): Bacteria > Actinomycetota > Actinomycetes > Streptomycetales > Streptomycetaceae > Streptomyces > Streptomyces diacarni. The sequence goes on from NZ_QOIN01000036.1 coordinate 123,595, forward strand.
AGGTAGCGGGCGTGGGGGAAGGTGGGGGCCCAGGTGCCGTCGGCCAGGGCCCGGGTGTTCCAGCCGACGTGGTCGGTGTGCAGGTGGGTGAGGACGACCAGGTCCACCGAGTCGGGGGCGAAGCCGGCGTCGGCGAGGCGTCGCGGGTAGTCGGTGCGCAGGTCGTGCCATGCGGGGTTGGCGCGCTGCTTGCCGTTGCCGATGCCGGTGTCGACGAGCACGCGGAGGCCGCCCGCGGTGAGCGCGAAGCTGTGGCTGTCCAGGCGCAGGACGCCCGCGTCGTCGGCGAAGTCGGGGTGCAGCCACTCCTGCCGGTTGACGACGTCCGCGGTGGCGTGCGGCAGCAGCCAGGGCCCGGTGGCAGGGGGCAGTGCCACCTCGTCGATCCGGTGGACGGTGACGTCCCCCACGCTCCACGAGGGGGCCGTGGGCGGGGCGTCGGAGCCGTCGGCCGGTGGGGTGAGCGCGTCGGTGGCCATGGTGGTTCCCCTTCTCCTGTGCGGGTTCTCCCTCAAACGCAACATCTTTGCGTTTACCCACCGTAGGCCCTACAGTCCTCTAAAGCCAAGTAATTGCTTTTAGCTGCCCGAGGAAAGGAAAGGGATCTCCATGCCCACCACCGACGCGCTCACCCCACCGGAGGCGGCCCGCTGGGCCGACCGCTCCGGGCTGCCGCTCGACGCGGCCCGCCATGCCGAGGTCGCGGCCACCGCCCAGTACATCCACTCCGTCGTCTCGGTCCTGCACGAGATCGACTTCGCCGACACACCTCCCGCCCCCGCCTACCGCGTGCGGGAAGACGTGCGAGGAGGGCAGCACCGTGCGCGCGCATGAACTCTCCCTGGCCGCCGCCGCGGAGGCGATACGGACACGACGGCTCTCCCCGGTCGAACTGACCGAGGCGGTACTCGACCGCCTCGACCGGACGGAACCCCTGGTCGGCGCCTACGCCACGGTCACCGCCGAACGGGCGCTGTACACCGCGCACGAGGCCGAACGGGAGATCGCCGCGGGCCGCCCGCGGGGGCCGCTGCACGGGGTGCCCATGGGCGTGAAGGACCTGATCGACGTGGCCGGCGTGCCCACCACGGCCGGCTCGCGGGTACGGGCCGGACACCGCGCGGAGTCCGACAGCACGGTCGCCGCACGCCTGGCGGCGGCCGGCGCGATCCTCGTCGGCAAGACCCACACCCACGAGTTCGCCTACGGGCTGACCACACCGCAGACCCGCAACGCCTGGGACCGGGGGCGTGTCGCCGGCGGATCCAGCGGCGGCTCGGCCGTCGCCGTGTCCGCGGGTTCTGCGACGTTCGCCCTGGGCACGGACACCGGCGGATCGATCCGGGTGCCGGCCGCGCTCAACGGCGTCGTCGGGCTCAAGCCCACCTACGGACTCGTGCCCCGCACCGGGGTGACGCCGCTGTCCTGGTCGCTGGACCACGTCGGCCCCGTCACCCGCACCGTGGAGGACGCCGGCCTGGTCCTGGCAGCCCTGACCGGACCCGACGCGGGCGACCCTGCCTCCCTGCCCGCCCTGCCCGAGCCGGGGACGGGCCCGGCCCACCCGACCGCCTCCGCCCGCCCCTCGGACCTGACGGGGCTGCGTGTCGGAGTGCCGCGCACCTACTACTTCGACCACGTCGACGGACAGGTCGAGGCGGCTGTCCGAGGCGCGCTCGCCCACCTGGAGGCACTGGGGGCGCGGCTCGTCGAGGTCGACACCCCCATGGCGCGCTACGTCCAGGCGGCGCAGTGGGGCCTGATGGTCCCGGAAGCCACCGCCTACCACGAACGCACCCTGCGCGCAGCGCCCGACCTGTACGGCGCCGACGTCCGCGTCCTCCTCGAAGCGGGCGCGCTGCTCGGCGCTGGAGACTACCTGCGCGCCCAACGGGCCCGGACCCTGATGCGGCAGGCGTGGGAGCACCTGCTGGAGGAGGTGGACCTGGTCGCGGCCCCGACCGTCCCCACGACCGCCACCCCCGTCGACGAGGAGACCGTCACCTGGCCGGACGGCACCACCGAGGCCGTCTCCGACGCCTACGTACGCCTCTGCGCCCCCGCCAACCTCACCGGGATGCCCGCGCTCACGCTCCCCGTAGGGCACGACGCGGACGGCCTGCCGGTCGGCATGCAGCTCATCGGGCGGCCGCTGGGGGAGCCGGACCTCCTGCGGACCGGCCACGCCTACGAGGCGACCCGCCCCGTGCGCGAACTCGCCAGGGCTGCATGAGACGGCACGCCACGACCCCGCCCGGGCCCGCGCTCGTTCGTGGTGCGGGGCGGCCCCGCGCTAGAAGCAAGGATTTTGCATTAGTGTGGGGGCCATGAGCCGTCGACCGATGGTGCGCCCCGGTGGACGCAGCGCCCGGGTGCAGGAAGCCGTGCACACCGCCGTCCGCGAACTGGTGGCGGAGGTGGGCAGGGACGCGCTGACGGTGCCCCAGGTCGCCACGCGCGCCGGAGTCACCCCCTCGACGGTCTACCGCCGCTGGGGCGACCTGAAAGAACTGCTCTCGGACGTGGCGGTCGAACGACTGCGCCCCGAGGCGCCACCGGAAGACCTGGGAAACCTCTCCGCCGACCTGACGGCCTGGGCGGAGGAGTTCCTCGACGAGATGTCCTCCCCGCCGGGCCGCGCCTACATCAGGGACGCACTGCTCGGCGACCCGGACGGCGGCAACGGCGGCCAGTGCTCGGCCTACGCCGCCGAACAGATCGACGTCGTCCTCGCCCGCGCCGCCGACCGCGGCGAGACGGCCCCCGACGTCGAAACCGTCATCGACCGCGTCGTCGCCCCCATGATGTACCGCATCCTCTTCCGCCCCGACGGGCTCGACCCCGCCTACGCCCACCGACTGGTGACCGGACTGCTCACCGCTGGGGCGTAGGTCCCGCACCTCCCCCAGCCGTTACGCCGCTCCCCACCCCAACACGGGCGCCCCGTCCGCGAGTTCGCCCCTCGCGGACCGGCGTAGGCTCCCGGGCGAGCGGGACGACGAAGGGACAGCGCAGTGAGTGAGCACAGCAGCCCGTCGAGCGGCGCCGGCGGACAGGCGACCACAGTGGCCCACAACGCCAGGGTGTGGAACTACTGGCTCGGCGGCAAGAATTACCACCCCGTCGACAAGGAGATCGGCGACCACGTGCTGAGCATGTTCCCCACCCTCGCCGAAGCGGCCCGCGCCGACCGGGCGTTCCTCCGCCGCGCCGTCACCCACCTGACGGAGACGGCGGGAATCCGGCAGTTCCTCGACATCGGGGCCGGGCTGCCCACCGTCGACAACACCCACGAAGTCGCCCAGCGCAGCGCTCCCGAGTCACGGATCGTGTACGTCGACAACGACCCCACCGTCCTCGTGCACGCCCGCGCCCTGCTCACCGGCTCTCCCGAGGGCGCCACCGACTACATCGAAGCGGACGCGCACCAGCCGGAGACCATCCTGCAACGCGCCGCCCGCACCCTGGACTTCGACCGCCCGGTGGCCGTGATGATGCTCGGCGTACTCAACTTCGTCCTGGACACGGACACGGCGAAGAACATCGTGCGGCGGATCATGGACGCCGTACCCTCCGGCAGCCACCTCGTCCTCACCCACCCCACCCTGGAGATCGGCGGCGAGGGCGGCGCCGCGATGATGCGGTTCTGGAACGAGAACGCGACGCCGCCGGTCACCGACCGCGACAGCGCCCAGATCGCGGACTTCTTCGAGGGCCTCCAGATGCTGGAGCCGGGCATCGTGCCCTGCTCGCAGTGGCGGGCCGAGCAGCCGGCTGACCTGAGCCAGCGGGAGGTCGCCGAGTTCGGCGCGGTGGGACGCAAACCGTGACCAGCGCCAACCGCGGCCGCCGCGCCGCTTCCCGGCCCCGCATGCGCGCAGGGCGGGACGGGGGCGCGGCACCACAGCGCGCGGGCCCTCAGATGTCCCTGAACGTCTCGATCTGCGCGCCCACCTCGTTGAGGCGCTCCGCCAGGTCCTCGTAGCCGCGGTTGATGACGTACACGTTGCGCAGGACCGAGGTGCCCTCCGCCGCCATCATGGCCAGCAGGACGACGACGGCCGGACGCAGTGCGGGCGGGCACATCATCTCGGAGGCGCGCCAGCGGGTGGGGCCCTCGACCAGGACGCGGTGCGGGTCGAGCAACTGGAGCCTGCCGCCGAGCCGGTTGAGGTCGGTCAGGTAGATGGCCCGGTTGTCGTAGACCCAGTCGTGGATGAGGGTCTGACCCTGCGCCGACGCGGCGATCGCGGCGAAGAACGGCACGTTGTCGATGTTGAGGCCGGGGAACGGCATGGGGTGGATCTTGTCGATGGGCGCCTCCAGCTTGGAGGGCCGCACCGTCAGGTCCGTCAGCCTCGTACGCCCGTTGTCGGCCGCGTACTCGGCGCTGCGGTCGAAGTCGAGACCCATCTCCTCCAGGACCGCGAGCTCGATCTCCATGAACTCGGCGGGCACGCGCCGCACCGTCAGCTCCGACTCGGTGACGATGGCGGCGGCCACCAGGCTCATGGCCTCGACCGGGTCCTCCGACGGCGAGTAGTCCACGTCCGTGTCGATGACCGGAACGCCGTGCACCGTCAGCGTGGTGGAGCCGACGCCGTCCACGCGCACACCGAGCTGCTCCAGGAAGAAACACAGGTCCTGGACCATGTAGTTGGACGAGGCGTTGCGGATGACCGTGGCACCCTCGTGCCGGGCGGCGGCCAGCAGCGCGTTCTCGGTGACGGTGTCCCCGCGCTCGGTCAGCACGATCGGGCGCTTGGGCGCGACGCCGGCTTCCACATCGGCGTGGTAGATGCCTTCGGTGGCGGTGACCGCGAGCCCGAAGTGGCGCAGCGCGCTCATGTGCGGCTCGACCGTGCGGGTGCCCAGATCGCAGCCGCCCGCGTAGGGGATGCGGAAGTGGTCCATCCGGTGCAGCAGCGGGCCGAGGAACATGATGATGCTCCGCGTGCGCCGGGCGGCCTCCTGGTCGATCGAGTCGAGATCCAGCTCGGCGGGCGGCACGATCTCCAGGTCCGCGCCGCCGTTGATCCACCGGCACCGCACCCCGATGGAGGAGAGCACCTCCAGGATGCGGTAGACCTCCTCGATCCGGGCGACCCGACGCAGCACCGTGCGGCCGGAGTTGAGGAGCGAGGCACACAGCAGCGCCACGCACGCGTTCTTGCTGGTCTTGACGTCGATGCTGCCGGACAGGCGGCGCCCGCCCACCACGCGCAGATGCATCGGGCCCGAGTACCCCAGCGAGACGATCTCGCTGTCCAGCGCCTCGGAGATCCGGGCGATCATCTCAAGGCTGATGTTCTGGTTGCCGCGCTCGATGCGGTTCACCGCGCTCTGGCTGGTGCCGAGCGCTTCGGCCAGTTGAGACTGCGTCATACCACGGTGCTGACGGGCATCGCGGATCAACTGGCCGATACGGGCGAGGTAGTCGTCGGTCATGCGAGGAGACTATCTCAGATGTGAGATAGCGGCTCACCCGGGGGGTCGTGGCGCACCGGAGCGCCGAGGAACCGCCCGAATGCCACGGCCGGCTTGCGTACGGACCCGGAAGGTTCCAAGCATGCCGGATGTGGCATGTAAACAAAATGTTCACCACGGAGCATTGACAACAGGTGGTGGCTGACGCAGGCTGTTCCCATGACGTCCGTCGACGAACCGCAGCCCACGGGCCAGGACCCCTTCACGCCCCCGCACCCCGACCAGGCCCGGGCCCTGCGCGCACACGCCGCGCTCTTCCGGATCGCCGAGCGGCACGCGGCGACCGAAGCGCAGCGGGCCCGGCAGGCCCACCCCGTCATGCCCGGCGCGCACGAGGCCGTACGGCTGGTCGCCTACCTGCTCAGCGGCGCCGCGAGCGCCCAGGCAGGCGAACCCGCGGTGGACGAGGCGGACATCACCGCGGCGCTCACCCTCGTGCCCCGCGTGCGCGGAGAGCTGGACGAACTGGAAGAAGGCCTGGTGCGGATGGCGCGCGGCCGCGGCATGACCTGGCCGCAGATCGCCTTCGGCCTCGGCCTGGGCACCCCGCAGGCGGCTCGCCAACGCCACGAACGGCTCGCCGAACGGACCCGCTCCGGCGAGCCCGGGGACGCGTAGCGTCCCCGGGTGGGTGGGGGAGCACCACCCGGCCACGCTGGCCGGTCAACCGGTACGCCGCCTGACCGGCCAGGCGAGGGCCGCCCGGTCAACCGGGCGACCACCGGCTCGTCGGTCACCGGCCCGCGGGGCAGCGGTCGGATCACCCGCCCGTCGACGTCTGGCCTGTCGGCGGGGCGGGGCGGGGCCGCCGGTCCGTCCGCCACTGGCCCGTCAGCGAGGGGCCGTCGGTCAAGGGACCGGCCACCGCTTCGTCGGCCAGGACCCGTCGGCCACCGGCAATCGGCGCGGCGCGCCCGTCACCGGTGCGTCGGCCAGGCGCCGTCACCGGCCTGTCGACCAGGGGCCGGGTCACTGGTCCGTCGGTCACCGGCCCGTCAGCGAGGGGCCGTCGGCCAAGGACCGGACACCGGCTCGTCGGCCACCGGTCCCTCGGCGAGGCGCCCGTCACCGGTGCGTCGGCCGGGGGCCGGGCCGCCGGCTCGGCGGTCACGGCCCGGCCGGGGCCGGGCGCCCGTCGGGGCCGGACGCCCATCCGGCGGCGAGGGGCGGCGGCCAGGGGTGGCGGCCCCAACGGCGGCCGGCCGGTCAGTGACCGGCCGAGTCCTCGTGGCGTACCCGCAGCACCAGCTTGTTGACCGCCCACAGGGCGACGCCGATCAGTACGAGGACTCCGGCCCTGATGTAGACGCCGGGCTCGCGGTCGGCCAGTGGGCTGGCGAGGATCAGCGCGGTGACGGCGCCCAGCACGGGGACCGCTGTGGGCGCCCGGAAGTGGTGTTGCTCCACTCGGTCGCGGCGCAGCACCAGGACGGCCACGTTGACGACGGCGAAGACGCACAGCAGCAGGAACGAGGTGGTGTCGCCCAGTCCCGCGATCTCGCCCGTGGACACCAGGCCGACCGCCAGCAGGGTCACGAAGACGATGCCGACGATGGGGGTGCGGCGGCCGGGCAGCACGCGGCCCATGGCGCGGGGCAGGATGCGTTCGTTCGCCATGCCGTAGCACAGCCGCGAGGCCATCATGATGTTGATCAGTGCCGAGTTGGAGACGGCGAACAGGGCGATCACGGCGAACAGTTCGTGGGGGAAGTCGACACCGCCCGCCTTGACCACCTCCAGCAGCGGGCCGCTCGACTTCTCCAGCGTGCTCGTCGGTACGAGCAGTGAGGAGACCAGCGCGACGAGGACGTAGACGGTTCCGGTGACCGCGACGCCGAGGAAGATGCCGCGCGGGAAGGTGCGCTGCGGGTCCACGGTCTCCTCTGCCATGTTGACCGAGTCCTCGAATCCGACGAACGCGAAGAAGCCGAGCGCGGTGGCGCCCAGGACGCCGGAGAAGAGCGCGTAGCCGGTGCCGCCGGTCTCCAGGTCGCTCAGCCGCGCGGGGTCGCCGTCGCCGGAGAGGGCCGCGTAGAGGCCGATGCCGAGGATGATGGCCAGTCCGGTGATCTCGATCAGGGTGAGGACGACGTTCGCCTTCACCGATTCCGAGACGCCGCGCAGGTTCAGTGCCGCGAGGGCGAGCACGAACAGGATCGCCATCAGCGTCGAGGGCAGTGCGCCGTTCGTCAGCTCGTCCAGGTAGTCGCCGCTGAAGGCCAGTGCCGCCGCGCTCGCGGAGGACAGGCCCGAGCACATCACCATGAAGGCGACGATGAAGGTCAGGAAGGGCACCTTGAACGCGCGCTGTGTGTAGAGCGCGGCGCCGGCCGCTTTCGGGTACTTGCCGACCAGCTCCACATACGAGGCGGCGGTCAGCAGTGCGACGACGAAGCCGATCGCGAACGGCAGCCACAGCGCACCGCCGACCTTCCCGGCGACCTTGCCCGTCGTGGCGTAGATCCCGGTGCCCAGGATGTCGCCGATCACGAAGAGGATCAGTAGTTTCGGCCCGATGGCCCGCTTCAGCGCGGGCTCTTCCGGCCGGCCGGGTCCGCGCGGCGCGGGGGCCGCCGGGTTCGTGGAGGACACGGCACCACTGTGCGGCAGGGGGCGCCGCGGGTCCATGGGTCGGACAGGCATCGGCGCGCCGCCGCCGCGGGCGTGTCGGCGAGGTCGGGCGGGGGCACCCGGGGGCAGGCATGACCGGCGCGCGCTCGTGTACTAGAGTTATCTCGACATCGAGATAACTGGCGACGGCAAACGTCGCGGTCGCTGTCGCGAGGCGGCACGGGTGGACGGGTGAGTCAAGTAAGGCTTACCTAACTTCGTGGCTCGCTCACCATAGCGCACCGGCGGCCGATGCACACAAGGCACTGAAGGAGACTGTCGTGTCGGCGAACAGCTTCGACGCCCGCAGCACGCTGCAGGTGGGCGACGAGTCGTACGAAATCTTCAAGCTGGACAAAGTGGACGGCTCCGCCCGGCTGCCCTACAGCCTGAAGGTCCTGCTGGAGAACCTGCTCCGCACCGAGGACGGCGCCAACATCACCGCCGACCACATCCGCGCCCTCGGCAACTGGGACCCGAACGCGCAGCCGAGCCAGGAGATCCAGTTCACCCCGGCCCGCGTCATCATGCAGGACTTCACCGGCGTGCCCTGCGTCGTGGACCTGGCCACCATGCGCGAGGCCGTCAAGGAGCTCGGCGGCGACGCCGACCGCATCAATCCGCTGGCCCCGGCCGAGCTGGTCATCGACCACTCCGTCATCGCCGACACCTTCGGCACCTCCGACGCCTTCAAGAAGAACGTCGAGCTGGAGTACGGCCGCAACCGCGAGCGCTACCAGTTCCTGCGCTGGGGCCAGGGCGCCTTCGACGAGTTCAAGGTCGTCCCGCCCGGCACCGGCATCGTCCACCAGGTCAACATCGAGCACCTGGCCCGCACCGTCATGGTCCGGGGCGGCCAGGCCTACCCCGACACCCTGGTTGGCACCGACTCGCACACCACCATGGTCAACGGCCTCGGTGTCCTGGGCTGGGGCGTCGGCGGCATCGAGGCCGAGGCCGCGATGCTGGGCCAGCCCGTCTCGATGCTCATCCCGCGCGTCGTCGGCTTCAAGCTGACCGGCGAGCTGCCCACCGGCACCACCGCCACCGACCTGGTGCTCACCATCACCGAGATGCTGCGCCACCACGGTGTGGTCGGCAAGTTCGTCGAGTTCTACGGCGAGGGCGTCGCCTCGGTGCCGCTGGCCAACCGCGCCACGATCGGCAACATGTCGCCGGAGTTCGGCTCCACCGCGGCGATCTTCCCGATCGACGACGAGACCATCAACTACCTCAAGCTGACCGGCCGCAGCGCCGAGCAGCTCGCCCTGGTCGAGGCCTACGCCAAGGAACAGGGCCTGTGGCACGACGCGTCCCGCGAGCCGGAGTTCAGCGAGTACCTGGAGCTGGACCTGGCCACGGTCGTCCCCTCCATCGCCGGTCCGAAGCGCCCGCAGGACCGCATCGCGCTCGCCGACGCCGCGCACCAGTTCGGCCTCGACGTGGTCAACTACGTCTCCGAGACCGACACCGACGAGGCGGGCAAGGAGTCCTTCCCCGCCTCCGACGCGCCCGCCGTCTCCAACGGTGTGCCCAGCAAGCCGGTCCAGGTGACGGGCCCCGACGGCGTCACCTACGAGCTGGACCACGGCGCCGTCGCCGTCGCGGCCATCACCTCCTGCACCAACACCTCCAACCCCTACGTCATGGTCGGCGCCGCGCTGCTGGCCAAGAAGGCGGTGGAGAAGGGCCTCACCCGCAAGCCCTGGGTCAAGACCACCCTGGCCCCGGGATCCCAGGTCGTCATGGACTACTACGACCGCGCGGGCCTGACCCCCTACCTGGACAAGCTCGGCTTCAACCTCGTCGGCTACGGCTGCACCACCTGCATCGGCAACTCCGGACCGCTGCCGGACGAGGTCTCCCAGGCCGTCAACGACAACGACCTGGCCGTCGTCTCCGTCCTGTCCGGCAACCGCAACTTCGAGGGCCGGATCAACCCCGACGTCAAGATGAACTACCTGGCGTCCCCGCCGCTGGTGGTCGCCTACGCGCTGGCCGGCTCGATGAAGGTGGACATCACCGAGGACGCCCTGGGCACCGACCAGAACGGCAACCCGGTCTACCTGAAGGACCTGTGGCCCTCCGAGCAGGAGGTCGAGCAGGTCGTCGCCTCCGCCATCGGCCAGGAGATGTTCACCAAGGACTACGCCGACGTCTTCGCCGGCGACGCCCAGTGGCAGGCCCTCCCGGTCCCCACCGGCAACACCTTCGAGTGGGACACCGAGTCCACCTACGTGCGCAAGCCCCCCTACTTCGAGGGCATGGGCATGGAGCCGGCCCCGGTCACCGACATCTCCGGTGCCCGCGTGCTGGCCAAGCTGGGCGACTCGGTCACCACCGACCACATCTCCCCGGCCGGTGCGATCAAGGCCGACACCCCGGCCGGCCAGTACCTCACCGAGCACGGCGTGGCCCGCCGCGACTTCAACAGCTACGGCTCGCGGCGCGGCAACCACGAAGTGATGATCCGCGGCACCTTCGCCAACATCCGCCTGCGGAACCAGATCGCGCCGGGCACCGAGGGCGGCTTCACCCGGGACTTCACCCGGGCGGCCGAAGGCGATGGGGAAGCCCCGGTCTCCTACATCTACGACGCCTCCCAGAACTACCAGGCGCAGGGCACCCCGCTGGTCATCCTCGCGGGCAAGGAGTACGGCTCCGGGTCCTCCCGCGACTGGGCGGCCAAGGGCACCGCACTGCTCGGTGTCCGCGCCGTCATCGCCGAGTCCTACGAGCGCATCCACCGCTCGAACCTCATCGGCATGGGCGTCCTGCCGCTGCAGTTCCCCGAGGGCAGCTCGGCCCTCGACCTCGGCCTGAGCGGCGAGGAGACCTTCACCCTCACCGGCATCACCGCCCTCAACGACGGCGAGATCCCGGCCACGGTCAAGGTCACCACCGACACGGCCCCCGGCGAAGCCGACAACGTCCGCCGTGAGTTCGAGGCGCCCGTCCGCATCGACACCCCCGGAGAGGCGGACTACTACCGCAACGGTGGCATCCTCCAGTACGTCCTCCGCTCCCTGATCCGCGACTGACGTCCCTCCGGACGCCGACCACACACGACGGGCCGCACCCGGGAGGGTGCGGCCCGTCCGTTGGTGGTGCGGGTCGGGGAGCGGTCAGTGGCCGAGGAGTTCGAGTTCCGCGAGGCGGGAGCCCGGCTCGGTCGGTACCAGGCGGTAGCTCGTCCAGTGGCCGGCGTGGCGGAGGGAGAAGACGCGGGTCTGCTTGTCCCAGCTGAAGGTCTCACCCTTGCGCCGGTCCACCGTGTGCCAGGTCTTGCCCCCGTTGCGGGAGCCCTCCAGTTTCCAGCCGGTCGGTGCGTCGGCGTGGTCGTCGGAGGTGAGGGTGTAGGACGTGACGCGGGAGCCCCGCTCGACGGTGACCGGCGCGTCGCCGGCCTCGGCGGCCGTGTCGGAGGTGTCGTCGGTCAGTGGGGAGTTCCCGGGCTCGCTCACGTCGCCCTGCGGGGAGGGCGCCTTGTCGCCCTTGGTGAGGGAGGTCGGTGCCTGGCCGGGTCCGGCGCCCCACTTCGAGGGCTTGGGGCCCATGTCGAACTCCAGGGTGCCGCCCTTGGCCAGCAGCTTGTGCGGCAGCGCCGTGGAGCGCCACTTCTTGCCGTTGACCTTCAGGCCCTGTACGTAGACGTTCTTCGCGCTGTTCTTCGGTGCCTTGATCACCAGGTCCCGGCCGTTCTCCAGGTGCACGGTCGCCTTGGTGAACAGGGGCGAGCCGACGGCGTACTCGGGCGAGCCCATCACCAGGGGGTAGAAGCCCAGGGCGCTGAAGACGTACCAGGCGGACATCTCTCCGTTGTCCTCGTCGCCCGGGTAGCCCTGGCCGATCTCGCTGCCGACGTAGAGCCGGGAGAGGACCTCGCGGACCTTCTCCTGGGTCTTCCAGGGCTGTCCGGCCGCGTCGTACAGGTAGGCGATGTGGTGCGCGGGCTGGTTGCTGTGCCCGTACATGCCCATGCGTACGTCGCGGGCCTCGGTCATCTCGTGGATGACGCCGCCGTAGCTGCCGGCGTACTTCTCCTCGCCCGTCTCGGGGGTGGCGAAGTAGGTGTCCAGCTTCTTGGCGAGGCCGCCGCGGCCGCCGTAGAGGTTGGCGAGGCCGCGGGTGTCCTGGGGTGCGGTGAAGGCGAAGTTCCAGCCGTTGGTCTCGGTGTAGTCGTGGCCCCACACGCGCGGGTCGTACGCGTCGGGGGACAGCCGCCGGGTGCCGTCGGCGTTCCGGCCCTGGAAGAAGTCGATCTTGTCGTCGAAGAGGTGGACGTAGTTGCGGGCGCGCTGGGAGAAGTAGGCGGACTCCTCCTTGTACCGCTTCTTGCCGGTCTTCTTGTAGAGGGCCTTGCCCATCTGGGCGATGCCGAAGTCGTTGAGGTAGCCCTCCAGCGCCCAGGACATGCCTTCCTTGGTGTCGGTGCTGGTGTACCCGAGGAAGGGGGAGGTGTTCATGCCCTTGCGGCCCACACCCGGGTCCGGCGGGGCGACGGTGGCGTTCTTGAGGGCCGCCTCGTAGGCGGCCTCCGCGTCGAAGTCGACGCCTTTGAGATAGGCGTCGGCGAAGGCGACGTCGGAGGAGGTGCCGGTCATCAGGTCGGCGTAGCCGGGCGAGGACCAGCGGGAGACCCAGCCGCCGTCCTTGTACTGCTGCACGAACCCGTCCACCATCTTCCCCGCCGCTTTCGGGGTGAGGAAGGAGTAGGCGGGCCAGGTGGTGCGGTAGGTGTCCCAGAAGCCGTTGTTGACGTAGACCTCTCCGTCGACGATCTTCGAGCCGGTCTCGGTCGGGGTGTCCGGCTTCTCGGCGGGCGAGAAGGGGCTGGCGTACCGGACCGCGGAGCCGACCTTCTCGTGGCCGGCGTTGGGGTAGAGGTAGAGCCGGTAGAGGTTGGAGTAGAGGGTGGTGAGCTGGTCGGGGGTGGCGCCCTCGACCTCGATGACGTCCAGCAGGTCGTCCCACTTGTGCTGCGCCCGGTCCCGGACCTGGTCGAAGGAGCGCGAACTCGGGATCTCGTCGCGCAGGTTGGCCTCGGCCTGCTCGACGCTGATGAGCGAGGTGGCTATGCGCATCGTCACGGTGCGGTCGCTGCCCGGTGCGAAGCGCAGGTAGCCGGCCGCGTCCTTGCTGCCGCCGCCGGACAGTTCGCCCCCGTCGGTGACGGGCGCGTCGAACTCGGCGTGGACGAACATCCGGGTCGCGCCCGTGGACAGTCCGCTCTTGACGTCGGACCAGCCGCTGACGACGCCCCGTTCGGGGTCGAGGGTGAGTCCGGCGTTGTCGTCGACGTTGTCGAAGATCAGGCTGGCGTCCCGCTTGGGGAAGGTGAAGCGCATCATGGCCGCGTGGTCGGTCGGGGTGACCTCGGCCCGCAGCTTGTTCTCGAACGTGACGCCGTAGTAGTGCGGCCGCGCGGTCTCGTTGGCGTGCCGGAAGGGCAGGGCGCGTGCCTCGCGGCCGGCGTCTGGGGTGCCCTTCGCGGTCGAGGGCATCACCTGGAACGTCTGCCGGTCACCCATCCACGGGCTGGGCTCGTGGCTGGCGCTGAAGGCCTGGAGGGAGGGCAGGTTGTCGGCGTTGTTCTGCTGTGCGTAGCTGTACAGCCAGTCCTTGGCGCCCGCGTCGGTCACCGGCGTCCAGAAGTTGAAGCCGTGCGGGACGGCGGTCGCGGGGAAGTTGTTGCCGCGTGAGAACGAGCCGCTGGAGTTGGTGCCGCGAGTGGTGGTGACGTGGTCGGAGAGGTGGTCGGAGGAGTGGGCGGCCGCGGCCGGCTTGCGCGGGGCGATCCGCACGTCGTCGAGCCAGCCGCCGAAGGGCCGGGTGCCGTCCTTCGGGCCGGTGGACGCGTCGTAGCCGAGCAGTACCCGGTCGACGGTCTTGCCTTCGGCGACGCGGCCGATGCGGGCCTCGGTGTTGTTCCACTGGTTGACGTACAGGGTCTTGGAGGCTCCTTGGGCGGCCGGGGTCAGCCGGTTGCCGTGCTGGTCGGCGGCGCGCAGTTCGCTCAGGTAGGTGCCGTCGGTGAAGGCGAGGTCGACGGCCACGTGCGTCGCGGCGTAGCTGCGGTCGCCCTCGGGCATCTCGGGAAAGAGCCGGTAGGAGAGCACCGTGTCGCGGGTGACGGTGACATCGACGTCGAAGACCTTGTTGGTGGCGTGGGCGCGCCCCGCTGCGGAGTGCTCGCCGGCGAAGCGCAGCGCGTGGGTTCCGGTGAAGCCCGCGCCCGTCTTCGCTGTGGGGGACTTCTCGGGGCCCGTGCCGGTGCGGGTGGCGAGTCCGGGCTTGCCTTCGTGGGTGACGTGGTCGGCGCGCGGGGTGCCGTCGGGGCCGGTCTCGACGGTGTCGTTCCAGTCGGGGGCGGGGGTGTCGGGTTCGAAGGAGGAGGCGAACCGGGTGGGGTGCGCTCCGGAGCCGGGGTCGGGGCGGGCGACGGCGCTGGTGGCCTCGATGGTGGAGGTGGCGACCAGGGCGAGGACGAGTGCGACGGCGGTCCTTCGCGCGGCCGTCATACGGGGCGCGGCGCGGAAGCCGGAGGGTCTGCGGCGGCCCGCTCGCCCGTCGGGCGGCGGCCGGTGTCCGGGTCTGTGCCCGGACGGCATACGGAGTCGGAGCAGGGGGCTGTGCGACACACGGACCTCTCAACGGGCCGACAACGTTGTCAGTTGTGATTTTCGACGACCAGTAATGTACGCGAGCCCGCTGGTGTCAAGGGTGCCGGGGCGTCTGAACCGAAGGGGAATTCGGCACAGGTCTCAACTCGGGAAAGATGACGGGCCGGTCCGTTCTTGATCTTGCCCAAATGGCGAAGAGTGGACTATACCTGTCCGCACCTTGAGCGGTACCCGCGCGCGGGAGACCGTACTCCTGGCGCACCATCGCACAACCCGCACCAACCAGCTTGAACTTCACCCGCGGTGTCGGGCCCTTCGCCGGTGGCGAGTTGACGGGAGACCGGTACACCGCCTGAGTCCTGGAGAAGGCGAGGACTTGAGCATGGGAACCACCAACGTCAACCGTCGTGACGTGATGAAGCGGGCCACGGCGGCCGGTCTTCTCGCGGTACCCGCACTCGGGTCGCTGACCTCCTGCGCCACCGGCGGTGGCGAGGAGAACAAGGCCGAAAAGGGAAAGAAGTCCGCCGACAATCCGCTCGCGGTCAAAAAGGACGCCGAACTCCAGGTCTATATCTTCAACGGCGGCTACGACGACAAGTACGCGCGCTACGTCAGCGACATATACGAGAAGAAGTACCCGGACGCGAAGGTCGACCAGAAGAAGACCGAGAAGATCGCCACGCAGACGCAGCCGCGCATCGTGAAGGGCGATCCGCCGGACGTGATCAACAACTCCGGCGCCGACAACATGAACATCCTCTCGCTCGTCCAGAACAAGCAGGCCGCGGACGTGAGCGAGCTGCTGGACGCGCCGAGCTGGGACGACCCGGAGGTGAAGGTCCGCGACACCTTCGTGCCCGGCGTCGTGGAGATGGGGCAGTTCGGCAGCGACGCCGTCTACCAGCTCAACGTCGCGCAGACCGTCTACGGCATCTGGTATTCGGACACCATGCTCAGCAAGACGCTGGAGGTCGAATACCCCAAGACGTGGGACGAGATGCTGGCGGTCTGCAAGACGGCGAAGAAGAAGGGCGTGCACGGCTGGACGTATCCGGCCGGACACCCGCGCTACATGTTCTTCAGCATGTACGCGATGTTCGGACAGGCAGGCGGCCGCAAGCAGCTGGAGGCCATGGACTACCTGGAGCCGAACGCCTGGAAGTCCGACGCGGTCAAGGCCGTCTTCGAGGCCTACGAGGAGCTGCTGGCCAAGAAGTACGTCCTCCAGGGGTTCGACGGCGAGAAGGCGCACATCGAGGCCCAGACCGCCTGGACGAAGGGCAAGGCCGTCTTCATCCCGGACGGCTCCTGGGTGGAGAACGAGGCGAAGCCCACCACGCCGAAGGACTTCGAGATGCGGGTGGGCGCCACCCCGTCCCTCGACAAGGGCGACGCCATGCCGTTCGGCACCCTGTACGCGCCGCCAGGCGAGCCGTTCCTCATCCCCGAGAAGGCCAAGAACAAGCAGGGGGGGATGGAGTGGATGCGGATGATGTACAGCAAGAAGGCCGCACAGAACTTCTTCCGCGAGGTCTCCTCCATGCCCGTGGTCAAGGGCGCCATCGACGGCCTCGACCTGCCCCCGGGCGTCGCCAGCTCGCAGAAGGCCATCAAGGCGGCGGGCGACAACATCGTGATCGCCTTCTTCAAGGAGTGGTACACGGCGCTGTGGAACGAGGAGTTCAACAACGTCGTCGGCTCCTTCATGAACGGTGACTCGTCGGTCAAGGAAGCGATGAACACCATGCAGAAGGCCGCCGACCGGGTCGCCAAGGACCCCGACGTCCACAAGATCAAGAAGGCCTGAGGCAGGGCGTCGGGAACGGGGAGTGGGGGAGAGCGGAGCGGCGTGAGGACTCGGACACGGCCGGACCCGAGCGGGCCGGCGACACAGGGAACGGTCCCGTGGCGGAAACTGCCGCCCGGCGACAAGCTGGCCTTCGCGGTGGCGGTCCTGCTGCCGCCCCGGTTCACCCCGGCACGGGTGCGTGCCGATCGCAGGTACCGGACGCTGGACAAGTACCGGTTCATCGTGGGATTCCTGATCCTGCCGCTGGCCTTCTACGCCGTCTTCGTCATCTCCCCGTTCTTCCAGGCGATCTACTACTCGTTCACCGACTGGGCGGGCGGCGCCACGGCGAACTTCGTCGGCTTCGACAACTACGTGAAGATGTGGAACGACGAAAAGTTCTGGTCATCGGTCCAGACCAGTCTGCTGCTGCTGGTGTTCGTTCCGGTGGTCACGCTCGCGCTCGGCATCTTCTTCGCCTACATGATCACCGCGGGCGGCCGGCACCGCAGGGGAGAGGCCGTCTCCGGGGTCGTCGGCTCCTCGTTCTACAAGGTCGTCTACTTCTTTCCCCAGGTCCTCTCCATCGCGCTGATCGCGGTGGTCTGGCAGCAGGTCTACAGCTCCCGCAGCGGCCTGCTGAACGGGCTGCTGGGCGAGGTGGGCCTCGGCTCCCTCGAACAGCGCTGGCTGGGCGGCGACTACAAGCTGGGCCTGTTCGCCACGATGGCGGTGATCGCCTGGAGCTTCGTCGGGTTCTACGTGGTGCTCTTCTCGGCCGCGATGGGGGCGATCCCCAAGGACATCTACGAGGCGGCGCTGCTGGACGGCGCGGGCCGGGGCGCCACGTTCTTCCGGGTCACGCTGCCCCTGATCTGGGACACCGTGCGCACCGGCTGGATCTACATGGGCATCCAGGCGCTGGACGCCTTCGCCGTCGTCCTGATCATGGTGCCGGGACACGTGCTGAAGGTGACCCCGGTCTACCTGTACGAGCGCTTCCGTGAGGGCCAGTTCGGCTACGCCACGGCCATCGGTGTGGTGCTCCTCGTCCTGAGCATGGCGTTCACGCTCATCGTGATGAGGATCGGCCGCCGTGAGACGATCGAGTACTGAGAAGCGGGTTGCGATGAGTGCCGAACCGATGAGCACGGACGCGGCGGCGGTGGCCGAGAAGGCGGCCGCGGACCCGGCGTCCGGGAGCACCACCCGCCCGCGCGCCGCGGGCGGCGGCAGGGGCGGGAAGGGCGGGAAGGACGCCAGGGGCCTCAAGGGCGGCGAGAGCCGCACCCTGAACGCCTTCTCGCACGGCTTCCTGGTCCTGTGGGTGATCATGGCGGCGGGCCCGCTGGTCTGGGTGGCGCTGACCGCCTTCCGGCCGACGGCGGACTACCTGGGCGACCCGATGGGTCTGCCCACCTCGCTGCACTGGGAGAACTTCGTCAACGCCTGGACCGAGGCGAAGGTGGGCCGCTACGCGCTCAACTCGGTCATCATCCTGGCGGGCTCGCTCACGGGCACCATGCTGCTCGGCTCGATGGCCGCCTACGTGATCGCCCGCTTCACCTTTCCCGGCAACCGGTTCATCTTCCTGCTGTTCGCCGGCGGAATGATGTTCCCGGTGATCCTGGCGCTGATCCCGCTGTTCACGATCATGGACAACTTGTCCCTGCTGGACACCCGTCCCGGGCTGATCATCGCGTACATCGCCTATTCGCTGCCGTTCACCACCTTCTTCCTCACCTCGTTCTTCCGGACGCTGCCCAGCGGGGTGCAGGAAGCGGCGATGATCGACGGGGCCTCGCACACCCGGACGTTTTTCCAGGTCATGCTCCCCATGGCGAAGCCGGGCCTGGTCAGCATCGGCATCTTCAACTTCCTCGGGCAGTGGAACCAGTACCTGCTCCCGCTGCTGCTCAACAACGACGACGAGAACAACTACGTGCTGCCCCAGGGGCTCGCGGCGCTGACCGTCTCCCAGGGGTACGCGGGCGACTGGGGCGCGCTGTTCGCGGGGCTGACCCTGGCCATGGTGCCGGTGCTCGTCGTCTACGCGGTTTTCCAGCGCCAGGTGCAGGCGGGGCTGACCGCGGGCGCGATCAAATAGGCACTATCGCGGTCGCGAACCGGGTGGGCGGCCCGGAGGCCGGGGGGAAACGCGCCGGTCAAACTACCCGCCCACAGCGGTGATTTCAGGTTGGCCACGAAAGTGGCCTAGACCTGTCGAGGCGGAATCCGCCATGGATAGTCTGCGCCGTGACTGCTGCGGGATCACCTTTCCGGGCGGTCGGGGCTCCTCGCCCGAGCGTTGCGTGGGGGACCGGGTGGCGCCCGGTGCGACGCATCACCTGCGAGCAAGTCGACACCGATGTCGAAGGGTTGAGCAACATGAACAAAAGAGCAGTGGCGGCCGGCGCCGCAGCGCTCGCCATGGCACTGAGCGTGACCGCCTGCGGCGGTGACAGCGGGAGCTCCGGGGACAAGAACACCCTCAAACTGGTGGCTGCCGACTACGGCGACAAGAAGTCCAACGCCTCGAAGGTCTACTGGGACTCGGTGGTCAAGGACTTCGAGAAGCAGAACAAGGACATCAAGGTCGAGGTCCAGGTCATCAACTGGAACGACATCGACAAGCAGGTCAAGACGATGATCCAGAGCGGCAACGTGCCGGATCTGCTGCAGACCGGC
Source organism: Streptomyces diacarni (assembly GCF_003323715.1). GTDB lineage: Bacteria > Actinomycetota > Actinomycetes > Streptomycetales > Streptomycetaceae > Streptomyces > Streptomyces diacarni. The sequence continues at coordinate 142,795 of NZ_QOIN01000036.1, forward strand.
GGCTACGCCGACAAGGTCGCCGACGACCTGCTCTACAAGGCCGACGAGGTCCTCTCGCCCAAGACGAAGAAGAACCTCATCCCGTCGTTCGCCGAGGCCGGCGAGGTGGACGGCACCCAGTACGGCATCCCGTGGGTCTCCTCCACCCGCGTGCTGTTCTACAACAAGGAGGTCTTCAAGAAGGCGGGCATCAAGACGCCGCCCAAGACCTGGGACGAGCTGGCCGAGGCCGCCGAGAAGATCAAGAAGTCGAAGGCGGCCGACACCCCCTACGCGCTCCCGCTGGGCCCCGAGGAGGCGCAGGGCGAGTCGCTGATCTGGGAGCTGGGCAACGGCGGTGGCTACACCGACTCCAGCGGCAAGTACACCCTCGACAGCAAGAAGAACGTCGAGACCTTCGACTGGCTCCAGGACAACCTGGTCAAGCCGGGCCTGACGTACTCCAACCCGGCCTCAACCGACCGCAAGACGGCCTTCGCCGACTTCGCCGCGGGCAAGGCGGGCATGCTCAACGGCCACCCGAGCCTCGTTCAGATGGCGAAGGCGGGCAAGGTGGACTACGGGGTCACCACCATCCCGGGCAAGGACGGGCCGCTCAAGACGACCCTGGGCGTCGCCGACTGGATGATGGCCTTCAAGGACGGCGGCAAGCAGGAGCAGATAAAGAAGTTCCTCGACTTCGTGTACTCGAAGAAGATGCTGAAGTTCGACGAGATGTACAACTTCATGCCCGTCACCAAGGACGCGCTGGAGACGATGCAGTCGAACGGCAAGCACAAGGACCTCCAGCCCTTCTTCGACGAGCTGGACGGCGCGCGGTTCTACCCGCTGGGCGACCCCGCCTGGGACATCGTCTCCGCCGAGATGAAGAAGACCGGCGGCAAGGCGGCCAAGGAGGACCCGAAGAAGATCCTCGGGGACCTGCAGAAGAAGGCGGAGGAAGCGGCGGCGAACACCAAGTAGGCCGCCCGACGCCCCACTTCGCCCCTCCGTACCGCAAGGAGACCCCGTGTCATTGAAGGCCCCGCCGTCCCCGGCCAGCAGGAGCCGGGGGCGGGGCGGGCAGTCGGCCAGGCCGGTCCGCCGCTCGCGCGGCGGGCTGGCCCGGCTCGGCCCGCTTCCCTGGATAGCCCCGGTCGTCCTGCTCATCCTCGCCGTCGTCGTGTGGCCCATCGTCGAGCTGATCAGGACCTCGTTCCAGAACATCAGCATCTCGGGGGTCGTGCGGGGCTCGGCCGGCACCGAGAAATACGAGAAGCTCTTCGACGAGTCCGGCTTCGGGCACGTCATCGGCTACACCGTCCTGTGGACGGTCGTGGTCGTCAGCGTCACCATGCTGGTGTCGCTGGGCCTGGCCCAGCTGTTCAACCAGCGCTTCCCGGGGCGCAGCGTCACCCGATGGGCGCTCATCGCGCCCTGGGCGGCCTCGGTCCTGATGACCGCCATCGGCTTCAAGTGGATGCTCAACCAGACCGCCGGTGTGCTCAACACGGTGATGCTGGACCTGGGCATCATCGACAAGTCAACGGACTGGCTGGGCTCCCAGTCCACCGCCTGGCCCTGGATGATGTTCGTGGCGGTCTTCGTCTCGCTGCCCTTCACCACCTACACCCTGCTGGCGGGGCTCCAGACGATCCCGGGCGATGTGTACGAGGCGGCCCGCATCGACGGTGCGGGTCCCTGGCAGACCTACCGGAGCATCACCCTGCCCCTGCTGCGCCCCGCGTTCCTCGTCGGTGTGGTCATCAACCTCATCAACGTCTTCAACTCGTTCCCGATCATCTGGGCGATGACGCAGGGCGGCCCGGGCAGCGACACCTCGACGACCACCGTGTTCATGTACAAGCTCAAGGAGACGGACATCGCCGAGTCGGCGGCGATGTCGGTGGTCAACTTCGCCATGGTCGTCGTGCTCGTGCTGCTCTTCCTCAAGGTCAGCCGGTGGAACGAGGAGGACTGATGGCGACCGCAACACAGACCGCCGGGCCCGGGCCCGTCAAGGAGGGGCCCGCGGGGCCCGCCAAGCGCACCGTGCGCCCGCCCAGGCGCGGCTTCCGGCCGCGCAGCCTGGTGATCGCCGCCTTCGCGTGGCTGCTCGCCGCGCTGTTCCTGGCGCCGTACCTGGAGATGATCGTCACGGCGCTGCGGCCCGCCGACGAACTGCGTGACCGCACCTACCTGCCCGACAAGCTGGACTGGTCGAACTTCATCGAGGTCTGGCGCGAGTCCTCGCTCGGGAACAACCTCCAGGTCACCCTGTTGGTGGCGGGCGGCTCCACGCTGCTGGTGCTGCTCGTCTCGCTGCCGGCCGCGTACTACACGGCGCGGATGAAGTTCAGGGGCCGCAAGTGGTTCCTGCTGCTGGTGCTGGTCACCCAGATGTTCCAGCCGACCGCCCTGCTGGTGGGTCTCTACCGCGAGTTCTACCAGCTGGACATGCTCAACTCGGTCTGGACGCTGATCCTCACCAACGCCGCGTTCAACCTCGCCTTCGCCGTGTGGATCCTCACCGCCTACATCGGGTCCATCCCGCAGGAGCTGGAGGAGGCGGCGATGGTGGACGGCACCAGCCGCTTCGGGGCGATGACGCGGGTGACGCTTCCGCTGGCACTGCCCGGCGTCGTCACGGCCGTGATCTTCACCTTCATCTCGGCCTGGAACGAGTTCGTGATGGGTCTGACCCTCTCCACGGAGCCGGACAAGCAGCCGCTGACGGTCGGCATCAACAACTTCATCGGCGCCTACACGGTGCAGTGGAACTACCTGTTCGCCGCCTCCGTCGTCGCCATCGTCCCGGTGATCATCCTGTTCGCGTTCATCGAGCGGCACGTGGTCTCCGGGCTGACGGCGGGCTCCGTCAAGTGAGGTGAGCACCGCTGCGACGGCCCCGAGCCCGGGTCCCCGGCCACCGGCCGGGGACCCGGCGCGTTGAGCCCGCTCACCTCCGTATGATGAGGCACAAATGAGCGCCGACCGCTGCCGGCTCGATCGAAGGACTTGACGGGGAGGACCGCCGGGGCTCTTCTTGGGGTTCAGATGTTGGAGACAAGCGGGGAGTGAACAGTGGTGGAGACTCCGGGGTCGCAGTCCTCGCTGCACCGGGCGAATCTGGAGCGCGTCGTGCGGGCCGTACGGATGGCGGGCTCGCTCACCCAGGCGGAGATCGCCCGCAGTACGGGGCTGTCCGCCGCGACCGTCTCCAACATCGTCCGTGAGCTCAAGGACGCCGGAACCGTCGAGGTCACCCCCACCTCCTCCGGCGGCAGGCGGGCCCGCGCCGTCTCCCTCAGCGCCGACGCGGGCATCGTCGTCGGCGTCGACTTCGGCCACTCGCACCTGCGCGTCGCCGTCGGCAACCTGGCGCACACCGTACTGGCCGAGGACGCCGAGCCCATCGACGTCGACGCCTCGGCGGGAGAGGGCTTCGACCGCGCCGAGCGGCTGGTGCGGCGGCTGGTCGCCGAGAGCGGGATCAGCCCGGGCAAGGTCATCGGCATCGGCCTGGGCGTCCCGGGGCCGATCGACATCGAGACGGGCGTGCTGGGCTCCACCGCGATCCTGCCGGGATGGGCCGGCACCAACCCGCGCGACGAGCTCGCCACGCGGATCGGCGTGCCCGTCTACGTCGACAACGACGCCAACCTCGGTGCCCTCGGCGAGCAGGTGTGGGGCGCGGGGCACGGCGCCGGTGACCTGGCCTACATCAAGGTCGCCAGCGGCGTCGGCGCCGGACTGGTCATCAACGGCCGGATCTACCGCGGCCCGGGCGGCACGGCGGGCGAGATCGGCCACATCACGCTGGACGAGTCGGGCCCCGTCTGCCGCTGCGGCAACCGCGGCTGCCTCGAGACCTTCACCGCGGCCCGGTACGTGCTGCCGCTGCTGCACTCCAGCCACGGCACCGACCTGACCATGGCGCGGGTGGTGCGGCTGGCCGGCGAGGGCGACCCCGGCTGCCGGCGCGTCGTCGCCGACATCGGCCGCCACATCGGCAGCGGGGTGGCCAGCCTCTGCAACCTTCTCAACCCCTCACGGGTCGTGCTGGGCGGAGACCTGGCCGAGGCCGGAGACCTGGTGCTGGACCCGGTGCGGGACTCGGTGGCGCGCTACGCGATCCCCAGCGCGGCACGGCAGTTGACGGTGGCGCCCGGCGAACTCGACAGCCGCGCCGAGGTGTTGGGCGCGCTCGCTCTGGTGCTCAACGAGATGGGTGACACCACACTGGTGGACGCGGCAGCCTCGGCCGCGGCCTGAGCCCTGGGGGTCCTGTCGAGGCCTCGCCGCTGAGGCCCTGCGGTCCTGCGGCGTTGCGCGGTGCGGGCTCGTTGTGGCCGGCCGCGCAGTGCCCCGTACCCCTTACGGGGCGCCCCCTCCGGTCGTTCTGTGGCTTTCTGTTTTCAATGGATGGCATCGTTGTCATCTCGTTAAGGATTTTCTTATTGACCGGTGTGACGGCGGCGAGTTGACTTCCGGCTACCCCGGCCGCGACGCCGCGGCCCCGTCAGGGAGGTCACCATGCACGCAGCGCTGCGCGGCATCGTCTTCGGTACCGTCACACTCTCGCTCGCCCTCACCACAGCCGCCTGCGGCAGTGCTGACCAGGCGGACGGCAACGACAGCGGCAAGGAGAAGGAGGGCCCGCTGACGATCGGGCTGCTGCTCCCAGAGAACCAGACAGCACGTTACGAGCGGTTCGACAAGCCGCTGCTGGAGAAGAAGATCAAGGAACTGGCGGGCAAGGACACCAGAATCCTGTACTCCAACGCCAAACAGGACGCCAACCTCCAGCAGCAGCAGGCCGAGACGATGGTCACCAAGAAGGTCGACGCGCTCATCGTGGACGCCGTGGACGCCAAGTCCATCGCCAGCTCCGTCAAGAAGGCCGACGACGCCGACATCCCCGTCGTCGCCTACGACCGCCTCGCCGAAGGCCCCATCAAGGCCTACACCTCCGTCGACAACCCGCGGGTCGGCAAGATCCAGGCCGAGTCCCTGCTCAAGGAGCTCGGCGACAAGGCCGACGACGGCAAGATCGTCATGATGAACGGCTCCGTCACCGACCCCAACGCCAAGATGTACAAGGAGGGCGCCCACTCCGTCCTCGACGGCAAGGTGAAGGTCGGCAAGGAGTACGACACCAAGGAGTGGAAGCCGGAGAACGCCAACGGCAACATGAAGGGCGCCCTCTCCTCCCTCGGCAAGAAGAACATCGTCGGTGTCTACTCGGCCAACGACGGTATGGCCGGCGGCATCATCACCGCGCTCAAGGGCGCCGGTTTCACCAAGGACAACATGCCTCCGGTGACGGGCCAGGACGCCGAACTCAACGCCGTGCAGCGCATCCTGTCCGGCGAGCAGTTCATGAGCGTCTACAAGCCGTACGTGCCCGAGACCTCGGCGGCGGCCGAGTTCGCCGTCGCACTGGCCAAGGGCGAGAAGCTGGACGACATCGCCACCTCCACGTCCGACAGCTCCTCGCAGAAGGAGATCCCCACCAAGATCGTCACTCCGCTGCCGCTGACCAAGGACGACATCAAGAAGTACGTGGGCAAGTCCGGGTTCTTCACGGCCAAGGAGATCTGCACCAGCAAGTTCAAGAAGGCCTGTGACGAGGCGGGCATCAAGTAGGTCCAGGCGACATCGATCGGCCCGGCGGCCCCGTCGGCACCGCACTCGCCCGCCCGCCGTACGGAAGCCCCAGCGGCCCCGTCCGGCGGGCGGGCGGCGGCCCGACGGCCCACCGCCGGCGCGCCGATCACGGTTAAGGAGTGATTCACGTGTCCGCTACGCCCGTGCTGGCGTTGCGCGGAGTCTCCAAGCGGTTCGGCGCCGTGCAGGCGCTCACGGACGTCGAGCTGGAGGTCCACCCCGGCGAGGTCGTCGCGCTCGTCGGGGACAACGGTGCAGGAAAGTCCACCCTGGTCAAAGCCATCGCGGGCGTCAGCCCCGCGGACGAGGGCCGCCTGGAGTGGAACGGCGAGCCCGTCAGCGTCGACAAGCCGCACGACGCCCAGGAACTCGGCATCGCGACCGTCTACCAGGACCTGGCGCTGTGCGACAACCTCGACGTCGTCGGCAACCTCTTCCTGGGCAACGAACTCAAGTCGGGGGGCATCCTCGACGAGGTCGAGATGGAGCGCCGCTCCCGCGAGCTCCTCTCCACCCTCTCGATCCGCATTCCCAGCGTCCGCATCCCCGTCGCCTCCCTCTCCGGCGGGCAGCGGCAGACCGTGGCCATCGCCCGCTCGCTGCTCGGCGAGCCCCGCGTCGTCATCCTCGACGAGCCCACCGCCGCGCTCGGCGTCGAGCAGACCGCGCAGGTTCTCGACCTGGTGGAGCGGCTGCGGGAGCGGGAGCTGGGCGTGCTGCTCATCAGCCACAACATGGCCGACGTGCGCGCCGTCAGCGACCGGGTCGCCGTCCTGCGCCTCGGCCGCAACAACGGCACCTTCACGGTGAGCGAGACCTCCCAGGAGGAGATCGTCTCGGCGATCACCGGAGCCACTGACAACGTCGTCACCCGGCGCAATGCCCGAACCGCACAGCAGGCGTCCACCACGGAGGTGCGCAAGTGACCACCGGCACCCCCACAGACGGAGCCACGGGCGACAAGGCCACCGCCCCCCAGCAGGACGGGGGCGAAGCGAACGGCACAGCGGCCGCCGGATCCGTCGCGTCCGTCGACCCGCGCCTCCTCGTGCGCGAACGCGGCTTCGCCGGCTACCTCGACGACCTGACGCGCCGCCTGCGCACCGGCGAACTCGGCTCGCTGCCCGTGATCGTCGGGCTCATCGTCATCGGCCTCGTCTTCCAGCTCCAGGACTCCGCGTTCCTGAGTGCGAACAACCTCAGCAACCTGTTCGTGCAGAGCGCCGGAACCGGGCTGATCGCGGTCGGCATCGTCTTCGTCCTGCTGCTGGGCGAGATCGACCTGTCCGTCGGCTCGGTCAGCGGCATGTCCGCAGCCGTGCTGGCCGTGCTCAACATCAACCAGGGCATGAACGAGGTCCTGGCCGTGATCCTGGCCATCCTCGTCGGCATGGCGGCCGGCGCCCTGCACGGCTTCTTCTTCGCCAAGATCGGTGTCCCCGCCTTCGTGGTCACGCTGGCCGGCCTGCTCGGCTGGAACGGCCTGATGCTCCAGATCCTCGGTCCCAGCGGCACCATCAACCTCGACGACGACGGCGTGGTCGCCCAACTGACCAACCACTACTTCGCCGACAAGTTCTGGGCGATGGGGCTGGCCACCGTCTGCGTGCTGGCGTTCCTCGGCTTCTCGCTGCTGGACGCGCGCCGGCGCAAGGCGGCGGACGTGCCCAGCCGCCCGCTCAGCGAGATCGTGCTCCGCACGGTCGTCGTGGCGATACCCGCCTACGCGGCGGCCCTCGTCTTCAACTCCTACAAGGGCCTCCCGCTGGCGGTCGTCATCTTCGTCGGCGTCATCGTCCTCGGTGACTTCGTGCTCCGCCGCACCACCTACGGGCGGCAGGTCTTCGCCGTCGGCGGCAGCAGCGAGGCCGCCGCGCGGGCCGGCATCAGCGTGCCCATGATCCGGATCACCGTCTACGCGATCGCCGGGACCATGGCCGCCGTCGGCGGACTGTTCTTCGCCTCCCAGATCAACGCCGCCAACCAGTCCTCGGGCGCGGGCAGCCTGCTGATGAACTGCATCGCCGCCGCCGTCATCGGCGGCACCAGCCTCTTCGGCGGCCGCGGCAAGACCTGGTCGGCGCTGCTGGGTGCCCTCGTCATCCAGTCGATCAACTCCGGCATGGCCCTGCTGGGTACCGGGTCCGCCGTCCGCGACATGATCACCGGCGCGGTGCTGCTCGCCGCGGTCGTCATCGACTCGATCTCCCGCCGCACGCAGAAGACCGCGGGGCGCGCCTGAGAGCCGGTGCCGGGTGGGCGGGCGCGCCGCCCACCCGGCACCGGCCGCCGCGGGCACGTGCGTCGTCACGGCAGCCGCGGGCGGCGCCGGCTCGCATGCCGTTGCGGACGGCGACGCGGTGTCACACCCGCCCTCTAGGATCCTGGAATGACTCAGATCGTATGCGCTGACGAGAGCACGTCCCAGGGCCGGTTCGCGGCGCTCGTGCTCGATGTGGAGGAGGAACGGGTCAGTGTGCGGGAGCTGATCAGAAGGCGGGTGTTCCAGGAGGTCGCCGAGTACCACGCGGGGGAAGCGGCCGGACCGTTCCGAGGGCTCGTGCGGCCGACGGCGGACGAGGCCGTGCTGAACGGCTCGCGGGGCCCGTCCCGTCCGCCGCACCGGATCGACCCGGAGCGGCAGTTCGACGCCGCGGTGCGGGCGTTCGAGAGGAACGGCTTCCTGCTCCTGACCCAGGAGCGGCAGCTGACGCGTCTCGACGAGGAGATCGACCTCGTGGCGGGTTCGGAGATCACCTTCTTGAAGCTCGTCCCCCTGGTGGGTGGCTGATGAGCGACTTCGACGCGTGCCGGGCCGCGGTGCGGGCCGCCGCCGAACGCGACGACGCCTCGGCGGTCCACGAGGCACTGGCCTCCGCTCCCGAGCTGTCGTGGGCGGTGGAGCTGCTGCGGCCCCTCCCCGAATATCTCCGTCTGCGCGCGCGGTTGCGGGCCGGCGAGGCCTACGGGCAGGCCGAGACGGAGCAGCGGCGTGCCGCGGCCATGTACATGCAGGTATCGGAGTCGCCGGAGCTGGAGGTGATGGGCCCACGCGAGCTGGAGGCCGTCGTACGGACGGTCGTCGCGGACAAGACTTCGGCGGCGGCCTGCAAACGGGCTTTCGGCGCCAGGCGGCTGCCGTGGGTGCTGCTGGACGTGCTGCCCGACGACGCCCGGCACCGCCTGCTGCGCCACTGCGTCGAGGTCTACCAAGACGCCGGGACACCGGAGCAGCGCGACAAGGCCGTGGTCCTGCATGCCATGGCGTCCTCGGGCCGTCCTGACGACCTCATGGCGGCGGACCGTCAGCGCTTGCTGGAGGGCTACCGGGAGAACGTCGACTGGGCGCTGGAGAGTTACGACGTGGCCTGGGTGGAACTGGCCTCAGGGCGTCGGATCCCGCCGGCTCTCGGCGCGGAGATGCGGCGTGTGTACCACGACAGCCATCCCGTCAGGACGTCGGCGTCCCGGGAAGTCCTGCGGCTGCTCGCCGAGCGCCACCCGGTGCTCAACGCCGGTGAGCGGTGGTCGGACCACGCGCTCGCCGAACTGGCTCAGCTGCCCGCTGCCTGGACCGACGTGCTGCGGCACGCCGCGACGCTGACGTCGGTCAAGCCTGGCGCACCCTGGGCACGGACCGCGCGGACCCTGCTCGCCGAGGTCGACGCGGAACGGTTCCCGGAGCGGGTGGCGGACTGGCTGGCCCTGCTGGGCGGCCCGCCCACACTGCCGCGTGAGCCGGGGTTCGCCTACGACCCGTACAACTACGAGGTGGCGCGCGGCCTGGTGTGGACGCTGACGCTCCTGCCCGGACAGGCGCAAACGCCCCGGGCGCTGGGCGCGGTGCTGGGTAGAGCGCTGCGCAAGCTACCGGGCGTGGGTCCGGGCATGCCGAAGCTCGCCAACGCGTGTGCGACGGCGCTGTGCACGATGGAGGGCGAGGCCGCCCTCGCGGAACTCGCCCGGCTCACCACCCGGGTGACGTACAAGGCGACACTCAAGATTCTCCAGACCGGGCTGGACACGCGTGCCCGGGACCTGGGACTCGGCCGGGAGGAGATCGAGGAGCTGGCCGTTTACTCGTACGGGCTGTCGCAGGACGGCCGCCGGGTTGTGCACTTCGGCGACGAGGCGACGGAAGCGACCGCCGAGCTGGCGATCGACGGTGGCACCGCGGTGCTGCGCTGGCGGAACGCCGCCGGCAAGCCGGTCACGTCGGTGCCCGCCGCCGTACGCCGCGACCACGCCCGTCAGCTGAAGGAGCTCAGGGCCGAGGTCAAGGAGATCAACGCGACGCTGGGCGCGGTGGCCAAGCGCCTGGAGAGGGTCCTGCTCACCCGGCGCGCATGGCCCGCGCAGGTGTGGCGCGAGCGCTACCTGGAGCATCCGCTGGCCGGTACGGTCGCCCGCCGCCTGCTGTGGACGCTCGACGGCACGGCATGCCGCTCCACCGACGGCGCACTGCGCGACCTGGCGGGCGAGCCGGTGACGGGCCAGGGCACCGTGCGGCTGTGGCACCCGGTGGGCAGGACCGTCGAGGAGGTGATGGCCTGGCGGCAGCGCCTGGAGGACGAGCGGATCACCCAGCCCTTCAAACAGGCGCACCGCGAGGTCTACCTGCTCACCGACGCGGAACGGCGCACCGCCACCTACTCCAACCGCTTCGCCGGGCACATCCTGGGCCAGCACAGGTTCCGCGCACTGGCGGCCCAGCGCGGCTGGCGCGACGCCGAGTTGCGGATATGCCATCACGACACCTCCTACCCGCCCGCCGTGCGCGAACTGCCCGAGTGGGGGCTGCGCGCCGAATACTGGGTGCGCGGCGAGGGCGAGCCCGGCACCGTGCCCACCACCGACTCGGGCGCCTACACGCTGCTGGCCACGGACCAGGTGAGGTTCTATCCGATCGACGCGCCGGGCAACACGATCAGCAGCGAAGGGAGGCAGGGGTTCTGCATGCCGGGACCCCGGAAGGTGGACCCCGTGCCGCTGGAGGAGATACCGGCCCGGGTGCTCAGCGAGGTGCTCAGAGACGTCGACCTGTTCGTCGGCGTCGCGAGCGTGGCCGGTGACCCCACGTGGCAGGACGGCGGACCCGGCGGGCACTACGCCCGGTACTGGACCTCCGTCGGCTTCGGCGAGCTGAGCGAGACCGCGCGGACCCGCCACGACCTGCTGGCGCGGCTGCTGCCCCGGCTGGCCATCGGCGACCGGTGCCACGTCGAGGGCCGCTTCCTGCACGTCAAGGGCGCACTGCACACATACAGGATCCACCTGGGGTCGGGGAACGTCCTGCTGGACCCGGGGGACCGGTACCTGTGCGTCCTCGCGAAGAGCGAGCCCTCGTCCTCCGCGCACGTGTATCTGCCGTTCGACGGCGACTGGACACTGTCGGTGATCCTCAGCAAGGCGCTGATGCTGGCCGACGACACACAGATCACCGACCCGGTCCTTCTCGAACAGCTCCGAGGGTGACGCAGCACCTCAGCCGTCGGCGCGGCCTCTGGCGTGGAGCCGCATCAGGTTGTGCAGCCGGTAGCGCCCGGGCCCGGCCGACTCCAGCAGGGAGCTGTCGACCAGGGCCTCCAACAGGTCCTCGGCCTCTTCCGCCGAGCGGTCGAGGAGCGCGGCGGCGGCGGACAGCGGGATGTCGGGGCCCTCGGTGAGCCCGAGCAGGCGGAACGCCCTGGCCTGCTCCGCGTCCAGGTGGGCGTAGCCGAGTTCGAAGGTGGCCCCGACGGCCTGGTCGCCGGCCTGCAACTCGTCCAGTCGGCGGCGCTCGTCGGCCAGCTTGGCGGCGAGCACGGACACGGTCCACGTCCGGCGGGCCGAGAGCCTGGCGGCCGCGATGCGCAGCGCCAGCGGCAGGAACCCGCACGCCGCCACGACATCCATCGCGGCCTCCCGCTCCGCGCCGACGCGTTCCGCCCCCACGACGCGGGAGAAGAGGGCCATGGCCTCGCCGGGGCCCAGCACGTCCAGATCGACGAGGCGGGCACCGGCCAGGTCGACCATGCGGACGCGGCTGGTCACCAGCGCCGCGCAACCCGCGGTGCCCGGGAGGAGGGGGCGGACCTGGGCGGCGTCGCGGGCGTTGTCGAGCAGGATCAGGACACGCCGCCCCGCCAGCAGCGAACGGAAGAGCGCCGCACGCTCCTCGACGCCCTCCGGGAGGGAGGCGTCGTCGGTTCCCAGGGAGCGGAGGAACCCCCCGAGCACGGCCGCGCGGTCCGCGGGAGAGGCGCCGGTCCCCTGGAGGTCGACGTAGAGCTGTCCGTCGGGGAACCGGTCGGCCACGGCGTGCCCGAGGTGGACGGCCAGCGCCGTCTTGCCGACGCCGCCGATACCCGCGAGGGCCATGACGGTGCCGTCGGCCCGCGCGAGCTGGGCGCCGAGCCGGGCGACGAGCGCGTCACGGCCGGTGAAGTCCGGGAGAGTGGCCGGGAGTTGCGCGGGCCGGGCGAACGTCCGTGGCTGCGCGGTGCCGCTCTCGTCCGGGCACGCCAGGCTCTCGTCGGCCGCCAGGATGCGCTGCTGGAGCTCCGTCAGCTCCGGGCCCGGGTCGACACCGAGCTCGTCGGCGAGCAGCCGCCGGATGTCGGCGTGCACGGCCAGCGCCTCGGCCTGGCGGCCGCTGCGGTAGAGGGCGAGCATCAGCAGCTCGCGCAGCCGCTCCCGCAGCGGGTGCGAAGCGGCGAGCGCGGTCAGACCGACGACGGCCTCCGCATGCCGGCCGAGCCGCAGGTCCAGGTCGTACCGCAGCTCCAACAAGCTCATCCGCCACTCCGTCAGGCGGGCGCGCTGGGCCTCCGCGTACGGGCCCGGTACGTGGGCGAGCGGTTCCCCGCTCCACTGGGCGAGGGCCGCGTCGTACAGCTCACAGGCCCTGACCAGGTCACCGCCCGAGACGGCCGTGTCGGCCTGCGCGGCCAGCCGACGCGCGGTCTCCACATCGAGCGACGTACCGTCTCCGTCTCCGTCGCCCAGCGCGTAGCCGCCGGACTCGCTGACCAGCAGGTCGCCGTCGGGCCCGAGCGCCTTGCGGATGCGCGAGGCGTAGGTGCGCAACGCCGCCCTCGCCAGCTCGGGGGGCTCCTCGCCCCAGATCGCGTCGATCAACTCCTCGGCCGTCGCGGTGTGCCCGCCGCGCAGCAGGAGCGCCGCGAGCAGCGCCTTCTGCTGAGGCGACCCCAGCGCCAGAGGCTGCTCACCGCGCCAGACGCGTACGGGACCGAGAACGGTGAGGCGCAGTGCGCCGGCGCGCGGCGGGACGGGGCCCGTACGGGGCCCGGGCGCGAGCCCGGACCGGGGCGCGGGGAGAGGCTGCGCCCGAGCCACGTGTGCACCGGAGAAGAGACCCTCCACAAGGAACGGGCCCCCTTCGCGCAGGGGTTCGCGGAAGGCCTCTTCGCCGGGCTCGCGGAAAGTGGCCTCCTCGCGAGGCGGGGCCACACCGGTGCCCGGCGGCGTGCGCGTGACCACCCGCCGCCACGCCTCCATCCACGGGCGCCGCTCCCTGGCGGGAACCTCACAGGCGTCCAGGAACGCGACCAGTTGCCGCTCGTCCCGCGGCACCGTCTGCCCGCGCAGAATGCGGTGGACCGTGCTGTGCGGCAGCGCGCCGTAACCGCCCGCGCGGCGCTCCATCGTCCGCAACGGGGGCCCGCCCGCCGCGCTGTAGAGGCCCCACAGCGCGGCCGACAGGCCCGGCAGATCCGCGACGGTCTCCGGGGCCAGTGCCACACGGCCCCCCGCGGCGCCGTGCAACTGCTCCTGCCGAGCCCTCCGCCACATGCGCAAGGCCACCTCCACCGACACGCCGCACCCCCGGGCGTACGCCTCGACAACGGGCCCCGTGGGCACCGACGCCGCCGAAGCGGCCCGTTGCAGCGTCGTGGCATGCAGCCCGGTGCGCGCGGCCAGCTGAGCGTAGGTCAGGCCTTCCGCCGCCCGCTGATGCCGCAGCCACCTGACGAGATCGGCGAGCGCCCGGTTCGGTGTGGTGATCGGCTTCTCCCTGCGCCCCACGTCGAGACACCCTCAAGCCTGAGAGCCGGCCTGCAGCCCCCGTATCACCAGGCGGCCCACCCGGCTGCCGCCGCGCAGCGCGAGCAGCACGCCGAGCGCGACGAGCCCGGCGGCCCCCAGCACGTCGCGGACCGCGGGAGGCGGCGTCCCGGTGACCGTCAACGCGCTCGCCAGCACGGCGATCACCACGATGACCACGACCTCCGACGGGCCGGGCCCGCCCTGGTCGTGCGGGTTCGGACCGACACAGCGAGCCGGAGAAGCCGGAGAAGCCGGAGAAGCCGGGAAAGCCGAGGAAGTCGGGGAAGGGATCGCCCCGGCGCGGCGGGCCGGGAAGGGAAGGCGGAACATGGACCGTGCCTCCTGAGATCGTCCGCCCGGGCGTTACGAGCCGGGCGCGTTGCGGGCTCCACATGTCTGCACGGCCGACCGGTGCTTGCCGACACCGGCGGCTGGAGAAGCATCGTGCCACTCCCCGCACCCGGAAGCAGGGGCCCGAAGGGGGCAGGGGGAGTTGATGCGTTCCCGTCCCGGACGCCGGGCCCGGAACGGCCGGGGCCTGACGCTGCCGACACGGGTGTGACCAGCGGCGGAACACCCGCCGGTGGGGCGGCGCCACGCTACCGCGCCCGAAGATGCGCGCCCGTCCCAGCTCCGCTTGCCGATTGGTGACCGGCCTCTGCGAGCATCGTCGGCGTACGGGAGAACTCCCGTACCGCTCCCTGAGAGTTGCGGGCTCCACCGAGACGAGCAGGGACACGAGGCGGACACGCGTTGCCGCGCGTCACCGCTTACGGGGCCGGCGTGCGCGCACGCCGGCCCCGCCACGAGGCGTGCCCGGTCCGGACCGGGCACGCCTCGTGGCGGGGCCGGACACGCCGGTGCGGCCCCGGCGCTGCCGCGCCGATGCCTGTGCCGCCGCCAGCACCCGACCTGGGCCGCCCGAGCCCAGAGCGAGCAGCCCCGGACCCGGGCCGACGGTGCCCACCCGGGCCATCGGACCCGCCAGGACCACCCGCCTCCACCCGCCCCATCCGACCTGCCCGAGCCGACCCACCCCACCGGCCCACTCGGCCCCGGACCGCCCCCGCTGGCCCGGCCGATCCCGCCGCCCGGGCCACCGGCTGACCCGCGCCACTCGACCCACTCGGCGTACCGGGCCGATCCGGCCCACCGAGCCGACCCGGCCAATCGGGGCCGATCCGGGCGGCCGGACCCCCGAGCCACCCGGCCAACCCGGGCCGACTCGGTTCACTCGGCCGATCCGGCCGACCCGGGCCCACCGGCCCACCGTGGGGCCCGGCCCACCGAGCCGACTGGGCCACCCGGGCCACCGGGCCGCCCCGGGGCACTCGACCGACCAGGCCCGCCGACCCGGCCGACCCGGGCCCACCGGCCGACCGGGCTCACCCGGCGAACCCGACCGGCCCGGCCGACGCGGCCGAACCAGCCGCCCGCCACCCGGCCCCCCGGCCGGGTGGCCCAGCGTTGGTGTGTCCGGGCGGGGTGGGTGGGGGAGGGGCGTCGTGGGGCGTGGACGTAGGTTTGGGAATCGCACAGGGATTCGAGTGCGGGTGGCCGGTCGCCCGGCTGCCGCGGTGTGAGATACGAGTCATCCGGGTCACCGGAGGCATGGGGGGCGGGTGCGAGGGAACAGCCGGACCCACCTCGCGCGGGTGTCCGCACACGCCGCGCGGGGCTGCCATTCGTGTGACTGATATGGCACCGGCCGGTGAACCTGAACGTCGGCGGAACATTAGACTCTGGAAGACCGCCCGGCCGAAGGGTTGGGGAGGAATCGGTACGGTCCGACAACGACAGCTCGACAGCGTGTTCACACGCTCGAAGCAAGGAGGTACGGGTGGCGTTGCTGACCCGCATCACGGGACCACGCGATCTGGACCGGCTCACTCCGGAGCAGCTGGAGACGCTGGCAGGGGAGATCCGCACCTTCCTGGTGGAGGCGGTCTCCAAGACCGGCGGGCACCTGGGCCCGAACCTCGGCGTGGTCGAGCTGACCCTCGCCCTGCACCGCGTCTTCGACTCCCCCAAGGACAAGGTCCTCTTCGACACCGGGCACCAGTCCTACGTGCACAAGGTGCTCACCGGGCGGCAGGACTTCTCCCGGCTGCGCGCGAAGGGGGGCCTGTCGGGCTACCCCTCGCGGGCCGAGTCGGCGCACGACGTGATCGAGAACAGCCACGCCTCCACGGTGCTGGGCTGGGCCGACGGGCTGGCCAAGGCGAACGAGGTCCGGGGCAGTGACGACCACGTGGTGGCCGTCATCGGTGACGGCGCGCTGACCGGCGGTATGGCGTGGGAGGCGCTGAACAACATCGCCGCGGCGAAGGACCGTCCGCTGGTGATCGTCGTCAACGACAACGAGCGCTCCTACTCGCCCACCATCGGCGGCCTGGCCAACCACCTGGCCACCCTCCGCACCACCGACGGCTACGAGCGCTTCCTGGCCCGCGGCAAGGACGTGCTCAACCGCACCCCCGTGGTCGGCAAGCCGCTGTACGAGACGCTGCACGGCGCCAAGAAGGGGCTCAAGGACTTCATCGCGCCGCAGGGCATGTTCGAGGACCTGGGTCTGAAGTACGTCGGGCCGATCGACGGGCACGACATCGCCGCCGTCGAGTCCGCGCTCCAGCGCGCCAAGCGCTTCGGTGGTCCCGTGCTGGTCCACTGCCTCACCGAGAAGGGCCGCGGCTACCAGCCCGCCCGCCAGGACGAGGCCGACCAGTTCCACGCCGTCGGCGTCATCCATCCCGACACCGGACTGCCCGTCAAGTCCTCCGGGGCCGACTGGACCTCCGTCTTCAGTGACGAGATGGTCAAGCTCGGCCGGGAGCGCGAGGACATCGTCGCCATCACGGCCGCGATGATGCGCCCCGTGGGGCTGCACGCCTTCGCGCAGGAGTTCCCCGAGCGGGTCTACGACGTGGGCATCGCCGAGCAGCACGGCGCGGTCTCCGCCGCCGGGCTCGCCACGGGCGGACTCCACCCCGTCTTCGCCGTGTACGCGACGTTCCTCAACCGCGCCTTCGACCAGCTCCTGATGGATGTGGCCCTGCACAGGTGCGGTGTCACCTTCGTGTTGGACCGGGCCGGTGTCACGGGCAGCGACGGTGCCTCCCACAACGGCATGTGGGACATGTCCCTGTTGCAGTGCGTGCCGGGCCTGCGGCTGGCCGCGCCCCGCGACGCCGAGCAGGTGCGCGCGCAGCTGCGTGAGGCCGTCCGGGTCGACGACGCGCCCACGGTGGTGCGCTACTCCAAGGGCGCGGTCGGCCCCGCGGTGCCCGCGGTGCGCCGGGTGGGCGGCATGGACGTGCTGCGGGAGCCGGCGGACGGCCCGGGCGCGGATGTGCTGCTGGTGTCGGTGGGCGCGCTCGCTCCGATGTGTCTGGAGATCGCCGACCTGCTCGACAAGCAGGGCATCACCACCACCGTGGTCGACCCCCGGTGGGTCAAGCCGGTGGACGAGGCGCTGCCGCCGCTGGCCGAGCGGCACCGGGTCGTCGTCACCGTCGAGGACAACAGCCGGGCGGGCGGTGTGGGCTCCGCCGTCGCGCAGGCGCTGCGGGACGCGGGCGTCGACGTGCCGCTGCGCGACTTCGGCATCCCCGAGAAGTTCCTGGACCACGGCAGCCGCAAGGAGATCATGGCGGAGATCGGGCTCACCGCGCCCGACGTGGCCCGCCAGGTCACCGGACTCGTCGCCAAGCTGGACGGCCGCGGCCCTGACCCCAGCGGCCCGCAGGTCAGTGCCTGGGAGGGCGCGACCCCCTCGTAGCGGCGTCGCGCCCGCCCGCGTACGGTGTGCGCCGCGTCGGCCTCTTACGGCGCCCGTCGCCCCTCCGCCCCGTTGTGGGCCGAGAGGGCGGCGCGCGCCGGGGGTGGCGGCCCGTCCGTGGCGGGCCTCGCTAGATTGGGGCGTATGCCGTTGCCCCGTACCGTCCGCGTCGAGCGGGCCACCGTGCAGCGTGTCGGCCGACGCACCGAGGCGGCGTCCGCGACGAACTGGACGCGGCTGATCACCGTCCTGGCGGCGCTGACCGTCCTCACGCGCCTGCCCTCGTTCGTGCGCACTCCGTGGAACCCCGACGAGGGCTTCCTGGCGACGCAGGCACGGCAGTTGGCGGACGGGGGAGTGCTCTACGAGACCGTCGTCGACCGCAAACCCCCGCTGGTGCCCTGGCTCTACCGTGCCGCCTTCGCGGTGTTCGGGGACGATTCGCTGTGGCCGGTGCGGGTCGCGGCGATCCTCGCCGTGCTGGTGGGCGCCGTGCTGGTGGCCTCCATGGCGGCGCGGCGCTGGGGGGAGCGGGCCGCGTGGGTCGCGGGCCTGTGCTACGTCTTCCTGTCGGTGGGGCTCGACCCCGAGGACACGCAGGCCGCCACGTTCGAGGTTTTCATGCTGCCCTGGACGGTGGCCGCGATGTGGTGCGCGGAGCGCTCGCGCTGGTTCGTGGCCGGGCTCGCCGTCGCCGGGGCCGTCTTGACGAAGCAGACGGGTGGCGCCGTCCTGTTGCCGGTCTGTGTGGTGCTGTGGCGGTCGCGGGCCGGGTGGACGGCGATGCTCGGGGCCGGCGCGGGGACGGCGCTGCCGATCCTGGGCACCGCCTTCGCCTTCGGACCGGGGAAGTTCCTGTACTGGATCGCCACCGGATCCGGCGCCTACCTCTCGGCCGACGGGGCCGGTCTCAAACCCGTGCTGCGTGCCCTGGGGGCGCTCGGACTGCTGACGCTGGCCGCTCTCCCGCTCGTCGTGGCCCTGGTGCACGCCGTACGGCGGCGCCGCGTGGGCGGGCACCCGTACACGGCCACCTGCCACGGGTATCGCCCGCCGCTCGGCGGCACCGCCGACGTGTGGCTGTGGCTCGCCGCGTCGTTGGCCGCCGCCGCCGTCGGACTCCAGTTCTTCGGCCACTACTTCCTCCAGCTCGTTCCCCCGCTCGCCCTTCTCGGGGCCGCGGCGCTGCACGAGCTGACGGCGCGGGCCGCGACGGCGGCGCTCGCCGGCACGGCGCTGCTGGCGTGCGGCTATGTCGGGTGGGGCTTCACGGCGGGGCGCGACGAACTCGACCACGCGCACCGGCTCGCGGACACCGTCCGCTCCTACACCGACCGCGAGGACCGGGTGCTGCTGTGGGGCATGCACCCGGAAGGGTACTGGCTGTCCCAGCGCGCCCCCGCCTCCCGTTATCTGACCGCCGGCTTCCTCACCAACTTCAGCGGCGGCCGCGGCGAGGCGCGGGTGGGGGAGCGGTACGCGATGGAAGGCGCCTGGCAGCGCTTCGAGAGGGACCTGCGGCGGCGGAAGCCCGAGCTGGTCGTCGACGACTCGCGCGGCAAGGAGTACGGGGTGCGGCGCACGCCCACGCTGCGCCGCCATCTGGGCCGTCACTACGAGAAGGTGGCCACCATCGACGGCTCCGAGTTCTATCTGAGGACCAGCCTCGACGCCGTCGGCCTCCACCGGGAGCAGGCTGCCGGTTCCCGCTGAACGGGCGGCTCCGCGCGGTTCCCGGCTGTCCAGCTTCCGCACCCCGGTTGTCCAGCTTCCGCACCCCGGTTGCTCGCCTTCCGTTTCCCCACGGCCGTTATGTTCGCCGCCCGCGCGCGGGGACGGCATCCCGCGGCGCGCGATCCGACGACGCACAGGGACAACGGGAGGACAGCGTGTCGTTCCAGGAGGAGTGGGCCCAGATCAAGTCCGCGTACGCGCCGGACGGCTCGGCCCGCACGAGACTCGCCGGAACGGGCGCCCCGAACGGGCATCCGGACGGCCAGGAAGGCCCGCGGCCCGGGCTCACCGTGACGGCCGGCGTGCTGCGGGGGCGCGCCGGCCGGGCGGATACCGTCCGCGGCTGGTTCCTCAAGGCCGACGACGCGGTGATGCGCGAGACCGGCCAGGTCGCCGGCAGCCTCAAGGGCTTTTGCACCGACACGGCGCTCGCCACCTTCCAGGAGCGGTGGCGCGAGCAGATGGCCTACGTCTCGCAGCAGTTCACCGGCACGGCCACCGCGCTGCGCGACGCGGCCTGCGCGTTCACGGCCGAGGACCACGGGCGCAAACAGGACCTCGACGCCGTCCCCGGCGGCGAGCACCGCGACGGCGGCAGGCCGTGAACGAGGGGCCCGGCTACTCGGAGGTCAGGGGGGCCGACCTGACCCCGCTGGACGAGGCGGTCGCCACGTGGCGGAACGCGCCCGGCGCCTTCCAGCAGGTCGCCACCGACTTCGGCACGGAGGTGACCAAGGGCCTCGCACACGCGCGTTGGGAGGGCGAGGCGGCGCAGGCGGCGTGGCGCCGGCTGCGTACCGTCGACGCCCAACTGCGTGCGGCGCAGGAGGAGTCGCGCCGCGTGCACGCGGTCCTCTCCCAGGGCCTGGAGGCGTTCCGCGCCGCACAGCAGGCACTCCAGGCCATCGAGGACGAGCTGGCGGGTCACGCGCACCTGATTCTCGACACGAGCGACGGCTCCGTCAGGCTGCACCTGACCGACGCGGAGGAGAAGCACCGCAGCGCCTACACCAAGGCCTACCGAGAGACCGTCGCCGCCTACCGCGACCGTACCCGCTCCGCCCTCGCACACGCCGGCGACGCCGACCGGGACCTCGCGCACGCGCTGACCGCCGACGTCAACGGCGCGGCACGCGGCTTCAACGACCATGGCTACGCCAGTCTCGAGGCGGCGCGCGCCCACACCGCCCGCGATCTCGCCGAAGCCCTCCGCCTGGCCGGTGTCGCACAGGGCCGCATGACCTCCGCACAACTCGGCAGACTCACCGCGTTGCTCACCCGGCACAGCCGCGACGCGGAGTTCGCCGAACGGTTCGCCGCCGGGCTCGGCGCGGAGAACACGCTGCAGCTCTGGTACAACGCCACCCACCCGCACCACCCCGACCACCCGGACACGCGGATCGACGAGAAGGAGTGGTGGCACTCCGCCGGCACGCTCCAGGATTCCCTCGGCACCACCCTGGCCACCGCCTCGCACGCCGACACGCCCGCGATGCGGCGCTGGCAGCAAGAGATCATCGCCCTCGGCGACGAGCGCCTGCGGACCGGCGCGGCCACTCACCCCTACGGCTTCCAGCTGATGAGCAACCTGCTGCGCTCCGGCAGCTACGACACCGGCTTCCTACAGCGCTACGGAGACAAGCTGCTGGCCTGGGACGAGAAGCTCAACACCCGCGACGGCTACGCCTACTGGGCCAACACGGCCACCACCGGCACCCTCAACCCGCGCGGGCAGCCCGACGACGACGGGCACGACGCGGTGATCGGCTTCCTGGCGGCCCTGGGCCACAACCCGGAGGCGGCGACGGCCTTCTTCGCCCCGCCGGACGGCGTGCGCGGCGCCGTCGACCGCGACACCGAACTCAGCGGCCACCTCACCTACCTGACCGAGGAGCGCAACTGGGTCTTCGACGGGAACACCGGCGCGGGCCCGCGCCGGATGCCGGGACACGAGGCACTCGGGCACGCCCTGACCGCGGCGACCACCGGCTACGCCTGGGACGACCCCGTACTCGGCGGCCGGAACCCGGAGCTCTACGAGGACGGCGGCGACCGCCGCACCGCGGCCACGGCACGCGTCATGGAACAGGTCGTGCGCGTCTACGGGGGCGAGGAAGGACCCCGGCTGCTGCACGAGCAACCGGCGCTGGCGGCCGGCCTCGGCGCGATGGGAGGCGCGTACGTGGACGACCTCAACCGCGCCGTCAGCGGCGTCGGCGACGCGCTGCGGAACACCGACGCGTTCCCGCCCGCTCCCGGGGCGGCCGACCTCGGCCGCGACGAGGCCGTGGACTTCCTCAGCGTCCTCGGCCGGCACGAGGACTCCCACCGGATCATGAACCAGGCCGAACACCTCTACACGCTCGAGCGGCTGAGCGACAACCCGCCCGCGCAGGGCGCCGAGAGCTGGGCGAAGGGGCGGCGCGTCCTGCTCACCGAGGCCGAGGTCCGCGGCACGCTCGACCACTCCCGGGTCCAGCAGATCGAGGCCGCGTACGCGGCGGACAGCGCGGCCGCGCAGGACGCCTACCGGCAGTCCGCCAACTGGACGCGCGTGGGCATGAGCGCCTCGGCCCCCGCGCTGGCCAACGGCGTGCTGCACGTCGTGGGAAAGAGCGGACCCTGGGGCGTCGCCATTCCCCTCGTCCAGGCGGCCGGTGTGGAATTCGCGAAACTCTTCCACGAGGACGCGGTTTTCGGTGGCCCCGATACGCCGGACCCACCGCACGACCAGGACCAGTTCTTCGCCCGCGGAGAGCACGAACTGGGCGCCACAGCGGAGAAGTACCTCGCCTCTTACGGAGAAGGGGCCGATGTGAGGGGTGATCTCGCCGACGACATCAAGAGCAGATATCTGGCGACGGGCCCGCAGAGCAATGCCTACGAGGGCCCGGAACCGTACACGGGATGATCCCGGCCCGCCTGGGCAGCCCGGGAGCCCGGAAACGGGCGTGGCGACCGCGGAAGAGGCTCGGCTCCTCCGCGGTCGCCACGGCACGGGGTGCGGGGCGCTGCTCAGTCCCTCACGCGGGGACGGTGGCGACGCCCGGAGCCAGGAAGCGGCGCGAGGTGACGCGCTCGCTGACGCCCTCGCGGTCGAGGTAGGGCGTGATCCCACCGAGGTGGAAGGGCCACCCGGCCCCGGTGATCAGGCACAGGTCGATGTCCTGCGCCTCGGCCACCACCTCGTCGTCCAGCATCAGCCGGATCTCCTCGGCGATGGCACCCAGCGCCCGCTCGCGGACCTGCTCCTCGGTCAGCACGCTGTCCCCGACCTGGAAGAGCTCGGCGACCTCGGGGTCCAGCTCCGTCGTACCCGGCAGGTACAGGCTGCGCTTGCCGGCCTCGACGACGCGGCCGAGGTTGTCCGAGACACCGAAGCGCTCGGGGAAGGCGCCGTGCAGGGTGCCCGCCACGTGGTGCGCGACGGCCGGGCCGACCAGCTCCAGCAGCTGGATCGGCGACATCGGCAGCCCGAGCGGTGCCAGCGCCCGGTCGGCGACCTCCACCGGGGTGCCCTCGTCGATGGAGCGCAGGACCTCGCCCAGGAACCGGGTGAGCACACGGTTGACGACGAACGCCGGCGCGTCCTTGACGAGCACCGCCGTCTTCTTCAGCTTCTTCGCGACACCGAACGCGGTCGCCAGCGCCGCGTCGTCGGTCTTCTCACCGCGCACGATCTCCAGCAGGGGGAGGATCGCGACGGGGTTGAAGAAGTGGAAGCCGACCACGCGCTCGGGGTGCTCGAGCTGCGAGGCCATCTCGGAGACCGACAGCGAGGAGGTGTTGGTGGCGAGGATGGCGTGCTCGGGCACGACCGCCTCGACCTCGGCGAACACCTTCTGCTTGACGCCCATCTCCTCGAAGACGGCCTCGATGACGAAGTCGGCGTCGGCGAAGGCGGTGGCCTTGTCCAGCGACCCGGTCACCAGGGCCTTGAGGCGGTTGGCCTTGTCCTGGTTGACGCGGCCCTTCAGGAGCAGCTTGTCGATCTCCTCGTGGCAGTAGGCCACGCCCGCCTCCACGCGCTCCTGGTCGATGTCGGTCAGTACGACCGGCACCTCCAGGCGGCGGGCGAACAGCAGACCGAGCTGCGAGGCCATCAGCCCGGCGCCGACGACGCCGACCTTGGTGACCGGACGCGCCAGGTCCTTGGAGGGGGCGCCGGCAGGGCGCTTGGCGCGCCGCTGCACCAGGTCGAACGCGTACAGTCCCGCACGCAGTTCACCGCTCATGATCAGGTCGGCCAGCGCCTGCGTCTCGGCCTCGAAGCCCTGCCGCAGGTCGCCGTTCTTGGCGGCGGCGATGATGTCCAGGGCCCGATAGGCGGCCGGTGCGGCGCCGTGCACCTTGCCGTCCGCGATCTGCCGGCCGCGCTGCACGGCGGCGTCCCACGCCTCGCCGCGGTCGACCTCGGGCCGCACGACCTCGATCTCGCCCTTGAGGACGGCCGCGGTCCAGCGCAGCGACTCCTCCAGGAAGTCGGCGCCTTCGAACAGGGCGTCGGCGATGCCGAGTTCGTAGACCTGCTTGCCCTTGAGCTGGCGGTTCTGGTTGAGGGAGTTCTCGATGATGACGCTGACCGCGCGGTCCGCGCCGACCAGGTTCGGCAGCAGCGCGCAGCCGCCCCAGCCGGGCACCAGACCGAGGAAGACCTCGGGCAGCGAGAAGGCGGGCAGCGCGGCCGAGACGGTGCGGTAGGTGCAGTGCAGCCCGATCTCCACACCGCCGCCCATGGACGCGCCGTTGTAGTACGCGAACGTCGGCACCGCGAGGTTGGCCAGCCGCACGAAGACATCGTGGCCGCCCTTGCCGATGGCGGCGGCGTCCTCGTGCCGCTTCAGCAGCTCGACGCCCTTGAGGTCGGCGCCGACGGCGAAGATGAAGGGCTTGCCGGTGACACCGACGCCCTTGATCTCGCCGTCGACGGCCTCCTTCTCCACCTGGTCGAGGGCCGCGTCGAGGTTGGCCAGCGACTGCGGGCCGATGGTGGTGGGCTTGGTGTGGTCCAGCCCGTTGTCCAGCGTGATGAGGGCGAACCTGCCGGCGCCGCCTGGCAGGTCGAGGTGGCGTACGTGCGCCTGGGTGACGACTTCGTCGGGGAACAGCTCGGCCGCGCCCCTCAGCAGCTCAGCGGTCTTGCTAGTCACTTGTTGCCCTCCCAGTGGGGGTTCTCCCAGATGACGGTCCCGCCCATGCCGAAGCCGACGCACATGGTGGTGAGGCCGTAGCGGACGTGCGGCTGCTCCTCGAACTGCCGGGCGAGCTGGTTCATCAGCCGCACCCCGGAGGAGGCCAGCGGGTGTCCGAAGGCGATCGCGCCACCGTACTGGTTGACGCGCGGGTCGTCGTCGGCGATGCCGTAGTGGTCCAGCAGCGCGAGCACCTGGACGGCGAACGCCTCGTTGATCTCGAACAGGCCGATCTCGTCGATGGACAGACCCGCCTTGGCCAGCGCCTTCTCGGTGGCCGGGATCGGGCCGACGCCCATGACCTCCGGCTCGACACCGGCGAACGCGTAGGAGACCAGCCGCATCTTGACCGGCAGGCCCAGCTCGCGGGCCACGTCCTCGGCGGCCAGCAGGGAAGCGGTCGCACCGTCATTCAGACCCGCCGCGTTGCCCGGGGTGACCCGGCCGTGCGCACGGAAGGGGGTCTTGAGTCCGGCGAGGTTCTCCAGCGTCGTGCCGGGCCGCATCGGCTCGTCCGCGGTGGCCAGGCCCCAACCGGTCTCCCCTCCCTCCGGCGAGGTGCGGCGGAGGGAGATCGGCACCAGGTCTGGCTGGATCCTGTCGTTGGCGTACGCCTTGGCCGCCTTCTCCTGGCTGGCCACGGCGAACTTGTCCGCGCGCTCCTTGGTCAGGTGCGGGAAGCGGTCGTGCAGGTTCTCGGCGGTCATGCCCATGAACATCGCCGACTCGTCGACCAGCTTCTCCGAGACGAAGCGCGGGTTGGGGTCCACGCCCTCGCCCATCGGGTGGCGGCCCATGTGCTCGACACCGCCGGCCACCACCAGGTCGTAGGCGCCGAAGGCGATCGACCCGGAGGTCGTCGTCACGGCCGTCATGGCGCCCGCGCACATCCGGTCGATGGAGAAGCCGGGCACGGTCGTGGGCAGCCCGGCGAGGATGCCGGCGGTGCGGCCGAGGGTCAGCCCCTGGTCGCCGATCTGGGTGGTCGCCGCGACGGCGACCTCGTCGATGCGCTCCGGAGGCAGGTCGGGGTTGCGGCGCAGCAGCTCACGGATGCACTTGATGACCAGGTCATCGGCGCGGGTCTCGTGATAGATGCCCTTGGGGCCCGCCTTGCCGAACGGGGTGCGTACGCCGTCGACGAAGACGACGTCCCTTGCGGTACGAGGCACGTTGGCTCTCCTCCAGGTGCGGCCAGGGGTCGGTCGACCCCCATGCTACTTACCGGTAACCAGGTGGCAAGGGCCGACCACGGGGAAGGGCACACGTCACATCACACGGCGGGCGAGCGCGGCGTCACAGCGCCGCGTTTCACGCACGAGCGTCACGCTCCACCACGCGTGAGCGCGGGAGCCGGGACGAGGCTTGCGGCGCGGGGACCGCGGCTGGGCGCGGGAGCCGGGACGAGGCTTGCAGGCACGGGAGCCGGGGCTGGGCGCAGGCGTCGCGGCACGGAAGCCGAGCCGCCCGGCTCAAATGTCGCCGCAACGGCGGTCGGAGGCCCGGGGAGTCGAGCCGCTCGCACACCAGGGCGAGCGGCTCACGCGCCGGGAGACGAGAGCGCGGCACGCAGCAGCTCCGCCGTCTGCGCGATCTGCCACTCCCGCGCACCCAGCCCGCGCAGCGCACCCGAGACGGACTCCGCGCTCACCGCGGCAGGCGGCTCCCAGCACAGACGGCGCACCGTGTCCGGCGTCAGCAGATTCTCCTGCGGCAGGTTCAACTCCTCCGCGTGCCGGGTGACGGCGGCCCGCGCCGCCGACAGCCGGGCCGCGGCCGCCGGATCCTTGTCCGCCCACGATCTGGGCGGCGGCGGACCACTGGTCGCCTGCCCCTGCTGCGGCAACTCCTCCTCGGCCAGCGCCCGCGCCCGATCGACGGCGGCCTGCCACTGATCGAGCTGCTTGCGGCCCATCCGCTGCCCGAACCCGGGCAGCGCCGAGAGAGCACGCGCCCCGGTCGGCATCGCCAGGGCGGCCTCCACGATCGCCGCGTCCGTCAGCACCTTGCCGGGCGAGACGTCCCGCTTGCGTGCCACCGCGTCCCGCGCGAACCACAGCTCCCGCACCACCGCCATCTGACGGCGACGACGCACCTTGTGCATGCCCGACGTGCGGCGCCACGGATCCTTGCGGGGCGGCGGCGCGGGGGCCGCGGCGATGGCCGCGAACTCCTCCTGCGCCCACTCCAGCTTCCCCTGCCGGGACAGCTCGTCCTCCAGCGCGTCCCGCAGGTCCACCAGCAGCTCCACGTCCAGCGCCGCGTACCGCAGCCACGGCTCCGGCAGCGGGCGCGTCGACCAGTCCACCGCTGAGTGCCCCTTCTCCAGCGCGTAACCGAGCACGTTGTCCACCATCGCGCCCAGCCCCACACGGGCGAATCCGGCCAGCCGCCCGGCCAGCTCCGTGTCGAAGAGCCTCGTGGGCCGCATACCTATCTCACGCAGACACGGCAGATCCTGCGTGGCGGCGTGCAGCACCCACTCGCTGCCCGCCAGAGCCTCATCGAGCCCCGACAGATCGGGGCAGGCCACCGGGTCGATCAACGCCGTGCCCGCGCCCGCGCGACGCAGCTGCACCAGATAGGCCCGCTGCCCGTAGCGGTAACCCGACGCGCGCTCCGCGTCGACGGCCACCGGACCGCTGCCCGCACCGAAAGCCTCGACGACTCGTGCCAGATCCTCGGCGGAAGCGGTCACCGGAGGAATCCCCTCACGGGGTTCCAGCAGGGGGACCGGCGCCGGCGCTGAGTCTGCGGAGGGGGCCTGAGCTGCGGGGGCTGCTGCGGTCTCTTGGGCGTCGGTCACCCGTCAAGGGTAGCCGCGCACACGCGCCGCCGGGCGCCCGCCGACGGAACGTTACGTCGACGAGCGCCCGGAAAGCGGAACGGCGCGGGAGGAAAGACCCGAGGATTCAGTGGATGATGCCCGTCCGCAGCGCCACGGCGACCATGCCCGCGCGGTCACCGGTGCCCAGCTTGCGGGCGATCCGGGCGAGGTGGCTCTTGACGGTCAGCGCCGAGAGGCCCATCGACACGCCGATGGCCTTGTTCGACTGCCCCTCCGCGACGAGGCGCAGTACCTCCACCTCGCGGCCCGACAGTTCCCGGTAACCGCCCGGGTGTCCAGGACCGCCCGGGCCGCCGCCGGGGCGACGGTGCATCCGGGCCGCCGCCGCGGCACCGATGGGGGCCGCGCCGTGCCGCGTCGGCATGGCACCGCCCAGGTTGGTACGGGTACCGGTGACGACATAGCCCTTGACGCCGCCGGCCAGCGCGTTGCGTACGGCGCCGATGTCATCGGCCGCGGACAGCGCCAGCCCGTTGGGCCAGCCCGCGGCTCTCGTCTCCGACAGCAGGCTGAGTCCTGAACCGTCGGGCAGGTGCACGTCGGCCACGCAGATGTCGCGCGGGTTACCGACGCGGGGACGGGCCTCCGCGATGGACGACGCCTCGATCACATCCCGCACCCCGAGAGCCCACAGGTGGCGGGTCACGGTGGAGCGGACACGGGGGTCGGCCACGACGACCATGGCCGTCGGCTTGTTCGGGCGGTAGGCGACCAGGCTTGTGGGGTGCTCAAGGAGAACAGACACCGGGCCTCCTGGGGGGAGTGGCTGTGGGGGACGGAACCGAACGAGTCGGATATTCCGTGTGAAGGGTCACAGACTCCTTCGGCACCTTCTCCGTGCCTCTTTAGAGAAAGATCACGAATTAGTGACCCGAATTTCCCCAATGCCGTTTCCGGCGCCAATTCCCTCCTCGAAGAACATTCCTTTGTCTACACAGAGACTGATAGGTCGAGACCGGTGACCGGAATTCGGAGAGGTTCTTTGTAGACAAAACAACGCGACGGGATGCCACGTCGGCGGGGCGCCGGGAAAGGGGCCGTGGCCCCGCGGGGCCACGCGGGCGCAGGGGCTTGGCATGCGCGAAGGGGCCGGCTAGGGGGCCGCAGGGCAGTGCCGCGCGCGGCTGCCTACGCGTGTCAGGTGGTGCGGACGGGCCTCGCCCGTGCTGGTCGTTCCACGTCTGTCGGCCGAAGCCGCGAGCAGGAACGCGGTCGCTCCGCAGGGCTCGCGGAAAGGCGCGGCGGGCGAGACCGATTGCACACGGCCACGGGGTTCGCCGGCTCGGCGTCGCCGACCGCTCCCAGGGGCGGGCGTGCTGCCAACGGCCGACATGGCTGATGGCGACCGGGGCGGGGCGGCCGACGAGTCTTTCGGCGACCTCCCGGCCCCCGGAGCGCTGAGCCGAGCCCGGGCGCTGGACTGTTCCGGCCCCGGTATGTGTCAGCCAGGAGCGACCAAGGCGCCGCATCGCGCGGGCGTCGGCGGTGCCGGTCGGTCAGGCGGCCGGCCCGGGGCCTGTCCCCACCGGCCGCGGCCGGTGGCTTTCCGCAGTGGCCCGGGGCCGGTCGCGCCCGAACCCGTCCGGGCCGGTCGCCTCCCGAAACCGTCCGAGGACGGTCGAGCCTCGGCGACCTCCGACGCCGGCCGGTTCGCTCGGTCGCCGGTGGAGAAGCGGGCGAGCGGACCGGAGCCGGCAAGGGGGGGGCGAGGGGAGGTCGGGTGGGCGCGGTACGCGCCGGCGGTGCCGATCGGGCCGGGGCTCGGTGGCGAGGGAAGCGGCCGGGGTGGCCCGGTGGCCCGGGGAGGGGTGGCCCCGGGAGCCCGGGAGCCCGGGAGCCCGGGAGCTCGGTGGCCCGGAGATCCGGTGGCCCGCGAGTCCGGATGCCGGAGGTCCGGGAGCCCGGTGGCCCGGTGGCCCGGTGGCCCGGAGGCCCGGAGGCCCGGAGGCCCGGCGGTCCGCGAGTCTCCGGATGCCCGGGAGCCCGGGAGCCCGGAGGCCCAGGAGTCCGGTGGCCTGGAGGCCCGGAAGTCGGTGGCCTGGTGGCCAGGAGCCCGAAGGCCCGAAGGCCCGGGGGTCCAGAGGCTCGGAAAACCGGAGGCCCGCGAGTCCAGAGGCCCAGTGGCCGGGAGCCCGGGGGCCCGGGGGCCGCAGGCCCAGGGGCCCGGAGGGCCTGGTGCTCCGGGCGGTCGTCGTACCGTCCGGAGCCCGCGGTGGGTGTCAGTGGGGGCCGCGGCGTTGGGGGAGCTGGACGACCGAGGTGCCCTCGCCGGTCTCCGGGGGCAATCCGGCGCACTGGCAGAGGAGTTCGCACCAGGCTGTCAGGTGTGCGGAGGCGTCCGGTGTGGAGCCCTCGGGGGTCCAGCTGGCGCGGATCTCCAGCACCTCCTCCGCGGGGCGTTCGGCGAGGCCGCCGAAGAACGCGGAGCTGGACCGTGTGACCGTCCCGCTCGCTTCCCCGTATCCGGCGCCGCGTGCCTCCAGTGCGCCGGTCAGCCACGACCAGGTCACCTCGGGCAGCAGGGGGTCGCCGGCGATCTCCGGTTCCAGTTCGGCGCGGCCCAGGGTGACGACCCGGAAGGTGCCTCGCCAGCCCTCCTGCCCCTGCGGGTCGTGCAACAGGACGAACCGTCCGTCGGCCAGTTCGACGCCCGCGTCGTCCGGCTCGGTCACGGCCGCTTCCAGCGCGAACGCGTAGGGCGCCAGTCGCTTGGGTGCAGGCAGCGGGGAGATGCGCACTTCGGGGCGCGGCCGCGTCTCGCTCAGCGCGGTGACCGCAGCACGGAAGGGTGGGGGAAGGGAGTCCCCGCCACCGCCACCAGAACCGCCCGTCCCGCCGGTGTCTTCCACTCCGCCGAAGCCTCCCGCCTTCGCTGCCCGACCCGCAGTCATGGGTCCGAAGAGTAGGCGGCGGCGGGCCTTGAGGCTGGTAGGGACACCCCGTTCGGCCGTGGGAGACTTCCTTGTGTGAGTGGAAACGACCGCCCCGTGGGCCAGCCGACGCAGACACCGAACGCCCCAGCCGACCCCGCCGGGGACGCTGTCCTCGATTCGGCGTTCCTTCGGGCGTGTCGTCGTGAGCCGGTGCCGCACACGCCGGTGTGGTTCATGCGGCAGGCGGGACGCTCGCTGCCCGAGTACCGCAAGGTGCGTGAGGGCGTCGGGATGCTGGACTCGTGCATGCGGCCCGATCTCGTCGCCGAGATCACTCTCCAGCCCGTGCGGCGGCACAAGGTCGACGCGGCGATCTACTTCAGCGACATCGTCGTCCCGCTCAAGGCCATCGGTGTCGATGTCGACATCAAGCCCGGTGTCGGCCCCGTCGTGGAGAAGCCCGTTCGAAGCCGCGCCGATCTGGAACGGCTGCGGACGCTGGAGCCCGAGGACGTCGCCTATGTGACCGAGGCGATCGGGATTCTCACCCGCGAGCTGGGTGGCACGCCGCTGATCGGTTTCGCCGGGGCGCCCTTCACTCTCGCCAGCTACCTGGTCGAGGGCGGTCCCTCCAAGAACCACGAGCACACCAAGGCCATGATGTACGGCGAGCCCGAGCTGTGGGCCGACCTGGTGGACCGTCTCGCCGACATCACCGCGGGCTTTCTGAAGGTGCAGATCGAGGCGGGCGCGAGCGCTGTGCAGCTGTTCGACTCGTGGGTCGGCGCGCTCGCTCCCGAGGACTACCGGCGCAGGGTGCTGCCGGGCTCGGCGAAGGTCTTCGAGGCCGTGGCCCCCTACGGCGTGCCCCGCATCCACTTCGGCGTCGGGACCGGTGAGCTGCTGTCCCTGATGGGCGAGGCCGGCGCCGATGTCGTCGGCGCCGACTGGCGGGTGCCGGTGGACGAGGCGGCTCGCCGGGTCGGTCCCGGCAAGGCGATCCAGGGCAACCTCGACCCGGCGGTCCTCTTCGCTCCCCGCGAGGCCGTCGAGCAGCAGGCCGGGCGCATCCTGCGGGCCGCCGACGGTCTCGAGGGGCACATCTTCAACCTGGGCCACGGGGTGCTGCCCGACACCGACCCGCAGGCGCTGACCGACCTGGTGTCCTACGTGCACGAGCACACCAGCTGAGGCCGCGGGCGGCACCGGGCCGCTGGCCCGGTGCCGCGCCGGTTCTCAGCCGGCGCGCACCGCTGCCGCCGCCTTTCTGGCGGCCACCAGGACCGGGTCCCACACGGGGCTGAACGGTGGGGCGTAGCCCAGGTCGAGTGAGGTCATCTGCTCCACCGTCATTCCCGCGTGGAGGGCGACCGCGGCGATGTCGACGCGCTTGCCCGCGTTCTCCCGGCCGACGATCTGGACGCCGAGCAGCCGCCCCGAGCGGCGCTCGGCGATCATCTTGACGTGGATGGGGCGGGTGCCCGGGTAGTAGCCCGCCCGGGTGGTGGACTCGATCACCACACTCTCGTACTGCAGCCCGACCGCCGAGGCTTGTGCTTCCAGCAGGCCCGTCCTGGCGATCTCCAGGTCGCACACCTTGCTGACGGCCGTGCCCACCACGCCGGGGAACGTGGCGTAGCCCCCGCCGACGTTCTGGCCGATGACCTGGCCGTGCTTGTTGGCGTGGGTGCCCAGGGGGACGTGCTGGGCGCGGCCGGAGACGAGGTTGAGGACCTCTACGCAGTCCCCACCCGCCCACACGTTCTCCTGGCCCCGCACCCGCATCGCCAGGTCGGTCAGCAGCCCGCCCGACGTGCCCAGGGGCAGTTCGGCGGCGCGCGCCAGCTCCGTCGCCGGCCGCACTCCGAGGCCGAGCACGACGACGTCCGCCGGATACTCGGTGTCCTCGGTCGCCACCCCGCGGGCCCGCCCGTCCTCGTCGGTGAGGATCTCGGTGACGGCGGCTTCGAGCACCGTCTCGATGCCCAGGGAACACATGGCCTCGTGCACCAGCCGGCCCATGTCGGGGTCCAGGGTGGACATGGGCTGCTCGGCCTTTTCGAGCACCGTCACCTCGTAGCCGCGCTGGACGAACGCCTCGGCCATCTCGACGCCGATGTAGCCCGCGCCGACGACGACCGCCCGCCGCGCGCCTTCGCCGCCCGAGCCGCCGCCCCGCTCGATGCGGTGCTCCAGTGCGTCGAGCAGTTGACGTCCGTCGTCCAGCGTCTGCACCCCGTGCACGCCCTCGGCGTCGATGCCGGGCAGCGGGGGGCGGGTCGGTACGGCGCCGGTGGCCAGCACCAGGTGGTCGTAGCCCTCCCAGCGCTCTGTGCCCGCCTCCTCGCGCACCCGTACCCGCGCACCCGCGAGGTCCAGCTCGACGGCCTCGGTGCGCATGCGCAGGTCGATGCCGCGCGAGCGGTGCTCCTCGGGGGAGCGGGCGATCAGCGCGTCGCGCTCCTTCACGTCACCGCCGACCCAGTAGGGGATGCCGCAGGCCGAGTACGAGGAGAAGGGGCCGCGCTCGAACGCCACGACCTCCAGATCCTCGGGTTTCCGCAGCCTGCGGGCCTGCGACGCGGCCGACATGCCCGTCGCATCGCCGCCGATGACCACCATCCGCTCCGCCGCCATCCTCGAACTCCTCTCGCCGTCCCGCCCGTGCCTGCTGTGCGTGCTGCGTCTGCTGTGCCCGCTTGTGCTGTCCCACTTCTACGCCTGCTTCCGCGCCCGCTGCGCCCTCCCACTTCTTCTGACCCACTACCGGGCCCCACGTTATGCACCATCCGGCACTCTGCGAGACTTGCGATATGCACGTACTTGTCATCGGAGGTGGCATCTCGGGTCTGGCCGCCGCGCACCAACTCCTCGCGGACGGTGCGCGGGTGACCGTGCTGGAGGCCGGGGCCGTGCTCGGCGGCAAGCTGCGTGCCGGAAGCATCGCCGGCACCGCCGCCGTGGACCTGGGCGCCGAGTCCATGCTGGCCCGCCGCCCCGAGGCCGTGGAGCTGGCCCGCGCGGTCGGGCTCGGCGAGCGGCTGGCGCCGCCGTCCGTCGCGGGCGGTGCCCTGTGGACGCGCGGCACCGTGCGCCCCATGCCCAAGGGGCACGTGATGGGCGTGCCGGGCGACCCGGCGGCCGTGGCGGGCGTGGTCTCGCCCGAGGGGCTCGCCCGTATCGAGGAGGACGAGCGGCTGCCGCGTACCGAGGTCGGCGAGGACGTGTCCGTGGGGGACTACGTGGCCGGGCGGCTCGGCCGCGAGGTCGTCGACCGGCTCGTGGAGCCCCTGCTGGGCGGCGTCTACGCCGGTGACGCGTACCGCATCTCGCTGCGCGCCGCGGTGCCGCAGCTGTACGAGGCGGCCCGCGGCGAGCGTTCCCTGCTGGCCGGGGTGCGCGCCGTACAGCAGCGGGCCGCGGCGGGTCCCGCGCGCAGGGGACCGGTCTTCATGGGTGTCGAGGGCGGCATCGGCCGGCTGCCCGGGGCGGTGGCCGACGCCTGCGCGGCCAAGGGCGCCGACATCCGGCTGAGCACGCCGGTGCGGGAGCTGCGCCGGGTGGCGGGTGAGGACGGCGCCCGGGACTGGCTCGCGGTCACCGACCACGGCACGGTGCGCGGGGACGCGGTCGTGGTGGCCGTACCCGCGCCCGCGGCGGCCCGCCTGCTGGGCCCGCACGCACCGGACGCCGCCGCCGGTCTCGACCAGGTCGCGTACGCCTCGATGGCGCTGGTCACCCTGGCCTTCCGGCGGGCCGACTGCGACGGTCTGCCGGACGGCAGCGGCTTCCTGGTGCCACCGGTGGACGGGCACGCGATCAAGGCCGCCACCTTCTCCACCCGCAAGTGGGGCTGGGTCGCCGAGCAGGATCCCGGTCTGTTCGTCCTGCGCACCTCGCTCGGCCGGCACGGCGAGGAACGGGTGCTGGAGAGGGACGACGCCGAACTGGTCGAGCTGTCCCTGGGCGACCTGCGCGCCGCCACCGGGCTGCGTGCCCGACCCGTCGACACGCTGGTCACCCGCTGGCGCGGCGGCCTGCCGCAGTATCCGGTGGGGCATCTGGAACGCGTGTCGCAGATCAAGGAAGCCGTCGCCCGGGTCCCCGGGCTGGCCGTCGCCGGCGCGGTCTACGAGGGCGTGGGCATCCCCGCCTGTGTCGCGGCGGGCCGCCGCGCGGCCCGGCACCTCGTGCAGCACCCCGCCAACCCCGCCGACCGGACGGTCCCCCAGGCAGGGGAGACCGGCGAACGAGAGCAGAGAAGAGAGCCATGACCGACGCACAGCCCAAGGCCCCCAACGCGGGCAAGAAGGCCAAGGACCTCAACGAGGTCATCCGCTACACCCTCTGGTCCGTCTTCAAGCTGCGCGACGTGCTGCCCGAGGACCGTGCCGGGTACGCGGACGAGGTGGAGGAGCTGTTCGGTCAGCTCGCCGCCAAGGACGTCGTGGTCCGCGGCACCTACGACGTCTCCGGGCTGCGCGCCGACGCGGACGTGATGATCTGGTGGCACTCGGAGGAGTCGGACGCCCTCCAGGACGCCTACAACCGCTTCCGCCGCACCAGGCTGGGCCGCGCGCTGGAGCCCGTCTGGTCGAACATGGCGCTGCACCGTCCCGCCGAGTTCAACAAGTCGCACATCCCGGCCTTCCTCGCCGAGGAGGAGCCGCGCAACTACGTGAGCGTCTACCCGTTCGTGCGCTCCTACGAGTGGTACCTGCTGCCGGACGAGGACCGCCGCAGGATGCTCGCCGACCACGGCAAGATGGCGCGCGGCTTCCCCGACGTGCGGGCCAACACCGTTCCCGCGTTCTCGCTGGGCGACTACGAGTGGGTCCTCGCCTTCGAGGCGGACGAACTGCACCGCATCGTCGACCTCATGCGGCACCTGCGGGGCTCCGAGGCGCGGCGGCACGTCCGCGAGGAGATCCCCTTCTACACCGGTCGCCGCAAGCCGGTCGCCGAACTGGTGGCCGGGCTGGCGTAAGCCTCAGCCCCGCTCAGCGGGCGGCCCGGGTGTTGGAGGCCGGCTTGGTCCCCGCCCGGTGCCGCCCGCCGGGCTCCGGCTCGGGCCGGGCGGCACACTCGGCGTGGAACCCGGGCGTCCTGCCCTCGAACAGGTACCGCTCCACGTGCGCGTCGACACACGCGTTGCCGCCGCTCACGCCGTGGTTGCCCGCGCCCCTCTCCGTCACCAGCGAGGAGCCCGCGAGTCTGCGCCGGGTCTCCAGCGCCCCCTGGTACGGGGTGGCCGCGTCCCGGGTCGCGGCCACCAGCAGCACCTTGGGCAGCTCGCCCGCCCGTGTGCCCACCTTCACGGGGTGCGAGGGCCGGGTCTTCCAGTAGGCGCATGGCAGGTTCATCCAGGCGTTCTCCCAGGTGTTGAACGGGGCGACGGCCGCCGAGGCGGTGTTGTCCAGGTCCCAGCGGTCCCAGTCGCGCGGCCAGGGCGCGTCCTGGCACTCGACCGCGTTGTAGACGGCGTTGCCGTTCTCCTCGCCCTTCGCCGCCGCCTCCTCGGGCGCCGCCAGGCTCACCAGCGGCTTGTCGTCCCCGGCCCGGTACGCGGACAGCGCCCGTGCGTACGGTGCCCACAGCGCGTCGGCGTATCCGGTGTTCAAAAACGCGGCCACCAGCTCCTTCTGCCCCACCGTCCCACCCGCGGGCTTCCGCCGTACCGCGGCCATGGCCGCGTCGAAGGCACGCTGGACCTCCTCGGCCGTCGCCCCGAGGTGGTACGTGTCCTGGTGCCGCGCCACCCAGCTCTTCCAGTCGCCCCAGCGGCGCTCGAAGGTGCGGTTCTGCTCCAGGTTGGCCCGGTACCACACGCTGTCGGGCGAGGGGTTGACCACGCTGTCCAGTACCAGCCGGCCGACGTGCCCGGGGAAGAGCGTCGCGTACACCGAGCCGATGTAGGTCCCGTACGAGACACCCAGGTAACTCAGCTTCCGCTGCCCCAGTGCGGCGCGCACGACGTCCAGGTCCCTGGCGTTGTTCGGCGTCGTGTAGTGCGGCAGCCTCTCGGGCTGGGCCTCGGCGCAGCCTCGGGCGTAGGCGGCCGCCTTCTTCTTCATCTTCTCCTTGAACGCCTCCGTGGGGTGGCGCGGCGAGGGGCTCGGGCCCTTGGTGAACTCCCGGGGGTCCTGGCACGACAACGGATCGGAGCGCCCGACTCCGCGGGGCGCGTACCCGACGAAGTCGTACCGTGCGTTCAGCCGCTTCCACAGGCCGCCGAGGCTCGGGTAGAGGGGGAAGCTCATGCCGCTTCCGCCGGGCCCGCCGGGGTTGTAGACGAGCGGCCCCAGCCGCTTTTCCGGCGTGCCCGTGGCCCGCGCCCTGCTGAGGGTCAGCGGGATCCGCTCACCGTCCGGCTCGCGGTAGTCGACCGGGACCTCGACCGTCCCGCACTCCACGGAATCGGGCAGGTGTTCCGCTTCGGGGCACGTGCCCCACTCGATCCCCGCCCGAGCCGCTTTCGCCGCGGCGGCGGCGACCCCGGCCGCCTCCGTCATGTCCCCGGTGGGCGCCGCCGCCACAGGTGCCGCGGGCGCGACCGCCAGGGCCAGGGCCGCCACCGTCATCACCGCTGCACGCACTGTGGGCTCCCTGGCGCTGGTCGCTGTCACTCCGTCAGCCGTGCCGTGCGGCACCGCTGTTCATATCGGATGCTCAGCCGCTCATACGCTCATGTAAAGCAACGCCCCCGGGTGTCGCCCACGACCCCTCGTACGGCCCCCGCCCGGCCCCTGCGGCACGCCGCGCGACGGCGACCGCCCGGCCCCCGCCCAAAGAGCGCAGGGAGGGCGTCACCGCGGTGCGGGCCCCAGCCGGGTCAGCCGCCACCGCTTCAGGCTCGCGCGCCAGCGGCGGGCGAGCCGTCCCCGCTCCCGCGCGAAGCCCGCGAAGTCGAGCGCGTCCCACCGGTGGTTGCCCGGCAGCGGACACCGCGTCGCGTACGCACGGAACAGCCGCTGGCACACGTCGGCGCAGAGCGGAACTTGAGGTTCCCGCCGCCTCGACTCCGCGGCCCGCGCTCAGCGCGCCTCGGGGGAATCGCGCTCCTTCTGGCCGTCGCCAGGGGGCGCCCCGCTCGGCGCGGAGACCTCGATGAACTCGGCGCGTTTGTTCTCCGTGAGCCGCAGTATCGGCACCGCCTTGTTGCGCGGATCGCCGTTGTTGCGGAACGACAGGAAGCCGCTGCCGCCGGGCACCCGCTGCTCCAGGTTCATCTTGTGGAACATGCGGCCCACCGACTCGCCGGTCACCTCACCGCCCCACTGCGCGGCCATGCCGGCGCCGCGCGCGGCCGTGAGCACCGCGTCGTGCGCCATGATGGCCTGTCCGTCGTCGCGGGTGTCGTGCGGGAACCAGCGGTCCAGCTCGCCGCCGTCGCGGAACTTGGCGGCCGTCGCGGCCGAGACCGCGCGCTTGCCCGCCGCACTGCCCTGCCACATGTCCGGGTGCGCCAGCCCGGTGTAGAGCACTTCAACGCCGGTGTCGTAGGCGCGCTCCAGCTCGCGGCTGGTCAGGTTGCTGGTGTCGTCGCCTGTGACGACGAGGAAGTCCTCTCGCGTGCAGGTGCGGTTGGCGAGCGCGTCGAGGAAGTGGGTGAGGTGGCGGCCGCGTCCGGCGAAGAAGACGACCTGCGGCTTCTGCTGGCACAGCTGGCCCGTCATGTGGCGCAGTTCGTTCTCCCAGCCGGTGCTCGCGGACGAGTCGAACGTCAGCTCCTCGTCCGCGACGATCCGGTGCTCGCCGCCCTCGTCGCCGAACGCCTCCTCGAAGGCGGGGCCGAGGGTGTTGGCGTAGCGGTTCGTCGGTGCGATGTCCTGCACCACCACGGCCGTGCGGTACTTCTCCCGGCGCAGGAAGGCCGCCGCGGCCCGCGCCTCGTCGGTGTTGGGCGGCGCGACGCGCACGAAACCGTCGATGCTGTGGAAGTCGGTGGCGGTCATCGTGCCGGCCACCATCGCGATCCGGTGCCGCGACAGGGCCCGCAGCGCCGCCTTGTTCTCCTTCGTGCTGGGGCCGAGTCCGGTGACGGCCACCAGCCGGTCGGGGGCGTCCCTGCGCTCGGCGAGCTGGTCGACGACGTCCCACCAGTGCGCGGACTCGCTGCCCGGGTTGACGATCAGCAGCCGGATTCTGGGCGAGCCCCGCAGGTCGCCCGCGTTGTGCCGGCGCTGCGCCAGGTAGGCCCCTTCCAGCTCGTGCCGCACCGACTCCTCGGAGTTGCTGTCCTTGTCGGTGAGCGTGAACGTCGTCATGTACGCCACGCTGACGTACGGGGCGCCCTTCTCGGCCACGCGGTCGTTCTCCGCCTCGATCCGCCGGGAGACCTCCCGCAGATGCGGCGCGAAGACGTGCGAGCCGTCGCTGATTCCCACGCACTCCTGCTCGCCGGGGCGGCTGCGGACGTCCTTCTTGACGACGCCGTCGGCGCAGCGCGACTGCCGCTCCTGAACCCACTGGTAGGTGAGCGGCACCGCCACGCCGAGTACGGCGAGGGCGACCACGAGCGCGGCGACGCGCTTGACGATGTGGAGCGGCCAGGTGATCCGGAACACGCCTTCACCCTTCCTCTGCGCACGTCTGCGGATGAATCCAACTGCGGTAGCGGTCGGCTTCGTTGAGCAGGTGGAGGCTGTCGCTGCCGGCGTGCTCCTCGGACAGCCGCTCGAACCGGGCCGCCAGCGTCGGCCCGAGCCCCCGCTCGGGGTCGGTGAGCGGGTCGCTCCACAGCCATCGGGCCACCAGCAGGGCGCGCACCGCGGCCTCGATCCTGCTGCCCGCCGCGGGATCGTGGGTGAGCGGGCCCAGGACATCGCGGTAGACCTTGTCCTTGGGCACCAGGTTGGGGGCCGCGGCCACGGCGTCGAGTTCGGCGACCCATCCGGGCGTGTCCACCTCGTCCAGGCGCCGCACCAGGAAGGCGGTGACCGCACCGATCTGGTGCAGGGCCAGCCGGTGGTACATCGCGCGCAGCGGCTGCCCCTCGGCGGCGTGGTGATCGCTCAGCCGCTGGTGCGCGGTGACCCACTCGGCGGGCCGTTCCGCGAGCTGCCACAGCAGCAGCCGACGCGGCCAGGGGTGCAGCACGAGACGGCCGCTGCGCGGTCCGGGGGCGAGCAGGAACCCGGCGTGCGCCTTGCCGTACAGGGAACTGCCGGCCTGGGTGCCCGCCGCCTCGCCGCCGCCCGCGAGCACCCGGTACCCGACGGACAGGTCGGGCGTCGCGGCGCACAGGGCCAGCGCCGTCCGTTCGGCGTCGTCGAAGTCGGCCAGCAGAGCGCCCAGCGCGGCCTGCGCCAGTCCCGCACCCTCCGGGGCCGCGGGCGGTGGCTCGCGCTCGGTCCTGTGCGCTTCCCGGCGCTCGCGGTGCCGGTCCTGTGCGGAGTGTCCTGGCAGGGGCCTGTCCGGCAGGCGGCGCAGCCACAGTTCGCGCTCGTGTCCGCTGCCCGACGGCAGGTCCGCCTGGTCGAGCAGCGTCAGCACCTGTTCCACGGCGCGGGGCAGCCCGCAGGTGAGGCGGTGTACGAACGGGGTGAGCGTCGCGTCGCGCCGGGGCCGGTCCGAGAGCTGGAAGTGCACCTCGTCCAGCGTCAGATCCCGCAGCCGCAGCGGATACCAGGCGGCGCCGTCCCCGCGCGGCCTGCGCGCCCGCCAGTCGTCCAGCGACGCGGCGTCGGGCGCGGAGGCGGACCAGCCCCACTGCTCGCCGGTGGACGAGCCCCACTCCGGCAGCCACCTGTGGACGCTGGCGGCCACGGTGAGGGGATCGCCCGCCTCCGCTTCGGGACGGCCGGCGCGCCGGGCCGCGGTACGGGAGTCCTCGCGCGCCTTGACCAGCAGGTCGAGGAAGCGCCTTCCGTGGTGCGTGTGGCAGCCGTCGAGCAGCAGCAGGTACGAGGGCGGTGCGAACGACAGCTCCGCGTTGCGCCGCAGGTCCTCCAGGAACGCCGCGCACAGGACGCGGTCGAGCGTCGCCGCCTCGGCGGAGGAGCCCCGGCGCCAGTGGTTGAGCTCGATCACCGCGTCCCAGGGGTTGGAGCCGCCGGCCGACTGGTGTTCGGCGTACCAGCGCGCGCTCTCGGCGAACCGGTGCCGCGACAGCAGGCCCGAGACCATGCGCGCGCCCTCCCTGGCCGTGCCCTGGACCATGTCCTGGAACACCGCGGGGATGCCGAGGGGCAGCCCCAGCGCCGACTGGCCGACCTGGAGGAAGCCGGACAGATAGTCGCCGTGCGCCGCGAAGGCGCTGTTCTCGAACGTGCTCAGGCGGCGGTGGAGGTCCCGGCGCTGGTCCCGCCGCGAGACGGTGCTCAGGTCACCGACGTCGGTGTCGGAGGCCAGTAGCCCGAGCGTCAGCCGGGGGAAGCGCGAGACCCGGTAGCGGGCGAGTTTCCGCTCCAGCTGGCGTGCGATCAGGCCCAGCGCGTACCGGGGCCGCAGGGGCTGTTCGGAGCCGAAGTTGAGGTAGGCGAACGGCGCTCGGTCCGTACCGAACCGCGCCAGCAGCGCTCCGTGCGCCTCGCTCGCGCCCGCGCCGTGCGGTCCGAGCAGCACGATGAGGGGCCGCTCCGCCTCGGGCGGCAACTCCAGGCACTCGCCCACCAGCGGTACCAGTCCCGCGGGGCCCACGGGGCTGAACGGCCCCGCGCCCGGTGTGTACGCCTGTGTCATCTCCCGCACCCCGATCCCCCTCGCGCGCCCCCCGCGCGCGGCGCATCGCGCCCAGTGAGGAGGATGCCACCATCTGTGGCCACCTGTCAGGGGTACGACAGACGCGGCAGAGGACCGGAGTTACTTTCCCCTCATAGGGCTTACAGTCCTTTCGGGTTGTTGACCCGCTTTTTCGGCTGTTCAGGTGATGTGCGGGCGTATGCACGGCCGTAGACGTGGACGACCTGCGCCGATGTCCCCTGGGCCGCCGCGTTGGAGGCCGGCCACAACACCATCATCCGGGTGGCGAACGCGGCAGGCGCCAATGAGCCGTCACCGACAGACCGATGGGGGAGAGCAGCAGTTCGCCGATGGCGAGAACGCGAAACTGCCCAGCAGCCACAGCGGGTCGCTCTTGCCGGGCTGCATCGCGGGCAGGACGAGCAGCACGTGGGAGAGCCCGGCCAGTACCAGCCCGCAGCCGAACTCGACCGGCGCGGACGGTGCCCGCGGGCCCCACCGCACCCACAGCACCGCGAAGAGCGGCGCGGGGCCGCGCGCTACTGCCGCGCTTCGCGCGGAAGGGGGCCCCATCGGCTGCCCCCCTCGACTGCGACGGTTTTTCCGGGGGCGATCTCGGTGAACCCGGCGTCCTGGACGACCGGGAGCCCGCCGGTGGTCAGGTCGTGCCAGTGCGCGCTGTCGCGTGCCGGGCGCACCGCCAGGGGGAAGCCCGCTTCGCGCCAGGCGGCCCGCGCGGCGGGGTCCAGCCGCCACCAGGCGAGCTGCGCGCCGTGGCCCGCCTGCGCCATCGCCTTGCCCGCCGACATCTCAAGACCGGGGTTGAGCCACAGCACGGGTGTGCCGGCGTCCGGTGCGGGTAGTGGTCCGGTCTCCGCCAGGTCGGTGCCGGAGACCTGGAGCCGCGCCAGCTCCTTGGGCCAGCCGTCCAGCGGGACCGGCGGGAAGACGCGTACTTCGGCGCGGTCGCCGGTCACCGTGAGCCCGCCCAGCGGTTCCGTGCGCCGCCACTCTGCGCCCCGGGCCCGCCGCACCACCTTGCGGATCTGCAGGTCCTCCCACCGCCGCACGCGCGCGTGCCACGCCCCCGTCTCCTCCACCGTGCGCGGATCGGACAGCAGCGCCAGTACCGCGCGGGCCGCCGTCTGGAGCGCGTCCGTACGTGCGGGCGGGTCGGTCCGCTCG
Source organism: Streptomyces diacarni (assembly GCF_003323715.1). Classification (GTDB taxonomy): domain Bacteria; phylum Actinomycetota; class Actinomycetes; order Streptomycetales; family Streptomycetaceae; genus Streptomyces; species Streptomyces diacarni. Next base: position 184,786 of record NZ_QOIN01000036.1, read on the forward strand.
ATGCGGACGACGAGGGGGAGGACGTAGCGGTCGGGCCCGGCGCCGGGCTGCTCGCAGGACGCGGCGGGCTCCGGGGCGGTCGAAGAGGGGGAATCGGTCACCTGGTCAGTCTGCCAGCGGCTAGCGTGACCCCCATGAGCTGGGCTGTCACGCTGGACGACGTGGGGCGCCGGTACCGGGCGGGCGGGACGTGGGTGTTGCGCGGTGTCGACCTGGAGGTGCGCGCGGGCACTTTGCTGCGCGTCGAAGGCGGCAACGGCACCGGCAAGTCCACCCTGCTCCGGCTGCTCGCCGGAATCGAGGCCCCGAGCGCGGGCCGGGTGCGGGGGCTGCCCGGGGTGCGCGGATACGTCCCCGAACGCTTCCCCGCCGCCCTGCCGCTGACCGCTGCCGCATACGTCACCCACCTGGGGCGCGTGCGCGGGCTGCGCGGGCGTGCGGCCGCCCGGGAGGGCACGCGCTGGCTGGAGCGCCTCGGCGCGGACCGGTACGCGGGCACGCGTATGCGGGAGCTGTCCAAGGGCAGCAGCCAGAAGGTGGCCGTGGCCCAGGCCCTCGTCGGGCGTCCTCCCCTGCTGGTGCTCGACGAGGCGTGGACCGGTCTCGACCAGCCGGCCCGCGCGGTCCTCGACGAGGTGGTGCGCGAGCGGGTCGCCGAGGGCGGAGCGGTGGTCTTCGTGGATCACGACCCCGCACGGCTGGCGGCGGACGCGGACGCCGTCGTACGGGTCGCGGCGGACGGCCGGGTGGAGAGGGACCAGGGCGTTCCGCGCGCTCGCGCCGGTGCCCCACCGCGCTCCCCGGCGCCCCACTTCCGCATCGAGGCGTGGGGGACGCCGGGTGCCGGTGCGCCTGCCGGGCTGCCGAGCGGTGCCCGCTGCCGGGTGGCCCCGGGTGGTGCGTTGTCCCTGACGGTGCCCGCCGCCGCCTCGGACGCGGCCCTGCGCACCCTGCTGGCGGCACACCCGGGCTGGCACGTGCGCTCCGTACGGCAGGAGGACGCCGCACGGGAGGAGGAGCACGCCGTATGCGAGACGGACTCCGTACGGGAGGAGAACTCCGGGTGGGGGGAGGCGGGACGGGGATGAGAGAGACACTCGCACTGACGCGCTACCAGCTCGCGGTACTCCTGCGCTCCCAGCGCTGGCTCGCGCCGCTGCTGCTGTACGCGGCGCTCCTGGCGGTCGGCGTGCGCGCGGGCGATCCGGTGCTGGACTCCCTCGGGTTCGCCGCCGCCGCGCTGCTGCCCACCGCGGTGTGGCTGGTGCGCGTCTGCGTGACGGCCGAGCCGGCCGCGGCCCGGCACTGCGCCGCGGCCGCCACGGGGCCCGGCCGCGCCCACCTCGGGGGTGTCGCGGCCGGTGCGGTGGCGGCCGCCGTGCTGGGAGCGGCGGCGGTGGGCCTCGTCACGGCGGTGGGCAGCCGGGGGAGCACGGACGGCGGGGACGCCGTCCCCGCCGCGTCCGCGGTGGTGGCCGGCGTGTGCGGGATCCTCACGTGCGTGCTGGTGGGGACGGCCGTGGGCGTGCTGTGCAACCGCCCGCTGGTCAGGTCGCGGGGTTACGCGGTGGCGGCGTCCGTGCTGGGGACGGTCGCGGCTCTGGTGGCGGGCGCCTCGCCGGCGCGTGCGGCGGTCGGCGCGCTGTCCCGCGCCTCGGCGCGGGGAAGCGTGGACGTGCCGTGGGTGCCGCTGCTGTGCGCGCTGGGGGTGGCGGGGCTCGCCGCGTGCGCCGCCTGCGCCGTGGCGGCCCGCCGCCCGTGACAGCCCGCCCCCGGGAACTCCCCCGGGGGCGGGGCGGTGTCAGTGCCGCCAGGGCCCGGTCACCGCGAAGGTGGTGCCGGGCGTGTAGCAGTTGACGTACATGGTGCGTCCGTCGGGGGCGAAGGTGACGCCCGCGAACTCGCCCCACTCCGGCTCCTCGGGGGTGCCGATGTTCTGGGCGCCCCGCGCCATCGGGTAGACGGTGCCGTGCCGGGTGAGGCCGAAGACGTGCTGGGCGCCGGCGCCGTCCTCGCACACCATCAGGCCCCCGCTGGGCGCGAGGCAGATGTTGTCGGGCTCCTCGCCCGGCAGTTGCACGTCGGTGTCGGGGCCGAAGAGGATGACGAGCGTGAGGCGGCGGCGCCGCGGGTCGTACCGCCAGATCTGCCCGAAGTGGTCGCGCTGCGACCCCTCGGAGCTGCGCGCGTAGCTGGAGACGAAGTAGACGCAGGAGCCGCCCCAGTAGCAGCCCTCCAGCTTCTGGGCGTGGGTGATGCCGCCCTTGCCGAAGTCCTGGAAGCGGATGGGGGTTTCCTTGGCCACCGGGTCGGGAACCTCGACCCACTCGATGTTCTCGAAGGTGGTTCCTGTCTCGGTGACGGAGGACAGGTCGGCCACGCCGGGCACGCGCATGGCCTCCAGCGTGCCGCCCGCGTGCAGCGAGCCGTGGCCGCCCCGGGGCTTGCGGGGCAGGAAGCGGTAGAAGAGGCCGAACGGCGCGTCGAAGGCGTCCTCGGTCTCGTAGACGACGCCGCTGTGCGGGTCGAAGGCGACGGCCTCGTGCTGGAAGCGGCCCATGTCCTTCAGCGGCTCGACCGAGGTGGGGCGGCGGATGTCGAAGCCGACCTCGAAGACGAAGCCGTGGTCCTTGGTGTAGCCCTCCTCGCCCGCGGTGAACTCCGTCTCCTCGCAGGTCAGCCAGGTGTCCCACAGGCTGGGGCCGCCCGCGCAGTTGGTGGAGGTGCCCGCGATGCCGACGCGTTCGGTCAGCACGTCGTTGTCGCCGTCCAGTTCGAGGACGGTGCAGCCGCCCTCGCCCTCGGGGTCGTAGGTCAGCCCCTCGACGGTGGGTACCGGGACGCGTGAGTCCTTGCGGTTCTCGTGGTTGCGGACGAGCCAGGTGTGGCCCTTCCCGTGGCCGTGACCCTTGCCGTGGCCGTGGCCGTGGCCGTGGCCGGGGCGCGCGGGGAAGGCGGACATGCCGTCGCAGTTGCTGGGCACCTTGCCCTCACCGGAGCGGAGCCGGTCGCCCTCGGTGGACAAAACCTTGTAGCGGAAGCCTTCGGGCAGGTCGAGCAGTCCGTCGGGGTCGGGGACGAGCGGGCCGTAACCCGCGCTGCCGCCGGTGGCCTGGGCCGCGGCGGTCCCTGTGAACAATTCCGAGAGCGCGCCGCTGAAGGCGACGGCCGCCCCAACGGCTCCGGTTCTTGCCAGCGCTTGGCGTCGTGTCGTGGGCATCGGGCACTCTCTCCTGTTGGCGGACAGGTGACCCGAGTGTGTGTACCACGCACGCCGAGGTGCCCACACCGCCCAGGACGCAACTGATTGCCGCGCGACCGATTACTGCGCACTGAGGGCCGCGCACTGACTGCTACGCGTCCGCGAGCGCCTTGCCGTCCCGGGCGAGTGCGGTCAGCCGGGATATCGCCCGGAAGTACTTCTTGCGGTAGCCGCCCTGCAGCATGTCCTCGCTGAACAGCTGGTCGAACGGCACCCCGGCGGCGACGACGGGCACTTCGCGGTCGTAGAGCCGGTCGGCGAGCACCACCAGGCGCAGGGCCGTCGACTGGTCGGGCACCGGGGCCACGCCCGTGAGGCAGACCGCGTCGACGCCCTTGACCAGTTCGCCGTACCGGCTGGGGTGGACCCGCGAGAGGTGGCCGAGCAGGGTGGGGAAGGCGTCGAGCGAGGCGCCGGCGGTCCGCTGGGCGGCGCGGGTGACCTGGTCGTCGGTGTGCGGCTTCGGCGCCTCGGGCAGCCCGCGGTGGCGGTAGTCCTCGCCGTCGATGCGCAGCGTGCGGAAGTGCGCGGACAGGCCCTGGATCTCGCGGAGGAAGTCGGCGGCCGCGAACCGCCCTTCGCCGAGCTTGCCCGGCAGGGTGTTCGAGGTAGCGGCCAGCGCCACGCCGTTGTCCACGAGCCGTGACAGCAGGCTGGAGACCAGCACTGTGTCGCCGGGGTCGTCCAGTTCGAACTCGTCGATGCACAGCAGCTGGTGTTCTGCCAGGGTGCGGACGGTCTGCTGGAAGCCGAGGGCGCCCACCAGGTTGGTCAGCTCCACGAAGGTGCCGAACGCCTTGCGCTCGGGCGCGGCCGGGGCCGCGTGCCACAGCGAGGCGAGCAGGTGCGTCTTGCCGACGCCGTACCCGCCGTCCAGGTAGACGCCGCGCGGGCCCTCGGGGGCCTGCTGCTTGGGCTCGCGCCGGAACCAGCGCCTGCGTGCGCCGGCCGTACGGCCCGTTCCGCCGCCGAGGCCGTCGGCGAACGCGCTCAGCACCTGGACGGCTTCGGTCTGGCTGGGCTGCGCGGGATCGGGAAGGTATGTGGCGAAGCGCACACCGTCGAAGCGTGGTGGCGGCACCATCTCGGCCACCAGCTGCTGTGCCGGGACGTGCGGCTCGCGGTCGGCGAGCGCGACGGGAGCCCCGTCCTCTGCGGCGCAGGCGGGCCCGGAGCCAGCTGGGGATATGTGCGCTTCGGTCGTTGACACGATTGTCATGCTAGTCGGCCGAGTGCGGGCGGTGTGCCGCCCGCCCGGCGTGCGCCGTGCCACACTGCGGCCCATGCGACGCCTGTTCCACCCGAGTACCGACCGCAGGACCGCTCCCCAGTGGAGCGTCGAGGAGATCGCCGAGGAGTACGCCTACCCGCCGCTGGGCGAGGGGTCCGGCGGTGCCGACGCGTGGCTGCGCGGCAACATGGTGGCCTCGCTGGACGGCGCCATCCACCACCAGGGCCGCTCCCAGCCGCTCTCGTGCAAGGCCGACATGCGGATCTTCGGGGTGCTGCGGGCGCTGGCGGACGTCGTGGTCGTCGGCGCGCAGACCGTGCGGCAGGAGGGGTACCGCCCGGCGAAGCGGCGCTCGGGCTTCGCCGACCGCCGCGCCGCGCTGGGGCAGGCGCCGGTGCCCGCGATCGCCGTCGTCAGCGCAGGTCTGGAGCTGGACTTCACGCAGCCGCTGTTCACCGAGCCCGTCGTGCCGACGCTGCTGCTGACCGGGCGGGGCGCGCCCGAGGACCGGGTGGCGGAGGCGCGTCGGGCGGGCGCCGAGGTGGTCTTCGTGGGGGAGGGGGCGGCGGTGGATCCGGTGCGGGTGCCCGCGGCGCTGGCCGCGCGGGGCCTGCGGCGGCAGCTGACGGAGGGCGGCCCGAAGCTGTTGGGGGAGTTCGCCGTCGCCGGGGTACTCGACGAGCTGTGCGTGTCGATCGCCCCGCGGATCGTGGCGGGCCCGGCTCCGCGGATCATGAACGGGCCCCTGCTGCCGGACCCGGACGAGTTCACGCTCGAAGGGGTGTTGGAGGAGGGCGGGTTCCTGTTCACGCGGTACCGCAGGGCGCGGACCGGCACGGATCGAGCGGAATGAGACGTTCCGCTTTTCGTCCTGCTGGGCAGACTGACAAGCGCAGGATGGTTTCTTTCCGACAGGAGAAGGGGCGCCCGTCGTGATCACGACAGTGCTGATGATCGAGAAGCCGCTGGTGCAGACCGACGTGGAGATGGTGGCGACGCTGCACGGCGAGGAGCCCGTCTCCTTCGTCGTCCTCCTCCAGCCGCGCGGTGACCAGGACAGGTTGCTGCGGGCGCTGGACGACGTGGCCCTCGGGGAACTGGACCAGGTCGTGCACGAGGGGGAGGAGCCCGAGGGCGGCGAGGCCGTCGGGCCCGCCGAACAGTTCCTCGAGCTCTCCCTCAAACGGCTCAGAGACGCGGGGTCCGAGGCGGTCGGGCAGATCGTCGACGAGCACCCTCTCGACGTCCTCAAGTCCGTCGCGGAGCAGACCCGCGCCGACGAGGTGATCGTCTTGACGGCCCCCCACCTGGTGGAGGAGTTCTTCCACCGGGACTGGGCCTCGCGGGCCCGGCACAAGGTGGGCGTGCCGGTGCTGAAGTTGTTCGCGCACAACGAGGAGTGAGGGCCGGCGTGGCGGCGGGGCCGTACCGCATAGGCTGGGCGCGTTCCGCAGTCCGTTGTTGAGCCAGCCAGGAGACGCACGTATGACCGCTGCCGTCACTCCCTCCCTCCCTTCCGCCATGGAGCGGCCGCACTTCATCGGGGTCGGCGGCGCGGGGATGTCCGGTATCGCGAAGATCCTGGCGGTGCGGGGTGCGCGGGTCGCGGGCAGCGACGCGCGGGAGTCCGCGACGGCTGACGCGCTGCGTGGTTTCGGCGTCACCGTGCACATCGGGCACGCCGCAGGACACCTGGCCCCCGACGCGACCGTGGTCGTGGTCTCCAGCGCGATCCGCGAGGACAACCCGGAGATGGCCGAGGCCAGGCGGCGGGGCCTGCCGGTGCTGCACCGCGCCGACGCGCTCGCCGCGCTGATGGTGGGGCTGCGGCCGCTGGCCGTGGCCGGCACGCACGGGAAGACGACGACGACCTCGATGCTCGCCGTCAGCCTGGCCGACCTGGGCCTGGACCCCTCGTACGCGATCGGCGGCGATCTGGAGGGTCCTGGATCGAACGCCCACCAGGGCACGGGTGAGATCTTCGTGGCCGAGGCGGACGAGAGCGACCGCAGCTTCCACAGGTACGCGCCCGAGGTGGCGATCGTGCTCAACGTCGAACTCGACCACCACGCGAACTACGCGTCCATGGAGGAGATCTACGAGTCCTTCGGCCTCTTCGCCGGGCGGATCGCGGAGGGCGGCACGCTCGTCGTCTCCGCCGACCACGAGGGCGCGCGGGAACTCACGCGCCGCCTGCGGGCCGAGAGTGACCGCAATCTCACGGTGCGTACGTACGGGGAGGCGGAGGACGCCGACGTGCGGGTCCAGCGGATCACCCCGAAGGGGCTGACCAGCGAGGTCGCCGTGGTGCTCGACGGCGAGGAGCTGACCTTCGGCGTCTCGGTCCCCGGCAGGCACTACGCGCTCAACGCGGTGGCCGCGCTCACGGCGGGCGCGGCGCTCGGCGTACCGGCGGGCGATCTCTCGCGGGCGCTGGGCTCCTACACGGGCGTCAAGCGCAGGCTCCAGCTCAAGGGGCTCACCGGCGGCGTGCAGGTGATCGACTCCTACGCCCACCACCCCACCGAGATGGCCGCCGACCTGGAGGCCATCCGCGGCGGCGCGGGGGAGGGGCGGATCCTGGTCGTCTTCCAGCCGCACCTCTTCAGCCGCACCCAGGAGCTCGGCAAGGAGATGGGCGAGGCGCTCGCGCTGGCCGACGGGTCGGTCGTGCTGCCGATCTACCCCGCGCGCGAGGACCCGATCCCGGGCGTCACCAGCGCGCTGATCACCGACGCGGCGCAGGCGGCGGGGGCCGCGGTGCGCGGGGTCGACGCGCCCGAGGACGCGGTGGCCGCCGTGGCGGGAATGGCGGAGTCCGGTGATCTCGTTCTCACCATGGGGGCCGGGGACGTCACCGAGCTGGGGCCCCGGATCCTCGCCAAGCTGGCAGAGTGAGCACCGAGGAGCGAGCCGAGATGGCATACGAAGTCGACAGGACCGACGAGCAGTGGCGGGCGGAGCTGACGCCCGAGGAGTACCACGTGCTGCGCGAGGCCGGTACGGAGCGGCCGTTCACCGGCGAGTACAACGACACGGAGACGACCGGCGTGTACCAGTGCCGGGGGTGCGGCGCCGAGCTGTTCCGCTCCGACACCAAGTTCGCCTCCCACTGCGGCTGGCCCAGCTTCTACGACCCCGCGCAGAGCGAGGCCGTCGAGCTGCTGACCGACCGCTCCCTGGGCATGGCCCGCACCGAGGTCCGCTGCGCCCGCTGCGGCTCCCACCTCGGACACGTCTTCGAGGGGGAGGGCTACCCGACCCCGACGGACCAGCGCTACTGCATCAACTCGGTCTCGCTGAAGCTGGTCCCGCGCGAGAGCACCGACTGAGGTACCGCACAGCCCTCCCGCCGCAGGGCGCCGCGCGCGTCACCCGCCGAGGCGCATCGCGAGACCGCGGGAGGGCGGTGCGCGGCGCGGCGCGAGAAACGCGCGGGGGCGCGTTGTGTGCCTCGTCTCTCCCCGCGGAATACGGGTCGGCCCCCGGCAGTTCATTTGTACGCTGCACGTGAGTGGTAGACAGCGGTACGTACACAGCAGAAGAGCGAAAGGGCGGGGTCGACGCGTGGGGGAGAGCGTGGGAGCGAGTGCCGGGGCGCACATACGCACCGAGGGGGAAGCGGGGGCCCGGGGCCCGGGAGGCGGACGGTGGCTGGTGCCTGTCCTGGCGTTCGGCGGGATCTCCGTCGCCGTCATGCAGACACTCATCGTGCCGGTCGTCGCCCAACTGCCCACCCTGCTGGACACGTCCACATCCAACGCCTCGTGGGTGATCACCTCCACGCTGCTGTCGGGCGCTGTCGCGACGCCGATCATGGGGCGCCTCGGTGACCTGTACGGGAAGCGGCGGATCGTGCTCCTCAGCCTCGGGCTGATGGTCCTCGGCTCGCTGATCTGCGCCTTCACCTCCGCGCTGGTGCCGATGGTGGCCGGGCGGGCCGTGCAGGGCTTCGCCATGGGAGCCATCCCGCTGGGCATCAGCATCATGCGGGACGAGCTGCCACCCGAACGGCTCGGCTCCGCCATGGCGTTCATGAGCTCCTCGCTCGGCGTGGGCGGCGCGCTCGGGATGCCGCTGGCCGCGTGGATCGCCCAGTACACCGACTGGCACGTGCTGTTCTTCGGCGCCGCGGGCATCGGCGTGGTGGCCATGGTGCTGGTGTTCCTCCTGGTGCCCGAGTCCCCGCTGCGGACCCCGGGCAGGTTCGACGTCCTGGGCACCCTGGGACTCACCGCCGGTCTGGTGACCCTGCTGCTGCCCATCTCCAAGGGCGGCGACTGGGGCTGGGGCAGTCCGGCGGTACTGGGCCTGTGGGGCGCCTCCGCGCTGATCTTCCTGGCGTGGGGCCTGCTGGAACTGCGCATCAAGGACCCGCTCGTGGACCTGCGGACCTCGGTCCGCCGCCAGGTCCTGCTGACCAACCTCGCCTCGATCATGGTCGGGCTGGCCTTCTACGCGCTCACCCTCGTGCTGCCCCAGATCCTCCAGCTGCCCGCCGCCACCGGCTACGGGCTGGGCCAGTCGATGGTCGTCTCCGGGCTGTGCGTGGCGCCCATGGGCGTCGCGATGATGCTCGTCTCCTCGCTGTCGGCGCGGCTGTCCCAGGCGCGGGGGCCCAAGGTGTCGCTGATGACCGGCCTGGTGATCCTCGCCGCCTCCTACCTGCTGGGCACGGTGCTGCTGAGTGCCGTGTGGCAGACCGTGCTGCTGTCCGTGCTGATCGGCGTCGGCATCGGCATCGCCTACTCCGCGATGCCCGCGCTCATCCTCGGCGCCGTGGACCCGTCCGAGTCCGGCGCGGCCAACGGGCTGAACACGCTGATGCGGTCGATCGGCACCTCGACGTCGAGCGCCGTGGTCGGCGTCGTCCTCGCCCGCATGAGCAGCCCGCTCGGCGCGGCACGCGTGCCCAACCTGGACGGCTTCCGCACCGCCTTCCTCATCGCCTCGGGAGCCGCGCTCCTCGGTTTGCTGATCGCCTCGTTCCTGCCGTCGTCCGCGACGAAGCGCGCGCCGGGGGCGGCGGCCCACGGCGACCTGTCCGACCCGCACCTGGTGCAGCGCGGCGGGCCGAGCGCGGACGACGAGTCCCACAGGGCGGCCGTGCCCCGGTGACCGGGGCACCCGGTGACCCGGTGACCCGGTGACCTGAGCCGGGCTCCGGGCCGCCGTCACGCGTGCTGGTGCAGGCCCCTTCCGGCCAGCGTGAGGAACGTTTCGCCGACCGCCTCGCTCAGCGTGGGGTGCGGGTGGATGTGCTGGGCGATGTCCGCCGGTGAGGCGTCCCAGGCGACCGCGAGCTGGGACTCGGCGATCATCTCGGAGACGTGCGGGCCCACCAGGTGGACGCCCAGCACCCGCCCCTCGCCGCCCCGTTCGGCGACGACCTTCCCCATGCCGCCCTGGCCGTGGACCATGCCCTTGGCCGTGGCCGTCAGCGGCATCACGTTGGCACGCACCTCGTACCCCGCCGCGCGGGCCTCCGCCTCGCTCAGGCCGACCGAGGCCGTCTGCGGGCTGGAGTAGGTCACGCGCGGCACGGCCGCGTAGTCCACGGGGCGTGGCGCCAGGCCTGCCAGCGTCTCGGCGACGACCAGCCCTTCCGCGAACGAGGCGTGCGCCAGCCCCAGGGAGGGCGGCGGCAGCAGGTCGCCGACGACGTGGATGCCGCTGGCGGCCGTCTCGAAGGCGTCCCAGCGCGCGGGCGGCAGATACCCCCGCGCGTCGGTCGTCAGCCCCGCCGCCCCGAGCCCCAGCCCGTCGGTGACCGGAACCCGCCCCACCGCGACCAGCAGCCGTTCCGCGGCGAGCGTCGCCGCGTCGCCCCTGGCCGGCTGGACGCGAGCCTCGACGCCAGGCCCGACGCGGTGGGCGTCCAGCAGCCTGGCGCCCGTCAGTACGGTGATGCCGCGCTTCTTCAGCGCGCGGGTCAGGTGGCGGCTGGTGTCCTCGTCCTCCAGGGGCAGCAGCCTCCCGGCGGCCTCCACCAGCGTGACCTCGGCGCCCATGGAACGGTGGAAGGAGGCGTACTCGACACCGATCGCGCCGCCGCCCAGCACCAGCACGCTGTGCGGCAGGCCCGGCGCGAAGAGCGCGTCGTCGCTGGTGACGATGTGCGCCCCGGCGGGGTCGAGCCCCGGCAGCGTCCGCGGCCTGGAGCCGGTCGCCAGCACGAGACCGCGCCGCGCCGTCCACCGCTGACCTGCCCCGTGCGCCGTGGCGTCTCCGCGTGCCGTGGTGGTGACGTCGACCTCCCGCGCACCGGCCAGCGTGGCGGTTCCCCGCACCACGGTGACGCCGGCCTCGACCAGTTGGCCCTCCACGCCCTTGTGGTTGCGCGAGACGATGTCGTCCCTGGTGGCGACCAGCGCGCCCCAGTCGACGCCGTCCAGCGTCGCCTTCACGCCCCACCGCTCGCGTGCCTCGGACACCCCGTCGACCAGTTCGGCGGCGTGCAGCATCGCCTTGCTCGGCACGCAGCCCCGGTGCAGACAGGTGCCCCCGACCAGATCGCGCTCGATCAACGCGACGTCCAGACCGAGGTGTGCGGCGCGAAGAGCCGTGCTGTAGCCGCCCGTTCCACCGCCGATGACGATCACATCTGTGCTGTTCCCGCTCATGGGCCCAGCCTCATCCCCGGCTGGTCGATGAGTCCAACGCAATGCTTCTATGGACGCGATGAACAGCGCTCATGGACAGGCGGGGGGCGGCTCGTGAGTCTGCGGCAGATGGAGTATCTCGTCACGGTCATCGAGGAGACGTCCTTCACCCGCGCCGCCGAGGCGCTGCACGTGACGCAGTCGGCGCTCTCGCACCAGATCAAGGCCCTGGAACGGGAGGTGGGCGGCCCGCTGCTGGAGCGGCTGCCGCGCGGGGTGCGGCTCACGCCCATGGGGCGGGCGTTCCTGCCGGACGCCGAACTGGCCGTCCGCAGCGCTCGGCAGGCCCGCCGCGCCGCGCGGGCCGCGGCCGGATCCTGCGGTGGCGAACTCCAGATCGCGACCGTGCACGGGCTGGCCGTGGGTGTCCTGACGGACGCGATCGCGCGGATGCGGCGGCTGTACCCCGCCGTGGAGCTGCGGCTGCGCGAGTACGTGACGGAGGACGAGCTGCGGGAGCGGATGGCCCGCGGGATCGCCGACCTCGCCGTCGGCTACCGGCTGCCCGACTGGCCGGGCCCCTCCTGGGAGATCGGCGAGGAGAAGGTGGTGCTCGTCGTCCCGCCCGGCGACCCGCTGTGCGGGCGTGGGGCAGACGGCGGCGAGCCGGTGCGTCTTGAGGAGCTGGCCGACCGCGGCTGGGTGCGGTGCGGGATGGAGCCGTGGATCGAAGGACAGCAGTTCCTCGACCTGGTCTGCGGACAGGCGGGGTTCTCTCCGCTCACCGCCGTGCGCGTCGAGCATCCCACGACGGCCGCGCGCATGGCCGCGGCGGGCGCGGGCGTCTGCCTGGTCTCCGCCCACCTGGCGACCTCGCTCGTTCCCGAGGACCAACTGGTCGGTGTCGGGCCGCCTTGGCGCCGCCCGGTGACGGCCTTCTGCCGGTCCGAGCCGACGGGCGCGGCGCACGCCTTCCTCCGCCTGCTGACCGGGGAGCGGCCACTCACGTGACCGAGTGAGGGCCGCCCGTGCAGCGGCGCGGTCCTGACGGTGGCGCGCGCCGGTTCCCCCGCGGCGGGGACGGGGACGAGGCCGGGGCCGGGGCCGGGACGAGGGGACGAGGGGACGAGGGGCCGAGGCATCGGGGCGCGGACGGAACGCCGGCGTGTCATGCGAACGTACGTACCCACCCGGGTCCATTTCGTGCGTCCTGTCCGTGCCGGGGGGTGATCCACGCGGGTAGCGTCGGGCGATGGCTGGAGCACTGGTGACGACATACCGCACGGTGATCGGCCTGGGAGGGGGGCCACTCCTGCCCGCCGTCTCGTTCCTGGGACGGCTGCCGACCGCGATGTGCCAGCTCGGCTCGCTGCTGCTGGTGGCACGTACCAGCGGCAGCCTCGCCACCGCAGGTCTGGTGGGGGGCGCGTTGGCGGCTGGACAGACGGTGGGTGGGCCCGTGGTCGGGCGACTGGCCGACCGGCTTGGACAGCGTCCGGTCGTGCTGGTCGCCGCCCTCCTGAACGCGTGCGCCGTCACCGGGCTCGTCACCGGGGCGCTCGGCCACGCGCCGACCGCGGGCCTGGCGGCGCTCGGGGTCCTCGTCGGAGTGAGCGTGCCGCAGGTGGGCCCGCTGTCGCGCTCCCGCATGGTCGCGCTCGCCCGGCACGCGGGAGCGGACGAGCGCACGGTGTCGGGGGTGCTGTCGCTGGAAGGCACCCTGGACGAGACCTCGTTCGTGCTCGGCCCCGCGCTGGTGGGCGTCGCCGCGACGGTGGCGCACCCGGCGGTCGCGCTCGGTCTGGCGGCGGCGCTCCTCGCGGTGTGCGGCGTCGCCTTCGCGCTGCATCCGACGGCGCGGGCCGTCGCACCGGCGGGCGGTGTCCGCAGGGGCACCCCTCCTCAGGGCGGCGGCCTCCGAGAACCCCGGCCCGAGGGCAGCGCCCTGACGGGTGCCGAGTTCGGGCGCGCGAGGCGGCGGCGCGGCACCGTCTACGCGCTGCGTTCCTCCGCGGCGTTGCAGGGCGCCATGTTCGGGGCCTGCCAGGCGGGCATCACGGCGCTCACCGAGGACCTGGGCGCCCCCGGCCAGTCGGGGCTGGTCTACGCCGCGATGGGCGTGATGAGTGCCGTGGTGGGGCTCGCCATGGCCTCGGTGCCACCCGCCGTGACGCTCACGGTCCGGTGGCGCGCGGCGACATGTGCCGCCCTGGTGCTGGCCCTGCCGCTGCTGGTGGTGCACAGCCTGGGGTGGCTGTACGTCGTGGTGGTGATCCTCGGCAGCGCCTACGCCCCGCACCTGATCACGCTGTTCTCCCTCACGGAACGGGTGGTTCCCGCCTCCAGGCTGGGCGAGTCGATGGCGTTCATGACCAGCGGCGACATCGGCGGCCAGGCCCTCGCCCTGATGGCCGCGGGCCCCGTGGCCGAGGGGTACGGTCCCGGCGCCGCCTTCGGGGTCGCGGTGGGCACCGCCGCCGCGGCGTGCGCGCTCGCCTGGGCGGCTCGTCCTGAGAGGGCGCGGGAAGGGCACGGCGGCGCGCTCGCGCCCGCCTCGTCGGCCGGGTGAACGCGCCGAGAGGCGCGCCGCCGTGGAGAGCCGCGCCGCACGTGCCCGCGGCGGTGGCCGGCCGGCGGACGCGGCGCCTGGGGATCAGCGGTGAATTCCCCGTGCCGGTCGTGTCGGTGCGGTAGCGCGGAGCGTGCCCGAGACGGTAGTACGGGGCCTTGTCGGGGCGTTCCGTACCCGCAAGGGATGCGCGCGCCCCGGCAGGACCTGCACAGGAGTGTCTCTTCCCCGTCGTCACCTCGTTGCGGCACCGTGCGGTGCGCGGCGGACCGCGGGGGGACCCGGCCGTCATCCGAGCCCGTGCGCGCGTACGGGCACCCGAAGTTGACAGGGGTTACGGGTGCGGCTGTGAGAGGGCCGCAGTAGTCTTCCTTGATCGAACAGCGGGGGTCGGACCGGGGTGCGGAAGGCGGTGCGCAGTTGGGCTCGGGAGGGTTTGAACTCCCCCCAGGTGACGGCGGTGAGGGGCCGGACGGCGGCGGAGCCGCCGCGCAGGACGGAACGGCCGACGACCCGCCGGGCGGTTGGGAAGCGGGCGTACCGCCCCGGAGCGGGCTGGGGGAGGCCGGGCTCCAGCCGGGCGCCGTTCCGCTGGCCCGCCCCATGGAGATCGGCGCGGACGTGGGGTGGGACGAGAACGACTGGGCGCAGGTGCGCACCAGGGCGCAGCGCGCCGGGCGCGCCTACGTGTGGCTGAATCTGGTCGAACAGCGGATGCGCGCGGTCGTCTCCGCCGTGCTGCGGCCGATCTACGAGCCGGTGCACGGCGAGGAGTGGGTCATCGCCGCCGCGGGCCCCGCGGGGCAGGAGTGGGTGCAGCGGGCCGTCGCCGTGCGGGAGGTGAGCCGCCGCAAGGGCTATCTGCTCGATCCGGCGGACGACACCCTGATCTCCTTCCTCACCCTGCCGCAGTTGCGCGAGCTGATGGTGCAGCACTGGCCCTGCTTCGAGCCGTACTTCGCCGACCGCAGGGAGGTGGAGCTGGCGCTGGACGAGCTGGAGGTCGCCCGCAGCGCGGTGGCACGCAACCGCGCGCTGTCCGAGACGGTGCTCGCGCAGGCCGAACGGATGTGCCGCAGGCTGCTGGAGGTGCTGGGCGCGGCGCCGCGGGGTGCCGCCTCGGGGGAGAGGCTGCCCGTCGACGCCGTCGAGGAACTGGTCGGAGACCGGTTCGCGGATGTGGTCGGTGTCCACGCGGACCGCGTACGGCTGCAACGTCAGCTGCCCGCAGAGGACCTGTTCGCCGGGGCGCGCAGGCTGGACGCCATCGGCATCGGGCTCAACCTGCTGGTGCAGAACTACAGCGGGCGCCGGCTCGTGCGGCTGGCCGAGGCAGGATGCCGGGTGCGGCTGCTGTTCATGAACCCGGCGAGCAGCGCGCTGCGGCGCAGGGAGCGGGAGCTGGGCCTCAAGAAGGGCGAGTTGGCCCGCTCGGTGGAGACCAACATCCTGCACATGCGGCGGGTGCGCTCCCGGCTGCGGGACGACGGGGCGTTCGAGATCCACGTCTTCGACGAGACCCCGCGCTTCAGCGCTTACCTGGTCGACGGCGACGGTTCCGACGGCCTGGCCGTCGTCCAGTCCTACCTGCGCCACGCGCGCGGCATGGAGACCCCGGCGTTCGTCCTGCGCGGCCCGGGCCGCCACGTGTCCGGCGACTACGACGTGGAGGGGGCGCTCTTCCCGCTGTACCGCGAGGAGTTCGACCACTTCTGGGCGGACTCCCGTCCTGTCTCGTAGCCCCACGCAACCGCCGCGGCACATACGGTGTACGGCATGACGAGGTATGCCGCGCTGTTGCGAGGGGTCAATGTCGGGGGGCACAACAAGGTGCCCATGGCCGAGCTGCGCACGGTCATGGCCGAACTCGGGTGGGGCGACGTGCGCACCTACCTGCAGAGCGGCAACGCGGTGTTCACCGCGGACGAGGAGGACCCGCGCCCCGTACTGGAGCGGGCCGTCGCCGAGCGGTTCGGCGTGGAGGTGCCCGCTCTGGTGCGGACGGGTGAGGAGTTGCGGGCCGTCGCGGCGGCCTGCCCCCTCCCCGTGGCGGAGCTGGATCCGGCCAAGCTGCTGGTGCTGTTCATCGAGGAGGAGCCGGCCGCCGACCACTTCGCGGCCCTGGACGCGGACGCCTTCGCGCCCGAGGAGTACCGGCACGTGGGACGTGCCGTCTACTGCCACTTCCCGCACGGGATGGGCCGCAGCAAACTGGTGCCCGCGCTGGAAGGCGTGCGGCCCCGGCTGACCATGACGGGGCGCAACTGGCGCACGGTCCAGCGCCTCATCGAGCTGACCAGCTGAGTCCCGCGCCGGAGAGGCCGGCGCGGGGTGCCGCGCGGACGGCGTGCGGGCGCCGGGTGGACGCCGCTTGGACGCCGCGCGGGTGGTCGCGGGGGCGCGGTCGGGCGCGTGGGGTGACTGTCCCTCAGCGGTGTTGTGTCCGTCACAGAACGACATGCCACTTGAGCCGTACACGGCAATCCGACAAGGATTCGATCGGTCCGACACCGGATCGGTCAACCGCCACCAGCGAAAGGCTCCCTGGGCATGCCACTTCACGGCACACGGAACACCAAACGACGGATATCCCTCGCGCTCGGCGCGGCGCTCGCTGTCGCGGGCGGGGCGACGCTGCTCACCCTGCCCGCCGGCGCGGGCGCCCCCGAGGAGGGCACCGTCCTGGGCGCGGACGCCGAGGGTGCCGTCAAGGGCAGCTACATCGTGGTGCTCGACAAGAGTGCCGGGACTGCCGGAGCGCAGGCCGCCACGGAGGCGAAGAGCCTCTCCGGCGAGTACGGCGGCACCGTCGAGCACACCTACCACGCGGCACTGACCGGTTACGCGGCCGAGGGGCTCAGCGCGCAGGAGGCGCGGCGTCTCGCGGCGGACGACAAGGTCGCCAAGGTCGTGCAGGTGCGGCAGATCAGGGCGCAGGCCACCCAGACGGACCCGCCCTCCTGGGGTCAGGACCGCGTCGACCAGGCGGCGACGAAGGGGGACGGCAAGTACACCTACCCCGACAGCGCGGGCGCGGGCGTCACGGCCTACGTCGTCGACAGCGGTATCCGCGTCAGTCACCAGGACTTCGGCGGCCGCGCCGCGAACGGCTACGACGTGGTGGACGACGACAAGACCGCGCAGGACGGCGCCAACCACGGCACCCACGTGGCCGGCACCATCGCGGGCACGAAGTACGGCATCGCCAAGAAGGCCGATCTGGTGGCGGTGCGCATCCTCGGCGACGACAACAAGGGCACCACGGCCGACGCCGTCGCGGGCATCGACTGGATGATCAAGGACCACGAGGGCGAGGAAGGGCCCGCGGTCGCCAACATGAGCATCGGCGGCTTCAAGGACTACGCGCTCGACGAGGCGGTGGAGCGCGCCGTCGACGCGGGCATCACCTGCGTGGTCGCGGCGGGCAACTACAGCAGCGACGCGAGCGAGGCCTCCCCGGCGCGCGTGCCCGAGGCGATCACCGTGGCGGCGAGCGACCAGAACGACAAGCAGACGGACTTCTCCAGCTACGGCAAGAGCGTCGACCTCTACGCGCCCGGCATCGACGTCGTCTCCGCCAGCAACAAGAGCGACACCGCCTCCATGGCCGGATACGGCACCTCCATGGCCACCCCGCACGTCACGGGAGCCGCGGCGCTCTACCTGAGTGAGCACAAGACGGCCACCCCCGCGCAGGTCGCCACCGCGCTGACGGACGGGGCGACGAAGGACGCCATCGCCAACCCCGGCGCCGGCACGCCGAACCGGCTGATGCGCGTGCCCAAGTAGTCCGCGACTCCGTGCGGTCGGCGGACTCGTAGCGGCCCTGAACCGGCCGCGTCCGCGTTCACTCGGAGCGCCGACCGCACCACCCGCCTCACCCGTTGCGTGTGTCACACCCGCACGGAGAACTTGAGCTGTGCGCGCCCATCCGACAGGGTTTCGAACCAGTCGGCGACGGTCCTGCGCCCCACCCGGGGCGCAGGACCGCCACCCCCCACACGACACCAGGAGAGGCGCTCCCCGCATGGCAACGCACGTGGCCCGCAACACCAAACGCCGGATATCCCTCGCGATCGGGGCGGCCGTCGCCCTCGCGGGCGGCGCCACCCTCCTCACCCTCCCCGCGGGTGCGGCACCCGCCGAGGGCACCGTCATCGGAGCCGGCTCCCACGATGCCGTCAAGGGCAGCTACATCGTGCTCCTCAAGAACGGCGGCTCCACGCACGGCAAGACCTCCGCCACCCGCGTCGAGAGCGCGGGCAAGGACCTGGCCGACGAGTACGGCGGCAAGGTCGCGCGCACCTACGGGTCGGCCGTCCACGGCTTCAACGCCACCGGTATGAGCGCACAGGAGGCCAGGCGCCTCGCCGCCGACGACCAGGTCGCCCAGGTCTTCCAGAACCAGCGCATCACCACCACGGCCGCCACCCAGAAGAACCCGCCCTCCTGGGGCCTGGACCGCATCGACCAGAAGTCGCGGAAGCTGAACAAGACCTACACCTACCCCTCGGGCGCGGGAGCCGGGGTGACCGCGTACATCATCGACACCGGCGTGCGCATCAGCCACAAGGACTTCGGCGGCCGCGCCTCCTACGGCTACGACGCCGTCGACGAGGACAAGACAGCCCAGGACGGCAACGGCCACGGCACCCACGTCGCGGGAACCGTCGCGGGCACCCGGTACGGCGTCGCCAAGAAGGCCGACATCGTGGCCGTACGCGTGCTCGACGACGAGGGCTCCGGCACCACCGCGCTCGCCGTGGCAGGCGTCGACTGGGTCACCGAACACCACAAGGGCCCCTCCGTCGCCAACATGAGCCTGGGCGGCAACAAGGACGCGGCCCTCGACGCCGCCGTCCAGCGCTCGATCTCCTCCGGCGTCACCTACGCCGTCTCGGCCGGCAACGAGGGCGCCGACGCCTCCACCTCCTCGCCGGCCCGGGTGCCCGAGGCGCTGACCGTGGCCGCCGCCGACAAGAAGGACGCGCAGGCGGAGTTCTCCAACCACGGCAAGCTCGTCGACCTCTTCGCCCCCGGTGTCGACATCGTCTCCGCGAGCAACAAGAGCGACACCGGCACCGCCACCATGTCGGGTACCTCCATGGCCTCCCCGCACGTGGCGGGAGCCGCCGCCGTCTACCTGAGCGGCCACAAGGACGCCGCCCCGGCGCAGGTGACCGCGGCGCTCACCAAGGGCGCCACCGCCGGCGCGGTGACCGATCCGGCCAAGGGGACGACCGACAAGCTCCTCCGCGTGGTCAAGTGACCGCCTTTCACGGTCAATTGTGAGCCCCTTCTGTGCGTAACCCCGGTTTTCCGGGTAAGCGCAACACCAGGCCCGCCGTGCCCTCCCCCCACGGGGCACGGCGGGCCTTCGCCGTGCCGGAGACCCCGCGGCGGTCGCCCGATGAGGGCCGGGGCCGCCGTCGTCGCCGAGAGCCTCCCCGCACGTGCTGCGGCTGCCCGCAGCCGAGGGCATCCGCGTCGACCGCGAGCGGCGCACCGTCGACGTTCACGCCGCCCGGCTGCGGCGCAGGCTCGGAGCGCGCTACCGCGCCCGCATCGTGACCGTGCGGCGCGTCGGCTGCAAGTACACGCCGTAGTCCCTCCCCAGGGCGTGGCCCTGCCGCCACGGGGCCACTCCCCGCACCCACGAACTCACGGACCCCACGTAACATTCGTCCTCCTGCCGACCAGTGGCGGCAGCCGCCGCGTGGTGGCCGGCGGCCACGGCAGCCCACTGAACGGGGCGAGCGCCGACCGGCTCCCAGCGCGAGGACGCCTGGTTGACGACGGCGATGCTCTCCCAGCAGACCGAACGCCTCAAGTTCCTGGTCGCCTTCCGGCCGGTAGCCAGCTGTTTCGAGCTCGTGCTGGGCGAGGGCGAGCATAGGCCCCGCGCGGCCCACTTGACGTTCCCCGCCTCGCGTAGACCCCGAGGCGTAGCCCGGCGATGGCTACCTCGGGGGTTTACCCCACGGCACAACCAGTGGTTGACGCGACCCAACCTGCGACAGACCTACGGTTGGCACCGACGTCATCGGGTCCGTAGGGGATCGCGATGCGAGAGCTAGGGGGAAGCATGAACGCACGCGGAATGCCGTTGCGACGCAGCATTGCAGCCACCGTCCTGGGGCTCGCGCTCGCCGGTGGGATGTCCGCACCCGCCCACGCCGGCAGCACGGCACAGGGGAGCTCGTCGGCAGCCGTCGCGGCAGCCCGTCCCCCCTCGGGCGGCGAGGGGAGCGCTACAGGGGTTGCTGCCTGCCGGGCTCGCGTGACCTACTGGGGTCACACCGGCTACAAGAAGTGCGGCACGAGCACCGCCGCGGTCGACTGGAACCGAGACGGTCGCACGGACGAGGTGTTCGTCGTCGCTCCTGACCGAACCGTCTGGCATACCTGGAAGGCCGCGGGCCGCTGGGTGGAAATGCCGGGCAACGGACGAGCTGACGAGATGCGCGGCTCCGCAGAGACCGGCAATCCCTCCCGGCGCTGTGTCATCGTCTACGTCGACAACGCGTCCTACCACTACTGGCAGAACTGCTTCTACAACGGTCGCTGGCACGACTGGGGCGTCACCGGATAGTCACCACCGTGACCGGCAAGACGGGAGCCACCGCCGCCGACAGACGGCGGTGGCTCGCTCGGTGCTGAAGGCGAGGAGCCCCGGGCTGAGCTCGGCAAGAGGAGCCCCTGCGGGGCTCCTCGTCACGCCGCCGAGGCGGTCAGGTCGGGTGCGAGGGCGGCTCGGTAGCGTTCGAGTACGACGCGGGCGACTTCTGGGGCGGGGCCCAGGGCGGGGGCGAGGGCGTCGGCGCCGGCCTCGCGGGCGCCGGCGGCGATGCGGTCGGGGAGGCGTCCTGGGGCCAGCACGTACGGTGCCACCGCGACCCGGCGCGCTCCCGCCGCGCGCAGGTCCCGTACGGCGTCGGCGGTGCGGGGTGCCGAGGCGGAGGCGAACGCAGGCCGCACGGCACACCAACCGGTGGTACGCCGCCACTCCCGCGCGATTGCTGCGATCACTGCGCTCGCCTCCGGGTCAGAGGAGCCGGCCGCCGCCAGGACGACGCCGGTGTGGGGCGCGTCGCCGGGCGCCACCCCGGCCACGCGCAATCGCCGCTCCAGGGCGACGGTCAGTGCGGGGTGCGGGCCCAGGACGTCCGCCTGGCGGACGGTCAGGCCCGGTAGGGGCGCGCTCTCCTCGGCCAGCACCCCGGGGATGTCCGTCTTGGCGTGGAAGGCGCGGGTCAGCAGCAGCGGGACGGCGACGACATCCCGCGCCCCCGCCGCGTGCAGCGACCGCAGCGCGGTCCCCACCGACGGCGCGTCGAAGTCGAGGTAGCCCACCGCCACTCGCAGCCCCGGCGCGCGCCGCCGCACGCGGGCGGTGAGTGCGGCGACCGTGGCGGCGTGCCGCGGGTCGCGGCTGCCGTGCGCGATCAGCAGCAGCGCGGAGGAGGCGGGGGTGTGGGGCGTGGCGCGGGACGGGGACATCAGCGCAGCAGCCCCCGGTGGCGCAGAACGCGCCGCTCGACGGGCGCGAAGACGAGCAGTTCGATGCCGATGCCCACCAGCAGGATGAGCAGGATCGCGCCCAGGACGAGCGGCATGTCCTGGTAGGAGCGGCCGGTGTCCAGCAGCCGGCCGAGTCCGACGCCGAGTTCGGGTGAGGTGGCGATCAGTTCGGCCGCCATCAGGGACCGCCAGGAGAACGCCCAGCCCTGTTTGAGTCCGGCGATGTAGCCGGGCAGCGCGGCGGGCAGCAGCACGTGGCGGACGCCGCGCAGTCCTCGTGCGCCGATCACCTTGCCCGCGCGCAGGTGCAGCGGGTCGATCCGGTCGACGCCCGCGACCAGGCCGTTGGCGATGGAGGGCACGGCGCCCAGCAGCACGACGGCGTAGATGGTGGCGTTGGTCAGCCCGAACCAGATGATCGCCGCAGGTACCCATGCGACCGAGGGCAGCGACTGGAGTCCGGAGAGGATCGGTCCGATCGCGGCGCGCACCGGCCGCACCCTGGCCACCAGCAGGCCCAGCGGTGTCCCGACGACGAGGGCGACTCCGAAGCCCAGCGCCCCGCGGGAGACGCTCTGCCAGACGACGCCGAGGATCGTGCCCTTGTACCACTCCTCGGCCAGCGCGTCCCACACCATCAGCGGGCTCGGCAGCTGGTAGTCGGGCTTGAGGCCGAGCGCGAACGCCGCCTGCCACAGGGCCAGGACCAGCACGACCGCCAGCACCGGCGGCAGCACCTTGCGGCGCAGCACCTCCCGCAGCGCGGGGCGCTCCGTGGCGTGGGTGTCCAGCGCGTCGAGCCCGGCCCCCAGACCGGCCAGGTCGCTGCCGGGCGCCGGGGTCTCGCGCGCCGCCGTGGTGGCCGCCGCGCTCGTGGCCTTCTCGTCGTCGTCGGGTCGCGGCCTTGAGGCCGTCGGCTGGGTCTCAGTGCTGGCCATGGCGGCGGATCTCCCCCCGGAGCTGTTCGGTGATCTCGACGGAGAGCGCGGCCACGTCCGCGTCCTCGATGCGGCGCGGGTGCGGGATGCCGACCTCCCACTGTTTGGCGACGCGTCCCGGCCGGGAGGAGAGCAGCACGACGCGCTCGGCCAGCCGTACGGCCTCGCGGACGTTGTGCGTGACGAAGAGCACGGCGACGTTCGTCTCGGACCAGACGCGGGTCAGTTCCTCGTGGAGGACGTCGCGGGTGATGGCGTCCAGTGCGGCGAACGGCTCGTCCATCAGCAGCAGTCTGCTGTCCTGCGCCAGTGCGCGGGCGAGCGCCACCCGCTGCCGCATGCCACCGGACAGCTCGTGGACGCGTTTGGTGTATGCGCCCCGCAGCCGTACGAGCCGCAGCAGCCGTTCGGCCTCGTCGGGGCGGTCGGCCTTGGGCATGCCGCGCATCTTGAGGGCCAGTTCGATGTTCTTGCCGGCGGTCAGCCACGGGAAGAGCGCGTGTTCCTGGAACATCAGTGCCGGGCGTCCGCCGGGTACCTCGATGGTGCCGGTGGTGGGAGCGTCGAGGCCCGCCACGAGGTTGAGCAGGGTGCTCTTGCCGCAGCCCGAGGCGCCGAGCAGGGTGACGAACTGTCCGGGGGCGACATCGATGCTGATGTCGTCCAGTACCTGCTGGGGGCCGAACGACTTGGTCACGTGCGTGAGGCGGGCGGCGGTGCCGGCCGCTGTGGTCACGGTCACTGGTTCACCTCCTTCTCGTAGGGGGCTCAGGCTTGTCGTCGTGTGGCTCAGGGCTCACCGGTGGCCGAGTCCGGCGTCGGTCACGGCGGGGCGGCCCTCGCTCTCGAGGACCCGGTTGAGCGGGGCGAGGTCGTAGATCCCGGCCAGGTGCGGCTTTTTCAGCAGTCCGGCCGCGGCGGCGTGTTGTGCCTGCTTGCGCAACGTGGCGGCCAGTGGGTCGTCCGTCACCTCGATACGGCGGAAGGCCGCGTCCAGTACGTCCTCGGGCAGTGGCTTGCCCGCGTCGCGCTGCAGGGCCTCGTTGAGGTGCTTCTTCGCGGTGCCGGGGTGCGAGCGGATCCACGTGTTGGTCCGCACCGAGCCGCGCAGCACCGCCTTGACCACGTCGGGATGCTTTTTGAGGAAGTCCTGGCGCACCACCAGGTTGGTGGTGACGAACTTCCCCTCCTTCCACAGCTTCTTCTCGTCGAGCAGGACTTTCCCGCCTTCCGCCACGAGTTTGGAGGCGGTCGGTTCGGGGACCCAGGCGCCGTCGATGCCGCCCTGCCGGAAGGTGGTGGGGATCTCCTTGTTGTCCTGGCGCAGCACCGAGGTGGCGCCCTTGCCGGTCTCCGGGTCGACCTCGATGCCCTTGCTCCGCAGGTGGTGCAGGAGTGCGACGTCCTGCGTGTTGCCCAACTGGGGTGTGGCGAGCGTCTTGCCTTTCAGGTCGTCGAGCGAGGTCACCTTCTCCGGGTCGACGACGAGGGAGGCGCCGCCCGAGGTCGCGCCCGAGACGATCCGCAGGTTCTTCCCGCCCGACTGCACCCATCCGTTGACGGCGGGGGAGGGGCCGACCCAGGTCATGTCGACGGCCTTCGCGTTGAGCGCTTCGACGGCGGAGGGCCCGGCGTTGAAGACCTGTGTGGAGACCTTCGTGCCGCCCAGCTCGCGCGGTATCGGGCCGCCGGAGCGCAGCCCGACCAGGGGGGTGGCGTGGGTGACGTTGGGGAAGTATCCGAGCTTCACCTCGTCGAGCCCGTCGATCTTCTTGCCGCCCACGGGTGCCGGACCGCCGCTCTCGACGGCCTTCGACCCGTACCCGCAGCCGGCCGCCGGCAGCAGTGCCCCGAGTGTGGCGAGTGCCGCCAGGGTCCGGCGGGAAGGGCGTGGTGGTAGGGCTCGGATGCGCGGCACTGAGGTGTCCTCTCACGGGGGCGGGTGCGGGGCGGCGTCCGCGCGGTGTCCGGGGGTGCCGGGCCTCACGGACGGCGGGCGGCGAGTGTGGCGTACGGGGGGCGTACGCACCTCACCGTGCACATCGCCCCACTCCGCCCTGTCCGCTGCCGCGTGTGCCGCTGCCGATGCGGCCACCGGTCTGGTCGAAGGTCGAGAAGGCCTCTTGCGAAAGGCCGCGAAGACCGAGAACGCCGGGAATGCCCATGGTGTGCGGACCCCCGGTCCTCAGAAGTCCCAGCCCTCGTCGTCGGCGGCCGTGGCCACCGGGGTGTCCGCGTCGGCGAAGGCCTCGCCCGCCATGCCGGCGGTGAGGGTGCTGCCGTCGGAGGGGTCGACGAGGAGGAAGGAGCCGGTGCGGCGGGAGCGGGCGTAGGGGTCGAGGGGCAGGGGTTCGGCGGTGCGCAGTACGACGCGGCCGATGTCGTTGGCCACCAGCTGCCTGGGCGCGGGGTGCTGGGACAGGTCGGCCAGGGTGAGCCGCGAGGGGATGTCCTTGACCAGTGCCTTGACGGTGCGTGTGGCGACCTTGAGCAGGACGCGGGAGCCGGGGGTGAGGGGCGTGTCGTGGAGGTGGCAGACGGTCGCGGTCACGTCCTGGCTGGGTACCAGGTCCGCTTCGCTGGGCGCGAGCACGTCGCCGCGGGAGATGTCGAGGTCGTCGGCGAGCCGGAGGGTGACCGACTGGGGTGCCCAGGCTGTCTCGACGGCCCGGCCGAGGGCGTCGATCGCGGTGATGGTGGAGGTCTGCCCCGAGGGGTGGACGGTGACGCGGTCGCCGACGCGCAGCACTCCCGAGGCGAGTTGCCCGGCGTAGCCCCGGTAGTCGGGGTGCTCGGCGGTCCGCGGTCTGATGACGTACTGGACGGGGAAGCGGGCCGCGTCGTCGGTGGGGTCGTGGGTGACCTGCACGGTCTCCAGGTGTTCGAGGACGGTGGGCCCCGAGTACCAGTCCATGTGCGCGGAGGCGTCCACGACGTTGTCGCCTTCGAGCGCGGAGATGGGGATGGCTGTCACCTCCGGCACCCCGAGCGAGGTGGCGTAGGTGGAGAACGCGTCGGCGATGGCGGCGAAGGCGCTCTCCCGGTAGTCGACCAGGTCCATCTTGTTGACGGCGAGGACGACGTGCGGGACGCGCAGCAGCGCGGCCACGGCGGCGTGCCGGCGGGTCTGCTCCACCACGCCGTTGCGCGCGTCCACCAGGACGACGGCCAGTTCGGCGGTGGAGGCACCGGTGACCATGTTGCGGGTGTACTGCACGTGTCCTGGTGTGTCCGCGAGGATGAACCGCCGCTTGGGCGTGGCGAAGTAGCGGTAGGCCACGTCGATGGTGATGCCCTGCTCCCGTTCGGCCCGCAGGCCGTCGGTCAGCAGCGCCAGGTCGGGCGCTTGTTGGCCGCGCTCCTGCGAGGCGCGGGAGACGGCCTCCAGCTGGTCGGTGAGCACCGACTTGGAGTCGTGCAGCAGGCGGCCCACCAGGGTGGACTTGCCGTCGTCGACGCTGCCGGCGGTGGCGAAGCGCAGCAGCGACGTCGTCGCCGTGGCCGCGGTTCCCAGCGCTTCGCTGTCCAGTGTTCCGGTCATGGTCAGAAGTAGCCTTCCCGCTTGCGGTCTTCCATCGCGGCTTCGGAGAGCTTGTCGTCGGCCCGGGTGGCTCCGCGCTCGGTCAGCCGGGAGACGGCGATCTCCGCGATCACCTTCTCGACCGTGTCGGCGTCCGAGTCGACGGCGCCGGTGCAGGACATGTCGCCGACCGTGCGGTAGCGCACCTGCCGCCGCTCGACCCGTTCGCCGTCCTTGGGGCCGCCCCACTCGCCGGGCGCCAGCCACATCCCGGAGCGGGAGAAGACCTCACGCTCGTGCGCGTAGTAGATCGCCGGGAGTTCGATCTTCTCCCGCGCGATGTACTGCCACACGTCCAGCTCGGTCCAGTTCGAGAGCGGGAAGACGCGGACGTGCTCTCCGGGCGCGTGCCGGCCGTTGTAGAGCTGCCACAGCTCGGGACGCTGGCGCCTGGGGTCCCAGCCGCCGAACTCGTCCCGCAGGGAGAACACCCGCTCCTTGGCGCGCGCCTTCTCCTCGTCGCGGCGGCCGCCGCCGAAGACGGCGTCGAACCGGCCCGAGGAGATGGCCTCCAGCAGCGGTACCGTCTGCAGGGGGTTCCGCGTCCCGTCGGGGCGCTCGCGCAGCGTGCCGGCGTCGATGTACTCCTGCACCGAGGCCACGTGCAGCCGCAGCCCGTTGCTCGCCACGGTGCGGTCCCTGAACTCCAGCACTTCGGGGAAGTTGTGCCCGGTGTCCACGTGCAGCAGCCCGAACGGCACCGGCGCCGGCGCGAACGCCTTGAGCGCCAGGTGCAGCATCAGGATCGAGTCCTTGCCGCCCGAGAACAGGATCACGGGGCGCTCGAACTCTCCCGCGACCTCCCGGAAAATGTGCACCGCCTCCGACTCCAGGGCGTCGAGGTGCGAGAGCGCGAACGGGTTGTCGGTCTCCTCCGGTGCGGTCACCGCCGTCGTCACAGCAGTCCCCTCTCCCTCAGCAACGTGTGCAGTGCCGTGGCCGACTCGGTGACGCTCCGGCCGTCGGTCTCCAGCCGCAGATCCGGGCTCTGAGGCTCCTCGTACGGGTCGTCCACGCCGGTCAGTCCGGTCAGTTCGCCGGCCGCCTGCTTCGCGTACAGGCCCTTCACGTCCCGCTCGGAGCACACCCGCAGCGGCGTGGCGACGTGCACCTCGACGTACGGCGTGCCCTCGGCGGCGTGGCGCTTGGCGACGGCCTCGCGGCTGTCGGCGTACGGGGCGATGACGGGCACCAGCACGGTCACGCCGTGCGAGGCCAGCAGCTCGGCGACGAAGCCGATGCGCTGCACGTTGGTGTCCCGCTCTGCGCGGGAGAAGCCGAGTCCCGCGGAGAGGAAGGTGCGGATCTCGTCGCCGTCCAGCACCTCGACCCGCCGGCTCTCGCCGTGCAGCCGCTCGGCCAGCGCGGTGGCGATCGTCGTCTTGCCCGCGCTCGGCAGGCCGGTCAGCCACACGGTCGCGCCGCTTGCCCCGCTCATCACGCTCCCCTGCTCTTCTCGGTCTCGCGTCATCCGTGCAGCCCGCACTCGGTCTTGCCCCGCCCGGCCCACCGGCCCGCGCGCGCGTCCTCGCCCTCCAGCACGCGGCGGGTGCAGGGTGCGCAGCCGATGGAGGCGTAGCCGTCGCTCAGCAGCGGGTTGGTCAGGACGCCGTGTTCGGCGATGTAGTCGTCCACGTCCCGCTGACTCCAGCGGGCGATGGGGGAGACCTTGACCTTCCGGCGCTTTTCGTCCCAGCCGACGACCGGGGTGTGGGCGCGGGTCGGCGACTCGTCGCGGCGCAGCCCGGTGGCCCACGCGTCGTAGGCGCGCAGCCCTTCTTCCAGCGGCTGCACCTTCCGCAGCGCGCAGCACAGGTCGGGGTCGCGGTCGTGCAGCCTCGGGCCGTACTCGGCGTCCTGCTCGGCCACCGACTGGCGGGGCGTGAGGGTGTGGACCTCCACGTCCATGACGGCCTCGACGGCGTCGCGGGTGCCGAGGGTCTCGGGGAAGTGGTAACCGGTGTCGAGGAAGACGACGCGGACGCCGGGGAAGACGCGTGAGGCGAGGTGCGCGACGACGGCGTCCTCCATGGAGGAGGTGACGCAGAAGCGGTGGCCGAAGGTGTCGGCGGCCCAGCGCAGGATGTCCGGCGCGTCGGCGTCCTCCAGGTCGCGGCCCGCCTGTCCGGCCAGCTCCTGCAGCTCCTCGGCGGAGCGCTGAGCTGGTATGTGCGCGATGCTCATGACGTGGGGTCCTCTCCGTGTACCGACCGCAGTCCGGAGGCCAGCAGCCCCAGGAACTTCAGCCGGAAGGCGCGGTTGCAGGCGGCGCACTCCCAGGCCGCGCCCTGCCCCGGGGCCGTCGCCTCCTCGCTGGGCCGCAGGTCCTCGTCGCCGCAGTAGGGGCAGTGGAACGGCGCGGCCCTCTCCCCGCCTTCGGCCGAGCTCATTTCAGGTCTCCCTCGTCGGCGCGAGCCGCCCACTGGGCGAACCGTTCGCCGTCCTCGCGCTGGTCCTGGAAGGCGCGCAGCACCCGTTCGATGTAGTCGGGGAGTTGGTCCGCTGTCACCTTCAGACCGCGCACCTTGCGGCCGAGTCCCGGCTCCAGGCCCAGCGAGCCGCCCAGGTGCACCTGGTAGCCCTCGACCTGGTTGCCGTCGGCGCCGGTGAGCAGCTGCCCTTTCAGGCCGATGTCGGCGACCTGGATGCGGGCGCAGGAGTTGGGGCAGCCGTTGAGGTTGATGGTGAGGGGCTCGTCGAAGTCGGGGAGGCGGCGCTCCAGTTCGTCGATGAGCCAGGAGCCGCGGCCCTTGGTCTCCACGATGGCCAGCTTGCAGAACTCGATGCCGGTGCACGCCATGGTGCCCCGCCGGAAGGGCGACGGCCGCGTCGACAGGTCGAGCGCCTCCAGGCCCTCGGTGAGCGAGTCCACCTGGTCCTGCTCGACGTCCAGCATGATCATTTTCTGCTCGGCCGTGGTGCGCACCCGTCCCGAGCCGTGGGCCTCGGCCAGGTCGGCGATCTTGCTGAGCGTCGCGCCGTCCACGCGGCCCACCCGGGGGGCGAACCCCACGTAGTAGCGGCCGTCGTTCTGCCGGTGGACGCCGATGTGGTCGCGCCACTGCTGCGGAGGCTGCTCGGGCGCTGGGCCGTCGAGCAGTTTGCGCCCCAGGTACTCGTCCTGAAGCACCTGCCGGAACCTGTCCGCGCCCCAGTCGGCGAGGAGGAACTTCAGCCGGGCGCGGTTGCGCAGCCGCCGGTAGCCGTAGTCGCGGAAGATCCCGGTGACGCCCTCGTGGACGTCGGCGACCTCCTCCAGCGGCACCCACGCGCCCAGCCGCACCCCCAGTTTCGGGTTGGTGGACAGCGCGCCGCCCACCCACACGTCGAAGCCGGGCCCGTGCTCGGGGTGGTGGACGCCGACGAAGGCCACGTCGTTGATCTCGTGCGCCACGTCCAGCAGCGGCGACCCCGAGACGGCGGTCTTGAACTTGCGGGGCAGGTTGGAGTAGGCGGGGTTGCCGATGACCCGGCGGTGGATCTCCTCGATGGCCGGGGTGCCGTCGATGATCTCGTCGGCGGCGATGCCCGCGACGGGCGAGCCGAGGATGACGCGCGGGACGTCGCCGCAGGCCTCGGTGGTGGACAGCCCGACGCCCTCCAGACGCCGCCAGATCTCCGGCATGTCCTCGATGCGGATCCAGTGGAACTGGACGTTCTGGCGGTCGGTGATGTCGGCGGTGCCGCGCGCGAACTCCTGCGAGATGTCGCCGACGACGCGCAGCTGTTCGGTGGTCAGCCGGCCGCCGTCGATGCGGACGCGCAGCATGAAGAACTCGTCGTCCAGCTCCTCCGGCTCCAGCACTGCGGTCTTGCCGCCGCTGATGCCGGGCTTGCGCTGGGTGTAGAGGCCCCACCAGCGCATCCGGCCGCGCAGGTCGGCGCCGTCGATGGAGGCGAAACCGCCCTTGGCGTAGATCGTCTCAATACGTGTCCGTACATTGAGACCGTCGTCGTCCTTCTTGGTCTGCTCGTTGCCGTTCAGCGGGGTGAAGTGGCCTGCGGCCCACTGGCCTTCGCCGCGGTGGCGTCCCGCCTTGCGGCGGGCGGGGGCTGGGGGGCGCTCGGAGGTGTCGGCCATGGCTCAGATCCTTCGGGCAGGGGGCGCGGGCACACGCGTGGCGGGTGCGGTCGGGTACGCGAACGGGCCGGACCCGGCGCGCGGTGGCGGACCACCACGCGGGAAGCGCCCGTACGCGGGGGATGCGGCGACGCCGTCCGGAGGCTGTGCCCGCGACGGTGAGGGCGGTGGCCTGGGGCCGGCCGAGGGGGAAGGCGTCGGAAGAAAGGTGTCGAGACGGCGGTGCTGTGACTGTCAGCCCGCCGGACAGATGGCGCTGGACACGCGAACGAGGTCGACGTGACGTCGACTCACCAAGGCGATTCCAGCGCGAGACATGACGGAAGCGTCGCACGCCCGTCAGACGCCAGTCCACTGCCATCCGTATGATGGACAAAAACATACCGAATGGCGAGACCGGGCGGTGCGGCTCCACTGCGGTCCTGCTCAGGACATGTCGCGTGCTCGCCGCCCGCCGGTTGTGCGGCGGGCGGTGCCGCCCGCCGCACAACCGGACGGAATCCGAACGGGGAGGGGCCGGTTCAGCGCGGGGACGTGCGGCGTGCGGTGCGGGCGGGCCGCCTGACTGCGGCGTGCCAGACCAGAGCAGCGCACACGAAGGCGGTCGCCGCGCTGACGAGCGACCTTGTCGCGGTGTCGGGCCGTAGCGCGGAGGCGAGGGCGATGACGGACGCCAGCGCAAGGGTGAGAGGGGCCAGCGTGCGGGGGCTCTCCACCATGCTCGGCCTGGCGGCCGGCGGCAGGAGCCACGTGGCCAGGCTGTAGCAGACACAGGCCAGCAGCGTGGCTCCCAGGACTTCGCTGGGCCGGTGCCCGCCGAGGGTCGCACTGGCGGCGGAGATGCAGGACAGCCACAAGACGCCGGTGGCGACGGCGTAGGGGCGGATGCGGGGGGAAGCCACGAGAGCGGCTGCGAGGGTCAGCGCGGCGGGGATGGCCGTGTGACCGCTGGGGAAACCCTGGTCGAGGAGGTTCTCCGGTGCGCCCACCAGGTCGGGGCGGGGGAGCACCGATGTGAGTACCTGCTTACCTCCCGTCGTGCAGATGACGACCCCGAGCGCCGCGCACCCCTGCCACCAGCGCCGCCGCACCACAGTGACGGCCGCGACAACGGCCAAGCCCACCAGCAGGGTGGGTTCGGCGCTCAATTCCATCGGTGGCAGGGGAATGGAGCCGTACTCCGCTCCGGACAGGGGGTAGATCCAAGCGGCGTCGCGTCTCTCGCCGAGGCCGAACAGGTAATTTTCGGCTCGTTGCCCCCAGGGGGTGCAGACGCCGAGGAGGTAGACGGCCACAAGTCCCAGGCTGTGCAGCGCAGTCGGCATCCAGGGCCGTGGTGTGCGCGGCGCCCCGGGATCGAGGGGGGCGTGCGGGGTTATCTCCGAAGCCTCCGCACGGCGCGGGCGCACGGGTGGAGAGTGGTACGGGGTCATCGTCGTCGTCCTGTTCCGGAATAAGTCCTGTACCAGTGCTGGGCAAAGTCCTGTACCAGCCACACGTCTTGTGGCGAGACCGAGCCGCCGGCCCCGGTCGGTGGCGCCGACCGGGGCGCTCTATTCGACGAGTGCCTGTTCCCGTCGGCGCTGGGCGGCGTACGCCAGGGCGGGCAGCGGTGCGACGAGCAGGAGGAGGCCGACCAGTTCCGGAACGGCCTGCATGAACGCGTCCGGCTGAGCGACGATCGCCTGCGTACGAACGAGCGCGACCGCGGCGACGGGGACCAGCCACCGACGGTCGCCGGTGGCTGCCGTCGCCACCCCCGAGGCGAGCAGTGCGACGATTTCGAGAAGGGCCAGACCGCGCTGGAAAAGCGGACTGACGGAGGTGATGTGCGCTCCACCGGCCGTGATCATGGCGAGCGCGACGGGAACCAGCCAGCGGTAGGAGCGGCGTCGCAGCCGGCTGGGGCGGCAGAGCGCCAGCACGGTGCACGCGGCGCACAGCATCCCGGAGAGCACCAGGTCACGGGCCGTTATGGGGGCTCCCAGGCCGTAGTAGCTGAGGCCCGCCATGCCCTCGTCGCCGAAGAGGGTGCGGCCGCCCGAGGTCGCGCCGGCCCAGATCATCGCAGCGGCCATCGGTGCCGCGATCCAGGGTCTGCCGCGCAACAGGGCGATGAGGCAGCCCAGAGGGAGTAGCCCGTAGGGCAGGAGCCGTGTCCGGGTGGGCCCGTCGGCCCATGGGTACCAGCCGGAGAAGTGGAAGGCGATGGCCTGCTGTCCGGGGTCGATGTGCAGGGCCCAGTGATACACGTCCTGCAGGTACGGAACCAGCGCCAGCGCGGCAAGCGCCAGGGCGGCGAGGTGGATGCCGTCCAGCCACCACGGGCGGGCCGTGTCGGCGACGACGGCACGGGCGCGGGCCCGCACTCCTGCTCGCGCCAACGCGGCGATCTCCCTGGGAGGGGGGCAGGAACGTCCTGGATACGCCTCCGCGAGGCAGTTCAGCACCTCCTGTCCGTGCCGGGAACGGTAGGACGAGGGGTAGGCCGCGAGGAGAAGACGGTTCATGCGGGCGCCACCCCGCCGTTCGGCGAGCGTCCGATGACGAGGGCCGCCGCCTGCTGCATCCGCAGCGCTTCCCGGCCGAGGACCTCGTTGCCCTTTTCGGTGATCCGGTAGTAGCGCCGCGCCCGACCGTCCACGATCTCCTCGTGGTCGACGGCCACCAGGTCGGCGCGTTCCAGCCGTTCAAGCGCACCGTAGAGCGTGCCCACGGCGATGCGCAGGCGTCCGTCCGTGGCGGCCCCGGCGGCCTTGATGATGCCGTAGCCGTGCAACGGGCCCTTCATGAGGGCGGCGAGGATGAAGTACTGCGACTCCGTCAAGGAGGCGTCCCGTCTCGTCATACCGCGACTATATATCGGCACACATGATATGTCGCGGGCCGACTGCCACCGCTCGTCCTCGACAGCCTCTGCCCACGGGCGGCCCCGCAGGACACAGGGGTCACCGGTGTGCCGGAGTGGTATCAGGCCCCCGGCCAGGGCCCCGGCGAGGGTACGTCCGGCTCGTCGCCGGTCTCGGTGCGGTAGACGCGCAGGCCGCGCCGCTCGTAGTTGGCGCGGGCGTGCCGACCGTCCCGCGAGCAGGTGTGCAGCCACACGCGGCTGGTCGCGGAGCGGCCTTCCCACCGCTGCGCCAGGTCCCAGGCGCGCGCGAGCCCCACCGAGAGCAGATGGCCGCCGATGCCGCGCCCTCGGAAGGCGGGCAGCAGGCCGAAGTAGCTGATCTCCACAACGCCCTGAGCGGCCTCACTCGCGCCGTCCAGTTCGATGAACCCGGCAGGTGTGCCCCGCTCGTAGGCGACCCACGTCTCGACACCCGGACGCCCGAGGAAGTGCTCCCACCGCGCGTACGTCCACGGCAGCCGGTCGACCCACGTGGTGTCCGCGCCCACCGAGGCGTACAGGAACCTGCTGAACTCGGGGCTGGGGACCTCGGCGCGGGCGACGCTCACCCCGGACGCCTCCTCGGGCACGCGCGCGGGCGTCAACTCCCGCGCCGAGTTCTGCTCCAGGTACCAGGTGATGACGGACACGCTCGCGCTCATGGGGGACATCCCACCACGCCGCCTCAGCGCAGCATCCGCAGCCCCCTGATCCGGTTGAGGGCCGCGGCCGTCTCGAACCTGCGCGGCACGGCGAAGTCCTCGTCCCGCACGGTCAGCAGCGGCCACGTCGGCCCGTCGGCCAGCATCTCCTCCAGCAGGTCGAGGGCTTCGGACAGAGTGCGGCGCCCGTCCAGCATGGAGCGGCGCACCATCAGTTCGAGCGCGAGGCCGACGCCGGTGACCTGGCGCGGGTCGGCGATCTGCTCGACGGCGCGCAGGTCCACCTCGTGGTCGCCGAAGGAGAGCACGTCCTCGCCGCGCGCCCGGATCCGGGACCGCCCCCGCACCTCGGCGTCCAGCGAAGCCGGTTCCGGCACTCGGGCCACGACGCCGGGGAACGCCTCGGCCTCGGCGTGCCTTCCGGTGGGGACGGCCGCGATCTGCCGGGCCCGCTCGGTGACGTCCGAGGGGCGGTAGGCGTCCATCATCACGACGCGGTCGGCGACCTCCAGGTAGTCGCCCGAGCCGCCCATCACCAGCACCGTGGAGACGCCGTGGTCGCGGTGCAGGGAGCGGATGGTGTCCACCAGCGGGGTCAGCGGCTCGCGGTCCTTGGCCACCAGCGCCTGCATCCGCGCGTCGCGGATCATCAGGTTCGTCGCGGCGGTGTCCTCGTCGATCAGCAGCACGCGCGCCCCCGCCTCGACGGCCTCGCACAGGGACGCGGCCTGCGAGGTCGACCCCGAGGCGTTCTCGGTGGAGAAGTCGGAGGTGTCCGAGCCGTCGGGGAGGTGGTCGACGAAGGCGTGCACGTCGACCCGCTCCACCCGGCGGCCGTCCTCGGCCCGCAGCTTGACCGTCTCATTGCGCGAGACGACCAGTTCACGACCGTCCCCCGGTACGTGGTCCCAGATCCCGGTCTCCAGCGCGCGCAGCAGCGTCGACTTCCCGTGGAAACCGCCGCCGACGACGAGATTCACCCCCTCGGGGACACCCATGCCCGTGACGGCGCCCGCGTGCGGCAGCTCCACCGTCACGCGCAACTCCTCGGGCGCGGCGAACGGCACCACGCCGCCACCCGCCGCCGGGCGGTCGTCGACCCCGCTGCGGCGCGGCAGTACGGCGCCGTCGGCGACGAACCCGACCAGACCGAGCCCCGCCAGCGCGTCCCGCAGCGCCACCGAGTCCTCGACGGTCTCCACGAAGCGCCGCACCTGGTCGGCGTCCAACGCCGCGTACACCAGCGTGCGTTCGGCCGCGCCCGGCAGCACCTGGCACAGCAGCCGCTCGGCCTCGCGCCCGTCGATGCGCCGCCCGTGGCCCGGCAGCGCCACGCCCAGCCGCAGGACGACCGAACCGTCGTCCCCGCTGACCGTGCACGAGCTGCGCTCCAG
The DNA here is from genome assembly GCF_003323715.1 of Streptomyces diacarni. Classification (GTDB taxonomy): domain Bacteria; phylum Actinomycetota; class Actinomycetes; order Streptomycetales; family Streptomycetaceae; genus Streptomyces; species Streptomyces diacarni. The sequence goes on from NZ_QOIN01000036.1 coordinate 219,516, forward strand.
CACCTCCTGGCCGCCCGCGTCCACCCGCAGCGCCTTCTCGCCGCGCACCGCACGCGCGGCTCCGCGCGCAAGGTAGGAGGCCAGCGCCCGCCGCCGGGTCGGGGTCGCCCACAGCTCGGCGGGCAGCCCGGCCTGCCCGCCGGGCACGTGGACGGCCACCCGCGCGGGCGGCGCGTACGGGTCGGACTGGCCGCGCACCAGCTCCAGCACCAGGCCGCCGGGCAGCTCCCACCGCCCGGTCAGGCCCTTGTACCGCCCGTACTGCGCGCCCTCCAAGCCCCGCAGCTCGGCGGCGAGCCCGGTGCGCGGCGCCCGAGCCCGGCCCTCTGCATATCCGGCGGCCCCGGCGGGCCCATCGCCCCCGGCGTGCTCGCGCGGCGGACCGCCGCGCCCCCGGGGACGGCCCCCGCGCGGACCGCCGTGACCGCCCCCGTATCCGCCGCGCCCGTACGGCCGTCCACCGCCGCGCCGCCGGCCTTCAGCGCCACCGAACTCCTCGCGCACGCCGTTTTCCGCCTTCCTGTCGTCCGTGTCGTCGGCTCCGCTCGCTCCCGACCGGGCCGTGCCCGTCGCCGGGCCGCCGTGCCGGCCAGGGCGCCCGACAGCCGCTGGGGCCGCCGAAGGCCGGTCGGGGCCGACGATACGGGCCGGGGGCGAGCGCCCCGAAACGCCGCCCGGGGGACGCCGAGCTGTCCACGGCGCCGGCCCGGAACCGCCCCGGCGCCACCCTGGCACGGTTCCGGCACATCCCCAGAAGGGGTCACATTCTTCCACTCGCCCTTTTCCTGACGGAAAGCTCCATATTCTCTCTCGGAGGGGGAGAAGGAGGGGACCATGTCCGCGCTCCGCTGGGCCGCTGCTCTCGGCAACGCCGACTGGCACCTGTGCGCGCCGCTGCTCGTCGCCCTCGCCGCCGCCTGGCACACCGACATCGCCACCGTCACGACCGGAATCGCCGCCTACTCGCTCGGCCAGGGCCTCGCGCTGCCCCTGTGGGGCTGGCTGGCCGACCGCTACGGGCCGGGGCACAGCCTGCGCACCGGACTGGCCGTCGCGGCAGCCGCCTCCGTGGGCTCCGCACTGTGCCCCGGGCCCGGCTGGTGGGTCGCGCTGCGCACCGCGGCAGGAGCGGGCTTCGCCACCGTCACCCCGTCCGTGTCCCTGTACTACGAGTCGCTGCGCTCCGCCCCCGCCAGACAGCGGGCGTTCGCCACGCTCACCACCGTGACGGCGGCGAGCGCCATCGCCTCACCCGTACTGGCGGACACCGTGCTGCGCATCGGCTCGTGGCGGCCGGCCTTCGCCGTCATCGCCGTCCTCACCGCCGTGACGATCTGGCGCCTCGGCGACACCCGCTCCGGCCAGGCACCGGCACACGCACAGGCACCGGCGCACGGCGGCCGGCGGCGCACGGGAAGCTGCGCCGCGTCGCCCACCGGGGACGGTGCGAGGGAACGCGCACGGGCGGCGGACGAGAGGGCGGCCGGGCCCCGCACGCCGGACGAGTGCACGCCCCAGGCGGGCTCCGCGGCGCGGACCTGCACCGCCTACGGGACCGTACTGGGCCTCGGCGCGGCAGAGGGAGCCGTCCTGCTCGGCCTCCCGGCCCTCCTCGCGCCCGCCCTCGCCACCGCGGGCGAGGAGACGTCGACCTCCGCCGTGCTGGTCACCTACGCCCTCGGCGTGCTCACCGGCACCCTCGTGCTGCGCCGCCACGCCAGGGTGTGGAGCCCCAAGCGGCTGCTGGGCACCGGGGGTTCGCTCGCGATGACCGGAGCCTTCCTCGCCGCCGTCCTGCCCGGCACGGGCGTACTGATGCTGTGCGCCGCGCTGCTGGGCGTCGCCTGGAGCTACCTGCACACCACCCTCCAGACCTGGCTGCCCCGGCTGCTGCCGCCCCCGGCCAGGGCCCGCGCCGCCTCGCTGTTCTCGGCCGCCGCCATACTGGCCAGCTCCGCGACGGTCGCCGCCACCACCTCACTCCTGCAGGACGGCAGACACAGCGCGGTCTTCGCCACCGGAGCGGCGCTGTGCGCCGCGCTCACCTGCTGGACCCTCCTGGTGGCCCGCCGCTGGCCGGGCCCTGGACCTCAGCCCGGGTCGCCGCCCTCGGGGATGGGCGCGCCCGAGGGCATGCCGGAGGCCACATAGGCGTCGTAACGGGCCTGCCAGTCACCCGCCGGGCCGCTGTGCGGTCCCGAGGGGGAGCCGCCGGTGAGGAGCTTGTCCAACTCCTCCAGGCAGATCTCCCAGCCCGCGGCGTTGCGGGCCGCGGCGCCGCGCTCCTCCAGTACGTCGGTGAGGGCGAGCAGGCAGCCCTCGCCGCGCGGGCCGAGCTCGAAGAGCAGCTCGTCGTCCCCCCAGGTGTAGCCCAGGCGCCGCGGCGGGTCGAACTCCAGCACGGTTCCGGCGGCGTCGTCCGCGTACGGATCGCCGGCGAACTCCACCCGGCCGCCCACGTGCGCCTCCACGTGCACCGTGGGCGACGGAAACCACGCCGCCAGGCTGCTCGGTTCCGTCAGCGCCCGCCACACCTGCTCGGCCGGCACCCCGAACGGGCGCTCCAACCGCACCGCGGGCAGCCCGTCCCGCTCCACGAAGATGCCCAGCTCCACGTTCATGGCCTCATGCCCTCTTGCCTCATGCTCGGCTTCGCGCTCTTGCCTCTTGCTCACTTGCCTCTCGCCCGCATGGCTCGCCGCCCGTCGAGGGCTCGCCACCGGTGACCGTCCATGCGATCCTCCCGCCACGGGCCCGCGCCCGCTGCCGGGCAGGGGCCGTACGGGGGACCGGGAACACGGACTCGTCAGGGGAGGGCATGTGGTGGACGTCCGTGCGCACACACGCGGGGTGGGGAATCCGGAGACTCCGGGGAAACCGGTGCCGGCGCGCACCGGGCCGGGGGAGAGCAGGTGAGCGGGCGACGGCCCGTCCGCCGGGCGGTCCGGCGGACGGTCGGGCGGGTGCCGGTGCGGCGTCGCGGGTGGCGCACCAGGCGGCGCGGCCGGCGGCAGGAGGAGAAGCCGATCGTCGCGCTGGCGGTCGCCGTACTCGGCGTCGGCCTGGTCGTGGCGGTGGTCCAGTGGCTCCTCGCGCACTGGTGGGTGCTCGTCCTCGCCGCCGTGCTGGGGGCGGGGGCCGGTGCGCTGTGGTGGCAGCAGCGCCTGAACCGGCGGCGCTGGGAGGCGGCGCGGGCCCAGGGGCTGCGCTACCAGGTGGCCCAACTGGACGCGCTGGACCACGCGGCGTTCGAGCAGGCGGTCCGCGACCTGATGTTCCGGGACGGCTGCCGGGACGCGGTGCGCACCGGCGGGCGCGGGGACAGAGGCGCCGACGTGATCGCGACCGATCCGGCGGGCCGCCGATGGGTCATCCAGTGCAAGCACCGGCGCGACGGCCCGGCCGGATCGGCCATCGGCACGCCGGACCTGCAACGGCTCAACGGCACGGCCCGTCCGGTGCACGGGGCCGACGTGGTCGTCATGCTGACCAACGGCCGCTTCACCAGGGACGCGGGGCCGTTCAGCGAGGACACCCGGATGCACCTGGTCGACCGGCAGCTGCTCGCCCGCTGGGCCGCGGGCTCCTGGCCGCTGTGGGATCTGCTGCACAGAGTCCCCCCGCCTCGCCGCCCGCGACGCTGACCGCTTCCGCGCGGGGGCCGACACTCTCGGGTGCCGGCCGACCCGGCGGTTGCCATCGTCCTGCTGCTACGGCTCCGCACCGAGGCGCACAGCCTGTGAGGCGCCCGGCTTCCGGGTTCGGGCACGTGTCCCCGTCCGGCTGGCTAGGGTGGCCGGATGACCGCCACCTGGGATCCCGGGGCGCCGGGAACGCTGCGCCTGCCCTCCGGACGGCTCGTGCGCGGCAGAGGGCTGCGCCATTCGCTGCCCTCCGGGCCCGAACCGGCGTTCGGCCTCTATCTGTTGGGCCGTGAGCCCGCGCCTGTCGCGTGGGAGTACCGCTGGCTGCGCTGGCCGGACTTCCGCCTGCCCGCCGACCGCGGCGCGGCCCGCGACGCCTTCCGTCAGGTGTGGGAACGCAGCGGAAGCGAGCGCGTGGAGGTGGCCTGCGGAGGCGGCCAAGGCCGTACCGGAACGGCCCTCGCGTGCCTGGCCGTCCTTGACGGCGTCCCGCCCCGCGAGGCCGTCGCCTACGTCCGCGCGCACTACGCGCCCCGCGCGGTGGAGACCCCCTGGCAGAGACGGTATGTCCGGCGCTTCACCGCGCCGGACACGGCGCCGTCCGGACAGGGGTAGAGCAGGCCCGGAGCCGGGCCCCGGCGGTGGTCACGCCGCCGGAGCGAGTACGTAGGCGCCGTCGGCGAAGGTGAGGAGAGACGGGGCCGCGCCGGGCTGTGACGGGTCGGCGGTGGCCGCCCGTACATGGCCGCCGTAACCGGGTTCGGCCACGTACGGCGCCAACAGGCCCAGCAACGCGTCCAGTTGGCCCAGGTCGTCCTCGTGCCGGCACGTGCGGCTGAACAGCCCCCATGCGTGGTGGTCCTCGCCGCGCAGTACGCCGTAGTCGCCGCCGGGTAGCGGGCTGCCGGGATCGGGTTCGAGGAACGGGTACGGGTGGGCCTCCTCCTCCAGCCCGCCGGGGCGGGCGGCGGAAGTGCCCAGATGCCAGCGCAGCGCCTCCAGTACGTGCGACGGCGTGTCCTCGCGCAGGAAACAGGTGACGACGACCTCGTAGCGCTCGCTCATGACGTGCAGTGTGCCGTGCGGTGCGCCGGGGATTTCACCTGCCCCGGGGCGGGCCGCCTGCGCTCGCCTCCACGGCAGCGGCTACCCGTGCCGTCAGCCGGGCGTGGTGGGCGCCCGGCCAGTAGAGACGGGCGCACGACGTGCACCGGGTGAAGGTGTCGTACGTGCGGCGGGTCCCCGGCGGCAACCGGTCGGCGATCTCCTCCTTGGCGACGGGCTCCAGCGTGCCGTTGCAGGCCGGGCAGCGCGTCCACGGCGCCGTCGGCGGTGCGAACCGGGACAGCACGTCGGTGAGCTGGTCGTCGGGCCCGCTGCCCCACACGTACGCCCCGCACCACAGGGCCCGCCTGCGCAGCAGACCCCGGTCCCGCGTCAGCAGGACGCGCCGCTCGGCGTTGGCCTGCTCCACCAGTTCGGGGTCGTCCGCGTCGTTGCGGTACGCGGTGTCGACGCCCAGCAAACGCAGGCGCCGCGCCAAGGCGCCGAGGTGCACGTCGAGGACGAAGCGCGGCGGGAACGGCGCGGACGCGGGCAGGCTCTGCGGGCGTACGACGGGCTCCACGTCGATGTGCGCCCCGGTGCGCGGGCGGTACGCGGCGGGGACCACCTCGCCGTCCACGCGGAGCCCGGCCACCTCCGTCAGCGGCACACCGAGGGACTGCACCACGTGACCGAGTGAGGACGTGCCGTCGTACGCGCACCACAGGCCGTCCTCCGGCGCCGCGCGCTCCGCCTCGCGGCGGAGGCGGCTCGGCAGGAAGAGCCGCAGCGTGCGGGGCACCCGGACACGGAGCCCGGCGTTCCCGGCGGACTCCGCCGGCTGACGCGGCCCGCTCACCCGTCCGCCGCCCCCGGCCCGGCGGTGGGCCGCACCTGGAACGCGGAGTGCCCGCGCGGCTCCCGGTCGGTGACGGTCACCTCCTCGACGACCGCCGCCGTGGGGCCCTCACGGGCCCACTCCACCAGCGCGTCCACCGCCTGCGGCTCGCCCTCGAAGACCGCCTCGACGGTGCTGTCGGCGCGGTTGCGGACCCACCCGGTGACGCCGCGCGCGGCCGCCGTCCGGCGGCAGGTGTCCCGGAAGAACACGCCCTGCACCTGCCCCGTCACGCTCACGTGCTTCGCCGCCACAGCCATAGGCACTCTCCGCGCTCCTCGTCCCTCGCCCCCATGGTCGCGCGGAGCGGCTGCGCGGGCATCGCGGCCGGGGGAGCGTACGGCCGGGTCGGATGACGCCGACGGTGTGCCCGCCGCCCTGGCGGCGCTCGTCGACGCCGCGACCGTGCGGTAACTGCGCATCGGTCACCACGCGCCCGTGCTCCTGGTGCATACCGCGACCGCGCCCAGCGCGGTGCCGGCCTGCCTGCTGTGCTTCCGGCCGAGGTGTGGCGGGCGAGCCTGGCCGCCGCGTGGGCCGCCACGGTCGCCCTCACCCTCACCAACGCCGTCGCACCCGGCGACCGCTCCACCGCGATGAGCACGTCATCAAGTCTGCCGACACGGCCGACGATTCGTTCGAGCGCACCGGGAACCGTGACGCGCTCGCCGCTGCCCACTTGGCCGCCGACTTGATCGACGTCTCGCGATGGCGGCCGCCCGGGACGGCCGCCGCCGGCCCGGAACGTCGTGTCGTTGCGCATGCGCAAGTCTCACGCAAGAATAACCAGATACCGCCCAGGGGTATAGCGGCGATGGAGTGTCCAGACATCAATGGAGGAGCCGGATGTTTCTCATAGAGATCACCTGTCCGCGCGGCGCGTTGAGCGATGACGACCGGAGAGAACTCGCCGCCGACGTTTGCCAGGTGCTGGTCGGCGCCGAGGAAGGCGTGGCGGAGGAGACCATGCGCCGGGCCCGCGCGATGATGCACGTCGGCTTCCGCGAGCTCGACGGTTGGACCACCGGTGATGGTCCGTGGATGCCCGGGAGCGCACCGCCACTGTGGGTCACGCTCACGGTGCCGGAGGCGTGGCGCGCCGAGATGTCGCGGACCACCATCGGCATGGTGCGCCGTGCGGTGCGCCGCCTCGATCGTTCGCACGGCTGGCAGCGCCCGGAGGGCCATCTGTGGATCAACGTCGTCGGCATCGTCGACGGGAGCATCGGCATGGACGGCAAACCTGGCACCGCCGACGACGTCGTCGGCCGGATGACCGCTGAGTACCGGGCGCAGGCCGATGCCGCGAACGCCGACCTTCCCGAAGGCGTCACGATCGACCCCATGTGCGGCATGCGCGTGCGACTGGGACGGGGCGCCTTTACTCTCGAGCACGCGGGCCGGACGATGGGTTTCTGCGCGAAGAGTTGCCGCGCGGCATACGCCCGCGAGCACGGACTGTCTGCTCCCGCCTGAGCGAGCCGTTGTCGAACTTCCCTGAGAACGTGCGGTCCGGTTCGGCGTCACCTCACGGGCGAGGAAGCGCAGAGCGGAAGTGGACAGATCGACCCCGGCCGGGCCTCGCGGTGCGCAACGCGGTGGGCCGCGCGGTCGGTCGCACGAACGGGATCGCCTCTCGCGAAGCCGCGAACCGGTAGACCCAGCCCGCACCGACCGCTCACCGGTCGGTGTGCAGCTCCCCTGTAGCTCCCAACCGGGCCGGCGCCGCCATGTCCGACGAGCCCGACTCGGCGTGGTAGGCCATCGCCGATGCGGCAGGCCGACCGCTGTCGGCCTCACCCACCGTTCCCGCGCCCGCCACGACACGGGTGCTGCGTGCCATGTCGGGGTTTTTCGCTGCGGTCCTCAGCCGTCCAGTTGCCTGTTGTGGAGGGCGTTGAGGAAGTGCGTCCACTGGGTGGTGGGGAAGGTGAGCACCGTGCCGGTGGGGGCCGTCTTGGTGTCGCGGACCGGAACGATGCCCGCCGTGGCGGCACCCGTGCCGACCTCCACGCAACTGCCGCCGCTGCCGTTGCTGTAGCTGCTCTTACGCCACTCAACCGCGCTCAAGCCAAGGTGGCTGTGTGCCATTTCGGTAATCCTCTGCTGCGCTCAGAATCATGGCCAGGGAGGCCCCCGGCGACAGTGCGAAGGCCCTCAGAAGATCGTACGACCTTCGGTACTCCGCTACGAGGGCTGGATCGTCGATGACCTCGCCACTGTGCAAGCCTTCTGTGTAGACGAGGGCGGGCGCATCGGCGAAGGTCATGATCGCGGTCATCCCCGTCAGGAAAGGATGCGGTCCCGCGTTCCCCGGAACGACCTGCGGAACGATCCGGCGCCTCTGTGCCGAGTCGGCGATATGCGCGAGTTGTTCGGCCATCTCGGCTGCGCCGAGTAGGGGCTGCCGGATCACGTTCTCATGCATGATGACCCAGAACAGTGGTTGCTTCGGGGCGCCGTCGAGAAGTCGAGCGCGAGACAGGCGACCGTTCACCTTCGTAGCTACCTCGTCCGGCGACTCCAAAGGGTGGGTCGCTTCGACCACGGCCCGGGCGTATGCCTCTGTCTGCAACACACCTGGCAGGAGAACGGAACTCCATTCCTCAATGCTCAAGGCCTTGGTTTCGACCTCCAACACTTGCTCGAAGTACGGGGCGTGCCCTCTCCGTCGTGCGCGGCGCACATCCTCACAGCGGCGGGTGAAGAACCCGTCCGTCTTGAGGGCTCGGTCCACGTGTTCCGCCAGATCCAGCGGCATGCGGCGTTCGCCGCGTTCGATCTCGCTCAGGTGGCTGTAGCCGTAGAAGCTGCCCTCCACCAGTTGTTGCTGGGTCATTCCGGCCTGCTCGCGCTGCCAGCGCAACTCCGCACCGTAGAAGGTGGGGACGCCCACTGAGCCGTCGATGTCTTTTGGTCCTGGCACGGTTCACCGCCGAGAGTTGGTGGCTGTTTTCGTTCGGGTGGGGCCATTCCCGGTGGGTCCGTAATGGGACGTCGCTGATGGGCGGTTCGCTCGCGGGAGCCCGATACGCGGCAACGCTACCCGCACTGGGGTCATGGTGTGAGGGGTCCGTCACACACTGCTCAGGAAAGGTGCGACATATGAACGAACATGCGTACAGCCGATCGAGGAATGTCGAGGAATGCGTTGCGGGGCTGCATGAGGCCCTTCGTGCGCACGGGCTGACGTTGCCGTCTCTCGGGGTCGATCCGGTGACGTACGCCGGGTACAGGCCCGATCCGCTGATCGCGCTCGGCAACTGCAACGTCGACACGGTGCGCGCTCTGACGGCCGTACTGCGCGCCGCTGCGGCGGAGGGTCGAGCCGAGGGGCAGGCCGAGGGGTGAGGTGGCAGGTGTGGCGGGTCGCCACGGCCCCGCAGCGGCCGGCGCTGTCCCTCGCGGTGCTGGCGCGGGCCGCCGACGTCGGCGCGGTGCGCCACGAGGTGGCCGCGCACTGCACGCGGTGGGGCGCGCCGCGTGCGGTGGCCGACGCGGCGGCGCTCTGTGTCGGCGAGTTGCTCGCCAATGTCGTCGTGCACGTGGGGGAGGCGGCTCCGGCGACCGTACGGGTCGTGTGGTGCGGCGGTGGGCGGCTGCGGATCGCGGTCAGCGATTCCGACCCGCGTCCGCTGCCTGTGCTGCTGGCCGCCGCGCCGGAGGCCGAGTCCGGCAGGGGGGTCGCTCTGATCGAGGCGTTCGCGCTGCGCTGGGGTGTGGAGCAGGGGGCTTACACGAAGACGGTGTGGTGCGAGTTGAGTGCCACGTGTCCGCCGGGCGGGAGCTGTTGTTGACAGGTGTTATCGCCGCGCCCACTCTTAGCTGCGCCGTGTACATGCCATCTTCACCTCGACTGGGTGGCATACGGCCCCGAGACGGTGAGGGAGTGGCGCATGGCAGCCCAGCGGTCCTGTGACGGCGTCAGTAGGCGGACGGTACTGGCAGGGGTCCGGGGGAGTGGGCGCGGCCGCCGTGCTGGGCGGCGGCGCCGTGGCGCAGCCGGCGTGGGCCGCCGCGCCCGCCGCCGAGAAGCTGCCGCTGCCCGACAAGGCCGAGCTGACCGTGCTGCTGACCGGGGACGCCGGTACCGGCGGGGACGGTCAGTGGGCCGTCGCCGACGCGGCCCGCGCGCTGTGCGAGCGGCGCGGGGTGGACCTGGCGATCGGGCTCGGGGACAACATCTACGAGAACGGCCCCGAGAGCGACACGGACGACGAGTTCCAGAGCAAGTTCGAGCGGCCCAACACGGGGATCGACGTGCCCTGGCTGATGGTGCTGGGCAACCACGACACCAGCGGGATCATCCCGGGCAGCGGCGGGTGGCCTTCGCGGGGCGACCACGAGGTGGCCTACCACCGGCACTCGGCGCGCTGGTACATGCCGGACCGGCACTACACGGTCGCCGTCCCGGCCGGGAGCGGCGAACCCGTGGCCGAGTTCTTCGCCGTGGACACCACTCCGCTGTCCTCCTACGTGCTCCAGACCGACCCGGAGTACTACTGGGACGGGCCTTTCGCCCGCAGGCAGCGCGCCTGGCTGGAGAAGTCGCTCGCGGCCTCCCGCGCCCGCTGGAAGTTCGTCTTCGCCCACCACCCGCTGCGCAACAACGGCACGCACCGCAACGCGGGGGAGTACGAGGGCGTCTCCTGCGGCGACTACCTCAGCGGAAAACACGTCGAGGAGCTGTACGAGGAGGTGGTCGTGGGCCGGGCGGAGTTCCTGCTGGCCGGGCACGACCACTCCCTGCAGATCCTCGACACGGCCGGCACCTACCGGGGTACGCAGCAGATCGTGTGCGGTGCCGCGGCGAAGACCTCGGGGCGGGCGGACGAGCCGAGCAACAAGGCGTTCTGGGAGGCCTACGACAGCCTCGGTTTCATGCTGCTGACCGTCAACGCGCGGCAGGTCGTCATCGACGCCTACACCGTCGACCCGGGCACGCACGAATACAGCCACGCTTACCAGCACATCCGCACGGAGCGGCTGCCCGCCGCCTGACCGGTCCGCCCCTGGCACGGCAGGGCACGCCAGCCGTCGGCACCGCCCGGCCGCCGGATTCACACTTCGTCATCCACTGCGCATAGGTTGACCGGATGGTGGACGGGACGCGGGCGACGGCCGGACAAGGTGCGGCATCCCGAGAAGGCGCGGCATCCCGAGAAGGCGCGGCATCCGGACAAGACGCGGCATCCGAGCAGCCGACAGCGGCGGCGGGGGCGGCTCCCGCGCGCCCTGGGCTGGCGCGGTCTTCGCTGGTGATGGCCGCGGGCACCGTCGTCTCGCGGGCCACCGGGCTCGTCCGGCAGGTGCTCCAGGCCGCCGCGCTCGGCACCGGGCTGCTCGCCAGCACCTACAACACGGCCAACACCGTGCCCACGAGCCTCTACACGCTGCTGATCGGAGGCGCGCTCAACGCGGTGCTGGTGCCGCAGCTCGTACGGGCGCGCGCCACCCACCGCGACGGCGGGGCGGCGTACGAGCAGCGGCTGGTCACCCTCGTCGTCACCGTGCTCGCCGTCGGCACGCTGCTCGCCGTGTGGGCCGCGCCCGGCATCGTCGGCCTCTACATGCGGGACACGCCCGCCAACCACGAGGCGTTCGAACTGACCGTCGTCTTCGCCAGGTTCCTGCTGCCTCAGATCTTCTTCTACGGACTGTTCGGGATGCTGGGCCAGGTGCTCAACGCGCGCGAGAGATTCGGCGCGATGATGTGGACGCCGATCCTCAACAACGCCGTGCTCATCGCCATGTTCGGCGCCTATCTGACCATGATGACCGTGCCGGACCGCGTCGCCGACATCACCGCGGGCCAGGTGCGGCTCCTCGGCCTCGGCACCACCGCGGGCATCGCCCTCCAGGCGGTGGCTCTGATCCCGTTCGTGCGCGCGGCCGGCTTCCGCTTCCGGCCGCGCTTCGACTGGCGCGGCACCGGGCTCGGCAGCAGCGCGCACGCCGCCAAGTGGACGCTGCTGTTCGTGCTGGCCAACCAGGTCTCGCTGACCGTCGTCACCAACTACGCCAACGCGGCCGACCAACAACTCCCGCACGCGGGCGCCGGATACTCCGCCTACACCTACGCGCAGACCATCTGGATGCTGCCCCAGTCCGTCATCACCGTCTCCCTGGTGACCGCGCTGCTGCCGCGCATGAGCCTGGCCGTGGCCGAGGGACGCCTCGCCGACCTGCGCGGCCAACTGACGCGCGCGCTGCGGCTGACCGGCGCGCTCATCGTCCCCCTCGCCTTCCTCTTCCTCGCGCTGGGGCCGCAGCTCGCCGCGCTGCTGTTCGCCCACGGCGCCGCCGACGCGGAGTCCGCGCACCCGCTGGGGCAGATGCTCCAGACCTTCGGGCTCGGGCTGATCCCGTTCTCGGCGCAGTACCTGCTGCTGCGCGGCTTCTACGCCTTCGAGGACACCCGGACGCCGTTTTGGGCGGCCTCCTTCATCGCGGCCGTGAACATCGCCCTGGCCACCGCCTGCCATCTGCTGCTGCCCGCGCGCTGGGCGGTGACCGGAATGGCCGCAGGCTACGCGCTCTCCTACGCCGCCGGACTGCTGCTCACCGCCTGGCTGCTGCGCCGCCGCCTGGCCGCGCCCCTGGACCCCGGCCGGCGCCTGATCCGCTGCTACGGCCTGCTGGTGGTGGCCGCGGCCGTCGCGGCGGGGCTCGCCCGGGTGACGTCGGACGCGGCCGCGCACGCGCTGGGTGAGGGTACGGGCCCGACCGCCGCGGCACTCGGCGCGGGCACACTGGTGCTCGCGCTCGGCTACCTCGGGCTGGGACGGCTGCTGCGCGTACCGGAACTGCGCGGCCTCGCGGGCCGTTTGCGGGGGCGGGGCTGAACAGCGCCCGTGGGAGTGCGGCCGACGGGGCTCGAACGGGGGTCCGTAGGGTGGCGAGCCGACAGGGCGGGACAGCGCCCTGCACGGAACGCGGTGCCGGCCGCCTTCCGGGGGCAGACACGAAAGGGCCGAGATGACCGCTGACCACCCCGTGGCCGTGCTGGGCGAATGCGTCGCCGACGCCTTCGTGGCACCGCGCACCACCCCGCCCTCCCCCGCGGCCGAGTCCCCGGCACCGCTCACGTTGGACGTCCACCCCGGCGGGGGGCCCGCCAACACCGCGGTGGCGCTGGCCCGGCTGGGCACGCCCACCCGGTTTCTGGGACGGCTCTCGCACGACGTGTTCGGAAGGCTGTTCTCCGACCACCTCGCCGGCTCGGGCGTCGACCTGAGCCACGCGGTGCACGCGGCCGAACCCAGCACCCTCGCCGTCGCCGACCTGGCCGACGACGGCAGCGCCGACTACTCCTTCCACGCGCAGCAGACAGCCGACTGGCAGTGGACCGACGAGGAGCTGGCCCGCGCCGCCGACGCGCCGACGACCTGCCTGCACACCGGCTCCCTCGCCCTCGTCCAGCAGCCGGGCGGCGCCGCCGTCGAGCGCCTGCTGGCACGCGTGGGGCAGCGCGCCACCGTCTCCCTCGACCCCAACGTGCGGCCGCTGCTGGTCGATCCCGCCGTCTACCGCGAGGCGCTGCCCCGCTGGTGCGCGCTCGCCGACATCCTGCGCCTCTCCGACGACGACCTGGGCCACCTGCGCCCCGGCGCCACTCCGCGGGAGGCCGCGGACGCCTTCCACGCCGAGGGCACCGAGCTGGTGGTGGTCACCCTCGGCGGAGACGGCGTCATGGCCTCCCTCCGTGGCGAGAAGATCCAGGTTGCCGCGCCCACGACCCACGTGGTGGACACGGTCGGCGCGGGTGACTCCTTCATGGCGGGCTTCCTGCACTCCCTCCACGCCGTGGGAGCCCTCGGCGGCCGCCTGGAGGCGCTCACCCCGGAGCAGGTGCGCGACGCGCTGGCGTGGGGGGTGCGGGTGGCCGCGGCCGTCGTCGCCGTCCGCGGCGCGAACCCGCCCTGGGCGGCGGACCTGGACGGCGAGCGCTGAGTTCACAGCACCAGCGGTACGACGTGGTCCCGGATGGCCGGGGCCAGCCTCACGTCCTTGCCGTCCGTCCAGCGCAGCGCCGCGATCTCGGCCGCGGCGCGGGGCGGCTCGTCCAGGGCCGCGCGGAAGACGACCAGGCGCATCGGCACCCCCTCCAGCGCCGCGGTCGCCCGTATCTCGGTGAGCGGGGCGACCGCCCTGGGGACGACGCCCAGTTCCTCGTCCAATTCCCGTACGAGAGCCGCGTGCAGGGCCTCACCGGGCTCGGGCTTGCCGCCGGGCAGGTAGAAGAGGTCGGGGGCCGCCGTCTTGCTGACCACCAGCAGGCGGCCGTCCACGACGACGGCCGCCGCCGAGACGAGCAGCTCGGCGGCGGCTTCTCCGGGCTGCGGCGCGTACCGGTTCTGGGTGTCGTCCATGGCCGGATCGTCGCAGGGGGCGCCGGACGAAGAGGTCTCAGGGGCAGTGCACCACCTGGCCCGCCCACGACATGCCGCCGCCGAAGCTGAGCAGCAGCACCGGAGCGCCCGGCTCCAGCTCGCGGCGCTCGACCAGCTTGGACAGGGCGAGCGGGACGGAGGCGGCCGAGGTGTTGCCGGAGTCGACCACGTCGCGGCCGATCACCACGTCCTCGGCCAGGTCGAGTCGGCCCAGCGCGGCCTCGATCAGGCGCAGGTTGGCCTGGTGGGTGACCACGCCGGCCAGGTCGCCCGGCGCCAGCCCCGCCCGCTCGCAGGCGCGGCGGGCCAGCGCGGGCAGTTCGGCCGTGGCCCAGCGGAAGACGGCGGGGCCCTCCTGGGCGAAGCGCGGCTGCCAGGCGTCCAGCAGCCGCACCATGTCGCCCCGCGAGGGGTCCGAGCCCCACTCGACGGGCCCGATGCCGTTCCGGCCCTCGTCCGCCGCGCTGTCCGGCTGGGCGCTGACGACGGCTGCGCCCGCGCCGTCCGCCAGCAGGATGCAGGTGCTGCGGTCACTCCAGTCGGTGATGTCCGACATCTTCTCCGCGCCGATCACCAGGGCGTGCCGCGCGGCGCCCGCGGCCACCGAGTGGCTTGCGGAGGCGAGCGCCGTACAGAATCCGGCGCAGCCGTTGTTGAGGTCGTAGGCGACGGGGGAGGGGATCTCCAGGCGGCGTGCCACCTGCGCGGCGGTGCTCGGGCAGCGGTCCCGCGCGGAGCACGTGGCGACGACGACCATGCCGATGTCCCAGGGTGCCAGTCCCGCAGCGGCCAGCGCCTTGCCCGCCGCCGCGGTCGCCATGTCGGCGACGGTCTCGTCCTCGGCGGCGATGCGCCGGGTGGCGATGCCGGTGCGCTGGCGTATCCACGCGTCGTTCGTGTCGACCAGCTCCGCCAGGTCGTCGTTGGTGAGGACGCGCTCCGGCTGATAGTGGCCCAGCGCTGCGATACGGGTTCCCGGCACGGTGCAGTTCTCCTCACGGAAGGGGATGTGGCCGGTGGCCGCCCGCGCGGGGGCGCGGCAGGCCGACCGGTGGCGGGAATATAGCAACCGACCGATCGGAAGTTAAATGCGCCCGGGTGGCTACGATGGGCGCATGAGCCCACGCAAGTCCGTCGCCGAGGCGCGCAGAACGCGCGAGCGCATCATCGAGCGCAGTGTCGCCATCGGCTCCGTCGAAGGACTGGAGGGGCTGACCATCGGCCGGCTGGCCACCGACCTGGGCATGAGCAAGGCCGGCGTCCTGGGCCACTTCGGCTCCAAACAGGCGCTGCAACTCGCCGCCCTGCACGGCGCCTCCGAGCTGTTCACCCAGCTGGTGTGGGAGCCGGTCGCCGCACTGCGCCCCGGGCTGGTACGGCTGCGGGCCTGCAGCGAGGCGTGGATCCGCTACCTGGTCAGCGAGCGCACCGCCTTCCCCGGCGGCTGCCTGTTCACCGCCGCCTCCGTCGAGTTCGACGCGCGCGGCGGGCCCGTGCACGACACGGTGGCACGCTTCATGCTGCGCGGCAGACGGCTGCTCGTGAACGACCTGCGCATCGCCGTCGAGGCCGGGGAGCTGCCCGGCGACCTCGACCCCGAACAGCTCGCCTTCGAGATACACGGCCTCTACATGGCGCTCAACCAGGAGCACCAGCTCTTCGCGGACGCCACGGCGCCCGTCAGGACCCGCCGCGCCCTCGACCGCCTGCTGGGCCCGGCACCGCCGCACGGCTGAACACGAACCTGCCGGGCGCGGGTCGTCACATCGCGGGCGGGCCCGGGGCCTCACGCCACAGGCCGCGCCCGCTCCACGAGCGCCTCCAGGTCCGCGCCCGAGGGCAGGGTCCCGAACGCGGCACCCCAGTCGCCGCCCAGCCGGGAGGCGCAGAACGCGTCGGCGACCTCGGGCGGCGCGAAGCGCACCAGCAGCGAGCCCTGGAGGACCAGCGTCATCCGCTCCACGAGCCGCCGCGCCCTCGCCTCGATGCCCTCCAGATCCGCGAGCCGGGTGAACACGTCCTTGACGGCCGCGTCGAGCCGGTGGTCGGCACCGTGCGCCCGGCCGATCTCGCCGAGGAAGGCGTCCAGCGACCCGGGCGAGCGCTGGAGCGCGCGCAGCACGTCCAGCGCCTGCACGTTGCCCGAGCCCTCCCACAGCGAGTTGAGCGGCGACTCGCGCAGCAGGCCCGGCATCGGCGACTCCTCCACGTAGCCGTTGCCGCCCAGGCACTCCAGCGCCTCACCCGCCAGCGGCACACACCGCTTGGTCACCCAGTACTTCGCCGCCGGCAGCGCAAGCCGCAGGAACGCGCGCTCGGACGCGGCCCGCTCGCCGCCGCCCGCCACGCTGTCGTGCGCCGCCGCCAGCCGCAGCGCCAGCGTCGTGGCCGCCTCCGACTCCAGCGCCAGGTCGGCCAGCACGTTGCGCATCAGCGGCTGCTCCACGAGCGGCCTGCCGAACACTGAGCGGTGCCCCGCGTGGTGGACGGCCTGTGCCACGGCCTGGCGCATCAGCGCCGCCGAGCCCGTCACGCAGTCCAGCCGGGTGGCCGCCACCATCTCGAGGATGGTCGCCACCCCGCGCCCCTCCTCGCCCACGCGGCGCGCCCACGTCGTCCCGTCGAACTCGACCTCGCTGGAGGCGTTCGAGCGGTTGCCCAGCTTGTCCTTGAGCCGCTGGATGCGGAAACCGTTGCGGGTGCCGTCCGGCAGCACGCGGGGCACCAGGAAACAGGTCAGCCCCCCGGAGGCCTGCGCCAGCACCAGGAAGACGTCCGACATCGGCGCGGAACAGAACCACTTGTGGCCCAGCAGCGTGTACTCGGCGCCGCTCGCCCCCGCGCCGGTCAGCGGGGTCGCCTCCGTCGTGTTGGCCCGTACGTCGCTGCCGCCCTGCTTCTCCGTCATGCCCATCCCCGCGATGGCGCCCCGCTTGGCGCTCGCGGGACGGTCCAGGCCGTAGTCGTAGCGGCGGGAGGTCAGCAGCGGTTCCCACTCGGCGGCCAGCGCCGGATCCTGGCGCAGCGCCGGCACCGCCGCGTGCGTCATCGAGACCGGGCAACCGTGCCCCGGCTCCACTTGCGACCACACCAGGAAGGCGGCGCTGCGCCGCAGCTGCCCGTCGGGGCGCGAGAACGGGTCCGTCAGCCCCGCGCCCACCGCCCGCTCCATCAGCTGGTGCCAGGCCGGGTGGAAGTCCACCTCGTCGACGCGGTGCCCGAACCTGTCGTGGGTGCGCAGCACCGGAGGGTTCGCGTTGGCCTGCCTGCCCCACTCCTGCGCCTGCGCGGAACCGGCCGCCCGGCCCAGCTCGGACAGCTCGGCGCGCACCTCCTCGGCGCGCTCGGGGGCCACGTGGCGGGCCACGCCCTCGGCGAGCGCGGAGTCGGCCGTGAAGACGTCGTAGTCGACCAGCGGCGAGGCCTGATTGGTCACGGTGTGAGTCGAGGGTGGCATGGCAGATACGTTAAAGACGTGCGTGCAGTCGAGGAAACCCCTGAGCAGACCGTCGCGGAAGGCCCGAAGTGGGCCCCGCGGCGCTCCCGCGGCCCGTTGCGGCGAGCGCGGGTCAAATACCGCGACGTCCCCAAACGGAGGATGGCGTGGCTGCTGCTCAAGGACACCGTGAACTCCTGCATGGAGTACCGCGTCCTCGGGCTGGCGGCCGAGGCGGCGTTCTTCACCCTCATCTCGATCCCGCCGCTGCTGCTCGGACTCATCGGCTCCCTCGGCTATCTCGACTGGATCGGCGCCGACACCGTCGACACGCTCCGCCAGAACACCCTCGACGCCTCCGCCACCGTGCTGTCCGACAAGGGCGTCGACCAGCTCGCCAGGCCGCTGATCGACGACGTGATCAGGGGCGGGGGCCCCGACGTGATCTCCCTCGGCTTCGCGCTCGCCCTGTGGTCGGGCTCCCGCGCCGTGAACGTCTTCATCGACACCATCACCGTCATGTACGGGCTCGACGGGCGGCGCGGCATCGTCAGGACCCGGCTGCTCGCCTTCGGCCTCTACCTCGTCGCACTGGTGATCGGCGCGGTCGCCCTGCCGCTGATGGTGGCCGGACCCGACGCGGTGCTGCGGCTCGTCCCGCAGGCCGAGTGGGTGGTCAGCGCCTTCTACTGGCCGGTCGTGCTGCTGCTGTCCATCGTCTTCCTCACGACGCTCTACCACGTGTCCGTCCCCGTGCGCTCCCCCTGGCGCGAGGACGTCCCCGGCGCGCTGGTCGCGCTGGTCATGTGGGTGCTGTGCAGCTTCCTGCTGCGGCTGTACCTGACCAACACCGTCGAGGGGCCCACCATCTACGGCTCGCTCGCGGCGCCCGTGGCCGTGCTGCTGTGGATCGGCGTGTCGGCGTTCGCCGTGCTGGTGGGGGCCGCCGTCAACGCGGCCATCGACCACGTGTGGCCCTCGGTCGCGACCGCCGCGGCGCGGCGGGCCAACGAGCGGCGCCGGGAGGAGGCGGCCGCAGAGGTCGTCGCCGCCGTCGCCGCGCGCCGGCGGCGCGCCGGCGAGGACGAGCCGGGGGGTGAGGACGCCCCCTCCGAGTTCCCCGAGCGCTGGACGAAGTTCCTGCCGCCCTCAGACGTGCGGGGCCGCCTGCTCCGGCCGCGGGCCCGCGACCACGAGGAACAGGACGGGGCCTCCGACGACGACGGCCGGTGAGCCGCGGTCCGGCCGGCCGGTGCGCGCGGTCCGGCCGGTGAGGCGCGGGACGGTCAGCCGGTGAGGCGCGGGCCGACGAGCGGCGGCCGACCGGGCGCGGTCTGAGGACCGGCGGACTGAGGACCGGCGGATCGGGGCCCGAGGGCTGTTGCGGTCGGGGGGAAGGGGCGGGGCCGGCGCCGAGGCCGGGGCGCACGGGTCGCACAGCGTGTACCGGGTACGCCCACGCGGCCCTTGGTGGAAAGCCGGGCGGCACCGGCGTGCCAGGCCGGGTGGCCTCCGGTGGGAAGCCGGGCGGCTTCCGGCGGAAAAGCGGTGGCTTCCGTCGTGGGGCCGCGCTACATTCTCGGTGATCCGCGCGACGGCATCAGCCGTCGCCCGCACGGGACGAGAAACGGAGGTGTGACCGATGGCTGTCTCCCCACAGGGCGCTGCCCTCTTCCAGACCGTCACATCCACCTCCGTGGCCACCGGCTGACCGCGCTTCTCCGCGCGCCGGGGCCGCCCTTGTGAAGGGCCACACCCTTGTCCCACAGCACGAACGCGTCTTCCTCTTCCGCTTCTCCTTCCGCGCAACTCGACTTCTCCCGCCTCGCCCCCTACGGCTGGGACGACGACTGGGCGGCCGCGTACGCCGACGCCGTGGCCGACGCACGCACCGCGGCCCCCGACCCCCTGCCCGGCAGGGTGGTGCGCGTCGACCGGGGCCAGTGCGACCTGGTCACCCCCGCCGGCACGCTGCGGGCCGACACCGAGTTCGTCGTCCCGCGCGACCCCATGAAAGTGGTCTGCACGGGCGACTGGGCCGTCGTCGACGCGGACGGGGCGCCGCCGTACGTGCGCACGCTGCTGCCGCGCCGCACGGCGTTCGCCCGCTCCACCTCCTCCAAGCGCTCCGAGGGCCAGGTGCTGGCCGCCAACGTCGACCACGCGCTGATCGCCGTGTCCCTCGGCGCCGAACTGGACCTCGGCCGTATCGAGCGGTTCCTCTCGCTGGCCTGGAGCAGCGGCGCGTCTCCGGTACTCGTCCTCACCAAGGCGGACCTCGTACCGGACACCGCCACCCTCGCCCACCTGACCGCCGACGCCGAGACCTCGGCACCAGGGGTTCAGGTGCTGCCCGTCAGCGCGGAGACGGGGGAGGGCGTCGACGTGCTCGCCGCCGTCCTCGCCGGGGGCACCACCGCGCTGCTCGGGCAGTCGGGCGCGGGCAAGTCCACGCTGGCCAACGCGCTGCTCGGCCGGTCGGCGCAAACGGTGCAGACCATCCGCGACCGGGACGGCAAAGGACGGCACACCACGACGACCCGCAACCTGCTGCCGCTGCCCGCCGCCGGTGGGGGCGGCACTCTCATCGACACCCCCGGGCTGCGCGGCGTCGGCCTGTGGGAGGCCGAGGAGGGGCTCGGGCAGGCGTTCGCGGAGATCGAGGAACTGGCCGCCCGGTGCCGCTTCCACGACTGCGCACACGACGCGGAGCCCGGCTGCGCCGTCCTCGCGGCCGTCGAGGACGGCACACTGCCCGAGCGCCGGCTGGTCAGCTACCGCAAGCTGCTGCGCGAGAACGTGCGCCTGGCGGCCCGTACGGACGCGCGCCTGCGTGCCGAGCAGCGGCAGGTGTTCAAACAGCGGCAGGCACTGGGCCGCCACATGATGGAGCGCAAGCGCGGCCCGCGCCGCAAGCCGTGACCGGCGCACGGTAGCCGGGAGCGCCTGGCGGGGACGGTCGGTGACCGTCCCCGCCGTCCCCTCCGCCCGCTCCGACTGCCGTGTCGCATTTCCGCTGGCTCACGCGCCCGGCGCCCTCGCACACTGGAGGTGTGACCACAGACGAGAGCAGGTACGAGGCCGTCCGCAGCAGGGACGCGCGCTTCGACGGAGTGTTCTTCCTCGGCGTGCGTACCACCGGAATCTACTGCCGGCCGAGCTGCCCGGCGGTGACACCGAAGCGCGAGAACGTGCGGTTCTACCCGACCGCGGCGGCCGCCCAGGGCGCGGGCTTCCGCGCCTGCCGCAGGTGCCGTCCCGACGCGGTGCCGGGCTCCGCCGAGTGGAACGTGCGGGCCGACCTGGTGGGCCGCGCGATGCGGATGATCTCCGACGGCGTGGTCGACCGCGAGGGCGTCGCGGGCCTGGCGGCCCGGCTGGGCTACAGCCCCCGCCAGGTGCAGCGGCAGCTGACCGCCGAGCTGGGCGCGGGACCCGTCGCCCTCGCGCGGGCGCAGCGCGCCCACACCGCGCGGGTGCTGCTCCAGACGACCGGACTGCCGGTCACCGAGATCGCCTTCGCCGCGGGCTTCGCGAGCGTGCGGCAGTTCAACGACACGGTGCGGGAGGTCTACGCCCGCACACCCAGCGCCCTGCGCGCCGCCTCGGTGCGCGGCGGGCACGGACCCGCGGGACGCCCCGCGGCGCGTGCGGGCACGGCGCGGGACGACACGGCACGGGACGGCGGGCCCGTCAGCGGGGTGACGCTGCGGCTGGCGTACCGGGGCGACTACGCCGCCGGACAGGTGTTCGGTTTCCTGGAGCGGCGCGCCGTACCCGGCGTCGAGGAGGTGCGCGGACAGCCCGGAGGCCGCACCTACCGGCGCACCCTCGACCTGCCGTACGGCACCGGCGTCGCGGAGGTCGACGAGAGCCCCGCGCGCGGCGGCGGCTGGCTCGCCTGCCGGCTGCGCCTGGGCGATCTGCGCGACCTGACGACGGCCGTGCAGCGCATCCGCCGCCTGTTCGACCTCGACGCGGACCCGTTCGCGGTCACCGAACACCTGAGCAGGTACGAGGCGCTGGCGCCGCTGCCGGCGCGCACCCCGGGGCTGCGTTCGCCCGGCACGGCCGACGCCCACGAACTGGCGGTCCGCGCGGTGCTGGGCCAGCAGGTCACGGTGGGCGCGGCCCGCACCCTGACGGGCCGGCTCGTACAGGCCTACGGCAAGCCGCTGGCGGCACCCAGCGGCGCGCTCACCCACCTCTTCCCCGAACCCGGGGCGCTGGCCGAGGCGCCACTGGGCGAGCTGGGCATACCCGAGTCGCGCCGCCGCACCCTGCGTACCGTCGCCACCGCACTGGCCGACGGCACGGTCGTCCTCGACCCGGGCGCCGACCGCGACGCGACCGAACGCGCCCTGCTCGCCCTGCCGGGAATCGGCCCCTGGACGGCGGGCTACATGCGGATGCGCGCCCTGGGCGACCCGGACGTGTTCCTGCCGGGCGACGTGGGCGTGCGGCACGGCCTCGCCCTGGCCGGAGCCGATCCGACGCAGGCCGACCGCTGGCGGCCGTGGCGCTCGTACGCGCTGCACCACCTGTGGCACGCGACCACCCAGGCCGGAGCAGACGGACCGTCGCAGCGCGCTCCCCGGGCCGCGTGAGGGCGAACCGAGTGTGCCGTACGGGCTTTTCGAGAGGCCCGCGCGGGCAACAATGAGCCCATGGACGGCCAGGGGACACGCAACGGCGCGGGCAGCGGACGCGACCGTGACTGGTGGGCCCGGCTGTACGACCCGTACACGCCCGACACGGGCCGTACCCGCGCCGGAGACAGCGTCGACGACCGCTTCGCCTCGGTCGCCCGCACGCTCGGCACCACCGAGGGCGGCGAAGCGCCCACCGCGGAGGCCGGGCGGGAGCCGCCGGACGTGGCCGAGCGGCCGGGGAAAGCCGAGCCGTCGGGCGCAGGGGAGCCCTCGGACGCGGCCGAGCCGTCCGGCCCCGCGGCGCTGTTGCCGCGCGCCGACCCCGACGCGCCGGCCGAACTCGTGCCGGACACCGTGCTGGAGGAGGCGCGGCACGGACACACCACGCTGCGCGCGGGCTCCCTGCGGGGAGAGGCGGCCCGCGAGGCGGGAGAGCCACGCGGGGACGCGCTGCTGGTGGCACGGTTCGGAGCGGGTGCGGACGCACTGGTGCTCGTGGTGGTCGCCGCGGGCGCGCGCACGGACGGCGCCAGTGCGCACCGCGCCGCGCGCGAGGCCTGCCACGCGCTCGCGGCCGCCGTCGGCCGCAGCGCCCCGCGGCTCGCGGAGGACCTGCGAGCCGACCGGCGCGACGCGCTCAGGCCCGGACTGCACCGGCTGACCGACCGCACCCTGGGCAGGCTCCGCGCGCAGGCCGCCGCGTGGGGGCTGACACCCGCACAGCACACGGCCGACGTGCGGTGCCTGCTGGTGCCCACCGACCCGCGCTGCCGTACCCGGGTCTGCTTCGGCGCTGGAGCGGGCGGCCTGCTGAGGCTGCGAGACGGCGCCTGGGAGGACATCGAGCCGCGAGCCACGCCGGTGCCGCCGCCCGCGGCTCAGCCCCTGGCCGGCCCCGGGCGCGCCGCGGACGCGGCCGGTGCCGCCGCGGCCCGGGACGGCTTCACCGCCGCTGAGCCTCCCTCCTCCGCGCTCGCGGAGCCGTTCCGCTTCCGGGCGTGCGCCGCCGAGCCCGGCGACGCACTGCTGCTGGCCTCCCGGGGCCTCGCCGAACCGCTGCGTGCCGAGCCGTCGTTCGCTGACCGGCTCGCCGCCCGCAGGCCGCGCGCCGAAACGGGGCCAGCGGCCCTCGCGGCGTACCTCGCCGACCTCGGGCACCACGTCCCCGGACACACGCGCGACCGCACGGGGGTTCTCCTCCAGGAGGACTGAGTGCGGGGCGGAGTGCCCGGGGACGGGTTGAGGCGGCCGGGGGCGTCCGTTCCGCGGAGCGGACGCCCCCGGCCGCGGATCTCCGACCCGCCAGCCGACCCGACGTCAGCCGAACTGGCGCTCGATCTCGGCCAGTTTCTCCTCCAGGGTGTCCAGCCGCGGGCTCGCGGCGTTGCTCTTCTCGCCCCGCCCGGTGTCACCGGCCCCCTGAGCGCCCTCACTGCTCTCCCCGCGCCGCCGCGCGGCACCGCCGCCGTCATCCACCACGGCCTGCAGGGCGGGCCTGCCGCGCGGTGCGGACGACGCGGCCTCGGGGTCGGTCGCGGGCAGCTGGTTCCTGCCCGCCCCCTCGGAACCGGACTCGCCCGCGTCCGCAGCGGGGACGGGACTCGCGAGCTCGACGTCCACATGGTGCGCGGTGTCCACGGGGCGCGGGGTCTGCGCGCGGCCCCTGCTCCACAGCCGGTGCTGCCGGTTGATGGCCTTGACCCGCGCCCGGTCGAGACGCTCCTGATCCTTGCGGCGCAGCCGCTCCTGCTCGCGCTGCTTGCGGTCGTCGCGCACCTCGTCGACGGCCTCGTCCAGCGTCCGCACGCCCTCCAGCAGCATCAGCGACCAGGCACCGAACGTCTCGCGCGGCGCGCGCAGCCAGCGCACGATGCGGATCTGCGGCAGCGGGCGCGGCACCAGACCCTGGTCCCGCAGCGCGGCGCGGCGGGTCTGCTTGAGCGCCCGGTCGAACAGGATCGCCGCCGACAGCGACATCCCCGCGAAGAACTGGGGCGCTCCGTCGTGTCCGAGGCCGCGCGGCGCGTGCACCCAGTTGAACCACGCCGCCGCCCCCGCGAAGATCCACACCAGCAGCCGGGAGCCCAGCGAGGCGTCCCCGTGGCTGGCCTCGCGCACGGCGATCACGGCGGAGAACATCGCCGCGCCGTCCAGCCCGAACGGCACCAGGTACTCCCAGCCCCCGCTCAGCCCCAGGTTCTGCCGCCCGAAGCCGACGAGACCGTGGAAGGAGAGCGCGGCGGCGACGGCGGCGCAGCAGAACAGCAGCAGATAGGCGGCGGTGGCGTAGAGGGTCTCCTTGCGGCGCCGCCGCTCCTGCGCGCGTTCCCAGGAGTCGGGCGCCGGCTGCTGTTCTGAGGCGGTGGCCGTGGTGTCCCCTTCGGTGGTGGAGCTGTGGCGGCGCGAGCGCGCCATCACGAGCACCGCGGTCAGAGTGCCGACGAGCAGCACGGCGCTCGGCAGCGCCCAGTTCAGCGATATGTCGGTCAGTCTCATCGGGTGTGCCCCTTGCCGCGCGGTGCCGGGGCGCACGGGGGCGTCTGCCGGGTGGGGCGGAGGTCCGTGCGCGGGGCGGTGCCGCGCTCGCGCTCTGGCTTTCTTCGTGTCGCCGAGCATCTTTACGGCAGCGCGCCACCCCTCAGGGGGGTTTCGGGGCAAGTGAACGCGAAAAGGGGGCGCCCGTGCCCTGCCGAGGCGTCCGGGTTCGAATCCCCTACGGAGTCGCGGTCATCCGTTCGATACGTTCCGCGTCACAGGTGCGCGGGCACGTGACGCAGGTGTCCTGGGGACGCAGGGTGTAGAAGAGACAGCAGCTCGCCCGGTCGCGGGTGGTCAGCTCCTGGCCCCCAGGACCCGTCAGCCTGCGGAAACCGGCCCCCTGGGCGAACGGCTTCAGCGAGCCGGGCAGCAGCAGTTCGGCCTCCGCCATGGCGCGCGGTTCCTCGCCCAGCAGGTGCCCCAGGTACCACAGGCCCTCGGTGACCTCGTCCGTCGCCATGCCCCACAGGGCGCGCGCGCCACGCCGCATCCGGGGCCTGAAGCCCTCCAGTACGGGGGCCAAGTGGTCGGCGACCGCGCCGCGCACCTCGGCGCGCAGCGCCTCCTCGTCCGGCACCACCCGGGCGCCCGGCGCCGCCGCGGCCGGATCGTCGGGCAGGCAGGCGAACTCCTCCACGCGGACGGCCAGCCGCCCCAGCGAGCGCTGGAACGCCACCGCCTCCACCGGCACCCGCGGCACCCGCCGCTGGAGGAACCACGGAATCGTCACCAGCAGGCAGACGGGCCAGGCGTAGCGGTGCAGTCCGAAGCTGGCGATCACGTCGGGACGGCCCGGCCGCCCGTAGTCCCGCAGGATCTGCTCCGCGTCCCAGGCCAGGAACGACTCCAGGGCCTGCCCGCCGGCGGCCAACTCGCTCGCCCGTACCCAGCCGGGGCCCTCGGGAAGGGATTCACGAGCCGTGGTCTCGGTCACACCCAGCGACGGGAACACCTCGGCGAGCCGCGCGTACGCCGCCTGGAAAGGCGAGACGTCAGGGGCTACACGGGCGAGGGTGGGCACAGCCATGGGGACCACCGATTCGACGATCGTCAGCAGGTAAGCCTTACCTTAACTGATTGTCCCCGAGGTGTGATCTCCTGTCGTGTCGGCCTATGGTGCTGCGCAGTGTTCCGGAGGGCACAGCCGGAGGAGAACGATGGAGCAGAGCCGAACCAGGGCACCCGGCGTGCCGGCCGCCGGCCGGCCGACGCGGCTCACCACGCAGAACGTCACCGGCGGCGCCCCCGCGGACCCCGCGCCGCGGTCTGCCCCCGGCCCCGCTCGTGGTGAGCACACCCACAGCGAGCCCTCCGCGCCGCGCGTGGTCCCGCAGCGGCACTCCGTACGGGACCAGATACTGCAGGCCCTCCGGGCGGCCCTGCTCTCCGGGGAACTCGCCCCCGGAGAGGTCTACTCGGCGCCCGCGCTCGCCGAACGCTTCGGTGTCTCCCCGACACCCGTGCGCGAGGCCATGCAGGTGCTGGTGAGCGAGGGCTGTGTCGCCACGGTGCCCAACCGGGGTTTCCGCGTCGCCCGGCACAGCCCGCGCGACCTGGCCGAACTCACCGAGATCCGGGCGCTGCTGGAGGTGCCCGTCGTGCTGGCCCTCGCGCGGACGCAGCCCGCGGAACGCTGGGAGGAGCTGCGCCCCCTTGCCGAGGACACCCTCCAGGCGGCGGTCTGCGGCGACCGCGGCGCCTACGCCGAGACCGACCGCGCCTTCCACCGCTCCCTGTTGGAACTCGCCGGTAACGCGCAGCTGGTCTCCCTCGCCGAGGACGTCAGACGGCGCGCCTCCCTGTCGTCCTCGCGGCAGGCACCGACGCGCCGCACCACCGACCTGCTCGCCGAGGCCGCCGACCACCTCGCCCTCCTCGACGCCCTGAGCGACCAGGACCTCCCCGCGGTGGAACGCCTGGTCCGCGACCACGCCTGATCGCACCCCGACGGCGCGCGGGGACCGCTCCCCTGGGGGTACCTCCCGGCCGGAGGGCAGCCCCGCGGCAGAAGCCCTAACCGTCCGACCCCGCCGCAGGGCCCCCCGGGCCCTGCGGCTCCGTCTCGGTCTCGGTATCCGTCTCCGGGAGTTGGCTGGTCAGCCAGGTGGGCACGCCGCCCAGCAGGCGGTGGAGCCGGCCCGCCTCCTCCCGCAGGCGGGACGAGCCCGGCTCGGGCTCGACGTCCGCCAGCGAGGCCAAAGCCGGTGCCATGCCGACGAGGAACCCCAGCTCCTCGCGCAGCCGCAGCGACTCGGCGAAGCCGTGCCGCGCCTCGGCCAGTTCGCCCTCACGTGCCGCGATCCCCGCCAGGTGCCGGAAGGTGGACGAGCACAGCAGGTCGTCGCCGCGCGAGGTCGCCCCCGCGTGCGCCCTGCGGTAGGCGGCGCGCGCCGCCTCGGGCGTCTCACTCAGGTTCTCGGCCAACAGCCCGCGCCGGTAGTCCAGCAACGCCCGTCCGGGCGCGCCCGGCTCCAGCAGCGCGGCCGCCCTGCCGAGGGCGGCCCGGGCCTCGTCCGTCCGGTCGCGTACGCCCAACACGGTCGCCGCGTAGGCGAGTTGCCCGCGCTCGCAGGCGGCGGCTCCCCGGTCGTCGTCCACCTGGGCGACGGCCTCGGCGACCCGCAGCGCGTCCTCGGCCGGCGCCCATCCCTCGCCGGTGTACATGCACCGTTCCACGAGCAGCGCGGCCCGGCCCACCGCCGCCTGCGGCAGCTCGTGGGCGTACGGCTCCAGCAGGGCCGCCGCGTCCTCCCAGCAGCCGCGTGAACGCAGCCGCCACACCGCCCGGCCCAGCGGGCTGTCAGGACCCGTGGACGGCGGTTGCGGCCCGCCGTCCGAGGGGTTCGCGGGATCCAGCCGTGCCGAACGTGACATGGCGGTGTCCGCCACAGTGCCCTCCCCAAGCGCGCCGTCGAGCCGGATGTGACCGCATCTCAGCACGCCGTGCCCCGCCCGGCCAAGAGGCTGGTGTGAATCAGTTCACAAAGTTTTACCGGAGGGACTCTTCTGCCAACTGCCCGCGGACGCGCTGCCACACGGGGCGGCTGAGGGGGTAGGGCCTGCCCTACCCCAGGTCGGCACCTGGATGCAGTGAACCGCGCGGCGGCGCGCGGTTCGCTGAGTGCGTGAATCCGCACACCGCGCGGCGCGCCCGGCTCGCCGCCTCCGCCCTGTGCGCCGTCTCGGCCGTGCACGCGGCGGTCACGGCGGCCGTGACCGCGCTGGAACCCCACCGAGTGTGGGCCTGTACGCGGCACCCGCCTACACGGCACTCGCCCCCGTCCTCGCCCTGTGGGCGCACTGGAGGAAGCCCGATGCACCGCCGCACGCCGCCACCGCCACCGCCACCGTCCTCGGCCCCGTCAACCACAGGTCTTCGCCGTCGGCCGGGGGAGGGGAGCGGACGCACCCTGGTGGTGACCAACGACTTCCCGCCCCGCCTGGGCGGGATCGAGAGGTTCGTGCACGAGATCGCTCGCCGCTTCCCGCCCGGTGAGGTCGTGGTCTACACGGCGGCGCAGCACGGCGGTGACGCGTTCGACGCGGCGCAGCCCTTTCCGGTGGTCAGAGACCGGGCCCGCACCCTGCTCCCCACCCCGCGGGTGGCCCGCACCGCCCAAGCGCTGGCCTTCCGGTACGGCTGCGACCGCGTGTGGTTCGGCGCCGCCGCCCCGCTCGGGCTGCTGGCCGCGCGCCTCGGGCTGCCCTCGGTGGCGACGACGCACGGACACGAGGCGGGGTGGGCGGCCCTCCCCGGAGCGCGGCACGCGCTGGCACGCATCGCGGGGAACGCCGACGTCGTCACGTACCTGACCACCCACGCGCGCCGGCGCATGGCGGGCGCGCTCGGCCCCCGTGCGCGCACGGCACGGCTGGTTCCCGGAGTGGACACCGCGCTCTTCCGTCCGGCCGGGCCCGAGGAGCGCCTGCGGGCGCGGCGCGAGTTGGGCCTGGGGGAGGGCCCGCTGGTGCTCAGCGTCTCGCGCCTCGTCCCGCGCAAGGGACAGGACGTTCTGCTGCGTGCCCTGCCGCTGCTGCACGCCTCGGTACCGGGGGCCACCCTGGTCATCGTCGGCTCGGGACCCCACGAGCGGGCGCTGCGGCGCCTGGCCCGTCGGCTGCCCGCCACCTGCCGTGACGCGGTGGTCTTCGCGGGCGCCCGCGAGCACGGCGCCCTGCCGCCCTACTACGCGGCAGCAGACGTCTTCGCGATGCCGTGCCGCACCCGGCGCCTGGGTCTGGAGTCCGAAGGGCTCGGCATCGTCTACCTGGAGGCCGCTGCCGCCGGACTCCCCGTGCTCGCCGGGGACTCCGGCGGTGCGCCCGAAGCGGTCCAGGACGGTGTGACCGGCTACGTCGTGGACGGCGGCGACGTAGCCGCCGTCGCCGGCCGGCTGGCCGGGCTGCTCACCGATCCGGCCGCCCGCGCCCTGATGGGTACGCGGGGGCGGTCCCGGGTCGAGGCGGAGTGGAGCTGGGAGGCCTCGGCGGGTCAGTTGCGCACGCTGCTGTCCCGTACCGTCGAGGCGTGGTGAGCGGGACGGCGGCGGGGGAAGCACGCAGCGGCAGCGGCAGCGGCAGCGGCAGCGGTGCGGCGAAGGGCGCAGAGGGCGGGGTCTGGCGGGCGCTGGCGGCGGGGCCGCGGGCCTTTCTCGGTTCCGCCTGGCCCCTGCGGGCGCTGGGCTATCTGCTGGCGGGCGGAGTGCTGGGCGTCGGCTGGTTCTTCCTCGCCCTGGCGCTTGCCGTCGCCGGCGTCCTGCTGCTGCCCGTCGGCGTCGGGGTGGTCGCGCTGGCGTGCGTGCCCGTCTCCGCCGCCGGACTGGCCGCGCTGGAGCGCCGGCGTCTGCGGTGGCTCCGGCCGGGGGCCGTACCCTCACCGCACGAGAGCGGCGACGCGGAGGGGCCCGAGCCGCCCGGCGGACCGGTGCGGCGCGTACTGCGCCGCCTGTGGCGGCGTACCGCGGCGCCCGCCACCTGGATCGAGTTCGGCTTCGCGCTGCCCCACGCGGTGCTGTCACTGGTGGATCTGTTCGTGGCGGTGGCGGGGATCGGCCTGGTCGTCAGCCAGCCGCTCGCCCTGCTGCTGGTCGGCAACGGCGAACAGGTCATGTACGGCGAGCACGTCGTGCTGACCGAGCCGGGGCAGGTGGCGCCGTGGCTGCTGCTGACCCCCGTCTTCGCGGTGCTCGTCTCCTACCTGTGGGCCGGCCTCGCCGGAGTGCGGGCCGCGCTCGCGCGCGCCGTGCTGGTGGGACCGCGCCGGGAAAGGGAACTGGACGCCAGGCTGACCGAGGTGACCGCCTCGCGGGCCCGGCTGGCCGACGCCTTCGCACTGGAGCGCCGCCGCATCGAACGCGACCTGCACGACGGGGCGCAACAGCGCCTCACCGGGCTGATCATGACGCTCGGCCTGGCGAAGCTGGACGCCGACCCCGCGCTCGTCGCCGACGCGCAGGACGAGGCCCGTGCCGTCCTGGCCGAACTGCGCGAACTCGTCCACGGCATGCACCCCTCCGTGCTGACCGACCGCGGTCTGGGTGCCGCGATCGAGGCGCTGGCCGAGCGCTCGCCCGTGCCCGTCGAGGTGGATGTGCGCCCGGGCGCGGGGCGGCCGGACGAGGCGGTGGAGGCCGCCGCCTACTTCGCCGTCGCCGAGGCGCTGGCCAACGTGGCGAAACACAGTGGCGCCTCGCGCGCGACCGTCACCGTGCGGGCGGGGAGCGCGCTGGTGGTGGAGGTCCGCGACGACGGCAGGGGCGGCGCGGACCCGCAGCGCGGCACGGGCCTGACAGGGCTGGCCGACCGGCTCGCTGTGCATGAGGGCAGGTTGCGCCTCTCCAGCCCCGCGGGCGGGCCGACCCTCCTGCGGATGGAACTGCCCTACCGGCCGGGCCGCGCAGGAGAGGAGCACGAGACCACCGGGAACAATCGGTGCGGGTAGGACGGGACGAGAGGCGGAGAGGACGCATGCGGCTGGTGCTGGCCGAGGACTCGGTACTGCTGCGCGAGGGGCTGACGCAGATCCTGACGCGGTTCGGACACGAGGTCTGCGCGGGTGTCGGTGACGCGCCCGCGCTCCTCGACGCCGTCGCCGCACACGACCCCGACGCCGTGGTCACCGACGTGCGGATGCCCCCGGGGCTGCGGGACGAGGGGCTGCGCGCCGCCCTCGCCCTGCGCGCCGAGCGGCCCGCGCTGCCGGTGCTCGTCCTCTCGCAGTACGTCGAGAACTCCTACGCGGCCGAACTGCTGGCGACGGGCGACGGGGTGGGGTACCTGCTCAAGGACCGCGTCGGGGAGGTCACCGAGTTCGTCGAGGCGCTGGAGCGCGTGGTGGCAGGCGGTACGGCCATCGACGCCGAGGTCGTCAGACGGCTGCTGGCCCCCGACCGCCGACCCGCCGCGCTGCGCCGGTTGACGGCGCGCGAACACGAGGTGCTGGCCGCCATGGCGGAGGGGCGTTCCAACGGGGCCATCGCCCGAGCGCTGGTCGTCAGCGAGGCCGCCGTGGTCAAGCACGTGGGGTCCATCCTCACCAAGCTCGACCTCCCGCCCGCCCCCGACGACCACCGCCGCGTCCTGGCCGTTCTCGCCTACCTGCGGCACCCGGAACGCAGCCGCGGCGCGGTGCCTCCCGCCGCCCCCCGCACCTGAGGGGAGCACAACAGGGCCGGGCGTACTCAGCTCATCCGCAGCGCCAGGCTGTGCTTGCCCGGGGGGCGACCCCCGGCCGGAACCGCCCTCATTCAGCTCATCCGCAGCGCCAGGCTGTGCTTGCCCGGGGGGCGACCCCCGGACCCCCGGCCGGAACCGCCCTCAGCTCATGCGCAGCGCCAGGAAGAAGTCGAGTTTGTCCTCCAGGCGGGACAGGTCGCGGCCGGTGAGTTGTTCGATGCGGCTGACGCGGTAGCGCAGCGTGTTGACGTGCAGGTGGAGGCGGGAGGCGCAGCGGGTCCACGAGCCGTCGGAGGAGAGGAAGGCCTCCAGGGTGGGCACCAGTTCGGCGCGGTGCTTGCGGTCGTACTCGCGCAGCGGGTCCAGCAGCCGGGCGGTGAAGGCGCGGCGCACATCGTCGGGGACGAACGGCAGCAGCAGCACGTGCGAGGCCAGCTCCTCGTGCCCCGCCGCGCGTACCGCGCCGGGGCGGGCCGCAGCGACCCGGCGGGCGTGCCTGGCCTCCTCCAGTGCCCCCCGCAGGCCCTCTGCGGAGTGCACGGCCGCGCTCACCCCCAGGGTGAGCCGCCCGTCGTCGGCGAGCGCCTGCCCCAGCGGTTCACCGACCGCGGTCAGCAGGGAGTCCGCCTGGAGCCCGGCACCGTCGGGCGCGCCGGTGAGCCCGGTGGTGCGGGCAGGCTCCGCTCGGGTGCCTCCGCGGCCCGCTTCGGCCTCCTCCTGCGGGCTCTCGCCCGGCAGCGGCACCA
Organism: Streptomyces diacarni; assembly: GCF_003323715.1. Lineage (GTDB taxonomy): Bacteria > Actinomycetota > Actinomycetes > Streptomycetales > Streptomycetaceae > Streptomyces > Streptomyces diacarni. The sequence goes on from NZ_QOIN01000036.1 coordinate 251,542, forward strand.
GCGCCACCGCCTCGCCGTCGACGTGGGCGACGGCGACGCGGTCTGAGCCGTCGGGGCCGACCGCGCGCGGGTCGATCAGCAGCTCTTCCAGCAGGGTCTGGGCGACGGCGCCGCCGTCCAGTGCGCGGGCCGGGTCGGGCTCGTCCCAGTCGACGCGGGCCACGATCACCTGCCAGTGCGGTGACGCGCCCTGTCCTGGCAGCAGGACGGGGGCCGCGACGCGCAGCCTGGCGGCGATCTCCGACGGCGGGGCGCCGGTCTGTACCAGTTCGAGGACTTCCTGGGCCAGCCTGCGCCGTACGGTGCGGGAGGTGTCGCGCCGGTCGCGTTCGACGGCGATCAGCTGGGTGACGCCGTGCAGCAGGTCGAGGCGTTCGGCCGGCCAGTCGCCGGTGTCGGCGGCGACGGCCAGCAGCCAGTCGGACAGGACGGTGCGGCGCGGGTCGCCCGCCCCGCGGTGGACGGGGAAGAGGGAGTAGGCGGTGGACTCGTCGGTGGTGCGGTGCGGGCTGCGCCGTCCGGCCCGTACGGCCGCCATGTGGGCGCCCGCCAGCCGGGTGGCGGTCTCCTGCGGCAGTCCGGGGCCCTCCGTGGGGCGGGCGATCTGGCGTCCTGTGGGGGAGAGCACCCAGGCGGCCAGGTCCAGGTCGGAGCCGAGCAGGTCCAAGACGACGTCGGGGCCGCCGCCTGCCGGGCCCGAGGACATCAGCCGCCGGTGCCGTTCCACGACGGCGGCCAGGTCTCCGGCGCGCTCGGTGGAGACCTGGCGCACCACGTGTTCGGTGATGGTGGCGAAGGCGACGGACTCGGTGACGGAGAAGAGGGGCAGCCGGTGCCGGGCGCAGGCGGCGACCATGTCCTCGGGGACGCGGCCGAGCTCGGCCTCGCCCGCCGCCAGCCCGGCGACGCCCGCGCTCGCGAGGATCTGTACGAACGGTTCGGAGTCCTCGGGCGCGTGCCGCCAGGCCAGCCCCGTGAGCACCAGTTCGCCGCCGGACAGGTAGCGGCTCGGGTCGCGCAGGTCGGTGGTCATGACGCCGCGCACCGTACGGTCCAGCTCGTCCTCGCCGCCCAGGAGCCTGAGGCCCAGCGAGTCGTTCTCCAGGAGGGCGCGCAGCCGCATCGTCTCGTCGCCTGCCGTTCGTGTGTCGGGTGGTGATGGTGTGCGGGGGAGGCCGGGAGGAAACCGTGAGGTTACCGGTGCCCGGCTTTCGTCTGAATCTACAAGACCCGGTGGCCGACCAGCCAAACACTTCATGGTTTCGGTGGCTGCACCAGGGCGGGCACCAGTCTGTGTACTGACCGCGTCCCGCCACGCTTCCCGGATCCGCCCCCGCACCGAAGACCGCAGCGAAGATCGCACCCCCACCCGAGCACCGAGAAGAGACACCATGGAGTTCCTGCGCCCGGCCACCTGGGAGGAGGCGCTCGCCGCGAAGGCGGAGCACCCCTCAGCCGTGCCCATCGCGGGCGGCACCGACGTCATGGTCGAGATCAACTTCGATCACCGCCGCCCCACCCACCTCATGGACCTGGGCCGGATCCGTGAGCTGCGGGAGTGGGAGGTCGGTGACGACACCGTCCGACTCGGCTCCTCCGTGCCCTACTCGACGATCATCGACCAGCTCGCCACCGAACTGCCGGGCCTCGCACTGGCCTCGCACACCGTCGGCTCGCCCCAGATCCGCAACCGGGGCAGCGTCGGCGGGAACCTCGGCGCCGCCTCCCCCGCAGGGGACTCGCACCCCGCGCTGCTCGCAGCGGGCGCCGAGGTCGAGGCGGAGTCGGTGCGGGGTACCCGGTTCCTCCCCGTCGAGGACTTCTACACCGGCGTCAAGCGCAACGCGCTCGCCGAGGACGAGCTCATCAAGACCGTGCACATCAAGAAGGCCGAGGGCCCGCAGCAGTTCTCGAAGGTCGGCACCCGCAACGCCATGGTCATCGCCGTGTGCGCCTTCTCCCTCGCGCTGCACCCCGAAGGCCGCACGGTCCGCGCCGGCATCGGTTCCGCCGCCCCCACCCCGCTGCGGGCCAGGGCCGCCGAGGACTTCCTCGACGCGGCGCTGGCCGACGGCGGCTTCTGGGACAGCGGAAGGGCGCTCCCGCCGTCACTCGCCCGCGAGTTCGCCGAGCTGTGCTCGGGCGCCTGCAACCCGATCGACGACGTGCGCGGCAGCGCCGCCTACCGCCGCCGCGCCGTCGGCGTCATGGCCCGCCGCACGCTGGGCTGGACGTGGGAGAGCTACCGCTCGACCTGCAGCGGCCGCACCACCGAAGGAGGCTCCCAGTGCGCGTGACATTCACCGTCAACGGACGCCGGCACGAGGCCGACGACGTGTGGGAGGGCGAGTCCCTGCTCTACGTCCTGCGCGAGCGGATGGGCCTGCCCGGCTCGAAGAACGCCTGCGAGCAGGGCGAGTGCGGCTCGTGCACCGTCCGGCTGGACGGCGAGCCCGTCTGCGCCTGCCTGGTCGCCGCGGGCCAGGCCGAGGGGCGCGAGGTCGTCACGGTGGAGGGCCTGGCCGCGTACGCGAAGGAGCGCGAGGGCTCCGCGCGCACCGGCGATCTCGCCCCGGTGCAGCAGGCGTTCCTCGACGCCGGAGCCGTCCAGTGCGGCTTCTGCACCCCCGGCCTGCTGGTGGCCGCGGACGAACTGATCGAGCGCAACCCCCAGCCCTCCGACGCCGACATCCGCGAGGCGCTCTCGGGCAACCTGTGCCGCTGCACCGGCTACGAGAAGATCATGGACGCCGTCCGCCTCGCCGCGGCCCGCACCGACGACGGCGCCCCGGAGGTGGTCTGAGTGGCGCCCGCGACCGGACCCACCGGGACCCCCACCAGGCTGGACGAGGGCGCCGGCACCCGGGCCGGGGTCGGTGACTCGCCGTTGCGGCCCGACGGCACCCTCAAGGTGACCGGCGACTTCGCCTACTCCTCCGACATGTGGCACGAGGACATGCTGTGGGGCTGCACCCTGCGCAGCCCGCACGCGCACGCCGAGATCCGCTCCATCGACACCGGCGAGGCGCTCCGGCAGCCCGGCGTGCACGCGGTCCTGACCTTCGACGACCTGCCCGCCGCCACGACCCACTACGGCCTGGAGATCCAGGACACCCCGGTACTCGCGCACGGCCGGGTCCGCCACCACGGGGAGCCCGTCGCACTGGTGGCGGCCGACCACCCGGAGACGGCGCGCCGCGCCGCCGCGAAGATCAAGGTGGAGTACGAGGAGCTGCCCGTCGTCCACGACGAGGCCAGTGCGCTCGGCGAGGGCGCGCCACTGCTCCACCCCGACCGCGACGACCTCCCCCAAGGACCTCCGGCAAGCTCCGGACCAGGGGGGACCCCCAGCGCCCCGCACGTACCGCACCCCAACATCGTGCACCGCCAGCCCATCGTCCGCGGTGACGCGGAAGCGGCCGCCGGGCGCGCCGACGTGATCGTGACGGGCGAGTACGAGGTCGGCATGCAGGACCAGGCCTTCCTCGGCCCGGAGTCCGGCTTGGCCGTGCCCGCCGAGGACGGCGGCGTGGACCTCTACATCGCCACCCAGTGGCTGCACTCGGACCTGCGCCAGATCGCCCCCGTCCTCGGGCTGCCCGAGGAGAAGGTGCGCATGACGCTTTCCGGCGTCGGCGGGGCCTTCGGCGGCCGCGAGGACCTGTCCATGCAGATCCACGCCTGCCTGCTGGCGCTGCGCACCGGCAAGCCCGTCAAGATCGTCTACAACCGGTTCGAGTCGTTCTTCGGCCACGTCCACCGGCACCCCGCCACCCTGTGGTACGAGCACGGCGCCACCCGCGACGGCAAGCTCACGCACATGAGGTGCCGCATCGTGCTGGACGGCGGCGCCTACGCCTCCGCCTCACCCGCGGTCGTCGGCAACGCCTCCTCGCACGCGGCGGGCCCCTACGTCGTCGACGACGTGGACATCGAGGCCCTCGCGCTCTACACCAACAACCCGCCGTGCGGCGCGATGCGCGGCTTCGGCGCGGTCCAGGCGTGCTTCGCGTACGAGGCGCAGATGGACAAGCTCGCCGCCGAACTGGACATGGACCCGGTCGACTTCCGGCAGCGGAACGCCATGTCGCGGGGGTCGCTGATGCCCACGGGCCAGCCCGTGGACGCGCCGGCGCCGGTGGCCGAACTGCTCCGCAGGGTCAAGGCCCGGCCGCTGCCCATGGAGGCGCAGTGGGAGAGCGTCGGCGGCGAGACCGACGTACGGGCGCTGCCCGGCGGGCTGTCCAACACCACCCACGGCGAGGGCGTCGTGCGGGGCGTCGGCTACGCGGTCGGGATCAAGAACGTCTGCTACTCCGAGGGCTTCGACGACTACTCCACGGCCCGGGTCCGTCTCGAGGTCGTCGGGGGCGAGCCGGTCGCCCTGGTGCACACGGCGATGGCCGAGGTCGGCCAGGGCGGCATCACCGTCCACACCCAGATCGCCCGCACCGAACTGGGTGTCACCCAGGTGACCCTCCACCCCGCCGACACCCGGGTCGGGTCCGCGGGCTCCACCTCGGCCTCCCGGCAGACGTACATGACCGGCGGCGCCGTCAAGCACGTGTGCGAGCTGGTGCGCGAGAAGGTGCTCCGGCGCGGCCGGGAGCTCTTCGGCACCCACCACCCGGCGTGGGCGACGGCCGAACTGCTGCTGGAGGGCGGCAAGGTCGTCACCGACGGCGGCGAGGTGCTCGCCTCCCTGGTGGACGTCCTCGGCGAAGAGGCTGTCGAGGCCGAGGACGAGTGGCGGCACCGCGCGACCGCGCCCTTCGACCTGGAGACGGGGCAGGGCTTCGGCCACGTCCAGTACTCCTTCGCCGCGCACCGCGCCGTGGTGGAGGTCGACACCGAGCTCGGGCTCGTCAAGGTCGTCGAGCTGGCCTGCGCCCAGGACGTCGGCAAGGCCATGAACCCCCAGGCCGTGGTGGGCCAGATCCACGGCGGCACCACGCAGGGGCTCGGTCTTGCCGTGATGGAGGAGATCGTGGTCGACCCTGCGGCCAAGGTCCGCAACCCCTCCTTCACGGACTACCTGATCCCCACCATCGCGGACACGCCGACCATCCCGGTCGACGTGCTGGAGCTCGCCGACGAGCACGCCCCGTACGGGTTGCGGGGTGCGGGGGAGGCGCCGACGCTGTCGTCGACGCCTGCCGTGATGGCGGCCATCAGGGCCGCGACCGGGCGCGCGCTGCCGCGCGTGCCCGTACGACCGGAGCACATCGTCGAGGTGTGATCCTTTTCCCCAGTCCTTCCCCTTCCCGAAACCGGGGGCGCTGCCCCGGACCCTGGCTCCTCAATCGCCGGAGAGGCTGCTTTTGAGCCTGTCCGGAGGACGAACGAAGCGATCGGGGGAAAGGGGGCGAAGCCCCCATGAGAAACGGTGAAAGGGAGGGGCTGGGGCCAAAGCGCCGGCGCGGGCCGTCCCCCGGGTCGTGGCTTCCCAAACCCCCGGTGTCTGCCGGGGTGCCCCTGTGAACCTTGGGAGTCAGCACAATGACCCAGTCCAAAGTAGGGCCGACGACGTCGCCGGAGGAAGCGGGCCCCGGCTCGCGCATCCCCGCGGGACGCTCGTGGCTCGACCGGTACTTCCACATCTCCGCCAGAGGGTCGAGTTACGCCCAGGAGGTGCGCGGCGGTATCACCACCTTCATGGCGATGGCGTACATCGTCCTGCTCAACCCCGTCATCCTCTCCGTGCCCGACGCCACGGGGCACAAGCTGGACGGCGGCGAGGTCACCACGGCGACCGCGCTGGCGGCCGCGGTGACCACCCTCGTGATGGGTTTCGTCGGCAACGTGCCGCTGGCGATGGCGGCGGGCCTCAGCGTCTCCGCGGTCATGTCCACGCAGGTGGCCCCCGAGATGACGTGGGGCAACGCGTGGGCGATGTGCGTCATCTACGGCGCCGTGATCATCCTCCTGGTGGTCACCGGGCTCCGTGAGCTGATCATGAACGCGATACCCATGGCACTGAAGCACGCCATCACCATGGGCATCGGGCTGTTCGTCTGTCTGCTCGGTCTGGTGCAGGCCGGGTTCGTCACCTCCACGGGCGGCCCCGGGGGCCTGCCCGGCGTCAAGCCGATCCAGCTGGGCACCGCCGAGGTGCTCACCGGCTGGCCGGTGCTGTGCTTCTCCGTCACCGTGCTGCTGATCTTCGCGCTCCAGGTGCGCAAGGTGCCCGGCGCGATCCTGATCGGCATCGTCGGCGGCACCGTCATCGCGGGGGTCATCCACCAGCTCGCCGGGCTCACCAAGAAGGACTGGGGCGGCCACAACGCCCCCGAGTTCCCGGGGTCGCTGGTCAGCTCGCCCGACTTCGGGCTCTTCGGTTCCGTCTCGTTCGACGGCCTCGGCGACGTCGGCGCCATCTCCATCGGCGTCATCGTCTTCACCCTCGTCCTGGCGGGCTTCTTCGACGCCATCGGCACCATCATCGGCATCGGCCAGCAGGCCGGGCTCGCCGACAAGGAGGGCCGCATGCCGGGGCTGGCCAAGGCGCTGACCATCGACGGTGCGGGCGGCGTCATGGGCGGTCTGTCCGGTGCCTCGGGGCAGACCGTCTTCGTGGAGTCGACCGCCGGTGTCGGCGACGGCGCGCGCACCGGCTTCGCCAGCGTGATCAGCGGCCTCGGCTTCGCCCTCTGCCTGTTCTTCACGCCCCTCGCGCAGATGATCCCTCCGCAGGTGGCGGCGGCCGCGCTGGTCGTCATCGGATCGATGATGATCACCAACGCCATGCACATCGACTGGTCGGACCCGGCCACCTCGATCCCGGTCTTCCTGACGACCGTTCTGATGCCTTTCGCGTACTCGATCACCACCGGCATCGGGGCGGGCGTCATCTCCTATGTTCTGATCAAGGCAGTACAGGGAAAGTTCCGCGAGCCCGGATGGTTGATGTGGGTGCTGGGATTCGTCTTCCTGGCCTATTTCGCGCTCAACCCGATCGAGCAGTGGCTGGGGGCGAAATAGCCGCCCGGCCGCCGGCCTGACGTCTGGCGGGAGCGGGTGCGGTCTGACTGGCCGTTCCCGCTCCCGTTCAGGCTGTTCGGACCTGCGCCAACGCCGAGGAGTAGGCACATGCTGGACATCGCCGCACAGCTGCACCGCTGGTGCGAGGAAGGACGCGACTTCGCCGTCGCCACCGTCGTCGGCGTCAGCAACAGCGCCCCGCGACAGGTCGGCGCGGCACTGGCCGTCGACGCCGACGGCGAGGCCGTCGGCAGCGTGAGCGGCGGCTGCGTCGAAGGCGCCGTCTACGCGCTGTGCCAGGAGGCGCTGGAGTCTGGCGCCAGCATCCGACAGACCTTCGGCTACAGCGACGAGGACGCCTTCGCGGTCGGGCTCACTTGCGGCGGCATCATCGACATCCTGGTCACCCCGGCGCGCGCCGGAACGCGGGCGCGTGAGGTGTTCACCGCGGCCGTCGCCGAGGCCGCCGAGCGCCGCACCGCCGCGCTCGTCCGCCTCGTGGAGGGCCCCGACGAGCTGCTGGGCGGCGCGCTGTGGCTGGACGCCGAAGGGGAGCCCCACGGCGCCCTGGGCGGCGCGCCCGAGCTGGACGCCACGGCGGTGGCCGAGGGCCGCGCCCTGCTGGACGCCGGCCGCACCGCGACCGTCACCGTCGGCGCCGACGGCAGCAGGTGCGGGCAGCCGGTGACCCTGCTCGTCGAGTCGAGCGTCCCCGCGCCCCGCATGCTGGTGTTCGGCGCCATCGACTTCGCGGCCGCGCTGGTGCGGATCGGCACGTTCCTCGGCTACCGCGTCACCGTGTGCGACGCGCGCCCCGTCTTCGCCACCGCCCGCCGCTTCCCCGACGCCGACGAGGTCGTCGTCGACTGGCCGCACCGCTACCTCGACACCCAGGAGCTGGACGGCCGCACCGTCGTCTGCGTCCTCACCCACGACGCCAAGTTCGACGTGCCGCTGCTGGAGCGCGCGCTGCGGCTCCCGGTGGCGTACGTCGGTGCCATGGGCTCGCGCCGCGCCCACCTGGAGCGTCTGGAGCGGCTGCGCGAGGCCGGGCTGACCGACGCCGAACTCGCCCGGCTGCGCTCGCCCATCGGCCTCGACCTCGGCGCCAGGACACCACAGGAGACGGCGCTCTCGATCGCCGCTGAGATCGTCGCGGTGCGCCACGGGGGCACCGGCGTGCCCCTCAACGGCGCCCACACCCCCATCCACCACGACCGGGGCCCGGCCCCCACCTCGCTGACGGGCGGCACGGACCGGGCGGCGGGCTGAACGCGCAGCCGGCGGACAGCGCGGCGTGAACGCGCGGACGGCGCTAGAGCAGTTTCACGTTCACCAGCAGTGCCCGGTGGTCCGTGCCCCGCAGGTGCAGAAACTTGCCGTCCACCGGCACCATCTCCTCGCTGAGCAGCACGTGGTCGATCTGCGCGCCCAGCACCGGGGTGGTGCGGGTCGGCCACGTCGGTGTACGCGAGTTGCCGAGCAGACGGGCCGCGTCGTGCATGCCGGTGTCCAGGACGGCCCGGAAGCTCGCGTGGTCCTGCGAGGAGTTGAAGTCGCCCGCGATCAGCGTCGGCAGCCTGCGGTCCGCGGCGTAGGCGCGCAGCGCGTCCAACTCGGACCGCCACGTCGCCGTGTCGCCGGGCGTGGGCGGCATCGGGTGCGCCACCTGGAGGGCGACGCGCTCGCCGTGGACCTCGGCGACGGCGCCGGGCATCGACAGCCGGCCGCTCACCTGGCTCCGGTCGTGCAGCGGGTAGACGCTCAGCAGCGCCGAACCCCGCGCGCCGCCGTCCACCCCGGTGACGAGCCTGTGCGGGTACTCCTCGCGCAGCGCGGGAGCGTTCAGCGCCTTCGCGCACCCCCTGTCGCATTCCTGGACGGCCACCAGCTGCGGACGCTCCCTGCGCAGCGTCTCCACCAGATCCCGCGTCGCCCCGCCGTACTTCAGGTTGGCCGTCAGAACGCGGAACTGCGCCTTGCCGGCCCGTCCTGCGGCCCCGTCCGGCGCCGGCGGCCCGTAAGGACGCAGGAACCAGCCGGTGCCCGCCAGCACCACCAGCGCCCACACCAGCACCAGCCACCGCCGGGCCAGCGCGGCGCCCGCCAGCGCCAGCCAGGCGGGCACCATGAACCACGGCAGGAACGCCAGCAGCTGCGGCACCGGGGTCGGCCCGGCCTCGTCCGCGGCACGAAAACCCAACGGCACGCTGAGGACGAGGAGCGTCAGCGCACACAGCGCCGCGACGAAGGGGTGCCGGCGCCGCCGCCCCGCGAGCGCACCGTCCGCCCCGCCCCGCTCCCTGTCCGTCCTCGCCCCCGTGTACACGTCCCCGATGATGCCGCACCTCCTGTCACGTTGGGGTAAGCCCCCGCCCGGGGGTGGTGCGCGTGCGGGTGTACCTCCACGATGGGCTCCCAGCACTTCCAGCCCCCGCTGACCAGGAGGGAACATGATCCCGTCCCCGCCCACCGAGGCCTTCCGAGCCGCCCGCGACACGCTGCTGACGCACCGGACGGACTACGAGGCCGCGCGCGCCGCCTTCGCCTGGCCACGGCCCGAGCACTTCAACTGGGCGCTGGACTGGTTCGACCACATCGCCGAGGGCAACGACCGGCTCGCCCTGCACATCGTGGAGGAGGACGCCACCGAGCGGCGCGTCACCTTCGCGCAGATGCGGGAGCGCTCGAACCGGGTCGCCAACTGGCTGCGCGGCCGCGGTGTCGACCCCGGCGACCGCGTCATCGTCATGCTGGGCAACCAGGTCGAACTCTGGGAGACCCTGCTGGCGCTGATGAAGCTGCGCGCCGTCGTCATCCCCGCGACCCCGCAGCTGGGCCCGCGCGACCTCACCGACCGCGTCACGCGCGGACAGGCCCGCCACGTCCTGGCCCGCGCCGCCGACACCGGCAAGTTCGCCGAGGTGGCCGGCGACTACACGCGCATCGCCGTGGGCAGCGGCGGCACGCCCGAGGCCGGCTGGCTCGCCTACGAGGACGCGTACGAGGCCGACGGCGTCTTCGACCCGCAGGGCGCCACCCGCGCGGACGACACCCTGCTGCTGTACTTCACCTCGGGGACGACCGCCCTGCCCAAACTGGTGGAGCACACCCACGTCTCCTACCCGGTGGGACACCTGGCGACCATGTACTGGATCGGACTGCGCCCCGGCGACGTCCATCTCAACATCTCCTCGCCGGGCTGGGCCAAGCACGCCTGGTCCAACTTCTTCGCCCCCTGGAACGCCGAGGCCACCATCTTCATCCACAACTACACCCGCTTCGACGCGGGCCGCCTCATGGCCGAGATGGAACGCGGCGGCGTCACCAGTTTCTGCGCACCGCCCACCGTCTGGCGCATGCTCATCCAGGCCGACCTGGGCAAGCTCGCGGCCGTACCGCGCGAGGTCGTCGCCGCGGGCGAGCCGCTCAACCCCGAAGTCATCGCGCACGTGCGCCGCGTGTGGGGCGTGACCATCCGCGACGGCTTCGGCCAGACGGAGACGGCCGTCCAGGTCGCCAACACCCCGGGCCAGGTCCTCAAGACCGGCTCCATGGGACGTCCCACCCCGGGCTTCGACGTCACCCTCCTCGACCCCGTCACCGGTGAGGCGGGCGCCCGCGAGGGCGAGATCTGCCTCGACCTCGCGGGCGCCCCGGTCGGCCTGATGCGCGGCTACCACGGCGACACCGAGCGCACCGAGCGGGCCATGGCGGACGGCTACTACCGCACCGGTGACATCGGCTCACGCGACGCGGACGGCTACCTCACCTACGTGGGCCGCTCCGACGACGTCTTCAAGGCGAGCGACTACAAGATCTCCCCGTTCGAGGTGGAGAGCGTCCTGCTGGAGCACGAGGCCGTCGCGGAGGCGGCCGTCGTGCCGTCGCCCGATCCGGTGCGGCTCGCGGTGCCGAAGGCGTACGTCGTGCTGGCGGACGGCTACACGCCCGACGCGCAGACGGCGCGCGTGCTGTTCGCGCACTGCCGCGAGCGGCTGGCACCGTACAAGCGGGTGCGCGTGGTGGAGTTCGCCGAGCTCCCCAAGACGATCTCCGGCAAGATCCGCCGGGTCGAGCTGCGCGCGCACGCGGCCGGGGAGACGGGCGCCCCCGGGGTGGAGCACCGCGACGGCTGAGGCGATCCCCGCTCCCTCCGCAAGCGGCGCCGGTGCGGAGCGGGGACACCCTCATCTCGGGGTGCGCAGCAGGTGCTGGGCCGTCTCGTTGATGGCGCTCGGCGTTCCGGTGAGGTCGAGGACGAACAGGGGGAGGGCGAGCGCCTCGGCGCGGGCCCGCGCCTCGGGCGCGTACCCGGCGAGGGCGAAGCACACGGCCTCGACGGAGTCGTTGAGCCCGGTCAGCCACAGGGTCTCCACTTCGCGCACCCCGGTCGGCGTGGTGGAGGGATCGACGTGGGCGATGACTCTGGCGCCGCGCACATCGACCCCGGAGGCCGGGGTCCGCTCGGCGACGCGCACCCCCTCGAACCCGAGCCACCGCAGGTACTGCGCGGCGGCGTTGTTGGCGTCGTGCGCCGTGCGGATGGTGACGGGCCTGAACGGCGGCCGCGCCACGGGCGCGGCGGGTGGTGCCGCGGGTGGTGTGGCGGGCGGTGCGGCCGCGGGCGGCCTTGTGGTGGCGCCTTCGCGCGCCGAGGTGCCCGCACGGGCGACCGGCACCCGCAGTGTGGTGCCGCAGCCGCAGCCCAACTCCGGCTGCGGCCACTCGTCGACGCGGCCGCACGCCGGGCACCGCACGGAGATCCAGGAGCCCGCCCAGGTGCGGTGGCGTACCTGGGTCGCGGAGGCGGTGGCGAGCAGGGGCAGGGCGATCGGGGCGCCGCATCCGCAGGGGTATACGGGGGCGGCGTAGTGGTGCTCGCGACGGCACACGGGGCAGCGCACAAGCACACTTTCAGCCATCGTTCGGGCTCCAGCAGGTCGTCCGGCGCATCGCCGGTCACGGCACGATTCCCTCCATCGTGCCCCACTCGCGCCCTGATCGTCAGTGGTCGTTCCGCTCGTCGGGGTTTGCGCGGAGGGGGCCGCTGTCGGGCGGTGCCCGCTGTGCGGGAGGATGGCATGAGGATGCCCCCGCGCGGGACGGCCACCCCTCATCAACTGGACCGTCCCGCACGGGGGCGCGCACGGACCGACCTCCCAATCGGTCCCGTACGCCGCTCGTGGTGCGGCTGGCGCGGAGCGCGGGCGCTCAGCCCTCCTGCAGCTCGCGGACCGCCTCTTCGACGCGCTTGCCGTACTCCGGGTCCGCGGCGGCGAAGTGGGCGATGTTCTTCTCGACGACGTCCTCGCGCGAGACCTGCGCCAGCCCGCCGGCGATGTTGCCGATCAGGCGCTTCTTCTCCTCCTCGGACATGAGCCGGTAGAGCTCGCCGGCCTGGAAGAAGTCGTCGTCCTTGGTGTGCTGCGGCGCCTCGTGGGTGCCCCAGTGGCCGGTCACCTGCTGCGGCGCGGACAGCGGGGCGCCGGTCTCGACGGGGCCGCCGTAGGAGTTGGGCTCGTAGTTCTTGGCGTGGCGGTCGTAGGCGTTGGTGGCCATCAGGCCGTCGCGCCCGTAGTTGTCGGCGCCCGTCGCCACGGCCTTCGGCGCGTTGACCGCGAGCTGGGTGTGGTTGACACCGAGCCGGTAGCGGTGCGCGTCCGCGTAGGCGAACAGCCGGCCCTGGAGCATCTTGTCCGGCGAGGGGCCGATGCCGGGCACGAAGTTGTTGGGCGAGAACGCGGACTGCTCGACCTCGGCGAAGACGTTGTCCGGGTTGCGGTCCAGCACCAGGCGGCCCACGCGCTGGAGCGGGTAGTCCTTGTGCGGCCAGATCTTGGTCAGGTCGAACGGGTTGAAGCGGTAGTCGGCCGCCTCCGCCGCGGGCATGACCTGGACGTACAGCGTCCAGGACGGGTAGACGCCGCGCTCGATCGACTGGAGCAGGTCGGTCTGGTGGCTGTTGGGGTCGGAGCCGGACAGCTCTTCGCCCTGCTCGGCGGACAGGCAGCGGATGCCCTGGTTCGTCTTGAAGTGGTACTTGACGAAGAAGGCCTCGCCCTCGGCGTTGGTCCACTGGTAGGTGTGCGAGCTGTAGCCGTTCATGTGGCGGTAGGAGGCCGGGATGCCGCGGTCGCCCATCAGCCAGGTGACCTGGTGGGTGGCCTCGGGCGAGTTGGCCCAGAAGTCCCACACGTTGTCGGGCTCCTGCTTGCCGGTGAACGGGTCGCGCTTTTGCGAGTGGATGAAGTCGGGGAACTTCAGAGGGTCCTTGATGAAGAAGACCGGGGTGTTGTTGCCGACGAGGTCGTAGTTGCCCTCTTCGGTGTAGAACTTCAGGGCGAAGCCGCGCGGGTCGCGGGCCGCGTCGGGGCCGCCGAGGCTGTCGGCGACGGTGGAGAAGCGGGCGAACGTCTCGGTGCGGCGGCCGACCTCACCGAGGAAGTGGGCGCTGGTGTAGGCGCTGACGTCGTCCGTCACCTCGAAGTAGCCGTACGCGCCGGAGCCGCGGGCGTGCACCACGCGCTCCGGGATCCGCTCCCGGTTGAACCGCGCCAGCTTCTCCAGCAGGTGCTGGTCCTGGAGAAGGAGCGGGCCACCGATGCCGGCGGAGGTGGAGTTCTGGTTGTCGGCGACGGGCGCACCCGCCTCGGTGGTCAGCGTGGGCTTCGACGACTTCGACATGGACGACCTTCCTGGGGCGTGATTCGCGGAAAACAGTTTCCGCATCATGGAGCGTAGGGAGGGGCGCAGGGTGAGTCAACAGTTTGTTGAAATTTTGGCGCGGGGGAAACCCGTCGGACGGCGAGACGACCGGAAACCCGCCGCTTCCCGGGTCTTGTCCACCCATGCCCGCCGCTCATATCGTCCTCGGGTCGCGACGCACGCACGTGCTGACCGCACGTGCGTCAGGGAACATGACGCTTTCACGGGAGAAACCATGGAAACGCTGTCAGAGTTCACGCCACGCGAGGCCGGGGCCCTCCCGGCGGAGCCGCAGACCTCCTTCACCGACACCGACATGAGCACCGCGGCGGCGGACCGCTGCCCGATCAGCATGTGCGTCGACCACTGCGTCGGCACGCAGACCGGCTGACCGCACGCCGACGGACCGGCGGCGGCGCTCGGACCGGCCGACCGCACGGGCCGGCGGCCCCGGGCCGCCGCTGAGCTCCGCTGACTGCTGAGGGACCAACGCCTTGGGGGAGCCGGGTCGATGACGGACTGGAACGCGCTGGAGAGCCTGCGCGCGCTCGTCGGGCAAGCGGCTCCTCCGGGGCACCCGGCGGTCACGGGGACGCACGTGGTCACCCCGGGACCGCACTGGGTGCACGTGCGGCCCCACGAGGCGGAACCGCTGCCCGGCGAGGGCTGGAAGCTGCACATCTCCTCCCGGGCCGCCACCCTCCCCGCGTTCGCGGACGCGCTGCTGCCCAGGCTCGTGCGGGAGCGGTGCCGCTTCAAGGTCGTGCGCTCCGCGCGGGCGCTCGCCCTCATGAACGACGGACAGCGCAGCCCCGCCTCGGTCGGCAAGGCCGTCACGGTCTACCCGTCCGCCGGGCGGGTCCGCGAGCTCGGCTGGGAGCTGGCCGCGCTGCTGCGCGGCCACGAGGGCCCCCGGGTGCTCAGCGACCGCCGGGTCGCCCCCGACGCACCCGTGTACTACCGGTACGGCCCCTTCCGGGCGCAGTGGCACGCGGGGGACAAGGGCACCCTCGTGGTCCGGCTGCACGGCGAGGACGGCGAGGTCTTCGACGCGGCCGCCACCCTCGGCTACCGGCAGCCGTCCTGGGCCCGTGACCCCTTCGGCTCCGAGGCCGCCGGCGAGGTTCCGGCGCCGGACGACCCCGGTGACCCGGACCACGGCGCGGGCGCCGCGGAAGCACCGCTGCTGGGCGGGCGCTACCGCGTGCTGGAGGGCTTGCAGGAGTCGGCGCGCGGCAACGTCTACCGGGCCGAGGACACCCGCGCCCCCGAACCGGCACACGGCGCCGCGCGCCCCACCCTCGTCGTCAAGCAGGCGCGCGCCTTCGTGGCCGAGAACGCGGACGGCGCGGACGTACGGGCGCGGCTGCGCAACGAGCGGCGGGTGCTGGAGGCCTGCGCCGGCGTGCCCGGCCTCCCCGCCTTCGTCGACCACTTCGCGCACGAGGCGGACGAGTACCTGGTCACCACGGACGCCGGAGACACCAACCTGCTCCGCCACGTACGCAGGAACGGCGCACTGCTGCCGCCAGGACCCGGCCCCGGCTCCGGCGGTGAGGGGCGCGGGGAGCGGGAGGAGCGCGAGCGGCGCGAAGAGCGCTTCGCCCGGCTGTGCGGCGACCTGGCCACCACACTGCGGGCGCTGCACGACCGGGGCGTGGTCATGCGGGACATCACGCCGCGGAACGTCGTGCTGGGCCCGCGTCGTGCCCACCTGATCGACTTCGGCATCTCCGCGCTCGACGGCTTCCACCTGCCCGGCGGGACCCCCGGGTTCGCTCCCCGCGAGCAGCTCGACAAGACGGCTCCTCCCCGCCCCGAGGACGACCACTTCGCGCTGGGCATGGTCCTCGCCTACGCCGCGACGGGGCTGTTGCCCGTAGTGGGCGCCGCCACCACCCGGCTGGCGCGCGAGCGGCAACTGGCCTGCCTCGCGGCCGTCTACGGCACAAACCGCGCCGCGCTGCGGACGACGCTGGCGCAGCTGCTGAGCGGCGACGCGGACGCCGGGCGCGGCGCCCTGCTCGCCCTGGCCACCCGACCCCCGGCGCCAAAACCCGCACCGGCACCGGCACCCGTGCCGATGCCTGCCCCGGCATCGGCGCCCGCCCCCGACCCCCGCCCGGCGGGGCTGCCGTCCCACCCGGCGGGAGCCGCTGTGGGCGCGCACCTGGCGCAGGCGGTGCGGGAGGCGCTGCTGTCCGGGGTCGCCGACTACCAGTTCGGCGGCGAGTACGCCGACTTCCCCGCCGTGGACGCGAGCCTCTACACCGGCAGCGCGGGCGTCGGCCTCGAACTGCTGCACCACCGGGAGGAGCCCGGCGTCGCCAAGGTCCTCGACCAGCTCGCCGCGCACGCGCACCACGGGCTGTGCCGCGTCGCGCTGCCGCCCGGGCTCTTCTCGGGGCGAACCGGCACCGAACTCTTCCTCGCCAGGGCGCGCGCGGCCAGTGTGGCCCTACCCACCGGGCCGCTGCCCGGCGGCACCGACTGGAGCGCGCCGGAGCCGGAGACGGACGTGATCAGCGGCCGTGCGGGAGTGGGTCTGGCCGCCCTGGCGCTGGGCGACCTGGACGCGGCACGCGAGCAGGCCACCCGCCTGGCCGCGCTGCCGCCGCGCACCGAGCCGCCCCACGAGGACGACGCGAGCGGCAGCGACCCCGGATTCGGCTACGCGCACGGATTCGTTGGAACGACCGACCTCCTGCTGCTCGTCGCGGCCCGCACCCCGGACGACTCCGCTCTGCTGCGCGCCGCGCACACCCACGCGCGCGAACTGGCCCGCCGCACGGTGCGGCTGGCCGCCGCCTCGTACGGCCCCGGGGCCCTGCCGATGGTGGCCTCCTGGTGCCGCGGCCTGGCGGGCGCCGCCCGTACGCTCCAGCACGCCCGCGAACTCTTCGACGACGAGGCGGACTTCGCCGCGGGCGCCGAACAGGCCGCGCTGGCCGCCGCCGCGTGGGTGCCGCGCATGGAGACGCTGGGGCAGTGCTGCGGCGCCGGCGGCGTGGGCACCATGCTGGTGGAGCTGGCGCGGGCGACCGGGGACGACCGCTGGCTGGAGGCCGCGCACGAGGTGGCACGCCACCTGCTGCGGCGCAGCCTCGGCCCCGACGAGGCGCCCGTGATGCTGAACACCGAGCACCAGGAGACCCCGTACTCCTGGGCGCAGGGGTACGCCGGGCTCCTCACCTTCCTGCGCCGCCTGGAGCGGCCCGAGAGCCCCGACGTGCTCGGCCCCGCACCCTCGCGGTGAGGGAGCGGGGCCGTCGGCGCACAGGGGAGGGCGGGGCGGGCCGCCCGGGCCTCAGCCCAGCGGCACCGTGGCCGTCGGCGCGTGGGACGCCTCGGTGGCCAGCTCCTCGAACTCGTTGACCGAGCCGATGTCGCTCCCGCTCATCGAGATGTTGGTGATCCGCTCCAGGATCGCCTCCACCACGACGGGCACCCGGTGCTCGGCGGCGATCTTCTTCGCCTCCTCGAAGGCGGGCAGCAGCTTGTCCGGCTCGGTGACGCGGATCGCCTTGCAGCCCAGGCCCTCGGCGACCTTGACGTGGTCGACGCCGTAGGCACCCAGCTCCGGGGTGTTGATGTTCTCGAACTCCAGGTTGACCTGGAAGTCCATGTCGAACCCGCGCTGCGCCTGGCGGATCAGGCCCAGGTAGGAGTTGTTGACCAGCACGTGCACGTACGGGATCCGGTGCTGCGCGCCGACGGCCAGTTCCTCGATCATGAACTGGAAGTCGTAGTCGCCCGACAGCGCGACGACGCTCGCCTCCGGGTCCGCCTTGGCGACACCGAGGGCGGCCGGGACCGTCCAGCCCAGAGGGCCCGCCTGGCCGCAGTTGATCCAGTGCCGCGGCCGGTAGACGTGCAGGAACTGCGCGCCCGCGATCTGCGAGAGGCCGATGGTGGAAACGTAGCGGGTCTCGGGCCCGAAGGCGCGGTTCATCTCCTCGTAGACGCGCTGCGGCTTGAGCGGCACGTTGTCGAAGTGCGTGCGGCGTTGCAGCTCGCCCTTGCGTTGGCGGGTGGTGTCCGCCCACTTGGACAGGTCCTTGAGCCGCCCGGCGGCCTTGCGCTCCCTGGCGACCTCGACGAAGAGGGCCAGCGCGGCGTGCGCGTCGGAGACGATGCCGTAGTCCGGCGCGAAGATCTTGCCGATCTGGGTCGGCTCGATGTCCACGTGGACGAACGTGCGGCCCTCGGTGTAGGCGCCCAGCGCGCCCGTGTGGCGGTTGGCCCAGCGGTTGCCGATGCCCAGGACGAAGTCCGACTCCAGGAACGTGGAGTTGCCGTACCGGTGCGAGGTCTGCAGGCCGACCATCCCGGCGTGCAGCGCGTGGTCGTCGCCGATGGCGCCCCAGCCCATCAGGGTCGGCACGACGGGGATGCCGGTCAGCTCGGCGAACTCGATCAGCAGGCCGGCCGCGTCGGCGTTGATGATGCCGCCGCCCGCCACGATCAGCGGCCGGTCGGCCTCGGCCAGCATGTCCAGGGCCTTTTCGACCTGCTTGCGGGTCGCGGCCGGCCGGTGCGGGACCAGCGGCTCGTAGGTGTCGACGTCGAACTCGATCTCCGTCTGCTGGACGTCGATCGGCAGGTCGATCAGGACCGGTCCTGGGCGGCCCGAGCGCATCAGGTGGAACGCCTCCTGGAAGACGCCCGGCACCTGCGCGGCCTCCTTGACCGTGGTGGCCTTCTTGGTGACCGGGGCCGCGATGGAGGCGATGTCGACGGCCTGGAAGTCCTCCTTCTCGATCACCGCGACGGGCGCCTGGCCCGTGATGCACAGGATCGGGATGGAGTCACCGAGCGCCGAGTAGAGGCCGGTGATCATGTCGGTGCCGGCCGGGCCCGAGGTGCCGATGCACACGCCGATGTTGCCGGGCGCGGTACGGGTGTAGCCCTCGGCCATGTGCGAGGCGCCCTCGACGTGGCGGGCGAGCGTGTGCTCGACGCCGCCGGCGGCGCGCAGGGCGGCGTAGAACGGGTTGATCGCGGCACCCGGCACGCCGAACGCGGCATCCACACCCTCACGCTTGAGGATCTCAACTGCCGCACGGGCAGCGGTCATACGAGCCATCGAACTCTCCTGGTTCGGTGCAGGTGGTACCCGGGCGGCGGCGCCTGGGCGCGACAGGACAGTGTCGGCGCCGCCGCCCGGAGTCGGTGGGTGTAAGCCCGCAGGTCAGGAACCGGGAGGGGTGTCCGGGGTGACCCGGGTGGGGCGTTCCTCAGTTGGCGCCGTCGGGGTTCTCGCCCGACAGGCGCTTGACGCTGCGCACCAGCGCCGAGTGGTCGAGGCCGCCGTCGCCCTGCGCACGCAGCGAGGCGACGAGCTGGGCGACCAGTGCGCCGGCCGGAACGGCGGCGCCGACGGCGCGGGCCGCGTCGGTCACGATGCCCATGTCCTTGTGGTGCAGGTCGATCTTGAAGCCGGGCTGGTAGTCGCCGGCCAGGATGCTGTCCTTCTTGCGGGTCAGCACGGTGGAGCCCGCCAGGCCGCCGTTGAGCACGTCGAGCGCCGCGCCCAGGTCCACGCCGGACTTCTTGAGGAAGACCACGGCCTCGGCCACGGCCTCGATGTTGACGGCGACGATCAGCTGGTTGGCCGCCTTGACGGTCTGGCCCGAGCCGGCCGGGCCGCACAGCACGATCGTCTTGCCGAGCGTTTCGAGGATCGGCTTCGCCGCGTCGAAGTCCTCCTGCTCGCCGCCGACCATGATGGAGAGCACGGCCTCGATCGCGCCCGCCTCGCCGCCGGAGACCGGGGCGTCGATGGCCCGCACGCCCTTGGCCTTGGCGGCCGCGGCGACCTCGATGGAGGTCTGTGGGGTGATCGAGGACATGTCGATGATGAGGCCACCCTCGCGGATGTTCTCCAGGACGCCGCCCTCGTGCAGGACGACGGCCTCGACCTGCGGGGAGGCCGGAACCATCGTGATCACGACGTCGGCGTCCTCGACGGCCTCCGCGATGGAGGAGGCGCCCTTGCCGCCGTCCTTGGCGAACTGCTCGACCTTCTCGGTCTCCAGCGTGAACGCCGTGACGTCGTAGCCCGCCTTGAGCAGGTTGCGGGCCATGGGGTCGCCCATGATGCCCAGACCGATGAAGCCGATCTTCGTGTTGCCGGCCGTGTGAGCCATGACTGCTTGCCTTTCGCAGATCCTGTCGTTGCCCGCCCCGCGCCCGGGGCACTGCCCCGGACCGCGTCCGGGGCGGGTGATTACTTGCTGAGCCAGCCGAAGGAGGCGGCGCTGCCGTTGTCGCCGGGCTTGTACTCCAGCCCGATCAGACCGTCGTATCCGGCCTTGTCGAGCCGGCCGATGAGGTCGTCGAAGTCGAGGGAGCCGGTGCCCGGCGCGCCGCGGCCCGGGTTGTCGGCGATCTGCACGTGCCCGGTCTTGGCGGCGTAGCGCTCGATGACGCCCGCCAGGTCCTCGCCGTTCATGGACAGGTGGTAGACGTCCATGAGGAACCGCGCGTTGTCCAGTCCGGTCGCCTCGTTCACCTTGTCGACCAGCTCGACCGCCTTGGGGGCGCTCACCAGCGGGCACTTGGGCGACTCGGGCGCGTTGAGCGCCTCGATCAGCAGCACGCCGCCCACCCGGTCGGCCTCCCGGGCCGCCAGCACGAGGTTCTCCAGCGCGAGTTCGTCCTGCTCCTGCTCGGTGGCGCCCTCGACGCGGTTGCCGTAGAGGGCGTTGAACGCCTTGCAGCCCAGCGACCGGGCGAAGTCCGCGGCCACCTTGAGGTTGGCGCGGAACCTCTCCGACTCCTGGCCGGGGAGGGACAGGGCGCCCCGGTCCGGGCCCGGGAGCTGTCCCGCGTAGAAGTTCAGCCCGGTGAGCTGGACGCCCGCGTCCTCGATGGCGCTGCGGAGCGCGTCGAGCTGCGCGCGCTCGGGCACGGGCGCTTCGACCCAGGGCCACCACAGCTCGATCTTGTCGAATCCCGCCGCGGCGGCGGCCGCCGGGCGCTCCAGCAGGGGCAGCTCGGTGAAGAGGATCGAGGCGTTGACGGTGAACCGGTCCGAGGAGACCACTGCGACCGCCCTCCCTTCCTTGGGTGTTTCGTCCGGTGAGCGCGTCGAGTAATTCCGTATGGTGAAACTCGTATTCTGCTCACTGGAAGATTGCGCTGCGGGTGGCCGTCCTGTCAAGAGCCGCAGCCGGCCCCGGGCGGTCCCAGGCAGCGAAAAGCCCCGGGCTCCGTCGAGATGACGGAGCCCGGGGCTCGGTGCGCACGCGCTGCCGGCGCGCCTGCTCAGGGCTTGCGGGCGACCCCCGCCCACATGCTCACGAGCGCGTCCGTGGTGTCCCCCGGATCGTGCGGAGGCAGGTTCACGACGTGCGAGGTGTCCTCGTCCGGGTGCCAGCGGTGCGGCACCTCGATGCCCGGCTCGACCAGGTCCAGCCCCTCGAAGAAGCGGGCGAACTCCTCCTTCGGCCGCACCTGCGCGCTGCCCCCGTCCATCTTGTAGACGTCCATGGCCTGCTCCCACTCCTCGGGCGCGAAGTCCGGGGTGCACTGGGAGAGGACGACGTGGCTGCCTGCGGGTATCGCCTCGACCAGGTGCCGGACGATGCCGTGCGCGTCGTGCTCGTCGGTGATGTAGTGCAGCAGCCCCACCAGGCACAGGGCGACCGGCCGGTCGAGGTCCAGCGTCTCGCGTACCTGCGCGGAGTGCAGGATGCTGTCGGGCCGGGTGATGTCCGCGTCCACGTACGCCGTGCGCCCCTCGGCCGAGCCGGTCAGCAGGGCGCGGGCGTGTGCGAGCACGATCGGATCGTTGTCCGCGTACACGACGCGCGACCGCGGCACCATCGCCTGCACCACCTCGTGCAGGTTGGGGCTGGTGGGGATGCCGGTGCCGATGTCCAGGAACTGGTGGATGCCGCGCTCGGCCAAGAACCGCGCGGCGCGGTGCATGAAAGCGCGGTTGGCGCGGGCGGCGTTGCGGAAGCCGGGGAAGGCGGCCAGCAGCTTCTCGGCCACCTCCCGGTCCGGCGGGAAGTTGGTCTTGCCGCCCAGGAAGTAGTCGTAGATGCGGGCGCTGTGGTGCCGGTCGAGGCCCAGGTCGCGCCCGCTGTGCGGTGGCCTTGCGGCACGCTCCGTCCGCCGTCGCCGCTCGCCGTTCCGATCCATGTGTCTGCCCCTGTCGTCAGGCCTGAGCTGTGGGCGGCATCGTAGTGGCCCCGGGTGTGCGGAGTGCTCCATTCCGCGACGTCAACTTCCCTGTCCGTAAGGGTGGTTGCGGGGTTCTCCGTGAGGGAGTATGGAGGCGCCGCGGCGGACACGGGCCCGCCGGGGCGCGTATTCTCCCGGTGCCTGTACCGGACCGGTGCTCAGGTGCCACACTGTTGTGACCGCCCAGTCACCCTTGGGAGTCGGAATGTCCGCCATGATGCAGCCGTCAGGGGCGCCTTCGCGTGGGGGCGCGCCAGAAGCGCCGAACGGCCCCACCGCGCTGCGCATCATCCTGGGCGTCAAGCTGCGCAGGTTGCGGCAGGCGCTGGACATCTCCCGGGAGGACGCGGGCCGCGCCATCCGCGGCTCCCACGCCAAGATCACCCGGCTGGAGCGCGGTCAGGTCGGCGCCAAGGAACGCGACCTGCGGGATCTGCTGACGCTCTACGGCATCCACGACCCCGAGGAGCGCGAGGAGTTCTTCGACCTCGCCCGCCAGGCCAACTCGCCGGGCTGGTGGTACCAGTACTCGGACGTGCTGGAGGACTGGTTCGAGCTGCACCTCGGCCTTGAGGACGCCGCCTCGCTGATCAGGACGTACGAGGTCCAGTTCCTGCCGGGGCTGTTGCAGACCGAGGACTACGCGCACGCCGTCAGCCGCCTCGGCTATCCCAACACCGAGCCCCGCAAGGTCGCGCGGATCGTGGATCTGCGCATGGCCCGCCAGAAGCTGCTGCACCGCTCGGATCCGCCGCACCTGTGGGCCGTGGTCGACGAGGCCGTGGTCCGCCGGCCCTTCGGTGGTGCCGAGGTGATGCGGGCGCAACTGGAGCACCTGCTGAAGATCGTGCGGCTGCCCCACGTCACCCTCCAGGTCGCGCCGTTCGAGGTGACCGCGGCGGCGGCCGGCACGCCGGTGACGCTGCTCAGGTTCGCCGACCCCGACCTGCCCGACAAGGTCTACCTGGAGCACCTGACCAACGCGGTCTACCTCGACAAGCCCGGCGAGATCGACCAGTACACGCTGATCATGGACCGGCTGTGCGCCGAGGCGTTCTCGCCGAGGGAGACGGTCTCCTTCATCGAGGAGCTCCTGGAGGAGCTGCACTGAGCAGCCCGGGGCGCGGCGCCCTCGGTAGTGTGTGGCGCATGGAACGCTTGCGTGTGGAGTTCACGACCGAGCCGTTCGACCTCGACGAGGCTCCGCAGCACGCTGTCGTGGCCCGTCAGGTCGTTCAGGGCGCGGCACTGGATGCCGTGGACGTCGGCCCCTTCGGCAACACCGCCGAGGGCTCGGGCGAGCAGGTGCTGGCGGCCGTGACCGAGCTGCTGCGCCGCTCGTTGGAGGCGGGGGCGACCCGGGTCTCCCTGCAGGTCAACGTGATCGGCCAGGACGAGGGCTTGAACGGGGAGGACGAGGGCTGATGGGGGACGAGCCGCACGCCGCCCATCCGTTCGTCGTGGCGGTCAAGCCGCTGGTCGATGCCATGGGCGGGGCGATGGTGGAGCCGGGGCAGGCGCAGGGGGACGATGTGGTCCTCGCCTGGGAGGGTGAGGACGTGGTGGCCGTGCGGCTGCCGCACCTGTCCGACTCCCTCGACCACCTCCTGGCCGAACTGGAGAGACGGCACGGGGTGCCGCTGGCGGAGCTCGACCGCAGGACCAAGCAGTCGGTGGTCCGGATCCTGGAGACGCGGGGAGCGTTCTCGGTCCGGCACGGCGTGGAGACGGTGGCCGGCGCCCTGGGCGTTTCGCGCTTCACCGTCTACAACTACCTGAACCGGGACAACACCAGCCCGGACTGACGGTCTCCGGCGCCGCGCCGGGGACCGCGAGCGAAAGCCCGCCATGCTTCCGCATGGCGGGCTTTCGTTTCCAAGATGTCGAAAAGGCTTCAACAAACTGTTGACGTGGTGTTGCCGGGGGACTTAGCTGTTCCCAGCCCGAACAGCACCACGGCCACGGAGGTCCCGTGACTTCGCGTTCGACGCCAGGTCTCACCTGGCTCAACACCGCCAAGGACACCGAGGCGCGCGCCGCGCTCCACGACGTGTGCGCCGCACGAAGCTGGGGGAGCGCGCTGCTCACCCGGCGACCGTACGACAGCGCCGAAACCCTCTTCGCGGCGAGTGACGAGGCCACCGGCGCCCTCACCGACGAGGGCCTCGACGAGGCCATGTCCGGGCACCCGCCCATCGGCCGCCCGAAGCCCGGCGACCCGACCTCGGCCCGTGAACAGCGGAGCATGGCCGGCGCCTCCGAGGCACTGAAGGCCGAAATGCTCGAACTCAACCTGGCCTACCAGGACAAGTTCGGGTACGTGTTCCTCATCTGCGCCACCGGCAAGACTGCCGAGGAGATGAGGGACGCCGTTCGTCACCGGATCGACAACTCCCCCCGGCAGGAGCGGGAGATCGTGCGGCAGGAGCTGGCGAAGATCAACCGTCTTCGGCTCACCCGCCTTACGGAGAATGGAGCCTCCACGGCATGAGCGACGCGACGAGCACCTCGGTGTCCACGCACATCCTGGACACCAGCCTCGGCCGCCCGGCCGCGGAGGTCGGCGTACAGCTCTTCGTACGCCGGGGTGACGGACAGGCCGAATGGGCCGCGCACGGGGCGTCGAAAACCGACGCCGACGGGCGCTGCAAGGACTTTCCGGCGCTGCCGGAAGGCACCACGCACGTACGGCTCGTCTTCGAGACGGAGCCGTACTTCGCAAAACAGCACAGTACGAATCCGCGCAGCCAGCGCGAAGCCGCGGAACAGCAGGACGCCCCCCGCGTAAGGGACAGCGCACCAGGCAGCTTCTTTCCCGAGGTCACCATCGTGTTCGCGGTCGACCCGGGCGAGCACTACCACGTGCCGCTGCTGCTCAACCCGTTCGGCTACTCCGTGTACCGAGGGAGCTGACACCTATGCCCACGATTCTCGGCCAGAACCAGTACGGCAAGGCGGAGAACCGCGTCGTCAAGATCACGCGGGACGGCGACACCCACCACATCAAGGACCTGAACGTCTCGGTCGCCCTCAGCGGCGACCTGGACGACGTGCACTACTCCGGCTCCAACGCCCACGTCCTGCCGACCGACACCACCAAGAACACCGTGTTCGCCTACGCCAAGGAGCACGGCATCGAGTCGGCCGAGGCGTTCGGCCTCCTGCTGGCCCGGCACTTCGTCGACGACACCGGGCCGATCCACCAGGCCCGGATCCGCATCGAGGAGTACGAGTGGGAGCGCATCGCCACCTCCGACGCCAGCTCCAAGTTCATCGGCGCCGACGAGGTCAAGCACTCCTTCGTCCGCAAGGGCCAGGAGACACGCACCGCGCAGATCACCTACGACGGTGACAGCGTCGAGGTGCTCTCCGGGCTGAAGGACCTGACCGTGCTCAACTCCACCAACTCGGAGTTCTGGGGCTACATCAAGGACCGCTACACCACGCTCCAGGAGGACTACGACCGCATCCTGGCCACCTCGGTCAGCGCCGTGTGGCGGCACCACTACACCGGTGCCGAGCAGGAGCGGACGCCCAACTGGGAGAAGTCCTACGCCCAGACGAAGAAGCACATGCTGCAGGCCTTCGCAGAGACCTACTCGCTCTCGCTCCAGCAGACCCTCTACCAGATGGGTTCGCGCGTCATCAACAGCCGGCCCGAGGTCGACGAGATCCGATTCTCGATGCCGAACAAGCACCACTTCCGCGTCGACCTGTCGCCGTTCGACATGAAGAACGAGGCGGCGGACGGTGCGGTCTACTACGCAGCGGACAGGCCCTACGGCCTGATCGAGGCGACGGTCCTCCGCGACGGTGCCACCCCTCGCATCCCCGTGGACATGACCAACCTCTGATCCACCCCTGCCTGCCCCTTCCCACCTCCCAGGGACCGCTTCCGGTCCCCGGACTCCCTCGGCGGGCCCGCTTGTCGCGCGGGCCCGCCGAGGGAGGGCGATCCGTTCCCTGCGGACCGCGGGGCCCGGGACGGAAGCTCCGCAAGGAGACGGGAAGAGCCCTGGCGGGGCCGTCAACCCCCCGAACGAGGACCCCATGGCGGACCAACAAGCCGCGGCCACCGGCCGCATCGTCATCGACAAGTGTGCGATCGCGACGGTCGACGCGGAGGACACCGAGTACGCGACCGGTCACGTCGTCATCAACGGCAACCGGATCGAGTCGGTCGGTCCGGGTGACGCTCCCGAGGGCTTGCGAGACGTCACACGCCGCGTCGACGGCACCGGACACCTGCTCACCCCCGGCCTGGTCAACACCCACCACCACTTCTACCAGTGGCTCACCCGCGGTCTGGCCACGGACTCCCACCTCTTCGACTGGCTGGTCGCCCTCTACCCCACGTGGGCACGCATCGACGAGGAGATGGTGTACGCGGCGGCCCGTGGCTCGCTGGGGATGATGGCCCGCGGCGGTGTCACCACCGCCATGGACCACCACTACGTCTTCCCGCGCGGCGCCGGCGACCTGCTGGGCGCCGAGATACGCGCGGCCGGCGAGCTCGGCGTCCGCTTCACCGCGGCCCGCGGCTCCATGGACCGCGGCACCTCGGACGGCGGGCTGCCCCCGGACTTCGCCGTCGAGACGCTGGAGGGCGCGCTGGCGGAGACCGAGAAGGCCATCGACACCCACCACGACGCCTCGTTCGGGTCGATGCTGCACGTGGCCGTGGCGCCCTGCTCCCCGTTCTCCGTGTCCACCGAGCTGATGCGCCAGGGCGCCGAGCTGGCCCGCCGCAAGGGCGTGCGCCTGCACACGCACGGCTCGGAGACGGCTCAGGAGGAGAAGTTCTGCCACGAGCTGTTCGGCATGGGCCCGACCGACTACTTCGAGTCCGTCGGCTGGCTGGGCGAGGACGTGTGGATGGCGCACTGCGTCCACATGACCGACGCGGACATCGAGGCGTTCGGCCGCACCAGGACGGGCGCCGCGCACTGCCCCTCGTCCAACGCGCGCGTGGCCGCCGGTCTCGCCAGGGTCCCCGACATGCTCGCGGCGGGCATACCCGTGGGCCTCGGCGTGGACGGCACCGCCTCCAACGAGTCGGGGGAACTGCACACCGAGTTGCGCAACGCGCTGCTCATCAACCGCCTCGGCGCACACAAGGAGAACGCGCTGTCCACCCGCCAGGCGCTGCGTCTGGGCACCCTGGGCGGTGCGCGGGTGCTGGGCAGGGCGCAGGAGACGGGCTCACTGGAGGCGGGGAAGCTCGCCGACGTGGTGCTGTGGAAGCTCGACGGGATCGGGCACTCCACCATCGCCGATCCGGTCGCCGCGCTCGTCCTGGGGGCGGCGGCTCCGGTCACCCTCTCCCTCGTCGGCGGGGTACCGGTCGTCGAGGACGGCCGGCTGACCCGCGCGGACGAGGACGACATCGCACGCGGCGCGCGGGACGAGGCCCGCCGCCTCGCCAAGATCGCCGCCGGAGCCGGCTGACCGCCGGCGGACGGTACGGCGCGGGCCGCCTCGCGGCGGTCCGCGGGCCGGGCGCACACCACCTGAGGCGCTCGGCCGCCCCTCAGACACCGGCCGGGGGGGACGGCCCCCGGCCGGTTCGGTTCCACGACGCGGTTCCGGAACCTGACTCCTGTCATGCTCCGGACATCCGTACGGGCGCACCGCACCACCGCACAACGCCGCACCACCCAGCACCACAGCACCACCCCAACCACCACCACCTTGCACTCCGCAGCACCTCCGGAAACTCGAGTGCCGCGACGGCGCCGTAAACGACAGGAGGACCCCGTGGCCAAGACGCCCAGGTTCACCACGCAAGGAAAGACGGCGGACGGCAGTGGGGACGTACCGGGCCAGGACTCACAGGGCTCACCGGACTCACAGAGCCCCGCTGAGACCAAACACCCGGTCGACCAGGGCATGCCGCCGCTGAAGCTGTTCACCACCGGACTCCAGCACGTCGCCGCGATGTACGCGGGAGTCGTCGCACCTCCGCTCGTCGTGGGCGCCGCGGTGGGGCTCTCTCCGACCGAACTGGCGTTCCTCACCGGGGCCAGTCTCTTCCTCGCCGGTATCGTCACGCTCCTCCAGACGCTCGGCTTCTGGAAGATCGGCTCCCGGCTGCCCTTCGTCAACGGCGCCACCTTCGCCGCCGTCGCCCCCATGCTGGCGATAGCCAAGTCCTCGGGCCCCGAGGACACGCTCCCCGTCATCTTCGGCGCGACGATGGTGGCCGCCGCGCTCGGCTTCGTCATCGCCCCGTTCTTCTCCAAGCTCATCAGATTCTTCCCGCCGGTCGTCACCGGCAGCGTCATCACCCTCATCGGCGTCTCCCTGATGCCCGTCTCCTTCAACTGGGCCATGGGCGGCGACGAGAAGAGCCCGCACTACGGCGACTTCGCCAACATCGGCATGGCCGGGCTCACCCTGGTGATCGTTTTGGTGCTGCGCCGGTTCACCACCGGGTTCATGAAGCAGATCGCGGTGCTGATCGGCCTCGTGATCGGCACGCTGATCGCGATACCCGTCGGCATCACGGACTTCACCGCGGTGACGGAGTCCGACCCCGTCGGCTTCCCCACGCCCTTCCACTTCGGCGCCCCGCAGTTCGCGATCCCGGCGATCGTGTCGATGTGTGTGGTGATGCTGGTCTCCATGACCGAGTCCACCGCGGACATGCTCGCCCTCGGCGAGGTCGTGGACCGCCCCGCCGACCGGAAGACCATCGCGGGCGGCCTGCGCGCCGACATGCTCGGCTCCGCGCTCAGCCCCTTCTTCAACGGCTTCATGTGCAGCGCCTTCGCGCAGAACATCGGCCTGGTGGCCATGACCAGGATCCGCAGCAGGTACGTGGTCGCCACCGGGGGCGGCATCCTCATCCTGCTGGGCCTGTCCCCGATGGCCGCCGGGCTGGTCGCCTCCGTGCCGCAACCGGTCCTCGGCGGCGCGGGCGTCGTCCTCTTCGGCTCCGTCGCGGCGAGCGGTATCCAGACGCTCATGAAGGCCGACCTGAGCAAGGACAACAACGTACTGATCGTCGGCACCGCGCTGGCCGTCGGCCTCATACCGATCGCGGCGCCGGACTTCTACCACGCGTTCCCCGACAGCGCGAAGATCATCCTGGACTCCGGCATCTCCACGGGATGCGTCACCGCCATCGTCCTCAACCTGGTCTTCAACCACCTGGGGCGCTCCCGCCGCGACGAGGAAGTCGTCGCCCACCCCATGGAGCCGGGAGAAGGCATCTCCTACGAACGGGACGAGCCCGACCCGGTGCCCGGCACCGACAAGGCCCCCGCGTAACGGACACGGCGGCGCCAAGGGCGTCGGGAGAGCGGCCATCGCGCTCTCCCGACGCCCTTCCGCTCGTCCGCACGCGGCCACGGCCACGGAGCGGCGAAGCCCGGGCGGCGGTCCTCCGCCCGCCGCCCTCAGCCCTCGATGGCCTCCCAGAAGCGGGTCAGGATCTCCTCCAGGAAGGCGCGGCCCGCCTCGCGTGAGGGGGCCGAGGCCGGCTGCCCCCAGCCCAGGGACGCCGCGGCCGTGGACTGGT
Organism: Streptomyces diacarni; assembly: GCF_003323715.1. GTDB lineage: Bacteria > Actinomycetota > Actinomycetes > Streptomycetales > Streptomycetaceae > Streptomyces > Streptomyces diacarni. The sequence continues at coordinate 280,946 of NZ_QOIN01000036.1, forward strand.
ACCCGGCGTGCAGCGCGCGCAGCCCCTCCTCCACGTACTCCCTGGGCAGCGGCACCAGGGCGCCGACCTGGTTCACGTACGCCTGCCACCTGGTGGTGGCGGCCTTGCGCAGCAGAGCCGCCAACTCCTCGTCCCGCCCGGTGAACTCGATCAGCGCCGGCACCGGAAGCCGCAGCACCCGCGCCAGCGCTTCGGCCTGCCGCGCGTCGCCCGTCCAGGCGCCGGTGTCCTCGATGCGGGCGTACGCGTCCGGGGCCATCCCGATCTCCAGCGCGACGTCGGCGCGCGAGACGCCCCGCGCCATGCGGTACTCGCGCAGCGTCCCCGGGCGGCCCATCAGGTCGGAGGCCGAGCACCACAAAGCGCCCGCGAGCGCGGCGAGTTGCCGCTCGTCGGGCGCGGCCACCCCCGCCTCCCAGGCGGCGACGGCGCGCCCGTCGACGGCCATGCCGTAGGCGGCGCGCATCCCGTACGCGACATCGGCCGGCGCCATCCGCAGCTCTTCGCGCAGCCGCCGTGCCGCCGCGCCGTCGAACGAACTTCCCGCCTGCCCCCGTGCCGTGCCGTAGTGCATCGGCACACGGTACGGCCCGCACGGGTGACGGCCTACCGTGCGTTCGCCCGAAGCGCGGGATTGGAGAAACCTCTATCGGTTCGGGGTATCCGACGGGTATGCCGCGGCCAAGGCAGGGCGGTCCCCGGAACGGGACAGGCCCGTCAGGCCGCGCGGTGGTCGAAACGCACCCGTGCGGACAGCAGGTGGCTCAGGTCGGCGCCGGGCGCGTACTCGGCCGGATCGGCGTCCGTGGTGAACAGGCGGGCGCCCGCCGCGACGCCGCCCAACTCCAGCGCGTCGTCCGCACGGCGCAGCCAGGTGCCCTCGCGCAGGCCGAGGACGGGCACGTCGTTCTCATGGAGGAACTGCGTCAGCCGCTCCTCGCGGGTCTCGCCCATGTGGGCGCTGCCGGGCTGCGGGTCGAGGTAGTGCGGATTGATCTGGAAGGGGACCAGCCCCAGCGTCTCGAAGGAGGCGGGCTGGACGATGGGCATGTCGTTGGTGGTCCGCAGCGTGGGACAGGCCATGTTGGTGCCCGCGCTCGACCCCATGTACGGCACGCCGTCCTGGCACACGCGCCGGGTGATCGCCTCGGTCAGGCCGCGCTCCTGGAGCGACTTGAGCAGCCGGAAGCTGTTGCCCCCGCCGATGAAGACCGCCCGCGCCGCGGCCACGGCCGCCCGCGGGTCGTCCGCCGTGTGCACGCCCGACACGCGGATGCCGAGCCCGTCCATGAAGGAGGCGACCTTCGCCGTGTAGCCGTCGTGGTCGGCCAGCGCGTAGGGGACGAACAGCAGCTCCTCGATCCCGGCCAGGTGGTCGGCGATCACCTCGCGGGCGTGGTCGAGGTACGCGCGCCCGGGAGCGGAGGAGTTGGACAGCAGCAGCAGCTTCATGGGTGGTTCGGCCTTTCGGTCTCGGTAGGGGCGGTCTCGATCTCGGTGTGTGTACGGGCTCGGCCTGGGGCCGTCTCTCAGCTCCGGGCGGTCTCCGGGCGGCGGGCTCCCCGCACCCGGCGCGGGGTGAGCAGCTCGCCGAGGTCCTGCGCGGCGGAGCGCAGCGGCTCCAGCAGCTCCTGCCGCCTGCCCGCGAGAGGGGCGTGCGGTCCGACGAGGGTGAGCGAGCCGACCGGCTGCGAGCGCACCAGCACGGGCACGGCCAGGCCCGCCGTCGCCGGGTCGTACTCGCCCTCGGAGTACGCGAAGCCGTCTGCCGGCACCCGGCACATCAGCTCCTCCAGCTGGGCCGGGTCGGTGACGGTCAGTTCGCTGAAGCGGGCCATGGGGCGTCCGTAGAGGACCGCCGCGCGGGCGCCGGGGGTGAGCATCCCGAAGTAGGCGCGTGAGGTCGCGCCCGCGTGCCCCGGGTAGAGCTCGTCGGCCAGCCGGTAGGCCCGCAGGGGGCCCAGGGTGCCGTCCGCCGAGTCGACGCAGCGCAGGTGCGCCCCGTCGGGCACGGCGAACAGCGCGGTCACCCCGCTGACCGCGGCCAGTTCGCGCAGGGCGGGGCGCACGAGCCCGGCCATGCCGCCGTGCCGCTCCCAGGCGGTCGCCATGTGCCAGACGGCGGGACCGAGCCGGTAGCGCCGGGTGACGGCGTCGGAGACCAGGAAGCCCCGGTGCGCGAGGGAGGCCAGGAGCCGCTGGGTGACCGACTTGTCCCAGCCGCATTCCGCCGCCAGGTCGGTCACGCCCCACTCCTCGCGGTCGTGGGTGAAGGCGAGCAGGACCTGCAGAGCGCGGTCCGCGGTCTGGAGCGGTGCTCCTCGATCGGTAGTCACGCCTCGCACTCTACCGTTACCCGATTCACTGTCCCTCATATAGGGAAAAGGTTGCTCTCTCGGAATCGTGGGAGCACGCTGGCCGCAACGGCCGACGGCTACCCCGACCCGGCCGACCCGCCCGCCCCCCGGGGTCCGGCCCGCACCCGGGCCCCGGGACGGGCACCGACCCGCCCACGCCCACCCCTCGCGCGAGGCCGGTTCGGACCGCACGCGGCGTCCACGCTCCTGGGAGCAGGCCGGGACCGCGCGGCGGCCCCGCACGTCGTCCTCCCGGGGCGGCACCGGGCCCGTACGCCGGAGACCGTGCCCGCGCCCGGAAGGCCCGCGCGTCGCCGCGGTACCTCCGAGCCGTCCACGGCGCGGGACCCCCTCGGCGCACCACCGGCGCACCTCGCTCCGGCGCCTCGCCGGTGCACGTGGCTTCGGCGTACCGCCGGTGCATCCGGCTCCGGCGTACCGCCGGGTGGCGCGCACCCGGCGGTACGCGGCAGCAGGCCCGCACACGTGCGCCGCGGCGCACCGCCTTACTTCGGCACGCCCGACGCCTCCCGGCTGTCGGCACGCCCGACGCCCCGCATCGGCCCGTCCGACGCACCCCTCCCGCACAATCGCACGACCCGTACCAAGGAGCCCACGGTGCTCAAGCACGTACTCGACGTCATCGACCTTCTCGACCGGCCGCAGGCCGACGGGCACTCGCTCGCCGCCCACCTGCGCGGCGTACTCGACCAGGCGCTCACCCAGGCGGGCCACCCGGACCCGGCGACGGCCGCCGAGCGGGTGGAGATCTCCGTCACCCGCGTCGAGGGCGCCAAGGGAGGCACCGACTTCGTGAAGGTCGTCGTGCCGGGCCGCTCGGGCAGCGGCGCGGGCGGCAGCGCGCCCACCCTCGGCATCCTCGGCCGGCTCGGCGGCGTCGGTGCCCGCCCCGAGCGCACCGGCATCGTCTCGGACGCGGACGGCGCCGTGGCGGCACTGGCGGCGGCGGCCAAGCTGCTGGACATGTACGGGCGCGGCGACGTGCTCGAAGGCGACGTCATCCTCAGCACCCACGTGTGCCCCGACGCGCCGACCCGGCCGCACGACCCGGTGCCGTTCATGGACTCGCCCGTCTCGATCCTCGACTGCAACCGCGAGGAGATCGACGTGGCCATGGACGCCGTCGTCTCCATCGACACCACCAAGGGCAACCGGCTGCTCAACCACCGCGGCGTCGCCCTCTCGCCGACGGTCAAGGAAGGCTGGATCCTGCGGGTCAGCGACGACCTGCTGGGTCTGCTGGAGACCGTGACGGGCGAGGACGCGCACGTGCTGCCGATCACCACCCAGGACATCACGCCCTACGGCAACGGCGTCCACCACATCAACTCGATCATGCAGCCGTGCGTGGCGACCTCGGCGCCCGTGGTGGGCCTGGCGCTGACCACGGGTCCCGCCGTCGCGGGCTGTGCGACGGGCGCCAGCCACGAGAGCGACATCGCCGCGGCGGGGCGGTTCGCCGTCGAGGCCGCGAAGGAGTACGGACGAGGGGCGGCCCGCTTCCACGACGCGGACGAGTTCGCCCGGCTGCTCGACCTCTACGGCCCCATGACGCGCCTCCAGTCGACCGAGGGAGCGACGCAGGACTGACCCCCGCGAGCGGCCCGACGCCCCGCGGGGCGATCCGGCCGCCGCCCCTGGTGCGGAACCGGGGCCCTCTCCCGGCCGTGCCCTCTCCCGGCCGCCGGCCGGAAGAGGGCACAGGGCGGCTCCCGCCGGCCCACCGCACCACCCACGCACCGCATGCGCACCCGGAAAGACAGATCCGCATGAGCACTTCATCCCAGGCCTCCGCCCCGGAAACGGCGCGGACCCACCCCAGAGCGCTGGAGCCGGTCACCCTCGTGGTGACGGTCCTGCTCTCCGTCCTCGGAGCCGTGATCGGCCTCGTCCTGATCACCACGCTGGGCATCGCGCCGAACACCTCCGTCATCGGGGCGCTCATCGCCATGCTGATCGGGCGGATCTCCTTCGCGGCGCTGTCGCGGATGCGTGACCCGCAGCGGCAGAACCTCGTGCAGTCCGCGATCTCCGGCTCCACCTTCGCCGCGGCGAACTCGCTGGTCACCCCGATCGCCGTGCCGTTCCTGCTGGGCAAGCCCGGACTGGTGTGGCCGATGCTGGGCGGCGCGGTCATCGGACTGGCCGTGGACAGCTGGGTGCTCTACCGGGTGTTCGACTCGCGGCTGCTGCCCGCCGCCGCCGCGTGGCCGGCCGGGATCGCCGCCGCCGAGACGATCAAGGCGGGTGACGAGGGCGGCCGCAAGGCCAAGCTGCTCGGCCTGAGCGCGGTCATCGGCTTCGTCGGCTCGCTGTTCAAACTCCCGATGAGCGCGGCGGGCGTGGCCTTCCTGGGCAACATCTGGGCGCTGCTGATGTTCGGCGTCGGCCTGCTGGTGGCGCAGTACGCGCCGACGCTGCTCGACGTCGACCTGTCGGCCAACTACGTGCCGCACGGCGTCATGATCGGCGCGGGCCTCGTCGCGCTGGTGCAGGCGGTGCTGATGATGCGGGACCGCAAGGGCGGCAAAGGCGGAAGCGGGGCGAAGGGGACCGCGTTGGGCGCGGCACGTCCGGCCCGGGACGCCGAGGGCCCCTTCGACCCCGAGATCCGTACGGTCGACTCCCGGCGGCTGCGGCGCGGGCTGCTGGAAGGGCTCGCCCTCTTCCTCGTCGGCGCCCTCTTCATCGCCTTCACCGGCGGTGTGCTCGCCGACATGAGCGGCGCGGGCCTGGTGGGCTGGGTGCTGCTCGCCGGGGTCGCCGCACTGGTGCACCAGCTCATCGTGGGCCTGGCCGCCATGCACTCGGGCTGGTTCCCCGCCTTCGCCGTCACCCTCATCTTCCTGATCCTCGGCCTGGTGCTGGGCATCCCAATGGTGCCGCTGGCCCTGCTGGTCGGCTACGCCGCCTCGACAGGGCCCGCGTTCGCCGACGTCGGCTTCGACTTCAAGGCCGGCTGGCTGCTGCGCAAGGGCGCCGTGCCCTGGCACCCGTACGAGATGGCGGGGCGGCGGCAGCAGTACGTCGCCCAGCTCGTCGGCTTCGCGGTGGCCATCCTCGTCGTGGCTCTCGCCTGGAAGCCGTTCTTCGAGGACGGCAGGGTGCCGCCGGTCGCCCAGGTGTACGTCGACACCATCAAGGCGGGGCTCACCGACACCCACGCGCTGACGATGATGGCGCTGTGGGCGATCCCCGGCGCGCTGATCCAGTTCTTCGGCGGCTCCTCGCGCCAGATGGGCGTTCTGCTCGCGACCGGTCTGCTGGTCGCGACCCCGCAGGCGGGCTGGCTGGTCCTCGCCGCGCTCGCCGTCAGGGTCGGCTACAGCCGCTGGAAGACGCGGAACAGGACGCGGACCGACGCGGACCCGTCAGCCGACGCGGACCCGTCGGCCGACGCGGACAACGAACTCGCGCTGGTCGGTGCCGGGCTGGTGGCCGGCAGCTCGTTGAACGACGTCAGCCAGATCTACAAGGCGGTGTGAGCATGCGAGGCGGCGTGAGCGGACGGGCCGAAGCGGCGACACCGGACGGCAGCACGGGGACCCTGGGCCTGGTCACCATCGGGCAGGCGCCCCGCACCGACCTGGCCGGGGACCTCGAACCCTGGCTCGGCGGACTGCGCGTGAGCGAGCACGGCGCGCTGGACAACGACGTCTTCGACGGCTCGGAGGGACAGCGCACCCGCGCCGCCCTGGCCCCGGCCCCCGACGAGGCCCCGCTGATCTCCCGGCTGCGCGACGGCACCTCCGCCGTCCTGGGCCACGACGCGCTGGCGCCGCGCATGCGGGACGCCGTCGCCCGCTGCGCGGCGGACGGCGCGGCGGCCACACTGCTGCTGTGCACCGGCAACTTCCCGCCTGTCCCACCCGTCCACGGGGAGGGGTCCCGGCGGGGCCCGCACCCCGTTCTCTACGCCGAGTCCCTGGTCCAGCGCGGAGTCCGCGCGCTGGTCGGCGACGCCCCGGTGGGTATCGTCTGCCCGCTCGCCGAACAGCGCGCCGACGTGGCACGCCGCTGGTCCCAGCTGCTGCCGGGGCCGCTGCGCGCCGCTCCTGCCAACCCGTACGCGGCCGACGCCCACGACGCAGTCGCCGCCGCGGCGCGGCGCCTGGTGGAGGAGGGCAGCCACTGGATCGTGCTGGACTGCATCGGCTACACCGAGTCGATGCGCCGCGCCGCCGCCCTGGCCGCTGCGCGCCCGGTCCTGCTGGCCCGCGCGCTCGCCGTGCGGCTGGCAGCGGAGGCCGCGACGGCCGCGTCCGGCGACTGAACGGACGGCTGGGACGCACGGCTCTACGGACGGTTGGACGCACGGCTGAACGGTCGGCTGAATGGACCGCTCCGCCGCGCGCCGGCCGGTCCCGCTACCCTGCGGGCATGATCCGCGCCGCCGTACCCGCCGGCTGTCGCCGCGCGTGGACGGCGGCGCCCGGATCGAAGGTGCCCCCACGTTCGCGTACGACTTCGGGACGCTGATCCACGGCATCATGTCCCAGGAAACGCCCACGCAAGAAGCTCGGCTGGAAGACACCAGCCGAGCTTCTTGCCGTGGGCCTGCTCACCGCCTAGGTCAGGCGGTGTGGCGACGACCACTGGAATTCATTCACGTGTCACCGAGGCCGAAGAGGGCCCCGGCTGGTCTGTGCCGAGGAGTCCTCAGCATCCCCTCGTGGAGATCCCGCCGTTGGGGGAAGCCTGAGCAGCCGTGCTGTTCACAGTTGCCGCCCTGCAGGTGTCCTCGTCGACCCACATTGACCAGCTACCGTCCTCGTTCTGGTCGCAATGGAACTTGACGATGACCGGATTGTTGTCGCCTGACGACTTGCAGGACGAAAAGCTCCCAAACGTGCCGTTGTAGTACCCGGACTGGGCGGCCTTGGCGGTCGGTGCGGCCGGTGCGGCCTGGGCGGACGTGGCCGCGATGCCTGAGAAGGCCAGGAGGCCGACGGCGGCGACTGCTGCGCGCTGGAACTTGCGCATGTTTCCCCTCTTCACGTGCGTAGTGCGGTGGTGCGTGCACGGTGGGACGGCATGCGGGCTCGGCTTGTCACCGAGCGCGGATGGGCCGCCCCTCTTCGCGAGCGGCCGGAATCGTGTCCGGCCGCCACAAAACGCCGCGCCGCACTCCAAGATCATTTCGGTCACCTGAACCCCACCACGCGGTCGGATGACGTTTCAAGGGGTCAAGATCTTCTATTACACGATCATCACAGGCCGTCCGAAGCTTTTGCTTCGCCTCCCAGGGGCGCGGCCCCGACGCCACCGATTTCCACGACTGCCTGACTGCCCGCTCGGACGCCCTGCGCGAACTCGCGGACGCGGTGCTGCGCACCGACCCGGAGGACCTCGCGGTGGTCACGCCGGCGGCCGCCTGATTTGGGCGTCCGGTCGGGGAGCGGCGGCTCGACCCGCGCCCACCGCGCGTCTGTCAACGGCACGCCCGGGCGAACAACGGGCCGATCCGAACGAAACGGTCTAGGCCGTTTCTGATGGCTCTTGGACGGTGTCGCGGAGCCAGATGTTGATCGCTGTGACGGCGAGTGTGCCGTTGAAGATGTAGTCGCGCTTGTCGTAGCGGCTGGCCACCGCCCGGTAC
>NZ_QOIN01000035.1 GCF_003323715.1 Streptomyces diacarni
GGCATCCACGTTACGCAGACCCTCCCGCCCCGGCGGGGCGGTGGCCTTGCCTCTATCAGCGGTCTCACGGTGCCTCCAGGGCCGGTGGCACCACCCCCCGGATCATCTGTTCGACAGGGGGGACAAGCCATGCCGGACCCGGAGGCCGGGAGTCCCATTGCAGGACCGCGAAAACGGTAACGGGGGAGCCGTTCCCCGCGCCCCTTCGGGGCGTCCTGTTGCGCGGGGCGGCTCTGGACAGTGGACGTGACCGATCGGTAGCTTGGGTCCGACAAGCTGAGCAAGCGCTTAGCCATGGCCGAGGCGACGAGGAGGCGTGCTGTGCGCCGCACGGTGTTCAACGAGGACCACGAGGCGTTCCGCCGGACGATCCGTGACTTCATCGCGGACCAGGTCGTGCCCCACCACGCGCAGTGGGCCGAGCAGGGCCACGTCCCCAAGGACTTCTACAAGAAACTCGGCGAGCTGGGCGTCTTCGGGATCGAGGTGCCCGAGGAGTACGGCGGGGCGGGCGAGACCAGCTTCAAGTACAACGCCGTCATCACCGAGGAGTGCGCCCGCGCGGGCGTCAGCTTCGGCGGTTCGAGCGTGCACACGGCGCTCTGCCTCCCGTACATCCTCAAGTACGGCAACGAGGAGCAGAAGAAGCGCTGGCTGCCCGCCTTCGTCTCCGGCGAGATGATGACGGCCATCGCCATGACGGAGCCGGGCACCGGGTCCGACCTGGCCGGGATGAAGACGACGGCCAAGCTGTCGCAGGACGGCACCCACTACGTCCTCAACGGAGCGAAGACCTTCATCACCGGCGGGGTCCAGGCCGACCGCGTCCTGGTGTGCGCCCGTACCGCTCCTCCGTCGCCCGAGGACCGGCGGGGCGGCATCTCCATCCTGGTGGTGGACGCCGGGAGCGAGGGCTACGCGGTGGGCCGCAAGCTGGACAAGCTGGGGCTGCGCGCCTCGGACACGGCGGAGCTGTCCTTCACCGATGTCAAGGTCCCGGTCGAGGATCTGCTCGGCGAAGAGGGCAAGGCGTTCGGCTACCTGGGGCAGAACCTTCCGCAGGAGCGGCTGGGGATCGCGCTGGGTGCCTACGCGCAGTCGGCGGCGGCTGTGCGGTTCGCGCAGGAGTATGTGAAGGAGCGGACGGTCTTCGGCAAGGAGGTCGCCTCCTTCCAGAACACCAAGTTCGTGCTCGCCGACTGCAAGGCCGACGTGGACGCGATGCAGGCCGTCTGCGACCGTGCTCTCGAAGCGCTGGACGCGGGGGAGCTGACGCCCGCCGACGCCGCCTCCGCCAAGCTGTTCACCACCGAGCTGGCGGCCCGGGTGATCGACAAGTGCCTCCAGTTGCACGGCGGGTACGGCTACATGCTGGAGTACCCCATCGCCAGCCTGTACGCCGACACCCGGGTCTCCCGGATCTACGGCGGCACCAGCGAGGTCATGCGCTCCATCGTCGCGAAGTCCATGGGGCTGTGATTTCTGAGCACGTGACTCCTGAGCACGTGACTCCTGAGCACGTGACTCCTGAGCACCGCGGGTCTGTGATCTGCGACGTAACACCCCAGGACAGCTCCTCGGCAGAATCGGGCGCATGAGCCAAGAACTGACGTCCCTGCTCGACCTGCTCGATCTGGAGCGGGTCGAGCAGGACATCTTCCGCGGCAGCAGCCGTGCCTCCGTGGTCCCCAGGGTCTTCGGCGGCCAGGTGGCGGCGCAGGCGCTCGTCGCCGCGTGCCGCACCGTTCCCGAGGGGCGGCTGCCGCACTCCCTGCATGCGTACTTCCTGCGCTCCGGCGACCCCGGCGCACCCATCGTCTACACGGTGGACCGGATACGCGACGGGCGTTCCTTCACCACCCGCCGGGTGGTGGGCGTCCAGCACGGGCAGCCGATCTTCCACCTGTCCGCCTCGTTCCAGACGTACGAGGAGGGGATGGAGCATCAGGAGGCGATGCCGTCGGCGCCCGACCCGGAGACTCTGCCGACGGCTCAGGACATGCTGCCGCGCTACAACGACCTGTTCGCCGATCCCCAGGTGCCCGAGCGGCTGTTGCGGGCGCGGGCCGCGGTCGACCTGCGCTACGTGGAGGCGCCGCCGTTCGCCAGCGTCGGCAAGCCGTCAGAGCCGCGCTCGCAGGTGTGGTTCCGCACCAACGGCAAGCTGGACGGCACCTCGGACGATCCGATGCTGCACATCTGTCTGGCGACGTATGTCTCGGACATGACGCTGCTGGACTCGGTGCTGCTGGCGCACGGCAGGGGCGGCTGGGCGGTCGGTGACGTGGTGGGGGCCAGTCTGGATCACGCCATGTGGTTCCACCGTCCGTTCCGTGCGGACGAGTGGCTGCTCTACGACCAGGAGTCGCCGACCGCGCAGGGCGGCAGGGGACTGGCCAAGGGCCGGATCTTCACCCGGGACGGCCGGCTGGTCGTCTCGGTCATCCAGGAGGGCGTCGTGCGCGTTCCGCGCTCGGAGGGCGGCACCGCTTCGGGCAGCGTTCCGCGCTCGGAGGGCGGCACCGCTTCGGGCAGCGTTCCGCGCTCGGAGGGCGGCACCGCTTCGGGCAGCGTTCCGCGTGCGGAGGGCGGCAACGCCTCGGGGCGTTCGGGCGCTCAGCCGGCCAGTCCGGCCGCCGCGAGTACGTAGGCCGTCATCGGCTCGTAGAAGCGCGGGTCGACGACGTGATCGTCCAGGGGCACGGTGACCTCCAGCGTGCCCTCCGCCTCACCGAGGAAGAGCGCGGGGTCGTTGCAGTCGGCGAAGCCGACGGTGGTCAGGCCGTGCTGGGCCGCACGGCCCGCCCAGCCGTGGTCCGCCACCACCAGGTCGGGCAGCCGCTCCCCGGCCTGCTCCAGGCCGTGCAGGACGCCGGCCATCGGCTCGGGGGAGTGGGTGTGCCACAGCGAGGCGCCCCGCTCGTAGACGGCGACGCCCTGGAACTGCACGATGACGCCCTCGTCCGCGAAGACCCGCAGCGGGGAGCGCACGATGTCGCAGCCGGCGGCGCGCAGCGCGGTGGCCAGCGTCCCGTGCATGTCGAGCAGTGCTCCGGGGTGGCCGGTGGCGAACAGGACCCGGGCGCGCCCCTCGGCGGCCTTGCGCAGTTCGGCGGCGGCCCGGTCGAGCGCGGCGACGGTCAGCTCGGGGTCGATGGTGTCCTGGCCCGTGCGGTAGTCGGGGTCGTCGCTGACGCCGCAGCGCTCCGCCATGACCGCGAGCACGTCCTGTTCGTCGGCCCAGCGCTCGCCCAGTTCCAGGCCGAGCCAGTAGTGCCGGTCGCCGTTGGCGAGCTTGCGGTAGTGGTCGAGGTTGTTCTCCCGCGGAGTGGCGACATCCCCCGCGATCCGGGTGCGCACCAGATGGCTGAGCAGCTCGTGGCGGGTGGGCGCTTCCGGGAGCGGCAGGGGGAGCGACACGGGCAAGAGAGGCTGTGGCATGGGGCCATTGTGTCTCGTACGGGCGCTCGATGGACGGAGTGTCCAAAAGGAGACGTACGGCGCTCAGTACCGTCTAACGGTTCGACCACCTGTTCGGCCTACGCTCTCCAGCATGACCAGCAGTGACAACTCTTCCCCCCTCGTCCCGGACGGCGCGCGCCCGCCGCGCGGTCCCGTCGACTCCTCAAAGGTCCCCCGTTACGCCGGTCCCGCGACCTTCGCGAGGCTGCCCCGGATCGACCAGACGGACGATCGTGCGGACGTCGCCGTGGTGGGCATCCCCTTCGACACCGGGGTCTCCTACCGTCCGGGCGCCAGGTTCGGCGGCAACGCCATCCGTGAGGCGTCCCGGCTGCTGCGCCCCTACAACCCGGCGCAGGACGCCTCACCCTTCGCGCTGGCGCAGGTGGCGGACGCGGGCGACATCGCCGTCAACCCCTTCGACATCGGCGAGGCCCTGGAGACGGTCGAGCACGCGGCCGGGGAGCTCCTGGACGCGGGCTCGCGGCTGATGACGCTGGGCGGCGACCACACCATCGCGCTGCCCCTGCTGCGCGCGATGGCCCGCAAGCACGGCCCTGTCGCCCTGCTCCACTTCGACGCACACCTGGACACCTGGGACACCTATTTCGGCGCTCCCTACACGCATGGCACACCGTTCAGGCGGGCCGTCGAAGAGGGCGTTCTCGACACTTCGGCGCTCTCTCACGTGGGCACGCGCGGGCCGCTGTACGGGAAGCGGGATCTGGACGACGACGCCAAGATGGGCTTCGGCATCGTCACCTCGGCTGACGTGATGCGCCGCGGAGTGGATGAGGTCGTCGACCAGCTGCGGCAGCGGATCGGCTCGCGTCCGCTGTACGTGTCGGTCGACATCGACGTGCTCGACCCGGCGCACGCGCCCGGCACGGGGACACCGGAAGCGGGCGGGCTGACGTCGAGGGAGCTGCTGGAGATCGTGCGCGGGCTGTCGGACTGCCACCTGATCTCGGCGGACCTGGTGGAGGTCGCTCCGGCGTACGACCACGCGGAGATCACCTCCGTCGCGGCCTCGCACACGGCGTACGAGCTGACGACGCTGATGACACGGCAGATCGCGGCCGCGCGCGGGGCCGCGTCCGGCGGGTGAGCGGCGCGCGGCAGCGGGTTCCGGCCGTGTTGCCGAGCGGGCACGGTCGGCCGTTCCCGCTCGTCCGCACGCGTTTGCTCGGGTCCGTACCGATGAGCGGATCAACGCCGCAGGTCGGCGCGGGCTTGACGGGGGTCGGCCGGACACTTTGATCAGTCACACTGCGCCACTGATTTAATACGGGACGTTACTGAATTTGATCGGTCGATGTGCATTCCGTGGAAGTTCTCGACAGACTGCAGGAGCGATCCCGCGCGGGAAGGCGGTGCGGAGCGCTGAGAAGAGCCGGCCTCGTGGGGGGTGCCGGCCTGAGCGCCTCCAGGGACGCGCCGCCGGTGACCGGGGCGGCACAGGAAGAGCCGTCGGCTCGCCGTGCCGCCGCCGGTCACTCTCCTCGCGCGCTCGACGCACTCGCCCCCGACGGCCCCCGGGCGGCTTCGCCCGACCGCTCCGTCCAGAAGAACCGAGCACCGATCCGTCGCAGAAGAACCGAGCACCGATCCGTCCGGAATGAAAACCTGATCCTGTGATGTTGGGCCTTCCGCAGGAGGAGGCAGCGTCGAAGGGACGGGGAGCATCGTGGCCGTGGACAGTGGGGGTATCGCCCCCGAGGGCCCGGAGAAACCGGGATGGGCCCGGCGGCTGGCCCGGTACTGCTGGCGCTACAAGCGCGCGGTGGTGCTGGCGCTGGGCGCCTCGCTCGGCGGTATGGGCGTCATGGCACTCGTCCCGCTGCTGACCAAGGTCGTCATCGACGACGTGGTGGTCGGCGGCGAGGGCAGCCTGTGGACATGGATCGGGCTGCTGGTGGTCGCCGCGGCCGTCATCTACGTCCTCACCTACGCCCGCCGCTACTACGGCGGGCGGCTCGCGCTGGACGTGCAGCACGACCTGCGCACCGAGATGTACCGCTCGATCGTCCGGCTCGACGGCCGCAGCCAGGACGAGCTGTCCACGGGACAGGTCGTCGGGCGCGGCACCAGTGACCTGCAACTGGTACAGAGCCTGCTGTTCATGCTGCCCATGATGATCGGCAACGTGCTGCTGTTCCTCGTGGCGCTCGGCGTGATGCTCGTCCTCTCGCCGCTGCTCACCCTGGTGTCGGTGGCCGTCTTCCCGCTGCTGTGGTGGGTGGCCGATCTCAGCCGCAAGCGTCTCTTCCCGGCCACCTGGTACGCGCAGCAGCAGGCCGGTGCGGTCGCCTCGGTGGTGGACGGCGCGGTCACCGGCGTCCGCGTCGTCAAGGGCTTCGGGCAGGAGGCGCAGGAGACCGGCAAGCTGCGGGCGATCGGCCGCAGGCTGTTCGCCGGGCGGCTGCGCACCGTACGTCTGAACGCCCGCTACACCCCCGTTCTCCAGGCGGTGCCCTCGCTCGGGCAGGTCGCCATGCTGGCGCTCGGCGGCTGGATGGCCACCCGCGGCCAGATCACCCTGGGCACGTTCGTGGCCTTCTCCACCTACCTCGCGCAACTGGTGGGCCCGGTGCGGATGCTCGCGATGATGCTCACCGTCGGGCAGCAGGCCCGTGCCGGTGTCGAGCGGGTGTACGACCTGATCGACACCGAGCCGCAGATGGCCGAGAGCCCGTACGCGCGCGAGCTGCCCGAGACCACCGACGCCTCGATCGACTTCGCGGACGTCACCTTCGGGTACACGGCGGGCGACCCGGTGCTGGACGGATTCAGCCTGCGCGTCGAACCCGGCGAGACCGTCGCCCTCGTGGGGGCGAGCGGCAGCGGCAAGTCCACCGTCTCGATGCTGCTGCCGCGCTACTACGACGTCACCGGCGGGGCGGTGCGCGTCGGCGGCCAGGACGTGCGCGAGCTGACGCTCGACTCGCTGCGCTCCGCGATCGGACTCGTGCCCGAGAACCCCTTCCTGTTCTCCTCCTCCCTGCGCGAGAACATCGCCTACGGCGCACCGGACGCCACCGACGAGCAGATCCGCGCCGCCGCCCGCGCGGCGCAGGCCGACCGCTTCATCAACGAGCTGCCCGACGGCTACGAGACCGCCGTCGGCGAGCAGGGCCTGACCCTCTCCGGCGGCCAGCGCCAGCGCATCGCCCTGGCCCGCGCACTGATCACCGACCCGCGGCTGCTCCTGCTGGACGACGCGACCTCGGCCGTCGACGCGCGCGTCGAGCACGAGATCCACGAGGCGCTGCGCGGCGTGATGGCGGGCCGCACCACGCTGCTGATCGCGCACCGCCAGTCCACCCTCGCGCTGGCCGACCGGATCGCCGTCCTCGACGACGGACGGCTGGCCGACATCGGCACCCACGAGGAGCTGACGCGCCGCTGCGCCCTCTACCGCAGGCTGCTGACCGACCCGGACGAGCTGGGCGACGTACGCCGCGACCCGGCAGGCCTGGCCGCGTCCCCAAAGGAGCGGGCCGACCGCACGGACCAGGGGATCACCCCCCAGCTGTGGGTGCGCGAGGACGACGCCGACGCGCCCGACGCCGCCACGGGCGGCTCGGGTGTCACCGCGGCGCAGGCGGGACGGCCCGGGACCTTCGCCTCCGAGCTGGCGGGTCTGCCCGGCAGCCCCGAACTGCTCGCGAGGGTGGCCGCGTTGCCGCCCGCCGACGACACCCCGGACATCGACGAGGAGCGGGCCGAGCGCGCGGAGAAGAGCTACGGGCTGCGCAGGCTGCTGCGCGGCTTCGGCGTCGCCCTGCTGGTGGCGCTGGTCTTTGCGGCGCTGGACGCCGGGTTCGGGCTGGTGCTGCCCGTGCTGATCCGGCACGGCATCGACGACGGTGTGGAGCAGGGCGCGCTGGGCGCCGTCTGGTTCGCCTCGGGGCTGGCGCTCGCGGTGGTCGTCGCGCAGTGGGGGGCGCAGGTCGGCTCGCTGCTGCTGACCGGGCGCACCGGGGAGCGCGTGCTGTACGCCCTGCGGGTGAAGATTTTCGCTCAGTTGCAGAGGCTCGGCCTGGACTACTACGAACGCCACCTGGCCGGCGCCGTGATGACGCGCATGACGACCGACGTGGACGCCCTCTCGACGTTCTTGCAGACGGGGCTCGTCACCGCCGTCGTCTCGCTGTTCACCTTCCTGGGCATCATGGTCGCGCTGCTGCTGCTCGACCTCCAGCTCGCCCTCGTGGTCTTCGCGACGCTGCCGCTGCTGGTCGTCGGCACGGTCTTCTTCCGGCGCCAGAGCGTCAAGGCGTACGAGCTGGCGCGCGAACGCGTCAGCGTGGTCAACGCCGACCTCCAGGAGTCCGTGGCCGGGCTGCGGATGGTGCAGGCCTTCCGCGGTGAGGAGCGCGGCGCCGACCAGTTCGAGCGGCGCAGCGACGGCTACCGGCAGGCCCGGGTGCGCGGCCAGTGGCTGATCTCCGTCTACTTCCCCTTCGTGCAGCTGCTGGCCTCCCTGGCGACCGCCTCCGTGCTCGTCGTCGGCGCGACGAGGGTGGCAGGCGGCACCCTGACGGCGGGCGCGCTGGTGGCGTACCTGCTCTACATCGAGCTGTTCTTCGCGCCCGTCCAGCAGCTCTCGCAGGTCTTCGACGGATACCAGCAGGCGGCCGTCTCGCTCCGCCGCATCCAGGAGCTGCTGCGTGAGGAGAGCACCACACCGGTGCCCGCCGCCGCCCGCGAGCCGGGAGCGCTGCGCGGCGAGATCGAGTTCCGCGACGTCCACTTCCGGTACGCCACGGCCGATCCGGCGGGGGAGCAGAAACAGGAGCAGGCGCTCGCCGACGTCCGGCTGACCATCCCCGCGGGCCAGACCGTCGCGTTCGTGGGGGAGACCGGGGCGGGCAAGTCGACCCTGGTCAAGCTCGTCGCCAGGTTCTACGACCCGAGCGAGGGCGCCGTCCTGGTCGACGGCCACGACCTGCGCGAGGTGGAGCTGACCGCCTACCGGCACCGGATCGGGGTCGTACCGCAGGAGCCCTACCTCTTCCCCGGCACCGTGCGCGACGCCATCGCCTACGGGCGGATGGAGGCCACCGACGCCGAGGTCGAGGCCGCGGCGCGGGCCGTCGGGGCGCACGAGATGATCGCCTCGCTGTCCGGGGGCTACCTGCACGAGGTGGACGAGCGCGGCCGGAACCTGTCAGCGGGCCAGCGGCAGCTGCTCGCCCTGGCGCGGGCCGAGCTGGTGGGCCCGAGCATCCTGCTGCTGGACGAGGCCACCGCGGCGCTGGACCTGGCGACCGAGTCGCTGGTCAACCAGGCGACCGACCGGCTGGCGGGGTCCCGCACCACCCTGGTGGTCGCCCACCGGCTGACCACGGCGGCGCGGGCCGACCGGGTCGTCGTCCTCGACCACGGCCGCGTCGTGGAGGACGGCACGCACCAGGAACTGCTGGCCGCGCGGGGCCGGTACGCGCAACTGTGGCGCACCTTCGCGGGAGAGCCCGCCACGACCACGGGCGGCGACGAGGAACACGCCATGGTCTAGGGCGCCCCGAAGGGGCGCGGGGAACGGCGCGGCGAACCCCCGCCCGCCCGCGGACCGCATACCGCGGTCAGTGGAACCCCCGTGCCGGAGCACGCTGCTGAGGTACGCGCGTAACCGCCGCTCTCAGGTGCGGCGGTTACGCGGATGCGCCCGCGCGGCGCGCTCGTTGCCGCGCCTGTAGTTGCCCGTCCAGCGGGCCATGACCACCTGCTCGTCGCCCGCGCGCACCTCCGCGAGGAAGTGCTCGGCGCGGGCGCCGCGCAGGGTGGTGACGGGACGGCCGTGGTGGGTGATCACCACGTCCGCCCCGCGTTGTTCGTAGGCGAATCCACGGGGTGCCGGCATGAGCCGAGCGTAGGGCTCAGCCGGGCGCTGTTCCAGGCTGCGAGGCGTCCCCGCAGAGCTCGACCATGTACTCGTCCACCGTCTGCACCTGGCCGTAGGGGAGGGGCTCTGTGCCGGTGCGCCAGTGGATGGCGGAGATCTCCTCGTTCGGGGCGAAGGGGAGCACCTCGCTCAGCTCGCCGCTGAACAGGGCGCCGTACAGCACCCGCTGCTCGGGCCCGAGCGCGGTCCGGGAGAAGCCGACGAAGCGCAGCGCCGCGGCGTCCACCAGCTGGCCGCTCTCCTCCCGCAGTTCGCGCGCTGCGGCCTCGCGGGGCCTCTCGCCCTCCTCGATGCCCCCGCCGGGCAGCTCCCAGCACCCGCGGCTGCGGACGTGCACCATCAGCAGTCTGCCCGCGTGCCGGACGGCCACCAGGGCGTAGCCGACGGGGGCGTCGGGGAAGCGGGCGTCCTCCGGCTCGCGCAGGAATGCCAGCAGGCGCATCCCGCGGGGTCCCGTGGCCAGCGGAGCGGGCGGGGTGGCGGAATCACTCATGGTCCGCAGCGTAAACCGGCGCGGTGGCAGCGGTGTCCGGTACCGCTCAGCGGTGTGCGCCGCCCCACATGCGTACACATGGCGGCCTCCGGGGTCTGGCGGGAGCCGTACGCACGCCGATAGGTTCACGTCGACTTTTGGCGTTGTATGGGGAGGGTGAATGCGTAAAACGCTCAGATGGTTGCTGTCTTTGGTGGTGCTCATAGGCACTGTCGGGGTCGGCAGCGCGTCGGCGGGTGCCGCCACAGCGGCCCAGGCCGGCAAGAGCACCGACATCAAGGACCGCATCCTCGCGGTGCCCGGGATGAGCCTCATCGAGGAGAAGCCCGTCGACGGGTACCGCTATTTCGTGCTCAACTACGAGCAGCCGATCGACCATCGGCACCCGGGCAAGGGCAGCTTCAAGCAGCGCATCTCGATCCTCCACAAGGACACCAGCCGGCCCACCGTCTTCTACACGGGCGGCTACAACCTCAGCACCACGCCCAGCCGCAGTGAGCCGACGCAGCTGACGGACGGCAACCAGGTCTCCATGGAGTACCGCTTCTTCACCCCGTCCCGGCCCAAGCCCGCCGACTGGTCGAAGCTGACCATCTGGCAGGCGGCCAGCGACCAGCACCGCATCTACAAGGCGCTGAAGAGGATCTACAGCAAGAACTGGATCGCGACCGGCGGCAGCAAGGGCGGCATGACGGCGACGTACTACCGCCGCTTCTACCCCCGCGACATGGACGGCACCGTCCCCTACGTCGCCCCGAACGACGTGCGCAACGACGAGGACTCGGCGTACGACAGGTTCTTCAAGAACGTCGGCACCAAGGAGTGCCGCGACCGGCTCAACAGCGTGCAGCACGAGATCTTCGAGCGCCGCGGCGAGATGGTCCCCCGCCTGAAGAAGTGGGCGAAGGAGAACGACTACACCTTCACGATGGCCGGCAACGCCGACAAGGCGTTCGAGCTGATCGCGCAGGACCTGGTGTGGGGCTACTGGCAGTACCACCTGGTCGACGACTGCGACCAGGTGCCCTCCCCGGACGCCTCCACGGACACGCTCTACAAGTGGGCCGACGAGATCGGCGGCTGGGACGCCGGCACCGACCAGGGCATGCTGCCCTACACCCCGTACTACTACCAGGCGGGCACCCAGATGGGCTCGCCCGACTACGAGGAGCCGCTCCTCGACGACGTGCGCAAGTACCCGGGCCTGAACACGCCGCGCGTCTACGTGCCGCGTGACATCCCGATGCGCTTCAACAAGCACGACAAGGCGATGCGCGACATCGACCGCTGGGTGCGCCACAGCTCCTCGCAGATGCTCTACGTCTACGGCGAGAACGACCCGTGGGGCGCCGAGCCGTTCCGCCCCGGCAAGCACACCGAGGACACGGCCGTCTTCTGGGCGCCGGGCCAGAACCACGGCGCGAAGATCGCCACGCTCGATGAGGACGACCGGGCGACGGCCACCCGCATGGTGCTGGAGTTCGCCGGCCTCGACGTCGACAAGGGCAAGAAGCCGAAGCGCCTGACGGCGTACGACAAGAAGCTGGACACGCCGCGGAAGGAGGAGGCGCGGACGCTCCGTCCGTGACCCCCGTCCTGGCTCTGCCTCGCCGGCGCGGCCGCTCTCAGGCCGCGTCGGCGAGCAGCTCCAGCAGGTGGGCGCGTACGCCGGGCAGCAGCGCGCCCATCTCGCGCACCTCGGGGTACCAGCGCTTCTCGTACTCCCAGCACAGCCACTCGACGCCCGTCCACTGCCCGTGGGCGGGCGTGCGCGCGTCCGCCGACCTGGTGACCACCTCGACCACCTCGGCGAGCGGCAGCACGCCCTCGCCGGGCGGCAGCGGCGTGGTGTCCTGGCGCGAGGGGACGTCCTTGACCTGCACGTAGCCGAGGTGCGGGGCGAGCAGTTCGCAGGAGCGCTGCGGCTCCTCGCCGCCGCGCCAGGTGTGCAGCACGTCCCACAGGGCGCCCACGCCAGGCCGGTCGACCGCGTCCAGGACGCGGGCCGCGTCGGCGCCGGTGCGGTGCGAGTCGTGGGTCTCCAGCAGGACGCGTACGCCCAGCTCTTCGGCGGTTCCGGCGGCCTGGGTGAGCCGGCGCACGGCGATCACGTCGGCCTCGTCCTGGTCGGTGTCGCCGCCCGGGAAGACACGGGCGTAGGGCGCGCCCAGGTCGTGCGCCAGGTGCAGCAGGGCGCGCACCTCGGCCAGTACGGGCGCGTCGTCCCCGCTCGCGGCCATCTTCGGGTATCCCGCGACGCACAGCAGCTCGACGCCCGCGTCCGCGAACCGTTCGGCCACCTCGGCCCTCTCGCGCCGGCCCAGTCCCGGGTGCACGGGCTCCTCCGGGTGGGCCCGCAGCTCCACCCCGTGGAAGCCCGAACGGGTCGCCGCCCGCAGGACGTCGTCGAGGGGGGCGCCGGGCACACCGAGGGTGGAGAAGGCGAGTCGCATGCGGCCCACCCGACCAGACGCGCGGGAGAAAGTCACGCCGCGCACGCGTCGGAACGCCTCAGAACGGCACTCCGCAGCGCAGCACCACGTTCGCGTACGGCCGTGCCTCACCCGTGCGGACCACCAGGCGGGCCCGGTGGGTGAGGGCTTTCAACTCCTCGTGCGGCACCAGCCGCAGCCCGGGGAGGCGGGAGGCCAGCAGGGCGCCGCACTCGGGGTTGGCCTCGCGCACCTCGCTCGCTGCGGTCGCGCCCTCGGTCTCCAGCTCCTCCAGGAGCCCGGTGAGCACCTCGGCGAAGGACGGCACGCCCGCCCGGAAGGACAGGTCGACGACCGTGGGCCCCTCGGGGATCGGCAGCCCCACGTCGCACACCACGACGAGATCCGTGTGGCCCAGTGCGGCCAGTGCCCCGCTCAGGTGGCGGTTGAGTATGCCGGACTTCTTCACCGGGCGCTCTCCCCGGCGCCCTGGGCGGACGCGTCCCCGGTGTCCTGCTCGACGTCGGCGGCGGTCGGGTAGGACTCCTGCGCCCCGGCCCGGGTGACCGCGAAGGAGCCGACACGCACCGCGTACCGCACGGCCTCCTCCAGGTCCGTGCCGCGGCCCAGCCGCCAGCCGAGCGCGCCGGTGAAGGCGTCTCCGGCGCCCGTGGTGTCCACGGCCCGCACGCGCGGGCTGGGCACCCGCACCATGCCGACCCCGTCCGTCACCTCGGCGCCCACGCCGGGGCCCGCGACCAGGGCGCCCTGGTCGCCGAGCGTGACCACGACGCTGCGCGGGCCGAGGCCCAACAGCGCGGTGGCCCACTCCTCGGGGTCGTCGCCGAGGGACCGGGCCTCCAGCAGCAGGCGTGCCTCGTGCTCGTTGACGACCAGCGGGTCGCACAGCGCCAGCACGTCCTCGGGCAGCCGTGCGGGTGGGGAGGGGTTGAGGACGAGGCGCGCCCCGTGCTCGTCCGCGGCCCGGGCCGCCGCGGCGACCGTCTCCAGGGGGATCTCCAACTGCACAGAGACCACGGCCGCGGCCTGGAAGAGTGCACGCGCCGCCGCCACGTCGTCGGGCGTGAGGCGGGCGTTGGCGCCGGGGGAGACGACGATGCTGTTGTCCCCCGCCGCGTCGACGGTGATGAGGGCGACGCCGGTGGGTGCGTCCTTGCCCTCGACGGCCTCGGGGGCGCCCGTCGCGCCGGGAACCCTGATGCCGTCCTTGCCCACCGTGCCCGGCGTGTCCGTCGGGCCCACGAGGAGTCCCGCCAACGCCGCACCCGCGTGACGCTGCGCCTCGGCCAGCATCCGACCGTAGGCGTCGTCGCCGACGCGCGCCAGCAGCGTGGTGCGGGCACCGAGCCGGGCGGCGGCAGCCGCCTGGTTCGCGCCCTTGCCGCCCGGGTGGACCCTCAGATCCGACCCGAGCACCGTCTCGCCGGGCCCTGGCCTTCGGTCCAGACCGATGACCAGGTCGGCGTTGGCGGACCCTACGACCAGCAGGTCGTACTCGTGCATCCGGTGTGCTCCTTCACATCCCGCCGGGGCGTTCACCCGCGGCGGGCACATCCCGCGCGGCACTTGCTCCGCCGCGCGTCGTCGCGCCTCTCCTGTGCCGGGCCGCTGCCACTGGCCCGCCCGAAGGTCAGGAGAACCGGTCGACGTTCTTCTTGGTGACGACCTTCACCGGAACCTTGATCTGCTCTTGGACCTTGCCGTCGTCGATGGTGCGCATCGCGTTGCGGACGGCCATCTTGCCCAGCTCGGCCGGCTGCTGCGCCACGGTCGCGTTGATGGTGCCGGCCTTGACGGCCTTCATCGCGTCCGGGGTGCCGTCGAAGCCGACGACCTTGACGCTCTTGCCCGCCTTGGAGCCCAGGGCCTTGACCGCGCCCAGCGCCATCTCGTCGTTCTCCGCGAAGACCGCGTCGATCTCCGGGTGGGACTGCATGGCGTTGGAGGTCACGTCCAGGCCCTTGGCCCGGTCGAAGTCGGCGGGCTGCTTGGTGACGACCTTGATGCCCGGGTACTTCTTGAGGCCGTCCTTGAAGCCCTTGCCGCGCTCACGGGAGGCGGAGGTGCCCGTCTGGCCCTGGAGGACGAGGATCTCGCCCTTGCCGTCGAGCAGCTCGTTGATCTCCTTGGCCGCCGCCTTGCCGCCCGCGACGTTGTCGGAGGCGACGGTGGTCTTGATCTCGGCCTTGTTGACGCTGCGGTCCGCGGCGATGACGGGGATGTCCGCGTTGTTGGCGCCCTTGACGGAGGGGGCGGCCGCGTCGGAGTCGACCGGGTTGATGATGATCGAGTCCACCTGCTGCGAGGTGAAGGTCTGCATCTGGTTGGCCTGCTGGGACGCCTTGTTGGCGGCGTCCTGGACGGTCAGGTCCGCGCCCTGTGCCTTGGCTTCCTTCTCGGCGCCTTCCTTCATCTGGACCATGAAGGGCTGGTTGAGCGCGGATATGGCGAAGCCGATCTTGGGCTTTTCCTTGCCGCCCTTGGTGTCGTCCCCGGAACCACAGGCCGAGGCGGTCAGTGCGACTGCCGCGGCGACGACGACGACAGACGTGTTCTTTCTCTTGCTCATTGCTGCATTCCTTGCAGTCGGCAGATGGACGAACTACGCGAACCCCCCCGTCGCACAAAGATCATGTGCGACGACGCAGTGTATCGAGTAGCACGGCGAGCGCGATGACGACCCCGATGACGACCTGCTGCCAGAAAGCGGAAACGTCCAACAGGTTCAGACCATTGCGCAGAACTGCGAGGATAAGGGCGCCGATGAGCGTTCCGGAAGCCTTGCCGACACCTCCGGCGAGGCTCGCACCTCCGATCACCACGGCCGCGATCGCGTCCAATTCGAAACCTTCGGCGCCCGTCGGCTGGGCCGAGGCGAGCCGCGAAGTCAGGACGATTCCGGCCACGGCGGCGAAGGCGCCCACCAGGGTGTAGATCACCAGCTTCTGCCGGCGGACCCGGATACCGGACAGGTGCGCGGCCTCCTCGTTGCCGCCGATCGCGTACATCGCGCGCCCGTTGTAGGTGCGGTTGAGGATCAGGGCGGCGATCAGGCCCATCACGAGCATCACGATGACCTGTGTCGGCAGCCAGCCGCCGATGTTCTCGCCCATCCAGGAGAGCGAGTCGGGCATCAGGATCGGGTTGCCCTGCGAGACGACCAGCAGCAGGCCGCGCGCGGCCGAGAGCATCGCCAGGGTCGCGATGAACGGCGGCAGTTTGCCGTAGGAGATCAGTACGCCGTTGAGCAGGCCGCAGGCCGTGCCGGTGAGGATGGCCAGGATGACGCCGAGGAACGCCGGCATGCCCTGGGTCGTGGTGAACCAGCCGAGCATGATGCCCGAGAACGCGGCCACCGAGCCGACCGACAGGTCGATGCCCCCGGCGACGATGGCGAAGGTCACGCCGAAGGCGAGGATGGCGGTCACCGCGGCCTGCTCGCCGACGTTGAGCAGGTTCGTCGTGGTGAGGAAGTTGCCGTTCACCAGTGCCAGGACCGCGACCAGGACGACGAGGGCGCTGAGCGCCCCGTTGTCCAGCAGGAAGCGGCGTATCGCCTGCGGCGGCCCGCCGCCGCCGGGGCGCTTGTCCAGGCGGTGACCCGGCTGCTGCGTGTCAGTGGCCACGGGGAGAGTCCTCCATCTCGCTCGTACTACCTGGCGCGGAGGTGCCGACGGCCAGCGCCATGACGGCGTCCTGGGTCGCTTCCCGCGCGGTCAGTTCACCGGCGATCCGGCCCTGGGACATCACCAGGACCCGGTCGCTCATGCCCAGCACCTCGGGGAGGTCGCTGGAGATCATCAGCACCGCGTGCCCCGAGGCCGTCAGCTCGTTGATGAGCTGGTAGATCTCGACCTTGGCGCCCACGTCGATGCCGCGGGTGGGTTCGTCGAGGATCAGCACGCGGCTCTTGGCGAGCAGCCACTTGCCGATCACGACCTTCTGCTGGTTGCCGCCCGAGAGGGTGCGCACGTGCTGGTCGAGCCCGGCCATCCGCACCCCCAGCCGGTCGGCGATGCGGGCGGCGTCCTTGCGCAGCCCGCCGCGGTCCACCAGGCCGCCCTTGCTCGCCTCGCGCATCGAGACCAGGGAGAGGTTGTCCGAGACCGAGGCGTCGGGCAGCAGGCCCTGGCCCTTGCGGTCCTCGGGGACGAGCCCGAGCCCCACGGTGTGCGAGGCGCACACGTCACCGCCGGGCAGCCGCTTGCCGGCCACCTCGACGCGTCCCGCGTCGTAGCCGTCGGCGCCGAAGACCGCGCGGACGACCTCGGTGCGGCCCGCGCCCACCAGCCCCGCGATGCCGACGACCTCGCCCGCCCGCACCTCGAAGCTGATGTCCTCGAAGACGCCCTGCCTGCGCAGCCCCGACACCCGCAGCAGGGGCGCCGCCGACGCCGCGGCGTCCTCGGCCTTCACCGTCTCGCGCGGGTACTGCTGCTCGATGCTGCGGCCCACCATCAGCCGCACCAGCTCGTCCTGCGGCGTGGTCGCCGGCACCTGCCCGACGCTGCGGCCGTCGCGCAGCACGGTGACCCGGTCGCCGAGGGCCGGGATCTCCTCCAGGTGGTGGGTGATGAAGACGATGCCCACGCCCTCGGAGCGCAGCCTGCGCACGATGGCGAAGAGCCGGTCCACCTCCTCGGAGGTGAGCACGGCGGTGGGCTCGTCCATGATCAGTACGCGGGTGCGCAGGCTGAGCGCCTTGGCGATCTCCACCATCTGGCGCCCGGCGATGCCCAGCTTGCCGACCGGGGTGCGCGGGGGCGCGGTGACGCCGACCCGCTCCAGCAGGACCTTGGCGTCGGCCTCCATCTTCTTGCGGTCCACCATGCCCAGGCGGCGCGGCTGGCGGCCCAGGAAGATGTTCTCCGCGATGGACAGCTGCGGCACCAGGTTGAACTCCTGGTGGATGGTGGCGATGCCCAGCTTCTCCGCGGCCTCCGCGCCGGCGATGCGCACCGCCCTGCCCTCGCGCAGCACCCGCCCCGCGTCCGCGCGGTAGGCGCCGGAGAGCACCTTGATGAGGGTGGACTTGCCGGCGCCGTTCTCGCCCAGCAGGACGTGTACTTCGCCCGCGCGCAGGTCGAAGTCGACACCGTCGAGAGCCACCACGCCGGGGAACGTCTTGCGGATGCCCTCCGTGCGCAGCAACTCCCGTGCCGGGGGCGGGTCAGGGGTGGTCAACGGCGCGTCCTTTCGTCTTCGCCGCAGGAGCGGCGCGCTATGAGGTGGGCGGAGAGCGTGACGGAGCCGGCGCTCCCTCCCCCGGACTTCTCCCCCGGCCTCGGGCCGGGAGGTGCCCCCAGGGGGGAGCGCCGCTCCACCAGGTCGGTCAGTGCGGCGACCGCGCGGTGGCCCAGCTGTTGGGTCGGCTGGGCTATGGCGGTGATCGGGGGGTCGGTGTGCAGGAACCACGGGATGTCGTCGAAGGCGGCCAGCGACACGTCGTCGGGCACCCGCAGACCGAGGGTGCGCACCTGTTCCATGACGCCGAGTGCCATCAGGTTGTCCGTCGCGAAAACGGCGTCGGGCGGTTCGGGGAGCGTGAAGAAGCTCTCGGTCACCCGGCGGCCGCTCGCCGTCTGGAAGTCGCCCTGCCCGATGTAGTGGTCGGGCAGCGGCAGGCCGTGCTCGGCCAGCGCGCCGCGGAAGGCGGCCAGCCGCTCGTTGCTGGTGGTGCTGGCGACGGGTCCGGTGATGATGGCCAGCTTCCGGTGGCCGAGGGCGTACAGGTGGGCGACGAGTTCGCGCACGGCGCTGCGCCCGTCGGCGCGCACCAGCGGTACGTCCAGGCCCGCGATCCACCGGTCGACGAAGACCATGGGGATACCGGCGAGCGCCGCCTCGCGCAGCGCGAGGGAGTCGCCGTCGGCGGGGGAGACGAGCAGGCCGTCGATCCTGCGGTCCAGCAGCGTGCGCACGTGGTGGTCCTGGAGCGTGAGCTGCTCGTCCGCGTTGCCGATGATGACGCTGTAGCCGCGGGCGCGCGCCTCGTCCTCGACGGCGCGGGCCAGCTCGGTGAAGAAAGGATTCAGCACGTCGCTGATGACCAGGCCGAGGGTGCGGGTCTGGTCCGTGCGCAGGGAACGGGCCAGTGTGTTGGGCCGGTAGCTCAGCTCGGAGACGGCGGCCAGCACCCGGGTCCTGGTCTCCTCGCGGACCCCCGAGTGGTCGTTGAGGACGCGGGAGACCGTGGCGACGGAGACGCCCGCACGTGCCGCCACGTCCTTGATGCCTGCCATTGCGGTGCCGTGTTCCAAGCTGGGAGTGAGCGATCAGATACAGGAAGGGGGGAGGCTGAAATGCCGCCGTGCGCAGGGCACTCGGAGGGGCGCCGCGCCGCGCATGGAAACGATTACATCGGTCATGGAATGTGATGTGCGCATGGTGACGCAAGTTGAGAGCGGTGCCGATGCGAGATCGTGATGATGCGCGTGCAGCCGCAACTACGGCCCTTACGCGGACAGTTCCCGGAGGTTACGAGGAGTTGTCCACAGGGCTGCCGGTCTGTCGGTTTCCGCCGCTACGGTCGTGACATGACGTACCAGCCAGCCGTGCTCGAAGGGGTACTGGAGCGCATCACCTACGCCAACGAGGACAACGGGTACACGGTCGCCCGCGTCGACACGGGCCGCGGCGCCGGTGACCTGCTGACGGTCGTCGGCGCGCTGCTGGGCGCACAGGCGGGCGAGTCGCTGCGCATGGAGGGCCGCTGGGGCTCCCACCCGCAGTACGGGCGCCAGTTCCATGTGGACAACTACGTCACGGTGCTGCCCGCCACCGTCCAGGGCATCCGCCGCTACCTGGGCTCGGGGCTCGTCAAGGGCGTCGGGCCGCGCATCGCCGACCGGATCGTCAGCCACTTCGGCGTGCGCACCCTCCAGGTCATCGAGGAGGACCCGAAGAAGCTGATCGAGGTCCCCGGGCTCGGCCCCAAGCGCACCGAGCTGATCGCCGCCGCCTGGGAGGAGCAGAAGGCCATCAAGGAGGTGATGGTCTTCCTCCAGGGCGTCGGCGTCTCCACCTCCATCGCCGTGCGCATCTACAAGAGGTACGGGGACGCGTCGATCTCCGTGGTGCGCGGCAACCCCTACCGGCTCGCGGCCGACGTGTGGGGCATCGGCTTCCTGACCGCGGACCGCATCGCCCAGTCCGTCGGCATCCCGCACGACAGCCCGGAGCGCGTCAAGGCCGGCCTGCGGCACGCGCTGTCGCAGTCTTCCGACCAGGGGCACTGCTTCCTCCCCGAGGAGCGGCTCATCTCCGAGGCGGTCAAGCTCCTCCAGGTCGACACCGGCCTGGTCATCGACTGCCTGGGGGAGCTGGCCGCCGACGAGGAGGAGGGCGGCGTCGTCCGCGAGGCGGTGCCAGACCCCGAGGACCCCGAGCGCGATCTGACCGCCGTCTACCTGGTCCCCTTCCACCGCGCGGAGCGGGCACTGGCCGCCCAGCTCCACCGGCTGCTGCACACCCCCGAGGACCTGCTGCCCGCCTTCCAGGACGTGGACTGGGAGGCGGCGCTGGGCTGGCTCGCCTCCCGTACGGGCGCCGTGCTCGCGCCGGAGCAGAAGGAGGCGGTCAGGCTCGCGCTGACCAGCAAGGTGGCGGTGCTGACCGGCGGTCCTGGATGCGGCAAGTCCTTCACGGTGCGCTCGGTGGTGGAGCTGGCCCGCGCGAAGAAGGCCCGCGTGGTGCTGGCCGCTCCCACGGGCCGGGCGGCCAAGCGGCTGGCCGAGCTGACCGGCGCCGAGGCCTCCACCGTGCACCGGCTGCTGGAGCTGAAGCCGGGCGGCGACGCGGCCTACGACAGGGAGCGCCCGCTCCAGGCGGATCTGGTGGTGGTGGACGAGGCCTCGATGCTCGACCTGCTGCTGGCCAACAAGCTGATCAAGGCGGTGCCGCCGGGCGCGCACCTGCTGCTGGTCGGCGACGTGGACCAGCTCCCCTCGGTCGGCGCCGGCGAGGTGCTGCGCGACCTGCTGGCCGACGGGGGGCCGGTGCCGGCCGTGCGGCTCAAGCGGATCTTCCGCCAGGCCCAGCAGTCCGGCGTGGTGACCAACGCGCACCGCATCAACGCGGGCGCCCCGCCGCTGACCCAGGGCATGAGCGACTTCTTCCTCTTCGTGGAGGAGGACACCGAGGCGGCCGGTGCGCTGACGGTGGACGTGGCGGCGCGCCGCGTTCCGGCGAAGTTCGGGCTCGACCCGCGCGACGTGCAGGTGCTGGCCCCCATGCACCGCGGCCCCGCCGGTGCGGGCGCCCTCAACGGGCTGCTCCAGCAGGCGATCACCCCGGCCCGTCCCGGGCTGCCGGAGAAGCGGTTCGGCGGCCGCCTCTTCCGGGTGGGTGACAAGGTCACCCAGATCAGGAACAACTACGAGAAGGGGGCCAACGGCGTCTTCAACGGCACGGTCGGCGTCGTGACCGCGCTCGACACCGACGAGCAGCGGCTGAGGGTACGCACCGACGAGGACGAGGAGATCGGCTACGACTTCGACGAGCTGGACGAGCTCTCCCACGCCTACGCGGTCACCATCCACCGTTCGCAGGGCAGCGAGTATCCGGCCGTGGTGATCCCGGTCACCACCGGCGCCTGGATGATGCTCCAGCGGAATCTGCTGTACACGGCGGTGACGCGGGCCAGAAGGCTGGTGGTTCTGGTCGGCTCACGCAGGGCACTCGGTCAAGCGGTGCGCACCGTCTCGGCCGGCCGGCGGTGCACGGCGCTCGATCACCGGTTGGCCGGACGCAGGCCGCCCCGAGAGGCGGGGAGGGTTCCGGGGGGTGACCATGACGGCCAGAAGGGTGCAGGATAGCCAGATGGGCGGCACTCCGTGCCACCATGGAGCCCTCTGGCTGACCCCCAGTGCACCGCACAGCGCTGGATAAGGGAGAGTGGAAGAAGCCAGGGCACCTCGAAGAAGAGGCACTACGTCGGTGAGGGATGACGTGAGCGAGAACCGCGACAGCGAGAAATCCGTAGTACTCCGCTACGGAGACGGCGAGTACAGCTACCCGGTCGTCGAGAGCACGGTGGGCGACCGTGGCGTCGACATCGGCAAGCTGCGTGCCCAGACCGGTCTGGTGACCCTGGACTCCGGCTACGGCAACACCGCCGCCTACAAGTCGGCCATCACCTACCTCGACGGTGAGCAGGGCATCCTGCGCTACCGCGGCTACCCGATCGAGCAGCTCGCCGAGCGCGGCACCTTCCTGGAGACCGGGTACCTGCTGATCAACGGCGAGCTGCCCACCGTCGACGAGCTGAGCGGGTTCAAGAACGAGATCACGCAGCACACGCTGCTGCACGAGGACGTCAAGCGGTTCTACGACGGCTTCCCGAGCGACGCCCACCCGATGGCGATGCTCTCCTCCGTCGTCAGCGCCCTGTCGACGTTCTACCAGGACAGCCACAACCCCTTCGACGAGGAGCAGCGGCACCTCTCGACCATAAGGCTGCTGGCCAAGCTGCCGACGATCGCCGCCTACGCCTACAAGAAGGCCATCGGCCACCCGGTCGTCTACCCGAGCAACGACCTCGGCTACGTCGAGAACTTCCTGCGCATGACCTTCTCGGTGCCCGCGCAGGAGTACGACCTCGACCCGGTCGTCGTCAACGCCCTCGACAAGCTGCTGATCCTGCACGCCGACCACGAGCAGAACTGCTCGACCTCCACGGTGCGCCTGGTCGGCTCCTCGCAGGCGAACATGTTCGCCTCGATCTCCGCCGGCATCAACGCGCTGTGGGGGCCGCTGCACGGCGGCGCCAACCAGAGCGTGCTGGAGATGCTCCAGTCCATCCAGGCGGCGGGCGGCGACGTCGACACCTTCATCCGCAAGGTGAAGAACAAGGAAGACGGCGTCAAGCTCATGGGCTTCGGCCACCGCGTCTACAAGAACTTCGACCCCCGGGCGAAGATCATCAAGGCGGCGGCCCACGACGTGCTCTCGGCGCTCGGCAAGAGCGACGAGCTGCTGGACATCGCCCTGCGGCTGGAGGAGCACGCGCTCTCCGACGACTACTTCGTCGAGCGCAAGCTCTACCCGAACGTGGACTTCTACACCGGCCTCATCTACCGCGCCATGGGCTTCCCGACCAGCATGTTCACCGTGCTGTTCGCGCTCGGCCGGCTGCCGGGCTGGATCGCCCAGTGGCACGAGATGATCAAGGAGCCGAACTCCCGGATCGGCCGTCCGCGGCAGATCTACACCGGTGTGGTCGAGCGCGAGTACGTCCCGGTCGAGGCGCGCTGAGGCGAGCCGTCGCCCGGCGGGGCCGTCTCCCCTCCTCGGCCCCCGCGTCCTCTTTCGGCCCTCTTTCGGCCCTCTCGGAAGGCCCCGGTCCTCTCGGACCGGGGCCTTCCGGTTGTGCGGCGTAGGCCTTCCGTGTCCGGATTTTCGCCCTCCGCTTGTGAGAGTCGTGAAAGAGACGTAGGTCACAGAAATTGGGGGGTAACCATCGGCGGGGTTCGGGGGTCTAACCGGGTGGCGTCGGCCTCCCGGCGGAGTCGCCGCCGCACTTCGTGTCCGTCTTGGGGGACGGATGTGAGGTGAAGAAACGGTGAACGTGTGCGGGAAGCTTTGAGCGGCCTCCCGGCCCGCACGGTCACCCGAAGAGCGCCCGGCCAGGATCCCGTGGGGGGAATCCATGACCGGGAAGAGAAAGCGCCCCGTCGACGGGCCCGTGGGGGGACTCGGCCGATGGGGCGCTTTTCGCTGTCCGGTGGCGTGCTCTCAGGCGCGGCCGATCAGTTCGTAGCCGGCCTCGTCGACGGCGTCGCGCACGGCGGCGTCGTCCAGTTCGCCGGTCGAGGTGACGGCGACCTGCCCGGAGGCCGCCTGGGCCTGCACCGCCGAGACGCCCTCGATCCGGGAGATCTCCTCCGAGACCGCGCCCTCGCAGTGGCCGCAGGTCATTCCGGAAACCTTGTATGTGGTCGTGACGGTGCTCATGGCCGACTCCTCGTTCTCGGTACGGCGTTTCCGTACGGCCTGTCCGTACGGAGTGCGCAGTGCGCAGCGCTGCATGGGGCCCGCACGGGTGGCCCCGCAAGAGGGCCGGGTGGCGGGCGCGAGGTCGACTCTATACCCCTAGAGGGTATGTACCAAGCGTGCTACTGGCGCGCACCGGCCGTGCTACTGGCGCACACCGGCCGTGCTACTGGCGCGCACCGACCGCAGCGGTCGCGCCCCCTAAGGGGGCACCTTGAGGGGGCCTCCAGGCGACCCCTGGGATTCCCCGGGCATGGCCGTCAGGGCGTTGTGCCGCCGCACGCCCACCTGTCAGCTGGCTCTGACAGGTGAAAGACGCCCGGAGCGGACGGGCGCACGGGCGGAGAGCGGGTGAGGGGTGTGGAAGGCGCACTGTGGGGGATGGTGGTGCTGCTCGCGCTCACCACGCTGCCGCCCCTCGTTCCCAACGCCGCGCTGATCGCCACGGCGGGCTCGCTCGCCGCCGAGGGCAGGCTGTGTCCCTCCCGCTGGTGCTGCTGACCGTGGCGGGCAGCGCGCTGGCGGGAGACGCGATCGTCCACGGGGCGGGCCGGAGAGCGGGCCGGCGCCTCGACGCCCTGCTGAGCGCGCGTCCGCGCCGCAGGGCCGCGTTCGACTGGACGGCGGAGCGCGTGTGGCGGCACGGCGTGCCCTTCGTGCTGGTCGTCCGCTTTCTGCCCAGCGGGCGTCTGCTCGGCGGCCTGGCCGCGGGTGCCGCCGGCTATCCGGCCCGGCGGTTCCTGCTGGGTGCGGGTCTGGCGGAGCTGCTGTGGGCCGGGTACGCGGTGGGGATCGGCTACTGGGGCGGGCGGGCGTTCGCGGGGACGCTGCCCGGGGCGCTCGTCGGAGTGGGCGCCTCGGGGGCGCTGGCGGGGTGCGCCGCGCTGGTGCGGTGGGGTTTGCGGCGCCGCGCCCGCGGGGCGGCACGCGTGGTGCCGCCCCACGGTGGCGGGTCCTTCTGCGGCTCCGCCGGCGCGCCCTCCGGCGGGCCGGCTGTCGGGTCCGCCGGTGAACCCTCCGGTGGGCCCTTTGACTGGTCCGCCTCAGCGGCCTCCGCGGTGACCCGGCCTGCGGGTGACCCAGTCGCGGATGGTGTCGGCGAACCAGTAGGGCTTACCTCCCTCCACGAGGTCGGGCGGCGGTAGGAGGCCGTGTTTCTTGTAGGAGCGCACGGTGTCGGGCTGCACGCTGATGTGCGCGGCGATCTCCTTGTACGACCAGAGCCGTCGGTCGGCCATCTCGCACCTCCCAGGTTGGCTGGTGGGCAGGCGTCAGCCTGTGTGGGGTGAACGACGCGGAGTGATCCTCGGCGGGGCGCTGTGGGCGCCCTGTGACAGTGGCCCCGTGGAACCGTGACATTGGTGACGGGCGCACCGAAGGGCAGGAGGGTAGGTCAATATGTAAGGACAAACTGTTGACAGGTGTCTCCGGGGCGGCGGACGATGTGCCGGGCACGCACCCGCCGAGGAGAGGGGACGCGATACATGACCGCACCGCACGACGTGGTCACCCCGCACGACGTGGTCACCATGGGCCGCATCGGGGTCGACCTCTACCCCCTGCAGACCGGCGTGCCGCTCCAGCACGTGGACAGCTTCGGAAAGTTCCTCGGCGGGTCCGCCACCAACGTGGCCGTCGCCGCCTCGCGGCTCGGCCGCTCCGCCGCGGTGGTGACGCGTACGGGTGACGACCCGTTCGGCGTCTACTGCCACGAGGCGCTGCGCGGTTTCGGCGTGGACGACCGGTGGGTGACGTCCGTGCGGCGCTACCCCACCCCGGTCACGTTCTGCGAGATCTTCCCGCCGGACGACTTCCCGCTCTACTTCTACCGCCGGCCCAAGGCGCCCGACCTCGAACTGCGGGCCGACGAGCTGGACCTGGCCGGTGTCGCCGCCGCCCGCATCTTCTGGACGACCGGCACGGGACTGTGTGCGGAACCCAGCCGTACGGCCACTCTCGCGGCGCTGGCGGCACGTGAGAAGGACCGGGCCCCGGAAGGCCACGTGGCCGGCACAGGCGCGGGCCCGCGCGCTGCGGGCGCCGCCGTCGCCACCGTCTTCGACCTGGACTGGCGGCCCATGTTCTGGGGCGCCGGCGTCGAGGGGGAGTTGAGCGTGGCCCAGGCCGCCGAGGCGGCCCGCCCCCACTACCGTGCGGCGCTCGCCCACGCCACCGTCGCCGTGGGCAATCTCGCCGAGTGCGAGGTCGCCACCGGGGTCCGCGAGCCGCGCGCCTGTGCCGAGGCCCTGTTGGCGGCCGGCGCCCGGCTGGCCGTCGTCAAGCTGGGCCCGGAGGGCGTGCTGGCCCTCCATGCGGACGGCTCGGCCGCGCAGGTGCCGCCGCATCCGGTGGAGGTCGTCAACGGGCTGGGCGCCGGGGACGCGTTCGGCGGTGCCCTGTGCCACGGGCTGCTGGCCGGCTGGGACCTGGAGTACCTGATGCGGTATGCCAACGCCGCGGGAGCGTTGGTCGCCTCCCGGCTGGCCTGTTCCTCCGCGATGCCGGCGGCGTCCGAGGTCGAGGAGCTGCTGCGCGGTTGAGCGGGCGCCCCACCGCGGCGGTGCCGCTCCGATGCGCGGTGTCGCCGAGCCGCGGTCTCAGCGACCCGCGGTGGCGCCGTTCCGCCGTGTTCCCGTGCGCCCTGCCCCCCCCAACCCGTCGCGGACCCTGCGCAGACCCCCCGACGATTCTTCGAAAGCGAGCCCACCTTGGCCAGCAGCAGTGTCAGCCTCTCGGAGCTGGCGTCCGTGCGCACCCGACATCCCGAGGCCATCGCCGAGGCGGCGGCTCGCCGTGCGCGCCGTCCGCTGGTGGACGAGAGCGAGCGGCTGGTGATCGTCGCCGCGGACCATCCGGCGCGCGGCGCGCTGGCCGTCGGGGGCGACGCGCTGGCCATGGCGAACCGCGCCGTGCTCCTGGAACGCCTGGTCGTCGCCCTTGACCGGCCCGGTGTCGACGGGGTGTTGGCGACCGCCGACATCCTGGAGGACCTGCTGCTGTTGGGGGCGCTGGAGAACAAGGTCGTGCTGGGTTCGATGAACAGGGGCGGACTGGCGGGTGCCGACTTCGAGCTGGACGACCGGTTCACCGGGCACCGTCCTGAGGACATCGAGCGGCTGCGCTTCGACGGGGGGAAGCTGCTGCTGCGTATCGACTACGGCGACCCCGGCTCGCTGCGGACGCTGCACGCCACCGCGCGCGCCGTCGACGAGATGGCGTCCCGCGGGCTGCCCGTCTTCGTCGAGCCGTTCCTGGCGGGCCGGGTGGACGGCAGGTTGGTCAACGATCTGAGCGGCCCTGCCGTGGCCCGCTCGGTCGCCATCGCCTCCGGGCTGGGCGGTACGTCCGCCTACACCTGGCTCAAGTTGCCGGTCACCGCGGATCCCGAGGACATGGCGTGGGTGTGCGAGACCTCGGCGCTGCCCGTCGTCCTGCTCGGTGGCGAGGTGAGCGGCGATCAGGAGGGCACCTATGAGAAGTGGCGCAGGGCGCTGAGCCTGCCGACGGTGCGCGGGCTGGTCGTCGGGCGTTCCCTGCTCTACCCGGCCGACTCAGACGTCAGCGCGGCCGTGGACACCGCCGTCGGACTGACGAAAGGGTCGTGACGAGATGACAGACACCGCGAACGGTTTCCATCTGCGGGCGGGGCGGGCCGGCTCGGGCCCCTACGCCCTCGACATCGATCCGCGCAGCGCGGGTTGGGGCTACTCCTCGCTGCGCGTGCTGGAGCTGGAGCCGGGCGGCTCGCACGCGTGGGAGACCGGCGAGAGCGAGTGGATCGTGCTGCCGCTGTCCGGCGGCTGCACCGTGGAGGCCGAGGGAGCGACGCTGCGCCTGCACGGCAGGGAGAGCGTGTTCGCCGCCGTCAGCGACTTCGCCTACGTCCCGCGTGAGGCACAGGTGACGCTCAGCAGCGCGGCGGGCGGCAGGTTCGCGCTGACGGGTGCGCGCTGCGAGCGGCGGCTGCCGGTGCGCTACGGCGCCGCCGAGGACGTGCCCGTCGAGCTGCGGGGCAGCGGGCAGTGCTCGCGGCAGGTCAACAACTTCGCGGCCGCGCACGTGTTCGAGGCCGACCGGCTCATCGCCGTCGAGGTGCTCACCCCAGGCGGCAACTGGTCCTCCTACCCGCCGCACAAGCACGACGAGGCGCGGGAAGGCGTCGAGAGCGAGCTGGAGGAGATCTACTACTACGAGATCGCGCCGCACGGGGCCACCGGCGGCGTCGGCTACCAGCGCGTCACCCCCAGCGGCCACGGGCGCGGCACCGACGTGCTCGCGGAGGTGCGCGGCGGTGACGCCGTGCTGATCCCCGACGGCTGGCACGGCCCCTCCATGGCCGCGCCAGGACACGCCATGTACTACCTGAACGTGATGGCCGGTCCGGGGGTGGATCGCGCGTGGCATATCTGCGACCATCCTGACCACGCGTGGATTCGTGGTACGTGGGCCGAAACACCTGTGGATCCCAGGCTTCCGCTGTACGAGGCGAAGGATTCCGCAGCATCGCACGCCAGTTCGCCCGAAGAGGCGCGGGCCGGTGCGCGGGAAGGGGAGACGAAGCGGTGACCACCGTCAGGCTGACCGTCGCACAGGCCCTCGTACGCTTCCTCGCCGCGCAGCACACCGAGCGCGACGGACAACGGCACCGCCTCATCGACGCCTGCTGGGGCATCTTCGGACACGGCAACGTCGCCGGCATCGGGCAGGCCCTCGTCGAGAACGGCCAGGGCCCCGGCGCGCCGCTCCCCTTCCACCAGGGCCGCAACGAACAGGCCATGGTGCACGCCGCCGTCGGCTTCGCCCGCCACCGGGGCCGGCTCTCCGCGCAGGCCGTCACCACCTCCATCGGTCCTGGCGCCACCAACCTGGTCACCGGAGCCGCGCTGGCCACCCTCAACCGGCTGCCCGTCCTGCTGCTGCCCGGCGACGTCTTCGCCACCCGCGCCCCCGACCCCGTCCTCCAGCAACTGGAGGTCCCCTACGCGGGCGACCTCTCCGTCAACGACACGCTGCGCCCCGTCTCCCGCTACTTCGACCGGGTGCTGCGCCCCGAGGCGCTGATCCCCGCCGCGCTCGGTGCCGTACGGGTGCTGGCCGACCCCGCCGAGACCGGCGCCGTCACCCTCGCGCTGCCGCAGGACGTGCAGACGGAGGCCCACGACTGGCCCGAGGAGTTCTTCGCCGAACGGACCTGGCGGGTGGGCCGCCCTGCGCTGGAGTCCGACGTGCTGGCCGCGGCGGCCGAGGCGGTCCGTACCGCGCGCAGGCCGCTCATCGTCGCCGGGGGCGGCGTCCACCACAGCGAGGCCGAAGCGGCGCTGCGGGCCTTCGCGGACGTCACCGGCGTACCCGTCGCCTCCACTCAGGCGGGCAAGGGATCCCTGCGGTTCGACCACCCGTGCGACGTGGGCGGGATCGGGCACACCGGCACCGCCGTGGCCGACGCGCTCGCGCGCACCGCCGACCTGGTCGTCGGCGTCGGCACCCGCTGGACCGACTTCACCACCGCCTCGGGGACCCTCTTCCCCGGCGCGGCCCGCTTCGTCAACCTCAACATCACCGCCTTCGACGGGCACAAGATGGCCGGCCTCTCCGCCGTCGCCGACGCGCGTGCAGGGCTGGAAGCGCTCACCGGCGCGCTGCGCGGCCACCGGGTCTCGCCCGACTACGAGGCCGAGTACACCCGCTCCAAGGAGGCCTGGGAGCGCACCGTCTCCGAGGCGTTCGCGCCGCACCCCCCGGACGCGGACGCGCGGCCCTCCCAGACGCAGGTGCTCGGCGCGCTCGACTCCGTCGTCGGCGACCAGGACGTCGTCCTCAACGCGGCCGGGTCGATGCCCGGCGACCTGCACAAGCTGTGGCGGACCCGCTCACCGCGCCAGTACCATGTCGAGTACGGCTACTCGTGCATGGGCTACGAGATCCCGGCCGCCCTCGGTGTCGCACTGGCCGACCCGGAGCGCACCGTGTGGGCGCTGGTGGGCGACGGTACGTACCTGATGCTGCCCACCGAGATCGTCACCGCCGTCCAGGAGGGCGTGCCCCTCAACGTCGTCCTCGTCCAAAACCACGGCTACGCCTCCATCGGCGGCCTGTCCGAGCAGACCGGCGGCGAACGCTTCGGCACCGCCTACCGCTACCGCGACCAGGACGGCGGCTACACCGGTGACCCGCTGCCCGTCGACCTCGCCGCCAACGCCGCCTCACTCGGCATGGAGGTGCACCGCGCCGCCACCTGCGAACAGCTGCGCGAGGCACTGGCGGCGGCCCGCGCCTCGGACCGGCCCACCTGCGTGTACGTCGAGACCGACACCGAGCCCGACGTGCCGGCGCCGGGACCCGAGGCCTGGTGGGACGTGGCCGTCGCCGAGACCTCCACGCGCCCGGCGGCCCGCGCGGCGCGCGAGGAGTACGAGCGGCAACGCGCCCAGCGCCGCCGCCACCTGTGACCGCCCCCACCGGCACGGCCCTCCGTGACGGCCCACCGACGGCAGCACGAGCCGGCAGTCGGCACAACCCCGTCCCAAGAAAGGTCCCGGCCCCATGAAGACCCTCGGCCACTGGATCGGCAACAAGCCGTACGAGTCGACCTCCGGCACCGTCGGACCCGTCTGGAACCCGGCCACCGGCGCCCAGCCCACCCAGGTCGCCCTCGCCTCCGTCGACGAGGTGGACGCGGCGGTCGCCGCGGCCAAGGCCGCCTACCGCGAGTGGTCGCAGACCTCACTGGCCAGGCGCACCGCGTTCCTCTTCCGCTACCGCGCCCTGCTGGACGCGCACCGCGACGAGATCGCCGCACTGATCACCGCCGAACACGGCAAGGTGCACGCCGACGCGCTCGGCGAGGTCGCCCGCGGCATGGAGATCGTGGAGCTGGCCTGCGGCATCCCCGAGAAGCTCAAGGGCGAGCTGTCCACCGAGGTCTCCACCCGGGTCGACGTCTCCTCCATCCGGCAGCCCGTCGGCGTGGTCGCGGGCATCTCCCCGTTCAACTTCCCCGCCATGGTGCCGATGTGGATGTTCCCGCTCGCGCTGGCCTGCGGCAACACCTTCGTGCTCAAGCCCAGCGAGAAGGACCCCTCGGCCGCCTACCGGCTCGCCGAGCTGGCCGCCGAGGCGGGGCTGCCCGAGGGCGTACTCAACGTCGTCAACGGCGACAAGGTGGCCGTCGACCGCCTGCTGTCCCACCCCGACGTGGCCGCAGTCTCCTTCGTCGGCTCCACGCCCATCGCCCGCCATGTGCAGGCCGAGGCCACCGCCAACGGCAAGCGCGTCCAAGCGCTCGGCGGCGCCAAGAACCACATGCTCGTCCTGCCCGACGCCGACCTCGACCACGCCGCCGACAACGCCGTGAGCGCCGCCTACGGTTCGGCGGGCGAACGCTGCATGGCCGTCTCCGTCGTGGTGGCCGTCGGCGCGGCAGGCGACGCGCTCGTCGCCAGGATCGCGGAGCGGGCCCGCGCGCTGCGCATCGGCCCCGGCACCGACCCGGCCAGCGAGATGGGCCCGCTCATCACCCGCGAGCACCGCGACAAGGTCGCCTCCTACGTCACCGGCGCCGCGGCCCAGGGCGCCGAGGTCGTCGTCGACGGCACCGGGCAGAGCGTCGCGGGACACCCCGAGTGCGCCGACGGCTTCTTCCTCGGCGTCTCCCTCCTCGACAAGGTCACCCCCGGCATGGCCGCCTACGACGACGAGATCTTCGGCCCCGTGCTGAGCGTCGTGCGCGCCGAGACCTACGACGAGGCCCTCGCCCTGATCAACTCCAGCAAGTGGGGCAACGGCACCGCCATCTTCACCCGTGACGGTGGCGCCGCCCGCCGCTTCCAGCTGGAGGTCGAGGCCGGCATGGTCGGCGTCAACGTGCCCATCCCGGTGCCCGTGGGCTACCACTCCTTCGGCGGCTGGAAACAGAGCCTCTTCGGCGACCTGCACATCTACGGCAACGACGGCGTGCAGTTCTACACCCGCGGCAAGGTCATCACCACGCGCTGGCCCGCCCCGGAAGACAGCGGCGGCGTCAACCTCGGCTTCCCGAGCAACCACTGACCACCCGTAGGGCCACTCGCCCTGGACTGCCCCGCCCTGCCCCGCCGCCGTCCGCCACGGACGGCGGCGGGACTTCCCCGACCCGCCACGGCCGAGCTGCCGTGGCCCACGGCACGGCCTCCGCTCACCGCCACGGCGGGGAGCGCCTGCTCAGGCGGCACATGGCCGCTCTTTCTCGGTAACCTCGATCGCATGCTCGGGAACATGAACGCCGCACCGCTGGCCTGGCTCCGGGCGCTCAAGGACACCGCCCGCTCCGGGCTGACCGTGGAGCGCGCGTCGCTGACGCCGCTGATAGCGGTACGCGGCGCGTGCGGCGTGGGCGTCGTGGTCGGACTGGCGCTGCTCATCGGCACGCCGCAACTCGCGGTCTCCAGCGCCTTCGGCGCCTTCGCCTCCGGCATCGCCACCTTCCAGCGCAGCTGGCGACCCCGGCCCGTGCTGGCGCTGGCCGCCTCCGCCGGACTGGCGATCTCCACCTTCCTCGGCTACCTGCTCGTCGGCTGGCCGTGGGCGTTCGTGCTGCTGCTCGCCCTGTGGGCGTTCCTCGCCGGCATGGCGTGGGGGATAGGGCCCACCTCGGGAGTGGTCGCCGCGTTCAACATCTCCGTGATGCTCATCACCGTCCACCTGCCCGCCTCCACACTGGGCGCGCTCAGCCACGCCACGCTGATCGCCGCCGGCGGCGTGGTGCAGGCCGGACTCATCGTGCTGTTCCCCATCAGGCCCTGGGGCGAGAGGCGCGAAGCGCTCGCCGACGCGCTCGCCGGAGTCGCCGACTACGCCCGCCGGCTGCGGCACGACCCGATGGCACCCTTCGACCCCGAACCCCTGATCGAGGCCCGCAGCGCCGCCTACGTCACCCCCCGCCAGGCCCGCCGCCGCCCCCGCCAGTTGCACGGCTACCGCGCGCTCGCCGAACGCTTCCGCCCCGTCCTCGCCTCCCTCGCCGACCCCGTCGTCGGCGGCGCGCCGATGGTCGGACCCGAACGCGACCGGGTACGCGAACTCCTGTCCGCCGCGGCCACCGTGCTCGACGCCACCGCCCGCGCCGTACGGCGCGGCGAACGCGTCCGCCTGCCCGACCAGGCACTCGACGTCCTGCGCGTACCCAAGAGCGGACCCGTCCTCTCCGGGCCCGCACGGCGCGCCGGACTCCGCCTGATCGCGCTCACCGACGACGCCGTCGAAGCCGCCCAGGAACCCGTCGAGGTCACTCGCGGCGGCGTACTGGCCCGCGTCACCTGGCACGTCGCCGACCGCGAAGGGCGCCGCCGCGGCTTCCCCGACCGCGCACCCCTCGTCGACGCCAGCCTCGACGGACCCTACGGCCCCGACCCGGAGGACCTGGCAGCCGAAGAGGCCGAGGCGGCCCGCCTGAAGGAGACCAAGGCGGCAGGCGGCAAACACACCCCCGCCGCGGGCCACGCGCTCGCCCGCGAACGCCACCTGCACATGCCCACCCTCGCGGGACTCGTCCCCGTCGCCGTGCGCTCCTTCCGCCGCGAACTCCACTGGCGCTCCCCGATCCTGCGCCACGCGATCCGCGTCAGCGTCGTCGCCTCCGTCGGCTACCTCCTGGGCAACGCGCTGCCCCCCGCACACGGCTACTGGGTCCCCCTCACCGCCGCCATGGTGCTGCGGCCCGACTTCTCCCGCACCTACGAACGCGGCGTGGGCCGCTTCGTCGGCACCCTCCTCGGCGTCGCCGTCGCCGGCACCGTCATGGCACTCGCGAGCCCGGGCCCCTACCTGAGCGCGGCCCTCGCCGTGGTCAGCGTCGGCTTCATGTACCTGCTGATGCGCACAGGACAGGCCATCACCTCCATCTGCACCGGCGCCTACGTCGTCTTCCTCCTCGGCATCCTGGGCACCGACTGGTACCAGACCGCCTACGAACGCGCCGGACTCACCGCACTCGGCGGAGTACTGGCCATGCTCAGCTACGCCCTCTTCCCCGCCTGGGAAACCCCCCTGCTGCGCGACCGGCTCGCCGACTGGCTCGCCGCGACGGGCCGCTACGCCATCGCCGTCATGGACGCCTTCGCCCAACCCGCCGAACGCGCCCCCCGCCAAGTCCGCGAAGCCCTGCTCGACACCCGCGCGGCACGCCAGACCTGGGAACAGACCCTCAACCGCGCTGAAGCCGAACCCGTACGCCACCGGGGCAGCCACTCCCCGCTCTCCCGCCGCTCCGCCAGCGACGCCCAGTCCGCGCTCGTCACCCTCGGCCGCGCCACCATGCTGCTGGAGGCGCACCTCCCCGACAGGGAAGCCCCCTCAGACCCCGGAGCCGTCGACTTCTCCGCCGCCCTCGCACCCGCGGTCGCCGCCGCCACCACCGCCATCCGATCGAGCGAACCGGTCGAGTGGGGCGACGTCCACGGCGCGCTCACCCGCTGGTGGGAACAGGCCGACCACCCGCCCCCGGTCGCCCTGCGCACCGCCGAACTCCTCACCGACGCGTTGGACGACCTCGCCCACGCGGTGACTCCCCGCGACTCCGCGGGACGCGAACGGGAGCACCACGCAACTGGTGCCCGTACCGATAAATCATGATCGGCGGCGCGCCGTCGCCGGCGGCCGCCTCCAGCATGACCCGGTAGATGAACGGCGCGGGCCCCGTCACCTGCACGACGGTCCCCGCCTTCCCCGTCTTCTCGTCGCGCACCCGCTCGCCCTCGCCCCACACGGTCACACACTCCGCAGCGGGCGGCGACGCGCGGCCTCACCGCGCTCGCCGTCACCGCGCTCGCCGTCACTGTGCTTGTGCCGCAGGTGTGCTCCGAACAGCGCCTCCAGGTCGGCCCGCGGCTCCGGGTCCCCGGCCGCCCGGTTGATCTGCGTCCGGTACCACTCGCAGTCCAGACACTGCTCGCGGCTCGCTCGTTCCCGTTCCATGGCTGCCTCTATGCCTCTTGAATGCTGGAGATTTCCCTTCCGGACCTCAAGAGTGCGTCACCGCGCGTAATCTCGACAGCACCGACAGCATGAGTGGTGACGAAGTAATGAGTCGACGTAAGCCCATGGCCAACGGCCGTCCTGACCCGTCCACGAGCATGGCCGTCCTCTTCGGCACCCACCTCAAACGCCTGCGCGAGCTGCGGGGCTGGAGCCAACAGGAGCTTGCGGGGAAGGTGTTCGTCACCCAGTCCCGCATCGCCCAGATCGAACGCGCCTCCGGCGCGCGGCCGACCGCCGAACTGACCGCGGCGCTGGACCTGGCGGTCGGCGCGGACGGTCTGCTGAACGATTTGTGGCCGTACGTGTACCGGGAGAGCTTCCCGGATTGGGCGCAGAGGTTCATGGAGCTTGCTGCCCGCGCTGCTCACATTCGCGAGTACGCCTCGCAGGCAGTACCGGGGCTCCTTCAGACAGAGGCCTACGCCCGGACGGTGCTGAGTGTGGGGCGCACCATGACGGGCCCCCAACTCCTGG
This sequence comes from Streptomyces diacarni, assembly GCF_003323715.1. Taxonomy (GTDB): domain Bacteria; phylum Actinomycetota; class Actinomycetes; order Streptomycetales; family Streptomycetaceae; genus Streptomyces; species Streptomyces diacarni. Next base: position 34,796 of record NZ_QOIN01000035.1, read on the forward strand.
AAGAGCGACTGGCGCTGCGTATGGAGCGGCAGAGCCGTTTGCGGCGAAGCGATGCTCCGACGCTGTGCGTCGTGCTCGACGAGGCCGTTCTCGCGCGTCGGGTAGGCGGCGACCGGACGATGTACGAGCAACTTGAGTTGATGCGCCAGGTGTGCGATCAGCACACAGTTCAGGTGCTCCCTTTCGCCTCTGGGGCGCACCCGATGCAGGGAGGGTCGCTCACCTTGCTGACCATGCCGGACGGCACCGAAGTGGCGTACGCCGAAGGCGCCGACCACGGACAACTGTTTGAAGAGCCGGACCAGGTTAAGCTCTACTCCCGGGCATACGATCAGGTGCGTGCGGAGTCGCTTCCCACGCCCATGTCCGCGCGGATGATCGCCGATGCAGCGGAGGGCTACAAGCATGGTGGATCTAACCGGCGCGCGTTGGCGCGCAAGCAGCTACAGCAACCCGGACGGCGGCAACTGCGTCGAGGTGGCGGACGGCTACCCCGGCATCGTCCCGGTGCGTGACAGCAAGGCGCCCGCCCGCACGCCGCTCGTGTACTCGGCAGCGGCCTGGACGGTGTTTGTCAACGGGCTGAAGCGGCGCGTGCGCTGAACCGTCTGAGCCGGCCCGAGGTGGGCCCTGCAACGCCGCCTCATTAGGAGAGCTCGCACCTCTCTGCGGGACACGCTTCCTCATGGGAGGGCCGGGGGCTCGCAACCGTGTTGCTTGGCGAGGTCTGAGCCGAAGGCATCGAGAAGTTCTCGCTCGAAGTCACCATCCACCGTCAGTCGTCCCTCATCATTGGGGAACCCGATGCTGGCAGCGGTGAAAAGAGAGGCTGACCGGGTGCTGGGGCATTGTGCCTTCGACCAGGCCCAACCTGGTGTGTCCTCGTCCCGTCCGGCCTCTCCTGGCACGTGAGCAATGATTCTGGCGGCAGGGAAACCCTTAGCGAGAGGGCCGTGCAGGGCGGACAGGCGATAGACCTCCTCGCCCTTCGCATTAACCAGTAGGCAGTCCTGCGTCGGCGACTCGGTTGTCGACGCCGTACCAACTGCCCGCGTGATCCCGAATGCCTTGGCTGCAGGAGCCACCCGCCGCAGGCTGCGGCAGGTCCCCGTTGCACTGGACAAAGGCTTCGGGTCGTTCAGTGCCGGAACAGCGGGGGCCTGTTCGATGGCCTTGCCCAACTTGGCGTGACAACCCCACTTGCGGTCCGCCTGCTTACTCACGATGGTTGCTGCGCGTGCCACCCTGAGTCGTTCCTGGGAGCTCTTGGTGAAGTAGGTGTCTGTGTCCGCGAGCGTGGAATTCACATTGACGAGCAGGTGATCCGGCCCCTCGGAATGGCATTCCAGCACCGTCGTTGCACGGGCGAGAGTAGCCCCCTCTACCGTCAGCACTCCCGGCCATTCGCCGCCCAGTGGAGCAGAAGCGGACGTGGTGTCCAAGCGATTGTGGCCCGACTGCGTGACAACCCCCGGGGCCGACGCCGCAGTGCCGATTGATATGGTGGCGAGTCGCCTCCCGCCTTCACCGATCACCTTGCACTCGGCCAGACGGCCCTGGGAACCGATGGACCCTCCGTTACCGACTCTTTCGGTTTGCAACTCCTCATCGCCCAACAGATCCTTCGCGGCATCTTCCCGGATAATTCCGCCGCACAGGGACCGGTTGTCCTTGCCCATCCACTTCTGGAAGCCAACGATCATGCCTGCTGAGCACAGAACGAGGACGGCGGCGCAGTATGCGAGGTGCTTCCGTTTCAACACCCTAGTCCTTTCCGCGAGCGAGCCATCCTGCGGCCTGTTCTCGCGTGTCATCACGTTGGCCCATCACAACTCGGGATTTCAGTGTGGAGAGACCCGGGGCGTCTTCATCAATGCTTTCGGATGAGGCGGCCCAATCATTCACCATGTGTCGGATTTGAGAATCTGACGATAGCCACTGGCGAGTTAGTTCTTGTTTGGCTTCTGTGTCCGCCGAGGACTTGACTTGGTTACCCTCGTCCCATGTCCATGTGTCGATCGAGCGCTGCACGGCGTCCCCCACGTAAGGCAGCGGAGTAAAAACGCCACCTACGATGTGGTACTTGAGCTTGGCGTTCCAATCGGCCTCGCTCATTTCGTCATCCCGAAGGTCGAGCACGCGATCCTGTCTAATCGCCTCGAATGCTCCCATGGTTGCACCAGCGCGCGTCATGCTATCCGTAACTTTCGGGCTCGTGGGACCAACATCCGGCGGTAGGTTAGATATGTCCTGACGGATTTGCTCTCGTTCGGCCTGATGCATCATCGCGAATGCTTCCGGGCTATCTGAAACCCCTCTCATGACCCGTACAAGCTTTTGTGGATTGACGTTCAGGGTGGCGTTATCTGCGGATCCGTGCACGCCAGGATGGTCGGACGCGTCGTCCCCCCGATACAGGCTTCTGTGTGTATCCGATGAATAATCCGCCAAAGCATTCGCTATCGGTCGTTGCAGGTTCTCCGGCAGCGAGGAGCCGCCCATACCGGGGTCGGTCTGGTCGATGACCTGGTTCATGATCCTCGCTTCGGGGATCGTGTGCGTGGCGTGAGGGCGCGCGGCTCCGTCGCCCACGATCGGCTGTTCGCCAGTCGCTCCGGCCTCGATGGCCCGAGCCAACCCCTGGCGAGCGTCACTGTTCTCCTTGTCCGGGTCATTCATCCCCGCCGGGTCCGGGGAGCCGAGGTCGACATGATTCCAGTCGCGTTTGTTCAGCAGGTACGAAAGGTTGTCTCGTTTCTCCTCCGGACCCGGATCCAAGTATTCGGTGGAAGCCTCCGGGTCGTGTGACATGACGTCGAGAATTCCATCGAGAGGATCGTGAGCAAAGTGGGCGTCCTGCTTGGTGCCGAAGTCTCCCATGAGGTCCCAGATATCAGGGTCGCCGCCTTGGGCCTCGTCCTCGGCCTTCCGAATCGCGTCGGCCGTGTCGAAGAGGAACTGTTTTCCGTACCCGTCCCCGCGCTGCATGAGGGAGACCAGGCTTTGGTAGCCGCGAACCTTTTGGCCGTGGTGCGTGCTTCCGCTCTCTTCTGGAATCTTCTCACCAGCAACTTTCAGATCATATTCCTTGACGCCGGCCTTTTCCATGTCCCCCTGGAACCTCTTGTAGAAGGCCGAATCCGGGTTCTTGGTGGCGCTGGCGAGGTTCGTGGCGAGTGCTTTGTCCAACGACACGTAAGATTTCTTGTGATCCTTGTCGTCGTAGTAGGCGAGGTCGTCGAGGCGGTCGTGCGTTTTGATGAGACCTTCCGGCCCCCCTAGTGAGTCGATGAGGGTACGACTGAACTCGGGGTCGTCTCCGTGCGCGCGTGCCAAGATGGCCGCCTCGCGCAACTTTTCTGGAGAGGGCGTCCCGCCGTTCTTGATGCTTTCATAAGTCTTTGCTGCGCGGGCCGCGTTCTTCTTCACGACGTCGTCGCCGACAGCCCCGTTGAAACCGTTGGGCAGACCCTTTTCCGGTTCTTTCGGGTCGGTCATGAAAGTGGTGCAGAGACCGGCATCCGCGTCTTGTGTGGCTTTGACGACCTGCTTGATCCTGTCTGTCCACTTCTCTTCGACCACAGCCTTGGCTTTCGGATTCTCGCGGTAGCCGTCGGCGACTTCCTCGCCCTTCTTCGCCGCGACCTTGTCGAAGTTCATCGTGCAGTGGCCGCGTGAGTTCACATCCATGCCAGCGTCCTGCGCGTCGTCACGGGCACGTTCCACTGCCTTCTTGTGTGCGTCCAGAGTCGCATGAGCCAGCCGGAAGAGGGCGCCCACCCCGTGAGCCTCGCCCTTGGCTTGGTCGTATTCCTCGGCTGTTTTACGTCCCCACTGTCCGAACGTCTTCGCAGATGCCCCCTGCCAACTGTCGGCGTCGACAGCGGCCCGGACATGGTCCCTGTAATCTTGGCCGAGAGTCCCGAACTTTTTGGCCATTCTTTCCCAGGCCTTTGCGGCCTCCTCCAGACAGCCCAAGTCTGCATGCAAGATATCGTCGTATGAAACCGCCATGTGGCTGCGCCCCTCAGAGGTCGTCGAGCTGGCTCTTGGCCCGAGGCTTGGATACGTCCATACTGGTTGAGACTTGCACGTCGATACCAGAGAGGATCTTGCTGACGTCCAGCAAGGCCTCATGCTCGTACGTAAGACTTTGGGTGAGATGTTTGTGATGCTCGCGCCAAGAAGTCAGTCGATGGCGGACTCCGGCCCACAGTTCCCAACCGTGGAGTTTTCCGCGAGAAGTAGTCGGGCTTTGCGGGTTTCCCGAGATGAACTCGGTATCGGCATCCGCGACAGAGCCGGCTGTGGTTGTTGCCGGCCCCAACGTATCGTGAATGTACATCGCTGCCGACTGCTTCTTCGCCTCATTATGAGCGAGATCGGACCTTTTCGGAACATGCCCGCCAGGTGTCATGCCCGGCGTACGTTCGAGATCCGAATCCTTGTCGTCACCCATGCCGTATTCGCCCCCCCCGGGTCTCTCTTTCACACGAGACCGTTCCACGTCGATGAGCAGGCCCTCGGATCCGCTGGTCCACGGGAAGGGTCTGCTGAGCGGCCGCTTGGAAAATCGGTCCCCAAAGCTAACAGGCTCTGTCACCGAACGCCACCGGGAGAAGCGGAGGGTGATGGGCGCTCCATGTCGTAGTTGCGGCAAACGGAGAGCAGCGACTGAGTTGAGGTGGCGGACGGTGTGGCGACGGGCCGGATGTCAACTGCGCGCGATGAACTGGTTTCCGCCCTGGTCCCGTGGTGACGGTAGCGACCGCAACGGGAGAGACCATGACGCAACCACCGGGACACGAACCCGTATCCACTTTGGACCCTGGAGAGGAACGAAACTGGTCGAAGGGCCCGAGCTCGCCCGTGTCACCGATCGAGCCCGGAACAACGGCCTGGCGCGCGGGCGAGACGGGAGCCCCTGAGGCGACCCAGCGGCAAGGTCAAGGGACGGCAGGGGCAAGCGCTGCCGGTGCCAACGAGCCGTGGCAGGGGGGCGTCTCTCTGCCCGACTCGTACGCGTACCAGACAGCGGCCGCGCTTCCCGACAGCCAGGCACGGGGAGTCAGCGCCAACGCTCCCTGGCTGCGTAACTCCCTCTACATGAGTGCGCCGGAAGCCGCACGCAGTGAAGACCTCTCCTCGGTACCCGGCAACCCCGTTCCCGGAGGCGCGGGCACGTACGCACCTCCCGGCGCACCGAGTAGCGGCGGCAGCAAGAACAACGAACAGTCGCAGGAGCAAGGCCTCAAGCGGAGGACGGCGGTACGCGAAAGTCCCCTGCTCAAACAGGACGGGCAGAAGAGGAGAGGCCGACGCTGACGGAGCGGCGACCGAGGCGTCAGCGTTTCACGCGGCCCCGTACCGCGAGGACCGCCAGGCCCAGCAGGATCGGTTCGCACACGCGGGAGCCCATCTCCACGTAGGTGCCGGCCGTGGTCAGGTCCTGGCCGGAGGAGCGGAAGACGACGGAGTTCAGGACGACACGCAACGACTGGTCGAACCGGTCCGCGGTGAACCGGGCGTGGAGCGGCGAAGGCGGGCGGCCCGGGTCGGGCGTGTCGATCACCAGCCGGGCCTCGTCGCCCTTCAGCCGGCCGGTCGCCTCCTGCGCGGGAGCGTGCTGGGGGAGGCCCCAGGCCATCATCACCAACACCGTCGCCCCCATCGCCAGGCCCAGCCAGGCGAGGGCACGCGTCGCTCGCAGGCCGTAGCCGGAGAGCGCCCAGTAGGCGTGGAGGAGTGCGCGTTCGCCCCACGGACGGGTGCGATCCGCGCGCCGCATCTCCATTTCGCCGTAGTAGAAATCGGCTCCCCCCGGCTCGTCCTTGGCGTCCTCGAACGACTTGCGCAACTGGCGGTAGAGAGAGGCCAACGCGGCCGGGGACAACACCCGCACGCCGTAGGGCCGCGCTTCCCAGCCAGGCAGGTTCCGTGCGGCCCGCCAGTGCTGTTCCTCGGCGAGGGTGATCCGGGACGTCCATCGGGTGGGGAAGCGGCCTCGGCGGTGCCATCCGGGCGGTACGCGGCCGAAACGGTACTCCCCTTCGAGTCTGATCTGGTCGAGGTGCACGACACCGGCCATCCGGCAAGCGCTCAGATCGACGCTGTCCAGCATGAGCTGCGCCGCGTCCACGCCCCGGAGGGAGAGCACCCGCACGGGAGACACGGCCTCTGCGTCTCCGGCACGTGCGTCGTGCGTGGTCCCGTCCGCCGACCGCATGGGGAACGGCTCGGCGTGTGCCACCAAGCTCATGGGCTGCTCGAAGACCGCATCCGACAGGTCGACGTCGGCGCGCCGTACGCGCAGCATGGCCGTCGCCGCCCACCGCGTCCGCCAGCAGGTGACACGATCCGCGTCCACTTCCAGGGTGACCGGGTCGGAGAACGTGACCTCGGACAGGTCGAGCGTTCCACGGCATACCAGGGGGCCGAAACGCGCCGTCCTGTCGAAGGTCACGCCGGTAAAATCCACGCCCGCCAGGAAGCGCACATCCGTCAGCTCGGGGGAGTCGGAGAACGTGGCCCTGCTGAAGAAACACTGCCCCTCGAACACCGCGCTTCTCGTAGACACGTTGGAGGAGAAACGCGCACCGCCGAAATGGGCTTCCCTCCTGAACACCGCCTGCCTGAAAGAGGCACGCTCGCCGAAGGCGGAAGAGCCGAACTGGCTGACGCCGTGGAACCGGGCGGCACGGAACGACGGCCGCGCGTCGAAGTGGACCTCGTGGAAGTTCACCGCACGGTGGAAGACGGTCTCGGCGAAGCTCGCCCTGTCACCGAACCGCGCCCTGTCGAACGTGGCGAGCCCCGCGAACGCGGCACGTTCCACGGTGGTCCTGTCGCCGAACTGTGCGTCCGCGAACGTGGCCCTGCCGGTGAAGGTGGTCTTGTTGAAGCTCAGCCGCGTCCCGAATCGCGCGGCCCCGAAAGACACGCCCTCCCCGAACCGCGCCCCCTCGAAGTGGGCGCGCTCACCGAAGACGGCGGAGCGGAAGTCGACGCCCGCTCCGAAGACGGCTCCCCGGAATCGTGCACGGTCACCGAACCGCGTGTCGGGAAACAGCGTTCCGTCACCGAACTGCGCAAGAGTGAAGCTGGTGTTCTCCCCGAACGAGGCTCCGCTGAACCAGACGGCCCCCTCGAACAACGCCTTCTTGAACGAGACGTCGTTCCTGAACTCCGCCCCGTCGAACCGGCTACCCGCCCCGAAGTGCGCCCCGAAGAACGACGTATGACTCGCGAACACCGCCTGCTCGAAAGCAGCCCACCCGAAGCGGGCGATGTCGTCCGGGCCCCGTAACGCGGACAGCAGTTCTTGAAGGAGAGCGGGCGCGAACCGCGTACCGGAGTAGTCGACGCCCGCCCCGGGACGCAGCGCCCCCAGATGTTCGGCGCGCTCCTCCTCCCGGAGATGCGCCAGACACCGCGTGTACGGCGACACCCGGCGACCCCGGCACCCCGTGCGGTTCTCCTCATCGGCCCCCCACCCGCAGTGCGGCCAGTGCGGCGGCTCCATCGGCATACCACCATCCTCCACGACCCCTTCGGGTTGTGTGCCGGTGCGTGACGCTCGCAGACAGCGAGGCGTCAAGGCCTCGTTTCGGCCGACCAGGCCGGCTTCAACAGATGGCTCTGCGGCCTCTACGAGCTGCTGTACCAGTCTTCTCGTAGCCGAGTGACATGGTTGCGCAGCACTTCATTTCTCGGATCCACTGAGAGCGCGGCGATCCGCGTTCGCAGTGCGTCCAGTTCACGCAGGAGGTGGACGTCTTCATCCTGCATCCGTTCGACATTCGACTCAGTGAAGAGAAGCAGGTAATCGCGCAGCGCAAGCGAAGACCCCTCCGCTACTGGGTGGGAGGGTGGCTGCTCCCAGGCGTGCACAAGGTAGTGGGCGGGGTTGCGGAAAAGCCAGCCCGTGTACATGCCGTCCACAAAGACGAAATCCAGGTCAGGGCCGACGTTCAAGCGGTGCAGACTCTTCTTCGGTGTGGGTGGATCTTCGGGTACGCACACGAGTGCGTCGCCGGTGTCACTAACCCACCGTTCCGCCATCGGAGGGCAATCGAAGTTATTCGGTGACAGGCGACGGATTCCGGTACTTGTGCGGGGTGCTTCGAACCATTCTCCGGGTGACCATCCGTGCGGAGTTGGCTTCTCGGGGACCGTCAGACCGCATCCGATGAGTTGGCGAGCGGTCGTTTCGAATCGAAGTTCATCATCGCCAGACCACAGCCAGTCGACGCTACCCGTCGTCTCGCTGAGCAGAGTTTCGTGGGAGGGGAGGTCATAAAAAGGTGAGACTGTCAGGTAACCGTCTGGAAGGGAGTATCGGGGAGTCTGCGAGAGAGGGGAGCCAGATGGGGTCACTCTGACATCAGGCCCCAGTTCAAGGTAGGTGTTGTTGCTCATCGATCCTGCCTATCGGAGTGGGGTTGCCGGAGGGAGGGTTCCGCCCTTCGGAGTAGGGATCCCGCCCTCTATCAGTTGCTTGCGTGTTACTGGCGGCCCCGGGTCGGTTGCGGAACCTCCCCATGCTGCGGCACCACTTTCATTCTTTGGACCCGAGGGGCCGTAGCTTGTAATTACGTTTCCACCTTTGGCTCCAGAGCTCTCCATCACGACGATATCCTCACCTTTGTGGAAGATGAGTCGCTCTGCGCCACCCTGTGATATGTAGACACCGTCTGGTTGAGAGAGGATCTCCAGTTCCTTTTCTGGTGTGAGGTGGCCGTGATATTTGCCCGCAGTCCGGCGCCGCCCACCTGCGGCTCGTTCTACGGCCTTGTCGATTACCTTGTTGACCTTTTCGCAGTCGTAGAGGCCGAGAGGGTCGCAACCGGTGTGGGGATTGACCACGTAGGCCATCGGATTGGCTCCGGCTGCCAAGCCGAGTGGATCGGGCGAGAGATAGCGGCCCGTCTCGGGATCGTAGTAACGAATGCAGTTGTAGTGGAGGTCGGTCTCGTCGTCTGCGTATTGGCCGGGGAAGCGGAGGGGGCAGGTGTGGGTGTTCGGCGGGGTCGGGGAGGGGAGTGGGGTTCCCCAGAGGGTGGTGCGGTGGCGCCAGGTGACGTTGCCGTCCGAGTCGACCAGCTCCGTCGGTGTGCCTGTCACATCGGTGAGGACCGATTGGAAGCGGGGGTGGGGGGCGGTGAGTTTGGTGAGGAGGGAGGTGCCGGGTTCCGGGGTGAGGGGGGTGTGGTCCGTCTGGGCCACGGGGCGGTGGGTGTCCGGGGTGTAGTCCCAGGTCGTCGTGTGGCCCTCGGGGGTGGTTTGTTCGGACAGGCGGGTGCCGTCCCAGGTGAAGGTGACCTTCTCGCCGGACGGGCCCTGTTTGGCGATGCGGCGGCCCAGCGGGTCATAGACGTACGTCCACTCGTCACCGGTTGGAGTGGTGACGCCCGTGAGACGGTCCTCGGCACTCCACGCGTACGTCCAGGTGCGCTTCTGGCCGTTGAGGAGGCGGGTCGTCTTGGAGGTGCGGCGGCCCGTGGCGTCGTGGGTGTAGGAGGTGCGTCCGGCTCGGTGGAGGAGGGTTCCCTCGACGGTGCGGTCGCCGGGGGCGGGGTGGTCGGGGGCGTGGGCCGTGGTGAGGTTGCCGGCCGCGTCGTAGGCGTAGGTTTCCCGCCAGCCGTGCGCCCGCACGGCCGTGACGCGGCCGACCGGGCTGAGATCGTAGCGGCGCGTGCCGGAGGTGAGTTCGCGGATCTCCGTGACGTAGCCGTCGGGCCGGTAGGCGTAATCGCGGTGCTGGAGCAGCGCGGTGGGGGTGCGGGTGGTCTGCGTGGTGAGTCTGTCGGCGCGGTCCCAGTCCTGCCGCAGCACGAGGGAGCCGGTGCGGCGTTCGATCTCGCGGCCCGCCGCGTCGTGGGTGAAGGAGAGGGTGCCGTGGTCGGTGGCCAACTCCCGGGGACGGCTCTCCGCGTCGTAGGACCAGGCGGAGGTGAGCCCTGACGGGGTGGTGCGCCGCACGCACCGGCCCAGCGCGTCGTAGGCGAAGGTCGTGGTGCGGCCGTTGACCGTTTCGGTGAGGATGCGTCCCAGTGCGTCCCGGGTGAGGGCGAGGTCTGCCGTGGGGCTCGTGGCGGCGGCCAGTTCGCCCGCGGCGTCGTAGGTGAAGGTGGTGGTCGCGTCCGTCGAGACGTCGTGTTGTTCGGTCACCTGGCCGAGGGCGTCGCGGGCGTAGCGGAGTGTCTGGCCTTCCGCGTTCGTGCGGGAGGCCAGACGGCCGAGGGCGTCCAGCTCGTACGTGAGCGTCGCGCCGTTGAAGTCCGTCTCGGATATCAGACGTCCGGCGGCGTCGTACGTGTACGACCAGTGCAGGCCCTGCGGGTTGGTGACCCGCGTCAGGCGCATCTCCGTGTCGTAGGCGAAGGCGTAGGAGGCGCCGTCCGCGTCGGTGCGGGTGCCCGGGGCGTCGAAGGGGCCCGGCGTGTGGCGGGTGGTGTGGCCGGCCGCGTCCGTGTGGCTGAGGAGGTTGCCCTCGCCGTCCCAGGTCCACTTCTCGCAGGCGCCTTCGGGGTCCTCGCGCCGACTCGGTCTGCCCTCCGGCGTCCAGGCCATGCGGGTGGTGTGGCCGAGCGGGTCGGAGATCTCGACGATGCGTCCGAACGGGTCGCGGACGACGTGGGTGGTGTGGCCCAGGGCGTCGGTCAGCGCGGTGGGGAGCCCGGCGGCGTCGCAGGTGAGGTGGCGGGTGTGGCCGAGCGCGTCGGTGACGGTGGTGAGGCGGCCGCGCTCGTCGTAGCCGTAGCGGGTGGTGGCCCCGGCCGGGTCTACGGTTTCGGTGAGGTTGCCCGCCTCGTCGTAGGTGTGCCGCCAGGCGGCTCCGCCGGGTTCGGTCACGTCGAGGGGTTGGCGCAGCGCGTTGTAGGTCGCGCGGGCGTGTGAGCCGTCGGGGAGGTGGACGGCGGTGAGGTTGTCGTCCTCGTCGTAGGTGTAGGTGGTGGTGTGGCCCAGCGGGTCGGTCACGGACAGGGGCGCGGTTCCGCGGTCGTTCCAGTCGGTGCGGGTCGTGTTGCCGAGCGGGTCGGTCTCGGCGACGACCTGGCCGTCGGTGTTGTAGCGGCACGTGGTGCGGTGGCCGAGAGAGTCGGTGTAGACGGTGGTGCCGGCCGCCTCGTCGTAGGCGAAGGCGCCGTCGTAGATGCCGTCGGGGCCGAGGGTGCGGATGACGCGTCCCGCCGCGTCGTACTCGTACCGGAAGGTGACACCGTTCCGGTCCGTCCACGAGAGCATGCGGCCCTCGTGGTCGTAGGTGAAGCGGAGGGGCGTGCCGCTGGAGTTGACGACCTCGGTGAGGTTGCCCGCCTCGTCGTAGGCGTAGCGCATGACCAGCGTGCTCGGGGGCGGGGTGCTGTCCCCGGGCCCGTAGGCGTCGGGGGCCTCGTGCAGCAGCCGCAGCGCCGTGACGCGCTGGTTCTCGGTCTCGACGCTCAGGTGGTAGCCGCCCGAGTGCCGCACCGCCAGCGGGGTGGAGTTCAGGTCGCGGTCGATCTCGATGCTCGCGCCGTTGCGGTCCCGGAGGGAGACCAGGGCGAGGTGGGCGGCCTCGGGGTCGCCGCAGGGCAGCGGGTCGGCGAAGGTGCGGACGACACCGGAGTCGGGGTCGGTGATGGTGAGGGATCCGTCGGGCTTGCCGTCCCACTCCATGGGCCAGCGCGGCCCCTTCGACGGGAGCAGCGGCTGATGGGGCTCGGGGACGGGGTAGACGAGCCGCATCCCGTCCGCCGCGAGGAAGACCACGCCGTGCTGGTCGATCTGGACGCGTTCGTCCAGCGTGGAGGCCCAGCTGGGGCCGAAGTGGACGCCTGCCCGGTGTGAGGAGAGGTGGGTGCGGGTGAGGACGAGGGGCAGGGAGGCGGGCAGTGTCAGGTCCGTCTGCTCCATGAGCATCGTTCCCGTCGCCACGTCCACCGGCTCGCCCTTGGTGGGGGTGCGGGAGGGCGAGCGGGAGAACATCCCCTCCTTGATGAGCTTCGGCCGGAGGGAGCGGACTCGCAAAGCGGGCGGCGCCTTCGGGGCGAAGGTGTGCCCACCGCCGAAGACACCGCCGAAGAGGGAGCCGTACTTCGCGGCGTTGCTGACCTCTTCCAGACTGATCCCGTCCTGCTGCCCGGCCAGGATGCGCGCGGGCTGCGCCACGGCCAGGTCCATGGCGACGCTCGTCGCCCCGGTCAGGACGGCTGCCCGCGTGACGCGAGCGAAGACCGCGCCCGCTCGGGCCGCCAGGGAGCCGGACTTCTCGGCGCTGAGGGTGACGATCCGGGTCGCCGCGGCACCGGCCGCCACGTCGGATATCCCGAACGTGGGGCCGGTGAAGACGATCCCGGCCGCGATCAGCGCCGCACTGCCGACGATCTCGCTTCTGATCTGACTCTTGGTGTCATCGATGTCGTCGGCGAGTGCGTCCAGCGCCTTCGCCATGTCCCCGGCCGCCTCGGGAAGGTTGCGCAGCCAGCCCTTCTCGCCCTTGCCGACGTAGCGCGACCAGAACTTCTCGAACGCGTCGACGGCCTCGCCACTGTTGACGTCCATGATCCCGCGCGCCGAGTGGTTCGTGTCCCCCAGCACCTCATCGGCGTCCTTCGCGAACGCCCGCCACGCCTTGGCCGCGTCCCGTAGCTTCCCCTCGTCACCGTCGGGCCAGATCAGCCCCATGCCCTCGAGGATCTCCCACGCCTTCTCCAGGGCGCTCACGAGCCGCCACCGCTCCCGTCGCCTCCGCGGCCGTGCGCCTCGCGGTCACCGTGCTTGCCATGTCCGGGGTCGACCTTGGTGAACATGCCCTCGATCAGGTGCTCGTTGTCGACGTGGCCGTCCTTCATGTCGTCGAGCGCCTCGTGGATGCTCACCAGCCCGAGCACCAGAATCCCCGCGGAGCCCTCGATGGACCGCTGATTCGCCTGGTAGTCCTTCGCGAAGTTCTTTCCCGAGGGGTCGTCGCCCCAGGGCTCGCCCAGCCCGTCCAGCGTCGTGATCAACGTGGTGAGCGCCCGGCTCAGCTTCCTGCTCTGCTCGCCGAAGACGGGAGCCGCCAGCTTCAGTTCGGGCACCTGGATGCCCAGCACCTCGCCGCCCTTGGTCGCACCCGCCCCGTAGTCCGAGCTGGTGGTGTGGTTCACCCGCGTGTGGACGGGGCGGTCCGGAGCGGACATCAGCGCCTCCTACGACTCGGCGCGGCGCGGCTCGACGCGGCGGAGCCTCGAAACTGTGGACGGAGGGAGCTGAGTGTAGTCGGTTGGTAACTTCCCCCTGCACGCATTGCTGCCGAGCGCGGCTCCGCACACAGCACCTACAGGAACAGCGTCCCGAAGAGGAGACCCAGCCCGATCAGGGCGAAGAGCGCGCCCATTCCGACGAAGAGCCACCACAGCGCGCCACTCTCGTCCGGGAGCGTCCAACGGTCGGGGTTCGCCAGGTCGTAGCGCACCTCGACGCGGGTACCGACGGCCACTGTCCGCTCGCGGACGCGGGCGATATTCCACGTGGTTTCCATGGCACGCCCCGCGGCCGTGGTCCAGGTGACGATCGGGTAGTACCCGGTCGTGCCCCCGTACGTGCGAACGGTGAACGTGGCCCCCGACTCCGAGCCCGGCCCCCTCATCCGGTGCCCACAGCGGCTCCTGGTGGCGATCACGGGTTGTGACAGCAGTTGTTCAGCGCTTCGGGAGGCGCTCTCACGCGTCATGTCCGGTTCTCGCGATCAAGCGAGAGCATCGAGTCCGCCGACGCTCGACTGACGGCCCGTCTACTCCCTCGTGGGAGCATGTGAGCGATGCGCAACTCCCTCACGGTGCTGGGTACGTGTGGTGCGTGGCCGGAGGCAGGGCGGGCCGCGAGCGGCTTCCTGCTGGAAGCCGACGGCTTCCGCCTGGTCATGGACCTCGGCTACGCGACGCTGCCCCGGCTGCTGGCCCGGTGCACGGCGAACGAGCTCGGCGCCGTCGTCCTCACCCACGAGCATCCGGACCACTGCGCGGATCTGAGCGCCTTGTGCCGAGTGCTGCTGTACGGCGGTCGCCAGGACCGCGTACCGCTGTACTGCCCTACGGGGGTACTGGCCCGGGTGCAGGCGATGGAGCCGACGGAGGATCTCCGCGAGGTCTTCGATCCGCATCCACTGCCGGGCCGTTACCAGGTCGGTCCTTTCCTCCTGGACGGGCGACTCCTTCCGCATCACGTGCCACACGCGGGAGTCCGATTGACCGCCCCCAACCTGACCGTGGCCTACAGCGGCGACGCCGGCCCCGACCACGTGCTCAGCGAACTGGCGGCTGGAGCGGATCCATTGATCGCCGGCGCGACACTGCAGGGTACGACTGCCGACCCGCACCTACTCAGCGCCGTTCAGGCCGGCCAGTGGGCCGCTCGCGCGGACGTGGCGCGCCTGGTGCTGACGCACTTCTGGCCCGGTGCCGACCGTAGGCAGTCCCTCGCCGAGGCCGGCGTCGCCTACAGCGGGGAGATCCTGACCGCAGACGAAGGAATGGTCCTTACCCTCTGACACACACAGCAGCTCCAGCGCGGTGCGCACGGTCGTGGACGGTTCGACTCCGCGCGAGCGCGAGTTGCTTTCCCGAACTCGTCGACGAGTGCCGTCCGTCTTCTTCGCGAACAAAGCGAGGCTCCGGTATCGATCAGCGGTTCCGTCGCCTCGGGCGTCTTTCCGTACGTCACCTGGACGTCTGCGACACGGCGGGAACACTACCGTCGGCCCCCTCGTTACGTTCGAGCCCGCCCACGTCGCTGCCCCGAGGAGCATCGTGACCGAAACCGCGCCCGACACCTCCACCCTGTCCCCGCTACCTGAGCCGCGCGCACAGGCCGAACGGTTGATCGAGGCGGGGGTGCACCGGATCGCCGGGCTGTCCGCCGAGGAGGTCCGTACCTTCGCGAGAGAGGCGCAGAACCCACCTGGCGAAAGCGGTGCCCTCCTCGCCGTTCACCCGGAGCGGGCCCCCGCCTCCGCCCTCGCGCCGCTGCTCCGCTGCTCCGCCGCGACGAAGAGCCGGACAAGCCGGGGTTCGTCGTCACCGACATGCCTGACGCGGATCTCTTCGCCCCGCTCGACACGGTCGCCCTGCCCGACACCCCGCTCTACCTCGTCACCGGACTCGACCGCGGTGACGCGATGGCGAACTGGAGCCCCAACGAGGCGCTGCCCGCCCTCACCGCGCAGGGACGCACCCCGCTGCTGCTCACGGAGGGCATCCACTGGGTCGTGCAGCAGCCCGCCGCCCTGGAGCGGAACCGCTGCTTCATGACCATCGGCTCCCGGCTGCGCAAGGCCGGTGGCGCGCTGGACGCCCGCACCCCGGCGCTCTGGATCAGCAACGGCACCGGACGGGACGGCCGCGAGCGCCGCAACGCGCCCAAGGTCGGCTGGTGCTGGGCCGGCAACCGGCACACCTGGCTGGGCTTCGCCTCAGCGGCCGACCGCCGGGCCGCGGCCTCGTAGGGACGGCACCCGCCCGGCGGCCACGCCACCGCCGGGCGGGTGTCACCTGCGCCAGAAGACGTGGTGCGTCACCCCGCTGGGGCTGGGCACGACGTCCAGGTGGAAGCGGTCGAGCAGCTCGTCGGGCGATTCCCACAGCCGCACCCCGGCCCCCAGCTTCACCGGGTGGACCGCCACGTGCAGGCTGTCGACGAGGTCGGCGTCGAGGAACTCCCTGAGGACGGTCGGTCCGCCGCCGAGCCGCACGTCCTTGCCCCGCGCCGCCTCCCGCGCCTGCGCGAGGACCGCGGCCGGGTCGCCGTCGACGAAGTGGAAGGTGGTGTCGGACAGGGTGAACGACGGGCGCTCGTGGTGGGTCATGACGAACACCGGGGTGTGGAACGGAGGCTCGTCCCCCCACCAGCCCTGCCACGCGTGGTCGGGCCAGGGGCCGCGCTGGGGCCCGAACTTGTTGCGCCCCATGATCTCGGCGCCGATGTTGCGGCCGTAGTCCCGCGTGAAGTAGTCGTCCAGGCCCCGGCTTCCCTCGGCGTCCGCACGGTTCGGCCAGCTCGCCGTGGCGCCGGCCCAGGCGAACAGCTCCTCGGGCTCGGCGTGCCCGAACGGCCTCTCCTCGCTCTGGTGCTCACCGGTGCCGAAACCGTCACTCGAGACGGTGAAGTTCTGGACCCTCAGCAGTTGGCGCACGTCACTCTCCTTGGTGGTCGGTGACGGTTGGACCATCGGGGACGGCGAAACTCATCGCCCAGACGGAACCGGCTTGTCCAGGGCGGTCAACGGCATGGCGCCGCCGCTCTGGGCTCCGGCGGAGCCCGAGCCGTCAGTTGGTGATGCGGCCGCCCGCCACGTCGATGGTGAGGCCCGTGAGGTAGCCCGCGGCGTCGGAGGCGAGGAAGAGGGCGGTCGAGGCGATGTCACCGGGCTCGCCCATGCGGCGCAGAGGGTGGCGGAGCGCCAGCTTGTGCTGGGCCTCCTTGGGCATGGTGGCGGCGGTCTTCTCCGTGCGGACAGCCGTGGGGGCGAGGCAGTTGACGCGGATGCCCTGGGGGCCCAGTTCCGTGGCGAGTTGGCGGGTCAGCATGGTGAGGCCCGCGCCCGCGACGCCGTAGGCGAGGTTGGCCTGCCCTGGCTGGCGGCCCGCGGACGACGACAGGGTCAGGATGCTGCCGCTGAACCGCTCGACCATGCCGGGCAGGAAGGTGCGGACGGTCAAGAACGCGGACGTCAGCTCCGCGTCGAGGACCTGATGCCACCGTTCCTCGGTCAGGTCGAGGGTGGGTGTGGGGGAGCCCTGACCGCCCGCGAAGGCGGCGAGGACGTCGACGGGGCCGAGTTCGGCAGCCACCCGGTCGGCGACGCGGCGCAGGGCGCCCGCGTCCGTCACGTCCGCCACGGCACCGATCGCGGTGCCACCCCGTTTGCCAATCTCCTCGGCCACCGCGAACAGCGCGGAACGGTCCCGCCCCACCAGGCAGACGGCGACGCCCTGCGCGGCCAGAGCCCGGCCCGTCTCGGCTCCGATGCCGCGCGAACCACCGGTCACCACGGCGACCTTGCCCGCCAGGTCGGGGTAGACGGGCACGTCGGAGGGGTGCGGCTGCCCTGCCGCCGGGGGTTCCGCCCCGGCGCCGCGTGCGCTGTCGGTCGACGGCATCAGCGTTCTCCCTCGCGTGTGGTGAGGTCCGGCCCGGTGAGGCCCAGCTCGGTGCGGCGGCGGTGGCCGTGCAGCGCGGCCCCGACGGCGCAGCCCAGAAGCACGGTGCTCGCGGCGCCCCAGCCGATGAAGAAGCTCGCCAGGCTGCTGGGCGACGAGCGGCGCGGGCCCGCCTCGCCCCGCGGGTCGGCGTAGACGCGGAAGGTGTCGCCGACCTCGGCGCCGTCGCAACCGATGCTGAAAGAGGTGTCCGCCGGGACCACCCGCGGGGACAGCGAGCGCAGCTCGCACGTCGGGCCGCCCTTGGCGTGGTGCTTTTCCCCGGTCACCTCGACGTCCGCCCACGCGCCGCGCTCCAGGAGAACGGAAGTGGAGTAGCCGACCCCGGCGACGGGGAGGAGGGCTATCCCCGCGAAGAGAACGAGCAGCAGATAGCGGCGCCGCGGCCCGTAGTGAATCAACTCCAGCAGCAGGGCGCACAGGTAGACGCCGGTGAGCAGGGACAGCACCCAGAACAGGGGTCTGCCGCCGCCCACGTACCGGGGCACCAGCATCGTCGCGCCCGCCAGCGCGCAGCCGAACAGCGTGGCGGACGTCGCCAGGGCCAGGGCGGCGGGGCGGGAGAGCCGCTGGATGCGGGCGTCCAGACGGGGGCTGAGGCGGTGCGGCGCCGCGGGCTGCCCGCCGAGCCGCGCGTAGAGCGCGGCCCTGGGCGAGGGAGGAGTCGTGGTGCGGGAGGTGCCGCGGCGGCCCGCGCCGTCCGGCGCGCCCGCTCCGTACGTGCCCGCGCCCGCTCCGTACGTGCCCGCGCCCGCTCCGTACGTGCCCGTGACGACGCCCGCGCGCGCCCGGTACCTGCGGCTCTTGGCGATGCCCGCGCATCCGGCTGCCGTCAGGATCACGGCCCAGGCCAGCATGGCGCCGTACACCGTGGGGTCGGGCTCCTCGTACGGGTCGGAGGAGAGGGCCTGGCCGAGTCCCGCGGCGAGGAAGACGAACGCGAGGGTGAGCGCGAGGACGGACATGCCCAGCCAGCCGGAGCGGCGCCCCCGCAACCTGACTTCCGCCCTGCCCGCGCCGCTCGGCACGCCGTACAGCTCGATCAGTCTGCGCCGGTCACGGCTCCGGGCCCGCAGCGGGGCCAGCAGGGCGAGCGTCGTCGGCACGAGTGCGGCGCCGGCGGCGAGGGACAGGTTCGCCGCGAGCCCTTCGGGGCGGCTCGCGTGCGTGTAGTCGTAGAGGCCGGAGGCGAGGAGACCGCAGCCCGCGCAGAGCCCGACGATCAGCGCCACCCGCGCCCACAACTCGCGCGGCGCCAGCTCGGAGCGGAGCAGCGCCTCGCCGCTGGACGTTCCGGCCACTCCACCGCTCGCGGCCCCGCGGCGCCCGGGGTCGCCACCGCGCGCCGCGCCGCCGCCGCGCCCGGCGTCACCACCGCGCGCCGCGCCGCCGCCTTCTGGCCCCGGCCCCTGCCGCTGGGCGGCAGTACCTGCCATCGCTCTCGCCCCCGTGCTTCGCGTGTTCTCGCCCCTCGTGTGCGCAGCACTCTAGGCGGTGCCACCGACAGCGCCGGGCGCCGGGGCGCGACGGGCACCAGGGCTCGCCCGGGTGTCAAGTCACCGCGCTGAGCCGCGGACGGCCCGTTTCCGTGGGCCGCGTGCGGTACGGGGGAGGGCCGCTGCTGCCTAGCCTGGACCGGATGCGGCGTCAGGGACGGTTCACGAGCGGGAGAAACAGGCCGGGCGGGTCGGGGAGGCGGCGGTGGCGCCTCGGGCTGGGGCTGGTGGCGGTCCTCGTCCTGCTCGGTGTGGGGCTGTCCGTGCCAGGCGGCGAGGCGACGCGTGGCTGCTCGGGTGCGCGGGTCACCGGCTGGCGTCCGGAGGGGCGGATGACGGCCGAGCTGGCGCGGTACGGGAACGACAACGCGCGGCACGACGACTGGACCGGCGGTGACGGTACCCGCTCGGTGCGGCTGCCCGACGGGCGGACGCTGTGGCTGTTCGCCGACACCTTCCTCGACCAGGTGTTTGACGCGGGCGGACACCACAGTCGCAGGCCCGACCCGGTGTGGGTGCGCAACGCGGCGCTGGTCATGTCCGAGGACGGGCGCTTCGAGCGGACGCTGTTGGGGGGCACCGAGAGCCGCCCGGCTGCCCTGTTCGGCGGTACCGCCACCTCCGACGGGCGCGAGGTGTGGCGCTGGCCGGTGCAGGCGGTGGTGGAGCGGCGGCGGCCCGGAGCGCCGGAGAAGGTCGTCAGGGTCCTGTTGTGGCAGCGCGAGGCGGGCAGCGCGCCGTGGATCTTCGGCGTGCCCCGGGCGACCGAGGTGGCGACGTTCTCCCTGCCCGGACTGCGGCTGGAGAGCATCACCACGCTCGACCGGCCGCGCCACACCGACCCCGAACGCCGGGTGCTGTACGGCACCTCGGCGTTGACCCGCGGCCGGTGGACCTACGTCTTCGGCGCCGACGAGGGCAGTGTCGAAGGCAAGGCGTCCCGCGCGCACGTGGCCCGTGTGCCGCGCGGCGAGCTGGACGATCCGGAGGCCTGGCGGTACTGGAGCGGTTCCCCCGGAGCGGGTCCGTCCGGGGGCGGCTGGCGGTCGGATCCTGCCGGGTCCGAGCCGATACTCGTCGGCAGGACGGCTCAGCGCGGCGCCACGGGGACGTACACGGTGGCGCGGCACGGTGCGGGGTGGCTGTTGCTGACCATGGATGCCGGGGCCCCGGACGGGGGCGGCATCACGGATGTCGTCTCGTACTGGGCCTGCTCGCCGACCGGCCCCTGGCGCGGCCCGCACCGGGTGGCGAAGCCGCCGCTGCCCGAGGGGGCGGGCCGCTTGGGTGCGGTGCCGTACAACCCGCAGGCGCATCCGGAGTTCTCCGGCCCCGGGGAGGGCGGCGGTGGCGACGGCCTGCTGCTGAGCTACGACGTGAACGTGCTGGGCACCGACACGGGTGCCATCCAGCGGAACGTGGCGCTGTACCGGCCGCGCTTCCTCCGGCTCGACATCGGGCCGGCGGAAGCCCCGTAGGGAGATTCTCGGGTCAGGGGTCAGGGGTTGTCGTCGCGCTCGCGTTGCCTTCGGGCGGCCTCGGTGGGGCGGCGCACCGGGTCGACCTCCTGGTCGATGTCGGGAACCTGGTCCAGGTCCTCGTCGCGGGTCTCCTCCTCCCACAGCGCCCGGTACTTCGCGTCCCGCAGCTTCAGCAGGACGCAGGCGACCAGCGCCGAGGCGAGGGAGCCGATGAGGACGGCGGCCTTGGTGTGCTCGGTGACGGCCGCGTCGGTGAAGGCCAGTTCGGAGACCAGCAGCGAGACGGTGAAGCCGATACCGGCCAGCATCGCGACCCCGGCGACGTCCGCCCACGCCAGGTCGGAGCTGAGCCGGGCGCGGGTGAAGCGGGCCGTCAGATAGGTGCCGGCGAACACGCCGACGAACTTGCCCGCGAACAGGCCGAGCATCACCCCGAGCGCCTCCGGTTGCCGGAAGGTTTCTCCCAGCGCGGATCCTGAGACGGCGACACCGGCGGAGAACAGGGCGAAGACGGGCACGGCGAACCCCGCGGACAGCGGGCGGACCCGGTGTTCGACGCGTTCGGCGGTGGAGGTGCTGCCGGGGTCCGCGGGGTCGTCGGGGGCGACGCGCAGCAGCAGCCCCATCGCGACGCCGGCGATGGTGGCGTGCACGCCGCTGTTGTAGGCCAGCCCCCAGATGAGGACGCCGAGCGGCACGTACACGTACCAGCCGCGGACGCGGAGGTTGACGTGGAGGACACGGAAGAGCACCAGCCCCGCGACGGCACCCGCGAACGCCGCCCAGTTGAGGGTGGAGGTGTAGAAGACGGCGATGACCAGGATCGCGCCCAGGTCGTCGACGATGGCCAGCGTCAGCAGGAAGGCGCGGATGCCGGAGGGCAGGTTGGTGCCGATGACGGCCAGGACGCCGAGGGCGAAGGCGATGTCGGTGGCCATCGGCACGGCCCAGCCGTCGAGGCTGCCGCCGCGTGCCCCGTTGACGGCGACGTAGAAGAGCGCGGGTACGGCCATGCCGCACACCGCGGCGGCCATGGGCAGCGCGGCGGCGGCCGGGCGGCGCAGTTCCCCGACGGTCAGCTCGCGCTTGAGTTCGATGCCGGCGACGAAGAAGAAGATCGTGAGGATGCCGTCCGAGGCCCAGTGCTCGACGGACAGGTCCAGGCCGAGCGCCGGGATGCCGAAGTGGAACTCCCGTACGGTCTCGTACAGGTGGCCGAGTGGGGTGTTCGCCCAGACGAGCGCCACCACGGCGGCGGCCAGCAGCACCGTGCCGCCGACCGTCTCGGTACGCAGCGCGTCGGTGAGCAGCCTCCGCTCCTTGGCGGAGGGCCGCGCGAAGAGCGCGGCCCGGGCGCCGGGCCGCGCGGAGTCGGCGTCACCGGACTGTGGGGTGTCGGGGGCGTCACCGGGCTGTGCGGAGTCCCAGGTGCCGCCCGACCGTGCGGTGCCGGACGTGTCGGGCTCCGCGGCGTCGGGGGTGTTCTCGGGCTGTCGCGGTGCGCGGCCGTCGTCCGCGGGGGACGGGGGCGGGGTCATGGTGGCTCCGGAGGGTCGGTACGGGTGGGACGCGGGGGATACGTCCCCGCGTCGCCGACCAGACTTCCCGGCACACCTATGACATTTTTTGGCGTGATCCTGACGCCGCGCTGCCACCGTACTCGTGCGGACCCGTCCGTGCATACCAGGCCAGGGGCCTGGCGCCGGCAAACGGAGCACTTCCCTCCGGAACCGGGCGCGACCCGGTGCGAACTGCCCGCACGGCGGCGGCGCGTGGCGGCGCATGGCCCACGGAACCGCCTTGAGGGGGTGGGGGGCTGTTGATACTGTGCCTTGGATTTACATGGCGTGAGCGTCGGCCGGAATGTGGGGGACTGACCGGCTCGGCGGTGGGGGGCAGGTTCTCGTTGTGACATGTTCGACGTGCGGCGCACAAGCCCACGCACAAGCCACGGGGGTGGTGAGGTGAAGACCCAGGAGCGAGGCGCCGCCGGAGGTGGACGTACGGCTGCCCTCCCCGCTCCGGGCGGGGACCGGCTGCCCGCGGCACCCCGCGAACGCAAGCCGGCGCTCGCCGCGCTGGCCGTTCTCCTCGTCCTGCTCGGCGCGCTCGGTGCGACCGTCCTGGTGATGCGGGCCGGAGACCGGGTCGAGGCCGTCGCCCTGACCAAGCGGGTGCCCCGCGGCCAGCCCGTCCCCCAGTCGGCGATCAAGTCGGTGATGGTCGCCGAGGACAGCGACATCGAGTACGTGCGCTGGGATCAGCGCGGACTGCTCACCAAGTACCGCACCGCGACCGACCTGGTCGGCGGCACCGTGCTGGTCGGCAGCATGCTCACCAAGGACAAGGGCCTCGAACCCGGCAAGGCGGTGGTCGGGCTCTCCCTCAAGAGCGGCCAGTACCCGCCACGGCTGGAGGAGGGCGACACCGTCTCCGCCTACCGGGTGGGCCGCAGCGCCTCCTCGGGCGGGGACGGCGGCTCCGACGACGAGACGCAGGGCGGCAGCGGCGGCCGCAGCAACAGCGGCAGCGCGGCGCTGGCCGAGGGCGTGCGGGTGCAGTCGATCAGCAAGGACGGCGGCGACTCGGTCGCCTCCAGCGGCAACCTGCCCGTCTCGGTCGTCGTGGACAAGAGCGACGTGGCGCAGCTGACCGCCGCCGCCTCCAACGGGGAGGTCTCCCTCGTGCTCGACTCCGGCAGCGGCGGCTGACGGGCCGGCAGGAGCCCGCCGTGACCAGCCCACCGGCTCCCGCCGGGGCCGCACCCGCCGGACCTGGAGCGCTGCGCCCGCCGGGCCACCCGTGGAACCGCCCCGCGCAGCGCTGTCGTCGTCCGCTACGGCGCCACGGAGCCCGTACGGACACCGTGGTGCCGGCCACCAGGCCGCACAGACGTTGCGACGAACAGCCGGCAGAGCGGACAGAGCCGATAGAGCGGACAGAGCTGACAGAGCCGATAGAGCTGAACGAGTCGACAGAGTCGAGGAAAGGCGTAGCCGGATGGCGCTGATCGCACTCGCCGCCGACAAGGGGGCACCGGGGGTCACCACGGCCGCCGTCGCCCTCGCGGCGGTGTGGCCGCGCCGCGCCCTGCTGGCCGAGGCGGACACCGCCGGCGGTGACCTCGTCTACCGTAGTCCCGGCACGGACGGCCGGCCGCTCGACCCCAACACCGGCATGCTCTCGCTCGCCGCCGCCGCGCGCCGCGGCCTCGCCCCCGAACAGCTGTGGGACCACGCGCAGCGGCTCTCCGGGGGTCTCGACGTGCTGGTGGGGCTCGGCAACGCCGAGCAGTCGGCCGGGCTGGCGGGCCAATGGGACACCGTGGGACGCGCCTTCGCGACCCTCGCCGACACCCCGCACCCGCAACTGGCGGCCGACGTCATCGCCGACTGCGGGCGCATCGGACCCGAGGCGGCCTCGGTGGCGCTCTTCCCGCACGCCGCGCTGGTGCTGCTCGTCGCGCGGGGCGAGCCGGAGCAGATCGCGCGCGTGCGGGATCGGGCGCTGGCTCTGGCCGCGCGGCTGCACGGGCTGCAGCGCGGCATGGCGCAGCTCGCGCAGCCGCTGATCGGGGTGCTGCTGGTCACCGAGGCGCAGGGCGCCTCCAAGGTCGCAGGCCAGGTCAACGACATGCTGGTCGCCTCCCGTGCCGGTGCCCGCGTCGTCGGCGTCCTGGCCCACGACGCGGCGGGCGCGGAACAGTTGGCAGGGCGGCGCCGGGGCCGCGTGGACCGCTCCCTCCTCGTCCGCTCGGTCCGCAAGGTCGCCACCGACCTCCACCAGCAGTACGCCGCCTCCTGGACGACGGGCTCTCCCGCGCGCCGGCCGGCGCCCGGCATGTCACCGGGCGCCGAGGTCCCTCCGGCGGTTCCGGGCCCCGTGCCGCCGGGCGCGGACATCGGCGCGACACCCGTGCCGCCCCGCCCGCAGCCCCAGGGCCCCTACGGCGGGCAGCCGACGTGGACGGAACCCACCCCGAACGCCCCCGGCCCCCCGCAGGCCCCACAGCCACCGCGGACCGCCCAGCCCCCGCACGCCGCGCAGCCCCCACACACTCCACATCCCCCACAAGCCCCGCACGCCTCGCAGCTCGGGCACCCCCCGCAGGCTGGGCACGCCCCGCAGCCCGGGCACGCTCCAGAGGCCGGTCACGCCGGTCACGCCGGTCCGCCCGGCCACGCCGGTCCGCCCGGCCAGGGCGGTCCGCCCGGTCAGGCCGAGACCACGCAGCAGTTCCGGGCGATTGGCGGGCGGCCCAGGCCGCCCGCCCCCGCACCGACCGACCCCGTGCCCCTGCCGGGTGGCAGGCCGCCGCGGGACGAGGAGGCGGGGTCGTGAACGTCCAGAGCGTCGTCGACCACCAGTTGGTGAAGCGGTTCCGGCAGGAGGCCGGGGACCGGATCGCCGAGCAGCGGCGGATCGACCAGGCGTCCGGTGTGGCCGCGATGACCACGGAGGACGAGCGGCAGTTCGCGCGCGCCGTGATCGCGCAGATCCTGGAGGAGTACGCACGGGCGGAGATCAACGCCGGTCGTACCCCGCCGGACGCGCAGTCCGAGGAGGCGTACGCGGCGGCGGTGCACGCCGCGCTGTTCGGCGTCGGCAGGCTCCAGCCGCTGCTGGACGATCCCGAGGTCGAGAACATCGACGTCAACGGCTACGACCAGGTGTTCGTCGGCTACGCGGACGGCCGCGAGGTGCACGGCGAGCCGGTCGCCGAGTCGGACGAGGAGCTGGTCGAGCTGATCCAGGTGCTCGGCGCCTACTCGGGGCTGTCCTCGCGCCCGTTCGACACCGCCAATCCGCAGCTGGACCTGCGGCTGCCGGACGGCTCCCGGCTCTCGGCCGTGATGGACGTGACGCGGCGTCCCGCGCTGTCGATCCGGCGGGCGCGGATGGGCAAGGTGTTCATCTCGGACCTGGTCGGCAACGCCACGCTCACTCCGGAGCTGGGCAGTTTCCTGACCGCGGCGGTGCGGGCCAGGAAGAACATCATGATCGCGGGCGCCACCAACGCGGGAAAGACGACCCTGCTGCGTGCCCTCGCCAACGAGATACCCCGGCACGAGAGGCTGATCACCGTCGAGCGGGCGCTGGAGCTGGGCCTCGACCAGTTTGCCGAACTGCATCCGAACGTGGTGGCGTTCGAGGAGCGGCTGCCCAACTCCGAGGGCCAGGGCGCCATCACCATGGCCGAACTGGTGCGCCGTTCCCTGCGCATGAACCCCTCGCGGGTGATCGTCGGTGAGGTGCTCGGCGACGAGATCGTCACCATGCTCAACGCGATGACCCAGGGCAACGACGGTTCGCTCTCCACGATCCACGCCAACAGCTCCAGCGAGGTCTTCAACCGCGTCTCCACCTACGCGCTCCAGGCCCGCGAGCGGCTGCCCATCGAGGCCACCCAGATGCTGATCGCGGGCGCCATCAACTTCGTCGTCTTCGTCGAGCGGCGCAACGCCTACACCACCGGGGGGCGGCTGACGCGTGCGGTCACCTCGGTCCGCGAGGTCAACGGTGTGGACGGGCGGGTGCTCTCCAGCGAGGTGTTCGCCGAGGCGCCGGACGGGCGGCTGCTGGCGCACGCGCCGGTCTCCTGCGCGCAGGAGCTGGCCGTCTTCGGATACCGGCCGACCGGGAACTGGGGGTGAGTGGCATGCCGTACGCGTACACGGCCTTCTCCGTCACCGCGGGCGGTCTCTTCTCGGTGGCCACCCTGTACGCGCTCGCCTGCGGCGTCGCGGTCGGCGGCGGCATCGCGCTGCTGATCGTCGCGCTGCGCGGCCTGCCGGCCAAGCCGGCGAGCGAGCGCGGGGAGGCGGGCAAGCGCGCTACCGAGCTGGCGCGGTTCATGAGCAAGCGCGGCTCGATCGCCGTGTGCGCGGGCCTGGTGGTGCTGCTGCTGACGCGCTGGCCCGTCGCGGCGGTGGCCACCGGCATCCTGGTGTTCCTGTGGGACCGCCTCTTCGGCGGTGCCCGCGAGGAGCGGGCCGGGATGAAGCGGGTGGAGGCGCTGGCGGCGTGGACGGAGTCGCTGCGCGACACCATCGCGGGCGCCGTCGGCCTGGAGCAGGCCATTCCGGCGTCGGCCCGCGCCGCGGCGCCCTCGCTGCGGCCGCACCTGGACGCCCTCATCGACCGGCTGCGGGCCCGCACCCCGCTGCCGGCCGCGCTCCAGCACCTGGCGGACGAGCTGGACGACCCGTCGGCCGACATCATCGTCGCGGCGCTGATCCTCAACTCGCGGCTGCGCGGGCCCGGCCTGCGCGAGGTGCTGGGCGCGCTGGCGAAGTCGGCGCGCGAGGAGGTCGACATGCGGCAGCGCGTGATGGCGCAGCGCGCCTCGACGCGGCGCAGCGTGCAGATCGTCGTCGGTGTGAGTGTGGCGTTCGTGCTGGGCCTGGCCGTCTTCAACCGGGACTTCGTCGAGCCGTACGGCAGCCCGCTGGGCCAGACCATCCTCGCGTGCGTGTGCGCCATGTTCGCCTGCGGCTTCTGGTGGCTGCGCAAGCTGTCCAGGATCGAGACGCCGCAGCGGTTCCTGGTGCGGTCAGGCGAGGCGGCGCAGACGCCGCGCGCCGCGCAGCCGGGCGCACAGGGCGCCCAAGGTCTGCCGGGGACGCTGGGCGCACCGGGCACCTCGGGCACTCCGGACGACAAGGAGGTGCTGGAGCGGTGAACCCGCTGACTCTCACCGCGCTCACCGGGGCCCTCGTCGGCCTCGGCCTGTTCCTGCTCGTCCGCGCGCTGGCGCCCGGCAAGAAGGGCGCCGTCGCCTCGGTCGCGGAGATCGACGCGCTGCGCGCCCGCGCCGCGACCCACCAGCCGGGGAGCACGGCGGCGCAGGACGCCAAGGGTTTCGCCGCCGTCCGCGTCCGGCTCGGTGCCCGCATCGGTGAGCTGTACCTGCGCCAGGGCTGGGAGTTGCGCAGCCTGCGCTCCGACCTGGACGTGCTGGAGCGCGGCTGGGAGAACTTCCTGGCCACGAAGGTGCTGTTGGGCGCGGCCGGACTGTTCTTCGGGCCGTTCCTCTTCTCCGTCGCCTGGCTGATCGGCTTCGGCCAGAGCCCGCTGATCCCGGTGTGGCTGGCACTGTTCTTCGCCGCGCTGTTCTTCATGCTGCCCGACCTGGAGGTGCGGCGCGACGCCGCGGCCAAGCGCCGGGACCTGCGGCGCGTGGTCGGTGCCTATCTCGACCTGGTGGCGATGAACCTGGCGGGCGGGCGCGGGCTGCCCGAGGCGCTGAAAGCGGCCAGCGAGGTCAGCGAAGGATGGGCGCTGCGCCGCATCCGCGACACTCTCGCCGACGCGCGGATCACCGGGCAGAGCCAGTGGGCGGCCCTCGGCGACCTCGGCGTACGGCTCGGCGTGGACGAACTGAAAGACCTGTCCGCGTCGCTGGCGCTGGTGGCGGACGACGGCGCGAAGGTACGCGCCTCGCTCTCCTCGCGCGCCGAGACCATGCGGCACAGGGAGCTGGCCGAGATCGAGGGCAGCGCCGGGGAGAAGTCCCAGTCGATGCTCGTGGCCCAGCTGATGCTCTGCGCCGGTTTCCTCGTCTTCCTCATCTACCCCGCGGCCATGCGCGTCTTCCAGATCTGACGCCCGGACGTGACATCCCGCAGCTGTGCCTCAGAAAGGACTGGGACGATGCCGAACACCTCGCGCAACCCCTTGCGCTCCGTCAGTCATCCCGCTCTCGACTTCCTCGTCACCTTCCTGCGCGGCCGCGTCCAGCGGGCCCGCTCGGGCGAGCTGGACCGCGGCGCTTCGGCCGTCGAGTGGGTGATCATCTCGGCGGTCGTGGTGGCGATCGTCGGCGTGGTCGCCGCCATCATCAACATGGCGCTCAAGAACGGTGCCGACAAGGTGAGCGACTGCATCGACGGTGCCGACCAGAACGGCACCTGCGAGTAGGGGGCAGGCAAGGTGTCAGGGGAGCGAGGGCTCGCCGCGTTCGTACGCCGCAGACGGGTGGAGGCCACCCTCCGCGGCGAGAGCGGCATGAGCGCGATCGAGTTCGTGATCCTCACCCCCGTGCTGTTCTTCCTGATCTTCGCGACGGTGCAGTTCGCGCTGTACTTCTTCGCCGACCACGTGGCGCAGGCCGCCGCGCAGGCGGGAGCGCGCAAGGCCCGCCAGGAGGCCGACGCCGACCCGGGCGGCTGGCGGGCCAAGGCGCGGGAGACCTCCGGCTCCTACATCGAGCAGCTGGGGCCCGAGCTGATCCTCGACCCCGACGTGACGATGCTCCATCCCGAGCAGAACACCGTGGGTGTCGAGATCCGCGCCCGGGTGCCGTCCGTCTTCCCCGGCCTCGACCTGGACGTGTACGCGCTCTCCCAGGGACCGGTGGAGCGGTTCGTACCGGACGGGGGCGCGTGAGCGTGACCACGGTGGCGCGGGCACGAAGAGCAGCGGACCTGCCGGTCGGCGGGCGGAGCCGGTGGGGGGACGCGGGCCTGTCCACCATCGAGGTCGTCATCCTCGCGCCGGTGATGATCCTGTTCATCCTCGTCCTGGTCGCCTTCGGGCAACTGGTGGACGGGCGCGGCGCCGTGGACAGCGCGGCGCGCGACGCGGCGCGCGCCGGGTCGCTCCAGCACGGCAGTCACGCCGCGGCGATGACCGCCGCGCAGCAGGCGGCGACCGCCACGCTGAAAGGCACCTGCGCCGGAGGGGTGACCGTCAGGGACGCGGGCAGCGACTACCGCTCGGGCGGCCTGTTCACCATCGAGGTCAGCTGCCGGGTGCGCGGTCTGGGGATGCTCGGCCTGGACATCGCCAAGGACATCTCGGGGCGCTCCAGTTCCCCCATCGACCCCTATCGGAGGACCGGATGAGCCGGGTCCTGGTCCGGGTCCGTGGCGCGGTGGCGTCGGCGCGGCGTGTCCGCGCGGCCTGCGACGACCGGGGCTCGGGCGCCGCGGCGGTCATCATGTTCGCGCTGCTGTTCATGGTGCTGGCCGCGTTCGTCGTGGACGGCGGCCTGTCCATCTCCCAGCGCGAACGCGCCGCCGACATCGCCGAACAGGCCGCCAGGTACGCGGCACAGGACATCGACGAGGAGGCGCTGCGCGCCAGCGAGGGCCGCAACGCCCCCATCAACTACGAGAACTGCGCCGCGCGCGTGGCCGAGTTCGCCGGCCGCTCAGGGCTCTCCTCCGCGGACGTGGCCGCCTCGGGCTGCGTGTCCGCCAGCGCGCAGCAGGTGGAGGTCCGCATCCGGCTCACCTACCGGCCCGTCCTGACCGGCCTGTTCTACAGCGCACCGCTGACCGTCCACGGCACGGCGACGGCGGAGTCCGTGACCGGCTGACCGCGCCGGCCCCCAGGGCCGGCCGCACCGCACCCGACCCCCCCCGTCTCCTTCCCGCATCCGCCCCGATCCCGACCGCACTTCTCACCCCAGGAGCACACGAGATGGCGCGCCGCAGTTCGACACCGGCACCGGACCCGCGCGGGTCCGGATCCCGCTCGCGCTCGCGCACGCCCGTGCCCGTGCGCACCCGCCGCACGGCCGGGGACGTGCTCAAGGCCTTCCTCGCGTTCGTCGCGCTCGCCGCGCTCGTCGTCGGCGTACCGCTGGCGCTCGCCTCCTTCCTCGGCTGGCCGCTGCCGCGCCGGATGCCGACCTTCGACATGCTGCGGGACGAGGTGAGCGTCGGTGTCTTCATCAACGTCCTCACCGTGGTGGTGTGGCTGGCGTGGGCGCAGTTCACCGCCTGTGTCCTGGTCGAGGCGAAGGCCGCGCTCTCGGGTGTCGGACTGCCCGCACGGGTGCCGGGCGCGGGCCCGAGCCAGCTGCTTGCCCGCCAACTGATCGCGGCGCTGCTGCTGCTGGGCTCCAGCACCGGCAGTTTCGCCCCCGGCCTCGCACAGCTCGGCGACACCATGCAGCCGCACCAACCGCAGCAGACCGTGGCCTCCGCCCAGCTGACGCCCGGCACGCAGCAGGCGTCCCCGGGCGCGGCGCACGCGGACAGCGCCGGGCTCTCCACCCTGGGCGGACGCGGTTCCGGCACGGACGTCGTCCTGGCAGGCGCCGGTACGCAGTCGGGGGCGGCCCGGCCCGCCTCGACCCGGGACCCGGCCCACGATGCCGGCAGCGCGAGCACGAAGTTCTACCGCATCCAGCCGCCCGAGGGGCGCCACCACGACTCCCTGTGGGAGATCGCCCAGCGCCACCTGGGCGACGGCCGCCGCTACAAGGAGATCTACCGCCTCAACAAGGACCGCCTCCAGCCGGACGGCTCCCGGCTCTCCGAGGCCAGCCTCATCCGGCCTGGCTGGATCATGGAGATGCCCGCAGACGCACACGGCGGCGAACTCGTCGAGATGCCGGACGACACGCAGGACCTGAGCGAGCGCGAACGCGCCCAGTACGAGCACTACCAGGCGGGTGGTGGCGACCGGGACAGGTACGGTGACGGCGGCCGGGGCGGCGGCAACAGCCACCAGGACGGCGGCGGCTCGCAGGACGGGGACGCGCAAGACGGGGACGCGCAGGACGGCGGCTCGCCGGACCGGGACG
The DNA here is from genome assembly GCF_003323715.1 of Streptomyces diacarni. Taxonomy (GTDB): domain Bacteria; phylum Actinomycetota; class Actinomycetes; order Streptomycetales; family Streptomycetaceae; genus Streptomyces; species Streptomyces diacarni. The sequence goes on from NZ_QOIN01000035.1 coordinate 65,493, forward strand.
CTGAGCGCGACGGCGGCGCCCACGACGGCAGCCGGCGGGACGGGGGCGACGAGCGGGACGGGCACGTCGAGCGGGACGGGCAGGATCAGCCCTCCGACAGCACCGACCAGCCGGACCGGCCCACCACGCCCGACGACGCGGGCGCAGACGCCGATGCAGGCGCCGATGCCGATGCCGACCCCGGCCGCGACGCGGACGGCACCGGCACGGGACCCGGCGTCGACGACGACGCGGGCACGGACGACGGCGCCGACCACCCCGACCAGCAGCCCAGCGTGCCCGACAGCAGCACCGACCGGCCGCCCATGCAGCCGGCCCCGGACGCCCAGGACGGCGGCGGCCACGCGGACGACGGCACCTCCGGGCAGGACGACGGCGCCGTCGGATCGGACGACGGCGGTGCCGGCCGGGGAGGCGGCCCGGACGAGACCGTGGACGTCGCACCGGACGAACACGACCCCGACCGCCAGGAGCAGTCCGTCCCCGAGGGGCCCGCCGACCGGCAGCCGACACACCCTGACCACCTTCGCGGCGGCACGGACGACGACGGCGGCCCGGGGTCCGGCGTCGATCAGCCGGACGACGTCCGGACGGACACGCCCGCGAGCCCGCGCGACGACGCGCGCGGCCAGAACCCCTCGGCTGACGACTCGGACGGCCGCGGCGGCCAAGACGGCCACGGCGGCCACGGCGGCCGCGGCGGCCAAGACGGCCACGGCGGTAACGGTGACGACACTCCCACGGACCTCGACCGCGCGGACGGCGCCGATGCCGACCGCGCCCACTCCGACTCCTCCTCCCCGCGGGACGAGCACGCCGACGGCGCCGCGCTCGGCCCCGTCGGGCTGCCCGAAGCGCTGCTCGGCGCGCCCCTGCTGGCAGCCGGCATCCTCGCCGCGCTGGGCCGCAGGCGCCGCACGGCACTGTGGCGTACCGTCACGGGCGGCACCCGGCGCGCGCCCGCGGACGACTTCGCGCCCCCGTCCGATCCGGCGGCCCGGGCGCGTGACGCGCTGCTCGTCGGCGCCGACCCCGGCGCCGTCCGCTTCCTCGACCTGGCGCTGCGCGGGCTGGCGGAGGACCTGCGCGCGGCGGGCCGCCCGCTGCCCGTCGTCTACGCCGCCTGGCTGACCGATCAGGAACTGCACCTCCAACTCGCCGCAGCGGCGGGCGAACCCCCCGCGCCCTGGCGGTACGGGCAGAGCGAAGCCTTCTGGACGATCCAGCGCGCCCACACCCGCTTCGACGTCGACACCGCGCAGGCCGCGCCCTACCCGGGGCTGGTCAGCCTCGGGCTGCGCGGCCAGGCACGGCTCCTGCTCAACGTGGAGTCCGTGCCGGGACTTGTCTCGGTCGCGGGCGATCCGGCGCTGCGCGAGGCCGTCCTGGCCTCCGTCGCCGCCGAACTCGCCACCGGCACCTGGTCGCGGAACCTCCACCTCACCCTCGTCGGCTTCGGCGAGGACCTGACGGCGCTGGCCCCCGACCGGATGCGCCACCTGCCCGACGTTCCCGCGCTGCTCGCCGAACAAGGGGAGCCCTCCGCACAGCCCGCGGCCTCCGCGCCGCGCCACGAGACGGGCGGGCGGCAGCGGGTGGTGCTCGTCGGGGCCGAACCGACCGGGGAGGAGGCACGCCGCCTCGCCGCACTCGCCACCGCAGGGGACTCGGGCGCGGGCGCACCCGCCGACGGTTTCGTCGTCGGCGTCTCCACCGGCCGACTGCCCATGCCCAGCGTCGTGTGGGAGTTCGAGATCGACGACGACGGCACCCTCGCCGCCCCCCGCATGGGACTCGACGTACGCGCCCAGCAGCTCCCCCGAGACCTGCGCGCCGCGGTCCTCGCACTCTTCGCCGACACCGAGGACGCGCAGACCCGGGGCAGCGAGGGCCCCGGCTTCCGCGTCGACCTCAGCGAGAGCGGACGCCCCGCCGTCTACGCACGTCTGATGGGCGGCTACGAGGTCACCGGTGTCGGGACACCCGAGGAGAACCGCGGCCCGCTCCTCCACGAAGCGCTCGCGCTGCTGCTGCTCAACCGCGACGGAGTGCACCCCCGCGTCCTGGCCTCGGCGCTGTGGCCCAGGGGCGTCACCGACGACGTCCGCGACGCCCTCGTTGAGCGGCTGCGCCACTGGCTCGGCCACGAGAGCGACGGCGCGCCCCGGCTCACCACGTCGCACGACGGACGCCTGGTCCTGCGGCGCTCCGTCGTCTCCGACTGGGACGTGCTGCGCACCCTCCACCACGGCTGCACCGGCGAACGCGGCGCCAAGCTGTCCGCCGTCGTGCGCCGGGCGCAGCTGACCGACGCGCTCGACCTCGCCCGCGGCCCGCTGCTCGCCGACCGGCCGGCGGGACGGTACGGCTGGCTGACCCACCACGTCGCCGAGGCGCAGCACCCCGTGCTCGTCGCCGAGATCGGGCTGGCCCTGGCCACCGAACACCTGCGGGCCGGTGCGCCCGACGCCGCCGTGCGCGCCGTGCGCTCGGCGCTGCACACCGCCCCGGCGGACGAGCGGCTGGGGGAGCAGCTGGTGCGGGCCGCGCACGCCACGGGGGAGCGCGCCGCGCTGGACGAGGCCGTGCGGTGGGTGGTCGAGAGGGCGGACCCGGTGCGGGGCGTGCCGCCGCGTACGGCGGCGCTCCTCGACGAGCTGGCCCCGGGCTGGAGCCCCGCCCCGACCACCCTTCCGTAACCGGCCGCCCTCCCCGGCCCCCTGTTGCCGCCCCGCCCCGCAGCCGGCCCGTCGCGCCAACGGAGGGAGCCGGCAGCGGGGTTGGTACGTCTCAGCTCGGATACGCACGGAGCGGCAGGCGCGCGGAGCGGTAGGCGGACGTGGGAGGACAGCGGGGATGAAGCGGGGAGGGGCCGTGGCAGCGGCACTGGTGGCGGCGACGGTGCTCGCGGGCTGCACGGCGGACACTGAGAACCTGGCGGAGGCGTCCCGGGACAAAGGCGCCGCAGCGCCGCCCGACGCGCCCGCGCCGCCCGGCTACCAGCAGGGCGAACGGGGCACGGATGGTCCCGGCGCGAAGCCCATGGGCCCGGCTGATTTCCGTTCCACGTTCGCCCTCGACGTCGACACGGCGTCCTATGGCTACGCCGCACGCACGCTGCGGGACGGTGCCCGCCCCGCTCCGCGGACGGTGCGCACCGAGGAGTTCGTCAACAGCTTCCCGCAGGGGTATGAGCGGCCCGCGGGCGACGGCTTCTCGGTCTCGGCGGACGGGGCGCGCACGGGGGAGGAGGGGTGGTCGCTGATGCGCGTGGGGCTGGCGACGAAGAAGAGCGATCCGGAGGCGCCGCGGCGCCCGGCCGCGCTCACCTTCGTCCTGGACGTGTCGGGTTCGATGGGCGGCCCGGGACGGCTCGACCTGGTCAAGGAGGCGCTGGAGGCGGCGGCCGGCGAACTGCGCGCGAGCGACTCCGTCTCGCTGGTCACCTTCAGCGGACGGGCCGAGACGGTGCTGCCCATGACCCGGCTGGGCGACGGCGGCCGTGCCCGGTTCCAGGACGCCGTCGCCTCTTTGAAGGCCGGATCGAGCACCGACCTGGGCGCGGGGCTGCGCAGGGGCTACCGGCAGGCGGCCGAGCACCGGCGCGCGAAGGCCACCAACCGCGTCGTCCTGATGTCGGACGCGCTGGCCAACACGGGGAAGACCGACGCGGCCGCGATCCTCGCGAGCGTGGAGCGGTACCGCAAGGAGCAGGGCATCTCGCTGTTCGGCGTGGGGGTGGGCAGCCAGTACGGTGACGCGCTGATGGAACGCCTCACCAACAAGGGCGACGGGCACACCGTGTACGTCTCCACCCGGCGTCAGGCGCGCGACGTCTTCGTCAACCAGCTGCCGCGCAACGTCGAACTGCGGGCCCGGGAGGCGAAGGCGCAGGTCGTCTTCGACCGCGGGGCGGTCGAGGAGTTCCGGCTGCTCGGTTACGAGGACCGCGTGGTCGCGGACGAGGACTTCCGCGACGACACGGTCGACGGGGGCGAGATCGGCCCGGGACACACGGTCACGGCGCTGTACGCGGTCAAGGTGCGGGAGGGGGCCGAGGGGCGGGCCGCCACGGCGACGGTGCGCTGGCTCGACCCCGACGACCGCGAGCCGCACGAGACCTCGCGTGCGGTGGATACCGACGCGCTGACGGGCGGCCTCGTGTGGACGACGGGCAGCGCGGCGCGGTCGGAGGGGGACGGCGGGAAAGTGTCCCCCTACCTGCGGCAAGCGGCCGTCGCGGCCGCTTTCGCGGGCGCGTTGCGCAGGGAGGGGAGGGGCCCGGCCGACGCCGCGCAGGAGTTCGGGACGAAGCGCTCACTCGCCGAGCTGCACACCGAGGCGGTCCGCCTGGAGAAGACGTCGGACCTGCGGTCGGCCGCCGGGCTGGCGGCGAACATCAGCAGGGCGCGGAAGGCCGGTTAGCGGACGGGCCGCGGGCCTGGACGGCGGGGCGGGGGGCAAGAGGGGGAAGAGGCGGAAAAGGGCCGTGGCCCGTGCCCTCGGGGGAAGAGGCACGGGCCACGGCGGTCTCCACGCGGAAGTGGAGGGTCTCAGCCGACCTGGAGCTTCTGGCCGGGGAAGATGAGGTCGGCGTCGTCGCCGACGGTGGACTTGTTGTCCTCGTACACCTTGTGCCAGGTGGTGTCGTGCGCCTCGGCGATCTCGCTGAGGGTGTCACCGGACTTGACGGTGTAGTTGCCGTGGCCCTTCTTGGGGGCCTGCTGCGGCTGCGCGGGCTGCGCGGGCTTCGGCTCGGCCTGCTGCTGCGGGCGCTGCTGCTCCTGCTGCGGTGCCTGCTTTCGCTGCGGCTGCGCCTGCTGCTGGGAGCCGCTGTCGCTGCTGCCGCCGTCCGGGTTCACGTCGGCCGCGGGGCCACCGGAGGTGAGGCCGCCGGCGCCGGCGCAGGCCCAGGCGCCCGGGCCCTGCATGTCGAGCAGCTTCTCGGCGACGGCGATCTGCTGCTCCTTGGTGGCCTGGTCGGCGCGCGGCGCGTACGTGGTGCCGCCGGCCGCGGCCCAGCTGGAGTTGTTGAACTGGAGGCCACCGTAGTAGCCGTTGCCGGTGTTGGCCTGCCAGTTGCCGGAGGACTCGCACTGGGCGACCTTCTCCCAGGTGTCCACGGAGGCGGCGTTCGCACCCGTGGCCGACACCAGAGGAAGGGCGACGGCTGCGCCGGCGACGCCGGTCACGGTGGCGATGCGCACGGCCTTGGTGGGTCGACGGTGACGGCCCTTGCCGGAGAACAGCATGGTCTTTCGTTCCTTACGGTCGCGGCTGTTCGCCCAGGAGTTCGGACGAACGTGTCGAGCGGGAGCGACAGTAGGCACAGCTGTCCGGATGCTCCAATTAGTGACCGCAAAGATCCTTCCTGGCGCTTGACACGCAATGGCGGCATCTGTGCTGGTGATGCGCTTACACGGAGATCGGTAAAACCGGGTGTGACGTAACCGTTGGAGACAAGCGTCACAGGAATGGGGCATTTGTGCGGTGTTGGGCGTGGGGTCACCAGCCGGGGGGCTTGGCCGTGCCCATGGCGCGGTCGACGGCGATCTCGATGACGACCCGCTCGGGGTTGGGGCGCGGCGGCTTGTAGCGGCGGGTGTAGCGGGCTTCGGCGTCGGCCACCGACGCGGCGTCCTGGCGCACCAGGGCCGTCCCTTCGAGGGTGCACCAGCGCCGTCCCTCCGCCTGGCTGACCGCCACCCGCGCACCCGAACCCGCGGCCAGCACGTTGCGCACCTTCTTGCTGGAGCGGCTGCTGATGACCCGTGCGAGGCGCGTCGCCGGGTCGTAGGTCACCCCGACCGGCACCAGGTGCGGGGTGCCGTCAGGGCGCGGGGTGGTGAGGAAGCAGATGCGGCGCTCCTCCCAGAAGTCGAGGGAGTCGTCGTCGGAGTCCGGCTGTGCGGGCCCGTCGGGAGTCGGTGTGCTCATGCCGGGCACGCTACCGCCCGCCGCGAGCCGCTCCGCGGGGGAGAGCCGAGCCGCTTTGTGAGGCGGACCGAACCGCTTTGTGAGGCGGAGCGAACCGCTTTGTGAGGCGGAGCGAGTCGCTGTTCAGGGGGAACGCAGGGGGGTGGTGGGCCAGTCGAGCAGGCGTGCGCCGATCACGGCTGTTTGCAGCATGTAGCGGTGGGAGGGGTCGGTGGGGCTGGCACCGGTCAGTTGTTCGATTCGTGCCAGGCGGTAGGTGAAGGCCCGCACGCTCAGCGAGAGCCGGCGAGCGGCCTCCGCGGCCACGCAGCCGGTGTCGAAGTAGGCGGTCAGCGTCTCCAGCAGCGGCTGCGCGCCGCCGCGCGCCGTGGTCAGCGGCCCCAGGGTGGCCAGCACCAGATCGGCCATCGCCTGCCGGTCGCGCGTCAGTACGGGGTAGACGAGCAGATCCGCCGCGTAGAGCACCGGCTCAGCCAGCTCCAGCCGCTCCGCGAGATCCAGCACGCTCAGCGCCTCCTCGTACGACTGCACCACGCCGCCGGGCCCCGGCTGCACGCGGCCGATCGCCACCTGGCCGCCGTCGGTGGCCGCGTAGCTGTGCTTGGCGAAATGGGTGAGCACATCGGGCTGGTCGCCGGGCGCGACGCACAAGAGCCTGCCGTCCTTCGTGGTCAGCAGGGTGTTGCGGCTCTGGAAGCGGGCGATGAGCGCCCGCTCGACCTGCCGCGCCACCGGATCGCCCTCGTCGTAGGCGACGGGGCCGTGGGCGACGGCCACCGCGTGGCTGTGCGAGAGCCGCAGCCCGAAGCGTTCGGCGCGCTCGGCGAGCCTGCCCAGGTCGCTGCGGCCGTGGAGCAGGTCGTCGATGAACTCACGGCGCGCCGCCTCCTCCTGGCGGACGGCCTGCCGCTGGGCGCGCTCGTACCCCTCGGCCACCGCGTCGACGGCCTGGTGCATCCCGGCCAGCAGGCTGTCGGGATCGCCGCGCAGAGAGGGCCACGCGGCGCGGGTCGCCCTCAGGTGCGCGCCGACGAGGTCGCGCAGTCCGTATCCCGCGTCGGCCGCCCGCTCGCCCAGCGCGCGCCGGTCCGCCAACTCGTCGCGGGTCAGCCGCCGTCCGCTCGCGCACACCTCCGACAGGATCTGCGCGTATCCGGCCAGGTACTCCTGCGGTATCTCCGCCGCACCGCTCATCCGCTGCCCCCGTGCTCCGTCGTCCTCAAGGTTTCCGCCGGACCGCGGTTCCCTTAACGGTTTCTTGACGCCGTCCGGCACGCAGACCCTAAAGAACTCTGCCGGGTTCCGGCAATGCGGGGAGGGCTGCGGGACCGCCAGTATGCGTGGTGAGGGGGAACGGGGAAGCGTCCCGGTGCCTCACACCGGCAGGGGGCGGTGTCGAGCACGGACCGGGGGACGGTGCCGGACACCGACCGGGTGCGGTACCGGGACGACGGGGGATACGGGGGATACGGGGGCAGAGGAGGGAGGGGGCACGGGGGAAGCGGGGGGCGAGGAGAGGGCGGGGGGCGGGCGGGAGCCGTGCGAGCGGCGCCGGCCTTCCCCGCCGCCCTCTCCTCCGCGACTCGGCAGGATGCCCTGGTGACAACTACTTGCCAACATGGAAAGTAGATGGCTACCGTGCAAGACGTAAGGGATCGTCAGCACGGGGAGGCATGTCATGGAGGCAGCGGAAGCGCGGGCCGCACTGGCGCGGCGGGACGCGGTGCAGGGTGTCGGGCGACGGGCCCACGCCGAGTGGTACGGGTGGTACCTGCTCGGCTTCCTCGTCTTCACGCTGCTGCTGCTCGGGGCCGCGGCGGCCGCGCGGACGCAGCCGGCGGTCGGCGTCACGCTCAACGCGGTGGGCGCGGTGCTCGGGATCGCCGCGATGGGGTACGCGGGCACGCGGCCCGTCGTCACCCGCGATTTCCGCCGCTTCCACGCCGTCTTCAGCCTCGGCTGGACGGTGCTGTACGTGGCGGCCGTCGTCGTCGGGTCCGTGTGGAGCGGGGGCGCCCCGGCCGCCTGGTGGTGGGCGTCGTTCGTGGTGCTCGGCGCCTGGAGCGGTGGTGCGGCGCTGCTGGCGCGACGGGCGCGTGGACGCCGATGAGTGCCACGCGCCACCCGAGACACCGGCTGGACCCGTTGCTCCAGTCGCCGGTGCGCTTCTCCGTGATGGCGGCGCTGGCCTCCGCCGAGCGGCTGGAGTTCCGCTTCGTGCGGGACGCGGTGGAGATCAACGACTCGGCCCTCTCCAAGCAGTCCGCGACGCTGGAGGAGGCGGGGCTCGTGGAGGTGGAGAAGGGGTATCTCGGCAAGCGCCCGCGCACCTGGCTGTCCGCCACCTCGAAGGGCAGGGAGGTCTTCCAGGAGCACTGCGCCTGCCTGCGGGAGATCGCCCGCGGTGTCGACGCGGACCGGCTTCCGGTGGACGGTTCCTAGCGGAAACGCGGGGGTGTGCCAGGCGGGGGCGCGGCGCACGCCGGCGGTGCGTACGCAGGCCCGTGTGCACCGAGCCGGGCGCGCCGGGTCATGCCCGGCACGCGGCGGGGCCGCGAGCCGAAGGCGGGGAGCGATGCTTCGCCCATCGCTCCCCGCCTTCTCCTCTTCTTTTCGGACGCGAATAGCCTTACCGGCTCGCGTCAATCCGCGCGTATTAAGCGGCCCCTGCTTTTCGCATCGGTTCGGGCCGCTGTCCCGCGTGCGCGCGATAGGTGTGCCGGGACTTCGGCTGTGTCCGGCACAGCAAGTCCATCCGGCACAGAATGTCGTGCGCGACCGGAACCATCCGCCTACCCGTTTCCGTCAGGCTCATGCCTCCCGGTGTCCGGCGGAACAGCGGCTGCTGGGTGTGGACTTCGAGCTGTCTTATCTGATCGCTGATGCTGGCCGCCGAGTAGCCCAATTCGGTGGCGGTCCTGGTGACGCTGCCTGTGCGTGCGCAGGTCACAAATGCACGAAGCATCCGATCGTTCACTGAGTCTCCCCGTGTAGCAAATTACGCAAACTCGGTGTTGTACGGACACAAGGGCGTTGCGAGCGGTGCAGCCCGGGCGTGGGAGGTCATCCCGCGGTATCCGTATGTCGGATGCCACTATTCCGCCCAAGCCGCCTGCGACACAAGGAGCCTGACGGCCAGTGGACTGGACGGGTACCTCGGTTGCACGCTCAACTGCCTCCCGCGGCAGCCCGGTTCCCGGGTTTCGGTCTTGCCGAACACCTCTTGCCGTGCCCGCCGCGAGCGGGCAAGCATTGGCCGCGTTCACCGCCGACCAGCCGACAGGACGCATAGCGCAGAACGTGCCGACGTAATGCGCGTGACGTGGGGATGCAGCGTCTATGTTCAGGATTGCAGAGCAAAGCGAACGCCCGAAATCGTCGATTTCCGAAGAAACCGAAGAAGGCGCCTCGCATGCGCTCGCCGTCGGCGGACTCACCGTTCGATACGGGGATTTCACGGCGGTAAAGGACGTGGAGTTCACCGTCGGACGCGGTGAGGTCTTCGGCCTGCTCGGCCGCAACGGGGCGGGCAAGACGAGCACCATCGCGGCGGTCACCGGGCTGTTGCGGCCCGCGCAGGGCCGGGTGAGCGTGCTCGGCAGGAACGTCGAGGACGGGCCGCGCGGCGGCACGTGGCTGGGCGGTGCCCTCTCCCTCCAGCCGCAGAAGACCAGCCTGTTCCCGCGTCTCACGGTCGAGGAGACGCTGGGGATGTGGGCGTCCCTGTATCCGGACCCCCGCCCCGTGCCCGCGCTGATCGAGGAGCTGGGCCTGGCGGAGAAGGCCCGCACCCGCGCCGCGAAGCTCTCCGGCGGCCAACAGCAGCGGCTGCTGCTGGCCACCGCGCTGGTCGGCAACACCCCGCTCGTCGTCCTCGACGAGCCGACCACCGGGCTCGACCCGCACGCCCGCCGCGACGCCTGGGCGGTCATCAACCGGGCCAGGTCCCGCGGCACGACCTTCCTGCTGAGCACGCACGCCATGGAGGAGGCCGAGGAGATGTGCGACCGGCTGGCCATCCTCCACGAGGGGCGGCTGCTCACCTCGGGTTCCCCGGCGCGGATCGTGCGCGACCTCACCCAGGGCAGCACGGTCACCGTCAGGTCGGACCAGGCCGGCCTCGCCGAGGCCGCGCGCGGCCACTTCGGCGCCGACGCGGTCCACGAGCGGGCGGGCGGCGGCGGCACCCCCCGGTTCAGCGTGGCGACCGAGCGCCCCGAGCGGGCCGTCGCCTGGTTCGAGGAGCGGGCGCCCCAGGCCGACATACGCGTGCACCGGCCGACGCTGGAGGACGCCTTCCTCGCCGCGACCGGCACCGAAGGACCCCGCGCGAGCGAGGGGAGCGAGCAGTGAGCACGGTCGAGACCGGCACGGCCAGGACGAACGGTCCGGGCGGCGCGTCCGGCGACGAGGCCGGCGCGCGCGAGACGGCCCGCGCGGCGCACCCGGGCGAGGGGCCGCGCACGGGCGGCGGCGCGGGCACGCGGGGGCAGTTCGCACCGCTGGCCAAGGGCATGACCAAGGAGCTGGTCCGCGATCCGATGGCGCTGTTCTTCAGCGTCGTCTTCCCGGTGCTGCTCGCCGGACTGTTCGTCGCGATCATGCAGCTGACGTGGGCGGGCGGCCCGTACAAGATCGCCGTGGTGGGCAGTGGAAGCCAGGCCACCCAGCTGGCGGACGCGCTCGGTGACGGGTCGAAGGTCACCGCGCTCGACTCGCCGCGCGGCGCGCCCGAGGGCATGGACGCGGTCGTCGCGCCCACCGCCGACGGCGACACGCTGCGGGTCCTCACCGACCCGGAGAGCCCCTCGGTGGTCACCGCGCTGCGCGACGCGCTGCCGCAGACCGGCTGGGAGGGGCGCGGCATCGACGCGCTGGGCACCGACGGCACACCGCCGTTCGAGCCCATGCCGTTCGTGGTGCCGGGAGTTCTCGTCTTCGCCCTGATGTCGCTGGCCCTCAGCGCCACCGCGGGCACCCTCGTCTCGCTCCGCGCCAACGGCACACTGCGGCTGCTGCGCACCACCCCGGCCAGGCCGCAGGCCATCCTCACCTCGCTGCTGCCGGCGCGGGGCGCGCTCGGCCTGGCGCTGCTGGCCGTGGCGGGTGTCGCCGCCACGGCGCTGGGACTGCTCACGCCGCTGTCCGGGCTGACGATGCTGCTGACGACCGCGCTGGGCATGTGGCTTTTGATGTCGGTGGGCTTCCTCCTCGGCGGCACCCTGCGCTCACCGGAGCTGACCAACGCCATCTCGGGTCTGCTCACGCCCCTGCTGCTGATGGGCTCGGGCGTCCTCTTCCCCCTGGAGCTGATGCCCGACGGGTTCGCGGACGTCTTGTCCTGGAATCCGGTCGCGCTCCTGGGCGACGCGCTGCGGCACGACGTGACCGGCGGCGTCACCCGGCACGCGCAGTGGCTGGACTGGCTGCTGATCGCCGCCACCGCCGCCGTGCTGACCTTCGCGGCCGTCCGCGCCTTCCGCTGGGACACGGAGAAGAAGAACTGATGCATCCGACGACGACATCCGAGCGCCCCGACGCCGACGCCGTACCCGCACCTGACGCCGCACCCGGGACCACGCCCGCCGGGACCCCCACCGCACCGCCCGCCGCGCTCGGGACCGCGACCGAGGCAACCCCGCACAGCGGCGAGGGCGCGGGCGCGGGAGAGGGCGCGCCACGGTACGACGCCGCCACGGCCGAGCCGCCCGGTTCGCTGCGCAGGATGGGCGACCTCGTCTCGCCGTACGGACTGGTCAGCGGCGCCATCCGGCTGCCCGGCAGCCCGGGCGACCCCGACTTCCCCATCTTCACCGCCTCCCTCGGCGACCCCGGGCACGTGCTGACCGGGCACGAGGACTGGGACCTGGGCGCCGAGCACGGCAACTTCGACGGCGCGGGCGGTGACCTCTCCCCCGAGCGTGCCGCGCTGCTGGCGGTCGCCGAGTCCCTGGAGCGGTACTCCTCGTGCGCCCGCGACGCGGACCGCTACCGCTGGGCGACCGCCGAGGAACTCGGCGACGAGGCGGTGCCGCTGGAGTCCTGGCCCAGGCTGTCGGCTGCCGAACTCGCGGCCGGCGGACACGGCCTGGTCGGCCCCGACCCCCGGGCGCCGATGCGCTGGGTACGCGGCTGGTCCTTCACCCGGCGGCGGCCCGTGTGGGTGCCGGCGGTGCACGTGTGGCTGAAGAACCCGCCCGAGGCGCTGGGGGAGCGCGTCAGCCACCCCGTCTCCACTGGCTGCGCCGTGCACACGGACGTGACCTCCGCCGTCGTCAACGGCCTGCTGGAGGTCGTCGAACGCGACTCGATCGCGCTGACCTGGCTGCAACGGCTGCGGCTGCCCCGGCTGACCCTCGACGTCGGGCGACTGACGCCCAAGCAGCGCCAGTTCGTCGAGCGGGCCGACAACCCGCACGTGCGCACCCAGCTGTTCGACGCCACCACCGACCTCGGCATCCCCGTGATCTACGGGGTGCAGTTGGCCGACTCCGACCCCGCGCTGGCCCAGGTCGTCGCCGCCACCTGCGACCCCGACCCCGGCGATGCCGTCGCCAAGCTCTACCGCGAGGCCGCCTCGCTGCGCATCGCGCTGCGCCACCACGTCACCACCAGCGCCACCGCTGGCCAGGCGGACGCGGACGGCGGGAACGAACAGCTCGTCAACGTCGTCGGGGGAGCGGCCGAGGCCGGCCCCCTGGCCGCCCGCGACCGCTTCTCGTTCCTGCTGGAGGGCGAGCGCGAGGAACGGCCGCTGTCCGCGCTGCCGCGCCCCACGGCCACCGACCCGCACACCGTGCTGTCCTGGCTGCTGCGGCGCCTGCACGCCCGGGGCTGCGAGGTCGTCGCCGTCGACCTGACGACCGACGAGGCGCGCCAGGTCGGTGCCACCGCGGTGCGGGTGGCCGTGCCGCAGCTGATGCCGCTCTCCTTCGTGCACCGGGCCCGCTACCTGGGCCACCCGAGGCTGTACGAGGCACCGCGGGCCATGGGGCATCCGGTGCTGTCCGAGGACGAGATCACCCCGCTCCCGCAGCCGTTCGCCTGACGCGCCCCGCGCCGCCACCCGCGCGTCCCCATCCACCACCCGGGCAGGAGAAGCGATGCACACCGGAACGACCGGTCCCCGCAGACCGCTGTTTCTCGCGGCGGGCGCCTTCGGACACGCCGTCACCGAGCGCCTGGCCAAGGCGTACACGGGCGCCGTCGTCATGGGCGCCGACGAGGGCAGCCACCCCAGTTTCTGGCCGGTCAGCGACCTGCTGGTGCTGGTCACCGACCATCCGCGCCCCGCGCTGGCCGAGGCGGTGGAGCGCTCCGCGTACGCCTGGGGCGTGCCCTGGTTCCCGATCGAGCTGGAGCCGGTCGAGCTGCGCTGCGGCCCCGCCGTCGCGCCCGGCGCCGGCGCCTGCCACCGCTGCTTCACCCGGCGCCGCGCCCAGCACGACCGCTCACCCCTGCCCGCCGAGGCACGCCGCCGCGAGACCAAGGACCCGGGTGCGGAGCGCGTGACCGGTTACGCGCCCCACCACGTCGGCATGGCCGTCGCGTTGGCCCGCGCCGCCGTCCGCGACCTGTTCGACGAAGAAGCCGCCGCCGCGGGGGCCGAGGACGGCGGCGCAGCCGGCGGTCAGGGGCCGCGGGCCGCCGCCCACGTCCGCACCGTGCACCTCGCCGACGGCAGAACCGCGCGCCACCGCGTCGTCGCCGTCGACCAGTGCTCGCGCTGCCGTCCGGCCCGCGGAGGCGAGGACCTCTCCTGGCGGATCTTCGAACCGCTGACCGACGCCGCGCCGGTGGGGAGCTGAACGACGATGGCCAACGGGGACGTACTCACCGCCGAACAGACCGGCGCCGCGGCGCTGCGCGACCCGCAGCTCTCGGTGCCCGCACTGCCCAGGATGCGCAGGGGCGTGGCCTGCTACCAGGCCGGCGGCGGCCTGGTCGTCGAGGGGCTGCCCGCGCCGCAGGTCTTCCGCGGCAAGGCCGCCACCGCGCTGCTGCCCCGGCTGCTGCCGCTGCTGGACGGCGCCCGCGACCGCACCGCGCTCGCCGAGGAACTGGGCATCAGCCCGCACGCCGTCTTCAAGGCGCTGTCGCTGCTGTGGATGTGCGGCGTCATCGAGGACACCCCGCCGCAGGACGGACCCGCGGCGGAGGCAGGCGAGAACCTGGCGGACGAACTCGCCGACTACCTCTCCCGGATGGGCGACTCCACCGGCGCCAACCCCTCGTGGGAGGCGGGGGCGCTGCGGCTGGCGTCCGCGCGGGTCGCGCTCTACGGCACGGGCCCGACGGCGACCGCGCTGGCCGACGAACTCGCGCCCTCTGTCGCCCTCACCCGCGTCTCGGGGCCTGACGCGGTGCCGCCCGAGGGGACCACGCTCGCCGTCGCCGCGGACGCGCCGCCGGCCGAGTTGGCCGCTGCCGCCGCCGTCTGCCGGGAGCGGGAGATCCCCCTCGTGCGGATCGCCGCCGCGCACGGCACCGCCCACCTCGGCCCCTTCGTCCACCCCCGCTACACGCCGTGCCTGGACTGCCTGCTGGCGGAAGAGGCCGACCACGAGACCGACGGCGAGGCCGACCACGAGACCGGCAACGAGACCGACGGCGAGGCCGACCACGAGACCGACGGCGAGGCGGCGGCGCTGACCGCCGCGCTCGCCGCGCACGACCTGTTCGGTTTCCTGAGCCGCGCGGTGCCCTCCCCCTACCCCAACCAGTGGCGGACCGTCACCCTCGACGACCTGGGCCAGCGCCGCCACAGCGGCGCCACCCGCCCCGGCTGCCCCACCTGTTCGGCGCTCCCGCCCGCACCGGAAGGCCCCGGCACGGCGCCGCTGGCCGCCCGCTACGAGGCCTTCATCGGCTTCCCGCCGCACGAGTACATGGACCTCAAGGGCCACCAGCAGCACTACAAGCCGTCCAACCTGGCGCTCCAACGCCAGGAGAAGACCTGGCCCGTCTGCCCCGAGGTCGCACTGCCCGCGCCCGACACCACCCGCCTCGCAGGCCTGCCCTACGAACAGCGCGGCGCGGACGAGGCCACCACCGACCTGGAGACCCTCTCGCTCGTCCTGGCCACCGTCGCCGGAATCCACGAACCCGAGGGCGACTTCCTGCGCCGCTGGACCCCCAGCGGCGGCAACATCGGCTCCGTCCTCGCCCACCTCGCCGTCCGCGACGTGCCCGGGCTGGCGCCGGGCATCTACGGGTACGTGCCCGGCGGCCACCGGCTGGCCCTCCTGGCACCCGGCGCCGAGGCGACGGCGGGCCTCCCGGGGCGAGCCCCGGTGACCCTGGTGCTGACCGGCAACCTGGGCAAGGTCGCCAAGAAATACCACTCGTTCGCGCTGCGGGTCACCCTGCTCGACGCGGGCTGCGCCCAGGCGACGCTGCGCCGCGTCTGCCACACGCTCGGCCTGCCGCGCACCCCGGTGCGGCGCTGGGACGAGCGGACCGTCACCACGGCGCTCGGCGCGGACCCGCGCGTCGAACCCGTCACCGCCGTCACCGACCTCGGGAGGCCGCTGTGATCGCCCCTGACGACCTCGCCCTCCAACTCGTCGAGTCCTTCCAGCACGCGCCCGCGCAGCCGCACGCCGACGTGCCGCCCCAGCGCGCGGACCACCCCCGGCCGCTGGGCCCCGACACCCGCATCGGCCGCGGCACGGCCGAAACCGAACGGCTCGACCTGCTGGACACCCTCCGCACCCGGCGCGCGAGCCGGCTGTGGTCGCCCGAGCCGCTGCCCGCACCCCTGCTCGCGGACATCGTCGGCGAGGGCGTCACGGCCGACGTCGAGGAGTGGCCGGACGAACAGCACTACACGCCGCTGGAGATCACCGTGGTGGCCTTCCGGGTGGCCGGTATGGAACCGGCCGTGCACCGCTTCGACGGGCCGGCCCGCACCACCCGCCCCGTCATGGAGCTGCCCCCGCCCGAGCGGCGCCGCACCCTGACCCTCCAGGCCGAGTTCGGCGACGCGCCCGCCATCGTCTCCGTCGCCGTGGACCCGCACACCGCCGAACTGCGCGACGGCGGCCACGGCTACCGGACGCTGCTGACCCGCGCGGGCGCCGCCGTCCACACCATGTGGCTCGCCGGCGTCTCGCACGGGCTGACCGGCTCGGCCTTCGCCGGGTTCATCCCCGCCTCCGTCCGCACCCCGCTGCGCTCCGACGGCACCAGCAGGCAGCAGGTGTTCGCGCTCGCGCTCGGCCACCCGCCCGCGGACCCGCCCGGCGGCGGCGCCGCGCCGCCCCCCGGAGCGCCGGCGGCCGGCCCCTGATCGTCCGAAGGCGCGCCCCGGGGCGACGGGCGTCCCCCGGCACGGGCCGACGGATGCACGACCGGCCGCCGTCCTTGGCGGCCGGGCACCGACCCGGCACCGCCCGGTGCCCGTGGAAGACCACCGAGAAGGAAAGGAGGGATGCGCGATGGAAGACGTCATCGACCTGTACGCGGTGGCCGAGGACGAACTGGCCCTGGAAGAGCTGCCCGAGGGCAACGCACTGGCCAGCTTCTCCACCTCGACCAGCGCCAGCACCGCGTCGTGCCCGGCGTCCAGCGCGTCCAGCGCGTCCAGCGTCTCCAGCTACGGCTGACCAACCCGCCGGATCAGGCCTACTCAGGAAGAGGAGCACCCATGGAAGCCATGGACAACCTCGAACTCGACCTCTACATCGAGGACCAGGAACTCGCCGTCGAGGAACTGCCGGACGGCAACGCGCCCGGCGGCTGCTTCGCCTGCGCGGGCTCCGCGTCGACCGCGTCCTGCCCCGGCTCGTCCGCTGCCACCGTCGGCAGCGCGTCCTGCATCGGCTGACGCGCCAGGACCTGACAGCGCCCCACCCGACACCCCTTCCGCAGAAAGGAGATGAGAGATGCAGAACAGCGACGACCTCGACCTGTTCGTCGAGGCGTTCGACGACGACCTCGCCGTCGAGGAACTGAGCGAGGGCACCGCGCTGAGCACGTGGTCCAGCGCCACCACCGCGGGCTCCGCGTCCTGCCCCTGGAGCACCGCCTCCTCCTCGTCGTGCGCCTCCAGCTACGGCTGATCGCACGGCGCCACCGCAAGCCGGGGGAGCACCCCCGCGGATCACGAGTCGCACACAGGAGGTGACACACATGGACAACAGCGTCGAGCTCGAACTGTGGGCCGAAGACCTGGAACTGGAGGCACTGCCCGAGTCGGACAGCCCCTTCACCACCTTCGGCTGCGCCGCCACCGCAGGCTGCGGCAGCTGCCCCGCCGCCTGTCTGGGCACGGCAGGCTGCTTCTCCTCCAACGGCAACTGACGCACGGGAGATCCCGTTCGTCCAGCGGCCCGGTGACACGCGAACACCGGACCGCGCGCTGAGGTGAACCCCGGTTCCGGAGCGGGCGAAGCGCCCCGGAACCGGGTGCTCGCGGACACGACCCGCGAGCACGCTCAGGCTAGCCGCGGTCCGCCTGCCGAACCGCTACCGGGAGACGTGCCACCACAGGAGCTGTGCATGGAGACCCTCACCCGACCGAAACTCCGCGAGGGCCTGGAAGTCATCCGCGGGATGGACGACCACCCGCTGCTCTACGACGCGGACTCCGGCATCTACCACCGGCTCAGCCGGTCGGCCGCCGGGCTCGTCCAGCGGCTCGACGGCTCCCGGTCCCTGGAGGACATCGCCACGCTGATGACGCAGCGCGGCGCCAAGACACCCGAGGCGGCCCGCACCGAGCTGGACCGCTTCGTGCAGAACCTCTACGACAGCGGGCTGCTCGACGGCTCGCCCACGCCGCAGCGGGCCCACCACGCAGGGCGGCGCGGCAAGCGCAGCCAGATGATGCCCCGCTTCGTCGTCAGCCGCACGGTGATGCCCCGGCTGCTGGAGCCGCCGGCCGCCGTCCTGCGCAAGGTGTCCGGCAGCGCGCTGGCGGGCGTGCACCTCGCGGGCGGCGTCGTGGGCACCCTCGTCGCCGTGTGGGCCCTGTTCGCGGGCCCCTCGGCCGACCCCAGGCTCGCCCACTGGACGACGCTGATCGCGTTCGTGCTCTTCCTGATCCAGATCGTGCTGCACGAGACGGCGCACGCGATGGTCGCGCAGATCCTGAAAGTGCCCGTCCGGGGCTTCGGGTTCGCGTTGCTCTTCTACTTCATGCCGCTCGCCTACGTCGACCGCACCGACGCCTACCGGCTGCGGGAACGGGGCAGCAGAGTCGTCCTGGCACTGGCCGGGCCCGTCAACGACGGCTGGGTCGCCGGGATCACCGCGCTGGTGGCCGTCACCGCCAACGGCACGGTGGCGACCGTGGCCGCCACGATGCTCGTCTTCCAGGTCTTCAGCGTCATCACCAACCTCAACCCGCTGCTGCCCAGCGACGGCTACGCCGCCCTGGAGGCCGGGATGGGCACCGTCGACGCACGCGGCCGCGCCTTCGGACTGCTCAAGCACGTGCTGCTGCGCCGCCCGCTGCCCTCCCACCTGGCGGCCATGACACCGGCCGCGCGGCGGCTGCACCTGGCCTACGGGGCACTGTGCACGCTGTACGTGCTGGTGCTGGCCTACGCGGCGGTGCGCGGCACGGCGTTCTCGTACAGCGGCATCCAGGGGATGTGGAACCAGTGACGACGACCGTGCGCAACCTCCAGGCGCAGAACGGTGCCGGTACCGGCACCGGTACCGGCACCGCGCACCCGACCGGCGAGGCCGGGATCGGGACCGCTCCCGGGACGAACGCCGGGCCCGACGCCGGGCCGGCCACCGCGCGGCCCGCCGCGCCGGGCACCGCCTCGGCCGTTCCCGCGCTGGGCGGCGTGGCGGTGACCCGGGTCGCCGGACTGCCCGCCGCGTTCTGCCCGCGCCCCGCGGAGCGCACCACCGCGCTCCTCGACGAGCACGCCGACGCGCAGGCCGCCCTCGACGAGCTGCGCCCGCGGGTGGAGGACGCGCTCTACGCCCTCGTGCCCGTACTGGACGCGGCCGGTGACGGCGCCACCTCCCTGCGCCGCAAGGTCCTCGCCGCCCGCCGCGCCGCCCACCGGCTGGCCCCCTTCGGCTGGGACGAGACGACCGGCGCACGCGTCGCCGCGCACGCGGACGAGGAGACCCGCGAGGCGCTCGCCCGCTGGCAGGCGCTGACCTCCGCCCGGCAGGCGACCGCCACCGCACTCGACGCGGCGCTCGCCGACGACCGGGCCGCCGCCGAGGAGACCCTGACCGCAGCCCTCGAAGCGCCCGGCTTCGCCGACTCCCTCGCCCTGGCCACCCCCGACTGGGTGCGCTACGGCAACACCCGCCGCCCCCGCAAGCGGCAGCGCGCGCTGCGCACCCTCTACTCGTACACCGTCCGCGCCGCCGCCAAGACCAGCCCCTTCGCAAGGCTGACGACCGTGGGCGTACCCGGCCGCGGCCACGCCGGGCACGCCGTCCACCAGGTCTCGGCCACTCTCGCCCTCACCGCCCTGTACGCGCTGGCCCGCGCCCCCGAGACGGCACCCCTGCTGCGCTACCGCCCCGCCCCGGTCCGCCCGGCGACCGCCCGCACCGGGCCCGGTGAGCCCGCGCGTTCCCTGATGCTGCACCCCGAGTACGTCGCCACGGGCGGTGTCACCTGGCGCAACGACCACGTGGTGGAGGCCGGAGCCGCCGCCGACTGGGCCCGCGCCCTCGCCCGCGCCGGCGACGACGGTTCCCTCGGCCACGCGTCGGTGCTGCGCACACTCGGCGGCGCCGACCCCTTCCGCCGCTTCCACCGCCTGCTCGACACCGGCGTACTCTCCCCCCTCGCGCCGTGGCAGCGCGGCGAGGACGCGATGCGGGTCCTGCTGGACCTGACGAGCCACCTGGAGCTCCCGGAACCTCCCCGTACCCCGGAGGACGCCCCGGGTCCGGGGCGCTCGGGGCTGGACGTCGTCAGGGAGTTGCGGGCCCTCGAGGGCGAGCGCGAAGCGATGACGGACGACCGGCGCACCACCGCCGTCCGGGCCGTTCCGGGTGCGGCATCCAAGGCGGCCCCGGAGGCGGCCGGACCCCCCGCCGACGGGCCGCGGCGGCGCGCCGCCGCGGTCTCGCGCGTGCGCGAGCTGGGCAGGGGCTGGGCGCGGGCAGCGGGCTGGGACCGGTTCGAGCCGACCGAGGTCTGGTACGAGGACGCCGCCTGCGACCTGCGGCTCCCGCCGGTGCTCGACGACGCCGAAACCGCCGCCGACCTGCGCCGGCTGGGCGAGGCACTCAGGCCCCGGCTGTTCCGCTCCCACCTCTACGACGAACTGGTGCGCCGTTTCGTCGCCGACCACGGCAGCGGCGGCACCTGCGAGGACGTCCTCGGCTTCGCCATGCGCTGCGGCACCGAGACCGACCGCGACCCCGGCATGGAGCGCGCCGTACGCCTCGACCTCGCCGCCCGCGAGGACCCGGCCGAGCGCGCGTGGCTGCCGGTCGGGCCCAGCAGCGCCTCCCCGTCGGCGGCCCTGCTGGTCCAGCACATCGCCGCGCGCCCGTACGGTCCGCAACGGCCCGAGGGGGCGGGCGGGCCGCGGCTCGTCGTCAACCAGTTCAACCCCGGCACCGGCGGGCTCCTCACCCGCTTCAAGGGGCTGCTGGGTGACGACTTCGCCGACGCGCTGCGCGGCCACGTGCGCCGCCTGTGGCCGCACGCCGCGCACCACCACGAACTCGTCCTGTGGACCGAGTGCGGCACCGCGCAGGCCCAGTCCGCCGGACTGCTGCCACCGCTCACCCTGCCCGGCGAACTCGACGGACCCGGCGCCCTCGACCTGACCGAGGTCCGCCTCGTCCACGACCCCGGCCAGGACACCCTCACCCTGCTGGCCCCCGACGGGCTTCCGCTGGCCGCCGCGTACACCGGGCTGGTGCCCACCCACCTGTTCCCGAAGTTCGCCCGCTTCCTGGCGATCCTCTCCGACCCGTGGGTCAACGGCTCGCCCCTGTCCGACTACCGCATGCCCTTCCAGCTGCCCCGCGAGCCCGACCGCGTGACCGCCCTGGAACGGCAGACACTGACCACGCCCGGCGACGGGGGCGAGGGCGACGGCGGCGCGGGTGGTGTGGTGACACGGCGCGCCCAGTGGATCGTCCCCGTCGGCCACCTGCCGCTCCTCGGCGCGGACGCCACCGACGCGGACGCCGTCGCGGCGGCGGACGCGTTCCGCCGCCGGCACGGCATGCCGCGCGAACTGTTCGCCTACCTGCTCCCCGCGAACGGCGGCATGTCCCCCGACCACGACCGCAAACCCCTGTGGATCCGGCTGGACTCCGCCGTCTCGCTCGACGTACTGGCCCACTGGATCACCCCGGACACGGGGCACCTGCGGCTCGTCGAGGCACTGCCCGCACACCACCAGCACCCGCTGCACGACGCGGACGGCGAACGGCGCGCCGCCGAACACGCCGTGCTGCTGCACTGGGCCGACGGGGAGGAGAACCGATGACCGGCACCGGCCCTGGGACCGGGAGCGGCACCGGCACCGGCCCTGGGACCGGGAGCGGCACCGGGACGGCGACCCGGCCGCCACGCGCGTACGCCGCCCCGTCCCGCGAGAACGCGGCGCCGGGGGACGTCCCCGGCGCACCGGCGGCGGACTGGTGGTACGTGCGCGCCTACCCCGGAGGCCCCGGCGCCATGGACGCCGCCGTCCGCGCCGCCCTCCCCTGGCTGGCGGCCCGCGCCGCCGAGCTGGACGCGCCCGCCTGGCACTTCCTGCGCTTCTGGGACGCGACGGGCCACCACCTGCGGCTGCGCCTGCGCTGCACCCCCGACCAGGCCGACGCCCTGCACGCCCGCACGGACGAGCTGCGCGCCCTGCTGACGGACCTGCCGCAGGGCGCGGAAGGCCACGCGGGGGAGGCGGGCGGCGGACTGCTGCCGGCCGAACCGAGCATGGCCCCGCGCCGCCAGCCCGTCGGCGTGAGCCCCGCACCGTACGCGCCCGAACTGGCCAAGTACGGCGGCGTCCACGGCATCCACCTCGCCGAGGACGTCTTCACCGACGGCTGCGCCCTGCTGGCCGAGACGGACCTGGTGGCCCACCCCGCCGCGCACGCCCGCGCGGCCGCCGCCGTGGCCCTCACCCAGGCCCTCGTCACCGCCTGCCTGGCCCCGGGCGAGAGGGACGCCTTCTGGACGGCCCACCGCCGCCGCTGGCTGGCCCGCCTGCGGATGGCCCTCCCGGCCGACGAGACCAGGCAGCGGCTCAACTCCCTGGCGTCAGCGGTACGCGACGCACCGTGGCCCCAAGGCGCGGTGCGCGCCCGACTGGACGCGCACGTGCGGGTGACCCGCGGGGTACTGGACCGCTGCACCGTGACCCGCGTCCCCGTGCCCCGCGCCGAGCTGCTGCTCCACCACGTCCACATGGCCCACAACCGGCTGGGCTTCCCGCCACCGGAGGAGGCGGCGCTGGTGCTGGTGGCGCGCGGTCTGATGGCCCCCTGAGGGGACGCGTCGCACCGTCACGCGCATGCGACGAGCGGGTGGGAGGGTGTTCCTCCCACCCGCTCGGGGTGTCGCATGCGTGCGCGCGTGTATGTGCGTGGTGCCTGTGCGGTTGTCGGCTGTTGGGGCCTTCTGCTCAGTAGGCGGAGTCGACGTTGTCCATGGTGCCGTAGCGGTCGGCGGCGTAGTTGCAGGCGGCGACGATGTTGGCCACGGGGTCGGTGAGCTTATCGGCGGTGCCCTTGACGTGGTACTGGTCGAAGGTGGGCTGGATCACCTGGAGCAGGCCCCTGGAAGGGGTGCCCTTCTGAGCGTTGACGTCCCAGTCGTTGACCGCGTTGGGGTCGCCGGCGGACTCGCGGATGATGTTGCGCTTGATGCCGTCGTAGGAGCCGGGGATGTCGTGCTTGTCCATGATGGCCTTGGCCTCACGGATCCAGCCGTCCAGATTGTCGGGGTAGGACTTGCCGTCCTTCGCCTCGGCCTTGGTCTCCGCCTTGCCCTCGGCCTTGGCCTTGCTCTCGGAGCTCTCGGGCTTGGCCTCGTCCTTCGCGTCGGCCGTGGCGGGCTTCGTCCCCGGCCTGGGGGCGTGCGCGGCGGCGTCGGCCTTGGCGACCTCGTCGACCTTGACCGCGTAGGAGGCGGGCTTGGCCGGCTTCGCCTCGTCCTGGGTGGCGGCGTGGGCGGTGCCGGTCAGCGTGGCGGTGGCGATACCGGCGGCACCCAGGACGGTCAGGCCGGTGGACAGCTTGGTGTTGCGCAGAGCAGTACGCATGCGAGCGGGATGCCTTTCGAAGGGGGACACATCCGGCCGCGCTCCCCGGGCTCCGTGCCCGGTCTCGTCGCGACCTGGGCCCACCCTGCGGACCGGCTCCCCACCACGACAACTATGTGACGTACTATCCCGCTTCGTCCGATTCGCCGAGCGGCGAGGTGCTCCGCTGTCTTGACCCCCAGCGGGGGCAAAATGGACATCCGAAGCCGTTTCGTATGTGACGTGGCCCCTATGGGTGCCCTCACACGCGCCCCCCACCGCCCTCACCGACAGCCCAGTGACCCCTCACGCACCGTCGCCGGAATCCACCCCCCAACGGGGCTCCCGGCGGTGCGTGAGGGCGGTACACGTGCGCTCGGACAGCAGCGCAGGGCGGCTTCCGGGGCGCAACCGGATCTGGCTGGCCAAACGCCACCCTCCCGCGCTGCTCGTACCGTCTACCTGGGTGCGTGGACGCTGCTCACGCTGGCCCGCACCCGCCACCACCCGGCGCCCCCGGTCCGCGGTCTCGTCTAGCCCCAGGCGCCGTCGTCATCTCCCAGCACCCGGGGAGCGAACACGCCGCCGCCCGGGCCGCTTCCGTTCTCGCCCGGCGCGAACCCGCCGTGGCCCGGTTGGCCGCCGTTGTCGCCCGGCGCGAACGTGCCGTTGCCCGGTTGGCCGCCGTTGTCGCCCGGCGCGAACCCGCCGTGGCCCGGGCCGCCCTCGTTGTCGTCCGGCAGGGTGGTCGAGTGTCCGGCGGCTGTCTGGTCGCCCGCATCGACTGCTGCCGCTGTCCCTGCCGCAGCCCCGACGCCACCGCCCGCGATCAGCGCGACCGCGACCGCGCGGGCGATCAGTTTCCTTACAGTCATGAAATCCCCTCGTGTACAGGCCGGTGCGTCCGACCGGCCACCAATGTCTGCACGCATGGGCGCCGGCACCGATAGTAGGGCGCAGCGGGCCGACAGCGGCCCTCGCACCTACGAGGTGGACAAACCTGAGGAGCGGTGCAGGCCCCCCCGGGGGTGGGGGCCGGGAAGGCGGCATGCCCTGGTGGCGAGCCCGGCCCTCAGGCGTGGAGGTCGCCGTGTTGGACGGCGATGATCGTGCCGGAGTCTCTGGCGTCGTTGGTCTGCGCGAAGAGGACGGTGCGGCGTTCCTGGGGGAGGGCGGCGCCGACCTCGGCGGCCAGGCTGGCCAGGTCCTGGCGGCACGAGGGGGACCGCTCCAGGAGAGCCGTCAGTTCCAGGGTCCACAGGCCGAGGAGGGTCCGCCGGACGTCGTCGGGTGCCGTGGCCTCGTCGACGAGGGCGGCGTTGCGGTCGAGTTGCGTGGCGATCGCGGCCCGGCGGTCGTGGGTCTCGTCGCGGTGGAAGAGGCGCAGGACGGCCCCTCTCGTGTTCTGCCACAGGTCCGTCGCCATGGCCGCGACGACCGCCGCGGCGCCCGTCTCGGCGAGGGCCGCCAACTCCTGGGTCACGGACGCTCCTTCACTGGCCGCGGGTGAGGTGGATGTTCTGCGTGCCGTGCTGTGTCGCGTAGACGACCCCGTTGCCCGACGCCCGGTTGACCATCTTTCCCGGGGCCCGAGCGGCCGGGGCCTCGTCGGCCGGGGCCGGAGCGGCCGGGGACTCGTCGGCCGGGGCGGTGGTGGCGTCGGGTTCGGGTGTGTGCGGGGGGCCCGTGTACCCGGGCAGGTGCAGCCACGCGTCCGCGGCGTGCTCCTTCTCCGCGAGGGTGACCTTGCCGAACGTCTCGGGTTCGATGCCGGGGTAGCCGTGGCGCACGGTCTCGTCGTAGAAGTGCTGCGAGATCAGGAGTGAGGCGGTCACGGTGTCGGGGGCCGCGTCGAGGGCGGCCCGCGCCTGCCGGGCGTCGAGCAGTCTGGCGAGGACTTCGAGGGGACGTCCTGTGACCTGGCCGTCCCGACCGAGGCAGACGTCTCCCGCGTGCAGCGCGACACGGACCCTGATGCTGGTCAGGGGGCCCGCCATGCGGTTGTGGGCGCGCAGGCGGACCGCGAGTTCGGGCAGCAGTGGATGGATCAGCCGCCTCTTGCGGACGCCGGGCGGCGCGGTGATCCGGAAACCGTCGCCCAGGTCGTCCCTGAGGCAGGCGTCCCAGTCGATGCCGCTCTCTTCGAGGGCCTCGCGGAGCGACTCGCGCAGTACGTCGCGGATTCGGTGCAGCGCCACGTTGCCGCGCGCCGCCGAGTGCGCGATGTCGACGGCCAGCAGAGCCCGGTGTTCCAGTCTCGGTTCCATGCGCTCCTCCATGACGGCGGCGGCACCACGGCAGCGGCGGCACGGTGGCGGAGGTGACTCCTGGCGTGCCCGTGTCCGCCGAGCGCCACGATGCCCGCTCGGTGGCGCCCGGATCCCGTAGTCGTACGGGATTCGGCCGAAATTCGCGGGGCCGGTTGTCGGTGAAGACCCCACCCGCGGCGCGTCGCGCGGCGCACACTGGTGCGGGAAGCAGCGAGCCAGGGGGGACGTGTGGGGGACGCAGGCGCCTGTCGGAACGCCCGCGGTGGACGGTCCCGGGCCGGCCCCGGCTGGCCCGCGCCGAGTCTGCTGGGCGGTCTCGGCGGTGCCGCGCGCGACCAGTTGCTCGCCCTGGGTGTGCACACCAGGTACGAGGCCGGCCGTGTCCTCATCCGCGAGGCGGAGCCGACCGGTTTCGTCCTCGTCCTGCTCGGCGGCGTGGTGAAGGTGACCGCGCGTACCCATGACGGGCGGGACGCGCTGCTCGCGGTGCGCATGGGCGGCGACCTGGTCGGCGAGTTCGCCGCCGTGGACGGCGGCCCGCGCTCGGCGACGGTAACCACGTGCGGGGCCGTGGCCGCCAGGCTCGTCACCCGTGGCGACTTCCTCGACTGCCTGCGCAGGGAGCCGCGGATCGCGCACGCCGTCAACGCCTCCATCGTGACCAAGCTGCGCGCCGCCAACAGGCACCGCGTCGACTTCGCCGGATGCGACGCCGGTACCCGGCTGGCCCGGGTACTGCACCAGATCGCGATGACGTACGGGGAGCCGCTGGGCGCCGGGGCGGTCATCCGCTGGCCCCTCACCCAGCCGGAGCTGGCCACGTTGTCCGGTGCGGCGGAACCCACCGTGCACAAGGCGCTGCGCAGGCTCCGCGAGACGGGCGTGATCTCCACGGGGTACCGGTCCATCACGGTGGAGGATCTCGCCCTGCTGCGCGGCGTGGCGTTCGCCGCCCCGTGACGGTGGAGGAATCGAGCAGAAACCGTCGTGTGACGGGATCGCCGCACCGGACCGTTCCTAGTGTGGCGCACGGAGACCGAGGCGCACGGAGACCGAGGGGCACGGAGACCGAGGGGCACGGAGACCGAGGGGCGAGGACACGGGCCGTGTGGACGCGCGGCCCGGGAAGGCGGTGGTGAGGCATGGAACAGCCGGAAGACCACAACGACGCGGCGACCACCGGCTCCGGACAGGGCGGCGCGCGGGAACCGGGCCAGGCGGCCGGGTACCGGGTGGACATCGGCGGTGCCGCGAGCGGGCCGGTGATCGCGGGACACCACAACGTGGTGGTGGACGCCCAGCACGGGTCCGCCGTCACCTTGCTGATGGCGGGGCAGCGGCCCCGGCCCGTCCGCCGGGACCGTGTCAGCCTGCTGCCCGGGCGGCGACAGACCCCGCTGGGCCGGAACGCGGAACTGGCGGCCCTGGCCGACGCCGTCGGCTCCGGCGGCCCGGTGCTGCTGTGGGGGCCTCCCGGCGTCGGCAAGAGCACCCTGCTCCGCCACGCCGCGCGCAACCTGTCGCCCGGCCCCGACGGCGTGCTGCTCCTGTCCGCCACCCACAGGGAACCCAGGGACCTGGCCCAGGACCTCTTCGAGGCCTGCTACGACACCGACGGATACGCCCCCTCCGGCACCGAACTGCGCCGCCTGATGGCCGGTGTGGAGGTGACGGTCTACCTCGACGACGTCGATCTGACCACCGAGCAGTTACAGGAACTCATGGACGCGGCGCCCGACGCCACGTTCGTCCTCACCAGCCGCGAGCGGGTACTGCTCGGCGCGGGCACGGCGCTGGAGATCAAGGGGCTGGACCGGGCAGCGGGCCTGGAACTGCTGGCCCGCGAACTCGGCCGCCCCCGGCCCGAGGAAGCGCAGGCCGCCGCCGAGCTGTGGCAGGCGGCGGAGGGAGTGCCCCTGCTGCTTCTGCGCGCGGCGGCCCTCGCCCGGCGGGACGGCTCCGGCGGCGTGCTGCTGCCACGGCCCGGCGCGAGCGCGGAGCTGCTGCCGCTGCTCCTCGACCAGTTGGACCGCGACACCGCGAACGTGCTGCACCTCCTGGCGACCCTGGCCGGCGCCGAACTCGCCGCCGCGCACATCAGCGCACTGACCGAGGTGCCCGACGCCTCCGCCGTGTGCGGACGCCTCGTGGACCTCGGCCTCGCCACGGTCACGGGGGTCGGGCACCGGTGCGCCGCCGACGTCGTGGAGGCCGTGCGGGAACGCCGCCCGGAACCGTTCCCCGTCGAACCCCTGTGCCTCCATCTCGCGCGGTGGGCCGCGCAGCCGTCCACCCCGCCCGCCGACGTCGCCGACCACGCGCGCGCCCTGGAGGCGGCCGCCGAACTGGCCGAGCACGCCGGACGCCCCGACCTCACCGTCGACCTCGCACGCGCCGCAGCCCCCGCTCTGGCCCGCGCGCTGCGGACCGACGCGTGGGGACGGATGCTCGAAATCGGCCTGGAAGCGGCCCAGCGCACGGGCGACACCCGTGCGGTCGCCTACTTCACCCACGAGAGCGGCGTGCGGAGCCTCGTCACCGGGCGGCGTGTCGTGGCCGGGATCCTGCTGTCCGAGGCCGTGGTGCTCTGGCGCCAAATCGGTGACCATGTCGGCGCCGACGCCGCGGCGGGCGCGGGGCAGTACGCGCCCGCCCCGCCCTCGGTGGCACCCGACGGAGGCGCCGCGACGGCCCCGAACGGCGGCAGCGCCCCGAACGCCGACCCGTCTTCCTCCGACGTCACCGGTTCGACCGGTGACGCGCCCCAGCACGGTGACCCCGGCTCGTCCGGCGATCCGGGGTCGTACGGTGACGGAACCGCGGGGCAGACCGGACAGGGCGCCCCCGCGGACAGCGGCACGACCCCCGACACCACCGCGACCCCCGACACCACCGCGACTCCCGACGCCGGCCCCGATCCCCATGCCACCCCGGACGCCGCACCTGACGGCGGCTCCACGGTCGATCCCGGCTTGACCGACCACCCGGCGGCTCACACGGGGGAGTTCGCCCAGGGCCCGGCCGGTCCAGGCCCCGCGCCGGACGTGTCCAGCGCCACGACGGCGCAGGTACCGTCCGGCGCGGGAGGAGCCGGCGGCACAGCGGGCGCCACCCACGCGGGCTCCTCGGCCGCGACGGGGGCCGCCGCCACGGGCGGCGCTTCCGTGGGCACGGCGGTGCTGACCACGATCGCCGTCGTCGCCGCCGTCGCCATCGGCGGGATCGCCTACGAGAAGCACCAGGAGTCGCAGGGGCGGAAGGACCTGGCGACGCTGGAGACCCCCACACCGCTCCGGGACACTCCGACGCCGAGGCTGGACCTGCCTACGCGCGACGCGCCGGACCCGGCACCGCGCGAGGAGACCACCGAGCCGCCGGAGCCGACGTTCACGCGGGAACCGGTTCCGGAACCGACCCCGACCCCCACCCCCACCGGGCTCGCCGGGACGTGGCGAGACAGTCGGGGGGAGGTCTTCTCGCTCTCCGAAAAGGCGCCTGGCGTCTACACCATGAAGTTCGCTGCCTGCACCGGTGGTTTCACCACCGCGGAGTTCAGAGGCGGCAACGGCACCTATCGCGGAAATCCGTCGGTGTCCGCGAAGGTCAACGGCTCGTGCGGCCGACTGGACCTGAGTGCGACCATCACCCTCGCCGGTGGGGACGACAGCGACACCGGCCAGTACACGGAACAGCTGCGTCCGGGGTCCTCCCAGAGCATGCAGTGCTACACCTGTGGAACGCGAACGATCACCCGCGTGCGGTGACACCGGCCGCCTTCTTCCGCCTGCGACGACAAGGAGACCCCATGGCACCCGCACCGGACAACAGCTACTCGGTCAGGGTCGGCGGTGACGCCTCCGGCCCCGTCGTGGCCGGTCACGACAACCGTCTCGAGATCCGACACGCCCCGGCCGGCGGCGCGTCGGGGGCCGGGGACGAGCCCGGGAACACCCCGGACACCCAGACCAACACGGCGAGCGACAACGCCAGCGTCTACACCGTCATGAACGGCGAGTTGCACATCCACCAGGCCGAAGGGACCGAGGGGGCCTAGCCGGTGCAGGCCAGGCCCGGTCGGTCCCTCCACCTCGCCGGGCGGCGCGCCGGAGCGGACGACCTCCGCTGCCTGCCCGCGGGGTGGGCCTCAGGCGGGCTGGAGCGCGCCGGTGAACTCCCGTACGACGGCGTTGCAGAAGGCGGGCAGGTCGTGCGGGCCGCGGCTGGAGATGAGCCGGCCGTCCACGACGACCTCCTCGTCGACGACCTCGGCGCCCGCGTTGCGCAGGTCGGTGCGGATGCTCGGCCACGAGGTGAGGTGCCGCCCGCTGAGTGTGCCCGCCTCCGCCAGGGTCCAGGGGCCGTGGCAGATGGTGGCCACGGGCTTGCCGGCCTCCATGAACTCCCGCGCGAAGCGCACCGCGTCGGGGTCGGTGCGCAGCTGGTCCGGGTTCATGGTGCCGCCCGGCAGCAGCAGGGCGTCGTAGTCCCGTACGGCGGCGTCGGCCACCTGCTTGTCCACGGGGAAGGTGCCCGCCGGGTCGATGTCCATCTGGCGCGCGTTGATCTGACCGGTGTGGAGGGAGACCAGCTCCGTCTCCGCGCCGGCGCCGTGCAGCGCGCCGCGCGGCTCCTCCAGCTCGACGCGTTCGACCCCGTCGGTGGCGAGAATGGCGACCTTCTTGCCGTGCAGTTCCTCGGTCATGGTGCGGTGTCCCTCCGCTGTCGGTGCCGGCTCCGTGTCCGGCGTCCGCTCACCACAACAGGCTCCCATCCGGCCGCCCAAAAGTGTCAAACGGGACGAAATGCCGAGCGGTGGGACCGCGTCACCGTGAGTCGGTCCCGCGTCACCGTGAGCCCGCATCTGTCACCGAGAGGCGGCCCGCGTCACCGTGAGTCAGCCGCCGAGGGCGCGGTGCAGCAGCCCCGCCAGGGTGTCGGGGGGTGGCGCCGCGGCGTGGGCGGCGGCCCGGGCGCGGCCCTCGGCGCGGGCCCAGTCCCACCAGTGCTGCAAGGTCTCCCCGTCAAGCCGCTCGGCGGGGATCACGGCGGGCCAGTCGAGCGCCCGCGCCTGGGCGCTGACCTTCGCGCCGCCCGCCACGGGGTCGACGGCGATGACGGGCACGCCCACGCGCAGCGCGAGCACCAGCCCGTGCAGGCGGTTGGTCACCACCAGGTCGGTCCTGGCCAGGAGGGCGTCCACCTGCTCGGGGGTGGCGCACAGCCGCCAGTCGCGGGTGTCCAGCCGCGTCTCCAGCGGCAGCCGCGCGCAGTCGTGCGCCCCCAGCCACGCGGTGAGGCGCCGCACGGTCTCCTCGTGGCGGCGCTGCCCCGCGTACTCGTGCTGTCCCGAGGTCAGCACGGTGGCCACCACGCAGGGCGGCTCCCGGGGAGGCCGGGTGCCCGCCGACAGGTCGGGCCTCGGGTCGGTGGGCGGCGGCCCGTCCCTGGCGATCACCTCCCCGAAACCGCGCACCGCACGTGACCCGGGGTCGATGACGGAGACGCCCACGGCGATGCGGCGGCAGTGTGCGAACTCCTCGTGCAGGGCGGCGACCTGCGGGCCGTGCAGCGGCCCGCAGGCGAAGACCAGCAGGTCGTAGCGTTCGGGGCGGACCGTGGCCAGCGACAGCTCGCCGGGCCGGAACGCCGGGCTCCACGCCACGTCGTAGGCCAGCCCCGCCTCCCGCGCCACGCCCTCGACGCGGCGCAGCGCCAGCACGTCCCCGGCGGTCGCCTCTCCGTCCTCGAAGCTGAACCACCCCGTCAGCAGCGCCCGTCGGAAACTCACGGTGCTCCGCCCTCCCGGCCCGCGGTGGGCGCGGCGCCGGCGGGCACCGTTCCCTCCGCCGCGTCGCGCGCGGCGACGTCACCGGACCCGCCGCCTTCCCGCGCGCCGCGCGTGCCCGTCGTACCGGTGCTCGCCTCCCCCGGGTCCCTGCCGGGCGGGCATGCCTCGCCGGGTGGCCGCGGGGCCGGGTCCTCCAGGCGCGCGCAGGCGTCGAGCACGTCGGCCGGGTGCAGCCGCAGCAGGCGGGGGTCGGGGCGGGCGCCGTGCGGGTCGCCGGGGCGCGGCCCCTCGCCGGGGGAGGGGCGCCACAGCGATTGGTGCCGTGGGTGCGGCGGCGGGCCCCACAGCGCGGGGGAGACGGGGCCGAACAGGACGACGGACGGGGCGGCGAGAGCGGAGGCGAGGTGAGCGACGCCCGTGTCGCCGACCACCACGGCGCGGGCCCTGGCCACCAGCGCGGCCAGCAGCTCGAAGGGGAGGCCCGAGGCGCCGCCCGGCACCGCGCGCGCCGGGAGTCCGGCGCGCGCGGCCACCTCGTGCGCCAGGGCGAGTTCGCCGGGGCCGTGCGTGAGGACGACCTCGTCGCCGCGCGCCCGCAGTCCCCGCGCGACCTGGGCGAACCGTTCGGCCGGCCACCGCCGGGCGCCCGCGTCGGCTCCCGGGTGCACAACCACGGCGCCCGGTGCGGGCGAGGGCACCTCGGGGCCGCCGAGCAGCAGGTCGCCGGGGTCGGCGGGGATGCCGTACCACCGCAGCAGGCGGCACCAGCGCAGCCGTTCGTGCTCGTTCTCCCGCCAGGCGGGTGCCGAGCTCTCCGCGTAGGCGAGCAGGCGTGCCGGTGCGCTCGCCGCGAGCGCGTCGCGGCTGGGCGTTCCGTTGCCGTGCAGGTCGACGGCCAGCCGGGGTGGCGGCCACGGCCAGCCGAGCGCGGCGGGGACCTCGCGGGCCGTGCCGCCCGCGGGCAGCAGCACGTCGGCGACCTGGGCGGCGCGGGCCGCCGGGGCCAGCCACGCCGGTGCGGCCAGGACCAGTTCGTGTGCGGGGTGGGCCCGCCGCAGCGCCCGCAGCGCCGGTATGGCGGTCAGCAGGTCGCCCAGTCCCAGCGCCCGCAGTACCAGCGTCCTGGGCGTCCCGGCCCGGGTCCCGGCACCCGTACGGAGCGCGACGGGCCGCCCCTCGCCCTCCTCGCCGCGGGCCGGGCCGCCGCCGGGCCGCCGCCCCCGCGCGCCGGGGCCGCTCCCGCTCACGACTCCACCCCGGACCGCCCGCCGGGCCCGCCGGGCCCGTCCCGCCCGTCCGAACCCGCCGCATCGCCACCCGGATTGGCGACCCCGGCCGTGCCACTCGCCCCACCTGAACCACTCGCCCCACCTGAACCGCCCGCCCCGGCCGCTCCGTTCACCCTGCCCGCCCCTGCCGTTCTGCCCGTCCCGCCCGTCCCTGCCGTCCCTGCCGAGCGTCCTGCGCGGCGGGCGAGTGCGGTGGTGGAGCGGCCGTCCAGGTACGGCAGGAGGAGAACACGGCCGCCCCACTCCTCCAACGTGGCGGCTTCGGGGAGGCGTTCGGTGCCGTAGTCGCCGCCCTTGACCCACACGTGCGGCCGCAGGTCGCGCAGCAGCAGTTCGGGGGTGTGCTCGTCGAAGACGGCGACCGCGTCGACGCAGTCGAGCCCCGCCAGCACGGAGATCCGGTCGGCCTCGGGGGTGAGGGGGCGGCCCTCGCCCTTCAACCGGCGCACGGACACGTCCGAGTTGAGGCAGACGATGAGGCAGTCCCCGGTGCGGCGGGCGTTTTGCAACATGCCGACGTGCCCGGCGTGCAGCAGGTCGAAGCAGCCGCCGGTGGCGACGACGGTGCCGCCGCGTGCCCGCACGGACGCGGCCAGGGCACGGGCGTCCGCCAGCGAGCGGTCGGCGGCGCGCACCGGCGGCGGCGCGGCGGACGCCGACGGGGCGCTGCCGGGCACGCCGCCCCACAGCCGGGCGTTGCGCACACCCCCCGCGGCCACGAAAGCGCCGGACTGCCGTACCGCCTCGTGAGTGGCCTCCTCGGGCAGAGCGCCCTCGGACAGGGCGCGGGCCGCTGTCGCGGCGAAGCAGTCGCCGGCGCCGCACGGGTCGCCGTCGGCTTCCTGGAGCGGCGGGAAGTAGAGGGGGGCCTCGTCTCCCGGCCTGGCCAGTACGGCGCCGCGCCGCCCCAGCGTCACGGTCACGGCCGCGCTGCGCCACGCGGTGGCGAGGGCGGCGCCGCGCCGCCCGTGCCCGTGCAGCCCTTCGCCGTCCGCGTCGGGGTGCGGGCCGGCGCACAGCGCTGAGGCCTCGGCGGCGTTGGGGGTGACCAGGCGGGTGCCGGGAACGGGGGGTTCGCCGCGCGGATGCGGGTCCCACACGACCTGGGTGTGTCCGGCCAGTACGGCGAGTTCGGCGCGCAGCCGGGCGGCGACCCCGCGCCCGTAGTCGGCGACGAGCACGGTGTGCGCTCCGGCGAGCGCGGCCCGCACCTCGTCGGTGACGGGCCCCACGGTGCCGCCGCCCCGGTCGACCCGCAGCAGCGGACGGCCCTCGGCGCACAGCCGGGTCTTGACGGGGACGCTGCCGCGCAGGGGCAACTCCAGCACCTCGACGTGCGGGGCGAGCAGGTCGCGGACGAGCTGGTCGGAGCGGCTTTGGCCCAGCGCGGTGACCAGGACGACCCGGGGGCGGTCGGCGTCCGGACCGGGGAAGGCGGTGGCGAGGACGGCGGCGAGCCCGGCGCCGCCGGGCCTGCTGTGCTCCTCGGACACGTCCAGTACCGGAGCGGGCGCGTCCGGCGCCAGCCGGCTGGCCTGGCCCTCGACGTCGGTGTCCAGCAGGGTGTCGCCGACGACGACGAGCGGGCGGTTGCGCGGCATGCACGCCTCCTTCGGGGGCGGGGCTTGAGCAGGTGGCCCGGGCGGCGGCGCGCCCCTCGGGTCACCTCTCGGGCGACATCTCGGGCGCAGACGTGTGCTCCGCCGCCGGCAGCCTCACCTGGCCGTCCACGGCCGGCGGCGGGGCCGTCGCGGCGAGCAGGCCGGCGGCCGACGGACCGGCCGCGTCGAACGCCGCGCACAGCAGGTGCACGGCGACCAGGTGCACCTCCTGCACGGTCGCGGTGGTGGCCGCGGTCACGCACAGCGCGTCGTCGGCGGCCGTGGCCAGCGGGTTGGGTCGCGGCCCGGTCAGTGCCCACACCCGCAGTCCGGCGCGGCGTCCGGCGGCCGCCGCGGTGAGCAGGTTCTCGCTCCGTCCCGAGGTGGACAGCAGCATCAGCACGTCGCCGCGGCGCCCGTGGGCCGCGACCTGGCGGGCGTACAGCTCGGCGAAGCCGTAGTCGTTGCCGATGGCCGTGACGGCGGAGGTGTCGGCGTGCAGGGCGATCGCCGAATAGGGGGGACGCTCGCCCTGGTAGCGGCCGAGGAGCTCGGCGGTCAGGTGCTGTGCCTGGGCGGCGCTGCCGCCGTTGCCCGCGGCCAGCAGCCGCCCGCCGTCGCGCAGTACCTCGGCCAGTTCCTCGCCCCACGCGCTCACGTGGGCGGCGTGGGTCCGCCGGAAGGCGGCGACGGCCTGTTCGAGCGCCTGGCAGTGGGTGTGTGCGGGGTCGATGGGGAGCATGGTGGTGGCCGCGGGCCGGATGATGGGGCCGCGGCCTCCCTCCTTCGTGTGACGTGAGACGACAGGGGGCCGGCGCCAGAGGCGGGGCGGACGGGACCGCCGGACGCCGCGGACGGCCCTCAGAGGAGACGCCGCGGGGACGGCCCTCGGGGGAGGCGTCGCGGGGACGGCCCTCAGGGGAGGCGTCGCGGGGACGGCCCTCGGGGGAGGGCCGTCACGGGGCGGCCGTGACCGTGGCCGGTTCGGCGGCGGGCGCGGAGCGGGCCGCGAGCACGTCCCGGTAGACCTCCTCGGTCTGGCTCACCACCCGCTCCCAGCTGTAGCGGGAGAGCACCCGGCGCCGCCCTGAGGCACCGTAGGCCCGGCCTCGCGCGGGCATCGCCAGCAGTGTCCGTACGGCCCTCGCCAGCGCGGCGGGGTCCTGCGGCGGCACGAGAAGCCCCGTGCCGCGGTGCGCGACGGTGTCGCGCTGGCCGCCGACCTCGGTGGCCACCACGGGCGTGCCGCAGCTCATGGCCTCCAGCGGGACGATGCCGAACGGCTCGTAGTCGGCGGGGCACAGCACCGCGTCGGCGGCCCGCATCAGCCGCGGCACCTCCTCGCGGCCCAGCCCGCCCGTCAGGTGCACCCGGTCGGCGACG
This sequence comes from Streptomyces diacarni, assembly GCF_003323715.1. Lineage (GTDB taxonomy): Bacteria > Actinomycetota > Actinomycetes > Streptomycetales > Streptomycetaceae > Streptomyces > Streptomyces diacarni. The sequence goes on from NZ_QOIN01000035.1 coordinate 100,956, forward strand.
CCCAGCTCCCGCGCCAGCGCGCGCAGCCGCCGCGCCTCCGGGTCCCGGTCCAGCGCGGGGCCGCCGGGACCGCCCGCGACGAGGAGCTCGGCGCCGGGTACGCGGGCGAGCGCGGCGATGGAGACGGCCGCGCCCTTGCGCGGCACAAGACGCCCCACCTGGACCAGCAGCGGACGCCGCGCCGGGCGCGGCCACAGCGGCCCCGTGGGCGTGAACACGTCCGGGTCGACTCCGCAGGGCACCACCGAGACCCGGTCGGCGCCCACGCCCATCGCGGCCAGTTCCTCGACCTCGTCGCGGCAGGTCGCGATGATCCGGTCGCAGGCGGTGCCGACCGCCGTCTCGCAGGGGATGCGCTCCCCCGGACTGGTGTCGGCCTCCTTCTGGTGCCGCCTCTTGACGGTGCCCAGCGCGTGGTAGGTGTGCGCGAACGGCAGCGCCCGCTCCTGCGCGGCCTGGAGGGTGGCCAGGCCCGACATCCAGAAGTGCGAGTGGACCAGGTGGGGCCGCTCGGCGGCCCACTGGGCGGACAGGAACGCGCCGAACATGCCCATGTGGGGCAGCAGTTCGTCCTTCGTTACGGGTTCGGGCGGCCCGGCGGGCACGTGGTGGACGTCGACACCGTGGCGCAGCGGCAGCCGCTCGGGCAGGTCGGGGGAGTCCCGCCGGGTGTAGACGGTCACCCGGTGCCCGCGGGCGGCCAGCGTCTCGGCGAGCCGCGCCACGTGGACGTTCTGGCCGCCCGCGTCGGCCCCGCCCAGGGCGGCCAGCGGACTGGCGTGCTCGGAGACCAGCGCGATCCGCAGCGGCGCCTGCTCCTTCTTTCCGCCCGTCATCAGCGGGTCACCTCCTCGAGAAGCCGCTCCCAGCTGTGCAGGAACGGTTTGAGCCCGTAGCGGCCCAGTGCGGCGCGCCGCGCACGGGCCCCGTCCTCGGCGGCCGCCTGGGGCTCGTGCAGATAGCGGCGGGCCGCGTCGGCCAGCACCTCGGTCCTGGTGGAGAGCACCCCGGCGCCCTCGGGCACCGCCTCGACGGCTTCGGTGGTGGCCAGCGCGACCACCGGCATGCCCAGGTGCATGGCCTCCAGCAGGGACAGGCCCAGCGACGTCCAGCGCACCGGGTGCAGGTAGCAGCGCCGCCGCGCCAGCTCGGTGTGCAGCCGCTCCTGCGGCAGGTCCTCGGCGCGGCACCGCTCGGGGCCGAGACCCAGGTGTGCGGGGAGGCCTTCGGTGCGCATGCCGAACACGTCCAGCGGCGCGGCCTCGCTGAGCGCGGGCAGCAGGTCGGTGCCCACGTGGCGGCCGCGCCGCACGGGGTCGTTGACGACGACGGCGGCCCGCTCCAGCTCGCCGGTCCACCGGTGTCCCGGGTCGACGATGCCGTGTTCGATGACGGTGGTGGGTGTCGAGCCGTTGTCCCAGAAGAGCCGGTTGAAGTGGGTGACGTGCACCAGCGTCAGCCCTGGCCTGTCCGCGTACGGGTGGCGGGTGTCCGGCACGTTCCCGTCGGGCGCGTTGTGCTCCAGGTAGACGGCGGGGATGTCGCGTCCCGGGCGGCGCCCGCCCAGCCAGCGGGCGGCCAGCTCCTCCTCGTGGGGGCGTTGCAGCACGACGGCGTCCACGTCCGCCTCGGCGAGCTCCTGCGGGGTCACCTCGCGTACGGAGTCGGGCCAGGCGAACGTCTCGGCGCGGCCCAGCCCGTCCAGGCCGCGGTCGGGCAGCACCGGCACCAGGTAGGTGTGCGGTCCTTGCACGAACGCCGTCGTCCAGGAGCCGTGCACGTGCCAGATCAGGATGTTCATGCCCCGGCCTTTCGGTTCGTCGTCACAGTCGCGCGGGCCGCGCCGCGCGCCGCACCGGCGGTGCTGTGCGCTGGGGTGGTGCTGTCCGCACGGTTGGTGCGTGGCGTACGGGCGCTGCGCGAACGGGCGGCGGGCGGCAGCCGGTCGAGCGCGGCCAGCACCTCCGCGTCCTCGATCCCGTCCAGGCAGGGGTGGCCCGACACGGGGCAGGCCACCGCGCGGGTGCCGGCGCACGGCGCGTCCGGGTCGCCCAACAGCACGTGCGGCACCCCGAAGGGCGCCCACCGTCCGGCCGGGACGACGGGCGCGAACAGGCACACGACCGGAGTGCCCACCGCCGCCGCCAGATGGGAGGGGCCCGTGTTGCCGACGACCACCGCGCGGGCGCCGGCCAGCACGCCGGCCAGCTCGTGCAACCCGGTGCGGCCACCCAGGTCGAGGGCGTGCTCCCCGGCGACGGCGGCCGTCAGTTCCTTCTCCGAGGCGCCGCCCGTGACCACCACCCGGTGCCCGGCCCCGGCCAGCGCCGCCACCGCGCGCGCCGCCCGCCGTTCGCTCCAGGCGCGGGCGGGCGCGGTGGCGCCGGGATGGACGACGACGTAGGGGTCGGTGCCGGTCAGCGGGCTGGTGTCGGGCGGGGGCTGGATGTCCAGTCCGCCGTGGTCGCCGGGCGGGAGGGCGAACCCGGCGGCGGCCGCCAGGTCCATCGCGGCCCGCGCCTCGTGCCGCCCGCGCCCCCTGCGGTGCCGCAGCTGGAGCAGCGAGCCGGGATAGTCCTCGCTGTCGGCGGCCACCCACTCCACCCCGGCCAGCTTCAGCAGCAGCGCGGCCGGCAGCGGGCTCTGGTGGTAGGAGGTGAGGATCAGCGCGCGGTCGAAACGCCGGGCGGCCAGGGCGGCGACGAGCGCGTCGGCGGCCTGCCCGTCCACCGCCGCCGGGTCGCGCCCCACCCACGGGGCGTCGAACGTGACGACCTCGTCGACCCCGGGCAGCAGCCGTGCCGCCGTCTGCCCCAGCGGTCCCGCCAGCAGCGTGACGCGTCGCGACCCGGCGGCCGCCATCCGCACGGCGGGCCCCGCCAGCAGGACGTCGCCGACGCTGTCGAGCCGCACCACGAGCGTGTGGGGGCGGTCCGCGCCGCGAGGCGCGGCGTCGCCGGGTGCGGGGTGGCGGGGCGTGCGTTCCGGGTGCGTCATCCGAGGCCTCCGGGGCGGGAGCGGGGGTGGGCGCGTGCGCCGCCCGGGCGCGCGCCCGTGCCGCGCTCGGGGCGGCGGCCCGGCGCTTCGTTCGCGGGGGAGGAGGCGGCCCCGTGTGCGGGGCCGAGCAGGGTGCGGACCGCCGAGGCCAGGTGGCCCGCGGTGTGCGGGGCCGCGTCGGTCTCCTCGGGCCGCGTGGCCTCGTTGGGGACGAGCAGACCGGGCGCGCCCGCGTGGTGGGCCGCCAGCAGGTCGGTGCCGATGTCGCCGACGACGACCGTGCGGCCCGGGGGCAGGCCCAGTACCCGGCAGACCGCGTGCACCAGTCCCGGCGCCGGCTTGCGGCAGCCGCATCCCGCGCCGGGTATGTGCGGGCACACGGCCGTGACCTCGATGGGTCCCAGCAGTTCCGCCATGCGCGCGTGCAGCGCTTCGAGCTGGGCCAGGGTGAGCAGGCCGCGCCCGATGTCGGGCTGGTTGGTCACCACGGCGGCGCGTGTCCCCGCGGCCTCCAGCAGCCGCATGGCCTCCGCCGCGTGGGGCCGGGCCCGTACCCGGGCGGGGTCGGTGTTGTGCGGCACGTCCTCGATGAGGGTGCCGTCCCGGTCGAAGAGCACGGCCGCGGGCGCGCCTTCGGGCGCGGCATCGGGCGGGGCGCCGGCCCCCGGCGCGCTGACGGGCGCCGGCGCGCTGCCGGTGGGGATCCGCAGCAGCGGCGCGTCAGGCCCGTCCTGGTACCAGGTGGCGGCCGCGGTGCGGAGCACCACGCCGGCGCGCGCCGTGCCGTGCGGCGGCCTGCCCGCGGTGCGGATGCTCACGGCCACACCCCCGTGCCGTCGCACCACCGGGCGGGCCGGGACTGGAGCTGGGCGCGGGCCCAGTGGAAGGTGGCCACCGGCGGGATCAGCAGGCTGCTGAGGGCCATGGTGACGCCCTCGTCGCGGGTGCGGGGGCCCGGGCGCAGCCGGGCGGTCAGCAGCTCCGCGGTGCCCAGCAGCCACAGCCCGCCCAGCGCCGCCGCGACGCGGGGCCTTCCGGCGGCCAGCCCGCCGAGGGCCGCCCCTGCCGCCGCCGTGGTGACCAGGTGCCGGGGCAGCCGGCCGCGCGCCGCGCCGGCCCGCCGCCACCATCCGGGACCGTGCAGCCGGTTCATCAGCACGTCGTCCGCGTTGCCGCGCTGCGCCCGCACCGACACCCAGCGGTCGGCGGCGCGCACCGGGTGGACGGTGTGCCGTTCGCCCTCCGCCAGCGACCAGCCCGCCGCGTCCAGCCGCAGGGCGAGGTCGGCGTCCTCGCGGAACGCGCGGCGGAAGCGTTCGTCGAACCCGCCGACCGCCTCCAGCGCGTCGCGCCGGTAGGCCATGTCGGCGGTGATCCACTGCGCGGTGGCCAGCCCGGCGGTGTTGCGTTCCCAGTCCGTGGGCGGCCGGTCCGCGGGCAGCGGGACGGTGATGCGCCCCTGGGTGCCCGCCGTGCGGAGGGGGGAGGCCTCCGCCGCCGCCAGGTCGGCGGCCAGCCGTGCCGTCCAGCGCTCACCGGGGACGACGTCGTCGTCGAGGAAGGCGATCCACTCCTCCTCGGCGGCGCGCCAGCCCACGTTCCGCGCGGCGGCGGGCCCGGCGGCCGCTCCGGGCACCACCGTGACCAGCTCGGCCAGGTCCGCGGGCACCTCGACGGGCAGCGGGTCGCACTGCTGGGCCGGGCGGTCGTCGACGAGCACGATCCGGCGGGGCAGCGGCGGTCCGGCCTCGGCCAGCGCCTGGAGCGTGCGGTTCAGCGACGGCCTGCCCAGGGTCGGGATGACGACCGCGAACGCGGGCGCCCGGCGTCCGCCGCCCGCGCGGCTCACGCCGCCTCCCCGTGGAGGACGCCGGTCTCCCGGGGCGGGCCCTCGGCCTCCGGGGGCGGTGCCTCGGCCTCCCTGGGCGGCGAGCCGGCGGCGTGGGACGGCGCGTCGGCCGCGCGGTGGAAGAAGTCGGCTCTGCGCACCACGTACGGGCCGATGGCGAGGAGGTCGACGGGGGAGGAGCCGAAGCACTCCAGCGCGTCGCGCGGATCGTCCACCATGGGACGGCCCGCCGTGTTGAGGCTGGTGTTGACGACGACGGGCAGCCCCGTCAGCCGCTCGAACGCGGTCAGTATCCGCGCCACCAGCGGCTCCCTCTCGCTGCTGACGGTCTGGATACGGGCCGTGCCGTCGGTGTGCACGACCGCCGGGATACGGTCCAGCCAGGCGGTCCGCACCTCGTGGACGAACAGCATGTACGGGCTGGGCAGCACCCCGTCGAAGATCTCCGGCGCCCGCTCCCGCAGGACCATGGGGGCCACGGGGCGGAACTGTTCGCGGCCCTTGACGTCGTTGAGCCGCTCCAGGTTGGCGGCCCTGCCCGGGTGCGCCAGCAGCGAGCGGTGCCCCAGTGCGCGCGGCCCGTACTCGCTGCGGCCCTGGAACCAGGCGACGATCCCGTCGTCGGCCAGCGCGCGGGCCACCGTCTCGGCCACGTCGTCGGGCTCCTCGAACGGCACCCCCGCCACCGTCAGCCACTCGCGCAGCGCGCTGTCCTCCCAGCGCCGCCCCAGGTCGGCCCCGGCCATCGGCGCGGTGGCGTCACCGCCCTGGGCGGCCAGGGCCAGCGCCCCGCCCAGCGCGGTCCCCGCGTCCCCCGCCGCCGGCTGCACCCACACCTGCGAGAACGGGCCCTCGGCGGCGATCCGCGAGTTGGCCACGCAGTTGAGCGCGACGCCGCCCGCCATGGTCAGCAGTTCGTCGTGGGTCCGGCCGTGCAGCCAGCGCACCATGTCCAGCAGCGTGTCCTCCAGACACCGCTGGGCGCTTGCCGCCAGATCGGCGTGCTCCTGGGTGAAGTCCTGCCCCGGCCTGGCAGGCGGGGCGAAGCTCTCCCAGGGCACCTGTTCGGCCACGAACCCGCCGTCCCCGGTGGAGTGCACGTACCGGCTCAGCTCGGCGGCCATGCGCGGCTTCCCGTAGGAGGCCAGCGCCATCACCTTGTACTCGTCCGAGGAGCGCAGGAACCCCAGGTGCGTGGTCAGTTCCTCGTAGACCAGACCCAGCGAGTGCGGCAGCTGCTGGCCGCGCAGCGGCTCGACGACACCGCCCCGGCGGCGCCCCGCCAGATGGGACGTCGACTCGCCGCGCCCGTCCACCACCAGTACGGAGGAGCGGTCCGCGTCCGGCGCGGCGAACGCCGAGGAGGCCGCGTGCGCCAGGTGGTGCGCCACGAAGTGCACCTTCTCCGGCTCCAGACCCGGCAGCGCCTCGCGCAGGAAGGAGGGGGCCTCGCGCGCGTAGGTGAGGCGCAGCGGGTCCCACGGGTCGTCAAGACCCATGTCGGCTGCGGGCTTGGCCAGGTCCGGGTCGAAGGAGTAGGCCACCGCGTCGAGGTCCTGCGGCCGCAGCCCCGCCTCGGCCAGGCACCAGGCGGCCGCCTGCTGGGGGAGCTCCCAGGCGGCGAACGGCACCGGGCGTTTGCCGTGCTTGCGGCGGGAGAACCGCTCCTCCTCCGCCGCGGCCACGGTGTGCCCGTCGATGACGAGCGCCGCCGCCGGGTCGTGGAAGAGAGCGTTGATTCCGAGAACGCGCATGGTCTGGTCCGCCTTTCGCCGGACGGGCGCCGACTGGAGAAGGGGGGGGCGGTGGGGGAGGGTGACGCGGGGAGGGGGTGCGGCTTGAGGGACGCGGAGGGGCGGCGTCATCCGGCGGCGTGCTGCCGGAACCAGTCGATGGTGCGCCGCAGTCCGTCCCTGGCCGTCACCGTCGGCTCCCACTGGAGCTTGCCGCGGGCCAGGGTGATGTCGGGACAGCGCACCGCCGGGTCGTCGCTGGGCCGCTCGATGAAGCGCAGCCCCGAGGCGGAGCCGGCCAGCTCGATGACGAGCCGGGCCAGTTCCTGCATGGTGATCTCGTCCGGGTTGCCGATGTTGACGGGCCCGGGCAGCTCGGATCCCGCCATCGCCAGGACGCCGCGCACGGTGTCGTCGACGTACGCCAGCGACCGCGTCTGGCGCCCGTCCCCGGTCACCGTCAGCTCCTCGCCCGCCAGCGCCTGCCGCACGAAGGTGGGGACGGCGCGGCCGTCGTAGCCGCGCATCCGCGGCCCGTAGGTGTTGAAGAGGCGGACGATGCCCACGTCGGCGCCGCGGGCACGGGCCTCGGCCGCCGTCAGTGCCTCACCGAACCGCTTGGCCTCGTCGTACACGCTGCGCGGCCCCACCGGATTGACGTGGCCCCAGTAGCGTTCGCTCTGCGGATGTTCCTGCGGATCGCCGTAGGCCTCCGAGGTGGAGGCGTGCAGGAAACGCGCACCGTGGCGCCGGGCCAGCGCCAGCGCGTTGCGGGTGCCGGAGCTGCCCGTCTCCAGGGTGTGCAGGGGCATGCGCAGATAGTCGGCCGGGGACGCGGGCGAGGCGAAGTTCAGCACCAGATCGGGGGCACGGGCGGCGCCTGCGCCCGCCACCTCGGCGTCGAACGGGTGGCAGATGTCGGCCTCGACGAGATGGAATCCCGGGCGGCCCGTCACATGCGCCACATTCTCCCGCCTGCCGGTGCAGAAATCGTCGACACACGTGACCTCGCATCCGCCTTCGAGTAGCGCGGTGCACAAATGCGAGCCGACGAATCCGGCGCCGCCCGTGACGACGGCGTGCCGGAATCCCCGGAAACCGGGTATGGAGCCGGTGGGCTTGTCCATGAGCACTCCTGAGGCTTTCGCTCAGTTGTCCCGAAGAGCGTGCGCGACACCGTCAGGAACCGCGCGGAAACCGCCGTGCCGAGCACCGGTGTGCTCGCCCTCACAAGCCTGCGGCGACCCGCACCGCGTCGCAACCGAGAGGCTGGCGAGCGCTGCTCACCGTGGCGCTGCGCTGCGTGAACGAGCGCTGTGCAGCGGGGTCGGGCGCGGACGCGGAGTAAGGGAGCAGGTGCGGATCCCCGGCCTGTGAGCAAGGCAACCCGGATCCTTTTCCCGCTGGTCATCCCGGGCGGGAGGAGAGCGCCGGTGCGCCGGTCAGGGCAACGGCGACCGGGTCGGCGCGAGCCGTCTGTGAATATGGCTGAGGGCCCAGGGCGAGAGCACCGCGAAAGCCCTTTTCCACCTGCTCCCCGCCCGTTCCCGCGGCCTCACTTTCCTCCCGTCCCCTGCCTTCCTGCGTGCATTCCTCATGCCTTTTCACTCGACTGCCGACAGTCCTGCCGACAGCACTGTCGACAGGACTGCCGAAAGTCCCGCGGTAAGTCAGCCCCCCGCGGACCGGCGCCGCCCCGGCGCACGGTTCCGTGACCGCCTGCCCACGCGGGCCCTCGGGCTCCGCAAGAACCGGGCCGCCAACACCTCGGACAGCTCCGACAGCTCCGGCGGCTCGGACAGCTCCGGCGGCTCCGACCGTTCCGAACGCAACCCCTGGCGCTCGCTGCGGTACCCCAGCATGCGCTGGTGGTCCGCGGCCAACCTCGTCTCCAACGTCGGCACGTGGATGCAGCTGACGGTGCAGAACCTGCTCGTCCTGCAGCTCACCGGGTCCGCCGCCACCACGGGGCTGTCCCTGGCCGTGCAGGCCGCACCCGGGCTGCTGCTCAGCCTGGTCGGCGGCAGCCTCGTCGACTCCTGGCCGCGCAAGCTGACCGCCTCGGTCAGCCAGGCCCTGCTGGGTCTGGTCGGCTTCGCCACCGCCGCCTTCGTCGCCACCGGCATGCTCACCGTGCCGCTGCTGATGGTGCTCGCCGCCGTCACCGGATCCATCGCCACGGTCGACAACCCCGCCTGCTCCCTGCTGGGCAACGACCTGGTCAAGCGCAAGGACGTGCCGTCGGCCATCGCGCTCGGCTCCGTGGTGCACAGCGCCGGGCGGCTGATCGGCACGGCTGCGGCCGGTGCCGCCGTCGCCTGGTTCGGCATGGCCTCGGCCTACCTGGTCAACGGCGTCTCGTTCCTGGCGGTGGCCGCCGTCATCCCGTTCCTGAAGCTGGTGCCCAAGGAGGAGCGCGAACCCCAGACCGCGCACGAGCGGCCCGCCCCAGCCGCCGCGAAGCCCGCGGGGCGGCGCGCCGGGCTCGGCGGCGACACCCGCGAGGGCCTGGTCTACTTCGCGCGCAACCCCAGGCTGGTCGCGCTGGCCGCCATCACCGGCATCTCCGCCATCTTCGGCCGCAACTACCAGCTGACGCTGGCCGTCCTGGTGACCGGGCCGCTGGCCGCCGGTGCCGGCGCCTTCAGCACCGTCTCGACCGTGCTGGCCGTCGGAGGCATGGCCGGCGCCGTGCTCGCGGGCTGCCTGCGCAAGCCCGCCGTGCGCCACGTGGCCACCCTCGCGGCGGCCGGGGCGCTGCTCCAGGTGGTGGCGGGCTTCTCCCCGTCGCTGGCCTTCCTGATCCTGCTGGTGGCCCCCATGGCGGTGGTCGAGTCCATCTCGGACACCGCCGGGACGACCGTGCTGCAGACCGAGCCGCCCGCCCACATGCGCGGCCGCGTGCTCGGCGTGTGGCGCAGCGCCTCCACAGGATGGGGCCTGGTCGGCCCGCCGCTGCTGGGCGCCCTGATGGAGTTCGCGGGCGCACGCGGCGGACTGATCGCGGGCGGGCTGGCCATCGTCGCCGTCACCGGCGCGGCCCAGCTCCTCCAGCAGCGGCCCGTGCGGCTGCCGCGCCCGCGGCGGCGTGCCTCCTCCGGTACCGCTGCGGCGCCGGCCGCCACGGTGGCCGAGACGGAGCCCGCCACGGCCTGAGGCGGCCCTGCGGCAGCCTCAGACCGCTCCGCCGCGGCCGTGGGGCCCAAGAGCCCGGCCGCGGCCCGAGAACCGGGAGCCAGGGGACGCTCCCAGGGGCCCGCGCCCTGCCCGAGCGGCAGGGCGCGGGCCCCGTGCCTTTGTGCCCGCCTCCAGGGGCGTCCTGTGTTGCGGGCCACACGGGTGGCTCCCACCATGGGGTGAGCAGGAAAGGGCATAAGGGACATCCGACACCCCCGTACGGCGTACCCGCGCCCGTACGGCACACCCGTGGAGGAACGATGAGCGACGTGAACCCCATCGAGGTTCAGCGGGCCCTCAAGGGCGCCTCCTACCCGACCGACCGGCAGACCCTCACGGACCTCGCCAAGAAGAACAAGGCGAGCGACAACGTCGTCGACAGGATCTCCCACATGAAGACCGACCGCATCGAGGGGCCCGACCAGGTCGAGAAGGAGATGTTCCGCGGCTGACGCGACACCATGGCAGCCACTCCGCGCAGCACGCCCGGCCCTCCGGACGGCCCACGCCCCCCGGAAGGGCCCGGCGGCCTCTCCGGCCCCGCCCACGGGGGCGGACACGCCCAGGGGCACTCGTACGGGCACGGGAGTGAGGACCAGCCGGACGTGAGCTGTCCGCGCGACCTGCGCGGACAACTCGGTGTCGTCATCGCGACGAGGGACCGGCGCGCGACGCTCGCCCACACCCTGGAGCGGCTGCGGGCCCTCCCCGAGACCCCCCGCATCCTGGTGGTGGACAACGCCTCGGCGGACGGGACGGCGGACATGGTCGCGCGGTCCTTCCCCGGGGTGGAGGTGCTGCGGCTGACCGTCAACCGGGGAGCGCTGGCCCGCAACGAGGGCGTCCGCGCCCTGCACACCCCCTACGTGGCGTTCAGCGACGACGACTCCTGGTGGGAGCCGGGCGCCCTGGCCGCGGCGGTCGACCTGCTCGCCGCCCGCCCCGCCACGGGGCTGCTGGCGGCCGGTATCACCGTCGGCCCCGAGGGCGCCCCCGACCCGCTCAACACCGTGCTGGCCGCCTCCCCGCTGGGGGAGGGGTCGGCCCCGCGCAGCCGCAGAGTACTCGGCTTCCTCGGCTGCGCCGCCGTCGTCCGCAGACAGGCCTACCTCGACGTGGGCGGCTACCACCCGCTGCTGTTCTTCGGCGCCGAGGAGACCCTGCTCGCCTACGACCTGGCGGCGGCGGGCTGGGAGGTCCTCCACTGCCCCGACGTGGTCGCCCGGCACTCTCCCGCCGACGCACCCCGACCCGGCCGGCAGGCCCTGGTCCGCCGCAACGAACTCCTGATCGCCTGGATGCGCCGGCCGCTCCCCGTGGCGTTCCGCCGCACGGCGGCGCTGTGCGGCGAGGCCGTGCACGACGCCCAGGCGCGCCGCGTCGCCCGCGCCCTGCTGCCGCGCCTCCCGGCCGCTCTGCGGCTGCGCCGCCCTCTCCCGCGGGCCGTGGAGGAGGCCGCGCGCCGCGTCGAGGCGGCGCACCAGGCGGCGGAGACCCGCGCGCCGGGCGCCGCCCCGTCCCCGGAGGGAGCGGGAGCATGACACCGGCCGACGGCGCGCCCCCAAGCCCAGGCGGCCCCGGCGGGCCGCCCGGCCGGGATCCGGCGCTGCGGGGCCCGGCGCCGGAGGACCCCGCAGCGCGGAGGCCGGACCCTGGGGCACCGGATCGGTGGGGGCCGGACCGGCGGGTGACGGTCGTCGTCATCACCCGGGACCGGCGCAGCGAGCTCCTCCGCACGCTGGACCTGCTGGCCGACCTCCCCGAGCGGCCCGAGGTCATCGTCGTGGACAACGCCTCCCGCGACGGCACCGCCGACGCCGTACGGGCCGCACATCCGCAGGTGAGGCTGTTGCAGCCGGGCAGAAACACCGGAGCCGTGGGCCGCAACCTGGCCGTACGCCACGTGACCACCCCCTACGTCGCGTTCTGCGACGACGACTCGTGGTGGGCGCCGGGATCGCTGTCTGCGGCGGCCGGGCATCTGGACGCCCACCCCGGGCTCGCGGGCGTCGTGGCACGCATCGTCGTCGAACCCGAAGGCACCGAGGACCCTGTCGTGGAGGAGCTGCGCACCTCACCGGTACGCGGCCCCGCGTGGCTGCCCGGCCCCGCGCTGGGCTCCTTCCTCGCGGCCGCGACCTGCCTGCGGGTCACCGCGTTCCGCGAGGCGGGCGGCTTCGACCCCCGGCTGTGGCTGGGCGGCGAGGAGGAACTGCTGGCCACCGACCTGGCCGTCCGCGGCTGGTGGCTGGCGTTCGCCGAGGAAGTGACCATCCACCACGCCCCCTCCAGGGCCCGCGACGCCACGGGCCGCCGCGTGGACGGGCTGCGCAACACCCTCTGGTACACCTGGCTGCGCCGCCCGCTTCCCGCCGCACTGCGCCGCACCTGGTACCTGGCCCGCTCGGTGCCCCGCGACGCGGCCAGCGCCCGCGCCTTCGCCCGCGCCCTGGCCGGTCTCGGCTGGGTCGTCGCCGAGCGCCGCCCCGTCCCCGCCCACATCGAACGCCGCCTGGCCACCCTGGAGCGCGCCCAACGGGAGTCGACGGCACGCCAGTACGTGGGCTGAGCCCGGCGGCGACCGCCCCCGCCGTGGGCTGACGTCGGCGGCGTCCGCCCGTCCTGCCGTGGGCGAGGCGGTGCCGACAGGCCCCGGAGGCGGGGCCCGGGGTTCAGTGGGTGAGAGGCACGGCGTGGCCGCTGACGCGGACCTGGGTGCCGCCGGGGAGCGACTCGACGGTCAGGTCGCTGGGGCGCCCCATGTCCTCGCCCTGGCGGACGGTGACCGGGCCGGCCGTGGGGCCGGCGCCGAGCGTGCGCAGGTAGCCCCCGAACGCGGCGGCCGCCGCCCCGGTGGCCGGGTCCTCGACGACTCCGCCGACGGGGAACGGGTCACGCGCGTGGAAGTGGCTGTCGCTCTCGCGCCAGACCGCGTGCACGGTCGTCCAGCCGTGCTCCCGCATCACCTCGGCGAGGGCGTCGAAGTCGTAGTCGAGGGCGGCGAGTCGGGCGCGGGTGCCGACGCCGAGCACCAGATGCTCGTTACCGGCGAAGGCGACATGCGGCGGTAGCGCGGGGTCGAGGTCGCTTCTCTGCCAGCCCAGCGCGGACAGCGTGGCGTCCACCTGGGCGGCCGAAGCCGGGGCGGAGCGGGTGGGGACGCTGGTGAGCGCCGCCCGTACGGCTCCGTCGGCGTCGGCCGCGGTCTCCACGTGGATCTCGCCTGCCGGGGTGTCGAAGGTCAGGTCGCCGGGGCCGGTGCGCTCGGCCAGAGCCACCGCTGTGGCGACGGTGGCGTGCCCGCAGAAGGCGACCTCGGCGAGCGGGCTGAAGTAGCGGAGCGTGAAGCGGCGGCGCCGCGCGTCGCCGGAGGTGACGAACGCGGTCTCGGAGTATCCGACTTCGGCGGCGAGGGCCGACATCTGCCGGTCGTCCAGTGAGGCCGCGTCGAGGACGACGCCGGCCGGGTTCCCTCCGTCGGGGTGGGAGGTGAAGGCCGCGTAGCGCAGAACGGTGACATCGGTGGCGTGAGGCATGCGCCCATGCTCCCGCTTCGGCGGTATTGAAGCCAACGATGATAATCGATCGCCTCAATCGGTGTTCGTGATGGCTTGCTAGCATCCGGCCATGGAGACCCGACTGCTGGAGACCTTCGGCGCGCTCGCCAGGACGGGCAGCTTCACGGGAGCGGCAACCGAGTTGCGGCTCGCGCAGTCCACGGTCACCGCTCAGATCAAGGCGCTGGAGAAGGAACTGGGGACCCGGCTCTTCGACCGGCTCCCCCGCGGCGCGCTGCTCACCGAGGCCGGCCGGCGGCTGCTCACCCTGGCCGAAGAGGTGAGGGAGGCCGAGGTGCGGCTGCTCGCCGCCGCCCACGAGGACGGTCCGGTCGCGGGGACGGTGGTGGTGGGCGCGGCCGAGACCCTGTGCGCGGCCCATCTGCCCGCCGTGATCAGCACGCTGCGCAGCCGTCACCCGGACGTGGACGTCCACCTGCAGCCGTGCGCCACGGCTGGCGCCGTGACGGGGCTGCGGGCGGGCCACCTCGACTGCGCCCTGCTACTCGAGGAGCAGGCCGACTTCCCCGACGTCACGGCCGAACGCGTCGCGGACCAGCCGCTGGTGCTGCTGTGCGCGCCCGAGCATCCCCTCGCCGGCCTGAGAGAGCCGGCGACGTGGCAGGAGCTGGTACAGGAGAGCTTCTTCCTCCACGAGCAGGGCTGTTCCTACAGCGACTGGCTCGCTCAGCGCCTGCGGACGGTCGCCGGCACCCGCCGCCCCCGGATCACCCGTTTCGGCAGCATCGAAGCCGCTCGCTCCTGCGTCGCCGCCGGACTGGGCCTGACCGTGCTCCCCCGCGCCAACGTGACACGCTCACTGCACGAGGGCCGCCTCGCGGTGGTGCACGGCCCCGCCCTTCCCGACATCTCCGTCCACCTGGCGCGCCACCGCCGCCGCCACCCCTCCCGAGCGGCCCGCGCCGTCGCGGCTCAGGTGGTGCGCCACTTCCGCACGGCACGGTAGGCCGCGTCTTCCGCGCACCATGGGCCGGGCCGGACCGGGCCGGGGCCGGGTTCGGCAGAAGCCGGCGACACGCCGGTTGGTCAGACTGACGTCCGTCAGACCGGTGTCCGTCAGGCCGGTGTCCATCAGACCGGCGTCCGACGTGACGGACATCACCGTGCGTCTTCGGCCGCGGGCGGTCGTAGCGCTTGGCTCGTGCGGGACGTGCGCACCGGCACGAGAAAGCCTCACCGGCGTTTCCGCTGGTGAGGCGTGTCGTGCGCCCCCGGCAGGACTCGAACCTGCGGCCAAGCGCTTAGAAGGCGCCTGCTCTATCCACTGAGCTACGGGGGCCGGTCTCCGTTGCGGCGGGCGGGCTCGCCGTCCCCCGGAGTGACCACGGCGGGGTCAAGGATAGGGGGCCGTGCGGCTCGTCCTGTGCGCTTCACGTCCGCGACGTCTTGTGGAGGTTCCGTGAAGCGGTCCCGATAATCGCAGGCTGGTGCGATTCACGCAGCGGTTTTGGCGGCGCGCGGTGCGGGTGTTGCGCAGTCGTTATGGGTGCGGCCGGGTTGCAGGTGGTACATCGGGCTCTAATGCGGCGAAAGAGGCTATTGAGCCCCTAAAGCACCTATTTTCCCCGCCTGGTGTTGCGGATACGCTTCAAAACTGCCGCAAAATTGGGCATTCTGCGCATGTGGCGATCTTGGACGTACGGCTCGAACTGCTCGACGCGCTCACCGCACTGCGCGAACGCGTCGCCGCCGCGCGCTTTCCCCTCCCGTTGCCGGGCGCCGAACGCGCCCGCCGCTCGCGGGACGAGCTGCTCGCGCAGCTCGACGACTATCTCCTCCCGCGCGTCCGCACCCCGGAGGCCCCGCTCCTCGCGGTGATCGGCGGGTCGACGGGTGCCGGCAAGTCGACACTGGTCAACTCGCTGGTCGGGCGGAAGGTCAGCGAGGCGGGAGTGCTGCGGCCCACGACACGGACTCCGGTGCTGGTCTGCCATCCGGACGACCGGGCCTGGTTCATCGGCAGGCGCGTGCTGCCGGGCCTGGAGAGGGTGTGGGTCCCCAGACAGGACGCCCCTGGCGCCCCCGATCCCGCCATCGCTTCCGGATCCGGAGGCGTCGGCGGCGCCGGCGGGCCGAGGACCGGTACGAGAGCCGGGGTGGGACCGGGAGCCGGGGCCAGAACCGGAACCCGACTCGGAGCCGGAACCGGAGCCGGAACCGGAGTCGGAACCGGAGCCGGAGGCGTGGGCGGGCTCGGGCGCGGCAGTGACGCCGGAAGCGTCGGCGACCCCGGCGGCGGCGCCGGTGAGGGCGTCGGCTTCGTCGGCCTGCCCGCCGACGACGGCGGGAGCGGACACGGCGGCTGGAGAGGCGGGAGGGACCGGAGTCGGGACGGCGAGCGGCCCGCGCACCCGGGCACCGACCGCGGCCCGGCCGCCTGGGGCCCCGATGGCGACCCGGCCGCGTGGGGCTCCGGCGGCGAGCCGGCTGCCTGGGGTACCGACGGCGAGCCGCAGTGGCAGACCGGCGAGCCCCCGTGGCAGGCCGACGGGTCGCGGTGGCAGGCCGGCGAATCCCCGTGGCAGACCGGCGGGCCCCCGTGGCAGACCGGCGGGCCGCAGTGGGAGGCCGACAGAGGAACCGGGTGGGATTCCGGACGCCGGCCGGCGTGGGAAGCCGGAGGGGAGCACGGCTGGGAATCCGGGTGGGACGGTGACGAGGTCGCCGAAGGCGAGGCGCCGCTGCCCACCCTGCGCATCGAGACCGACAGCGGCCTGCCGCCCGGCCTCGCGCTCCTCGACGCGCCCGACATCGACTCCCTCGTCACCCACAACCGCGACCTGGCCGCCGAACTGATCTGCGCGGCCGACATCTGGGTCCTGGTGACCACCGCCGCCCGCTACGGCGACGCCGTCCCCTGGCACCTGCTGCGCAACGCCAAGGAGTACGACGTCACCCTCGCCACCGTCCTGGACCGCGTGCCGCACCAGATGGCCACCGAGGTGGCCGCACAGTACGGGCTGCTGCTCGACCGCGAGGGCCTGGGCGAGGTGCCCCGCTTCACCATCCCCGAACTGCCCGAATCGGCCTCGGGTTCCGGGCTGCTGCCCGTCTCCGCCGTCAGCGGCCTGCGCGACTGGCTCGAAGGGCGCGCCACCGACCCCGCCGCACACCAGGCAGCCGCCGACCGCACCGCCGCAGGGGCGCTCGCCTCGCTGCGCCCGCGGATCGCCGCCCTCGCGGGCGCCTCGGCGACCCAGTACGCGGCGGTCTACCGCCACAGCCGGCACATCGAGACCGCCTACCACCACGCCGGTACCCGGCTGCGCGCCCGGATCACCGAGGGCGAACTGCTGGCGGGCGACGCCGCCGAACACTTCCGCTGCTTCCCCGCGGACAGCGACGGCGACGAACTCCTCGACGCCCTCTGCGACGGTCTGGCGGCGTTGCTGTGCGGAGCGGTGGCCGCCGCCGACGAACGCGTGGCCGAACAGCGCCGGGCCACCCCCGCGCTCGACCACTGCGGCCCCGCGGGTACCGACGGCGAGGGGGAACGCGGCGAGGCGGCGGGCCGGATCGGCGTGATGGTCCGCCGCTGGCGCCGCTGCGTCGAAGAACTCGCCGAAGAGGAGACCCGTGCCGCCGGCCGCGCCGCCGCGCCGGACGGCGACACCGAACGCGTGGCGGGCCTCCTCGTCGCCGCCCTGCTCGGTGGCCGGCGCGCCACCGGAGCCGACGACTCCCTCGCCGCCCTGCTCGGTGACGACAACGCCCACGAGCTGCGTGAACAGTGCGCGGAAATGCTGGACGAGTGCGTCGAACGCGTCCTGAACGGCGAGCGCGACCTGCGCCTCGCCCCGCTCGACGACGTCGACACAGGCCCCGCACCGCAAATGGAACTGGTCGCCGCGTTCTCCGCGGTGATCCGGCTCGAGAAGGCCCCGCACCGGCTGCGCGAACCGGCCGGAGCCGAGACGACGCCGGCCCGTGACTTCCCGCCGACGCGTTCCCCGCTCGGCCTGCACACCAGCACGCAGCGTGGCCCGCAGCGCGGCCTGCAGAGCGCGCACATGGAGAGGTGACCGCAGTGACGTCCACCGATGCTGCCGCCGGCGGAGCCGACGAGACCCCCGACCGCTGGTACGTCGGCGCCCCCGGCCACGTCGAAGGGCAACTGGAACTGTCCCTCGACGAGGATCCGACGCCGGGCTCGGCACCGGCCCCGGCGCCGGACCCGATGCCGGGCTCGGCGACTGGCCCGGAGGGGGAGGAGCCCCCGGCGGGCCCGCCGCCGGGGTCGGTTGCCGCTGAGCCCGCACCTGGGACCGGGACGGCGTCCGGGACCGCGCCGGAGCCTGCGTGCGGGCCCGAGCCCGCGCCTGTGCCCGGACCCGAGTCCGGGTCTGACCCCGTGTCCGAGCCCGGGCCTGTGTCCGGACCCGAGTCCGGGTCCGAGCCCGCGCGGGGTGCCGAGCCGGGGGGTGCCTGTGCGGATGTTCCCCCGGTAGCGGGGACCGCCGAACCGCCTGCGGTGTCCTCGGCGGCGGCGAGTGCGGCCGCCACGTCGGCGAGCCTGGAAAGTGATCCCGGAGTCGGCGCGGGCGGCGTACCGCCCCAGGTGGTACCGGTGCCCCACCAACAGGCCGAAACCCCGGCGGACGGGATGTCGGTCCCCACCGAAACCGGCGCCGGAGCGGGAGCTGAAACCAAAACCGGAACCGGAACCGACGTGGGGGCCGCCACCGACAACGGGTCCGGCTCCGGGTACGAGTCCGGGGCGGACGGGGACGCGGGCTCGCGGGACGCGGGCGGCTCGGAGGGCGCGCGTGCCGTCGCGAGTGAGACGGGGCTCGTCTGGGACGACGGCGTCATCGCCCGTCGCGTCCGCGCACAGCGCACCCCCGAACCCACGGAGCACAGCCCCGAACCCTTCCAGGAGCCGGACGACCGCGCACCGCTGACGCCCGCCCACGCTTCCGTGGGTGACGGCGCGAGGCGGGAAGCGGACTCCCTCGCGCCCGGTCTGGCGCCGCCCTGGCGCAGCGCCTCCTGGCCGGACGCCTACGCCATCGGCACCGGCACCGGCACCGGCACCGGTGGGGACACCGCTACGGAAACGAGCACGGGCGCCGTTACGGAGACGAGTACCGGCGCCGCCGCCCTCGGCTCTGAGGCCGACCGCGGCACAGGCCGGGAGGTCGCCACGGAGACCGTGGCCCCTCTCCCCACCGACGGGGCCGCCCCCGGCCCCGTCACCGCTCCGGCTGCCGCCCGGATTCCCCGAGCGGCGGAGGGAGAGGCGCGACGCGACGACCCGGGGCCGGCCCCCGGCCCCGGGTCGCCCGGGCCCACCGCCGACAGCAGGCCGGTCCCCGACAACAGGCGCGCCGCCCACACCGGGCACGCCGCCGGCACAGGGCGAGGCGGCGGCGCGGACAAGGACGCGGCCGACGGGTTCCCCTGGGACGAGTACGTGGCCGCACACCGGGACGCGCACCAGAACGCACGCCGTGCCGCCTGGGAAACAGGCGAAGGGGCGGACGCGCTGGACGCGCGGGGCGCCGGAGAGCACATGCTGCGCCAGCGGCTCGGAGCCCTGCGCGAACTCGTCGGCCTGTCCCACACCCGGCTCGACGCCGACGTACTGGCCGAGGCCGGACGGGTGCTGGACGAGGCGGCGGCCCGGCGCGGCCTGCCCCGCTCGTACACCACCGTGGCGCTGGCGGGCGCCACGGGCAGCGGCAAGTCGTCGCTGTTCAACGCGCTGGCGGGGGCCCGCCTCTCCGAGGTCGGCATGCGCCGCCCCACCACCGCCGCCCCCGTCGCCTGCACCTGGGAGACGGCCGGCCGCGAGGGCGACGCCGGCCCCGACGGGCTGCTGGACAGGCTCGGCATCCCGCACCACGCCCGGCACCGTACGCGGGAGATCGGGCTGAGCGGTCTCGTCCTGATCGACCTGCCCGATCTCGACTCGGCCGCACCCGGGCACCGCGAGCAGGTGGACAGGCTGCTGCGACTGGTCGACGCGGTGGTGTGGGTCGTCGACCCGGAGAAGTACGCCGACGCCGTCCTGCACGAGAACTACCTGCGCCGCCTGGCCGGACACGCCGAGGTCACCTTCGTCGTCCTCAACCAGACCGACCGGCTCACCCGCGACGCCGTCGACGCGGTCCTCGACGACCTGCGGCGGCTGCTGGACGAGGACGGTATGGCGCTGGGCGAGCACGGCGAACCCGGTGCCGTCGTCCTGTCCGCGTCCGCGCTCACCCACGAGGGCATCGGCGTCCTGCACGAGGAACTGGGCGAGTTCGTCGCACAGCAGCGCGCCGCCGTCCTGCGGCTCAGCGCCGACCTCGACGGCACCATGGAACGCCTCCGACCCGTCTACGCGGATCCGGGCCCTGGCGGGGCGGGCGGTCCCGTCGGGCTCACCGAGGGCGCCCGCGAGGACTTCGAGGACCGCCTCGCCGTCGCCGTCGGCGCCGCCGCCGCGGGGCAGGCCGCCGAACGCGCCTGGCTGCGCCAGGCCGCGCGCTCCTGCGGCACCCCCTGGGTACGGGCCCTGCGCTGGTACGCCTCCCGTCCCGGCCTCGCCGACCGCGCCGAACACTCCCGTGAACCGGCGACGGCCGCCACGGGAACGCAGCCGGGATCGGAGCACGAGCCGGGGCCGGGGCCTGAGCCGGGGCGGGAGCCGGAGTCCCGTGCCGGAGCCGGCGCAGCCGTCGAGCCCGCGGCCGGCGTCCGCAACGGCGAGCGCGCCCGTGGCGGCGGGCGCGAACGCGAGACGCTGCAGCAGCCGCGTGCCGCCCGGCCCGTGGTCGCGCAAGCCGTACGGGAGCTGGCCGACGCGGCTGCCGCCGGCCTGCCCGGCGCGTGGGCACGCACCGTACGGGAGTCCGCGCGGCGCGGTGCGGCAGGTCTGCCGGAGCGCCTGGACGAGGTCATGACCACCTGCGCCGCCGAAACCCGCGTCGTTCCCGCCCCCGCGGACCACCGCCCGCACGGCGACGAGCAGACCCCCGGTGCCCCGCCGGCCCCCGGTGCGGAGAACGGGGACGTGAGCACGTCCACGTCGGAGCTTGCGGGCAACCAGCTTGCGGGCAACCAGCTCTCGGCTGAGCAGGTCTCGGGCGAGCGGCCCGCTGGTGAGCGGCCCGCTGGTGAGCAGCCCGCGAACGGTCGGCTTTCCGGCGAGGCGGCCGACGTGCTGCCGGACGGTACACAGCCGGAGGCTTCGCGTGCCTCGCGCTCACCGGGCAGCCTTTCCCGCTTCTTCCGCCCCTCGCACCTCTCCCGTTCTGCCCGTTCGGCTCGTTCGGCCGGTGTGGGGCGGGCGGGCCATGCGGGGCGGCGTCGGCCGGCGCGGGCGTCGCGTCCGCCGTGGCACGCCGCCGCGCTGGGCGGCCAGTGGCTCCTCCTCGGGCTCCAGTTGGCCGCCGTCGTGTGGGCGCTGGCCACGGTCGTGATGGCGGGTGGCGTCACGCGCGCGGTCTCGTTGCCCTGCGCGGCCCTGGTGGCGGCCACGTTGGCCGGACCGCTGCTCGCTTGGGGATGCCGCAGGGCGGCGCGAGGTCCCGCCCGCGCCTACGGGCTGGAGGCGGAACGCAGGCTGCGGCAGCTCGCTGCCTCCAGCGGCAGGGAGCGGGTGCTGGAGCCGGTGGCGGCCGAACTCGTCCGGTACCGCGAGGTGCGCGAGCAGTTCGCCATCGCGGCGGGCTCGGTCGGAGCCGCCGGAGACCCCCTGGGCACGTGGGGGCAACCGCCGACCGCCGAGGGCCAGTGGCCGGACGCCGCGGACCGCCCGGGCCTGGCTGACCGCCCGGGCCTCGCGGACCAGCCGGGTCTCGCGGCCCGGCGAGAGGGGCCGGGCCGACCCGACCCCTCCGGTCGGCCCGAGGCCGCAGGCAGCGGGCCGTCACCCACACCGGTGACCGACTTGTGCACAACCGGCGAGTAATACACAGCTCCGAGCCCATTTCCCCACGACTCTGCTTCCTGTCCCACTCTGGAAACCGGAAGCAGAGGACGGCACGAGAAACACAGGGCAGCGGCGGCCGGTCCGCCGCTGCACGGGGGTGGTTCGCATGTATGAGACGCACGTGACGGTGATGGGAAACGTGGCGACGAAGGTCGACCACTGGACTTCCTCGTCCGGGGTTCCGGTGGCCAGGTTCAGGCTCGCCAGCACGGTGCGGCGCTTCGACAAGCGCACCGAGCAGTGGACGGACGCCTCCACCAGCTTCTACACGGTGTGGGCCTGGCGTTCCCTCGCCACCAATGTCGCCTCGTCGGTGTCCCGTGGCGAACCCGTCGTCGTGAGGGGGCAGCTGCGGCTCGCGGAGGACGAACGGGAGGGCAGGCGTTACCTGAACGCCGACCTGACGGCTGCCACGGTGGGCCACGACCTGTCGCGCGGCACGGCAGCCTTCGTCCGGGTCTCCCGCGCGGCCCCGGAGCTGTCGCGGGGGCCGGCGCCCGCTTGGCCGCCGTTGGATGCGGCGGTGCCCGACCCGTTCGGGACCTCCGCGCCGCCCCGGGCCGCCGGAGGGGGCGAGCGAGTCGACTGGGGTCCGGGGGGAGGAAGGGCCGAGAAACCCCTCGAGAAGACCGCCGAGGAGTCCGCCGCCGAGGAGCCCGTCGTCGGGAAATCCGTAGCGGGGGAACCCGTTGGCCAACTTGCCCGGAATGCCCGGCCCGGGCGGTCCACCCGCAAGGGGCGAGCACGCACCGACGGAACGGGCGGTTCCGGCGCGGAGCCGTCCGAGGCAGGGGGATCGCGTGGCGAGGTGTTGGCGTCCGAAGCCGCAGCGGAAGGAAGCGTTCCAGGTCAGCGCGGTGCGCCGTGATCATCCCGGTCCGCCGGATTCGCCGATAACGATTCCGAGTCGGAATGTGTGTCCGACGTGAATCCTGGGGATTCCGCGCCGTTGATCTTCCTACGATCCCACCCGTACCGAACTGGGGGGTTCAGCTTTGCGGCAGACCGGCCGCACGGGGGCGAGACGGCTTCGTGCGCGCGCTGCCAAGAGGGGAAGACCATGACTTCTGCACGCGCGCGGACGGCCCACCGCCTCATGGCCGCCGCCGTGGCCACCGGGCTGTCCGCAGCCGGCGTAGCGGCGGGTGCGCCACCGGCGGCGGCACACCCGGCGGCGGGCCCAACCGCCGCTCAGGGTGTGCCCGCCGGAGGGCAACCGGAGCAGCGGAACGGGGCAACCGCCACGTTGAACGGCCTCACGACGGCCGACGACGCGGTCATCACGGTGGACGGCGAGCGGCAGGAGATCAAGGCCGGACTCTTCGAGATGGCCGTCGACGGCGGCGGCACCCTGCAGACCTACGGCATCGACGCGCTCAATCCCGTACGGGAGCAGTCGCGTTACGCGGAGGGGGAGTGGAAGGCCTCTCCGCTGTGGGGGAACCGCAACGCGGGCCGAATCCGCTGGGTCGTCGCCCATTCCTATCCGCACAGGAACGACCTCCAGGCACTGGCGAGGGCGGCGGGAGCCAAGCGGCTCACCCCGCAGGCCGCCGCTGCCGGCACGCAGGTCGCCATCTGGCGGTTCGCCGAAAAAGGGGCACGGGGGGACGTGGGGGGAGGGGGGAGGGGGGCGGCCCCCCAAGAGCCCCCCTCCATCACCCCCGCCGACCCCGCCGCCCGGAAGCTGGCCGGCTATCTCGTCAAGAGGGCCCGGAGTATGGCCGAGCCCGGCCCGTCCCTGGCCTTCGACCGGGCGGAGGTCTCCGGTAAGAGTGGTAGCCGCACCGGTCCTGTGACGGTCCGCACGTCCGCCTCCACCGTCAGTGTGGCGCCGAGTCCCCGTGCCGCCTCCGAGGGGGTGCGGGTCGTCGACGAGAAGGGCGAGCCGGTCGAGTCCGCCCGCAACGGTACGAAGGTGTATTTCGAGTTGCCGAAGTCGGCCGATCCCGGGGCCGCGTCGCTGACCGCGCAGGCGGCGGCCAAGGTTCCGGTGGGCAGGGTGCTGACCGGGGCCGGGGAGCGCGGGAGGAGCCAGGCGCAGATCCTGGCCGGTTCCAGCCAGGCGACGGTTTCGGCCACGGCTTCGGTCAACTGGGCGGAGCGCGGCCCGGTGCCGGCCACCACGTCCCGGGAGAACTGCGCGGGGCACGGTGTGGACATCAATGTCGACAACAGCGGGGACGCGACCTTCCCGTTGCGGGTCGGCAAGGAGCGGGAGGAGATCGCCGGTGGCGAGCGCGGCACGGTGACGGTGCCCGTCGAGGAGGACCAGCCCTACCGCATCCCGGTGCGGGGGCCGAACGGGTACGCGAAGACGTTCAGCGGTGTCCTCGACTGCACCACCTCCGCCGCGGTGGGCGGGGTGACCCGGCGAAGCGCCCCGGCGACGGCGGAGCGCCCGGCGACCGTCGGCGGTGGCGGCGCCGTCGTGGGCGAGGGCGACCTGGCCCGGACGGGCGGCGGCAACACCCGGCTGTTCACGGCGGTGGCCATCGGTCTCCTCGCGGTCGGTTTCACCACCTTGCGGATCGTGCGCCGCGGCGGGAAGTGAGCAGCGCTGCTCAGTCCCTGACGGGGCCCCGGGCCCGCACACGCCGGCCCCGCCGCGGCCCCGCGCCTCCGGGGCGCCCCAGCCCCGGGCCCGCCGTGGCCCGCACCTCGCGTGTGGCCCGGACTCGGCCCACCGTGGCCCGCACCTCGCGTGTGGCCCGGCCCCGGCCCCGGCCCACCGAGGCCCGCACCTCGCGTGTGGGCCGGACTCGGCCCACCGTGGCCCGCACCTCCCGGGCAGCCCCGGATCGGCGGCCCGCTCCGCACACTTCCGCCCGGATGGGCCCGGAAGGGCTCGGCCGTCGCCGTGTCGGGGCGGCGGCCGACGGCGGAAGCCCGGCCGGGTTCGGCGGGGGACTCGGAGCCCGTTTCCGGGGTGGGGGGCGGGTGCGGCAAGATGGGGTGCGTATGCCTGACGTGGTACGGCCGCGGCTCACTCACCGGCGAGCGGCGCGGCGCGCTGCCGCATGATGAGACGACCCGCGCGGCCCGGCCGCGTACGACTACCTACAGAAGCTCGGACGGTTCCTCTTGGCTGAGTACATCTACACCCTGCGCAAGGCGCGCAAGGCGCACGGCGACAAGGTGATCCTCGACGACGTCACCTTGAGCTTCCTGCCCGGCGCCAAGATCGGTGTCGTGGGCCCCAACGGCGCGGGCAAGTCGACCGTGCTCAAGATCATGGCGGGGCTGGAGCAGCCCTCCAACGGTGACGCCATGCTCGCTCCCGGCTACAGCGTGGGCATCCTGTTGCAGGAGCCGCCGCTGGATGAGTCGAAGACGGTTCTGGAGAACGTGCAGGACGGTGTCGCGGAGACGAAGCAGCAGCTCGACCGGTTCAACGAGATCGCCGAGCAGATGGCGACCGAGTACACCGACGCGCTGATGGAGGAGATGGGCAAGCTCCAGGAGAAGCTGGACCACGCGAACGCCTGGGACCTGGACGCGCAGCTGGAGCAGGCCATGGACGCGCTGGGCTGCCCGCCCGGTGACTGGCCGGTCGTCAACCTCTCCGGTGGTGAGAAGCGCCGGGTGGCGCTGTGCAAGCTGCTGCTGGAGCAGCCCGATCTGCTGCTGCTGGACGAGCCCACCAACCACCTGGACGCCGAGTCGGTGCAGTGGCTGGAGCAGCATCTGGCGAAGTACCCGGGTACCGTCATCGCGATCACCCACGACCGGTACTTCCTGGACAACGTGGCCGAGTGGATCATGGAGTTGGACCGTGGCCGTGCCGTCGGCTACGAGGGCAACTACTCCACTTACCTGGACAAGAAGCAGGCCCGCCTGAAGGTGGAGGGCCAGAAGGACGCCAAGCGGGCCAAGCGTCTCAAGGACGAGCTGGAGTGGGTCCGCTCGAACGCCAAGGGGCGGCAGGCGAAGTCGAAGGCGCGTCTGACGCGGTATGAGGAGATGGCGGCCGAGGCGGAGAAGACCCGGAAGCTGGACTTCGAGGAGATCCAGATTCCGCCGGGGCCGCGCCTGGGCAACGTCGTCGTCGAGGTGGACAAGCTGAACAAGGCGTTCGGTGACAAGGTCCTCATCGAGGACCTGTCGTTCACTCTTCCGCGTAACGGCATCGTCGGTGTGATCGGTCCGAACGGTGCGGGCAAGACGACGCTGTTCAAGATGATCCAGGGTCTGGAGGAGCCGGACTCGGGCTCCATCAAGGTCGGCGACACGGTCAAGATCTCCTACGTGGACCAGAGCCGCGCCAACATCAATCCGGACAAGACGCTGTGGGCGGTCGTCTCGGACGAGCTGGACTACATCAACGTCGGCCAGGTCGAGATGCCGTCGCGCGCGTACGTGTCGGCGTTCGGTTTCAAGGGCCCGGACCAGCAGAAGCCGGCGGGTGTGCTCTCCGGCGGTGAGCGCAACCGGCTGAACCTGGCGCTGACGCTCAAGCAGGGCGGCAACCTGCTGCTGCTCGACGAGCCGACGAACGACCTGGACGTGGAGACGCTCTCCTCGCTGGAGAACGCGCTGCTGGACTTCCCCGGCTGTGCGGTGGTCGTCTCCCACGACCGCTGGTTCCTGGACCGTGTGGCCACGCACATCCTCGCCTACGAGGGTGACAGCAAGTGGTTCTGGTTCGAGGGCAACTTCGAGGCGTACGAGAAGAACAAGGTCGAGCGGCTGGGTCCGGACGCGGCGCGTCCGCACCGGGCGACGCACAAGAAGCTGACACGGAGCTGAGCGCGTGCGGCACAGCTACGCGTGTCCGCTGCGCTGGTCGGACATGGACGCCTTCGGGCACGTCAACAACACCGTCTACCTCCGGTATCTGGAGGAGGCCAGGATCGACTTCCTGGCCCTGGCGGCGCGGGTGGCGGACCCGGAGGCGTTCACCGGTGGCACGGTCGTGGCGCGGCACGAGATCGACTATCTGCGGCAGCTGGTGCACCGTGCCGACCCGGTGACGGTGGAGCTGTGGGTGGTCAAGCTGACGGCCGCCTCGGTGACGTTCGCGTACGAGATCAAGGACGCGACCGGTGGCGGCGGCCCGTATGTGCGGGCCAGGACGGTCGTGGCGCCGTACAACATCAAGGAGGGGTATCCGCGGCGGCTGTCGCCGGCCGAGCGGTCCTTCCTGGAGGGCTACTTCGATGACAGCCACAGGGGCTGACCGGCTGGTTTTCGCCGATCCCGGGGAGGCGGCGGGGCTCGCCGCCTTCCTGGAGCGGCTGGTGCGCTGGGAGAAGACCGCCGCCGTGCGCGTCCAGGCGGGCGGTGGCGTGGCCGGGGTGTTCGCCAAGCCGGCCCGTTTCGAGGTGCTGGCGGTGCGCACGGGACGGCTCTTGGAGCCCGTCGACCTCGATGTGACGGTGGCGGCCGGCGCGCTGCTCGAACTGGTCGAGGAGGAGCGCGAGTCCGTCGGCGTTCCGCAGGCCGTCACCGGTCCTTCGTGGGCGGGGGTGCTGCCGCCGCGTGGCGGGTGGCACGAGTTCGCGCGGGTGCCGGTCGACGCTGTCGGTTCGGTGGCGGCGGCGGCCGTGGGCGAGTTCCGGGAGCGTGCGGAGAAGTTGCCGGCGCAGCGGCGCGGCCGGGAGGCGCTGGACGCGCTCGCCGAGGAGATCTGGTCCCGCCCGCTGGGGCGCACTCAGCTGCCGTTGCGCGCCGCGCACGCCGCGCACGCGCTGGGCTTTCTGCGGGGCACCGATCCGGTGACGTTGCTGGAGGCCGGCGCGTGGCTGCGGCTGCGGACGCTCTACGGCTCCGTCGCGGTACGGCGCAGGGGCGGTGCGGGGGCCGGTGCGGGCGCCGGTTTGAGCGTCACCCCGGTGTGAGCCGGTGAGCCAGTGAGTCCACCCGGCGCTCAGCCGGGTTCCTCCTCCTGGCGGTCGGCCGTGTCCTTCCCCCCGGCACCGCTCCCACCCCCCTCCGACCCGGCCCCGGGCTCCGTCCCGGCCGCGGGTGCCTGGGTCTCCTCCGGCCGGGTGCGCTCGCCCGGGCGGACCTGTATGTGGTCAGGGCGCAGTTCCAGCAGTACGCGGTCGCGGATGGCGAGCGGCGTGGTGAACTCGGGTGGCAGTTGGAGGCGGCCCGAGCGGTCGATGGTCGTGTACTCGCGCCCGGCTCCGGCCGCGCCGCCCTCCTCGTCGGGGGCGACGGTGCGCAGCGTCTCGGTGCTGGTGCGCCCGTCCCGGATGGAGACGGTGCGGTTGACCTGCGCGGACACTGCCGAGTCGTGGGTGACGACCAGGATGGTGGTGCCCAGTTCGCTGTTGGCGCGGCGCAGCGCGGCGAAGACCTCGGTGGCCGTGGCGGTGTCGAGTTCGCCGGTGGGTTCGTCGGCGAGGACGACGGACGGGTCGTTGGCGAGCGCCACGGCGATGGCCACCCGCTGCTGTTGGCCGCCCGAGAGCTGTGCGGGGCGCTGCCCGGCGTGGTCGGCCACGCCGAGCAGGTCGAGGAGTTCGAGGGCCCGCCCGGCCCGCGCCCTGCCCCGGCGCGGGCCGCCTGCGCCGGGGCGTCCGCCGCCTGCGCTCAGTGTCATGGGCAGTGCCACGTTCTGTGCGGCCGTCAGGTAGGGCAGCAGGTTGCGTGCGGTGCGTTGCCAGATGAAGCCGACGACCTTGCGGCGGTAGTGCAGCCGGGTGCGCGCGTCCATGGCCGGCAGGTCGTGTCCGGCGACGCTCGCGCTGCCCGCCGAGGGGGTGTCGAGTCCCGCGAGGATGTTCAGCAGCGTCGACTTGCCGCTGCCGGACGCTCCGACGAGGGCGGTGAGTTCGCCTTTGTGTACGAGGAGGTCGAGGCCCTGGAGGGCTTGGACTTCGACGCCGTCGCCGCTGAAGATGCGCACCAGGCGGTCGCAGGCGATCAGCGCGTCGGCGCCGTAGGCGTGTTCCTGCCGTCCGGCGGTGGCGCGCCGTTCCAGGTCGCCGAGTGTGGTGGTCCGCTCCCCGCCGTCTGCCGGTGCGGATGCGGGGGTACCGGGCCGGGGCTGCCGGGGCTGGGGTGTCATGCGGGCTCCTGGTTCTCCGTGCGCAGGTCCGCCGCGCCGCCGCCGCGCCGGGCCTGTGCCAGCAGTCCGAGCGTGGCCAGGGCCAGCAGCGCCAGCGGGGGCGCGAGCAGGGGTGGGGCGTCGGCGGTCAGTCCCACGGGCAGGGTGTCGGGTGTGCCCGCCAGGGCGCTCAGGTCGATGCCGGGCCCCAGCAGCGGCACCGTGGCCAGCCCGGTGGCGGCTCCTGCCGCGGCGGTCAGTACGTACAGCGGCAGGCTCTCCAGCAGCAGGACGCCCCGGCCTTGGCGGCGGGCCAGTCCCATGGTGCGCAGCCGGGCGAGGAGTGCCCGGCGGCCGGGCGCGGTCTGTGCCAGTGACAGCCCGACGGCCAGGGCGCTGTAGCCGGCGGCGGCCAGCACGGCGAGGGTGTAGAGGTGTTCGGCGCCGGACTGGAGCACGGTGTCGGCGTACTCGGCGCGTTCCTCGGCGCGCAGGGAGACCAGGGGGCCGGTGTCCGTGTCGGGGAAGGCCGCGGCAGCCAGTCGGCGCAGCGTGCGGGCGTGGGGGGCCTGGCCGCCCGCCAGCAGCGTGTTGGGGGCGAGGAGTGCGGTGCCGCGCGCGTCGGGGCGGGCGCGGGCGACGGTCTCGCGGGAGAGGACGACGAAGTCGCCCTGTTGGGCGGCGGGTGTGGCTTCGCGGATCACGGCGGGCCGCACGGGCAGTTGCAGTCCGGGCAGTACGAGGTCGGTGTACTCGGCGCCGTTGCCGAGTTTCCGGGCGAGGCCGGGGGACATCAGCGCGGGGAGGGGGTCGGTGGAGGCTTCGGAGGTTTCGGGTACCAGGGCGTCGGCGGAGAAGGAGGGCAGGCCGTCGTGTCCGGTGAGGCGGGCGTAGGCGGGTGCGTCGACCAGGGCGACGGTCACCGCGTCGGCGACGCCGGTCAGTTCGCCGTCGTCGTGTGCACGGTAGGCGGTCACGGTGTCCACCCCTGGTGCGTGGCGGACTTTTTCCGTCATCCCTTCGGGCAGGTTTTCCGCGCCGGGTGCCTCGATGCGGGCGTCCGCTCCGACGGCGCGCAGGGCGGCGGTGTCCCTGCCGTGTGCGATGCCCGTGAGGACGGTGCCGCCGAACGAGGCCACGGTGAGCGCGACGAGCAGGGCGAGCAGCGCGGGCCCCGACACGGCGGAAGAGGGTGCGCGGCCCGCGCGGGCCACGCCGAGGAACGCGACGGGGCCCGCGCTGCGTGCGGTGAGCCGTTCCAACAGCCGCAGTGGCAGCGGGTAGCAGCGCAGCAGGAGCAGCGCGGCCGCCAGTGCGACCAGGACGGGGGCGAGCGCCAGCAGCAGGTCCGTGTCGCCCGCTGTGCCGGCGGCGTCCGCGCCGCCGGTCGCGGCCGTCTCCTGCGCGCTGTTCCGGCCGCCGGTGCCGCGCTGCCGCAGTGCGACGACGGCGGCGACGGCGAGCACGAACGTGCTGGCCTCCACCACCGTGCGGCGCCGCGAGGGGCGTCGCCGGGTCAGGTCGCCGCGGGGCGGGGCGGACCGGACGCGGCGGTGCGCCAGCGCCGCGCGCACCGGCAGGGCCAGCGCCGCCAGGGCGGTGACGGCCGCTGCCGCGGTCAGTGCGGCCGTGCTGCGGGTGCCGTCGGTGGCCGCGAGCGCGAGGCCGGTGCCCAGCGCTCCCGCCGGCACCGCCACGGTGGCGCTCTCGGCCAGCAGCCTGCCCGCCAGGCCGGCCAGTGAGGCGCCGCGGGCACGCAGCAGCGCCAGTTCGTCCGCGCGCCGTTCGGCGGTCAGCAGCGCGGCCAGGAGCAGCACCATCAGCGCTGTGGTGGCCAGCCCGAGCGCGGCGATCAGCAGGAGTGGGGCGACCGCGGAGTTCTCCCGCTGGAAGGCGGCGAGGGTTTCGGTCAGCCCTGTCTCGAAGGTCAGTTCGCCGACGCCGGCGCTCTCGCGCAGGCGTGCCGCGTCGGCGCCGGAGGCGAGCCGGGTGAGGTCCTGCGCGGCTTGCCGTGCCTGGTGCCCGGCGAGCGCGTCGGTGTCGAGAGGGTGGTGGAAGTACAGTTCGGCGCCGTCGCGCAGGGACAGCAGCGCGGGCGCCGCCTTCGGGTGGATGAACGCGGTGAAGTGCCAGTAGCGCTTCGGTGTTCCGCCCCCGCCGGCGGGCGGGATCGACAGCAGGGAAGGGCGCGCCAGGCTCTGTTCGGCATTCCAGAAGGGGCTGTGGGCGACCTGCTCCCGGGAGCCGTGCGGTGCCAGTACGCCCGTGATGCGGACGGTGACATCGCTTCCGCCGGTGCCCGTACGGTCGGGCAGGTGGAAGGTGTCGCCCGGGGCGAGGTGCATCCGGCGGGCGGTCGCCTCGGTGACCGCCGCCTGCACGAGGTGTCCCTCCCGCGCCCGTTCCGGGCCCGGCATCCGGCCCCTGGTGAGGGTCGCGTGCCGGGCCAGACCCGCCTGCGCGGTCAGCGTGGCCTTGGGGGCGACGTCCGGGGAGGGGCGGGGCAGCGCCGGATCGTCGGTGTCCGCGGGGCTGGTGTTGTGCACTCCGTACGCCGCCTGCCCGGCCGCCAGGCGCAGGGGGGCGTGGACGGCGCGGCGGAGGGCCGTGTCAGCCCGGTCCACCGCCGCGGGCGCGACGCGTGCGCGCAGCTCGGCGGGGCTGCCCGCGTCGGGCGCCGCGGAGGCCGTGGCCCGGAGCGCGCGGTCGGCGGGGCGGGCCCGTTCGTAGGCGGCGCGCAGCGCGTCGTCGGCTGAGGCGTCGACGGCCCGCGGCAGCGCGGCCGCCACGAACGCCGTCGCCAGCACCAGCACGGCGAACGCCAGCGCCGCACCGGGCGCCGCTCGCAGCCGCGCCCGCAGCCACCCGCCGCGGGGCGCGGCCTGTCCGTCGGGGCGCGCGAGGTCCGGCACCGGTCACTCCCCCCTCTCCGTGCGGGGAGCCGCCACGGGGCCCGTGCGGCGGAAGGCGGTGGCGGCGACCACCGCCACCGGCACCGCCAGCACCGCCGCCAGCAGGGCGGCCGTGCCGCCCGCCGGGAGCCGTACCAGCAGGTCGGGCACGGGCGCGCGGGCGTCTCCTGTGACGACGATCAGCGGCACCACCAGCCGCACCAGCAGCGCCCCCAGAGCGAGTCCGAGCGCCGCCGAGAGCACGAGCACCAGCCCCTGTTCGGCCGCGAGGGCGTGCGCGAGCCGCCGCCGGGGCGCGCCGAGAGCCCGCAGGACGGCGAACTCGCCCGCGCGTTCCCGCGCCGCGCCCGCGGCGCTGACGGCGAAGCCGGCCGCCGCCAGCACGGCGGCGGCAGCGGCCAGTGCCGTCAGCGCGCTGCGGGGTCCCGCGCCCAGCGGGTCGCCGCGCAGCTCGGCGGCGACCTCGTCGCGTACCTCTACGGTGCCCACGGCGGGTTCGGCCCGCAGCTCGGCGGCGACCCGGCCGCCCGCGCCGCCGGCGACCGACAGCCACCACGTGCGCGGCTCCAGCAGGGTGGCATCGCGCCCCGCCAGCGTCCGGTTCAGCGTCCCCAGGTCGAACAGCAGGGCCCCGGCGGCGTTTTCACCGTCGGCGGTCGGTGCGGGCGAGACGGTGGGCAGGGCGCGGACGGCGCCGGTGATACGGACGCTCAGGTCGGTGCCCAGGGCGTCGACCCTGACCGTGTCACCCACCTCGGCGCCGCTCGCCCGCAGATAGGCGTCCGTGGCGACGGCGGCGAGCGGCCGGTGCGCACCGGCCGGCGAGGCGTCGGCGGACCACAGGACGGAGACGGTCACCGGGTCGGTCCCCTGCGACGCCTCGGAGGGCGCGGAACCCGTGGTGTGGCGGGCGGTCAGCACCGCGCCGTCCGGACGGAGCTGGGCCGTGCGGGCATCGGCGTCGGCGTACGGGCCGCGCCCCAGCCGGGCCTGCGCGTCGTCGGCGCTCACCTGGGGCGTCCAGTGCTCCTGCCGTGCGGGGTGCACCGTGCGGCTGCCGTGCGGCCCCGTGGCGCCGATCTCCTCGACGGTCAGCTTCCGTTGCCGGCTGTGCGCGGGTGCGCGGTAGGAGACGTCGATCCCGGTCAGCCGCACGGGTCCGGCCGGTGTGCCACCGTCCTGCGCGAGGGCGGCGCTCAGCGTGTGCGCTTCGCCGTCGTCCGGCACGTCACCGAGCGGTATCCGGTAGGGCACGCCGAAACGGTCCTCGACGGTGAGCGAGAGGGTGTCCGTACCGGGGGCGCGCTGTTCGCCGCCCGGGGAGGCACGCTCGCTCTCCAGCCGTACGCGCAGCCGCAGCTTCTTGGTGTCCTTCGGCAGCCGCACACCGGTCTGTGTACGGTCCTCGCCGGCCAGCGGCCGCAGCAGCCGGGACAGGGGCTCGTCGGCCAGGTCGTCCCGCAGCCGCAGGACCCCCTCGCCTGCCGTGCGCGCGTCGGTGGCCAAAAGCTGCGCCGTACGGTCGCCCGCCGTGCTGAACGACGCCCGCGCGAGGGGCGCCACCTGCTCGACCCCGTGGAGGCCGGTGAACAGCCCGCCCTGCGCGAGCGGGGGTGCGGTGGAGCCGCTGACGGACAGGTCGGCGCCGGTGCGGAAGTCCGCCTGGTCGTCCTGCGAGCGGTCCCAGCTGGCGCCCTGGCCGACGGCGAACACCCCCGTCGCCACGGCCAGCACGAGCAGCAGCGCGGGCCCCGCGCCGCGCAGCGGGCGGCGGCTGAGCTGCCAGCCGGCCAGTGCCGCGGCCAGCCCCCGCCCCCGGGTGGCGAACCGCTCGCCCAGCCGCGCCGCGAGCGGCAGCACCCGCAGTACCAGCACGGTGCCCGCGAGCAGGGCCAGCGCGGGTGCCGCCACCAGCACCGGGTCGATGCCCAGTGCCCCGCCGGAGGCGCCCCGCGCGCCGGAGCCCTGGCGCGCTGACAGGACGCCGGTGCCGTCCGAGCGCCGCTCCAGCTGCCAGTAGGCGACCGCTGCCAGCGCGACCAGCGCGAGGTCGGCGCCGCCGCGCAGCAGGGTCGCCGCCGTACGCCGCCGCGCGGGCGTGCGGGGGCCGCCGCGGGTGGCTCTGCTCTCCGGGTCCTCCTCGCCCGCGCGGCCACGGGCCCGCAGCGTCGGCGCGGCGATCAGCAGCGCGCATCCGAGCGCTGTCGCGGCCGCCACCCACCAGCCTCCCGCGGGCATCCCGCCGCCCGGTTCGACCCCCGCGCGGGCGAGCGCGCCGTGCGCTGCCTGCCACCGCACCGCGGGCCCGGCGAGCAGGGGTGCGGCGAGGGCGGCGGGCAGCGCCAGCAGCAGCGCCTCCGCCGCGGCCAGGGCGCACACCCGGGTCCTGGAGGCGCCGCGGGCCCGCAGGAGTGCCGTGTGGGGGGCCCGCTCGGTGTGCAGCAGTTGCGCCACGAGCAGCAGCGTCAGCCCGGTCAGCAGCACGAGGGGGAGCGCGGCGATCAGCAGGGTGGAGCGCATGACGAGCAGCGACCGGGTGAGGGAGTCCAGCAGCTCGGGGAGGTCCGTGGTGGCCACGGCGTGCGGGGTCAGGGGCGAGGCCCCGATCCGGTCGGCGGCCTTGGCCACGTCGGCGCCCAGCGCGTCGAGGCGGGAGGTGTCCAGGCCGGCGAAGTCGGCGTCCGCCTGCCACCGGGTCTCGGCGGGCCACAGCGCCCCGCCCGCGCCGTGGGCTTCTTCCGCCGCGCCGTCCCCGTCGGCGAAGGCGCCGTCCGGGACGGCGAGCGGGCCGTACGTGGTGAAGTCGCTCACCGTCATGCCCTGACCCGCCAGCGGGTCCAGCCACGTCCAGTAGGGCGAGCCGGGTAAGGCGGGCGCGTAGACGCCGGTGACCTCGACGCGGACGTCGGGCGGTCCTTCGAGCCTGCTCGTGACGCGGAGGGTGTCGCCCGGGTGCAGCGACAGCCGTTCGGCCGCCCGCTGGGGCACCGCCGCGGCGACGGTGTGCTCGCCCGCGCGGGGGGTGTGCGGCCAGGAGCCGTCGATCATCCTCACGCGGGCGGGGTCGAAGGTGGCGAAGCGTGTCAGAGCGGGCTTGTCGTCCTCCGAGGCACCGGAAGAACCTGAAGCGCCTGCAGCACCCGCGGCACCTGAAGTGCCCGAGGCGCCCGAGGTATCCGGAGTACCGGAAGGTCGAGAGGTGCCGGCGGCCCGGTCGCGGGCGTCGGCGCCCGGGCGCAGCGAGGAGGGCAGCGCGTACGCGTCGGAGTGGGTGCTGGCGGCGGTCCGCACGGGCAGCCCGCCGAAGGCGTCGCGCGCCGCCTCGCGGACGGCCGCGTCCGTGGCCTTCCGGTTCCCGGCGGTGACGTCCGAACGGACGTCCAGCACGGTACGGGGGGCCGCCCTGTGCTCCAGTGCGCGCCGCGGCCCGGCGTCGCCGACCGCGGTGGCGAAGGCGGCGAGGGTGGTCAGTACGCAGGTGGCCAGCAGGACGGAGAGCAGCGCGGAGGCGAGGAGCAGCCGGTGTGCACGCATGCGTGCCACGACGAACCCGGTCACGCCCTGCCGCCCCCTGTCCCCCTCCGCGTATGGGGCCGCCGGGGGCGCGTCCTCCCGCTACGTGCGCGGGATGGCGCGCTCTCGCTCCCGCGTGCGGGTCGGCACGCGCCGGGATCGCGGTCCGACGGTCCGCTCAGTCCGCGGAGTTGACCATAGACCCGGCGGCGTAAACGAGGTAGTCCCACAGCGGGGTTTCCAGATGCTCGGGCAGCTCCAGGCTGTCCACCGCGTCCCGCATGTGCCGCAGCCAGGCGTCGTGCGCGGCGCGGTCGACCTTGAACGGTACGTG
Organism: Streptomyces diacarni; assembly: GCF_003323715.1. Taxonomy (GTDB): domain Bacteria; phylum Actinomycetota; class Actinomycetes; order Streptomycetales; family Streptomycetaceae; genus Streptomyces; species Streptomyces diacarni. The sequence continues at coordinate 135,967 of NZ_QOIN01000035.1, forward strand.
CCGCATGCGCAGCCGGGGGTGGCCCCGCGACTCGCTGTAGGTGCGCGGGCCGCCCCAGTACTGCATCAGGAAGAGCGCCAGCCGGTCCTCGGCGGGGCCCAAGTCCTCCTCGGGGTACATCGGCCGCAGCAGGGGGTCCTCGGCCACCCCCTGGTAGAAGCGGTGCACGAGCCGTCGAAAGGTCTCCTCGCCGCCGACCTGCTCGTAGTAGGTCTGCGTGGGAAGGCTGCCGCGCCGGATCTCCATCACCCGTCCATGGTGGCAGACGTCCCGGCGGAGGACCCCGGACCTACGACCCCGCCCCCGGCCCGGGCGCCTTCTCCGCCTTCTCCGCCCTACTACGCCGCGCCCCCGCGGGCGGGCGCTACGCCGCGTCCCACCGGAAGAGCCGGGAGGCGAGCAGCGTCAGCACCGCGGCGAACAGCAGCAGCCCGCCCATCACGGGGAGCGCGTCGCCCCAGCTGCCGCCGCGGCTGAGGACGGCCTCCATCGCCGCGACGAGATGTTTGAGCGGCAGCACGTCACTGATGGTGCGCACCCACTGCGGGGCGCCCTCCAGGGGGAAGAACGAGCCGGAGAGGAACGCCATGGGCAGAATGATGATCTGTGCCAGCCCGTTGGCGGCCTCCTCGGTCTTCGCGAAGGAGCCGACCAGCAGCCCGATCGAGAGGAACGCCAGCGTCCCGCAGGCCACCAGCGGCAGGCTCAGCCACCACTGTCCGGTCAGTTGCAGCCCGTAGTAGGGCAGCGAGGCGATCAGCAGGAAGACGGCTGTCTGTGCGAAGGCCATGACCAGGTTGACGCCTACCCGGGCTCCGATGACGCTGCGCGCGGCGACGGGCGCCAGCCACAGGCGGCGCAGGATGCGCTTCCTCCGCCAGCTGACCAGGTTGAAGGCGGCACCGAAGACGCCGCCCATGGCCACCGCCCAGCCGAGCAGCCCGGGGGTGAGGAACTGGATGGGCTTGACCGACTCGTCCTCCACGGCCGTACTGCCCAGCGCGTAGGCGGGCGGCTGCCCCGTGGCGCGCTGGTTGGCCTGCTGGACGATGCTGTCGAGCACCCCTTGGACGGTGCCGGAGCGCACCTGGTCTGCGGCGGAGTAGCGGAGTTCGACCTTGCCGCCGTGCTGGAGGACGACCCCGTCGGCGTCGCCCTCGCGGACCTTTTCCAGCGCCTGCCTGCGGGCCGCGGCCGATCCGTCGGTCTTCTCGATCGTCAGGACGTCGCGCAGTTGAGCGCGCGTCTTGTGCGGCATCGTGTCCAGCACCCGCACGTCGCCCACCTGCACGAGGGTGGACTGCTCGACGCCCTGGTCCTTGAACAGCGCCCCGAACAGCATCAGGAACATCAGCGGGAAGATCAGGGTGAAGAACACGGCGGCCCGGTCCCGCAGCAGTCCGCGGGCCATCGCCAGCGACAGGCTGACAAACGCTCTCATTCCCGGTACTCCCGCCCGGTCAGCTGGAGGAAGAGGTCCTCCAGGGAGTCGACTCCGGCCTCTTCGGCCATCGCGCGCGGCGGTCCCACGCGCAGCACCCTGCCGTGGTCCATGACGGCCACCCGGTCGCACAGCGTCTCCGCCTCGTCCATGGAGTGGGTGGTGAGCACCACCGTGCGTCCCGCCGCGTTGCTGCTGCGCAGCAGGTCCCACAGGTTGCGCCGCGCCTGCGGGTCGAGGCCGGTGGTCGGCTCGTCCAGGAACACCAGTTCCGGGTCGTGGACGAGGGCGCAGGCGAGGGACAGCCGCTGCGCCTGGCCGCCGGAGAGCTTGTCCTCGCGGGTGCCGGCCTTCTCCGTCAGCCCGACGGTCTCCAGCATCTCGTCGGCGCGGGCCTCGGATATGCCGTAGAGGGCGGCGAAGGTGCGGATCTGCTCCCGGGCGGTCAGCCGTTCGAAGAACGCGGAGGCCTGCAACTGGACGCCGATGCGGCGCAGCAGCGCCGGGTCGCGCGGCCAGGAGGCCGTCCCCAGCAGGCGGGCGTGGCCCTCGTCGGGCCGGCGCAGCCCCTCCAGCAGCTCCATGGTGGTGGTTTTGCCCGCGCCGTTGGGGCCGAGGATGCCGTAGAACTCGCCGCGCTCCACCTCCAGCGAGACGCCGTCGACGGCCTGTGTCTCCCCGTAGCGTTTGCGCAGGCATTCGGCCGTGATCGCCGGGCCGGTGTGCCGGGGTGCCGTACCCGGGTCTGTGATCGTTCGCGGTGACATGGCCGGAGGGTAAGGGGGGAGGCGCGCATTCCGGTCTCGCCTGGTCATCGCTTCGGTCCCGCAGTGGACACGCGGCCCGCACCCGCCCCGCGCGGGCCGCCCCGCGGGCAAGGGAACCGCCGGTGGTCCGGGGCGCGTGTGGACAGAAACAGGAGGGAGCGCGAGCGGGGCGCGGGCAGGACGCGCCGGCGGGGCGGATCCGGTGGCGCGAACCGGGCGTTTGGTCGCGATACGAACAAGATCCCGCCCCATCCGGTGTGGTCACCGGCCGCTGCGGCCATACTGCTGCACCGAGGCACCACAGTCGGGCGCCCCGGCGCTCGCAGCCCCGGGCAGGGGAGCCGGGGGCTGCACGGAGGGGAGCGGGGGCGCGCACAACCGGCAGGGTGTCCGTCAGCGACCGAGGGGGAGGGCTCAGCCGTGACACAGCCGCCGACCGCGCCACCGACACCGCCGCCCGTGCCCGCGGCTCCGGAGGCCGGGCACGCCGCGGGCGGCGCCCCGGGTCCGGCACCGGGCGCGCGGCCGCCGGGCGCCCCGGGCTCCGCCGCGAGCGGCGTGGGACGCGGCAAGGGCTGGTCCGAGGGGAGGGCGCGGCTGCGGGCCGCGGTGACGACCGAGCCGGGACGGCTGCGCGCGATCGGCGCCGCTCTCGCCCTGCTGGTGGTCCTGTTCGGAGCGGTCTCGTCCTGGCAGGTCGCCGACCGGAAGGCCGCCGCCGACGCGGTGGCCGAACGCAGTCAGCCGCTGAGCGCGGACGCGGCGCGCGTCTACCGCTCGCTGGCGGACGCCGACACCTCCGCCTCCAGCGGGTTCCTGGCGGGCGGGGACGAGCCGGACGAGGTGCGCGAGCGGTACGAGGACGACATCCGCGAGGCGTCCGGGCTGCTGGCCGACGCGGCGGCCGACTCCTCGGGTTCGGGCACGGCGGAGCGGCAGATCACCGCGCTCAACCGCGGTCTGCCCGTCTACACGGGGCTGGTCGAGGCGGCGCGGGCCAACAACAGGCAGGGCCTGCCGCTGGGCGGCGCCTACCTCCGGTACGCCAACGAGAAGATGCGCGGCGAACTCCTGCCCGCCGCGCGCAAGCTGTACACGGCCGAGAGCGGGCGTCTTGAGGGCGACTACGCGGACGCCACGTCGTGGCCCCTGCTCGCCGTCGGTGCCGGTGTCGTCGCGCTGGGGGCGCTGGGCTGGGCGCAGCGCCGCACCTACCTGCGCACCAACCGGGTCTTCAACCAGGGGCTGTTGGGCGCGAGCGCCGTCGTGCTGGTGTTGCTGGTGTGGCTGACGGGCGGCCACGCGCTGGCCCGCTCGGGGCTGCACGAGTCGGACTCCAGGGGCGCGGCCTCCCTCCAGGCGCTCAACGAGGCGCGGATCGCCACTCTCCAGGCGCGCGGCGACGAGAACATGACGCTGGTCGCCCGGGGCGGCGGCGCCGCGTACGAGGACAGCTACCGCAAGCGGATGCGGGCCATCGCGGGCGGCGAGAAGGCCGGTGACGAGACGCACGGCGCCCCGGGTATGAGCCTGCTGGAGGAAGCCCGTCACCTCGCGGACGACCGTACGGGGCGGCAGGCCGTGCGGGACGCCGAGAAGGCCGTCGAGGCGTGGCAGCGGCGGCACAAGGCGGCCAGGGCCGAGGACGACGACGGCGACTACGAGGACGCCGTCGACCAGGTGATCGGCACCGTGAACAGCACGGGACAGAGCTTCGACCGGGTCGACAAGAGCCTCGGCCGGGCGACCGCGCACGAGCAGGAGCAGTTCGAGCAGGCGGCGGACAGCGCGCGCGGCAGGTTCCGCGGGCTGACGGCCGGCGCCCTGGTGCTGGCCGTTCTCGGTGCGGCGGCGGCCGTGCTGGGTATCGGGCGCAGGCTGGCGGAGTACCGGTGAGGCCGGTGAGGGGGGACGCGATGACGGGCACAGGCACAGGCACCGCACGCACACAGCCGACGGGCGCGCGGGGCGGGGGCACACGCACCCGGGGAACCGGCGCGCGGTGGGCCGCCGCCGCGGGCGGCCTGTCGGCCGCCGCGGCCCTCGTCGCGGCCGCGCTGCTCGCTCCTGCGCCCGCCCCGCCTTCCCCACCCGACGGCGCCGCGCACGGTGCGGGGGCGGCCGACGGGCGTCCCGCCTCGGCCACCGACCCGGACGAGAAGCCCGAGCCGGAGAAGTGCGAGGACGGCGGCAACCCCGCCGAGAGCCTCAAGCCTTCGGGGAAGGCGGGGGACGCGGTCGAGCGGATCAAGGACGAGGGCAAGCTGGTCGTCGGCGTCGACCAGAACAGCTACCTGTGGGGCTACCGGGACCCGACGACGGGGAAGATCGAGGGCTTCGACATCGACCTGGTCAAGGCCATCGCCCGCGACCTGCTCGGCGGCGACGGGGACGACAGGATCACCTACAAGACCATCCCCACCGACCAGCGCATCCCCGCCATCGAGAAGGGCGAGGTGGACATGGTCGTGCGGACCATGACCATCGCCTGCGACCGCAAGGACAAGGTCGCCTTCTCCACGGCCTACTTCGAGGCGGGGCAGCAGCTGCTGGTGCCCAGGAAGGACGCCCGCGTCAAGGGCTTCGACGCGAGCATGCGCGGCAAACGCGTGTGCTACGCCTCGGGTTCGACGGCGGAGACGATGATGACGTCGGACGCGTACGAGGAACTGGGCGCCGAGCCCGTCGTCGTCCCCAACCAGCTCGACTGCCTGGTGCGCCTCCAGCTCGGCGAGGCCGACGCCACCGTCACCGACAGCGCCCTGGCCGCCGGGCAGGCGGCGCAGGACCCGTCCGTGGAACTCATCGGCGAGCCGCAGACGATCGAGCCGTACGGCGTCGCGATGAACCTGGAGGACGAGGATCTGGTCCGCAGGGTCAACAAGGTGCTGGAGGACTACCGCGAGGACGGGTGGAAGTCTTCCTACGAGCGTTGGCTCGCCGACGACATCGTGGGTACGGAAGGAAAGAAGCCCGCACCGCCGAAACCGCTCTACCGTGACTGAACCGGTGCCGGGACGCGGATCGCCGCCAGCGCCGGTCCGTGAGTGCACGTACGCGTCGAACAGCGAGGTGATCGATGGGGACCGCCGGGCCCGCCGGAGAGGTGATGAGCCGGGAGGAGGCCGACCGCGCTCTGGAGCGTCTTGACGCCGAGCACGAGGCCGTCGAATCCTCCCTGCTGGCACTCCAGGACCACGCCGGGCGCAGGCTGCTGGAGGGCGCGCGGCTCACCGGGACGACCGCGCACCGCTGGGCGCGCGCCGAGACCGCCATCACCTCACTGTGGAACGGGTTCGAGGCCTACTCGCGCACGCTGGAGCGGGCGCGCGAGCTGCGGGCCCGCCGCCGCTGGCCCAGCCGCGACGACCTGGCCGAACTGACCCGCCTGCTGCGCGGCACGCTCACCGTCTCCGGGGGCGCGCTGGCGGGCTCGCCGGGCGCGAGCCTGACCCAGAGCCCGAAACTCGCCGAGGAGCTGACGCTGAGCCGCCTCGTCGAGCGGATGAACGAGTGGTACGCGCAGGCCCTCGATGTGGTGGCCGCCGCCGACTCGGTGTGGTCGGCGCTGCCCGCCAGGATCGACCTGCTCGCCGCCGAACTGGGGCGCGTGCGCTCCCTGGCGCACTCGGTCGGCGTGCGCCCCGGCGAGCACCCGGCCGCCGACGACCTGGAGCGCACCACCACCGAACTCGCGGCCCTGCGCGAGGAGGTCGTCGCCGACCCGCTCGCCTTCTGGACACCCACCTCGGGCAGCGGCGCCCCCGGCGGCGGCCGCCCCGACACCACGCGCTACGACAACGCGGCCCGCACCCTGGAGGACGTACGGCGCGAGATCGACGCCGTACTCGCCGTGCGGCAGGACGCCGAGACGCGGCTGATGACCCTCCGCGACGTGCTCAGCCGCGCCGACCGGACCCTCGCCGAAGCCCGCGCCGCACGCGGCGAGGTGCTCGCCAAGATCGCCGCCTGGGACGTGCCCGCCGTCAGCGGTCCGCCCACCGCACTCCAGGAACAGCTCGCCACCGCCGCCGAACACCGCAGATACGCGCGCTGGCACCGGCTCTCCCCGCTGCTGGAGAGCCTGGAGGAGCGGGCCGAGGAGGAGTTGGAGCGGGCCCGCGCCGAATTGTCGGCCGTCACCGCGCCGCTGGCCGTCCGCGCGGAACTGCGCGGGCGCCTCGACGCGTACAAGGCGAAGGTGGCACAGAACGGCCTTGCGGAGGACCGCGTCCTCATCGAGCGCTACGACGCGGCACGCCGCATGCTGTGGAGCGCGCCCTGCGACCTGCGGGCCGCCGAGGAGGCCGTACTGCGCTACCAGCGGGCCGCACAGGAGGCGCTGGCCCAGCGGCAGCGAGAGGCCCGGCACACCGCGGGCGGAGCGATGAACATGGGGGCAGAGTGAGCGAGCAGGCGAGCGCGCCGCGGCGGCCGTGCCAACGGCCGCAGTGCGAGGGCGCCTACGAGGACATGGGCGGCGGGGAGCTGTACTGCGACACCTGCGGGCTCGCGCCCGTGGTGGCGCCCGGCGGGGTGCTGGGCTCGGCACCGACGGGGATGACCAGCCCGGGGCGGGGCAGCCGCTCCACGGGGTCGGCCCGCACAGGCTCTGCGCGCGTCTCCGCGCGCTCCCGCTCCTCCCGCCGCTCGGTCTCCGGGCGGCTCACCGGTTCCCTCTCGGGCCGCTCGACCAGCCGCTCGGTGTCGGTGCGCAGCGGCCGCTCCTCCACCGCCTCCTCGTCCCGCGGCAGGCTGGGCGCCGGACTCGTCCAGGTCCCTGACGTGCCGCGGCCAGAACCGGCCACCGTGGTGCTGGCCGACCCCGAGGTCCCCGAGCGCAAGCGGTTTTGCAGCAACGGCGAGTGCGGGGCGCCCGTCGGCCGCTCCAGCGGCGCGCGCTCGGGACGCACCGAGGGGTTTTGCACCCAGTGCGGCCATCCCTACTCGTTCGTGCCCAAGCTGGGCCCGGGCGACATCGTGCACGGCCAGTACGAGGTCGCCGGATGCCTCGCCCACGGCGGGCTCGGCTGGGTCTACCTCGCCGTGGACCGCGCCGTCTCCGACCGCTGGGTCGTCCTCAAGGGCCTGCTCGACACCGGTGACGAGGACGCCATGGCCGCCGCGATCGCCGAGCGGCGCTTCCTGGCGGAGATCGAACACTCGAACATCGTGCGCATCTACAACTTCGTCGAGCACCTCGACCAGCGCACCGGCAGCCTCGACGGCTACATCGTCATGGAGTACGTCGGCGGCAGCTCGCTCAAACAGATCGCCAACGAGCGCCGCACCCCGGCGGGGAAACGCGACCCGCTGCCCGTCGAAGTGGCCTGCGCCTACGGCATCGAGGCGCTGGAGGCCCTCGGCCACCTGCACAGCCGCAACCTGCTCTACTGCGACTTCAAGGTCGACAACGCCATCCAGCAGGGCGATCAGCTCAAGCTCATCGACATGGGCGCCGTGCGCCGCATGGACGACGACGGCAGCGCCATCTACGGCACCGTCGGCTACCAGGCGCCCGAAGTCGCCGAAGAGGGCCCCTCGATCGCCTCCGACCTGTACACGGTGGCGCGCACCCTGGCCGTCCTCACCTTCGACTTCCAGGGCTACACCAACGTCTACGTCGACAGCCTGCCCGAGCCCGGCAACATCGACGTCTTCCACAGGTACGAGTCCTTCTACCGCTTCCTGGTACGGGCCACCGACCCCGACCCGCAGCGCAGGTTCGCCTCGGCCGAGGAGATGTCGGAACAGCTGCTCGGCGTGCTCCGCGAGGTCGTCGCCGTCCAGTCGGGGCGGCCGCGACCCGCCCTCTCCACCCTCTTCGGCCCCGAACTCCGCGTCGTGGACACCGACCTGGTCACCGCCCAGCAGGGCGACGTCTCGCTGCTGGGGGCCCGCACGGGCGGGCGCGGCAGCGGCCGGCGCGGCCAGGGGCCCGCGGCCGGCGGCGGGCCCGCACAGGTGACACTGCCCGCCCAGGCGCTCGCCCCCGCGCCCGAGAACGCCGCGGCCCTCGCGGCGACTCCGGGCTCCACGGGAACCGCCCTCGCGGCCGCTCCTGGCCCCACGGGGACCGCCCTCGCGGCTTCGGCCGTCCCGGCCGTCCCGGGCGCCGCGGCCGGCGGTCCAGGCGCCGCCCAGGCCGGTGCCGCCGCACGCAGCGCGCCCGCGCCGCTCTCCTCCTTCCCCGCGCCGGCGGCAGCAGCAACGGGCGCGGCCGGGATCGCGCTGCGTCCCCTGGAGGCGGGCGCGACGGCGCTCGCGCTGCCCGTACCGCGCGTCGACCCGTCCGACCCGAACGCGGGGTTCCTCGCCGGGCTGATGGCCTCGGCCCCCGCCGACCTGCTCACCGCGCTGGAAGCCGCCGTCACCGACTCCCCCGAACTGCGGCTGCGCACCCTGCGCACCCACCTCCAACTCGGGTCGGGACCGCAGGGGTCGGACGCCGCGCTCGACGCGCTCGGCGCCCTAGAGGCCCGGCACGCCGACGACTGGCGGGTCGTGTGGTATCGCGGCGTGGCCTCCCTGGTGACCGGCGACCGGGAGACCGCGGCCCTCGCCTTCGACGCCGTCTACGACGCCTTCCCCGGCGAGCCTGCACCCAAGCTGGCGCTCGGCGTCTGCGCGGAGGTGCTCGGCCAGTGGGACAACGCCGCCGCGTACTACCACCTGGTGTGGACCACCGACCCGGCGTACGTGAGCGCCGCCTTCGGACTGGCGCGGGTCCGGCTGGCCACCGGCGACCGTGACGGTGCCGTACGCGTGCTGGAGTCGGTGCCGGAGTCCTCCATCCACTTCACCGCGGCCCGCGTCGCGGCCGTCAGGGCGCGCCTGCGGCAGCGTTCGCCGCACGAGCCGCTGCTCGACGACCTGGAGGCGGCCGCACGGCAGGTCGCCGGTCTCGAGGACGTCGGACTGGACGCCGTCCGCCGTCACGAGTTGACCTGCGAGGTACTCGGCTGCGCGCTCGACTGGCTGTTGTGCCAGGCTGGTGCCGCCCGGGGGACGGTCTCCGGGCCCGCGCCTGCGGGTGCGCCGGGCTCACCTCCCGGCGCCGGGGTACGGCTGTTGGACAGTCCGCTCACCGAGGAGGGGCTGCGCTTCGGCCTGGAGCGCTCCTACCGGCTGCTCGCCCGGCACGCGCAGACCGGAACCGAGAGGATCGAACTGGTGGAACGGGCCAACCGCTTCCGCCCCCGGACGTGGGTGTGACCATGCCTCAGCTCGACCAACTGTCCGCCTGCCCGAGCTGCGCGGAGCCGCTCGAGGAGGGTGACCGTTTCTGCGGTGCCTGCGGCGCCGACCTGGAAGCCGCCGCCCGCGACCTCGCCGCCGGCGCGCAGGACGCCACGCAGGGGCGCACCCCCACGCTCCCCGACGGCCTGCCGACGGTGCCCCCGCCGGGCCAGGGCGGCCACGCCTCCGCCCCGCCGCCCGTTCCGGGTCCTGCCTCCGCGCCGCCGCCCGTTCAGGGCCATGCGTCCGTCCCGCCGCCGCCTCCGCCGCCCGGCCGGGGGCACCCGTCCGCGCCTCCGCCTCCGTCCGCGCCTCTGCCTCCGTCCGCGCCGCCCGCCCAGCCGGGCGCCGGCGCCGGTGCGGCCCCGCGACAGCCGGCGGCCGACGGCGGGGAAGCCTTCCCGCCCGCGGGAGGGCCGCCACCCGTGTCCCCCTCCGCATCCCAGCCCACCGAACCGGACTTCACCCTGCCGCCCGCGGCCGGTGAGCCGGCGGCGCCCCCACAACCGGCAGACGCCGGCACGGTACCGCCCGCTGCTGAGGCGGGCGTTCCGCCGGCCGGTGCCGGGTCCGTCCCGCCGATTGGTGCCGGGCCCGTTCCCTCGGTCGACGGGGCGGGCGCCCCACAGGCCGTCGGGGCGGGCGTTCCGCCGGGCCAGGACGCGGGCGTTCCCATGCCGCCCGCGCAGGGACCCGCACCGAGCGGGCCCGACCCGCGCGCCGTCTCCGACGATCCCGCCCGGCGCACGGGCGCGGCCCACGGCGTCGCGGGCGGCCCCGAACCGTTCGGCCCCACCTGCGTCGCCTGCGGCACCGGCACCATCGACGACGACGGCTACTGCGAACACTGCGGCCACAAGCAGCCCCGCGACCGCGACCACATGGAGTCGGCCCTGGCCACCGTGGCCGCCGCCAGCGACCGCGGCCTGCGCCACCACCGCAACGAGGACTTCTACGCCCTCGCCGAGACGACCACGGGCGAAGGCGCGCCCGTGACGATCGCCGTCGTCTGCGACGGCGTCTCCTCCGCCACCCGCCCCGACGAGGCGTCGGCCGCCGCGGCGGAGGCGGCCAGTGCGGCACTGCGCACGGCACTGCCGCAGGGCCGCCACGTGCAGCAGGCCATGCACGACGCGCTCGTCGTCGCCGCCGAGGCGGTCAACGAACTGGCCGCCGACACCCCCGTCGACCCGGCCAAGAACGCGCCCGCCTGCACCGTCGTCGGCGCGCTCAACTGCGCGGGGATTCTGACCGTCGGCTGGATCGGTGACAGCCGCGCCTACTGGGTGCCCGACGACCCCGGCGCCGGTGCCGCGCGGCTGACCGAGGACGACTCCTGGGCCGCGCAGATGGTCGCCGCCGGGCTGATGAGCGAGGCCGAGGCCTACGCGGACCCGCGCGCACACGCCATCACGGGGTGGCTGGGCGCCGACGCCTACGAACTCGACCCGCACACCGCCTCCTTCCAGCCCGAGAGCACAGGCGTCGTGGTGGTGTGCACGGACGGGCTGTGGAACTACGCCGAGTCCGCCGACGAGATGGCCGCCGCGCTGCCGCCCGACGCCGGCACCCACCCGCTCCACACCGCCCGACACCTGGTCGGCTACGCGCTGGACGGCGGGGGCCACGACAACGTGACGGTCGCGGTGCTGCCCGTACCCGCGCCACCGGCGCCGTCGTTCGCACCGCCGCAAGGGGCGAGGCAGGCCTGAGCCGCGCACACGGTGGGCCCCGTGACGACCGGGGCCCACACAACCGGGGCCCACACACGCGGGGCTCACACCATCGGGGGACAGGGACGGTCGTGGGGACACCGTCCGGGGGGAAGCACCGCGCACACCGGCACACTTCCGCCCGCCCCTTCGTCTACCCGTCGCCGTAGCACACACAGGAGCGGAAAACATGGCCAACTTCGCCAAGTCCAACGCGCCGCGCTTCTCCGTGGACGTCTACCAGAACGAGTTCCTGCCCGAGGGCGCCCGCGAGGTGAACGCGATCGTCACCGTCACCTCCACCGGCGGCGGCACCACGGGCGGCCTGCCCCTCCCGGCGACCGATGCGGGGCACGGCGGCGCGGGAGCGGACGCGGCCGTCGTCATCATGGTCGACTGCTCCGGCTCGATGGACTACCCGCCGACCAAGATGCGCAACGCGCGCGAGGCCACCGCCGCCGCCATCGACACCCTGCGCGACGGCGTCAGGTTCGCCGTCGTCGCCGGAACCCACAAGGCCCGCGAGATCTACCCGGGCGACGGCTCGCTCGCCGTCGCGGGCGGAACCACCCGCTGGGAGGCCAAGGACGCGCTGCGCGGCCTGAGTGCCAACGGCGGAACCGCCATCGGCACCTGGCTCACCCTCGCCGACCGGCTACTCGGCTCCGCCGACGTCGCCATCCGGCACGGCATCCTGCTCACCGACGGCCGCAACGAGCACGAGTCGCCCGCCGAGTTGAGGGCCGCGCTCGACGCCTGCGCGGGCCACTTCACCTGCGACGCCCGCGGAGTCGGCACCGACTGGGAGGTCAAGGAGGTCACCGGCGTCGCCTCCGCGCTGCTGGGCACCGCCGACATCGTGGCCGACCCCGGCGGCCTCGCGGGGGACTTCACACAGATGATGGAGAACGCCATGGGCAAGGAGGTCGCCGACGTGGCGCTCCGCCTGTGGACACCGCAGGGCACCCGGATCAAGTACGTCAAGCAGGTGGCGCCCACCGTCGAGAACCTGACCGAGCGCCGCACGGAGGCGGGCCCGCGCGCCGGGGACTACCCGACGGGGTCATGGGGTGACGAGTCGCGCGACTACCACGTCTGTGTGGAGGTGCCCGCCGCCGAGATCGGCCAGGAGATGCTCGCGGCCCGGGTCTCCCTCGTACTGCCCGCGCCCGAGGGCGGCACCCCGCAGACCCTCTCCCAGGGCCTGGTGCGGGCGGTGTGGACGGACGACATGGTGGCCACCACCTCCCTCAACCCGCAGGTCGCGCACTACACGGGGCAGGCCGAACTCGCCCAGGTCATCCAGACGGGACTCGATCTGCGCAAGACAGGCGACGAAGCGGGCGCAACGGCCAAACTGGGACGAGCCGTACAGTTGGCGAGCGCCTCGGGGAACACGGATACTGCGAAACTGCTTTCGAAGGTGGTCGACGTGGTGGATGCCGCGACGGGTACTGTTCGACTGAAAGCGAAGGTCGCCGAGGCCGATGAGATGACGCTGGAGACGCGGTCCACCAAGACGGTCCGCGTCAAGCGCTAGCCGCACCGGCCGCGGCACGCATCCCTACCCGGCGAGGCGCCGGGTACGCACCCGAGCAGGAGCACGGAGGGGGAGGCACTCACCATGCCGACTTGCCCGAACGGCCACCAGTCGGCGGCCGACGACTGGTGCGAGGTCTGCGGTCACCGCATGACCGACGCGCCCGCGTCGCCCGCTGGGGCCGTACCGCCGCCCCCTCCGCCACCCGCACCGTCCGGCGGCTACGGCTACCCCGGCCCGCCCGGGCCCCCGCCCGCGCCCGGCCAGGGGTACGGCTACCCGGGCCCCGGCGCGCCCCCGCCCCCGGCCGCCCCCGGCGGCTACGGCCACCCCGGCCCCGGAGCTGATCCCGGCACTGGCTCCGGCAGGCCGGAGCTGTGCCCCCAGTGCGGGACGCCGCGCGAGTCGCAGGCGCCCTTCTGCGAGGAATGCCGCTACAACTTCCTCACCCACACGCCGACCACGTACGCGCCGCCGCCCGCGCCCAACGCCGCGCCCGGGACCCCGGGCCCCGACGCCCACGGGCCCCCCGGCTTCCCGCGCCCGTCCGGCCCCGCCGACCCGGCCCCCGACCCGCTGCGCACCCCGGGCTACCCGGGCGCCGGCGAGCAGGCCCCTGACCCCCTGCGCACCCCGGGCTACTCGGGGCCCGGCTACCCGCCCCCCGGCGACGAGCCCGGCCCCGACCCCCTGCGCACCCCCGGCTACCCCGGCGAGGCCGGCGAGGCCGGCACTCCGCCGGCGCCGGGCACACCTCCCGGCTTCCCGCCTCCGGGCGGCCCCGGCCCCGAGAGCCACGGAGCCCCCGGCTTCCCCGGCCGCCCTGGCGGTCCGGCGGGCCCGGGTGGTCCGGCCGGCCCGGGTGACCCGGCAGGGCTTGGCGGCTCGCCGGCGCCCGGCTCCGAGGGGCCTGGCGGCCCCGCGTTCCCCGGGCCGAACGGTCCCGGCCCCGGTGGCCAGGACGCTCCCGCGTTCCCCGGCCAGGCGGGCCCCGGCCCCGAGGGCGCGGGTCACCCCGGCTTCCCCGGCCCGAGCGGTCCCGGCCCCGAGGGCCAGTCCGGCCCCGGTTTCCCAAGCGGTCCGGGCGGCCCCGGCAGCCCGGCGGGTCCTGGCGGACATGGCGGCCCGGCCGGCCCGGGCGCTCCCGGCCCCGGAGGCCAGGGTTTCCCGGGCGGTCCCGGTGGTCCCGGGCCCGAGGGCCCGGGCGGTCCCGGTTTCCCAAGCGGTCCGGGCGGCCCCGGCGGTCCGGCGGGTCCCGGCGGAGACGGCGCTCCTTCCGGCCCCGGCGGCGCTGGTGGTCCGAGCGGTCCTGGCGGTCCCGGCCCCGAGGGCCCTGGCGGTCCTGGTTTCCCCGGCGCCCCGGGTGGTCCTGGCGGGCCTGGTCCGGAGAGCCCGGCTGGTCCTGGTTTCCCGGGAGGCCACGGCGCCCCGGGTGGCCCCGGCGGACAGGGCGCTCCTGTCGGCCCTGGTGGCCCCGGGGCCGAGGGTCCGATGGGACCTGGCTCGCAGGGCCCGGGTAGTCCCGGTTTCCCGGGCGGTCCGGGGGGCTCCGGTGCCCCGGCCGGGCCTGGGCCCGAAGGGCCCGCTGGGCCTGGTTTTCCCGGTGGGCCGGGTGAGCCCGGAAGGCCCGGCGGCCCGGGCCCGGCAGGGCCGAATGCCGGTCCTTACGGTCCCGACGCGGGGCGGCCCGGTGTTCCGGCGGGCGAGCGTGAGCCGGGGGTTCCCGGCTGGCCGGGCGGACCTGGTGGCTCAGGCCACCAGGAAGGGCCTGGGCAGTCCGGTTCGCCCGATGGCGGCCCCGGGTGGCGTCCCGGAGCCGAGGGCATGGGCCAGGGCGGCCCCGGCCCGCAGGTTCCGGGGGTGCCCGGCGGCGGAGAAGCCGTGCCGGGCCAGGGCCGGCCGTTCCCGGCGAACGAGGCCTACGGCGGGCAGCCCGCCGGCGGGGACTGGGAGCTGTCCCCGCCAGGAGCCGCCGAGCAGCGCGTCGGCGCCCCGCAGGTACCTGCGGGCGTGCCGGAGGGCCACCCGGGCCAGCCGGTCCAGCCCCCCGGCGGACCGGCCCCGCAGGGGCCTGGCGCTCCGGGGGCTCCGGAGTTCGCGCCGCAGCAGGGCGGGGCCCCGGCCCCGCAGGGCGGCGGTGCGTGGACGGCGCTCATCGGCCCCGACCGCGAGTACTTCGCGGCGATGATGCAGCGCAGTGGCCCGGAGGCGGCGTCGCTGAACCTGCCCGCCTACTCCCCGGAGCAGCAGTTGCCGCTGACGGGTCCGCAGGTGACGATCGGTCGGCGCCGCGCGTCGACGGGTGAGGCGCCGGACATCGACCTGGGCCGTCCGCCGGAGGATCCGGGGGTGTCGCACCAGCACGCGGTGCTGGTGCAGCAGCCGGATGGTTCCTGGTCGGTGGTGGACCAGGACTCGACCAACGGCACCACGCTCAACGGTGCGGAGGATCCGATACAGCCGTACGTGCCTGTTCCGCTCAAGGAGGGGGACAGGGTGCACGTGGGCGCCTGGACGACGATCACGCTGACGCGGCGGTAGTCCACCCCGGGTGGGCGCTCCGGCAGGTGCGCCCACCCGTCGACACCGGCGGTACGGAAATCCCGAGGCCCGAGGCCCGAGGCCTGGAGGTCCGGCAGCCCGGGAGTCCGGCTGCACCGGGAGCTGAGCCCGATGGGGCGCCGGGGACGCCGGGGGCGGAGCTACTTGTCCAGCGGCACGGGCGCCCGTGCCGCGTCGAGCGCGAGCGCCTGTTTGTCGACGATGCGGATGCCCCGCGCGTCCAGCGCCTTCTTGACGCGCCACCGCAGCTCGCGCTCGACGCCGAGGCTCTTCTCCGGCATGGTCTTGACGGAGACGCGCAGCACCATGGAGTCGAGTGTCACCTCGTCCAGGCCGAGGACCTCGACGGGTTCCCACAGGACCTCGTCCCAGGGGCTCTCCTTGCTCAGCCCCTCGCCCGCGGCGAGGACGGCGGCGCGGACTTCGTCGAGGTCCTCGTCGGCGCGTACCCGGACGTCGAGGGCGGCCATGGCCCATCCCTGGCTGAGGTTGCCGATGCGTTTGATCTCGCCGTTGCGGATGTACCAGATCTCACCGCCGTCGCCGCGCAGCTGTGTCACGCGCAGGCCGATCTCCATGACGACGCCGGAGGCCTCGCCGGCGTCGATGCGGTCGCCGACGCCGTACTGGTCCTCCAGGAGCATGAACATGCCGGCGAGGACGTCCATGACCAGGTTGCGGGCGCCGAAGCCGAGTGCTACGCCCGCGACGCCCGCGCTGGCGAGGAGCGGCGCCGGGTTGATGCCCAGTCCTGACAGAACGGTCAGCGCCGCGGTGCCCAGGATGACGAAGGAGGCGACGCTGCGCAGGATGGAGCCGATGGCGGCGGACCGTTGCCGCCGGCGTTCTCCGCTGACCAGCAGTCCGCGCAGGGCGTTGCCGCTGTCGACGATCTCGGCGCGGCGGTTCATGCGGGCTATGAGCTGGGTGATGGCCCGGCGGATGAGGTAGCGCAGGACGAGGGCGACGACGCAGATGAAGACGAGGCGCAGGCCGGAGGCGAGCCAGTCCGTCCAATTGTCCTGGATCCACCCCGCGGCCTCGCTCGCGCTGTCCTGGGCGTCCTCGAGGGACCTCGGCGGCTGGGGTCCGCCGGGCGGGGGAGAGGCGCTGAGCAGCCAGTACACAGGATCGACCTTCCGTGCGAGTCACATCCACAGGGCACACGAACGGATGCCTCGACCACACTAACGGCGCAGGGGCTTCACATTTGGTGCCACCGAGCAGTATGGGGCCAGCTGTTCGAGGGGGACGTTCGATCCCGCGTCGATGGTGTGAGGTGTGGTCCGAAACACGCTGAGCTCGTTGCCCGGTCGTGGTGGCGGAGTGACCAGGGCACGGGACACACTGAGGGGAGATCGTCACGGCGCGAGCCACGCGCCGCCGACGTACGAGGAGGCACCGTGCCGCATGTCCTGGTCCTCAACGCGTCGTACGAGCCGCTCGGCGTCGTACCGCTCCGCCGCGCGCTCGTTCTCGTCCTCAACGAAAAGGCTGTCAGCCTGGAGGACTCCGGCGCCCTGATGCACAGCGCGACCCGTGTGATACCCGCGCCCAGTGTCGTCCGTCTCAAGCGTTTCGTGAGGGTGCCCTTTCGCGGCAGTGTCCCTCTCACGCGGCGTGCGTTGTTCGCCCGGGACGGCGGCCGTTGCGCATACTGCGGTGGCGTCGCAACCAGCGTCGACCACGTCATTCCGCGCAGCAGGGGCGGGATGCACGCCTGGGAGAACGTGGTGGCGGCCTGTCGCCGCTGCAATCATGTGAAGGCCGACCGCCATGTCGCCGAGCTGGGCTGGAGGTTGCGCCACCAACCCGCGCCACCGTCCGGTCTCGCGTGGCGGATCATCGGCACGGGGCACCGGGATCCGCGCTGGCTGCCGTATCTCATGCCATACGGCGCGGACGATGATCTCGCCCGGATCGACGGCAGAGCCACTGCCTGAGTTCCGGGCTTTGTTGTGTCGGGAGGCGGGCGCGGTGGGGGCCGGTCAGGAGCGGCCCGCACCGCGCAGCGCCGGCTGTGCGTCGCCGACGCGCACCCGGCCCGCACCTCGTCCGTACGCTTCGGACGCCCGCTTCCCGCCTTCCGTCCGGACCGGAACTGGCTTCCCCTTCGCGCCAGATGCGGCCCTCCGGCCGCGTTGAACGCGGCCGTCCGTCCGCGCCGGCGAGGGCTACGACTACGACCAACTGCGGCCGTGGCTACGAGCGCGAAGCCGAGCACTTCCTGCCCTCGTCGGCACAGCCGCGGCCTGGTCGCCTACAGCCGACGCATCCA
Organism: Streptomyces diacarni; assembly: GCF_003323715.1. GTDB lineage: Bacteria > Actinomycetota > Actinomycetes > Streptomycetales > Streptomycetaceae > Streptomyces > Streptomyces diacarni. The sequence goes on from NZ_QOIN01000035.1 coordinate 153,506, forward strand.
ACGGAAACGGCGTGTCAGAGGGGTTGGCCATGATGGTCATCATGACATCTGCCTCTCTTGACGCCTGGCGTGACTTCGCTGTGCAGCACCTCCCCTTCGACGTCGCAAAGCAGTGGCTGGGGCTCCTGCGCCCTGCCGTACGACTGGAGGTCGATGACGACTCGGATGGTGTCGTCGGGAGGATCGGCGGGCTGCCCCGGTTGCCGGACGGAGAGGACTGGCCGGTATGGGAGGGGCACGGGCCGTTGTCGCTCATCGCCTCGGTCGACTGCGCTGAGCTGCCTTCCGACTCCGTGGACATCCCCCTTCCGAGCGAAGGGACACTGCTGTTCTTCTTTTTCGACGGCCAGTTGGACGCCTACGCGTCCTGGGCGGACGGGCCGTCGGCCCGTGACAGCCGCTCGGGCGCCCGGGTCCTTTACGTGCCGGAGGGGCAGGACGCGCCGGTGCGTGACGCACCCGCCGAGCTCGAACCGTTCCCGTCTCTGCCGCTGACCGCGCGGACCGTGATGACGCCGCCCGACCCCTCGCATCCCAGGGCAGTGGCGGCGTTTGCGCCGGGCACCTCGTACCCGGGCTCCTACGAGCACCCGATCCGCGAAGAGGACTTCGTCGACGCTTTGATCGATTTCGAGTGCGAGGACGACGCCGACAGCGTTCATCAGATCGGTGGCTACGCCGAGTCGATCCAAGACCTCGTTGAGATCGAGGTCGCGGGCTCAGAGGGCGACGAATGGGTGCTGTTGGCGCAGTTCGACGGTGTCGACGAGGCGGACATGGTCTGGGGCGACTCCGGAATCCTGTACTGGCTGATACGCCCTCATGACCTGGCCGAGCGCCGGTTCGACCGGGCGATGTTCACCTGGCACATGGCCTGAGGGGTTCTCGCGGTCGGAGACGCCCTTCCGGCCCGCACGCACAACCCGCGCGGCCGGGGACGTGCCCCCACGGCCCCGGGCGCGTGCCCACCCACAGTCCCGGGCGCGGGACCGCGCCCGGGCCCCGCGTTCGCGACCGGGCGCGGACCCTACACCCCCGGTGCCCCGGACTCCATGGTTCCGGGGCACCACCGTGCGGGGGCCCGCAAAACCTGCCGCCGGGTGTCCGGTTCGTCCGTCGTTTCTCCGCTTCCTGATCCGTCCCGTCGGCGATTCCTCGCGGGAACCGACGTGAGCTGGGACACGTTCTCGGGGCGGACACGTCTGTACTCCGGTCGACTGGGTAGGGCGAGTTCTGTCCGCAATTCGTCAACGAACGGAGGCCCGTCGTGGCCGCGTCCGCTGAACTCCTGCTGTCCGCGCTCGCTCCGCTTCCGCAGCAGCGCACACTCTCCAAACGAGGGCACGAGCCGGTAGACCTGTCCGGTGTGTCCGACCCCGACTCCGGACTCGACGGCTCGTGCACGTGCGGGTGCGCCGACGCCCCCCTCACCAGCGAGCCCCCGCTCGCCGACGCCATTCCGCTGACCAGTGAGCCGCCCCTCGCCGAGGCGCCGCTGACCAGCGAGCCCACCGGGGTCGGTTACGGCACGGAGCCGGCGGACATCTGATGCCCCTCCCCCAGGCACGGTCCGGGGGGAACCCCACCCGGCTCGCGCGGCTCGCCGAGGCCCACGGCGTCGCCCTCTCCCACGAGCCCGAACCCGGCCGGCACGTCCAGGTGCCCGAGGGGACGGTCGTGGAGGTGCTGGCGGCTTTGGGTGTCGACGCCTCGACGCCGCGCGCTGTCCGTGCGGCGCTGGAGCGGCACGAGTGGGACGGCCGGCAGTTGCTGCCGCCCACCGTCGTGCTGCGCTCCGGCGCGCGGCCGGTGTCCGCGCCGGCTCGCACCTCGTGCTTATCCCAGCTTCCCGACGGGACGGTGCTGCGCGTCGTCACCGACAGCGGTACGACCCTGGACTGGGGCCCGGGCACGCGCCTGCCCCTGGGGGTGCACACCCTCTTCGGGCACGCGCCCGACGAGCGCGCGGCCCACAGCACGCTCATCGTGGTGCCCGAGGCCTTCCCCGCCCCTCGGACCCGCGCCTCGGGCGAGGGCGGTATGGGGCTCCGCGTCCGGTTGCGGTCGCTGCTGTCGGCCCGTTCCCGGGGGAGGGGGGACCTGGCCGATCTCGGTGAGCTGGCCGACTGGGCGGGGCGCTGCCTCGGGGCGGACTTCCTCCAGCTGGACCCCTCGCACAGCGCCGTGCCCGTCCCGGACGAAACCGCGCCCGTTTCGGACGAAACCGCGCCCGTTCCGGGCGGGCGAGCCGGGGAGGGCCCGGCGGGCCACGCCGCCCTCTCGTCCTGCCTGCCCTCATCCCGCCGCTTTCCCGACCCGGTGCACCTGCGCGTCGAGGATGTCTTGGAGTTCGGGTGTCTGGGGGAGGAGCAGCGGCGCCGGGCCGAGGTGCTCCTGGGGCGTGCGGCAGCCCTGCGCGAGGGCGTGTCCGGCGGTCACGCGCCCCTCGGTCGGGGCGCGGTGTGGGAACTCAAGCGGGAGGCGCTGGAGCTGGTGCGCTCGGTTCCGCTCGGGCCCGGGCGCCGGGCCGCGTACGAGGACTTCGTGGCCGAACGCGGGCAGGCGCTGGTGGACCACGCCACCTGGTGCGCCCTCGCCGAGGCGTACGGCTCCGACTGGCGTTCCTGGCCCGCGGGTCTCGACGATCCCCGGTCCGCGCACACGGCCCGCGTACGCGCGCAGCGCCAGGACCGGGTCGACTTCCACGCCTGGGCCGCGTGGCTCACCGACTGCCAGCTCGCGGCGGCGCAGCACACCGCGCGGCAGGCCGGTATGGCCGTCGGTCTGGTGCTCGATCCGGCGGCGGGCGCGCATCCCGGTGGCTCGGACGCCTGGTCGCACCAGCACAGCCTCGCGCAGGGCGTCACCCTCGGCGCGCCGCCGCGGGGGCGCGATGCCAGGGGCCAGGACTGGGGGCTGCCGCCCTGGCGGCCGGACGCGCTGGCCCGGGCGGGGTACGGGCCCTACCGCGAGGTGCTCGCCGGGCTCTTCCGGCACGCCGGGGCTCTGCGTCGCGGTCGTGCCCTGGGCCGCTCCAGGCTGTGGTGGATTCCCGAGGGCCGTCCGCCGGCCGAGGGCACCTACGTGCGCTATGACGCCGAGGCGTTGCACGGTGTTCTCGCCCTGGAGGCCCACCGGGCGGGTGCCGCCGTCCTCGGCGAGGATCCGGCCGGCGCCGGGCCCGGGGCGCGGGAGTCGGCGGCGCCGGGGGAGCCTGCGGGGCTGGGGGAGCCTGCGGGGCGGCGGATGCGCGGCGCCTCGGTGTCGTGGCCGGAGTGTCCCGACCCGCCCCTTCCCGTGGTGGATGTCCAGGGCCGGCCCGTGCCCTGGGAGGAGGTCGCCGCCTCGCCGCGGGGCAGGGAGTTGCTCGCACAGTGGGGCGCGCTCCCCGGCTGAGAGCCGCACGCTCACCGCCTCCTCCCCCCCCCAATAGATTGGACCTATCTCTTTCCCGCCACCTCACGCCTGCGGCACCATGCCCACGTACCCCTCAAGAGATCGGATCTCTCTCCGGGTGAGGAAGGTGGAGGACTCATGGTGAGACGCCGCCCCCGCGCACGGCTGCTGGTGTCCGCGCTGGCGTTGGCCCTGGCCGGTGCCGTGCTGTCGGCGCCCGCGCAGTCGGCTTCCGGGGCCGCCCGAGGGCCGGAGGGCCCGGGCTGCCATCGGCCCGTGCGCCCGGCCTCGCAGATGCGGATCGAAGACTGCGACAGCCCGCAGCGCGTCATCGAGAAGGCCGCGAAGACCGTGCCCACGAAGGGGCAGTACGCCTGGCAGCAGCGGGAGGTGACGGCGTTCACGCACTTCGGCATGAACACCTTCACCGACCGCGAGTGGGGTTCGGGCGCGGAGGACCCTTCCCTCTTCGACCCGGGACACATCGACTTCGACCAGTGGATGCGTGCCTACAAGGCGGCGGGCGCGGAGCAGGTGATGCTGACCGCGAAGCACCACGACGGGTTCGCGCTGTGGCCCAGCCGCTACACCGAACACTCGGTGGAGAACACCCCCTACGGGCGCGACGTCGTCGGGCAGTACGTGAAGGCTGCCCGCAAGGCCGGTCTGAAGGTCGGCGTCTATCTCTCTCCCGCCGACGGCGCCGAACTGCCGCACGGCTGGCACGAGAAGTGGCTGGCGGACCTCCGGGCGAAGCAGGACGCGGGCGAGCAGCTGACCACGGTGGAGCGCACGGCGCTCGCCGACGGCGGTCCTCCGCGGGGGAAGGGCCGGTACGGCAATGGCAGCGAGCCGACCGAACGCACCTTCCCCACCCTCGTGCCGGGCGACGACCGCGCGGAGAAGGTGGCCTCGGGGGAGCTGCCCAGCTTCACGGCGAAGGTCAACGACTACGACGCCTACTACCTCAACCAGGTCTACGAGATCGTCACCGAGTACGGCCCCCTGGACGAGCTGTGGCTGGACGGTGCGAACCCGTGGAGGGACGCGGGTGTCACCCAGGAGTACGGCTGGAGCGAGCTGTTCCGCGCCCTGCACGAGCTGGCGCCCGACACGCCCGTCTTCGGCGGCCCGCAGGGCGTGCGCTGGGTGGGCAACGAGAACGGTGTCGCACGGGAGAGCGAGTGGAGCGTGACGCCGTCGACGCGCGACCCGTGGACGGCGTACGCCGGAGGGCTGCCCAACGACTCCACCGATCCCGACATCGGCTCCCGCGAGAAGCTCCTCGACCCGTCGGTGAAGTACCTGCAGTGGTATCCGGCCGAGGCGGACGTCTCGCTCAGACCGGGCTGGTACCACCACGCCGACGAGCACCCCAAGAGCGCGGCGCGACTGCTGGAGCTGTACGAGAAGAGCGTCGGGCGCAACGCCTCGCTGCTGCTCAACGTCCCGCCCGCGAAGAACGGCAGGATCGACGCGGCGGACGTACGGGAGCTGACGGCGTTCGGTGACGCCGTGCGCGACATCTACGGCACCGACCTGAGAAAGCGCGGCCCGGGACCCCACACGTTCGACCGCGTCGCCGTGGGGGAGGACATCCGCGAGGGGCAGCGGGTGGAGCGCTTCACGGTCGAGGCCAGGTCGGGTGGCGCGTGGCGTGAGATCGCCTCGGGTACGACGATCGGCCACCGCCGCATCCTGGAGCTGCCGCAGCCGGTGACCGCGCGGCAGGTGCGGGTGAAGGTCGAACAGTCGCGCGGGAAGCCGCACCTGCGGCCCCTCACACTGCACCTGGCGGAGCAGTCGGAGCGGCCGGCGCACCCGCGGGCCGCGGCGGTCGTCCGATAAGCCCACCCCGGCGCGCGGGGCGTTCACCCATCCGATATCTTGGCAGGGTGAGCAACAAGGTCAACAAGAACGCCCTGCGCGCCGGAACGGTCACTGCCGGTGCGACGCTGATGATGCTCCTGTCGTCCCCCGCCTTCGCGCTCACCCGCGACGACGGCGACGACCCGGGCCCGGGTCTGAGCGTCGCCGAGACGCTGGGGCTCTACGTCGCCATCCCGATCGTGCTCTTCCTGGTGATCGCCGGGTTGGTCACGCTGGGCGACAAGCGCAAGAAGAGCCACTGACGCCTCGGCGGGCCGTTATCGGCTTTCGAACGGCCGTGCTTTAGGGCAGAGTTGTCCGCGTTCCGCGACAGCTTCGTCACAAGCGGTGGCAGCCGCCGGGCGGCGGGGAAGTGGCCCCGACATGACGCACGAGGTACCACTCCCGCCCCGCACAGGACTGCCCACCAGTGAGCAGCGGCTGCACGCCGCGCTCCGGTACGCCGGCACCGACGCCGCCGCTCCGCCCGGGGCCGCCTCCAGAGCCCCGCACCGCGCGATGATCACCGGTCTGGCCGCGCTGGCGCTGCACTGCTTCTCCGCCGCGCCGTCCCTGCTGGACCTGGAGCGGATCGACGTGCTCGTCCCCGAACTGGACGACAGCGCCCACCCGGGGCCCCGCGCCCCGTCCCCCGCGGCCTGCGCCTACACCTCCGCGCACCTGGTGCGCACCCGCATCCTGCCCGAGCCCGAGGAGATCACCGGGCTGCCCGTGGCGCCCGCGCCCCGCGCCCTGGCCGACGCCGTGGCCGGTCTCACCGACGCCGAGGACGTGCGGCGGCTGCTGGTCGAGGCGGTACGCGGCGGACACTGCGACCCGCAGCCCGTCGTCCGCGAGCTGACCCGCGCCCGGCTGCTGGGGCTGCCGCACGTCGCGGACGCCGTGGACAGCCTGCTGGCCGAGGGGCGCGCTCTGACCGAGGGCTGCCTGTACGCCCTGGTCTTCACCCACGGGCTCCCCGACCCCTGCTGGAACGTCGAGCTCCGCGTTCCCGGTGGCCCGCCCGTCGGCGCCGTGGACGCGTACTGGCCCGACCACGGTGTCGCGCTGGAGATCGACGCGCGCACGCCCCGGGCCGGTGCGGAGGCGGCCTGGGACGCGTACGCCCGCAAGCGCGAGACGCTGGAACAGCTCGGCGTCACCGTCGTGCACGTGACCGAGGCGAAGCTGCGGGACGCCCTCGCCCAGCAGGCGACGGTGGTCCGCACGGCCCTGATGACCTCGGGCGAGCGGGAGCCCGCCGCCTACCTGAACGTCCTGCCGCGCTGACGCGGCCGCTGGCCCGCGAGGTGCGGGCCGCCTGGCGTGCGGGTGGTGACAGCCCCTCCGTGCGGGCGTGCCTGGCGGCCCTCACCACCGGCGAGCCGGACGCGGGGGCGCGCTGAAGCCGCCGGGCGCCCCGAACACCCGCTCCAGGGGCCTCGGCCGCCCCGGCCACCCGCCGTTCTTCGCGGTGCCCGCGTGGAAGGATGGCCCCTGCACGACTGCGCCGTAAGCCGCGAGCGTTTCGCGAGAGTGGGGAGATCACCAAGTGCCTGGCACGAATCTGACGCGCGAAGAGGCCCAGGAGCGGGCTCGCCTGCTCGCCGTCGACTCCTACGAGATCGAGCTGGACCTCAGCAGCGCGCAGGGCGGGGGTACCGCAGCACCGGGCGGCCCTGACGACGGCGAGGGGATCTTCCGCTCGGTCACCACGATCCGGTTCACCGCCAGGGAAGCCGGCGACACCTTCGCCGACCTGATCGCGCCCGCCGTGCGTGAGGTCACCCTCAACGGCACCTCCCTCGACCCGGCGGAGGTCTTCGCCGACTCCCGCATCGCCCTGCGGGGGCTGGCCGCCGGGCCGCAGGAACTGCGCGTCGTCGCGGACTGCGCCTACACCAACACCGGTGAAGGCCTGCACCGTTTCGTGGACCCGGTGGACGGCCAGGCCTATCTCTACACCCAGTTCGAGGTCCCCGACGCGCGCCGCGTCTTCGCCAACTTCGAGCAGCCCGACCTCAAGGCGACCTTCCAGTTCACCGTCCGCGCCCCCGAGGGCTGGACGGTGATCTCCAACTCGCCGACCCCGCGGCCGGAGGGGACGCTGTGGCGGTTCGCGCCCACACCGCGGATCTCCACCTACATCACGGCGCTGATCGCCGGCCCGTACCACGCGGTGCACAGCACCTGGGAAGACAAGAGGGGTCTGAGCGAAGCTCAGTCCGCTGGGGGTGGTGGGGGGCGACGGGCGGGCCGCAGCGTGCCGCTGGGCATTTACTGCCGTCCGTCGCTTGCCGAGTACCTGGACGCCGAGGCGCTCTTCGAGGTCACCCGCCAAGGCTTCGACTGGTTCCAGGACAAGTTCGACTACCCGTACCCGTTCGAGAAGTACGACCAGCTGTTCGTGCCCGAGTTCAACGCGGGCGCCATGGAGAACGCGGGCGCGGTCACCATCCGCGACCAGTACGTCTTCCGCTCCAAGGTCACCGACGCCGCCTACGAGGGCCGCGCCGAGACCCTCCTGCACGAGCTGGCCCACATGTGGTTCGGCGACCTGGTCACCATGGAGTGGTGGAACGACCTGTGGCTGAACGAGTCGTTCGCCACCTACACCTCCATCGCCTGCCAGGCCCACGCCCCCGGCAGCCGCTGGCCGCACGCCTGGACGAGCTTCGCCAACCAGATGAAGACCTGGGCCTACCGCCAGGACCAGCTGCCCTCCACCCACCCGATCATGGCGCCGATCCGCGACCTGGACGACGTCCTGGTCAACTTCGACGGCATCACCTACGCCAAGGGCGCCTCCGTCCTCAAGCAGCTGGTCGCCTACGTCGGCATGGACGAGTTCTTCCAGGGGGTGCGCGCCTACTTCAAGCGCCACGAGTGGGGCAACACCCGCCTGGCCGACCTGCTCGGCGCCCTGGAGGAGACCTCGGGGCGCGACCTGAAGACCTGGTCGAAGGCGTGGCTGGAGACCGCGGGCATCAACGTCCTGCGCCCCGAGCTGACGACGGACGCCGACGGCACCCTCACCGCGCTGGCCATCCGCCAGGAGGCGCCGGCACTGCCCGCGGGCGCCACCGGAGAGCCGACCCTGCGCCCGCACCGCCTCGGTGTCGGCTTCTACGACCTCCGCGACGGCAAGCTGGTGCGCACCGACAGCGTGGAGCTCGACGTCGACGGCGAGCTGACCGAGGTGCCGCTGCCGAAGGCCCGCAAGCGCCCCGACGTGCTGCTGCTCAACGACGGGGACCACACCTACGCCAAGGTCCGCCTCGACGCCGACTCGCTGGCCGTCGTCACCCGCCACCTGGGCGACTTCGCCGACCCGCTGCCGCGCGCCCTGTGCTGGGCCTCGGCCTGGGACATGACCCGCGACGGCGAACTGGCCACCCGCGACTACCTCGACCTCGTCCTGACCGGCGTCGGCAAGGAGTCCGACATCGGCCTCGTCCAGTCCCTGCAACGCCAGGTCAAGCTCGCCCTCGACCTGTACGCGGCGCCCGACTGGCGCGACGCGGGGCTCACCCGCTGGGCGGAGGCCACCTTGGAGCAGCTGCGCGCCGCACGCCCGGGCAGCGACCACCAGCTGGCCTGGGCCCGCGCGTTCTCCGCCGCCGCCAGGACCGACGCCCAGCTCGACCTGCTCGCCGCGCTGCTGGAGGGCGGCGAGTACCTCGAGGGGCTGACCGTCGACACCGAGCTGCGCTGGGCCTTCCTCCAGCGGCTCGCCGCCACCGGGCGGGCCGACGAGGCGCAGATCTCCGCCGAACTGGCCCGGGACGCGACCTCGGCGGGCGAGCGGCACGCGGCGGCCGCCCGTGCGGCGCGGCCCACGCCGGAGGCGAAGGCCGAGGCGTGGAGCGCCGTCGTCGAGAGCGACGCCCTGCCCAACGCGGTGCAGGAGGCCGTCATCTCCGGGTTCGTGCAGACCGACCAGCGCGCCCTGCTCGCGCCCTACACCGAGCGCTACTTCGCGGCCGTCAAGGGTGCCTGGGAGGAGCGCAGCCACGAGATGGCCAGCCAGATCGTGGTCGGCCTCTACCCGGCGCTGCACGTCGAGCAGCGGACGCTGGAGGCCACCGACGCCTGGCTCGCCTCCGCCCAGCCCAGCGCGGCGCTGCGCCGCCTGGTGACCGAGTCCAGGGCCGGTGTCGAGCGGGCGCTGCGCGCCCAGGCGGCCGACGAGGCGGCGGGCGCCCCTCGCTGACCTGCCGCGTACCGCGGACGTCGGCCCCCGGCATCAAGCCGGGGGCCGACGTGCGGGGAGACGGGGCTCCGGCCCGGCCCGTGGGGGAGAGGGCCGGTGGGGGGTGGCAGGAGAGCGGCCCTCTGAGCCGGTGGGCGGAGCCCCGGTGGAGCTGCCGGCGCCCGGCCGCCGTCCCGGCGCCGCGAAGGGGCCGGACGCCGGGAGACGGAACGGTGCCGGGAAGTGCGGGGCGTGCTGGGGAGGTCAGACGCCCGGAGGGGTCACCTGAGCAGGGCCGCCTTCTCGAACATCACCTCGGCGACACCGTTGGCCCACAGCTGTTCGACCTGGGAGCGCTCGGTCGCGTTGGGCTGGTCGTTGGTGCAGGAGGGCCCAGGGCCGCCGCCTGACATCAGTTCGCTGCAGGGGCCGGAGTAGTTGTCCGGCAGGCCGAGCACGTGCCCGGTCTCGTGCGCGACGACCCGGTTGGAGTCGTACTGCTGGTTTTGCGCGTAGTCGAGGAAGACGTAGCCGCTGCCGTGCCCGTCGGTGTAGGCGTAGCTGCCGCGCGAGTCGTTGCCCTCGCGGTAGTCGAAGGTGGCGCCGCTGCCCTCGGCCAGCTGCACGTTCTGGACGGCGGAGTTCCACACGGCGGCGCTGTTGGCTATCTGGCTGCGGAAGCTGGGCGCCCCGCTCGCGTCGTACTTGACGGTGACCTGCTGGAAGCCGGGCTTCTCACCCTGCTGCTTGAGCGCTTCCTTGACGATGAACTTGAAGAACTCCTGGTTCTGGCGGTCGCTCTCCCCGGTGTAGCCCTGCGTGCTGCCCGCGTCGGTGTGCGAGGTGGCGGCGACGGGGGCGTGGGAGTCGGCGGTACCGGCGTCGGAGGCGGTGGCGGGGACGGCACCGAGACCGAGGGCGACGGTCGTGCCGAGGCCGATCGCCGCGGACAGAACAGAAGTGCGGTATCTCATGGGGGGTCTCCTCGAGTTCCGAGGGGCCGGCGCCGCTGCGAAGTGGCGTGGGGGCGCCGCCGGTCCCTTGGGGCGGATTCCTTGGGACGGATGCTCGCTGCGGGAGATTCTGTTCGAGCGGACGGCGTTCCGGAATGATGCCAGGTGGCGATAGGGCGGGGTTATCGCCCCGCGCGCCCCGTCCTCCCTGAGCGCACCCGGCCGGGCGGGCGGCGCCGTTCACCGCGCCGTCGCCGCCGCTTCGCGGCCCCGTCGCCGTCTGGTACGACCACTGACACCGCCGCTATGCTCCCAGGCGTGGAGCTCGAAGTGAGGCATCTTCGTGCACTGTGCGCGATAGCCGACACCGGCAGCGTGCACAAGGCGGCCCGCCAACTCGGCATGACACAGCCGTCGCTGACGACCCAGCTGCGCCGCATCGAGCAGGCCGTCGGCGGCCAGCTCTTCACCCGGCAGCGCACCGGCAGCAAACCCACCCCGCTCGGCCGCACCGTCCTCACCCGCGCTCGGCCGATCGTCGCGCAGATGACCGAACTGGTCCGCGAGGCGAAGGACGCCGCGGGGCTCGGCCCCGGCGGCCCGGGCACGCGGCTGCGGCTCGGCAGCACCGGCAGCAGGGCCGTCCCCGGCTGGCTGCGGCGCCTCAACGGCAGGCTGCCCGAGCGCGACATCACCTTCCAGACCGACGTATCCGCCAACACCCTGCTGCGCATGGTCGCGGGGAACCAGCTCGACGCCGCCTTCGTGCACGAGGTGGAGGGCTCGCCGCTGCGGGTGCCCGACGGCGTCGAACTCCGCGTCCTGGTGCGCCGCGAACCCCAGTTCGTGGCCGTCCACGAGACCCACGCGGCCGCCCGCGCCGGACGGGCAGTCGCCCTCGCCGAACTGGCCGACCAGAAGTGGATGGTCGACCCGTCCGTCGACGGCGACTGGGACGGGCTGCGCCGGGTGTTCGTGGACGCGGGCGTCGACCCGCGCATCGTCTACGGCGACTACCTGTCCGCCGGCGACCTGGTGGCGGCGGGCGAGGTCGTCACCCCCTGCCAGCCCACCGCCCAGCCGCGGCCCGGCATGTCCATCGTCCCCCTGGAGGGCGATCCGCTCGGGGTGCGGCTGGTGGTGGGCTTCCGCAGCGGGACGGGGCTCGGTGAGGAGGGCGACGCCGTCTTCGCGGACCTGCGGGCCTCCTACGAGGCGGTCGCCAGGTCGAGCCCCGCCTATGCCCGCTGGCTGACCACCCGGAACGCTGCCCCGGCCCCGCCCTTCCAGCGTTTCCTGGGGGCTCCTCCCCCAGACTCCGGCCGGGGGGACCCCCACCCGGACCCCCGGACTTCAATCGCCGGACAGGCTGATCTCAGCCTGTCCGGCGATTGAGGACGAGCGAGGCGATTCCGGGTGGGGGGGGCAGAGCCCCCCACAGAAACGGTGAAGGGCGGGGACGCCGGCTCCCTCACGCGCCCCCGGCCGAGGCGTCCGCCTGCTGGGCCCGCAGGGCGCGGGCCAGGTCGTCGCGGGACTCCGCGACGAGCCGCCTCAGGGCCGGCGCCGCGTCCGCGTGGGCGCCGAGCCAGGCGTCGGCGGCGTCCAGCGTCGCCTGGTCGCCCTGCGCCGCGGGGAACAGCCCCCGCACGATGGCCATGGCGATCTCGATGGAACGCGAGGCCCACACGGACTCCAGCACCTCGAAGTACCGCTCGGCGTAGGGCGCGGTCAGCTGAGCCTGGCCGCTCTGGTCGAACCCGGCGATGGTCGCCTCGACGAGCGCGTTGGACAGCGTGTCGGACTCCACGACCCCGGCCCACGCCTGGGCCTTGACCGCGGCGGACGGCCGGGCCGCCAGGCACCGCACCTGGTGCCGCTTGCCCGACGCGGTGTCGTCCCGGGCCAGCTCCGCGCCGATCGCGGCCTCGTCGGCGATCCCTTCGGCGGCGAGCGTTCCCAGGAACGTCCAGCGCAGTTCCTGGTCCACCCCGAGCCCGTCGACGCGCGCCGTGCCGGCCAGCAGGCCCTGCAGCAGGCGCAGCTCCGCCTCCCCACTGGCGACCGCGGCCAGGAAGCGGGCCCAGGCCAGCTGGTGGCCGCTGCCGGGCTCGGCGTTGCGCAGCCCGGTGACGGCGCCCTCGGACAGCAGCCGCGCGCCCTCGGCGCGCCGGGCGGGCGCGGTGTAGCGGTCGAGGGCGAGTTTGGCCTGGCCGTGCAGCATCTGCAGGACGCCGATCTCGCTCTCGTCGCCGGCGAACCTGAGCACCAGCGCCAGGAAGTCCCTGGCGGGCATCAGACCGTCGCGGGTGAGGTTCCACAGCGCCGACCAGCACAGCGCACGGGCGAGGGGGTCGGTGAGTTCGCCGAGGTGGTCGCGGAGGGTGGCGAGGGAGGCGTCGTCGAAGCGGACCTTGCAGTAGGTGAGGTCGGCGTCGTTGACGAGGACCAGGTCGGGGCGGTCGGCGCCGGTCAGCTCGGAGACGGCGGTGCGCGGTCCGGTGACGTCCACCTCGGCGCGCGCGTACCGCTCCAGCACACCGGCGGCCGCGTCGCGGCGGTAGAGGCCCACGGCGACGCGGTGCGGGCGCAGCACCGGGTGCGCGTCGGGAGCCTCCTGGAGGACGGCGAGTTCGGTGACGCGCCCGTCCGCGTCGTAGGTGAGCTGCGGGGTGAGGGTGTTGACCCCGGCGGTCTGCAGCCACGCCTTGGACCACTCGCCCATGTCGCGCCCCGAGGTCTCCTCCAGCACGGCCAGCAGGTGCTCCAGGCGGGTGTTGCCCCACTGGTGGCGCTGGAAGTAGCGGCGGGCGCCCTCCAGGAAGGCGTCCTTGCCGACGTAGGCGACCAGCTGCTTGAGGACGGAGGCGCCCTTGGCGTAGGTGATGCCGTCGAAGTTGAGCTTGGCGTCCTGAAGGTCCCGGATGTCGGCGGTGACGGGGTGGGTGGAGGGGAGCTGGTCGGCGCGGTAGGCCCAGGACTTGCGCCGGTTGGCGAAGGTGATCCAGCCGCCGGTGAACCGGGTGGCCTCCACGAGCGAGAAGGCGCCCATGAAGTCGGCGAAGGACTCCTTGAGCCACAGGTCGTCCCACCACTCCATGGTGACCAGGTCGCCGAACCACATGTGCGCCATCTCGTGCAGGATGACGTTGGCGCGGCCCTCGTAGGAGGCCTCGGTGACCTTGCCGCGGAAGACGAACTCCTCGCGGAAGGTGACGCATCCGGGGTTCTCCATGGCGCCGATGTTGTACTCGGGCACGAACGCCTGGTCGTACTTCCCGAACGGGTACGGGTAGTCGAAGTGGTCGTGGAAGAAGTCCAGGCCCTGCTTGGTGACGGTGAAGATGTCCTCGGCGTCGAAGTGCGGGGCCAGCGCCTTGCGGCACAGCGCGCCGAGCGGAATCTCCAGCTCGCCGCCTCCCTGGGAGCCTTCGGCCCGGGAGGTGCCTCCGGCGAAGGTGCGCCGGTAGGTGTCGGTCACGTAGTGGTAGGGGCCGGCGACGACGGCGGTGATGTAGGTGGAGATCGGCTGGGTGCGGGCGAAGCGCCACACCGCCGCGCTGCCGCCGTCGACCGGGCGGGGCTCGCCCTCCTGGGCGCCGTTGCTCAGCACCGTCCAGCCGGCCGGCGCGGTGACGGTGAAGTCGAAGGGCGCCTTGAGGTCCGGCTGTTCGAAGTTCGCGAAGACGCGGCGCGCGTCGGCGGGCTCGTACTGGGTGTAGAGGTAGACCTCGCCGTCCTGCGGGTCGAGGAAGTGGTGCAGGCCCTCGCCGGTGCGGCTGTAGGCGCACCGGGCGTCGATCGTCACCACGTTCTCACCGTCGGCGCGCAGCCCCCGCAGGGTGACGCGGGTGCCGTCGAAGACCTCGTCGACGGGCAGGGAGGCGCCGTTGAGGGTGACGGAGTGGACGTGCGGTGCCACCAGGTCGGCGAAGGTGGTGGCGCCCTCCTCGGCGCACGTGAAGCGGATGGTCGTCGTCGACCTGAAGGTGCGCGGCCCCTCGGCCGGTGGTGCTTCGACGGCCGAGCGCAGATCCAGCGCCACGTCGTACCCGCTCACGCTCAGCAGCGCGGCGCGCTGCCGGGCCTCGGTGCGGGTCAAGTTCTCTCCGGGCACTGCCACGCTCCCTCTCGCTTCAGGGTCTGGATCCGTCCACGTCTCGTATGGTGAACAACCCGCTCAGCATCGCACGTGCCGCTGGGCGCCCGTACCCGGGAATGCGGTCGATGCCGCCGATGTTGTCGGCGTCCGAGACGATCCGCCCCACCTCCGAGGAGAGCGCATGTCCGAGACGCCCGAGGCGACACCCGCCGATTTCTGGTTCGACCCCCTGTGCCCCTGGGCGTGGATGACCTCCCGCTGGATGCTGGAGGTGGAGAAGGTACGGCCGGTTTCGGTCCGCTGGCACGTGATGAGCCTGTCGGTCCTCAACGAGAAGCGGGTCGACGACCTGCCCGAGCGCTACCGCGAGCTGATGGCGCGCGGCTGGGGCCCGGTCCGCGTCTGCATCGCCGCCGAGCAGGAGCACGGCAGCGACGTGCTCGGCCCGCTCTACACCGCGATCGGCACCCGCGTGCACCCGGGCGGCCGTGAGCTGAGCCGCGAGGTGCTGATCGAGGCGCTGGAGGAGGTGGGACTGCCGGCCGCGCTGGCGGACGCCGCCGACACCGACACCTACGACGCCGCCCTGCGCGCCTCGCACGAGGAGGGCATCTCCCTGGTGGGTCAGGAGGTGGGTACGCCGGTCATCGCCGTCCCGGACGAGGTGGGCAAGCAGGTCGCCTTCTTCGGTCCTGTGGTCACTCCGGCGCCCAAGGGCGAGGCGGCGGCCAGGCTGTGGGACGGCACCCTGATGGTGGCCTCGACCCCCGGCTTCTTCGAGCTCAAGCGCACCAGGGACGTGGAGCCGCTCTTCGACTGAGCCGCTCATCGGCTGAGCCGTTCATCGACTGAGCCGCTCTTCGACTGTGCCGAGGGGCGGCGAGCGGCCCCCTGTGCGTCACGTCCGCACAGGGGGCCGCTCTCTTTTCTCCTCCCGCCCGCCGCGAAGGTTGAGAAGACGATCACGAGGACGGAAGCCGGGCTGCCGCGCCGCCGGGTTACGGAGCCAGCAGGAGGTTGTTGGCGCGCTCCTTGGCGGCCGTGTAGCGGGCCGAGACGTCGCGCCAGTTGACGACGCGCCACATGGCCTCGACGAAGTCGACCTTCTGGTTGCGGTACTGCAGGTAGAAGGCGTGCTCCCAGGCGTCGAAGACCAGGATCGGCACGGAGCCCTGCCCGACGTTGCCCTGGTGGTCGTAGACCTGCTCGACGATGAGCCGGCCCGTGACCGGCTCGTAGGCCAGCACGCCCCATCCCGAGCCCTGTGTGGTGGCCGCGGCCTTGGACAGCTGGGCCTTGAACTTGGCGAAGCTGCCGAAGGATTCCGCGATGGCGTCCGCCAGCTCGCCGGTGCCGTCCCTCTCCAGGGGCTCGCCGCCGCCGTCACCGGTCATGTTGCGCCAGTAGATGGTGTGCAGGATGTGCCCCGACAGGTGGAAGGCGAGGTTCTTCTCCAGGCCGTTGATCGACCCCCACGCGTCCTTGTCGCGGGCCTCGGCGAGCTGTTCGAGGGTGTCGTTGGCCCCCTTCACGTACCCGGCGTGGTGCTTGTCGTGGTGCAGCTCGATGATCTCGCCGCTGATGACCGGCTCCAGCGCGGAGTAGTCGTACGGCAGCTCCGGCAAGGTGTATGTCGACATGCCCTCTCGCCCTTCGCTCGCTAATGCACATTACTTGCAACAAGAAGTTAGCAGCAAGAGCACGCGAAAGAGCGGAGCGCCCCTCGATCCGAGGGGCGCTCCGCTCCTGGCATGGGGGGCCGGAGGCCTAGGTCCTCCCGGTCCTTCCGGCCCTCTCGACCCTCCCGGTCCTTTCTTTCGGCCCGTGCCGGGCTCGCGGTCGAGGCACCGTCAGGCGTCCTCGGTCACCGCGGGGCGCGGGCGGGTGCGCTGCCGCACGTAGCCGACGGCGGCCAGTACCACCGTCAGGCCTGCCGTGAAGGCGAGCTGGGTGCGGGTGTCGCCCTCGCGCAGCATCAGCAGCAGGATGGCGAGGATCGCCAGCACCGCCACGATCGTCAGGCCCGGGAAGAGCCACATCCGCACCACCAGCTTCTCGGGCGCCTCCCGCTCCAGCCGGTAGCGGGTGACCAGCTGCGCGACGGCGATGAAGCCCCACACGACCAGCGTCGCCGCGCCGACCATGTTCAGCAGCCAGGTGAAGACCGTCTTCTCCCAGAAGATGTTCAACAGGACCGCGACGAAGCCGAAGAAGGACGAGGCGATCACCGCGTAGCGCGGCACGCCCTGCGGGCTCAGCCGGTTCAGGAAGGCCGGGCCCTCGCCCCGCTCCACCAGCGAGTACGACATGCGCGAGGCGCCGTAGATGTTGGCGTTCATCGCCGAGAGCAGCGCGATGAGCACCACCACGTTCATCACCTGCGCGGCCGCGGGGATACCGACGTAGTCCAGCACGGCGGCGTAGGGGCCCGACTTGACCGACTCGTCGCTCCACGGCATCAGGGTGACGATCACCAGCATGGAACCCACGTAGAACAGCGCGATCCGCCACACCGCGGTGCGCACCGCGGTGGCGACGCCGGAGACCGGCTTCTCCGACTCGGCCGCCGCGATCGTCACCGTCTCCAGACCGCCGAACGCGAAGACGGAGGCGAGCAGGCCGACGATCAGCCCGTCGGTGCCGGTGGGGAAGAAGCCGCCGTCGCCGGTCAGATGGCTGCTGCCCGGCGCGTCGGTGCCGGGCAGCAGTCCGGCTATGGCCAGGATCCCCAGCACCAGGAACGCGCTGATCGCCAGCACCTTCAAGGTGGCGAACCAGAACTCGTACTCACCGAAGTTGCGGACCGCGGCCAGGTTGCTGGCGCAGAACAGGACCATGAACAGCGCGACCCACATCCACTGCTCGGTCCCCGGCAGCCAGCTCGTCATGATCTTGGCGGCGGCGGTGGCCTCGGTCGCGATGGCGACGCACAGCAGCGTCCAGTAGATCCATCCGCTGGCGAAACCCGCCCAAGGTCCCAGGGCCCGCTCGGCGTGGACGGAGAAGGAGCCGGAGGCCGGGCGGGCAGCCGACATCTCGCCGAGCATCCGCATCACCAGCATCACCAGCGCCCCGGAGGCGGCGTAGGCGAGGACGATCGAGGGGCCCGCCGCGGCGATGCCCGCGCCGGAGCCGACGAACAGGCCCGCGCCGATGACACCGCCGAGGGCGATCATCGACAGGTGGCGCTGCTTGAGACCGTGGGAGAGGGAGCGCCCGTCGGACGCGCCGCCGTCCGGTCCCGAGGGCTTGGCGGGCTCGTCGGGCGGGTGCGGCGCGTCGGACGTCTCGGTGCGCGTCATAGGGGCCGTTCCTGGGTGTGAGGGGTGAACGGGGACAGAGCGGTGCGTGGTGCGTGGTGCCCCCACAGTGTTCGGGAGGCAGCCCCGGCACATCAATAATCGTGCAGCCCATCCCGCGATACGGACAGGCCGCGTTGCGGGTGAATACGGGGTGAACCGCCCACCCGTGCCCGGCTGTCGCGCAGTTCACCCCGCCCCGCGCGCACTGGGCACTGTCGCCAAGCTCACGGTCCGCTCACGCACAGCCATCGGACGGTTTCGGCTAGCGTCATGGGGCACGAGACCGACGAGACGGAGATGCCAGATGAGTGCCCTCACTTCCGCCGCAGCCACCCCGCGCCCCGGAGCCGTGCTCGCGGATCTGCTGCCCGCCTCCAGCGCCGCCCGCGCCCGCGTGCGGGACGCCGCGCTGGTCGTCGGCGGCGCCGCGCTGACCGGGATCGCCGCGCAGATAGCGCTGCCGATCCCGGGCTCGCCCGTGCCGGTGACCGGACAGACCTTCGCCGCGCTGCTGGTCGGCGCCGGGCTGGGCGCCGGGCGCGGCTTCCTCGCGCTGGCGCTGTATGCGGTGGCGGGCGTCGCCGGGATGCCGTGGTTCGCCGAGGCCTCCTCCGGCGCGGGGCTGCCCACGCTGGGGTACGTCATGGGCATGCTGCTGGCCTCCGTCGCCGTGGGCACGCTGGCCCGCCGCGGCGGCGACCGGGGCGCGCTGCGTACGGCGGGCACGATGGCGGTCGGCCTGGCGCTGATCTACGCCGTCGGCGTCCCCTACCTGGCGCTGTCGACGGGCATGTCGCTCGGCGAGGCGGTCGCCGCGGGCCTGGTGCCGTTCCTGATCGGCGACGCCCTCAAGGCGGCGCTGGCGATGGGCGCCCTGCCCGCCGCCTGGAAGCTCGCGGGCCGCAAGGGCTGAGCCGGCTCGCACGCCGCGCGCAGCGCTCCGCACGCCGCGCACACCGAGGGCCCGGCGCCGTACAGGCGCCGGGCCCTCCTGCGTCCCCGGAGGGGCGCACACCGCTCAGCCCGCGTCGGCGGGGGAGCGGGGCGGCGCCTGGGCCGCCCCGCCCAGCGGTTCCCCGGCCCGTGCCTTTCCGCGCCCGAGACGGTCCTTGACCAGCGAGGTGATCAGCACGCCCGCCGCGACGGCCAGCGAGAGGAGCATCTGGGTGCGGCCGTCGTCGTCGGTGAACATGTAGCCGATCACGAAGACGATCAGGCCGATCGTCGCCCACGTCAGGTACGGGTACAGCCACATCCGCACCGTCAGCCGCTCCGGCGCCTCCCGTTCGATGCGGCGCCGCATCCGCAGCTGCGAGGCGCAGATGACCAGCCACACGAACAGCGCGACGGCGCCCGAGGAGTTGAGCAGGAACTCGAAGACGGTGTCCTTGGCGATGTAGTTGAAGAAGACCGCGACGAAACCGAAGGCAACCGACGCCAGGATCGCGGCGGTCGGCACGCCCCGCTTGTTGGTGCGGCCGAAGGAGGCCGGGGCGTCCCCGCGCTCACCCAGCGAGAACGCCATCCGCGAGGCGGTGTAGAGGCCCGAGTTGAGGCAGGAGAGGACGGCGGTCAGCACGACGACGTCCATGACGGTGCCCGCGTAGGGGATGTCCAGCGCGTCGAGCACGGCCACGTACGGGCCGTCGGCGGCGATGGCCTTCGAGTCCCACGGCAGCAGCGCCACGATCACGAACATCGAGCCGATGTAGAACAGGCCGATCCGCCAGATCACGCTGTTGACGGCCTTGCGCACGGCGGCGACCGGGTTGGGCGACTCGGCGGCGGCCAGCGTGACGATCTCGCTGCCCATGAAGGAGAAGACCACCAGCAGCATCCCGGAGAGGATGGCGCCGGGACCGTGGGGCAGGAACCCGCCCTGCCCGGTCAGGTGGGAGAGCCCGGCCGCGCTGTCGGCGGGCGGCAGGCCCACGAAGGCGACCATGCCGACGACGATGAAGGCGATGATCGCCACGACCTTGATGCCCGCGAACCAGAACTCGAACTCGCCGTAGGAGCCGACGGAGATCAGGTTGGTGCCCGTCAGCACCAGCATCACCAGCAGGGCCCACACCCACTGGTCGACGGCGGGTATCCAGCCCTCCAGGATGTCGGCGGCGGCCGTCGCCTCCACGGCCAGTACGACGGCCCAGAAGAACCAGTACAGCCAGCCGATGGTGAACCCGGCCCAGCGGCCCAGCGCCCGGTCGGCGTAGGTGGAGAACGAGCCGGAGGCGGGGTCGGCGGCGGCCATCTCGCCCAGCATCCGCATCACCAGGACGACCAGCAGCCCGGCCAGCGCGTAGGAGAGCAGGATGCCGGGTCCGGCGTCGGCGATGCCGGCCTTGGAGCCGACGAACAGGCCGGCGCCGATGACGCCGCCGATGGCGATCATGGACAGATGGCGGTTCTTGAGGCCTGCCTGGAGGCCGTCGCCGTCCTGTGCGGCCGCGGGGGCCGCTGCGGCCTCGGCGGCCCGCGGCGGCGGCTTCTGCGGCGGCACCCCCGGCGTACGCGGGGTCTGCTGGGAACTCATGGGGCAGCCGGCTCCTCGTGAGGTCGTCTTTAACGAGCGTTCACATGTAAAAGGTCGTGCTGCCCGCAACGGAAGAGCCGAATCCCATGTGTTGCCCGCGCAACAGCGGACGGCGACGTACCGGGACCCGGCCACCGCGTACGGTCACCGGCGTGACATGCCGTGCCGCCTTCCCTGCCCTGCGCGGGGCCACGCGCCGCGGGGATGACACACTCTCGGTATGCGCGTGTACCTCGGCTCCGACCATGCCGGTTACGAACTGAAGAACCACCTCGTCGAGTGGCTGGAGTCCGTGGGCCACGAGCCCGTCGACTGCGGCCCCCACCTCTTCGACGCCGAAGACGACTACCCTCCGTTCTGCCTCCGCGCCGCCGAACGCACGGTCGCCGACAGCGGCTCCCTCGGCATCGTCATCGGCGGCTCCGGCAACGGCGAGCAGATGGCCGCCAACAAGGTCCCCGGCGCGCGCTGCGCCCTGGCCTGGTCCGCCGAGACGGCCGCGCTCACCCGCGAGCACAACGACGCCAACCTCGTCAGCGTCGGCGCCCGGATGCACACCACCGAGGAGGCCGTCTCCTTCGTCGAGACGTTCCTGAACACCTCCTTCTCGCAGGGCGAGCGCCACCGGCGCCGCATCGGCATGCTCGCCGACTACGAGCGCACCGGTGAGCTGCCGCCCGTCCCCGCCCACCACCCGCAGGCACCCTCCAAGCCCTGATCCCGTGCCCGAGGGACACACCATCCACCGGCTGGCCCGCGACGTCGCGGACCGGTTCGCCGGGCACACGCTGGACGTGTCCAGCCCCCAGGGCAAGTTCGCCGACGGCGCCGCGCTGCTCGACGGCGCGGCGCTGACGGCGACCGAGGCGCACGGCAAACACCTCTTCCTCGGCTTCGGACCCGTCGGCTGGGTGCACATACACCTGGGCCTGTACGGCACCTTCCGCTTCGGCGAAGGGACGCCCCCCGAGCCCGTCGGCCAGGTACGGCTGCGGCTCGCCACCCGACCCGGCGAGACCCCCGCAGGACCGCTGCACTACGCGGACCTGCGCGGCCCCACCCGCTGCGAGCTGCTGGCCGAACCCGAGAAAAGCGCCGTCAGCGACCGGCTCGGGCCCGACCCGCTGCGCGCCGCCTCCGACCCCGAGGCGGCCTGGGCGCGGATCTCCCGCAGCCGCACGAGCATCGCCGCGCTGCTCATGGACCAGAAGATCGTCGCCGGCGTCGGCAACGTCTACCGCGCCGAGGTCCTCTTCCGGCACGGCATCGACCCCTACCGCGCCGGCCGCGACCTGGCCCGCGCCGAGTGGGACGGGCTCTGGGAGGACCTGGTCGCCCTGATGACGGACGGGGTGCGCAAGAACCGCATCGACACCGTCAGTCACGCGCACACCCCCGAGGCCATGGGACGCCCGCCGCGCGTGGACGACCACGGCGGCGAGGTCTACGTCTACCGCCGCGCCGGGCAGCCCTGCCTGGTGTGCGGCAGCCCCGTCGCCACCGCCGAACTGGCCGCCCGCAACCTCTTCTGGTGCCCCCACTGCCAGCGGGAGCGCCCGCGGGGCCGATGAGACGCCGGCCGTGCCCGCTGCCCGAGCAGGCCCCCCCGTGCGCCTCGTCAGAAGCCGTGCGGCAGCCAGGGGGCCGTCTCGCTCGTGAAGGCGGTGGCCGCCGCCCGCAGCGCGCCGGATTCGGGCCGCACCTCGCGCACCAGACCCGCGCTGCCCAGCGCGGCCAGGGAGGTGCCGCCCAGGTAGGCGCGGCCCAGCTCCCGCACGGACAGCGACAGATCGGCCGCCTCCCGGGTGGGCTCGCACACGGCGCCCTTCTCGTCGCCCGACACCCGCCACCGCCCGCTGTTCCACGGGCAGAAGGTGTCCTCGACCTCCAGGACGACGTCCAGCGGGGCACCGTAGGAACGGGCGGCCAGCGCGTCGCCCACCTGCACGAGGCGCACGTACAGCGTGTCGTCGTTGAGGTGTTTCGCGGACCTGCGCGGGTCGTCCACCAGGTGCAGCCACGGGTCGTCCAGCGGCCGGTTGTCCGCGACGATCGACGTCGTCAGGTCCAGGGACCACAGGAAGCGCCACATCGCCGCGTGTCCGGCCGCGTCCACGGCCTCCAGGTTCCGCAGCCGCACCTCGCCCTCGGGCGCGCCCGACGCGGAGGCGCCGAGCTTGACCGCGTAGCGGGCGAACGCCACGGGCGTGCCGTCGCGCAGAGCCACCACGCAGCGCAGCGGTGAGGCGCCGTCGCGCCGGCGCTCGGGGTCGAGCAGGGGCGCGTGCTCCCATCCCGGGCGCCTCTCCAGCATCCCCGGGCGCAGGGGCACGGCCCGCGCGTAGACCGCCTCGCACTCCGCGAGCAGTGCGGAGGCCGTGTCGGAGGCCCGCAGTCGAAGCGCGTCCGCCTCGGCGGCCAGGGGCGCGGGAAGGTTCAGCGTGCTTCTGCTGGTGTCGATCCTGGCCGCCATACGGCCCGCCGCCAGGCCGTATCCGAACCGCCCGTAGATGGCCGCCTCCGACGCCGTCAGCACGGCCAGCGGCTCCTCACCCGCCGCCCGGATGTCGTCCAACTGGCGGCGCATGAAGGACCGCAGGATGCCGCGCCTGCGGTGGGTGGGTGCCACGCTCACCATCGTCACCCCGGCGGTGGGCACCACGGCGCCTCCGGGGACGGCCATCCGGAAGGACAGCAGCCCCGCCGTGGCCACAGGACGCCCCTCGTCCCACACCCCCAGGCAGCGCTCGATCTCGGTCAGCGAGCGGTACAGGTTCCGCTCCTCGGGCGTCTCCTCGTCCACGAACGCACTCAGCACCCTCTCGTACCAGGCGTCCCACTCGGAGGGCTGGAGAACACGCGGCTCAGTCGTCATGCGGCCCATCACAGCAGGCCATTCGAACACCGGCTAACGATTTTGGCCGCGGGCGCGGCGCACGCCCCCGGTGCCCACGCCGGGAATCGACGGGCAACCAGAGGGGTGGCTAGGCTCCGTGAGCATGGCGCAACGCCGCGCGGGACCCTCCAAGGCGACGACCCGGTCGCACCAGGCACTCAAGGCCTGGCACCGGGTCCGCACCAACCTGCGCAAATCCGCCGTCGACTACTTCCGCGGCGGCGCCTCCGACTGGGTCGCGCTGGCCGGACTGCTGCTCACCGTCCCGGCGTTGACGTGCGCCACCGTCCTCACCCCGCTGTGGTGCGCCCCCGAGGCGCTGGTGCTGCCCCTCATCGCCGGCGGGCTGCTGCTGCGGCCCGCCAGCCTGCTGGCGCTCTACGCCGCGGCCGCGATCGCGCTGATGGCCGAGTCACTGCTGCTGGAGCCCTGGGAGTTCAACGACGGCGCGGGACGCGTCACCCCCGGCACCATCCTGGTGGTCGCCGCCGCAGGACTCTCGGGCCTGCTCATCGCCCAGTTCCGCAGCCGCGTCGGCGTGCCCTGGAGACGCGGCGGCACCATGCTCTTCGACCTGCGCGAACGCATCCGCGTCCAGAGCGAGCTGCCCAAGCTGCCGGCTGGGTGGCACCACGAGATGGCGCTGCGTCCCGCGGGCGGCCAGTCCTTCTCCGGGGACTTCGTCGTCGCCGCCAGGACCGGGCCGAAGCGGCGCACCCTGGAGCTCGTCCTCACCGACGTCTCGGGCAAGGGCATGGACGCCGCCTCCCGCGCCCTGCTGCTGTCCGGTGCCTTCGGCGGGCTGCTCGGCTCGCTGCCGCCGCACGCCTTCCTGCCCGCGGCCAACGGCTATCTGCTGCGCCAGTCCTGGGACGAGGGGTTCGCCACCTCCGTCCACCTCGTCCTCGACCTCGACAGCGGCGACTACGAGCTGCTCTCCGCCGGCCACGTGCCCGCGATGCAGCTCAACGCCGGTTCCGGCAAGTGGGAGGAGAAGGCCGCCGAGGGCCCGCTGCTGGGCGTCTACGACGGCGCCGAATTCGACCCCGTCAAGGGCACGCTGCGCCGCGGCGACGTGCTGATGCTCTTCACCGACGGGCTGGTGGAGACCGCGGAACGCGACCTCACCGAGGGCATGGACCGCCTCGCGGGCGAAGCCGACCGCTACGTCTCCTCCAGTTTCCACGGCGCCGCCTGGCACCTGATCGAATCGGTCGCCCGCGACGTCAACGACGACCGCGCACTACTGCTGATCTGCCGCGACTGAGGGCCGCACCGGCCTGCCCCACGCCCCGTACTGGTGCTGTCCCCACCCCCGGCTCTGGGGCAAGCGGGATGGCCCGGACCCACCCTTGATCCATACGTTCGAGGTGACCAACTCGCGGGATCACCAGGGACGGAGAGCGGCATGCGCGAGCACCCGAAGGGGGCACCCATCGCACCGGGAGGGGCGAGGGGCGCCGTGGAACTGCGCGGGGTCACCCGGCGCTACGGGCGTGGGGTGCGGGCCCTCGACGGCATCTCCCTGACGCTCCCGTACGGCAGCTTCACGGCCGTCATGGGCCCCTCGGGATCGGGAAAGTCCACCCTGCTGCAGTGCGCCGCCGGACTCGACCGGCCCACCTCGGGCACCGTCCGCCTCGGCGGCACCGACCTGGCCTCGCTCGGTGAGAACAAGCTCACCGCGCTGCGCCGCACCCGGCTCGGCTTCGTCTTCCAGGCGTTCAACCTGCTGCCGTCCCTGACCGTCGAACAGAACGTGCTGCTGCCGCTGCGGCTGGCCGGGCACCGCCCCGACCGACGGCGGTCGGCGCGCGTGCTGGCCCAGGTCGGCCTCGGCGCGTACGCGCGCCGCCGTCCCGACCAGCTCTCCGGAGGGCAGCAGCAGAGAGTGGCGCTCGCCCGTGCGCTGGTCACCTCACCCGACGTGATCTTCGCCGACGAGCCGACCGGCGCCCTGGACACCGGTACGGCGGGCGAGATCCTCGCCCTGCTGCGCGCCGCGGTGGACGCCCCGCCCGAACCGGTGGGCCCGGCGGGCACCGGCGCGACGCTCGTCATGGTCACCCACGATCCGGCCGCCGCGGCCCACGCCGACCGCGTCCTCTTCCTGGCGGACGGCACCCTGGTGGACAGCCTGGTCTGTCACGCGGGCACGGACACCGCCCGCACGGCCGGCCTGATCGCGGCACGCATGAGCGCCCTCACCGCCCGCCAGGACCCGTGCGGGCCGCAGCCGCGCCCCGAGGCCGTCGCGTGAGCCCGCCCGGTGCCCGGCGCCCGCGGGCGCCCTGGCCGGTCAGGATGCTGCCCAACGGGCTGGCGCGGTCCGCGGTCCGGGCCCATCCGGTCGCCTTCGCGGGCACGTTCGTCGCGCTCACCATGACCGCGATGATCGTCTCGGCCTGCGCCTTCCTGGCGGACACGGGAGCGCGCGCCCGCGCGGTACCGCACCGCTACGCCGACGCGCCCGTCGTGGTGACCGCCGACCAGCGCGCGCACCTGTTCACCGGTAGCGGCGAGGCCCGTGCGGACGTCGGCGAGACCGTCCCCGAACGCGCCAGGATCGCCGTGGAGAAGGCCACCGCCACGGCGCGCGCCGTCCCGGGCGTGGCACGCGTCGTCCCCGATGTGACCGCCACCGTCGGCGCCCACCACCCCGCGGCAACCCTCACCGGCCACGGCTGGGGCTCCGCCGCCTTCACGGGAACCGGACTCACCGCAGGCGGGCCGCCCCGCACCGACCGCGACGTGGTACTCGACGCGGACACCGCGGCGGCCCGCGACCTGGCCCCCGGCGACACCCTCCGGCTCACCACCGCGGACGGAGACCGCACCTTCCGCGTCACCGGCGTCGCACGAAAGGGACCGCAGGACGAGGGGACGGCGGCCTGGTTCTCCGACGCCGGGGCACGGGCGCTCGCCGGCCACCCCTCTCGCGCCGACGCCCTCGCCGTCCTGACCGCGCCGGGAGCCAACACCGAGGCGGTGGCCTCCCGGCTGCGCCGCGCCCTCGGCGAAGGACCCCTCGTCCGCACCGGCCAGGCCAAAGGCGCCGCGGAGGGCGCGGACGTGGCGTACGGCAAGGAGGCGCTGGAGGCCCTCGGCGTCTCCTTCGGTGTCCTCGCCACGCTGACCGCCGTCTTCACCGCCTCGGGCACCGTCGCGCTCTCCCTCACGCAGCGCCGCCGCGAGTTCGCCCTGTTGCGCGCCGTCGGCGCCACCCCACGCCAGATACGCCGCACGGTCGCCACCGAGACGCTGTTCGTCGCGCCGCTCGCCGGGGCACTGGGCTGTCTGCCCGGAGCGGCGCTGGCCCGCTGGTGGTTCGGCGCGCTGCGCGAGCGCGACGCCGTACCGAAGAGCGTCCACCTTCACTTCGGGACGACCTCGGTGGCCGTCGCCGTCGGCGTCACCGTCGGCACCGCGCTGCTGGCCGGCCACCTCGCCGCACGCCGCCCAGCGAGGACGCGGCCGAAGGAGGCGCTCGGTGACGCGGCCCGCGAACGGTTCCGGCCCGGCGTCGTGCGCACCCTCCTGGGGCTCGGCGCGCTGGCGGGCGGCCTGGCCATGGTGCGGGTGGCGGGCCAGGAGGGCGGTGAGGACGCGGCGAACCTGGCGCTGGGCGTGGTGCTGCTGCTGATGACGGCGGTCGCCCTGCTCGGCCAGTACGTCGCCAAGGCCTGCTCCTGGCTGCTCGGGCTGCCGCTGCGCGCCGGCTCCGCCGCCTCCGCGCTGGCCGCCGCGGGCACCTGGGCCAACGCCCGCAGGCTGGCATCGGTGCTCACGCCCGTCGTCCTGGCCATGTCCTTTGGCTGCACGCTGCTCTTCCTCCAGACCAGCGAGGACCGGCAGAGCGACCTCCAGCAGCGGGCGGGGCTGCGTGCCGATCACATCGTCACCGGCTCAGGTGGTGACGAGAGCGCAGGGCTGCCGCGCACCGCGGCGGAGCGCGCGGCCCGCACGCCCGGCGTGACCGCCGCGGTGGGCGTACTGCGCACGACGGTGCTGGTGGAGATCCGCTCCGGCGGCACCTTCCTGCAGGCGGCGGACGCGCAGGGCGTCAGCGAGCACCGGGGCCGGCTGTCCGCGGTGGAGGACCTCGGCGTGAGCCACGGCTCGCTCGACGACCTGCGGGACGGCACCGTCGCCATCGACCGCCTCGTCGCCCGCGGCGCCCGCGTGGGCCTCGGTGACCGGATCGGCCTGCGGCTGCCGGACGGCACCGAGGTGCGGCCCGAGGTGGTCGCCGTCCACACCCGGGGCACCGGACTCTCCCCGATCGTGCTGGACCGCGCGACGCTGGAGGGCCATCTGGCCTCGCCCTACGACGCGGAAGTACTGGTCCGCCAGGAGCCGGGAGCCGACACCGCGCGGGTCACCAAGGCCCTCAGCGCCCTGGGCGAGGTCCTCGACACCTCGGCCTGGACCAGGGCGGCGGACCGCGACCGCGCCGTCAACAGGTGGGGCAACCTCACCATGGCCCTCGTCCTGAGCTGCTTCGCCGCCGTCGCCGCGGCGAACACCCTGGTGATGACCGTCGCCGACCGGCGCCGCGAGATGGCCGCGCTGCGGCTGCTGGGCGCGACCAGGGGCCAGGTGCTGCGGATGGTGCACTGGGAGGCGGCGCTGATCACCGTCTCGGCCCTCGCCCTGGGCACCGGGATCGCCCTGCTCACCCTCGGCCCGATGACCGAAGGGCTCTTCCAGGCGCCGCCGCACGTTCCCCCCGCCCTGTACGCGGCGATCGCGGCCACCGTGACGGTGCTCACCTTCGCCGCCACGACGGTGCCCGCGCGTGCGGTGCTGCCCGTGCCTGCCCCGGCCGGCCGGCACTGACGGGCCCGGGCCCCGCGCACACGAGTCGGCCCCCTGCTCCCGTGCAAGGGAGAGGGGGCCGAGCCGTGTGCGGGAGCGGGCTACCGCTTCCGGTGCGAGACCGGATGCCGTGCGGCCTCGCCCGACGCGGGAGCGGAACCCGTGGTGGGGGAGGACTCCCTCTTCCGGGCCATGGCGCCCGGATCGCGCTTGAAGAACCAGTCCATCTTCGGCTCGATGGCGAACTTGAACAGCCTCGTCACCCACGGCGTGCACAGCACCGTCATCATCACGGCGGCCAGCACGGTGATGGCGACCCGGCTCAGCGGGTGGTCGACCCAGTCCATCTCGTACCAGTCGAACTGGCGCGAGCCCTGGATGAAGAAGATGTGCAGCAGGTACGCGTAGAGCGTGCCCGCGCCCAGCACGGTGAACCACATGTGCCGCCTCGGCACCCAGGACAGGAAGCAGGCCGTCATCACCAGGCCGCAGCCGAACAGCGCGAGATACATCACAGCGCCCGCCCAGGAGGGCACGCCCATGTCCGCGGCCGCCTTGTCGTGCAGGAACCAGGCCTTGGACATCCTGGGCACCGCCCAGTAGGCGAAGACCATGGCGCACAGCGTGACCGGCACGGCGATGTACCGCGCCTCCTTGCGCTTGACCAACTGGAAATGGCGGGGCTGCAACTGCAGGCCGAGCACGAAGAAGGGCAGGAACTGCCCGATGCGCATCAGGTTCAGGTCGCCGCCGATCGACGGAGTCACGCTGGCCGCGGCGCCGATCACCAGCGCGACCGGCATCGGCCAGCGCAGGCTCTTCCACAGCGGGGTCGTCAGCCGCCAGATGAACAGTGCGCACAGGAACCACAGTGCGAATCCGGGCTCCTGGAAGTGGAACTCCCGGTCCGGGTCGTCGTTGGCCCAGCGCATGAAGAAGGTGTAGGCGAACTGAATCGCCAGGTAGGGCACCACGACCCCGGTGACCAGCCGCTGCACCTGCTTCGGCTTGCCCTCGAAACTCCTGGACAGATAGCCGGAGATGATGATGAAAGCGGGCATGTGGAACGTGTAGAGGACGAAGTACAGCGCTTCCGCCGTACGGCTGTCCTCGCGCAACGGGTCCCAGGCGTGGCCGATCCCGACGAGAACGATCGTCAGGTACTTGGCGTTGTCGAAGAACGGGTCCCGCTGCTTGGCTGCTGGTTTCTTCTGCGCCTTGGGGGACTGCGGCTTCGCAGGCTCCTCCGGCGACGCCGGCGGCGTCTCGGAGGGTGACTCCTGGCGGACGGGGGGGAGCGGCGCCCGCTCATAACCAGCGTGCAACATCTGCCGCACCATAGCGCGCGAACCTGTGGACCGTAAATTCTCGTCGCGCCTCTTCTTCCCGCCTCCCCGCGTCCTATTCCCCTGCACCGGAACGAAGCTGACGGATCCTGGCGTGAATGTTCGGTTTGGCACCCGCTGCCCCGCTCGAGCCCGGTCCCACGGGGCGCCGGCGCCCCGCACTCGTGCCCCCGGCGGCGCCACGCGAGGCTCAGTCGGCGCCCTGTGGGGCCCTGTGAGCGAGCCCACAATTCACAGCCCTGCACCAGCAATTCACAGGCCCGCGACAAACGGCACTCGGTGCCGACCGCAATGCACCACGTGCACATATGCGACGCCGCGCATTGATCAGGCCGAAAG
Organism: Streptomyces diacarni; assembly: GCF_003323715.1. Classification (GTDB taxonomy): domain Bacteria; phylum Actinomycetota; class Actinomycetes; order Streptomycetales; family Streptomycetaceae; genus Streptomyces; species Streptomyces diacarni. The sequence continues at coordinate 183,255 of NZ_QOIN01000035.1, forward strand.
TCGAAACCGTTGGCTGAATTACGGACCCCGCTGCCCCTCCCCGGGCGCGCCCCCGTCAACCCCCTCGGGCACGTCAACCCCGTCAACCCCGTCAACATCGTGAAGCGCGTACCCGGTGTCAACGGTGAGGATTTACCCGATGATGGGGGCGACGGACGGTCACCCGGTCCCTGCGCCACCGGAGTTGGTGGCACGATGGGTGGGCGCCGTGTGCGCGGGGGTGTGACCACGGTGGCAGGCCCCCAGGCCGGGTGAGGTTCCGACCATGAGGGTGTGAGCAGTTGTGGCCATCTCGCTGTCCGTAGTCGTGCTGTTGGCGGTCATCCTGGTGGTAATGATCAGGAGCAAGTCCATCAAGCCGGGGCCGGCCATCGTCGCCATGCTCTTCGGCTTCTTCCTTGCCTCCACGGGCATGGCGCCGTCGATCAACAGGTTCCTGAACTCGATCGCCGACACGATCAACCAGATCAGTTTCTAGCCGTACCGACGCCCCGCCGAATCCCGGCCGCCCCTGGAACGACACGGGCGGCCGCGGGCTGTCCGCGCGCGGACACAGGGCGTACGCGGCGGCGCGCCGCCGGGCGTGCCCGCGGGGCCGGCAGGCGTACCCGCGGGGCCGCCCAGCAGCGCTGAGCAGGCTCTTTCCGTGCCGAAGGCCCGGCCCCCACCAGGGGGCCGGGCCTTCGTTGCGAGCGGGCGACGGGAATCGAACCCGCGTAGCTGGTTTGGAAGACCAGGGCTCTACCATTGAGCTACGCCCGCAGAGGCCGGATCGGCACAGCCGCATCCTACGACATGTACTCTACGTGTCGCATCGACGGGGTGTGGCGCAGCTTGGTAGCGCGTCCGCTTTGGGAGCGGAAGGTCGTCGGTTCGAATCCGGCCACCCCGACCACGTACTATGAAAGACGCGCGTGCCTGTGTCGTGTCTGCATGCATACGGGGCGCAGCTCAAGAATCAGCAAGACCCCCAATGCCAGCCCCAAGGAGACCGACCGTGAAGAGCGCCGTGGAGACCCTGAACCCGACCCGGGTTCGGCTCACTGTCGAGGTGCCCTTCGAGGAGCTCAAGGACAGCCTCGACGCGGCGTACAAGAAGATCAACCAGCAGGTCAGCGTTCCCGGCTTCCGCAAGGGCAAGATCCCCGCGCGCCTGATCGACCAGCGCTTCGGCCGCGGTGCCGTCCTCGAAGAGGCCGTCAACGACGCGCTCCCGAAGCTCTACCAGTCCGCCGTCGACGAGGGCGAGCTCAACGTGCTCGGCCAGCCCGAGGTGGACATCACCGAGCTGAAGGACAACGAGCTGCTGGCCTTCACCGCCGAGGTGGACGTGCGTCCGGAGATCGAGATTCCGGACTACAGCGGCATCGAGGCCGAGGTGGACGCCGTCGAGGTCTCCGACGAGGACGTGGACAAGGCCGTCGAGCAGCTGCGCGAGCGGTTCGCCTCCACCTCCGTCGTCGAGCGCGCCGCCGGCGACGGTGACGTGGTCAAGATCGACCTCGAGGCGAAGATCGACGGCGAGGTCCTGGAGGACGGCGTCGCCCAGGGCGTGGACTACACGATCGGCTCCGGTGAGCTGCTGGACGGCATCGACGAGGCCGTCACGGGGCTGGAGGCCGGCGGTTCGGCCACCTTCGCCTCCGAGCTCAAGGGCGGCTCGGGCGCCGGCCGGGAGGCCGAGGTCTCCGTCACGGTCGAGTCCGTCTCCGCGCGGGAACTCCCCGAGCTGGACGACGAGTTCGCGCAGATGGCCAGCGAGTTCGACACGCTGGAGGAAGTGCGCGAGGACAGCCGCAAGCGGCTGGCCGACCAGAAGAAGTACGAGCAGGCCACCCAGGCCCAGGAGAAGGTGCTCGACGCCCTTCTGGAGCTGACCGAGGTGCCGGTCCCGGAGAAGCTGCTCGCCGACGAGATCGAGAGCCGCAAGCACAACCTGGTCAACCACCAGCTCGGCCAGCTCGGCCTCGACCTGGGCTCGTACCTGAAGATGCAGGACAAGTCCGAGGAGGAGTTCGACGCCGAGCTCAAGGAGCAGGCGGAGAAGGGCATCCGCACCCAGTTCGTCCTGGACGAGCTGGTCAGCAAGGAGAAGCTCAACGTCAGCCAGGAAGAGCTGACGGAGCACCTGATGCGCCGCGCCCAGTCCTCGGGCATGAGCCCGGACCAGTTCGCGCAGGCCGTCGTCGAGGGCGGCCAGGTGCCGGTGCTCGTCGGTGAGGTCGCCCGCGGCAAGGCCCTGGCGACCGTGGTCGAGGCCGTCACCGTCAAGGACACCAACGGCGAGGTCGTCGACCTGAGTGACGAGGACGGCGAGGACGGTGCGGCCGAGACCGAGGCCGCCGCCGAGACGGCCGAGGCCGCCGCCGAGGGCGACGAGAAGTCCGGCGCGGAGAAGGCCGAGGGCTGACCGCGCCCCCGAGCACGGACCCGCGGACGGGGGGCGCCAGGGCGCGAGAGCACGCCCCTGGCGCCCCCCGTTCGGCTGTCGGCCCGGCCGGTCGGGGAACCTGCGCTCACAGCGAAATGCGCTCTGACCGGGATGGCTGCCGCCGGGTGGCGCGTTAGGGTCCCCAGTAGACGAAGACCCCAGTGACGGCCAGCTTCGCGTGGCCGTCCGGACACGAGCAGGTGGACACGTGACGCTTCCGAAGCCTTCCGCCGCCGGTGAGCCCAACTACGGTGGCGGCCTCGGCGACCAGGTCTACAACCGGCTGCTCGACGAGCGCATCATTTTCCTCGGCCAGCCGGTGGACGACGACATCGCCAACAAGATCACCGCCCAGCTCCTTCTCCTCGCCGCCGACCCGGACAAGGACATCTTCCTGTACATCAACAGCCCGGGCGGTTCGGTCCAGGCGGGCATGGCGATCTACGACACCATGCAGTACATCAAGAACGATGTCGTCACCATCGCCATGGGACTCGCGGCGTCGATGGGCCAGTTCCTGCTGACCGCCGGCACGCCCGGCAAGCGGTTCGCGCTGCCCAACGCCGACATCCTCATCCACCAGCCCTCCGCGGGCCTGGCGGGCTCGGCCACCGACATCAAGATCCACGCCGAGCAGCTGCTGCGCACCAAGAAGCGGCTGGCGGAGCTGTCGGCGGCGCACAGCGGCCAGACCGTCGAGCAGTGGACCCGCGACGCGGACCGTGACCGCTGGTTCACCGCCGAGGAGGCCAAGCAGTACGGTCTCATCGACGAGGTCTACGGCAGCGCCGCGCAGCTTCCGGGCGGCGGCGGAACGGGCGCGTGAGACCCGCCACAGCGCCGCACGGCACGCCTTCGTGCGGCCCCGCGCCGCACGGCTCCCGCCCCGACCGCAGCCACCCGTTCATCTCCAGGAGAACCTCCCGATGACCTCACTTCAGCCGGGCCCGCGGGCCGAGTTCACCGGCATCGCGCCCGAGTCCCGCTACATCGTCCCGCGCTTCGTCGAGCGCACCTCGCAGGGCGTGCGGGAGTACGACCCCTACGCGAAGCTCTTCGAGGAGCGCGTGATCTTCCTCGGGGTGCAGATCGACGACGCCTCGGCCAACGACGTCATGGCGCAGCTGCTGTGCCTGGAGTCGATGGACCCCGACCGCGACATCTCGATCTACATCAACTCCCCGGGCGGCAGCTTCACGGCGCTGACGGCGATCTACGACACGATGCAGTTCGTCAAGCCCGACGTCCAGACCGTCTGCATGGGCCAGGCGGCCTCCGCCGCCGCGGTGCTGCTCGCCGCCGGTACGCCCGGCAAGCGGATGGCGCTGCCGAACGCCCGCATCCTCATCCACCAGCCCTACAGCGAGACGGGCCGTGGCCAGGTCTCCGACCTGGAGATCGCGGCCAACGAGATCCAGCGGATGCGCGACCAGCTGGAGGACATGCTCACCAAGCACTCCACCAAGGAGCGCGAGGTCATCTCCTCCGACATCGAGCGCGACAAGATCCTCACCGCTGAGGAGACCCTGGAGTACGGGCTGATCGACCAGATCGTCACGACCCGCAAGTCCTCCGTGGGAGTCTGACGGAGCATGTTCAGGCGGCCCACATCCCCTGGGAACGACACGGCGCGGCGCGGGAAGTGTCGGCCGGGTCGTTCCAAGGGGGGCCCATTCCGGCGGCCGGGCAAGGTACCGTCGTTTCAGCACGTACCTCGGTCCGTATATCCCTGACGGATCCCAGGCGAAGGGGAAGCTCCTCGTGGCACGCATCGGTGATGGCGGCGATCTGCTCAAGTGCTCGTTCTGCGGCAAGAGCCAGAAGCAGGTGAAGAAGCTCATCGCGGGGCCAGGTGTGTACATCTGCGACGAGTGCATCGATCTCTGCAACGAGATCATCGAGGAGGAGCTCGCCGAGTCCTCCGAGGTGCGCTGGGACGAGTTGCCCAAGCCCCGGGAGATCTACGAGTTCCTCGAGGGCTACGTCGTCGGCCAGGAGGCCGCGAAGAAGGCGCTCTCGGTCGCGGTCTACAACCACTACAAGCGCGTCCAGGCGGGCGAGAACGGGAGCGGACGGGACGACGGCATCGAGCTGTCGAAGTCCAACATCCTGCTGCTCGGGCCCACGGGCTCCGGCAAGACACTGCTGGCGCAGACGCTGGCCAGGATGCTGAACGTGCCCTTCGCCATCGCCGACGCCACGGCGCTCACCGAGGCGGGCTACGTCGGTGAGGACGTCGAGAACATCCTGCTGAAGCTCATTCAGGCGGCGGACTACGACGTCAAGAAGGCCGAGACCGGGATCATCTACATCGATGAGATCGACAAGGTCGCCCGCAAGAGTGAGAACCCGTCGATCACCCGTGACGTCAGTGGCGAGGGCGTGCAGCAGGCGCTGCTGAAGATCCTGGAGGGCACCACCGCCTCCGTGCCGCCGCAGGGCGGCCGCAAGCACCCGCATCAGGAGTTCATCCAGATCGACACGACGAACGTGCTGTTCGTCGTGGGCGGCGCCTTCGCGGGGCTGGAGAAGATCATCGAGTCCCGCGCGGGTGCCAAGGGCATCGGTTTCGGCGCCGACATCCGCTCCAAGCGGGAGATCGAGGCCAGCAACCAGTTCGAGGAGGTCATGCCGGAGGACCTGGTGAAGTTCGGGATGATCCCCGAGTTCATCGGGCGGCTCCCGGTCATCACCTCGGTGCACAACCTCGACCGCGAGGCGCTCCTGCAGATCCTGATGGAGCCCCGCAACGCCCTGGTCAAGCAGTACCAGCGGCTGTTCGAACTCGACGGCGTCGAGCTGGACTTCGACCGGCCCGCGCTGGAGGCCATCGCCGACCAGGCCATCCTGCGCGGCACCGGGGCGCGCGGCCTGCGCGCCATCATGGAGGAGGTCCTCCAGTCGGTGATGTACGAGGTGCCCTCCCGCAAGGACGTGGAGCGTGTCGTGATCACCGAGGAGGTCGTGCACTCCAACGTCAACCCGACGCTGGTCCCGCGCGCCCGCGGCAACGGCGAGCAGCAGCGCCACGAGAAGAGCGCCTGAGCGCCCACGGCGCCGCCCCGCGCCCGCGAGCCCACTGGGCCGCCCCGCGCCCCGGACGGCAACGGTGAGGGCCCGCATCCCGAACGGGGTGCGGGCCCTCACCGGTCGGCCGTGTGGCGGGCGCCTTACCTGGGCACCGTCACCTTGTCCTTGACGCGGACCGTGAGGCCGGCGAACTTCTCCAAGTCGATGGAGCCCGGACTCGTGTTGGCGATGTCGACCTCCAGCACGACGGCCATCGTGGACTCGTCCGCCCACGCGCAGGCGGGCGCGTACACGCTGACGCCGCCCTGGGAGAGGCGCGTCAGCTGGCAGGAGACCTCCACGCCGCCGCGGGTGAACTCCTTGCGCTCGCCGACGGCCCGCCCGTTCTGGCTCTGGCCCATCCCGTCCAGCATGTCGTCGCGCATCTCGGACGACGAGGCGTCGATGTCCCCGTAGGCGCCGGAGATGGCGAGCCCGCCCGCTGTCGGGCTGCCCGAGGAACCGGCGGAGTACGTGGCGACCCTGGCGACGCCGTCGGCCGGCAGCTCGTCCTGGAGCTGCCGCTCCTGCTCGCTCACCTGGGCGTTGTCGTCCACCCGGCTGTAGGAGCCGCTCTCCAGCGTGGCGGGGAACCGGATCTTCTCGGTGCCGTGCGGCTTGCTCGCGGCCACGAGTGCGCCGATGCCGAACAGCGCCCCGCCGACCGCCACCAGGCTGCCGAGCACGATGGCGGTGATGGCGCCGCCGCCCAGGCCGCGGCGGGGCGGCGGCACGGGAGGCGGCGGCCAGGCGCCGTAAGGGCCCGGAGCGCCGGGCGGCCCGCCGTAGGGCCCCGGCGCTCCGTAGGGGCCACCGGCCGGGGGCGGCGCTCCGTAAGGGCCGGGGCCCTGCGGGGGCTGTCCGTAGGGGCCGGGGGCGCCGTAAGGGCCCGGAGGCTGCTGCCCGTGTCCGCCCGGTGGGTTCGGGACGGGTGGCTGGGTCATGCGGTGGGTTCCCTCCCCTGGGCGTGTACGGAATCGTCCGGCCGACTGCCGGCAGGCGGCTCAGGACTTGACGCGGGCCTTCGTGCGCAGGTCGGCGGCGAACTTGGCGACCTCGTCCTTGGAGACGCCGCCGGTGCCCTTCATGGCCGCGGCGACGTCGACACCGACGACGGTGCCCATCGTGCTGCGGTCCGCCCACACGCAGATCGGCATGGACAGGTTGCTGCTGCCCTCGGTGACCTTCGCGGTCCGGCACTTCATCAGCGCGCCGTCCAGCCCCGCGGGCTCGACCGACTCGGCTTCGCCGTCCCAGGCGACCTTCTCGGACTCGCCGACGTTGTCGCCGGTGTCCTGGGAGTTCTCGTTGGCCTTGGAGAAGGCGTTGTCGATGGTCTTCTCCGGGTCGTCGATGGTGCCGTAGACGCCGTTGAAGCTCATCGACTTGCTGCTGGTGCCGGTCCCGGTCGTGTAGCCGCCGGACACCTTCTTGGCATCCTCGACGCCGAGTTCGGCGGCCTTGGCCGAGTCCGTCGCGCCGACGGGGCCGCCGCCGCTGCCGCCCGCCGACGAGCCGGTCTTGTACTCGCCGACCTGGTCGGGGACGGTCAGCTTGTGCGGCCCGTCGTCGGCGACGTCGCTGTTGCCGCTGCCGCCCAGGACGCCGAAGGCGAACAGTCCGCCGATGACGGCGCCCACCACGACCAGCGCGCCGATGACGATGCCGATGGTCTTGCCCTTGCCACCGCCGCTCTGCGGCGGCATCGGCATCCCGGGCTGCCCCGGCTGCCCGTAGGGGCCCGGCTGGCCCGGCATACCCGGAGGCTGCCCCGGCATCCCCGGCTGGCCCGGCTGTCCGTACGGTGCGCCGCCCTGCGGCTGGCCCTGCTGCGGGAAGCCGTAACCGGGCTGCTGCGGCTGGCCCTGCTGGGGGTAGCCGTAACCGGGCTGCTGCGGCTGGCCCTGCTGGGGGTAGCCGTAACCGGGCTGCTGCGGCTGGCCCGGAGCGCCGCCGTAGGGGCCTGGCCCTCCGGGCGGCGGCTGCTGACCGTAAGGGCCCGGCTGGCCGTAGGGGCCTGGCTGGTTGTGGCTCATGGCGGCGCTTCCCCTCCGTTGATGTGCTTATCGCGCCAGCTCATCTTGACGGATGCACGACGAGAACGCCGCACCGGGCGCCGAATCGGTGCCGGGCGGGAACGCAATCGTGAAACTCGCGCAGTGCATTGCCCCGCTCTGCGCGCAATGCCCCGAGGTGTGCGGTGTGTGCGGGCAAGGGCGCGCGGTGTTGCGGCCCCGAGCGCGGTGTGTGACAGGCGGTGTGTGACACGACGGCGCCCGGCGGAGACCGCCGGGCGCCGTGCTCACCTCTCGTCCCCCGTATCGCGTTCGTCGCCCTCGTCGCCCGAGGCGTGCGGGCTCACTTGAGCGGTACGCGCACGTCCTTGCGGACCTTCGCCGTCGTCTCACCGGCCTCGGACACGGGGGTGTCCTTGCCGCTGAGCACGTCGGCCGAGGAGGCGGTCACCACGAAGCCGATGGTGCTGTGGTCGCCCCACATGCAGAACGGCATGGTGAATCCTTCGATGCCCGAGGTGTCGCCGGGAGGCGCGGTGAACTTCACCTTCTGGCACTTCATCACCGCGTCGTCGCCCAGACTCGGCGGGTTGACCTCCTGCGGCTTGCCGTCCAGCTCGGCCTTGCCGCCACCGCCGGTGCTCGGGTCCTTCTCCGCCTCCTTGGCCACCATCAGCAGCGCGGCGTTGACGACCGCCTCCGGGTTCTCGATCTCGCCGTAGACCCCGCCGAAGTTGAGGGTCTTGGCGTTCATCCCCTCGCCGCTCTCGTAGGTCGCCGAGACGCTCTTGGGGTCCTTGACGCCGAACTGCTCGAACTTCTCCCGGTCGGACTCGCTGAACCCGCTGGAGGAGTTGTTCTCCGAGCCCGGCTTCTTGTCGTACTCGGACACCACCGTCTCCGGCGTGATGAGCTTGTACTTCTTGCCGTCGTCGGCGACCGAGGAGCCGCCCCCTCCGCCGCTGCCGCCGCCCTTGTCGTCGTCCTTCCCGGTGAAGAGGACGACGCCGCCTATCACCGCGCCGACGACGACCAGGGCCGCGACGACGATGCCGATGGTCTTGCCTTTGCCCCCGCTGCTCGGCGGCGGCGTCGGCATCCCGGGCATCCCCGGCTGGCCGGGCTGCCCGTAGGGGCCGCCGGGCTGGCCCGGCATACCGGGCTGCTGCATGCCGGGCTGCTGCTGCGGATAGCCGTAAGGTGCTCCGCCCTGCTGGGGCGGAGGGCCGGGAGGCTGCTGCGGTGCGCCGGGCTGTTGCGGATAGCCGTAGCCGGGCTGCCCCGGGGCACCGCCGTACGGGTTCGGGCCGCCGGGCTGCTGGGGCTGCTGCCCGTAGGGCCCCGGCTGCTGGCCGTAGGGTCCGGGCTGGCCTGGCTGGCCGCCGTACGGGCCGGGCTGGTTGTCACTCATGGCGGCGCTTCCCCTCCGTGAACATGTAGTCGAATGCGCTGACGCTCATAGTGACGGATGCCGTCTCCGAGCGCTGCACCGGTCCTCAAACCGATTCGAGACCGGGACATCGGCGCCCGTACACTGGCGGTCGTGACCGACAACACTCAGCAGAGCCCGGACGCGCACGGGCCGCACAGCGCCATCCCCGCAGATCTGCCGACCCAGTACGCGCCGGCCGAGGTAGAGGGGAAGCTGTACGAGCGCTGGGTGGAGGCGGGCTGGTTCGAGGCGGACGCCAAAAGCGGGAAGCCGCCGTACACCATCGTCATCCCGCCCCCGAACGTCACAGGATCTCTCCATCTCGGGCACGCTTTCCAGCACACCCTCATGGACGCCCTGACCCGCCGCAAGCGGATGCAGGGCTACGAGGCGCTGTGGCTGCCGGGCATGGACCACGCGGGCATCGCCACCCAGAACAAGGTCGAGCAGCAGCTCGGCGAGGAGGGCAGGTCCCGCCAGGACCTGGGCCGCGAGGCGTTCGTCGACCGCGTCTGGCAGTGGAAGCAGGAGTACGGCGGCAGGATCCTCGGCCAGATGCGGCGCCTCGGTGACGGCGTCGACTGGTCCCGCGAGCGCTTCACCATGGACGAGGGCCTCTCGCGCGCCGTCCAGACCGTCTTCAAGAAGATGTACGACGACGGGCTGATCTACCGCGCCGAGCGGATCATCAACTGGTGCCCGCGCTGTCTGACGGCCATCTCCGACATCGAGGTGGAGTACCAGGACGACGACGGCGAGCTGGTCCAGCTCAAGTACGGCGACGGTGAGGAGTCGGTGGTCGTCGCCACCACCCGGGCCGAGACGATGCTGGGGGACACGGCCATCGCCGTCCACCCGGACGACGAGCGCTACCAGCACCTGATCGGCAAGCAGATCAAGCTGCCGCTGACCGACCGCACCATCCCCGTCGTCGCCGACTCGCATGTCGACCCCGAGTTCGGCACGGGGCAGGTCAAGGTCACCCCGGCCCACGACCCGAACGACTTCGAGATCGGCCGCCGCCACGACCTGCCGATGCTCACGGTCATGGACGAGCGCGGCGTGATCACCGCGCACGGCCCCTTCCAGGGTCTGGACCGCTTCGAGGCGCGTTCGGCGATCGTCGCCGCGCTGCGCGAGCAGGGCCGTGTCCTTCAGGAGAAGCGCCCCTACGTGCACAGCGTCGGCCACTGCTCGCGGTGCAAGACGACGATCGAGCCGCGGCTGTCGATGCAGTGGTGGGTCAAGGTCGCCCCGCTGGCGAAGAAGGCGGGCGACGCCGTCCGCGACGGCCGGACGACGATCCACCCGGCGGATATGGCGTCCCGCTACTTCGACTGGGTCGACAACATGCACGACTGGACGATCTCCCGCCAGCTGTGGTGGGGCCACCGCATCCCGGTCTGGTACGGCCCCGAGGGTGAGGTCGTCTGCGTCGGCCCGGACGAGCAGCCCCCGGCCGGCGAGGGCTGGCACCAGGATCCGGACGTCCTGGACACCTGGTTCTCCTCGGGCCTGTGGCCCTTCTCGACCCTGGGCTGGCCAAACGAGACGCCGGACCTGGCGAAGTTCTACGCCACCGACGTCCTGGTCACCGGCTACGACATCATCTTCTTCTGGGTCGCGCGGATGATGATGTTCGGCACGTACGTGATGGACGAGCCGCCGTTCCACACCATCGCGCTGACCGGCCTCGTGCGGGACGAGCACGGCAAGAAGATGTCCAAGTCCTTCGGCAACGTCGTCGATCCGCTGGACTGGATGGACGCCTACGGTTCCGACGCGCTGCGTTTCACCCTCGCCTCGGGCGCCAACCCCGGCACCGACGTGCCCATCGGCGAGGACTGGGTCAAGGCGTCCCGCAACTTCGCCAACAAGATCTGGAACGCCACCCGTTTCGCGCTGATGAACGGCGCCACGGTCGAGGGCGCGCTGCCGGACGCGAGCGAGATGGCGGCCACCGACCGCTGGATCCTCTCCCGGCTGAACACCGTCCTGGCGGAGGCCGACGGCTACTACGAGGACTACCAGTTCGCCAAGCTGGCCGACGCGCTGCGCCACTTCGCCTGGGACGAGGTCTTCGACTGGTACGTCGAGCTGTCCAAGACCACCTTCGCCCGCGGCGGGCGGGCCGCGGAGGTCTCCCGCCGCGTTCTGGGCGAGATCCTGGACGTCACGCTGCGGCTGCTGCACCCGATCGTCCCGTTCGTCACCGAGGAGCTGTGGACGACGCTGACCGGCGGCGAGTCCGGCGAGTCCATCGTCGTGGCCGCCTGGCCGCAGGACTCCGGCTTCCGCGACGCGGCCGCCGAGGCGGAGATCGCCACCGTGCAGCAGGCGGTGACCGAGGTCCGCCGCTTCCGCGCCGACCAGGGCCTCCAGCCCGGCCAGAAGGTCCCCGCCGACCTCGCGCTGGCCGGTACCCCGCTGGTGGCCCACGAGGAGGCCGTCCGGCAGCTGTTGCGGCTCCAGCCGGCGGGCGAGGGCTTCCAGGCCACGGCCTCGCTGCCGGTGGCGGGCGCCACCGTCAGTCTCGACCTGTCCGGCGCCATCGACGTGGAAGCCGAACGCAAGCGGCTGACGAAGGACTTGGCCGCGGCGGAGAAGGAGCTGGCGCAGACGGGGGCCAAGCTCACCAACGAGGCGTTCCTGGCGAAGGCGCCCGAGCACGTCGTGGACAGGATCCGGGGCCGCAAGGCCGCGGCCGAGGCGGACATCGCGCGTCTGACGCAGCAGTTGGACCGGCTCGCCTGACGCGGGCAGCGACGGCAACGCCCCCTTCTCCGTACGCGGAGGAGGGGGCGCGGTGTTCCCGTGAGGCCGGCGGACTTACTGCCCCATCACGTACTTGACGGTCGGTCCTGTGGTCCAGCCGCCGTCGACGGCGAGTTCGGCGCCGGTGATGTACGACGCCGCGTCCGAGAGCAGGAAGCACACCGCCGAGGCGATCTCACCCGGCTCGCCGACGCGGGCCATCGGGGTGTTGGGGTAGTTGCCCTCGCCCTGCTGGATGCCGACCTCGGCGGTCATCGGCGTGTAGGTCATGCCGGGGTGCACGGAGTTGAGCCGAATGCGGTCGGTGCCCAGCTCGACGGCGCCGATCTTGGTGAGGCCGCGGACGCCCCACTTGGAGGCGCCGTAGCCCGCGGTCAGGGCCAGGCCCATCAGCCCCGCCGCCGAGGAGATGTTGACGATGGAGCCGCCGCCTGCCGCCCGCATCGCGGGGACGGCGGTCTTGATGCCGATGAAGACGCCCGTCAGGTTGATGTCGAGCACCTTGCGGAAGAACTCCGTGGAGACGGACTCCAGCGGGGCGCCGGTGGAGATGCCCGCGTTGTTGACGAGGCCGTCGAGGGCGCCGAACTCGGAGACGGCGTGGTCGGCGACGCGCTGCCAGTCCTCCTCGGAGGTGACGTCGTGCGCGGCGAAGCGGGCGTGGTCGCCGAGCGCGGCGGCGGTGGCCTTGCCCTCGTCCTCCAGGACGTCGGTGAGGACGACCTTGGCGCCCGCGGCGACGGCCTGCCGGGCCGTCTCGGCGCCGATGCCGCGCGCGGCGCCGGTGATCAGAAGGGTTTTGCCGGTCAGGTCGGTCATGTCGTGCTCCAGGGGGATTCGCTCAGGGAGGTGATGCAGCGCGCGGCGAGCGCCGCGGGGCCCTCGGGCCCGTCGGCCGGTGCGTCACCGGCCGCCCAGGTCTCGACGGCCACGCGGACCGCCGTCGCCGCTGTGCCGGCCACCAGTCGCACGGGGAGTGCGGCGGCGCGCCGGGGGTCGCCGGCGCGCTCGGCGAGCGCGGCTGCCAGGTCGGTCTCGGACGCGTGGTAGGCGTCGTTCCACACCGAGCGCAGCGCGGGGTTCGCCGCGGCCAGCCGCAGGAGTGAGCGCACCCACTCCAGGGATTCGGCGTTGGCGGCGTCGTCGGTGGCGAGCGCTTCGCGGGTGCCGTGCACCAGGGCCTGGGCGACGGTCAGGTGCGCGGGGGCGGCCCGGGTGGCGTCCACCCACTGTCTGGCCCCGGCCGCGAAGAGCGGGGCGACGGCTTCTTCCTTGGTGGGGAAGTAGCGGTAGAAGGTCCGCGGTGCGACGCCCGCTTCCCGTGCGATGTCCTCGGCCCGGGTGTCCCGTACGCCGCGTTCGACGAAGAGCGCGGCGGCGGTGCGTGCGAGGTCCGTGCGGGTCTCGGCCTTGCGGCGCTCGGTGAGCGAGCTCGACGGATTCTCGGCGAGCGAGCTCGACGGGTTACTGGCGACCGGCATGTCAGCAGACTATGCCTGCATGGCACAATCTGCCACCGCGGCCGAAACCGGCCCGGGTGCGGCCCGGTGCGGGCACGGGCGCGAGCGGGGGAGACGAGCGACCGTACGACCATGGGTGGCAAGACCAGTGCATCGACGCCAGTTCCTCCTCGGCGCCTCCTCTCTCGCGACCGCCACGGGCCTCGGGCTCACCGGGTGCTCCGGTGGCGGCGGGGAGCAGACGCTCACCGTGCTCGCCTCCAGCTACGACGAAAGCGTCGGCTCGGGCATCACCGACCAGTGGAGCGACGTCATCAAGGCGTTCGAGAAGAAGCACCCGGACATCAAGGTCGATCTCCAGCTCGTCCCCTTCACCCGCATCGACAAGGAGCTCGCCAAGCGGGTCGAGGACGGCGACCCGCCCGACATCTCCCAGGGCAACGTCTTCGCCGGCTACGCGGAGGACGGCAGGCTCTTCCCCGCCAGCGACGTCTTCAAGATCCCGGTCCAGGCCGACTTCATCACCTCCTTCGCCCAGGCGGGCGAGGTGAACTTCGCGCAGCACGGGATCCCGTTCCTGGCCAGCACCCCGCGCCTCTTCTACAACACCGACCTCTTCGAGAAGGCCGGCATCAGCGGTCCGCCCCGCAGCTGGGAGGAGCTGCGCACCGCGGCCCAGGCGCTCAAGCGGGCGGGCGTGCCCACCCCGTACGGGCTCGCGCTGGGCCCGGAGGCCGCCGAGGACGAGGCGCTCGCCTGGATGCTGGCCGCGGACGGCGGGTACGCCAGCACCGCAGGCTACGACTTCGGCAAGGCCGAGAACGTCCACGCGCTGACCTGGCTGCGCGAGAGCATGGTCGCCGAAGGGCTGGCCGGCGCCCACCCGGACAAGCTGACCCGCACGAAGGCCTACGAGGGCTTCCTCAAGGGGCGGATAGGCATGCTCAACGCGCACCCGGTGCTGCTCGGCACCGCGCAGAAGGCCGAGTTTCCGTACGCGCACGCCGCCTTCCCCAAGGAGGACGGCGGCGCCGCACCGCCCGTCGGCCTCTCCGACTGGCTGATGGCGTTCAAGGCGGGCGGCCGCCGCGAGCAGTGCTCCGCGTTCCTCAACTTCCTCTACCAGGTCACCTCCGTGCGCCAGTACGGCAGCGGCCAGGGCACCCTGCCCGTCACCGTCTCCGGCTCGCGCGCCCTGCGCGCGGACCCCTCGGGCAAGCCGCTGCGCCGGTTCATCGACCAGATGCCGGACGCCGAGTTCCAGCCGGTGGGGCGTACCTCCTGGCCGACCGTGCGCACCCGCGTGCAGGGCTCCGTCGGCAAGGCCGTCGACCCGAAGGGGCCGTCCCCGCGGGCCGTTCTCGACGCCCTGCAGAGGGCGGCCGACGAGGCCGACCGCGCGGCCCGCCGCGACTGACGGGCGGGCGGCCCCGGTGTCACCCGGCGGCCTGCGCCCGCCGCGCCACCCTTACGTAGACTGGTCCGCGTGAGCGACGAGCCCCAGCCCCACGAACCCGACCCGTCCCTCTATGAGCCCGCGGAGTCCCTCGATCCCGACGAGTCGCCCGACGCGTTCGAGGAGATCGTCGGCGAGGAGACCGACCGCGACGCGGACCTCGCGGTGATCGAGGCGGGCAGCCGCACCCTGCGGGCCCAGGCAGGGCCCCCGCAGCCGGACGTCGTGCCCGGCAGGCCCGAGGACCCCGAGGTGGACCGGGCGCTGCGCGAGGTCGAGGAGGCGCTGGCCACCCGCTGGGGCGAGACGAAGCTGGACCCCTCGGTCCAGCGCATCGCCGCGCTGGTGGACGTGCTGGGGGACCCGCAGCGCTCCTACCCCTCCATCCACATCACCGGCACCAACGGCAAGACGACCACGGCCCGCATGGTCGAGGCGCTGCTGTCCGCCTTCGAACTGCGCACCGGACGCTACAGCTCCCCGCACGTGCAGTCGGTCACCGAGCGCATCAGCATCGACGGCGCCCCCGTCTCCGCGGAGCGCTTCATCGAGACCTACCGCGACATCGAGCCGTACGTCGAGATGGTCGACGCCCGGCAGGACTACCGGCTCTCCTTCTTCGAGGTGCTCACCGGCATGGCGTACGCGGCCTTCGCCGACGCGCCGGTGGACGTCGCCGTCGTCGAGGTGGGCATGGGCGGCAGGTGGGACGCCACCAACGTCATCGACGCGGGCGTCGCGGTGATCACCCCGATCTCGCTGGACCACACCGACCGGCTCGGCGACACGCCCGAGGCGATCGCGGTGGAGAAGTCCGGCATCGTCAAGCCCGACGCCACGGTGGTGCTGGCACAGCAGCCGGTGGAGGCGGCCTCCGTCGTGTTGAAGAAGGCCGTCGAGGTGGACGCCACCGTCGCGCGCGAGGGCATGGAGTTCGGCGTCGTCGAGCGGCAGGTGGCGGTCGGCGGCCAGCAGCTGACCCTGCGCGGTCTCGGCGGCGAGTACCCGGACGTCTTCCTGCCGCTGCACGGCGCCCACATGGCGCACAACGCGAGTGTGGCCCTGGCCGCGGTCGAGGCCTTCTTCGGTATCGGCAGGCAGCAGGCCCGCGCCCTGGACATCGACGTGGTGCGCCAGGCCTTCGCCTCGGTCTCGTCGCCCGGCCGGCTGGAGGTGGTGCGCACCAGCCCCTCGGTGGTGCTGGACGCCGCGCACAACCCGGGCGGGGCGCAGGCCACCGCGGAAGCCGTCAGCGAGGCCTTCGACTTCAGCCGGCTGGTCGGCGTCGTCGCCCCGAGCGCGGGCAAGGACGTCCGCGGCGTGCTGGAGGCCTTCGAGTCGCTGTTCGCCGAGGTCGTCGTCACCCGCAACTCCAGCCACCGCGCGATGGACGTGGACGAGCTGGCCGCGGTCGCCGTGGAGGTCTTCGGCGAGGAGCGGGTCCAGGTCGAGCCGCGGTTGGATCTGGCGCTGGAGGAGGCGGTGACCCTCGCCGAGGAGGAGGGCGAGTACGCGGGGGCCGGGGTGTTGGTCACCGGCTCCGTCATCACGGTCGGCGAGGCCCGGCTGCTGCTGCGAGGGAGGCGCTAGATGCGCATGCTGGGTGCGTCCACGCTGATCGCCGAATTCTTCATCATCGGTTTCGCCGGATTGGTCGCGATGCGAACGAGTGACCTTTCGGTCTCCACCGTCTGGACGGTCAGCGGTATCGCGATGGTGCTGTGCGTGCTGCTGTGCGGATTTCTCACCCGTCCGGGTGGCGTGCAGCTCGGCTGGGTGTTTCAGATCGCGTTGATCGCGAGCGGTTTCGTCGTTCCTGTGATGTTTTTCCTGGGTGCCTGCTTCGCCGCGCTGTGGTGGGCTTCGATGCACTTCGGCAAGAAGATCGACGAGGCGAAGGCGCGGTTCGCGGCCCAGGCCGCGCCCGAGCCGGACGCTGCGTGAGACCGTTCTCCCTCACCCATGTAGCCTCTTTTGACCGCCGGGCTTCACGTCGCGTCACCGCGCCCGGCCTGGCGGAGCCTGCCCTCCCCTTTGGGGGTACCTCCCGGCGGCAGCCGGGGGACTCCGGCCGGGGGGTGTGCCCAGCCGTCGCACGACCAGCCAAGGAGCACCGCACCATGCCCCAGCGCACCCTCGTCATCCTCAAGCCCGACGCCGTCCGACGTGGTTTGACGGGCGAGATCATCGGCCGTATCGAGCGCAAGGCGGACTGGTCCCTGGCGGCTGTCGAGCTGCGCACTCTGGACCGCGCCACGCTGGAGCAGCACTACGCCGAGCACGAGGGGCGCCCGTTCTACGAGCCGCTGGTGGAGTTCATGGCCTCGGGTCCCTCCGTCGTCATGGTCGTCGAGGGCGAAAGGGTGATCGAGGGCGTGCGTGCTCTCGCGGGGCCCACCGACCCGATCGCCGCCGCTCCCGGCTCCGTCCGCGGAGACTTCGGCACCATCGTGCGGGAGAACCTCATTCACGCCTCGGACTCCGAGGAGTCCGCGGAGCGGGAGATGAAGATTTTTTTCCCGAGTTTTGCCTGAGGCGGGCGGCTTACCGACACGGGGGGCCGATTGAGGCGCGAGAGGCGCCCGGAGCGCTCCCGACACGACGTCACCATTACGGTGGCGGTTCCCACTTCCGCCGACAATGGCAAAGGAACCGTCTCCACGTGTTCGAGCAAGCGCGTCTACGATGGAACCCTCGCGCTTTGAGCACGCACCCGGCGCGTACCCACATCCTTCCGTAGCCGCACTCCACATCGCCCCACTTGGAAGGCCAGACGCATCCATGGGAACCAACATGTCGTTCATCGGCCGTGATATGGCTGTCGACCTCGGGACCGCCAACACGCTGGTGTACGTCAGGGGTCGCGGGATCGTCCTCAACGAGCCGTCCGTCGTCGCGATCAACACGAACACGGGCGGAATCCTCGCGGTCGGCGCCGAAGCGAAGAAGATGATCGGCCGCACCCCTGGCAACATCGTCGCGGTCCGGCCGTTGAAGGACGGCGTCATCGCCGACTTCGAGATCACCGAGCGGATGCTCCGCTACTTCATTCTGAAAATCCACAAGCGCCGTTATCTCGCCCGGCCCCGGGTGGTGGTGTGCGTGCCGTCCGGTATTACCGGCGTCGAGCGCCGTGCCGTCATCGAGGCGTCCACCCAGGCCGGCGCCCGCCAGGTGCACATCATCGAGGAGCCGATGGCCGCGGCGATCGGCTCGGGGCTGCCGGTGCACGAGGCCACCGGCAATATGGTGGTGGACATCGGCGGCGGCACCACCGAGGTGGCCGTCATCTCGCTCGGCGGCATCGTCACCGCGCAGTCCATCCGGGTGGCGGGTGACGAGCTGGACAACGCGATCATCCAGCACATCAAGAAGGAGTACAGCCTCCTGCTGGGCGAGCGCACCGCCGAGAGCATCAAGATCACCATTGGTTCGGCGCACGACCTGGAGAAGGACGAGCACACCGAGATCCGCGGCCGTGATCTGGTCAGCGGGTTGCCGAAGACGGTGGTGATCTCCGCGGGCGAGGTCCGCAAGGCCATTGAGGAGCCGGTCAACGCCATCGTCGACGCGGTCAAGACGACGCTCGACAAGTGCCCGCCCGAGCTGTCCGGCGACGTGATGGACCGCGGCATCGTGCTCACCGGCGGCGGCGCCCTGCTCCGGGGCCTGGACGAGCGGCTCCGCCGGGAGACGGGCATGCCCATCCACATCGCCGAGGACCCGCTGGACTCGGTGGCGCTGGGCTCGGGCAAGTGCGTCGAGGAGTTCGAGGCGCTCCAGCAGGTGCTCGACTCCCAGCCGCGCCGCTGACCGGCGAACACCGCACACCTGTTCGTGACAACCGCAATAACCGACCGTTCAGCGGCGGGTCGTTAAGCCCAGTGGCGGCCGCCGTCACGCACCCCGCCCCGGCGGGGCTGCCTCACCAGAAAGGCACGGCCGCCGCACGTGAGGGACACACGAGAAAGCCGGCTGCTGCTCGTCCTGCTGATCGCCATCGCGTTCGCACTGATCACGGTGGACCTCAGAGGGGGCGAGCAGTCTCCGCTCGACGGCGTACGGCAGGGGGCCGCCTCCGCGCTCGGCCCGGTCGAGAACGGGGTGGCCTCCGCGGTCGATCCCGTCGGCAACGCCATCGCCGCCGTCCGCGACTCGGGTGACCGCCACGACAGAATCACCCGCCTGGAGCAGGAGAACGCGGCGCTCAAGCAGCAACTCGGCTCCAAGGACCGCAACCGCGCCCGTGCCAAGGAACTCGACAAGCTCCTCAAGACCGCGGGCGCGGGCGGCTACGGAGTCAAGGGCGCACAGGTCATCGCGATCGGCGCGGCGCAGGGCTTCTCGTGGACGGTCACTCTGGACGCCGGCCGCGAGGACGGCATCCGCCGCGACATGACCGTCCTCAACGGCGACGGGCTGGTCGGCCGGGTCACCACCGTCGGCTCCTCCACCTCCACCGTGCTGCTCGCCAACGACCCGGACTTCACCGTCGGCACCCGCATGGAGAAGACCAACGAGCTGGGCTTCGCCACCGGGCGCGGCGGCAACGCGCTCAGTGTCCAGCTCCTCAACGGCAAGGCCAAGGTGGGCAAGGGCGACCGGCTGGTCACCTTCGGCTCCAGTGACGACAAGCCGTTCGTGCCCGGGGTGCCCGTCGGCGAGGTCACCAAGGTCGAGCGGAACAAGGGCACCCTCACCCGCACGGTCCAGGTCAAGCCCTACGTCGGCTTCACCCGGCTGGACGTGGTCGGCATCGTCGTCGAACCGCCGCGCGAGGACCCCAGGGACGAGGTTCTCAGGTCCAAGAAGCCCGGCAAGCCCAAGCCCGCACCCACGGTGACCGTGACCGCCACCCCCGGCGGCGAACCCTCGCCCAGGAGCTGATCCGCAGTGCTGTACGTCAACCGGATGCTTCTCACGGCCGCCCTCGTGGTCGTCGCCCTCATCGTGCAGGTCACCGTGTTGGCCCGGCTCCAACTGCCCGGAGCCGTCCCCGACCTGCTGCTGTTGACCGTCCTGGGCCTCGCGCTGGTCTACGGCCACACCGCCGGCGCCCTCGTCGGCTTCGTCGCCGGGCTGCTGGCCGACATCGCTCCGCCCGCCGACCACGCCGTGGGGCGCTACGCGCTGGTGCTCTGCCTCATCGGCTATGCCGCGGGCCTGACCAAGCCGGAGGCCGGACAGCACCGCTCGGCGACCGTCCCGATGCTCGTCGTCGCCTCCGCCGCGATCGGCTCCACCCTGCTGTACGCGGGTGTCGGCGCGCTGGTCGGCGACACCGCGGCCCGGCAGGTCGGCCTCACCGGACTGCTGGCCACCGCCACGATCTACGACCTGCTGCTCGCGCCGTTCGTCGTCCCCCTGGTCATGGCGCTGGCGCGGCGCGGCGAGAAGGACCCGCTCGGCGCCGAACCCGGCGGCGGCAGCGCCGGCGGCGGCATGCGCGCCTACGGCTGGCTCGCCTCCGGCGCCAGCCTCAGCCCCTCGGGCAGCGGCCTGCTCGGCAAGGGCGGCAAGCCGGGCAAGGTCAAGGCCGGCAAGCGCACCTCGCGCAACAAGACGATGGACCTGAGCGGCGGCGGCCGGTCCAAGACGGCGGGGCTCAAGGGGGTCAAGCGCCTGTGAGTGCCCGCCTTCCCCCAGCCTGCGGCCGGGAGGTGCCCCCACCCGACCACCACCCCTCGAGGAGGCGCTTCGCGCCGTGAGCAATATTCCTGAGACCGGCCGCACCTCCCGTGTCACCATCCGGCTGATCGCCATTCAGGTCCTGGTGATGTCGTTGCTGCTCACGCTCGGCGGGCGGCTGTGGTACCTGCAGATCCGCAACGGCGACGAGTACCAGAAGGAAGCCAAGGGCAACCACGTCCAGCAGGTCGTCGAGCCCGCCGTGCGCGGCTCGATCCTGGACTCGCGCGGCGTACCCATCGCCGACAACGAGACCCGGCTGGTCGTCTCCGCCTCCCGCACCGAACTGATGAAGCAGGACGACGAGGGCGAGGCCGTCCTCGAACGGCTCGCCAAGGTCCTCGGCATGGAGGCCAAGACCGTCAAGCAGAAGGTCCGCCTCTGCGACGCGGAAACCCCCCAGCCCTGCTGGAACGGTTCGCCCTACCAGCCGATCCCGGTCACCGACGACGCCAAGCCCCAGCAGGCCCTCCAGATCCGGGAACGCTCCGAGGACTTCCCCGGCATCACCGCCGAGCCGGAGGCGGTTCGCCGCTACCCGGCGCCGCACGGGGCGAACACCGCGCAGGCGCTCGGCTACCTCTCGCCCGTCACGGACGAGGAGATCGAGAAGGCCAAGGACACCGACTCCCCCTTCCTGCCCTCCGACGAGATCGGCCGCTCGGGCCTGGAGCGGACCTACGACAGCAAACTGCGGGGCAGCTCGGGCGTCACCCGCTACGAGGTCGACAACCTCGGCCGGGTGATGGGCGAGGCCGAGAGCGAGAAGGCCCGCCCCGGATCCAACCTGGTCACCTCCATCGACTCCCGCGTCCAGGCCGTCGCCGAGACCCAGCTCGACCAGGCGATGAAGAACGCGCGCAAGGAGTTCGACAAGAACACCGGCCGCAACTACAAGGCCGACGCCGGCGCCGTCGTCGTCATGGAGAACAAGACGGGCCGCGTCGTGGCCATGGCCTCCAACCCCGAGTACGACCCCAACGCCTGGGTCGGCGGCATCTCCGGCAAGGAGTACGCGAAGCTCACCGGCAAGGACTCCAACTATCCGCTGCTCAACCGCTCCATCCAGGGCCTGTCGGCGCCGGGTTCCATCTTCAAGGTGATCTCCACGAGCGCCGCCGTCAAGGCGGGCTACCCCTTCGACGGCAACTACGAGTGTTCCTCGGACTACAAGGTCGGCGGCCAGGTCTTCAAGAACTACGAGTCCAAGGGCTACGGCGACATCGGCCTCGGCCGCGCCCTGGAGGTCTCCTGCGACACCGTCTTCTACCGTCTCGCCCACAGGGAGTGGAAGAAGGACGGCGGGAACATGCCCAAGAAGGGCGCCCACGACTACTTCTACAAGACGGCCCACCAGTTCGGCCTCGGCAAGAAGACCGGCATCGACCTGCCCAACGAGGTCTCGGGCCGCGTCCCGGACCGCGAGTGGAAGAAGAACTACTGGGAAGCCAACAAGGACGCCTGGTGCAAGCAGGCCGAGGACGGCGGCGACAACCCCAGCTACGCCGAGAAGATCGCCAAGGAGAACTGCGTCTCCGGCATGAAGATGCGTGCCGGTGACAGCATCAACTACTCCATCGGCCAGGGCGACACCCTCGTCACCCCCATCCAGATGGCCACCATCTACGGCGCCCTCGGCAACGGCGGCACCCTCTACGACCCCACGCTCGGCAAGGCGGTCATCAGCCCCGACGGCAAGACCGTCAACGAGATCGAGCCCACCTCGCACGGCAAACTGCCGCTGACGAAGAAGACGCTGGGGCAGATGGACAAGGCCCTCCAGGGCGTCGCCACGCGCGGCTCGGCGGCCTGGCGGTTCGGCGAGGCCGGCTGGCCCCAGGACAAGATCAAGATTCGCGCCAAGACCGGTACGGCCGAGGTCGCGGGCAAGCAGACGACCTCCTGGCTGGCCACCTACACCGACGACTTCACCGTCGTGATGACCATCTCCCAGGGCGGTACGGGATCCGGCGCCTCCGGGCCCGCCGTGCGCAACATCTACGACGCGATGTACGGCGTCGGCGACGACGGCGGCATCGACAAGAAGAAGGCCCTGCTGCCCAAGCCGCAGACCGCGCTGCCCAAGATCTCCAAGGACGGCACCATCGTCGCCGAGCGCGACAAGCGCCCCGCCGACGACGCCGCCAAGCACCGCGAGGCCGAACCCCCCGCCGAAACCCCCGACACCCGGGGCGAGGCCCAGGCCGCACGCCACGAGGGCGAGCGGCAGCAGCGACAACGCGACGGCGCCCGCCAGGCACATCAGACCCGGCAGATCGCGGGAGGCGAGAGGCGATGAGCACCCGCACGTTCGCGCTGGACGGCTACGGCCCCCGCAAGCGCTCCGCCTGGAACCGGCTGACCGCACGCGACTCGGTCGTGTGGCGCATGGACTGGATCATGCTGCTGTCCGGCGCCGTCCTCGCCGTCATCGGCTCGCTGCTCGTCTACTCCGCCACCCGCAACCGCACCGAGCTCAACCAGGGAGACCCCCAGTACTTCCTGGTGCGGCACATCATCAGCCTCTTCATCGGCGTCGCCCTGATGGGCGCCACCGTGTGGCTCGGCCACCGCAGACTGCGCAGCGCCGTACCGGTGCTCTACGGCATCACCGTGCTGCTCGCCCTCGCCGTCCTCACCCCGCTCGGCGCCACCATCAACGGCTCCAGGGCCTGGCTGAACCTGGGCGGCGGCTTCACCGTCCAGCCCGCCGAGTTCATCAAGATCACGGTGATTCTCGGCATGGCGATGCTGCTCGCCGCCAAGGTCGACGCCGGCGACCGCGAACACCCCGACCACCGCACCGTGCTGCACGCGCTGGGCATGGCGGCCCTGCCCATCGTGATCATCCTGGCGATGCCCGACCTCGGTTCCGTCATGGTGCTGGTCATGATCGTGCTGGCCGTCCTGCTGGCCTCCGGCGCCTCCAACCGCTGGGTGATCGGCCTGTGCCTGGCCGGGGCCCTCGGCGCGGTGCTGGTGTGGGCGCTCGGGCTGCTCGACGAGTACCAGATCAACCGGTTCGCGGCCTTCGCCAACCCCGCGCTGGACCCCGCGGGCGTGGGCTACAACACCAACCAGGCCCGCATCGCCATCGGCTCAGGCGGCCTCACCGGCAAGGGGCTCTTCGAAGGCACCCAGACCACGGGGCAGTTCGTCCCCGAACAGCAGACCGACTTCGTCTTCACCGTCGCAGGCGAGGAACTCGGCTTCGTCGGCGGCGGACTCATCCTCGTCCTCCTCGGCGTCCTCATCTGGCGCGCCTGCCGGATCGCGCGGGAGTCGACGTCGCTCTACAGCACCATCGTCGCCTCCGGCGTGATCGCCTGGTTCGCCTTCCAGGCGTTCGAGAACATCGGCATGACGCTGGGCATCATGCCCGTCGCCGGACTGCCCCTGCCCTTCGTCTCCTACGGCGGTACGTCCATGTTCGCCGTCTGGATCGCGGTGGGCCTGTTGCAGTCCATCCGCACCCAGAAACCCATAGCGGCATAGGGCGGCACAGGGGAGCCAGGGCGGAGCCATCGGGAGTGTGGGCCACAACCGTTACTCTGGACGACCGGCCCTGTCCTCCCCGGAGTCCGTCCGGGGCACCCCCAGTGAAAGTGCGCTCATCAGATGTCCGTCGAGTCGGTCTTCCCCCAGCTAGAGGCCCTCCTCCCGCACGTCCAGAAGCCGATCCAGTACGTGGGCGGCGAGCTGAACTCCACGGTGAAACCGTGGGACGAAACGGACGTCCGCTGGGCGCTGATGTACCCGGACGCGTACGAGGTGGGTCTGCCCAACCAGGGCGTCATGATCCTCTACGAGGTGCTCAACGAGCGCGAGGGCGTCCTGGCGGAGCGCACCTACAGCGTCTGGCCGGACCTGGAGAAGCTGATGCGGGAGCACGACGTCCCGCAGTTCACCGTGGACGCGCACCGCCCCGTCGGCGCCTTCGACGTGTTCGGCGTCTCCTTCTCCACCGAGCTGGGCTACACCAACCTGCTGACGGCACTCGACCTGTCCGGCATCCCGCTGGAGGCGAAGGACCGCACCGAGGACCACCCGATCGTGATGGCGGGCGGGCACGCGGCGTTCAACCCCGAGCCGATCGCCGACTACATCGACGTCGCGGTGATCGGCGACGGCGAGCAGGCCGTGCTGGAGGTCACCGAGATCATCCGGGCCTGGAAGGCCGAGGGCCGCCCGGGCGGCCGGGACGAGGTGCTGCTGCGCCTGGCCAAGACCGGCGGCGTCTACGTGCCGCGCTTCTACGACGTGGAGTACCTGCCCGACGGCCGGATCTCCCGCGTCGTGCCGAACCGCTCCGGTGTCCCGTGGCGGGTCAGCAAGCACACCGTCATGGACCTGGACGAGTGGCCCTACCCCAAGCAGCCGCTGGTCCCGCTCGCCGAGACAGTGCACGAGCGGATGTCCGTGGAGATCTTCCGCGGCTGCACCCGGGGCTGCCGCTTCTGCCAGGCCGGCATGATCACCCGCCCGGTGCGGGAACGCTCGATCACCGGCATCGGCGACATGGTCGACAAGGGGCTCAAGAACACCGGCTTCGAGGAGGTCGGCCTGCTCTCCCTCTCCTCCGCGGACCACAGCGAGATCGGCGACGTCGCCAAGGGGCTGGCCGACCGCTACGAGGAGGACAAGGTCGGCCTCTCGCTCCCCTCCACGCGGGTGGACGCCTTCAACATCGACCTGGCCAACGAGCTGACCCGCAACGGCCGCCGCTCCGGTCTCACCTTCGCGCCCGAGGGTGGCAGCGAGCGCATCCGCAAGGTCATCAACAAGATGGTCTCCGAGGACGACCTGATCCGCACCGTCGCCACGGCCTACGGCAACGGCTGGCGCCAGGTGAAGCTGTACTTCATGTGCGGGCTGCCCACCGAGACCGACGAGGACGTCCTCCAGATCGGCGACATGGCCGTCAACGTCATCGCCAAGGGCCGCGAGGTCGCGCAGTCCAACGACATCCGCTGCACCGTCTCCATCGGCGGGTTCGTCCCCAAGCCGCACACCCCCTTCCAGTGGGCGCCGCAGCTGTCGGCCGAGGAGACGGACGCACGTCTCGGCAAGCTGCGCGACAAGATCCGCGGCGACAAGAAGTACGGCCGCTCGATCGGGTTCCGCTACCACGACGGCAAGCCGGGCATCGTCGAGGGCCTCCTCTCGCGCGGTGACCGCCGGATCGGCGCGGTGATCCGCGAGGTGTACGAGCGCGGCGGGCGCTTCGACGGCTGGCGCGAGTACTTCTCCTACGACCTGTGGATGTCCTCGGCCGCCGAGGCGCTGGGCGGCACCGGTGTGGACGTCGACTGGTACACCACCCGCGAGCGCTCCTACGAGGAGGTCCTGCCCTGGGACCACCTCGACTCCGGCCTCGACAAGGACTGGCTCTGGGAGGACTGGCAGGACGCCCTCGACGAGACCGAGGTCCCCGACTGCCGCTGGGACCCCTGCTTCGACTGCGGGGTGTGCCCGCAGATGGACACCGAGATCCAGATGGGGCCCACGGGCAAGAAGCTGTTGCCGCTCACCGTGGTCAAGTAGGCGCGGGCGGGGCAGGGTCCGGGTGCGGGCCCCTGTCGGTCTCTGGGGGCCGCCGTCCGATGGCGCTGGCACACTGGCGCGATGCCCCAGTTGAGTGAGCCCACGACCGCCGTGCACCGCTCCTTCGTCGCCGCGATGGAGGAGTTCGCCGCCGAGGGGCGCGGTGCGCCGGCGGACGGCTCGGCGATCGCCCGTGACCTGCGCAGGTTCGGGGACAGCTGGCAGAACGCCGACGTCTTCGCCGAGTACGTGGCCTTCGCCCGCAGCCAGTCCACGGAGGAGACGGCCGCCGCCCTCGGCTACGTGCCCACCTCCACCTACTGGTACGTGGAGGGTGGCACGTACTACGGCCGGATCGCCGTCCGCCACCGGCTCAACGCCATGCTGCTGGAGTACGGCGGCCACATCGGCTACGACGTGCGGCCGACCGCGCGGCGCCGCGGTTACGCGACCGCGATGCTGCGTGCCGCCCTGCCGCGCGCCGCGGCGCTCGGTCTGGAGCGGGCGCTGGTGACCTGCGACCACGACAACGTGGCGTCCCGCAGGGTGATCGAGGCGTGCGGCGGGGTCTTCGAGGACCGGCGCGGGGTCAAGCTCCGTTACTGGATCGCCACACCGGCGGCCGAACCGGCGGCGTCCTCGCCCCCGTCCTCTTCCGCGTGAACGCATATCAGCCACGGCACGGGTCGGTTCCGCGCGGCGAAGACCCCGGGGGCTGCCTCACCGCGGTCGTCCGGTGGCCGGTGCGGATCGTGATGTTCGTGCTGGTGCTGCCCGTCCGCATGGTCTGGGACGGGCTGCGGCTGGCCTGGCGGGCGTTCGCCCGGGGCGTGCTGGTGCCGGTGGGGCGCGGGCTGGCGTGGCTGGGCCGTACCTGCGTCGTGGCGCCCGCGGGGTGGCTGTGGCGCAATCTGCTCGCTCCTGTGTGCAGCGGCGTCGCCCTCGTGCTGACCTGGACAGCGAAGATCCTCTTCGTCTGGCCCTGGGCCGGCCTGTGGCGCTACGTCCTGGTACCCGCCGGGCACGGACTGGCCGCCGCAGGCCGGGGGCTGGCCGCCGCAGGGCGCGGACTGGCCAGGGCCGGACGCGCGCTCGCGGGCGGCATCGCCTCCCTCGGCCGGGCCCTCGTCGTCGTTCCCGCCGGCTGGCTGTACGCCCACCTCCTCGCACCGCTCACCCGGGGCACCGGGCGCGGTCTGGGCCTGCTGGGCCGGTATCTGCTGGTGCTGCCCGCTGTGCTGCTGTGGCGTCGGGGGCTGGCCCCCACGGGCAGGGGCGTCGGCGCGCTCGCGGCCTGGCTGTGGCGGTGGCTGGCCGTGGCACCCGCGGTGGGCCTCCACCGCCACGTCCTCACCCCGCTGGGGCACGCCGTGGTGGCCGTCGTCCGCGGCACCGGCGCGGCCCTGGCGTGGCTCGGCCGCCACCTGTGCGTCCTCCCGGCACTCGCCCTCCACCGCTGGGTCCTCACGCCGCTCGGACGGGGGCTCGCCCTGCTCGTGCGGGAGATCGCCGGCGCGGCCGTGGTGGCCTGGCAGGTGGCGGGCCGGGTGATGGCCGCGCTCTTCCACGCCGTCGGCCGGGGCCTGTACGTGCTGCTGATCGTGCCGTGCGTCGCGCTGTGGCGGTACGTGCTCGCTCCGGCGGGCCGCGCGCTGCGGACGTGGATGTGGCGGCCCACGGCACGGGCCGCACGCGCCACGGGCCGCGCGCTGCGGGACGCCGGGCGTGCGGTGGGCGGCTCCCTGCGGGATGCCGGACGCGCGGTCGGCGCTGCCCTCGCCGCGGCCCGGTCCTCCTTCCGTGCGACCAGGAGCGAGCTGCGGCGCGCCCTTGTCGGAGCGCCCCGCTCCCGGGAGCGGGAGCCGCTGCCGTAGGACGGCCGCGTACCCTGGGCAGAAGGATCATCCGCACAAACGCACAACGCGTCCGGGTGCCGGTCCCAGGGGACCCCGGGGACGGGCCCCAGGATGCGTGGCGTTCGGCCGCAGGCGAGGTGCTCCGCGCTCACGCGGGGCCGCGGGCGGCCGGTGCGGACCTCCGCCTTCGTATCGTCCTGTCAGACAGGGGCGGCCCGCCTGAGCGTGCCGCCCGGCACCGAGGAGAGAACCACTGGGCAAGCGACAGCCCGAAGGCCCGCCGCCCGCACCGGCCGTGCAGCGCGTCCGTCTGCGCTACACCAAGCGAGGCCGCCTTCGGTTCACCAGTCACCGCGACTTCCAGCGAGCCTTCGAGCGGGCCCTGCGCCGCGCCGAAGTGCCCATGGCGTACTCGGCGGGGTTCACCCCGCACCCCAAGGTCAGCTATGCCAACGCCGCTCCGACCGGAACCGGCAGCGAGGCCGAGTACCTGGAGATCGCCCTCGTCCAGCGGCGTGACCCAGAGCAGCTGCGCGCGCTGCTGGACGCCTACATGCCGGACGGCCTCGACGTCGTCGACGCGGTCGAGGCGCACGGCTCCGATTTCAGCGACCGGCTCGAGGCCTCCGAGTGGGAGCTGCGGCTCGACCGCGTGGAGCCGGGGACGGCACGCGCCGCGGCCGAGGCGTTCCTGGCGGCCGAGACGGTCGAGGTCGAGCGCCGGACCAAGAAGGGCATCCGCGCCTTCGACGCCCGCGCCGCCGTCCTGGCGCTCGGGGTGGCCCCTGCTCCGGGGGTACCTGCCGGCCGCATGCCGGGGGAGGAGCCGAGGGCCGGGGGCGCCGCCTCCTCCGAGGACGCCGCCACCTCCGAGGACGCCGCCGATAGGCCGGGCGAGGGGGGCTGTGCGATACTGCGGCTGGTAGTACGACACGTGACACCTGCCGTACGACCCGACGACGTCCTGTCCGGTCTCCGCGCTACGGCCGACCTGGCGCCGCCGGTCCCCGCAGCGGTGACCAGGCTGGCGCAGGGGCCGCTCGACGAGGAGAGCGGCACGGTGACCGACCCGTTCGCACCCGACCGTGACGCGGTCCCGGAGCCCACAGGCGCCGGGGTTTCCAGCGCCGGGACGGTGCCGGGCGACACCGCGTAGGAGCGCCGCCGAAGCCGCGCGCCGCCGCCGAACGCACGCCAGGGAGCCACCCGGGCCGCTGTACGGCAGGCGAGCGCACAGACCAGCAGACTTTCGCCGTAGCCGGGCCGGACAAGGGCCGGAACCGGCGAGTGAGACAACAGCTCCCGTGCGGCGCCCGCGCCCCGGAGAGCGGCCCGCCCCCCGGGTGGGCCGCCCCGGTACGAACGAGCGCGGCGCCCGGGAGCGTGACGGGAGAACCGCCCGCATGCTCGAACCAACTGAATCCAACGAGGCAGAGGCTTCCACGACCGGCGCCGCTTCCGCGGGGTCCGTCGTCTCCGGCGAGGCCACCGCCGGTGGCGGGAGCGCCCAGGCGCCGGAGACCGCGGGGGGTGCGCAGAGCACGCCCAGCGACACGCTGCCTGCCCGCCGCCGTCGCGCGGCCAGCCGCCCCGCAGGACCGCCCACGGGTGCTGACGCGTCCGCTTCCGGGCCCGAGGCCCTCACGGTGCGCGACAGTGCGGCCCAGGCCCCGCAGGACGCAGGCCCCGATGCCCCGCAGGCCGGTGACGCCGCCGACGCCCCGGCCCCCGCCGCGCGCACCCGCCGCCGCGCCACCCGTAAGGCGACGGCCCCCGCGGGGTCCCCGCCGCCGGCCGCCTCCGCGCCCCAACCCGCCGAGACCCAGCCCGCCGAGGCCCCGGCCACCGATGCGCGGCAGCCCTCGGCCGACGGCGACCAGCGGGCCGGCGAGGCGCCCGCGGCCGCCGCCGAGGAGCCGAAGCCGCGCACCCGGCGCCGCGCCACCCGCAAGGCCACCGCTCCCGCCGGCTCCCCGGCCGCGGCCGAGCAGCCCGAGCGGGGCTCCACCGAGGGGGAGGCCTCCGGCGCGCCGGCCGAAGCCGAGCAGCCCGGGGAGCAGGCCCCCAAGGCCCGCACCCGGCGCCGGGCCACCAGCCGCAAGGCCTCGTCCGCCACCCCGGAGCAGGAGACGGCCGCGCCTGCCGCCACCGCACAGACGACGACCACCGGATCAGCCGGTGAGGACGCCGCCGAGCAGCCCGCACCGCGCACCCGCCGCCGCGCCACCCGCGCGACCACGGCGCCCGAGACGCCGGGCGCCGACGCCGCAGCCGAGGCCACCGATCAGACGTCGGCGCAGCCGGAGAGCCCGCGCGCCACCCGCCCGTCCGAGGACGGCACGGAGGGGCCCAAGAGCCGCACCCGCCGCCGCGCCACCCGCACGTCGGGCGCGACCGAGGCGACCGGGCAGTCGGCCGCGCAGCCGACTGGGGAGGCCGCACAGTCGGCCGCCGAGCCCGAGGCGCCCGCACCGGCGCCCGCAGCGGCCCAAGGCGCTGCCGAGGAGGAGCCCGCGGCCGAGTCGGCCTCCGGCACCCAGGGCCGCTCCCGGCGCCGGGCGACCCGCAAGCCGGACGAGACGGAGCAGGCAGGACAGTCGGCCAGGAGTGGCAAGGCGGGCAGGCGCCGGGTCACGGACGGGGCCGAGGAGCCGGCCGCCGGCGCCGATGAGCGGGCCGGGGCCGAGGAGGGTGACCAGGGCCGTGCGGCCCCGCGGGTCGCCCGCGGCTTCGCGGCGCCGCCGACGCCGAAGAAGCGGCGGCGCGCCGAGCCGGCGGCCGAGGCCACCGAGGGTGAGGAGGCCGAGGAGCAGGCCGGTCGCCGCAAGCGCCCGACACCGCCCATGACGGTTTTCCAGGCCCCCGTCTTCGCCGAGCCCGCCTTCCAGACCCCGCAGAGCGCCGCGGCCGAGGCCGAGGCCGAGCGCCGGGCCGGGAGCGAACCGGAGGAGGAGCACCAGTCGGAGCCGGAGGCGGCGGAGGAGGGCGCGGGCGCCACGCGCCGTCGCCGTCGCCGCCGTGCGGACGCGTCCGAGCAGGCCCCCCGTGAAGAGAGCCGGGAAGAGCGCGAGACCCGTACGTCCGAGCAGGAGGCCGAGGCCGACGCCGAGACCGGCGCCGAGACCGGCGCCGAGGGCGACGGCGAGCCGGAGGGCGAGGAGGACGAGGCCGCGCAGGGCGGCGAGCGTCCCACGCGCCGCCGCCGCCGGGGCGGTCGCCGCCGTCGCCGGGGCGAGAGCGCCGAGCAGGGCGAGGGCGCGGACTTCGACGAGGCGGAAGCCGGCCCCCGGGCGGCCCGGGACACCGAGGCCGCCGAGGGCGAAGGGGCCGCCGGGGCGGAGAGCGCCGAGGGCGACGAGGAGGGCGACGCCGCGGGCGGCGGCTCCACGAGCAGCTCGCGCCGTCGCAGGCGCCGTCGTCGCCGTTCGGGGGATGCGGAGGAGCGTTCGGGTGGGCCCGCCCCCGCGGACGACCCCGAGCGCACCGTCGTCAAGGTCCGCGAGCCCCGCAAGAAGAAGGACACCGAGCCGGCCGACGAGGTGCAGGCCATCAAGGGGTCCACGCGACTGGAGGCCAAGAAGCAGCGCCGCCGCGAGGGGCGCGAGCAGGGCCGCCGCCGGGTGCCGATCATCACCGAGGCGGAGTTCCTCGCCCGCCGCGAGGCCGTCAAGCGGGAGATGATCGTCCGCCAGAGCGGCGAGCGCACCCAGATCGGCGTCCTGGAGGACGACGTGCTCGTCGAGCACTTCGTCAACAAGGAGCAGTCGACCAGCTACGTCGGCAACGTCTACCTGGGCAAGGTGCAAAACGTCCTGCCGTCGATGGAGGCCGCCTTCGTCGACATCGGCAAGGGCCGCAACGCCGTGCTGTACGCGGGCGAGGTCAACTTCGAGGCCCTGGGCATGTCGGGCGGGCCGCGCCGCATCGAGACCGCGCTCAAGTCGGGCCAGTCGGTGCTGGTGCAGGTCACCAAGGACCCGATCGGGCACAAGGGCGCCCGTCTGACCAGCCAGGTCTCGCTGCCGGGACGCTACCTCGTCTATGTGCCCGAGGGCTCTATGACGGGCATCAGCCGCAAGCTGCCGGACACCGAGCGCTCGCGGCTCAAGCAGATCCTCAAGCGGGTCGTCCCCGAGGACGCGGGCGTCATCGTGCGCACCGCGGCCGAGGGCGCCAGCGAGGACGAGCTGCGCCGCGACGTGGAGCGGCTGCAGGCCCAGTGGGAGGACATCCGCAAGAAGTCCCAGAAGGGCAACGCGCCCACGCTGCTGTACGGCGAGCCGGACATGACGGTCCGCGTGGTGCGGGACATCTTCAACGAGGACTTCTCCAAGGTCATCGTCAGCGGCGACGAGGCGTGGGAGACCATCCACGGCTACGTCGAGCACGTGGCGCCCGACCTGTCCGACCGGCTCCAGAAGTGGACCTCGGACGTGGACGTGTTCGCCACGTACCGCATCGACGAGCAGCTCGCCAAGGCGCTGGATCGCAAGGTGTGGCTGCCCAGCGGCGGCTCGCTGGTGATCGACAGGACCGAGGCGATGATCGTCGTCGACGTCAACACCGGGAAGTTCACGGGCCAGGGCGGCAACCTCGAGGAGACCGTCACCAGGAACAACCTGGAGGCGGCCGAGGAGATCGTCCGCCAGCTGCGGCTGCGCGACCTCGGCGGCATCATCGTCATCGACTTCATCGACATGGTCCTGGAGTCCAACCGCGACCTGGTGCTGCGCCGCCTGCTGGAGTGCCTGGGCAGGGACCGCACCAAGCACCAGGTGGCGGAGGTCACCTCGCTGGGCCTCGTGCAGATGACCCGTAAGCGGGTCGGTCAGGGGCTGCTGGAGTCGTTCTCCGAGCCGTGCGTCCACTGCAACGGGCGCGGCGTGATCGTGCACCTGGACCAGGTGACGGCCGCGTCGGGCGCCGGTGGCGGCGGCAAGAAGGGCAAGAAGGGCAAGGGCAAGGGCGAGACGAAGGCGGAAGCCAGGGCCGAGGCCAAGGCCGAGCCCAAGGACACGGCCAAGGCGGACGCCAGGTCGGAGGCGCCCGGCAAGGGGGAGACCTCCGGCAAGGGCGGCGGTCGCCATGGCGGCAGGTCGGAGCGGGCCGAGGAGCGGGCCGCTCCGGAGCCCTCGCCCGCGACCGCCCTGGCGGCCGCGGCCGTGGAGCCCGCCGACACGGCGCCCGAGGCGGCGCAGCTGTCACCGGCGCCCGTCGAGTTCGTCCCGGACGAGGACCTGTTCAGCAGCGCGGCCGAGGCGGAGGCGGCGGCGTCCGGCTCGCGGGGCCGTGGCCGGCGCCGGGGCAGCCGGAAGGCGGGCGCGCCCGCCGGCTCGCCGCCGAAGGCCGCGAGCGAGGCCGCCGAGGTGGTCCGCCCCGCCGAGCCGGTCGCGACCGAGCCCGCCGCCGAGGCCGCACCGGAGCCGGTGCCCGCCGCGGAGCCGGCGTCGGCGTCCGAGCCCGCTGCCGCGGCGCCTCGGGCCCGCCGGCGGGCGACGCGGAAGGCGAGCGCTCCGGCCGGATCGCCCCGTACGGGTGATGACACCGGTGCGGTGACGGTCGTCACCGCCGAGGAGTCCCCCGCACCCGCCGCCGCTGCCGAGCCTGCGGACGGTGGCGAGGTCGTCACCGACGTGGCTCCCGCACGGCGCCGGCGCAGGGTGACGCGCACGGTGACCACCACGGCCCCCGAGCAGGAGGCCGCGGCGGAAGCGCGCTCCGAGTCGCAGTCGGACGCGCAGCCGGAGTCGGAGTCCGCGCCGGAGAAGAAGGCCGCCAAGAAGACGGCGAAGGCCGCCAAGACGGCCACGACCGCCAAGAAGGCCACGGCCAAGAAGACGACGACGGCGAAGAAGGCCACGGCCAAGAAGGCGGCGGCCAAGACGACGGCCGCCAAGACCACGGCCAAGACGGCGACCGCCAAGAAGACGACGGCCAAGAAGACCGCGAAGAAGAGCGCCGCCAAGAAGACGGCCGCGGCCGGTCAGGAGGGCACGTCATCGGTGTCGGCACCGGCTTCCGAGGAGTGACCCGGGCACCGGGCGGCGAGGTCGGGGGTGCCACAGGGCCGGACGGGAGGCCCGTCCGGATGGGGTATCCTTGACCGTCGGCGTGTCGTTTCTGCGACGCGCCGCTCCTGAGCAACCACCTCCCCTTCCGGGGGAGAGGCCGTTCAATCCTTCCGGATCAGCTCCGCGCTCGGCGTGGGCGTCGGACGGCTGGCATCAGGGGCACCGTTTCGAGCGAAGGAGAGTTCCGCGTGTACGCGATCGTGCGCACCGGCGGGCGCCAGCAGAGGGTCTCTGTGGGCGACGTCATCGAGGTTGACCGTATTTCCACCAGCAAGGTCGGCGACACCGTCGAGCTCTCGACCCTGCTCGTCGTCGACGGTGACGCGGTCACCAGCGACCCCTGGGTGCTGGACGGTGTCAAGGTCACGGCCGAGGTGGTGGACCACCACAAGGGCGACAAGATCCGGATCCAGAAGTACAAGAACAAGACCGGATACAAGAAGCGCATCGGCCACCGCCAGCTGCACACCGCGCTGAAGGTCACCGACATCCCCGCCCCGGCCAAGAAGTAAGGACTGAGGAGAGATGGCACACAAGAAGGGCGCATCGTCCACCCGGAACGGTCGCGACTCCAACCCGCAGTTTCTCGGCGTGAAGCGCTTCGGCGGTCAGGTCGTCAGCGCGGGTGAGATCCTGGTCCGCCAGCGCGGCACCCACTTCCACCCGGGCACGGGCGTCGGCCGCGGCGGCGACGACACCCTGTTCGCGCTGGACGCGGGCGCGGTGCAGTTCGGCACCCACCGCGGCCGCAAGGTCGTGAACGTCGTCCCGGCCGCTCAGTAAGCAGCCGGACGGCACACTCACTCACTCCGAGGGCGGACCTCCTCTCCCCGCCGTACGCGCACGCGCCGTACGGAAGGGAAGCGGGTCCGCCCTCGGTGCGTTCCCCCTCAGTACGTCAGCGGTACCTCAGCACCCCGGTACCGCAGCACACCAGCACGCCTTGGAGGCACACCCCTATGACCACCTTCGTGGACCGCGTCGAACTGCACGTCGCCGCGGGTAACGGTGGGCACGGCTGCGCCTCCGTGCACCGGGAGAAGTTCAAGCCGCTCGGCGGCCCGGACGGCGGCAACGGCGGGCGCGGCGGCGACGTCGTCTTCGTCGTCGACCCGGACGTGACGACGCTGCTGGACTATCACCACAGCCCGCACCGCAAGGCCACCAACGGCAGGCCGGGCGAGGGCGGCCACCGTTCGGGGCAGGACGGCAAGAGCCTGGTGCTTCCGGTGCCGGAGGGCACCGTCGTCCTCGACCGCAGCGGTGAGGTGCTGGCCGACATGGTCGGTGCGGGCACCACCTTCGTCGCCGGGCAGGGCGGCCGGGGCGGGCTCGGCAACGCCGCGCTGGCCTCCGCGCGGCGCAAGGCGCCCGGTTTCGCCCTGCTGGGGGAGCCCGGCGAGGAGCGGGGCGTGGTGCTGGAGCTGAAGACGGTCGCGGACGTCGCGCTCGTCGGCTACCCGAGCGCCGGCAAGTCGTCGCTGATCTCGGTGCTCTCCGCGGCGAAGCCCAAGATCGCCGACTACCCCTTCACCACCCTGGTGCCGAACCTGGGCGTGGTCACCGCGGGCGCGACGGTCTACACGATCGCGGACGTGCCAGGGCTGATCCCCGGCGCCAGCGAGGGCAAGGGCCTCGGTCTCGAATTCCTCCGGCACGTCGAGCGCTGCTCCGTGCTGGTGCACGTGCTGGACTGCGCCACGCTGGAGACCGACCGCGACCCGCTCAGCGACCTCGACGTGATCGAGTCGGAGCTGTCCCGCTACGGCGGTCTCGACGACCGCCCGCGCGTCGTCGTCCTCAACAAGACCGACATTCCCGAGGGCAAGGACCTGGCCGACCTCGTACGGGCCGAGATCGAGGCCCGCGGCCTGCCCGTCCTGGAGGTCTCGGCCGTCTCCCGGCAGGGCCTCAAGGAGCTGTCGTACGCGCTCGCCCGCCTGGTCGACGAGGCCCGCGCGGCACGTCCGGCGCCGGAGGCCACCCGCATCGTGATCCGCCCCAAGGCCGTGGACGACTCGGGCTTCACGGTGACCCGCCTCGACGAGGGCATGTTCCGGGTGCGCGGCGAGAAGCCGGAGCGCTGGGTGCGGCAGACCGACTTCAACAACGACGAGGCCGTGGGCTATCTCGCCGACCGCCTCGCCCGCCTCGGTGTCGAGGAGGAGCTGTTCAAGGCCGGCGCCCGGGAGGGCGACGGCGTGGCCATCGGCGCCGAGGACGACGCGGTCGTCTTCGACTGGGAACCGACCATGATCAGCGGCGCGGAGATGCTCGGCCGCCGCGGCGAGGACCAGCGCTTCGACGCGCCCCGCCCCGCGGCGCAGCGCCGCCGCGACCGCGAGGCCGAGCGTGCCGACGAGGACGCGGCCCTGGGCGAGTACGAGGGCTTCGACCCGTTCGAGTGACCGTCCGGCGACTGCCGTCGGTATCCCCTCGCCAGGGGATCCCACGGCGGTCGTGACGTGAGGGGCAGGTCCGAGGTCCTCAGTCCTCCGGCTGGGGGCTGACACCCTTGCAACTGGGGGTGTTGTCGCGGGTGCCGGGCAGGGCCGAGGCGCGCAGGGCGCGGTAGCGGTCGGCGTAGGCGTCGTGGACGCTGTCGCTGTCCACCTTCAACAGCGTCTCGTCGTTCTTGGTCAGGGCGGGGCCCGAGTAGTTGTGGCTGCCCGTCCACACGAGCTTGTCGGTGGCCTTGGCGTAACGTCCCGAGATCATCAGGGTCTTGGAGTGGACGACTTCGCGGGAGGTGCCGGGGTCGCCGTCGTCGTCGTAGTGCAGGCACCGCACGGTCGGCCCGCCCGGCGCGTGCAGGGCCTCCCAGGTGCCGGGGGAGCCGGTGCTGGCCTCGCTGTCGGTCTGGGCGTAGACGATGTCGACGGCGCAGCCCTGGCGCTGGAGGGAGGCGAGTTTCTCGGCGACGCCCTGGCGGGTGAGCTTGAACATCGCCAGCCGCACCCGGGTGCGGTGGCTGCCCGAGGCGTCCTTCCAGCGGCAGGTGACGTTGTCGAGGATGCCCGTCACGGTGTCGCCGCCGCGCGGGCGCGGGAAGAAGTAGCTGGTGTAGGGGGAGGCGGCGGCGCGGGTGTAGCGCCAGGAGCGCCAGTCGGATCCTGCGACCTTGTCGAAGTAGCGGCTGTAGGCGGCGTACGTGCCGCGCTGGGCGACGACCATCGCGTCGTTCCAGAACTTGGTGTAGCTGCCCGTCGACAGGTTCGAGGACGTCTGCACCACGACGTCGCGTAAACCGCCGGTCCGCGAGAAGAGCCAGAACTTGTTGTGCGCGATGGAGTTGCCGGCCGAGGGGTCGCCCAGGCACGACTTGTTCTCGGGGCAGAGTCCGACGAAGGACCGTTTCGCCCGGTCGGTGCCCAGCGCCTCGCGCAGGATGGAGTAGGACGTGCTGGAGGGCATGGAGCTGACGCTGGACTCGTCCAGCATCACCTGGACGTTCACGCGGCGTTCCGGCGCGGTGTGCGCGGTGGCGAGCGCGCGGGCCACCTCGGCGTCCCAGAAGTGGTAGAGCGCGACCTTGATGGTGGAGCGCGGGGCGGCGGCCTCGACGCGGTCCAGCAGATCGCTGCGGATGGCGCGCTGCTGCGCGGCGGTGCCGTTCGGCTGGTTGAAGACGGGTCCTGTGCCCGGGGAGGCCGCCGCGGCGGACGGGGGAGTGGTGAGCGTGAGCCCGGCGCCGAGCAGCAGGGCGAGGGGCGGTGCGGCGGCTCGCAGACGTGACAAAGGGGCCCTCCTGGCGGCTGGTGCGGACCGTGCGGCCGTACCGGGAGGTACGGCCGGGTCGCAAGCGAGGGTAGGGACGCCAGAAGCTCCTGCTCAGCCCGTCTCGCCGCCCAGCCGCTACGCCTGGGGCTGGTGTGACGCACGAAGACGGAAGGGCCCCAGGAGGCGAATCCTCCTGGGGCCCTTCCGCCGTCTCGCGCTCCCGTGCGCCGGTGTGCGCCGCACACGCCGCCCGAACGGGTGACGGCTGCGCTGGAACGCTCCGACCGGGCACGGCTGCTCAGCGACCGGATCCCGGCCGGGCGCGGCGTTGAGTGACCGGACCCTGGCCAGGCGCGGCTACGGGGTGACCACGCCCTGGCCTGGCACGGCTACGGGGTGACCGCGTCCTCCGGATCGGAGGCGCCGCCCGGCGCCTCCATCTCCGCCTCCTCGGCGGCCTCCTCCGCTTCCCGCTGTCCGGGGATCTCGGCCGTGCGCCGCGCGACCCGCACGTTGCGGGCCTCCGTCTCGTCGGCGAGCTTCAGCGCCGCGGCGTTGAAGCGCGCGAGCGACGGCGGTTCCGAGGGGCCCAGCAGGCGCGTCTTGAGCTCCTTGCGCGCCCCCACCAGCGTGTCCTTGCCCGCGTCGCGCACCGACTCCAGCAGGGCCGGGATCTGCCGGGCGTCGGGCGTGAGGACCGTTCCGGCCCGCACCGTCGGGAAGGCGTGCCGGAACTCCTCCTCGGTCATACCGCTGGTGTTGGCCACCGCGTACGGCTTCTCGCTGCTGAGGTAGTCCGAGACGACGGAGGAGACGTCCGAGATCAGCAGGTCGGCCTGGTTGAAGCAGCTGAAGATCGCCGGGCGCGGCCCGGTGACGATCTGGTGCTCGGAGACGGGGAAGGACGCCCAGTAGGCGGCCTCCCACGCCTCGGTCGCCTCGCGTACCCGCTCGGCGTTGCCCTCCTGCGGGGCGCCCTGGCCCTTCATCCGTTCCATCTCGTCCGCGCTGGCGCGGAACGCCGCGGTGGTGGCCTCGTCCAGGACGGCCGTCCGCCGCTCCAGCTCGGCGGTGGCCTGCGGGTCGCGGCGCCCGGCGCCGCGCTCCACGTTGGCCTGCATGATCATGGCGCGGATGCGCTGGTCGGCGGCGCCCGCACGCGGGTCCACCGAGCCGGTCATCGGGTGCGGCTTGTACAGCAGCCGCACCTTCGGGTCGGCCAGCAGCGCGGCGACGATGTGCTCGCCCGCCAGCGGCACCGAGGTGTTGCCCGGGTTGCCGTCCCAGCCCTCCCAGGTCGGCGCGTACAGCACCGTGGTGTAGTCGCTCGCGGGGGCCGCGGCCCGCTCGTCGGCGTGCTGGATGGGGGTCAGCTGGGGGCGGCCGACCTCGACGACGTCCTTGTCGTCCACTCCCACCTCGGCGAGCGCGTAGCGCTCGCGGGCGGCCTCGCCGGCGACCCACACCTGGTCGTAGGCCTTGGCGTAGGGGTTGCAGGAAGAGAGCTTGTCGGACTCGCCGTGGTTGATGAAGGCGTGCTTGAGGGTGGGGATGCGCAGCACCTGCGAGGTCTTGCCGGAGTTCGCCGGGTGCAGCAGCACCTTCAGCGTGGAGTGCTCCAGGTGCATGAGGTGGGCGACCTTGGGGATGCAGACGATCGGGACGTCGGTGGCGTCGATCTTCTGCACCATGAACCGCTCACGCAGCACGATCAGCGGCCGCCCGTCCAGCTCGGCCAGCGTGCTCAGCCACATGTTCGCCTGGTAGGCGCTGGTCGTCCCGCCGGAGAAGTACATGCCGACGGTCGGCTTGTAGGCCGCCAGCCACTTGTCCAGCCACGCCATGACCTCGTTCTCGCTGCGGGAGCGCTTCTTGGGCAGCAGCCAGGTGCCCAGGTAGACCGCGCTGCCCAGCGACAGCAGGAACGTGCAGCTGATCCCGACCAGACCCCACTCCTGCTGGGAGAGGCCGGCGGAGAGCATCAGCCCGACGGTGCCGGGGATCGAGAAGCGCAGCAGCCTGCGGCTGGGCTGCCGGGCCAGCAGCCGGGAGGGCGCGGCGGTCAGCCGCAGCGCCGAGGCGTCGATGTTGCGGGTGACGACCGGCAGGGTGCGGGTACGGCGCACCAGCTGGGCCACCGCCTGGCACAGGAAGTGCGCCGCGTAGGCGAGCAGCAGCAACAGGGTCAGCGGGCGCTCTATGTCCGGCGGCACGTCGGGGATCCGGACCAGCCCGATGACGATCAGCATGTCGCGCAGCAGCTGGCGGGTGGTGACGTCGAAACGGACCTTCCCGAGCAGGGCCAGCAGCCCCGGCTGCCGGTGCGTCAGGTACAGGTCGAGAGCGAGGCCCGCCAGGGAGGCGGTGAGGAAGACGGGCACGTTCGGCAACAGCGCACCCGCGAGCTGTGCGGTGTAGAACACCGCCAGCGCGAGCAGCGCCGCGAGCTGCACGGCGCGTCGTGGGGAGAGTCCGGCAGAGGGCACGGGCTGGGCTCCTGGCATGGAGATCGAGGGTCTGCAGAAAAGGGGCGGCCGGTGGCGGTGGGGCCAGGGTCGACCCCTGACCGTATGTCGCCCGCGGGTCAAGTGACAATCTTCGACGGACCCGGATACGTGCTTACGTGGTCAAAGGTAACCATCCGCCCCCGTCCATTGCGCGGAACGGATGAGCGCCCCGGACCAGCGCTGACGTAGATTGCGGACGAGAACCCGCGGCGGGTCACCGGTCAGGGGCGCACACGGGCACCCCGGGCGCCGCGGCGGGCATGGGTACGAGGGGTACGGACGGGCGTGGCAGGCAGGACGGGAACCACCGGCGACGAGCGGCGCGGCGACGGCGCGGCCGCGCCGCGCGGCGACGGCGGAGAGGCGACACCCGGCGACGGCGTGGCGCACCCGCCCGACGGCGGCCCGGCCGAGGCGCCATCGGCCTGTGCCGCCGAGGCGCCATCGGGCGGTGTGGCCGAGGCGCCCGGGACAGGCGCGGCCGAGGGGCCACGAGTCGGTGTGGCCGCGGGGCCATCGGCCGATCCCGCCGGGATGCCGGTGACTGGTGCCGCCGAGACGCCGTCGGCGGGTGTGGCCGAGATGCCGGAGGCTGGTGTGGCCGAGGCGCCGTCGGCCGGTGCCGCCGAGACGTCAGGGGACGGCGCGGACGAGACGCCAGGGGACGGTGTGGCCGAGGCGCCGTCGGCCGGTGTGGCCGGGACGCCAGGGGGCGTCGCGGCCGACGCGCTGCCGGGGGTGGTGACGGACAGCGGTGCGGCGCGCCGCCGGCCGGGGTCCGAGGCGTCGTACCGTGCGGCCGTGCGGGACGCCCGCCGCGTGGTCGTCAAGGTCGGCTCCTCGTCGCTGACCACCGCGGCCGGCGGCCTGGACGCCGACCGGGTGGACGCCCTCGTCGACGTCCTCGCCCAGCACGCCGGGCGCCCCGACCGGGAGATCGTGCTCGTCTCCTCCGGCGCCATCGCCGCGGGACTCGCCCCGCTGGGCCTCACCAAGCGCCCCCGCGACCTGGCCCGCCAGCAGGCCGCGGCCAGCGTAGGGCAGGGGCTGTTGGTGGCCCGCTACACCGCGTCCTTCGCGCGCTACGGGCGCCGCGTCGGGCAGGTGCTGCTGACCTCCGACGACACCAGCCGCCGCGCCCACTACCGCAACGCCTACCGGACCCTCGGGCAGCTGCTGTCGATGGGCGCGGTGCCCGTCGTGAACGAGAACGACACGGTGGCCACGGACGAGATCCGCTTCGGCGACAACGACCGGCTCGCCGCGCTCGTCGCCCACCTGGTCCGCGCCGACCTGCTGGTCCTCCTCTCCGACGTGGACGGCCTCTACGACGGCAACCCGGCCACGCCCGGCACCCGCCGCATCGACCAGGTGCGCGGCCCGGCCGAGCTGGAGGGCCTGGACATCGGCAGCGCGGGCCGCGCGGGTGTGGGCACCGGCGGCATGGTCACCAAGGTGGAGGCGGCGGGCATCGCGGCCGGTGCCGGGGTGCCCGTGGTGCTGACCTCCGCCGTGCACGCGGCGGACGCGCTGGCGGGTCGCGAGACGGGCACCTATTTCCACCCGACTGGGCGACGCGCCGCGGGGCGACTGCTGTGGCTCGCGCACGCCTCGGCGCCCACCGGGGCGCTCACCCTGGACGAGGGTGCCGTGCGGGCCGTCGTGGAGCGCCGTACCTCGCTCCTGCCCGCGGGCATCGCCGGTGTGGAGGGCGACTTCTCGGCGGGTGATCCGGTGGAGCTGCGGGACGCCGCGGGGCGTGCGGTGGCGCGGGGACTGGTGAACTTCGACGCGAAGGAGCTGCCGCGGCTGCTCGGCCGCTCCACCCGCGAGCTGGCCAGGGAGCTGGGGCCGGCCTACGAGCGGGAGGTCGTCCACCGCGACGACCTGGTGTTGCTGCGCTCGTGAGGGGTGCCGGGCGGGTGTGCGGCCCGTGCCGGTCGTACAGCTGAGCGGTGCCCTACCCGATGGGGACAGGGAAAAAGACCAGCCTTTCCACGGACACCTTCCGCAAAACGGCCCCACGGGCCCGCGTGGACTGGTCAACTTTGACTCGGGCGGTCCGCGCGGCACGTGCACCCGCACGTGCACGCATCCTCCCCCCACGCCGCACTCACCAGCACCACTCCAGGAGGCCACCGGTGGGACGACTGGCCAGCGTCGACATGGCGCCTTCTCCCCAGTCCGAGGAACGCATCGGCTCCCGGCTCTGGCACATCACGCTCAGCGTCGCCGGGCGGGAGGCGCCGCTTGCCGAGGTGCGCAGCGCCCTCGAACAGCTCGCTCACGATCACCCCTTCTTGCTGACCAGCCGCTACGCCAACGACCACGCAGAGATCCGCTACTGGGAGGAGGCGGAGGACCTGCACGACGCCGCCGCCGTGGCGCTGCGGCTGTGGGGCGAGCACCGGTCCTCGGCCAAGCTGCCGCCCTGGGAGATCGTCGGACTGGAGGTGATCGGCCGCGAGACCTATCACCAGCGGGTGGCGGAGGGCTACGGGCCGCCACCGGCCAGCCCGGTCGGAGTCCACCCCTTCTGACCGCACCCGGGCTGCTCCGGCCGCACCCGGGCTGCTCCGACCCGTGTGCGGGCCGCCACCCGTACGCGGGCTGTGCCGTGCGCGGCCGGCCCGTACGGCACGGCCGTGAGACGCCGGGGCGCCCCGCCGCGGGCCCCGGCTACCATGCGCGCCATGAGCGCATCCCAGACCAGCGGCTCCCCGACGTCCCCGGCCGGCGGGGCCCCGACGCCTCCGGCCGACGCCCCTCGGCCCGGCGCCGCCGCACCGGCGGCGGACAGCCCCGTGCACGCGGTGGCGCGGCGTGCGCGCACGGCCGCAGCGGCCCTCGCCCCGGCGCCCCGCACGCTCCGCGACGCCGCGCTGGCCGGTGTCGCCGACGCGCTCGTCGCGCGCACGGGCGAGATCGTCGCCGCCAACGCCGACGACGTCGCCGCGGCGCGCTCCGAGGGCACCCCCGAGTCCGTCGTCGACCGGCTCACCCTCACGCCCGAGCGGGTGGCGGCCATCGCCTCCGACGTGCGCGACGTGATCGCGCTGCCCGACCCCGTGGGCGAGGTCCAGCGCGGCTCGACCCTGCCCAACGGTCTGGAGCTGCGGCAGGTCAGCGTCCCGCTCGGCGTCGTCGGGATCGTCTACGAGGCGCGCCCCAACGTCACCGTCGACGCGGCGGCGCTCTGCCTCAAGTCCGGCA
This sequence comes from Streptomyces diacarni, assembly GCF_003323715.1. Lineage (GTDB taxonomy): Bacteria > Actinomycetota > Actinomycetes > Streptomycetales > Streptomycetaceae > Streptomyces > Streptomyces diacarni. The sequence continues at coordinate 226,492 of NZ_QOIN01000035.1, forward strand.
ACGCCGTCCTGCTGCGCGGCTCCTCCTCCGCACACGCCTCCAACACGGCCCTGGTGGCCGTGGTGCGGGACGCGGTGGCCGAGGCGGGGCTCCCCGCCGACGTCGTGCAGCTGGTGCCCGGACGCGGCCGTGAGAGCGTCACCGAGCTGATGCGCGCCCGCGGCCTGGTGGACGTGCTGATCCCGCGCGGCGGTGCCTCGCTGATCAAGACGGTGGTCGAGCAGTCGACGGTGCCCGTCATCGAGACCGGCACGGGCAACTGCCACGTCTACGTCGACGAGAGCGCCGATGTGGAGACGGCGCTGGCCATCCTCGTCAACTCCAAGGCCCAGCGTCCCAGCGTCTGCAACGCCGCCGAGACCGTGCTGGTGCACGAGGGCATCGCCGACGTCTTCCTCCCGCGCGCCCTGCAAGCGCTGACCGAGGCGGGCGTGACGGTGCACGGCGACGCGGCCTGGCAGAAGGCGGGTGACGGCGCGCACGGCCCCGCGGTGGTGCCGGCCACTGCGGCGGACTGGGCCGACGAGTACCTCTCCCACGACCTCGCCGCGGCGGTCGTGCCCTCCCTGGACGCCGCCGTCGAGCACATCCGCACGTGGTCCTCAGGGCACACCGAGGCCATCGTCACCGCGGACACGGCGGCGGCCCGCCGCTTCACCGCGCTGGTGGACTCCGCGGCCGTCATGGTCAACGCCTCCACCCGGTTCACCGACGGCTCGCAGTTCGGATTCGGGGCCGAGATCGGCATCTCCACGCAGAAGCTGCACGCCCGCGGTCCGATGGGGCTGCCCGAGCTGACCTCGACGAAGTACGTGGTCACCGGTGAGGGGCACATCCGCCGCTGAGCCGCCTGTCCTGCTGAGCCCCCTGTCCTGTTGAGCCGCCGTCCCGCTGGACCGGTCGGCGGGACGGCGCCGGGTGCGTTTCCCGCCCTCTTCCCGCCGACCCTGGCCGGATTCCCGTTCGCCCTGCCCAAATTGACCGCATAGGTCTACGCTGGACCGCGTGCCGGACGAGGTGGGGGGCCAGCCGTTCCCGGACGGTGAGGAGCCCGAGTACCGCGACCACGGGGCGGCGGACGACGCGTTCGCCTCCGTGGTGCTCGACGAGAGTTTCGTACGGGCCGCGCAGGTCCATGAGCCGAGCGCGGCGGAGCGCGTGCGCGCGGCCGCTGCCCAGTCGCGGGCGGACCACGCAGAGCACCCGGAGAACGCAGAGCACACGGAGACCGACGCTCCGCGGGTGGCGGAGGACGGCCTGGTGCACGGCCGCGGTCTGGTCGAGTTCCCGGAGTCCCCGTACGGCGAGCCGCCCGAGGACGGCGCCTGGGATGAGGACCCGGACGGTGACGACGACAGGTTCGACCGCCCCGACCCCTACGGGGAGTACGGCCCCGGCGGGCTCCCGCCCGAGTTGGAGGCGTACGAACACGGCGCCGACTTCGGGTACGCGCGGGGCGCCCACGGCCCGTACGCGGCGCGCGGCGGCGCTCCGCGCCCCTACCGGGGCCACCGCAGCTGGCAGCGGCCGATCGCCTGGGTGCTCGCCGTCGTGATGGGGATCGGCATGGTCGCGCTCGCCTTCTCCGCCCTCTACCGGGGCACCTCCGACCAGCGCGACGAGCCCGTCCCGCCGCCCGCCTCCACCGGCGTGGAGCCGACCGAACTCGGCGCGCTGCCCACCGTCACCGCGCAGCCGCCCGGCGGTTGACGCACGCAGCCATCCGGCGGCTGACGCACGCAGCCATCCGGCGGCTGACGCACGCAGCCATCCGGCGGCTGACGCCGCCCGCCCACCACCCCCGCACGCCCGGCGGACGGCGTAGGAGAACAGGACCCCGGCGTTTCGGCAAGTTGTCCGGGACCACGTCGTTTACCTCCCTGCGCGCGGTTCTACCCTGTGGGTATGGCAGGGCGAGTGGAACCTCCTGACGGGACGCCCGACGGGGCTCCCGGCGGCGACGACGAATACCGGTCCCTGGTGTTCGACGAGTCGTTCGTCAACGCTGCGCAGCTCCAGGAGTTCTCCGCCCAGGAGCGGCTGGACGACGACGAGCACGCCGCCGTCCGCCCCCGCCCCGAGGGGGAACGCCACGGCCGGCTGGGCCTGGGCTTCTCCCGGCAGGGCCTGATCCTGGTCCTGCTGATCGCCCTGGCCTTCGGCACCGCGATCTACATGGGCATACGGAACCCCTACAGGTCGCCCGCCAAGCCGGAGGCCGAGCCCGTGCACAGCGAACTGATGCCGCTCGCACCTCTCGGCTCCGTCGCCGGTGCCACGCCCGACGACCTGTTCGAGCACAGCCCCGCCGCGAGCTTCGAGAAGGGGGCCGACGGGGTGACGCTGCCCTCACCCGTTCGCAGCAGCGACCACTTCACCCAAAACCAGGTCCAGGCCGCGCTGCTGGGGGCCAAGGACTACATCGTCCAGAGCTCGCTCGACCCCAGGGTCCTCACCGGCAGCGCCGTGCGGCCCGTGCGCGAGCTGCTCGATCCGCGCCAGCACCGCCAGTTCGACCAGAGCGTGAACAACCCACGCAACGACGGACGGCATGCCGCCACCGCCTGGATGGTGCGCTTCGACCCGGCCAAGGCGGCGCTGGCCGGCGAGCAGGTGCGCGTCCACGGCACCCTCACCGCGCAGGAGGTCTCCGCCAACGCGCTGGAGGTCACCGCCGACCACGTCTTCGTGTACGCCGTACGGCCCGCCGACGCCGGCGAGGGCGAGGACGCCGAGCGGGGCACCTCGCTCTTCTCCGTGCGCCGCGAGGTGCGCTTCCACTTCGAGCGCGGTGACCTGCGCGACCACCAGGTCACCCTGCGCCAGGTCTCGATGCGGGCGGGGCCGATGAACTGCGGCGAGGACCCCGCGGACAGCCTGGCGCCGCTGCTGGCGGGGGAGAGGGCCAAGGACGCGGGAAAGGCGGGGACCGACCCCTTCGCGCGGGGCCGGTCCACCGCCTCCATGTGCGGGCTGCTGGCGCCCAGTGCCCAGCCGAGCCCGGCCCATCCCTTCAAGGAGAAGGGCTGAGGCTCTTCTCCTTGAAGCCTCAGCCCTTTCCGAGCTCTTCTGACCCTTTCCCGACCCCTTCCGAGCCCTCCTGAGTCCTCCCGAGCCCGTTCAGCCCTTTCCGCGTTCAGGCCCGCTGTTCCCCGCCGCGCGCAGCTCTCGCGCGTTGGGCGGTCACGGGCGGCGCGGGGCCGGCGCGTCAGCTCGGTTCTGACCCGCCGGGGCGTCCGGTGCCGTCCGCGTCCGAGCCGGTGTCGCCGTTGCCGTCGCCGCCGTTGGTGCTGCCCCTCGAGCCGCCCTGGCCGCCGCCGGAGCCCCGCCCCGTGAAGGTGTCGCGCAGCCGGCCGCCGACGTCCCCGACGCCGCCCGCGATGTCGCGCACGATGCCCATGAGCGGGTCCTTGCTGTTGCGCATCGAGTCCGAGTAGTGGGTCGCGGACTCACGGAAGGAGTCCCGTATCGAGGCCTCCTTGTCCTCCTGGCGCCGGGGGTAGTGGCCGTCCATGATCCGCTGGTAATCGCGGCTCTCCGCCCACTTCTTCAGCTCGGCGGCGCGCACGGTGGTGAACGGGTGGCTGCGCGGCAGCACGTTCATGACCTTGAGTACGGAGTCGCGCACGTCGCCGCCCGCCTCGTACTCCTTGGCCTGCGCCAGGAAGGCGTCCACGTTCATCTCGTGCAGGTGGTTGCCGCCCGCCAGCTTCATCAGGCCCCGCATGGACGCCTGCAGGTCCTGACCCACCAGCAACCCAGCGCGGTCCGCGGACAGTTCCGACTTGCGGAACCACTCGCGCAGGGCGATCACCAGCGCCCGCACCGCGACGCTGCCCAGCGGAATCCACGCGATCTTGATGGCGAGGTCCGACAGGAACAGCAGGATGGTGCGGTAGACGGCGTGACCGGAGAGGGCGTGCCCGACCTCGTGGCCGACCACGGCGCGCATCTCCTCCTCGTCGAGGAGTTCGACCAGGCCCGTGGTCAGCACGATCACCGGCTCGTCCATGCCCACGCACATCGCGTTGGGCTTCGGGTCCTGCGTGACGTACATCGGCGGGACCTTCTCCAGGTCCAGGATGTAACAGGCGTCCCGCAGCATCGCGTTGAGGTGCGCGAACTGCTGGTCGCTGACCCGGACGGAGTCGGAGAGGTACAGCAGCCGCATGCTGCGCTCGGGCAGCAGCCCGCTCAGCGCCTTGACGACCGTGTCGAAACCGCTCAGCTTGCGCAGCGACACCAGCGCCGAGCGGTCGGTCGGGTGTTCGTACGCCCGGGATGAGATACCCGGGAAGCGCCGCCTCTCGCGGCCCGGCAGGCGATCCGTACCGCCAGTGCCGTCTGTCATGGTCTTTCCCCCTCCTCGACTGGGCTGTCCACACTATGGCCTCTCGGCTGGATCTTGCTGGGCTCGCGGGGTCCGGCACGCACTCTCGCGGCGTTGTCGTCGGTCGCCGCTGCTCCGCAGGGACTTCCTCCTCCGCCTTGCGAGAGCACGCACCGGACCCCGCTCCCTGATCCAGCCAGATCCAGCCGAGAGACCCTGGAGTGTGGGACGCGGAGCGCGGCCCTCCCGTTGCGTCGGGACGTCCCCCTTCTGCCGCACCGCCCCGCTCACCTCTCACGCACCGACCCCGCTCACCGCCCTCTCCCCACCCGTTTCGCGGGCCTCCCGACCCGTGTGGGCTGAGTCGGCGTGAGCCGTCGGGAGGCGGCCGCTTACGATGTGGCTGCGCACTTCGTGCCGCCCCATGGTGTGCGGCCCGGAGAAGCGCCACCCAGTGTCCGCGCCTCACGGGATAGGTTCTGCCGACGATGATGCTGCCCAGCACCGCACACGACGCCCTGCTGACCCTCGCCTCCAGCGGCGAGCACGGCGAGAGCGCACGGCACGAGAGCCTCAGCCCGTATCTGACGGGCGGGGGCGCGCTCGTCGCGCTCTTCCTGCTGCTGTGGATCACCACCCGCTTCAACCGGGACCGCTGAGCGTCCCGGCCGGGGCGCGGGCGTCCGTACACACGTCTCACGAAACGGCACAGGATAGGGTCGTCCCGCATGGGAGAGGACATAGTGCCCGGCACCGGTAAGCGGCGGCTCGGCGTGATGGGGGGCACCTTCGACCCCATCCACCACGGCCACCTGGTGGCCGCGAGCGAGGTGGCCGCACGCTTCCACCTCGACGAGGTCGTGTTCGTCCCCGCCGGGCAGCCGTGGCAGAAGAGCCACAAGCAGGTCTCGCCCGCCGAGGACCGCTACTTGATGACGGTCATCGCGACCGCGTCGAACCCGCAGTTCTCCGTCAGCAGGATCGACATCGACCGCGGCGGCAAGACCTACACCATCGACACGCTGCGCGAGCTGGCCGAGGCCAACCCGGACACGGACCTGTTCTTCATCACCGGCGCCGACGCGCTGTCGCAGATCCTCAGCTGGCGCAACACCGAAGAGCTGTTCTCGCTGGCCCACTTCATCGGCGTCACCCGTCCGGGGCACGCGCTGGCCGATCCCGGGCTGCCCCAGGGGGGCGTCTCCCTGGTGGAGGTCCCGGCGCTCGCCATCTCCTCGACGGACTGCCGCGCACGGGTGGAACGCGGCGATCCGGTCTGGTATCTCGTCCCTGACGGCGTGGTCCGGTACATCAGCAAACGCGCGCTGTACCGGAGCGGCCCAGGGGAGGAATCGCCAGCGTGAGCGACGGCTACGGATACGACCCGTACGCACCACAACCCGAGATCATCGGCTACGACGAGTACGGCAGGCCCGTCTACCGCCGGCAGGACGCGTACGACCAGCCCTACGGCGCCCAGAGCGGCTACGAGGCCCCGGGCGGCTACGACGCCGGGGGCGGTTACGGCGCCCAGGGCGGTCACGACGCCGGGGGCGGTTACGGTGCCCAGGCCGGGCAGGCCGGGCACCCCGCCGGGGGTGGCCAGGGTGGGTACGGCCCCTACGACTCCTACGGCCAGGCCGGTGCCACCGGGCAGCAGCCGGGCCACGACGCGTACTCCGGCTATCCGGAGGCCGCCCCGCAGCAGGGCGGCCACGCGGGCACGTACGACTACGGCGCCCACGCCGCGTACGGGCAGCAGCCGGCCACCCCGCACGCCTCGCAGCCGACCGCCGCGCAGCAGTCGCAGCACACCCAGCAGCAGGCCTGGTTCCCCGAGCAGGCCCCGGCGCCCGCGCAGGAGCAGTACGCGCCGGAACAGGCCCGGCAGGCGACCTACGGCCCCGGGGAGCCGTCGCGGGACCGGCAGGCGCCGGAGCAGGCGCAGCAGGGCCAGCATCCGCCCGGGCGGCCGCCGCAGGCGCGTCAGCAGTCCGGCGGCCGGGAGGACGGCTACCAGACCGAGCAGTTCTCCTTCGTCGAGGAGGCCAGCGACGAGTCCGAGGACGTCATCGACTGGCTGAAGTTCAGCGAGTCCCGCACGGAGCGCCGTGAGGAGGCCAAGCGCCGGGGCCGCAACCGGATCGTCGCGCTCGTCGTCGTGCTGGCGCTCGTGGTGGCCGGCGGTGTCGGCTACCTCTGGTACGCGGGCATGCTGCCGGGGACCGGAGGCGGCGAGAGCAAGAGCGCGGCCGCGGCGGGCAAGCACCGGGACGTCATCGTCGTACACCTGCGCGAGGAGAACGGCGACAGTTCCACCGCGCTGCTGGTCGACAACGCCGGCACGGGCCGGGGCACCTCCCTGCTGCTGCCGAACGCACTGGCCGTCACCACGGAGGACGGGACGACCACGACGCTCGGCAAGTCGGTCGACGACCAGGGCGCGGGGCCCACCAGGGACGCGCTCAACACCCTGCTCGGCTCCGACATCAAGGGCACCTGGCGGCTGGACACGCCCTTCCTGGAGAAGCTCGTCGAACTCGTGGGCGGTATCTCCGTGGACACGGACACCGCCGTGCCCGGTGAGAAGAAGGGCTCTGGACCGCTCGTCGAGAAGGGCTCGGCGCAGGAGATGGACGGCAGGGCCGCCGTCGCCTACGCCACCTACCGGGCTCAGGGCGAGCCGCAGGACAAGCAGCTCGCCCGCTTCGGCCAGGTGATGCGGGCGGTCCTCAAGAAGGTCTCCAGCGAGCCGCGCGGGGCCACCAGGACCGTCGAGTCGCTGGGCCAGATCCCCGACCCGTCGCTGTCCGAGCCGCAGCTCGGCGCCTCGCTCGCCAAACTGGCCGCGCACGCCAAGAAGGGCGACTACCGCTCCCAGGTGGTTCCCGTGCGGGCGAACGGCACCCTCAGCGGGCAGGTCAGCGACCGGATCGTGGGCAAGGTCCTCGGCGGTACCGTCAAGAACTCCGACCCCGACGCGGCGCCCAGAGTGAGCCTGAAGAACGCCACAGGAAAGCGCGGCCTGGACGCCACCGCGTCCGTCGCCCTGGTCAACGGCGGCTACACGGTCGTCAAGGGCGGCACCGGCGCCACCCGCACCACCTCGCTGGTGACCTACGCGGAAGCGGCGCAGAAGTCCAAGGCCGAGCAGGTCGCCAAGACCCTCGGCCTGCCGGGCGGCGCCGTACGCAAGGGAGAGGGCACCGCCAACGCGGACGTCACCGTCGTGCTGGGCGCCGACTACGGAGGGTGAGACCGCGCGCCTCCCCGTGCGCGTCACCTTCCGTGAGCGTGGCCCCGGTCTCCGTGAGCGAGGCCGCACGGCGGCCCGGCCGCGGGGGCGAAGGACCGAGGCCGCCGGGCGGCCGTGAGACCCTGGAATACGACATGCTTCCGACTCGAAAGCCTTGCCTGTGACCGCCACCGACCGTTCCCTCGAGCTCATCGAAACCGCCGCACAGGCGGCCGCCGACAAGCTCGCGCACGACATCGTCGCCTACGACGTCAGTGACGTGCTCGCCATCACCGACGCCTTCCTCCTCGCCTCGGCCCCCAACGACCGGCAGGTCAAGGGCATCGTCGACGAGATCGAGGAGCGCCTGCTCAAGGAGCTGGGCGCCAAGCCCGCCCGCCGCGAGGGCGAGCGCGACGGCCGCTGGGTGCTGCTGGACTACGTCGACATCGTCGTCCACGTGCAGCACAGCGAGGAGCGGGTCTTCTACGCCCTGGAGCGGCTGTGGAAGGACTGCCCCGAACTGGAACTCCCCGAGGACGCCGAGGCGACCCGCGGCAAGGGCGCCGAGCACGCCGACGCGGCAGGCACCGAAGGGCAGGACGCCGCGGCGGACACGTCCGACGAGCTGGACGGAGAGCTGCGCTGAACGGCACCGCGGCGGTCCGCAACCGCAAGATCGTTCTGTGGCGGCACGGCCAGACGGCGTGGAACCTCGAACGCCGCTTCCAGGGCACGACCGACATCCCGCTGACCGACGCGGGGCTCGACCAGGCGCGACGGGCCGCCCGGCTGCTGGCGGCGCTGCGCCCGGACGCGATCGTCTCCTCCGACCTGCGGCGCACCGTGGCCACCGCGACCGAGCTGGCGGCCCTCACCGGGCTCGACGTCACCTACGACGAGGGCCTGCGGGAGACCTTCGCGGGTGACTGGCAGGGGCTCACGCACGAGGAGATCGTCGTCCGCTACGGCGAGCAGTACACGGCCTGGAAGCGGGGCGAGCCGGTGCGGCGCGGCGGCGGCGAGCTGGAGACGGAGGTCGCCGACCGCGCGGCACCCGTCGTGGAGCGCAGCGCCGACAAGCTCCCGGACGACGGCACCCTCGTCGTCGTCAGCCACGGCGGCACCATCCGGACCACCATCGGGCGGCTCATCGGCCTTCCCTCCCCGACCTGGGAGGCGCTGGGCGGCCTGTCCAACTGCAGCTGGTCAGTGCTGGGTGAGACGGTGCGCGGCTGGCGGCTCATGGAGCACAACGCGGGCAGCCTGCCCGAGCCCGTGCTCGGGGACGACGACTGAGCCGGTGCTCCTGCCGGGTCGGGTGGGGGGCCGGCGGCCCTCGGGCCGATTTCTCATTCGGCCTGGCCACCCGCTAGAGTTCTTCTCGTTCGCGGCACTCAGGTGCCGGAGCCCGGGGCTATAGCTCAGTTGGTAGAGCGCTTGCATGGCATGCAAGAGGTCAGGAGTTCGATTCTCCTTAGCTCCACGGAAGCGAGAGGCGAGGTGCGTCTGCGGGAAGCGCAGGCCATCTCGCTTTCTTTGTTTTCGCGCGGCTTCGCTCCGCTTCGTGCTGCGCCGCCCACGCCCCCGGCGGGGGCTCGGTGAGAGAGTCGGTGCTCTCTTCGGACGCTGTTTTCCCTCCCTCCGTGTTCTCTCTTCGTCTGTGTTCTCTCTTTCTGCGGTTCGGGGGCCCTCCGCGGGGAAGCGGCACAGGAGGCGGGGCCCCGCAGTGGATCGCTGACCGGGCCTTAAGGCAGGGCGGCGGAACGTGGCAGAATCGTGACGGCTGGAGGGGGGAAGGCGCAGGGAGGGACGAGTGCGATGCCGGCGACGGTCCTCGGCGAGGACGCCACCGAGCCCGCATCCGCATGGTCCCCGCCCCGCCAGGAGCGCCCGGAGGGCGTCCCGGACAACCTGCAGTGCCCGTCCTGTGGTTCGGCGAACGTCGCCCAAGTGCTCGGCGACAATGGAGGAGTGTCCTACGTGTGCACGGCTTGCGGCCACATCTGGAGCTGAGTGAGCGATGGGTGCCCACAGCAGGAAGTGCGACTGGTGCGGCAGTGGCACCCCGATCGTGCGCGACATGGAGCCGGCCAACAGCGCCTACCAGTACTGGTGCGAGGACTGCGCGCGAGCGCTGATCATAAAGGGCGACCCGATCGAGACGTACCGCGAGCTCGACGGCGAGCCGATCTACGGGCGCCTGCTGGACGCCCACTGTGCCCTCAAGCGGTTCTACTCCTTCGCAACGGCCTGACATCGCGCCGCCGTTCCGCCGTCCTGACGCCTTCCGTTGCCCTGCGCTCCTGACGTCTGCCGCCGGCCCGCCTTGCTGAGGTCTGCCGGTCTCCCGCCCTTCGCCCGCGAAGGGCCCGCAGCGCCACGACCGCCGTCAGCACGAGGAACGCCGTCCCGGCGAGCGGGTAGCAGGCGGACAGCAGCATCTGTGCGCCGCTCTGGCCCAGTTCGGGGGCGCGGGCGGCGTCCGCGTCGCGGGGCACCCACCAGAGCGCGTAGGTGCAGAAGACCGCCATCGTCGCCGCGGCCGCGGCCGCCCAGCGGCGGCTGGCACGCCGGTGCGCCTCCGCGCCGAGCAGCAGCACCAGCGGAACGCACCACACCCAGTGGTGGGACCAGGAGATCGGGCTGATCAGCAGCGCCGTCACCGCGCAGGCGACGGCCCCCCACGCGGAGGCGTGCGGCAGCCGCCGCTGTCCGGCCAGCGTGGCCGCCGTCGCGGCTCCCAGCCCCAGTACGGCCGCCGTCACCGCCGCCGCGACCCACAGCGCACCCGGATCGCCGGTGTGCAGCAGACGGGCGGCGACGCCGCTCAGCGACTGGTTGTCGGTGATCTCGGTGCGCCCCACCCGTCCCGACTGGAAGAGAGCCTCTCCCCAAAAGCGCCGTGAGTCGCGCGGCAGCAGCACGGCGGACAGCAGCGCGGTGGCCGAAAAGGTCGCGGTGGCCACGGCGGCCTGCCGCATCCAGACGTTCCACAGCTCGCTCGCGCGGCCCGTACGGCGCACCCTCCGCAAGCCGTGGACGAGGCCGCACAGGACGAGGAAAACCGCGAACAGTGCGGGGGTGAGCTTGATGCCCGCCGCGACACCGATCCCCACCCCCGCCCAGCGGTGCCCCTCGCGCCGCGTCAGGTCCCACAGCACCAGCACGGCCAGCAGCAGGTTGATCTGCCCGTAGCGCAGCGTCGTCCACACCGGCTCGCACCACACGGCCACCGCGGCGATCACCAGCGTCGCGGCGGTACGGGGGGCGTGCAGCGGGCGATCCACAAGCCGCAGCGTCAGATGGACGAGGGCCACCAGCAGGCCGAGGTTGGCGAAGGTCGCCACGCTCCGCATGTCCGCCACGTCCAGCAGCGTCAGCGGCATGAACAGCAGGGCGGCGAACGGCGGATACGTGGTCGGCAGGTCGGCGTGGGTGGCCCGCATCGCGTACAGGTCGTAGCCGCCCCGGACGGTCCATCCCTCCGCCCGGTAGACCATCAGGTCGATCATCGAGACGTCCGCTGTGCGCTGTGCCGCCCAGAAGGCGGCGAAGGAAACCATGCACAGGGCCGCCGCCAGCGTGACCGGGCGGCGGAGCAGGTACCCCCTGAGCGTCGGTGTCCCTTTGCTCTCGACGGCCTGTTGCAACGTGCTCACGGGGCGACGGTACCGGCTGGTCAGTGGCGGGGACGGGCGGCCCGTGCCGCCCGTCCCCGGTGCGGCGGGAAACCGATTTGGCGAAACGCCACCCACGCCGTGTAAGCTGGCGGAGCCGTCGCGGGGAAGACCCCGGCGGACCACCCCACGGGGCTATAGCTCAGTTGGTAGAGCGCTTGCATGGCATGCAAGAGGTCAGGAGTTCGATTCTCCTTAGCTCCACGGAAGCGAGAGGCGAGGTGTGCCTGCGGGAAGCGCAGGCCATCTCGCTTCCTTCGTTTTTGCGGCTTCGCCGCGTTTGTGGGGGCTTCGCCACCCACACCCCCTGAGGGGTGCCGGCCGAATTGGGGTCAACCCTTTGTGACCTCTGTTGTGTTGGTCGGGGGGCTGTCTTCGTCCCTCCGGGGCTTGTCTCTGCCGTGTCGGTGGGGTCTCCCGGGCTCCAGGATGGGCTCCTTTTCTCGTGCGGTACCCTGAGCGCTATGCGTGCCGTACGCCTTCTGCTTAGCGAGCCGCGCTGAACCACTGCCGGTCCCTCCTCCGCGGACCGGAATCGGCGCGGCTCCCCCTCCTGTGCGAGGGGTTTTTTCGTTTCAGGAGCGCTGGGCAGAGACGACCGATGGAGCTTTGAGGACGATGAGCGAGACCACCACCGCCGCCGAGACCGCGGCCCCGTATCGCTACACGGCGGCGCTGGCCGCCGACATCGAGGCACGCTGGCAGGACTTCTGGGAGAAGCAGGGCACCTACGAGGCGCCCAACCCCGGCGAGGGCCCGCTGGGCGGAGAGCCCGCGAAGGCCGCCAGACCCAAAAAGTTCATCATGGACATGTTCCCCTACCCCTCGGGTGCGGGGCTGCACGTCGGGCACCCGCTGGGCTACATCGCCACCGACGTCTACGCCCGCTACCAGCGCATGACCGGGCACAACGTGCTGCACACCCTGGGCTTCGACGCCTTCGGGCTGCCCGCCGAGCAGTACGCCGTGCAGACGGGCACCCACCCGCGGACCTCGACCGAGGCGAACATGGTCCAGATGAAGGCGCAGCTGCGCCGCCTGGGCCTGGGCCACGACCAGCGCAGGTCGTTCGCGACGATCGACCCCGAGTACTACCGCTGGACCCAGTGGATCTTCCTGCAGATCTTCAACTCCTGGTACGACGCCGAGGCCGGCACGGCGCGCCCCATCGAGGAACTGGTCGAGCAGTTCTCCTCCGGCGCCCGTCCGACCCCCGAGGGCTGGGGCGCCTGGAGTGAGCTGGGCGAGCGCGGGCGGGCCGACCTGCTGGGCGAGTACCGGCTGGCCTACGCCTCGGACGCGCCGGTCAACTGGAGCCCGGGCCTGGGCACCGTGCTGGCCAACGAGGAGGTGACCGCGGACGGGCGCTCCGAGCGCGGGAACTTCCCCGTCTTCAAGGCGAAGCTGCGCCAGTGGAACATGCGGATCACCGCCTACGCGGACCGGCTGCTGGACGACCTGGACGACCTGGACTGGCCCGAGGCCATCAAGCTGCAGCAGCGCAACTGGATCGGCCGCAGCGAGGGCGCCCGTATCGCCTTCCCCCTCGGGGACGCGACGATCGACGTCTTCACCACCCGCCAGGACACCCTCTTCGGTGCCACTTACATGGTGCTGGCGCCCGAGCACCCGCTGGTCGCCTCCGTGGTCCCTCACGTGTGGCCCGAGGGCACGCACGAGGTGTGGACCGGCGGTTACGCGACCCCCGCCGAGGCCGTCGCGGCCTACCGTGCGCAGGCGGAGGCCAAGTCGGACGTCGAGCGCCAAGCGGAGGCCAAGGACAAGACCGGTGTCTTCACCGGCGTCTACGCCACCAACCCGGTCAGCCAGGAGCAGGTGCCCGTCTTCATCGCCGACTACGTGCTGATGGGCTACGGCACCGGCGCGATCATGGCGGTGCCCGCGCACGACCAGCGCGACTTCGAGTTCGCGCGCGCCTTCGAACTGCCGATGCGCTGCGTCGTGGAGCCGAACGACGGCCGCGGCCTGGACCCGTCGGCGTGGGCGGACGCCTTCAGCTCGTACGACGCGGCCCTGGTCAACTCCACGGGCGAGGACATCAGCCTGGACGGCCTGGGCGTGGCCGAGGCCAAGGAGCGGATGCGGCGCTGGCTGGAGGAGCACGGACTGGGCGAGGGCACGGTCAACTTCCGGCTGCGTGACTGGCTCTTCAGCCGGCAGCGCTACTGGGGCGAGCCGTTCCCCATCGTCTACGACGAGGACGGCATCGCCCACCCGCTGCCCGAATCGATGCTGCCGCTCCAGCTGCCCGAGGTCGAGGACTACTCCCCGCGCACCTTCGACCCCGACGACGCCGACACCTCTCCCGAGACGCCGCTGTCGCGGAACGAGGAGTGGGTCCACGTCACACTGGACCTGGGCGACGGCAAGGGCCCGCGGCGCTTCCGCCGCGAGACCAACACCATGCCCAACTGGGCGGGCTCGTGCTGGTACGAGCTGCGCTACCTGGACCCGCGCAACGACGACAAGCTGGTCGACCCCGACGTCGAGCGCTACTGGATGGGCCCGCGCGAGGGGCAGCCGACCGGCGGTGTTGACCTGTACGTGGGGGGTGCCGAACACGCGGTGCTGCACCTGCTGTACGCGCGCTTTTGGTCCAAGGTGCTGCACGACCTGGGACACATCTCCTCGGCCGAGCCGTTCCACAAGCTGTACAACCAGGGCATGATCCAGGCGTACGTCTACCGGGACGCGCGCGGCATCGCCGTTCCCGCCGCCGAGGTGGTCGAGCGCGACGGCGCGTACTACTACCAGGGCGAGAAGGTCAGCCGCCTGCTGGGCAAGATGGGCAAGTCCCTGAAGAACGCGGTCACCCCGGACGAGATCTGCGCGGAATACGGCGCCGACACGCTGCGGCTGTACGAGATGGCCATGGGGCCGCTGGACGTCTCCCGCCCCTGGGACACGCGTGCGGTCGTCGGCCAGTTCCGGCTGCTGCAGCGCCTGTGGCGCAACACGGTGGACGAGGCGACCGGTGAGACGACCGTCGTCGACACGGAGCCGGACGAGGCGACCCTGCGCGCCGTGCACAAGGCGATCGACAGCGTCACCCAGGACATGGCCGGCCTGCGCTTCAACACCGCCATCGCGAAGATCACGGAGCTGAACAACCACGTCACCAAGCTGGGCGAGGTTCCGCGATCCGTCGTGGAGACGATGGTCCGGCTGATCGCCCCGCTGGCTCCCCACGTCGCGGAGGAGCTGTGGCGCAGGCTGGGCCACGAGGAGAGCGTCGTCTACCAGGACTTCCCCCTAGCCGACCCTGCCTACCTGGTGGACGAGACGGTGACCTGCGTCGTCCAGATCAAGGGCAAGGTCAAGGCCCGCCTGGAGGTCTCGCCCTCCGTCTCCGAGGCCGATCTGGAGGCGGCGGCCCTGGCCGAGCCCGTGGTCGTCAGGGCGCTGGGCGGCGCCGGGGTGCGCAAGGTGATCGTCCGCGCGCCGAAACTGGTCAACATCGTCCCGGCCTGAGCGTCCCGGCCTGGTCGCTGCGGCCTGAGTGCCCCGGCCCGGGTGCCTCGGCCCGAGTGTGCGGGCCCGAGCCCCCCGGCCCGGGTGCCTCGGCCCTGAGTGTCCGGGCCGACCCCTACGGGGCTTCACGGGGGCTGCTCCGGGTTCTTCGGAACCCGCGGCAGCCCCCGCCCGTTTAGGCTGAACGGAGACGGTGGGACGGACCGACGACGGAGGAGCGACCTGTGGACGTGGCAGTCGTCATCGGGCTGGTGTTTGTGCTGGCCGTCCTCGCCCTGGGCACGGTCGCGACCGTGCGGGGCGTGCGAGCCGTCAAGAAGGGCGTGGAGCGCACGGGCGCGCAGGTGCGCCGTACGGTCGAGGAGACGACGCTCAAGGCCCGCTCCGCCCAGCCGGGGCCGATCGGCGAAGCCGCCCGCATCCGCCTGGAGTTGCGCACCTCGATCGACGGAACGCGCGCCGCACTGGAGGCCGGCGCCCGCGACGACGCCGGGCTCTCCGACGCGGTCCACCTGTTGGACCGCCTGCACGAGCACGCCCGCCAGCTCGATGGCGAACTGCGGCTCCTGATGGAGCACGAACCGGACAGAACGCGGGTCACCGGGAGGCTCCAGGACGCGCGTGAGCGGATGCGCCGCATCAAGGAGTCCGCCGACTCGCTGCGCTTCGCGGCCCAGGACCGGGCACGCCAGTTCGACGCCGAGGGGCTGGACGCGCTGCGAGGCCAGATCGACATCGAGTCCGGCGCCCTGCGCCACTGGACCCCGGGCCCGGCCGGTGAGGCCGACCCGACCTCGGGTGCGCCCGCCGACGCGGCAGCGCAGCGGTCCACCAGCGGAAGGAAGCGCGAGACGCCCCCCTCCACGAACCGGCGAGGCGCCGGAGAAACCGCCGGAGGAACCGAGAGCCGGCCCGAGCTCGGCCCGTCCGGGCAGGGGCTCGACCCGTCGTGGACCGACCCGACGGCCGACTGCGGGCGTACGCCGCACACGTTCGGCAAACGACCCCCGCGCAGCGCCTCCTGAGCCCGCCCCCTCACCCGCCCGATACGCTCCGTTCCATGCACGGCCGCCTCGCGATCATCACGGACTCCACCGCCTACCTGCCGCCCCAGGCCCTGCGGCGGCACGCGATCGAGGCCGTGCCGCTCACCGTCGTACTCGGTGACGAGGCGCTCGAAGAGGGCACGGAGATCTCGGCCCGCTCGCTGGAGGCCGCGCTGCGCGAACGGCGCCCCGTCACGACGTCCCGGCCCAGCCCCGACACCTTCGCCCGTGCCTACCGGGCCGCAGCACGAGCGGGGGCCGAGGGAATCGTTTCGCTGCACCTGTCCTCCGAGTTCTCCGGCACGTACGACGCCGCCCTGCTGGCGGCCAAGGAGGCCCCCGTCCCGGTGCGGGTCGTCGACACCGGCGTCGTGGCGATGGCCCTGGGTTTCTGCGCCTTGGCGGCCGCCGAGACCGCCGAGGCGGGCGGCACGCTGGACGACGCCGTGGCCGCCGCCCGGAAGCGTGCGGAGGCCACCTGCGCGGTCTTCTGCGTGGACACGCTCGACTACCTGCGCAGGGGTGGCCGGATCGGCGCGGCACAGGCCCTGCTGGGTTCGGCACTCGCCGTCAAGCCGCTGCTGGAGGTGGAGGACGGGCGCATCGGGATGCTGGAGAAGGTCCGTACCGCGTCGAAGGCCGTCGCCCGCCTCGAAGAGATCATCGTGGACCGCGCGGCGGACGCCCGGGTGGACATCGCCGTCCACCACCTGGCCGCGGCCGAACGCGCGGCCAAGCTCGCGGAGCGCTTCCGCGAGCGGGTGCACGGGCTGCGGGAACTGCACGTCAGCGAGGTGGGCGCCGTCATCGGCGCCCACACGGGTCCTGGGCTGCTGGGGGCCGTGCTGTCCGTCAGGTGAGGCTCTTCGGGCCGGAGTGCTCTCCTGGGTGCCTCGCCGCTCCACGCGGCTGCCCTCGCCCTTCCCCCGGTGTCCCCCGAGTGGGTGAGCGAGTTATCCACAACTCGCGGGTTCTCCACCGGAATCGAGCAAGATCCTCATGTGGCGAGGGGGCTGCCTACCGTCCTGGACATGAGCGAACGAGTGGGAGAGCCCGGAGCGGAGCGCGGGGTGCGGGGGCGCCCGCAGGCGTGGGCCACGGACGCGGCCGACGCGGCCTCGGCGCGCGCGGCAGCACACGGGGCACCGGGCGGCCGGAAGCCGGCGCCGCGCTGGGCCGATGGTGACGACGACGCGGGGACGACCGGCCCGCCCGGGGATCGCGGAGGAGGAGCGCCGGCCTCGGCCAGTGGCCAGGGCGGGGTGGCGGGGAGTCCGGGGGGTGCACAGGCCGGGGCGCAGGGCCCGCATGGGGAACGGGACGGCGTAGCCGTCGCGGCCGGCCGGCCCGACGTGCGCGCGGGCGGCGCGCGCAGCCGCCGGCCGGCCCGGCGCCGACCGCCCCGAGGCCCGCGGGGCAACCCGGGCACGGGCCCGGGCCGGCGGGACGGACACCGTCTCGTACGTCGCTCGCGGCGTACGGCACCCGATCCGGGAGGGCCGGCCGCCCGAGCAAGGTCGCTGCTCACCGAGCCCCCGCTCCGGGACGAGACGGCTCCGTGCCGTGAAACGGCGTCGCTTCGTGAGACGGCCTCGCTCCCGGGGGCGGCGCCCCCTCTCCACGAGGGGGCCCTGCCCCCCGGCGAACCTTTCGCCGAGCCACTCGCTGAGCCGCACGACGGGGCGGACGAGCTGCCCGAGCCACGTGCCAGGACTCGCCCTCTCGTTGAGCGGCCCGCGCCCGAGCACGAGACGTGGGCCGCGCCCCGCACCATGCCCCGGGCGGAGGCCGTCGCGGCGGCCCGCGACGCCGTCCAGCGGAGCCGCAAGCGGCTGCACCCGGGCCCGGGCCGGGAGCGTGCATGGCCGGAGGACGAGCGGAGCAGCGGCGCGGGCCGGTCGCCGGGCACCGAGCCCCGCCGTGGCGAGAGGCCGGAGCCCTCCGGGAGCAGGCAGTACGCGGGAGGACGCGCTGGAGGGCGCGCAGGAGGAGCGGAACACCTGCCGGCTGCCGCACGGCGGCACGAGGAGGAGCGCGGGGAGCAGCACGAGGAGGACGAGGACCCCGGGCCGGGCGACGGCTCCGAGCCGGGGCGGGTGGGAGGTGGGTTCTTCACCGAGCAGGACGGGGAGCGCGGAGCTCGGGCGAGGCTGCCCTGGCGGGAACGCTGGGGGCTCGCACTGGAGGAGCGGCTGCCGACGTGGCTGCGGCTGCGCTGCGGAATCGAGCCGAAGACACTGGTGGCGCTCGCGTTGGTGCTGCTGGTCGCGGTGGGGTTCGCGGTACACCACTTCTGGACGGGCCGGCCCCAGGGCGTCGCCGTCCCGAGCGCGGCAGGGGCCCCGCAAGGAGGTCCGACAGCGCGCTCACCGGGCGGCGCTTCCCCGGGGCCGGGCTCTGGCGGCGTGCCCGCGGCCTCCACCAGCGCGTCGCCGGGCAAGCGGCTCGTGGTGGACGTATCCGGAAAGGTGCGCGATCCCGGAGTCCACCGCTTGCCGGCGGGATCGCGGGTGACCGACGCGCTGGAGGCGGCGGGCGGGCTCCGCAAGGGAGCCGACACCAGTGGGCTGAACCGGGCGCGGCTGCTGGTGGACGGGGAGCAGATCGTGGTGGGGAAGCCCGGCAAGGGCGGGGCCGCCGCGCCGCCCGGCGCCACCGCGGGCGGCGGCGCGTCCACCGGCGCGGCGAGCGGCGGGCCCGCGGCACCGATCAGCCTGAGCGCGGCCACCCCGGAGCAGCTGGAAACCCTCCCGGGCGTCGGGCCCGTACTGGCCCAGCACATCGTGGACTACCGCACGGAGCACGGCGGCTTCACGTCGATCGACCAGCTCAAGGAAGTGAACGGCATCGGCGAGAAGCGGTTCGCGGACATCAAACCCAAGGTCACACCGTGAGCACGAGCCGCCGACGGGTGGCAGCCTCGGGCCCGGCTCGTCCCGACGGCCGCCCGGGCGAAGCGGAAGCAGCACAGACACCGCAGGAGCCACGGGACTTACGACTGGTCGGGCCCGCGCTGGCGGCCTGGGCGGCGGCCGCCGGAGCACTGGGCTTCTCCGGGACGCAGGCCGCGGTCGGTGTCGCCCTGAGCGGCCTGGCCGGGCTCGCGCTGGTGGCCCTCGCGCTGCGGGGCGGGAGGGCGAGGGCCGGCCCCTCCGCGCGAGCTACCACCCCGACCGCTGCTGCGGGCCGGGCGGCCCCCGGGCCCGCGGCCCGCGTCGGCCACAGGGCGCGCAGGCGCACCGTGCTCCTCGGCGCGGCGGTCAGCCTCCTGTGCGCGGCAGCCGCCGGCGGCAGTGCCGCGCTGCACGCGGCCGATCTGCACAGGGGGCCGTTGCCCGAGCTGGCCGAACAGCACACGGAGGCGACCGTCGAGGTCACCGTCACGAAAGATCCCCGGGTGACCCGGCCCCGGGTGTGGGGATCACGGCAGACGCCCGGAGTCGTGGTGGTCCAGGCGGAGGCGGTCGCCCTCGTGGCCGGGGACAACTCCAGGACCCGGCTGCGCACACCGGTACTGCTGCTGGTCAGGCTGGACGGGGAGGAGGGCGGAGCGGGGGAGGGGAGGAGCAGGGAAAGCGCAGCGCAGCGGAGGGGCGAGGCAAGCGGCCTGGACAGCGGCCCGGAGGCGAGCGCCGCGCCGTCCCGCGCCGCCTGGCTGCGGTTGCTGCCCTCCACCCGCCTCCGGGTGCACGGCGACCTCGTGCCACCCGACTCCGACAGACGAGGAGGCGGGGACATCGCGGCGGTGCTGCGGGCGGACTCAGGTCCGCCCGAGGTCGTCGGGCGACCGATAGCCGTGCAACGGGCCGCGGGCCGGCTCCGCGCCGGGTTGCGGAGTGCCGTCACCGGTCTGGACGAGGACGCGCGGGGGTTGTTGCCGGGGCTGGTGGTCGGCGACACCTCCGAGTTGAGCCGGGATCTCGAGGAGGCCTTCCGCGCCACGGACATGACGCATCTGCTCGCTGTGAGCGGGGCGAACCTGTCGATCCTGCTGGTCGT
Source organism: Streptomyces diacarni (assembly GCF_003323715.1). Lineage (GTDB taxonomy): Bacteria > Actinomycetota > Actinomycetes > Streptomycetales > Streptomycetaceae > Streptomyces > Streptomyces diacarni. The sequence goes on from NZ_QOIN01000035.1 coordinate 246,274, forward strand.
GCTCATCGGTCCGCCGGGGCTCGCGCACCGGGCGGAGCGGCGGGGGCTCGCTCCCCGGCTCGGGCTTCCGCTGCGGACCACGGCGGTGGTCGCGGCCATGCTGACGCTGGGCTTCGTCGTGGTGTGCAGACCGGAGCCGAGCGTGTTGCGGGCGGCGGCCTGCGGGCTGATCACGGTCTGGGCGATCGGCACGGGGCGGCGGCGTTCGCTGTTGCCCGCCCTGGCCGCGGCGGTGCTGGTGCTGGTCTTCTACGACCCCTGGCTGGCGCGGGACTTCGGCTTCCTGCTCTCCGTGCTGGCCACCGCGTCCCTGTTGACGGTGGCGCCCTGCTGGTCTGAGGCCCTGCGCAGGCGAGGGTGTCCGGGCAGGCTGGCGGAGGCCCTGGCCGCGGCAGCCGCGGCGCAGGCCGGATGCGCGCCGGTGGTCGCGGTGCTGGCGGCGCACGTGAGCCTGGTGGCGGTGCCGTGCAACCTGCTGGCGGAGTTCGCGGTCGCGCCGGCCACCGTGCTCGGGTTCGCCGCGCTGGTGGCCGCGCCGCTCGCGATGCCGGTGGCCAAGGCACTGGTGTGGCTGGCGAGCTGGCCGGTGGAGGCCATCGCGGGCATCGCACGGACGGGTGCGGAGTTGCCCGGCGCGGAGATCGGCTGGCCGGGGTCCTGGGCGGGGGCGCTGGGGCTCGCGGCGCTGCTGGCGGGGCTGTTCCTGGTGGCCGCCCGGCTGCGGTTGCCGTACCGGCCGTGGTGGTGTGCCGCGTGCGTGCTGGCACTGCTGGTGGCGGTGGTGCGGCCGGTGCCGCTGGTCCGGCCGTTCACGGGATGGCCGCCGACGGGATGGCGGATGGTCGCGTGCGACGTGGGCCAGGGCGACGCGCTGGTGCTGGCCGTGGACGCGGAGCGGGGTGGGGCGGGCGGAGCCGTGGTGGTGGACGCGGGGCCCGATCCCGCAGCGGTCGACCGGTGTCTGAGCCGGCTCGGTGTGACGTCGGTGCCGTTGGTCGTGCTGACGCACTTCCACGCCGATCATGTGGCGGGCCTGACGGGGGTGTTGCGGGGCAGGAAGGTGGGAGCCATCGAGACGACGGGGCTGGCACGGCCCCCAGGGCAGGCGGAGTTCGTGCGCGAGGCGGCACGGCGGGCGGGGGTGCCGGTGCTCACCGCCCACGCGGGCGAGCGGCGCCGCGTCGGAGACCTCCGGTGGGAGGTGGTGTGGCCCCAGGCCACGGGAGGCGGTCTGGCGGAGGGGAGCGGCGGCAGCGACGGGAGGAGCGGCGAGGCTGACGGGGAGAGCGGGGAGAGCGGGGAGGGCGCCAACGACGCGAGTGTCACACTCCTCGTCCGTACGGCGGGCCTCAGCCTGTTTCTGCCCGGCGATCTGGAGCCGGAAGCGCAGCAGGGCCTGCTGGCACTGCGGCCTGACCTGCCGCGGGCGGACGTGCTGAAGGTGGCGCACCACGGTTCACGCTTCCAGGATCCCGAGCTGCTGCGGCGGCTGCGCCCGCGGGTGGCCCTCGTCTCGGCGGGGCGGGACAACCCCTACGGGCATCCGGCCCCCGAGACGCTGGATGCGCTGGCCTCCGCGGGGGCGCTGGTCGCGCGGACGGACCGCAACGGGGCACTGGCGCTGGTGCGGCGCCCCGACGGCACCCCTGCCGTGGTCACCCAGCGGGGCGACCCGGTCGCGGCGGGAGGGACCCCGGGCCACACAGCGGCGTCGGCACGCGGTGACGGCGGACCACACGGTGGCGGAGCGCTCGATGGCATCGGGGTACGCGGCGACGGCGGGGTACGGCGCGCGTGCCGGGCGGCTCAGTCGGTCTCCAGCCAGCCCTCGTGTTCCTCCGCGAGGGAGGCCAGGACAGCGGTGTCGTAGGCGGCGTGCGGGTCTTCGAGGACGACCAGCCACTGTGCGTCCTCGGCGTCGTCCTCCCCGGCGAGGGCGTCGCGGACCAGTTCGGGCTCCTCCGGGAGGCCGAGCCGCAGATCCAGCTGGAGGGCCACTTCCTCGGCCGCGTCCCTGTCGGGCAGTACCAGTACATGCCGCACGTCGCTCACCGTCACCGGGGCATTCTCCCAGCGGAGGGCCCTGCCGGGTCGGCTGGGGCCCGGTTGCTCCTGGCTCGGTTGCTCCTGAGGGGCAGACCACCGGGAGTGGGACCAAGCCTGGCGTGGAGGGCGTGGAGGGCGTGGAGGGCGGGGACGGGGCCGGGAGGTGCTCAGCTGTCGGTGCGGCGTGGGATCCTGATCGGGATGGCTGCGCGTAAGAAGACCTCCGACGATCCGCTGGCCCCCGTGACCCTCGCGGTGGGCCAGGAGGAGCTGCTCATCGACCGGGCCGTGCGGTCTGTGATCGAGGCGGCGCGGGCCGCCGACGCCGACACCGATGTGCGTGATCTCGCGTCGGGGGAGCTCCAGCCGGGCACGCTCGCCGAGCTGACCAGCCCGTCGCTGTTCGCCGAGCGGAAGGTCGTGGTCGTGCGCGCGGCTCAGGACCTGGCGGCGGAGACGGTCAAGGACGTGAAGGCGTACCTGTCCGCGCCGGTGGAGGAGATCACCCTCGTTCTCGTGCATCCGGGCGGCGCGAAGGGCAAGGGACTGCTGGACGCCGCGCGCAAGGCGGGCGCGCGCGAGGTCGAGTGCCCGAAGATGACCAAGCCGGCCGACCGGCTGGCCTTCGTGCGCGGCGAGTTCCGGACGCTGGGGCGTTCGGCGACGCCCGAGGCGTGCCAGGCGCTGGTCGACGCCATCGGCAGCGACCTGCGGGAGCTGGCGTCCGCCTGCACGCAGCTTACCGCCGACGTGGAGGGGACGATCGACGAGGCCGTGGTCGGCCGCTACTACACGGGCCGGGCGGAGGCCTCCAGCTTCACCGTCGCCGACCGGGCGGTCGAGGGCAGGGCGGCCGAGGCGCTGGAGACGCTGCGCTGGGCGGTGTCCACCGGTGTCGCGCCGGTGCTGATCACCAGCGCGCTGGCCCAGGGGGTGCGGGCGATCGGCAAGCTGGCCGGCGCCCCGCGCGGGGCGCGCCCCGGCGACCTGGCGCGGGAGCTGGGCATGCCGCCGTGGAAGATCGACCGCGTGCGTCAGCAGATGCGCGGGTGGACGCCGGACGGCGTGGCTGCCGCGCTGCGGGCCGTCGCGGAGGCGGACGCGGCGGTCAAGGGCGCCGGCAGCGATCCGGAGTACGCGCTGGAGAAGGCCGTCGTCACCATTGCGGGCGCCGCCCGCTCCCGCTGATCCGAAACCCGGCCCGTTCCCGCCGGCCTCCACATCCCAGCATCCCCACCTCTCCGCGTCTCGCCGGCTGCCGCCGACCTATGACCCCGCCCCTTCCCGCTGACCCGAGCCCTCCCCGTTCCCTCCCGACATCCGGGCCCCGGCCCCGCCGGGCGTAGGTGCCACTAGGCCGTTTCTGATGGCTCTTGGTGATGGATCGGTGTGGTGCTGGGCAGGTGTCCTGCATGGTGCGACGGCATGAGCTGAGTGATGCGCAGTGGCTGAAGATCGAGCCGTTATTGCCGG